>JBMNFA010000009.1:0-648747 GCA_050949055.1 Bacillota bacterium | reverse complement strand
CTACCATCGAATTGCCGGCCGTTCAACGAGCTCTGGTCAAGGCGCTGGCAGAGGCAGGCAAACAAATCGTATTCATAAATTGCTCGGGGTCAGCCGTGGGGCTCTCGGAAGAAGCCAAGATTTGCGACGCCATCCTGCAAGCCTGGTATCCGGGTGAAAAAGGGGGACAGGCCGTCGCCGAGGTGTTGTTTGGGGACTACAACCCCTCGGGGCGTTTGCCTGTTACGTTCTACTCTGGGGATGATTGTACTCTCGGCAGTCGGGTGGAGTGCTTGGGGGCGTTTCCGATCCGGGCTGCCATCTATTCCGCGTCTCGGTTGCATTCTGTACCCTCACAGCAAAACGACATCAATCTGACTGTATCCCCGAACGTTGTAGAGACCGGGTTGTCTCTGCCATCTCTGGTTCTTCTCGGTTGCATGGTTGTTACCTCACGCACCGGGGTCTTCCCCGGCGCATACATCATCCTCTGGCTCCCGGGGTTAAAATGTAACTTACCGAAGTCCTTCAGGCCGAACCTACAAAATATCCAGCCAGCATCACCCATTAAGCGGATAGTTGTTTCCTGGAGAAGCACACTGCTTCGGACAACCTCTTCTGGCACCCCATCTTTCGAACACAAGGGCATCGCATCGGCGCTCACCACGTGCACAGGTGGCGACCGATGTCGAAAACTAATCAATACTTCTTTATGCGAATTGTCGCGATCGACATAGGATTCGGCCTGCAGATGGCGAACTATTAGAAATAGAGAGATAGAAAATGTTTACTTTCGGAAGACGGGGTGGTCTTGTTGCCTGTTCTGCATTGGTCGCTTATAGACCCGAACATAGTTGCTATTCACCTGGATAACGCGATCATCATCAACAATTGCTCCGACCATGGACTAACCTCTCCCAGCGAATCAAACTGTGTTGTTGCAGGCAATGAAGTGATGGCAAGCAAAGTTCCTGAACCGCAGAGTGAGGTCTGGTGAGAACAGGGGATCGCATAGCACAAAAAAAGGCGTGCGGCAAACGTTCTGCAGAACGTTTGCCCGCACGCCACTTTCTTTGCTCTCAGTTGTCTACTTATTCAGCGTCACTTCGGTGCAGTCCTCATACTCGATCGTGAACTGGGTCAGCAGCTGCCCGTTGGCATCGAAGACGAACAGGGGGACGCTTTCTTCAGTGCTAGATGCAGTGTATTCATCCCCTACCTCCTGTTTCGGGCGATCGATGCTGCCCAGTGCCCAGTAGCGACCATCCTGCACATCCATGGAGTGAAGCTCTACAGTGTATGTCTTGATGCCAAACAACTCGGTCACGATGACACTGACCTTCACTGTTCCGCTAGCAGGGGTACCTGGACCGGGATCGTGACCAGGTCCATCGCCGGTATCTCCTCCTGGCTCCTGACCAGGGTCATCGCCCGGCTCCTGGCTCGGTTCTTCTCCGGGTTCTTCTCCCGGCTCATCAATTGGCTCCTCGCCGGGCTCATCAATTGGTTCTTCTTCAACATCGGCCACTATGCTTACTGTCTTGCTGGTCTCGTCCCAATGCACCTGACAATCCAAACTCTCACCGATAAACCGTAAGGGAACCAAGGTCCTATCGTTGACAATGGTGGCCGGCACATCCAACTCAATCAGTTCGCCATTCTTATAGGCTTCCCTGCTATTCACTGTGAGCTCGATACGCATTTCCCCTTTGATGCCAGTGATGCTCTTGGTCGCAGGATCATAGTGCACTTCTGCGCCCAAAGCTTCAAAAATGCCCCGCATCGGGACCATGGTCCGGCCCGAGATGATCATTGGCGGCACGTCAAACTGCAACCTCTCGCCGTCAAGAAACACGGGAATTTCTTCTGTTGCCAGGACCGGCACTGCAAATAGGGTGAGCATTAGGCATAGTGTGAGGCAAAGTGCGACTCTCTTCTTCATCGTATGGACCCCCTCCTTATGCGTTGCGTGCGAGTCGTGTATGGGTACACCAGGGGCTCCGGAGACCGGAGCCCCTGGTTTGTGCCTTGCTGTGCTGCGCGCCAGTTAACTTCACCCGCCGCGGGGCCAGTTAGCTAACCTTTTGAACAGCCCTCTACAAGGCTTCTCCTTCTGGCTACTTGTCGAACTCCTCGCCCAGCAGCGCCTGCATTCCTGCGATGCCGTTGCCTGTAACCTCCGCCATGGCTTGAGTGAACATCTCCTGAATCTGCACATGATTTGCATAGCCGTTGGCAGGCCTCTGCGCAACCATAATGGCGGCCACGAGGTTCTGCTCAGTGCTGCTGAGGTCGTCGTAGGCACTCATGTTCAGGCCAAGAGCTTGCTCGTTGTCCTTAAGAGTGACTTTCATCGTCTGCCAGTTGCCGGCATCGTTGACGGCCGCTACTGCAGCCGAGGTTACCATCTGCTGACTGACCGCATCGGCAAAGGCTGTTTCCACGTCAGCCTTGTTTGCGTATGGTACGGAGTCAAGCATCAGACGCGCGACCTCGTTCTGGTAGTAGGCCACCAGCGTGTTGTAGTCTGTCAGATCTAGCCCAAGAGCGTCCAAAGCAGCCCCCATTGCAGCTACGTCTGCGGCAGCGTTCACAGCTGCGACAGCTGCGGACTCAGTCTTAACAGTATCAACCGCTGCGCCAACCGCTACCCTGATCGCCGCAGCATCAGCATACTCAGGACCCAACAGCTGTTCTAGTACCACACCGCGATAGTACTCGAGCAGGTTGTGGAAGTCATCCAGATCCAATCCCAGGGCAGCGGCGTTATCAACGAGAGCCGCCCCCATTTCTGCTGACGTGGTGGCATTGTTGACGACGTTAACTGCATCAGCTTCGGCCTTCTCAGCAACGACGGCAGCCTCGAAAGCACTGGCGATGGCGGTCTTGTCTGGGTAAGGCTCGCCTGCCAGCATCGTCTGTGCCACGCGATTCTTATAGGCCTCTGGCAGAGCCGCATAATCTGATCCGTCTCCTGTACTGAGACCAAGAATGGCAGCCTTCGCTTCCAGAGCTTCCCTTATTTCAGCCATATTAGCTGCATCGTTCACTTCTACCACAGCGTTTGCTTCCTCTGCAAGGTCATCAACCACCGGGTTGACCACCGCAAGCAGGGCTTCTGCGTTAGCATAGCCACCAAGACGCCTGCTGTTCAGCACCACTTCAGCGACTTGCAGCTGGTAGGGCTCAGTCCAATCGAAGTAGCTATCGGGGAGACCTAGCTCTTCGCCATTCTCGTCTATGGCCTTCATCATCCCTGCCGGGGTCGAGGCAGTGTTGATTGGAAACAGCAACTCCTGAACGCGAACTGCATTCTTGAATGCATCCTGCACGTCCTGGATGCTGTCATAGTCTCTCCCGGCAACCATAGCCACAGCTACGCGCAGTCGACCGATTTCGGTCAGACTGTTATCATATGCACTCAGGTCAAGGTCAAGAGCTACCTTGTTCGACCGCAGCACTGCTTGCATCTCCGTCTCATCGTCAGTTGCGTTCACCAGCTCAACTGCCGCTTCGGTGCAAAGCTTGGTCAGGCTTGTATCTACGTACCACGGGTTATACTGCACAGTACCGTAGACCTTAGCAGCGATGTCTTCAACCCGTTCACTGCCCCACCAGTTTTCTATCGCGGTTACACTGGTAGTGCTCAGGTTTCCAAGCTCGAATCCGATGTTCTTGATCACGCACTCGACTATGACGACGGGTTCCGTGATGCTGCCGCTGATCAGGATACCGTTGTAGTTATCCGTCAGCTCAACACGCTCAATTCTGACGTTAGTCAATGTAGCACGGTTATTGGCATAGCTACCGTCGTCGCGAGCCTTAATCGCTAAGCCATGGCCGGCTGCACCGTTGCTAGCGCCTGATATCTTCGAATCCTTAATCGTGATGTTCTGATAGCCAGCGAACTTCAGGTTGATATCGACGCCAGTAGAATAATCGTACCCAACTTCCGTACCGCTGTTCACGACCTCGATTCCCTCGAAGAGCGCGTCACTGAGTTTCTCAAGATACATACCCTTGCGACTATTGCCATTGAAGGTTGTATCTGAAATCGTGACATGAGTGAGGTACGTACCATCACCATCACTTTCGGGCAGCACAGAGGACAGTCCCTCGCGGTTGCCGTCAAAGGAGCTATCTGTGACTGCCAGACCGTTCAGGCTACCTCTAACACGCAGACCTACACTACAGTCGTTAACCGTGACATTGTTCAGCTTGAGATCACTGACCACTGCGTGGTTGTGGATCGTGATGCCATAGCTCTGCATGTTGGTAACGGTAACGTCTTCTATGGTGATGTGGCTGATGGTACTGTCGGTGAAAATACCGTTACTATCTCCATTAGCAAGCCTAATCCCCTTGATGGTTAGGCGATCACCCTCTGCATTTCCACCCGCTGTCAAAGTGATGATCCTACCCGATGCCGGGCTGAGTATCGTTCCCGACTCATCGTCGCCGGTTCCTACAAGGGTTAGGGTCTTGTTAATGGTCAGGTTCTCAGGGTAGGTTCCGGCAGCAACACGAACCGTGTCGCCAGACTCGGCAACCGCAATAGCCTGCGCAATCGTACCGCTTTGGGTCGTCACAAAGACCTTGTCCTCCAGAACTCTCACGAAGCCATTTCTGCCGCCCTTACCCTTGTGCCAGATTAGGCTTTCCAGCACGAACAGTTCCTCTTCGCTCATCTCAGTTGGAGCCTTACCATCAAACGTGTTGCCTGTTGCATCCAGCCTAAACGCGGGATCCACTTTGCTCAAGTTGAACACCGCTCCAACCACCGCGAAGTCATTGCCAGAAATACTATAACTTCCAGAAGTAGGAGTCGTGCCTCCAAAGGAGATGTGAGTCCCGTTGCCAGATCCGAAGGTGTTACCAGTGACAGTGATGGCATTTGAGAAGTCATCCAGGTTCAGTGCAGTGCGGCTCACTTCGAACACATTGTCCTTGATAGTCACTGCCTGCTGCCCACCGTTCAAGTAGATAGCGGAGTTCCAGCTGGAGTTGCTATAGACATCCACAGCTGACCCGGTGAAGAGGTTGTTTTGGATATCGATGCTTCCGGAGGAAGCAGCAGATATCTCGATGCCTCTGATGGCCAGTGGTTCCTCTCCTGCAAGCTCTTCCTTTGGCTTGCCATTGTTCCGTTCGAAGACAGAGTTCACTACGGTGTACGTTCCATTACCGTTGATAGCTACAGCTGTCTGATTGTTTTCCCCGAAGGTTTCATTCAGGAACTTGAAGCCGTCAACTGCAATCACATTGTCACCTGTAAGAGTCAGGCGATCAGTGAGAACTGTCTCTTCGCCACGCTCTCCGGTGTTGGGGTTGACATTGCTGTTTGCACCAAGCAGAGTGAGCGGCTTATTCACTACAACGGCTTCATCGTAGGTGCCAGCTGCCACAGTGATTTCCTCACCGTCTGCAGCTTCATCGATAGCTTCCTGGATCGTGCTGTAGAATTCGTCCTGTGTAGTGTTATGGACTCCTGTCATCCACTCCAGGTTGACGCTGTCGAATTCATTCGCTTCTTCGATGACATCGAAAATGTCCGAAGTCTGTGTCTTTTCGTTCACAGAGGCAGGTTTGGTCACCAGCTTGACTGCGCTGATGTTGCCCAGTTCAAACAAGTTGAACTCTCGCACCTCATTGCCCGAGATGGTCAACGTGTAGTCCTGCTGGCTTCCGCCTGCACCCCACAACCAGATGGCTTCTGCCGGTGCGTTATCGATTACGTTTTTCGTAATCACCACATCAGCAGCAGCGGTGGGGTAGAGTCCGATGGACCCTTGAATCAGGTTGTTATCGATGGTAATGCTGTTGGTCCCGCTGATGTCCAGATTACCGATGCAGGGGTTACCGGCGGTCTGGAAATTCAGTTGCATGACAATGTTGTTCTGTATCATCGCACCGCTAGAACCATCAACATTGACGATGACCGTATTTCCGTCGTTCTCAATTGAGAAGCCCGAAAGCACCACGTCATCTGCGGCAATTCTGACTGTGCCATGAATTGTCGCCTCAGCCGCTCTCGTACCATTGCCCGGCACATCGGCGTTGGGACCCACGAGTGTCAGATCATCAACGTCTATCAGCAAGTCTTCTTCGTATGTTCCGGCGGTGACTAGAAGGGTGTCATTGCTTTCGGCCTCGTCTACTGCCTTCTGAATGTCACTATACTCGGCACCGCTACGCATGTTGTAAATGGTGCTTTGCTGCGGCACCAGAATCCTGTGACCGATGACTTTACTGCCTGTTGCGAAGGTGTTTCTTTCAAGCACCATGTCCAAATCTAGGTCTCCTGAGTCTAGCTGGAAACCAATCTCGACACCCGAGATGGTGTTTTCCCCAAACACCATGACAGCGTCTGTGTCCACGCTCGGGATAATTCGCACACCATTTACAGCTAGCCTGTTCAGGTCAGTGCTTGAAGTGGCTGATCCATCAATATTGTTTTTGGTAAAGGTGACTATTCCAGGTACTGAGTTCGCATCGCCATGCGTTCCAATAGTCTGAACGACGATGCCATCCCATGCTATGGGGCCTGCCATGGCTGCTGGCGGTGCGATCGCAGTAATACTATTGTTCTCGAAGACCCATGGCCCGGCTGTCCGCTCAGCGTAGTTGTAATAGGCGCCAAGCCTGTAGGCCTCGAAAACATTGTCCTTTACCAAACCTCCGCCTGACGCACCGTATGGCTGCACCTGAATGGCGGTCCGGCTATCCTTCACTACGTTGCCAATAATGGTTCCGCTTGCCCCTTGCACGTACAAAGCGTAACCATAGCCCACTTGGTTTAAGTCATGGATGTGCGCGAAGTAGTTGGACTTAATGCTTACATTACTAATCTGCTCTACCCTAACTTCATTGACGGTTCGCGAGGTCTTCACACCAATGTAGCTAAAGCAGTCGATTACGTTGTTCTTTACAACTAAGCCATCTTCGTATCCGGTGATGGCGTTCCCTGCCTGGATGTTATACCCGGCGTAGTCGTTTAATCCATTGCCATTATCGCCGGTGATCCGGAAACCGTCTATAGTCACGTTCGGTGCATTCACGGTAATCACCGAGCTCGTGTCTGAGCCTGGATCTTCTATGTCCGTCCCGGAGGGCACGGTGATTATTGCCTCTTCATCACGTTCACTGCTGTAACCGGCTACGCCGGCATTCGGGCCAAGGAGAGTGATGGGCTTGTCGATCACCAGGAACTCGTGGTACGTCCCGGCAACGACTTCGATAGTATCCTCGTCCTCAGCGCGGGTGATCGCGTCCTGAAGGGTAGAAGAATAACGCTTTTGGGTCAAGTTGTAGACTCCCCAGTTGGTCAATTCCGTGTTATCCAAGGTGTTGTCGTCTACTTGGACGGAATCGGCACCGCCGTAGAAGTACATCAAGTATCCAGCGTCGGTTGCTGTGTTGTTCGTTACGGCAACGTCGCCGATAGGCCACGTTCCGTCAAACACCACGGCACCATCTACCATATTGACAAACTCATTGTCGTCTATGGTGAGATCGGTACCTTTATTGACGTATACGCCACAGTAGAGGTCCTCGAACTCGTTGTACTGAATGGTGACGCCATCGGATGCGGCGGAGGCGTAGCCTACGTCGATACCGCGTGGATTGACCCCATTCAGACCAACCACCTGGTTGTTTTGTATAGTCACGCCGTCTGAGTCGTGAGTGTGGATTACGGCCTGTGCAGCACCCTGCTCAATTCGGAAACCGTCGATGGTTACCCCATCGGCCAGAACCGTGATGCCGCCATATCCGTTGCCAGCAGCGAAGCCCGACACCGTCTGGATGACAGCTGCATGCTGCTCTGCAGACTTCAGCGTTAGGTCCACCACATCAATTTCCAGGTTGCCAACGTACGTTCCCGGCGCCACGAGAATAGTATCGCCTGCGGTAGCGGCATCGATGGCTGCCTGGATGTCACTGTACTCTGCACCGCTGCGCATGTTGTAAACGGTGTTGTTCTGCGGCACCAGAATTCTGTGACCGATGACCATGCTCCCTTCTGGGAAGGTGTTTGATGGGAAGAAATCATCCAATTTGATGACCATAAACTCCGTCCCATCTGGATTGTGTATATAAGCCCCAACATCAACATTGGTAAACGTATTGTTGTTGATGGTGAGCTTGTCGGATTTTACAGGTTGGTGGAATGACAAACCTCTGGTTTCAACCTCTGGGCTTGCGCCTGCGCCATCAACTGTGTTGTTCGTGAACGTGGCGCTTGGCAAATCACCATTGACCAATGGACCTCCATCACCAAACGTCTCTATCGTCAATCCCCACCATACTGTGTCTTCGGCTTCGCTTGGCTTCTCAGTTGCAGTAATAGTATTGTTATCAAACACCCATTCGCCGGATCTTACATAAGCTCCGTTGAACCATACTCCCATGCGCCAGGCTTCTACCTCATTATGCTCTACACGGCCGCCGACGCTGTGATGGTACGGTTGTATAGTTAAGCCGTGCCTTACATTCTCGAATTTGTTCAGTTTCACATCGCCTGAAGTGCCCTGAACATACAAGGCAAAGTTTCCAACTGGCTTGTTCTTAAAGAGGTTGCCCTCGATAAGCAGACCTTCGTTGAATCCTTCCTTGGAGCTGACAGGATATGTGCGAACTTGGGTAAGGACATACCCGTCGAACACATTGTTGTTGACTGTCAAGTCGTTTCCTCTTGCATAGATGGCTTCGAGGTTACCGATTGTTCTATCGTCGCCCTGGAAATAGAATCCTTTGATGGTAACGTCGTCAGATGTCACCCTCACCGACTTCTCTTCCTCAGTACCGGCCGGGTAAGTGATCACAGCTTCAGGATTCCGCTCACCATAACCGGCAATACCCGCATTCGGGCCGAGCAAGGTCAGCGGTTTGCTGATCTGCAGCACTTCGTAGTAAGTGCCGGGAGCAACGGTGATGGTGTTGCAGTCCCCTGCGTCATCAATGGCCGCCTGGATGGTCGGATACCCCTTTGTCTGCGTGGTGTTGATGACAGGGGCTACTGCGGCAGTATAGGTGCTCGTCAAGGTACCCAGCACCTTGTCCTCATCGCGCCAGAAAGCCATATCCTTGATGGTGAAGTTGATGGTTATATCCTGTGTTAAGCTGTCCACCGGGGTGCCGTCCACAGAAACGAGCTTCACCCTATAGTAGGACTTGGCCTTCTCTGTCTTGAGCGGATCGCGGTTGTCTGGACCTTTGAGGTACTGCGCTTTATTCTTCTCCAGCTCCATTCTGATCGGCGGTGCAGTCCAACTGCCGTCGTCGCTGACGTAGTAGACGTCGATCACAATGTCTTGATCAGCTTCCACCAACGCATCAGACAGCACATCGTCATATGCCTGATCCGCATTGGCGTAGTTGGTGGTGAAACCGAAGTGGGCATCATCAAGGTAATCTTCCTGCTCCTTCGGGGTGAACTCAACCAGCGCGCCGCTGGCTCCGTTCAGCCGCTCGGCAAAGGTCCAGTCGTTGATGCTTACTACTACGGTGTTCTCCGGCGTAGTCGGGTTCATGGAACCAAAGGCGTTGCCGAAGATGTCTTCTACCACGTAGTAGAGTTTGAACTGGTTCTGTTCCTTGATCTTGGTTAAGGCAGCCCCCTGGCCAAAGGTCAGGGTCCAAGTGTTGTTGTCGTAGGTCGCAGTCACTCCATAGGTCTCTTCCGCCAGCTGCTTGTACTCGTCAGTCCCCCATGGATTCTCTTGCGGATACAGCTTGAACTCGGGCAGCTGGTCTTCAGTGGGAGTTCCAGAGTGCTTACCCAAGCTGTGGTCGATCTCCAGGAAGGCCAGCTCGCTGTGGTCTTCCACCACAAAGGTGTAGCTGAGCTCTTCAGCGGACTGAGCCAAGGGCTCGGGACTGACGCTGACCCTGACCGCTGGCGCCAGGGTGTCTCGCATGATGGTGTACTCGCAGGTATTCTCTGGTGTAGTCCCGTACATAGTGCCGAACTGGTTGCCAGATAGGTCCTTCAAGACAATGTGGAACTTAACATCACCCTGAGCGATCATCTCGTCGGTTACATCGGGACCAAAGTCTATAGTCCACTCCGATCCGTCATAGGTGACTTCCACGCCGAATGATTCAAAGTCTGCCTGAGCTTCAGAGCTGCCATAGGGATTAACCTGATCAGCGTATAAGCTGAACTCAGGAACACCCAAGTTATGGTCGACCTCTAGCTCGTAGAGATTGGCATCTGAGGCGATGATAGTCCAGACAAAGGTCTCTTCCGGCCCAAGAACGACTGTACCCCTAGCCGGATGAACATCGGTGAACTGTGGCGGAGTGGTATCGTCTACCAGTTCCGCCAGAGCCAAGAGTATGGCGTCACGCTTCCAGCTATCGCCGCCCATGAGGCCGATCTTGAGCAGCAGGTGCTCGGAGATAGCCTCTTGGTTCACGGCGTCAAGATCCAGATAGGCCTGCAGTATACCGATGACTTGCACCAACTGCGGGTCGCTGGACACATTCTGGAACTCACCCATGGCCTTATAGGCGTCTTTCATCGCTTCTACGTCGGCGACTGTCAAACCATCCTGACTGTTGACAGCGTTAGCGAAGCTCTGAATGGCCGTCTGATAAGCAACCCCGGCTTCAAAGGCGGCCTTAACATCAGCCACCTGCCCAAAACGTCCATCATGAACGTTGTCTCTGTTCTCCATCACAAAGCCTGCAACGGATTCTCGCCGTCCCTCAGCGAGGGCGTTATAGGCGGTTAGGTCTAGCTTGAGTCCTTCTGCATACTCGATCAAAGCTGCCTGCATTGCGGACTGCGATTCCGCTGCGTTTACTTCAGCAATAATAGCAAACAACACCACATTGTTGCCCAGAGTGATCTGGGTCTCGTCCCAACTGGGTTGGTCAGGAGAGAACGATATCTTGGCAGTAGGGAATCTTGCACTTATGTTACTCCCTGTGGCAATGGCAACCGGTCTATTGAGGACGTAATCCTTGATCACCGTCTGCCCTGCTATATTATCAATCCCTGTTGATGTAATCTTTTGGCACCCCAGAGCGATAGCGATGCCCGTTGAATCATACACAACCACTGAGTTCGCTCCGATCCTTGTGAACAGGGAGTGTTCATCGGACTCATAGCCCTCATACTCGCCTGCTACTAAACAGATGGAGTTCACCCAGTCTTGATCTAACGCAAACTCGAGCTCGTCTTCATTGGTTACAACTATGATATCTGTCTCAACTGCTTGGCCCTCAAAGCCTACAGTTACCCGGCCACCAGCCTGAACGCTGTCAAGGTCCAGCGTCAAGCTGACTTCCCTTTCTTCCGGGTCAAAACCAGTCTGAACACCTACAGCATTCTCACCGACAGTGACCGTGAAGGATTCATCGCTGATCACGTCGCCCACGGGACCGGTGAAGTATGCTATCAGGGTCTTCGCGTCTGCGGCCTTCACGGCCGCGAGAGCCACTCCCTCTCCGGGGATGACAGCGATAATCTGGTCAAGAACCTGTTCTGCTTCTTCCGGGGAGAGCTCTGCCAAATCAGCTCGAAGGTCTTTTATCTTGTCGTTCTTGTTGAGTTTCCAGTAGAGGGGAACGGAGAGAGGATCCCACCCCTCCTGTTGTAGCTCGGTCATGATTTGGTTGACAAGCTCCGACCGTTCGTCGTTTGTGGAAAGCACGCGTATCCAGTATGGGTTGAATTCGATGCAGCGGTTCCCGATGATAATGAACGTATCGGGAATATCCACTGAGCCTGTGTCTGCATGCGCCAGCGAGCCGAACAGCATACTGACGCAAAGAAGCAAGACAAGCATTACCACTAAGCGTCCCCTTGACGAACTCTTCACACCTGTACCTCCTTTATAAAGTATAGTACTGTACTACTACTCTAGTAAGCTGCCGGTTGGGAAACCACCTCCTGTCATCTATCTTCAGTAAGCTTGTCTGTGTGCTAGCAGGTGTGGCTGTGGTTACACAACCACACCTGCTCTGCTGTGTGGAATTGGCTAGACAAGGGTGAGCGTTACTACCTCTTCAATACACTCGTCACTCAGCTCACAGGTTGCCAGCAGGTTGCCTGAGCCATCGTAAAGCGAGACAACGACGCTTGCATAGGAATAATAGGGGGGAGCACTGGTATCTAAAGGAACTACGTTGTCACCCACCTTAAAGTACGCACACCCGGGAACATTGGTCTGGTGCACTGTGACTATATACTCATCGCCCACGAGTGGAATCAGCTGTTTGCTGACCGTGATGGTCGCGGTCGGCCTTACCAGTTCTACTTGCTCGTCAACGCCTTCGCGGAACACGCTGATCGTGCCTTCCTGGATGAAGTAGCCTTCCGCCTCGACAATATAGTCATAGGTTCCATTTGACAGCTGGAATACGGCTGCATCTCCCGAAGAAGACGTGTAACCGGTTGCCGAGGTGCCAGTCGCAGATACAACCGTAACCTCTGCATTGCGTACGCGTTCGCTTCCGTCCCACACTTCGAACTTCACCGGATAGGTTTTTTCGTCAAGCTGCACGGTCACGCTAAGCGCTTCGCCCTGAACGACAAACTCGCCTGCAGCTGTGTCGTAATCGATATGGGAAGCAGTATAGCGATAGCTTCCATTTGGCAGTTCAGTGCGGGCCATGCCCTGCTCGTCGCTGTCCATGGCCGCAGAAAGTGTCTCAGTCTGCACGTCATAAACCAGGATCGAGACTCCAGCAACTGGACCGGCAAAGTCTCTCACCTGTACCTCGAAAGTGATGCCATGGAGCGGCACCATGATGACAGACACGTGGGCATCAGCGTCGACGGTGAACTCTCCAACGCTGTCAAGATAGCCTTCGGCCTGCACGCTGTACTGGTACTCCCCTTCTGGTAGCGCAATCGCAGCCCCGCCAGCCTCATCAGTGGAGAGAGGTTCATCCTGGCCCAAGATAGACACTCGCGCATCATGGATGGGTTCTCCATCTTCATGGACGGCGGTAACCCTGAACGTTACATTGTACCGATCTGCTTCCTCTGCGTTCAGCTTGACATGTATTTCTTGATCATCGGCTACAGCGAAAGAGCGACTGGCTGACAGATAGCCTTCCTTGCTCACTGTGTAGGCGTAGCTGTCGCCGATAGTCAGGGTGAATTTGGCTAGCCCATTCGAATCGGTCCTGTCAGCGTGGTGAACCACCCCATCCACAGTGATTTCGACGGTAGCATCAGCGATGGCAGATTCTCCATCGGCTGCAGTCACCCTAAAGATCACACTGTACGGAATTGCATTCAGAGTGACTTCGACGCTCTCGCCAGGAGCCACAATCTGGAATGAGCCGCTGGCCGGGTGATAGCCCGCCCTATTAACCTCGTAGTTGTGGGTGCCATGGGTCAGCGTAAGGCTTAGCTGGCCCGCCGCATTGGTTGTGCCCACTTCCGCTCCATCAATCTTGACCGCTGCGCCACTAACCGCTTGACCATTCTCGTCTGTGACGGCGAAGATGATAGAGTATTCAGCGGCAGTCAGCGTGACATTGACATTATCGCTGGAGTCGGTAACGTCAAACGACTCTACGACTGTGACATAGCCTGCCTTGCTGACTTGGTATTGGTGGGTGCCATGAGCGAGCGTTAGGCTTAGCTGGCCCTCCGCATCGGTTGTGCCCACTTCCGTTCCATCAATCTTGATCGTTGCTCCACTAACCACTTCACCATTGTCATCCAGCACCTTAAACGTTACCTCGTATTGAGCGGCATTGAGCGTAACAGTGAAACTCGTGCTGGAGTCCGTTACTGCAAATGCCTCACCAACTGTGACATAACCTGCTTTGAACACACTGAAGACGTAGTCCTCACCACTAGGCAGTAAGAACTGTACCACTCCATTTGAGTCCGTGGTCAGGGACTGATAGGAGACACCATCCAGCGTGATTTCGACGGTTGCCCCAGCAAGGGCCTCTCCTTCACCTCCCGCTGTAGCAGTCTTCACCGTGAACGTCACTGCATAGACAGCTGTCAAGTCTACGTGCACCTCTTTGTCCTCGTCAAGGACTACGCTAGCTTCAACCGGGCTGAACCCGTCCTTGCTGACTCTGTACCAGTAGGTTTGGCCAGCTGGCAGGCTGAAGGTGATCATACCACCGGTTGTTAGCGCCGGCTCCTGTCCGGATACCTCAACCAAGGCGCCGTCAATTGGTTCGTCGCCTGCCGCCACCCGGAGTCTAAGCGTATAGCGGTCTCCGACAACCGGCGTGAGTTCAACCAGCTCATTGGTATAGTCACGCACTTCTATGCTGTACTCGCCAATGATCGCCCCATCGTGGTCAAACACGAACAACGACACGCTCTCTGCTTTCGTTTCCCAGGTGTGCTCTTCGCCGAAGTCTAGCCGCTCCCAACTCGGGTCCACGAGCGTCCAATTGGCAGCATTTAGAAGATTGGTGCCGTGGACTGTAACAGTGAAGGTGTTCCAGTCAACGCCGGGCACAATAGTCGCAATGGACGTGATAATCGCTTTTGGTTCGACGCTGGTGGACAGCGGGACCACTGCCATTTCGCAGCTGTCAGTGACTTCATACTCGGCAAGAACCAGGCCGAACTGGTCGAACACCAGAAGCAGCGTGCTGTCGCCTGTAGTTCCGTCGCTCCGCTCCTGTGAAGAACCAATCTCCAACTTCTCTTGTGTCACATCACCCAAGGTCCAGCTGGTGGCGCCTACCAGGTTGGTGCCATGCACGGTGACCGTGAAGGTCGTCAGTCCGAAAGTCTCTGTCTTGATCACGCTGATACATGCCTCTGGGTCCATTGCAGTATCCAGTGCAACGGAATCCCGGTCGTATGCTTGGTCAGTATCCAGGATGCACTTGCCGATTAGCAGGTTCAGTGCGTCGAAAACATACAGTGTGGTTTGACCCTCAGGGTTCTCCAGCGTGAGATACTCTTCGTCACCGGTAGCATCGATGAGATGCTTGTAGTTGTTGCGGTCTTCCAGAGTCCAGGTGTGGGCCCCTGGGATATTGACGCCATGCACTGCAGCCGAGTAGGTCTTGAACCCGGCAATCACGGTTGGGATTGCCGTTAGCCGGGCGGTATTGCGCCCCACGGTAATTACTTCAGCGGTAGCACTACACAGTTCAGCTGGGGCATCGCCAAGCGTGCGGAGGATTATGCTTACCGAATACTCAGCAGTCTCATTCGGAGTGAACCGCAGTTCAGTTGTAGCTTGGTAATTAGGTGTTAGCTGGAAGCCTCCAGACGGCCCGAACTGCCCACTGAGCGGCAGGGGCTGCCAGGTGCCGTGGTCATCTTTGTATTCCAGACTACCGCCACCGCCAGTTACGGTGTATTCGTAGATTGCAGTCAGGCTGCTGTTGCCGTTCCCATCGCTGCTGGTAGTAACCGTGAATGCAGTTGCCTCGCCTACGTTGAGGTATTCAGGAACGTCAATGGCCAGAGTGTAGGCTGAGTGCGACTCCGCTTCGAGCGTCAACCCGCTGGTCTTGACGATGATCGTCTCCTCAGCATAGGCATCGGACCACTTGATGACCAGGGTATGAGTGGCATCCTCTGCTGTCGCCTTGAAGTAGTACCAGAGCTCGCCTCTGGCCTGCTCTTCCGCGGACAGGATGTCTCCGGTGTATTCGGTGCCGTCGATCCTCAACCCGGCGATGTCGCCACTGAAGCCCGCAGGGGCCTTGATGGCTACGCCGACCCAGTTGCCACTGCTCGGCGGGAAGCCGTCCCCAGTTGCCTCGACGTATGGCACCGTGCCATCAGAGATGGTCAGGGTGTTGGTTGTTGGATCGAAGCTATAGTCGATCTCACTGCCACCGGTATTGCCAGGATCCTGCGTAACGCTGTTAACGGTGCGCTGAATGCCTGCTGGCGCTAGGTTTGCGTCGTCACTGATCTTTACCGTGAAGACCTGGGTGGAGGCGGAGTTCCAGACCACCGTGGCGGTGAACTCCTGTCCAGCTGCGCTCACCAACGGGTACCAGAAGAAGCGGTCATCACCGAAGGGGTAGTCGTTACCACCGATGGTTACCACCGCCGCGCTGGCGTCAAAACCCTCAGGGGCGATGATCTCTACACCAACCCGGTTACCGGCTGCCCGACCGAGGCCGAGGTCTTCTGGGTACCAGGCGATCTCGCCGTCGAAGGTGATGGTGTTGCCTAGTACGGTTACATTCACGTCAGCTCCGCCGGTCTTGCCAGGATCCCAGGCGATGCTGCCAGTAACGTGTTCTTCTTCTAAGGTTGCTGTTCCGGCTACCTTGACGGTGAAAACCTGGGTGGAGGCGGAGTTCCAGACCACCGTGGCGGTGAACTCCTGTCCAGCTGCGCTCACCAACGGGTACCAGAAGAAGCGGTCATCACCGAAGGCGTAGTCGTTACCACCGATGGTTACCACCGCCGCGCTGGCGTCAAAACCCTCAGGGGCGATGATCTCTACACCAACCCGGTTACCGGCTGCCCGACCGAGGCCGAGGTCTTCTGGGTACCAGGCGATCTCGCCGTCGAAGGTGATGGTGTTGTCTAGTACGGTTACATTCACGTCAGCTCCGCCGGTCTTGCCAGGATCCCAGGCGATGCTGCCTGTGACGTATTCTTCATCCTGAGTGATGTTGTAGGCAAAGGTGTTCTCTGGGGTGACTTCATACATGCTGCCCCAGGTGTTCCCCGCCTCGTCTATGAGCACGATGTAGAACCGGACATCGCCTTTGGTTACAAACTGCTCGGTGACTGTTTGACCGAAGTCGATGGTCCACTTCTGCTCGTCCGCGTCGTAAGTGACTTCTACGCCGCAGCCCTCGAAGGCTGCCTTGTCGTCGTCGCTGCCGTAAGGATTATTCTCGTCGGCGTAGACGCTGAACTCGGGCAGTACGCCTTCCAGGTTGTGGTCGATCTCCAGCTCATAGAGATGCTCGTCAGAAGCGTCTACGCTGAGGACGAAGCTCTCGCCAAAGCTGAGGTGTACGTTGCCTTCGGCCGGAGTGACACCGTCCAGCGAGGGAGCGGCGGTGTCCGGTACAGTGAACTCAAAGCCTGCGGCTGCCAGGACGATCTGCGTTGCAAAACCGTCGTTTGAGATAATGCTCTCAATGGTACCGTTGACCGTCAGCTGATCTGCGTTGCCACTGATCAACACGGTCCAGGTGGCTGCCGGACCAGACTCAAAGTCTGCTGGGTTACCTCCAAGCACCAAGTCGCTCAGCCAAATTTCAGTGCCAGATATCTGGACTGCTTTGGCTGCGGTTTCAAGACCGTTGTACAGGATGGTTACTCTTGCGTCTTCTGGTAATTCCACGTCTAAGGTTACTAGTACGTCAATCTTGTAACCTTGAATGACGTCTGGCACCTCGATTTCGTCATCGAAGGAGGCTTCCATGCCATTGTCAACATAGGTGACAGTTATGGAAGTATCCGCTACCAGCTGTTCCAATGCTTCCTGGACCGGATCGGCCTCTACTGTAAACACAGCATGAGGGAAGTTGGCTTCTGCATCAATGGCCACATCATCCAAGCTAGCAATGGTGTAGCCCCAGGTGTCTACCAAGTAGGTGCCAGGCTCCAGCTCACCTTCGTAGGTGAGGGTTAGGGTCTTAGCGTTGCCATCCCAGGCAACATCCGTGACTGTGCCTCTCATACTGTCGGGGTAATCATAGCTGTAGTCATCGCCCAGTATGAAGATCTGGAACAGTCCTGCATTTTCGGCCTCAAAGTCTGAGGCCTTTATTTCCCACGGCTGGTCAAACTCTCGGATCAGCTTGAACTCTTCGTTGAAGGTGTAAACTATGGTCTTCTGCTCTGCATCGTGAACTACCGGCTCTGTGAGAGCTAGCTCTACCGGCGGCAGGGTAACAGTTACCGTCTTGGTGACTGTCTGCTGCCAGCCGCTGGGATGGCTGAGGATACCGGTCAGGGTATAGGTGCCGGCCTCTCTGTACCGCTCGGAGATGCTTACGCAAATGCTGTCTCCGTCTGGATGCTCCCACACCTTGCCGGCTGCTTTGATCTGGTCAAAGTCATATAACTCGTCTTCCAGTACCTCGTCGCCCAGTTTCATGGTCCAGGCAAAGCTGGCTCCGGAAAGACCTGCATATAGATCGTCTTGGTTGTCCCCGTACCAGCGCACGGTGTAGTAGACCAGTGCGTCAGAAGCTGTGACCTCTTCCGCCCCTTCCAGAACGAGCTGGCCAGGCGCTTCTGCTGCAATGACCTCTACCGTAACGCTTCCTGCTGCTATTACTGCACCTGCGTTCTCCACGTCGACCAGCTTAAAGCTGATGGTGTACTCGCCAGGAGCGGAGAAGATGGCGGTGAAGTCGGTGGTGGCGGTGTAGTCCTTGTCGATCGGGAAGCCACTATACGGTCCCCAGTAACCGATCTGGGCTACGTCATGCACCACTCCGTTAGTATCCTCGGCCAGAAGCTGTACGTTCGCTCCGTCGGGCGTGGTTACCTCGACGTCGAAGCGCACGCTGGCATAACCGATGTCTCCTACCTCAGCGGGCCGGATGGTCACCGGTATCTGGTAGCTCTCTTCCGCCGTTATCTCACTAGGCAGGCTGTAGACGAATTCATAGGTGGAAGCTACCGGCTCTGCCTGGGTGATGTTGTAGGCAAAGGTGTTCTCTGGGGTGACTTCATACATGCTGCCCCAGGTGTTCCCCGCCTCGTCTATGAGCACGATGTAGAACCGGACATCGCCTTTGGTTACAAACTGCTCGGTGACTGTTTGACCGAAGTCGATGGTCCACTTCTGCTCGTCCGCGTCGTAAGTGACTTCTACGCCGCAGCCCTCGAAGGCTGCCTTGTCGTCGTCGCTGCCGTAAGGATTATTCTCGTCGGCGTAGACGCTGAACTCGGGCAGTACGCCTTCCAGGTTGTGGTCGATCTCCAGCTCATAGAGATGCTCGTCAGAAGCGTCTACGCTGAGGACGAAGCTCTCGCCAAAGCTGAGGTGTACGTTGCCTTCGGCCGGAGTGACACCGTCCAGCGAGGGAGCGGCGGTGTCCGGTACAGTGAACTCAAAGCCTGCGGCTGCCAGGACGATCTGCGTTGCAAAACCGTCGTTTGAGATAATGCTCTCAATGGTACCGTTGACCGTCAGCTGATCTGCGTTGCCACTGATCAACACGGTCCAGGTGGCTGCCGGACCAGACTCAAGGTCTGCTGGGTTACCTCCAAGCACCAAGTCGCTCAGCCAAATTTCAGTGCCAGATATCTGGACTGCTTTGGCTGCGGTTTCAAGACCGTTGTACAGGATGGTTACTCTTGCGTCTTCTGGTAATTCCACGTCTAAGGTTACTAGTACGTCAATCTTGTAACCTTGAATGACGTCTGGCACCTCGATTTCGTCATCGAAGGAGGCTTCCATGCCATTGTCAACATAGGTGACAGTTATGGAAGTATCCGCTACCAGCTGTTCCAATGCTTCCTGGACCGGATCGGCCTCTACTGTAAACACAGCATGAGGGAAGTTGGCTTCTGCATCAATGGCCACATCATCCAAGCTAGCAATGGTGTAGCCCCAGGTGTCTACCAAGTAGGTGCCAGGCTCCAGCTCACCTTCGTAGGTGAGGGTTAGGGTCTTAGCGTTGCCATCCCAGGCAACATCCGTGACTGTGCCTCTCATACTGTCGGGGTAATCATAGCTGTAGTCATCGCCCAGTATGAAGATCTGGAACAGTCCTGCATTTTCGGCCTCAAAGTCTGAGGCCTTTATTTCCCACGGCTGGTCAAACTCTCGGATCAGCTTGAACTCTTCGTTGAAGGTGTAAACTATGGTCTTCTGCTCTGCATCGTGAACTACCGGCTCTGTGAGAGCTAGCTCTACCGGCGGCAGGGTAACAGTTACCGTCTTGGTGACTGTCTGCTGCCAGCCGCTGGGATGGCTGAGGATACCGGTCAGGGTATAGGTGCCGGCCTCTCTGTACCGCTCGGAGATGCTTACGCAAATGCTGTCTCCGTCTGGATGCTCCCACACCTTGCCGGCTGCTTTGATCTGGTCAAAGTCATATAACTCGTCTTCCAGTACCTCGTCGCCCAGTTTCATGGTCCAGGCAAAGCTGGCTCCGGAAAGACCTGCATATAGATCGTCTTGGTTGTCCCCGTACCAGCGCACGGTGTAGTAGACCAGTGCGTCAGAAGCTGTGACCTCTTCCGCCCCTTCCAGAACGAGCTGGCCAGGCGCTTCTGCTGCAATGACCTCAACCGTAACGCTTCCTGCTGCTATTACTGCACCTGCGTTCTCCACGTCGACCAGCTTAAAGCTGATGGTGTACTCGCCAGGAGCGGAGAAGATGGCGGTGAAGTCGGTGGTGGCGGTGTAGTCCTTGTCGATCGGGAAGCCACTATACGGTCCCCAGTAACCGATCTGGGCTACGTCATGCACCACTCCGTTAGTATCCTCGGCCAGAAGCTGTACGTTCGCTCCGTCGGGCGTGGTTACCTCGACGTCGAAGCGCACGCTGGCATAACCGATGTCTCCTACCTCAGCGGGCCGGATGGTCACCGGTATCTGGTAGCTCTCTTCCGCCGTTATCTCACTAGGCAGGCTGTAGACGAATTCATAGGTGGAAGCTACCGGCTCTGCCTGGGTGATGTTGTAGGCAAAGGTGTTCTCTGGGGTGACTTCATACATGCTGCCCCAGGTGTTCCCCGCCTCGTCTATGAGCACGATGTAGAACCGGACATCGCCTTTGGTTACAAACTGCTCGGTGACTGTTTGACCGAAGTCGATGGTCCACTTCTGCTCGTCCGCGTCGTAAGTGACTTCTACGCCGCAGCCCTCGAAGGCTGCCTTGTCGTCGTCGCTGCCGTAAGGATTATTCTCGTCGGCGTAGACGCTGAACTCGGGCAGTACGCCTTCCAGGTTGTGGTCGATCTCCAGCTCATAGAGATGCTCGTCAGAAGCGTCTACGCTGAGGACGAAGCTCTCGCCAAAGCTGAGGTGTACGTTGCCTTCGGCCGGAGTGACACCGTCCAGCGAGGGAGCGGTGGTGTCCGGTACAGTGAACTCAAAGCCTGCGGCTGCCAGGACGATCTGCGTTGCAAAACCGTCGTTTGAGATAATGCTCTCAATGGTACCGTTGACCGTCAGCTGATCTGCGTTGCCACTGATCAACACGGTCCAGGTGGCTGCCGGACCAGACTCAAAGTCTGCTGGGTTACCTCCAAGCACCAAGTCGCTCAGCCAAATTTCAGTGCCAGATATCTGGACTGCTTTGGCTGCGGTTTCAAGACCGTTGTACAGGATGGTTACTCTTGCGTCTTCTGGTAATTCCACGTCTAAGGTTACTAGTACGTCAATCTTGTAACCTTGAATGACGTCTGGCACCTCGATTTCGTCATCGAAGGAGGCTTCCATGCCATTGTCAACATAGGTGACAGTTATGGAAGTATCCGCTACCAGCTGTTCCAATGCTTCCTGGACCGGATCGGCCTCTACTGTAAACACAGCATGAGGGAAGTTGGCTTCTGCATCAATGGCCACATCATCCAAGCTAGCAATGGTGTAGCCCCAGGTGTCTACCAAGTAGGTGCCAGGCTCCAGCTCACCTTCGTAGGTGAGGGTTAGGGTCTTAGCGTTGCCATCCCAGGCAACATCCGTGACTGTGCCTCTCATACTGTCGGGGTAATCATAGCTGTAGTCATCGCCCAGTATGAAGATCTGGAACAGTCCTGCATTTTCGGCCTCAAAGTCTGAGGCCTTTATTTCCCACGGCTGGTCAAACTCTCGGATCAGCTTGAACTCTTCGTTGAAGGTGTAAACTATGGTCTTCTGCTCTGCATCGTGAACTACCGGCTCTGTGAGAGCTAGCTCTACCGGCGGCAGGGTAACAGTTACCGTCTTGGTGACTGTCTGCTGCCAGCCGCTGGGATGGCTGAGGATACCGGTCAGGGTATAGGTGCCGGCCTCTCTGTACCGCTCGGAGATGCTTACGCAAATGCTGTCTCCGTCTGGATGCTCCCACACCTTGCCGGCTGCTTTGATCTGGTCAAAGTCATATAACTCGTCTTCCAGTACCTCGTCGCCCAGTTTCATGGTCCAGGCAAAGCTGGCTCCGGAAAGACCTGCATATAGATCGTCTTGGTTGTCCCCGTACCAGCGCACGGTGTAGTAGACCAGTGCGTCAGAAGCTGTGACCTCTTCCGCCCCTTCCAGAACGAGCTGGCCAGGCGCTTCTGCTGCAATGACCTCTACCGTAACGCTTCCTGCTGCTATTACTGCACCTGCGTTCTCCACGTCGACCAGCTTAAAGCTGATGATGTACTCGCCAGGAACAGCGAAGTTCAGCGTCCACTCTGTTTCGGCTTCATACTCGGCAGGCAGCTCAAACCCACCAGGGGGACCCCAGACACCGCTGTTGGTGAATGTGTGTTCTTGCCCATTGCTGTCTACTGCCGTGAAGGTCACGTCTCCGGGACCCTCGCTCTCAAACTCGAACTTCACCGCGTCGTAACCAGCCTGACCCAGCTCTTCGGTCTTCAGGGTGATGCTCGACTCTACGTCCTCACCTGCTACCACGTCTGCCAGCTCGCTGTAGTCGAAAGCGTAGCTGGATACTGGCGGCAGAGCGGGGGTAACAGTTACCGTCTTGGTGACTGTCTGCTGCCAGCCGCTGGGATGGCTGAGGATACCGGTCAGGGTATAGGTGCCGGCCTCTCTGTACCGCTCGGAGATGCTTACGCAAATGCTGTCTCCGTCTGGATGCTCCCACACCTTGCCGGCTGCTTTGATCTGGTCAAAGTCATATAACTCGTCTTCCAGTACCTCGTCGCCCAGTTTCATGGTCCAGGCAAAGCTGGCTCCGGAAAGACCTGCATATAGATCGTCTTGGTTGTCCCCGTACCAGCGCACGGTGTAGTAGACCAGTGCGTCAGAAGCTGTGACCTCTTCCGCCCCTTCCAGAACGAGCTGGCCAGGCGCTTCTGCTGCAATGACCTCTACCGTAACGCTTCCTGCTGCTATTACTGTACCTGCGTTCTCCACGTCGACCAGCTTAAAGCTGATGATGTACTCGCCAGGAACAGCGAAGTTCAGCGTCCACTCTGTTTCGGCTTCATACTCGGCAGGCAGCTCAAACCCACCAGGGGGACCCCAGACACCGCTGTTGGTGAATGTGTGTTCTTGCCCATTGCTGTCTACTGCCGTGAAGGTCACGTCTCCGGGACCCTCGCTCTCAAACTCGAACTTCACCGCGTCGTAACCAGCCTGACCCAGCTCTTCGGTCTTCAGGGTGATGCTCGACTCTACGTCCTCACCTGCTACCACGTCTGCCAGCTCGCTGTAGTCGAAAGCGTAGCTGGATACTGGCGGCAGAGCGGGGGTAACAGTTACCGTCTTGGTGACTGTCTGCTGCCAGCCGCTGGGATGGCTGAGGATACCGGTCAGGGTATAGGTGCCGGCCTCTCTGTACCGCTCGGAGATGCTTACGCAAATGCTGTCTCCGTCTGGATGCTCCCACACCTTGCCGGCTGCTTTGATCTGGTCAAAGTCATATAACTCGTCTTCCAGTACCTCGTCGCCCAGTTTCATGGTCCAGGCAAAGCTGGCTCCGGAAAGACCTGCATATAGATCGTCTTGGTTGTCCCCGTACCAGCGCACGGTGTAGTAGACCAGTGCGTCAGAAGCTGTGACCTCTTCCGCCCCTTCCAGAACGAGCTGGCCAGGCGCTTCTGCTGCAATGACCTCTACCGTAACGCTTCCTGCTGCTATTACTGCACCTGCGTTCTCCACGTCGACCAGCTTAAAGCTGATGATGTACTCGCCAGGAACAGCGAAGTTCAGCGTCCACTCTGTTTCGGCTTCATACTCGGCAGGCAGCTCAAACCCACCAGGGGGACCCCAGACACCGCTGTTGGTGAATGTGTGTTCTTGCCCATTGCTGTCTACTGCCGTGAAGGTCACGTCTCCGGGACCCTCGCTCTCAAACTCGAACTTCACCGCGTCGTAACCAGCCTGACCCAGCTCTTCGGTCTTCAGGGTGATGCTCGACTCTACGTCCTCACCTGCTACCACGTCTGCCAGCTCGCTGTAGTCGAAAGCGTAGCTGGATACTGGCGGCAGAGCGGGGGTAACAGTTACCGTCTTGGTGACTGTCTGCTGCCAGCCGCTGGGATGGCTGAGGATACCGGTCAGGGTATAGGTGCCGGCCTCTCTGTACCGCTCGGAGATGCTTACGCAAATGCTGTCTCCGTCTGGATGCTCCCACACCTTGCCGGCTGCTTTGATCTGGTCAAAGTCATATAACTCGTCTTCCAGTACCTCGTCGCCCAGTTTCATGGTCCAGGCAAAGCTGGCTCCGGAAAGACCTGCATATAGATCGTCTTGGTTGTCCCCGTACCAGCGCACGGTGTAGTAGACCAGTGCGTCAGAAGCTGTGACCTCTTCCGCCCCTTCCAGAACGAGCTGGCCAGGCGCTTCTGCTGCAATGACCTCAACCGTAACGCTTCCTGCTGCTATTACTGTACCTGCGTTCTCCACGTCGACCAGCTTAAAGCTGATGGTGTACTCGCCAGGAGCGGAGAAGTTCAGCGTCCACTCTGTTTCGGCTTCATACTCGGCAGGCAGCTCAAACCCACCAGGGGGACCCCAGACACCGCTGTTGGTGAATGTGTGTTCTTGCCCATTGCTGTCTACTGCCGTGAAGGTCACGTCTCCGGGACCCTCGCTCTCAAACTCGAACTTCACCGCGTCGTAACCAGCCTGACCCAGCTCTTCGGTCTTCAGGGTGATGCTCGACTCTACGTCCTCACCTGCTACCACGTCTGCCAGCTCGCTGTAGTCGAAAGCGTAGCTGGATACTGGCGGCAGAGCGGGGGTAACAGTTACCGTCTTGGTGACTGTCTGCTGCCAGCCGCTGGGATGGCTGAGGATACCGGTCAGGGTATAGGTGCCGGCCTCTCTGTACCGCTCGGAGATGCTTACGCAAATGCTGTCTCCGTCTGGATGCTCCCACACCTTGCCGGCTGCTTTGATCTGGTCAAAGTCATATAACTCGTCTTCCAGTACCTCGTCGCCCAGTTTCATGGTCCAGGCAAAGCTGGCTCCGGAAAGACCTGCATATAGATCGTCTTGGTTGTCCCCGTACCAGCGCACGGTGTAGTAGACCAGTGCGTCAGAAGCTGTGACCTCTTCCGCCCCTTCCAGAACGAGCTGGCCAGGCGCTTCTGCTGCAATGACCTCAACCGTAACGCTTCCTGCTGCTATTACTGCACCTGCGTTCTCCACGTCGACCAGCTTAAAGCTGATGATGTACTCGCCAGGAACAGCGAAGTTCAGCGTCCACTCTGTTTCGGCTTCATACTCGGCAGGCAGCTCAAACCCACCAGGGGGACCCCAGACACCGCTGTTGGTGAATGTGTGTTCTTGCCCATTGCTGTCTACTGCCGTGAAGGTCACGTCTCCGGGACCCTCGCTCTCAAACTCGAACTTCACCGCGTCGTAACCAGCCTGACCCAGCTCTTCGGTCTTCAGGGTGATGCTCGACTCTACGTCCTCACCTGCTACCACGTCTGCCAGCTCGCTGTAGTCGAAAGCGTAGCTGGATACTGGCGGCAGAGCGGGGGTAACAGTTACCGTCTTGGTGACTGTCTGCTGCCAGCCGCTGGGATGGCTGAGGATACCGGTCAGGGTATAGGTGCCGGCCTCTCTGTACCGCTCGGAGATGCTTACGCAAATGCTGTCTCCGTCTGGATGCTCCCACACCTTGCCGGCTGCTTTGATCTGGTCAAATTCATATAACTCGTCTTCCAGTACCTCGTCGCCCAGTTTCATGGTCCAGGCAAAGCTGGCTCCGGAAAGACCTGCATATAGATCGTCTTGGTTGTCCCCGTACCAGCGCACGGTGTAGTAGACCAGTGCGTCAGAAGCTGTGACCTCTTCCGCCCCTTCCAGAACGAGCTGGCCAGGCGCTTCTGCTGCAATGACCTCAACCGTAACGCTTCCTGCTGCTATTACTGCACCTGCGTTCTCCACGTCGACCAGCTTAAAGCTGATGGTGTACTCGCCAGGAACAGCGAAGTTCAGCGTCCACTCTGTTTCGGCTTCATACTCGGCAGGCAGCTCAAACCCACCAGGGGGACCCCAGACACCGCTGTTGGTGAATGTGTGTTCTTGCCCATTGCTGTCTACTGCCGTGAAGGTCACGTCTCCGGGACCCTCGCTCTCAAACTCGAACTTCACCGCGTCGTAACCAGCCTGACCCAGCTCTTCGGTCTTCAGGGTGATGCTCGACTCTACGTCCTCACCTGCTACCACGTCTGCCAGCTCGCTGTAGTCGAAAGCGTAGCTGGATACTGGCGGCAGAGCGGGGGTAACAGTTACCGTCTTGGTGACTGTCTGCTGCCAGCCGCTGGGATGGCTGAGGATACCGGTCAGGGTATAGGTGCCGGCCTCTCTGTACCGCTCGGAGATGCTTACGCAAATGCTGTCTCCGTCTGGATGCTCCCACACCTTGCCGGCTGCTTTGATCTGGTCAAATTCATATAACTCGTCTTCCAGTACCTCGTCGCCCAGTTTCATGGTCCAGGCAAAGCTGGCTCCGGAAAGACCTGCATATAGATCGTCTTGGTTGTCCCCGTACCAGCGCACGGTGTAGTAGACCAGTGCGTCAGAAGCTGTGACCTCTTCCGCCCCTTCCAGAACGAGCTGGCCAGGCGCTTCTGCTGCAATGACCTCTACCGTAACGCTTCCTGCTGCTATTACTGCACCTGCGTTCTCCACGTCGACCAGCTTAAAGCTGATGGTGTACTCGCCAGGAGCGGAGAAGATGGCGGTGAAGTCGGTGGTGGCGGTGTAGTCCTTGTCGATCGGGAAGCCACTATACGGTCCCCAGTAACCGATCTGGGCTACGTCATGCACCACTCCGTTAGTATCCTCGGCCAGAAGCTGTACGTTCGCTCCGGCGGGCGTGGTTACCTCGACGTCGAAGCGCACGCTGGCATAACCGATGTCTCCTACCTCAGCGGGCCGGATGGTCACCGGTATCTGGTAGCTCTCTTCCGCCGTTATCTCACCCGGCAGGGTGTAGTCGAATTCGTAGGTGGAAGCTACCGGGGCTCTGCCTGGGTGATGTTGTAGGCAAAGGTGTTCTCCGGGGTGACTTCATACATGCTGCCCCAGGTGTTCCCCGCCTCGTCTATGAGCACGATGTAGAACCGGACATCGCCTTTGGTTACAAACTAGCTCGGTGACTGTTTGACCGAAGTCGATGGTCCACTTCTGCTCGTCCGCGTCGTAGGTGACTTCTACGCCGCAGCCCTCGAAGGCTGCCTTGTCGTCGTCGCTGCCGTAAGGGTTCTCCTCGTCGGCGTAGACGCTGAACTCGGGCAGTACGCCTTCCAGGTTGTGGTCGATCTCCAGCTCATAGAGATGCTCGTCAGAAGCGTCTACGCTGAGGACGAAGCTCTCGCCAAAGCTGAGGTGTACGTTGCCTTCGGCCGGAGTGACACCGTCCAGCGAGGGAGCGGTGGTGTCCGGTACAGTGAACTCAAAGCCTGCGGCTGCCAGGACGATCTGCGTTGCAAAACCGTCGTTTGAGATAATGCTCTCAATGGTACCGTTGACCGTCAGCTGATCTGCGTTGCCACTGATCAACACGGTCCAGGTGGCTGCCGGACCAGACTCAAAGTCTGCTGGGTTACCTCCAAGCACCAAGTCGCTCAGCCAAA
This sequence comes from Bacillota bacterium, assembly GCA_050949055.1. GTDB lineage: Bacteria > Bacillota > UBA994 > UBA5500 > UBA5500 > JAEZJZ01. The sequence goes on along the minus strand of JBMNFA010000009.1, from coordinate 621,125 downwards.
TTTCAGTGCCAGATATCTGGACTGCTTTGGCTGCGGTTTCAAGACCGTTGTACAGGATGGTTACTCTTGCGTCTTCTGGTAATTCCACGTCTAAGGTTACTAGTACGTCAATCTTGTAACCTTGAATGACGTCTGGCACCTCGATTTCGTCATCGAAGGAGGCTTCCATGCCATTGTCAACATAGGTGACAGTTATGGAAGTATCCGCTACCAGCTGTTCCAATGCTTCCTGGACCGGATCGGCCTCTACTGTAAACACAGCATGAGGGAAGTTGGCTTCTGCATCAATGGCCACATCATCCAAGCTAGCAATGGTGTAGCCCCAGGTGTCTACCAAGTAGGTGCCAGGCTCCAGCTCACCTTCGTAGGTGAGGGTTAGGGTCTTAGCGTTGCCATCCCAGGCAACATCCGTGACTGTGCCTCTCATACTGTCGGGGTAATCATAGCTGTAGTCATCGCCCAGTATGAAGATCTGGAACAGTCCTGCATTTTCGGCCTCAAAGTCTGAGGCCTTTATTTCCCACGGCTGGTCAAACTCTCGGATCAGCTTGAACTCTTCGTTGAAGGTGTAAACTATGGTCTTCTGCTCTGCATCGTGAACTACCGGCTCTGTGAGAGCTAGCTCTACCGGCGGCAGGGTAACAGTTACCGTCTTGGTGACTGTCTGCTGCCAGCCGCTGGGATGGCTGAGGATACCGGTCAGGGTATAGGTGCCGGCCTCTCTGTACCGCTCGGAGATGCTTACGCAAATGCTGTCTCCGTCTGGATGCTCCCACACCTTGCCGGCTGCTTTGATCTGGTCAAAGTCATATAACTCGTCTTCCAGTACCTCGTCGCCCAGTTTCATGGTCCAGGCAAAGCTGGCTCCGGAAAGACCTGCATATAGATCGTCTTGGTTGTCCCCGTACCAGCGCACGGTGTAGTAGACCAGTGCGTCAGAAGCTGTGACCTCTTCCGCCCCTTCCAGAACGAGCTGGCCAGGCGCTTCTGCTGCAATGACCTCAACCGTAACGCTTCCTGCTGCTATTACTGCACCTGCGTTCTCCACGTCGACCAGCTTAAAGCTGATGGTGTACTCGCCAGGAGCGGAGAAGATGGCGGTGAAGTCGGTGGTGGCGGTGTAGTCCTTGTCGATCGGGAAGCCACTATACGGTCCCCAGTAACCGATCTGGGCTACGTCATGCACCACTCCGTTAGTATCCTCGGCCAGAAGCTGTACGTTCGCTCCGTCGGGCGTGGTTACCTCGACGTCGAAGCGCACGCTGGCATAACCGATGTCTCCTACCTCAGCGGGCCGGATGGTCACCGGTATCTGGTAGCTCTCTTCCGCCGTTATCTCACTAGGCAGGCTGTAGACGAATTCATAGGTGGAAGCTACCGGGGCTCTGCCTGGGTGATGTTGTAGGCAAAGGTGTTCTCTGGGGTGACTTCATACATGCTGCCCCAGGTGTTCCCCGCCTCGTCTATGAGCACGATGTAGAACCGGACATCGCCTTTGGTTACAAACTGCTCGGTGACTGTTTGACCGAAGTCGATGGTCCACTTCTGCTCGTCCGCGTCGTAAGTGACTTCTACGCCGCAGCCCTCGAAGGCTGCCTTGTCGTCGTCGCTGCCGTAAGGATTATTCTCGTCGGCGTAGACGCTGAACTCGGGCAGTACGCCTTCCAGGTTGTGGTCGATCTCCAGCTCATAGAGATGCTCGTCAGAAGCGTCTACGCTGAGGACGAAGCTCTCGCCAAAGCTGAGGTGTACGTTGCCTTCGGCCGGAGTGACACCGTCCAGCGAGGGAGCGGTGGTGTCCGGTACAGTGAACTCAAAGCCTGCGGCTGCCAGGACGATCTGCGTTGCAAAACCGTCGTTTGAGATAATGCTCTCAATGGTACCGTTGACCGTCAGCTGATCTGCGTTGCCACTGATCAACACGGTCCAGGTGGCTGCCGGACCAGACTCAAAGTCTGCTGGGTTACCTCCAAGCACCAAGTCGCTCAGCCAAATTTCAGTGCCAGATATCTGGACTGCTTTGGCTGCGGTTTCAAGACCGTTGTACAGGATGGTTACTCTTGCGTCTTCTGGTAATTCCACGTCTAAGGTTACTAGTACGTCAATCTTGTAACCTTGAATGACGTCTGGCACCTCGATTTCGTCATCGAAGGAGGCTTCCATGCCATTGTCAACATAGGTGACAGTTATGGAAGTATCCGCTACCAGCTGTTCCAATGCTTCCTGGACCGGATCGGCCTCTACTGTAAACACAGCATGAGGGAAGTTGGCTTCTGCATCAATGGCCACATCATCCAAGCTAGCAATGGTGTAGCCCCAGGTGTCTACCAAGTAGGTGCCAGGCTCCAGCTCACCTTCGTAGGTGAGGGTTAGGGTCTTAGCGTTGCCATCCCAGGCAACATCCGTGACTGTGCCTCTCATACTGTCGGGGTAATCATAGCTGTAGTCATCGCCCAGTATGAAGATCTGGAACAGTCCTGCATTTTCGGCCTCAAAGTCTGAGGCCTTTATTTCCCACGGCTGGTCAAACTCTCGGATCAGCTTGAACTCTTCGTTGAAGGTGTAAACTATGGTCTTCTGCTCTGCATCGTGAACTACCGGCTCTGTGAGAGCTAGCTCTACCGGCGGCAGGGTAACAGTTACCGTCTTGGTGACTGTCTGCTGCCAGCCGCTGGGATGGCTGAGGATACCGGTCAGGGTATAGGTGCCGGCCTCTCTGTACCGCTCGGAGATGCTTACGCAAATGCTGTCTCCGTCTGGATGCTCCCACACCTTGCCGGCTGCTTTGATCTGGTCAAAGTCATATAACTCGTCTTCCAGTACCTCGTCGCCCAGTTTCATGGTCCAGGCAAAGCTGGCTCCGGAAAGACCTGCATATAGATCGTCTTGGTTGTCCCCGTACCAGCGCACGGTGTAGTAGACCAGTGCGTCAGAAGCTGTGACCTCTTCCGCCCCTTCCAGAACGAGCTGGCCAGGCGCTTCTGCTGCAATGACCTCTACCGTAACGCTTCCTGCTGCTATTACTGCACCTGCGTTCTCCACGTCGACCAGCTTAAAGCTGATGATGTACTCGCCAGGAACAGCGAAGTTCAGCGTCCACTCTGTTTCGGCTTCATACTCGGCAGGCAGCTCAAACCCACCAGGGGGACCCCAGACACCGCTGTTGGTGAATGTGTGTTCTTGCCCATTGCTGTCTACTGCCGTGAAGGTCACGTCTCCGGGACCCTCGCTCTCAAACTCGAACTTCACCGCGTCGTAACCAGCCTGACCCAGCTCTTCGGTCTTCAGGGTGATGCTCGACTCTACGTCCTCACCTGCTACCACGTCTGCCAGCTCGCTGTAGTCGAAAGCGTAGCTGGATACTGGCGGCAGAGCGGGGGTAACAGTTACCGTCTTGGTGACTGTCTGCTGCCAGCCGCTGGGATGGCTGAGGATACCGGTCAGGGTATAGGTGCCGGCCTCTCTGTACCGCTCGGAGATGCTTACGCAAATGCTGTCTCCGTCTGGATGCTCCCACACCTTGCCGGCTGCTTTGATCTGGTCAAAGTCATATAACTCGTCTTCCAGTACCTCGTCGCCCAGTTTCATGGTCCAGGCAAAGCTGGCTCCGGAAAGACCTGCATATAGATCGTCTTGGTTGTCCCCGTACCAGCGCACGGTGTAGTAGACCAGTGCGTCAGAAGCTGTGACCTCTTCCGCCCCTTCCAGAACGAGCTGGCCAGGCGCTTCTGCTGCAATGACCTCTACCGTAACGCTTCCTGCTGCTATTACTGTACCTGCGTTCTCCACGTCGACCAGCTTAAAGCTGATGATGTACTCGCCAGGAACAGCGAAGTTCAGCGTCCACTCTGTTTCGGCTTCATACTCGGCAGGCAGCTCAAACCCACCAGGGGGACCCCAGACACCGCTGTTGGTGAATGTGTGTTCTTGCCCATTGCTGTCTACTGCCGTGAAGGTCACGTCTCCGGGACCCTCGCTCTCAAACTCGAACTTCACCGCGTCGTAACCAGCCTGACCCAGCTCTTCGGTCTTCAGGGTGATGCTCGACTCTACGTCCTCACCTGCTACCACGTCTGCCAGCTCGCTGTAGTCGAAAGCGTAGCTGGATACTGGCGGCAGAGCGGGGGTAACAGTTACCGTCTTGGTGACTGTCTGCTGCCAGCCGCTGGGATGGCTGAGGATACCGGTCAGGGTATAGGTGCCGGCCTCTCTGTACCGCTCGGAGATGCTTACGCAAATGCTGTCTCCGTCTGGATGCTCCCACACCTTGCCGGCTGCTTTGATCTGGTCAAAGTCATATAACTCGTCTTCCAGTACCTCGTCGCCCAGTTTCATGGTCCAGGCAAAGCTGGCTCCGGAAAGACCTGCATATAGATCGTCTTGGTTGTCCCCGTACCAGCGCACGGTGTAGTAGACCAGTGCGTCAGAAGCTGTGACCTCTTCCGCCCCTTCCAGAACGAGCTGGCCAGGCGCTTCTGCTGCAATGACCTCTACCGTAACGCTTCCTGCTGCTATTACTGCACCTGCGTTCTCCACGTCGACCAGCTTAAAGCTGATGATGTACTCGCCAGGAACAGCGAAGTTCAGCGTCCACTCTGTTTCGGCTTCATACTCGGCAGGCAGCTCAAACCCACCAGGGGGACCCCAGACACCGCTGTTGGTGAATGTGTGTTCTTGCCCATTGCTGTCTACTGCCGTGAAGGTCACGTCTCCGGGACCCTCGCTCTCAAACTCGAACTTCACCGCGTCGTAACCAGCCTGACCCAGCTCTTCGGTCTTCAGGGTGATGCTCGACTCTACGTCCTCACCTGCTACCACGTCTGCCAGCTCGCTGTAGTCGAAAGCGTAGCTGGATACTGGCGGCAGAGCGGGGGTAACAGTTACCGTCTTGGTGACTGTCTGCTGCCAGCCGCTGGGATGGCTGAGGATACCGGTCAGGGTATAGGTGCCGGCCTCTCTGTACCGCTCGGAGATGCTTACGCAAATGCTGTCTCCGTCTGGATGCTCCCACACCTTGCCGGCTGCTTTGATCTGGTCAAAGTCATATAACTCGTCTTCCAGTACCTCGTCGCCCAGTTTCATGGTCCAGGCAAAGCTGGCTCCGGAAAGACCTGCATATAGATCGTCTTGGTTGTCCCCGTACCAGCGCACGGTGTAGTAGACCAGTGCGTCAGAAGCTGTGACCTCTTCCGCCCCTTCCAGAACGAGCTGGCCAGGCGCTTCTGCTGCAATGACCTCAACCGTAACGCTTCCTGCTGCTATTACTGTACCTGCGTTCTCCACGTCGACCAGCTTAAAGCTGATGGTGTACTCGCCAGGAGCGGAGAAGTTCAGCGTCCACTCTGTTTCGGCTTCATACTCGGCAGGCAGCTCAAACCCACCAGGGGGACCCCAGACACCGCTGTTGGTGAATGTGTGTTCTTGCCCATTGCTGTCTACTGCCGTGAAGGTCACGTCTCCGGGACCCTCGCTCTCAAACTCGAACTTCACCGCGTCGTAACCAGCCTGACCCAGCTCTTCGGTCTTCAGGGTGATGCTCGACTCTACGTCCTCACCTGCTACCACGTCTGCCAGCTCGCTGTAGTCGAAAGCGTAGCTGGATACTGGCGGCAGAGCGGGGGTAACAGTTACCGTCTTGGTGACTGTCTGCTGCCAGCCGCTGGGATGGCTGAGGATACCGGTCAGGGTATAGGTGCCGGCCTCTCTGTACCGCTCGGAGATGCTTACGCAAATGCTGTCTCCGTCTGGATGCTCCCACACCTTGCCGGCTGCTTTGATCTGGTCAAAGTCATATAACTCGTCTTCCAGTACCTCGTCGCCCAGTTTCATGGTCCAGGCAAAGCTGGCTCCGGAAAGACCTGCATATAGATCGTCTTGGTTGTCCCCGTACCAGCGCACGGTGTAGTAGACCAGTGCGTCAGAAGCTGTGACCTCTTCCGCCCCTTCCAGAACGAGCTGGCCAGGCGCTTCTGCTGCAATGACCTCTACCGTAACGCTTCCTGCTGCTATTACTGCACCTGCGTTCTCCACGTCGACCAGCTTAAAGCTGATGATGTACTCGCCAGGAACAGCGAAGTTCAGCGTCCACTCTGTTTCGGCTTCATACTCGGCAGGCAGCTCAAACCCACCAGGGGGACCCCAGACACCGCTGTTGGTGAATGTGTGTTCTTGCCCATTGCTGTCTACTGCCGTGAAGGTCACGTCTCCGGGACCCTCGCTCTCAAACTCGAACTTCACCGCGTCGTAACCAGCCTGACCCAGCTCTTCGGTCTTCAGGGTGATGCTCGACTCTACGTCCTCACCTGCTACCACGTCTGCCAGCTCGCTGTAGTCGAAAGCGTAGCTGGATACTGGCGGCAGAGCGGGGGTAACAGTTACCGTCTTGGTGACTGTCTGCTGCCAGCCGCTGGGATGGCTGAGGATACCGGTCAGGGTATAGGTGCCGGCCTCTCTGTACCGCTCGGAGATGCTTACGCAAATGCTGTCTCCGTCTGGATGCTCCCACACCTTGCCGGCTGCTTTGATCTGGTCAAAGTCATATAACTCGTCTTCCAGTACCTCGTCGCCCAGTTTCATGGTCCAGGCAAAGCTGGCTCCGGAAAGACCTGCATATAGATCGTCTTGGTTGTCCCCGTACCAGCGCACGGTGTAGTAGACCAGTGCGTCAGAAGCTGTGACCTCTTCCGCCCCTTCCAGAACGAGCTGGCCAGGCGCTTCTGCTGCAATGACCTCAACCGTAACGCTTCCTGCTGCTATTACTGTACCTGCGTTCTCCACGTCGACCAGCTTAAAGCTGATGGTGTACTCGCCAGGAGCGGAGAAGTTCAGCGTCCACTCTGTTTCGGCTTCATACTCGGCAGGCAGCTCAAACCCACCAGGGGGACCCCAGACACCGCTGTTGGTGAATGTGTGTTCTTGCCCATTGCTGTCTACTGCCGTGAAGGTCACGTCTCCGGGACCCTCGCTCTCAAACTCGAACTTCACCGCGTCGTAACCAGCCTGACCCAGCTCTTCGGTCTTCAGGGTGATGCTCGACTCTACGTCCTCACCTGCTACCACGTCTGCCAGCTCGCTGTAGTCGAAAGCGTAGCTGGATACTGGCGGCAGAGCGGGGGTAACAGTTACCGTCTTGGTGACTGTCTGCTGCCAGCCGCTGGGATGGCTGAGGATACCGGTCAGGGTATAGGTGCCGGCCTCTCTGTACCGCTCGGAGATGCTTACGCAAATGCTGTCTCCGTCTGGATGCTCCCACACCTTGCCGGCTGCTTTGATCTGGTCAAAGTCATATAACTCGTCTTCCAGTACCTCGTCGCCCAGTTTCATGGTCCAGGCAAAGCTGGCTCCGGAAAGACCTGCATATAGATCGTCTTGGTTGTCCCCGTACCAGCGCACGGTGTAGTAGACCAGTGCGTCAGAAGCTGTGACCTCTTCCGCCCCTTCCAGAACGAGCTGGCCAGGCGCTTCTGCTGCAATGACCTCTACCGTAACGCTTCCTGCTGCTATTACTGCACCTGCGTTCTCCACGTCGACCAGCTTAAAGCTGATGATGTACTCGCCAGGAACAGCGAAGTTCAGCGTCCACTCTGTTTCGGCTTCATACTCGGCAGGCAGCTCAAACCCACCAGGGGGACCCCAGACACCGCTGTTGGTGAATGTGTGTTCTTGCCCATTGCTGTCTACTGCCGTGAAGGTCACGTCTCCGGGACCCTCGCTCTCAAACTCGAACTTCACCGCGTCGTAACCAGCCTGACCCAGCTCTTCGGTCTTCAGGGTGATGCTCGACTCTACGTCCTCACCTGCTACCACGTCTGCCAGCTCGCTGTAGTCGAAAGCGTAGCTGGATACTGGCGGCAGAGCGGGGGTAACAGTTACCGTCTTGGTGACTGTCTGCTGCCAGCCGCTGGGATGGCTGAGGATACCGGTCAGGGTATAGGTGCCGGCCTCTCTGTACCGCTCGGAGATGCTTACGCAAATGCTGTCTCCGTCTGGATGCTCCCACACCTTGCCGGCTGCTTTGATCTGGTCAAAGTCATATAACTCGTCTTCCAGTACCTCGTCGCCCAGTTTCATGGTCCAGGCAAAGCTGGCTCCGGAAAGACCTGCATATAGATCGTCTTGGTTGTCCCCGTACCAGCGCACGGTGTAGTAGACCAGTGCGTCAGAAGCTGTGACCTCTTCCGCCCCTTCCAGAACGAGCTGGCCAGGCGCTTCTGCTGCAATGACCTCAACCGTAACGCTTCCTGCTGCTATTACTGCACCTGCGTTCTCCACGTCGACCAGCTTAAAGCTGATGATGTACTCGCCAGGAACAGCGAAGTTCAGCGTCCACTCTGTTTCGGCTTCATACTCGGCAGGCAGCTCAAACCCACCAGGGGGACCCCAGACACCGCTGTTGGTGAATGTGTGTTCTTGCCCATTGCTGTCTACTGCCGTGAAGGTCACGTCTCCGGGACCCTCGCTCTCAAACTCGAACTTCACCGCGTCGTAACCAGCCTGACCCAGCTCTTCGGTCTTCAGGGTGATGCTCGACTCTACGTCCTCACCTGCTACCACGTCTGCCAGCTCGCTGTAGTCGAAAGCGTAGCTGGATACTGGCGGCAGAGCGGGGGTAACAGTTACCGTCTTGGTGACTGTCTGCTGCCAGCCGCTGGGATGGCTGAGGATACCGGTCAGGGTATAGGTGCCGGCCTCTCTGTACCGCTCGGAGATGCTTACGCAAATGCTGTCTCCGTCTGGATGCTCCCACACCTTGCCGGCTGCTTTGATCTGGTCAAATTCATATAACTCGTCTTCCAGTACCTCGTCGCCCAGTTTCATGGTCCAGGCAAAGCTGGCTCCGGAAAGACCTGCATATAGATCGTCTTGGTTGTCCCCGTACCAGCGCACGGTGTAGTAGACCAGTGCGTCAGAAGCTGTGACCTCTTCCGCCCCTTCCAGAACGAGCTGGCCAGGCGCTTCTGCTGCAATGACCTCAACCGTAACGCTTCCTGCTGCTATTACTGCACCTGCGTTCTCCACGTCGACCAGCTTAAAGCTGATGGTGTACTCGCCAGGAACAGCGAAGTTCAGCGTCCACTCTGTTTCGGCTTCATACTCGGCAGGCAGCTCAAACCCACCAGGGGGACCCCAGACACCGCTGTTGGTGAATGTGTGTTCTTGCCCATTGCTGTCTACTGCCGTGAAGGTCACGTCTCCGGGACCCTCGCTCTCAAACTCGAACTTCACCGCGTCGTAACCAGCCTGACCCAGCTCTTCGGTCTTCAGGGTGATGCTCGACTCTACGTCCTCACCTGCTACCACGTCTGCCAGCTCGCTGTAGTCGAAAGCGTAGCTGGATACTGGCGGCAGAGCGGGGGTAACAGTTACCGTCTTGGTGACTGTCTGCTGCCAGCCGCTGGGATGGCTGAGGATACCGGTCAGGGTATAGGTGCCGGCCTCTCTGTACCGCTCGGAGATGCTTACGCAAATGCTGTCTCCGTCTGGATGCTCCCACACCTTGCCGGCTGCTTTGATCTGGTCAAATTCATATAACTCGTCTTCCAGTACCTCGTCGCCCAGTTTCATGGTCCAGGCAAAGCTGGCTCCGGAAAGACCTGCATATAGATCGTCTTGGTTGTCCCCGTACCAGCGCACGGTGTAGTAGACCAGTGCGTCAGAAGCTGTGACCTCTTCCGCCCCTTCCAGAACGAGCTGGCCAGGCGCTTCTGCTGCAATGACCTCTACCGTAACGCTTCCTGCTGCTATTACTGCACCTGCGTTCTCCACGTCGACCAGCTTAAAGCTGATGGTGTACTCGCCAGGAGCGGAGAAGATGGCGGTGAAGTCGGTGGTGGCGGTGTAGTCCTTGTCGATCGGGAAGCCACTATACGGTCCCCAGTAACCGATCTGGGCTACGTCATGCACCACTCCGTTAGTATCCTCGGCCAGAAGCTGTACGTTCGCTCCGGCGGGCGTGGTTACCTCAACGTCGAAGCGCACGCTGGCATAACCGATGTCTCCTACCTCAGCGGGCTGGATGGTCACCGGTATCTGGTAGCTCTCTTCTGCCGTTATTGCCCCCGGCAGGGTGTAGTCGAATGTGTAGGTGGAAGCTACCGGGGCTTCCTGGGTGAGGCTGTAGGCAAAGGTGTTTGCCGGGGTAGTGGGATCCATGCTACCCCAGGTGTTCCCCGCCTCGTCTATGAGCACGATGTAGAATCGGACATCGCCTTTGGTTACAAACAAGTCGGTGACTGTTTGACCAAAGTCGATGGTCCACTTCTGCTGGGCTGCGGCGTAGGTGACTGTCACGCCGTAGCTCTCGAAGGCTGCCTTGTCTTCAGCGCTGCCGTAAGGGTTCTCCTCGTCAGCGTAGACGCTGAACTCGGGCAGTACGCCTTCCAGGTTGTGGTCGATCTCCAGCTCATAGAGATGCTCGTCAGAAGCGTCTACGCTGAGGACGAAGCTCTCGCCAAAGCTGAGGTGTACATCGCCTCTCTCCGGAGTGACACTTTCCAGTACGGGAGCGGTGGTGTCCGGTACAGTGAACTCAAAGCCTGCGGCTGCCAGGACGATCTGCGTTGCAAAACCGTCGTTTGAGATAATGCTCTCAATGGTACCGTTGACCGTCAGCTGATCTGCGTTGCCACTGATCAACACGGTCCAGGTGGCTGCCGGACCAGACTCAAAGTCTGCTGGGTTACCTCCAAGCACCAAGTCGCTCAGCCAAATTTCAGTGCCAGATATCTGGACTGCTTTGGCTGCGGTTTCAAGACCGTTGTACAGGATGGTTACTCTTGCGTCTTCTGGTAATTCCACGTCTAAGGTTACTAGTACGTCAATCTTGTAACCTTGAATGACGTCTGGCACCTCGATTTCGTCATCGAAGGAGGCTTCCATGCCATTGTCAACATAGGTGACAGTTATGGAAGTATCCGCTACCAGCTGTTCCAATGCTTCCTGGACCGGATCGGCCTCTACTGTAAACACAGCATGAGGGAAGTTGGCTTCTGCATCAATGGCCACATCATCCAAGCTAGCAATGGTGTAGCCCCAGGTGTCTACCAAGTAGGTGCCAGGCTCCAGCTCACCTTCGTAGGTGAGGGTTAGGGTCTTAGCGTTGCCATCCCAGGCAACATCCGTGACTGTGCCTCTCATACTGTCGGGGTAATCATAGCTGTAGTCATCGCCCAGTATGAAGATCTGGAACAGTCCTGCATTTTCGGCCTCAAAGTCTGAGGCCTTTATTTCCCACGGCTGGTCAAACTCTCGGATCAGCTTGAACTCTTCGTTGAAGGTGTAAACTATGGTCTTCTGCTCTGCATCGTGAACTACCGGCTCTGTGAGAGCTAGCTCTACCGGCGGCAGGGTAACAGTTACCGTCTTGGTGACTGTCTGCTGCCAGCCGCTGGGATGGCTGAGGATACCGGTCAGGGTATAGGTGCCGGCCTCTCTGTACCGCTCGGAGATGCTTACGCAAATGCTGTCTCCGTCTGGATGCTCCCACACCTTGCCGGCTGCTTTGATCTGGTCAAATTCATATAACTCGTCTTCCAGTACCTCGTCGCCCAGTTTCATGGTCCAGGCAAAGCTGGCTCCGGAAAGACCTGCATATAGATCGTCTTGGTTGTCCCCGTACCAGCGCACGGTGTAGTAGACCAGTGCGTCAGAAGCTGTGACCTCTTCCGCCCCTTCCAGAACGAGCTGGCCAGGCGCTTCTGCTGCAATGACCTCTACCGTAACGCTTCCTGCTGCTATTACTGTACCTGCGTTCTCCACGTCGACCAGCTTAAAGCTGATGGTGTACTCGCCAGGAGCGGAGAAGATGGCGGTGAAGTCGGTGGTGGCGGTGTAGTCCTTGTCGATCGGGAAGCCACTATACGGTCCCCAGTAACCGATCTGGGCTACGTCATGCACCACTCCGTTAGTATCCTCGGCCAGAAGCTGTACGTTCGCTCCGGCGGGCGTGGTTACCTCAACGTCAAAGCGCACGCTGGCATAACCGATGTCTCCTACCTCAGCGGGCTGGATGGTCACCGGTATCTGGTAGCTCTCTTCTGCCGTTATTGCCCCCGGCAGGGTGTAGTCGAATGTGTAGGTGGAAGCTACCGGGGCTTCCTGGGTGAGGCTGTAGGCAAAGGTGTTTGCCGGGGTAGTGGGATCCATGCTACCCCAGGTGTTCCCCGCCTCGTCTATGAGCACGATGTAGAATCGGACATCGCCTTTGGTTACAAACAAGTCGGTGACTGTTTGACCAAAGTCGATGGTCCACTTCTGCTGGGCTGCGGCGTAGGTGACTGTCACGCCGTAGCTCTCGAAGGCTGCCTTGTCTTCAGCGCTGCCGTAAGGGTTCTCCTCGTCAGCGTAGACGCTGAACTCGGGCAGTACGCCTTCCAGGTTGTGGTCGATCTCCAGCTCATAGAGATGCTCGTCAGAAGCGTCTACGCTGAGGACGAAGCTCTCGCCAAAGCTGAGGTGTACATCGCCTCTCTCCGGAGTGACACTTTCCAGTACGGGAGCGGCGGTGTCCGGTACAGTGAACTCAAAGCCTGCGGCTGCCAGGACGATCTGCGTTGCAAAACCGTCGTTTGAGATAATGCTCTCAATGGTACCGTTGACCGTCAGCTGATCTGCGTTGCCACTGATCAACACGGTCCAGGTGGCTGCCGGACCAGACTCAAAGTCTGCTGGGTTACCTCCAAGCACCAAGTCGCTCAGCCAAATTTCAGTGCCAGATATCTGGACTGCTTTGGCTGCGGTTTCAAGACCGTTGTACAGGATGGTTACTCTTGCGTCTTCTGGTAATTCCACGTCTAAGGTTACTAGTACGTCAATCTTGTAACCTTGAATGACGTCTGGCACCTCGATTTCGTCATCGAAGGAGGCTTCCATGCCATTGTCAACATAGGTGACAGTTATGGAAGTATCCGCTACCAGCTGTTCCAATGCTTCCTGGACCGGATCGGCCTCTACTGTAAACACAGCATGAGGGAAGTTGGCTTCTGCATCAATGGCCACATCATCCAAGCTAGCAATGGTGTAGCCCCAGGTGTCTACCAAGTAGGTGCCAGGCTCCAGCTCACCTTCGTAGGTGAGGGTTAGGGTCTTAGCGTTGCCATCCCAGGCAACATCCGTGACTGTGCCTCTCATACTGTCGGGGTAATCATAGCTGTAGTCATCGCCCAGTATGAAGATCTGGAACAGTCCTGCATTTTCGGCCTCAAAGTCTGAGGCCTTTATTTCCCACGGCTGGTCAAACTCTCGGATCAGCTTGAACTCTTCGTTGAAGGTGTAAACTATGGTCTTCTGCTCTGCATCGTGAACTACCGGCTCTGTGAGAGCTAGCTCTACCGGCGGCAGGGTAACAGTTACCGTCTTGGTGACTGTCTGCTGCCAGCCGCTGGGATGGCTGAGGATACCGGTCAGGGTATAGGTGCCGGCCTCTCTGTACCGCTCGGAGATGCTTACGCAAATGCTGTCTCCGTCTGGATGCTCCCACACCTTGCCGGCTGCTTTGATCTGGTCAAAGTCATATAACTCGTCTTCCAGTACCTCGTCGCCCAGTTTCATGGTCCAGGCAAAGCTGGCTCCGGAAAGACCTGCATATAGATCGTCTTGGTTGTCCCCGTACCAGCGCACGGTGTAGTAGACCAGTGCGTCAGAAGCTGTGACCTCTTCCGCCCCTTCCAGAACGAGCTGGCCAGGCGCTTCTGCTGCAATGACCTCTACCGTAACGCTTCCTGCTGCTATTACTGTACCTGCGTTCTCCACGTCGACCAGCTTAAAGCTGATGGTGTACTCGCCAGGAGCGGAGAAGATGGCGGTGAAGTCGGTGCTGGCGGTGTAGTCCTTGTCGATCGGGAAGCCACTATACGGTCCCCAGTAACCGATCTGGGCTACGTCATGCACCACTCCGTTAGTATCCTCGGCCAGAAGCTGTACGCTCCCTCCGGCGGGTGTGGTTACCTCGACGTCGAAGCGTACGCTGGCATAACCGATGTCCCCGACCTCAGCGGGCCGGATGGTCACCGGTATCTGGTAGCTCTCTTCTGCCGTTATCTCACTAGGCAGGCTGTAGTCGAACTCGTAGGTGGAAGCTACCGGGGCTTCCTGGGTGAGGCTGTAGGCAAAGGTGTTTGCCGGGGTAGTGGGATCCATGCTACCCCAGGTGTTCCCCGCCTCGTCTATGAGCACGATGTAGAATCGGACATCGCCTTTGGCTACAAACAAGTCGGTGACTGTTTGACCGAAGTCGATGGTCCATTCCTGCTTAGCTGCGGCGTAGGTGACTGTCACGCCGTAGCTCTCGAAGGCTGCCTTGTCTTCAGCGCTGCCGTAAGGGTTCTCCTCGTCAGCGTAGACGCTGAACTCGGGCAGTACGCCTTCCAGGTTGTGGTCGATCTCCAGCTCATAGAGATGCTCGTCAGAAGCGTCTACGCTGAGGACGAAGCTCTCGCCAAAGCTGAGGTGTACATCGCCTCTCTCCGGAGTGACACTTTCCAGTACGGGAGCGGTGGTGTCCGGTACAGTGAACTCAAAGCCTGCGGCTGCCAGGACGATCTGCGTTGCAAAACCGTCGTTTGAGATAATGCTCTCAATGGTACCGTTGACCGTCAGCTGATCTGCGTTGCCACTGATCAACACGGTCCAGGTGGCTGCCGGACCAGACTCAAAGTCTGCTGGGTTACCTCCAAGCACCAAGTCGCTCAGCCAAATTTCAGTGCCAGATATCTGGACTGCTTTGGCTGCGGTTTCAAGACCGTTGTACAGGATGGTTACTCTTGCGTCTTCTGGTAATTCCACGTCTAAGGTTACTAGTACGTCAATCTTGTAACCTTGAATGACGTCTGGCACCTCGATTTCGTCATCGAAGGAGGCTTCCATGCCATTGTCAACATAGGTGACAGTTATGGAAGTATCCGCTACCAGCTGTTCCAATGCTTCCTGGACCGGATCGGCCTCTACTGTAAACACAGCATGAGGGAAGTTGGCTTCTGCATCAATGGCCACATCATCCAAGCTAGCAATGGTGTAGCCCCAGGTGTCTACCAAGTAGGTGCCAGGCTCCAGCTCACCTTCGTAGGTGAGGGTTAGGGTCTTAGCGTTGCCATCCCAGGCAACATCCGTGACTGTGCCTCTCATACTGTCGGGGTAATCATAGCTGTAGTCATCGCCCAGTATGAAGATCTGGAACAGTCCTGCATTTTCGGCCTCAAAGTCTGAGGCCTTTATTTCCCACGGCTGGTCAAACTCTCGGATCAGCTTGAACTCTTCGTTGAAGGTGTAAACTATGGTCTTCTGCTCTGCATCGTGAACTACCGGCTCTGTGAGAGCTAGCTCTACCGGCGGCAGGGTAACAGTTACCGTCTTGGTGACTGTCTGCTGCCAGCCGCTGGGATGGCTGAGGATACCGGTCAGGGTATAGGTGCCGGCCTCTCTGTACCGCTCGGAGATGCTTACGCAAATGCTGTCTCCGTCTGGATGCTCCCACACCTTGCCGGCTGCTTTGATCTGGTCAAATTCATATAACTCGTCTTCCAGTACCTCGTCGCCCAGTTTCATGGTCCAGGCAAAGCTGGCTCCGGAAAGACCTGCATATAGATCGTCTTGGTTGTCCCCGTACCAGCGCACGGTGTAGTAGACCAGTGCGTCAGAAGCTGTGACCTCTTCCGCCCCTTCCAGAACGAGCTGGCCAGGCGCTTCTGCTGCAATGACCTCTACCGTAACGCTTCCTGCTGCTATTACTGCACCTGCGTTCTCCACGTCGACCAGCTTAAAGCTGATGATGTACTCGCCAGGAGCGGAGAAGATGGCGGTGAAGTCGGTGGTGGCGGTGTAGTCCTTGTCGATCGGGAAGCCACTATACGGTCCCCAGTAACCGATCTGGGCTACGTCATGCACCACTCCGTTAGTATCCTCGGCCAGAAGCTGTACGTTCGCTCCGTCGGGCGTGGTTACCTCAACGTCAAAGCGCACGCTGGCATAACCGATGTCCCCTGCCTTGGCGGGCTTAATGGTCACCGGTATCTGGTAGCTCTCTTCTGCCGTTATTGCTCCCGGCAGGGTGTATTCAAACGCGTAGGTGGTCTTACTCGGAGGTGTGTACGGTGGGTCATCATCAGGAGGCGACGGAGGCTTCTTGCCGATCCAGCTGCCTCCAATGACGTCATAATCGGAGTCATCTGAGTTGTCGTTTAGAGCGTCTATATGAGAGACATCATCCAGATGAGCGGTGATTGTGGCGTCAACGTTCATCGTACCGATGGAGCTTCCACCAATCACTGTGATATCTGAACCAGTTGAGTTTTCAGAAGTGTTGAGGACGTCAATATGTGAGGTCTCGTCCATATGTAGGTTGGCAGTCGCATCGAGAGTAAAGGTGCCTACCGTAGCCCCCACCATATTGAAGGCGCTGTTTTGGGCATCAGGTCCCATTGAAACGCTCTCAGCAGTCGACCCCGGCCCCATACTCACGGTGATGTCAGGCGAGTTGACGTCGATGTGCGTGAAGTTGCCCACGAACTGGACTTGAGAGCCCGGGGGTATGTTGCTGGAAAGGGTCATGGAGGCGGTGCTTTGACCACCCTGATAGGACCCACCAGAGTGCCAAACCACATAGTCACTGCTGCTGTCATCAAGGTAAACCACACTGACGACGTTGTTGGGGTCGATGATGATAACGTAAGGGAGGCTGGTCTCCCCTGTGTTGTGAATACTATTTGGCCCGCCACCGGCCACTATGGTGTCTCCTTCAACAACAACGTTGTGAAGGGTAACTTCACCGTCGCCGATGCCTTCGGTTAGATAGAGGTTTCCGTTGATGAGCATATTACGTAGTGTAACTCCGGTTACACTGACGGTGACGTTCCTGTTGACGATCTGCACTTCATCTTCGGGACCGTATGTGCCTGCTACCCGGTAGATCTCTCCTGCGGCACGGTCTAGGATGGCAACGGTCTGTGCCCTGGTCATCGCGGCATGCGGCGCAAACATGTTCGGAGCTGGACCAACCATGAGACCAGTGCTCACCAGTGCGTTCGCTGCCACTCTTTGCTCTTCAGACAAGAGGTCTATGTCGAGATAGTCATTCAGCGCATCCTGAAATTCTTTGAGATGCAGCTTGATGGCAACGTGAAGCATCTCGGCGGCGTCTATGCGGCTGATAGGTTGATGAGGACGGAAGGTGCCATCCTCAAAACCAGCTACGTATCCTGCCTCAACTGCTCTTACTACTTCACCATAGAACCAATCTGTCGGAGATACATCCGAGAAGGATATCTCCCCTGTTGCGGTATACCCAAAGGCCCTATTGAGAAAGGAAATGAATTCTGCCCTGTTGACAACTTGATCAGGCCTGAAGGTTCCGTCAGGATATCCGCCGGCCAGCCCCATGCGCAACCAATTTCCGATGTTGTACTCTGCCCAATGACCGGGGACATCCTTGAAGTTGGGAACATCACCTCTGACTCCCGGAACCATTGGGAGTAGTAAGGCAATGGTCAGCAAAGCGGCAACCAAAGTGCGTTTAACCTTCTTACTCAACTTGCGTACACTCCTTCCATTCTTGTCGTTATAAGGCTTGTTGGTGCATTAAATGACTATCTCCTAGAACTAATCAATCACGCCTCGACACTATAGTGTCATTTGAGTGAAAAAAAAGATAATTGTTGTGTCAATTATCCATCAATTGCTAGTTACAGTCAAGAGTTATCCTGATCAAAAGACAACCCCCTTTCATAGGACTTCAGCCCTATGGACACCCCTAGGCCACCAGTGGTAAACTGCAATAGGCGTTGGAGGCCGTGTCATCAGGGCTTGGTGAAAGGCGCGCAAAAAGCAGAATGTAAGGCAACACTGGAGGGATTTGTATGCGTGTTTCACTAGGCAAGAAGATAAGGCATTTGCGACAACTGAAGAACTGGGCCCAAGCGGAGTTGGCAGAGAGGGCTGGCGTCTCACGTTCTTATATATCCGAACTGGAGCGGGAGACTCGCGAACCGACCATAGGCATCATGAAAAACATTGCCGACGCATTCAAAGTCCCTATAGATATCTTTTTCGACGAGACGACGCTGTTCCCTCTCGCGGAATTAAATAATGTACTGCCCGACGACATTCAGGAGTTTCTGAGGGAGCAAGACGGCCTGGCTTACGTGCAGCTTGCCCGCAAGGCCAAGGACTTGAAGATACCCAAAGAAGCATTGGATAGTATAATTGAAGCTTTGCGGCAAGTGCGGGGTAGGTCTAGGGAAGAATAGGGGTAATTGTACTGCCGAGAGGCTGAGGAAATCCAGCGGAACGGCGTGGGGAAGGTCTCCTTTGGGTGCAGGATAGCGACTTGAATACAGAGTAACAAGAAGGGGCTACTACTACATTAACAGTCCCGGATGACCACAGCAGACGGCAACTGGCGCAAGCCAGAAGCCGTCTTTTTGCTGCAGCAGAACATAAGTGCAAAACAAACGCTCTCCTCCGCACCTCTAGTCTCAACTTGGGTGCTTTAGGTAATGAATTCCTTCCTTTCGCCTAACGGCTTTGTGTGTGAGTAGGCCACTAAGGGTTAGGTGCCTGTTTCCGTTCAGCGATCGCACCGAAGCGAAGAACCATGTTCCTGCTGGTCCGGATCAACGCGCGGTGTAGGGAGTGCGGTGGATATGGCCCCCGCGGGTTGGAAACAATAAGTGGAACGGGATGCCGGAGGGGGCTGGGGCGTGTTTGGCTTTCTCAAGCGCAAGTTGGCTGCGTTGCTGATGAGACAATCCAAAGCGAGTGAGCCGCCGCCGCAACTGGCGGGCAAGCTGGAGCACGACCTGGCCTATTTTGCGGATATTGCTGGGGATGATCTGACGATCCAGCGTTTGTCGCTGCGGACGGTGCCGCCGACGCAGGCAGCGTTGGTCTATATCGACAGCCTGAACAAGCAGGATATCATCGGGGAACTGGTGTTGCAGCCGCTGCTTTTGACCATCGGCGGGTTGCCCAAGGTGAAGGCAGGACGGCCTTTGGTTGAACTGTTGGGCAGCTCTGTGCTGCAAGTGGGTGGCCTGGCCTACTCGAGTGATGTGCTCAGCCTAGAGCAAAGCGTGCTCAACGGGGACTGCCTAGTGCTGGTGGACCGCGCAGACCTGGCGATAATTCTTAGCACCGCCCAGTCGCCGGAACGCCCGATCATGGAACCAAATACTGAGCGGCCAGTGCGTGGACCGCGGGCGAGCTTTACCGAAAACTTGATCACCAATGTATCATTGCTGCGCAGATGGATGCGGAACAAGGATTTGGTGTTGGAAAGGATGACCATTGGGGAAAGAAGCCACACCCAGGTGGGCATTATCTACATACGGAAGTTGGTGCAGGACGAACTGGTGCAGGAGGTGAAGCACCGACTGTCGCGGATCCGCATCGACAGTATCCTGGAATCGGGCTATATCGAGCAGCTGATTGAGGATAACCCCTGGTCGATCTTTGCGCAGGTGGGAAACAGCGAGCGGCCGGATGTGGTTATCGCCAAGTTGCAGGAGGGACGGGTGGGCATTGTTATTGACGGAACACCGCTGGTGCTGACGGTTCCCATGTTGTTTGCGGAAGGGCTGCAAACGCCGGAAGACTATTACTCGCGCACCTTATACTCCAGCTTGGTCAGGCTGATCCGCTTCGTAGCGCTGTTGGTGGCCACCGCTTTGCCAGCGTTATATGTGGCATTGGTCAGCTATCATCAGGAGCTGATTCCCACGCCGCTGTTGGTGACTATGTCGGCTACAGCCGAGGGCACCCCCTTCCCCGCCTACTTGGAAATGCTGTTAGTCATCCTCATCTTTGAGATTGTGCGGGAAGCAAGCCTGCGCCTGCCGGCCAATATCGGTCAGGCGGTGAGCATTGTGGGCACACTGGTAATTGGACAGGCGGCGATTCAAGCCGGATTGTTTGGGGCACCAGCGATCATTGTGGCTGCGTTGACCTCGCTTTCATCCTTTGTGATCACACCACACGGGGATGCATCGACCATTCTGCGCTTTCTGCTGACCATCGTCGCAGGCTTCAGTGGATTGTTTGGCATGCTGATTGCCGCCCTGTTCTTGCTGGTGCATCTCTGCAGCCTGCGATCCTTTGGCGTGCTGTACCTTTGGCCGTGGGCACCGTTCAGTGCGTCTGGCCAGAAGGATCTGTTTGTGCGGGCACCGCTGTGGATGATGCGCCAGCGCCCCCAGGCCCTGCCATCGCAAGAGAAGCGGAGATTTGCAGCATCTGCTAAGCCAAGGAGGGATAGGTCTTGAACACTCGCACCCGCCTGCTGCTGATGCTAGCCCTGCTGGGCACACTGTGCTCCGCCGGAGGCTGCCGCGATAGGGTGGAGATTAGCGAACTCGGCATCGTCTCGGCATTAGGAATCGACTTGGCCCCGGAACCGGGGATGTACGAGGTGACCGCCCAGGTGGTGAGGCCGTCTGGAGTGGGCACTGTGAACGCCGCCAGCGGCGGCAGGCCGTTCGCGGTGGTCACGACCACCGGCAACTCTGTCTTCGATGCCGTCCGCAAGGCCACTACCATCTCCAGCCGCAGGCTGTTCTTTTCGCACGACCGGGTGGTGATCATCGGCAGGACGTTGGCCGAAAGAGGGGTCTATCCGGTGATAGACCTGCTGGTGCGCGACGAGGAGTTCCGGCCAGACCTGCAACTGTTGGTGGCCACGGGCAAGGCGAAGGATGTTATCTACTCGGTCACCGAGTTCGAGCGCGTCCCTGGCGTGGGGCTGGCCAAACTGCTGAACGCGTCGATGGCCACGTCCTCCATAGGGCTATCCAAGCTGCAGCACTTCCGTCGCAGCCTGGCCTCACTCCCCGGGCTGCAGCCGGTGGCCAGTCTGGTCGATTCAGTCACGGCCGCCTCGGTTGGAGATGATAGATCGTTTGTAGGCAGCAAGGTGTCGCCAGAACAAGGGAGCGTCCCAGAGCGGATTTTGCGTCTGGTGGGTACGGCGATCTTTCTGGATGACAGAATGGTGGGAACCCTCGATTTGACCGAATCAAGAGGGTATCGTTGGGTGGTCGGCGAGGTGGACTCGGGCATCGTCAATATCAGGATGCCGGAGAGCGGACAGCTGGTGGATTTGGAGATAGTGGCTACTAAGAGCAACATCAAGGTTGAAATGGACGGCGACACGCCGAAGGTCAGCGTCTTGCTGCAGGCCAGTGCCCAGATTGGCTCACAGGAGGGCGACGACAACCTGACTTCCATCGAGAGCCTAGAACAAGTGGAAGCTCAATATGCGGCTGCGGTGCAACACGAAGTTGCGGCGGCGATTGCCAAGGCGCAGCAGCAGCAAACCGATATCTTTGGCTTTGGAGATAAACTGAGGGCAAAGCAGCCGCAGGCATGGAAACAGCTGAAGGAGACGTGGCCGGAAACGTTCAGTAAGTTGCAGATTGAAATCGCGGTGAGGACTCACGTGGACAGATATGGGCTGATCGGTGCCAGCAATCATCCGAATAGATAGACGAGCTGGGACAGTGGTGTAACACGAGTTGCGCAGGTTGGCATTAAGGCCGAAGAGGAGTGTGCCAGATGAATAGAGATACGATCTCCCCCTCCCAGTTGACCATCCTGGTAACCGCCTATACATTCGGCTCGTCACTGGTGCTTGGTTCAACCAACATCGCGGTGCGCAGTGGTTGGATTGCAATGGCACTGGGAACAGTGGAAGGCCTGCTGATCGCCTTGCTGTTCACTACATTGTCCAAACGCTTTCAACACCAGAATCTGGTGCAGGCGTCGCAGCAGGTGTTTGGACGAATCCTGGGAGCAATTCCGTCACTGCTATTCATCTGGTTCATGCTGCAGCTGGGCGGATTGGTGCTGGGAAACTTTGAAGATTACTTTGAGATCACTATGTTGCAGGCAACACCTGCCATCTGGTTCGGCATCCCGTTGGGGCTGGTAGCTGCCTATGCCGTCAGCAAGGGGGTTGACACCCTCGCCCGCTCGACCACCATCCTCCTCCCGCTGATCATTCTGCTTGAATTGTCAACCTTTGTGGCGCTGTTGGGCGAGATGATTCCCGAGAACTTCTTGCCGCTAATCGACGTAGGCGGCAAGCAGCTGCTGGCTGTGGCGCACAGCGCGGGTATGTTTCCCTTTGCCGAGAGCGTCGTCTTCCTGATGATGCTGCCGCATCTGCCAGCCAAGTGCGACACACGCAAGCCAGTGCTGGGCGGGCTGCTTTTGGCCGGACTGGTGTTGACCATGTCCACCTTTCGCAACATCGCTGTGCTGGGGGCTGCAATTGAGAACGTGGTCTTCCCTTCATTCACCGCCACCAGACTGATCTCGGTGGGTGAAGTTTTCACGCGACTGGAGATCATCAGCGCCGTCAGCTTCCTGACCATGGGCTTCGTTAAGGTGTCCGTATTGCTTTATGGCGCGGCAGCCGCCATCGCTGAACTCTGCGGGCTGCGCTCGCATCAGCCGCTGATCCTACCCGTCGGGGTGTTGATGGTGATACTATCCATTACCGATTTTCAGCATGGCTTTGCCGAGAGCCATGTGTTCATAACGGAAACCTGGCCTTACTATGCGCCCTTGTTTGCAGTTGGGCTGCCGCTGGTGATTCTGCTGGGAGCGATGGTCTTCGGGAAACCACGGAGGGATGAGCAATGAGAATACTGATCGCGTTGCTGTTTCTGACACTGATGGGAATCGAGGCTGTGCGGCTGCTGCGCCAGAAGATGTATGGGGAGCTGGCGGTGGCGCTGGTGCTGTACCTGTTGGCCATGATCCCGGCGATCATACTGCCCAGCGGCCGCAACAAAGTGCCGGCCGTCAACACCATCATTCGCCTGTTGGTAAAGCGCATGGTGGGTAAGTGAAGCGCTGGGGAGGAATTTTGGCCCCGCCGGGGGGGGCGATGAGATGTGACTGGGGGTGCTGGGGAGGGCCAGCGACAAAAGAAGAACCGTCCCTTTTGTTTCGAGGGACGGTTCTTGTTGTTTCGGTCGGCGAGGCCGAGGACTAGATTACGCCGGTCAGCCGGAGGACAACCTCTGCGATGATGGCGGAGCCCACATAGGTGCCGATGAAGGTGAGCAATGCCACCACGATGATCTTCAGGCCCTGTTGCTTGAAGCTGCTCATATCCTTGCCGATGGAGATTCCGGCGTAGGCCAGGATGGGAGTACAGATAGCCAGGAACTGAATGTCTCCCACATATTTGATTACGGTGTCCGCACCAGGCACGCCCGGAATGGAGGCGATGATAGCCAGGGCCGAGATATAGGCGATGCTGGGCAACTTGATGGGGATATACTTGGAGGCCAGGTAACCCAGCGTGACAATGACCAGCAGAATCAGCATGCCGGGAATAGCCTGAATGGGATTGATCTTATAGCCGATGAAGTTTCCGACCAGGGTGATCAGAGCGGTAACGACGAAAATGCGAAAGACGTCTTTGAACTTCATCAGGCGCTCACCCCCGTGTTGATGGATTTGCGTCCCTTTAGTTTACGATAGAGCCATTCGGTAATCGGTACGCCCATAAACAGGCTCATATATAGGCCGTCCACGTTGGTCAACAGCTGGCTGGTGGCCGCGTAGGCGCTGATCTCCGCCTCCATGGCCGGATAGGCAGCCAGCACTGGCCCCAGTGCGGCGGTCATCATCGAGGCGCTGCCGGTGCCGGCCGCCATGGCCAGGGCATAGGGGTGGAAGATGCCGAAGCTGATGATCACCCCCACCATTAGTCCGTTGAAGATAGCTCCCAGCAGGGTTCCGGTGATGTAGGCGCCCATGACGCCTTGGCCCTCGGGGCCGTCCAGGCCGTAGAGGTCGCCGACGATGGCCAGCGAGCCTTCGCGGGAGATGGAGAAGCAGGCGCCGACGGCTTCGCGTCCCATCTTGAACACCAGCACGGCAACGGGCAGGGAGAAGAAGATGGTGCCCAGATTGCCCAACTCCTGCAGCAACAGGGCAGGACCAGCGGAGACCACTTTGGCCAGGTTTGGGCCGATGGTGGTGCCCATTTTAGCGGTGAGGAACATCACCGAAAGGCCGATCAGCGGGGAAGCTAGTTCCATGTCTTCGCGGTCGACGGCTTTGAATGCCGGCAGGAACATGCCCATCACCAGGGCATAAAGCATGGGCAGCAACAGCATGACGCCGGGGCCGATGGTGATGCGCTTGGTGCCGATAAGCTCGGCTACCACCACCATTGCCAAGCAAAGCAGGTGGACTTTTAGTTCCTTTGGTTTCACTTAACTCTGTCCCTCCTCGTAAGTTTATCGTCCGGGGAGTCTTACTTGAGCAGCTCGGCCCACATGTCCAGATATTGCTGTTTGGTCATTCTGGGCTCAAACTGCTGTTTGATCTGCTGTCCCAGGCTGGCCTGGTCATAGAGCAGATCGATCACGGTCATGGCCATGATCTTGGCTGGGATGACGTAGGCCATCTCGGGGTCCACGATGGCATAGTCGCGGGCATGGGCGCGGCCGGCTACGCCGCCAGCCATGGGATGCAGGCCCGGCATGATGTGGGTGATGTCGCCCATGTCGGTGGAGCCGGACATGAAGGCGGCGGGTTCGACGCCCTCCTCGCCTAGCAGCTGCAGGGCGTTGTCGCGGAAGACAGCGGCCAGCTGCTGGTCGTTGAACAGTGGCAGGTAACCGGGGATCTCGTCGATCACCACCTCGGCCCCTACCGCCATGGCACCGGCACGCAGGGCGCGGTTCACCTTCTGACCTGCCTGCATGACGGCTTCGATGCTGCGACCGCGCACGTAGGTTTCGATCTTCACGTCGGCGGGGATGATGTTCACCAGGTCGCCGCCTTTGGTGATGATCGGGTGCACGCGGATGGCATCCTGGTCGCGGAAGGTCTCGCGGTTGGCATGGATGCCCATCAGGCCCAGCATGGCTGCGTTGAGGGCGTTGATGCCGTCGTGGGGCGCACCGCCGGCGTGGGCTTCCTTGCCGATGTAGCGGATGGCCTTGCCGATGAAGCCGTTGGAACCGACGCCGGGGCTGGCAGGCACGCGCATGACGCGGCCGGGGGCTTCGGACTCGGAATGGCACATGATGGCCATGTCCACATCGTCAAACTCGCCGAGCGCAATCAGCTCCTGCTTGCCGCCCAGGAACTGAATGATGCCCTGGCGGCGCAGCTTCTGGCGGTAATCCAGCTCCACGTACTCCTCGGCGGGCACGGCCATCAGCACCACGTCGCCGTCCAGATAGGGCATGACGCCGGCATCCACCAACCCCATGGCTACGCCCACCATCATCGCAGTCTGGGCGTGATGGCCGCAGCAATGGGCGGCACCGGTGATGGGGTCGGCGTTGGGGTGGTCGTGGCAGACCACCGCGTCCAGTTCGCCCATCACGGCCACCGAGAGGTTGTGTTGTTTTCCGGAGAGGCGCGCCTTCAGGCCGGTGACGGCCAGGCCCTTGCGGTAATCCAACCCCAGGGATTGGAACTTCTCCTCCACTAAGGCTGCTGCCAGGTGCTCCTTGTAGCCCAGCTCCGGATGGTTGAACATGTAGTCGCCGATGCCGATGATCTCCTGCGCCCGCTGGTCGATAGCTGCACACACTTTCTGTTTCAATTGCTCCTTGTCCAACTGATCAAGCCTCCTTCCATAGTAATCATCTATGCGAGGGCGTTCTGGAATAGGATTTTGCGCACCTCGCCTGTTATAAATAGAGTTTTGTTATTACGGCGAATATTCCTTCAAGGGCGGGGAGAAAATTTGTGGCTGGATAAATCCAGCAGCGAAACAACAGGGACGGTTCTTTTTGTGTCGCTGTTGTCAGATGGCGGATGAGTGTTATACTAAAGGTAGAGCGTGAGCTCGCAATTGAATATGGCGTTAGGTGCCTCAAGGATTTGAGGATAATAGGGAATCAGGTGCAAGCCCTGAGCGGTCCCGCCACTGTAACCGGGTGTAGCTGCCATGGCCACTGTTCTGCGGAACGGGAAGGCGGCAGCGGTCGTCCCCGGAAGCCAGGAGACCTGCCTGACGTCGTGCGACACTGACCTTCGGAGTAAGGGGGAGGTGGAATGATACCATTGGCTTGTCCTGTGGATACACTCCCCGCTAACTGTTGGCGGGGATTTTTGTGTGGGGACAGGAGTGCTGCTGTCGGCGAGGGGCTGAAAAAGGTTAGGAACAAGGGGGATGTGCTAGAGTGAACAAACGGTTGACTACAATATTGGTGGTAGCGTTGATTGCCGCCCTGGGTGTTTACTATTTCACCCGGCCGGTTGGAGACGAGAACCTGAAGGAGTTCCAGCTGACCATCGTCAGCGAGAGGGACGATTTCGAAGAGACGAAGGCTTATCAGGCGGAAAACGAATTCTTGGGAGATTTCCTGGTTGAACAGGAGATAGTTGAGTATCAGGAGTCGCAGTTTGGCCGCTTCATCACCGGAGTGCAAGGGATGATGGCCGACGACGAGCAGCAATATTGGTGGTCGATTGAGGTGGACGGCGAACAGGCCACGGTGGGGATGGACGAACTGGTGCTGGAAGAGGGTAAGACCTACAGCCTGACACTGAGGAAAGGCTATTAGGGAGTAGAGGCTCCCGAGGTGCTTAGGGTTGCTAAGGGGTAGAGGTGCCCGAGGCCCTGGCTAGGGTTGCTAAGGAGTAGAGGTGCCCGAGGTGCTGACTAGGTTGCTTTGGAGTAGATGCGCCAGAGGCGCTGACTAGGGTTGCTTTGGATCTCCCGGCCGCTGGAGCGGCAATCCTGACGCAAGGGGCTGGGTTCAGTCAGGGGGCTGGGCTGGCCTCCCTCTGGCTCACCCGGAAATGGATACGACTACCTCCTTTGGCCCCCGGTAAGTTCGTGACCCCTGGCTCCCCCAGTCGGTGGCGCGATAGCTTACTCGAGGAGGCCGAGTAAGGGGCCGAGCTTGCCTCCCTCTGATGAGGGGGATGGCGTGGCGCAGCCACGATGGGGGGAGAGACAGCATGGGCAAGCCATAACGGAGGGACGGTGTGGCCTAGCCGTGGCGGAGGGAGAGAGTTGGAGAGGCCATAACGGGAAGAGATGAGGAAGGTAGGCAGAACCTAAAGACTGGCTCTCCTGTCCCCTAGAGATTGGACCATTAACGCAGGAGGTGACGGCGATGAGCGTAAAGCGACTGGTGCGCATAGCCATGTTGGGCGCCTCGTTGTACGTTGCTCAACTGGCCCTGGCCGTACTGCCCAACGTAGAAATTGTCTCGCTGTTGATTGTGATCTTCACCCTGCTGTTTGGGCGGGACGCCGTCTACATCTCTCTGGTCTACGTGATGTTCACCGGCTTCCACTGGGGTTTTGGACTGTGGTGGGCCACCTATCTTTTTGTCTGGCCGCTGTTCTCGCTGACGGTGGGGAAATTGGCTGGGATGGTTGGAGACAACTGGCATACTTGGGCCTTTGTTTTGGCTGTCTTCGGCCTGGCATTTGGGGCGTTGTTTGCGGTGCCATACATCTTCGTGGTCAGCCCCAAATATGCCCTTACCTACTGGATCGCCGGCATCCCCTGGGATGTCACCCACTGCGTAGCCAACTTCGTCTTAGCCAGCATCGTGGGGAAGCGGCTGTTCACCATCCTGCAGAGGGCGGTGGAGGGGACGGCGCAGGTTGGTTAGCTGAGGGCGAGGGTTGTCCGAGACGCGGCTCAACCGCCAAATGATTGAACAAACTAAAAAAGGCCGTCCCTGCTGCAGCGGATCAGCGGGGACGGCCTTTTCTTGCCGCGCTTCTTTCGGGTGCCGCAAGATACAGTGGGACGCGTACCGCGTATCCTTCGGGTTGCGGAGGATACAAGGTACACGTCCCGCTGTATCCTTCGGGGGGCGAAGGATACAATGTGCGCGTCCCAGCGTATCCTCGGATCAGCGAGGATGGTTGTGGTTGATGCTGCCGGCATACAGCCAAAGAGGAACGCCCTGCTGGCTGAGCAACTGGATGCCCAGGGAGCCTTGGGCAACGGGGTCGAGCAGCTTGTAGCCGGTGAGGGTCGGCACATTGGGGTTGCAGCCGAGGCTGAGCTTGGCGGCGGACAGGGGTGCGCTGCCTAGGGTGGCCAGCAGTGTCGACAGGGTGGTTTCGCCGTGGGCGGCGCTCCAAGAGACCAGCTGGCCGTGGCGAAACTGCAGCTCGATATCCCGGATGGCGGTTCCGCGATGGATGTATCGGTCTACGCGCAGGCACCCGCTGAGAGTCCCGGTCTGCGGGGTGAGCAATAGTTGCCCTCCGGGCAGGCTGAGATCCACCATCTGCCGGGGGTCGACGCGGTCGGGATCCAGGGTGCCGTCGTTGATGATCACGTCAGCCAAGGCGTGGTCGCGGTCCAAATAGAATTCCAGATTACTGCGGCCGTCTGGGCTGGCCAGGCGCAGGGGGGCAGCGGGGGACGGGGATGATGCCAGCAGCTGTTGACGCAGTTCCTGCCCCCGGGCGCGCAGCTCCGCTGGCGGCGTGCTGATCGCCCGCCAAAAGAGGTCGTGTAGCAAACCATAGTCCACGCCCAGCTCGGCTGCCCGCTCGCGGGTGGGATAGCCCACCTCCACGGCGGCGAAGCGCTTGGGCCCCTGTTCGTACGCGCGCAACTCGCCCTGGATGACGGCCTCCACCTTGGCTGGGTCACAATCGGCGAAGGCAGCCGTTTCGGCGACGGCGTCGAAGGAGACCCACAGGTCCACATGGCCATAGAGGAAGGTGGTGAGGGGCGGCGGCGACGCCAGCTGCTCGACGCTGAGCTCGAGCAGCAACTGGCGTAACTGGCTGGTGTTCATCAGGCGGATGAACGCCTCGGCACCGGCCAAGCGGCACTCCAACAGCATGGCTTCCAGCAGGTCGGCCTGATGACTGGCACCTTCCAATACCACTTTGGCACCGGGCTGCACGCGCAAGGCGTGGTGCACCAGGTCATGCGCCACCTGGCGGTTATCCACCTGCAGCTCGTGCTGGCGGTGCTGGCGCAGCAGGTCGCTCTGCACGGCCTGGGCCACCGTCTGCTCGGCGGGCGCGAACGGCCCCACCGCTTGCCCCAGATAGAAGGTGCGGGCGGAAGCCCGGTAAAAGCGCTCGGTGATGCCGTTGATCACGTGCTCTCCCACCACTTCCACCAGCCCGTTCTTCTCTAGTTCCTTCACATGGTAGAACAACTTGGCATGCACCTGCTGCAGTTGACTGGCCAGCTGTTGCACGCTGGCGGGTCGCGCGATCAGCTGCTCCAACAGTTGTAGCCGCAACGGGTGGGCCAAGGCCTTGATGGCCGCGGAGTCTCTTAATAGAAGGAAATCCTGCATCCAGCAACCGCCCTTTCGCTGGTAGATATGCATCCATTATAGCACTTGTGTTCGTGACCGCGGGCGAGATGGAAATGGCTGCGGCGGACGGTAGAGGTAGTGGAATCAATCTGTGGCGGCGGAGGTTCCCGTGGTGGCTGCAGCCACGTGGCCATCACCTTCCGCAGCCCTGGATAAGCTGGCATATTGCGGATGCCAGCGAGCGAAGAATCCGATCAGGAACACGCCAACCCCGGCGATACCCATCACCTGACTGCTGCCCAAGCGAGCGGCAGCTAGACCAGCTAGGCCCAGGCCCACCAGCGCGCCGACGCGGAGCAAGGACTCAAAACAACCCATCACCCGGCCGCGGATATCGCCTGCCGTCTCGGCCACCACAATTCCATAGAACGGGATAGTCAGCAGGCCATCGGAAGCGCCAAGGAGGAACGCCCAGGCGCAAACCACCAGGAACCCGGGATGCAGCAGAAAGGTGGCGGTAGTCGCACCCATCAACATGACGGAGGCAATCAGCAGGCGGCCCTTGTTGAGCTGTCGGCCACGCAGTCCCAGCAGAAGAGTGGTCAACAAGGAACCAAAGAAGATGATGCTTTCCATCAAGCCATACTGTTCGGGAGAGACACGCAGCGTCTGTCGTACGTAGTCCACCTGCAACACGTTCAGTGCCCCCAAGGCGATCATCACGGGCAGGAGCAACACGAGCACAAACACGATGCGCGGGCGGGCGACGATGGCGCTGATCCCCTGGCAGAATTGGTGCCAGAAGGATGTCCGCCCGGCGGGGGCAGGATTGCCGCTGGTAGCTGACGCAGTGATGGGGGTGGGGTTGCCGCCGCAAGCCGCCTCAGGGAGTGCGGTGGGATTGCTGCCAGCTGATGCAGCGATGGGAGCAGGGCTGCCGACAGTGACGGCGGCAGAGGCTGCATGCGCTGCGCTAGGGGCGGCACCGCCCCCCTGCTGGGTAGCGGGCGACATGGTCGACGAATTAGCCCGCAATCCTTCCCAGCCGAGCAGACAGAGGGCGGAAATGGAAGTGGTTATGAAGACCGCATCGAGCATGAAGGCGGCGGAGAATCCCAGCCGTCCGATCACCAAGCCGCCCAGCAACGGACCGATTAGCGAGACCAGAGAAATGGTGGATTCATTGAGGCTAGCGGCCGACACATAGGCCTCCTCCCCCACCAGGTCAGGGATAAGGGCGGAGCGTGCAGGCGCGCTCATAGCCTTGGCAGCTGAATGGAGGAGGGCCAAACAGATTAGGAACGGTACGCTGCGCGCCTTCACCAACAGCAGCACGGCCAACAAGCGGACGATTTCTGCGCTGAGCATCAGCCCGCGGCGAGTGTGCCGGTCAGCCAGCACGCCGGCGACGGGTCCAAGCAGGATGCCCGTCCCGGTCTGCACCGCCACCATCGCGGTCAGCGCCAATGGAGACGAATTGAGCTCGGTAACCAACAGCAACAACGCTATGCGGTAGATGGCATCACCCAGTGAAGAGACCGCCTGCCCCAGCCAGAGCAACAACCAGTGACGATTATTGAACAGAGGGGAATATCCGCCCAACCAGTTCATTTTGCTCACCCTTTCTTCATACACCAACGTCAAAATGTGTTTTGACGTTAGCCTGCCTCTATCTTATGGGCGTGTGGAGGAGGAGTCAAGAGCTACGCCAAAATTATTTTTGACGATCTGTAATAAGGTACAAGCCGA
This sequence comes from Bacillota bacterium, assembly GCA_050949055.1. Lineage (GTDB taxonomy): Bacteria > Bacillota > UBA994 > UBA5500 > UBA5500 > JAEZJZ01. The sequence goes on along the minus strand of JBMNFA010000009.1, from coordinate 590,154 downwards.
TAGTTGCTGCGCAACAATCGCTTTATTACCCGCAACACCTGCGGTGTTGCTAGGGTTACAGCGGGACGTGTACCGCGTATCCTTCGGGAGGCGGAGGATACAAGGTACACGTCCCGCTGTATCCTTCGGGGGGCGAAGGATACAATGTGCGCGTCCCGCTGTATGCTAGTCCTCTGCGCGCATGATCAGAGTGGCGCGGGGGAAGAGGCGGTCAAAGGTCAGGTAGACCAACGGGATGACGAACAGGGTGAGGAAGGTGGCCGTGGTGAGGCCGCCCATAACAGCGATAGCCAAGGGGCGCTGCATTTCGGCGCCGGTGCCGGAGGCGAAGGCCATGGGCACCAAGGCCAGGATGGTGGTGAGGGCGGTCATCAGGATGGGACGCAGGCGAGTTTGCCCGGCCTCTACCACCGCCTCCTTCACGTCGTGGCCGCGGGCGCGCAGCTGGTTGATGTAATCCACCAGCACGATGCCGTTGTTGACCACGATCCCGGCCAGCATGATGATGCCGATGATCGATGTGACGTTGAAGGTCTGGCCGGTTGCCCAGAGCAGCAAGAAGACGCCGATGGCCGCCAGCGGCATGGTGAACATGATGGTGAACGGGTGCACCAGCGATTCAAACTGGGAGGCCATGACCATGTACACCAGCAGAACAGCCAAGACCAGGGCAAGCAGCAGTCCGCTGAAGGCTTCCTTCATTTCGGCCGCCTGGCCGCCGTAGATGGCCTGATATCCGTCCGGCAAATTCAATTCGTCCACCAGTTGCTCCAGCTCGGTTTGGGCACTGGCCAGATCCAGATCCACCACGTTGGCGGTGACGGTGACATAGCGCTGGTTGTTGCGGCGGCTGATGCTGGTGGGGCCTGCGGCCCGCACCACTGTGGCTACATCTTTGAGGCGCACACTGCGCCCGCCTGCGGAGGCGATCACCAGGTTGTTCAGGTCGTCGATGTCCTGGCGGTCTTCCGCTCGCAGGCGCACCACCACCGACAGCTCGCGCCCGTCGTGCAGCATCTGGGTGGCGGTATCGCCCTGGAAGGCGCTGCGCACGGCGCTGCCGATGATCGCCGGGGCCAGGCCCAGCTGCCCGGCGCGGTCGAAGTCCACCCGCACCTGCAGTTCGGGGCGGCTGATGCTGAGGCTATTGCTGGCTTCTTCAAAATGGGGATGCTGTTCCAACTTATCCCCTAGGCTGGCTGCGTAGATAGCCAGCTGATCCAAGTCCGCGCCGGCGATGTCCACCTGCACGCTGCCGCCGCCCAGCAACGCGGCCGCTCCACCCCCTCCCCCGCCCATCATGTCGGCGACGGAGGCAACCTTCACTTCGGCCAGGGGGTGTTGGGCATAGCTTTGACGCAGGTCCTCCACCAGCTGTTCGGTATGGCGCTGACGCTGGCTATGCGGCCGCAGGGTGACGTTGATGTTGGCGCTGCTGGCGGAAGCTCCGCTGCCGCCCATGCCTCCTCCCATGCCGCCGCCCATCCCCCCGGATGCGCCGCGCAGTGCGGATAGGCTGGAGCCGTCACCGATGCCGGTGTCGATCAGCCGCACATCGGGATCGGCCAACAGCCGCTGCTCGATCTCGCTGACCAAGCTGTCCAGATCGTCGGCGGTGGTGTCGTCGAGCATGCTGATGGATACCCTAAACTGTCCCTGATCCATGCTGGGCATGAATTCTCCGCCGATCTGGCGATAGGCGAGCAGGCTGCCCGCCAGGAGCGTCAGCACTAATAGGGAGATGATGGCCCGATGGTCGATGGTCCAGCGCAAAGCGCGGCCATAAAGCTTGCTGAGCCCGCCAAACTCGGTGATGCGGCGGCTGGTGCCCATGATACTGCCGGAGAGAGCTGGCACCACGGTGAGTGCCACCAGCAGCGAACAGCCCAAGGAGAAGCTGACGGTCAGGGCCAGCTCGCGGAACAAGGTGCCGGTGATGCCGCCTACGAAGGCCACCGGCAGAAATACGGCCACGGTGGTTAGGGTGGAGGCGGTGATGGCCATGGCCACCTCGGCGGCGCCGCGGCGGGCGGCGGTGCGCCGGTCTTCACCCAATTCCAGATGACGGAAGATGCTCTCCAACACCACGATGGAGTTATCCACCAGCATGCCGATGCCCAGCGCCAGACCGGAGAGGGTCATCAGGTTGATGGTCAGGCCGCCGAAGTAGAGCGGGATGACGGTGGCGATGATGGACACCGGCACCGAGACGGCGATCACCAGGGTGCTGCGCAGGTTGCGCAGGAAGAGCAGCAGAATCAGCACCGCCAGGATGCCTCCGTAGAGGGCACTCTGCTTCACGCTAGCGATGGTCATATTGATAAACTCCGACTGATCCATGGTCGGCAGCAGGGTAACCTGCGGAAATTGGGCGGCCAGATTATCCAGCTCGGTTCTTACGGCGTTAGCCACCGCCACCGTGTTGGCGTCGGATTGCTTCTGCACGGACAGAGTGACGTTGGGCTGGCCGTTCAGCCGCGAAATGCTGGTTTGGCCAACGTCGCTCAAAGTGACCTCCGCCACCTGGCGCAGGCGCACCGGCCGAGTGATCACGGTGGGTGCGGCGGGTTGGGGCGCCTGGACGGCTGCACCCAATCCGGCCAGGTCTGCCGCGCTGAGGCCCTCGGGCAGGGTGACGCCTGGGGGCAGTTCGATCGACAGACCGCCGGGGGTGCCGGGGGTTTGTGGCACGGCTGAAGGCGCTGCGGGGGTGGATGCCGGGGCAGGCACCACCACAGTCTCCATCCCCACCACCAGCTCTTCCAGCTCGGCGATGGAGGTGGCCTTGCCCAGCGTGCGGATTAAGTAGCGCTGGCCTTCGTCGGTCAGCTCACCGCCGGGCAGGTTGACACTGGCGGCACGCAGGGCATTGGTGATCTGCGACAGGGAGATGCCATATTGGCTGAGGCGGCTTTGGTTCAGGTCCACCCGATATTCCTGCTGGATGCCGCCGCTGACGGTGACCGAGGCCACGCCGGGGAGGCGCTCCAGGCGCTGGGTGAGGGTGTCCTCGGCTAGGGCGCGCAGCTGGTAGAGGTCCAGGCTGTCGGAGGCGACACCGATGTGCATGGTGGCCAGCATGGACGGATCGATCTTGATCAAGGTGGGCGTACCGGCACCGCTGGGTAGGTAGCGAGCCACCAGATCCAGCTGGCCGCGGATGTCGATGGCCATCATGTCCATGTTGGTGTTCCAGCCAAACTGCAGCAGGATCAGGGAACGCCCCTCGCTGGAGATGCTAGACACTTCTTCGATGTTGCTTAAGGAGCCGAGCACGCCTTCCAGCGGTCGGGTGAGCATCGCCTCCACTTCCTCGGGACCGACCCCGGGGTAGTCGGTGATTACCACCGCCATGGGCAGATTCATGCTGGGGAAGAGGTCGACGGGCAGGCGGCTGTATGAAACAGCTCCGATCAGCACGGTGGCGAAGACTAGCATCAGGACGGTGACGCGCCGGTTGACGGCAAATCTGGCAATTGCGCTCAAGCTAATACCCCCTATTTCGGCACGTTGCGGGAACATGCGGTCTAGATCAGTCTTTGTTTTAGTGGCAGCAATCAGTCGCGTATTGACGACCCTATGTTGGCGATGATTCTCTATGCGGGTGGAGACCAGCTGCAACAACTGCTGTAGCGACTCCTCTAGGTTGGCAGCCGCCTGGCAGACGGCAGAGACGACCAGGTGCGGGGACATAATAGCACGCAACTTTGCGGAAGGCAACCGAGTGACACGTGGGGTATCGTCGGACAGCGATATTGTCACCCTATAGCGGGACAGTCCCCGCGTGTCATTTCGGGTGTGGAAGGATACGCGGTACACGTCCCGCTGTCTCCTGATTGAGAACGAGAATGAGAAGCGGCCCCATCTACTGGGTGTATTGGAAATTGGTGTTGACCAAGGGGCGCATTCCTGCTAGAGTGACATATAATGAAGGAACCCCGTCCGACCAATGATTTGCAGACGGTCAGGGCGGTTTTATTTTCTGGTGGATAGATAAGCTAGGCGTGGGGGTTGATCGCATGGAAGAAGCACGGGTGCGGCGTTTTCGGGATATCAAGCGGGTGCTGTGGATTGTGATGGGGCTGAACCTGTTGGTGGCGGTGGCTAAGCTGGTGGTAGGTACGCTGGCTCGCTCGGCGGCGATGGTGGCGGACGGGTATCATTCGCTGTCGGATGGTTCGGGCAATCTGGTGGGGCTGGTGGGCGTAGGGCTGGCTTCCAAGCCGGTGGATGATGACCACCCCTATGGGCACGGCAAGTATGAGACGCTGACGGCGCTGGGCATCGGGGTGATGCTATTCACGGTGGCGTTCTCGGTGTTTCGCACCACCTGGCAGCGCTATCAGCACCCGGTGGCAGTGACGGTGGAGCCGCTGCAGTTTGCGGTGATGCTGGGCACCATGGCCATCAATCTGCTGGTCACGAGGTTTGAGCGGCGGCAAGGACAGCGATTGCAGAGCGAAATTCTGATGTCGGATGCGGCGCATACGGCAACGGATCTGTATGTGTCTGGGACGGTGATCATCAGCTTGCTGGCGGTACGGCTGGGCTTCCCGCTGATCGATCTGCTGGCCTCGGTGGCCATCGGGCTGCTGATTGTCAAGGCAGGTTGGGGGATTATGGCGGAAGGGTTTAAGGTGCTCACCGACTCGGCGATTCTGGACCCGGAGGAGGTAACCCGGGCGGCACTGGAGGTGCCGGGCGTGGTCAGCTGTCATCAGATCCGCTCACGGGGGCGGGCCGACCAAGCCTTCCTGGACATCCATGTGCAGGTGGCGGATAATCTGGACCTGGAGCAGACGCACATCCTGGCCCATCGGGTGGAGGGACATTTGCAGCAACGGTTCCCCAATTTGCAGGATGCGGCGGTGCATGTGGAGCCGGTGAAGCCGCAGCGGTAAGCGGCGGGGATGCGACGGGTGGAGCAGGCAGATATGCAGCGGTTCGGGAACGAGGAGTTTCCGCAGCTTCTTTCGAGCTTCGAAAGATACACGGTACACGTCCCACTGTATCCTTCGGGTGCCAAAGGATACAGTGGGACGTGTACCGTGTATCCTCAGGATGTGGTGATACAGTTGTTTCAGGGCCGCGCGCATGCGCGGCCCCTCTTGACGTACGGGTGTAATGTTGCGGCCAGATCCTCCCTGCTAGAAGCGGAAGGAGCATTCCTCGGGATGCGTGAGGAAGCGGAAGGAAGCGGGGCGGTCAATCAATGTGTAATACATAGGTACGTCGCTGAACAGATGGAACTCCTTGTAGTTGCGCGCGGCTAGGCGACGTAGCGGTGGGGTAGCGGTATATTTGCGGTTACGCACCCAGGCTTCGGAGCCGGCATTGATATGGAAATAGGCACCGCCCTGCAACCGCTTGATGTCGCCGTAATCGGAAGTGTTGGCGGCGGCTACCACATCGGCCATCACCAGGTATTCGTCGCTGGCGTTGATGGTGATGTGGCCGTAGCCGGGCGGCATCACCACTTTGTCGCCGGGATGAGCGGTGATCACCACCACGTCATCCACTTTACCCGGCATATCGGTGCGGCGCTGCAACAGGAAGGTGGCCTCGCCGTGCAGCACCTCGTAGACCTCTGGATAGGCCATGCGGGTGCCTGGCTTGGTGGCATGGTAATGTCCCACTGTCTTGATGTACTCGCTGCCAACCTGCCCGGGGCGAATGATGGTCACATCATAGATTAGGCCCAATTCGTTGAGCAGCTCCAGGTCAGCAAGGCGGGCCACCTGGCGATACATCCAATACAGAATCTCCGGGCCTTTGGCTTTGCGGTCGTAAAGTGAGTAGCGGGCGTCCTCCAGTGTGCGCACCGAGGGAGTGACCTGGGTCAGGTCCTCTCCGAGCAGCAGTCGGTTGCCTTCCAGCTTCAGATCAAGGAAGGCTCTCTCTCTTAAATCGATCACTGTCTTTCCTCCAATCAATGGGGTTATTATATGGATACATTCTGCGCGGTTATTGCCTCTCCCTTCCTGCTGATACAAAACCTGAGACAATGTCACCGCGCGGGATCAGGGATCTGTCCGAGAGTGCTGAAAAGCCGCCACAGGAGGTACTTCTGCATGCTTCGACATGCTCAGCATAGACTCCGTGAAGAATCCAAAACCCCATGGATGCGGGCCTGCTGAGGATTCTTCGCTGCAAGAACGACAATTGCGGGCTTTTTCAGTGGTCTCGCTATGTCCCACCATCCTTATTCAGCGACCGCTGCGGTCGCCCGTTCGGCCCAGCGCAGCACGTCTTCAGCCACCTGCATCTCTCGCATCTGTTGCAGCGTATACCAGCCGATCTGTTCGGATTCGTTGTTGCCCCGCGGGATGGGCTCGCTGCCCGGCACCACCCGGGCGAAGTAGATCAGGTCGATATGCTCGTGGGCGGGTTGATTGCTGATCGTCTCCAGCTGGATGCCGGCCGGGCGCACCAGCTGCCGCGGGTATTCCACCGCCAGCCCCCTCTCCCCCACCAGACGGCAGCGGATGCCGCTCTCCTCCCACACCTCGCGCACGGCCGCCTCATCTGGCAGCTCGTGACGGTCGATATGCCCGCCGGGAGGCAACCACATCTGCAGTTTGCGGTGCCAGAGCAGTAGCACGCGTTGGCGGTGGACGACAAAGGTGGCTACGGTGAAATCGCGGGTAAGCATGGTGTCTTCCTCCTCTATGCTGAGTGGTGCTCTTAGTTTAGCACCGGCCCGGCAGCATGGCAAACGATGATACAGCGGGACGTGTACCATTCGCGGTAAGTTCTTAAAGGGTATCCTGGACATGGGGACGGTTCTGCTGTCCAGCACCGGACAGCAGAACCGTCCCCATGTCCGGGAGGGCAATCGGAAGGGTCCCCATGGCTCAGGGGCGTTTGGCCTGGTAGTGGCTGCAGGCCTGACTGCTACAATCCATCTGCTTTTGATGTAGCTGGCAATAGCAGTCCCGGTAGTAGCTGCAGGTTTGACAGCGCAGGTTGGCGCCTCCAGCGAAGCGCTGCAGGTTGATGGGACGCGCGAGCTGCAGCCGGTTCCGCAGGCTGGGGACGCCGTGCCTTGGCTCAGTCATGGCGCTCACTCCTTCCCCACACCGGGTCCAACACGGGCAGGGGGCTGAAGCGCTTGGCGGCCCGCCCGCGCACCACCGGCACTTCCACCTGCAGGTAGGTCCCTTGGGCATCGGTGTCAATCGGCTCGAAGCCGCAGGCGAGGCAAGTCTTGAGGGAACGATGATTCCGTTCGTCTACATAGCAGCGCATCACCCGGCACCCCCGTGCTCCGGCTAGGATGTCCAGGGCGCGCAGGGCACGCACAATCAGGATGGAGCAGCGAAATTCGTGGTGCAGGAAGGCAGTGTGGATGAACAGCACGTCCAAGGAAACAGAGAAGACGAGGCACCCGGCCAGGATGTGGGCTGGGGTCTCCAGCAGCAACACATTGGAGTTCTGCAGCGAATCGCGCCAATTCTCCTCCCAATGGGGTCCGTAGCGGCGGGCAAGGCAGCCCGATAGATAGGAGCGAACGCCGGGAAGGATATGGTCATAACCGATGGCAATCGGCATCAGGTGGCAATGGTACATGCGCTGCACCTCGCTGTCCGGAAGATTGATGCCGGGGCATCTGTAAATTGATATGCGGGCGGCAGGCCGATTATATATTGACCACCTGATGAGGACGAGGGGCTCGCTGCATCAGATGGCTGCGCTTTGTTTCACTGCAGGCTGTTGCGCCGCGCGGTATCGCCAGTCAGGATCCCAGCTGCTTCTCTCCCCTTTCTGCGGAGAAAGATAAACATGCCTCACCGGGGCTGATGGTGAGGCATGTTGCGCTTGTCGCGTGGCTATCCTTGGCGACGGTCTAAGTATGGCGTTATTGTGTCGGCGATGATGAAGGCCAGCATGACCCCGATCAGGGCGGTGGCCAACTGAGTGATGCCGAAGGTGACCACCGCTGCCGGCGGCAACGTTCTGCCGATTAGCCCCAGCAATACATTGACGGTGAGCAGGAACCAGCCGTATTTGGCCACTGCGGCGATGACACCGGCAAAGAAGCGGCTGAAACGCTGCAGCAGCCCAAAGGACAGGGCCAAAATTGCGTTGGCGGCCATGATAAAGGGCACCATGAAGGGCAGCCCGGTGATGTTCATCATCAGCGCCACCCAGGGCGTGATCAAGCCAATGGCCACTCCTGCCCAGGTATCCACCAGAATCACCGCCAGAAAGAGGATGGCGTTGATGCTCCCTCCGGTGATCACCTGCCCAAAGGGCGGCTGTATCCGCAGGCTTTGTACGGCCAGAGCTACTGCCAGCAACAGTCCGGTGCGAGTAATCCAGCGGACAGGATGCTTACGCAAGGTTGCCGCGCCTCCCTCCTGTGTTAGGCCTATGCCAGATAATTGAAAAGTGGGTTTTTCGGAACGGTTCCCAAAAACCCACTTTTGGTTACCAGGGGATGGACTTGCGGGTAGGTTGATCGAAGATGGTCATGCCTCGCAGATGATCCAACTCTTCCAAGGCACGGCCGGTGCCGCGGGCGACGCAGGAGACCGGGTCTTCGGCCAGCATGGCTGGCACCTGGGTCACTTCCGCCAACAGCTTGTCCAGCCCAGCAAGCAGCGCGCCGCCACCGGTCATGATGATGCCTTTGTCCATGATGTCGGCAGCCAGCTCGGGCGGGCACTTCTCCAAAATGGAGCGCAGCAGGGCGACGATGGAGTTGAGGGGTTCGGAGAACGCCTCCAGGGTCTCCATGGAGCCGACTTGGATGGTCTTGGGCAGGCCGGTGACCAGATCGCGTCCGCGTACCTCCATCTTTTCGTTGCGCACGCCAGGATAGGCAATGCCGATGCGGAACTTCATCTCCTCAGCGGTACGTTCGCCGATCAACAGGTTATACTCGCGCTTCATGTAGCGCACCAATGCTTCGTCGAACCGATCGCCACCGACGCGCACACTGTCGCTAAGGACGATGCCGCCCATGGACAGGATGGCGATATCGGTGGTGCCGCCGCCGATGTCCACCAGCAAGGTTCCCTCGGGCTTATAGATGTCGATGCCGGCCCCCAAGGCGGCTGCCACCGGTTCTTCCACCATCTGGACATTGATGCCGCCGGCTTTCTCGGCCGCGTCCTTCACCGCCCGCCACTCCACCGGGGTGACGCCAGAAGGCACACAGACCATTACCCGGGGGCGGGTGATGCGCCGTCTGCCCATGGCCTTGTTCAGGAAGAAATCGAGCATCTTCTGGGTGACGTCGAAATCGGCAATCACGCCTTCGCGCAGCGGGCGGATGGCAACTATGTTACCTGGGGTACGGCCGATCATGCGGCGGGCTTCTTCTCCAATGGCCAAAACGTTATTCGTCTTCACATCCAGCGCCACCACCGACGGCTCGTTGATCACCACACCTTTACCTTTCATGAAGACCAAAATGGTAGCGGTGCCAAGATCAATTCCGATGTCTGGGCCTCGTAACATGGCAATCCTCCTTACGACAGAATGAAGCTTGTCCCGAACACGCTAAATAGAGAAGGCAGAGCCCTCTGCCTTCTACCACGGTCTCTGGTCTAGTGAATTATGCAAGTATTGTTGGGGAAGAGATGAATAGTCTGGCGTGATGTCGCCGAGCTAATCTCGAGCGGCAGTTCTTTTGCATAACCCTAGATGTGGTATTGTTCGACACTGAAGCTGTCATCACCTGTCGCTCTGAGGACAAAAAGTTACCCTTTGTATTTGCGGCGAGTAGCATCACCACCGCGCAGATGCCGAACGTCTTTGTTGTAACGCAGCACTTCCTGGACTTCCGCATACAGGCCAGCATTTACCGCCTGCAGCCGCTCTGTGACGTCCTTGTGAACGGTGCTCTTACTGACGCCGAACTTGTCTGCCGCCGCGCGCACAGTGGCTTTGGTGCTGGTGATGTAGCGAGCAATGTCCAACACCCGCTGATAGATGTGATCATTCACACTGGCCGCCCCCCCCAAAACACGAATCAATACATGTATATAGAAGGGGCAGGGTGATTATACCAGCCGAAAGCAGGAAAAGCGGGATGCGCGGGAAACGGAGGGCTAGCGCAGGTTACAGCGGGACGTGTACCCTGTAACCCATGCGGATGTTACAGGGTATACGCCCCGCTGTAACACTATGCTGCTAAGTCTCTAGCGAAACATTTCGGTCGGGTCCACGTCCTCGCCGTCGATGGTGAGCACGAAATGCAGGTGAGAGATGTCCATCTGTTCCACCGGCGGGCTGCCTTTCAGGACGCCCAGCTGCTGGCCGGCGCTGACTCGTTCGCCCACCTCAACCGTCAGTTGGTCCAGGTCCATGTAGGCGGTGGTGCAGTTCTTTCCGTGCTCCAAGACTACTCCGGTTCCCCAAAGGATGTCTTCCTGGAAGATGTGCTTCACCTTGCCGGCGGCAGCCGCCAGCACCTTGCTGCCCTGGGGGGCGGCAAAGTCAACCGCCAAGTGGGGCCGCCAGTCGTTGAGCGTGGTCTGTCGGCTAACCAGGGCGTAGGGGTTGCTGACGGAGATGTCTCCCTCCAACGGGTACTGCAGCGTGATGCTGACGGTTGGCACGCCGGCGGCGAAAGCCGCACTCTCCGGCTGATCCTGGGTAGTCGGTGCCTTGGGCGGGTTGCCCGTGGACTGTTCAGCTTCGGGTTGCCCGCTGTCTGGCTGGTCACTGGATGAGCCAGGCAACGGGGCGTCGACATTCTGCTCCTCCGCTGGCTGCTCACCTGGGCTTTGTCCTTCTTCACCCTGGCTGACGATGACCCCTCCCCCGCTGTCCTTGGGTGGCTGCGGATTGGGCGATTCGTCTGCCGGAGGGCGAGATGCCTGTGACTCAGGGTAGGTTGGCAACACCGGCGGAGCGATGTCATCATCCAGCCGCACCGTGACGCTAGCCGGCGGCTGACTATCTCCTGGCGGTCCTGCCTGCCAGAAGGAGAACGGGCGGGCGAACCAGGCTATACTGAGCAAAAGCACTACCAGGAAGTAGGCGCCAAGGACGAACCAACGGTTGGTGATCACCACCGGCACGCGCCACTGGTCCACCTGGTTCTGCCAGCGCAGCCGCTGGCGAGCTACCCACAGGCTGAACCGCAAACGCCATGCCTGAAAGCGCTGATTATTCATGGATATATTCACCTCCAATTATCAGTCTTGCCGAATGAAAGCAAGCTATACGTGGAGGTGGGAAATGGACATGGGAAATGAGGGAATGCAAAAATGGGGACTGTCCCCATTTTTGCGTTATTTGCCGGCGCGGCGGAGGGCGTGGTTGATGTCGTCGCGGGCGGCGATGGCGGCGGCACGGGCGGCGTCGGCGTAGCGCTCGGGTCCGAACTGCCGCAGCTTCTGATAGGCGAAGATGATACCTCGGGAGGAGCTGACCACGGCGCCGAGGCCGTCATCGTTGAAGGTGGGCAGCACGTCTTCGGCTGTCCCTCCTTGGGCACCGTAGCCGGGCACCAGGAAGATGCTTTTGGGCATCAGTTTGCGCAGAGCTTCCGCTTCTTTGGGATAGGTAGCGCCGACTACGGCACCGACGGAAGAATAGCCGCTGGCACCGATCAAGCCTTGTCCCCACTGGTCGACATGGCGGGCCAACCGGGCGTAGAGCGGTTCGTCGCCGAGCAGCTGATCCTGCAACTCTCCGGAGGAGGGGTTGGAGGTTTTGACCAATACGAAGATACCGCTGTCGGTATGCGTTGCCGATTTGAGGAAGGGATTGATTCCATCGCTGCCCAGATAGGCAGCAACGGTGAGCGCGTCCACGGAGAGGCTGAACGCAGGCTGTCCCGCAGCCACCGGGCCACCCAGGTAAGCCTGGGCATAGGCTTCGGCGGTGCTGCCGATGTCGCCCCGCTTGGCGTCGCCGATGACGAGCAATCCTTGTTGCTTAGCGTATTCTACAGTCTGCAGCAGGGTATGCATGCCCCAGGGGCCGTATTGTTCGTAGAAAGCAAACTGGGGTTTGATGGCCACAGCGATATCGGCCACCGCATCGATGATGGCTCGCCCGAAAAGGTGAAAGGCCAAAGCGGCGGCTTGGGCAGTGGGGCCATTGGTCTTGAGGGCGACCTCCTGCAAGCTGGGCGGCAGGGAACTCCAGCGGGGATCCAACCCCACCACCAGTGTACTCTGCTTGTCGCGGCAGGCGGCGATCAACCGGTCTGCAAAATTCACGTCGGATTCCTCCTTCAACCGCGGGGCAGGATAACCGTTTGGGTACCGGGGGAAAGCCCCGCAGGCGCACGCAGCGCCAATCCCCTCCCGCAGTATGTTCCTTATGACGTTAGCATTGCTGCCTGCCGCGGTCAAGTTGATTTGACTCCCCCAGCCGCTGACGCGACAGAGGGAGAGACAGTCCATCCCCCGCTAACGCGACAGCCCCCTCGAGTGAGGGGGCTGAGATGAGGGGTAGAGATGAGCGATGTGCGTTGTATCAGATTACTCGGTACGCGTCCGGCTGTAGCATTCAGTTGCTGTTGACGGCCACCGCTTCGGCCTGCGGCACGGGGAAAAGCACACTGGCGACTGTCCCCTGGCGGGAGGCCGGCTGGAAGGAGAGCTCGGCCGAGTGCGCCTCGGCCACACTGAGACAAAGGGGCAATCCCAGGCCGGTGCCGTTGGCCTTGGTGCTGTTAAAGGGAGTGCCCAGGCGCTCCAGCACTTGCTGGGGCATGCCGCAGCCGTCATCCTGCACCCGCAGGAAGGGGTGACCGTCTGCGCTGACTCCGGTGGACACCGATACGGTGCCGTTGCCTTCGCAGGCCTCTATGGCATTGCGGTAGAGGTTAAGCAGCAACTGCTTGATATCGTTACTGCACATCAGCAATTCAGGAGTGGGCTGCAGATCCAATTGCAGCGCAATCCCATGGATGGCCGCTTCGCTGCTCAGCAGGGGGGCCAGTTGTTGCACCACCTGGTCCAAAGGCTGCTGACGCCACTCCCCTCCCCCGCTGTGGGAGAGCTCCAGGAAAGCCTGGACGATATGGCTGACCCGGTCGATTTCCCCGAGCAGCAGCTCGAATTGCTCCTTCGCCGGCTGGTGCTCCGCACGCCTGGAGTGTAGCTGCAAGAAGCCGCGGATGACGGCTAGGGGGTTTCGGATCTCGTGGCTGAGGCTGGCGGCCATCTGTCCGACCAACGAGAGCCGCTCCAGACGTTTCATTTCCTGCTCGTGGCGCACTCGTTCGGTGACATCCACAAATAGGCAGACGGCGCCGGTGATCGCTCCGTTGCTACTGCTGACCATGGGCGTGTTCACCGCCTCGAAATAGTGGTCGCGTACGCGGCTGATTCGCCGGGATTTGATGCCCTGGTGCAATGCGTCTAGCAGCAGCGAGTTGTGCCGCTCCAGCCCGATCAGCCGATGGAACTCGCTCACCGGCTTGCCCACCAGTTCGCCGACGGGCAGACCCAAGTCTTCAAAGGCTGGGCAAGCAGCCAGGGTGATCTGCTCTTGCTGATTGATGGTCAACAGACCTCCGGGAATATGTTTGACAATCCAGAGGATCTTGCTGCTCTCGCGCTGCAGCTGCTTCTCTTTGTTTTGCAGCGTATCCACCACCGGCTGCAGTTCTGGATATACCAGCGGCTCTACGCTGCCGTGTTGTATCTGCTGGGCGAACTTGCGCAAGTATCGCTTTTGGATGTTGACAAAGCTGGAAAAGAGCAGGAGTTCTAGCACTCCGTAGAGTAGCAGTGGGAGGAGCGCCAGCAACAGCGCCTGCCGGGCCAGAGCCGCGGTGGACAGTTGATCGGGATGCAGTCGAAAATGACGCCCTACTCCCCAGGCTACCAACAGGGTTACCAGCAGCAATACGCCTACCTTAATTAGGAAAATGTGTTTTCTCAAGGTGCAGTGCATGACAATCATCCCCAATAAATGATTCCTTCGTAGCCGTGAAACTAGCAGACCGATTGCATTCACATACATCTCTATAACATAATTCGACACGCATCGCGGTTATTCATCCCCAGTTTACAGGAAATTCGCCAGCGAATCGACACAGAAATATGGACTTTTAGGAATATTGGTAGATTTCTTGCGTCGGCAATCGCGGAGATAGTGATAAGAGCGCTAGCGTAGATTGGCAATCATGGTCCCACGATAGTAGTGATTGATGATCTGCCGATAGTCGTGCCCCACCGCCGCCATGCCGTCCGCCCCGTACTGGCACATCCCCACCCCGTGGCCATAGCCTTGCACGTGGAAGACGATGGAGTCGCCCTCCAGCTCGCAGGTGAAGTTGGTGGAGTAGAGGCCCAGCAGATAGCGCAGTTCGGTGGCTTTGACGGTACGACTGCCGATGCTAACGGAGGCCACCCGTCCGGTGGAGGTTTGAGACCTGATGCCGAGCGGCGAGGTGCCACTCTTGGCTTGTTGAGCCATCACCTGGACGGCGGCATCCTGCCCCACCACGGCGGTGAGGAACGCGGTCAGGCTGTAGCGCTGCTCGGTGTGCAGTTTGGGCGATTCGGCGCAGTAGGTGCATTCCACCGGCTGTAGATAGGGCAGCGACTTCTGCCACACGTTGCCCGCGTCCTCGGTGCGACCTCCGCAGGTGGAATGGAAAACCGGATCGATGGCCACCCCCTGATAGGTGATAATCTCGCCGGCGGTGGCAGCCACGGCGGAGGAAATTTTGCCCCAATAGGTCTGGTAGTCGATCATCCCCCAGCGTTGCTGCAGCTCGGAGGTGGGCACCCAGGCCTGGCAGTGGGCAGGATTGTCGCAGACGTCGGCTTGCGGGTGGGAGTCGCATCCGGAACCGCCAAACAGACGTGCCCGTTTGACCACGTAGGTGCGGGCGGCGACAGCCTGGGCTTTGAGGGCTTCCAATTCGAAGGAGGCCGGCATCTCGGCAGCGACCACCCCTTTGATGTAGTCCTCCAGACCGATGCTGATCACTTGCTTGCTGTTCCCCAGGTAAAGGCGGATGGTGGGATTGTACGGCTCCGGTTGCGGCTCTGCCTGCCCTTGCCCAAAACCCCCAACCACCAGGGCGGGGATGCCGATTAGGACTACGACGACGGAGAGAAAGACGACGGTGATGGCACGTAGCACGGTGGTAGCCCCATCCCTTCTGGTACTTTTTGCGCAACAAGACGTCCAATATTAGTGGAATGACACTCATCGCGAAGCCCTGCAGCCGCGCTTGGGTGTGGGGCGCCCCTTGGGGAGGACAACCCTACACATAAGGATATTTGGGGGAAAGGGGAAATATGACTTGTCCGGGGGAAGTGATATAGTTAACACATCAGGCATGAAGCTACAGTTGAATTACCTGCCGGTCAGGGAACTGTTGAGAGATGGGCTGTTGGAGATGGGTGTGGTTATCGTTCGATTTTGGGTGATCGCGTTGCGGAATTGAGGGGAGTGAGGAACTATGTGGCGGAGGATATTGATCTCTCTATTGGTGATTCTTGTGGTGGGCGGAGCCTATGTCTGGTTCAGCTTGAGCCCAGAGGATGATGTGAATTTGCAGAGCACGGTGGACGTGGATGCTTTAAAGGATCGCCTGCGGGCAGCCCGGGATGCTCAGCTGCCGATCAGCCTCAGCGGCAACGAGGTGAAAGCGCTGTTTGTGGAGATGATCCGGTCAGCAAAAATGGACGACCGCATCCAGGGGGTGGACGTGGAACTGCTGCAGGACAGCATGAGGGTGTCGTTGGCGGTGGACTCGGGGGCGAAGGTGTTGGCGGTTTCGGCCAAGGCGCGGCCAGCCCTCACGGAAGGACAGCTGTCCATAGAGCTGCAGGCTACCAAGCTGGGGGCAGTCCCGGTGCCGGTGCAGCAGGTGCTGAGCCGGATGCAGGACGTGATGCCGCCTGGAGTCTCCTTCTCGGACGGCCGCCTGCTGGTGGACATGGGCCAAGAGGTGTTCCATAATCTACAGCTCAGCAGCCTGGCGGTGAAGAACGGGCAGCTGAAGCTGGAACAGAAGTAGGAGACAGAGGGACGTACAATTTGTCCCCCTTGCGAGGGGGACAAATTGTACGTCCCTCTGTCTCCCCTAGCTGCGTGCGATGTCGGCACCGAGGGAGCGCAGCTTCTCCACCAGGCCAACGTAGCCGCGGTCGATGTGCTCCGCCGCAGTGACGACGGTTTCGCCTTGAGCGGCCAGGCCGGCCAGCACGAGGGCTGCGCCGGCCCGCAGGTCACTGGCGGCGACGCGGGCGCCGGTGAGTTGTGTGGGACCATAGACGATGGCCTGCCGCCCGCGGGCCTTGATGTTGGCCCCCATGCGGCAGAGCTCCGGTACGTGCATCAGCCGGTTCTCAAATACTGTCTCGGTCAAGATGCTGGTCCCCATGGCCTGGGTGAGCAGGGCCATGAACTGGGGCTGCATATCCGTAGGAAATCCGGGATGGGGCAACGTCTGGATGTCGATGGGCTTTATCCAGCGGGGGCTATGCACAGTCAGCGATTGCTCGCCTTCCTGAACGTTCACCCCGGCTTCGTGCAATTTGTAAAGGACCGGAGTGAGGTGGCGGCTTTCCACGTGCTGCAGGGTGACCGTTCCCTGCGCCAGGAGGGCGGCGACCAGATAGGTCCCTGCCTCGATGCGGTCGGGGATGATGCGATGCTCCGCCCCTCGCAGCGAAGGAACACCGTCCACTTCGACGCGGGCGGTGCCCGCTCCGCTGATCTGTGCCCCCATTTTGCTCAAGTAGATAGCCAAATCGACCACCTCGGGCTCGGTGGCGGCGTTCTCCAAAATGGTGCTACCCTTGGCCAGCACGGCTGCGGTGAGAATGTTTTCGGTGGCCCCGACACTGGGATAATCCAGATAGATCTTGGTGCCCCTCAGTTCGCGACAGCTTAGTTCGATGCACCCATGTCCCAAAGTGATATCCGCTCCCAAAGCAGCAAAACCTTTCAGGTGCAGGTCGATGGGGCGGGTGCCGATAGCACAGCCGCCAGGCAGGGAGATGCGTGCCCGGCCCATGCGAGCCAACAGGGGACCCATGATCAGGGCGGATGCCCGCATTTTGCTGACCAGCGAGTAGGGCGCTTCGCAGCTCCTTAGCTCGCCAGCGCTGATATAAATCGCCCCTTCGCTATCGGTCTCGATGGTCAAGCCCAAAGTGCGCAGCAGTTGCAGCATCACTGTCACGTCGTTGAGACGGGGTACCGAAAGCAGCTTGCTCTCGCCATCAGCAGCCAACAGTGCAGCGGCCAAGATGGGTAAAGCTGCGTTCTTTGCCCCCGAAATTTCGACGCTGCCCCGCAAAGGACGACCGCCTATTATGCGAATCTCAGCCACTAGGCCACCTCCAGATGTCGACTCACTCTAGACTGCAAGTGCAATGGGTATAGGCGTTTTGGGCAGAGGCGCCTGCTACACCGACTCCCAGACGCTGGGGCAACCGAGATAAACCCAAGTGAGCTGCTCCTGTTCGTCGTAGCGCAGGGCCAGGTTGACGTTGACTTGCCCCTCCATGATCCGCGTGCTCTCCTTAATCCGCTCCGAATAGCCGCTGACGCTAACCAAAGGGCCATCGTTATATATGCTTTTTAGCTCGGCTTCGGTGCCAGCCATCACCTGCGAGACGATGGTCGCCACTTGATCTGGCGTCAGCCGCCCGGAGATGGTTCCGATCAATTGGGTAGCCTTGGGCGAGGCTACCCCCAGCATTCCGGTGCCTTTGGTCAGCAAGGCATGCATGGAAGCCAGCTCCGGGGCGGTGGAGCGATCGGTGAGGCTCATGAAGAGATAAGTGCTCTGCTCTTCCCCGGCATCGGTGGATTGCACCGTTGCCAAGAGCGACCTGCCAGCTCCCTCGGTGATCTCTATTCTGGCCTCGTAGGTGACGAAGGGCGAAATGCCGTCGTCCACACGCTGGGTGTCCAGCCCAATTGGTCCCCGCTGCCCGTATCCCATTCCCTCCAGCACTCGCTGCAACACGCGACCGGCGTCGTCAGCCGAGTTGATCGGCTCTTCCACTGGACACCAGGTGTCCACTGTCACCTCCAACAGTGCAGCGCCAGTGCCCTGCATCACCGCCACCAAGTCGATGGCCGGTTCCGTGCGCAGAGCGTGCCAGGCCGCCCCACTGCCACAGAGCAGCAAACTGGCAAAAGCGACTACCGCAAATCTACGCATGTTACTTCTCCTCCAATTAGTTATTCCCAAACCTACCAGGGTTCTTGTGAAGCGAGGTCCTGCCATGCTGCGTCAAGGCCCAGTCCAACCGATTTCAGGAGCCGAAAGGTTGGCGTTATGGAGTTACAGACGTGACGCACTTCTAGCAGAAAGTATTGCCAATTGCAGGAGAGCTAAACACAAAACTGGGTAGATCGATTAACTATGAAACAGCAGGGGCGGCGCTTTCCTCGAAAGTGTTTGTTTGAATGCTCCGACAAGCTCGACATGAACTCTGCGAGGAATGTGGGTCCTGACGGAACCTGCGCCCGAACAACGACGAGGTGGGTTCTTCGGAACCGCCCCGAAAGACCCACCAGGGATGGAAAAAGCCGAGGGCTCATCCCTCGGCCTGTATTATGCGATTGTTTATTCAGTGGTGAGCACCACGGCGGCGTCGCCGCGGTATTCCGGTGAGTGGACGATGGTATACGGCAGATCCCGCTCCCTAATCAAGCGCAAGATGGGATCAGCTTTGGAAAGCACGTCGGCATCCAGATAGACGTGTTTGCAGCGAGCATCGCTGAGCGCTGCGCGCAGCTGGTCGGGGACCTGCTTGCCGTCCAGTTCCTGCTTGGCGGCAACTGCCAGCACCTGCTCGGGGAATTGTCCCAAATAGGCCCTGCGCTCCGTTCGCCTTAGTTGCGGGGGACCGCCAACGCCTACGGCGATGGCCTGTTCCAGCTGGCCGGCCTCCTGCAATTTGCGCCGGGCTTCCCGTTCGGCCTCATCGCTCACTCGCTGCTTGCTCATTGCTCTTCTATTGAGGCACCGGCGGCTTGCAGCCGGGCGATGGCACGCCTCAGTGCCAGCTCGGCCCGCAACACGTCCACTTCTCCTGCGGCGTTGCCGCTGAGGCGCTGCAGCGCCCGCTCCCGAGCCCGCCGGGCCCGCTCCACATCTATTTCTTCGGCCATTTCGGCCGTTTCGGCCAATACGGTCAGCTTGCTGTCCGGACTAACTTCCAGGAATCCGCCGCTGATGGCGATCCGTTGTTCACCCTCTGAATCGTCTTTCACCCGCATCACTCCCGGAATCAGCACTGTCACCAATGGGATGTGGCCGGCCATGACGCCGATCTCGCCGTCCATCGTATTCGCGATTACCAGGTTGGCTTCCTGGCTGTGGACGATGCGAACAGGGGTGACGACCTCTAGGCGCAGAGTAGCCATTTAGCGCTCCTCGCTTTCGGCCAATAGCCGCTCGCCCTGGGCCACAGCTTCTTCGATGGTACCGACCATGAAGAAGGCCTCTTCTGGCAGATGGTCATGCTTGCCATCCAGGATCTCCCGGAATCCGCGCACCGTCTCCTTGATCGGCACGTAGACACCGGAGCGTCCGGTGAAGGCTTCCGCCACGAACATGGGCTGGGTGAGGAAGCGTTGGATCTTGCGGGCACGGGCCACGATCAATTTGTCGTCTTCGGACAGCTCGTCCATACCCAAAATGGCGATGATGTCCTGCAGTTCGCGGTAACGCTGCAGTATCTCCTGCACTCCCCGGGCCACGTCATAGTGCTCCTGACCCACATAGCGAGGGTCGAGGATGCGGGAGGAGGAATCCAACGGGTCCACCGCCGGGAAGAGGCCGAGCTCGGCAATCCTACGGGAAAGTACGGTGGTGGCATCCAAGTGAGCAAAGGTAGTTGCCGGTGCCGGGTCGGTCAAGTCGTCAGCGGGCACGTAGATGGCCTGTACGGAAGTGATGGACCCTCTCTTGGTGGAGGTGATGCGCTCCTGCAACGCACCCAGGTCGGTAGCCAGCGTCGGCTGGTAGCCAACGGCGGCCGGCATGCGGCCCAAGAGCGCCGATACCTCAGAACCGGCCTGTACAAAACGGAAGATGTTATCGATGAAGAGCAGCACGTCTTGCCCCTCTTGATCGCGGAAATACTCGGCCATGGTCAAACCGGTGAGGGCTACACGCATACGGGCTCCCGGCGGCTCGTTCATCTGGCCAAAGACCATCACTGTTTTGTCGATGACGCCGGATTCGGTCATCTCCAGGTAAAGGTCGTTGCCCTCACGGGTGCGCTCACCCACGCCGGCAAAGACGGAGAATCCGCCGTGCTCGGTGGCGATGTTATGGATTAGTTCCTGGATGAGCACGGTCTTGCCGACGCCGGCACCGCCGAACAGGCCAACCTTACCGCCTTTTGCGTAAGGACAGAGCAGGTCGACCACCTTCATGCCGGTCTCCAGCATCTCGGTGGTGGATTCCATCTCCTCCAACGCGGGGGCAGGACGATGGATCGGTAACTTCGTCTGAGTGTCTACGGGACCGACGTTGTCGATGGCATCGCCCAACACGTTGAACAGACGGCCCAAGGTGGCGCGGCCAACGGGAACAGCGATCGGCTCGCCGGTAGCCATCACTTTCATACCACGGGCCAACCCATCGGTGGACGACATGGCAACGCAGCGCACGGAGTTGTCCCCCAGATGATGCATTACTTCCAAGGTCAATGAGAGTTTCGAGCCGTCATTGCCCGTCTCATTGATCTTCAATGCGTCCAAGATGTTGGGGAGTTTGCCGTCTGGGAAGTGGACGTCAACCACCGGTCCGATGACCTGGCTGATTACCCCATGATTCATGGCTAGTCCTCCTTACTTCAATGCCTCGGCGCCACCCACGATTTCGGAGATCTCGCGGGTGATGGCGGCCTGACGGGCACGGTTGAAACTGAGTGTAAGTTCCTTAATTAGCTCTTCGGCGTTCTTGGTGGCGGCGTCCATGGCGGCCATGCGAGCGCCATGTTCGCTGGCCTTCGATTCGAGCAAAGCCCGATAGACCAAGGTAGCCACATAACGAGGTAACAGGTTATCCAGCACCGCTTGCGGAGACGGCTCAAACAGATACTCCGATTCGGCTGCTTTGCTCTGCTCCGCCTCGGGAGCCTGCAAAGGCAAGAGGCGAGTGACAGTCTGGCGCTGGGTGACAGTATTGATAAACTGCGGATAGACCAGCTGGACTTCATCCAGCAATCCGCTGAGATAAAGCTCGATAATCGATTGGGCGATGGTTCTGGCCTGCGTGAAGCCGATCTCCTCACCCAAGCCGACGAAATCGCCTACGATTTGATAGTTGCGCCGCCGGAAATAGTCCCGGCCTTTGCGCCCGATGGTGATCAGGGCGAGCTGTTCGCGGTCGTAAGACTGCATAGCCTTCTCTGCCGCGCGAATGACGTTGGCACTAAACCCACCGGCCAGGCCACGGTCGGAAGTGATCACCACGAATCCGACTTTCTTGATCTCGCGAGTGCTGAGCAAGGCATGCAGAGAAGTATCGGTATGACTACCCAGGCGTCGCAACACGTCCTGCATTTTGTCAGCATAGGGACGGGCTGCAAACAAAGTAGTCTGCGCTCGCCGCAGCTTGGCTGCAGAGACCATCTTCATCGCACGGGTAATCTTCTCGATATTCTGGACCGACTTAGTCCTTCTGCGGATATCCTGCATGGTAGCCAACTGTTATCACTACCTTCCGACTGCATAAATGGCAAAAAGCTGATGCTCACAGTGCAACATTCATTCTGACGGGAATATGCTTCGGCCTGCTAGGGTCACTCTGAGCTCTGCGAAGAACCTAGCTCCTTCACTTCGTTCAGGATGACACCGGGGGCGTGAAGCCCCTGACAGACAGAGACTCTGTTCCGTGATGTGAGATTAGAAAATCTTCTTGAACTCTACGATAGCGCCTTCCAGTGCCTCTACGGTATCCTCTTTCATTTCCTTCTCGACGCGGATCTTCTTCAAGATCTCCGAGCGAGACTCGCGCAGATAGCGCAAGAGCTGATCCGCAAAGGCAGTTACCCGGTGCAGTTCAACGCTATCCAGATGCCCGTTGATGCCCGCATAAAGGACAGCTACTTGCTCCTCTACCGGCATCGGGTTAGCCTCAGGTTGCTTGAGCAACTCCTGCAACCGTTCGCCGCGGGTAAGGCGGGCTCTGGTTGCGCGATCCAGGTCGGAACCGAGCTGCACGAAGGCGGCCAAGTCGCGATACTGGGCCAGGTCGATACGCAGACGACCGGCTACCTGGCGCATAGCCTTAATCTGGGCCTTGCTACCGACACGGGAGACGGAGAGTCCGGCGTTAACCGCAGGGCGGAATCCGGCATAGAACAGTTCGCCCTCCAAGAAGATCTGTCCATCGGTGATGGAGATGACGTTGGTCGGAATATAGGCCGATACGTCGCCAGCCTGGGTTTCGATAATCGGCAGGGCGGTGATGGATCCGCCGCCGTATTGATCTGAAAGCTTGGCAGCGCGCTCCAAGAGGCGCGAATGCAGGTAAAAGACGTCGCCCGGATAAGCCTCGCGACCAGGGGGACGCCGAATGAGCAGCGACATGGCGCGATAGGCCACGGCGTGCTTACTGAGGTCATCGTATACCACCAACACGTCTTTGCCGTTCCACATGAATTCCTCGCCCATAGCCACGCCAGCATAGGGGGCCAAGAACTGCAGCGGTGCCGATTCGGCAGCAGTGGCGGAGACGATGATGGTGTAATCCATGGCCCCCCGCTCTTCCAGCGTACGCCAGATGCGGTGAACGGTGGAGGCCTTTTGGCCGATAGCCACGTAGATGCAAATCACATCCTGGCCCCGCTGGTTGATGATGGTATCCACAGCGAGCGCCGTCTTGCCGGTGCCACGGTCGCCGATGATCAGCTCACGTTGGCCGCGGCCGATGGGAATCATCGAGTCAATAGCCTTGATGCCGGTTTGCAGCGGGGTGTTCACCGGCTCACGCTCAATGACGCCGGGTGCTACCACTTCTACCGGACGGAACTTGTTGGATTGAACGGGCCCGCGGCCGTCCAACGGCTGCCCCAAGGGGCTGACCACACGGCCAATCAAACTCTCGCCTACCGGCACCTGCACGACTCGACCGGTGCGACGGACGGTGTCGCCCTCTTTGACGCCGGTGTCGTCACCCATGATGGCACAGGCCACGTTGTCCTCTTCCAGGTTAAGAACCATGCCGTTGACGCCGTTGGGGAATTCCAACAGCTCGCCGGCCATGGCCTTGGTCAATCCGTAAATGCGGGCAATACCGTCACCCACATAGAACACGGTGCCCACATCATCCACGGCGATATCGATATTCAGCTGTTCAATCTGTTGCCTCAGAATGGAACTAATTTCTTCGGGTCGGAGCCGCATTTAACTACTCACCCCTGCTTGCTTAACTTGCGCCTGCTTCAACTGGCGTCTTAGACTATCCAACCTACGGGCCAGGCTACCGTCATAAACCCTATCGCCCACACGCAAAATCACGCCGCCGAGTATACCTTTGTCAATCCGCTGTTCAAGCTCGACTGTTCGACAGCCGGTCAAGCGTTGCACCAACTGGGACAGCCGTGCCCGCTGCTCGTCCGACAACTCCCGGATGACGGTTACTTCCGCCAGCACTTCCTGCCTTGTCTCTCGCAGGGCGGCCTGATACTCTTCGTTGATGTCGGCCAGCTCTGCCTCCCTGTCCTTCTCGAACAGCAGATTGACCAAATTCTTGGTCAATTCCGACTGCAACAAGCGGGAGAGGGCCGGCTGCAACATCAGACGTTTTTGTTCGGCGGTCAATTGCCTATGGTTCCAGATCAATGCCAACTCGGGGCTAGCGCCCAGGGCGGAAGCCAGGGCCGACAGGTCTGCCGACACCACATCCGCTTGTTTCCCTTCACTGGCCGCCTCAAACAGCGCAGTGGCATAGCGTTTAGCTACAACGTTACTGGACATGGGCCTTGTCCATCCCTTTGAGGAAGTCCTGCACCAACTGTCCGTCTTGCTGCTGATCCATCTTCTGGCCTAGCAGATGGCCAGCGGCCAGCACTGCCAAATCGCTGATCTCGTCCCGCAGAGAGGCGAGAGCTTTATCCCGCTCCAGGCCGATCTCCTTCCGCGCACGCTCCAACAACTGCTGAGCTTGCTCTTGGGCGGCCGCCTCGATTTCCGAACCGCTGCGTTGAGCTTGCTTGGTGGCAGTCTCGATCAGGTGGCGGGCCTCTTCTTTGGCTGCAGCCAGCTTCTGTTCATATTCTTCCGCCAACTGAGCAGCTTGGACCCTGCTCTCCTCGGCCTCAGCCAACTGCTTCTTCACATGCTCTTCCCGCTTGCCCAAGAACTCTCTTACCGGCTTGAACAGGAAGTGAGCCAAGGCAGCATAGAGCACCAGGACGTTCACTATGGTGAAGAGGATCTGAGGAATCTTTATTTCAACCATTGTCCATGGCCTCCTAAATTCAAGCTATGTCTCCCAAGAAATATCCTCGCACAGGGCTGCAAGGGGGGCAGTGGAGAACCCAAATTGCTGCCCCCTTGCCTGCATGACTTAACCGAGGATACTGTTGGCGACGCCGATGAGGATGAAGGCAATCACTAGCGCGTAGATACCGGTGGTTTCGGCAACCGCCTGACCGAGGATCATGGTCAGTGTGATCTTGCCTTGAGCTTCCGGCTGACGACCGACTGCTTCCGTACCCTTACCGGCGGCATAACCCTGTCCAATGGCAGGGCCGATACCGGCGATCATGGCGATGCCAGCACCCAGCACAGCAAAAGCGGCAACTGCAAAGTTGTTGTATTCCATTTCCTGTTTCCCCTCCTTTCACGGATCACTCTTAATCCATCGCCATCGAAACAAAGACCATGGTCAACAATATGAACACCAATGTCTGTAACAGGCCGGAGAACAAGTCAAAGTAGACGTGCATGGGAACCGGCACTAATATCGGGACGGCTTGGTAAATCAACCCCATAATCACCAGTCCCCCGAAGATATTGCCGAACAGACGGAAGCCCAATGAAACTGGCGTGGCCAACTCGCTAATAATGTTCATCGGCAAGAAGAGCGCAAAAGGACTCAGGAAGCCCTTTAGGTAATTCAACAGGCCCTTGCTGCGAATGGATGTGGCCTGAATCAGGACAGCTGTCATGATGCCGAGACCGAGCGTAGTGTTGACATCAGCAGTGGGCGGCCGCAGAAGATCAAAAGACCACACCCCTGCCGTGTTGGAAAGGATAAGTAACCCTGCCAAGGTGCCAATGTAGGGCACAAAGGGAATTCCTCTCTCACCCATAATAAAAGTAACCAGACCGGTGAGTCCTTCCACGATTAATTCCAGCAGGTTTTGTCTGCCTTTAGGCAGCCAGCTGAACTTTCGGGTAGAGATGATAGCAAACAAGATCAAGATAGCCATCACCACCCACAGACTAACGATGGTTTCGTTTATCTCTATCGGGCCGATGGTGAAGTAGACCTCAGGTGCTCGTAGTATCTGCTCCACTTTCCTATCCCTCCTTTCGCACCCGCCTTAGGGTTAATTGACGTAGATAAGCGGCCCCGCCGCTGGCTAAAGCTGCTTGTACAGCGTAACCGACAATCACTATGCGCACTAAGAATAGGCCAAACACCGCTGCCAGCAGATTTATCTGTGGAGTGAGGTAGATAGCTGCCACCACCACGGCGACGACTCCATAGCGCCCTAGATAGCGCTGCAGGGCATAGACTTCCGCCTGCTCCTTACGCATATTGATAGCCTTTTGCATGGAGGTAGCCAGTGAGCCGAAATGCCAGAGAGCGACCAGCGTCCCGATCGACAGACCAAACACGCTGGGCCAGTCCCCAAACAGCGCAGCCAATCCCGCCAACCCCAGGGCTATTTTCAGCACCGCTGACCGAATGGATTGCATCATCTCTGGTACGGAGTTCCATCTATCCATCGCCTAGCCCACCTCCGTTGGAAATCCCCTTCAGCAGCAATCTGAAAACAACGGCAAATCCGCTGATTAACCCCAGCACCAGACCGATTATTGACAGCAAATGACCGCCTGTAAGGCGGACATCTAACCAAGCTCCTCCCCACCAGCCCAAGATGGCGCTAACCGCGATCGTCAAGCCGATCTGGACCACCAGACCTAAAGCATAGAGTATCTGCCGCCACATCACACTCACCCTGTTTATTGTTGCCAGCAAAGGAGTAAGGTACAAGCTGATTGTTGCTAAAGCAACAATCACTTTATTGCCCGCAACGTCTACGGACGCTGCTAAGAGGAATAAGTGAATTGTCGCTAAGGCAACAAGCACTTTATTGCCCGCCACTTCTGTGAACGTTGCTAGGAGGTACAAGCTGATTGTTGCTAAAGCAACAATCACTTTATTGCCCGCAACGTCTACGGACGCTGCTAGAAGGAACACGCTAATTGTCGCTAAAGCAGCTAGCGCTTCATTGCCCAAAACTTCTGTGGACGTTGCTAGGAGGTACAAGCTGATTGTTGCTAAAGCACCAATCACTTTGTTGTCCGGAGCGTCTGCGGGCGTCGCTAGGAAGTAGCCAAATGAGCCACCTCGACTGCGAACCGACGGTTTCAGCTTGCTTGTATACAAAATACTAAACACGCCAGCTGATAATATTCGACTCGGCCCGGCATATTCCTACATTGTGAAATAACTAACTTCATAGTCGCATGGCCGCTGGGTGCGGTAGCCAAAATGGTGTTCAATGGCGGCGATGATGCGCTGGGCGGCGCGTCCGTCGCCATAGGGGTTTTTGGCCTGCGACATCGCCTGATAGGCTGTGGTTGAACTGAGCAGCCGATGCCCGGCGTGGTAGATGTCCTCTTCCTCCACCCCCACCACCTGCACGGTGCCGGCCTCGACCGCCTCTGGACGTTCGGTGACGGTGCGCACCACCAGCACCGGCTTACCCAAAGAAGGCGCCTCCTCCTGCAATCCTCCGGAATCGGAGATGCAGAAATGACAGCGCGCAACCAGGTTATGAAAGTCTGCAGTGTCCAACGGGTCGACCAGATGCACCCGCGGCTGGTGCTGTAGCTCAGCAAACACAGTCTCGCGCACAATCGGATTTAGGTGCACTGGAAAGACCACCCGGGTGTCTGGATGGGCCGCCAGCAAGCGCTTGATGGCGCGGCAAGCGGCGGCGATCGGTTCGCCCCAGTTCTCCCGCCGATGCAATTCTACCACTATTGTGCGCCCATGCAAGTCCAGGGAGGCTAAGTGTGCATTTTCAAACCGATAGTCTGCCTGCACGGTGGTCTGCAAGGCATCGATCACCGTGTTGCCAGTGACAAAGATGCGCTCTGCATTAACGCCTTCCCGGAGCAGATTGTCTCTGGAAACGGAGGTGGGGGCAAAGTGCAAGTCGGCCAGAACGCCGGTCAGCCGACGGTTGATCTCTTCCGGGAACGGAAAGTACTTATTCCAGGTACGCAGGCCTGCTTCCACATGACCGATGGCGATCTGTTCGTAGAAAGCGGCGATGGCACCGGCGAAGGTGGTCAGGGTGTCCCCGTGCACCAGCACCAGGTCGGGCCGCTCGGTCTGCAATACCTGCTCCAAGCCCTGCAGCGCTCGCCGCAGGGTGCCGTTTAGCCCCTGCCGCGCCTGCATGATATCCAAGTCGTATGCGGGCTGCAGCTTAAACAGCTGCAGCACCTGGTCCAGCATCTGCCGATGCTGGGCAGTGACGCAGGTGACCACCTCGAGGTGCTCGCTCTGCTCAAGGGCCTTGACCACCGGCGCCATCTTCACCGCCTCCGGGCGGGTGCCGAAGATAACCATTACTTTATGGGACAACCCCATCGCCTCCGCTCAACAAACGTCTTCTAGCTGTGATTCTATCGATGGGGACAGGCGGTGTCAAATGTTGCCGAAACAGCGGGGACGGTTCTTTTTGCTTCGTTTGATCTAGGCCAAGTACTGAAGCACCACGTCCACCACTTGAGGGTCAAATTGGGTGCCGCTATTTTTACGCAACTCGGCCATGGCCTGATCTTTAGTCAAACGCCGGGGTAGCCACGTGACAGAGGGACGGATCTTTTGTCACACACGCGTGTGACAAAAGATCCGTCCCTCTGTCACATCGTTGCGCGCGTTGCTTTACTTGAACTGCTCTACCTCAATGCCGGCTTCCGCCAATAGCTGGCGGGAAAGCTCGTCGGGGTAGTCGATAGCATAGACGATGCGGCTGATGCGGCTGTTGATCAACATCTTGGCGCAAAGGGAGCAAGGGAACACGTTGGCATAAAGGGTGCCGCCAGCGATGGAAACACCGGAAACGGCAGCCTGAATGATGGCATTTTGCTCGGCGTGCAAGGCACGGCAAAGCTCGTGGCGCTGGCCGGAGGCCACCTGCTGTTGCTCCCGCAGGCATCCCACCTCCTGGCAATGCTTCAATCCGCGGGGTGCACCGTTGTAGCCGGTGGAGATGATACGGCGATCTTTGACGATGATCGCCCCCACCTGGCGTCGCAGGCAGGTGGAGCGGGTGGCCACAACTTGCGTGATCTGCATGAAGTATTCGTCCCAGGAAGCTCGCATGTTCTAACCTACCTTTTCGCTAGAATGGGAGGAAATGCTCAGCGCGCCAGGGCCTCAGTGCGACAAAGGAGAACTCAGGATAACCAGGAGGAAGAGCCCCAGGGCACAACTAAAGGTCCCAGAATGATACAATCAAGCCTATTTGGTGCCGAAGAGGCGATCGCCAGCGTCGCCCAACCCGGGCACGATGTAGGCATGGTCGTTCAGGCGCTCGTCGACGGAGGCGGTATAGATCTCCACGTCGCCATGGGCAGCCTGCAGGGCGGCGATACCCTCGGGGGCGGCGATTAAGCAGACGAAACGAATGCTCTGGGCGCCCTGCTGCTTGAGATAGTTGATGGCTGCGATGGCCGAGCCTCCGGTGGCCAGCATCGGATCCAGGACAAACAGATCCCGCTCGGCGATATCGCTGGGCAGCTTGGCATAGTATTCCACGGGCTGCAGGCTGACGGGGTCGCGATAGAGACCGATATGCCCTACCTTGGCTGCCGGGATCAACTTGAGCATGCCGTTAACCATGCCCAGGCCTGCCCGCAGGATGGGCACCACGCCCAGCTTCTTGCCGGCGATCACCCGCGATTTTGCCAGCGAAACCGGGGTCTGCACCTCTATCTCCTCCAAGGGCAGGTTGCGGGTCACTTCGTAGGCCATCAACATGGATAATTCCTCCACCAGCTCGCGAAACTCCTTGGAGCCGGTGTTTTGATCGCGGATAAAGGTCAGCTTGTGCTGAATCAGTGGATGGTCGAGTAGATGAACATTGGGCATGTCAACGTACCTCCTAGCTTTGCGGTGATGGAATTGCGGGTCTCGTCAGCAGTCAGCTCCATTCTGGCTACAAAGGGAACTTGTCCCACTCAGTATAACAAAGTGCTGGGGGCTGATCATAGAACTGCGCACGCCCAATTGGCATGCGCAGTGAGATTACCTGCTCCAGCAGAGGCTATTTGTACAAGGGGAAAGCCTGGCAAAGCTCCGTAACACCCTTGCGCACCTTGGTGAGAACCAGGTCGCTCTCAGGATTATCCAAAGCGTCTGCCATCAGGTTGGCGATGGTCTGCATGGCGGCTTCATCCATGCCCCGGGAGGTCATAGCAGGAGTGCCGATGCGGATGCCGCTGGTGACAAATGGACCCTCAGGGTCGAAGGGGATAGTGTTCTTGTTGACGGTGATGCGCACGGAATCCAGCACTT
Source organism: Bacillota bacterium (assembly GCA_050949055.1). Classification (GTDB taxonomy): domain Bacteria; phylum Bacillota; class UBA994; order UBA5500; family UBA5500; genus JAEZJZ01. The sequence continues at coordinate 560,468 of JBMNFA010000009.1, read as the reverse complement.
TTTCGGCCACTTTGCCGGTGAGGCCCTTGCTGCGCAGGTCAACCAACAGCAGGTGGTTGTCGGTGCCGCCGGAAACCAAATTGAAGCCGCGGGCCAACAGGCCTTCGCCCAGCGCCTTGGCGTTATTCAGCACCTGCTGCTGATACTTCTGGAACTCTTCGCTGAGGGCTTCCTTGAAAGCAACCGCTTTGGCAGCGATGATATGCATCAGGGGACCACCCTGCATACCAGGGAAGACAGCCTTGTCGATGGCCTTGGCATGCTTCTTCTTGCACAGGATCAGGCCGCCGCGGGGGCCACGCAATGTTTTGTGGGTGGTGCTGGTGACAAAGTCGGCGTAAGGAACGGGAGTTGGATGCAATCCAGCGGCCACCAAACCAGCGATATGTGCCATATCCACCATCAGCACTGCGTCCACTGCATCGGCTATCTCGCGGAAGGCCTGGAAGTCAATTATGCGCGGATAGGCGCTGGCCCCGGCGATGATCATTTTGGGCCGATGCTCTTCGGCCAGCTTCCTTACCTGATCATAATCGATGCGCTGGGTCTCCTGGTCGACGCCGTAAGGCACAATGTTGTAGAGAATGCCAGAAAAATTGACCGGGCTACCGTGGGTCAGGTGACCACCGTGGGCCAAATTCATGCCCAAAACGGTGTCTCCGGGATTGAGCGCCGTCAGATATACGGCCATGTTGGCCATGGCACCGGCATGGGGCTGCACATTGGCGTGGTCGGCGTTGAATAGCTGCTTAGCGCGATCACGAGCCAGGTTCTCGGCCACATCCACCACTTCACACCCGCCGTAATAGCGCCGCCCAGGATAACCCTCGGCATACTTGTTGGTCAACACTGAACCCATGGCTTCCAGCACAGCGCGGCTAACGAAATTCTCGGAGGCGATCAACTCAATATTGCCTTGCTGACGTTCCAACTCGCGATCGAGAACCGATTGGATTTCCGGGTCAACTAGTTTCAAAGACACGACTTCATCACTCCCTCAGTGTGTTTATATACAGCGCGCTCGCCACCGATCAGCTTGGGGCGCGTGCGCGCGGCAGTTAAATGGGCTGCCCCAATACTGCTCTGGCCAAGTCGCACCGGGATGGCCACCGGGCGTAGGTGCATGCCGATGAAGGTATCGCCGATATCGAAGCCCATATGCCCCTGGATGTGCTCCACCAAGCAGGCATCAGGCAAGCGCACGTAGCCTACGGTAGCCATCGAGCCTCCAGCACCGGGTTGTGGAATGGCGCTGACTTCGGTCAATTGATAGCGTTCCTGACAGGCACGGCTGACTACCAAAGCCCGGTTTAGATGTTCGCAGCATTGGAAGGCCAGGTAGAGGCCGTGTTGGGAAGCAAACTGCTCTATGGGGCCAAACAGCGCTTTGGCCACCTCCAGACTGGAACCCTTACCGATATGCTTCCCCAACACTTCGCTGGTGCTGCACCCAACGACAAAGACTTGGCCCTGACTGGGCTTTGCCCGGTCGGCAAACTCCTGCAGTGCCAAAGTAATCTGTTCTACAATCTGCTGTGTACCCATCTATTCCGTTCCTTCCTTCAACTGTGCTCATGCTATGCCACTAAAGGGCTGGCTACCCGCCTAAGAACGTCTGCGCATGGAGATTGCGCATCGTCTCTGGCATCCGCCAGACTGTGTTGTTTCGGTGGTTATTCCGATTGGCAGAAGCGGCGCTCGATGGCGGCGATCTTGTCGATGCGGCGTTGGTGGCGGCCACCGGCAAAGTCGGTGTCCAGCCAGGTGCGCACGATTTCGCGGGCCAGGTCGATGCCGATCACCCGCGCGCCCATGCAGAGCACGTTGCTGTCGTTGTGCTCGCGGGTGGCCTTTGCGGAAAACAAGTCGTGGCAGAGGCTGGCACGAATGCCAGGGAACTTGTTGGCGGCGATGGACATGCCAATGCCGGTTCCGCAGACCAAGATAGCCCGATCGCACTCTCCTTTCCCCACCGCTGAAACTGCAGGGATGGCGTAGTCGGTATAATCAACAGAGTCCAGGGAACCACAGCCGAAGTCCTCAGTCTGCACGTCCCAATCCTGCAGCCATTTGCGCACCTGCTCCTTCAGTTCAAAACCAGCATGGTCGCTGGCCAACGCGATCTTCATCGGGCCATCTCCTCTTCCTTTGATAGTCGTCTACGGAAAAAAATGCCGTGGGTGCATGACATTTCCTGTTGTTGGTGTCCGCTCTTATTATATAGTGAAGGTTTTCTCCTATTCAAGGGTAGGTGGAACCTGCAGCCTGTCAGTTCTCGCCAGCCCTATTCCTCTGGAGAATCCAACAGGCGTTGGGCCAACTCCTGCAGGCTGCCCAGCAGTTCGTCGCGGCACTCGCGGTAAGCCGCCAGGGGCTGCCCAAAGGGGTCCAACACATCCACAGCGCTACGCCAGTGCTCTATGCGCTCGACTGCATCGCGCTCGGGACGCAGCTCCTCCAGCAGCTCCGCCTGCCGCACTGCCAGCAGCTCCTCAACTTCCTGCAACTCCTGCAACAGTTCGGCGCGGCGCTGACGCAGCTGTTGAATGTTGGGGTGCAGCCGCTGGGCAAAGCGCTCGCGCTTTTCGGCCATCTGCTGATGCAACTGGTATAGTGTCTGCTCCTGCGACTCCCTATCGGAAACGCTGGTCAGGTATTCTTTGAGCACGTGGACCTTTTCACGGGAAGAGGGGAAAGCAGCAATCACAGCCTCCCGCTGCCTGCGGGTCATGGTCAGAATCAGGTCGGCCCAACCGATCAACTGCTCGTTGATGCGCATAGCGCGGTGGTCGGAGAGGTCGATGTCCACCTCCCGCAATGCCTCCTGAGCCAGGCGAGAAGCCGGGGCACCTGCCTCGGCAGCCACTCCGGCTGAGCGCACTTCCACCTGGCATGACAGGCCCTTCTCCTCCAGAATGCGCTTGAAGAGCGCAACGGCCATGCTACTGCGGCAGGTGTTTCCGGTACAGATGAACAGAATACGCAAACAGATACCCTCCTCGGCGTAATGGTGTTCACATCGCTGGCGGAACTGGCAGGTTCCTGTAGACAAAGCTGCCAGGTAGGCGTTAGGTGCGGTCAGTATTGGTTCACATGCTTGTCCAAATAATGCGGTGGCCGGCGGCCTTGCTGAGACGGTTTTGCAGCGCCAGGGCCAACCCTGCGGTGGTGGGCAACCCTTGGGCCAGAATTACCTCCACACCTAGTGCATCAAACTCCCGCAGCCGGCTGTATAACCTCTGAGCTGCTTCGGCCGGCTGGCTTTCGGAACCTAGGGAAAGGACTGTTGCGCCGGCAAACTTGTCCACGTATTGATCATAAGTTAACACACCAACTTGGCGGCCGTCAGCAAGCAGTTCCGAAGCGCGGCGCCTGATGGCGGCGACGCTGTCGCTGCTCTCGCCCAGATAGAGGTGTAGCGGCGCTGCTGGTGCATAATGTCGATACTTCATTCCGGGCGAAGGTGCGGCCCCTGACTCCATTCTCCCGGCCACCTGTAGCGGACCGATTACCTGCTGCAACTCCTCCAAGGTGACCGCTCCAGGGCGCAGCAGCACCGGAGAATCGCCGGAAAGGTTGACCACTGTGGACTCCAACCCTACCGCCGCCATGCCTGCGTCGATAATCAGGTCCACCTGATCTCCCAGATCGCTCTGCACATGTTCGGCCAGGGTGGGGCTGGGGCGTCCGGAGCGATTGGCGCTGGGCGCAGCCACCGGCAGGCCGGCGGTGCTGATCAACGCCAGAGCTACCGGATGATTGGGCCAGCGCACGGCCACGGTGGGCAGGCCTGCGGTGACGATATCTGGTACTTTGGGACTTCTAGGCAGTACGATGGAGAGCGGCCCCGGCCAAAAAGCCTGCATCAATCGGATGGCCGCCGGGGGCACGGTGCTGACCAACTGCTCCAACATGTCCCAGGAGGAGATGTGAGCGATCAGCGGGTTATCTGCCGGTCGACTTTTCGCTTGGAAGATGGCGGCAACGGCGGCGGGGTTCCAGACGTTGGCACCCAGGCCATAGACGGTCTCGGTGGGGAAGGCAACCAATTTGCCCCGCCTGAGATAGTCTGCCCCCACTTGAATGGCCCGCTTGGGACTTTGCTGCATGGAGATAAGCATAGTTTAAATGTCCTCTTTTCACTTCAGCCCAGCATTGGAGACTAGCACCCCTCTGCTGTTTGGATCATTCCTTATTGTACCACCAAGAATTGCGGATTAACAGGCATAGGCAAGAAGCGATGCTTATCCCAGGAAAAGCACTCCTAAGAAGACCAACACAATGCCAAACACCCGCCCGGGTGTCAGCGGTTCTGCCAGGAAGACGGCGGCCAACAGGGCGGCAAATAGCGGCCAGGCCCCGGCGATAGGGGCTACGCGGCTGACTTCCCCCATGCCCAAGGCGTGAAAGTAGAAGACCTGGGCCAATAGCACGCCAACGACGCCGCTGAGAATGATGGCCAGCCAGGTCCCCAGGGACCAGTGCCCGAAACCGGCTCCGCTGCTACGGCTGCTGAGCAAGCAGCAGCCGGTGAAGACGGTGGTGATCAGGGCCCGGATGAAGACTGCGTTCAGCGGCTGCGCCTGGCGCAGGCCCACTTTCTCGAAAATCGGCGCGATGCCGTAGCAGAGGGCGGCTAGCAGAGCCCACAGGGCTGCTTTGTTCATCTCTGTCCACCTCCGCTAAAGGTATATGCGCGCTCAGCGGAGAACTAGCCTTGGCCGACCGAAAATCTGCCGTGCGTGGTCAAGTCTAGCCCACCGGTTGCAATGCCGATAGAACCTGCCTCATTTGGTTTGGGACTTGGCACCTGACTAGGATATTTGGTGCAGCAGTGCAGGACAAATACACTTCAAGGGCCGAACCGTGCCGCGTTGATGGCCGGCAAACCGCCGATACCTGTGGGAGCTTTCTTTGGCCTGCAACTCGTGATAAAATGCTGCTAGAACGGATGTTCGGGGAAGGAGGGTCTCCTGTGACAGAAGAGCGCATCATTATGCACGTAGACCTGGATGCATTCTTCGCCAGCATCGAGCAAAGGGATCATCCCGAGTTGCGAGGCAAACCGGTGATCATTGGCGGCCGCCCCGATCAGCGGGGGGTGGTCTCCACCTGCTCCTACGAAGCGCGCCGCTTTGGCGTGCGCTCAGCTATGCCCCTGATCGAGGCGTATCGGCGCTGCCCCCAGGGCATCTTCCTGCCAGGCAATATGCACAAGTACCAGGCAGCCTCGCGCCAGGTGCACGAGATCTTCCGCAGTTTCACCCCGTTGGTGGAGTCCATCTCCATCGACGAGGCATTCTTGGACCTCACTGGATGCGAGGGGCTGTTTGGGCCACCCGATGAGATCGCGCGCAAGGTAAAGCGGGCGATTGCACAGCAAGTGGGCATCACCGCCTCGGCTGGCCTTGCGCCGAACAAGTTCTTGGCCAAGGTGGCCTCGGAATTGCAGAAGCCGGATGGGCTGGTGTGGATTCGTGCCCACGAAATTGCAGATGTGCTGCACCCCCTGCCCATCAGCCGGCTGTGGGGCGTGGGGCCGAAGACGGCTGAGAAGCTGACTGCGCTGGGTATCAAGTCCATCGGCGACCTGGCCAACTATCATCCCGGCCTGCTGCGGCGGGCGCTGGGACAGGCGCAGGCGGAGCACTTGCAGCGGCTGGCCAACGGGGTGGACCAGCGGCCGGTGGTGCTGGGCGAGGAGGCCAAATCGATGGGGCACGAGCACACCTTCCCGGTGGACGTGGCCGGGCTGGATGAGGTGGAGGCGGTGCTGCTGCACCTGGCGGAAAAGGTGGGCAGGCGGCTGCGCCAGGACGGGTTCTCCGGGAGAACGGTAGCCCTGAAGCTACGCTATCACGATTTCACCACCATCACCCGCCATACGACGCTGAAGGAGTCGACCAATCTGGACCGGGACATCTACCTGGCAGCGCGCGAGTTGCTGCACAAAGCCTATAACGGCCAGTTGGTGCGATTGATCGGCGTGTCGATGCTGAACTTGAGCCACGGCAGCCTGCACCAGCTCTCGTTTCTGGGGGCGGATGAGGAACAGGAGCGACGCAGCAAGCTGGCATCGGCTATGGACAGGATCAAGGATCGCTATGGCGAGGAGAGCATCACCTATGCCAAGGTGAAAGAGAAGGAAGATGGAGAGTAGGCGAGGGGCTGGCGCGAAGCGACTGGGGGAGTCAAAAAAGGGGCTGTGTGCAACAGCCCCTTTCGTCGATCAATCTGCAGTTTTCATCGCTCACGTTGCACCCGGCGCAGTACTCCCCGCCAGTCAGGGGATATTGTGGGGTGAGCAATTGGCGATGGGAGGCGCGACTACCGCTTCATCGACAATGGCTTCTGCTCGGGCAATAGCGGGGTGATCAACAGACCGGCCACCGCCGCTGCCACAATGGCCTCGGGCAATCCGCTGCTGACGGCCGTAGTCCAAGCGACGCTGGCGTCAAAGAGGTCAAAGAGAACCGCCAAAATCAAGGTGCAAGTGTTGGTGATGCTGCCGACGAAACCCGCCGCCGCAGCAGCCACCACCGGACTCCCCCAGCGCAAGTTGAGATGCATCCGGTCCAATGACCAGCGCAGCGTCCTAAACACCAGCCAGGCGACCGGGCCGATCAACAGGCGGAAGGGAATCACCACCCACGGGGGGGCAAACTGCACGGTAAACAAGCTGAACAACAGACCAGTGAAAGCACCAACCAGCGGCCCCTCCAAAATGCCGGCGATGATCACCGGTATGTGCATGATGGTGGCCGCACCTACCGGAGTGGGGATCGGGATCAATCCCACTCCTGTCGCCCCCAAGGTCACCGTCACCGCCGAAAGGATTCCAGCCATGACGATCTGCCGAGTGGACATTTTCATCGTCACTCCACCTCCGTTCCAGTTCCTTTGCCGTAAGCCTCTCCCAGCCTGCGGGTTTGGATACCGGACGCAATTTGGTTTTTTCGCCAACCGTCGAGTCCCCTGTTCTACGTCGGGGTACCCGCATGTAGCTGGCAGCTTCATTTTACACCGCCGTCAAACCCTTGACAACGGGCCTGCTTGTCCTGTTTTGCACCTTGTATCGCCGCCTTCCGGGCCGTAGTGACTCAGCTAATCAGCTCGGCAATCAGGCGTAGGCCGTCCAGGGTGAGGTGGGGGCGGAAGTGGTGGACGTAGGGTGCCAACTCCTCGTGCAAGAAGCTGCCGATGCCGCCGGTGAGCACGACGGTGAGCGGACCGTGCTCGGCCTGCACCCGCTGGATCATGCCGCGCACCAGCTCGAAGTACCCGAAGTAGATGCCGGATTGCAGGCAGGCGATGGTGTTGTCGTTGATCACCCGCTCCATCTTGGTCAGCGTGAACTCCTTGAGCAAAGCGGTGCCGCTGATCATGGCCCTGATGGAAAGCTCCATGCCGGGCACGATGCTGGTTCCCAAGTATAGCCCATCCTTGATTACGCAGAAGGTGGAGGCGCTGCCCAGATCGACGTTGAGCAGGTTGCCACCATAGCAATGGTGGCTGGCGACAGCGTTGACAAACAGGTCTGCCCCCAGCTGATGGTAGTCCACGGTGGTGAAGCGAATGCCCAAATCTGTGCGCGCCTCTATCTGCTCCACCCGCACGCCCAGCAACTGCTCGGCGGCCTGGCAGAGTGCAGCGGCGGCATTGGGCACTACCGAGGACAGCAAAACGCGTCGGGGACGAGGCAGCATGGACAACCAATGCCGATAGTGCTGGACGCTGGCGTCGGTGGCGGTCACGTAGTGTTCCTGGGTATCGGTGCCGACAATCATGGCCTTGGTGCGGGTATTCCCCTGGTTGATGGTCAATAACACTTTTCTCCCCCACTCCCTCTCCAAGCTGCATGTTCAAGGGAACATGCGGAAAGCTGCCGCCAGAGTGTCCTCCGGCAGCAGCCATCTGTTTTGTGCTCACTGAGCGATCAGCTAATCTCGATGTCCAGGCTGATATCCAGAGCCTGCACGCTGTGGGTGATGGCTCCGATGGAGATAAAATCGACACCGGTCTTAGCTATCTGCACAATATTCTCTTCGGTGACCCGTCCGGAAGCTTCGGTCAAGGCTTTGCCATCCACCAGGTCTATCGCCTGTTTCATCAGATCCGGGTTCATGTTGTCCAACATGATGATGTCGGCATGGCTTTCCAGGGCGGTGGCCACTTGCTCCAGCGTTTCCACTTCCACTTCAATCTTGACGGTGTGGCCCAGGTGGCGCCTGGCTGCGGTAACCGCTTCCTTAATTCCGCCGGCGACGGCGATGTGGTTATCCTTGATCAAGACGGCATCGTAGAGCCCAAAGCGATGGTTGGCTCCCCCACCCATGCGCACGGCGTATTTCTGCAGTAGGCGCAAGCCAGGGATTGTCTTGCGGGTGTCCACAATCACGCTGGTATAGAACTTGATCAGCTCGGCCAGGCGGGACACGCGGGAAGCGACGGCAGAAAGGTGCTGCAGGAAGTTGAGCGCTACCCGCTCACCCATGAGAATGGTGCGGGCGGAACCGCTGATCTCGGCCAGGGTAGTGCCGGCGGTGACAGCTTGCCCATCTTCAGCCAACAGGTCTACCTGCACTCCCCCCCCGGCATGGGCAAAAACCAGCGGCAACAGTGGCAGCCCGGCCATCACACCGTCAACCTTGGTCCAAATTCGGCCTTTTGCCTGTTTGTCCGGTGGAATGATGGACATGCTGGTAACGTCGCCAGTCCAGATGTCCTCCTCCAGGGCGCTGATCACCATCTTTTCAATCAATGGACTGCGCCAATTCATCAGCTCATCCCCTCTCGTGGTTCAAGTTGACCGTGTCGATCCGCTTAACCCAGCAAACGCCTGCCCCTCATGACGCCAAAGCGTTAGCGTGCATAGGATTTCTCGCCCCAGAGTTGGATCCCAAAGTTCCAGCGGGGATCCAAATTGGGAGCAGAGCTTACCCTAATGTGCTAAGCGCTGAGTGCCCAGAGCCGGTGCAGACAAGGGCGGTTAATCCTCCCTTGTTTTACTGGCAAGGAGCGAAACAAAAGGAGCCGTCCCTGTTGTTTCGCTGTAGCACGATATGCCGCTTCCAGTTAGCGTCGTCACGGTCAGGGTAGTCCAAGCGGTAATGTCCGCCACGGGATTCGGTGCGCAGGGCAGCAGCCTGACAGATTAACAGCGCCACTGTGAGCAGATTGACGGCGGTAAACCATTCTGTGTCTCGCCTGTCAATCGAGAATAGCGCGTCGGTCAGTTGCAGCAGCTGCTGCTCGGCCTGCTGCAGGCTCTGGGCGCTGCGGGTAAGGCCAACGCCCTGCCACATCGTTTGTTGTAGATTCTTGACAATTTGGTCTACTGTTAAACTATTCGCGGTAAATGCCCGGGGCTCCTGCTGATGCCGAATTTGGATGTTTCGCAGCTGTTGATCGCTGATCGGCAGGCGGTAACGATGGGCACAAATAGCTATGCGATGCCCGAAAACCAAGCCATCCAGCAGCGAATTGCTGGCCAGGCGATTGGCGCCATGCAACCCCAAACAGGCCGCCTCACCGCAGGCATAGAGGCCGCGCAAATTGGTCCGCCCTTGGTAATTCACCCTAATACCGCCCATGAAGTAATGGGCCACCGGCGAAACCGGGATCAAGTCGCGGCGCAGGTCAAGACCATATCGTTGGCAGGTGGCAAATACGGTGGGAAAACGACGAGGCAGATCTATGTGCTGCATATGCCGCAGATCCAACCACAGGTGTTCGCTGCCGGTCTCCATCATCACCTGTACCATAGCCCTGGCTACCACATCCCGGGGGGCTAACTCGGCCAGGGGGTGTCGCTCAAGCATGAAGCGCTGCCCCTGCCTGTCCAATAGGTATGCCCCCTCACCTCGCACCGCTTCGGTGATCAACGCCCGCGGCGCGCCTGGGATATACAGCCCCGTGGGGTGGAACTGAAAGAACTCCATGTCCATCATCTCTGCTCCCGCCCGGTAGGCCATAGCCATGCCGTCGCCGGTAACCAGCGGCGAGTTGGTGGTGTGAGCAAAGACCTGGCCGGCACCGCCGGTGGCAAGGATGGTGGCTTTGGCCAGATAGGCGATCAGTTGCTGATTGACAAAGGCCAATACGCCATAACACTCGCCATCCACTGTGAGCAGATCGACGGCAAAGGCGGAAGAAACTACCTCGATGTCGGGATGGGCAGCGACCGCCCGAGCCAACGTCTCTTCGATCTCCTTGCCGGTGGCGTCGCCGCCAGCGTGCAGGACACGTCGACGCCGGTGCCCGCCTTCGCGGGTGAGCGCGACGCTGTCCCCCTGCCGGTCGAACCTGGCCCCCAATTGCATCAGGTCGCGGACGCGGTCCGGCCCTTCCTGCACCAGGACGCTTACCGCCTCAGGATCGCACAGGCCTGCGCCCGCTTCCAGCGTATCCTGCAGGTGCTCTTGCCAGCTGTCGTCATCCCCCACTGCCGCGGCGACTCCGCCCTGGGCATAGCGGGTGTTTCCCTCCAGCAGGTCTTTGGTCAAGAGAATGACGCGACCAAACTGGCTGGCTTTGTGGGCGGCGAATAAACCGGCCACGCCGCTGCCCACCACCACGAAATCGGCCACTCTCCTGTCCAATTGCTGCAAGTCGAAATCAACCAGATAGCGTACCACGTGAGATCATCGCCTCCACCGCTACGATTGGATAATTCAGCGCATATTTGTGAAATAGTCCCACCAGAGTTAGGTGGGACTAGTTGGCAGTCTACCTTTTTTGTTTTAAGTCTACTTGATGGCTAACATCCGGTCTAGCGCCAAAACCGCCTTCCGGCGAATATCTTCCGGCACAGTGATCCGTGGCTCCATAGTTTCCAGCGAGCGGACTACTTTGCTCAGCGTGTTTGCCTTCATGTTGGGGCAAATCAGCTTGGGCGACGCCAGATAAAAGCGCTTGTTGGGGTTTTCCTTGCGCATCAGGTGCAGTATTCCACCCTCAGTGCCGATGATAAACTCCTGGGACTCGGACTCCCGCACAAACTTGAGCATGCCGGCGGTGCTGGCTACGCAGTCAGCCACGGCGCTGATCTCTGGCCGGCATTCTGGGTGAACCACCACCAGAGCTTCCGGGTGTTCCTCTTTGGTTTGCTGCAGCTGCTCTAGGGTGAGGTGATTGTGGGTGTTGCAGTAACCTTCCCAAACGATGACCTCTTTATCGGTCTGAGCGGCGATATAGCGTCCCAGGTTGCGGTCCGGGGTAAAGATGATTCGTTCGGCATCCAGGGACTCGACCACCCGCACGGCGTTGGACGAGGTGCAACAGATGTCGCTCTCTGCCTTCACCGCGGCAGTGGTGTTGACGTAGCTGACCACAGCAGCCCCCGGGTGCTGGGCTTTGAAAGCACGCAAACCGTCTACGTCGATCATGTCGGCCATGGGGCAGCCCGCCCGCGGCTCTGGCAAAAGCACTGTCTTGTGGGGTGATAAAATCGCCGCACTCTCAGCCATGAAGTGCACACCGCAAAAGACGATTACGTCGGCATCGGTCGCCGCCGCTTGCTGACTGAGTTGGAAGGAATCGCCAACAAAGTCGGCCACATCCTGAATCTCCTCCCGCTGATAATAGTGGGAGAGGATGACGGCATTGCGCTCCCGCCGTAACTGCTGCAAACGGCGTGCCAATTCGGCATGGGATTGCATGGTGCGCTGACACTCCTTTTCGTTGCATGATGATTGTTGTTGGTGCAACAATCGCTGTTATTGATGGTCACGGCGATAGTGTTTAAATCGATCAGGTAGAAAAGATTTGGGTAAACACCACTTGGCCGTTTTGAAAAACCATCACAATTCTATACCGATCAATTGGAGTAGTCAACGAAGGCAGACGATAGCTACCAGCACCTGCAATAGAGACATCCTATTCCAACAATTTAGACTAAAGGGTGAGGCGGGGCTTCATCCATAGTTAGCATGATGAAGCGCCGCCCTCCCAGTTCCGCTGCTAGAACAATCCGGTGATTTTGCCGTCTTCGTCGATATCGATATCCAGCGCTGCCGGTCGCTTGGGTAGACCAGGCATGGTCATGATAGCGCCTGTGATGGCCACCAGGAAGCCTGCGCCCACCGAGGCGCGCACTTCGCGTACGGTGATTCTGAAGCCGCTGGGACGGGCCAGCAGATTGGCGTTGTCGGACAGGGAGTACTGGGTCTTGGCCATACAGATAGGCAACTTGTCCAATCCCAACCGGGTGAAGGTGCGGATGGCGTTGTTCGCCTCGGGGCTGTAGTCCACACCATCGGCCCCATAGATCTCCTTGGCGATAATGGCGATCTTGGCTTTGATGCTCTGTTCCAGGTCATACAGCGGGCGATAGTGGGACTGCTTCTCTTCCAGCACCTGCAGCACAGCCTGAGCCAACTCTTCTCCACCCTCGCCGCCGCGGGCGAAGACATCGGAGAGAGCACAAGGCACTCCCAGCTCGCGGCACTTGCTGGCGATCAACTCCAGCTCGGCAGCTGTATCGGTGGGGAACCGGTTGATGGCCACCACCGCCGGCACCTGGAATTTGGCGATGTTCTCCACATGCTTGGCCAGATTGGCGAAGCCATCCTCCAGTGCCTGCAGGTTTTCTTGATTGAGTTCCTTCTTGTCCACTCCACCGTGCAGCTTGAGGGCGCGGGCGGTGGCCACGATCACCACAGCATCGGGGTGCAGGTTCCCCATCCGGGAAACGATATTCAAGAACTTCTCGGCTCCCAGATCGGCGCCGAATCCGGCCTCGGTGATGAAGTAGTCGGCCAGCTTCAGCCCCATTTTGGTGGCGATCAACGTATTGGTGCCGTGGGCGATATTGGCAAACGGTCCGCCGTGCACGAAGGCCGGCCCATGTTCTAGGGTTTGCACCAGGTTGGGCTTGATGGCGTCCTTGAGCAATACGGCCATGGAGCCCTGTACGCCCAAATCAGCCACAGTGATCGGTTTGCGGTCGTAGGTATAAGCAACAATCATCCGGGACAGCCTGGCCTTCAGATCCATCAGATCGCTAGCCAGACAGAGGATAGCCATCACCTCGGAGGCCACGCTGATGTCGAAGCCGTCCTGGCGGGGTACGCCGTTGGTGTGACCGCCCAGTCCGATGATGATGTTGCGCAGGGCGCGCTCGTTCATGTCCATTACCCGGCGAATGACGATGCGCCGTGGGTCGATATTCAGTTCGTTGCCCTGCTGCAGGTGATTATCCAAGACGGCGCAGAGCAGGTTATGGGCGGTGGTGATGGCGTGCAGGTCGCCGGTAAAGTGCAAGTTGATATCGGCCATGGGCACCACCTGGGAATAGCCACCGCCGGCCGCCCCGCCCTTGACACCAAAGCTGGGTCCCAGGGACGGTTCGCGCAGGGCGATCATCGTCTTCTTGCCCAGGCGCTTGAGCGCCTGACCCAACCCGACGGTGGTGGTAGTCTTTCCTTCACCAGCAGCGGTGGGGGTGATGGCGGTGACCAGAACCAGCTTGCCGTCTGGCTTATCCTGGAGGCGATTCCACACCGAGAGGTCTACTTTCGCTTTATAGCGCCCGTAGAGCTCCAGTTCGTCTTCTGCGATCCCCACCTGCTTGGCAATTTCCACTATCGGCTGCAGTTTAGCCTCTTGAGCTATCTGAATGTCTGACTTCACTTTGTGTCCTCCCTATGATTGTAGTTTTTCGTCGCATAGGCATTGTACGGCCTGATGCAGTTGGTTGCCCTGCTCGGCCAGCTCTGCCACTCGGGCGGCGGTCTGCGCCGACCAGTCGTCCTTGGGCAGCGACTTCAGATTGATGCGCACATTCAACAGTGCGGAGTGCAGGGCTGCATGGGCGGCAATTCCACCCACCGCCGCGTCGGAAACGGCGTTGACGTTGCCCTGCTTAGCGGCCTGCTCGGCCAGCTGCAACACCCCGATGGCCGCTTCAGCAATCTGCAGCGGCACACCGCAGGCAGCGCGCAGGCTATCGGCAATTGCCTGTTTGCGAGCGGCTTTATCCTCGTCGGTGGCTTTTGGCAGCTTGTAGGCAGCCATCACCAGGTCGTAGGCCTCGGTATCCTGGCTGCAAAGCAGCAGCAGCTCCTCCTGCAACTTGCAGACGGATTGGGTCATCTGCTGCATTTCTGCCTCCACCGCGGCGTACTTCTTGCGGCCGATGGTCAGGTTGCCCACCATGGACACCAGGGCGGCACCTAGTGCGCCGATTAGAGCAGCAGCGCTGCCTCCCCCTGGGGTGGCGTCTCCCCCTGCTAACTCGTGCAGGTATTGATTGAGGGTATACTGATCAAATCTCTTCATTCGTCTCACTCCTTTTGCGTTAAGCATCTGGGCAGGCTGCAGCTCCTGCCGCGCTAATAGCAGAGCGCCCCGTCCTTAACCACCTGGCGTCCCCGCTTGAACACATGCTGTACTAAGTTTACCCCAAAGTGATAGGCGACAAAGTCCAGGTTGGGAGCGTCAAAAACCACAAAATCTGCCTGCTTGCCCGCCTCCAGGCTGCCCAGGGAGGCGGCCTGACCGACAGCGTGGGAGGCATTGATGGTGGCGGCCGCCACCGCCTGTGCCGGCGTCAAGCCTAGGCTCTGCCATGCCAAAGTGAGCACCATCTGCATCGATTCGGTGGGGCAGGTGCCCGGGTTGAAGTCGGTGGCCAAGGCAAGGGGCAGATCGGCAGCCAGCATGGCCTGCACATCCGGCAATTGACGGCTGCGCAAGGTGAAATTGGTGCCAGGCAACAGCACGGCCACTACTCCGGCAGCGGCCATGGCGGCAATACCTTGCTGACTGGCAAACAGCAGATGGTCGGCAGAAACCGCCCGCAGCTCTGCGGCCAGTTCGGCCCCGCCCAAGGAGACCAGTTCGTCGGCGTGCAGCTTGGGCCGCAGCCCTAATTCGGCTGCCGCCTGGAGGATGCGCCTGCTCTGCCCCACCGAGAAGACGCCCTCTTCACAAAAGACATCGCAGAAGCTGGCCAGTCCCGCTTCCGCCACAGCAGGCAGCATCTCGTCGATCACCAACCGCACAAACTCCTCGCTCCGTCCTTCAAACTCCGGCGGCACTGCGTGGGCACCCATGAAGGTGGAGATGACATCCACCGGGTGTTGCTGATCCAGCCTATTGGCCGCCCTGAGCTGTTTCAGCTCGCTGTCGGTGGCTAAACCATAGCCGCTCTTGGCCTCCACGGTGGTGGTGCCGTGCAGCAGCATGCGATCCAGGCTCTTCTGGCCGAGCTGCACCAGTTCGTCCAAGCTGGCGGCGCGGGTGTGGCTGACGGTGCTCAGTATCCCCTGGCCGGCAGCCAGAATCTCCAAATAGGATTTGCCTTGTAGCTTCATGGCCAGTTCCCGCTCGCGCCAGCCGGCAAAGATCAGATGGGTGTGCGGGTCTACGAAGCCTGGCAAAACTGTTTTGTGGCTTAAGTCCAACACCTCGGTGTCTGGCCCAATGTAATCTGCGGCATCGCTGGCCTGCCCCAGAGCGAGCACCTGCTCGCCCTTGATAGCCAGGAAAGCCTGTTCGTAAATGGCCAACGACCCCAGCGATTGGCCTCCCTGGGGACGCTGGGAGTATCCTTCCGTCGTCGCCAACTGCTGAATATTGGTCAGCACCAGATCTGCAAACATATTATTCCCCACCGTGCAGATGTGTCTCGAGCACTTGCGCCGGGCTGAAGGATTCCACCTTTAGCGCCTGCAGGGCCACATCGACCAATGCTTGCATGGGCAGCAAGCCGATGATCTCACTGCCGGCAATGCCGACGCCCGCCTCAGCGGCTGCTGATTCGATCGCTTTGTAGGCCTGATACATGCCCGTGATGCTATAGTCCACCAGATTCATGCTCACCTGGGCCAGATTGCGCTCGCTGAGCATCACCCCCAGGGCCTTCACGGCCGGCATGCCGCCGCTGGACTCGCGAATCTTCCGGGCGATGCGCTTGGCCAGCTTCAGATCTGAGGAATCCAGGTTGACATTGAAAGCCACCAACGGCGGCCTGGCGCCGACCACCGTGGCCCCGGCTGTGGGATGCATACGGCTGGGGCCGAAGTCCGGCTGCCGCTCGGGGGTCCCAATCTCCTGGCACAGCCCCTCGTACTGACCGCGCCGCACTTCGGCCAGGTTGCGCCGCTCCGGCCGGCGCGCTGCCCGCTCATAGAGATAGACAGGGATATCCAACTCGCTGGAGATGCGCTGCCCCAGGCTTTCAGCCAGGGTGATGCATTCCTCCATGCTCACACCAGACA
Source organism: Bacillota bacterium (assembly GCA_050949055.1). Classification (GTDB taxonomy): domain Bacteria; phylum Bacillota; class UBA994; order UBA5500; family UBA5500; genus JAEZJZ01. The sequence goes on along the minus strand of JBMNFA010000009.1, from coordinate 544,245 downwards.
GGGGTACGAAGGGGATCACATCGGTGGCACCGATGCGGGGGTGTTCACCCTTGTGGGTGGTCATGTCGATCAATTGGCTGGCCTTCCGGCAGGCGCGGAAGACAGCCTCGCTCACCGCATCGGGCTCGCCGATCACGGTGACGACCACCCGATTGTGATCGTAATCCGGCAGCACATCCAAGACTACTGCGCCGGACACCGACTTGGCTTCGGCCACTATCTGGTCAATCACTTCCGGACGGCGGCCTTCGCTGAAGTTGGGTACACATTCTACTACCCGCACGCTAATTCAACCCCCTTATTTCAGCATCGGGATTTTGACGCCACGCTCTTTGGCTGCCTTGATGGCCAGGTCGTAGCCGGCATCCACATGTCGCATCACCCCGGTGCCTGGATCTGTCGTCAGCACTGTCTGCAAACGCCAAGCAGCATCGTCACTGCCATCGGCCACTACCACCATGCCGGCGTGGATGGAGTAGCCGATGCCTACGCCGCCGCCATGGTGCACGGAAACCCAGCTGGCTCCGGAGATGGAATTGAGCAAAGCATTGAGAATCGGCCAGTCGGCGATAGCGTCGCTACCGTCACGCATGCCCTCGGTCTCGCGGTTGGGCGAGGCGACCGAGCCGGCATCGAGATGATCCCGTCCGATGACGATGGGTGCCTTCAGTTCACCGCTGCGTACCATTTCGTTGATGGCCAGGCCAAACTTGGCCCGCTCTCCATAGCCCAGCCAGCAGATGCGGGCGGGAAGGCCCTGGAAAGCCACGCGCTCTTCGGCCATGGTGATCCAACGGCGCAGGCGCTCATCCTCTGGGAACAGCTCCAACACTTTGCGGTCGGTCTTGATGATGTCTTCCGGGTCGCCGGAGAGAGCTACCCAGCGGAAGGGGCCCTTGCCTTCACAGAACAGGGGACGGATGTAGGCGGGCACGAATCCCGGGAAATCAAAGGCATTCTCCACACCGTGTTCCTTGGCTTGCTGACGGATGTTGTTGCCGTAGTCGAAGACTACTGCACCCCGCTGCTGCATCTCCAGCATCGCTTGCACGTGACGCACCATGCTGGCATAGGAGAGCTGCAGGTATGCTTCCGGATCCTGTTCCCGCAACTTAAGCGCTTCCTGATAGCTGATGCCACCAGGGACATAGCCATTTAGGGCGTCGTGGGCGGAAGTCTGGTCGGTGACCATGTCGGGAATGCGGTTGCGGCGCACCAGCTCGGGCAATACGTCGGCGGCATTGCCCAACAGGCCGATGGAAATGGCCTTGCCTGCCGCCAATGCTTCGTCCACCATGCTCAAAGCCTGGTCCAGATTGTCGGTCCAGGTGTCCAGATAGCGGCTATCCAAACGTCGCTGAATGCGGTTGCGGTCCACTTCCACCACCAGAGCAACGCCTTCGTTCATGGTGACCGCCAACGGTTGAGCACCGCCCATGCCACCTAGTCCGGCGGTGACGACAAACTTGCCCTGCAAAGAACCACCATAGCTCCGACGGGCCGCCTCGGCGAAGGTCTCGTATGTGCCCTGCAAAATGCCCTGGGTGGCGATGTAGATCCAGCTGCCGGCGGTCATCTGACCGTACATAGTCAGCCCCTTTTGCTCCAACTCCCAGAAGTTCTCCCAGTTGCCCCAGGCAGGCACCAACATGGCGTTACTGATCAGCACGCGGGGTGCACGGTTATGGGTGCGGAAGACCCCCACCGGCTTGCCCGATTGCACCAGCAAAGTCTCGTCGTCGGCCAGGTCCTTCAGTACCGCCACAATGGCGTCGAAGGCGTCCCAATTGCGGGCTGCTTTGCCGGTGCCGCCGTAAACGATCAGTTGGTCCGGCTTCTCGGCCACTTCCGGGTCGAGGTTGTTCATCAGCATGCGCATCACCGCTTCCTGCTGCCAGCCGCGGCAGGAAAGCTCGGTTCCTCGAGGGGCTCGGATTACACGGGTCATTCTAAATGATACCTCCTTCTTTTCGGTTCTGCATCTACAGACTAGACTTCTACCCCGGCTGCGGGGAGATTGGCTAGGGGGACCGTTTGTAGTAGTTTCCCGGTGGTGATCAGGGCGGCGGCATGATTGATGTCTGGATACATGACGCGGTCCTCCGCCAGGGGTGGTATCTGTTGGCGCAACAGGTGATAAGCCGGTGCGGTAGCCGGCGAGAGCTCACCATCGCCGCTCAGGTCGATGGCTTGACAGGCTGCCAGATATTCGATCCCTAGCACCCTGCCGGTGTTGGCGACCACCTGACGCAGCTTGCGGGCGGCTATGGTGCCCATGCTGACATGGTCCTCCTGGTTGGCAGACGAGGGGATAGAGTCCACGCTGGCCGGGTGGGCCAACACTTTGTTCTCAGAAACCAGGGAGGCAGCTGTGTATTGGGCAATCATGAAGCCAGAGTTAAGTCCACCCTGCTGAGTGAGGAAAGCGGGCAAGCCAGAGAGCTGGGGGTTGACCAGCCGCTCCACCCGGCGCTCAGCGATATCTGCCAGCTCGGCCACGGCGATGGCCAGATAGTCCGCTGGTAAAGCTAGCGGCTCTCCATGGAAGTTGCCAGCGGAGATGGTCTCGCCATCTTCTGCGAAGATCAGCGGGTTGTCGGTGGTGCTGTTGATCTCTGTTTGTACGATCTCAAACACATGACGCCAGCTGTTGTACACGGCACCGTGCACCTGGGGCAGACAACGCAGAGCATAGGCGTCCTGCACCCTGATTTGGCCGGGGCGGGTGGTCAGGCTACTCCCCTCCAGCAGCCGGCGGAGCGCTTCGGCAGTGAGCACCTGTCCTGGGTGAGGGCGCACCCGGCTCACTCTGGGGTCGAAGGCTTTGGGGATGCCGCGGAGCGCCTGCACGGTCAGACTGGCGGTGATCAAAGCGCTTTGTTGCAGAACATGGGCATCATGGACTGCCAGGCAGAGCAAGGCCAGCATCACCTGGGTGCCGTTGATCAGCGCCAGGCCTTCCTTGGACGACAGCCTGATGGGGCTGAGCCCAGCCGCAGCTAATGCATCTCCTCCATCTAATTGTTTGCTCTGATAGACGGCTTCTCCTGCTCCCAGCAGCACTAAAGCTATGTGTGACAACGGTGCCAGATCGCCGCTGGCACCCAGCGAACCTTGCGATGGCACTACGGGAATAACCCCCGCATTGAGCATGTCCAGCAGCAGTTGGATCGTCTGCAGTCGGATGCCCGAGAAGCCCTTCGCCAATGAGTTGGCGCGGAGCAGCATGGCAGCTCGCACCACTTCCTGGGGCAGCGGGTCGCCCACACCACAGGCGTGGGACACAATCAGGTTTCGCTGCAGTTCCTCGGAAGCGTCCTTATCGATGTAAGTGTCAGCGAACTTGCCGAACCCAGTGGTGATGCCATAGACCACAGCCTCCTGCTCCACCATCTGCTCCACCAGCCGGCGCGACTCGTGCACGCGCTCCTTGGCTTCTTCGGTGAGGGCAACCGGCTCGCCCTGCCGGGCTACGGCCACTACTTGTTCCAGGGTCAAGCTCTGCCCGTCTAGGTGAATCATTTCTATCACTCTCCCTAAGCCAGAGTTATTCGTTCCCAATTCCCTGTCGGTCAGGGGACAAAATTGGGAAATGCGAAGTTGGAGGTGAGAAGTGAGACTAGTGCCATCATGACGTGTCGAGGATTCATCCCATTACCCACTTCCCACAGCACCACTTCCCATTACCCACTTCCCACCTCACACTTCTCAAACATGTCCCCAACGAAGGGTTAGTGTTCTATCGATACTGCAACGTGGCGATTCCCGTTCTGCTTCATCTGCGCTTGCGCAAGATGGCGATGGGGGTGAGGGCGTCACTCTTGCCCAACGGGTTATCCAACACCAGCAGACGAATGAAATCTGGGCTGAGTCCTGGCGAGAGGGCAGTTATCTGCACCTGACCAGGCTGGCGCACAGAGACGATTGCCACCCGGTATCCGCTGTTTTTCCACAACTCGCGGGCCAGTGCCTGTGGCTGTCGCGGCGGCAAGATCAACTGCCCATGGTAGACGGGTAGATCCGTCGGCTGTCCCACCCGCAGCAGCCCCCTTGAACCAGTTCGGAGGACGGTGCTGACTTGACCGGTGATGCTTCGCCAAAGAAGCATGGCGGTGCTCCCGCTGAGAGCCAAAGTGCCGTCATGTTGCAGAGCGGCATGCATGGCCGCAGGGTGCGCGAGGGGGGCGTCTTGGGACAGTTCTCGCCACAGGCTGGCCAGGGTCCTTGCCAGTCGGCTGGGTTCGATACTGCTAAGGGGTATCATCCTGCCCTGACAGGCTGATACCGCCCGGCTGGACAGCAGAACAATATCGCCTGGTCTGACGTCTGGCAAGACAACCTGCTCTACCAACCGAGCGATCTGATCTCCAGGAACTAGCACGCGGGTGCGGTAGAGCAAGCGATCGAAGCTGGAGCCGAGGCAGGTGCGGCGGCTAACAGCCGTAACAGGCACAGGGGCCCTCTCCTTTCATGTGAGATATTGTCCTCGGTTTATGCCATAATGTATAGTGACAAGTCGCTGTCTGTTAGGGGACACAGTTGGGAGATGAGAAGTTGGAGGTGAGTGGTGAGAAATGCTCCATCACTCACATCGAAGGGTGAGATCTCACATCCCACATCACCCTTCTCAAACATGTCCCCATCTGGCGGCTGATCGTTCTGTCTTCACGTTTAAGATGAAGGTCTTGTTGGTTGACCCGTCGGGTGTCATCATGAACGAAGTGAAGGATCCCATTCTTCGCTATGCTAGATTCTTCGCTGCGCTCAGAATGACAATAGGACGCCAGAAGGAGAGATTAGAGAAAAGGATCATGGCTTCTCACTGCCCATCTCTCATTTCCCATTGCTCATATCGCACCTCTCAAACATGTTCCCCTTGAAGGAGGTAAACAATGTTAGCCGCATACAAAGAGCTGCTTCCCCGCTACCGCCGCTATTTCTTCACCGCCACCACCCTGTTTCTGCTGGGATTGGGATTGGGCATCGCGGCCGCAATCTACAACCCCGAGTTGATCGCGGAGGCCTTTAAGATGATCGGGGAACAGCTGGAACGGCTGGGCGAGGACATCCTGGGCAGCCCGGTGGAACAGGGCATCAAGATTCTGTTCTGGCACAACCTGCGGGCGGTGCTGTTGGTTGTCTTCTTGGGCCTGGCGCTGGGGGTTTATCCCGCGTTCTCCATGCTGTTCAATGGGATGATTATCGGCGTAGTGGGCGTAGTCTCCGTGGGAAGCGCCTCTTTGGCTGCTTTTCTAGCGGGTATTGTCCCCCACGGCATCTTCGAGATCCCAGGGTTGTTGTTGGGCGCGGCCATCGGCTTGCGTCTGGGATTGGGGCCTCTGCTATCCCGCAAGAAAAGCGCGTTTGCCATCTCTGGGCCCACCACCTGGAAGGGGTACGGACAGGAACTCCGGGATGCTGTGATCCTTTTGACCTTGGCAGTATTGCTGCTGGCCGTAGCCGCTGTGATTGAAGTGGTGGTCACCCCTTACCTGATACAGTTCTGGTTGTAATATGTAACGCCTATAAGTCCTTTGCCACGGTAGCAGGCTAAAGTGAAAGAAGGAGCAACCCAAACGGGTTGCTCCTTGTTGCTGCCATATCTTCAGTTGGCGCTTGGTGGCGTATCGGGATCCTGGGGTTTCTTTGCATGTTGCATTTCCTCCATGATGCTCTCCACTTCCTCGCCCTTCAGCGTCTCCTTCTCCAGCAGGGTCTGGGCCAGCCGATTCAACTCCGGCAGATGCTCCCCGATCAGGCGCTCGGTCTCAGCATAGCAGTCCTCGATGATCTGCCTCACCTCGCGGTCGATAGCATAGGCTATCTCTTCGCTATAGTTGCGCTGTCTGGAAATGTCCCTACCCAGGAACACTTGCTGCTCTTCCTTGTAACCAAAGGAGATGGGGCCGAGCTGCTCACTCATGCCGTATTCCATCACCATGCGCCGGGCGAGATTGGTCGACTGCACCAGATCGTTTTCGGCACCGGTGCTGATCTCCTGCAGAATCATCTGTTCAGCTACACGGCCAGCTAACGCCGCCTTGATCATATTCAACATCTCGCTCTTGGTCATTACGAACCGGTCTTCCTTCGGCAGATGGATGACCATGCCTCCGGCGTTGCCTCGGGGGACTATGCTGACCATGTGGATGCGGTCGGTATTAGGCAAGAGATAGCGAACCAAAGCGTGCCCAGCCTCGTGGTAGGCCACCAAGCGGCGCTCAGTCTCTCCCAGCACCCGCGTCTTCTTGGCGGGACCGGCGATGACGCGGCTGATGGACTCTTCCAGTTCATCCATACTCACCCGCCGCTTGTCTCGGCGAGCGGCTAGCAGCGCCCCTTCGTTGACCAAATTCTCCAGGTCGGCGGCGGTGAAGCCAGAGGTCTGGCGGGAGAGGATATCCACATTCACGTCCTCGTCCATCGGTTTGTTGCGGGTATGCAAGCGCAAGATGGCTTCCCGTTCTTTGATGTTCGGTCGCCCGACGGTCACCTGACGGTCAAAACGGCCTGGTCGCAGCAAAGCTGGGTCCAGAATATCCGGGCGGTTGGTGGCAGCCATGATGATCACGCTTTCATTGGCATCGAAGCCGTCCATTTCCACCAGCAGCTGGTTAAGGGTTTGCTCGCGCTCGTCATGACCGCCTCCCAAACCAGCACCCCGTTGCCGGCCGACGGCGTCGATCTCATCGATGAACACGATGCAGGGTGCGTTTTTCTTGGCGGTCTCAAACAGATCGCGCACACGAGAGGCCCCCACACCGACAAACATCTCTACAAAGTCGGAACCGGAGATACTAAAGAACGGAACGCCTGCCTCGCCGGCTACAGCGCGGGCAAAGTAGGTCTTGCCGGTGCCGGGGGGGCCGACCAGCAATACTCCTTTAGGAATGCGTGCGCCGATGTCGATGAAGCGCTTGGGCTCTTTGAGGAAATCGACGATCTCCTGCAACTCTTCCTTCACTTCGTCGTACCCGGCCACATCGGAAAAGTCGATTTTCTTCTTTACTTCGCTATGCAGCTTGGCTCGGCTGCGCCCAAAGCTCATCACTTTGTTGCCGCCAGCCTGAGACTGCTGCATGAAGAAGAACCAAAGCCCGCCGAAGATGGCGAACATGATTCCATAGGTGACCAGCGTGGTCCACCACGGAGGTGATGGCGGGTCATGATAGTCAAATCCCGGCACCTTCTCGCGCAGCAGTTCGATAATCGATTCGTCGGTAGGTGGAACGGTGGTGCGGAACTTGGTTCCGTTCTTCAGCGTGCCGACGACTTCGTTGCCGACCATCTCGGCCTCCACCACGCGGCCTGCCTGCACCTCCGCATAGAAGCTGGCATAATTCAGCTCCTCCACTGCCTGATTGTTGCTCTGAAACAGTTGGTACAGCGAGAGAGCAATCATGATCAGCAGCAGATAGAGACTGGCAGTTCGAATATTCTTACTCAAGCCCCAACGCAGCCCCTCTCCCAAAAACTTGTCTCACCAGCCTAACGATGCTAGGGCCAGTGAATAATGGTCGTGGCCAAAGACGCAGCATCGCTCTATGCTGGTGCTCTTGTCAGTCCACTGTCCTATTGGGGATTACTACAGTACACTTCATTGTATCAAATTGGTGTTTGACCCACAAGCTTGGCTAGTTGGCTGTGCGCCTGGTCTATCGATAGGCTTGCGGGCGCAGAACCCCCACGTCTGGCAGGTTGCGATAGCGCTCGGCAAAGTCCAGGCCATACCCCACTACGAATTGGTCAGCGATTTGGAAACCGACGTAATCGGGCTGAATATCCACCTGCCGACGACTCGGTTTATCCAACAGGGTGCAGATGCGCAATGACTTGGGGTTGCGTGAACGCAGGTTTTCTGTCAAGTATTTCAAAGTCAGTCCTGTATCTATAATGTCCTCGATCACCAGAACATTGCGCCCCTCCACACTTTCATCCAAATCCTTCAAAAAGCGCACCACTCCAGAGGTGTGGGTGGAGGAGCCGTAACTGGAAACCGAGATGCTGTCCAAAGAAACGTTGACGGTGATATGCCGCAACAAATCGGCGGTAAAGATGATTGCTCCTTTGAGCACACAGATGGCCAACAGATCCTGTCCGCGGTAGTCATCGGATATCCGCCTGCCCAGTTCTGCCACCTTAGCAGCGATAGCTTCCCGGCTGATCAGAATGCTCTCTAAGTCCTTATGCATACGTTGAACTCCCTTCTGTGCGATGGAATCAATTGAATGAGTATTAGGCGTCAAGGGTAAGTGGGGAATCCATGAACCAGTAGGGCTTATGCTTGACGCCCCGTGGGTGTTTTAGGTGTCATACACTACTATATTCTAAGCAAACGATCTCCTCACTACAAGCTTTGACCCGGAAGGGATGAGCTAAGCGCATTCCGGCTACCCAGACCAACTCTTCACCGCAAAAAACCAGCGGGATCTGCTGCCGGAGGTGACGAGGCACCTTGGCGTCAACGAAGAAGTCCTGCAACTTCTTGCCCCCCTTTAGGCCAAGGGGCCAGAACTGATCGCCTGGCAGCCAACTGCGCACGGTCAGCTCCCGCTGCCGAAAGGCATGCAGGTCGCAATAGGCGCGATTAGGCGGTCCAAACTGGGCTGGCAACGCGGAGCGGGGCAACAAGCTGGCCTGGATCTCCCCTAGCCCCTGCGGCAGCACAACGCGCCCGGGCACGGGGAGCGACAGGCAAAAACCGACCTGTTTGCCTTCGCCAGGCGAAATCACCAACTGCTGATAGCTAATGCGGCAGGCAAACCCCTGCGGCCAGTTGCAGGCCGACCCCACTGGCTGATGGATTAGTCCGACGGCAGCCTCCACATGGCTGTACTCCAGGTCTTGAGTCGTGCCGGTCAGCTCTTGCCAGGCCAGCCGCAGCACGCGTCGCAGCAGTGCCAGGGGCAATTGCTGCAAGCCGCTCAGGGAGAGGGCGATGGCGGACGGATGGGGTTCTGGACAGAGCGCTGACCGATAGGCTTCTCTGGCCTGCTGGTGCAGCAGCTGGTCTTCGGCCTGCAGCAGATCTGCACTGCGGGCCAAAGCGGTTTCGATGTCTCCATTCAGGCGGGCCAAGAAAGGCACTGTTTCCCACCTGAGGCGGTTGCGCTGATAGAGGGATTCGGCATTGCTGTGATCTATGCGAAAACTCTGTCCGCAGGACTGTAGGTAGCGCATGATCTGAAGCTGGCTTTCACCCAGCAAAGGGCGGACCAGGGGGCAGGGTTCCATCTCTTCACGCATACTCATGCCGGATAACCCGCCGCTGCCAGCTCCTCGCAACAGGTGCTGCAGCACGGTCTCAGCCTGATCTCCCCGATGATGAGCCAACAGGATCGCCTGGGCGTTCTCTGCAGTTGCCACTTGACGCAAGAAGCGATAGCGTTCCGCTCGGCTGACGGCTTGGGACGAGCCGCCCTGGGCAGCCAGTAGTGCGGGGATATCCATGGTGTGCACGTGGCTGGGCCAGCCCAGGTGTTCGGCCAACTGGCGCACAAAGTCAGCGTCCGCCCGGGCAGCTGCGCCCCGAAAGCCGTGGTTCAGATGAGCCACCACCAGAGACCAGTCATAGCGGGGAGCTAGCTGGTGCAGCACGCGCAACAGGCAGACCGAATCAGGCCCTGCGGAAACGGCCACCACCAGGCGCCCGCCGGGCTGCAGCAACTGCTTCTTGAGGATGGTCTGCTCCACTCGCTCCACTAGTGTCATCTGGCTCACCTCCGAAAGCGGGTTTTTCGGAACCATCCCCCAAAACCCACTTTAAGTTTTCCCAAAAAAAGTGGTCGCACGATAGTGCGACCAAATGGAGAGGAGAGATGGTTGCCCCCGCGGGGGCTAGCTAACCAGAGGAATACTGGCTGCTCCCTGAGTGATGCGGACAGCGACGACGCTCATGTCATCGAGCACCTGCCCGCGGGCATTCATATTGGCTCGCTCCAACAGATACTTCGCCAATGCTTCCGGATTTTCCTGGTTGCATTGCCGCAAAATGCGAGTGAACCATTCTTCTTTATCGGTGATGTCCTTCTGCGAATCCAGTAGGCCATCGGTGATCATCACCAGGATGTCCCCTGGCTGCAGCGGGACGCGGAAGCTTTCCACTTCAATCTTATGTAGAATGCCGGCTGGCAGTGAACTGGAGCGCACGCACTCGATGTGATCGCCCCGCTTGAGAAATGCGGCGGTAGCTCCGATCTTGGTCAACTCGGCCACACCAGTATACAAATCCAGCATCGCCATGTCCACAGTGGCAAAGGTCTCCTTGGAAGAGCGCAGCATCAACACCGAGTTGATGGTCTGCACGGCAGTCTCTTGGTCGAAGCCGGAGCGCAGTAACTGCTCCAGCACGGCAACCGTGGCCCTGCTCTCACGATTGGCCTCGGGGCCGTTGCCCATGCCGTCGCTGAGCAAAACGGCCAGTTTGCCGCTGGGCAACTCTCTCACCGAGATGGTGTCTCCGGAAACGCCCGCCCCGGTGCGACAGACTTGCGCCACCCCGGTATCGGCCTGCAGCGGCTGGCTGGTGGACAGGCACAAGGCACACTTGGCCTTGCCGCTTTGGCGCGGGCATTTGCTGTGCATACGGGTCACCGGCCTCCCTACCAGGGAGCTGACCAAAGGGATCAGCTGATCCACACAATGACTTTCCCCGCCCTGGCAAGCCGGTTTGTTGATGGTTACGTCTACCCGGTCCCGCCGCCGATAGACCTCCACCTGAGGCACAAATAGCTTCAGCTTGGATATCTCCTGTTTGATCTCTTCGGCCAAGTCCTGCTCGAACTCCACATCCATGCGCATCTCGCGTCCCAGGCTATGCATGATGCCGGCTACGCCCTTCAGCTGGCTGGCCACCAAGCCACGGCTTTCGCCTAGCTTGCGCTGCCAGTACAGGTTAAGTTTATACACCTTGACCAGGTAGTTGGCGCAGGTGACCAGCGCCTCCGGCTTGTGGCAACGCTGGCGTAAGGATTCAGGAATGCGGTCTAGCGATAGTTCGCCATGGGCATCGGCCAGGGCCAGCATATTCAGCAGCGTCTGGTAGCTTTTATAGAAATCCTTCTGCCAGCAGCTGCCGAAATGCTGGCAGCCCTCACAGACATCAGTGACAATATGATCCATCAATGCATTGAAATTCTTCTCCACCAGGAATCCTTCATCGTCGCTTTGCTCGGCGAAGGTCTCGGATAGCTGGAGGAACACCGCCTCCAGGTCCTGCAAACGGTTGGTGATCACCTGCTGCATACGAGCAGTCTGCCGATCGTTCTGCATCTCTGTCGCCAAGGTGAACCCACCAGCGGTGACGTGCGGTGTCAGCCATGTCTGCCAGCGCTTTCCGGTAACCAGGAAGAGCACAAAAGCCACTGCCGCCTGGGCGGCAGTCGTCCCCAAATCGCCGGGCTCGCTGCCGTAGACTGTCAAGAGCAGCAGCGCCATTGTGAGGGACAATCCGACACCTAGCTTCTTCATGTCGCGGAACAGTCCGGCCAACAATCCGGCAAAGGCGTATAGGCCAACCTGCCCCAACATCCCCGGGTGGGCCAAGTTGAGCACCACGCCGATGGCCGCACCAGCGGCACACCCCAGACCAGGCCCGCCTACGTAAGCCCCGACCATCACCATGTATGCGGCAGCTATTGCCCGCAGCGACAATCCAAACACTGCCCACCCCTCCAACCCGGTGAGCATGGCCGCACCGGTGACGCAAAGGGCTAAAGCCTGTTCGCTGTTCAGTTCCCGCGCTTCTGCGCCGAGCAAGATGCGGCCGGTCTGCCGCAGCACATAGGCCAACACTGCCACCAATCCGGCTTCCAGCACCGTGTTGGTTAGGTCAAACAGGGATGGTGCCTGCAGGATGAACAGCGGAAACTTGACCAGCAAACAGCTGAAGCTGGCCAGCAGCGTGCTGGTGGTGGCGTTGCGCAATTTGGAGCCGAGCAAGAAACGCTCCAAACTGATGAATATTCCCATGCTGCCCAGCAAGCTGACTGCGGCTCCCGGTGCCCGCAGATAAGCGCCCAGTCCCAGGGCAGCTGCCGCCTGCCAACTCCACTCAGGGCGATACCATCGCACGGTGAGGAAGAAGGCGAGGCCGAAGGGGGCCAGTTCTCCAAAGACGACTGCCCTCCCCAGGAGAAGGGAGATCGCCAGCAGACGCAGGGTTGCCCCGTCGGTCAGGCTGGCTAACAGCGCCTGGTAGCGGTTCCTCCAAGCCGCCCGTGGCAATCGGCTGGCCAGCGGCTCGTATTGCCCAAACGCCTGTGAGTCGATACGCGCTTTGTTCAGCAATTTACTTCACCCCGTCTTCTTGCTTCTCTTGTGCCTCCATTATAGGCAAGGATGCGGCTACGGTTTGTCAAACGGTGCGAAGCGTCCGCAGAAAAATGCGACAAGAAATGCAGCAGGGGTAGTGGTTAGATGAGGCATGCCCCTAGATGTTGCGCTGGGTAGAAGATGGGGGGCCCCGATCCCGCCTGAATGATGCCCAGGGAACAGACGGGCAGCAGGCTATTTGTCGACAAGAAATCTCTATCCGACAAAAAAACAAGTGCTAGCCAACTGGCTAGCACCATAGAATATCTGGTTAGCACCGATTGAACCGCGGCACCTATTCGCGGGTGGCCGTCGGTTGCTGCTTGGGTTTGCTCGCTGAGCGCCTGCCCAACTTGGTAGCAAAGATATCTTCTGCCTTCTCCGCTGCCTGCACGGTTACCCGCCCGTCAATTACGGCACCGTTTTGAATGTCGATGGTGCCCGTCTGAATATCCCCCACTATGATGGCGGTGGGCCCGACTCGCAGATGGCCGGGCAGCAAAATGTCGCCCTTCAATGCGCCATCAACCTGCATGGATTGACCGGTCACATTGCCGATCACCACGGCACCATCCCGAATCTGCACATTGCCTTTGCTCTCTATGTTCCCTTCAACGCGAGCTCCCAGCACATCGATTTCCGCTGTCTTGGAGCAGCCTACTATCTCGCCGCTGACAGTGAGACAGCCGGAGCACTCGATGTCTCCGTGAAGAATACCTTCAAGCTCGGCTGCCCCTTCGATAACCATGTTACCAAGGATAGTGGTGCCGGCGGCGATGGTGGTAACCTTCTGGGATGGAGACGCCGGCTTCTTAGGCTCAGGAACAGGCTTTTTCAACTCTGGGGCCGGTGGGGGCGCCGGATTAGGGGCCTTTACCGGCTCGCGTTCAATGCGATCGTTATTCTGCTTCAGGTCTTCAGCGACCTTGGGTTCACTCTTGGGACTTGGTGTTTTGGCCATGCTGCTATCTTCATATCCTTTCGATTCTGACCTGGCCAGACCGGGCCTTGATTCCGCCTTAGCCAGACCAGCTTGGTTTGCTGCGGGTCTTGCCGTTACGGTAGACAGTAGTTCACTGAAAGCTTGAGATAGTGCGCTCTTTTCACTCATCGTTTAACTGCCTCCTCCGAATTGATATTCCATATCGACGCAGCAAAACTATGTTCGCAGACGGCATACGCTTCTTTCTTTATAGCGGTCAGCCATAGGGCGCAACTAGCTGTCCGGTATGCCGCCTAGGTTAAGGCAAATGCTCTATGTTGAACCGGCTCGGTCTCTTTGGTCAGCCGGTCGAAGATGAATCCCTGCTCGAGCAGCGATTCGATGATCTGGGGCAACGCCTTCACCGTCCCTGCTTTGGCGGCGCTGTCATGCAACAAAATGATCGCATGCTGTTTGTCCTTGACGCCGCTAACCACGTTGCGGATTATCTGTTCCCCCGGAAGGTCGTAGGCACTGGCATCCCCGGAATCCACGTTCCAGTCGAAATATTGAATGTCCTGTTCAGCCAAACGATAGGCTACCTGGGAAAGCAGCGACAGCGAGGCGATGGAGTTGCTGCTGCCGCCCGGAAAACGATAAAGGGTAGGGATCTGCCCGGTGCTGGTGAACAACAGCTCGTTCAGCCGACCGATATCCGCCATGCAGGCATCCACTGAAGAGTATATGCGCCCATAGTCGTGCGAGTAAGAGTGAATGCCCAGTGAGTGCCCATCCTGCAGTATCTTGCGATATATCTGTCTGGAATGGCTGTCACTGCGTCCGATGACGAAGAAGGTCGCCTTGATCCCATATTGCTGCAATATCTCCAGGACAGCTTCGGTGTTCTGCGACGGTCCGTCATCAAAAGTGAGATAGGCAACCTTGGTGGGGCTGCCAGGGTCTGGCTGGATAAGTGGAGGGTGATCCAGGTTGTCGAGCGGCGACTGTTCCGGCAGGCCTGCTACTGCATTTGTAGGGGGCTCAGGCTTGGATAGTACGGTTTCCAGCTGCGTTTGCAGTCGCGCAACCTTGCTTAAAGCAGTAATTGATAAGCCCCACGGGAACAGCACCAGCGCAGCTAATGTTGCGACAATTAGGGTCTTATAGAAGGTTACTGCCCGGCGATTGCTATCTTCCATCTACGCACCCCCTCGATGCAAAAACTATACTTAACACAAAAGAATGTGCTTAGGTAAATGATAGCATGCCTGAAAGATTTGGTCTATGTTTAAAGCTCCAAACCTGGGACTTTTCTGACAACTCATATTTATTTAGTGCAATTATTGCCTGTAGATTGCTAGCAGCGATGTTTTGAGCATGCAAAAAGTCCTGCATTGCCTGCAGGACTGAGATGACCAATGGTGCGCCATCAGGGACTCGAACCCCGAACCCACTGATTAAGAGTCAGTTGCTCTGCCAATTGAGCTAATGGCGCCTATATGATGGTGGCGGCGACTGGACTTGAACCAGTGACACTGCGGGTATGAACCGCATGCTCTAGCCAACTGAGCTACGCCGCCTTAAAGGACAAGAGTTATTTTAACACTGACCGCCGAGACGGTCAAGGGCTAAACAGCTGGCAATTTACGGACGGCGACGCTCGGCAGCTTGGTGGGTTGCTCTGGGCGAATAACCACCGCGGCCCCCTCTTTTTGAGTCGGTGTTTTTGCGCAAGCTGGCTAAACGCTCCTCACTCTCCTTCATAAAGCGAGACAGTTGATCCTCCAATGAAGGCGTGGGACGACGCTTAGCCTGTCGAATGGACAGGCCGATCTTGCCACGACCATCAATATTGATCACCTTGACGGTCACCTTTTCGCGCAACTTGAGATAGTCGTTGATGTCCTTGACGTAGGCATCGGCCACCTCGGAAATGTGCACCAGACCAGTCTGGCCTGTCTCCAATTCCACAAATGCTCCGAAGTTAGTGATGCCGGTAACCAAACCGCTTACGATCGCGCCTACTTGCAGTGCCATTACTGTTGGATTTCCCCTCCATCTAAATTTGGCTAACCTAAGAGATTATACCCGATACATTTTTTCGTTGTCAATCGATGCCTACCAACACCCGTGAACTCCAGAACCTCCACGACTGCACAGGACACGAGATTCAAGTCAATTTGTTCAGTGGGCTTAGTATTGTTTTAGTCTTGACGCCCGTCCCAACTACCGGCTGGAGTCTACCGGCAAGTATACCTTATCGGTACTCTTGATCATTCCCATCTGACGAGCCAGTTGTTCCAAGAAAGCCGGGTCATTTTGGAGATTCTCGATGCGCTCCATAGCCTGCTGGTTGGCATCTTCTAGCGCAGACTGCGCAGCCAGCAGTTCGGCATAAGTCTTCTGTAGTTGTCTCATCCGCATCTCTTGTTCGAACAGTTGGCTACCCGCCCAGATCAGGTAAAGGGCAGCACAGAACAAAACAACCACGCGCAGCCAGGGCCGCCGACGATTGGGTTGGGGCCGCTTGCTGATTGCCTGGTTCGCTGCCGGTCTCCTGGAAGGAAATTGGATAATTCGGGGTACACTTGCTGGCATGTCTCTTACCTCTTAGCAGCATCGAAGATGCTGCGGGCGATAAAGTGATTGTTGCGTCAGCAACTATCGGTTTGTACCTCTTAGCAGCATCGAAGATGCTGCGGGCGATAAAGTGATTGTTGCGTCAGCAACTATCGGTTTGTACCTCTTAGCAGCATCGAAGATGCTGCGGGCGATAAAGTGATTGTTGCGTCAGCAACTATCGGTTTGTACCTCTTAGCAGCATCGAAGATGCTGCGGGCGATAAAGTGATTGTTGCTTTAGCAACTATTCGATTTGCGCTAGAGAATTCCTTCACTAAATTAGTGGCATGAAATTCGCATGCTCCATCTTATGTTTGTTCTGCCTAGCCTGTGACTTTCCCTGCAAGAATTTGCATCTATTCAAAAATCTTTTGGAGGTGGTGCCAACCACTCTGCCAGCCGGCGGCGCCACAGTTGTAGCTGACGCTCCAGGGGACGCGTCACCCGCCGCCTGGCGGCCACCGCGCGTCCGTACAGCCAATCCAATAACCTGAACACGGGTGTAAGCAGCCAGCTAGCCAAGTTCCATAACGGCCGAAAGAAGAACCGCACGGCCATCCGGTAAGGCCAAAGTACGATGGTCAGGCAGAGATCGATCGTCCAACTGATTCCCTCCGCCACCTTGTCCAGTGTCCACATCAGCCGATAGAGCAAGGTGTGCCAGGCGGAAGCCAAGCGACGGCTGAACAGCCAGAAGTAGAGCCCGGCACCAACTGCCAGGGAGAGAAAGACATGGTACCGTACCTCCCCCCCGCTGATCCGCAGCAACAGCACAAAGATCCAAACAAAATACACCAGCCAAAATAACAGATCGCAGGCAATGGTCATCAAGCGTCCCGGATTGCTCAGTCGGCGTAGCACCTGGTAGAAGTCAAGCGCTAAGCCAAACACGAACCCGGCGCTGGCCAGCAGTAAGGCTCCTAGAGCTTGTGTTGATGGCATGTTTCACCCCCTGAAAAACCCAGAGACAGAGGGACGTACGAATTGTCCCCCTCGCGAGGGAGACAATTCGTACGTCCCTCTGTCTCCCGCACTACTTGAATAGCCGATCAAAAATGCTCTTGCGCTTGCCGCGGGCGGAGCCGATCAACCCGTCCTCCAGATAGTCCACTGTCTTAACTACCCCTTCGATGGACAGCAGGCCCTCTTCCAAGCTGAGTTGTTTGATGTGCAGATCCTCGCCCTGGATGCTCATCATCCCCAGATCAGTCTCCAGGATGACCTCGCGATCATCGAAGCTATCCACGTGGATAACGCCCTCTACGCTAGCTTGTTCACGATTGATGACTATGATCCTATGGGAATGCTGCTCCTGGCCCATGTTCATTTGCATCTCCTCCTCTTCTCGTGCCGACGAAACATGGCGCAATTCTGATAGAAACTTATGTCCAAATGGGCAAGCTTAGAACAAGAGCTGGACAAACTAATATTTGCTGCGCCACTCCACATAGGGTGCAGAACAACAAATGCACCGAGCGACTGCGCATTCAGCATCGCCGCGGCACCGTCAGAAGGGGAGGGATGCTCTTGGCCAGGAATATGAATCAGCAGCTGAAGGAACAGGAGACGCTGGGCGACAGAATAGCAGATAAGGTGGCGTCGTTTGGCGGCAGCTGGGCGTTTATCATCATGTTCTTCGTAGTGGTAGGGATATACATGCTGATGAACACCGGCAGGTTCGGATTTCCAGCTTTCGACTGTTATCCATACGTCTTTCTCAATCTATTGCTGGCTTGTATCGCCGCCATTCAAGCCCCTTTGATCATGATGAGTCAAAATCGGGAATTGAAGCGAGATAGATTGCGTGCCGAACAGGACTACGAGATCAACGTACGGGCAGAACAGGAAATTCAGGACGTGCAGGAGCACCTGCACCGGATTGAGGACCATATCGACTGGCTGATGCAGGAGATCAAGGAGCTGAGGAACGAGAAGCGTTAGCTATATGACGTAGAGGTGCAATGGGGCAGCGCTGGTGCGCTGCCCCATTGTTGTTTAGTCCCATATCTTTTCGATGCTGATCTGTTTGTAGTAGGCTTGTACGATGGTCTCCGCCTTCTCACCCCGGTCGGCCCGGCCTTTAGCCCCCCACTGGGACATGCCTACGCCGTGGCCGTAACCTTTCCCGGTGAAGGTGACCGAGTTGCCTTTGACCGTAATATCCTCCAGCAAGGTGGAGCGCATCTCGGTAGAGCCGATGGCCAAACGGAAGGCGGTTGCGGAAACGACAGCTGACCCAATGCCCAGCTTGGTCGCTCTGCCCGACGGTCCCCGCTCCACAATTTCAATGCGGCTGAAATCACCCACGCGGGAACCGACCTCCTGCACAGCTCGCTTCACTTCATCTTTGCTGAAGGTAGCCTTCCAAACCTGTTGGTCCTCGGGTGCGGCTTGCACGCTGATCGAGTCTTCGATCGAGACTACATAGGGGGTAGGTTCCTTATCAAAGGCCAGCCCTTCCACTGCAGTGGCAGTGCGACCGCCGGAATTGGCATGGAACCAGGCGCGGATGAACTGGCCGCCGGCCACTGCCACCTCGCCCCGAGTGCGCTGGACTGCTTGCCTGACCTGATCGTTGACGCGACTGGCATCATAGGCCTGAAACTCTTCAATATCGGTGGAGGCGTGGGCGTTGCGATTAGGCACTCCTCCTTGGCTGGCAATCTTCTGCAAGGTGAAGGTGCGCGCCAAAATGGCCTGGGCCGCTAAGGCCTCCAGTGGCCACTTGGGATCCATCTCCGCCGCCACTACGCCGGCGATGTACTCCTCCATGGGCATCTCTTTCACTTGCTGGGTGTCGTGCATATACACTTTCAACACCGGCTCCTGGCGGTTTCCGCGGGAGATCTGATCGGGGATAGGCGGAATGTTGCCTCCAGGGGCGGGGCGCCGCAGCGGCGCGCAGGCATCCAGAAAGATAAACACAAACAACACAGGCAGCAGCCAAAGCAAACGTCTTTTCATGTCAATCTGCCTCCATTCGCTGGGTCTTCTCCCGGCTAGTTTCCCCCAGAAGAGCAACTTGCTTGCGAAGGCAGCAACAAAAACAGTCATGATGCGGGAATCAACACCGTGGATGAAAGCCACGCTGGCGGCGCTTGGTTCAATACGCCTGTTGCGCATACATCCTCACCAACCAGCACTGACACTGCGTGGGGTTTCGAAAAAAAGCCCCTGGCAGCAGCTGACACGAAAATCTAACCAGCAGCGGCAAACGGTCACTGCGTGATAACTGGATTAGCTACAACCCCAGGGGATTATTCAACTCTAGAGAACCCGCAGGTCATCAATCACCGTAAACATATCACTAGCCTCTTCCTTACGCGCGCTTTGGGCCAGGCGTTCTACCCGCACTCGCAAGCGGCGCTGCCCAAAGTCGATGGTCAAGATATCGCCTACCTTCAACTCGCTGCCCGCTTTGGCTGGGCGGTCGTTCACCGTCACCCGGCCCTGATCGCAGACCTCTTTGGCCAAGGTGCGGCGTTTGATCAAGCGGGATACCTTGAGATACTTGTCCAAGCGCATTGCTTCACCCACCCATACGTTCTTGTTTTGAAGATCATCTCTACCTAATCCAATGAAAAATCAGGCCCGTTGCCGAACCTGATCACGTTGATAAAGAGTAGTATGTAATACACGCTGATGGTACTGATCAGAACACGGAGGATATTCTCGGTGTTTATTTCACCATTTCCTTGAGCACTTTGCCAGCCTTGAAAACAGGTACATTGGCGGCGGCAATGGTGATCTCTTCGCCGGTGCCAGGATTGCGGCCTTTGCGCTCAGCCCGCTCCCTGGTTTCGAAGGTGCCAAACCCGACCAACTGCACTTTGTCACCCTTCTGCAGGGCCTCCTGCACAGTAGCCACAAACGCGTCCAAGGCAGCCTCTGCCTGCTTCTTATTCAGATTAGACTTCTTGGCCATTTCGCTTACCAGATCAGCCTTCTTCATTGTTTAAACCTCCCTTAGCTGTGCTGTGACACCGATTACCATCATTCGACAGGCCGGTTGTCGATTCCTCTTTTCCTGCCGTGTTTTCTCAGCAATTTCCCCTAGAGCTTGTGTTTCGCCTCCTCCCACCAACGATCCAACTCTTCCAGCGTATAGTCAGTGAGGGGATGCCCCTCCCTCTCCGCCTGCTGTTCGATGTAAGCGAAGCGGCGACGGAATTTGTTAATTGTGCTGAGCAAGGCGGTCTCTGCTTCGATACCGTGGAAACGGGCTACGTTGACGATGGCGAAGAGCAAATCCCCCAACTCGTCCTGACAGGCGATGGGGTCGCCAGTCTCCAACGCTTGCTCAAACTCTGCCGTCTCTTCCTTTACCTTCTGCCAGGCTCCGCTGACATCCGGCCAGTCAAAGCCGACGGTAGCCGCCTTTTGCTGCAGTTTGTACGCTTGCAGCAGTCCGGGCATAACCTTGGGTACGCCCTGCAATAAGGAACTGCTGACCCTCCCGGCCCGCTCCTCGGCTTTAATCGCCTGCCAATTGCGCAGTACGTCAGCCGACGACCGTACCGTTACCTGGCCAAAGACATGGGGGTGCCGCCGGCGCATCTTCTCCACTATTAACCGCACCGGGGTTCTCAGGTCGAAGTCGCCGTTCTCTTTGGCTATCTGCGCATGGAAAACGACCTGTAATAGTAAGTCTCCCAACTCATCAGCCAGCTTATGCATGTCCCCTTGGTCGATAGCTTCCAGCACCTCGTGGGCCTCTTCCAGCAGATAGGGCCTCAGGCTCTGGTGATCTTGCTCTAAATCCCAGGGGCAGCCCTCCGGGGCACGCAACCGCTCCATCACCTGCATCAGTTCCTCCAGCCAGCGGCCAGCTGTCTTCGCTTCCGGACAAGCGGGAACAAACAGGCTGGTCAGGTGATCCGGGTCCTGGTGATCCAGCTGCCACAGAGGAATCCGGGTGGTGCTCACCCGGTCGGTACCTGCCTGATGTACCAATACCACCGGCCACTCGGCCGGATACAGTTCCAGCAGTCGCAGCTTCAGCTCACCTGCAATCAAGCGATCGTACAATTGCAGGTAGATAGTCGGCCAGGCAGGGTTTAGGTCCAGACCGTCGGCATCAAGCGCGTCAGCCACCAGTAATCCGGTGGAGGGATCGTGGTCCACCGCCTGATAGATGGCTTCCAGGCTGCTCATGCTGCTGATCAGCCTGATGACCACCCCCTGCTCCGGCGGCCGACTGACCAGCTCTCTCACAGTGCGCTCGGCCACCAAGGGATGCCCGGGGACCGCGTAAACCACCCTGTTGTGCTGCTGCAACTGCAACTGCAAGCGCTGCCAGATGGCTTGATAGACTTGCTCAAAGGTGGGGTGCTGCTGGTAGAGATCATCGCAGCTGGTGAATTCGACGCCGTGATCCGCCAGCTCCGCTGCCAACGGATGATGGGAGGTGCGCAAGATCAGCGGCAACCCGCTGGTCAACTGCTGCCAAGCCCCCAGGCTGATCTGCTGGCGACTTCCCGGTCCCAATCCGACAATCAGCAATTCGGCCACGGTCAATCCCTCGCAATCAAGTGTAGTCGCTGTAACAGGTCCGCCAATGGGCTGCCGATCTTGGGGATGGCTCTCATCTCTCGGGCGGTGAGTGAACCGGTGAATAGCACCAGCAAGCCATAGATGGCGGCGGCCAAAGAGATGGCCAGCAGGGTGGCGATGCTGTTGGCATAGCGCCCGCTCAACCACTGATAGCTGTACCAAGCGACCACACCCATGCCGGCGGTGGCAATCAGCGGACGAATGAATACCTGTCCCAGGTTAACCCTGACTCCGGATACCCGGCTCATGGCCAGGAAGTTCAGGGTGGAAGAGACGACGAAGCCCAGCACGGTGGCCAGAGCGGACCCGCGAATGTTTAGCGCCGGAACGGCGGTCAGGAAATAGGTGGCCACCAATTTGGTCAATCCACCCAAGAACAGGTTGACCACCGGGATGTGCGTCTTGCCCAGCCCCTGCAGCACGCCGGAGGTGGTCTGCTGCACCGCCAGGAAAGCCACTACTAGGGCCAACACCGATAGAGGTCGGCCCACCCCTGCGCCCACTTCCCCATAGAGCAGCATGCCGATGGGTGTGGCCAGCACCGACAAGCCGATCGCTGCTGGTAGGTTGAACAACATGGCCAACTTCAAGGCCAGCGTGGACCGTTGCTGCATCACCGCCTTGCGCCCCAAGGACATCGCTTCAGCGATGGAGGGGATGAGGCTGGCCACCAGAGCCACAGTGAACATCTGCGGCAGGTTGATCAGGGGCGCGGCCATACCGGATAGCTGGCCATAGAGCCCGGTGGCCTCGGCCTGGCTGAAGCCAGCGGCCAAGAGGCGACGGGGCACCACGGCCGCATCAATCAGCTGCATCAGGGGCATGACGATGCCGCCGATGGTGATGGGCACCGCCAAGGCAGCAAACTCGCGCACCACTGAACCAGGACGATCGAAGGGGTGGCGGTCTTGCCTCAGGTTGCGTTGAATGGCTGGCCTAATCCGGCTATAAGCAACCAACAGGAGCAGCAGGGCAACCAGTCCGCCCAGGGATACTCCAGAGGAGATGCCGCCAGCCACTACCCCAGCAGTGTTACCTGCGGAAAGCAGCAGCAAACCCAGTCCCAAAGCCACTCCCACCCGCACGATCTGTTCGGCCATCTGGCTGAAGGCATAGGGTGTGAGTTGTTGCAGCCCCTGGAAGTAGCCGCGCAATACCGCCACCAGCGAAATGAACACTATCGCTGGTGCCATGGCCCAGAGGGACCAGACAGCCCGCTGGTCACCCAGCACGTTTTCCACCAGGTAAGGGGCAACCAGCGCCAGCAACAAGGTCAAGAACAACCCTAACGCACCCAGCGACAGCAAGGACAGCCGGAATACCTGCTGAGCCGATTTATATCGTTTGAGCGCCACCCGCTCCGCCACCATTTTAGCGATGGCGATGGGCGGCCCGGTGGTGGAGACGGCCAACAAAGTAGAATAGATCGGATAAGCCATTTGATAAAGGCCGGTAATTTCCTCGCCAGCGATGCGGGCGAGCGGGATCCGATAGATGGCGCCTAAGGCGCGAACAAAGATGCCAGCCACGCTGAGAATGGCCGCGTTCTTGATGAAGCGATTGTCGTCGCGTTCGCCCAACTGCAATTCCTCCTCACCGATGTGACAGAGGGACGGATCTTTTGTCACACGCGTGTGACAAAAGATCCGTCCCTCTGTCACATGTTGTTTCTTGCCAAGATTGAGTATGAACCAATTATAGCACGGCCTGCAGCTGCTATTCTATCCACAAGCCACCTTCAGCACAAGCAAAGACATCCGCAAGCATCAAGAAAGAGGTAGCCCACGGCTACCTCCGTTTTCATACTTACCTGGAATTACCCCTCCATCTGTTTACCGAGAAAGCTTGCCGCCGTATCGGCCAATTTCATCTCCATCTCGCCCATGGTTGCGCCTTCCTCCTTGGTGCAGATGATCACACAACCGATAGGATGGCCGTCAGCAATGATCGGAGACACCACCTGTGCCGTGATACCATGATCGCCGTTCGCCAATGAGTTGCCCATGGACTTGTCCTGAGGATTGATAACATAAGTTCTTCTTTCTTCCATGGCCATCTCACTCAGTGGGCCGACTGGCTGATTGAGCAATTCCTTCTTGGAGCCTCCCGCCACAGCGATCACGTTGTCCCGGTCAGCTATTAGGGCGATATGCCCTATCGCTTCATAAAGCGAATCTGCATATTCCTTGGCAAAATCACCTAGTTCACCAATGGGAGAATATTTCTTGAGGATGACTTCGCCATCACGGTCAACGAAGATTTCCAGAGGATCGCCTTCGCGAATGCGCAAAGTGCGACGGATTTCCTTCGGGATGACGACGCGCCCTAGATCGTCGATGCGTCGGACGATGCCCGTTGCTTTCATCTTTCTGCCTCCTTAGTCTGCTGCTTACAGTTACAGGCAACTCTGCGGTTAGTATATATCCAGTGCGGACCATTTATGCGGAACTGGGAGGTTAGCGCACCAGCAGCAGGATCATCTGTTTGCCGCGCAACAGACGCCGATACTGATCCCAGGCTTGATCTTTTTTTGCTTCCAAAGCCAGTGAGTGGGCAAGATTTCTTACTTCCTCGTATTCCCGAGGGGCTGCTTCCTGCCTGCTCTCCATTTTGATGATGTGCCAACCTTCATTGGTCTGAACCAAGCCACTTGTTTCGCCCGGTTGCAGCTGGAAAGCCACCTGCTCGAAAGCTGGGTGCATCTCGCCTCGTTCGAACCAGCGCAGGCTGCCGCCAATGGCCGCAGTCTCCTCATCCAAGGAGTGCTCCAGAGCCAAGGCAGCGAAGTCTCTCCCACTGACCAGCTCTGCTTGCAGTTGTTCCGCCTCTGCCTGACTGGCCACGACGATATGGCTGACCTTAACCATCTCCGGTCGGTCAAACCGGCTGCGGTTTTGCTGGTAGTATTCCACGGCCTCCTGCTCCTCGATGGTCACGTTCTCCAGCTCCCGCTCCCGCAGGCGAGTGAGCAAAAGGTTGTGCTGGAAGTAGCTGTGCAAATCATCTGGGGTGAGCCCCAGCTCGCTCAAGGCCTGGGACAGCTGCTGCTCGTCGTCCTGGAAGTAGCCCATCCTAATCCACTCTAGATAATTGACGGCGTAATCGTTCAGCTCTGCGGCAGTTGCCAAGCCGTCTGTCACCGTCAGCAGAATGCGCTCCTCCGCCAGTTGCTCCAGGATGTCCCGCTGAAACCGGCGGGCGAAGCTGGGATCGTAGGAGGGATCATGAGCGAACTGTCTATCGTAGATAAACTGAACTATGGCCATTCTGGTGGCCAGCTGGCTGCGGGTGATCGCTTCCCCGCCCACCCAGCCGGCTAAACGCCAACTGACCAGTCCATAGATGATGGCCAGGAGTACCAATAGCACTAGGGGTGCCAACAACAGACGCAACTTGCGCGGCGCGGTATAACTTAACTTGCTCAAACTCAGTCTTCCCTCCTCGTTACTAGCGCATTAATACTACACGCACATTGAAGTTGCGCGGGAGGATGTCTGGGCGGGATCAGTTCTTGGGCCGCCCCGCCTCGGCCTGCGTTTCTGCCAACTCCACCAACAGCGGCAGCAGGGATTTGGCCGCGACCAGAGGCTCCTGGCCGGCCAAGGGCTGGGTCAGCACTCCCGGCTTGCGGGGCTGAGCCCGCAGGCGACCGTTGGTGCGCTGATAGAGCAATGCCACCTGTTCTACACCTATGGGGGTCTGGGGAGCCAGCCGCAGGGTCAAGTCTTGATCGTTGATGCTCAGCTGGGAGATAAACAGCTGCATACACAACACCCTCAACCTGGAAACTAACAATAGGTTCTGCACTGCCTCGGGCAGGCGACCATAACGGTCCAGCAGCTCATCCTCCAGGTCAGCCACATCTGCCAGCTCGGCGGCAGCGCGGATCTTCTTGTACATCTCGATCTTCTGCCTGCTGTCCCGAATATAGCGCTCTGGAATATAGGCGTCGAAAGGCAGCGTAAGTTCCACTTCGAACTCCTGACGTGGCGGCTGGCCTTTCAGCTCCCGCGCCGCTTCCTCCAACAGCTGACAATAGAGATCGAAGCCCACGGCCACCATGAAGCCATGCTGCTCCGGTCCCAGAATGTTGCCGGCACCCCGGATCTCCAGGTCGCGCATAGCAATCTTGAAGCCGGAACCGAGCTCGGTAAACTCCTTGATCGCTTGCAGCCGCTTGTCCGCTACCTCGGACAGTGCTTTATCCGGCCGGTAAGTGAAATAGGCATAAGCCACCCGATTGGAGCGGCCCACCCGGCCCCGCAATTGGTAGAGCTGGGCCAACCCGAACTTGTCCGCATCCTCCAGGATCAGTGTATTAACGTTTGGAATATCTAGACCAGATTCGATGATCGTGGTGCTGACCAGAATGTCGTATTCGCCTTCGATGAAGTCCAGCATCAACCGTTCCAGCCGCTCTTCGCCCATGCGGCCATGGCCATAACAGATGCGAGCTTCCGGCACCAACTGGGCCAATCGCTCCACCACGCTGCGGATGCTGCGCACCCGGTTATGCACGTAGTAGACCTGACCACCCCGCGCCAGTTCCTTACGAATGACGCTTTGCACCAGCTCCGGGTTGTATTCCATCACATAGGTCTGCACGGGGAAGCGGTCCTCCGGCGGCGTCTCAATTACACTCATGTCCCGCATACCCACCATAGCCATATGCAGCGTGCGGGGAATAGGGGTGGCGGTGAGGGTGAGCGTATCCACCGATTGTTTCAGCTCTTTCAGCCGTTCTTTGTGGGCTACCCCGAAGCGCTGCTCCTCGTCTATGATCAGCAGGCCCAAGTCCCTAAACTGAACGTCCTTCTGCAACAGACGATGGGTCCCGATGACCACGTCGACCAACCCCTGCTGTAGCCGCTTGACGGTCGCGGCATTTTCGCTATTGCTGCGGAAGCGCGACAACAGAGCCAACTCCAAGGGGAAACCGGAAAACCGTTCCCTAAAGGTGTTGTAATGTTGCTGCGCCAGGATGGTGGTGGGCACTAGCACTGCCACCTGCTTACCGGCGGTAGCCACCTTGAAGGCAGCCCGGACAGCTACCTCGGTCTTGCCGTAACCAACGTCGCCGCAGAGCAGCCGATCCATCGGCTTAGGGGACTCCAAGTCCCTCTTGATCTCCAGAATGGCTTGGGCTTGATCTGGAGTCTCCTGATAGGGGAAATTGTGTTCCATCTGTTCCTGCCACTCCCCATCAGGAGCAAAGGCAAATCCGGGTGCAGTCTCCCTGGCCGCATACAGCTTGAGCAACTGCCCGGCCATCTCCTGCACCGACTGCTTGACCCGCGCCTTCACCTTCTGCCAGTCGCCGCCGCCCAAACTATAGATCTTGGGCACCTTGCCCTCGGATCCGACGTACTTTTGCAGCAGATGCACCTGATCGGTGGGGACGTAGAGACTGTCCTCGCCGGCATACTTGACGTGCAGATAGTCTCGGTGTAGCCCTGCAATCTCCAGCGTCTTGATGCCCAGGTAGCGCCCAATGCCGTGCTGCACGTGCACCACATAATCGCCGACAGCCAGATCCCGATAATCGGCCAGCCGGGCACCTTCCGCTCTACTGAGGCGGCTGCGTTTCTGCGGGCGCTTGCGCCTCAGAATATCACCTTCGGTGAGCAAGTAGAGCCTGCTCTCGGGAATCTCCAGCCCGGCCGATAGGTCTCCCAAGATCACGCCGATGGTATTGTTCTGAGGCAGCTGATCAGCGGCCAGAATGCTGATGTTTTGTAGACCTTCATCCTGCAGGTACCGCTTGATCTCTTCCTGCCGTTTGGGATCTGCTGCCATGATCAGCACCCGGTAGTTGTTTTGGAGCAGGCGCTCCACTTCCTGCTTGAAGTAGGCCATCTGGCCTTGGAAATTGGGGATGCTGCGGGACAGAAAGGCGGTATGACGCTCCACCCGCCAAGGTGCTGGGCGGCGAGGGAATAGGGCTAGGAAGAGGGTTCTGCCCGCCGGCAACTGCGCCACCAGTTCATAGGGAGAAAAGGCCATTTCCGCCTGCTGCGGCAACAGCCGTCCCTCGGCCAGCAAACTGGCCACGCCCTCGTTGAATGTGCTGTAATCGGCTTCAGCCTGTTCCCAAATGCGGGTGGGCTCGTCCACCACTACTAAGGTCTGCTCGGGCAGGTAATCCAGTAGGCTGAATCTATGTTCAAGGAAAAAGGGCAAGTACCGTTCTCTGCCGGGGAAAACCAAGTCTGCCTCCAGGCGAGCCAGGTCTGCTGCTATATACCTCTGCAGTTCTGCAGCCAGGCTGGGATTCTGTCGCTCTGCCCGCTGCAGGGCGGCGGCCATGCGGCGCAATCCTTCTGCCTTTGCCTGCTGGGGCCAGATGCTCTCCTGGGCAGGCAGGATGCTCACGCTGTCTATGTTCCCCAGGGAACGCTGCGTGGTCAGGTCGAATTGACGGATCAGATCGATCTCGTCGCCGAACCATTCGATGCGCACCGGCCATTCGTCGGTCAACCCATAGACATCCAGAATGCCTCCGCGCTGGCTGAACTGCCCGGGGCTCTCCACCATCTCCACCCGCTCATACCCTGCCTGCACCAACAGGCGGATCACCTGTTCCATAGGGATCTCCTGCCCATAGGCGAGCTGGATGCTGTGCTGGGTGAGGATATCCGGGTGGGGCAGCCGATAGGTGAGGGCGTCCCAACTGGCGACCAGCAGCAGCCGCTCCCCCTGCTGCAGCCGCTGCAGCACTTGCAGCCGTTCGGCAGCCGTTTCCGGGCTCTGGGCAGCTACACCATAGAGGGGATTCTCCCGCGCGGGGAAGGTGAGTACCGGGGTGTGGGGCAAAAAGGCCTGCAGATCCCGGGCTACTTGGTCAGCTTGGCTGCCAGAGGCAGCGATATAGAGCAGGGGCAAGCACCCCTCACAGGCAATCGCGGCAGCCAGCAAACTTTTGACTGAACCGCCCACGCCAGATACCAACAGATTCCCTGTTTGCTCTTCCAGAGACTGCTTGACTGATTGCCAGCTTTCGTTGTCAGCCAACAGGCTGGTCCATAAACTCATCGGTACACCTCCGCAGGCTCTTGGGTTAGTGTCGCGTTCTCTCCATTTTAGCATGACACCGTTGTAAAACCACAACACGTCCTGTCGACAGTCCTCGCGCAAACTAATTGCCGCCTCCACTGAGGCGGCAACAGTAGCAGGCTTTCGCGTACTTTTGGGATTGTGTCAAAAGTGCTGCTCCCACGGAAGCCAATTTTCTATGGAGGTGATGACGGGACTCAGTGCAATCGAATGGGGGCAGCAGATATTTCTGCTGCGTCCAGAAAGGACGCGCACTCATCGCAGAGAACTGACAGCACCACCGCTTCGGCTGTCTGCTGTACAAACTGCGGCCATTCCTCTGCGTCGAGCTCGGTCAAGCCCAGGCGATCGTAGGTGATGCTTTCGTGATCAAATTCGGCGATCAGCGAACGGCAACTGTCGCAAACATAACGCACCTTCATGATCGTCCCTCCCACCTGTGTTCAGCCAAACAAGTGACCCAAACGTTCCAAAGAAGATGCACCCCGCACCCGAAAAGCAGGCCATAAAGCGGCGTACCGGTGACCGACCAACCCCAGAGGGTGACGGCAGCGAAGGCACCGTGGCCAATCAGGCTACAGCCGGCAGCCACATAGCCCACCAGGGGCAACGGCCTGGGCCGCTGTGTGATGTCAAACAGTGCCTCCAGGGTGCCAAATCCCAGGTGCACCCACCACAGCGAGGCTGAAAACAAGAGGCTGCTCCCTGTCTTGAGCAGCTCTTCCAGCACCGGGACAACGGCGATCAACCCGAGACTACCCCAGCGGTTGACCAGACGCCGATTGAGCAAATAAGCGGCAGTACTAGCGAGCAGAGTCGCCAAGAGGGTGGCAATCAGGCAGCACCTCCCTAATCTACTACTAGTCTGCCATCTACCGCTGGTTTCATGCTGGAAAACCGAGGCGGGTGGGACAAAGGTGCTCAGCCGTTGTGTTGAGAGGCGGCCCGTTCGACACCGTGCTCAACCCAAACTTCGACGGCGTCGCAGGCCCGGGAGATGGCCTCCTTGGCCAGCTGCCGTTCTTCACCAGCGAAGGGCCTAAGCACGTAATCGGTGACGTCCATGTCCTCGGGGCGCCCGATGCCGATGCGCAAGCGAGCGAAATCTTGGGTATTCAAGGCCTCGATGATAGAACGCAGTCCTTTTTGACCGCCGGAACTGCCCTGCGCACGCAGGCGAATGCTGCCCACCGGCAGGTCCAGGTCATCGGAGATGACCAGCAGGTCGGATAAGGCCAGGTTCAGTTGGCGTACGGCGGCGGCCACTGCCACGCCGCTGCGATTCATGTAGGTGGTGGGCTGCAACAGCACCACTGGTTGTTCGTTGACGAAGCCGCGGCCAGCAATGGCCTGCCCCAGGGTGCCGTGCACCCGAATGCGATGTCGGCGAGCCAGCTCCTCGATGACCATGAAACCGGCATTATGCCTTGTGCCGCTATATTGGCGGCCGGGATTGCCCAGCCCTACTATTAGCTTCACTGTTTTCTCCCCCAGACTCTATTTTCCAGCTTATCATACCGCAGAAGAGACTTGAGGAAAAGTGGCTGCCACTGCGAGCGACCAGGGGCGCCTGGTCATGCTCTCTCCCTGAGTCATGGCTGACGCCATGCCACCTCACTCGTCAGAGGGAGGCAAGTCTTGCGGGGGGACTATCGGGGAGTCAAAGGGGACACGCCGGTTGACGTGCCCCCGTTATCGGTCTGTGATTAAGCAGGAGGATTCTCTTCCCTGCTAGGCACCTCCGCCGCCTGTTCGCCTGCCTCCTCAGCTGCTTCCGCATCTGCGTCCGCGCTGACGCTAGGCGCGACGATGGTGGCCACCAACTGTTCGACGTCGCTGACCAACTCCAGTCCGGCGGGCAATTGCACGTCTGCCACGGTGATGCTGTCACCGAAGTTTAGTTGGCTGATGTCCACCACAATGGCATTGGGCAAATCTTTGGGCAGAGCCCGCACTTCAACTTCCCGCAGGCCAATCTGCAGAATGCCGCCCGCTTTCACACCAGGGGCATCGCCTTCTAACTGCAGTGGGATTGCCACCTGCACCTCGACGTTCATGTTGATTGCCTGCAAATCGATATGCAATGGTTGCCGGTTCAGCGGGTTAAATTGTACCTCTTTGACCATGACGTTGGTTCTTGCCAGGCCGGGCATGGTCAGGCCCAGCACTGCGCTGGAAGAAGCCTGGCGCAGTGTATCCTGCAGTGAACGCAACTCAATCCAGATCAGCTGGTTCTCCAACTGGTGCCCGTAAAGCACGCCCGGAACTTTACCTTGTTTGCGCTGGGCGTTTACCTCGTGTCTGCTTTCCCGTTGGCGGGGAGTGGCTTGAATCGTGATCTCTGACAACGAAATGACCTCCTTATTACTAGCTGTTGCATTGTCAACCTAAGGGCTGCTTTCCCAAACCTGTCCAACAGGCAGGCTACCTGAACAGCTGGCTGACAGATGCGTTGTCGTGGATGTTCAGGATGGCTTTGGCCAACAGTTTGGCCACGGACAGCTGCCGCACCTTGGGGGTGAGCTGCTTCAGCGTCAATGGCACGGTGTTGGTAACCACCAGCTCTCTCAGCACCGATTGCTCGATACGTATGGGTGCCGGATCTGAGAGGACAGCATGTGTGCAACAGGCGTAAACCTCGGTAGCACCCTTATCCAGCAGCGCTTGTGCCCCTTGGGTGATGGTCCCTGCTGTGTCCACGATATCGTCGATCATGATCGCGCGCTTGCCCTGCACCTTTCCGATAATGTGCATCACTTCTGCCACATTGGGCTCGGGGCGATATTTGTCGATGATGGCGATGGGGACGCCCAAGCGGTCGGCCAGCGCGCGGGCGCGGGTAACGCCGCCCAAGTCCGGCGAGACAACCACTGCGTTTTCGCCCAAACCGTTCTGCCGGAAGTATTCAGCCAGAATGGGACCGCCGGGCAGATGATCCACCGGGATATCGAAGAAACCCTGAATCTGGGCAGCGTGCAGGTCCATGGTCACCACACGGTGTACCCCGGCCACCGTCAACAGGTTGGCCACCAACTTGGCGGTGATCGGATCGCGCGCTTTCGTCTTGCGGTCCTGTCGGGCGTAGCCGTAATAGGGGATGACTGCGGTGATGCGATCGGCAGAGGCGCGGTTTAGCGCGTCAATGGTCACCAACAACTCCATCAGGTACTCGTTCACCGGAGTGGAGGTGGGTTGAATGACGAATACGTCGGCCCCGCGCACACTCTCTTCGATGCGCACAAAAATCTCCCCATCGCGAAAACGACCGACTACTGCATCAGCCAGCCGCAGATTAAGGGTGGCTGCTATCTCTTCTGCCAACGGGCGGTTAGCATTGCCGGAGATAATCTTCAACGGGCGCGCAGCGGACATGATAACCCTCCTAAGCAAGTCCCTGGACTTACGAGCTCAATTATAGAAGCGATTGTTGCCTATTCTGATTGACGCTCGCGGCGACGCTTGGCCCACTCGGCCTTATTCACCTGTCGTGAACGGGCGATGGCCAAAGCGTCGGCGGGCACGTCATCCGTGATGGTGGAGCCGGCGGCCACATAGGCCCCAGCCCCGATATGCACCGGCGAAATCAGATTGCTGTTGCAGCCAATAAAGGCATCGTCATCGATCTGTGAGTGATGCTTGTCCTTGCCGTCATAGTTGACCAAAATGGTGCCCGCACCCAGGTTGGTGCGCTGACCGATGGTCACATCGCCCACATAGCTGAGATGCGGCAGCTTGCTGCCACTGCCCACCTGGGCATTCTTCAACTCCACAAAGTCGCCCACCTTCACCCGGTCGGCCAGGGAGGTGTCTGGGCGCAAGTAAGCATAGGGGCCAATCACGCAATCAGCGCCGGTGGCCGCCTGGCGGGCTACCGAAAACTCGATACTGGTGCGATCGCCCACGCGACAATCGGTCAGCCGGGTGTAAGGTCCGATCACGCAGCCGGAGCCGATGGCAGTATTCCCTTCCAGCAGACAGCCCGGATAGACGATGGTGTCCTGGCCGATACTCACGGTATCGTCTACCAGCGTGGTCTCCGGCTGCAAGAAAGTCACTCCCGCCAGCATCAGCCGCTCCCGGATACGCTGGCGCAGATATGCTTCGGCCTCAGCCAAGCGCACCCGATCATTGATTCCTAGGGCTTCCTGAAAGTCGTCCAGAGGACAGCCCACCACTTTGCCACCAGCTTGCGCCACCAAGGCGATCACATCGGTGAGATAGTATTCGGCTTGCGCGTTATGATTATCGACCTGGTGCAGAGCAGCAAACAGAGTGCTCCCCTTGAAGCAGTAGAAGCCGGTGTTGATCTCACGGATGGCCAGCTGGGCAGGCGTGGCCTCCTTCGCCTCGACGATACCCAGAATGCGGCCATCGTCGGCGCGCACGATCCGGCCGTAATCCGCCCCTTGGGGCAGAGTTGCGGTGAGAACGGTAACATCCGCTTGTTCCGCCAGGTGCATCGCCTGCATGGCCTGCAGGGTTTCTGGCCGAATCAACGGGGTGTCGCCGCAGAGCACAAAGACCAAATCCTCACCCCGAAAGACGGGCTCCACCTGCATGACAGCATGCCCGGTTCCCAACCTTTCCCGCTGCAGCACATAAGTATAGTCTCCACCCAAGGTAGCCTTGACTTGTTCCGCGTCTCTCCCGATGACCACATAAAAGTTTTCGATGGCGGCGTCTTGCCCTGCCTGGATCACATGGGACACCAAGGGGCGTCCGCAGAGGGGGTGCAGGACTTTATTCAACTGCGACTTCATCCTCGTTCCAGAGCCGGCAGCCAGGATGATCGCGCTTGTTTGCATGGAGATGGCTTCCTCCTCTCATCGTATACCGTGTGTCGAGGGGAGGCGGTGATACTTCCCCTCCCGATACTATCGACCTATATTATATACCAACTCCCCCCAGCCACAAAATTTGCCACCCGTCCGCCCAGGCAACTCGTCCGCGGTAACCGTCTGCTCCAGCTATTTCTCAGTGCTGCAACTGATACTTTTCTCTGCAGATCGTGAAAGTCCCCGTCTATCGAAACACAAAAAAAGAGCCCAGCAGGGCTCCTAAGATACAATTGCCAGCTGACGTTCATAGGCCTCTAGCACAGCTGTCTGCAGTTTTTCTCTCGTCTGCGAGTTGATGGGGTGAGCGATATCTCTGAATTCGCCCTCAGGCGTCTTACGGCTGGGCATGGCTACAAACAGCCCGTTGTTGCCGTCCACGACGCGCACGTCATGAATGACGAATTCGTCATCAAGGGTGATGGAGACGATCGCTTTCATGCGGCCCTCAGTGTTGATCTTGCGGATGCGGACGTCAGTGATCCTCATGAATTTCACTCCTTTGTCATTCTGGCTGAGCCTTCTTTGCCCTATTCGACATCTGCCAATCTCTTCCCTTTATTTGCTATCGTAATTTTTGAAAAAATCCTTAAACAATCCCGATTTGAGGAAAAGGCAAATCTGGAGAATATGGGTTGAAACATGGATGCTGGGGCAGAAGAAACCAGTATACAGCCAGGCACTGGCGCAGAAACTAGAGTAGTACTATGAAAGGAGTGTTGTCATGAGTAAGACAGTACTAGGAGTATTTTCCTCAGAGCAACAAGCAGAAAAGGCTGTCCATGCGCTGAGGGACAGAGGATTTACCACCAATGAAATTAGCATCGTACAGAAAAACGATCGCAACCAACGGGGCCACGGGGCTGGCGAGGGGCGGCATAGGGATAGCGGAAACATGGCCATCGGGGGAGCCGGCTTCAGCGGCGATGCTGACGCTCGCGGTGGGGATACCGACTCCGTCGCTGATGGCGTTGCCTCGGGTGCTACTTGGGGCGGACTGGCTGGTTTGGCCTTGGGCGCTGGTGCTCTGGCAGTCCCTGGCATAGGGCCGCTGCTGGCAGCCGGGCCGATAGCTGCTGCACTGACCGGCGCTGCTACCGGCGGATTGGCCGGCGGCTTGATCGACTGGGGCGTTCCGGAGTCGGTGGGCCGGGAGTATGAGAGCCGAGTGCGGGAAGGTGGTGTGCTGGCTGTGATCCGCGTTTCGGAACAAAAAGCGGACGAAGCGGCAAAGATTTTGCGCGAGTATGGTGCCAGCGACGTGGGCAGTCACGATTCCACCAAATAGCAGCTGGCCAAAGTTAGCAGATATGGGGGTTCGCCCGCACGGCGAACCCCCATGTTTATATCCCCGTTTTATTTGCACCACTGACCCGGTGATACTGAAACGCGCTGGTTGACCTCGTCAACCTCCTCCAGGCAGGCTAAGGCCAAAAACTCGTCCACCAGCTTCTGCTCTGGTCTTGCGGTGGTCACCAGCACGCCGCAACCAACCGTGGTGGCACCAAACTCGCTCATCAGCTGCTCTAGACCGCGGGCAGTGCCACCGGCTCGCATGAAGTCATCGATGATCAACGCGCGGGCTGCCTGCGGCAGGCTGCGGCGCGGCAAGGCCATGGTTTGCACCCGCTGGCGGGAGCCGGACACATAGTTGATGTTCATGGTCGGGCCTTCACTCCGCTCCTGGCGGATCAAAAGCGACTCGACCGGCATCGGTAGCTCTTTGCGGGCCACCGCTAACGGCACACCCAGGTAGCGAGCGGTGGCGTAGGCCAAGGGTATGCCGCGGGTTTCCACAGTCAACACAACGTTGGGTTGGCGCTGTGCAAAGTAATGGGCGAACATCTGAGCATACTGCTCCACCTGGCGCGCGTCGGTACACAGATCGGTAGTATAGAGATAACCCCCAGGCAGGATGCGCCTGGAATCGGACAACTGGCGGCAAAGCTCGGCTATCACCTGCTTCTGCCAGGCCTCTCCTCCACCAGGAATCCACTTCACGCCTCCGCTGGCACCGGACACGGTCTGCACCCGGCCCAACTCTGCGGCAGTCAGGGCTTCCTTAATGGCTGCCACATCCTCACTGACTGTGGACTTGGCTACCCCTAATCGGTTAGAGAGATCGGTCAGCGAAAGCAGCTGATTCGGCTGCTCGCATAGCAGCCTGGTGATGATGGCGGCGCGTTCGCCTTTATGGAGTTTGTTGCCCATCTCTACCTCCCGCCTTAGCCAGCAGCAAGGACCTTTCTGGCTAGTTCTAAGTCGCTGTCCTTGTCCACGTCGGTGCCTACTTCCGGAAAACCGCAATCGATGGCCTCACCAACTATCCCTAAGATGCGCGAGACCCTGATTTCCAACTCACGCACGGTCAGCCAACCCAGTGCCAGCTTCGCCACCAGAAACACGCCTGGAAGCCCCAAGGTCAGGCACATTTTGGCCGGATTCTTGCGGGCTTCTACTAACTTGGAGAAGATACTGGCCAAGCGGGTCACTTTGCTGGGATTGACTATGAAAATGTTGCCCCCGGTGAAAGAACCGTCCCGCAACTTGACATAAGTACGCTTCACCCCGGGGTAGCGCTCCACGCAGCGCTCCTGGGAAATGATTGGATAATATAAGTCCGCTTCCCGGTCCCGGGTAGCTTCAAACAGCGAAGATAACGCCTCGGGTGTGATCAGCGGAATGTCGGAGGTGCAGATGAGAATCTTGCGATCCTGAGGCAACAACTTGATCGCCGCTAAGACGTTCTCCACCGCATTGCCCACTTCTGGCAGCAGCTTGATGTCTGCTGGCAGAAATTCTGACAGGCTGTCCATCGGGCCAACCACTACCACCTGCTCCACACAAGCGCAGCGCTGCAACGCATTCACCACGTAGGTGATCATGGGCAGATCGTTGATCGGCAACAGCGCCTTGTTAGGGTAGCCGTGCTGCAACGCTAGTTGATCTTGCTCAGTTCCTCCCGCCAGAACGATAGCGTTCACGGATCGTTCCTCCTTCACTCTGGCCGCTGGTCCTTTTTCCACTCCAAAAGGGCATTTTCGGCGTTTTCGATGTGCTCTTGTGCCAATCGCTCAGCTAACTCTGCGTTGCGCTCAGAAATCGCTTCAGCAATTTTCATGTGCTCATTGAACACAGCCTCCAAACGGCCAGGGGTGCTCATCGATGTAGCTCGAAATCGTTGAATGTGTTCGCGCAGATTGTTGATGATCTGCACCAGGCGATCGTTCTTACTTGCCTGATAGAGCAGGTTATGAAACTGCTCGTCCAGTTCCAGCGAACGCTTCACATCGTTGTTAGCGATGCACTGGCCAATCTGAACCAGAATGCGCTCCAGTTCTTCGCTTTCATCGGCGGTGATCCGTTCCGCTGCCAAACCAGCGGCCAGCGACTCCAACGCGGATCGGATCTCATAGGTCTCGGCCACATCTTTGATCGTCAGGTCGGAAACATAGGCACCGCGACGGGGCACCATAATTACCAGACCTTCCAGCTCCAATTTGCGGATAGCCTCCCTGACAGGCGTGCGGCTGACGCCCATCTCCTCCGCCAACTGCATCTCCATCAGGCGCTCGCCAGGGCGCAACTTTCCAGTGATGATGGCCTCGCGTAGATGTTCAAAGACGATTTCCCTCAGGGGTTTGTAGTTGTCCAACTTAACTGGGATCATTCGTTCAGCCGACATAATTCCTCCCCCATCATATATCAGACTTTAACTCGAGCTCATTCTGGCGTACTGAATGGTTAAGAAATGAACACTGCTGGGTTGACATCAGTATTCTAGCAGATCCAACAGCCTCTCGTCTAAAGGAAGGCGGAAGCCACCTTGCCGGAAGCTCGCTCTTTCACACCGGATCGCGACAGCCGATAGGGCTCGCTGCCCTTTGCCTGAATATGCCAGACATTGGCTGTGAGCTAGAGTTCGGTGTTGAGCGATCTATCTCCTGCTGATATTCCGGGTAGACGAGGAGCCAAGCGGGTGATCAACAACCGATAATCCGATGGCAGCGCCTGCGATAGAGCGGGTTCCCTTGGCGTTTCGGGCAACAGGGCGAAAATGCTGGAACCACTTCCCGACAGCAGCGCCGGATAGTCATGCTCAACCAACCGCTGTTTGACTGCGTTCAGTTCCGGCCTGATGGTGAATGCGGCCTGCTCCAGATCATTATGCAGCAAGCGGGCGATCTGCGATCGATCGTCGGCAATCAAGGCGCGCTGCAGGTCATCCCAGCGCGGCACCGGCCGTTGGGATGGGCGATAGGCCCCGTAGACCGCAGGGGTGGATAATCCAAACGGCGGAATTACCAAGGCCACTCGGCTGTTTAGACAATGGGGCAGGGGCTCGACCAGCTCGCCCCGGCCAACTGCGAGGGCCATGCCGCCATATAGGAAAAAGGGTACGTCCGAGCCCAACTCCGCTCCCAACCGGCTCAGCTGTTCCAGCGAAAGGTGCAATCGCCACAGCCTGTTTAGCCCGCGCAATACGGCAGCCGCATCGGAGCTTCCTCCGCCCAGCCCAGCTTGCCAGGGAATTCGCTTACGCAGGTGGATACTTACTCCTTGCCCGGGGTAGCGGTCGGCTAGCAGCCTGGCGGCTCTATAGGCCAAGTTATCAGCGCCGCAACTCAGCCGAGGATCGTCGCAGGTCAGCTGGATGCCGTGCGGCCGATGGGCCATCACCAACTGGTCTGCCAGTGACAGGGTATGCATCACCGTGCGCAATTGATGATAGCCATCCGGGCGCTGGCCAAGGATATGCAGGTGGAGGTTGATCTTGGCTTGCGCCCATTCCGTAACCGGCATTTTG
Organism: Bacillota bacterium; assembly: GCA_050949055.1. Classification (GTDB taxonomy): domain Bacteria; phylum Bacillota; class UBA994; order UBA5500; family UBA5500; genus JAEZJZ01. The sequence goes on along the minus strand of JBMNFA010000009.1, from coordinate 506,142 downwards.
TATACACCCCCTCCCCATTTTAATACAGTTACGGCGTAAACAACAGGGTGAAAGTTTATGTCACATTAACAAGAGGCGCCGTGTGGGCGCCTCTTCGCTGGCTTAGGTGGATTCAAAGGATCCTGCCACCACATAGGCCTGCTGGCCGCTTTGGGCCATCTCCTGTTCTAGGGCTCTTAGACATCCAGCGGTGAAGGAGAGCTTTTCATACAGCACCACGATCAGGTCCTCGGGTTGGGCGGCCAGAAACGCCGCCCGCAGCGCATCTTGCTCCTCTAGATAGAGGCCGACCAGCTCCGCCGGGAGGCCAACCGAACATGCTCCTTGACGCAGTATTTCAGCCACCTCGCCGGGGGCCCGGCCACGTCGATCCTGGTCCTCTTTGATGAACACTTGGTCGAACCCTCGCCCTGCCGCCTGTCCCACTCTGAAGATAGTGGCTGAACGCCGATCTCCAGGCACGGCAATCACCCCTAGCAGCCGGCCAGAGCTTAGTTGACGGGCGAATTGGCAGAGCTGTTCCAGACTGGCCACGTTATGGGCATAGTCTACCATTACCCGGCGCCCGGCTACCTGCAACAGGTTTTGCCGCCCCGGGTTATGTTCCAACGGTCGGAAGGTACAGAGGCCCTGTTTGATTATTTCTCTGTCCACCGCCAAGCCCCAGAGGGCGGCAACGGCAGATAGTGCGTTGGCCACATTGTACAGGGCTCGGCCACCCCAAGTAATCGGCACGTCGCAGATGGGAAGCAACCGTTCCAGGGCGGTTCCCTCCGCCAGGCAGACCCAACCGTCACTCAGATATACCGCTTTGCCGCCTGCCCCAAGATGCCTCCTCACTAGCAGATTGTCGTCGTGCAAACTGAACAGGATGCAGCGACTGCGTATCCGCGATTGCACTTGTTGCAGAATGTTGTCGTCGGCGCTAAGCACAACATAGCCATCCGGCCGCACCGCCTCCAACACCAGCGACTTCACCCACACTAGATCGTCGATGCTATTCAGGTTGTCCTGTCCGAGGTGATCTTCGGAAATGTTGGTCAGCAGGGCTACATCTGCTAAATCGTAAGCCAGCCCCCCGCGCAGCAAGCCGCCGCGAGCCACCTCCAGCACCGCCACTTCTACGCTCGGGTCCGATAGCACCACATTTGTGCTCCAAGGGCCGGTGGTGTCGCCATCCACGATGCACTGGTCATTGATGTAGATGCCTTCGGTGCTGGTCAACCCCACCGTCCGATAGCGTTGCCGCAAAGCGTGGGCGATCAACCGGCTGGTAGTTGTCTTGCCGTTGGTGCCGGTAACGGCCACGATAGGGATTTCACTGCGCGCACCTGCTGGAAACAGGCTGGCGATAATCGCGTCGCCCACATCTCGAGCCTGTCCTTGCACCGGATAGTGGTGCATCCGGATACCTGGGGCGGCGTTGATCTCGATAATCGCACTGCCTTCGTTCAAAGGTTCGGCAATGCTGGAGGACACCAAGTCCACTCCCGCCACGTCCAAGCCCACCAGACGCACTGCCCGCACGACGGCAGCCGCCAATTCTGGATGCACCTGATCGGTGACATCCACAGCGGTGCCACCGGTACTGAGGTTTGCGTTATCGCGCAGCCAAACGGTCTGCCCCAAGCGAGGAATACTATCTGGATGCAACCCCTGCCTGGCTAGCACGGCCAAGGCCACGTCATCGATCACTATCCTAGTGAGGGGTTTCTCGTGCTCCCTTCCCCGCTGCGGATCTTGGTTGGATCGCTCCACCAAATCACGCACACTGGAGTACCCGTCGCCTACCACATGGGCTGGTATGCGCTCGGAAGCAGCTGCCAGCCTGTCGCCCACCACCAAAAACCGATAGTGACGCCCGGAGATGTACTCCTCTACCAGCAGTTCGCAACTGTGATTGGCGGCGATGGCACAGGCCTCCCGAATCTCTTTGGGGGAATTGAGGTTCAGCGATACCCCTTTGCCTTGGTTGCCGTCGCAAGGCTTGATCACCACTGGACGGCCCAAGCGTTGCCACACGGCCACTGCCTGCTCCACATCCTGGGAGGACAGTTTCTCTCCGCGGGGCACGGGAATGCCTGCTTGACCGAGCAGCAGTTTGGTCAACGACTTGTCCCCCGCAATATCGGCGGCGATACAGCTGGTCTTGCTGGTCAGGGTGGCTTGCACACGCTGAGCGTAACAACCGCTACCTAGTCTGAGCAGGCTGCCTGAGCCGATGCGGGTGACGCTGATGCCACGGCGCTTGGCCGCCTCAGCCAGCGCCCGGGTGCTAGGGCCCAACTCGTATTTGGCCATATGCTGTTGTAGCTTGGCCAGATGGGGGGCCAGGTCAATGGTGCCTTGGTGCAGCAGGGTGTTGATTAATTCTATCCCCACATCTACCAGCATCGCAGCGACGCTTTGAGCCGGACACTCGAAGATTACTTCATATACAGCCGGCAAATCGGTGCCCATAGTCTTGCCGTATCGGCAGCGTAGCCCAAGCAGCGACTGCAGCTCTAAAATCACATGCTCCAGCACGTGCCCAAAATAGGTGCCGTTCTGCAATCGCTGGGCGAATCCCCCTGGACGAGAGCTGGCGCAGGCGTGTTCAGCTAGCCCAGGCAGAGTCGCCAGCAGCCGCTGGTTGAAGCCAGGTATGGCGATACTCTCTTTGCCGCATAAATCCTCAAGGTCAATCAAGGCGCGGGCGGCGGGGCGATGGATATAAACGTTGCGCCCAGGATAGGTGCGCAACTCCAAGCTTTTCACTAGTGTCTGCCTCCTTAGTTATCTGTGGAGCGCTCCCAGATGATGGGGCGACGCGACCGCAGATTGAAGCCATGTCCAGCTGGCAGCACATGCAGTCTGACATCGGTGAGCGCCAGCGCATCGGCTGGGCTGGCTTCTGAAGTGTTGCTGAAGGTGATATCTCGTCCATCCAAAACCGTGACCGTGCCCGTTCCCAGCACTGTGAACCGGTCGTTATCCACAGACATAGCTGTGTTCTCATCGATGCCTATGCCCAAGACATACGGGTTCTGAGCGACCGCTGCCAACAGGCGGCCCAATCGGCCCCGTTGCGCAAAATGCTGATCGATGACCACATCCGGGACCAGCCCTAATCCCGGAGCTAGCCTGGCAGAAAGCGGGCGTGGCTGTTCTTCACCTGGACCTTGCACGATCATGGTGGAACTCATCACCGAGGCTCCAGCACTGGTGCCGGCGATCACCGCCCCTTGCTGGTACGCTCGATGCAACTGGTGATAGAGATGAGTGCCGCCGATAACGCTGGTGATCCGCAGCTGGTCTCCACCGGTGAAGAAAACGCCAGTGGCATCGGCCACCAGGCGGGCTAGCATGCTGTCCTCGGCCTGCAGGCGAGTAGCCACATCGAGCACTCCCACCTCGGCTGCCCCTAGCTTCTGAAAGATCTGTCGGTATTCGCTGCCTACCTGGCCCGGTTCTTGTGTGGCAGCCGTCAACACCAGCAGGCGAGCCGAGCGACCACCGGCCAAATCAACCACCTTCTTGAGAATCGTACAATCGTGGTCTTTGTCCTCCGCACCGCCAATGATGACCAATTTTCCTGTGGTGTCCCCCAAACAGTCGATACCTCCCAGCGAGTCAGAATGACTCGCGCAAATAAAGCGATCGTTGCGTAGCAACCATCGGCTTGTACCTCCCAGCGAGTCAGAATGACTCGCGTAGATAGAGTGATTGTTGCGCTGCAACTATCAGCTTGTTTCTTAGCAGAAAGTCACGGGAATTTGCGAAAATGGGGTGATCGCGTTTTGGGCATATCACTGAACTATCTTCCCCAAAGAATGGAAAGATATACAGGAAAGATTGACGTGCGGTGCAGTCAGCTCCGACGTGCAGGCTGAAATCATCGCGAAACGACCTCCCTCACTCGGGGCAGACGGAATGACCTAATCAAAAAAAACGCCCCCAAGCATCGCTTGAGGGCCATGTAAGTCAATTGTCATCATTGGTGGCAATTTTATCAGGCTGACCGATGGAAAGCTCGACGGCCTGGGTAAGAACATCGGCGTAACTCACTGAGATGATCTTTACCGCATGCTTTTCGTCATTAAGCTTAATCAAAAAATGGTAGGGGTAGGTGCTCTCCAGCACACCCTCGCGGATGATGGTCTTGCGTCGGCCACGATTTGCTTTTAGCCAGATTTGTTCACCAATGTGGGATTCGAGATCGCGTCGGATCTCGGACAGTGCGTTTCTTGCCGCCAAAAGACAACCACCTCTCTTTGCATCTCTCCTTGTCCATTGTAGCACAGAATGACGGTGGTGTCAAAGGGAGCCAAATATTATAGCAAGGGAGACAAAAACCTGTCAAGGCAAATCCGCCGAGTTCATTGTATACATCAACCTCCGTGCCAGGTCAGCGGGTGTATTTGTCGGCCACCTTGCTGGCGGCAAAGGATTCAGGCTTGACCCTGGCTGTGAAGCCATTGGCCATCACCAGCCCCACCAGATCCCGGATCAGCTCACGAGTTGCACCCGCAGTCCCAGCATCCACGTGAATCTCCAACTCAAACTGGGTGAGCACCTGACGGGACAACAACAGCTCCTTCAGCCGAATCATCACCTCCAGGCTCTGACTGGTCTCATGGGACAGCTTCTGCCGCAGGCTGTAGATGGGGCGCTCGAAGCGGTCATAGACATAATACCTGCCACCTTTGCCCACCCGATGCACCACGATGGCCGTGACGAAGTGGGTGTGGGAGTTGGTAGTCTGGGAGTCGGTGCCGATGATCAGCCGATACGTAGACTGAGGCTGTTCGGCCACAAACCGGATCAGCTCATCCACCACCTGCTCCAGTGGCAGGTCTCCTTTGCTCGGACTATGAAACTGCATGGGCACCCCTCCTCCCTGCGTGTCGTCGATCGGCACAGCCAAACTCGTTCGAGAGTGTTTAAAAACCGCCTCAGTCGGTCATTCCTTAGCAGCATCCGCAGATGTTGCGGGTAAGTGAAGAACCAAGTGCCATTGAACTCAGGCCTTCTCAGGATTCTTCGCCGCGCTCAGAATGACGCTGAGTCGCTTTCGCGGTGGCCCGAGACCAATCCCCGGCAATCCGGTTGGTCAGTGCCACCAACTCAGAGACAGAGAGAGTCTCTCCGCGACGGTCGGGCGCCCAGCCCAAGTCAGCGATTGCCTGCTGCAAGTCTTCTCGAGGTGCAGGCAGGCGAACGGCCAGCGCGTTCAGCAGTGTTTTCCGCCGCTGCGCCAAGGCTGCCCTCGCCACTTGCACCAGCTGCTGCACGCCGGCACGCAACCCATGGGAAGAAACATCCAGGGGCAAGAGCTGCACCACTGCCGACTCCACCTTCGGAGCCGGATAGAAGGCGCGCGGAGGCACCGTCGCGATCAATTTGGGTGTAGAGAAGAACTGGGTGACAATGCTGAGCAAACCGTACGACTTGTTCCCGGGCTGGGCGGCGATGCGCTCGATCAGTTCCCGCTGCACCAGAAACACCAGGCGCTCCCAGCGAATACCGCTGAGCAGCAGATTGACCATCAGGGGCGTGGTCACGTAGTAGGGCAAGTTGGCAACCACCTTGGGCTGCGTTGCCCCACTGAGCAGCTGGGCGTAATCCACCTGCAGGGCATCTGTAAAGAACACTTCCACCGGCAGGCCGGCCAAGACTTCGGCCAGCACCGGCTGTAACCGCCGATCTTTCTCGATGGCCAGCACCCGACCTGCCCGCTCTGCCAGAGCCCGGGTAAGAGTCCCCAGTCCGGGACCGACCTCGAGCACCGTATCAGAAGGGGATATGGCGGCGGCCGCCACTATTTTGTCCAGGTAATTGGCGTCGATTAAAAAGTTCTGCCCCAGGCTCTTGCTGGGTTTTAGACCGTGGGCAGCCAGCAGCTGCTGCACGGAACGGGGACTGCACAGGTTGATCATCGGGACACAACCGGCAGGCCAAACAGCGCTCGCGCGTTGTCCCTCACCGCATCGCACAGCTGTTGATAGTCCATCCCCCGAATCTGGGCCAACTGCTGGGCGACCAGCGCCACCAGGGCCGGATGATTTTCCTTGCCGCGATGGGGCACAGGGGCGAGGTAGGGAGCGTCTGTCTCCACCAGCAGGCGCTCCAAAGGCACCTGGGCTGCTGCCTGCACCGATTTTCTGGCATTCTTGAAAGTGATGGGACCGGCAAAGGAAATGTACATGCCTAAACGCAAGAAGTCCTGTAGCATTTCAGCGCTGCCGGAATAGCAGTGCATCACCCCGCCTTGAGGATAGGGTGCAAGTTCTCGCAGAATGCGCAGCAGATCGGCATGGGCGTCGCGGTCGTGGATGATTACCGGTAGCTGGCGGCTCTTGGCCAGCTCCAACTGAACCCTCAAGGCGTGTTGTTGGGCCTGGCGCGGAGAGTTGTCGTAATGGTAGTCCAGGCCAATTTCCCCCCATGCCACCACAGCCGGAGCGCGGGATAGCCGATCGAGTTGCGCACCCATTTCATCAGTCCACTGCTTGGCATCGTGGGGGTGCAACCCTACCGCAGCAAAGAGCATCGGGTGCTCGACTGCTTGCTGAGTAGCCAGGGCGGACGAGGTCAAGTCGTAACCGACGTTGATAATCTGGTTCACCCCAGCGGCCTTGGCTGCCTGCAGCAGCTCCGGCACCTTCACCGCCAGCCTGGGGTCGTTGAGATGGGCGTGGGAATCTACTAACAAAGGGCACCCTCCTCGGCAACAGTGCCGGTGCCGCTCGGGAACCAGAAGAAGTCCTCCTTGCCGGGCTTCCCCCTGGTTTTACGGCAGCACCGAACACCGTTTGGGATTTTGCGCAGTTACTTGGCTTTGCTGCCGTTTTCGATTTTGGTCTCCGGAGTAAGCAATGCCAGGGTGTGGCCATCGCTAGCCGCCAACACCATCCCCTGCGACTCGATGCCACGGAGTTTGGCGGGCTTCAGGTTGGCCACGATCACCACCTGCTTGCCAATCAAATCGCTGGGTTGATAATGCTGGGCGATGCCGGCAACAATGGTGCGCTGTTCATCCCCCAAAGCTACCGTCAACTTGAGTAACCGATCGGTCTTAGGAACCGGTTCCGCCGACAGCACTTCTACCACGCGCAGATCGACCTTGCTGAAGTAGTCAATGTCGATCTCCTCGGCGAGCGGTGGGTTGAGGGGCTTCTTAGCCGGCGCCTGCTCCTGCAAGGCGCTAACGTCAATGCGGGGGAAGATGGCCTCGCCTTTCCGTACCTGAAGGCCGGTGGGGGTCAACCCAGGGACGGCCGTCTCCCAGCTGGTAAAGGCATCTTTATCTATGCCCAGCTGGGCCCAGATCTTTTCCGGGGTGCGCGGCATGAACGGCTGCAGCAACGTTGCCGTCAGGCGCAGACAATCGGCCAGGTTATAAAGCACCGTGTTCAATTTCTCGCGCCCGTCCGCTTGCTTGGCCAGGATCCACGGGGTGGTTTCGTCGATGTACTTGTTGGCCCGTTTGGCCAGATCCATGAGTGCCTCCAGGGCTACGTTAAAGCGCAGTTCATCCATGGCGCGTTCCACCTCGGCCCGAGTGCGCGCCGCCAAAGCCAACAGATCTTGGTCGTGGGGAGTGGCGGCGGAGGCCGGCTGCAGCACTCCATCCTGATAGCGCTCGATCATGGCTACCGTACGGCTGAGCAAGTTGCCGAGGTCGTTGGCCAGATCCGCATTGATCCGGGTGATAAACAGCTCATCGTTGTAATTGCCGTCGGCTCCGAAGTTGACCTCCCGCAACAGGTAGTAGCGCAGGGCGTCGGAACCGTAGCGGTCAACTAGGACATAGGGATCGACCACATTGCCCTTTGATTTGGACATCTTGTCGTTGTCGAACAGCAGCCAGCCGTGACCAAAGACCTGCTTGGGCAGCGGCAAATCCAACGCCATCAGCAGAATGGGCCAAATGATCGTATGGAAACGCACGATCTCCTTGCCCATCAGGTGCAGGTCCGCCGGCCAATAATGCTGCCAACGCTGATCGTCCTGGCCATAACCCAAGGCAGTAATGTAGTTGCTGAGGGCATCTATCCAGACGTAAATCACATGTTCCTGATCGAAGGGCACCGGAATGCCCCAGCGGAAAGTGGTCCGCGAAACCGCCAAGTCCTCCAGACCAGGCTTGAGGAAGTTGTTGATCATCTCGTTCCTGCGGGAAGCAGGCTGGATGAACTCGGGATGCTGCTGGATGTGCTGCAACAAACGGTCCTGATACTTGGATAGACGGAAGAAGTAGCTGGTTTCGGTGACCATCTGCACCTCCCGCCCACAATCGGGACACTTGCCATCCTTAAGCTGCAATTCGGTCCAAAAGGCTTCGCAGGGCACGCAATAGAGTCCCTTGTACTCTCCCTTGTAAATGTCCCCTTGTTCATACAGGCGAGTGAAGATCTTCTCCACTGCCCGCTTGTGCATCGGATCGCTAGTGCGAATGAAGATGTCGTACTCCACGTCCAACAACCGCCAGAGATCCTTGATGCTGACCACCAGGTCGTCGACGAACTGCTGCGGTGATTTGCCGGCTGCCTCCGCGTTCTTCTGTACCTTGAGACCGTGCTCGTCGGTGCCGGTCAGAAAGCAGACGTCGTAGCCCCTGAGCTGCTTGTAGCGAGCTAAGGCATCCGCCACCACCGTTGTGTAAGCATGGCCAATATGCAGCTTGCCGCTTGTGTAGTAGAGAGGCGTGGTCAAGTAATAGGTTGGTTTGGTCAATCTTCTCTCCTCCTTGCATAAAGCGAATAAGGATGCTGGAATGGACGACAAAACCCCCGTCCCAAGTCAGGGACGGGGGTCCGTGGTACCACCCTGTTTCGCCGGTAAACCGGCCTCATTGGCTGTCGCAGCCTGCTGGTATCGCCTGACGGCGGGGCAGCCTTGTGCCTGATAGATGCGGGCACTCGTCTACCCGGCTCCAGAGCCATCTTCATCGCTCGCGCGTTCACCGGCTTGCACCTAACCCGGCTCTCTGCTGGAACGCCCATAGCAATTACTCTTTCCTTCATCGCCACTGTCCTGATGAATTTAGACTAAAGTGTACCATCGCCGCCGGCAAATGTCAAACCGAGGCCCGCCTCGTGTCGTCGGACAGCGATATTGTCACCCTGTAACGGGACAGCGATAATGTCCCTATGATGGGAGAGCAATATTTAAACATGAAAGAAGCAAATCGCCTTCGTGCCATTCAAGACACCCTTAGCGGAAGACGTACCATTGCTGACGCAGCACAAGTGCTTGGACTAAGTGAACGACAAGTGAAACGGTTGAAGAAAGGGGTTCAGAATCAGGGACCAGGTTTTCTCGCACACGGTAATCGTGGACGGAAGCCCGCTAACGCTATTCCTACTGACGTTAGGCGTCTGGTTGTTGAAATGGCAACAGGAGACTACAGGGATACTAGCTGCCAGCACATGAGTGAGCTTTTGGCCGAACACAACTATATCGAGATAAGTGCCAAGAGCGTTGCTAGAATCCTACGCAAAGCGCAAGTGCAATTGCGCTTTGCTAAGAAACAGCCGCACAAACGTCGTACTCGTGACCGCAAAGCACGCATGGGCATGCTGGCGCAGTGCGATGCCAGTACCCATGATTGGCTCGAGGGACGAGGGCCTACGCTGGCTCTGCATGGGAGCATCGATGATGCTACAAGCACTGTTTTAGCACTAGTCTTTAGACCTACTGAAGACTTGCGAGGATACCATTTAATGCTTGAGCAAGTGCTTAATGACTACGGGATTCCAGATGGCCTTTATTCTGATCGCCACTCGATCTTCTTCTCCCCGAAAAAAGATAAGCTCAGTATCGAGGACCAATTGGCTGGAAAGACCGTAGCCTTAACTCAGTTCGGTAATGCTCTCGCGGACCTTGGAATCCAACACATTCCTGCACGGTCACCGCAAGCTAAAGGGAGAATTGAACGCCTTTGGGGGACCCTACAAGCTCGCCTGATTACTGAGCTCCGGATAGCCAAGATCTCAACCATGGAAGAGGCCAATGCTTTTCTACCGGGATTCATTGCTAGATTCAACAAGCAGTTCGCCGTAAAGGCACCCGAGGATGGGTCTGTCTTTTTACCTGCACCCAGCCAAGAGAACATTCGCAGAATCCTGTCTATCCGTCATCCGCGTAAAGCATCTGCTGGTTCAACCATTTCCTATGGCGGTCAGTTATTTCAACTACTCGATTCGCGGGGACAAGTTATCCCCTTAAGGCAGAAAGCCACCGTGCAGGTACTTACAGCTCTAGACGGAACCGTTAGTGCCGTATACTGTGACGTGGTATACGCACTAAAGGCCATACCAAAGCCAGAGAAGAGAGTAGAGCCACCAAAAGAGAAACCGGCAACACCTGCACAGCCGCGAACCCAGCCTGCTGATCACCCATGGAAGAAACAACAGCCCAAGCCGATTAAGCGCAGGCGCTCCAAGACCGAAAAATACTTTGACGAACGACCTTGGCTGAGCGCTGCCTTGGGTGATTCAGCATTCAGGGACAACGACTAACGCTTAGGTCACCCAGTCCTCCCTGTCGGAGCCCTAAGCCATCATCCAGCTAAGTCCCTTGACCCCTGTGCTAAAATGACGTACCGAGGGGCGAGCGAAGGATTCTTGCCTTCGTCCTCCCTGCCATCGCCCCTCGCACTTAACAAGAAGCACAGGGAGTCAAGGGCGTATTCTAACCTCGAAGGTGACATTTTCCCTGTCCCGTATAACGCGATTTGGGGTGACATTTTCCCTGTCCATTGACAACCGAGGCCCGCCTCGACGGCTGGCCGCGCAATTGGCCCTGAAACAAAAGGGGAATGTTACCGATTACTGCAATTTCATGATTGACAACTAAATGGATAGTGTTATTATGGTCAATATAGGTGGCGTGGGAATAAACATGCAGCACATGAGTAAGAAGGTTGCTGCGCTTAGTATGAGGAATTTTGTATACAATTTAGTTGACAGCTATTGGTATAGTTGGTATAGTAATTATGGGGGTATTTTGTCGAACCTTGTCGCAAAGGAGGGAAAGAGATGAAGTCTACTGGTATTGTTCGCAAAGTGGACGAGCTGGGCCGTATAGTAATCCCGATCGAGCTGCGTCGCACCTTAGGCATCGATGAAAAGGACTCTTTGGAGATCTACGTCGACGGCGAAAAGATCATCCTCAAGAAATATGAGCCCGGTTGTATCTTCTGCGGGAACGCAGAAGGCTTGGTTAATTACCGTGGCAAGAACATATGTGGCACTTGCCTAAAGCAATTGTCCGTTGACGTTCAGTAATCGCAAAAGCAAAAGCACCTGCAGCGCAGGTGCTTTTTGTTTGCTGTTTTGGTGGTTCCTACTTAATTTCGACGCTAGCACCGGCTGCTTCTAACTTGGCCTTCAGGGACTCAGCCTCTTCCTTGCTGACCTTTTCCTTAACGGCCTTAGGAGCACCGTCAACCACTGCCTTGGACTCAACCAGGCCCAGACCGGTGATCTCGCGCACAACCTTGATCACGTTGACCTTCTTGTCTCCAGGGCCAAGCAAAACAACGTCAAACTCGGTCTGCTCTTCTTCTTCAGCAGCAGGAGCTGCAGCGCCGCCTACGGGCATTGCCATAGCCATCGGTGCAGATGCACTGACGCCGAATTCTTCTTCCATCGCCTTGATCAACTCAGCCAGTTCGAGCACGGTCATGCCCTTGATCGCTTCTAGGATTTGTTCCTTATTCATTGAATTGACCCTCCTCAAATAAAAGTTTGTTCAAACTCTGGAAAACCTAAGCTTCTTCCTTTTGCTTGCGCACAGCCTCCAAGGCGTAGCCTAACTTGCGAATGGGTCCTTGCAGGACGCTGAGGAAGCCAGACAACGGCGCTGCCATTGTGCCTACCACCTGGGCAATCAACACTTCCCGTGACGGCAGATCGGCTAAAGCCTGCACGCCATCCATAGAGATCACTTTGCCTTCCACCAGACCGGCCTTGATCTCCAGGGCCTTGTTGGCCTTGGCGAATTCAGACACGCTTTTTGCTGGCGCTACCGGATCCGTCACGCTGATCGCCAGGGCGGTCGGTCCTTCCAGGTACTGATGCAGTTCAGCAATTCCCAACTGATCAGCGGCACGTTTGGCTAAGGTGTTCTTGACCACCTTCAGCTCAACGCCGGACTTGCGCAACTGGCTGCGCAGTTCATTGATCTTGTTCACGCTGATCCCATGATAGTTGGTCAACACCACACCTTTGGCTTGACCTAACTTCTCGATCAACTCGGTTACGGTGGCTTCTTTTGTCTCGCGACTAATGCTCATCATTCCCACCTCCTTAGCAGAGCTCTTGGGAAACTCAAAAAGGCCTCCGCAGACATGCGAAGGCCCAAGCAAACTAAACTCAGTTCACTGGCTAGACTTCGCCTCGGCAGGAACGAATTAAGTCCAAAGGACACCTGCTGTCTACGGCACAAGATGTACTATATCAATAAAGGACAAGCCGGTCAATAGCGCGCCAGCAGCAAATTGCTGCTGCTCACTAAGCAGTAGGCGAGGTAGCGCGAATGGGGTTGACGCGGATGCCAGGGCCCATCGTAGAAGATAGGGTAATGGTACGCACATACTGCCCCTTAGCGCCAGACGGCTTCGCCTTGATCAAAGCATCTAGCAGAGCCTGGAAATTCTCTTCTAGGCTATCTGCTGAGAAGGAAACCTTGCCGATGGGAGCATGCACAATGCCTGCCCGGTCGACGCGGTATTCAATCTTACCAGCTTTGCTCTCCTGCACTGCTTTGGCCACATCCATGGTCACAGTGCCAGTCTTGGGGTTGGGCATTAGTCCTTTGGGTCCCAGAATGCGACCCAAGCGACCGACCAAACCCATCATGTCAGGGGTGGCAATGGCTACATCAAACTCCAGCCAGCCCTCCTGAATTCGCTGAATGACGTCTTCGGCGCCGACGACATCTGCTCCGGCTACCTCTGCTTCATTGGCCCGGTCTCCCTTGGCAAACACCAACACCCGCACTGACTTTCCGGTGCCGTGGGGCAGCACTACCGCACCGCGCACCTGCTGGTCCGCATGTTTGGGGTTGACGCCCAGTCTGATGGCTGCTTCCACAGTCTCGTCAAACTTGGCCGGGGCAATCTGCTTCACCAGTTCAACTGCTGGACGCACGTCATAGAGCTGGGTCCGATCGAACTGCTTCAGCGCATCTTGATACTTCTTGCCATGTTTAGGCATATGCTTGCACCTCCTGTGGTATTAGCGGGAAAACCCTCCCACATAAACGAGTCCCCCTTGCACCGCCTGCTAGCTGCAAGTGCTGGGAGCTCGCTTTTCCTACTATACTAGTCAACGACAGTGATTCCCATGCTGCGGGCAGTGCCCTCAATCATGCGCATGGCCGCTTCCACAGATGCCGCATTCAGATCGGGCATTTTGGTTTGGGCTATCTCCCGCACCTGATCCCGAGTGATAGTAGCAACCTTGTTGCGGTTGGGTACACCTGAGCCAGACTCGATGCCGACAGCCTTCTTCAAAAGGACAGCCGCCGGAGGGCTCTTCATAATGAACGTGAACGACCGATCTTGGTAGACAGAAATCTCTACCGGGATAATCATTCCCATCTGTTTGGATGTCCGTTCATTAAACTCCTTCAAGAACCCCATCATGTTGATGCCAGTTTGAGCCAGGGCAGGTCCAACCGGTGGAGCGGGAGTTGCTTTGCCTGCTGCTAACTGCAACTTGACGACCCTAACTAACTTCTTAGCCAAGACGTCCACCTCCCTTTCCCTTATTTCATGATGTGAAGCTAACCTGCAACCGATATGAAGCGTTGCTTGGGCATGCTTCTAAATACTCAGAGCTTAGTCACCTGAGTATAGTCTAATTCCACGGGGGTTTCTCGTCCAAAGAGTGATACGCGCACCTTCACCTTCTGTCTGTCGTGGTTTACTTCCTCCACGATGCCGGCAAAGTTCTGGAAGGGACCGTTGATGATGCGCACCGACTCCCCTAAATCGAACTGAATACGCACCCTCACGTTCTCCCCACCCATCTGCTGCAGGATCTGTCTGATCTCATGCTGCTCCAAGGGGATGGGCTTGGTTCCGGAACCAACAAAACCGGTAACGCCAGGCGTATTACGCACGACATACCAAGAATCATCAGTGACAATCATCTCCACCAGGACATACCCGGGGAAAACTTTTTTCTTGACTACCTTCTTCTTGCCATCTCTTGCAGTCTCAACCTCATCCTCCATGGGCACGACGACACGGAAGATCTTGTCTTCCATCTCCATGGATTGAACTCGCTTCTCCAGGTTGGTCTTCACCTTATTCTCGTATCCGGAATAAGTGTGAACGACATACCAATTTCTTTCCATGCTCGTGTCGGGGCAATCAGCCCCTGCCCCCCTTTGATTCGGTTGATATGCGGTGCAATTAGAGACCCAGTAGCCACCTGAAAATATAGCTGATCGCTGTGTCAACAACGTAAATCAGGACGGTGACAATGGCACAAGCCGCCAAAACGACGACGGTATAAACCGCCGTTTGCCGACGGGTCGGCCAAACCACGCGCTTCAACTCCACGCGTACGTCACTGAAGAACTTCATCAAATTGCGTCCGCTATCTGCAATTCTAGCCACAAAGCCCATGTCTATTCACCCCCTGGGGACTATTAACGGGTCTCGCGATGAGCGGTGTGTGTCTTGCAGAACTTGCAGTATTTTTTCAGCTCAATGCGATCAGCGTTCTTCTTCTTGTTCTTGCTGGTACGGTAATTGCGCTGTTTGCAGTCAACGCAAGCCAACGTAATGCCTACGCGCATTTGCGGGGCACCTCACTTCCTGCTTGGGATACTCCTGTCATAGGTTACTCAATTACGTTATCATAGGGCCAATCTTATGTCAATAGCTGGCCCTTGACGCCACAGAAAGGGGCGCGGCGGCTGCCGCGCCCGATCATCTACCAAATGTGCAGACTAGGTGAGCGATGCCATCTGGCATCGATACTGCCTGCCGGCCGCGACATGCTGCGGCAGCTATTCGATAATCTCAGTGACTACGCCTGCGCCAACAGTACGGCCGCCTTCACGGATAGCCAGGCGCACGCCCTGCTCCATGGCGATCGGGGTAATCAGTTCGATGGTCATGGTGATGTTGTCACCAGGCATGACCATTTCCACGCCTTCCGGTAGCTCGATGCTGCCGGTGACGTCGGTGGTGCGGAAGAAGAACTGCGGACGGTATCCAGAGAAGAACGCGGTATGACGACCACCTTCTTCTTTCTTCAGCACGTACACCTCGGCCTTGAACTTGGTGTGAGGCTTGATGGAACCAGGCTTAGCCAGGACCATACCGCGCTCGATCTCCTTGCGGTCAACGCCGCGCAGCAGCAGACCGATGTTGTCGCCAGCTTCAGCGCGATCCAACAGCTTGCGGAACATTTCCACGCCGGTGACTACCGTCTTGCGAGATTCTTCGCGCAGACCAACGATTTCCACTTCGTCGCCCACCTTGACGGTGCCGCGCTCTACCCTACCGGTAGCTACGGTGCCGCGACCGGTGATGGTGAACACGTCTTCCACCGGCATCAAGAACGGCTTATCGGACTCGCGCTCGGGGGTCGGGATATACTCGTCAACTGCATCCATCAGCTCCCACAGCTTGCCGCACCACGGGCACTCGCGGTTGCCGCAACCGCACTCCAGCGCCTTCAGCGCAGAGCCGGCAACGATCGGAGTGTCATCGCCCGGATAGTTGTAGCTGGAAAGCAGCTCCCGCACTTCCATCTCCACCAGCTCCAGCAGCTCCGGATCGTCTACCATGTCAGCCTTGTTCAGGAAGACGACGATGTGCGGAACGTTAACCTGACGAGCCAAGAGGATGTGCTCGCGGGTCTGAGGCATCGGGCCATCAGCGGCAGACACTACCAAAATAGCGCCGTCCATCTGAGCTGCACCGGTGATCATGTTCTTGATGTAGTCAGCATGACCCGGGCAGTCCACGTGAGCGTAGTGACGATTTTCTGTCTCGTACTCTACGTGAGCGGTGTTGATGGTGATTCCACGTGCCTTTTCTTCCGGTGCCTTATCGATGGCATCATAAGCAACCTTCTCAGCACCACCGCTGACAGAGATAATTGAAGTTAAAGCAGCAGTAGTGGTGGTCTTGCCGTGGTCGATATGACCGATGGTACCGATGTTCACATGCGGCTTAGTGCGCTCAAATTTCTTTTTGGCCATTTGGTTATTCCCTCCTCTGACGGACATGCACATCCGCTATCCTTAATATTACCAACGACACCAGCCTAAAGTCAACAAAAACCCTGGCCTTTCGGCCAGGGCAAATAACAAGTGGAGCTGACGACCGGGATCGAACCGGTGACCTCATCCTTACCAAGGATGTGCTCTACCTACTGAGCTACGTCAGCATGGTAGCGGGGACAGGATTTGAACCTGTGACCTCCGGGTTATGAGCCCGACGAGCTACCAGACTGCTCTACCCCGCAACGTGACAAGTTTATTTAAAGTTCAAAACCGATTGATCTTTGGTAGCGGGGACAGGATTTGAACCTGTGACCTCCGGGTTATGAGCCCGACGAGCTACCAGACTGCTCTACCCCGCAACAATGCTGAGTAATTCTTGGAGCGGGTGATGGGAATCGAACCCACGTAGCCAGCTTGGAAGGCTGGTGCTCTACCATTGAGCTACACCCGCAGACAGTCAATGGTGGAGAGGACTGGATTCGAACCAGTGAAGGCATTGCCAGCAGATTTACAGTCTGCCCCCTTTGGCCAACTCGGGTACCTCTCCAAGGGGCCGTCCGTTCTGAACGGCAATATTGATTATACGCCCTGTGCGGCTTCCAGTCAAGGGCTGAAGGAGGAGTGTCGTCGGACAGCGATATTGTCACCCTGTAACGGGACAGCGATAATGTCCCTATGATGGGAGAGCAATATTTAAACATGAAAGAAGCAAATCGCCTTCGTGCCATTCAAGACACCCTTAGCGGAAGACGTACCATTGCTGACGCAGCACAAGTGCTTGGACTAAGTGAACGACAAGTGAAACGGTTGAAGAAAGGGGTTCAGAATCAGGGACCAGGTTTTCTCGCACACGGTAATCGTGGACGGAAGCCCGCTAACGCTATTCCTACTGACGTTAGGCGTCTGGTTGTTGAAATGGCAACAGGAGACTACAGGGATACTAGCTGCCAGCACATGAGTGAGCTTTTGGCCGAACACAACTATATCGAGATAAGTGCCAAGAGCGTTGCTAGAATCCTACGCAAAGCGCAAGTGCAATTGCGCTTTGCTAAGAAACAGCCGCACAAACGTCGTACTCGTGACCGCAAAGCACGCATGGGCATGCTGGCGCAGTGCGATGCCAGTACCCATGATTGGCTCGAGGGACGAGGGCCTACGCTGGCTCTGCATGGGAGCATCGATGATGCTACAAGCACTGTTTTAGCACTAGTCTTTAGACCTACTGAAGACTTGCGAGGATACCATTTAATGCTTGAGCAAGTGCTTAATGACTACGGGATTCCAGATGGCCTTTATTCTGATCGCCACTCGATCTTCTTCTCCCCGAAAAAAGATAAGCTCAGTATCGAGGACCAATTGGCTGGAAAGACCGTAGCCTTAACTCAGTTCGGTAATGCTCTCGCGGACCTTGGAATCCAACACATTCCTGCACGGTCACCGCAAGCTAAAGGGAGAATTGAACGCCTTTGGGGGACCCTACAAGCTCGCCTGATTACTGAGCTCCGGATAGCCAAGATCTCAACCATGGAAGAGGCCAATGCTTTTCTACCGGGATTCATTGCTAGATTCAACAAGCAGTTCGCCGTAAAGGCACCCGAGGATGGGTCTGTCTTTTTACCTGCACCCAGCCAAGAGAACATTCGCAGAATCCTGTCTATCCGTCATCCGCGTAAAGCATCTGCTGGTTCAACCATTTCCTATGGCGGTCAGTTATTTCAACTACTCGATTCGCGGGGACAAGTTATCCCCTTAAGGCAGAAAGCCACCGTGCAGGTACTTACAGCTCTAGACGGAACCGTTAGTGCCGTATACTGTGACGTGGTATACGCACTAAAGGCCATACCAAAGCCAGAGAAGAGAGTAGAGCCACCAAAAGAGAAACCGGCAACACCTGCACAGCCGCGAACCCAGCCTGCTGATCACCCATGGAAGAAACAACAGCCCAAGCCGATTAAGCGCAGGCGCTCCAAGACCGAAAAATACTTTGACGAACGACCTTGGCTGAGCGCTGCCTTGGGTGATTCAGCATTCAGGGACAACGACTAACGCTTAGGTCACCCAGTCCTCCCTGTCGGAGCCCTAAGCCATCATCCAGCTAAGTCCCTTGACCCCTGTGCTAAAATGACGTACCGAGGGGCGAGCGAAGGATTCTTGCCTTCGTCCTCCCTGCCATCGCCCCTCGCACTTAACAAGAAGCACAGGGAGTCAAGGGCGTATTCTAACCTCGAAGGTGACATTTTCCCTGTCCCGTATAACGCGATTTGGGGTGACATTTTCCCTGTCCATTGACAGGGCTGAAGGAGGAGTCAGTAGTCCATTTAGTGGATGGCAGCCCTAATTGCTATTATTCCTGTCCTCCAAGTAACGTTCAACTTTCCGTTTGACCCGCTGCAGAGCGTTATCCACCGACTTGACGTGGCGGTCCAAATCGCCAGCTATCTCTTGATAAGACTTGCCGTCCAGATAGGACATCAGAACCTTCCACTCCAGGTCGCTGAGCAGCTCGCCCATACATAATTCGATGTCGCGAAACTCCTCTTGGTTGATCATCAGTTCTTCTGGATCGGTAATCTTGTTGCCGGAGAGCACGTCCAGCAGCGTGCGGTCGGACTCTTCATCATAGATGGGCTTATTTAAAGAGACGTAAGAATTCAGCGGAATATGCTTCTGCCGGGTGGCCGTCTTGATGGCCGTGATGATCTGTCTGGTGATGCATAGTTCAGCAAAAGCGCGGAAAGACGAGAGCTTGTCTGCGCGAAAATCGCGAATAGCCTTATACAGCCCAATCATGCCCTCTTGGATAATGTCCTCCCGATCAGCACCGATCAGAAAGTAAGACTTTGCTTTGGCACGCACAAAAGCCTTGTACTTATTGATCAGATACTCCAACGCATAGGTGCTACCTTGCTTGGCACTTTCCACAACGTCTTCTTCGGCCATGCTGTCAATACCGGGAAAGAACTCAGGTTGGGCATGGATGTCCACTAATTATCGCCTCCAAGCATGGAAAACCACCAGACTACCATCCACTAGCAACACCGTCAGGTGTTGCGGGCAATAAAGTGATTGTTGCGAAGCAACTATCGGCTTGTACCTACTAGCAACACCGTCAGGTGTTGCGGGCAATAAAGTGATTGTTGCGAAGCAACTATCGGCTTGTACCTACTAGCAACACCGTCAGGTGTTGCGGGCAATAAAGCGATTGTTGCGAAGCAACTATCGGCTTGTACCTACTAGCAACACCGTCAGGTGTTGCGGGCAATAAAGCGATTGTTGCGAAGCAACTATCGGCTTGTACCTACTAGCAACACCGTCAGGTGTTGCGGGCAATAAAGCGATTGTTGCGAAGCAACAATCAACTCGGCATGTTCAGGAACAGGCGATCCTAATCATTAGTTGCGTCAGCAACTACAGCAAGCTCCGCATGCGCCACTTAGCAACATTCTTGGGTGTTACTGGGTGGCATTCTGAGCCAATAAAGTGTCCAAGACACTCTTCGACACTTTACTACATGTCCTATTATAAAATAACTGCGATTGCTGAGCAAGGCAGGTAGAGTTGACATAATATACTGATCGGCAATTTACTTGCTCTGGCTTTGGCGCACAACCTCATAGATGAGCAAAGCTGCCGACACACTGACGTTGAGGGAGTTCACCTGCCCAAACATAGGGAAGCGCACCAAGCAGTCGCAGTTATCCCGCAGCAAACGGCTGATACCTTTGCCTTCCCCACCCAAGACCAGCACCAATGGCCCGGTCAGATCGCATTCCACTGCCAGTTGCCTCGCCGCTGCATCAGCCCCCACCACAAAAGCTCCCAGTTCCTTCAGCTGCTTAACGGTATCAACCAAGTTTGTCACCCGCACCACGGGCATGTGTACCAAAGCCCCCGCCGACGCTCTGGCCACGGCGGCTGTAACCCCAGCGGCCCGATGGCGAGGGATGATCACCCCATGTACGCCCGCTGCCTCGGCGGTGCGGATCACTGACCCGAGATTATGGGGATCCTCCACCCCACAGAGCATCACCAGCAGCAAATCGCGGCCGGATTGCCGGGCGCTTTCCACCACTTGGTCCAAAGAGGCATATCCAACCGAGGCAACCTCGGCAATCACACCCTGGTGCCTGCCACCGGTTTGGCTGATGCGATCGAGCAGCGAGCGGTCCACCCACTGCAGATTGACCTTCTGCTGTTTGCAGAGAGCGACGATCTGATCGATGGGTCTACCCCTGACGCCTTTGGCGATCGATATTCTGTTAATGGCCAAGCCAGACTGCAAGGCCTCCAAGACAGGGTTTCTACCCTCCAATTGTTCCATCAACGTACCTCCAAACTGCTACAGTCGCTCGGGTGGCTCCCCGCAACTCATCGCTCCCTCTTGACAGCCGCCTTCACCCCAACATCCGGGACCTGCATTCTTGAACAGGGTGGGTGCCACCTGGCGCACCAACGCCAGCATCCTCCATGCCAGCTCACGAATCTCCCACTGAGCCCGATTGCAGCAACGCAAGTGGAAGAAGTTATACAGGCTGCGAGCGTTCATGGTCACCACCAGGTTGGTCTGGCAAGCATTGGGCAACACATACCGGGCGTCTTCAGCTGGCACCTTGTCCAACAATTGCCGATAAGCATGCCTTACTGTCTGCATGGCCTGCTCAAAAACCTCCAGCGCCGCAGGATCAGAACTGATGGAGGGAGGAACCACCAACGGGACGGCATCGAAGGCCACGTAGCGTTGTGACTGCTGTGAATAGGATGCGATCCGATGGCGAACCAGTTGATGGGAGAGGCTGCGGCTGACACCTGAGATCCCGAAGGTGAAGCTAGCGTGTTCAAAAGGGGAGAAATGCTGTTGCTCCACCAAAGTGTTTAAGAGCTTCTGGATGCGCTTCGGCGTCATCTGCTCCAACAATTCCTCCACCTGGTCGGGTGAATAGCAGAGCCGGGCGGCGGCCGCCACCGTTTGTTCTGGCTCTGGTGTATGTTTGATCAGGGTTACTTTCATAATCTCTCCTCCATCTCTGCGATGATTCCTTCCCCAGCTAGACGCTATCCTTTGCTTGCTGCAGTTGCCACAGCTGCTCCAGCATAAACTCCAGACGCTGGCTTTGTTGGCTCAGGTGCAGATATCCCAACACCGCCTCCAGACCGGTACTAAAGCGATAGTCAGCCAAAGTGGCGCTCTTTGGTATGCGCAAAGGTTTGGTATTCTTGGCCCGCCGAAATACCTCTTGTTCTTCCTCATTCAACAGATGCAGCAACCCCCGGGCAGCGGATGCCTGTGCCGTGGCCTGCACGTGGTCAACGGTCAGCCGATGTAGATCCACGATCTTCCCCTGGTGAGAGTGGACAGCGCGGCAACGCACATCTAGCTCCCAGACTGCGTCACCGACAAAGGCCAGCACCAGGGGCGGCATGATGCCGACCGCATGCTTGTCCATGCTAGGTTCGTGCATTTCGTTTCACCTCCGCCACAGCGATCGCTGCCACTCCTTCTTCCCGTCCGACAAAGCCCATGCCTTCATTGGTCTTCGCCTTGACGCTGATCTGGTCGGAGGCGACCCCGAGGGAACGCGCCAACCGTTGGCGCATGACCGGGATGTGCGGTGCCAGTTTGGGGCGCTCGATGATGACTGTGGCATCGACATTGACAATCCGCCATCCTGCTCCAGCTAGCAGTCGCCCGACCTGCTCCAGCAGCTTCAGGCTGGAGATACCGCGGTAACGCTGCTCGTTATCTGGAAAGTGCTGTCCGATGTCCCCCAACGCTGCCGCGCCCAACAGTGCGTCGATGATGGCGTGGGTGAGCACGTCCGCATCAGAGTGCCCCGCCAGGCCCAGGTCGTAGGCAATTTCCACTCCGCCCAGGAGCATTGCCCGCCCGCTTTGCAGACGATGGGAGTCATAACCGATTCCAACAGCCATCTATAGTTCACCTCCGGCTAAGAAACAGTTCCGCCAACAACAAGTCTTCCGGCGTAGTGACTTTGATATTAGTATAATCACCTTCAGCGACAGCTACCGCCCTGCCTGAAGCGGTGACCAGAGCGGCATCATCAGTCGCCAACAAACCTAGTGCTCTTGCCTGTTGATGGGCATCTTCAATCCACTGGCGCCGAAAGGCTTGCGGTGTCTGAGCCAGGAACAACTCGCTACGCTCCGGCGTCTCCACTGCTAGCCCAGCCCGCACCCGTTTGATGGTATCCTTTACCGGGACGGCCAAAATAGCCGCCCCTTTGGCCCGGGCAAGCTGCAACACCGCCTGCAGCTGTTCGTCGCCCAGGCAGGGTCGGGCACCGTCATGGATGGCCACCATCTGGCAGGAAGGAGAAAGGCTGGCCAGCCCTCGGGCCACCGATTCCTGGCGGGAGCTGCCTCCGGCAACGATAGCGGTTACTTTCTCTATACGATATGTTAACACCATTTGCCGCAGCTTGGTAACCGATTCCTCCGCTGTGACTAGTACTATCTCGTCTACGTCCGACGAGCGGCAAAAAGGTGCCAGGGTGTGCACAATTAGGGGACGCCCCAGGATCGGCAGAAAAATCTTGTCTCCTAAGTCGCCCATCCTGCGGCTGGATCCGGCTGCAACTATCAATGCAGTCAACATTGCTGCTCACTCCTAGAGTAAAGTTCCTTCTTTTGAAAACAGGTAGGGAGTAGTCGATGATTGGCGATTGCTTAGTCATGCCCACTGCCCTCAAACGTTCAATCAGAGCTAGCAATGGATGTCAGGCTGTCTTTCCCCCTCGTAATTTGGCCCCCGTGGCGAGGGGGCTGTCGCAAAGCGACTGGGAGAGTCAAAAGGGCTGTCTTGCGACAGCCCTTTTGCTGGTTATCCGCTTACCGCACACGGGCAAAGATCATTCTGCCGGCAGACGTCTGCAGCACACTGGTCACCACCACGGCTAGTTTCTCGCCGATATGGCGGCGCCCGTTATCGACTACAATCATCGTTCCATCATCCAAATAGGCTACGCCTTGGTTGAATTCTTTTCCTTCCTTCATCACCGAGACTACCATCTCTTCCCCAGGCAACACCACCGGTTTGACTGCATTGGCCAATTCGTTGACATTTAACACCGGAACTCCCTGCAGCTCGCAGACTTTGTTCAGATTATAGTCGGTGGTCAGAATTTTTGCGTTGATGGTTTGTGCCAAGCGAATCAGTTTGCTGTCTACCTCTAGCACATCTTCAAAGTCCCGGTCGACGATCTGTACGTTTAGCCCCAGCTCCTTCTGAATCTGGTTGAGCACATCCAAACCCCGTCTCCCGCGGTTGCGCCGGGTGGCGTCGGCGGAGTCGGCGATGTGGCGCAACTCCTCTAAGACGAAGTTGGGGACGATCAGAATCCCTTCCAAAAAGCCCGCCTTAGCCACATCGGCAATGCGCCCGTCGATGATCACGCTGGTATCCAAGACTTTATATACATCTCTTCTGGAAGACTTGGAGGCCCTGCTGGGAAACGAGAGAATGGTCCCCAGTTCTTCGCGCTTCTTGATAGCCACGTTCACGCCAAGATAGCCAAATAGTACGTTGGAGGCAATGGGCAGGTAAGAGCCGATCAAAGGGATTCCCATCAGAGCGAAACCCAGCAAGTTGGCGATGATCAAACCGACGATCAAGCCGACTGTGCCAATGACTATATCCTGAGTAGGCACCTTCTGCACATGGGTCTCCATCAGACTCGATAATTGCCCAACCCACCTGATCACACCTGGGGAGATAAGATAGAATATGAGGCCTAGAATAACCGCGCCCAGAATGTTTAAGGACAGAGTTAGCGGGGGCGTCCAAGAGACGATATACTCAGCGATCAACGGCGAAAAGTGATCGGTGAGCTGGTATCCCAGCATCAAGCCCAAAACACCGATCAGGATGCGAGTAATCCGCACTAACATATTTTCACCTCCTTTCGTTGATTATGTAGAGCAGTAACATCACTCACAGCCCAACCCCCTGCTGAATGCCCAGACGGGTGTTCGAGTGCCGAATAAGTGTGCTACTAGCTTGTACGAATAAAAGTGAATTTGGGTTGCAGCAACTACAAGAAAACGAGGGGCGAATTAACGTCCCTCGTTAGCTCTCCACAAGCTGATCGATCAGACGCGTAGCCGATTCTTCCTCAATCTCCTTGACGAGGATCAACTCGCTGATCAATATCTGTCTGGCCGTATCCAGCATCTTTCTCTCACCGGTGGACAGGCCCTTCTCGTGATCCCTTTTCATCAAGTTTCTGACCACCTCGGCCACCATGGAAATGTCCCCGCTGCGCATCTTCTCCAGATTGGCTCGATAGCGCTGATTCCAATTGGCTGGCATGGTAGTTTGGTCCTGTTTAAGGATTTCTAGAACCTGATCGATTGTCTCGTCATCAACCACTTCTCGGATGCCAATGCTGTCTGCATTATTTAAAGGAATCATCACCCGCATTTCGCCCAGGGGCAGCTTCATAATGTAATACTTCTGCTTTTCGCCCAGTATTTCCTTCTCTTCGATAGCCTCAATCACACCGGCACCATGCATCGGGTAGACCACGCGATCACCTAATCTAAACACCGCTGGCTACACCTCCTCTACTATAGGTTACCATTCTTGCAGGAGGCGTGTCAAGAAAACAGCATTTTATCACACGGTACAATCAGTTGTCAAACCTCAATCTTGTGGGATGGCGGTTAGGTAAGTGGGGCTCAAGCCATGTGGCCGTGAACTGGCACCTTCCTTCTGGCGACCAGAGCCCCATCGCCTGAAACCCCGGGCTAGACTCAACGGCTGGCCGGGCTGGAAATTGACAACAGCTGTGGCCTGTCAGTATAATGAAGAAGCAAGCGATTTCTTAGGCAAAGAGGTGGTAGCCCTTTGAAGGATGGCAGTTGCGAAGTCTTCCAGCAGGCAGTGGGCGACTATTTGATCCGTCACAGAAGCATCTTGGATGTGCTCTCGAAGCTTCAGGAAGCGAATGCCCGTGTCAATCGAGCCGTAGCCAAAGCAGTGACCAATTGTGGTTGCCTGGCCATAGCAGCCAGCAGGCAGCCGGCCAGCGACCAAATGTCATTGGAAGAGTATCGCCAGCAAACCCAAACTCATGTGAAGGGCGAGCTCTGCGAACATTGCCGAGAGATCATCGAGAGTGAGCTGGGTTCCAACCTGTTCTACCTGACTGCCCTCTGCGAGGTGATGCACTTGAACCTCTCCGATGTGTTGGAAAAAGAGAAAAAGCGCCTGAATACGCTGGGTGTCTTCAACCTTTCCTAAGTAGCCACAAAACATAATCAACCAGGGCCCTGGTCTGGGTGCCCTGGTTTTGGTTTTGATCTTGATTTTTATCCCAAATGACGGTCAACCAGAGCCTGTTCCCGCAGGCGACGCAAGCCATCCCTGACTGCCCTGGCCCGCACTTCTCCGATTCCCTCCACCTCATCCAGTTCCTCGATGGAAGCTCTGATCATGCCCTGCAAGTTACCAAATACGCGGACCAGGTTCTCGATCACCGAACTAGGTAAGCGCGGGATCTTGCTCAATACCCGGTAACCGCCGGGGGAAACGGATTGCTCCAGGGCGTTCAGGTTGGTGCCGTAACCCATCACGCGGCAGACGCTGATCGGTTCCAACAGTTCATCGGCGGTGAATCGCCCCACCTGTTCCCAGATTTCCTCGGGTTGCCTGGTTTCCCCGGGAGCGGCATAGTCCTTGACCACTGCCAGCGACTCTTGCTCATAATTGCCCACCAGTTCCACCAGCTGCATGTTCACCAGACGGCCTTCTGACCCTAGCTCCACTATGTACCGTTTGATCTCGGCCACGATGCGCGAGACCATCTCAAAACGCTGCATCACCGTGCTGACATCGTAGATGGTCACCTGATCCTCAAATTCCAGTGCGGTGAGATTGGTCAGCGCTTGATCCAAAACCACCTTGTATTTCTCCAATGTCTGCAAGGCTTGGTTGGCCTTGGACAGGATCACGCTCAATTCGCGCAGGATGTACTTCTGGGAACCTCTGTAGACGCTGATAATGTTGCGGCGCTGGGAGATGGCAATCACTATCTCGTTGGTCAAACGGGCCACCCGCTCAGCAGTACGATGGCGGATGCCGGTCTCGGTGGAGGGAACTGTGGTATCCGGAACCAGCTGGGCATTGGCACAGAGAATCTTGCGCCCGTCGGAGCTCAAAATGATTGCGCCATCCATCTTGGCCAGTTCGTACAGGGCGGCTGGGGTGAAGTCATAGTTGAGGTGAAAGCCTCCATCCACCAGTTCCATCATCTGCGAGGAATCTGACATGACGATTATTGCCCCTGTCCTCGCTCGCAGAACATTGTCCAAGCCCTCCCGCAGTGCCGTGCCGGGAGCAATGCTGCGCAACGCAGCCAGCAACCGATCTTCCCGCTCATCTGCCATCGTAGCACCTCCTGTCACAGCGACGAATTGGCTTGTGTGCCCACCTTTACTATATCACGCCCGCAAGATCAGTCAAAAGCCCTTTGCAGTGCGTCGGCCACCGAAGATATGCCGATCAGCTGGATGTCGCTGCGCTTTGTGCCGCTAGGGAGATTGGCTTTGGGGAGGATCACGCGTCTAAAACCCAATTTCACCGCTTCATTGATTCGGCTCTCGGCCCGGCTGACAGCCCGTACTTCTCCCGTCAGCCCTACCTCGCCCAGGATCAGATCCAAGGGCCCCGTCGGTCGGTCGCGGAAACTGGAGGCTATCGCTATCGCCATGCCCAGATCCGCCGCCGGATCCGGAATTCTCACCCCGCCCACCGCGTTGACATACGTGTCCTGATACTGCAACTGCATGCCTAGCCGCTTTTCTAGCACCGCCAGAATCATGGCTACTCGATTGCCATCCACACCAGAGGTCATACGCCGCGGGGTGGCTAGGCTGGAACTGGCCAACAACGCTTGTACTTCCACCAACACCGGCCGGGTGCCCTCCATGGCGGCTACCACCACCGACCCAGCCACGCCCACCGGGCGCTCGCCCAAGAACAGCTGGGACGGGTTCGCTACTTCTCTTAGCCCCAATTCCCCCATTTGGAAGACGCCGATTTCGTTGGTGGAGCCAAAGCGATTCTTCACCGCCCTCAGAATGCGGAAAGATTGGTGCCGCTCTCCCTCAAAGTGGAGTACCGCGTCCACCATATGCTCCAATACTTTGGGGCCAGCGATAGACCCTTCCTTGGTGACATGGCCGACCAGGAATACGGCTGCACCGGACTCTTTGGCGTAACGAATCAGTTTGCTGGCGCACTCCCTGACTTGGCTGACGGTGCCGGGAGCAGAGCTGAGGGCGGCGTCGTGCATAGTCTGGATGGAGTCGATAATCGCTATTTCGGGTTTTACCGTGAGCAGATGATCCATAATGGTGGCGGCGTCGGTTTCGGCTGCCAGGAACAGCGGACCCGGACCGACTCTCAACCGGTCGGCGCGCAGCTTAGTCTGCTCCACCGACTCCTCGCCGGAAACATAGAGCACCTGAACACCCTGCGCAGCCATATTGCCGGCTAACTGCATCAGCAGGGTGGATTTGCCGATACCCGGATCGCCGCCGACCAAGACCACCTCGCCAGAGACGATACCGGAGCCGAGCACCCGATCCAGCTCGGCGATAGCGGTGGAGCGGCGAGCCAGCTGCATGCTGCGCACGTCTTGCAGCCGTACGGGCGGGCTACTCTTGCTTCGGGGGACCGAGGATGTAGACAGCCGCACCGCCTCCTCTTGCAGCGTCCCCCATTCGCCACACTCAGGGCAACGCCCCAGCCATTTGGGCGTCTCGTACCCGCATGCCTGGCAAACAAACTTGCTTCTGGCCTTCATCCGCCTCACCTTCCCTTGAGGTAATTATACCATTGCTCGCCGCATGCAGGAGCAGCCTCTACCCGGACATGGGGACGCGGACATGGGGACGGTTCTGCTGTCCGGCACGCCGGACAGCAGAACCGTCCCCATGTCCGGAAAGGGCAGGGCGCAGCGGGAATTCCGCTGCGCCCTGTCTGGTCAAATGACTTACTCCTGCTCTTCCTGCTCTGGCGGCGCCGGTTCCGGCTGCCCCTTGGCAAAGGTCAGCTTACCGCCGCTGGCATCGATGACGATCCGGTCTCCTGCCCGGAATTCACCGGCCAGCATTCTCTCGGACAACTCATCCTCCACCCGCCGTTGGATCGCCCGGCGCAATGGACGCGCACCGAAGGTAGGATCGTACCCCTCCTCTGCCAGCAGATCCTTACTGGCATCGGTGAAGACCGTCTGCAGGCCGTAATCCTGCAAGCGTTGGGACAGCTGCGCGACCATTAGGTCCACAATGCGACGGATTTCCGCTCTGCTCAGCTGATGGAAGACGATCACTTCGTCAATGCGGTTGAGGAATTCGGGGCGGAAGCTGCGCTTCAGCTCATCGGTGACCCGCTTCTTCATCCGCTCGTATTGGCTAAGGCTGGCTTGCTCGCTATCTCCGGTTTCGAATCCCAGTCCGACGCCCTTGCGGATGGTGTCAGCTCCCACGTTAGAGGTCATGATCAGCACCACATTGCGGAAGTCCACGGTGCGACCCTTGCCATCGGTCAACCGGCCATCCTCCAACACTTGCAGCAGCACGTTGAATACCTCTGGATGGGCCTTCTCCACCTCATCCAGCAGCACTACCGAATAGGGCTTGCGGCGCACTGCTTCTGTCAGTTGCCCGCCTTCATCGTAGCCCACATATCCCGGAGGAGCCCCCACCAGACGAGAGACGGCGTGGCGCTCCATGTATTCGGACATGTCTATGCGCACCATCGCATCCTCATCGCCGAACAGCGCTTCTGCCAGCGCCCGCCCCAGCTCAGTCTTGCCGACACCGGTCGGTCCCAGGAAGATAAACGAGCCAATCGGCCGTTTGGGATCCTTCAGTCCTGCCCGGGCACGGCGCACAGCCCGCGAGACAGCCCGCACCGCTTCCTCCTGGCCGATCACCCGCTGATGCAATATCTCTTCCAGCTTCAGCAGCCGGTCGGCCTCCTCCTCGGCCAGCTTCTTCACCGGCACACCGGTCCAGCTGGAGACGATGTAGGCGATGTCATCTTCGCCGACCGACGCCTCATCGGTGATCTGTTGCTTCTCCCAATCGGCCCGCTTCTGCTCCAATTCAGCCTGTAATTCGCGCTCTTCATCGCGCAGTTTGGCCGCCTTTTCAAAGTCCTCCGAACGCTTGGCTGCTTCCTTTTGCTGCCGGACCAAGGCTAAGCGCTCCTCCAGGTCCTTCAGGTTGGGGGGAGCGGTGTGGGCCTGCAAGCGCACCCGGCTGGCCGCTTCGTCAATCAAGTCGATGGCCTTGTCGGGCAGGAAGCGATCGCTGATGTAGCGGTCAGATAACCTGACAGCTGCCTCCAGGGCCGCATCGGTGATCTTCACCCGGTGGTGCGCCTCATAGCGGTCTCGCAATCCCTTCAGGATCTCCAACGCCTCCTCGGCGGTGGGTTCGGACACCATCACCGGCTGGAAGCGCCGCTCCAACGCCGGATCCTTCTCCACGTGCTTGCGGAACTCATCCAGGGTAGTGGCACCAATGCATTGCAGCTCGCCTCTGGCCAACGCAGGTTTGAGGATGTTGGAAGCATCGATGGCACCCTCCGCTCCACCGGCACCGATCAGGGTATGCAATTCGTCGATGAAGATGATCACGTTACCGGCCTGTTGGATCTCTTCGATCACTTTTTTCAGGCGCTCCTCAAACTCCCCCCGGTACTTGGTGCCGGCCACCACCGATGCCAGATCGAGGGTCATCACCCGCTTTTGGCGGAGAGTGTCCGGCACTTGGCCAGAATAGATGCGCTGGGCTAAACCTTCGGCGATAGCCGTCTTGCCTACGCCCGGCTCTCCGATCAGAATCGGGTTGTTCTTGGTGCGACGGCTGAGAATCTGCACCACCCGCTCGATCTCCTTGCTGCGGCCGATCACTGGATCCAATTTGTTCTGCTGGGCCATTGCCGTCAAGTCGCGGCCAAAGGAATCCAGCGTCGGGGTGGCATCCGAACCACGCTGCTGAGCCTTTCCTCCCCCTCCGGTTTGCCCCCGGCCGGATTGCGGCTTGCGGAAGCCGCCGCCGGCGGTGCCGCTCAACGCTTCGCGCACCTTGTCCGGGTTCACTCCCAGACTTTCCATCACCTTGGCAGCAACTCCAGTTCCCTCTCGCAGCAAGCCTAGGAACAGGTGCTCTGTGTCGATGGCTGGGAAGCCGTGCACTCGCGCCTCGTAAAGGGCAATCTCCAACACTTTTTTCACCCGGGCAGAATAACCTTTAACGTCGGCGCCAGCTTCCCCGGTGCCCACCAGCGACTCAATGGCTGAGTTGACCTGTTCTGGCTTGAGGCCCAAGGCAGAGAAGACTCTGGCAGAGAGTTCGTCATCCGAATTCATCAATCCCAGCAGCAGGTGCTCTGTGCCTACCACCTGATGTCCCAAGCGCCGAGCTTCCTGCTCGGCTGCCACCATCACTTGCTGGGCTTTTGGAGTCAATGGAAACATGCTTTATCCCTCCTCACAGTAGTAGTCGCTTAACGATATTATTGTTACTTGCCGGACGCCAGCTTCTGGCGCACAACCTCCGCCCGCTTCTGATCGCGGGCAGCTTCATTCATGCGCTCGGCCACCATGCGTTCCAGCATGGCGGGTTGAATCAATACCAACAACTGATTCAATAACCTGATCTCCAGCCCAGGGATTATGTCCATATCGGCCCCCATACGCACATCGGAAAGCAGACTGATCGCTTCCTTGGAGCTTAGCTGGCGGGCATTGGTCAAGATACCATAGGCACGGTAGACTTTATCCTCCATGGCCAGACGATTGCTCTGATGCAGTGCTCGTCGGCTAGCCCGTTCCTGTTCCACAATCTGCTTGATCACAGCGCTGAGGTTGGAGATGATCTCTTCTTCGCTGGGGCCAAGGGTGATCTGATTGGAAATCTGAAAGATGTTGCCGGAAGCCTGAGTGCCTTCCCCGTACAATCCTCTCACCACCAGGCCCACCTGGGAAATGGCAGCCAACACGCTCCCTATCTGCTGGGAAATGACTAGCCCAGGCAGATGCACCATCACCGAAGCCCGCAGGCCTGTGCCCGCGTTGGTGGGGCAGGCGGTCAGGTACCCGTGCTTTTGGTCGAAAGCATAGTCCAGCCTATCCTCCAGCAAGTCATCCAGGCGACTAGCCAGCCGCCAGCACTCAGCCAGCTGAAAGCCTGGCAACAGACACTGAATGCGCAAATGGTCCTCTTCGTTGATCATCACGCTTAAGGCTTCATCGTCGCGTACAATCACCGCGCTGCCGATGTGCTTGGCTTTAGCTAAGTCAGGGCTGATCAGGTGTTTCTCCACCAACACCTGGCGGTCCAAGGTGCTAACCTTGTCTAGCGGGAGGAATTGTAGGTTGCCGGCATGGCCGCGCCCAGAGCCGAGGGTGACAAAATCCTGCAGCTTCTGCAGCATCTCACTGGCGGTCTGCACAGTCTGCAACTGGGGAAAGGGGTAGGCCCGTAAGTTGCGCGCCAGCCGCACACGGCTGCTCAGCACCACGTCCTGCAACGGCCCTGCTCCCTGGATCCACTTGGTATCCAGCTGGGAGAATAACCTATTACCCGTCACTAGTGATCACTCCCCTTATCATCCGCCTGTCCATCGGCAAGCTGTTGCCGCAACTGCCGAATCTGGTCCCGCAGCTTGGCAGCGTGCTCGTAATCCTCCCGTTCCACAGCTTGCTCCAATTGGGACGAGAGCTGCCGAATGGATTGCTCCAGCTTGGCTTTTCCTCCGGTACGCTCCGGCACCTTGCCGGAATGGCTGGAACTGCCATGGATGCGGCGAAACAGCGGTTCCAGCTGCTTGTCGAAAGCCAAATAGCAGTCGCTGCAACCGAGCCGTCCTGTGCGGCTGAATTCGGCGTACGTCTGCCCACAAGTGGGGCACTGAATGCTGCCCCGGTTGCTAGCTTTGCCCGGCTTCTGATGGGTTTCCATGTCCAATAGCCCGGCCAGCAGGTTATGAATAGAAAAACCGGGGTCGAATCCGAAGGATAAGTCCAACTCACCGCTTTCGTGCGCGCACTGCTCACAGAGATGATATTCAGTCTTCTGGCCGTTGACCACCTTGGTGTAATGGACGGTGGCAGGCCGTTGCTGACACTGCTGACAAACCATTATTGACTCCCCCTTCCCACTATTACATTGCCTATTCTCCCCGACGTAGAGCCAAAAGCATCGCCTGCATCAGATTTGCCCGCAGAGCGTCCCGCCACGGCAAAGTCACTGCCAACACTTCCCGCTGCACCACCGCTTTCATCAGCGCAGCTTCACGACGGGTGATCACTTGCTCGCGCAGCAATCTGGAGATGATTGCTTCCGCCTTGCTCTGCTCGATACTCTCGCCCACAGATTGGATCAACTGCTGCCAATCCCGGTTTGGGTCGAACTCCAACAGCGTAATGCGCACAAATCCTCCGCCGCCGCGAAAAGTCTCCACCAAATAGCCGTGCTCCACCAGAAAGCGCGTGGCCAGGACATAGTTAATTTGGGACGGTGCGCAGGAGAAGTGCTCGGCCAGTTGGTTGCGTTGTACATCCACTCTGCCCTCTTCGCTGCTGTGCAACAGCTGTTTTAGGTATTGCTCGATAATATCTGACAGGCTGGCCACCATTCGCACCTCCTTCTCTGACCATCTTTGACCTTGATGTTATTATATACCAGTCATATGAAGCAAGCAAAACCCCTCACCTGTTATTTTGGCCCGTTTTGGGCATTGATAGTGCTCCAGCTGACCGGAATGCGCTCTAGCTAGTTTTTTGACCTTCTTTGACCTTAGCTTGTCCTGACGACCACCCTGCGACTTGGCGTCCAGAAAGTGGGCACATGGGCTACAGCGAAAGAGCGGAAGATATATGGAAACAGAAAGTGAGGGTTTGACATGGCCGAGCGCAAACACCAGCAAAACGGAGCCAATGATCAGAACGTGATGCAGCAGCTATCTCCGATCTATCAAGCCTTGCAGCCAGACTGGAATAAGACAGAGACGCTGCACCGGCCGCTGATTGCCCGCGGCGATTTCAGCAACGCCTGGGTCTTCTATAATCAGAGCGAGTTGCCCCCCAAAGTGCAGCGGCCGACAGCGATGATCGATAGTCAGTCGAAAGCTGGGGCTCGGGAAGACGAGCGGGATAACAAAAAGGAGTGAGGCCTTCGGCCTCACTCCGCTGTATCTAACGTAATTCTTATTCGTCTTTCTTAGCTGCCTCGGCAATGATCTGCTCGGCCACGTTCTGTGGCACTTCCTCGTATTGTGCAAATACAGAGGTGAAGGAAGCTCTGCCTTGAGTCATGGAACGCAAATCGGTGGCATAACGGAACATCTCGGCCTGAGGCACCAACGCTCTGACCACCTGGAAGCTGCCGCTGGGCTCCATGCCCAAAACTCTGCCCCGCTTTTTGTTTAGGTCGCCGATGATGTCGCCCATATACTGCTCGGGCACGGTGACTTCGACGTTCATGATCGGTTCCAGGATTATGGGCTTTGCCTGCATGAAGCCCTTCTTGAAGGCCATGGATGCGGCGATCTTGAAGGCCATCTCCGAGGAGTCGACGCTATGGTATGAACCGTCGGTCAAGCCGACCACCACATCAACTACCGGATATCCGGCCAACACTCCCTCTTCCATCGTCTCCCGCACGCCCTTTTCTACCGCCGGGATGTACTGGCGAGGAACGGCACCGCCAAAGATCTTATCTTCAAAGACAAGTCCCGCTCCCGGCTCGGAGGGGCCCATCTCCAGCCAAACATGACCGTATTGGCCTTTGCCGCCCGACTGTTTCTTGTGTTTACCCTCCACTTTGGTGGTGCCGCGGATAGTCTCCCGGTAAGGCACGCGCGGAGTGATCAGGTTGACTTCAGCTCCAAACTTCTTGGCCAATTTGCTGGTGATGATGTCCAAATGGAGGTCGCCCATCCCAGAGATGATCAACTGCTTGGTCTCGGCATCGCGCTTGACCTGGAGTGTGGGATCCTCATCCACCAAACGGGCGAGACCAGAACCGATTTTGTCCTCATCACCTTTGGATTTAGCCTCGACGGCCAGAGACATCACTGGCTCAGGGAAGCTGATGGCCTGGTATTGCACTGGGTGGTCCTTCTCTGCCAAGGTGTCGCCGGTAGTGGTGACGCCCAGCTTGGCGACAGCGCCGATGTCACCAGCCACGATTTGCGGAACCGCCTCTTGACCCTTGCCCCGGATCACGAACAGCTGGCCAACGCGCTCTTGTTGGTCCTGATTAGCGTTCCAGACGGTGGAGTCCGAGCGGAAGACGCCAGAATAGACCCTAAACAGCGACAGCTTGCCCACGTAGGGGTCTGCCATCGTCTTCCAAACCAAGGCGGAGAAAGGCTGACTCTCGTCCGCTGAACGGGTCTCTTCTCCGCCAGTCTTGGGGTTTGTGCCCTTGACGGCTTCCCTGTAAGCTGGAGAAGGGAAAGAACTGACAATGGTATCCAGAACCATCTGCATGCCCATGTTTTTCGCCGCAGAGCCGCAGAAGACGGGAACCAGTTTGCCATTGAGAATACACTCGCGGACGCCAACCTGCACTTCCTCATCGGTCAGCTGCTCACCGTCGAGGTACTTCATCAGCAGCTCGTCATCGGATTCCGCTACTACTTCCATCAGGGCAGTGCGATACTCCTCCAGCTGATCCAGCAACTCGGCAGGGATTTCCCGCTCCTGCACCTGGCGACCGTTATCGGTGAAGCTGTATGCCTTCAGGGAGACGATGTCCACCACGCCAGAGAAGTTGGCCTCAGACCCGATGGGCAACATCACTGGAGCGACGTTGAGGCCAAAAGTCTGACGCAATTGCCCTAACGTACGCTGGAAGTTGGCATTTTCCCGGTCCAGCTTATTGATGAAGAATCCACGGGGGATATCGTATTCGTTGCAGTAGTTCCACACCTTTTCGGTTCCGACTTCCACCCCGGAGACGGCGCAGGCGACGATCAGCGCGGCATCCGAAATGCGCAAGGCAGCACGCACTTCTCCGACGAAGTCGAAATAGCCAGGGGTGTCGACGAAGTTGATCTTGTGCCCTTGCCACTCTACCGGAGCCAAACTGGCACCGATAGAAATAGTGCGTTTGATCTCCTCTGGATCGTGGTCAGATACGGTATTTCCTTCTTCTACACGTCCCAAGCGGTCGATTGCTTTGGATGTATAAAGCAGTGCTTCTGTCAGGGAGGTTTTTCCGGCGCCACCGTGTGCAACCAACCCGATGTTGCGTAGTTTGTCAATAGGGTACTGTTTCAAGAAATTCTCCTCCTTCGTGGGAAACCGGGGCAGAGCATCGCATCAGTTGAGAATAGGGCATGACTTTTCGCAAACGACCCTGATCACCCCGGCGCGTCACTGACGGCTTTCCCTGTCTCGTCTGCCTTAAAGACATTCAATTGATCTATTTTCGCCAACGGCGCTTTCTTTCCTGCTAATATGTCACAGGGAATTGCTGTGTTTAGCAAACGATGTCGGGGAAAGCGATTGTGGCATAAGCGACCTATATCTTAGCTAACGACTGTAGTTCGGCGACTCTTTGGTGATGGTCACATCATGGGGGTGGCTTTCCTGCAAGCCGGCGGCAGTGATGCGAACAAAACGCGCCTGCTGCAAGGCGGCGATGTCCTTGGCACCACAATAGCCCATACCAGCACGCAACCCACCGATCAACTGGTAGATCATATCGGATAGCGCACCCCGGTACGGCACCCGGCCCTCTATGCCCTCTGGCACTAGTTTGCGCGTATTCTCTTGGAAGTAGCGATCTCTGCTCCCCTGTTCCATCGCCCCCAAGGATCCCATCCCGCGATAGACTTTATAGGTACGACCCTGGTAAATCTCTTTTTGCCCTGGGCTCTCTTCCGTACCTGCCAACAAGTTGCCCAACATGACCACACTGGCACCAGCACCTATGGCTTTGGCAATGTCGCCCGAATACTTGATGCCACCGTCGGCGATGACCGATATCCCGTAAGGAGCTGCTGCCCGAGCGCATTCGAAGATGGCGCTGATCTGAGGCACTCCAATACCCGCCACTACCCGAGTTGTGCAGATGGAACCTGGGCCGATACCCACCTTTACCGCATCAGCGCCAGCCTTGATCAGCGCCACCGTAGCCTCGGCAGTGGCCACGTTGCCGGCGATGATGTTCACATCAGGATAGCGCCGGCGCAAAGTGCGCACCTGATCCTGCACCCCAATATGGTGGCCATGGGCAGTATCCACAACCAGCACGTCCACGCCGGCACGCACCAGCGCTTCCGCCCGATCCAGAGAGTCTGAACCTACACCAATAGCTGCCCCCACCCGCAGTCTGCCCTTGGCATCCTTGGTGGAGTTGGGGAACTGGCGGGTTTTCTCAATATCCTTGATGGTGATCAGTCCCTTGAGGATGAAGTGATCGTCCACCAGTGGCAGTTTCTCAATGCGATGAGCCCCCAGGATTGTCTTGGCTTCCTCTAAAGTGGTGCCCACTGGTGCGGTGACCAAGTTGTCCTTGGTCATCGCCTCATAAAGCGGGCGGCTCAAATTGCTCTCAAAGCGAATATCGCGGTTGGTGATAATGCCGATCAGCTTTCCGTTCTCGGTAATTGGTACTCCAGAGATGTGGTAACGCTCCATCAGCTTAACAGCATCCTGAACGGTATGGTCTTTGCTGAGGAAAATGGGGTCGGTGATTACCCCGTGCTCAGACCTTTTCACCCGGTCGACTTCCGAAGCCTGATCTTCTATAGACATGTTCTTATGAATGACACCCAAGCCGCCTTCGCGGGCCATGGCAATCGCCATGCGAGCCTCAGTTACTGTATCCATGCCCGCACTGAGAATGGGTACGTGTAGCCTGATCTCTTTTGTCAGTTGAGTAGCGGTGCTCACATTCGCCGGCAAGACCTCGGAATAGGCTGGCACCAGCAATACATCGTCAAAGGTCAGCCCCTCGCGGCCAAACTTGTCCTGAAAGCTCGCGTCCATCGCCAAGACCCATCAACTCCCCTTCGATAAGTGGCAAAAAATTATGTTCTATCATAGCATAACCAGTTGGCTTGTACAAATCTTTCCGGTATAGAGTTATTCGCGGCAAAGAGGCGGTGAAACGGTGGGGCGGTGGGGGCAGGCCCTCTTTACGGGTAGCGTCAGTCCCTCAGCACAACCAAAAAAGCCGCTTCGCATAAACGAAGCGGCCTAAAGGCTGGCTCCTCAGGTAAGATTCGAACTTACAACCTACCGGTTAACAGCCGGTTGCTCTGCCGTTGAGCTACTGAGGAACAATGGGGACAGGCCTTAAGCTTCCTGCTAAGGTTTGTCCCCTGACATTAGTTCTGGCAGCGACCTACTCTCCCAGGGCGAACCCAAGTACCATCGGCGCTGGAGGGCTTAACTTCCGTGTTCGGGATGGGAACGGGTGGGACCCCTCCGCCATTGCCACCAGACAATTTGGATGTTGGAGATTAGAAGTTGGAGGTTGGAACCTCTTACTTCACTGCTCTTGTCATTCCGAGCTGGGCGAGGAATCTGGATCCTTCGCGCTCAGGGTGACGCCAGCTGGCTATGCCAACACCTTCAAAACTGAACAGTAATTCATCATTGAGATTCCTGTGATGTGAATTAAATCAAGCCCTCGACCTATTAGTACCGGTCAGCTAAACGCCTCTCAGCGATTACACATCCGGCCTATCTACCAGGTAGTCTGCCTGGGGTCTTACCCCGGCACTCAACTTTTTCTACCCTTTGCATGCCTAGGTTGCTCTTGTTGAGCAGCTAGACTCTTAATCTGATAGAAAAAGTTGAGTGCCGGGTGGGAGATCTCATCTTGAGGTGGGTTTCACGCTTAGATGCTTTCAGCGTTTATCCCAGCCAGACTTGGCTACCCAGCACTGCCCTTGGCAGGACAACTGGTACACCAGCGGTCTGTCCATCCCGGTCCTCTCGTACTAGGGACAGATCCTCTCAAATCTCCTGCGCCTGCGACGGATAGGGACCGAACTGTCTCACGACGTTCTGAACCCAGCTCACGTACCACTTTAATGGGCGAACAGCCCAACCCTTGGGACCTTCTTCAGCCCCAGGATGTGATGAGCCGACATCGAGGTGCCAAACCTCCCCGTCGATGTGGACTCTTGGGGGAGATAAGCCTGTTATCCCCGAGGTAGCTTTTATCCGTTAAGCGACGGCCCTTCCACTCGGTGCCGCCGGATCACTAAGCCCGACTTTCGTCCCTGCTCGACCTGTTCGTCTCGCAGTCAAGCTCCCTTCTGCCTTTACACTCTTTGCGCGATTCCCAACCGCGCTGAGGGAACCTTTGGACGCCTCCGTTACTCTTTGGGAGGCGACCGCCCCAGTCAAACTGCCCACCTGACACTGTCCCCAAACCCGATTCAGGGCTCCAGGTTAGAATTCCGATACTTCAAGGGTGGTATCCCAAGCTCGACTCCACCGAGACTAGCGTCCCGGCTTCTCTGTCTCCCACCTATCCTGTACATGAAGTACCAGAATCCAATGTCAGGCTGCAGTAAAGCTCTACGGGGTCTTTCTGTCCAGTCGCAGGTAACCTGCATCTTCACAGGTATTTCAATTTCACCGGGTCCCTCGTTGAGACAGCGCCCAAATCGTTACACCATTCGTGCGGGTCAGAACTTACCTGACAAGGAATTTCGCTACCTTAGGACCGTTATAGTTACGGCCGCCGTTCACTGGGGCTTCGGTTCAGACCTTCTCCGGCACTCAACTCCACACACCTAGAGCTGCACACTGGTCGAAATGCGTTCTTTCAACCATCTTCGTGCTTGCCCTGACTTCTTCAGGTTTCGTTCTCGTCTCCTTGCATCTTCTTCAGACTTATATGCCTCATAATACACAAATTCCCATTCATGGCCTTTAGTTGACTTCACTAGGCCTTGGTTATGAGCATCAAGTCTGGTCTTGAGACAGGATGTGAAACCTAAATATCTTACTCCTGATTCATTCTGTATCACATAGACGTAATACATAACTATCCTCCAGGTATACAGAGTTGAGTGCCGGATAAGCCCTCCCCTTAACCTTCCAGCACCGGGCAGGTGTCAGCCCCTATACTTCGTCTTGCGACTTCGCAGAGACCTGTGTTTTTGGTAAACAGTCGCTTGGGCCACTTTTCTGCGGCCTCCTCTGGCTCTTAACCATAGCGAGGCACCCCTTATCCCGAAGTTACGGGGTCAATTTGCCGAGTTCCTTAACGAGGGTTTTCCCGCGCGCCTTAGGATTCTCTCCTCACCCACCTGTGTCGGTTTACGGTACGGGCACCTAGTCCTGGCTAGAGGCTTTTCTTGGCAGTGTAGGTTCAACCACTTCGCTACTTAATTTTCGCTCGCATTTGCATCTCAGCATATGGCCAGACGGATTTGCCTATCTGACCTGCCTACCTGCTTAGGCACGCTCAACCAACGGCGTGCTTGGCCTACCTTCCTGCGTCACCCCTTCGCTCATAACGGACTTCGGTGGTACTGGAATTTCAACCAGTTGTCCATCGCCTACGGCTCTCGCCCTCGGCTTAGGCCCCGACTTACCCTGAGCGGACGATCCTTCCTCAGGAATCCTTGGGTTTTCGGCGGACAGGATTCTCACCTGTCTTTTCGCTACTCATACCGGCATTCTCACTGCTGTACTCTCCACAGCTCCTTACGGTACTGCTTCAACGTGTACAGTACGCTCCCCTACCACTGACGGAGGTCAGATGTCGGAAGTCAGAAGTCAGAGGGTTCGCCAGTTAGCCTCCAGTCTGTACAACTGCTTAGCTAACGTTTCATAACTCCTCCAACAATCTGGTATAGACATCTGTGTCAATGTACTTCAGATCGGACAGGAAATCAATTAGAACACGGACTTCGTTACAAGAACCTAAACCAATTCGTAAGAATCGTTTAAATTCCGCACTTGATCTGCCGTATCCTTCTGCAATGTTCAATGGGATGCTCAGCGCGGCGCGTCTGATTTGATCGCCCAAACCATATTGCTCGCGCTGCGGCAGCTTCAATGCCAATTGATGCATTTCCACCGCTAACCTATATGACCGCTGATACACTTCGAGATCCTTATAGGTTCTTATCATCCATTCCGACCTCCGACCTCTGACATCTGACCTCTATCAATCCATAGCTTCGGTGACGAGCTTGAGCCCCGTTACATTTTCGGCGCAGAGCCACTTGACCAGTGAGCTATTACGCACTCTTTGAATGAGTGGCTGCTTCTAAGCCAACATCCTGGTTGTCTTTGCAGCTCCACATCCTTTTCCACTTAGCTCGTACTTGGGGACCTTAGCTGATGGTCTGGGCTGTTTCCCTTTTGACTACGGATCTTAGCACTCGCAGTCTGACTCCCAAGCATCAAGTAACAGGCATTCGTAGTTTGACTAGGTTCGGTAACCTGATAAGGCCCCTAGCCCAATCAGTGCTCTACCTCCTGTACTCTTGTCTTGAGGCTAGCCCTAAAGCTATTTCGGGGAGAACCAGCTATCTCCGAGTTCGATTGGCATTTCACCCCTACCCACAGCTCATCACCCAGCTTTTCAACGCTGGTGTGTTCGAGCCTCCACGAAGTCTTACCTCCGCTTCACTCTGGCCATGGGTAGATCACCCGGTTTCGGGTCTACATCATGCAACTCAATCGCCCTGTTCAGACTCGCTTTCGCTTCGGCTCCGTCTCTTCGACTTAACCTCGCTGCATAACGTAACTCGCCGGTTCATTCTACAAAAGGCACGCCATCACACTTCAGAAGTCGGAGGTCGGAAATCAGATGTCGGATTCGATTGTTGCTGGCTCCGCCAGCTTCTCTTCTGACTTCTGACCTCTGACCTCTGACCTCTGAATAATGCTCTGACTGCTTGTAAGCACACGGTTTCAGGTTCTATTTCACTCCCCTCCCGGGGTGCTTTTCACCTTTCCCTCACGGTACTTGTTCACTATCGGTCGCTAGGGAGTATTTAGCCTTAGGAGGTGGTCCTCCCGGATTCGCACGGGATTCCTCGTGTCCCGTGTTACTTGGGATCCTGTCAGAAGTCCAATTGTTTTTGACTACAAGGCTTTTACTTCCTATGGCGGGCCTTTCCAGGCCGCTTCGCCTAACAACTGGATTTTTGACTCCTTGCTCACTCTGACATGTGAGCCGACAGTCCCTCTACCCTCTATCTACAACGGTGTCAGCCTATTCCGTAGATAGAGTTTGGGCTCTTCCCCGTTCGCTCGCCACTACTTAGGGAATCAATGATTTTTTCTTTTCCTCAGGCTACTTAGATGTTTCAGTTCACCTGGTTGCCTTCCTTAACCTATGTGTTCAGTTAAGGATACAAGGGCTTCTCCCTTGTGGGTTCCCCCATTCGGACATCCCCGGATCAATGTCTGCTTTCGACTCCCCGAGGCTTTTCGCAGATGGCCACGTCCTTCTTCGGCTCCTAGCGCCTAGGCATCCTCCGTGCGCTCTTTGTAGCTTGACCTAATTCGCGCATCATAGAGAAAACTCTCCGATGAAATTACTGTGCAGTTTTCAAGGTGCTGCGAGCAAGCGTAGCTTGCTCGGGATGTCAGATGTCGGAGACCAGAGGTCAGATTGACCATCTGTTCTCTCTCATGCTGACTCCGCCTCATTGGGC
Source organism: Bacillota bacterium (assembly GCA_050949055.1). GTDB lineage: Bacteria > Bacillota > UBA994 > UBA5500 > UBA5500 > JAEZJZ01. The sequence goes on along the minus strand of JBMNFA010000009.1, from coordinate 464,216 downwards.
GGAAACTTATATTAGCACGCTGGCTGCTTCAGCAGCAAGCTGTACTTTCTGGAGATGATGTTGCTCTTCAGTTTGCTTTCCGCGTAGCGGAAAAGCAAATGGTGGAGATGAGCGGGTTCGAACCGCTGACCCCCTGCTTGCAAGGCAGGTGCTCTCCCAGCTGAGCTACACCCCCACTTTGGATGTTGGAAGTTTAATGCAAACTTCTAGCCTCCAACCTCTAACTTCTAAATTATGGTGGGCCTAAGTGGACTCGAACCACTGACCTCGCGCTTATCAGGCGCGCGCTCTAACCAGGACTGAGCTATAGGCCCGTTGGGTGGTGAGAGGTGGGAGGTGAGTGATGGGATTAGGCCCTTCTTCACTCCGACACTCTCAGCATTAAAAAGGTTCTAGTTGTGAGAGGAGCGGTCGGGATAAGCGTTCTCACTTCCACTACTTATATCTCACTTCTCATTTAGAACCTTCAAAACCAAACAATGATGGAGTGATGGATGTCGGAGGTCAGAGGTTAGAGGTCAGATTCCTGCCTCATGCTCTTCATTCTTCCTGCACCCACAACCAGACAATCGACCTAGGATTTAGAGCAGAAGGCCCAGCCTTCCGTCCTCTCGGACTTCCGACTTCTGACCTCTGACTTCTATTCTCCCTAGAAAGGAGGTGATCCAGCCGCACCTTCCGATACGGCTACCTTGTTACGACTTCACCCCAATTACCGGCCCCACCTTAGGCGGCTGCTCCCTTTCCAGGTTCGCTCACCGACTTCGGGTGTTGCAGACTTTCGTGGTGTGACGGGCGGTGTGTACAAGGCCCGGGAACGCATTCACCGCGGCGTGCTGATCCGCGATTACTAGCAACTCCTACTTCATGCAGGCGAGTTGCAGCCTGCAATCTGAACTGAGATCTGTTTTATGGGATCCGCTCTGCCTCGCGACTTCGCTTCCCTTTGTACAGACCATTGTAGCGCGTGTGTAGCCCAAGACATAAGGGGCATGATGATTTGACGTCATCCCCACCTTCCTCCGGTTTGTCACCGGCAGTCTACTTAGAGTGCCCAACTTAATGCTGGCAACTAAGTACAAGGGTTGCGCTCGTTGCGGGACTTAACCCAACATCTCACGACACGAGCTGACGACAACCGTGCACCACCTGTCTCCTCGTCCCCGAAGGGAACTCCTAGTTTCCTAGGATAGCGAGGGATGTCAAGCCTTGGTAAGGTTCTTCGCGTTGCTTCGAATTAAACCACACGCTCCGCTGCTTGTGCGGGCCCCCGTCAATTCCTTTGAGTTTCAACCTTGCGGTCGTACTCCCCAGGCGGGATGCTTATTGCGTTAACTCCGGCACGGAAGGGGTCGATACCTCCCACACCTAGCATCCATCGTTTACGGCGTGGACTACCAGGGTATCTAATCCTGTTCGCTCCCCACGCTTTCGCGCCTCAGCGTCAGTTACGGCCCAGAAAGTCGCCTTCGCCACTGGTGTTCCTCCCAATATCTACGCATTTCACCGCTACACTGGGAATTCCACTTTCCTCTACCGCACTCAAGTTACACAGTTTCAAATGCAATCCGAGAGTTGAGCCCTCGCCTTTCACATCTGACTTGTGTTACCGCCTACTCGCCCTTTACGCCCAGTAATTCCGGACAACGCTCGCCACCTACGTATTACCGCGGCTGCTGGCACGTAGTTAGCCGTGGCTTTCTTCTTGGGTACCGTCATCCTTCGTCCCCAAGGACAGAGCTTTACGACCCGAAGGCCTTCTTCACTCACGCGGCGTTGCTGGGTCAGGGTTTCCCCCATTGCCCAATATTCCCGACTGCTGCCTCCCGTAGGAGTCTGGGCCGTGTCTCAGTCCCAGTGTGGCCGGTCACCCTCTCAGGTCGGCTACCCATCGTCGCCTTGGTAAGCCTTTACCTTACCAACTAGCTAATGGGTCGCGGGTCCATCCTAAAGCGGCCGAAGCCTTTCTTCTCCCTACCATGCGATAGAAAGACCACATCCGGTATTAGCATCCCTTTCAGGATGTTATCCCAGACTTTAGGGCAGGTTACCCACGCGTTACTCACCCGTCCGCCGCTGACTGACCGAAGTCAGTCCGCTCGACTTGCATGTATGAGGCACGCCGCCAGCGTTCGTCCTGAGCCAGGATCAAACTCTCCGATAAACTTGTATCGAACGAGCCTGTGGCTCTCGAAATTACTTAATCTGTTTCCCTTTTGGAGCTTCGCTCCCAAGGAAAAAACGGGTATTTCGTCGACGACTTCCGTCGCCGACTGAACCCAGATTTTCATCTGGCTCCATCATTGTTCAGTTTTCAAGGTTCTAGTGCGCTTGGAAAGCTTGAAGTATCTCCCCGTCGTTATGGCGGGGCTTCTCACAACCAACTTCTCGCCGCACATCTCTCAAGCGCTCACTTCTCAATGTCGCATTAGTAATGTTAGCACAGGATTTTGTCGCTTGTCAAGAGATACAAAAGCCCACCTGAATTCGCTACCCAGGCGGGTCGCCTGACTAATATAGCAGGTTCCATCGACCCAAGGCAAGCGGTAATTGTTGGTGCCTTGGTGCGTGAACTTCAGGCCTTCTTTCTTTGATTGTACAGTGCTGCGTAGACAAACAGGCCTACTAGCTGCGTCAAGCTAAGCCAGCCAATTAGTCCAAGCCAGCACGCTTATGGACCACATTCTCCACACGAAAGGAGCAGGGCACGGCCTAAACCGCGCCCGCCAATCCGCCACCATTAATACCTAACACTTCGTATTTGATCACCCCGGCCGGCACCACAATCTCAACCTGCTCTCCCACCCGTTTTCCTAGGAGTGCCTTGCCAACTGGGGACTCATCCGAAATTCGCCCCTGCATGGGGTTGGCTTCTGGAGAACCCACGATAGTGTATTCCAGCTCGTCGCCGAACTCCATGTCCTTTACCTTTACTACTGTGCCAACACTGACGTGATCGCCGGCGATATCGTTGGCATCGATCAATCGGACGTTGCGCAGGCTTTTCTCTAACGCTGCAATACGACCCTCGACGAATGCCTGTTCGTTTTTAGCATCATCGTACTCAGAGTTCTCGCTGAGGTCTCCAAATTCGATTGCGGCTTTGATGCGCTCCGCCACTTCTTTGCGTCTGACTGTCTTCAGGTAGTCTAGCTCCTGCTCGAGCTTCTTCAAGCCTTCTGCTGTGAGCAGGATTTGTTTCTCCGCCATGTTTCTCTCTCCTTTACCTCACTGTTACTTCTATCCGGACTCTGATATGGGCCAGAGCCAAAACGTCACCGAGCGAGCCGGGCGGTCGGTGCGTGCTTTATGATATGTGCTTTCATTTCAAAGTATGCGGGCCTGGGGACGAGCTAAGATGACCAACGTTTCCCAAGATCCCCCTGAGCTAGACTGCTCAAGCCCACAATTTGGTAGATACCGGCACCACCCGGCCCTTAGCGCCAACATTATACGAGTGAAAGATTTGGCTGTCAATGCAAATTGGCAAATTGCGACTTTGGGCGACGCTAAAGACTCCTCTATATTTCGCCCCTCAGTTGAATATTTCCTTCCGTGGCTAGACGATATGATGAGGGCCAAGCACTCCAGGATAACGCTTGCTCCATGGAGTTCAAACGCCGAAACAAGTGATTCGGTAACGTCCTTGTTCGAGCGGGAGTGTAGGCAGCCGTCAGGGCCGTCTCCAACACAGGATATCGATCCTGTCGCTCTGCCCAAATCACCTCTGGCAGCCCCAGTTCTGTTGTTAGGTCAGTATCCAGATAGAGACAGCCGTTGAAGGGATCCGAGGTCAGACCATCGCTACAGACCAACAGCGTATCCTGCCGTAGAGATAGCCTGCGCACCTTCTCCTGGTGTGTGGGTGAGTAAACCAACATATGGGCATCTACCCTGCCTGAAGCGTAACTAGACTGCCTGACAGCCACTCCGCTGTATCCTATCGCTTTGGCGCCTTCCCGAGGCTCCAAGAGCACGGTGATAGAACGCGCGTAAGGTTCCAGTCCCAATATCCACAGCGAACGCTCCCAGTCAGCAACAGCCAAGGCCACGGCCAACCGATCCCCAAACAACCGCAACTGCCTCGCCAAATCGGGCAGTATTCGCCGCAGCAGACATAAGCTCAAGAGGCGACCAGCAAAGCGATCCTGCCGATGGAGGGCAGCTGGAAGGTTTCTCGAGTATACAGTGGCAGCCGATGCATTTTCGGCGACTGCGCTGGACACCCTTTGTCTATGCTTGGCATCGGCCACCACCAACAGCTCCACCTGCTTGTCCCCACAGGGAATCAGTTCCTGCCATAGCGGCTTGGCAGGCAAGAGGCTGCTCACTCTCTGCAGCACGGGCAGCGGAACATATTTCGCCCAGGTTCCATAGTGGCGCAAGCGCTCGCCCACCAAAGCCTGGCGATAAAACACAGGAACTTTGGACATGAAAACACCCCCCAGCTAGCCTTATGCCAGTTGGGAGGCGCTTGATGTACAGTATTGGCGATCACTCAGTTGGGCACGCCGCGCAAGCCCTCCAATATCTGACGCAGAGTATTGGGGTCAACGTAGCGATCCCCTTGGATCGGGGACTCACCAATGTTGATCGAAATCAGCTGCCGATCAGTCAGCGCTTCAGCTAAGTTGATGCGCATATTTGAGCCGATGAAGATGACCGTATCATAGCTGCGAATGAGAGCCATCAGGCGCATCAACTCGTTGATCAAGTCGGTGCCAGTGGACTCATTAGCCATCTGCCAGCGTTCTTTGTCCGTCAACAGCAAGCAATAGTCCACGCCATATTCCCTGGCCACCGACTCCAGCTCCGCTTTATTGGAGACAGGGAAGCCGATCAGGCATATCTTGCCGCCCTTGCGAATCTCCCCCAGTGTCTCTAGCCGGGACACAAAGCTGCGGTCAACCCCCAGCTCGTTTGCCGCTTCCTGTTGAGATGCACCAGCGGCTCGCCGCTCCAATATCCGGTCGATCATGTGGATGATTCGTTCCCGGCTGACCAGCTTTTCACCAATGCGAATGAAATCCATCTGGCATACCCCATTTCTGGTCTGGCCATATCAGCCACGTCTGCAACTAGCGATGGAAGCAGAGTGGCTGTGCAAAGAAGCCGCCAATCCTTACCTTTAATCCATTCTAACCAATGAGGGCAATGAAAGACAAGAAGCATCTGGCCGAAAGTATCTCCCGACACGATGCTCCTCCCTAAAGAAAGATTCTTACTTACTTAAGCCTGCTTGACGGCCAGCGTGCAATTGTGCCCTCCAAATCCAAGGGAGTTGGATAGCGCCGCCTTGATCGGCAAGCTCCTTCCGCTGTTGGGAACATAGTCGAGGTCGCAGGCTGGGTCCTCCGTGTGCAAGTTGATGGTGGGGTGGACAAAGCCCTCCTGCAACGACAGGGCTGTAACCGCCAATTCCACCGCTCCCGCCGCCCCCAACAGATGGCCGATCATCGACTTGGTGGAGTTGACAACCAAATCGCGGGCGCGATCGCCAAATACGTTCTTGATCGCCAGGGTCTCCAGACGATCATTCATGTCTGTAGAAGTGCCGTGGGCGTTGATGTAATCGACCTCTCCCGGCTGCAAGTTGGCGTCGGCCAAAGCCAATTGCATCGCCCGCGTAGCCCCCTGCGCCTCTGGATGGGGAGCGGTGATGTGGCTGGCATCGTTGGTCACTCCATAACCGACCAGCTCAGCATAGGCGTGTCCACCCCGGCGCACCAGATGCTCTTCTGTCTCCAGCAACAGCACTGCAGCCCCCTCGCCCATGACAAAACCGTCACGGTGCAGATCAAAAGGACGGGATGCAGTGGCGGGATCGTCATTGCGGGTGCTGAGGGCACGCAAGGCGCAGAATCCAGCCAAACCGATGGGATGGATGGACGCCTCTGCCCCGCCAGCCAGAACTAGATCTGCATCGCCCCGCTGCAAGCTGCGGAACGCTTCTCCAATAGCCTGCCCACCGCTGGCGCAGGCCGAGACAATGTTGTTGGCAGCCCCTGTGAAGCCATAGCGAATGGCCACTTGGCCGGCCGCCATATTGCCGATCATCATGGGAATCAAGAAGGGGCTGACTTTGTCCGGGCCTTTACTCAGCAACACTTCGTGCTGATTAGCCAGTGTCTCCAAGCCACCGATTCCAGAACTGATGTAGACAGCGACGCGATCCCGATTGAGCTGCTCCAACTGCAAGCCTCCATCCTCCACGGCCATTTGGCTTGCAGCCAAGGCGAACTGCACAAAGCGATCGGTTCTGCGGACCTCTTTCCTATCCATGAAGTCCCCCGGCTGCCAGTCCTTGACTTCAGCCGCTATTCTGGTCGGGTATTGACTGGCGTCGAAACGGGTGATCGGACCAACACCGTTTTCTCCTGCCTTCATCTGTTGCCAGACAATCGTCTTGCCCAAACCAAGAGGTGTAACCATGCCAATGCCTGTAATAAAGACTCTTCGCATTTGACTACCCCCTCTTAGGCCTTGCTCTCGATGTACTTGGCTACGTCGTTAACGGTGACAATCTTCTGCAGCTCTTCCTCTGCGATCTTCAGAGAGAACTCTTCCTCCAAAGCCATTACCAGCTCTACCATGTCCAGAGAATCGGCCCCCAGGTCATCCTTTACCTTGGAATCGTCGTTGATCTCGTCAACGCCTAGACCCAGTTGATCGGCGATGATCTCTTTCACCTTCTCGATAGTGGTCATTATGCTGTCACCTCCTTTCGTTCTACTGCATGGCCAGCCCACCGTTGACGGCGAGCACCTGGCCTGTAATATAGTTTGCCTCCTCAGCAGCCAAGAAACCAACCGCATTGGCCACATCAAAAGGAGTACCCGCCCGCTTGAGGGGCACCTGGGCAATGAAAGCTTCTTGCTGCTGATCCGTCAGGCTGTCTGTCATGCCAGCACCGATAAATCCAGGAGCCACCGCATTGACGGTGATCTGCCGGGCAGCCAGCTCGCGGGCGGCCGTCTTAGTCAGCGCAATCAGTCCCGCCTTGGAAGCGGCATAATTGGCCTGCCCAAAGGTCCCCAGTTGTCCGGCCACCGACGTGATGTTGATGATCCGGCCATAGCGTTGCCGCATCATCATCTTGGCTGCCTGCTGGATGCAGAGAAACGCAGCTTTTAGGTTAACTGACAACACCAAATCAAAGTCTTCCTCAGTCATTCGCACCAAGAGCTGATCCTTGTTTACGCCGGCGTTGTTGACCAAGACGTCCAACCGACCAAATTCGGCCTTCACTTGGTCAAACATCTCGGCGATCTGTGCGGGATCCAGCAGATCTGCAACCATCGGTAGGCATTTGATGCCGTGCACAGACAACTGCTCGGCCAACTCCTGCTGGCGCGCCATCCTGCGGCCATGCAACACCAGATCGAAGCCTTTGGAGGCTAACACGGTGCAAATTGCGCTACCTAAGGCACCTGCCGACCCGGTGACGAGGGCAACCCGACGCTCGCTCAATTAGCTGCACCTCCCAACAACTCCAACCGTATTTGCTTGGCCATATCCGCAATACTCGCGGCCGATTCGGCCCGATAGATCTTCGCTTTGCGATTGATCTTTTTCACCATTCCCCCCACAGTGCTGCCTGGGCCTACCTCCAGGAAATGGGTGAATCCCAGGTCCAGCAGGCGGGTAATGCCTGCGGCAAACTCGATCGGTTCGCTGACTTGCCGCGCCAGCAACCGCTGCACCTGCTCGGCTGACTGGTAGACGCTGGCATCCACATTGCTGATTACGGTCATCTGTGGCGCTTTCCAGCCGGCAGACTGCAGATGTGGCTTGAAGATCTCCCCGGCTCGTTCTAGCAGACGGGTGTGAAAAGGTGCACTCACCGACAGCGGGACCACCCGTTTGGCACCCGCCTGGGTGAGGGCGGCGCTGGCACGGTCGACCGCCGCTTTGTCGCCAGCAATGACCACCTGTTCCGGGCTGTTGAAATTGGAAGCCTGCACAAACGAGTCATGGCGGCATTGCTGCCGGCAAATGGTCTCCACCGTCTCGCGCTCCAGACCAATAATCACCACCACCGCACCAGCTTCCGCCGGATAGCCCTGGTCCATAGCTTTGCCGCGCTCATGCACCAAACGCACAGCAGTTGGATAATCGATAGCTTCCGCCGCCACCAAAGCGCTATATTCGCCCAAACTGAGGCCGATTGCCGCCTCTGCCTGCACACCAGCTTGTTTCCACGCCTGATAGTAGGCCAGAGAAGTAGCCAGGATCGCAGGCTGTGTATATGGCGTCAGGTTAAGCTGCTCCACCGGTCCGGCGGTGATCAGCTGGGAGATGGACCAGCCCAGGGCTTGGTCTGCTTGCCGAAAGAGATCATAGGCCTCCGGATAGTGCTCAGCTAAGTCCTGACCCATGCCGATTGTCTGCACTCCCTGTCCTGGAAACAACAAAGCTAACTTTGGCAAATTGACCCCTCCAATCGCTGAACAGTGGTCTTCATGTCCCCGACAATCTCCAGAATAATATCACGCACCGGCATGATCTGCTTCACCAAACCGGCCGATTGGCCAGCCATCACCGAACCCATAGCAACATCCCCTTCTCTGGCAGCTTGCCGCAGCCTGCCTGCGCCGAACTCGCCCAACTGCTGCCAATCAGCGCCGTTGGCCTCCAGATCGCGGAACTGGCGGGTAAAGCGATTGCGCAAGGATCGCACTGGGTGCCCGGTGGAGTAGCCATTGACCACCGCATCCCGATCCCCAGCCTTGAGAATTGCCTCTTTGTAAGCGACGTGAACAGTGCATTCGGTGCTGCAGACAAAGCGGGTGCCCAGTTGCACACCGGATGCCCCCAGCGCGAAAGCTGCCACTGCTCCCCGGGCATCGGCGATGCCACCTGCTGCAATCACCGGCAACTGCACCGCGTCCACCATTTGCGGCACCAGAGCCATGGTGCTGACGTCACCAATATGTCCACCGGCCTCCCAGCCTTCAGCGATCAGTCCATCGACGCCCAAGCGGGCGAGCCGTTTTCCCAAAGCGACCGATGAAACTACCGGCAGTACCCGGATGCCTTGCGCCTGTAAGCTAGCCACATAAGGCCCGGGGTTACCGGCACCGGTGGTCACGACAGGGACTCGCAGCTCGCTGACCAATTGCAGCACTTGTTCCGCATGGGGGGACATGAGCATCACATTCACCCCAAAGGGCTTCTTGGTCAATTGCCGTGCTCGCTCAATCTCCTCCCGCAAGGCGGCTGCCGGCATATTTCCTGCCCCAATGATCCCCAACCCGCCGGCCTCCGAAACGGCTGCTGCCAGTTCGGCTTGGGCCACCCAGGCCATGCCGCCTTGCAGGATGGGATATTCGATTCCTAACAGGCGAGTAACCGCTGTGTTCAGCAAGTGGCTCCCCCCTACCATTCGATTATTGCTGTGCCCCAGGTGAGTCCTCCGCCAAAGCCAGCTAAGAGCACCCGCTGCCCCGGCTGGAACGTTCCTGCCTCTGCCGCCTCGGCTAGAGCGACGGGAACTGACGCCGCAGACATGTTGCCATAGTTCTGCAAATTGACGACTACCTTTTCCTGGGGTATGCCCAAGCGTTTGCTGACTGAGTCGATGATCCGCTTGTTGGCCTGGTGAGGCACAAACCAATCCAAGTCTGCCACCTGCAGCCCATTGTTAGCCAACAACTGCAGGCTAGCCTCGGGCACCTTCGAGATGGCAAACTTAAACACTTCTTGCCCTTCCATCTGGATGAAGTGCTCATGATTGCTCACAGTCTCTGCGCTGGCCGGCTTACGGGATCCCCCTGCCGGCAGATGCAGCAGCTGACCGCCGCTGCCGTCGGCACCAATTTCCACACAGCGAATTGTATGTTCCTCGCTGGGGCCGAGCACGAATGCCCCGGCACCGTCACCGAACAGGACACAGGTATTGCGATCTTGATAATCGGTAATGCGGCTCAGCGTCTCCGCTCCGACTAACAGGCAGTTCTTAACGGTTCCATCGTTGATCAGACTCTTGGCCAGGAATAAACCGTAGATAAATCCTGAGCAGGCGGCTGAGAGGTCAAAGGCTGCTGCCCGAGTTGCTTGCAGTCCCGTTTGCACCAAGCAGGCTGTGGACGGGAAGGACGTGTCGGGAGTAACCGTCGCCACCATGATCAAGTCCAGTTCGGCAGCGTCCAATTTTGCCCTGTCCAAAGCCTGCCGGGCGGCAGCGATAGCCAAGTCAGAGGTTGCGTCGGAATGGTCGGCTATGCGGCGCTCCAGAATACCAGTTCTGGTCCTGATCCATTCGTCGCTGGTATCCACCATTTGCTCTAGATCTTGATTGGTCAGCACTTGGCTGGGCATATAGTACCCCCAACCGAGGATTCCTGCCTGCTGCACCAGCACGGCCCCCTTTGTGCACATACTTGTGAACAGATTATAGCACGCCAACAACGGCTGTGCAATGGTTTGTGCACACAAAGTATCTACAGTATCCGACACGGCTATACGTTTGGGAAGTGAGAAGTGGGAGGTGGGAGGTGGGAGACCAGAGGGAGTCTCGGCCCCCTCTTAGAGGGGGCTGTCACGAAGTGCCTGGGAGTGCTGTCACGCAGTTACGGGGGAGTCTTGGAGGCCGGTAGCTAGCCAAACCCGGCGGGACAAACGAAGCTATGACAGGGTGGCGCGGAGCACCTCCTCCAGGGCAGCAAGGCTTTTGGCCTGATTGATGTCTTCCCGAGCGCGGGCGGCTTGTGGTAAGCCCTTGACATAGGCCGCTAGCATTTTCCTCATCTCACGAATAGCTGTATATTCACCCTTGAACTGGACGGTCAAGTGCAGATGCTGCAGGGCGATGCGGAGCTTTTCCGCGTTGTCAGGCTCAGGCGCATAGCTGCCGGTGCTAAGCATGGCGGCTACCTGTCCAAACAGCCAGGGTCTGCCCAAGGCACCCCGAGCAAGCATGACACCGTCACAGCCAGTCTGCTCTATCATGCGTTGTGCGTCCTCGGGACAGAAGATGTCGCCATTTCCAATCACCGGGATTGAAACTGCTTGCTTCACCTGACGGATGACGTCCCAATCGGCTTTGCCGCTATAGAACTGCTCCCGGGTGCGGCCGTGTACAGCGATGGCTGCCGCTCCGGCAGCAGCGGCCGCTTTTGCCAAAGGCACAGCAGCGGGATGCTCCTGATCCCATCCCTTGCGAATCTTCACCGTTACAGGGATAGGCACGGCGTTTACCACGGCGCTAACGATCGCTGCGGCGCGGGGAATGTCCTTCATGAGAGCTGACCCTTCACCGTTCCTGACAATCTTGGGAGTGGGACAGCCCATGTTGATGTCCATGATCTCGCACTGGCTGATAGACCAGGCCAGGCGGGCAGCCTTGCCCATGGCTTCAGGATCGCTGCCGAATATCTGCACGGCTATCGGCCTTTCCTCTGGCGAGACTTGGAGCATGCGTTTCGTCTTTTGCTGATCATAGATCAAACCCAAGTCGCTGACCATTTCACTATAAACCAAACCAGCACCGTGTTGCTTGCAGATCTGGCGATAAGCCTGATCCGTGAACCCAGCCATCGGCGCTGCGCAAACCGCGTTCTTTGGAACCACGTTGCCAATTTGCATAATTCGTCACCACCAAAGTGACACGTGGGGACTGTCCCCGCGTGTCACCCAATTTACGGCTATTGCTTGCGGAGATGCCATTGTGCTATAATGACACTTGCAGTTGTTACGGGGCGTGGCTCAGCTTGGTAGAGCGCACGGTTCGGGACCGTGAGGTCGAAGGTTCAAATCCTTTCGCCCCGACCATTTTTGAAGATAATGCAGGTGGCTGATCGGCCACCTGCATTTTTGTTGTCTTTACCCCTTGCTATCGCCTTTGTGCGGATTCTTGCCGGACTGCTGTCCTTTCATATCCAAAACAGGGGCGTCAGACACGATGTACTCTTCATGCTCGTCCAATCCTTGACCCAAGTGCAATTCGCCGCGGCGCTCGGCCATCAACTTACGGCTGTTTAGGCCATAATGTTCATCAGGCTGCATCCGCTTTTTCTTGGCCATCGATACCACCCTCCTCGCAAAAGCTATTTGCGCTCACGCTTATTTTGCGGGAACAGGATGGCCTTTTATACTATCCAATGCTGTGTTGCCCGTACCACGGGCAAGAAGCCTATTGTCAGCCGCAGTCGTCGTCGGATTCCAGCGCTTCGTCCAGCAGGCGTAACGCCTCTTCCACCGCGAAGACTACATATTCAGCACAACGCTCCCGGTAGTTGTCTCCTACGGGCTTGATGCTGCTGCAATCAACGGAGCCGAATTTCGCAGCGAATGACTCTGCCAACTGTTTGGTGATCGCCCGCAGTTGATCCGGCCTGGGCTCACCTTGCTCGCGCCCCAAGAAAGCGCCTAAGCCCAGCACGGCACCGGCCAACGCGCCGCAGACGCTACCGCAGCCGACGCCTCCGCCAAACCCGCCAGAGAGCTTCAATCCAAAGTTCTTTTCCTTATCCGATAGGTCTTTGGCCATCGCCAACCAGGCGGCTTCTGCACAACTGTAGCCAGACTGATACAATTCCTGTGCCAATTTGCCTTCACTCATCTTGTTGTAGGTCCCCCTCTGTCTGTGTAGTTTTATGGCAGGTTATCCGACTTTCTCGCCGACGATGCGCACCTCGGTCTCCAACCAGACCCCGAATTTATCGTACACGGTCTGCTGCACATGCTGGATTAGACTCTCCACGTCGGCAGCGGTCGCCCCGCCGATGTTGACAATGAAGCCGGCGTGCAGGGTGCTGACTTCTGCCCCGCCGATGCGCTTGCCCATCAGGCCAGCCTGCTGGATCAACGCGCCTGCATAATGCCCTGGCGGGCGCTTGAATACGCTGCCCGCGCTAGGCAAATGGATTGGCTGCTTTTCCCGCCGCCGATTGGCCAGATCGGCCATGATCTGCTTGCTGATCATCGGATCCTGCTCTGGCAAGCGCAGCCGAGCCGAGACGGCGATCAACTGCCGCTGCAATAAGGCTGAATGGCGATAGCCAAAATCCAGCTCCTCGGCAGATAGGACGTGCTCGTTACCGACGCTGTCCAATGCGGTGACCTGTTGCACCACATCCTGCATAGTGCCCCCGTAGGCACCGGCGTTCATCATCAGCGCCCCTCCCAGGGTGCCTGGAATACCCGAGGCAAACTCCAGACCACCAAAGCCGGCCGAAGCCGCAGTGCGGGACAGAGCGGCCAACGAGATGCCGGCCTCTGCCTGCAGCCCGTCCTCTTTCAGGGCGACGGTGGACATGGCATCGGCGATCTTGATCACCACAGCGCGCAAACCTCCGTCACGCACCAGCAAATTGCTGCCTCTACCGATGACCATGATCGGCAGCTGTTGCTTTGCACAGAATTGAAGCAGCTCTTTCAGTTCTGGTATGGTGGTGGGAACAGCCAACGCGTCGGCCGGGCCGCCGATGCGAAAGGTGGTGTGCTCACTCATCGGCACATCAAGCTCCACCAATTGCGGCCACGCTGCAGCCAAGTGCTTCAGTCTCGAATCGGCCAATCCATCCGCCCCCTCAGCTAGTTGCCATAGCAACTTGCGATGTCCATCATGTGATTGCTGCGCCAGCAGCTGTCAGTAAGTACCTCAGCATGTTCGTCAGAACCTGCGTTGTCCATTGGTGATTATCTAATCATGGAATTGTTGCCAGCATTTTCGGAAGTCATGCTGCCAAAACCCTTATGCACGTAAATCCCTGGGATAGCTGGTCAAAACATGCACCCCATCCTGGGTGAGAATCACGTCATCCTCCACCCGGATGCCGCCAGTGCCCGGGAGATAGATGCCCGGCTCGATGGTGAACGCATGGCCCGGTTTCAGGATCTGATCGTTGCTGGCCACGATGTATGGTTCTTCGTGCACTTCCAGTCCCAAGCCATGTCCCAGGCGATGGCTGAACTGGGGCCCGAACCCGCCGTCGCGGATGACCCGACGAGCGATCTCGTCCAAGTCTTTGGCCGTCATTCCGGGTTTGGCTGCGGCACGGGCGGCGGCATTGGCTGCCAGCACCAGGTCATAGGCCTGATTGAGCTGATCGGAAAGCGTCCCCGTGGCGAAAGTGCGGGTAATATCGGAGACATAACCATCGATCATGGCACCGACATCGGCGATCACCAAATCGCCGGGCTGTAGTGCCTGATCCCCGGTGGATGCGTGAGGCATCGCTGTGCGTTCTCCCACCAGGACGGTGCCGAAGGCCAGCTTGGCATCGGGGTATTCCTGCTTCATCCGCGCCACACCCGCAGCCAGCAGCTCTTGCTCAGTCACTCCTGGGGTCAGCGCATCCTTGATTCCATCCAGCAGGGCGTTGACGGCATCGGCCGCCCGCTGCATCGCAGTCCGCTCCACCTCGTCCTTGGCCATGCGCAACTCTGCCAGATAAGGGCGAGCATCTACCAGCTGCAGGTCCACCGCCTGGGCCACCACATCGTACTCCAACAGTCGGCAGGAGCGAAACTCAAAGGCTATCCTGCCTGGACGAAGCCGTTCCTTTAATCCGGGCACCAAGCCACCCGGACCGACCTCGTCGGTATAGGTGAGCAAATCAGTGATACCGGATGACCGCTGCACCCGATCGGCTTCGAAGGACGGACAACAGAAAAAACTCTCCCCTCCTGCCGGCACAACCAGGAATGCCGGGCGCTCGCTCAGCCCCATGGTGAATCCGGCCAGGTAGAACATGCTGGCACTGGGTGCCACCACAAAGGCGGTCAGTTGCTCCCGTTGTGCCAATTGCTGCAACTTGGTCACTCTCGTTTGGTTTAGCAAGTAAGACCCCTCCCCCGACTTCAATACTCAATGAAACACACATGACCGATCGGCGTCAAGGCACCAATCTAGCCAGGAACTGGCTGGCATCACCGATGCCAAGGCTTGGCGCTTTACAGTTCCAGGCTGTCTTGCCTGGGCAGCCGCAACGTAAACCTGCTGCCTTTACCAAGTTCGCTTTCGGCAGTGATGCTTCCTGCATGCAATTCTGCAATCCGTAAAGCGATGGCCAAACCCAGGCCACTGCCTCCCGAGCGCCGTCGGCGGGCCTTATCCCCACGGTAGAAGCGTTCAAAGATGTGAGGCAAATCGTCGGGGTCAATTCCACTGCCCTGGTCGGCGACGACCAGCAGGTAGTCGGTGGCAGTCAAGGCCTCGGTAACAGTAATTGCACTGCCAGGGGGACTATGCTTAATGCCGTTGTCCACCAGGTTGACTACCACCTGCTTCAGCTTCTCGCCGTCGGCCATCAGGCGAAGGGGTTGCTCCAGAGAGCGATGTACAAGTTGAACGTCGGCCACGTCAGCAGCTCCAGCCAACAGACGGAGCACTGAATGCACCAGCTGGGACGGGTCTAGGGTGGTCTTCTGCAGTTGCACCGTCCCCTCCAAGCGGCTTTGCTGCAACAACTCTTCCACCAGGCGATGCAGGCGGCCTAGTTCGGCCAACGCATCGCATAGAAACTCGCGGTATTGCTCTGTTGGCAGCGAGACAGCACCCTCGGCCAGCGGCTCCAGCAAAGCTTGCAGAGAAGCTAGCGGTGTGCGCAACTCGTGGGCTGCATCGGATAAGAACTGCCGCCGCTGCCGTTCCAGCTGCTGCAGACGCTCGGCCATCAGGTTAAAATTGCGGGTGAGGGTTGCCAATTCATCCCGCCCAATGGCCGATAGCCGCTGATGGGCCTCGCCGCGGGTTAGTGCTTGCACGGCTGTGTCCAGGCGTTTCAAAGGACGCGTGATGCGCCCAGCCACAGCTCCGCTGACGACGAAGGTCAACAGCAGCACCAACAAGCCACTGGATATCAGCAGCCACGCCAGCTGCCTCAGGTTTTGGGACAACGGCTGCAACGACTGCACATAGAGCAGCACCCCCGCCACTTCCCGCCCTTGCCAGACAGGAACGGCGGCCTGCATCGCCCAAAGTCCCTTTCCCCGGTAGTGATTAGCTGCCGGCTTTCCGGCTAGCGCTTGCGCCACCTCGGGGTAGGAAGACATGTCTGTGCCCTTTACATAGGAAGCGAAAGTATCAAAGGAGACTGCGCCGCTCTGATCAAGTAGCAACAACCTACCTGGGAACTGCTGGCGGAGGGCAGTGAGAGAGCGCTCCTGCTCACTTGCGCTCAGCCGAGACAGGCCGGTGGACATGATTTGAGCCTGCATCAGCTGCGCCGTTTGCTGCTGCGTCAGCAGGTGCAGCATCACCGCACCATAGACCAGTGCCGCCAACACCAACAGACTGCAGACGAATAAAGCACCATAGGAAACAACCAGCCGCCGCCACATGGCTATTGCCCCTCGCGGAAATAGTAGCCATGTCCTCGGGAGGTGAGGATGTACTGGGGACGCCCCGAACTTGGCTCCAGCTTATCCCGCAGGTGATGGATGTGTACGTCCACCGTGCGGCTGTCGCCCAAATAGTCATATCCCCAAACCTGTTGCAGCAGCTGTTCGCGGGACCAGACCCGCCCCGGATGGTTAGCCAGGAACAGCAGGAGATCGTATTCCTTGGCGGTCAGATCCACCACTTGCCCTTCCCGGCTGACCTGACGCCGATGCAGGTCGATGGTAAAATGCTCAAACTTGAGCTGTGGCTGGTGGTCACTCATCCCTTGCCGCCGCAAGACAGCCTTCATGCGAGCCAGCAGCTCCCGGCTGTGGAACGGCTTCACCAAGTAATCGTCGGCACCGATCTCCAGCCCTAGAATGCGGTCGATGGCTTCCCCTTTTGCTGAAAGCATGATCACCGGCAGACGCCAGCCAGCAGCCCGCAAGTCTCGACAGACGCTGATGCCATCCTGACCAGGCAGCATCACGTCCAACAACACCAAGTCGATATCTCCCTTGGACAGGCGGGGCAAAACGTCCAGACCGTTATCCAGCGCTTCGGCGCTGTAGCCAGCCTGGGATAGGGTGAGCAACAGCCCCTTGACCAAACTCGGCTCGTCATCAACCACCAAAACTTTACGCATCTGCTTTCCCCTGGCCAGCGGCCACACGCAGCTGAATCGCTGTCAGCAGCAGTTCCCGATCCAACTGATGGCTGAGTAGCTCCAAAGCCTTCTCTGGCGGCAGAAAAGCACCCCAGTTGATTTCTTGGTTATCCACCACGATGTCTCGTTCACGGACTTCCATTAGATACCAGGAAACCCGCTTCGGGCACCAGGTGCCGTCCGGTCGCCGATAGCGGTAGCAGGTGTCCTGGAGAAAGCAGACCACCTGCGGGGTTAGGCCTGACTCTTCGGCCACCTCGCGCAAGGCAGCCTGTAGCTGACTTTCGCCAGCCTCAATGTGTCCTTTAGGAAAGACGTATTCTCCTCGAAAGTTACGGAGCACCAACGCCTGTTCGCCGCAAAAGACAATTCCTCCGGCGCTTCTCTCTTCGCTCATCAGCCACCTCCGATCCCGCGGTTCCATGCCGCGCGCTAGCTCTATCTGAATCATATACGCTTAGGCCTTGTCTATCAAACCAATAGGGATTACTGACCGCCACCGTCCCGCTGGCCGCGACGATTGATCAGGTCGCAAAGCCGGTTGGCATGCCTTACCTGCAAGTACTCATCCACCGCCTGGTCCCAATGGGGATTGGTGTCGCCCCACTTGAACACCTCGGGCATGATCCGGGGACGGCATCTCATCCTGCGAGCCATGCAACTGCCTCCTTACGCTGCGTAGTCCAGGTGTAGCGAACACAGCGATAGCTGCTCTGCAACAATCACTTTATTGCCCGCAACACCTGACGGTGTTGCTAGTAGGTACAAGCTGATGGTTGCTCTGCAACAATCACTTTATTGCCCGCAACACCTGACGGTGTTGCTAGTAGCATACCGCTTGCTGGGCAGTTCCACTCAGGACAATCCAGGCGGTGCGCGATGGACAAAGGTTACATCTGCTCGGGGGCCTTCATGCCCAGCAGCTCCAGCCCGCGCCTGAGCACGGTGGCAGTTGCCGCGACCAAGGCCAAGCGGCTCTGCTCGATGGCCGGCGCTTCACCCAGGATGCGACAACTGTTGTAGAAGCGATTGAAGGCCTGCGCCAAGTCCAGCACGTAGCGCGATAAGGTAGAGGGTTCATAGGCCTGAGCGGCACGCTCGATCACTTCTGGGAATTGGCTAAGTAGCTTGAGCACTGCTTGTGATTCTTGATCGGCAATGCCGCTTAGGTCTTCACCGACGCTGCCGGCGCTGCCCGCCTTGCGCAGCACGGAGAGCGCCCGGGCATGGGTATATTGCAGATAGGGGCCGGTTTCGCCATCGAAATTGAGCATCTCATTCCAGTCAAAGATGATGTCCTTGATGCGACTGTTCTTCAGATTGCTGAAGATGATCGCTCCCAAAGCCACATCTTCCGCCACCTGCTGGCGGTTCTGCAACCCCGGGTTCTTCTCGGCGATGATGGCATCGATGCGTGAGATGGCTTCTTCCAACAAATCCTCAAACAGCACCATCTGACCGCGACGGGTGGACATCTTCCCTTGGGGCAGACGCACCAGCCCAAAGGGAATGTGCACCACATCGTCTGCCCAGCCAAGCCCCATGCGGCCGAGCACCAGCTTCAATTGCTGGAAGTGCAGCGACTGATCCATGGCCACCACGTAAAGCAGGCGCTCCGGGTTAAACTGCTGGTGCCGATAGAAGAGAGCGGCCAGGTCGCGGGTGGCATATAAGGTGGCACCATCGGACTTTTGCAGCAAGCAAGGCGGCAAGTCGTCCCCCAGCGGGACAATCAGGGCCCCATCGCTGACTTCGGTGATGCCGGCTGCCTGCACCCGCTGGATCGTTTCGGGCAACATATCCACATAGAAGCTCTCCCCGGTGTAATGATCAAATTCCACCCCCAAGCGCTGATAGAGCGCCTGCAGAGTACGTAGGCTGGTGGTACAGAATAGATCCCATAGGCGGCGGGCCGATTCGTCGCCTTCCTCCAGGCGCTTAAACCAACTGCGGGCTTCATCCCGCAACTCGGGATGCTGTTCCTCCTCCTGATGGAAGCGCACATAGAGCCGATACAGCTTCTGCACCGGGTCCTCTTCCAGGGGATCGTTGTCACCCCACTTCAGGTAAGCCACGATTAGCGTGCCAAACTGGGTGCCCCAGTCTCCCAAGTGATTGATCCGCACCACATTGTAACCCAGCGCCTGATACAGCTTGCTGATGGAGTTGCCGATCATGGTGGTGGGCAGATGCCCCACCCCGAAGGGCTTGGCGATGTTGGGGGAGGAGAAATCGATAACAATATTCTTGCCTTCCCCCTGGTCGCTGTTGCCAAAAGCATTGCCGCTTTTGCTCACGGCCTGCAGCACCTGCTGGGCCAATTGCTGTTTATCTAAGAAGAAGTTCAAGTAGCCTCCTACCGCGCGGCACTCTTGCACCGCCTGCGGCGGAGAAATGCGCTGCGTCAAATCCTGTGCGATGGCGGGAGGAGCTTTGCGCAACTCCCGGGCCAACGGAAAACAAGGGAAAGCCAGGTCTCCCATCTGGCTGTTAGGCGGAATCTCCAGGGCGGCAATCACCCGCTGCTCATCCCACCCCAACAGAGGTGCTAGGTTGGCGGCTATTTGCTGTTTAAACATCAACATCTTCGCGTGCCTCCTTCATCATCTATCATCTGATTGAGTGCGCTTGTTTCTCACTAAGCTTGGTGTGACGGGACCCTCGCTGTGGAAAAGAAAAAACCTGCTCATCCTGCTAGAGACGAGAGGTTTCCCGCGGTGCCACTCTGCTTGGCTTACGCCCTGCTTTAGCGGATAACGGCCGCTGCCGGAAGGCATCGCCTGGCGATGCTATCAGCTCCTGGATGCGCTTCACAACGTCCCCCTGCACCGGCTTCCACCCGCCCGGCTCGCTGTGGCAGAGCACGACTTTGCTACTCTTCCATTCATCGCTTTGGGGAATATTGTATAGCAGCGACTGGGGGGCGTCAAGGGATTGGGCGTGGCGGTGACAGATACTAGACCCTGCCGGTGACCAGCAATACGCCGATAAGGATAAAGGCCACACCAGCGCCAACTTGCAGATAGTTGGCCGGAATGATGCGGGTTAGAGCAGTGCCGGCCAACACCCCCACCACCGAGCTAGCCACCAGCGCTGATGCAGAGCCAAGAAATACGCCCAGCGGAGACTTGTTCTGAGCCACCAGCAGCATGGTGGCCAACTGAGTCTTGTCACCTAACTCGGCCAAGAAGACTAGCCCAAAAGTGGTCAAAACCGTCTTCCAGAACATCGAATACCTCCTCGCCATCAAGCGGCCTTGCCTGCATGCGCTCGTAGCTTTCCCCAGACTGCTTGTTCCTTAACAGTCTATTCGCGGACAAGTTGGCTGATGACTGCTTACCCAATGCCCTGCCTGGACAGTGTAAGCATCGCCAATGCGCTAGTTGCCGTGTCCAAGGGATCAAGAAGGGGCTGTCGCGCGACAGCCCCGTTGAGCTCCCCCAGTCACTTCGTGACAGCCCCCTCCAAGAGGGGGCTAAGCTTGCCTCCCTCTGAAGAGGAAGATGGTATGGCCGCAGCCATGACGGAGGGAGAGATTAGGTTTGGTAGCACTAATTTCCGAAATTGACTTGGGGTACCTGATCGGCACCGGCAGTAGTCTCAAAGTAGGCGCGCTGTTCGAATCCGAACATTTTAGCCATCAGCACTGCCGGGAAGCGGGCGATATAGGTGTTATATTCTCTTACCCGGTCGTTGAACTCCATGCGCTGAACAGCAATCCGTCGCTCGGTACCAGCCAGTTCATCTTGCAGTCCGATGAACACCGTATCAGCCTTCAACTGCGGATAATTCTCCACAATCACAAACAGCCTTCCAAGAGCCGACTCCAGCTGATTGGCAGCAGTTTGCTGCTCCGCTGCGCTGGTCGCGCCCATCATGGCAGCACGAGCCTCCGTTACAGCAGAAATCGCCTGTTGCTCGTGAGCCGCATATCCTTTTACGGTCTCCACCAAATTGGGGATCAAATCATAGCGGCTCTGTAGTTGCGTGTTCACCTGAGCCCAAGCACCATCAACGTTCTGAGTGAGGCTGACCATCCGGTTATAGCTGCCAATCAGGCTCAAGGCCAATACGGCTACCACTGCCAGCACAATCAGCCAAGAAAATCTCTTCATTAGCATTCTCCTCTCTATGACTTCAGCATTTTATGCTTAACTGAATCCAATCAAAAGCGCCGACTGGCGCCTCCCCCGCCACTCCGTCCTCCGCCAAAACCGCCAAAGCCGCCTCCACCAAAGCCGCCGCCTCCGCGTCGGCCCCGGCCGCCAAACATAATGCTGGCAGGCAGACGGAGCAAGAGATAGAGCAACCAGTTCTGACGAAAGATGGCAGCTAAGATGATCGCCAACAGATAACCAGACCCAAAGACTGCTATACCGCCCACCTGCGGCATCCCGGACCATAGCGACTTGCCCTCGCCCTCGACCTGAGACAATTCGATAGCCAACTGCTCACTGACGGTAAGTAAGCCAGGCCCAAATTGGTGCTCAGCCAATTGTGGCACCGCTCGATCCAGAACACGCCCAACCTTGGCATCGTTCAGGTCTCCCTCGAGCCCCAAGCCGACCTCAACGTTGATTTCTCGCTCTCCGACGCTGAGCAAGACGAGCAGGCCATTGTTTAGGTGCTGGTCGCCGATGCCCCATTCCTTAAATAGTCGATAAGAGTAAGTGTAAATATCCAGTGGAGCCGTAGTATCCACGGTGACCACCGCCAGCTCGATACCCTTCTCTTGCCACAGGTTGGCCGCCACCTGCCAGATGGCCTGTTCCGAAGCGCTGTCGATCACATTGGCATAGTCATTGACTAACCCCAAGGGCTCGGGAAATTCAACCTCTGGTGGTGCCGCCTGCACTGTGGCCGCAAAGAGAAACAGGCACAGCACCGCGCAGGCCGCTGCTCTAGCAACTCTTCTTTGCCTCACTCCCCTTGCCGCCTCTGTTCTACTCAAATACATGACCATCTCCTCCCTGCGTCCAATAGTCTATACGCTATCAGGCCGCCGAAGTTTCATCCTGGCGAGCAAACTTCCGGAGAGCGACACGAGGGGACTGTCCCCGCGTGTCATTCTATTCTTCCATGCGGCTGAGGACTAGTTCGTAGCCGCCGGCACCATATTGCAGGAACCGTTTTACGCGGCTGATGGTGGCGGTGCTGGCTCCGGTCATCTCCTCCACCTGACTATAGGTGTATCCGGACCGCAGCAAGGAAGCCACCTCCAGCCGCTGGGCCAATGTTTTTAGCTCGCCTACGGTGCAGATATCGGTGAGCAGCTGGCCCGCCTCCTCCTCTGTCTGCAGACAGAGGAGTGCTTGCAGCAACCGTTGCACATCCTTAGTTCGCAGCAGTTTATCTATCATTGACCGGATGCACTCCTTCCTTTCTGAGATCCATATTGGCCGCCGCTCGCTCCCAGCGGCGCTCCAGTCGCTGTAGCCGCTTGGCTAAAGCTGCTCTCTCGGCGGCTGGCGCAGGTATCCCCATGCTTTCCCGCCGCCGACATATGGCCAGTGCCTGCCTGGCGGCGCGCAAGGCGGCCGACAGGTTCCGCTGCCGATGCTCATAGAGTTTAGCCAACTCAACTTGTGCCGTAGGCGACAGGGGTTCCAGGGCAGCCAGCTCGCTCCAGGCGGCCTCCGCCTGCTCGTATTCTCCTAACCGCGTGTGCAACTTGGCTAGTCTTTGCAGGTACTGCCGTTTCAGGCGCTGATCGCCAGGCCTGGCCAATCCCAAGCCAATCATATCCAAGGCTGCACCGGTCTGACCGTTGCGCAAGTGCGCTTCGGCCAGGCCAAAAAATTCCTCCGCCCGTCCAAAATGCGCTTGCGGCTGGGCGCAGTTGACAGCCATCTGCAGCGCCAACTCCATCAGGCTAAAGACATCGCGCCGATTGTGCAGAAAGATGCCCTGCAGTAGTTTTCTATCGCCGGTTTTTAGGTAATCATAATATATAGAAGGGATTAGCGCCCCGGGCAAGTCGTCCTCCCGCTGCGAATGCAAGCGGTGCTGCTCCAAGGATTGCAGAGCACAGCTGGGCAAAATCCTGCGCCAGAGACGCCTGGCGGGATAGAGCAGGTCCAAGTGAGCTTGCGGTGCCAACGGGGGCAGCCGCATCAGCGTCAAGCGGGTGTTGATCAGGGGAAGGTCGTAACTCTTACCATTGAAGGTACAGAGCACCGGGAATGGCTGTAGCTCTGGCAGTACCTGTTGCCAGAAAGCATCTTCAGCGGCAGGCTCCGGCAGGAAGTATTGGCGCACCCGCAAACTGCCCTCGAAGATGGTGCCGATGCCCAGCAGAATGACGTAGGTACCGGTTCCGGTGGACAGCCCGGTGGTTTCGGTATCTATAAAGGCAACCTGTCGCCAGTCAAATTCCTTTAGTTCAGCCAAAAGGCATGCATCGGCCAAGGCAGCCAGTTCTGTCGTTGGTTCCGAAAGGCTTCTTTCCTCGGCAGGCAGCTCAAAATCCTGTCCGAGGCAGACGGGTGCCGCGGCAACGTTGGCAGGCTGTTCGGGAACTAGCTTGGTCAGCAGGCGCAAGCGCTGATGTAAATCCATGGCGGCAAATCACCTCCCCGTTTAGGTTCTAGGCATCAACAATAGTCTCCTGCTGTGGGCAAAGCCAAGCAGGGACTGGCGAAGCGATGACGAATAGCAGCATAGTAACCGCATACTTGGGGTAAACATAGTATATTCTATGGTTTTCCCTGGGTACATAGGCGCTGCAGATAAGTTAGGAGGTTATTACATAATGCCTTCCATGCTGGATCTAGGTAAACCAAAGCATATTCACTTTATCGGCATCGGCGGAATTAGCATGAGTGCCTTGGCGATGATCATGCTTAACCGGGGCTGGACCGTGAGCGGCTCGGATTTGCGTGAGTCCAACCTCACCGATCGGCTACAGAACGCCGGAGCCACCATCACGTTCACCCATAGCGCCGAAAACGTGCACGGGGCGGATGTGATCGTCTACACATCGGCGGTAAAGCCAGATAACCCAGAATTGGTACGGGCTAAGGAGTTGGGCATCCCGATTTACGCCCGGGCAGAGCTGTTGGGCGACCTGATAGCGGAAGCCACCCGTGGCATTGCCATTGCCGGGTCCCACGGCAAGACCACCACCACTGCCATGTTGGGAGTGATGCTGGACTTAGCTGGCTGTAATCCCACTGTGCTGGTGGGGGGAGAATTGGAATCGCTCAACGGCAACGTCAAGGTGGGCAATGGCAACTTCCTGGTGGCAGAGGCCTGCGAGTACTTTGATAATTTCTTGTCGTTAAAGCCGAATATCGGTGTGATTCTGAACATCGACGCCGATCACTTGGACTATTTCAAGGATATTGAGCAGATTAAGCGCACCTTCCGCAGCTTTGCGGAGTTGATCCCAGAGGACGGCACCCTGGTAGCCTGCGTAGACGATGCCAATGTGCGGAGCATCCTGCCAGGACTCGGCTGCCCGGTGGTCAGCTATGGGTTGGAGTCCAGCGCCGATTGGACGGTAGCTGACCTGCAGCTGGAGGCCGGAGGTAGCACCTTCACGGCGGTGCATCACGGCCAGCCACAGGCGAGCGTGAAGTTGCGGGTGCCAGGAGGGCATAACGTGCAGAACGCCCTGGCGGCTATCGCCGTGGGACACTTGGCCGGGTTGGCCCCAGCTGTGATGGCCGAAAAGTTGGGGGAATACCGCGGCACCCACCGGCGCTTCGACTACCAAGGGGAGTGCAATGGGGCGGCCATCTACGATGACTACGCCCATCATCCCACTGAAATCAAAGCCACGCTGGCAGCCGGCAGGACCTACCGGCCGAAGCGGCTGATTTGTGTATTCCAGCCCCATACATACACCCGGACAAAGGCGCTGATGCGTGAATTCGCGCAGGCATTTGAAGAAGCTGATCTGGTGATCGTCACCGACATCTATGCGGCAAGGGAGAAGGATACCTACGGGGTGAACAGTGCGCAACTGGCGGAGCAGATGCAAGCCGTGCACCCTAACGCCCAGTATATCGGCTCGCTGCAGCAGGCGGCCGAGTATCTGCGCCAGGAGCTTAGGCCGGGGGACCTGCTGTTTACCATGGGAGCTGGAGACGTCTACCGGGTGGCAGAGATGCTGCTGAAGGGCTGAGACAGCGCTGCTGGGGAGCAGCACTGGGAAGCGAGGGGACGCGCCTCGCTAGGACCAGGCTGGCTCCGGAGCGCTTGGGGGGTTTAGTGCTCTTCACTCGCTTGAACCGATGTGGTTGACGGGTCGTTCCCTTGCAGATATGATATTGCTATTAACTGCGATGAGCTCGGAGAGTAGCTGCAGAGATTGGCCGAAGCGACCCAGGGATGGTGCAAGCCTGGGGCCGATACTACAGTGAAGGACATCGAAGGAGCAGCCTGTGAACAAGCAGGCCGGGGCTTTCCCGTTACAGAAAGCCAAGTTGGATGCCGCACGAAAGCGACGGCATCAACCAGGGTGGCACCGCGGGCAGCCCCTTCTCGTCCCTGTTACGAGAAGGGGTAATTTTGTCTTGGGGGTGCTGTTTTTGTTTGCGGAAAGAGTGTTTTGTGATCAGTTGGCAGCGCAGATGGGGCGGGAGGTGCAAGTTGCAGGTTGGTTGCAGCGCAGCAGGCAGGTGGGCCGACAGCTGGCCTTCTGGGTGCTGCGGGACCGCAGCGGCTGGGTACAGGTGGTGCTGACGGGAGCATTGGCCAAGGCGGATCCTCCACTGGAGAGCGTGATTCTGGTGCGGGGGACTGTGGTGAGCAGTCGCTCTGCGCAGGGCTACGAGGTGCAGGCCACGGCAGTGGAGGTGCTGACGGAGGCACCGGGCGAATTGCCCTTTGAAGTGAACCAGCCGCAAGTGAAGGCGGGGCTGGACCTGCAGTTGGACCATCGGGTGCTCAGCCTGCGACACCCAGAGGTGCAAGCGGTGTTTCATGTGAAGGCGGTCATCTGCCAGGCTTTCCGTGACTTCCTGGCAGAGCGCAGGTTTACAGAAGTGCAAACGCCGAAGATTGTCGCCACCGGGACTGAGGGGGGCGCGGAGCTGTTCCCGCTGCAATACTTTGAGCAGCCGGCCTTCTTGGCCCAGAGCCCGCAGTTCTATAAGCAGATGCTGGTGGCGGCGGGGCTGGAACGGGTGTTTGAGGTGGCACCCGCTTTTCGGGCGGAGGAGCACAACACCAGCCGCCACACCAACGAGTTCATCAGCCTGGACCTGGAGATGGGTTTCGTTACGGACGAGAATGAGCTGATGGATCTGGAGAATCAGCTGCTATTGTTTGTGCTGGACAGGGTGCGGGAGCGGTGTCAGCCGCAGCTGGCCGCCTTGGGGGTGAGACTGCCGCGCCTAAACAATGTTCCCCGGGTAACGCTGGCCGAGGCTCAGCAGCTGCTGCTTAGCCGCTACGGACATCCTTCACCCGAGGGCAACTTGGACCCACAGGGCGAACGGCTGCTTTGCCAGCATACGCTGGAGAAATGGGGCGTGCCGGCGATGTTTGTCACCCGCTACCCAAAGGCGGTGCGGCCCTTCTACGCCCTGACCTGCCCGGATGCTCCTGACCTAACCTGCTCCTTTGACCTGCTGCTGAATGGCATGGAGGTGACTACGGGAGGCCTGCGCATTCATCGCCTGCCAGAACTGCTGGCTGCGATGCGCGAACGGGGGCTCAATCCAGAGGGATATGAGTTCTATTTGGAGGCTTTCCGGCTGGCAGCGCCGCCCCATGGGGGGTTCGCCATCGGCCTGGAGCGCCTGACTGCCCGTTTGCTGGGCTTGGAAAACGTGCGCCAAGCAACGCTCTTCCCGCGAGATAGGACCAGGCTGGTGCCGTAGGCATGTGATATGTGACGCGGGGACGGATCTTTTGTCACACTTGTGTGACAAAAGATCCGTCCCCGCGTCACATTAGGGGTAGTTACTTGGCCTCTTTAACAGCTTCTGCCTCATGAACTCCCTTGCGCAGCTTGTAGTCAGCCACCGCTGACCGCAGCGCGTCGGCTGCCAGGTTGGAGCAGTGCATCTTGATCGGCGGCAGGCCGCCCAGTTCCCTGGCTACATCCTTGTTGGTGATGCGCAGCGCTTCTTCGATGGTCTTGCCCTTGACCATCTCGGTGACCATGCTGCTGGTGGCCAGGGCTGCGCCGCAGCCGAAGGTCTGGAACTTGATGTCTGTGATGCGCTCGTCCTCGTCCACCTTGATGTAGATGCGCATGATGTCGCCACAGGTCACGTTGCCAACTTCGCCCTCTCCGTCGGCGTTCTCAATGGTTCCCACGTTGCGCGGGTTGGTGAAGTGGTCCATCACTTTCTCGTTGTACATGGTGTTCATTTATTCATTCCTCCCCCTGTGGTAAAGCGGAGATATGGAGCGCAGCCTCTCAACTATCTCCGGAAACACGCTGAGCACGTAATCGATATCCTCTTCGGTATTGTCTTTTCCCAACGTCAGGCGCAGGCTGCCGTGGGCTTGTAGGTGATCCAGCCCCATGCAGAGCAGGACGTGGGATGGCTCCAAGGAGCCGGAGGTGCAGGCCGAGCCCGAGGAAACGGCGATGCCTTTCATATCCAAACTGAGAATCAACGATTCCCCCTCAACATATTTGACGCTGATGTTCACGTTACCAGGCAGGCGCTGCTCTGGGTGCCCGTTGAGGGTGACATCCGGCACACTGGTCAAACCGGCGATCAGCTTGCGCTGCAACTGCTTCAGGTGGGCATTGCGCTGCTCGCGCTCCCGTACTGCCAACTCCACCGCCTTGGCCAGCCCAATAATTCCGGGTACGTTCTCGGTGCCGGTGCGCAGCTTACGCTCCTGGCTGCCGCCATACCAAATCGGTTTGAGGCGGGTACCGCGGCGCACGTACAGCGCGCCTATCCCTTTGGGTCCGTAGATCTTGTGGGCGGAGAAGGACAGCAGATCCACCTGCAAGTCGTCGACCTTGATCGGCAGGCTGCCCATCGATTGTACGGCGTCGGTATGCATAACAATTCCTTTGGCCTTGGCTAGTGCACCAATCTCGGCAATGGGCTGAATGGTGCCAATCTCGTTGTTGGCATGCATGATGGTGATCAAAATCGTGTCTGGACGGATAGCCGCCTCCACATCTTGCACCCGCACCAAGCCGGTTTCGTCCACCGGCAGATAGGTGACGTCGTATCCCTGCTTCTCCAGCGCCTGGCAGGTCTCCAGAACTGCGTGGTGCTCGATGCCGCTGGTGATGATGTGCTTGCCTTTGTTCGCCAGCTGGCGGGCGGTGCCCAAAATCGCGAGGTTATCGGCCTCGGTGCCACCGCTGGTGAAGTAAATCTCCTGTGGCTTGGCGCCGATGGCCTCAGCCACGGAAGAGCGAGCCTGATCGACGGCGATGCGAACTTTGCGACCAAAGTGATGCACGCTGGAAGCGTTGCCGTAATCGGCGCTGAAGTAGGGCAGCATGGCACTAAGCACCTCGGGATGAACCGGGGTAGTGGCGGCGTGATCCAAGTACACAGAGCGCATCAGCTGTTTGCCTCCTTGTCCACTGGCTGTACTGTCATCTGCGCCAGGTCAGCCAGAGTGGTATGATCCAGCACTGCGGACATACTATCCCGCAGCCTCATCCATAATTCCCGGGTAACGCATACGTTAGCCCGCTCGCAGGCCCCCGACTGGTTGTGACGCACACACTCCACCGGGGCAATCGGCCCTTCCACTGCTCGCAGGATGTCTCCGGCAGTGATTTCAGCTGCCGGGCGGCCAAGGCGGTATCCTCCTGCAGCTCCCCTCACACCGGTGACCAGCTTATGCTTGCGCAAGTCCACAAAAATCTGCTCCAAGTATTGCTCGGAGATATCCTCTAGCTGCGCCACCCGTCGAAGCGGAATGGGCGCTTCGGCTTGATGCACCGTCAGCACCAACATCGCCCTCACTGCGTATTGACCCTTGGTGGATAATCGCATCTATTCGCCCCCTTGCCGTTATGTATTCTGAGTGAATTAGTCAGGAATATGCCGAAAAATTCTGAGCAATCCTCTCGGGATTATCGCCAAAAATAAATCCGAGCGCTTTGCTCGGATTTATTCTATAGCAATCTTAGCCAGTGTGTCAACAGCGGAAAGGTGGTTTTTTGGGGAGAAGCCCAAAAATCCGCGAGGATGTTTCGTCTGCCTGCAGTGCTACCCGGACGAGGGATATGACCCTTGGCATTCTAGGTACACATCAGTGTGTGAGAGCCGTATTTTCGACTACCGAAGGATACGCGGTACGCGTCCCGGTGTATCTTTCGGGGGACGAAATAACGACCCGCTGGATGCCGGCCAGGTCGGGGACGGTGTGCAGGCGACGGAAGCCGGCGCGACGCAGCAGCTGGCAAACGTCGGATGCCTGGCCAGCACCGACCTCGAGCAGCAAATGGCCGTCGGGGTCAAGAAGCGTCTTGGCTTGTGGGATCAGCGCCCGATAGCAGTCGAGACCATCCGACCCGCCATCCAAAGCCAAGCGCGGTTCGCGGCGCACGTCAGCACTGAGGGTGGCGATAGCTGCAGAGGGGAGATAAGGGGGATTGGAAACGATGGCCTGCAGGGGAGGCCCCCCGATCAGCGGCTCCGCCCAAGACCCCAGGTGCCACTGGATGCGTTCCGTTAACCCTAGGCGAGCGGCATTAGCCTGTGCTACTTGCAGTGCCTCCTGAGATATGTCGGTGGCTATCACCTGAGCCCGGGGCAGATGGTGGGCCAAGGCCAGGGCAATGGCCCCGCTGCCGGTGGCCAAATCGGCCACGCGGGGCGCGGGGTGGCACTCCAGCAACCGGATAGCCTGCTCCACCAGGACTTCCGTATCCGGCCGGGGGATCAGCACGGCCGGGGTAACCGCAATCTCCAACCCCATGAACTCCTGGCTACCTATCAAGTATTGCAGCGGGGTGCCCTGGCTGCGGGCGTCTATCCAACGCACAAAGTGCTGCCAGGACTTGTCGTCAATTTCCTGGGACAGAGCAGCCAAGAAGCGCGCCCGCGTTTCGCGGAGCGCGCTTCGAAGTAGCAATTCAGCCTGCCAACGGGCGTCCGCCACCTGTGCTTGCTGCAGCTCTGCCGTTCCCCACTGCCAAGCGCGCTGCCTGTTCATCCTATTCATGGGAGGACAAGTTCTGCAGTTGATTGTCGGTAATCAGTGCCTGCAGGATGTCGTCGATATCGCCGTCCATGATGGCGCTGATGTTATGCACAGTGAGGCCGATGCGATGGTCAGTCACCCGACCCTGAGGGAAGTTATAGGTGCGGATACGCTCGCTGCGATCGCCGGTCCCCACCTGGCTGCGCCTGGTCTCGGCCAACTGGCTGTGTTGCTTCTCCTGCTCCAGCTCCAACAGTCGGGAGCGCAGCACGCGCAGCGCCTTCTCGCGGTTCTTGATCTGCGACTTTTCATCCTGCATGGACACCACCAAACCGGTAGGCAGGTGAGTCATGCGCACAGCCGAATAGGTGGTGTTCACGCTCTGTCCGCCTGGACCAGAGCTGCAGAAGGTATCGATACGCAAGTCGTTGGGATCTATTTGCACGTCCACTTCTTCCGCCTCGGGCAGCACGGCCACTGTGGCGGTGGAAGTATGGATGCGCCCGCTGGCTTCGGTGGCCGGTACCCGCTGTACCCGATGCACTCCGCTCTCGAACTTGAGGCGGCTGAAAGCGCCTCGTCCTTCAATCAGGAAGATCACTTCCTTGAAGCCATTCAAGTCGCTCTCGCTCATGCTCATCACTTCTATCTCCCAGCCTTGCCGCTCAGCGTAACGAGTGTACATGCGATAGAGATCGGCAGCAAAGATGGCCGCTTCGTCGCCACCGGTACCGGCGCGGATCTCCATGATCACGTTCTTGGCGTCGTTGGGATCCTTGGGAATGAGCAGCACCTTCAGCTGCTGGGTGAGTTCCTCCTGTTGCTCCTTCAGCTGGTCAATCTCTTCCTCCAGCAATGCCAAAAAGTCAGCGTCGCCGCCGCTTTCCTTCTGCATTTCCAGAGCGGCCGCCAGTTGCTCACTGACGCTAAGATACTGATTATAGGCTTCCACCGTTTCAGCCAGCGCTGCCTGTTCCTTTACATACTCTCGCCATTCGTTCTGCCGGGCGATTACATCCGGATCGCTGGCCAGACGGGTCAACTCTTCATAACGCTGCTTTATATCGCGCAATCGGTCAAACACTGCATGTGCACCTCTCTTTTGTTCAGGTCAAACGCCAAGGGCGGCTAGAAAGCGATGAGAACGCCAGGCATGGTTATTCTGGACTTGGTGAAGATTCCAGGACGCTATCAGCAGATATTGCTAGTAAGCAAAGGACCCAAAACCCCATAGACTCGGGCTTTTGGAATTCTTTGCGGTGTTTATGCTGAGCTGGCCGAAGTACTCAAAATGACAGTTGTAGGCTTCCTCAGTGGTCTCGGACACTTCCTGCTGTTTCACAGGGGGACAAGGTACACGTCCCGCTGTCTCATTCGCAGTTTAGCTCTGGCTCGGCGTCCAGGACCGCTTGGAGGGCGGCGATAGCAACTTCCACCTGGCCTTGGTCGGGTTCGCGGGTAGTGGCTCCCTGCAGCAGCAGCGCTGGGCGGATCAACCAGCCCAGCCACCGGTTCCACGGTTGGCGGGTGGCCAAGCGGCTCAGTTCATACGCAACGCCGGCTACCAAAGGCAATAGAGCCAGGCGGCTGGCTAAACGCACCCAAAGATTTGGCCAACCGAGGAACGAAAAGATCACCAAGCTGACCAGCATCACCAGCAGCAGAAAAGCGGTGCCGCAGCGGGGATGATAGCAGGAATAGACTTTTAGGTGTGCCCAGTCCAACGGGTCGCCGGCTTCATAGCCATGGATGGTCTTATGCTCCGCCCCATGATATTGATAGAAGCGCCGCATGTCCGGCATCAGGCCAACCAGCAATACGTAGCCCAGGAAGATGCTCAACCTGAGTGCGCCTTCGGCCAAGTTCATGCCCAACACTGGCCAAGCCAGGCGGTGCAGGAGTTGCACCAGGAAAGTGGGTAGCAACATGAACATACCTACCCCGAGGCCCAAGCCGATGACCACAGAGATGATGGCGTCCCGCTTGCTCAGTTGCACATCGTCGGGAGAGGAAATGTTGGCAGAATGCAAAATTGCGTCCACCCCCACTACCAGCGCCTCCACAAAAGCGGCCAATCCGCGCAGGATGGGCAGCCGAAACCAGGAAACGTAGCTTTGCAGGCGCCAATTGGGACGCACCGTAACCGAAATCTGTCCGTCGGGCTGGCGAACAGCGATGGCCAGCCGACTTCGGCCGCGCATCATCACGCCTTCCATTACAGCTTGCCCACCAACGGTGGTTACTTTGGGCAAGTCACTCCACCTCCACTGCTAAAGCTCTAACCTACAGACAGGCGTGTGCGCAGAACAAGTAATTTAAGACTGCGTGATGTCGCATGATAAGCAGCAACCTGCACAGATACAAGAAGCAGAGCGGCAAGGCTCTGCTTCAGCATGACTATTTCTCGGTCAAACCGTATTTCCGTCTGAAGCGGTCAACGCGTCCGCCTGTGTCGACGAGCTTCTGTTTACCGGTAAAGAACGGATGGCACTTGGAGCACAATTCTACTTTCAACTGCTTCTTGACGGAACCAGTTTCGAAAGTCTCGCCGCAAGCGCAGGTCACGATAGCCTTGTCGTACTTAGGATGGATCTTTTCCTTCACGCCTATCACCTCTTTCACTCTGGAACAAAAAATATGCATCATGCGGCCGGGCCGCAATTTCGCGGTTCATTCCGGACGATTCACTAGAGCATTATAGCACAACAGCCTAACCCACGGCAAGAGCGCAGGAGCGCGGTGTGGCAAGAGCGCCACAGCAGGGTGGCGGCTGGCGGATCGCTTCAGCGCTGTACTGGGTGGCTGAAGCTTCCCACTCGGAGGCCAGGGACTTCAGCAGTAAGGATGTCGGCCAACTGCTCCATGCCGTAGAGCTCGCCGCTGGAGTGGTGCATCAACGCCAGATACTGTTCCGGGTCGATGTTCAGATTGCGCACCTGCACCATGTTCACGCCGGTGCGGCGGATCAGATCGATCAGTGCCTCCAACTCGTCCTCGCGGTCGGTGACACCAGGGAAGGCTAGGAGGTTTAGGGCAACGTAAACTCCGTGCTGACGAGCAATGCGAATGGATTCCTGCACATCTGCCAAGCGATACCGGGGACGGTAATAGGCCAAGTAGTTATCCTGGATAGCGCTGTTGATGCTCACCCGCAGGGAGTCAATGCCCGCCGCGACCACCTGCCGCACTCCAGCGCTATGGCCGGCGTTGGTGTTGACATTGATGGTGCCCCGGCCGGTCTGTGAGCGGACGTGCTGAATAACTTCAGCTATCAGCGATGACTGCAGCAACGGCTCGCCTTCGCAGCCCTGCCCAAAGGAGACGATGGCATCGTCTGCTTGCTGCAAATGGGGCAAAGCAACCTCCACCACCTGCTCCACGGTTGGCCGATACTTGATGCGGGACTGCGGCGAAGGGCAGCATTCGGACTCCTGCTCGGATATGCAGCCGACGCAGGCGGCGTTGCAGCGGCCTGAAACCGGGATGCCCCCTTCCCAGCGGCGATAGAAGATGTTCTGGGCAGTGAAGCAGCTGTAGTGGAGTGCGCAGTGAGCCAACTGCTGGATAATTGGATTGCCCGGGAAATTCCCCTGCTGTTGTCTCACCAGCTCAGCCAGACCGGGCGTATTGAAGTTCGCCGGATCCCACTTCTGGAGGTTTACGTCCTCTTGCTTGGCTGCCACATAGAACTGCTCGTCTTTCCAAGCAACTGCGGTGTAACCGAACAGCGGCAAAGGCTCGCCCTCTCCATGATAGGCGGGCAAAGCCAGGCGCGTGTAACCCTGGGGCAAGAGGGCAGCCAAAGCTAGTCTGCCGCTGCCGAGGGTGGAAAAACTGCCGTCATCCGGGCGGATCCCCACCGCCCTGCGTCCCGGCACCAAGGCCAAGGTCGCGCCTGCGGGCATGGGGATCAGTTGCTGTTCGGTCAACTCAGCATAATAGGCCCCGGTGCGCCCCACCGCCAAGTGCCGTTCGTCTATGAAAGCGTTGCCTTTGGTATCGGCATAAACCGCTGCAAACATCAACCAGACCTCCTTCATCAGGAACGCCTAGATCATATACCAAGGCGGCCTGCGGAGCAACGAATGTGACAGAGGGACGGATCTTTTGTCACACGCGTGTGACAAAAGATCCGTCCCTCTGTCTTGTCGGCCTCCCGATGTTTCACCGGGGCAGATAGTTAATAGGGTTAACCAAGGTACCGTTGACCCGCACCTCGAAATGCAGGTGGGGACCGGTAGAGAATCCGGTGCTGCCCACGGCAGCAATGGCTTCGTTCTGCGCCACCCGCTGACCCTGCTTGACATACAGTTTGCTGGCGTGCCCATAGGCGGTCTTCAGGCCGTTGCCATGGTCCAAAAAGACGCAGTAACCGTAGCCGTTTTTCCAACCCGAAAATTCAACCACACCGGCCATTGCCGCCTTGATCGGGGTGCCGGTGACAGCGGCGATATCCAATCCATAGTGGAATTTCTCAAAGCGAGTACGATATCCCCATCCGGAGGTAATGGCTCCCTGCAGCGGCCAAGCCAAACGGTAGCTGCTACCACTGCGACTGGGTGCCTGTTCGCTGTCCCGGGAGGGAACAGTGAGACGGTCACCGGGATGAATGAGCCCTCGGCTGCTGAGACCATTGGCGCTGGCCAGGCTAGCCACACTGGTGGAGTAGCGGGCAGCGATGGACCACAGGGTCTCGCCCTGCTTGACAGTGTGCGTGGCAACAGGGCTCTCTTCTGCATTGCTGCTCGTGGCACCCGGGCCTATTATGAGCACCTGGCCCACATTGATCAGACTTCCCGAGAGTCCATTCCACGCCTGCAACTGCTCCACAGTCACACCCTGGTTCCTGGAGATCCCCCACAGGGTATCCCCGCGGCGCACTGTGTAAGTCCGCATCTCAATTGAAGGCGGAGCCGCTGGTGGCGAGGCCGTAACCGGGTCTGATACTGCCGGTTCGTCTTGTCCAGGCCGTTCAGCCTCAACAGGTTGCTGCCCATGACGATGTTGGTCCGCCTGAAACAATTGGTCCAGAGACAAATCCTCCAGCGTGGGCACTTTGGGCAACCAGGGTGCTGCCAACGCCGGCGCAGTGGGCAGCAAGCAGAAGACTAACACCAACGTCAGCAACAGCAGCGCCTGATATTTCGGACGCAATTTCTTCACCAACCTTTAGCAATATCCAATCTTTGGGGTTATTGAGCAAATGCCATCTTGTATCATTGCCCAAAGATCGGCATGCTATGCAGGAGGGGACAGAGGGACGTACAATTCGTCTCCCTCGCGAGGGAGACGAATTGTACGTCCCTCTGTCCCCCCTTCTATTTCTCGGCCATCGCTTGCAGCAGGTGGTAGAAGTAGGCGTTGTCGTTGGTGGTGCGCAGGTTCTTGGTCAGTTCCTCCATGAATTCGGCTGGTGGGGCCCCATCGGAAAGCTTGCGCAGGATGTAGGCTGCCTGCATCTCCTCTTTAGTCATCAGCAGGTCATCGCGGCGGGTACCAGAGCGGCGAATGTCGATGGCAGGATAAATGCGGCGCTCAGCCAGACGGCGGTCCATGTGCAATTCCAAATTGCCGGTGCCTTTGAACTCCTCGTAGATCACGTCATCCATGCGGCTGCCGGTATCCACCAAGGCGGTGGCCAGCACCGTCAGGCTGCCGCCTTCCTCCATGTTGCGGGCTGCACCGAAAAAGCGCTTCGGCTTGTGCAAAGCTGCCGGGTCCATGCCGCCGCTGAGGGTCCGCCCGGACGGGGCCACCACCAGGTTGTTGGCTCTAGCCAGCCGGGTAATGCTATCCAACAGGATGACAACATCCCGTTTGTGCTCCACCAACCGCTTGGCCCGCTCCAACACCATATCGGCCACACGGGTGTGGTTTTCGGGCAGCTCGTCGAAGGTGGAATAAACCACTTCGCTGTCGCCGGTGACAGAGCGCTGCATGTCGGTGACTTCCTCGGGCCGCTCGTCGATCAGCAGCACGATCAAATGCACTTCCGGATGGTTCTGGGTGATAGCGTTGGCAATCTGCTTGAGCAAGGTGGTCTTGCCAGCCTTAGGCGGGGAGACCAAGAGTCCGCGCTGCCCTTTACCCACTGGGGCCACCATGTCCATCAAGCGAGTGGAGATCTCGTTTTGGGTGGTCTCGAGGCGCAAACGCTGGTTGGGGAAAATAGGGGTAAGCGCCTCAAAGGCGATGCGGTTCAGGGCTGCCGCAGGTGGGAATCCGTTGACCGATTCCACGTGCAGCAAGGCGTAATAGCGCTCGTTGTCCTTGGGATGACGCACTTTGCCGTAGACCTGGTCGCCAGTCTTGAGGTCAAAGCGGCGGATCTGCGAGGGGGAGACGTAAATATCCTCGTCGCTGGGCAGATAGTTGATCGGTCGCAGGAAGCCGAAGCCTTCCTGCAGGATCTCCAGGATACCATGGGCGAAAAGGAATCCGTCTTTCTCGGTCTCTGCCTTCAGGATCTCGAAAACCAACTCCCGCTTCTTCAGGCGAGAGTAGCCTTCCACCCGCAGTTCCTTGGCCAGGGCATAGAGCTCTTGGTTGGTCTTTTTCTCTAGTTGGGCTAAATCGAAATTCAATCAATCACTTCCTTGGGCAAGCCTCGAGGCTTGCGATCTAAATGGGTAGCGCGCTCCTGATGAGGCGCTGAAAACCGCCAAGTGGTCAATCACTCCCAAACGCAGTCAAGAATCCCTTGGCGCCTGCGGCCACCGACGCACCTAAAGGTTCCTCTCTGCCAGAGGGACAACAATCAGCTGGTCAATGCCACGCGCTGTCTATACCCTCAGTGTTGCCGCTCAATCAGCTGTTTAAGCATCGGTTTGCGCTCCAGACGATGCTCCGCCTCCACGAAGCGCACGGTGCCAGTCTTGGCGCGCATTACCAGGGAATGGCTGCGTGCCCTATCGCCATAATAGCGCACCCCTTGCAGCAGGTCTCCATCGGTAATGCCCGTGGCAGCAAAGATTACATCGTCGCCCTTGGCCAAGTCCAGGTGGGTGAGCACCGCCTGGACATCGTCAATGCCCATTTGCTGAGCACGTTCCACTTCCTGGTCGGATTGCGGCCACAGGCGCGCCTGCATTTCTCCACCTAAGCACTTCAGGGCTGCAGCAGCCAGCACTCCCTCGGGCGCTCCACCAATGCCAAGCAACATATCCACGCCACTGTCGGCGATGGCGGTGGCCACTGCGGGAGCCACGTCACCGTCGGTGATCAGCTTGATGCGCGCTCCTGCCTCCCGAATTTGCCGGATGATGTCCGCATGCCGTGGACGATCCAGAACCACCACAGTGAGGTCATTCACTCGGCGGTCGGTGGCCTTGGCCAGAGCCCTTAGATTATCTGCCACCGGCGCATCGATGTCAATTAGTCCAGCGCCAGCTGGTCCCACAGCAATCTTATGCATGTACATGTCCGGCGCATGCAGCAAGCAGCCCTTCTCGGCCACCGCCAACACGGCGATACTGTTGGGCAGCCCTTTAGCGACCAGATTGGTGCCTTCCACCGGGTCTACCGCCACGTCCACCCTGGGGGTACGGGCACAACCCACTCGCTCGCCGATATACAACATGGGGGCTTCGTCCATTTCGCCTTCGCCAATCACCACCGTGCCCGCGATGCTCACCGAATCCAACATGGCCCGCATGGCGTCCACCGCCGCGGCGTCGGCCGCCTCCTTCTGTCCCAACCCCATCCAGCGACCGGCCGCCAACGCAGCCGCTTCCGTCACCCGCACAAATTCCAGTGCCAGTTCCCGCTCCATCGACCCGTCCTCCTTTGCTGTGGTATTGAGTTTCCTTAGCAGTTTCTTACCCTCTCAAACAATAGGAAAAAGGCCGGACCGAGCGTCCCCGCCTCGGTCCCAGCCTGCTCACAACCCTCACAGCTCTACCAATTTATGGCCTCTATACTTCCAACTTACCGCCGCTTTTCTGCCAGTCATCCAGGAAACGCTGAATGCCCAGATCAGTCAGCGGATGCTTGATCATCTGCTGCAATACCTTATAGGGCACGGTGGCGATGTGGGCCCCCGCCCGGGCAGCTGAAATGACGTGCTCTGGATGGCGGATGCTGGCGGCAATTACTTCCGTCTCTATGCCGTGCAGATCGAAAATGCCTACCACATCGGCCACCATGGGCATGCCAGGATTGCCGATGTCATCCAAGCGACCGACAAAAGGGCTGACATAGGTAGCCCCGGCCCGAGCAGCCAGCAGCGCCTGATTGGCAGAGAAGATCAAGGTCATGTTGGTGTGAATGCCTTCCTTGGCCAATTGGTGCACCACAGCCAGGCCGTTCTCGCACATAGGCACCTTAACCACCACATTCTCTGCCAGCGAGGCCAGCTTACGCGATTCCCGCAGCATCTGTTCCGTCTCTAAACTGATCACTTCCGCACTGACCGGGCCATCCACCAAAGCACAGATCTCCTGCACCGTGGGCAGGAACTCCCGCCCCTCGTTGGCGATCAGGGACGGGTTGGTGGTTACTCCGGCGACGACGCCCAATCGTACGGCTTTGCGCACCTCGTCCAGGTTAGCCGTGTCCAGAAAAATGCGCATCGGTTCAGCTCCCCCTTTGTTAATCTATGTATTCGTCTCTGAAAACTGACTGATTGTTGCCAGCGCAACCATTGCTCCATCGGGGTCACTCTATTATCAGTATAGATCATTACCTCTAATTAGGCTACTCTATTCGCCGACGACCAGCACGTTTCCAACCTATGAAGCCGACGGCGGTGCTGCCGTCGGCCCGAGCCCACAGTTTTATGACTTCCAGATCCACCCCGGAGACCTACACTACCCTGCCTTGCGCTGGCCGTGTATGCGTACCAGCATGTCCCGCAAAGCTTCAATGTCAAACGGTTTGCTTAGCTTGGCGCTGATGCCCAATGACTCAGCTTGGTTAACCAGGTCCAACTCACCATAGGCAGTCATGATCACCACCGGCAGATCGGGCTCCTTGGTGCGCACATTACGCAGAGTCTCCAGCCCGTCCATTACGGGCATTTTCATGTCCAAAAGAATCACATCTGGCGACTCTGGCAGCAGATTGAGCGCTTCCTGGCCATTCCTGGCTTCCACCGGTTGCCAACCTTCGCTGTGAAAGTACTCAGTCAAAAGCCTGCGAATCCCTGTTTGATCGTCAACGATCATTACTTTCAGACACCGCATCAACCACCCCTCCTCGTTTGACAGCTCGCTGCCCACTTGGCGGCCATTACCAGAATGACTTCTGCCTATATATCCACATTTCCTGCTAAATAGTTGAGAAAATATCAAGATATTGTGGTTAGCCAGAAGAGCAATCTAGTACTGGTGGTATTGATGCAAGGATGCGCTGCATAAAGAAAGGAACCCCGCTCGCACGGGGCTCCTTGGTTGCTAGTGGGCTAGCTTACTTGATGATGGTGATGATGTCACCAGCGGCCCAGTTGACGGTCCAGCCGAGAGCTTCAGCGACGAAGCGGCTGTGAACCATGATGCGGCCGTCCTGGATGTACGGAGCAACAACCATCGTACGGGCTTGGCCGTTAACCTTAGCGGTGAGAGAACCGACGGTTACTTCAACAGTGGTACCATCAACGGTGAAGGTAGCTGTCTTGGTAGCGTCGTTCCATGCAAACTTGGCACCCAGTTCTTCGAACTGACGGGCCTGGAGCATGATGTTCTCACCCTTGCGTGCAACCTGAGCGCCCTGGAGGACGGTCTGGTTGCTGGCAGCAGGCACGTAGTTGATGGTAACAGTCTGCTCAACAACGTTGTAGTTGTTGTCAACAGCGATGACATCGAACTTGTTCTCGCCGAGCTTCAGAGTAACAACATGC
This sequence comes from Bacillota bacterium, assembly GCA_050949055.1. Taxonomy (GTDB): domain Bacteria; phylum Bacillota; class UBA994; order UBA5500; family UBA5500; genus JAEZJZ01. The sequence continues at coordinate 424,298 of JBMNFA010000009.1, read as the reverse complement.
TTGATCTCAGAGCGCGGGATGATGTTCAACTCAACGCCATTTACCATCAAGCGGGCAACGCGGACGTTGTCGGTGACGGTGATGGTAGCAGTAGCAGTGTTGCTGGTTTCCGGAGCGGTCACAACCGGAGCCTTGGTGTCAACAACAGCGTTCACGGAAGCAGCAACTACACGTGCGGTCTCGGTCTTTGCCTCGAACGAAACAGCGCCGGTGGTTGCATAGACAACCTGACCCTTATCGTTGGTCTTGGCGATCAGGGTACCGTTAGCAACAGTACCAACATAGACTTCCTTGCCAACAATCGGGTTGCCGTTGGCATCCTGATAGGTGAGAACTAGGTTGTTGGCCTGACCAATCACAACCTCAGTCGGATTGCTGACGATCTCAGCCGGCTCAACGAGGAACTGACCATCAACTGGCTGCCCATAGACGGTGAGGGTAACAGCAATCGGCTTGTCAGCAGCCTTAGCAGCGGCCTCATCTGCAGCCCAAGTAGCTGCACCTGCGCTCGGAACGGACTGCACTTGAATGGTGTATTCTTCTGCGCCAAGCAGAGTCTTACCGGAAACGCCACCATTAGCATCCTTAACAGTAATGGCAACATAGTTCTCAACCAGAGTGACATTCTCCTTAATCACACTGCCATCAAACGGATTGACAATGCGGAAGGTGATCATGTCGGTGAAGTCACGAGTCAGATTCTCGCCCTTGATAACTTCGAGCTTAGCAGCCTTTACAGGAAGAACGAGATCGCCACGCTTGTTACCAGTTGGGCTCTCTGCACGCAGAGTGATGTTCTTGGTGTTATTAGGGGTAATGGTGGTCTCGATGGCATCATATACGCCATCCTTATTGGTATCAACGGCAGTGAAGGGCTGAGCGGACGCAGCGCCGTCGCCAATCTGGACTTTAAGAACGGCAGGAACGAAGGGGACCCCATTCTCCGTCACGGTTAGCTGAACCTTTGTAGCCTTGCCCAACAGCAACCCGGTGGTGGCAGAGGTGACGCTATAGACATTGTGTCCGAGAACGTTGACATCAAAGGTAACCTTTGCAGCGACCGGCGGAACAGCCGTCATGTCAGATTCTTTAGCGAACACTTCCACAGTAGCTACGCCAGGGGTAGCATACTTAACGCCCGCAAACGTATAGGTACCATCCTGGATATTATGGGTAGAGGGCTTAATGGTCTTCACGTCAGCGCCAAAAGTCAACCTGACAGCAGCATTGTTGACAGCAACACCCTTCTCATCCTTGACAACGACAACGATGTCCTGAGCGGTGCTAACGGTCAACTGTTGGGTGTTGATACTGACGTCCCAACCAGTGATGGTCATGGTGAAGGTCTTATCCCAGACGAGAGTCGCACCTTCATATGCCTGTAGGCGAATGGTCTTGGTACCAAGAGCGGTCGCAGTTACGCGCACCTGATTGGTCTCGTTCCATGGAGTAGCCGGGTCATCAACAAGGCCAACAGTGCGCTGGTCCAGAGCAACTTTACCGTCGACGGTGACGACATAGTTTGGACTAAAAGCGGTATCCAGACCAGGGACGCCACCGGCCCCAATGTGGAAACGCGCAAGATGAATGTTGCCTGCACCGAAAGTCAGGTCGTTTACGCCAATAGTTGCCTTCTCAAGGCTGCTGCCATTGATCAGGTTGTAGGTAGCAGGATTGACCACCTCGATAGTGGCGGTAGCTTCGTAAACAGACCCTACCGTAGCCTTGACGGTATACGTGCCAGCAGCACTCGGTTGCCATGCCTGATTCTTGAGCTCAAGAGAACCATCAGCGCCTAGCGCGGTGCCAGCTGTCACAGTGTGTACGACGGCCTTGCTGGAGTCCAGAATCTCGATTTTGACGTTTTGGCTAGCGGGTCCGCCAGAAACCTGATAGGTGAAATTGGTGGGAGCCACGGTGTGGGTAACGTTGGCATTGGGGCTAACGGTGAGCGTCATACCCAAAGCTGCCACTTTACCAGCAACATGCTCGACCCCATTCACAAAGACCTTAAGATCGCCAGACGCGGTAAACTTCACATAGTCACCAAAGAAACCGTTGGCATCGGTGACTTTGGGAGCAGCCAAAAGGGAAACACCGTTCAACTTGATGTCCACTGTTGCGCCTTGGACAGCTTTGCCGGTGCTATCCTTAACTGTACCGCTAATGGCGGTCGGAACCTGATCGGCGTTATAGGTGTATTCCAGAGCGTTGTCCAAGACAACACTGTATTTAACTGGCACGGTTGCCGTTGCCAAAGGTACGGTAGCAGCATCCTTCACCTTCAAGGTGAGGTTTTGAGCGGGAAGATTGGTCGGGATGTAAACGACAAAACTACCAGTGCTGGAGGTGCGGGTAAGAGCAGGAATAACAGTCCCAGTCCCGTCAAAAACTTCAACAGTGATAGCATTAGGATAAATGCTTCCAACAACTTCTGTGTCGCCAGCAGCAACAGTGTCAACCACTACGGCACCGCTAATGGCGACTGCCGGGCCAAGACTGGTTCCACTGGACATGACCGCAGCATTGTTCAGCAACACCTTATAAGTCGGTGCTGCGAATGCGATGCCGGAGAACATGCTCAGGACGATCGCTACGGTCGCAACCATTGCGAATACTTTACGCATTAATTTCCCTCCTGTTAATTGAAATAACCTAAAAGTCCTAAGGGTGACCAACAGCCAACTCTTGTTTGAAACCATCCCTCCCTTTCGCTTACTCGCCATTGGTACGAGCTCCACACCAATGGCAACTACTGTGGTAGGGCTCGTACTGGCTCTTCGAAAATCAGGTATGTATTTTTCTGTTTTCAAAGAACCAGCGACGAGGCTCAGCTGCTGAGCCTACCTTTCAGAATCGATTATATGACCCACCCTTGTCCCTGACAATTGATTACGCATTTCTGTAAATTAACCGTAACAATCGCCCAGGAAGTAGAAATGGTGTCATCTAGCAAGGTTAGACGACATTTTTCCGTTCAGGTTTCCTATGTAATCGATCTGTAAAGAACGGCTCTTAGCCCTACCTATATTTGATGCTGCAGGGCGTTATTCCTGCTTGTCCGGGGTATTTGCAGTATAAGGCAGGGTTGCCAATGGGGGCGGGGGACAGGGGGACAGAGGAGCCAGTCCCTGCTGTCCCCCGAGATGTTAGCCCTCGGGTCCAGCGTCCGAGCCCTCTGGGCTTTCTCTCCCTCCGTCATGGCTCGCGCCATGCCACCTCCCTCGTCAGAGGGAGGCAGGTGGAGCTGCAATCGAGTAGGAGGGGGTGACTAACCCCCGTCCTCTCACACCACCGTACGTACCGTTCGGTATACGGCGGTTCGCGAAGTTTAACCTTTGGGCAATGCTGAAGCTAAGCTGAATAAGCCTTGGGCCTTCCAGTACTGGAGGCCTAAGGCTTTGTTTAGTTGTGGAGTGAGTGCTAGTCGCCAGTAGCCTTTGCGTGATCCGCTAATCTTCTTGGCTGACTCTTGTGAGATGCCAAGTTTAATCAGCTCGCGCCTCCTGGTTTTCGGCTTCTTCCACTGCTTCAGCAAGCACATGCGCAAGCGGCGTCGAATCCACTCGTCAAGTTTATGAAACACACTTGGAGTTTCAGCCAACTTGAAGTAGCCCATCCATCCACGCAGGTAGATGTTTAGCGATTTGATTCGAGCTTCCATGCTCATACTTTTGCGCCTGCTAGTTAGTTCCCGTATTTTGTCCTTGACTCTCTGTTTGGTTTTAGGAGCTATTCGGATACGGGCTTCTCGCTGGGAAGTGAACGAAAACCCCAGAAACTTGCGCTTCCAAGGTCGGTCAACAGCGCTTTTCTCCTCGTTTACCTTCAGCTTAAGCTTGCCTTCTACAAAGTTGCGAATGCTCTTCATCAATCTTTCTCCCGCTCGTTTGCTTCTGACATAGATATTACAGTCGTCTGCGTAGCGGACGAACCTGTGTCCCCGTTTCTCTAGCTCTTTGTCCAGTTCATCCAGCATGATGTTTGCCAGGAGTGGACTGAGCGGGCCACCTTGAGGTGTCCCTTCTTCAGTCTCCTGTACCACGCCATTGACCATGACTCCGGCTTCGAGGTATGCGCGGATAACTTTCAGGGCTCGTTTATCTCCGATTACACGGGCCGCCTTTGCCATCAATATGTCGTGGTTGACTCTATCGAAGAACTTAGACAGGTCCATATCCACAACATAGCGTAACCCTCATTGATGTACTGCTTGGCTTTGGCTACCGCTTGTCTCGCGCTGCGGCGAGGACGGAAGCCGAAGCTGTATTCAGAGAAGTCGGGATCGAAGATGAAGTTCATTACTTGCAGTAGGCTTTGTTGGATCAGTCGGTCAAGAACGGTGGGTATCCCTAGTAACCTTACTCCGCCGTCTGGTTTCGGGATTTCGACCCGACGAACTGGACTTGGCTTGTAGGTTCCCTTGAGTAGTTCCCGCTTGACGCGCTCCCAGTGTTCCCAGAGGTATGGTTTCAGGTTTTGAACCTCCACTCCGTCAACTCCGGCCGCTCCTTTGTTCCGCAGGACGCGTTTGTACGCTTCTCTCATGTTCCGTTCTGATACGACGTTCTCCATCAGGTTTGTCCAGTTCCGGCAGGATTGCTCCTCGATTCGCGCCGTCGGGAAACTAGGCGCTCCGGCAGTCCCCTGCAGATTCACTGCTTCCTCCTGCTGGTAGCTCCCTTGCGGGATTTTCTGCTGTCGTTGCTTCCCATGCGAGCTCATCGGTTGCTCTCCTTTCTTCGCGTTCGGCCCTTCCCTAAAGCGATATCTTCTTCAGGTACTATGGCCTCTGCTGACTCCTGCCAATTCAGCCAGGCATCACTGTCTGGGTTGCCAACTCTGTCGGCGTACCTGGCAGGCCTCCCCGGGTAAGAGCGCTATCTTTCCTTCCATCTACCCGTCTCATTTACCAGCAACAACCTTCGGTAGCATGGACTTTGCCTTGTGCTGCAGACTCATCCGACTGTCACTGGCCTCATATGAGCTGATATGTGTTCCTCAGGCCGGAAGTTTGCCGCCGGCTTCCTTCAGATTCCACCTCGCGGTGGACACCCTTGCCTTAGGCTACGGCTACTGCTACCTTCACCGCTTAGGACTTTCACCTAGTAGATAGCGCCCATGCCGGGCACAAGAAGCGGCACCCCGTGTGGGGTGCCGCCAAAAGACCTCTATGCGTTATGCGCTCTCCTGTTTGCCTAAGCCTGTTCCGCAATCCCCTTGATGCACTCCCTGAGGCCCGCGACGATGGTCTCCAGCGGCAAGCTGGGGGTACCGGCCGGCTTGTTATGCACCTGCTGGGGCAGGTAGGGAATGTGGATGAAACCAGCCTTGATGGGCAGGTTGTTAGCGGCGATGTAATGGGGTACAGAATAGGCCAAGAAGTTGCAGAGATAGGTGCCGGCGGTGTAGGAGACGGCGGCGGGAATATCGGCTGCCTGCATGGCGGCCACCATCTGCAACACCGGCAGGGTGGAGAAATGGCCGTCAGGACCGTTTGGGTCGATGCGCTGGTCGCGCTTCTCCACTCCGGCATTATCTTTGCCATTCATGACGTTGATGCCGATGTACTCGGGAGTAACTTTGGCCCGGCTGCCTGCCTGACCGACGGAGATCACCACATCGGGCGAGAGTTCAGCGATAGCTGCGGCAACCTTGGGCATGGCACCATCCCAGGTGACGGGGAGTTCGAGGCTAATCACCTCGGCCCCAGCGATGGTCTGCCTATGCAGCCGTTTGACCGACTCTAAAGCGGGGTTGATGGACTCGCCGCCAAAGGGCTCGAAGCCGGTGAGTAGAATTTTCACGTTAAGCACCTCCGATTGAGAAGTGAGTGGTGGGGTATTAGAAGTGGGAATAGACTCTCCGCTGCGTTCAGAGCAACCAGTCGAAGCGTAAAGACACTTCGCTGTGGCTCAGAATGACAATTCTTGAGAATGATAGAGACAACCTACACTGAGCACGAGAATTCGCCGGCAGACCATAGTTGGCGCAGGCGAGCGGTGGCGTTGATGTCACGATACCAGGATGGGCCGTATTGCTGCAGCAAGGCCGCTTCCAGACGCTGGCCGGCCATCAAGCCTCGCCAGGTGGGGATGGCGCGCCGTTGCCAGCCCATATCCACCCAGAGGGAGCTGGGCTCGATAGTCACGCCCAGCGCTTGCTGGAAGATAGAAGAATAGTTGTTCTTGCCTTGGGCCCGGTTGACCAGATGGAACAAGCGCGCGGCAGCCCGGCGCAAGTGGTAAAGGCGGCGGAAGGCACAGAACTCGACCAAGTCACCAACTACGTCATCCAAATCCAACAAGTCCACCAGCCAATGGCTGTTGCAGAGCAATCCAGCCAACAACTCGCCGTAAGCCTCCGCAATGCTGTGTGGAGCAAGGCGGCGCGCCGCCCAGGGGTGTTTGGGCGAAAGCAGCAACTTGGGCATGATCATACCCGTTACCCGCAAAAACTGTTCATAAGCACAAAGCCCAGCGGCGGGCGAAACCACCAAATAGACCTCCTCCGGCACCCGCACGGGGAAGGCCATAGCCGAACCAGGCAACAGCGAACGGTTTACCTCCAGCGCCAAATTTGGCTGATGGGTGACGTCTATCCCCAAGTGATAAAGGGTGTCCTCCACCGTGGGCACCTGCTCCACCTCGGGGAAGCCGGCGGCAAATTGGCCACCAGTCAGCATCCGTTCCAACTCGACCCTGCTCTCGATGGGGCCATGTTGGCGGCGCAAGCGATTCAAGCCGCTCTGAAAGCTAGTCTCAGTCTCGCTCAGGAAGGCTGATGCCTGCTGCATCAGTTGCAGCGGCTGTTCCCCTCCAATGAGCTGCAGATAGGAAAGCAGATCCAACTCGATGTCGGCTAAGCAAGCCGACAACGCTTGCCAGCGCTGATCGTACAGATCAATCAGTTGCCGCGATACGTCATCCGGTATAGTCTGAGCCAGTAGCGGATAGGCGTTAAGGGCATCGTGGCGCACCCAGGCGCCGCTTTGAGTGAACTGGTCATAGTGTCTGGCCAAATCCTCGTCGAATCTGGCCACATTGAGGCGCAGATAGCCTTCAATCAGAAAGACCCAGAGCGGGCGCAACCCCGATTGTTCAGCTTCTGCAGTTGAAGACAACGCTTCCTTAAAATGCAGGATGACTTCGCGAGTGAAAATACCGGGCGTCTCATACACCTGTTGAATGGGGATATCTGCTAGCAGACCGGTATGCCGTTGATAGAGGGCACGGTGATATTTCTGCAAGAATGCTTCTGCTCGTTGGCGAAGAGTGTCAAAATCCAATTCTAGTTCACTCCTTTGCCCGGCTCTTGACCAATCACCCCCAGTGGACAGGCCTGATTGGTCACATAATTTGTATTCCACAATTGGATCGGCTATCCCTGCTGCCAAGCAACAAGTCTGCGCCCAGTACTTGGGGAAATCACAGGAAATTTGCCGCTGGCTGACGAATTGATATATGTTACGTATGATGGAGACCTCACCAGTTACCAACCCCCCGTAATTCTGGTGGAGCAGCCGCAGAATCTGAGCCTATGGCTGCGCCAAAAGCGATAGGAGGAAGGCTACAGGGTAATAAGGAAGATTCTAAGCGGAGGTGAATTATGAAGAAGCTGTTGGCTCTTTCGCTGGTGCTCTGCCTTATCTTCACTGCCGGTGCCAATGTGGCCAGCGCTACTCCAGAAGATGACCTGGAAGTGCTGAGTGAAGTGCTGGGCCTAATTGAAGAGCGCTTCTTGGGCGAAGTGGACCGGGACCAGCTGATTGCAGGCGCGTTAAGCGGCATACTGCAGTCACTGGGAGACCCCTATTCGGAGTACTTCAGCCCCGAAGAATACGAGATGTTTATGGTGCAAGTGACCTCCGAGTGGGCGGGCATCGGCGTAGTGGTGCAGCTGACGGAGGAAGGCAGGTGGCAGGTGCAGTCGGTGCTTCCCGGGGGTCCGGCGGATCGGGCAGGCCTGCTGCCGGGCGACTTCTTGCTGCAGGCGGATGGGCAGCCGCTGACGGAACTGACCCTGCTGCAACTGCAGCAGCTGTTGATCGGAGCCGTAAACAGCTTCGTCGCCCTGCAGATCGAACGGGATGGCGAGCTGCACGATTTGATACTGCAACGGGCATTGATTGAACAACCCACACTCGAAGCGACGCTGTTGCCCGGTGGTATAGGTTATGTCCATATCGGATCGTTTGGTGAGAACACAGCTGGCGAGTTGAGACGGGCACTGCAGGCTCTGTATGCTGATGGGATGCGGGCATTGCTGGTGGATCTGCGGGATAATCCGGGAGGATTGTTGCAGTCGGTGCGGGATGTGGCCGCCGAACTGCTGCCGAGTGGCACGGTGCTGCGCTTGATAGATCGCGATGGTGATCAAGCAAACATAACAGTGCAGGGACCTGGCTTGGGTTTGCCGATGGCGGCGCTGGTCAACCGCTGGAGTGCCAGCGCAGCAGAGGTGTTGGCCGGAGCAATCAGAGACCGCGCCCAGGGATTGTTGATCGGCGAACGCACTTACGGCAAAGGCGTAGTGCAAGATATCTACGAGCTAGGGCCGGCTGCCCGCTACGGAGCGCTGAAACTGACCACCGCCGAGTTTTTTACCCCCAATGGGACGATGATTCAAAGCGTCGGACTGGTGCCGGACATCACCATCTCGCCCGACGTCGACGATTTGCCGCTGTTGTCCGCCGAAGGCACCCTCTATCCGGGAGTGCAAGGTGAAGCAGTAGCCGAACTGCAATTGGCTTTGAGCAGACTGGAGTTTTATCAGGGGGAAGTCCATGGCGATTACGATCAGGCCACCCAGGAAGCGGTGATTCGGGCGCAGCGGTGGCATGGCGACCCGCTGAGCGATGGTATCTGCGACAGCTGGACGCAGATGGTGGTTAACGATCTGCTGGTGCAACAGGCATTAGAACAGGCCAACCAACAGATGCTAGAGGCAGCCCGCTCGTGGCTGATGGGAGAAGTGTTGGTGGAGCAGTTGGGTTTGAGCCGCTGGATTGCAGCGAGGAGCGTGGAGCGGCGATAAGCGGCAGGTTGTGGCGATGTGGAGAGGTTTACAGTCGTCGATAGAAAGAAAGAGCAGCTCCGGGAATCTATCACCGGGGCTGCTCTTGATTTAGTTGCGATTCTGTTTGTGTTCCATGGCGGCTTTGATAAAGTCGCGGAACAAAGGATGGGCGCGGTCGGGCCGGGACTTGAATTCGGGATGGAACTGCACTCCCACCATCCAAGGATGGTCTGCCACCTCCACCACCTCCACCAAGCGGCCATCGGGGGACGTGCCGCTGATCACCAGTCCGGCTGCCGCCAGCTGCTGGCGGAACTGGTTGCTGAACTCGTAGCGATGGCGATGGCGCTCATAGACCACTTCATCCTGATAAGCAGCGTATGCCTTGGTGCCTTCGACCACTTTACAGGGGTAAGTGCCCAGGCGCATGGTGCCGCCCAAATCGGCCACATCTTTCTGCTCGGGCATCAAATCGATCACGGGGTGACTGGTTTCGGCATCGAACTCGGAACTATTGGCGTCTTCCCAGCCCAGACGCGCCTGGGCAAAAGCGATAACGGCGCACTGCATGCCCAAACAGATGCCAAACAACGGTTTCTGAGCGGAGAAGGCATAATGAATGGTGGAGATCTTGCCGGGGATGCCGCGGTAACCGAAGCCACCTGGAACGATGATCCCGTCAGCTTCCAGTATGGCGCTGGGAAGCTTGTCCTGCTGCAACTGCTCCGAATCCACCCAAGAGATATTCACTTTCACGCCGTTGGCAATCCCGGCATGAGTGAGCGCTTCAACCACTGACAGATAGGCGTCGTGCAAAGACACATATTTGCCCACCAGCGCGATATTCACTTCATCTTTAAGAGCTTTGATCCGGGCTACCAGTGCCCGCCACTCTTTGAGATCGGGAGGGCCGCAAGGCAAATCAAGACGCTGGATAACGATGTCATCCAGATGCTGCCTCTCCAACATCAAGGGAACTTCGTATATGCTCTGTAAATCGGGATTCTCGATCACATGGGAGGATTGAATATCACAGAAGAGGGCCAGTTTAGCCTTTATGTCTTCAGATAGAGGGCGTTCGCTGCGACAGATGATCACATCGGGTTGGATGCCGATGCCCCGCAGCTCTTTGACACTGTGTTGGGTGGGTTTGGTCTTCAGCTCGCCAGCTTTGCCTAGATAAGGCACCAAAGTGACGTGCACGTACATCACGTTTTCCCGCCCCACGTCGGTGCGCATCTGCCGGATAGCTTCCAGGAAAGGCAGGCTTTCGATGTCGCCGACGGTGCCGCCAATTTCCACAATCACCACTTCCGCCGCCTGTTCTTTAGCCACGCGATGCATGCGGTCTTTGATCTCGTTGGTGATGTGCGGGATCACCTGCACTGTGCCGCCCAGGAAATCGCCCCGCCGCTCGCGATCGATCACTGCTTTGTAGATCTTGCCGGTAGTGACATTGTTCAGGCTTTCTAAGCGGACATCAATGAACCGCTCATAGTGGCCGAGATCCAAATCGGTCTCGGCACCATCCTCGGTAACAAACACTTCGCCATGCTGATACGGGCTCATGGTGCCGGGATCGACGTTGATATATGGATCAAACTTCAACGCCGTAACCTTGACACCGCGGCCTTTCAACAAGCGGCCCAGGGAAGCAGCAGTGATGCCCTTGCCTAGACCGGAAACCACACCGCCAGTGACAAAAATGAACTTCGCCATAGCCAATCCTCCTGAGTATTCTTGCCCGGATGAAACGACTGCTGTGACTAATACTTCATTTAGGCCCGTCACTTCAGCAACTTGTAGCCACAATAGTAGTGGGCAATTCTGAAGCAACTATTGGCTTGTACCTTTTCCGCTGCTAAAACAACGTTCCCATTCTAGCTTTAAGGATTGGGCTTGTCAAGATGAATCGGCACTTACTGATGGTCTGTGGCACCATCACATGATTGAGATCGCATGTTCTTCGAACATGCTGGGAAAGCCGGCAGATCATCTCTAGCCGGCTTTCTTTAAATTACCTTAGTTATAAGGTTAATAGCTAGCCCCTTTCGGGGTCATCATCGTCTACCTCGTCAGTCTCTAGCTCTTCATCATCTAGAGGAAAATCCTCGTCCAACTCCAGTTCGTCTTCACTTTCATCCTCGCTGTCTTCATCTACGGGGACCAGGCATTCGCTCTCGTCATCCTCGTCTAGGTCCTCATCCGCATCTTCCCAAACGTAATCGGAGTGCTTAGGCTGATAATTGCGTTCGTTGGGCACTGGGGCGGTCAAGCGGTTGGTCTTCGGTGACCACGCAGACAGGCCCCACATTCCCTTGCCAACAAACACAAAGCGACTATCCAGGTTGATTTCGGTGTGGATTTGTGCCAGGCGTTGCCCAGGATTGGCCGGAGTCTCGCCCAACTGATCTAACACATCGGCAATCAATTCCCGGTAGTGTACCGGGCTGCGACGCTCCTTCAATATCCGAAAGGCCACGTCTGTCTCACTCTGCGCTGCCCGTTTGTTGCGCTCCATTGCTCGTTCCTCCTTTACGATGGCGAAACAAAAGGGACGGTTGTTTTTGTTTCGCTAGGGATCATCCGGAAGGCTCCGGGACCGCCAGTGTATTCCGCTCTATTGTCTCTTGTCCAGCTGCAATTCTATGCGCGATTTGCCAAATCTGCCGAGGCCAATTTCATTATATTGATGGGGCCAGCGGTTGCCTAGCCTTTTTTACGCCCTGATGCAAACCGGCAGTGCTGTGCGGCCGCCAAATCTGGCAATAATTCGGATCCTGGATTACTTATTGCGCTGTATAGGACCACAGAGCATGGCAGCAACGCCGGTTAAGTCAGCATGATGGGGATGGCTACAGCGAACACAGGCTGAATGGCGGCTGGGGTCGCTGGGCTCGGTGTAAGTGCAGATGGTGCCTTCGAAATTGCGCAGGACCGCCCGGTGGCTTGACTGAGACAGCAGATACTGCGGCTGCAGCGGGATTTTCCCTCCACCCCCGGGGGCATCAACTACGTAGCTGGGCACAGCCAGGCCACTGGTATGTCCCCGCAACGATTCTATAATCTGGATGCCTGTGGAAATGGGGGTGCGGAAGTGGCTGATACCCTGCGCCAAGTCGCACTGATAGATGTAATAAGGGCGGACGCGAATTTGCAGCAGCTTATGCATCAGCTGCTGCATGACTTGAGGACAATCGTTGATGCCGCGGAGCAGCACCGTCTGGCTGCCCAGGGGGATGCCGGCATCGGCCAGGAGGGCGCAAGCTGATGCCGCCTGGGGAGTGATTTCCGCCGGGTGATTACAGTGTATGTTGACGTAGAGGGGATGGTGTTGGCGCAGAATTTGGGCCAGCTGAGGTGTAATCCGCTGCGGCAACGTGATCGGCACGCGGGTGCCGACGCGCACGATCTCCACATGCGGGATGCGTCGCAGACGCTCCAATATGTACTGCAGCTGTTCATCGGGCAGTATCAATGCGTCGCCGCCGGAAAGCAACACATCGCGGACAACCGGTGTGCGCTCGATGTAGGCAAGGGCCTGATCCAATTCGTCACAACTGCGCGCCTGGTCGCGCACTCCAGCCAGGCGGCGTCGGGTGCAATGGCGGCAATACATGGCGCAGCGATCGGTGACCAGGAACAGAACGCGATCGGGATAACGGTGGATGAGACCGGGGGCTGGGGAGTGCTCGTCCTCGCTCAGCGGATCTGCCATGTCTTCCGGCGCGCAGTACAACTCTTGGACCGTGGGGATGGCCTGACGCCGCAGGGGGCAAACCGGGTTGTCTGGATCCATCAAGGTGGAAAAGAACGGGGTAATGGCCATGCGCAACAAGGACAGACAGCGGACAACTCCCTGTTCTTCAGCTGGGGAAAGGTGCACCACTTGCCTCAATTCGGCCAGGGTAGTCAATCGGTGGGCAATTTGCCAGGTCCAATCGTTCCATTGTTCTTGCGATACGTCGCTCCAGAGCGGAATGCTGCGATAATCGCGCATACCAATCATCTCCTCGCCCTGAAAGTGGGACTGGTCTAGAGCCATTTTTCATGCCTTCTCTCTCAGCAAATTTTATGGCGATTGGCATGGCAAGATGTTCGCTCTGGCAAATAACCTTCCCTGCTGTTTTTTCTGGGCCGAAAAAGAATATTTCTTGGAGAGAAAGCGGGGGGTCCTGGGCACTGAGCCTACCCTCTTTCCCTTCGGCTTACCGGGCGTTTCCTGCCAAGAAAGAAGCTCCTTAGGATTCATCCCAAGGAGCGAGCGTTCATTATCTCTTCTGTCAACTGGACAGGGGCAGCTCAATCGTACCTGTCCCGTTTTTCTTTACTTGAGGAAAGATAACAGCGCCTCGCGCACCAGTTTGGCAGCCAAAAGTTGCGTAATTTCGGAGCTATCCAAGCTGGGTGCCACCTCCACCAGGTCGAAGGCTACAACATTGCACTCTCCTAGGAGGTGAATGGCGCGCAGCATGTCGGCACTGCTGACGCCACAGGGCTCGGGTGTACCGGTACCTGGGGCGAAGGCCGGGTCCAGCACGTCGATATCCAGGGTGACGTAAATCGGTTTCCCCTTTAACTCGGGCAGCACTTGCTCCAATCCAGGGAAAATGCGCTCTGAGTAGAGATGGGTATACTCGCGGGCGAACTGCAGCTCGGACCGCTCGCCAGAGCGGATGCCGAACTGATAGACTCGCTTCTTGCCCAGGGCGCGGGCGATATTTCCTACCACGGTGGCGTGGGAATCGGCTTCGCCGAAGAACTCGTCGCGCAGATCGGCATGGGCGTCAAAGTGCAACACCACCAGGTCGGGGTAGTTAGCATGCACCGCCTGAAAGACGCCCCAGCTGACCAGATGCTCGCCGCCGAGACAGATTGGCAGCTTGCCATCCTGCACGACCACCGACACCGCCTGCCTGATCGCCTCCAGGCTAGCCTTGACGTTGCCGAAAGGTAGGTTGACGTCGCCGGCATCAAAGTAGCGCAGATCGGCCAGAGTGCGATCCAGATGCCAACTGTACAGCTCTAGCCCATAAGAGACTTCGCGGATGCGCTCCGGACCCAGGCGAGTGCCAGGCCGGAAGCTGACGGTATAATCCATGGGCAGCCCCAGGATGACGGCCTGGGCTTCTTCGTAGCTTTCGCAGGAACCGTTGAAACCCTGGTTGGGCAGCAGCAGTCTGGCTAGCTCCGGTTTGACGCGGGGCATTTGGTTCACCTCATTCGAATCAGCTTGGCAACAAACGGGGGCAACACGAAGGCTGCCTGATGAATAGCCGGTGAGTAATATTTGGTTTCCATGGCCGGCTTATCCGGCAGCGGCACGGTCGGATCGTATTGCTTGGAGCAGACGGTGAAACTGAACAGACCGCTCTGATAGGTGGGAATTGACGCCAGGTACAGCCTGACGATGGGGAACACCTGGCGCAAGCCTTCGTGCAGCCCCGGAATCAGGTCGCGGTCTACCCAAGGCGATTCCGTCTGGGCGACGAACATACCGTCCTCCTTCAGTGCCGCGTGCAGGTTCTTATAGAACTCCTGGGCGAACAGGCCCACCGCCGGCCCGATAGGATCGGTGGAATCGACGATGATCAAGTCAAACTCGTTCTTGGCGTTCTTGATATACTCAATGCCATCGGCTATGTTCACGGTAACCCGTGGATCCTCCAAGGAACAGGAGATGGTGGGCAGATACTGCTTGGACAGCTCCACCACCCGCCGGTCTATCTCCACCAACACAGCCTCTTCCACTGAGGGATGGCGCAGGATCTCGCGGATCGTTCCGCCATCGCCACCGCCGACCACCAGCACCCGCTTGGGACTGGGATGAGCGTTGAGAGGCACGTGGGTGATCATCTCGTGGTAGACAAACTCGTCCTGTTCGGTAGTCTGCACAATGCTATCCAGCAACAACATGCGTCCGTATTGATGCGTGTCCACCAGGGCAATATCCTGATACTGTGAGCGTTCGGTATGTAAAGTCTGTTTGATGCGGTAACTGATCACCATGTTCTTGCTGTGATACTCTTTAACCCATAGTTCCACCAGCAGCACCCCCTAAATCGATAGTCGGTTTATTCTAGCATGTCCATTGGATTAATGGCAAACTATTGGAAGGAGGGGCGGCCGGACCTAGGGAAGTCGGGTTCACAGCTGGCACACGGGGTGCAAGGCGAAAAAGGCAAGGTTCTGTGAACCTAGCGAGACAAAACAGTTGTGATGCGGGAATCACCAGCAGGGATGAAAGCCATGCTGGCTCCAACATGGAGCTCTCGAGGAAAGTGAACCGTCCCTTTTGTGTCGCTAGATGGGAGGAAAGATGATGATCAAGAAGTTTGAGAGTAGTGCAGAGGTGTTTGTGGCGGATAACGCCACCGTGGTGGGAGATGTGCGGATTGGGCGCGGTAGCAGCGTCTGGTTTGGAGCGGTGGTGAGGGGAGATGTGGCACCAATCAGCATCGGCGAGCAGAGCAATGTGCAGGATGGCTGTTTGCTGCACGTTGCCGAGGACTGGCCGCTGAAGCTAGGCAACTGCGTGACGGTGGGGCACGGCGCTATTTTGCACGGTTGCACCATTGAGGACGGGGTGTTGATCGGCATGGGGGCGATTGTGCTGGACGGAGCCGTGATTGGGGCGGGTAGCATCATCGGTGCCGGCGCCCTCATCCCCGAGCGCAAGGTGATTCCACCCCGTTCGTTGGTCATCGGGGTGCCGGGCAAGGTGGCACGAGAAGTGCCGGAAGAAGAAGCTGCCCACCTGCTGGAGCACGCCAAGCAGTACGAGCAGCTGTGGAAAGAACGCTATCGTTAATTGGAGCCCGAAAAATCACAACACAGGCGGACATGGGGACGGTTCTTGGTGTCCGGGCCTGCTCAGGCCGGACACTGAGGTGCCCCCTGTCGAGTTGACAAACGAAATAATGAAAGCGTTTGCTCCTTAGGAATGACCCTGAGGAGCCTTCTTTCTTGGGATGTCTTAAGCAATACAGCCAATGGTTGCTGGCCACGGCTCTCCCTGTCGGAGCCCTGAGCAGTACCACAGGGTGAGTCCCTTGACCCCTGTGCTACAATTTTGTGCGCAGAGGGGCGATGAGGTATCTGCTGTGCTCTCCCTGCCATCGCCCCTCGCACCTTCGTTAAGCACAGGGAGTCAAGGGCGATTTATGCACACATTCTGTACTCCATCGGGGTCAGACCAGAAAACTTCCTTTGCGGTCGTTCTTCGTTGTAGAAGCGTATATAGTCACTTACGTCGGCTACCAGATCTTCGTAGCTCTCGTAATACTTTCTTAGGTTGTAGCGCTCTGCTTTGAGCTTGCCCCAAAAGCCTTCCATGGGGCCATTGTCAATGCAGCGGCTTACTCTTGACATGCTTTGGATCATGCCCTGATTCGTGATAATCTTGGCAAAACCATAGGAAGTATATTGGAAGCCTCTATCGCTGTGAATGAGGGGCTGTGCTTCTGGATTGGCCTTCAAGGCTGCCTGCAATGTGCTAAAGACAAGCTTGTTGTTATTCCTCTTACCAATGACATAGGCAACAATACTGTTGTCGTAAAGGTCGAGAATGGCGCTCAGGTATGCTTTCTGGCCGTCGCCATACTTGAACTCGGTTACATCTGTAAGCCATTTCTGGTTCTTCCTCAAAGCTGTGAACTTTCTGTTCAGCAGGTTCTCAGCAACATGTCCAGGCGAAGACTTTTTGTATTGTCTGCGTTTCTTTCGAGTGACCGATTTCAGACCCATAAGTCGCATCAACCGATAGATTCGTTTAAGGTTGTACGTTGCCTGTAGCCTCCGGTTCACGACCAGTTGCATCATCCTGTAGCCGTAGATACCCTTGACCTCCAAGTAGATACCAGCTATTGTGTCAGCGATTAACTCGTTTGTCCGCTCTCGCTCACTTGGTTCCTTCTTCAAATAATTGTAGTGCGCCTGGCGGCTGATGTTGGCAACCCTGCATAACTCAGAGATAGAGTGGCCTTTGCTGTGCAGTTCGTGGATTGCCTGATGGAGTTTAAATCGTGGAACTCGGCCTAGCGATACCTCTTCTCGAGTTCCTCCAATTTTTTTAGGAATGCGTTCTCCACGCTCAGTCTGCGAACTTCCTTCTGCAGATTACGAAGCTCAATCTTCAGCCGATCGGCCTCTGTCAACTCAGTTTCTTCTTTGGCTTTGCCTCGGCGGTCAACAAGTGCCTTCTCTCCGCCTTTGTTATACTTACTAACCCAAGAGTGAACCTGCTGGTAGCTGACCTTATAGAGCTCCGCTGCCTCCCGGTAGTTACAGTCATTGGCTATACAATGTTGGACAATCTCTATACGCTCATCGTAGGTGGTTCTCCGCCCTTTGTTCATGTCTCTGGATTCCCCTCCTGGAGAAGACTTGAGTTCTTCTCCTTGAGTATACTTGAAAATCCAGCGCCGAAGTTGCGTTTCCTCCCTTATGCCGTACCTAAGGCAGATGTCCATTTGAGAGCCTTCTCCCGTCAGGTAGGCTTGTACAGCTTGCATCTTAAGCTCAGCAGGATAATGATTACTACTCAATTGCCCGACCAGGGAGTCTATACCATATTCCTGTAACCTAATACGCCATCGACGTATTGTACTCTTGCCTACGTTGAACCTGGAAACTGCCTCTTTGACTGGATGCCCTTCATCAATCCATGCAAGTATTCGTAGCTTCTCTCCCAAAGTGAACTTGCGTCCGGACAAAAGAATGCCCCCCCCCTCAGCGACTGATGAATTTTCGTTATTTCATCTGTCAACTTTGGGGGGAGCACATCACACCAAGAACCGTCCCCATGTCCGATTTGTCCCGATTACCCGGTAATCTTGGCTACAAGTTGATCCAAGGAAACCTCCCGCTGTTCACCCTGCCGCATGTCGCGCAGCACGGCGACGCCGCGAGAAAGCTCATCTTCACCCAGCACCACCACAAAGCGGGCATCCTGCCGCCCAGCCTGCTTCATCTGCGCCTTCAGGCTGCGGCCCAGCAAGTCCTTTTCGGCAGACAGGCCGGCAACCCGCAGCTCGGCCAACAGCTTGATGGCGGCCAGGTCGGCCACCTGTCCCAGCGAGGCGACGTAGACATCCAAAGCCGGAGCTGTCGCTAAAGATACGCCCTCCGCCTCCTGAGCCAGGATGATGCGTTCGGTGCCGATGCCAAAACCCACTCCCGGGGTGACCGGACCGCCGATCGATTCTACCAAGCCATCATATCGCCCACCACCGCCGATGGCGCTCTGGGCGCCGATCAGCTCGCTGCGGAACTCGAAGACGGTGTTGGTGTAGTAATCTAGGCCCCGCACCAGCCGGTCATCCTGCTCAAACTCGATGCCCAAGGCCGCCAGTCCAGCCTGCACCGTCTGGTAGTGGGCGGCGCAATCGGGGCACAGGAAGTCCACCGGGGCAGGAGCGCCAACCAGTTGCCTCTGGCAGTGCTCGTTCTTGCAGTCCAAAGCCCTCAGCGGGTTGCGCTGGTAGCGGCCGCGACAATCGGGGCAAAGCTGTTCCAGTCGCTCTCCCAGGAAAGCAGTCAGGTTGGCGCGGTAGGTGGGGCGACACTTGGGGCAGCCGATGGAGTTGAGGTGCAACGAGAACTGCTTTAAGCCCAGCTGCCGATAGAAGCGGTCGGCCAAGCTGATCACTTCCACGTCGGCCAGGGGATCGTGGGTGCCAAACAACTCCACTCCACACTGCTGATGCTGGCGCAGGCGACCGGCTTGCGGCTTCTCGTAACGGAATACTTGACTGATGTAATAGAGCTTGGTGGGCTGAGCCTGGGCATAGATACCATGCTCGATGAACGCGCGCACCACCGGAGCAGTCCCTTCAGCCCGCAGCGTGAGGCTGCGCTCGCTGCGATCGAGGAAGGTGTAGGTCTCCTTCTGCACAATATCGGTCTGTTCGCCCACAGCCCGATTGAACAGCTCGCTGTGCTCGAACATGGGTGTGCGAATCTCGTGGAAGTTGTAGAGATGGCACAGACGACGGAAGGTGTCCTCTATGTATTGAAACTTCTCCACCAGGCCAGGCAACACGTCCTGCGTACCTCTGGGTGCGGTAGTGAGCATATACGTCATCTCCTTGCAGATCAATTGCTAACCAATTTACCAGCTGTCCAGCATGGCCGTACCCACGCAATTTTGCCCTATTATACCATACGCACCACCGCGAACAAACACGGTGGTGCGTGAGGCAAACAGCCATAGCCTTTCATTACCGTTCTTAGGCAACCTGACCTTCCTGGCCCTGCTTATCGCCGCCCCGGCTGCGGCTCAACCAGGCGCTGGCCGCGGCGGTAAGTGGGATGGCTGCGACCAGGCCAATGCTGCCAGAGATGGCGCGCACCAGCTCGGCCGCGATCATCTCCATGTTCATGATTTGGTCAATCGGCATCTCATAGGCCAAAAAGAGCAGCAGCATGGAGGTGCTGCCCCCGGTGTAAGCCAGGATCAGGGTGTTGGTCATGGTGCCCATAATGTCCCGCCCCACATTCATTCCCGAGCGGAACAGCTGCCAAGGGCTCAAGTCCGGACGCAGGTGGCGCATCTCAAACAGTGCGGAGGCGATGGACATCCCCACGTCCATCACCGCCCCCAAAGCGCCAATAACCATCCCGCCAAATAGCAGGCCCTGAAAGTTGAAGTCAGTGGCCTGCGGGATGTACACGAGCATCTGTGCTTCGTGATCGGAAAGCCCGGTGAGGTTGCTGATGCGACCCACCAGCACAGCCAGCACACCGGCAACAACCACACCACCTACGGTGCCCAAAATGGCAGCGAAGGTTTTGCGGCTAATGCCTGCCACGATGAACATGGTCAGGACGACAGACAGTGCGGATACAACCATAGCCAACAGAACTGGGTGTCGCCCTTGCAGCAGCTGAGGCAGGTAAACCCAGATGATCAGCGCCGCAGTCAGCCCCAGGCCAAGCAGCGATTTCAAGCCGGATTTTCCCCCAAGCAGCAGCACCAACAGCACAAACAACCCGGCAGCGACATAGAGGTAAATGTCGCGCACGAAGCTGGTAACGTAGATATCGGTCAGCTGCCCATCCTCTGCCTCCAGAGCCTGTAGGATCACCTTATCACCCGGCTTCAGGAAGATGTCGTAGGCCTGGTTGCCAGAGGTGAGGTGGTAGACATTCAGCACTTGCCCTTTAAGAGATCCGTTGGTCACGCGGACATCAACATAAAAGGCCTGCGATTCATAACCGACCTCGTCTAGCGGACTGCTTTCCTCTTCGTCGACCCGCAAGACGACTCCCCGGAAATAGATAAAATCGGGGTCTCCGGAAACATCCTCTGGGTCGGCAAAGGCATATGGCGCGGGCATGGCCAGCAAGGCCAAGCAGGCCAAGGCAATAATGAGAAACCTTTTCATTCTCTCCCCCCTCATTGGCATGATAACACACCGAAGGGAGGGCTGTCCGCCAGCAGTTGACACCAAAAATATGCTCTTGAGGGCGATCCAAAGTGGGTTTTTTGGAACCATCCCCGAAAACCCATTTACTCGATTTCAGTCTCTTCTGAGGCACCGGCCTTGGGCTTGCGCATGGAAGCTACCTTTTCATAGACCAGCGGCAGCTTCTCCAGCAACGGTCCCCAGCCACTCGATTCTTGTTTGTTAATAGGCAGCAAAGAAACCTCCTTGCCGCAAACCACCACAACGGCGATGGGCTCGATCTGGGCGCCCCCGCCACCGCCAGATACACCGCCCCGCTTGACGCCATCAGTATTTCCGCCGCCCATACCGAAACCAAAGTTGGCTTTAATGATCGGCAACAGGGTTACTTCGCCCATGGTCACCGGTTCACCGATGACCGTTTTGCTGGAAATGAGGTTCTCCAGCCGTTCTCCCAGACTGCGTAGATCCTCCAACTTGCGTCTCTCCTTTCTTGGTTATCTTTGCCCAAATTAACCGCCGCACAGGTGGTTCGGCGGCCACGCGCAGTGCCAGCCACAACACCTCCAGTGGATAGACACGTAAAATAGCATCAGCATCGCCGTTGATACGGTTAGTGTATCCAAACTGCAGCTCCAGCCGCAGCCATGGCGGCGACCAGTTGGTTGCCCCGGCAAGCCCGAACAGGTTGCCCGCTAGAGCCGGGTCCTGCAGTTCCACCAGGAAGTCTCCCCTCAGCCGACAGTGCAGCAGCCTAAACAGCGAGCGCCAATACTTCTGCCACAAGTTCCAGATTAGCGGCAGCTGGGCAAAGTCGAAACGTGGGGTCTTCTTCCTTGCTGAGGCTGCCTTGCCCGTCTCTTTGGTCTTGGTCTGGATCTGCTGCGCCGTCTCCGATTCTAGAGCAGATGGAGTAACATCTGGCGTAGGGGTCTCAGGCGGTTTCTTGCTCTGGGCCGCTTCCTGTGGTCGATTGAGCCCAGCTGCAGCAGGTCCATCGGGCCAAGATTGTCTCCACAATCGCCAGAAGAACCAGCGGGCACTGGCTTGCAGCCGGGGGCCGGCATCGTCGATCTGGAACTTAACCTTCACCCGCAGCGGGATACAGAGGGCAATAAACAGGATCCCTAAAAGGGCGAGCAGCACCCAAACCAACACCTGCCTCGCCCCCTTCCTTGCCACTGATTTCTCTATCCCACCCCGTTTTCCCTTTACAAGAATGCAAAATTGGGGACAGTCCCCACTTTTGCACTAAGCAACAGCAAACTACATGGACACCTGTTGGTCATGGGCCGCCCGGGGACTGAACTCCTGCCGCAGTCGCTCCACCGTCAGCCTGGCTTTTTGTTCTTGATGCAAGTTGAGCACAATCTCACCTGCCCGCAACATGATCAACCGGTTGCCTAGGGTAAGGGCTTGCTCCAGGCTGTGAGTGACCATCAGGGTGGTCAGACCTTGCTGCCCGACCAGATCCCGAGTGAGCTGAATCACTCGCTCGGCCGTGGCCGGATCCAGGGCGGCGGTGTGCTCGTCCAGCAGCAGCAATTTCGGCCGAGCCAACGTGGCCATCAATAGGGTCAAGGCTTGGCGTTGTCCGCCCGAAAGCAGCCCTACTCGCGAGTGCAACCGGTCCTCGAGACCCAGCGCCAGCTGAGCTAGCCGCTCGCGCAGCTGGCTGCGCCGATGCTTGGCCAGTAGCCAGCTCAATCCGTAAGGTTTCCCCCGCAGGCAAGCCAAGGCCAGGTTCTCCTCCACGGTCATGCTGGGGCAGGTGCCCTGCAGAGGGTTCTGAAACACCATGCCGATGTCGGCTGCCCGGCGATGGTGGGGCAGGCCGTTGACAATCCGCCCGCCAATCGAGACGGAGCCGGCCACCGGCTGATGAACGCCCGAGACTATTCCCAGCAATGATGACTTTCCCGAGCCGTTGGGCCCCACCACACAGGCAAAATCCCCCGGGTGTAAGCGCAGGGAGACGTTCCGCAAAGCGGTCGTCTGCAAAGGAGTTCCCTGGCAGTGAATATGGGTCACGTTGGACATCCGCAGCATGGCACTCACCTCCCAAGAGTCTGCAGGAAAAGGCTGCGGAAGCGCGGCAACGAAAGGGCCAGGACCACCAACGCAGCCGTGATCAACTTCAAATCAGTAGGAGCCAGACCAGCCCGTAATGCCAAGGCGATAATCAGCCGGTAGCAGATCGAACCAGCCATCACTGCCATCAATGCCCGTCCAACGGTCAACCCGCCCAGCAGAGCCTCTCCGATGATCACGGCGGCCAACCCAGCCACAACGATTCCAACTCCCATGCCGACATCAGCGAACCCCTGATACTGAGCCACCAAAGCCCCGGACAACGCCACCAGGGCATTGGCCAGGCATAACCCCCAAACCTTCATGCCACCGGAGTCCACGCCCAAGGCAGCGACCATGTCTTCGTTTTCGCCGGTGGCTCGCATAGCGGTTCCCCAAGCTGTGCCAAACAGCCACAGCAACGCCAATATCAGCAAGGCGGCTACCGACAATGCAAAGGGTAGCGCTTGCCCAGGCAAGCCTAACCAGCGTGAAAACGAGCTGATCACAGTTGACATGCCCAGCAATGTGATGTTAGGCCGCCCCATCACCCGCAGATTGATCGAATAGAGGGCGGTCATGGTGATGATGCCCGATAGCAGCGGCACAATTCGCAGCCTGCTGATCAGCAGGCCGGTGATCACCCCAGCGAAAGCGCCCCCCGCTACCGCGGCCAGGGTGGCGACCAGGGGAGCTTCCCCCTTAGCCAGCATCATTGCAGCGATGGCACCACCCAGAGGGAAGCTGCCTTCCACAGTCAAATCGGCGATGCGCAACACACGAAAGCTGATGAATACCCCGAGAGCCATGATTCCGAACAACAGGCCCTGCTCCAGGGAGCCAACGATCACTATCTTGTTCATTCGATAATCGTTGCTTCATTCAGCAAGTCCTCTGGTATCTGTAAACCAAATCCTGCAGCCACAGCACCGTTGATCACCAGCTTATACTCACTTTGTCCTTCAATGGGGATGTCGGCGGGGCTTTTCCCAGCAATGATTCGTAGGGCAATGGCCCCCGTTTGCCTGCCCAGCTGATAATAATCCAGGCCAAAGGCCGCGAGCGCCCCGTTCTCCACCAACTCGGCGTTGCTGACCACGACTGGTACTTTGGCCGGGTTGGCCACGCCAAGCACCGCCGAGATGGCTGATACCACGGTGTTGTCGGTGGGAATATAGAGGGCGTCCACCCTGTCGATCAACGATTGGGTTGCCTGCATCACGTCGTTTGTGCTGGAAACGGTCGCTTCCAGCAGCTCCAGCTGCAGCTGCTGGGCAGCTGCGCGAGC
Source organism: Bacillota bacterium (assembly GCA_050949055.1). Taxonomy (GTDB): domain Bacteria; phylum Bacillota; class UBA994; order UBA5500; family UBA5500; genus JAEZJZ01. The sequence continues at coordinate 400,514 of JBMNFA010000009.1, read as the reverse complement.
CAGTTCCACCTGCACCAGCGAGTTTGTTTCCCCAGAGTTATAGATGATGCCCAGCTTGCTGACACCTGGCACTAGTTTGGTGATCATCTCTACTTGCTGGCTGACAGGGTTCATGTCGGTTGTGCCAGTGATGTTGCCGCCGGGGCGCTCCAGACTTTCCGCCAAACCAGCAGCCACCGGGTCGGTGACCGCAGTGATCAAGATCGGGATCTCCGTGGTCACGTTGGCCACTGCTTGTGCTACCGGAGTGGCGATAGCCAGAATCAGATCGACCTGGTCTGATGCAAACTTGCGGGCGATGGCCTGTCCCGTTGATTGGTCACCTTGTGCGTTCTGCAGATCATAGACTACGCGCTCAGCTATCTCTGACTCCGCCAATACATCCATGAAGCCGTCCCGGGCTGAATTGAGGGCTGCATGGTCGGCTATCTGCACCACGCCGATGCGGATGCTTCCTGCTTCTTGTGCAGCCGGCGCGCTGCATCCGACTACAACAACTAGCACGCACAACATCATTACCCCAAGGCTAAATAGTCTCTTCACTTTTACCCCTCCGTTCTTTTGTGTACTGTGAACGTCGAGGGAGGTTTTCGGCTTAAGCCGGGCAACGTCGGTGGCCTATCAAGACCGCGGGCGTGTTGCCCAAGACTGGATACAAAAAAGGCACTCTGCTGCAGAGTGCCTTCGTTGTACCCAAAGGAAATTGGAGACAATGCGCCCATAAGCGCACTACTACCAACCCATTTGTAAGCCAACCCTACCACTATGCCACAATACAATGACTATGATATAGCAGGATCAGAGGTTGGTCAACGGGCGGACAGGGTGTTTAGGGCAGGAACTTTCAGTCTTTTCGGGCAGGCAAACTACGGTGGCCGACGGCAATGGCCACGTCATTAAAGTGCAGCAGCCCCACGCCCAAGAAAACTGCCACTGCCAGGTGGTCTCCCCGGCGGGCCAGGCCAAGCTTACCACCCACGCTCATGCCCAGCGCCTTGGGCATGATCTGCGAGAGTGCTTCCTTGGCCGCCCCGGCCACTGCTCCTAGCTCGCTATGCACGGGTACGATCAACCCCTCCCGCTCGGCGGCGGTTACTGCCCGCTCCACGCCCTTTTTCAGCAACGAGAGAAAGTCTCCGCCATAGTCTGCAGCTGCCACTTGGATGCCGCGCCTAGCATATGTGGCTTTTAAGGCGCTTTCCTCGTCCCGATTCTGGCTGAGCGCCATCAAGACGGCAACTCGGGCTGTTTCCAAACTCTGAGCCTGATGATCAAGGTCCATGATCGACGCATCTCCTTCGTTTCTCCACCGTGCTACAATAGCACCACTCCTGCATCCATGGCGATTGACCATACTGCCCTCACCCGGCGCGCTGGGAGAGATACCACCGATTCGGTGGATATGATGCTGCTTTCTGCACATAGAGAAAGCCTGCTGCGGGTTCTTGATCTCAAGAACTACTCCGTTACTTGTGATATGCTTCCCCTCGCCGGATTTTCATTGCTCGATAGAGCTGTTCCAGCAGGATCACCCGCATCAGCTGATGAGGGAAAGTGAATGCAGAGAAGGAAAGTCGCAAATCGGCTTCTCGGAGCAGGCTATCGTCCAGCCCATAGGAGCCGCCGATAATCAGTGCAAAGTGGCTGTTGCCGTAGACTTCTTCTTTTTCCAGATAAGCCGCGAACCCCGGCGAGCTCATACTGCGCCCTGCCACGTCCAGCGCGATGATCCGCTGCCCGGGGCGCAGCGCCTTGCGGATGCGTTCGGCCTCTTTCTGTTTGGCCTGCAGCAGCAATGCCTGGCTATTCTCGTCCGCAACCCGCTCCTCCTCCACCTCCACCACCCTGGTGGCTGCGTATGGCTGCAAGCGCTTCAAGTACTCTGCACAGGCCTGCTGATAATATCGCTCCCGCAGGTTGCCCACTGCGACAATCGTAAACTGCATGCTAAGGGGTAGCGGCCAGTTTGGCGGTCAGTTTGCGCTCCACCCGATCGCGCACGATGGTCAGCTCGACCTCGTCGCCCACCTGATGCTCAAATAGTGTGCGCTGCAAGTCGTTGAAGGTGCGAATTTCCGTATCGCCGATCTTAATCAGAATGTCCCGGGCACGCATCCCGGCCAAGGCGGCTGGGCTGTTGGGAGAGACGGATTCGACATGCAGACCAAAATCTGTCCCGAAATTGTAGGTCCGGTTCAACTGCGGGCTGAGCTCGGCATTGATTGTCACTCCCAGGAAGGGGCGGATCACCCGTCCGGTCTGAATCAGCTGCTCGATCACTGGCCTGGCGGTGTTGATGGGGATGGCAAAGCCCATACCCTCAACGCCCTCCATCTTGATCTTGGCCTGGTTGATGCCGATCACGCGACCCTCTTTATTGACCAAGGCACCGCCGCTGTTGCCAGAGTTGATAGCGGCATCGGTCTGAATCAGCTTCAGCTGCACGCCCTGCATCTGCAGATCGCGATTTAAGGCACTGATAATGCCAGCGGTTACTGAGCGTTGAAACTGCAGGCCCAGGGGGTTGCCGATGGCGATGGCCAGCTCGCCTACTCGAATAGCGTCCGAATCACCAAATTGGGCTACGGTTAGGTTGCGATACTCCTCGGGCAATTCCATGGGGTTGATCTTGATGACAGCCAGATCCGTCACCGGGTCGCTGCCCACCAATTGCGCCTGCACGTCCACTCCGGGTGCCAGGGTGACCGTCAGATCGCGGGCACCTTCAATCACATGATGGTTGGTGACGATGTATCCTTGGGGATCGAAGATGACACCCGAGCCGACCGCCTGGTTTTCAAAGGACTGAAAGAAGCTCTGCACGATGATTCTGGTGGTGATTCCCACCACAGCCGAGTCGACCAAGTCGGCCACCTGGGCCACCACTCCGGCGGCTGCCAGATCGGCTGGGCTCTCGCCGGTGAACTCGGGCAGCCGATAATCCCCTTGGCCTAGCGATTGCGGCCAAGGCAGGTACTTGCCGTATAGAAGAGACGGACCCAAATAAGCGGATGCAATGCCGCCCAGCAGGGCGCTGAGCACCGCGATCACCATCACTGCAGTCAGTCCGTAGCGACGCGGAGGTTGGTGGTAATAGGTCCGACCGGTATATGCTCTTTGAGGTCCGTAGGTTATGGGTTGCGTGTAAGTGCTGTTCGGCACCTCGTTGGGCTGTCTAGTTTCTTCTCCGCCTGGGAATTCGCTTTCCATATGGGCACCTCCAGTTACTGAGTATATTGCCATCGGGCAAGCCGATGTTGGTTACGTATAATTATATCATTCCCACCGCAGGAGGTTGCCTCCTGCCAGACCACGTCGCAATGCAAAAGAAATGTAGCAAAAAGCCAGCTCCTACGAGCTGGCTTGCCTGATGACTTGGTAGCGCATACGGGACTCGAACCCGTGCTACCGCCTTGAGAGGGCGGCGTCCTAACCACTAGACCAATGCGCCACAGAAATGGCTGGGGATGATGGATTCGAACCACCACTAACTGATCCAGAGTCAGCCGTCCTACCATTAGACGAATCCCCAACAGCAATATCGATTATAGCACCCGTGTTCGTGCTGCGTCAAGGTTTGACCATGTCCTTTTCGTGCCAATGCGCCTGGCTCTGGCGAATATTCCAGCAAGACGCGTCACGCTGCAACATCAAAGGTTATTGTTCGCGACGATAGATGATCTTGCGAATGCTCTCGTAACCGAGATGGTATGTCTCCATCAGCTGCTCAATGGTATAGCCCTGCTGATAGCTATGACGGATTTTCTGGTTGCGCAACCTGATTTGAAGCTTCTGACCGTTGCGCTCGCCCCATCCAACCCGCTGTCCAGCTGGCTTTGGAATGTAGAGCTGGGTGCCCTGGACGTATTTCTGAATCTCGGCCACCAGACGGGCCGGTAAAATCTCCTCTGCGTTCTGATACTTCATCAGGTTGCTGCCTCCTTACGCGGATATTCTTATCCCCCGCATTTTTCCGGGACACAAAAAACCATGGGCGTGATCTGCCCATGGTAAAGCCCGCTTCAGGAAGCATGCAATGACGCTATAGCCTCAAGGCACCCTGATCGGCGGTGGGCAGATCAAAAACACTGACGACAACAGCCAGCTTATTGCCAGATGCAACTGCCATTCTCAGCCTGATCATGCTCCCACCCCTTTCCTTGAGTATTTTCGCCAGAAGTTCGCGATTTCACTTTTTGAACTGCTGTCATTTTAGCATGCACCGACTGCCAAGGCAACCAACCCTTACCGCTTGTTAACGACTTGTAATAATAAGTAAACTGTCGCTGGGTTGCATAAGTATTCCTGGTGTCAATGACGCAAGCGCAAAGCCAGCCGCTTGTGCCCAGAATGGCTCTGGCCACCAAACGTTCGCTGTAGAGTCCGACAGGTCTCCTGACCGGCGACTATCTGTAGATGTTCGATTCCTGCCTGTTTGGCCCAGGGCATCACTGTGGACACCATCTCCGGGTCTGGGCGTCGACTCCAGATGTGCAGCTGCGCCTGTTCGCCGTTGCCCAGCGGCCTTAAGCAAATGTAGGCGGGGTTATGGCCCGAATCGCTGGCCAAGACCATCCCTTCGACCACCGGCTTTAGCGGCAGGGCATACAGGCCAGGGGTAATGGCCCAGCAGAGCTGCTGCCAGCACTGTACGCTGCTTTGGTAGCTGCCCGCCCATAGCAGCAGGTCTTTAAGTGGCTGGTGGCTAGAAGGCCAAGGAATAGGCGTCAAACCAAGCCGATGCCTGCTAGAGGTGCCGTGAGTAGGCACAACTAGCACGCTTTGCAGGAACACTTCTTCTAGACCAAATCTCCGATACAGGCCTTCCGCCTCCGGGCTGGGGTTATAAACGGTGACGGCATGACAGCCAAAAACGCGCGCCCGCCGGAGCACCTCTTTCATCAGCGCTGACCCAATACCTCTGCCACGAGCGGCGCGATGCACGTACAGCACAGAGATGTTTAGGGTACGCCCCCCGAAGGCGGCGTCATCGCCCAGGAACAGCTCGGCTTCGCCTAGCACCTTGCCGCCGCGGCAGGCCACCAAAGGTGTCTGTCCAGCCAAGAGCAGGGCATTGAGATGAATGGCGCAGGTTTCAGGGCTCATCCAGGGGCCTCCCAGCTGCCAGCGCTCGGCCATGCTGGTCTTGCTCCAGACTTCCGGAATCACCTGCCCGGCCTGGTCCACCCACTGCTCGATGTCGCTGGCATGCACTTGCCAGATGTCGTAGTAGTCGGTCAAGGTGGCTTTGCGAATGCGAATCACCGATTTTCCACTCCCCAGTAACGGATTCCTGCCGGCAGCAGCACCTCTTCCTGTTCACCGCCGCTGGGAGCGACGATCAATCGCCACAGGGGCTGCATTACTCCTTCCTCGCCGGGTAGCAAGCCATAACCTAACCGCAGGTCCAGTACCTGCATGGGCTCACTCTGCATACCTACCTGGGCCAAGTACTTTTTTAGTGGACGATCTGCAGCCACCAACTGCTGTTTAGGGCCCACTTCCTGACTGACTTGGCTTTGGCAGGCTTGAAAGCCGGTCACCTGGCCAGAGACGATTTGCAGGCGATAGTAATTCAAGAAGGACGGTAGCCCCAGATAGGTTTGGTTGAACTCTATCACCTGCTCCCCAACCTCCTGATTGGAGATAAACAGTCCCGAATGATACTGATCGGCTTCAGTTTGTCCCAGATGGGTTGCGAGAAACGATCGGGCCAACCCCTCCGCATGGTCCGCCGACGCTGGCTGCTCCTGTTCAGCGGCCAGCTCGCCTTCCCACTCCAGCCACGACTCCACGAAAAAGCGCCCCGGGGTCACCCGGAGGGACCAATCCCCGGAATGAAACAGAAAACTACCAGCAGCCGGCTCGGACATGATCCAGTCAGTTCCCAGCCACGTCCCAGCAACGGCCCTGGCCACCGTCTCGGCGTCCGTTTCCTCTACCATGGATAACCCGGGAGCCTTACCCACCTTCAGCGGGGTTGGGGTTGACAACAATTCCACCCCGTAGTGTTGACTTAGCCTGATCAAGTCCTGTACATCTTCTGCAGTCAAAGCGGTGACTATACTCACTCGCGAGCTGGCATAGAGCATCCAAGCCAGATAAAGGTCGACCAGCAAGAAACCGATGATCAGAATCGATTTGGCCTTGGGCCAATCCATGCTCATTCACTCCTTCTCAGCACGCCACTATGACGCTCGCCGGTCTTTGGTATTAGCTCAGGGTTCATTGCCGGGAGCTCACCAGTTGTCACTGCTTTGGGGCAGAATCACCCCTGGATCATTCATCAAGTTGAAGGCGTGCAATAACAGATGCTCTCCGGTATTCAGCTTGATTACCCAAACCGGGAACAGGTAGGTCGGTTCTGCATCGAAGGGCTTCTCGGAGTTGAGGGGCGCAAAATCCCTCTGATAATAGCCGAGATAGATATCGGTCACCCTCCTGCTGCCCAACTCGCCGTCGAGTGACTGCAATGCTTGCTCGGGTGTTCGAACCTCGTACGGGAAGTAACCGGGCTGTACTATGCGGTAAATCTTGCGCAGGTAGCTCCTCACCCCATCGGGTGCCACCTGTACAGCCAGTGTAGAAGGGTTGAGATCGATCAGCGGGTAACCCTGGTGCAGCTGCACAAAGCTAAACTCAAAGCCATTCGCGTCTGTGCCCACCTTTTTGATGCCGTCAGCCAGGACGGAACGGGGCCAACCGCCGTGAGTATCTATGAAATTGAAGGCCTGCTCAAACTGCTCGGTGATGGTGGATGAGCCGCCAGTGGACTCGGTCTCCTTGTATTCCAGCCGCCCAGTGTTGGACAGGCTGAGCACCTGCTGTTTGGCCGTGATGAAACTTTCGATCACTTCCCCGGTCTCCAGGGTATCGGTACGGGGCATACGGGGCGTGATGCTGAAGAACTGCCGCACTATCCTTGATTTGTCTGCAGTACGAAACGGTGGGGCGACCAGAATCTCGGGCAACGCGATAGGCTCTTGATATGTGTACAGACCGGCGGCTGGTACCACCGTTATCCCTTCGGGCACTTGCAGCGCTCGCACGCGCTGCGCAGCGCCAAATGCAAGCTGGTCTACGCCAGGCAGCAGGCTGAGATTTTGGTCCGCACTCCACTGCCAGCGCCACACCTGTTCGGTCTCCAGGTTGCGAAAGAAGATGCTATTGTCCTGCAAGGGAATGGCGACACGGTCAAAGAATAGTGGTTGCTCGGAAAAGCGCCAGATGCTGGACTTGCCGGAAGCCAGCCACCAGTAATTCAGCTCCACCTGTCCCGAATAGCGCAGTTCCAGGCTGTTTGACAGCGCTTGCTGCCACTCGCTGAGCCCGACGGCAGCAAACTGCTGTGCCTGATTAGGGTCGGAACCTTCGATCTTGGTCAGCGCGTCCTTAATGGCCTGCCAGGCCTCGCTGTATTGTTGGTCCGGCGTGCGCAGCTGATAGTGGTTCGCGCCCTTATGTACATAAATGTGCAGCGGCGCATACAGGTCCAGATAGGACGCAGGGGTGGTGTCCCCCGCTGGTAAAGTGGGACCAGCTGGTGATACAACCAAGGAAACCTGCGCTCCCACCCGCATCCAAAACATTCTGGTCAGCTGAAAGCTAATCAGGATCAGCACCAGCAAGATGCCTGTCTTCACTCGCTCCCACATTGGGTTAAACCTCCTTGGCCGTTGCGATGGGCAGAGTGAAGGTTACCCTAGTCCCCTGGCCGACTTCGCTCTCGATCCAAATCCGTCCCTGATGAGCTTCAATGGTCTGTTGGGCGATCGAGAGTCCTAAGCCGGTACCCCCCAGTTGGCGTGACCGCGCCTTGTCCACCCGATAGAAGCGCTCAAAAATGCGCGGCAGATCCTCTTTGGGGATACCCATTCCATTATCTTGGACGACAACGGCCACTTCCCGTTCCAACACCTGCAACGAAATGTCGATGGTTCCGCCCTCTTGAGTATACTTAACAGCATTGCTGACGATGTTCACCAACACTTGCTCGATCTGGTCTCGGTTAAGCATCACCGGCGGCACCTCCTCCGGCAGATTGGTGCTCAGCCTTTGATCGCGCTGCTTTGCACTGACCAACATGCGGTCAGCCACCTCTACCACCAGTTCATCCAGGTATCCCGCCTGGAGCACCAACTTCTCCTGCTGATGCTCCAGGGTAGTGAGCATCAGTAGGTCCTTCACCAGCCGATTCATGCGATCCGCCTCTTCATGCACAGTGGTCAGGAAACTGCCTGCCAAGGCATGGTCTTCCAGCGCCCCGTCCAGCAGAGTCTCTACATAGCTGACGATGGTCGTCAGCGGAGTCTTCAACTCATGGGAGACGTTGGCCACGAAGTCCCGGCGCATCTGATCCAGGCGGCTCTGTTCGGTCATATCTTGCAGCACCACCACCACGCCGCTGAGCTGCTGGCTGGTGCTGCTGAAGGGGGCCAGATAGGCCTGCAATACCAAAGGAGTGGTTTGATTCAGCTGCAGTTCGCGCACGCAGGGCGCCGCCGCAATCACTTCGGACGCACTACCCAACCCCAATCTGCCCAATACATCTTCCAGGACCGCGTCCTGCGGCAAGTCCAGGAATTCCCTTGCCTTGGGGTTGATGTGGATCAGTCGCCCGCGCTTGTCCAGGGCCACCACACCGTTGGACATGTAGCCCAGGATGGCTTCCAGTTTGCTCTTCTCGTTGGCCATCCCCTGCAGGCTATCCCGCAGCTCTCCAGATAGGTAGTTGAACACCTCTGCCAGCCGCCCCACTTCATCCCGGGAACGCACCCGCACGCTGATATCGAAGTTGCCAGCCGCCAGCTGCTCTGCCTGGGAAGTGATCTCCAAGATGGGTTGAGTGATGGTGCGGGCGGAAGCTAGGCCTAGAATGGTCACCACGAAGATGGCGAGGGCGGTGGCACTGAGCAGCGTGCGCTGAATGTTGTCCAGCGTGCTGTAGACATTGGTTAACGGTTGCAGCAGGAAGATCGCGCCTATCTCCTGCCCCTCCACCTGACCGCTGGCCGCAATGGCCATAGTCAAGTATTCGATTCCCTGCTGATAGTAGGTACCCACAAAAGGACCTTGGTCTGGCTTGGCTACCAGATTGCTCACCGAGATGTTCTCGAGCAAATTGCTACCGGGCTTGATGCCGATATCCGGGCCAAAGACCACAATCGCCTGCATTGCCTGGTTGAGCAGCACCAAATCAGACGTTCCGTCTTCCACAAATCCCAAGACGGCCGCAGCGCTGATCAAGTCTTCCTCGTTAAGCAGCTTCTGGTCTCTGAGTAACCTACCCTTTGTCTCCAGTTCTTGGCTCTCCTTGTCCATATAGTAATTCTTCAACTGGTCCAAGAGATATACGCTGACCAAAATCATGGCCAGCACGATCAACAACACCTGGATGGCGACGATGCGCCATTGTATGCTACGCATGGCTTACAGCTCCCGCGCGTAGTACCCCACCCCACGCTTCATCAGAATGTAGGTAGGCTGACTAGGGTCGTCCTCTACTTTCTCGCGCAGACGACGTACGGTAACATCTACCGTGCGCACGTGGCCGAAATAGTCATATCCCCAGACCTCCTTCAGCAGGTGCTCGCGATCAAACACCTTGCCTGGGCTGAGCATCAGATATTTCAGCAGCTCAAACTCTCTCACGGTGAGTTCGACCACCTGCCCCCGCTTACTCACCTCATACTTGGTCAGGTTGATCTCCAGCTCGCCCAGCTTGATCGTTGCCGGCGTAGTCTGCTCGCTCTGCACCGCGTAGGCACGGCGTAAAGCTGCTTTCACTCTGGCAATCAGCTCGCGGGGGCTGAACGGTTTGGTGATGTAGTCGTCGGCTCCCAGCTCTAGGCCGCTGATCTTGTCCGATTCGGTTTCCCTGGCGGTGACCATCAGGATAGGTATGTTCATTGATTGCCGCAAGCGTTTGCAGACCTCAAAACCGTTCAATTTGGGCAGCATGATGTCCAGCAGTACCAGGCTGGGCTGCTGCTTAAAGGCTTTATCCAGGGCTTCCCGGCCATCAAAGGCCAGCTCCACTTGGTACCCTGCTTTCTCCAGGTTATACTTGACGATGTCGGCAATGGGCTTCTCGTCCTCGACTACCAAAATCAATTGCTGCGGCACTCCTATGTTCCTCCCTTGCGAACGAGCCGTTGCTCGTGTCGTTCGCCTCTCCAGCTGCTTGTTTCGCCACTTGATCAGCTTCTTCCTGCCGGTAATGCTTGGCTGCTATACTGATTGCTGCCTGATTGATAGATCGTTCCAGTCTGTCACCCCTCCAGATCATGTCTTGGCCGGAAATCGCGTGACTACATTCCAGCTTACTTGCTAAAGTGCAACTTTTGTGACCAGCTGAGCGTATTAAAAAGGGACAGCGGCTTTCCCGCTGCCCCTGAAACACCCGTGGCGCTATTTAAAGTAGTTGAGTGGATTGACGTGGCTACCATTCTTCTTAATTTCAAAGTGTACGTGGGGGCCGGTGGAATTGCCGGTGGATCCGATGCGAGCAATCGTCTGCCCCTTGGATACCTTCTGGCCTCTGGAAACCAGCAGTTTGGAGCAATGGGCGTAGAGGGTTTGATAGCCGTTTCCGTGGTCAATCTCTACCACATAGCCGTAGCTAGTCCTCCAACCGGCATAGGTTACCGTACCAGCGTCAGCGGCATAGATAGCCGTACCGTGGGGGGCGCCGATGTCCACCGCCCGGTGGAACTTGCCCCAACGCCAGCCATAACCTGAAGTCAATATGCCGTTGGTGGGCCAGATGAAGTTGCCGGTTCCTTGCACGGCCGCCTTCTTGGTTCCCTGCTTGACTACCGCCTCGACAGGCTCTCTCAGCGTCTTGACGCCAATCACTTTCTCATCGATCACTTTGCCGTTGACCATGGTCACCACCGAGGTCACTTCTTTCAGACCCTTCTTACCGGCGGTAATCGTCTGCATCTGCCAGCTCCACAGGGAGCTATCGCTGACATAGCGAGTGGTATAAGGAATTTCCTCTTGTTTGACCACTTCTGCAGTCTGCTCCACGTGAACATAGGGTTCGGCGATGGTCAGGTTTAGTTCCTGGCCGATCTGCAGTCTGGTCGGCTGCACGCCTGGGTTAGCGGCAGTCAACGTGCTGAGCGGGATCCCGCGGGAAACCGCAATACCGGAGAGGGTATCCCCCCGAGAGACTACATGCCTGGTCTGCTGGACGTTGCCCTGCATCAGGATAGTTTGAGCGGTCTGTTCGTCCACCAAACGATCCGGAGCGACAGTCTGGGCAACCACTTCCACCTCTTCTGCCAGATGCACGTCTAACGGTTTGAAGGAACTGAAGCCCTCGGCGGATTGCTGGTCAACACTATGCTTGATGTTGTTCAGCACTGTCTCTGCCGTGGCCTGGTCCTTGAGCACCACCACTTCCTGCCCGTTTACTTTGATCACAGCCGCTTCGGTTCCCCACTGCAGACGATCAGTCAACAGAACCTGCAGGTCGGCCGGGTCCTGAGCGGGGAGTCCATAGCTGCGGGCAAATTGAATGTCGTTGAGCAGAGCCACTTCGTCGCCATAGACCTGCTTATTCAGGTGATCCATTTCCTGTACATATTCGACGATTGCCTGCTTGTCCTTAACGGCAGCGAGCACCTGGCCATCAATCAGGATCTGGTATTGATTAGTCAAATGCATGGCCACAGACAGGCATGCCAACGAGATTATCCCCGGAATGACTCCCGGCACAACATCTGCGAAATGATTGAGCTTTTTATTGAGAGGATATTTGCGCCACCCTAGAGTGGAGTTTTTCGTGCTGACCTTGGGCGCTGCTAAGCGTTGTTCCTTACATGGAGGATTCACGGAACACATCACCTCCAGTCTATCTCTAACCAATTTGTAAGCTTCTTCGCCTGAGTCACAAAATCCTGCTTCCTGTGGCTATTTCTATAGACATTTTATTCTTTAGTCATGAAATATGCGCCTACCTGCGGCCTGTTAACCATGATACCCGAATTTGTGGCGGTTAATCTGCTTGCCCAGCTGCCATTCGGCATGGCCAAGCTTGGTCTACCGATCGAAAAAAGCCCCACATCGCTGATGTAAGGCCGCGGTTGCTGCTGGAGCGGGTGAAGGGAATCGAACCCTCGTAGCCAGCTTGGGAAGCTGGTGCTCTGCCATTGAGCTACACCCGCAGTCACTTCATATATTGAAACCATTCTACCTAATATTAACACGGCCGAGGTGGGCATGCAACAGCAGCCTGCCTTTACCCCGGATCAGCTGATGGTTGCTCTGAGCAGCCATCAGCTTGTTGATCACGGTCAGTTCATCGATGAACAGCAGTTTAGATAGCCGCTTTCTATGCAACCTGCTAAGATAGGATCAATAGCGTGAATTTTCTTTAACTGAAGGAGGGAGTCAATGATGACGAAAAAAGTTGCCATCGGAATGCTGAGCCACGAAACAAACGTTTTCTCTCCGATCCAGACCCCGCTGCAGGCGTGGAAAGACCGCAGCCTGACCAGAGGGCAGGAAATCCTCGACCTGTATACCGGTACGAAATCGTCGCCAGGGGCGTTCCTGGAGGTTGGCCAACGGAACGGCTGGGAGATGATCCCCACCCTCTGTACCAGTGCCGTCCCCTCGGCTCCCACTGACGCTGCTACCTATCAGATGCTGAAAGACGACCTGATAAACCCGATGCTTGCCGCAAAGCCGGACGCCGTGCTGTTGGCTTTGCATGGTGCCATGAAGGCAGAGGGAGTGGATGATCCGGAAGGTGATATCGTCCAGTCCATCAAGGAGAAGGTGGGCAACATCCCGATTTTGGTGGTCTTGGACCTGCATGGCAATATCACTGCCAACATGTGTGCCCATTGCGACGGAGTGTTTGGCTTTGACACTAATCCTCATATTGACTCCTATGAGCGCGGCCTGGAAGCGGCCCGTTGCCTGCAACGCATCTTTGCCGGTGAGATCAACCCGGTCAACGCCTACAGCCACCCGCCGATGATGCCCCCCACCATCAACATGAGAACTGCGGAAGGGCCAATGGTTGAGCTGAAGGAGCTGGCTAGGGAATGGGAAGCCAAGCCGGGCATCATCAATGTGTCGGTGTTCCCAGGCTTCCCTTACGGCGACGTTCCCCACGCTGGCCTATCCATCGTTACCACGGCCGATGGTGATCTGGAGTTGGCGCAGCGGTGTTCCGACACTATCGCCCAACGGGCGTGGGAGATTCGCGAGCGCTTCCTCAAGGCCATCCCCCGGCCCAAGGAAGCGCTGGACCAGGCGACGGCGCTGCTTGACGAACAGGATCAGCGGCCGATTATCCTGGCTGACGTGGCCGACAACCCCGGCGGCGGTGGATCGGGCGATACCACTGAACTGTTGCAGGAAATGCTCAAGCGCAACCTGCCGGGTGGCGCAGCGGCGGCAATCTGGGATCCAGAGACGGTACAGCAGGCCATAGAGGTGGGAGTGGGCAACACAGCCACTTTCCGCATTGGGGGTAAAGCTGAGCCGGCCTACGGGGAGCCGGTGCAGGTGGAGGGAACCGTCCGGGTGCTCAGCGACGGTCGTTTCGCAGCCCGCGGGCCCATGGGACGCGGGATGGAATGGAATATGGGTCGGTCCGCCTTGATCGAGGTAGGAAACACCAAGCTGGTGGTTTGCTCCATTCGCATCGCCTGCAACGATGCCGACCTGTTCCGCAGTGTGGGCGTCGACCCAGCAGCCGCCAGGTTACTCTTGATCAAGTCCCGCGGTCATTTCCGTGCCTCCTTTGAACCTTTGGCAAAAGCCGTGATTGAAGTGGATGCCAAGGGCGCAGCCAACCCGAATCTGGACCGTTATCACTACAAGTTCGTCAAGCGGCCGTTATGGCCTCTGGATCGGTAGCAGGGAACCAAAAACACACGTTTGAACAAACATAGCGAGGAGGGAGAGCGCAAAGGCGCAGATTTGATGACCACGAAATTCGATATCCTGTTGAAGGGCGGCGTGGTGGTAGACCCGGTTTCCCAGATTGAAGGGGTAATGGATGTGGGAATCCGGCAGGGCAAGATCGCGCAGATCGAGCCAGACCTGAATCCAACGGATGCCGATGAGTGCTTCTATTTGGACGGCTACCATGTGGTACCCGGAATTATCGACCTACACACCCATGAGTCCGCCTGGTTGGGCGGGAGATTCGGCCACAAGATGATGGCTCAGGCGGGCGTAACGACGGCTTTGGATATGTCAGGACCGACCGATTCGGTCCTGGACATTGCCCGGGAAAATGGAGCCGGCTTGAATATCGCCGTTTTGGAGCATATCCGCCCCGGCCATACTGTGGGGAGCAACAATCCCCAGGCCGGTGAGCTGCGCGCTTTCCTGGCCCAATGCTTGCAGAAGGGCGCTTTGGGATGGAAGCTGCTAGGCGGACATTATCCGCTCACTCCGGACGCCACAGCAACCGCCATCAGAATCGCCAATGAGAATCGGGCCTATGTGGCCTTCCACGCCGGTACCACCAACAAGGGGTCCAATATCGAGGGCATGATGGAAGCCATCGAGCTGGCGGACGGCAACTGCCTGCACCTGGCTCATGTGAACAGCTACTGTCGCGGTTTAGTCCGGCCACACATGCTGGAGACGGAAGAGGCGATTGCCGCCCTCAAGCAGCACCCGCGCATCCGCTCCGAATCATATCTGGCCACGGTGAACGGCACCAGCGCCAAGTGCACTGCGGGCGTTCCGGAGAGCGATGTGACCAAGAAGTGCCTGGTTACGGGAGGTTACCCGGCCACAGAGGATGGACTGGAGCAGGCGATCGTGGAGGGTTGGGCACAGATCAACCTGGAGTCCGGCGGGAAGATGGTTCTAGCGGTGGGCAAGGATGCAGCGGAATATTGGCGGCACATGCAGACCGACACCACGCTCAGCTTCCAGGTGAATCCGCCGGAGCCTCGTATCCGTCTGGCCACGGCCAAGAGGGATTCAGGACAGTTTGTGGTTGATTGCATCAGCACCGATGGCGGAGGGATTCCTCGCAACGTGATTGTGGATATGGGTCTGGCCCTGGTCAAACTGCAGGCGCTGAGCATGCGGGACTTTGTCCAGAAAACCAGCGTCAACCCGGCAAGAATCCTGGGCCTGACCAACAAGGGCCACTTCCAGCCAGGAGCCGACGCTGATATCAGCGTGCTGCACTTGAATAGCCAGCAGGCTTACCTCAGCCTGGTGGGCGGAAAGGTGATCATGTACAGAGGCTACGTCTGCGGCTCCGGCAGCCAGGTGATCACCGCCCAGGCAGGTGCAGCATACGTGCGGGAGCGCGGATTGACGCCGATCGTCGTCGATCTGGCCAACAGCGCTTTCTATCAAGGAATCAGCTAGTATCTTTCCTTGCATCCCATTTGTTCTCCCGGATAAATGCGGGAGAGTCTGCAACAACTAAAAGGGATCAAAAATCAACAGACAGCAGGCTTGGTATTCAGCAGGCCTGCTGTCTCACGTCTGGCGCGAATGCGGCCTCTGCTGTGCCGTCAAGCAGTACAGTCGCGATGCGCTTGGGTCAGGCTGTGCGCGCCCAGGCGCATTGGCTGCCTCGCACAGCCTGGCCTCTATCACCAGTAATATTCGCTTCGCTTTCAAACAAAAAGCCTTGCATGACAATGCAAGGCCGGGAAATCTGGAGCGGGTGAAGGGAATCGAACCCTCGTAGCCAGCTTGGGAAGCTGGTGCTCTGCCATTGAGCTACACCCGCAAGTATGATGTTCAAATTTGGAGCCGGTGATGGGATTCGAACCCGCGACCTGCTGATTACGAATCAGCTGCTCT
Source organism: Bacillota bacterium (assembly GCA_050949055.1). Taxonomy (GTDB): domain Bacteria; phylum Bacillota; class UBA994; order UBA5500; family UBA5500; genus JAEZJZ01. Next base: position 384,707 of record JBMNFA010000009.1, on the reverse strand, counting down.
GCCACTGAGCTACACCGGCATGCCGCTTATATGCATTGAAAATTGTATCATGATGCAACCAGGATGGCAACTGGTAGCTATCGCCGGAGCTGCTGCAGCATCATCAGCTCATCGAGCGTCAGTATGCAATCAAAAGGCTGCCGATCCGGGTGGAAGCGACAGCCCAAAATGCAGAAATGGCGGTGCCGAAGGGAATCGAACCCTCGATCTCCGGCGTGACAGGCCGGCATGTTAACCGCTACACCACGGCACCAGGATGGTGACCCCAGCGGGATTCGAACCCGCGTCGCCAGCGTGAAAGGCTGGTGTGTTAACCGCTTCACTATGGGGCCAAAAGTCACAGTTTAAGAATGTAGTTCACCTGCATTCGCAAGCTGTGACTTTATTAGATTACACGATTTGCAGACCGCTGTCAACCGTGTGCGAATGGCATTGCTGACCAAAAGGCCTATGCCCCCGCATCCTCTTCCCTCGCCAAATCGGCATAGCGCTGCACATGGCGCAGGAAGGCGAGCTTGATTGTACCCACCGGGCCGTTGCGATGCTTGCCCAGGATCACTTCGATGATATTGCGGTTAGGAGTATCTTGATCGTAATAGTCTTCGCGATATAAGAAGGCCACTAAATCTGCCGCCTGCTCGATTTCGCCTGACTCACGCAGATCAGCCAGGCTGGGGCGCTTCCCTTCTCTTTCCTCGGCGCGACGGGATAGCTGCGCCAGTGCGATCAACGGCACCTGCAGCTCCCGCGCCAACGCTTTGATACCTCGGGTAATCTCTGCCACTTCCTGTTGGCGGCTGTCGGTGCGGCCGCCATAGCGCATCAACTGCAGGTAGTCCACGATGATCAGTCCTACGTTGCGCTCCAGCTTCAACCGACGCGCCTTGGAACGCATCTCCATCACCGAAATAGCCGGGGTATCATCCACATAGATAGGCGCCTCCGAGAGCAAGTTGCTGGCATCACTGATTTTGGCCCAATCCTCTGCGTCCAAGAAGCCTGTGCGCAGTTTCTGTCCATCCACTCCGGCTTCCGAGCAGAGCATGCGCATGGCCAGCTGTTCCTTGCCCATCTCCAGGCTGAAAAAGCCCACCGGGATCCGTTGCCGGATGGCCACGTTCTGAGCGATATTCAAAGCAAACGCTGTCTTGCCCACGCTGGGGCGGGCTGCCACGATGATCAAATCGGAAGGCTGTAGGCCAGACGTCAGTTGGTCCAACTGCCGGAAGCCGGTTGGCAGCCCCGCTACGCTGCCTTTGTTTTTGACCATCTGTGCAATTTGCCGATAGACATCGGCCACGATCCCTGACATGGCCTCAAAGTCTCTGCGGGAGCGGCTTTGGCTGAGGCGGAAGATCAAGCGCTCAGCCTCCTCCAACACTCCCTCCACCGATTCCTGCTGATAGCAGGAGGCGGAAATCTGGCTGGCAGCACTGATCAAGTCGCGCAGAATAGCTTTATTCAGCACTATTTGCGCATAATTGGCGGCGGTGGCGGCGGAGGGCACCAGGTTTGCCAGCAGAGTGAGATAGGGCACTCCTCCCACCTGCTCCAGCACGCCTTTCTGAGTGAGCGCGTCGCTGAGGGTAATCAGGTCGATGGGGGAGCTGCTGGCATACAGCGTCAGCATGGCCTCATAGATCTGGCGATGTGATTCGCGATAGAAGTGGTTTGGTTTCAGCAAACCGACCACCACGGAAGCCGCTTCCTGGTCGATCAGAATTGCCCCTAGAACCGATTGTTCCGCTTCCAGGCTATGCGGTGGCAGTTTGATATCTTCCATTCTGTCCTCCTGGCACGTTCTCAGAACGTACTATCATCGTTTCGGTGTTCAACAGACTAGTCTTCAGCCACCACTTCTACAGTGACAGTGGCCACAGTATCCTGATAGACGCGGATGGGTACCTGATAGCTGCCCAGTGAACGGATCGGCTCCTTCAGCTCCACTTTCCGTTTATCCACGCTGATGCGTTCGCGACTGAGCGCGTTGGCCACGTCCTTGCCGGTGATGGAACCGAATAGCCTACCGCCCTCGCCGGTCTTGGCCGAGATGCGCAGCACTTTTCCCTCCAGTTTGCTCAATAGAGCCTGAGCCGCTTGCTCTGCCCGCTGCTGGCGCTTTATTTTCGCCTCGCGCTCCATGTTCACCGCCTTCAGCGCCTGATCTGTCGCCTCTTTGGCCAACTGGCGCGGGAACAGATAGTTCCGCCCATAACCTTCGCTGCAATTGACTACTTCGCCTTTCTTACCTAAGCCTTTGACATCAGCCAAGAGAACTACTTTCATCTCCATCACACTCCTAATTATTGGAGAGAGCTATCCCTCCTGTTGTCTTTTGCGGGCGTAGAAGCGATAGTCGAACACGGTATCGAATAGGCCAACCAGCAACATCACTCGCCAGGCTATGGGGCTGGAAAACAAATATATCCCCAAAAGGATGCGCCAGAACATTCCCAACCGGAAAAAGCGCAAATAGTAGAACAGCAGCAAGAAGCCTGCCAACGACATCAAGAACGAAGCGATGCTCCAAAGATTGACCACCAGCCCCGGCGCAAAGGACGGCAACAGATAATGCAACCCGGCTAAAGCAACGGAGATCACGGCCAGCGGCAAAGACGGCTTCAGGGATAACAGATCCTCCACAGGCTGTTCCGTCTTGACCAGTGCTCTGGACAGCATGTAGGTGACTAAAGAACTGATCAGCAAGTAGACAAACAGCAAATAACCCCACTGGTTGTCCAGCGCTTTCAGCATCAGCTCACCATACTGCTCAAACTCTGCCACCTGGGCGCTGGTGTAAGCGCCCAATTCCCGCATGTTTTCCAGGGTCAACGCCAAGGCTTGTTGCAGCTGGCCCAAAAACAGCCTGAGCAGGCCTTCGCCTCGCAGCATGCGCACCACGAAGTTCATCACGGCTACCCAGACAAAACCGGTGACCGCCGTCTGAGCAAAGCTGAGGTGAATAGGAACGTGCGGTGGAACCATGGCCAGGCTATAGCCGACTATCAGCCCCAACCCGACATAGACGAAGGATAGCTCGTCCAATAGCAGCCAGGTGGCCAGCAAACAGGCCAAGGTGGCTAGCTGGGCGGCACGACGTCCCAATTGACGTTCAGCTAGAATGATGGGCAAACCTGCTATCACAGCCATTAGCGGCAGCAACCCGGAAATAGCACCTACGCTGAGGCCAAGCAAGTACATGCCGATGTACTTGCCCAGACGCAACAGATTGTCTTTGCTGATCACAAATACCTTCATCGCGGTCTACCAGCGTCAAAATGCTCCGCCAGAGCAGAGAGATCCTGATACCACTTCTCCAATTCGTGTCCTTCCTCTTGGGCCGCCTTGGCTCGCTGCTGGACCACGCTCTCTAAGCGGCCGTAGCTAACTCCCAGGCGCTTAGCCAACAGATAACTGGAAATAATCGTATTGGCCAGTGCCTGCAGAGCCAGATCGTCCTTAGCATTCAGCAACGCACGACATACCTGACCAGCATTGAGGATTATTTCGGTTTTCAGCCATTCCACTGCCTTGATGTTGCGGGCAATATCAAAGTCCTGGTCCTTATACATCCCTAGCCACCCCCAGACTAGTAGGCGTCAAGTTTCAAACCGCAGAACACCGAGTGTTCTCATCCCGAAGTGCCTTGGACTCAGCCAAGAGCACTGAAGAAGTTCTTCAGTATCATTCTGAACACAGCGAAGAATGTAAAGAAAGCCCGAAACCATGGGGCCTTTGATTCTTCACGGTCGTTCAGAATGGCCGCCTTCGGCGGTTCACCATTCTCGGACGCAGCCTTGACGCTCCCCAGTAGTTCTTGAGTTATATAGTACTAGATCCTTCGGGAAAAGCGCCTCGGTTTCCTGCCCCAATAAATCTTCGCTTCTCAAAAGGTTTCTACTGCTACTATACTGATCGCGGCACCAGCAGACAAGCTCCGATATATTCCTATCAGCGTCAGGGGCGGTATGCCGGAGTGAGATAAAAAAGGGAGCCTATCGGCTCCCCGGTGCTTACTCGGCAGTGTATGGCAGCAATGCAATATTGCGCGCTCTCTTAATGGCACGCGTCAGCATGCGCTGGTGGCGGGCGCAATTACCGGAAATGCGCCGTGGCAGAATCTTGCCGCGCTCGGTTAGGTAACGGCCGAGCTTGTTGAATTCCTTGTAGTCGATATCAGCAACTTTATCCACGCAAAAGCTGCATACTCTTTTGCGAGGTTTACGACCTCTGCGCCGCATGTGTTTCCCTCCCTATTAGTTCCTAAAAGGGCAAATCGTTATCCTCATCTTCCTCGAGGTCCAGCCCTTTGCCAAAATCGTCAAAACCGGTGCGCTGTTGTTGTTGGGGTGTTGATGCTCCATCCTTCGGCCCATCCAAGAAGCGAACCTCGTCTGCTACAACCTCTGCTATCCTGCGCTTCTGTCCATCCTGAGTCTCATAGGAGCGCACCTGCAAGCTCCCGGCTACGGCGGTCAATCGGCCTTTGCGCAGAAACTTCCCACAGGTTTCAGCCAGTTGTCTCCAACAAACGATATCGATAAAGTCGGTCTGCCTCTCACCTTGCTGGTTGGTAAAACGCCTGTCTACGGCCAACGAAAAACGTAGCCTGGCAATTCCGGAAGCGGTGTAACTGAGTTCCGGGTCCCTAGTAAGGCGGCCAATGAGGATTATCTTATTTAACATCAAAAAACACCCCTAAATATTTACTCCTCATCTTTGCGAACGATCAGATAACGAATGACGTCTTCGCTGATCTTGAAGTTGCGCTCCAGCTCTTTGGTTACGGCAGCATCGGCAGTGAACTCGACCAGAATGTAGATACCTTCGTGGTACTTCTTCACTTCATAGGCCAGACGGCGCTTGCCCCATTCGCTGATCTTCTGAATGGTGCCGCCATTGTCTGGAATGATGCGGATAAACCTTGCGGCTACTTCCTGCGACTGTTCCTTATCGAACTCAGGCCGCAGAATGAACATTGTCTCATATTGGCGCATTAACTACACCTCCTCCCCCCGGACATCAGGCCCCATATCCTAGTATGGAGCGGGTATTATGGACTGAATAATTATAGCACAAGCCCGTTACCCACGCAACGAGCACGTGCCGCTATTGCTCTGGGGCATGCGACTGCAGCACCTTCTTGATGCCCTTCTCCAACTTGATGCGTGAGAGCATCACCGTGTGGCCGCACTTCTGGCATTTGATGCGAAAGTCGATGCCGGTGCGCAGGATCTCCCAGGTAAACCCTCCGCAGGGATGAGGCTTCCTCAGTTGCACCACATCTCCAACAAACAGCTTCATCGGCATGCCCAGCTACTCCTTCCCTTGGACATAAGGAACAGTGACTATATGTGGATAGTAAAGAGAGATCCCCTCTCGCTGGAAAGCCAAGCTGACAGCTTTACGCATAGCTCGCTCGACACCCCATTGTTCCATAGGCAGCGCCTTGGCCCACAGACGAAAGACCATTCCCGATGCGCCCAAGTCCGTGATGCCCACCACCTTTGGTCCGTCTGCCAGCTTTTCCGCCATCTCCTGACCAACCTGCTGCATGGCTTGCTCCAAAACGTTTTGCACTTGGAGCACATCTTCGTCATAGGCTACGCCCACCTCAACCAAGGCGGTACGGTGGTCGCGGCTGTGATTGGTGACTTTGCCGATTTCACCGTTGGGCAATGTATGAATCACCCCGCTAAAATCCCTCAGCTTGGTAACCCGCAGACCGATCTCCTCTACATAACCGGACAGGCCGGCCGTCTCGATATACTCGCCTACCGCAAACTGATCCTCAAAGATGATGAACATGCCGGTAAGCACGTCTTTGACCAGACTCTGTGCTCCAAAGCTGACAGCCAAACCGACTATTCCGGCGCTGGCTAACAGCGAGTCTGTACGGATACCCAGCTGCGACAACAAAGTGATTGCCGTGATGAAGTAGATAGTATAGCGCAGGACGCTCCTGCTGAGAGCTTCCATGGTTTTGATCTTGTTAACGTTGCGCCCGGTACGCTGGCGATAGGAGGCAAAGGCCCGGGATACCAACCTAACACCCACCGTCGTAGCCAGCTTGGCCAACAGCAAAATCGCCAGCAGTCGTCCCAGGGTGGGCAAGACCTGTAAGATAGGTGCCCACTTCAGCTCCAGGCTTGTCCAAAATTGGGCCAAGGCTAATCCTCCTCTCGCAACAAATAGTGCTTCTTACCGTCCCGTAGCATCAAATTGTATATCGCCCGAAAAACCACGCCGTGGCTGCGCATGATCTGCAGCGCAGCCGGCAATTGTTGCTCCGGCAGGCTCACAGACAAGCCACAGCTGGCAGTAATCTCTCTGGGAGTAGGAATAGTGTCCAAAGACATTCCTGCTGATTGCAGCGCTTGCTCTGCCTGCAACGCATAATGTGTGGAATCAAACACAATCAATACTTGCATGCATCCATCCACCTTCAAGCCCTCAAAATGCTATTCCACAACCATTGTACAGCCCTCCAGGCAAAGGAAGGCTGCAGCGTCTGGGATAATGGCACTTGCCCCACCCAAAGGAAGAACGGAACCAAAAGTGCCAGCGCGATCAGCACTAAAATGCAACTCTGCACCAACCCGGCGATAAAGCCCACTGGTGAGAGCGCCTGCGTTTCCGACAGAGCTATGCGGAAAGTTATGCCGCTGATCAATGCTACTACAGCCTTGGTGAGGAGCAGCAGGAAGATTAGGGCTGAGATGTTAGCCAGAGCCACCACAAAGCTGCGCTCTACAGCCTCGCTGAAGGCGATGATCCCTTCCCCGGACGGCAGCCGGGCCCAACCGTCAGCCACCAGGCGCTTCAGGCTGTGCGGCCACACCAGGTCGTCCAGCCAATAGTGGGCAGATTGCTGCCAGGCGGTCTGAGTGGATACGGCGGCAACCCAAGGGAACTCGAGCTGCATCTTCCCAACCGTCATCGCCAAAGCATTGTACCAGGGGGTGACCACCTTAGCGCCATAGAGGCTGGCCACCGCCAATCCCATTACTGTGCCGGATAGGCTGACGAAAGCACGCAGCGGACCCTTGACAGCGCCCAGCCAACCTCCGAACAAAACGAAAGTCAGTACGACCAAATCTACTTGGTTCATCAGCGGCACCTCCTGGTGCCAGCTTATTCCCCCCGCAGGACGAACATTCTACCGTCCGAAAGCTGTACCAGCACCGCGGAACCATCGCCACCAGCTGCCAGGCGGGCTTGCAGCAACTCACCTTTGCCAGCATCGGCGCTGATCGGATGGGACCAGCGCACCTTGCCGTCTGTCCCGACATCGTGCACAGCTAGCTCGTTCCCGACGAATACAGACAGAGCGCTGGTGCCTCCAACCAGATCAGGTACCTCGCCTTTCAGTCGATATTGCCACAAGACAGACCCGTCGGCGCTGAGGGAAGAAAGCAAAGACTGTTTCTGAAAGGAAAGCACAGACACTTTCTGCTCCGAATAGACAAGTTGATCGCTTTGCCCGATGAATGCCATATCATGCACTATGCCTTGAGCTGCGCTTTGCCACAGCAATTGCCCCATGCCAGAGTAGAACAGGATCAGCTTGTCCACGGCTACTGCCAGGCGATCGCCAAAGGTCTTTACCGTCAGACCGGCCACGGCACCGGCAGGCAGAGAGCTGCTCCAGAGCACCTGGCCAGAATCTGAGTAGCTGATCAAATGATTCTCAATGCCGTCATCAACGATCTTGCTCACCACCAGAAAAAGCTGCGTGCCATTCTGGTTCACCTCGGCCAGTAAGGGCGCCGCGTTTTCCAGACTGACACCGAACAGCCGCTCTCCCTGGGGAGAATAATACTCCACATTGGGTTGCAGGGAGGACAGGTCACCGTCCTCAGGTAATGAACAGACCATGAAATGGCCAGTTTCAGCCACCGCCACTACTTGAGGTTGACCGTTGAGCAAGACGCTGTTGTTCATTCCTCCGATATCCGTGAAGAGGTAGGCCTGTCCACTTTGCCTATCCGCCAGAATCACTTGGCGTCCATTGACATCCCAAACTGGTTCATTCAGGCTATATTCACCAACCCAGTCGGTGTTCCCTGATAGCCCAAAACGATTGATGGTGACCGAGCCATCCTTTTGGCTGATACGCCAAAAACCGGTGGAGTCACCGGTAAGAGCTAGAATATTGCCGACATTGACATATGTCTTGGAGGAGATAATGCTCGGCTGACGCTTACTGGCCTGTAAGCTTGGCTGGCCAGCAAAGCCGAACGGGAAGAGATAAAACAGCCCGGCAGATAGCAGTAGCAAGAGTATGACCCCTAGAGCCAGATAGACCTTCTTCTTGCTGGCAGAAGGCCTAACCTCGTCATTATCCCACATGCAGATTCCTCCCCAATGATATCCTAACGCAGGCCTGTTCTGCTGTCAAAGACGAAGAAGTGAGCGGATCAGGCAGTAGGCGAGGATGCCGAGGCAGGCATAACCCTCCAGGGGATAAAGCAGGGCAATCAGAGAGGCAAAGCCGTATTGCGAGACGAGAGCCGTGCTGACCATAATCAGAAGCAGAATCCACTCCGAGTTCGCAGGTTGGTGCTCTTGGAGATGCGCTCTCAAGCCCACAGCGTTGGCGAAGGCGGTGGTAGCCAAGGCAATCCACAAGGGAATCGCGTACAGCCAAGGTAGAGAGGGGACCATGTATTGAGATACGGCTAGCAGGGGCATCTCTCCCAAAGGAACAACGGTCTGAAACTTACTGATTAGGTGCACTATCAAGTAGAGCAAGGCCGCTAACAGACAGATTGCCAAGGTCACACCGGCATAAGCGCTCCTCGGCGAAGTTGCCTTGGCCACCAACGGAGGGATGACCACCAACATGATGGCGCTGTTCATGGCCACATACAATAAGGCAGACCAAAACCAGCGGTAGGAAGTCTGCACCAACGTCGGTGCGGTGTCAGATGAAAAAGCGAGTGAGCGCAGCAGATAGAAGAAGAACAAAAATAGAAAACAAGGCATCAACAAGTCGTTGGCACGGGCCAGTCCGTGGGTTTGCTGGCGGGAGACCATGTAGACCAAAGCAACGGTGCCTAAGCCAGCCAGCAGTTTGGAGACACCCAGCAAGTGGCTGAGCAAAGTGGCGCTGCCCGAGACCATCACGGTCAGGCCGACGACCATGAACGAAGCAAATATGTGCTGAAAGATGCCGGCAGGCCGTCTACCTCCTAGGGCTCGTAGCAGATCAGAAAGCTGCTCTGCCCGACTGTTTACACTGACTTTGGTCAACCAAAGAGCTAGCAGCAAAAAGCCGGCTGTGCTGGCCACTATCCCCCAGCCGGCACTGGAACCATAACGGACAAAGAATTGAGTGATCTCCTGCCCGGAAGCAAAACCGGCACCGATAACCGCTCCCAAAATGGTGAGCGCAATTGAACTGACGCTAATCCGGTCTGACACTGGCTGTCCCCCCTCGCTTCATGTATATTGCCAGTGAGACAAACCTAGAATGGGCATAATTGGCATGGTCTCTGTGCATAATCTAGTAGGGGTTGGTGTTGGAGCAATCTCCGGGAGTCTACAGCCACTAGGGCTACGCCCTCGATTCCAACACCGAGCGACCAGCTATCTGCAGGAGGTATGCCATGAATAGCACAGAAGCCCGCTCGGAGAAGAAGCTGGAGGAATACGTCCTGCATGTGGATGATCCATCCTGTAGCCGTTCGCTGGCGCTGATGGTCAGGCAGATGGTCGAGCGATTGCGCTCTAGCCAACAGGAGATCGTTCTGCTGTGCATCGGTACGGACCGCTGCACAGGCGACGCGTTGGGTCCGCTGATCGGCAGTCAGTTGATAGCCCAGCAACTGCCCGGCATTCACATCTATGGCACCCTGGAGAAGCCGGTACACGCTACCAACCTGGAGGAGAACATGGCTAGGATTCGTAATCGCCACGGCACACCTTTGCTAGTAGCGATTGACGCTTGTCTGGGGCGCATGGACAGTGTAGGCAATATCATGGTGGGACATGGTCCGCTGAAGCCTGGGGCAGGCGTTAACAAACAGCTGCCAGCGGTAGGAGATATGTACATCACCGGGGTGGTAAACGTCGGGGGGTTCATGGACTACTTCGTACTGCAAAACACCAGGCTCTATCTGATCACCCGCCTGGCCCAAGCGATCGCGGAGGGATTGGCCAACGGTCTCTCCAGCCTACACCACATCCCAGTCGAGGCGGTATCTGCGTTGACGTAAGCGAATCTAAATCATCGCCACTGCCCAGCCATCAGTCGGCTGCGGCAAAGGACTGGAAAAGAAGAGCCTACTGGCTTGGCCAGCAGGCTCTATTTATGCCAATTTATCTGCGAGCTCTTCTCTCCACTGCAGCAATCACTTCATCAGGAGTCATGCCCAAGGCCTGAATCACCGGCGCTTTCGTCAAAGTGGTTTCTACGCCCATCATATTATAGTCCCCTCCGCTGACCACCACCGCGTCGGCCTCTGTCAGCTGATCCATGGGCACTATCTCGTAACCTTTTTCCTGCAGCATCTCGCGAACTGAACCCAGATAGCCATCTACAGCAACTTTGCCTTTCGTCATCTTCGCTAGCCTCCTTTGATGTGTCATCCTATTGTTTGGCTAGCAAAGAGCAGTTTATGCTTGGCTAGAAACAATTAGGCTGCAGGTAACCCTAGCTGTTGTCAATCCTGGCTGCAGAGGATCGACAGCCGACCAGGCTGCAGACGAAAAATCTGTGGGGTCTGGCCGATCAGCTCGCCGTCGGCCTGCACCAACAACGAGTCGGCTGAGCTTACTTTAACGGTGCGGGAGCGATAGTAGTGCACTGCCGGGTGCGCGAGATGCTTGCCCGAGAAAACACTAGGAAAGGCGGCCAAGAATCTGGAGCAGGACAATTCACCTAGAATGCAGACATCAAACAGGCCATCGTCGATTTGTGCTTTGGGTGCCACCCACATCCCGCCACCAAAATACTGCGCGTTAGCCACCGCCACCAGCCACCCCACCCCAGTGAACGTCTGATCATCAAGCTCTATGGTCAACTCGGTCGGCTTAAACTGGGACAGCACCTTGAGCAGCGCGGCGATATAGGCGAGGCTACCAGGGAACCGCTGTTTCGCCCAGACGTTAGCACAGTTGGCCACGGCTGCGTCGAAACCCACTCCGGCCACATTGGCAAAGTGGCAGCCATTGATCTGCCCCAAATCCATGGGGCGGGCATGTCCAGCGGCCACAACGCGACAGGCACCGCGCCAGTCATGGGGTTTGAGCCCCAGAGTGCGCACAAAGTCATTTCCCGAGCCGGTGGGAATCGCCCCGATGGTCACCGGACGCTGGGAGACGCCATTTACCACTTCATTGAGCGTGCCATCTCCTCCCACCGATAGCAGGCAGTCAACCCCTTGGTCTGAGGCTGACGCCGCCAACCTAGTTGCATCGCCTTTCTTCTCGGTGAAGTACGCCTCAAACTGCAAGCCCAGCTCCTTCAGGTAGCTTTCCACTTGCGGCCACAACCGGGCGCACTTTCCCTTACCGGCTATCGGATTGACTATAGCCACTATCTTATCCAAAGACACAGTCAGTCCCCCATTCGCTTGCTGCTGATCGCCCTAGTTGTCGACAGCGGCACAGAATTATCGGCCATAGCCCCATTTGGCTCGCTGCGCCCGCCGCACGGCTGCTTGTTCCTCTTGGCTGAGGGGCAGCAATGCCTTGCCGTTTGAAATTTCCTTGGCGTAAACTCTGGCCTCTTCACGGCCGAAAATGCTGGTCAAGACAAAACCCGACTGTTCACCATTCAGCACCGCAATGCTGAAGCTCATCTCACCCCCGACCCCGGGGAATGCGTTATAGCGGACGACCCCGATGCCTTGCACAGCCAGGCGAAGCTCAGCCCGTAAAGTCTCCAGCTGCCGGAACAGTTCGGCCCGCTCCTGCCCCGCTTGCTGTAGATCGACCAGGACTTTAGCGACCATCTGCTCCAGATTGCCGCCATTTTCGGTCCGCAAGAGGGCCTCTATGCGCCTGCTTTGACTGCCGGAACGTTTGGCTACTATCGCCAGGCAAACCAATGTGGCCAACTGTATGCAGGCCAAGATGGATATGATCAGGCTGGCGTGTTCAGTGATGAAGTTCAGGGCTGGCGTGATATCCACGAGGAGTCCTCCTTGTTTGCTGGATCTGGATGAGCGAGGTGTGGCCTACCGATGCTGCCGCACTACAGCTTTTACCCTCCCCGGCAGGTAATTCGGTGCGTCGACGACAGATCCTGCCTGCAACAACGTGATGTGAACGGGATATTTAGGGAGAACAAGATGCAGACTAACCTCGAGATTCACATGCGGGGGGATGCCAATGTCTAGCTCAGAGCTAGTATACCTGTTTGCCTTTGGCATGTACGTGGTGATGTTTGCCTTATTCTTGCGTTTTTTCTTCTGGAAGACCTATTCCGAGGGCAAATTTTGGAATCGGCGCCCGGCGTTGTCTCTTAAAAAAGTTGCTGACCTGGCTCAGCAAAAACAAACTGAACTTCCGTTCTTCTCTATTTTGGTACCGGCCCGCAACGAGGCGGAGGTCATAGAAAAGACGGTTCGCCATATGGCGAAACTGCGGTACGATCCCAAGCGCCTTGAGATCATCGTGGTGACCGACGTCAAAGAGCAACAACAAAACGATAGCAATTGCCAGGACTATGTGCTGGATGCCATGCAGTTCTTAGATTACGCGCTCTCAGGGGACTGGCGGGGGCAGCTGAAGCCCCACGTGCAGTCATTGACTATCGGATTGCTATCCGACCTTTGCCTCAAACAATACCGCGACCTGACATGGGAGTCGGAGCACTGGCTAATGCCCAAATCTCTGGTACAAGAGCCGATCTCCCGGTCACGGGCTTTGTTATATGAACTAACGTGTGGCATGTTACATGGCAACGGCAGAATTAGCCTGAATAGGATCTATCGGCTGTTTAGGCGCTTCTATCCGCACCTCGAGGACACCGAGATTGAGCGCATTTACCCTAATTATCTCTGCTTGGCTGTGCCAATTATCCAGCTATACGCCACATGGGCCAAGGACGACCAAGGCGCATTGATGAGAAATGTAATTCACTACAGTGCTCGGGCCAACCACCGAATCACTCAGGAGATTGTCTCCAAGCTGGCCAAGATGGTTGGACAACGGGTACAGCACGACATCGCCAGGATGCAGGCCGGTACCAGCTTGAAACCCTACCTGCAGAGCCTATATCGCTTCTGTTTTCCAACCACTCAGATGATTGTGGAGAAAGTACAGCAGGAGTGGCAAGGAAACCCTGCCTATCCTCGGCTGAAGCATGTGCAGGTGCCCGATGACTTTGACGGCAAGTACCGCGGAACCCGTCTGGGCCATGTGGTGCCATCGACTAAGGGAAGGGCGCTGAACTATGCTCTGCCAATAGCTGTGGACGAACGAACCGAGATGTGCGGCTTCTATGATGCGGAAAGCAGGCCGGATCCAGATGTTTTGCTTTATGTGGCTTACAAGCGGCTGGTGGAAGAGAATCCGGTACGCATCTTTCAAGGGCCCGTTTTTCAAGTACGTAACTTCTATGAGATGGGACCTTTCAGCAAGATCGCCTCACTATATCAAGCCCTTTCCCACGATTGGTATTTGCCGGTGGTCTTCCGACGCCTACCCTTTGTGGGTGGCACAAACCTGTTTGTGGAGAAAAGGCTATTGGATGATTTGGGCGGCTATGATTCGGCATCACTCACAGAGGATCTGGAGTTGGGCACTCGCGCCTACTTGGAGCTCGGAGCGTGGCCGGAATATCTGCCCTATCCCAGCAGCGAACAGACTCCTACGGCCTTTAAGGCATTCTATCGTCAACGACTGCGCTGGGGCACCGGCCATCTGCAGGTGATGGACAAGATCGCCCACGACACCACCTATTCGGATAGCCGCAAACGTTCGCTGATGAAAGAACTGTTCATCAAGGGTCCGGTGGAGTGGAGCTTCTATCAATTCGCCACCCTGGTGCCACCTACGATCCTGGTGCTGTGGTTCTTGGGGCGGGTAGATCCCAATGTGCTCCCTGAGGGTGTGCGTTACCTGTTAAATGTTCTCAGTCTAGTCTACATCAGCTTTACCTTTTATGCTTTCTTCCGCTATCGGAAACATCTGGACATCACAGCACGACCTCTACGCTGGCCGGAGCGATTTGCGGTAGTGGCTCAATTGCTGTTCTTGCCTTTGGCAGCGTTCTTCTTCCCGGTCCCTTTCACCAGCGCTTTGATCCTGAAGCAACTAAAGAAGGCACCTACAACTTGGACCAAGACACCCAGAAGTAAAGAATGAGCGGTTTCTTACCGCTCATCTTTGCTTTTCTTAGGCCGAAACTTATGGGGCTGATCGTCGCGCAACCGCCGCAGCTGCTGCTGCACATGGGTTGGCAAAGAATCTTCCAGCCAGCTCTTCTGCCAATTGCCGGGGTTGTTGGATAACTTGCCGATCTCCTCTTCAGCCTGCCTAACACGAACCAACAAGTCTCGAGCGCTCAATCGCTGCGCTCCCTTGGCCAAGGCAATGTTCTGTTCCGCCCAATCAGAGGTACAGACCGTCACCGTCCTGTCTTCTGACTGCAGTTCAGCGGCAGCACGCTCAATGAAACTGTCTGCCGTCTGTCCCTCTCTTGTGTAGATCACCTGTAGGCAGCGAGCAGGGGATTGAATACAACCCAAACCTCCAGAAACCAAGTGGGCGTCAAAGACCAGCCAACATTCTGCGTCCCAATAGGCAAAGCAACTGCAAAGATGTTTGATCAATCTCTCCCGCAACGGGTCGAGATCTTCACCCGGTGGAAAGAACCGGGCCTCTTGCCATTGCCGAATAATGTTGTAGCCATCAATTAGAACCAGTTGACTGGTCATCGCTGTTTGCCCCTTGCGGATAGCTGTTCATTATGCTGCCTACTTCCCGAAAGTAATCGGTTGCCTCACAGCTAATGCGCCATCAGCGGACAACCTGCTGCGAGAATTCTTCGTCGTTGGTGGCCTCGAATCCTTTCTGCATCAAGCACTCCCATTAAATAACATAAACTATTCACAGAATTTCTTCAGGTGAGAGAGATCCACATTGGCCCCGCTGATCACACAGACTACGTTCTCCACATCGGCCGGCACCCCATGTGACAATAGCCCGGCAACCGAAACAGCACCGGCAGTTTCAACGATTAGCTTTGCCTCGCGCAGCAATAGTTCCTGCACCTCGAGAATAGCCGCATCACTGACTTGACGCATTGCAGGCTGAAAGCGACTGACAACTTCTAGATTTAGGTTTCCAGGAGTAAGCACAGCCACTCCGTCGGCGATGGTGTTCATCTCTTTCAAGGTTACAAGTTCTCCTGCCTGCAAGGAAGAGCTCATACAAGCCGCACCTTCCGGTTCTACACCCACTATCTCCACCTCGGCCGCCAGCTGCTCCTTGGCCATCAACAGTCCAGCTAGCATTCCCCCTCCGCCTACCGGAGCAAGGATCATGTCGGTATCAGGCAGTTCCTCCAGAATCTCCCCCAGAATAGTCCCTTGCCCTGCGATAATCGCTGGATGGTTGAAGCTTGGCACATAGGCATAGCCGTGTTGCTCCGCCAGCATCTTCGCGTGCTCCTGAGCTTCATCATAGCAAGAACCATGGAGAACCAGGTTAGCTCCGTAATCTTTGGCCCGTCGTTGCTTGGTCATGGGTGCTGACACAGGCATCACCACCGTGCATTTCACTCCCTTCAGCTTTCCGCTGAGTGACATGCCCAGTCCGTGATTGCCGCTGGAAGCAGTGATCACCCCTTTGGCAGCCTCCTGGGGATCCAGCGTAAGCATATAATTCATTGCGCCGCGGAACTTGAAAGCGCCAGTGCGCTGCAGACTCTCTAATTTGAGGAACACCCGTTTACCCAACCGCTGGGACAAAACCTCGATCTCCACCAACGGAGTACGAATGATCCACGGTTTCAGTCGCTCTGCACACTCGTTGACGTCGTAGTTTGCCATAGTTATATCGCCTCACATTTTTAGAATTGGCTCGTTGGATAGAAGGGCTGATGCCTGGACATCGGTTGTTGGGCAAACTCCGCATATTTGCTCCGGTCGTAGTCTCCCATCCGCGTTCCCCCTTGTTTGATAAAGTTCACTGTACAAAAGGCGGTGGTAGCTAGGGTGTGTTTTTCCCAACGAATCAGTACGACGGCGGGCTGATCACCGACACAATGCTGGCCTTCGTCCTGCCTATGTTTGTAAAGCGATGCGGCAACACTGGGTGGAAGTGAGCACAATCACCTACTTGCATGTGATGCCGTTCGCGGCCCACTTCCAGCTGCACCTCTCCTTCCAGGACAATGGCCCATTCCTCATCGTTCCAGGTGCCATGTGCCATCGGTTCGTCGCAAGTGCTCATCCCAGGTTCAATATCTGCCATCAAAGCTTGCATACGGTTGCTGGAATAGGACAATGAGAGTATCTCAAACACTGTGTTGAACCTAGGAGCAGTGAAAGCCCTGCGGGAAATATTCCGTTCCACCTTCACACTGCCATGGCCTATTTCCTCCTGAGCTAAGAGTGCAAATACGGACATGCCCAGTGCCTCAGCAACTTTCCGCAATGTGGACAAAGTAGGATTGGCCTGATCGTTCTCCAGTTGGGATAACAAGGCTATACTCAACCCACTGGCTTCAGAGAGGTTTTGCAGGGTCATCTGCTTCTTTCTGCGCATCTCTTTGACTACCTCACCCAACATCAGCTCAACCTCCTTGTTCAGCAAATGAAAGGTCATCCATGTAAGAGACTGTTTCAACAAACGTTAACCTTAGTCCTGCTAGATAGCTCTGGTTATTTCATGTGATTATAATTTGACCCACTGTTTGTAAAGCATCGTGAAATCGAGGTGCCGCCCTAGTGCTGCTAGCTTGTGCGTGCAGGCTGACTCTTTTGAGGCGTGAGTAGCGGGATGTGAGATGTGGGATATGAAGGCAGCGCGGAAAAAGCCCCGAGCGTCATGCTCGGGGCTTTCCAAAAAGGATCTGGCAGCGACCTACTCTCCCAGGGCGAACCCAAGTACCATCGGCGCTGGAGGGCTTAACTTCCGTGTTCGGGATGGGAACGGGTGGGACCCCTCCGCCATTGCCACCAGACAATTTGGATGTTGGAGATTAGAAGTTGGAGGTTGGACCATGTCATCCTGAGCGCAGCGAAGGATCTAGACTCTTCCCTATCGTTCAAAATGATCTCGACTCCTCTCTAACCAACACCTTCAAAACTGAACAGTAATTCATCATTGAGATTCCTGTGATGTGAATTAAATCAAGCCCTCGACCTATTAGTACCGGTCAGCTAAACGCCTCTCAGCGATTACACATCCGGCCTATCTACCAGGTAGTCTTCCTGGGGTCTTACCCCGGCACTCAACTTTTTCTACCCTTTGCATGCCTAGGTTGCTCTTGTTGAGCAGCTAGACTCTTAATCTGATAGAAAAAGTTGAGTGCCGGGTGGGAGATCTCATCTTGAGGTGGGTTTCACGCTTAGATGCTTTCAGCGTTTATCCCAGCCAGACTTGGCTACCCAGCACTGCCCTTGGCAGGACAACTGGTACACCAGCGGTCTGTCCATCCCGGTCCTCTCGTACTAGGGACAGATCCTCTCAAATCTCCTGCGCCTGCGACGGATAGGGACCGAACTGTCTCACGACGTTCTGAACCCAGCTCACGTACCACTTTAATGGGCGAACAGCCCAACCCTTGGGACCTTCTTCAGCCCCAGGATGTGATGAGCCGACATCGAGGTGCCAAACCTCCCCGTCGATGTGGACTCTTGGGGGAGATAAGCCTGTTATCCCCGAGGTAGCTTTTATCCGTTAAGCGACGGCCCTTCCACTCGGTGCCGCCGGATCACTAAGCCCGACTTTCGTCCCTGCTCGACCTGTTCGTCTCGCAGTCAAGCTCCCTTCTGCCTTTACACTCTTTGCGCGATTCCCAACCGCGCTGAGGGAACCTTTGGACGCCTCCGTTACTCTTTGGGAGGCGACCGCCCCAGTCAAACTGCCCACCTGACACTGTCCCCAAACCCGATTCAGGGCTCCAGGTTAGAATTCCGATACTTCAAGGGTGGTATCCCAAGCTCGACTCCACCGAGACTAGCGTCCCGGCTTCTCTGTCTCCCACCTATCCTGTACATGAAGTACCAGAATCCAATGTCAGGCTGCAGTAAAGCTCTACGGGGTCTTTCTGTCCAGTCGCAGGTAACCTGCATCTTCACAGGTATTTCAATTTCACCGGGTCCCTCGTTGAGACAGCGCCCAAATCGTTACACCATTCGTGCGGGTCAGAACTTACCTGACAAGGAATTTCGCTACCTTAGGACCGTTATAGTTACGGCCGCCGTTCACTGGGGCTTCGGTTCAGACCTTCTCCGGCACTCAACTCCACACACCTAGAGCTGCACACTGGTCGAAATGCGTTCTTTCAACCATCTTCGTGCTTGCCCTGACTTCTTCAGGTTTCGTTCTCGTCTCCTTGCATCTTCTTCAGACTTATATGCCTCATAATACACAAATTCCCATTCATGGCCTTTAGTTGACTTCACTAGGCCTTGGTTATGAGCATCAAGTCTGGTCTTGAGACAGGATGTGAAACCTAAATATCTTACTCCTGATTCATTCTGTATCACATAGACGTAATACATAACTATCCTCCAGGTATACAGAGTTGAGTGCCGGATAAGCCCTCCCCTTAACCTTCCAGCACCGGGCAGGTGTCAGCCCCTATACTTCGTCTTGCGACTTCGCAGAGACCTGTGTTTTTGGTAAACAGTCGCTTGGGCCACTTTTCTGCGGCCTCCTCTGGCTCTTAACCATAGCGAGGCACCCCTTATCCCGAAGTTACGGGGTCAATTTGCCGAGTTCCTTAACGAGGGTTTTCCCGCGCGCCTTAGGATTCTCTCCTCACCCACCTGTGTCGGTTTACGGTACGGGCACCTAGTCCTGGCTAGAGGCTTTTCTTGGCAGTGTAGGTTCAACCACTTCGCTACTTAATTTTCGCTCGCATTTGCATCTCAGCATATGGCCAGACGGATTTGCCTATCTGACCTGCCTACCTGCTTAGGCACGCTCAACCAACGGCGTGCTTGGCCTACCTTCCTGCGTCACCCCTTCGCTCGTAACGGACTTCGGTGGTACTGGAATTTCAACCAGTTGTCCATCGCCTACGGCTCTCGCCCTCGGCTTAGGCCCCGACTTACCCTGAGCGGACGATCCTTCCTCAGGAATCCTTGGGTTTTCGGCGGACAGGATTCTCACCTGTCTTTTCGCTACTCATACCGGCATTCTCACTGCTGTACTCTCCACAGCTCCTTACGGTACTGCTTCAACGTGTACAGTACGCTCCCCTACCACTGACGGAGGTCAGATGTCGGAAGTCAGAAGTCAGAGGGTTCGCCAGTTAGCCTCCAGTCTGTACAACTGCTTAGCTAACGTTTCATACTCCTCCAACAATCTGGTATAGACATCTGTGTCAATGTACTTCAGATCGGACAGGAAATCAATTAGAACACGGACTTCGTTACAAGAACCTAAACCAATTCGTAAGAATCGTTTAAATTCCGCACTTGATCTGCCGTATCCTTCTGCAATGTTCAATGGGATGCTCAGCGCGGCGCGTCTGATTTGATCGCCCAAACCATATTGCTCGCGCTGCGGCAGCTTCACTGCCAATTGATGCATTTCCACCGCTAACCTATATGACCGCTGATACACTTCGAGATCCTTATAGGTTCTTATCATCCATTCCGACCTCCGACCTCTGACATCTGACCTCTATCAATCCATAGCTTCGGTGACGAGCTTGAGCCCCGTTACATTTTCGGCGCAGAGCCACTTGACCAGTGAGCTATTACGCACTCTTTGAATGAGTGGCTGCTTCTAAGCCAACATCCTGGTTGTCTTTGCAGCTCCACATCCTTTTCCACTTAGCTCGTACTTGGGGACCTTAGCTGATGGTCTGGGCTGTTTCCCTTTTGACTACGGATCTTAGCACTCGCAGTCTGACTCCCAAGCATCAAGTAACAGGCATTCGTAGTTTGACTAGGTTCGGTAACCTGATAAGGCCCCTAGCCCAATCAGTGCTCTACCTCCTGTACTCTTGTCTTGAGGCTAGCCCTAAAGCTATTTCGGGGAGAACCAGCTATCTCCGAGTTCGATTGGCATTTCACCCCTACCCACAGCTCATCACCCAGCTTTTCAACGCTGGTGTGTTCGAGCCTCCACGAAGTCTTACCTCCGCTTCACTCTGGCCATGGGTAGATCACCCGGTTTCGGGTCTACATCATGCAACTGGGACTGGCTTTGCCTGTCCATACGCCCTGTTCAGACTCGCTTTCGCTTCGGCTCCGTCTCTTCGACTTAACCTCGCTGCATAACGTAACTCGCCGGTTCATTCTACAAAAGGCACGCCATCACACTTCAGAAGTCGGAGGTCGGAAATCAGATGTCGGATTCGATTGTTGCTGGCTCCGCCAGCTTCTCTTCTGACTTCTGACCTCTGACCTCTGACCTCTGAATAATGCTCTGACTGCTTGTAAGCACACGGTTTCAGGTTCTATTTCACTCCCCTCCCGGGGTGCTTTTCACCTTTCCCTCACGGTACTTGTTCACTATCGGTCGCTAGGGAGTATTTAGCCTTAGGAGGTGGTCCTCCCGGATTCGCACGGGATTCCTCGTGTCCCGTGTTACTTGGGATCCTGTCAGAAGTCCAATTGTTTTTGACTACAAGGCTTTTACTTCCTATGGCGGGCCTTTCCAGGCCGCTTCGCCTAACAACTGGATTTTTGACTCCTTGCTCACTCTGACATGTGAGCCGACAGTCCCTCTACCCTCTATCTACAACGGTGTCAGCCTATTCCGTAGATAGAGTTTGGGCTCTTCCCCGTTCGCTCGCCACTACTTAGGGAATCAATGATTTTTTCTTTTCCTCAGGCTACTTAGATGTTTCAGTTCACCTGGTTGCCTTCCTTAACCTATGTGTTCAGTTAAGGATACAAGGGCTTCTCCCTTGTGGGTTCCCCCATTCGGACATCCCCGGATCAATGTCTGCTTTCGACTCCCCGAGGCTTTTCGCAGATGGCCACGTCCTTCTTCGGCTCCTAGCGCCTAGGCATCCTCCGTGCGCTCTTTGTAGCTTGACCTAATTCGCGCATCATAGAGAAAACTCTCCGATGAAATTACTGTGCAGTTTTCAAGGTGCTGCGAGCAAGCGTAGCTTGCTCGGGATGTCAGATGTCGGAGACCAGAGGTCAGATTGACCATCTGTTCTCTCTCATACTGACTCCGCCTCATTGGGCGGAAACCTATATTAGCACGCTGGCTGCTTCAGCAGCAAGCTGTACTTTCTGGAGATGATGTTGCTCTTCAGTTTGCTTTCCGCGTAGCGGAAAAGCAAATGGTGGAGATGAGCGGGTTCGAACCGCTGACCCCCTGCTTGCAAGGCAGGTGCTCTCCCAGCTGAGCTACACCCCCACAGTTGAGTGGTGAGATGTTGGATGTGAGAGGTGAGCGACCTCGTCTCACTTCTAACTTCCCACTTCTCACTTCGCTTTGTCGCGAAGCGACGAAGCAATATGGTGGGCCTAAGTGGACTCGAACCACTGACCTCGCGCTTATCAGGCGCGCGCTCTAACCAGGACTGAGCTATAGGCCCGTTGGGTGGTGAGAGGTGGGAGGTGAGTGATGGGATTAGGCCCTTCTTCACTCCGACACTCTCAGCATTAAAAAGGTTCTAGTTGTGAGAGGAGCGGTCGGGATAAGCGTTCTCACTTCCACTGCTCATATCTCACTTCTCATTTAGAACCTTCAAAACCAAACAATGATGGAGTGATGGATGTCGGAGGTCAGAGGTTAGAGGTCAGATTCCTGCCTCATGCTCTTCATTCTTCCTGCACCCACAACCAGACAATCGACCTAGGATTTAGAGCAGAAGGCCCAGCCTTCCGTCCTCTCGGACTTCCGACTTCTGACCTCTGACTTCTATTCTCCCTAGAAAGGAGGTGATCCAGCCGCACCTTCCGATACGGCTACCTTGTTACGACTTCACCCCAATTACCGGCCCCACCTTAGGCGGCTGCTCCCTTTCCAGGTTCGCTCACCGACTTCGGGTGTTGCAGACTTTCGTGGTGTGACGGGCGGTGTGTACAAGGCCCGGGAACGCATTCACCGCGGCGTGCTGATCCGCGATTACTAGCAACTCCTACTTCATGCAGGCGAGTTGCAGCCTGCAATCTGAACTGAGATCTGTTTTATGGGATCCGCTCTGCCTCGCGACTTCGCTTCCCTTTGTACAGACCATTGTAGCGCGTGTGTAGCCCAAGACATAAGGGGCATGATGATTTGACGTCATCCCCACCTTCCTCCGGTTTGTCACCGGCAGTCTACTTAGAGTGCCCAACTTAATGCTGGCAACTAAGTACAAGGGTTGCGCTCGTTGCGGGACTTAACCCAACATCTCACGACACGAGCTGACGACAACCGTGCACCACCTGTCTCCTCGTCCCCGAAGGGAACTCCTAGTTTCCTAGGATAGCGAGGGATGTCAAGCCTTGGTAAGGTTCTTCGCGTTGCTTCGAATTAAACCACACGCTCCGCTGCTTGTGCGGGCCCCCGTCAATTCCTTTGAGTTTCAACCTTGCGGTCGTACTCCCCAGGCGGGATGCTTATTGCGTTAACTCCGGCACGGAAGGGGTCGATACCTCCCACACCTAGCATCCATCGTTTACGGCGTGGACTACCAGGGTATCTAATCCTGTTCGCTCCCCACGCTTTCGCGCCTCAGCGTCAGTTACGGCCCAGAAAGTCGCCTTCGCCACTGGTGTTCCTCCCAATATCTACGCATTTCACCGCTACACTGGGAATTCCACTTTCCTCTACCGCACTCAAGTTACACAGTTTCAAATGCAATCCGAGAGTTGAGCCCTCGCCTTTCACATCTGACTTGTGTTACCGCCTACTCGCCCTTTACGCCCAGTAATTCCGGACAACGCTCGCCACCTACGTATTACCGCGGCTGCTGGCACGTAGTTAGCCGTGGCTTTCTTCTTGGGTACCGTCATCCTTCGTCCCCAAGGACAGAGCTTTACGACCCGAAGGCCTTCTTCACTCACGCGGCGTTGCTGGGTCAGGGTTTCCCCCATTGCCCAATATTCCCGACTGCTGCCTCCCGTAGGAGTCTGGGCCGTGTCTCAGTCCCAGTGTGGCCGGTCACCCTCTCAGGTCGGCTACCCATCGTCGCCTTGGTAAGCCATTACCTTACCAACTAGCTAATGGGTCGCGGGTCCATCCTAAAGCGGCCGAAGCCTTTCTTCTCCCTACCATGCGATAGAAAGACCACATCCGGTATTAGCATCCCTTTCAGGATGTTATCCCAGACTTTAGGGCAGGTTACCCACGCGTTACTCACCCGTCCGCCGCTGACTGACCGAAGTCAGTCCGCTCGACTTGCATGTATGAGGCACGCCGCCAGCGTTCGTCCTGAGCCAGGATCAAACTCTCCGATAAACTTGTATCGAACGAGCCTGTGGCTCTCGAAATTACTTAATCTGTTTCCCTTTTGGAGCTTCGCTCCCAAGGAAAAAACGGGTATCTCGTCGACGACTTCCGTCGCCGACTGAACCCAGATTTTCATCTGGTTCCATCATTGTTCAGTTTTCAAGGTTCTAGGAAAGCTTGAAGTATCTCCCCGTCGTTTTGACCAAGCTCTCGCTGCTCGGTCTGAGCTATCAAAATGACAGCTTCAATAGCTTAACATGTTCGACACCGCTTGTCAATAAACCGACATCTGTTCTGTCGACGCTTGAAAAAGCCGCATTGTTGTGCAGCCAACGCGGTAATGGATATTTTACAGCAATATATCTATTATGTCAATTAGCATTAGTTTCCTCATATTGTTCGGCTGACATCAAAACCAGGCGACCTAGCACAGGTCGCCTGGTGGATGAATAGTCGCGTTATTCTTCTCCTACCGCTACTCGGGCTAGCGCTACCACACTGTCATTCTCCTCGAGCCTAATCAGTGTGACACCTTGAGTAGCTCTGCCCATGCTGGAGATGTCTTTCACCTGCATGCGAATGATGATCCCTTCTGCAGTGATGATCATTACATCATCTTCCTCATGCACCATTTTGATACCCACGACCTTACCATTGCGTCTGGACGGTCGGATCGCTTGAATCCCCTTGCCACCCCGGTGCTGAGGACGATACTCGTTGATCGGTGTCCGCTTTCCGTAACCAAGCTCAGTGACGATCAGCAAATCTGCCTTTTCTTGCACCACGTCCATGTCAATCACATGGTCATTGCCGAGGGTGATACCTTTTACGCCACGGGCAGTCCTGCCCATGGACCTCACATCGGATACAGGGAACCGGATAGCTATGCCGTTCTGAGTGCTAAGCAGGACCTCGTCCTCTGGTCCGACCAACTTAACACCGACCAGTTGGTCGTTTTCCTGCAAGGAGATGCCGATTAGGCCGTTGCTCTTCACCGAGTTGTATTCCGAAAGGACAGTCTTTTTCACCATACCTGCCTGAGTAGCAAACAGCAGACAACGTTGATCATCAAACTCCTTCACCGGGATGACAGCGCTGATGCCTTCACTCGGTTGTAGCGGTATCAAATTGATGATTGGCGTTCCTTTGGACTGCCGGCTGGCCTCGGGTATCTCGTACACCTTCATCCGATATACCAAACCCATATTGGTCAAGAAGAGAATGTGATGATGGGTGGTGGTGATGAACAGTTGTTCAACGAAATCCTCTTCTTTAGTTCCCATAGCCGTGATACCCCGGCCACCTCGTCTTTGACTGCGGTAGGTATCCACTGGCAGGCGCTTGATATAGCCCTGGCGCGTAAGGGTGATTACCATATCCTCTTCCGCGATCAAATCCTCTTCTTCGATATCCCCAACGGCTGCCATGATTTCGGTGCGCCTGGGGTCAGCATACTTCTTCTTGATTGCATTCAGTTCGTCCCTAATTATTCCCATCAATATCCTTTCGTCTCCTAGAACGCCCTTTAAGTAAGCGATTAGGGACAGCAGTTCCTGATACTCCTCTTCGATCTTCTCCCTTTCCAGACCGGTTAGACGCTGCAACCTCATCTCAAGAATAGCCTGGGCTTGTTTTTCGCTCAGCCCAAAATTAGACATCAGTCCTTGCCTGGCTATCTCAGTTGTGCGGGAGCTGCGGATCAAAGCTATTACTTCGTCTATATGATCCAAGGCGATGCGTAGACCCTCTAAGATATGCGCACGAGCCTCCGCCTTTTCCAGCTCGAACTGGGTTCTACGGGTAACAACGTCCTTTTGATGCTCGAGATAATAATGGAGCATCTGCTTCAAATTGAGGATCTTGGGCTCGCCGTTGACCAGTGCCAACATGATAGCGCCAAAGGTAAGCTCCAATTGGCTGTGCTTGTACAGCTGGTTTAGAACAACATTGGGATTGGCATCTCGCTTCAGCTCGATGACGATGCGCACTGATTCATCCCGATCACTCTCGTCTCGGAGATCAGATATGCCCTCTATCTTCTTATCCTTAACAGCCAGTTCAGCTATCTTCTCGATCAATCGGGCCTTGTTCACCTGATAGGGCAGCTCACTGACCACGATGCGATGCTTACCATTATTCATCTTCTCGATGCGGGCGCGAGCGCGGATCTTTATTGAACCACGACCCTTTGTATAAGCCGACTGGATACCCTCGCGTCCCATGATAAACGCACCGGTGGGGAAATCTGGACCATTGATGGTCTGCATCAACTGCTCAACCGTCGCCTCAGGGTGATCAATGAGCATGTTCACCCCGTCAATTACTTCCCCTAAGTTATGGGGCGGGATATTGGTGGCCATTCCTACGGCAATACCAGAGGAACCGTTGACCAACAGATTTGGGAACCGGGAGGGCAAGACCATCGGCTCTTCTATGGTCTCATCGAAGTTGGGGCCAAAGTCCACCGTCTTCTTGTCGATATCGGCCAGCATTTCCATAGCCAACGGGGCTAGCCGAGCCTCGGTATAACGCATGGCCGCAGGCGAATCTCCATCGATCGAACCGAAGTTTCCATGTCCATCTATCAGCGGGTAACGGCTGGAAAAATCCTGGACCATGCGCACGATGGTGTCATAGACTGCGGTGTCACCGTGGGGGTGAAACTTACCCAGCACTTCACCCACAATACGGGCTGACTTCTTGTACGGCTTATCATGTGTGAAGCCCAAGTCACCCATGGCGTAGAGAATGCGCCTGTGGACGGGCTTCAACCCATCCCGGACATCTGGCAAGGCTCTGC
This sequence comes from Bacillota bacterium, assembly GCA_050949055.1. Taxonomy (GTDB): domain Bacteria; phylum Bacillota; class UBA994; order UBA5500; family UBA5500; genus JAEZJZ01. The sequence continues at coordinate 358,369 of JBMNFA010000009.1, read as the reverse complement.
CTACAATCACCGTCATTGCGTAGGTGATGTACGACTTTTTCATTTCATCTTCTATGTCCACTGGCATTATTTTGCCATGATTAAACTCCATACCAACTCACCTCGTCTTTTCTGCGCTTCCTTAACCAAGCCTACACATCTAGATTCTTCACATACTTGGCATGTCTTTCGATAAATTCCTTGCGTGGCTCCACCCTTTCACCCATCAGAATGGTGAATATCTCCTCAGCTGCAGCCGCATCTTCCATGTTCACTTTCAGTAAGATGCGGTTTTCTGGATTCATGGTGGTTTCCCATAGCTGCTCTGGGTTCATCTCTCCCAAACCTTTGTAACGCTGAATGGTGGCCCCTCTCCCTACTTCGGCTAAGGCCGCCTCCAATTGATTGTCATCGTATGCGTATCTTTCCACCTTACCTTTCTTCACCAAATACAGCGGAGGCTGTGCGATGTATAGGTAACCTACCTTGATCAATGGTTGCATATAGCGGTAAAAGAAAGTGAGCAATAGGGTCCGGATATGCGAACCGTCAATATCAGCGTCAGCCATGATAATCACTTTGTGATAGCGAGCTTTGTTGAGGTTAAAATCCTCGCCAATTCCTGTTCCCATGGCGGTGATGATGGTACGGATTTCTTCGTGAGCCAATACCTTGTCCAGGCGAGCTTTTTCCACGTTCAGGATCTTACCACCAATAGGCAGGATAGCTTGATACTGCCTGCTGCGCCCTTGTTTAGCAGAACCGGCTGCCGAATCTCCCTCCACTAAATACAACTCGCACAGGGCTGGATCTGTGATAGTGCAATCCGATAGCTTTCCTGGCAGAGGGCTAACCTCTAAGGCGCTCTTGCGGCGAGTCAGCTCACGGGCTCGACGCGCCGCTTCTCTGGCTTGGGCAGCAGTGGTGGCCTTCTCAACCACCTTCTTGGCGATGCTGGGGTTTTCATTAAGAAAGACAGATAGCTGATCAGCGATTATTGACTCGGTCAGCCCTCTGACCTCGGTATTGCCCAACTTGGTTTTGGTTTGACCTTCAAACTGAGGGTTGAGTAGCTTGACGCTGACAATAGCCGTCAATCCTTCACGAATGTCCTCTCCAGAGAAGTTGCTATCCTGGTTTTTAAACAAGCCATTTTGCTTGGCATAGTCGTTCACCGTTCTGGTGAGAGCAGACTTGAAACCAGATTCGTGGGTACCGCCTTCTGTAGTGCGAATATTGTTGGCGAAGGAGATCAAATTCTCGCTATAACCGGTGTTCCACTGCAAAGCAGCTTCAACGGTGGTGCCGTCCCGCTCTCCACTAACATAAATGGGCTTGCTATGGACGGTATCTTTGTTACGATTGATCCACTTAACAAACGACTCGATGCCGCCTTTATAGTGAAAGACATGTTGTTCTTCACTACGTAGGTCATTCAGTTCAATTTTGATGTCTCGATTGAGGAAAGCCATCTCCCGCAGGCGATTGCTCAAGATCTCACTGTCTACACTGTTGGTTTCGAACACCGTTGGGTCAGCAAGAAAATGGGTAGTTGTACCATGCGCTTTTGTGGTCCCAATCTTCACTACTTCGGTCACGGGAAGGCCTTGTTTGTACTCTTGCCGATAGACGCCGCCATCGGTACGAACAGTTACAATCATCCAAGCTGAGAGGGCATTGACTACCGATGCGCCCACTCCGTGCAGACCACCAGAAACCTTATATCCCCCGCCTCCGAACTTTCCTCCAGCATGGAGAGTGGTGTGCACTACTTCCAGAGCGCTCTTGCCCACCTGCTTCTGGATTCCCACAGGTATGCCGCGCCCGTTGTCTTCAATACTGACGCTCTGGTCAGGATGAATAGTCACCGTGATCTTGTCACAGTAGCCAGCTAACGCTTCATCGATGCTATTATCAACAATTTCATACACCAGATGGTGGAGACCTTTTAGCCCTGTATCTCCGATATACATTCCCGGGCGTTTGCGGACAGCTTCCAATCCCTCCAGGACCTGAATCTGGGAGGCATCATAGTTTCTTTGAACGTCGCTCAATGAGAATCCCCCTCTTCAATGCAGCACAGCAAAACATGTGATTCTGAATTAGTCTCGGTTAGCTTTCCATATCGGTTACAGGCTGCTGTTTCCTTCTTCCCAACGCTTGCGTAAAGTGCTAGAAGCGATGGGAGACAGATATACTTGTTCGTTGACCAAGACGAACGATTTCTTCTCTCCAGGAATTAGGTCCAAGACAAAACCTTCTTCTCCCGCCGTGGCCAAGAACTCGCTATTTATGGACGCAGCTCCAGCAGAAAGATCAAAAATGCCCACGACATCTCTGATGGGGACAATCACATCTCCACCCAAATGCAGAAACATATCTATACCTCCCGCGTGCAATTGGAGCTGACTATTGACAGGCATCCATCTTCTATTTCGCCGATTAGGGCAGATTTATCCTGCAAGCCTGAAAACAAGTTGGCTTCTGTCCCGGTGATCAAGGTCTGCACCCCTCTGTCTACTCGCGAAAGTAGCTCTTGTCTACGGCTTTCATCCAATTCCGACAACACATCATCCAAGAGCAAGACCGGATAGTCTCCGGTCATTTCGCGCATATACTCTAATTCTGCCAGCTTAAGAGCCAGAACAGACGAGCGCTGTTGGCCCTGGGAACCAAAACTGCGAATATCCACACCGTTGACCAAGCAGACAAAGTCATCTCGATGGGGCCCCACCAAGGACTGCCTGCGTAGATACTCCCTTGGCTTCTCTCTCTGTAGTATTTCCCAGAACTGATGTCTAATTGTATCTTCTTGGAATGATAACGTCAATTTCCTTCCGAACGGTCGGTAGGATAGTTCCAAATCTTCCCTACCTTGTGATATATCCTTCAGGTTCTTTTTTGCATGTGCCTGCAAAGTGAACAGTGCCTGCTGCCGCATCGCTATCAAACGGGAACCATAGTTGACCAGTTGCTCATCCCAGACATCCACTGTTTCCCTTTCCGAGTGGGTAACCAGATTCTTAAGGGCTTGGTTGCGCTGCTTGAGCACCCGACTATATTGCTGCAAGGCGTAGAGATAACGTTGGCTGACTTGAGAAATCTCAACGTCCAGAAAGCGTCTGCGCAGCGCGGGGGCCCCTTTGAGCAGCTGTAGATCATCGGGATCAAAAATCACCGAGTTGATCACGCCCAGCAAGCAGCTCAGCCTATGCTCGATCACACCGTTTATCTTTAGCCTTCTCTGGTTATCTCTGGCTAGACTGAAATCAATGCTGACGTTGACATGCCGTTTCTGCACCGTCGCATGCAAAAAAAACCCGGGTGCCTCCCACCTAATCAAATCAGACTGACTGCTGGTTCGATGGGATCTTCCGGTAGATAGAAAATGAATGCTCTCCAGCAAATTGGTCTTTCCTTGAGCATTCTTACCGATGAGAATGTTGAGGCCGCTATGCAAGCTCAGGTCACATCGGCGATAATTGCGCCAATCCTGAATCACTAACCTCTCTATTCGCATCCTGGTTACACCAGTTGGTACGACTGACCACCGACTGTCAGAAGATCTCCCCTGTACAACTTCCTACCCCTTCTCTCCTCTTTCACGCCGTTGACCTCAACCTTCTGTGTCAGCAAGAAGTCTTTGGCTTGTCCACCTGAGGATATCAGATCTATCTTCTTTAGCATCTGTGCCAGCGTAATATACTCGCCTGATATCTTCACAGATTGCAGAAGAGACACCTCCTCTTTGTTCTACGCCGAACCCTAGCATACAGGTCAAGTCTTAGTCCATTTGGATTTGGGTTAATTGGAGTGTATTAATTCTGTTCGAGACTCGAAGCCTTATCAACTCAGCCTGACTGGCATCAACAGGGCTGTGAATTCTTCCTGCCCCACAGGGCGCATCACCCCAGGTCCGAAGCTGCCATGAAAATCCAATGCCACTTCTTCGCTCCCGGCGCTACTCAACATTTCCACCAGTGCCTTGATATTGAACATGATCTGCAGATCTTCACCGGATTTTTCAACTGGTAACTGCTCAAAGTGACGTCCTATATCCATCGACTGGGCGGATACCGCTAACCTGTCCCCTTCAACAGTCAGCTTCACTGACCCATCTTGACCTTCTTTGCTGACCAAAGCTGCCCGTTCAACTGATGAAATCAGCTGCTCTGTATTGACCACTACTCTCGTCTGATAGGCCTTAGGCATGAACTGATCAGTATTTGGAAACTTCCCCTCCAGTAAACGACTGGTTAGCACCACTCCCTCAAACTCAAATGAGATGAAGTTGCGACCGATGGAGACTGTCAGCTCCTTATCTTGGTCAGACAGCAGGCGCATCAACTCGCGCAGAGTCTTCCCCGGAACGACCACTTCCCTATCATTGCCCGCCTGGCTCAGACTAGCCCAGCGGCAGGCCAGGCGATACCCGTCCAAGGCCTTCATTTTCAACTGGCTACCCTCAAAGGACCAGAGGGAGCCGGTAAGGATAGGCCTCAGTTCTTCCCGTGATATAGCAAAATAAACCTGCCTGATCATGTTTTTTGCCATATCTTGCGAGATTATGTAACTCTGTTCGGCGTCGAAGGACGCGGTCTCTGGAAACTCATCAACTGCCAGTGTCAGAATCTCCATCTGCATGGGTTCGTTGATCAACTGTATGGTGTTCCTCTCTGCTACAGCCCTCAAGGTAATGTTACCTTCAGGGCTACGGCGCACAGTCTCCGTCAACAAACGCGCTGGCACAACCGCCTCGCCCGGTTCAAACACCCGACAAGACATTTCAGTAGTGATGCTAATTTCCAAATCGTTTCCAGTGAGGCGCACTCTATCTGAGGATGCTTCCAACAGGATTCCGGCCAATGAAGGAACTATTGTTCGATTGGAGACTGCCCTGTTCACAATTTGTATACTGTCGAGAAACAAATCGCGATTTACTTGTATAAGCAATTCTTATCCCCCTAACCGGCATATTGGTTGCTCAATTAGCATAAGATAATAAAATTAGTCGTAGTAGTCATATAGGTTGTGGTTTTGTGGATAAGTCGATCAATCGCCCGGGTGCACGGTGTAATTGCCTGTTGAACTGCTGTGGAAGAAGTGTCTTTTCTATACACAGAACTTACAGTCCGGGCTGAAGAAAGCCTGAAATGGTACTGTTTGTGGATAAGGGGTTAGCTTATCCACAAATGTATCCACAATTATTGTCAATGCTGTTTTAGGTTTTCTGTCAGGGCTTTAATTGTCTCCGCTAATTGGGGGTTTGTGGAAATATCGTTTTCTATTTTATCGCACGCATGCAGCACAGTGGTGTGATCCCTGCCTCCAAACTCATCGCCGATCTTAGGCAGCGAGTGCTCCGTCAGTTTGCGCGATAGATACATAGCTATTTGCCTAGGGAAAGCGATTGCTTTAGTTCTCTTCTTGGCTTTCATGTCTTCCGTGCGCAAACTGAAGTGTTGGGCGACGGCGACTTGAATATCTTCGATGGTGATTTGCTTGTTTCTTGGGGCAGGCAGAACATCCTTTAGCACCTCATCTACTAACTCGGTGGTAATCGTTCTACCAGCAAAGGAGGCATAAGCGTTGATCCTGATCAATGCGCCCTCCAACTCCCTGATGTTGCTGTTGATGCGGTTGGCTAAGTAGAGCAGCACATCATTGGAAACCTTCAAATTCTCGGATTCTGATTTCTTGCGCAATATTGCTGCCCTGGTCTCCAAGTCCGGTTGTTGGATATCGGTGATCAAACCCCATTCGAAGCGGGATCTCAGCCTGTCTTCGAGTGTGGATATTTCCCTGGGAGGGCGATCGCTACTGAGGATAATCTGCTTGCTGGCCTCATGCAACGCATTGAAAGTATGGAAAAATTCCTCTTGAGTGGACTCTTTGCCTGCGAGAAACTGGATGTCGTCGACCATCAAGATGTCCACATTGCGATAACGGTTTCTGAACTCCTCAGTGCGCTTATATTGGATGGAGTTGATGAAGTCGTTGGTGAACTTCTCGCACGAAATGTAGACAACTTTCAGCTGCGGGTGATACTGTGCCGCAAAATGTCCAATGGCGTGCATTAAGTGGGTCTTTCCCAGACCCACGCCTCCGTAAATGAACAAGGGGTTATATGCCCTGGCGGGTGCCTCAGCTACGGCCAGCGCGGCCGCATGGGCGAATCGGTTACTTTCGCCGATGACAAAAGAACTGAAAGTGTATTTTGGATTGAGGGAAGCAACACCATTCTCTTCCCCATCCTTTTCAGATTGCAGTTCTATGTCTTCTATGGAAGCCGTAAGATCCTCCTGGGGCAACACAAAGCGCACTTCCATGGGCCGTTTGGCCACCTTGTTCAAGCATTCCAGGATCAAGTCGCCATAATTGTTTTGCAGCCAGTCGCGGTTGAAGACGTTTGCCGCCCGCAGAATTAGCACGTTCTGCTGCAGAGCAACCGGTTCTGCAGATAGTACCCAAGTTTCAAAGCTCGGCCTGCTCAATTGCTGTTCAATCTCTGCCAGTGTCTGTTTCCAGATATCTTGCAGCTGACACTTCCCAGCCATTGCGTTTCCTCCTTAAAACTGATGTAACCAGCTGACACTCGTCGTAGGTTCAGCTATTTACCGGCAAAACTGGCTGCTGGTTACTGATGCGATATGTACGCCAATTGAATTGAAGCCTCTTTAGACTGGTCTCGCGTAAGACAGTTTTCAACAGGCTGCACCATAAATCCTATCACATTCGACGACTAATTTGTGAATAAGTCGGTGACCTATTCACAAATGGTCCACAAAATCTGTGGATAACGCGAAAGATGTCGATGGACAGGCTGTCAGTGCTTGAGCAGGCTCAATCGATAGCATGTTCGCAAGACTTATCCACAGCAATGTCCACAGTCTGTGGATAACCTCTGTCTATTTGACGTAAATAGCTGGACCTTGACGTTTAGTTTGGCCTGTTCAAGCCGCAGTTTACGGCGGGAGCGAGCCTGGTTTCAGCGAGATTATGTAAATTAACAGCCTTGTGCAAAACATTTTCACAGGTTGTGGACTGATTTTGCGAGTCGTACACAGGCTATGGCACCTTATCCACAGGTTGTGGACTATGCGAGCATTGCTGGCGCTGCAGTTGATACTTGCCACCTGGTCTGCTATAATGTGCTGGATACCGTGATTGCTGGATTAGCATCAGCTGATCACAGCCAGCTGTTGCTTTATTTAGAACGCAGGCCTGCGCTAGTCTGCCTGCCGCGGAAGGAGTGTGAACAATGAAAAGGACATTTCAACCGAATAACCGGGTGCGCAAAAAGATACACGGCTTTCGTTCGAGGATGAGCACTGCCAATGGACGCAAGATTCTGAAGGCAAGGCGTGCCAAGGGAAGAAAGGTGTTGTCTGCATAGAGACCGCGACTGCGTGGTCTTTTTTTGAGAGAATCGGCGTTGCATCCAGTTTTATGTGAAGGAGGCAACGCCGAATCTCTATCAGCAGGCAATACTTTGGCCAGACAGTCTTCTAACGCTGCTCGTCTGTGGTATAATTTGCTATAGGCGTGGCAGTACTATAGCGTGTTATCCTGACATGCTTGCAGCACGTCCATGCTGGGGGGTGATGGCTGTTGCGCCAGCAGGAACGTCTCACCAAGAGTTCTGATTTTAAGAGGGTCTATGGGTCCGGGAAGTCCGTGGCTGATCGTCTATTGGTGCTCTATCGGTTGCCGTATGCAGGTGAGCTAAAATTGGGCATATCGGTAAGCAAGAAGGTTCAAAAGGGAAGCGTCGGGCGCAATCGTTTAAAGAGACTGGTTAGAGAGTCCTTTCGCCGATTATCTCCCCGGCTGAACAGAGGCTATCATTTGATTGTGATTGTAAGGGTGGCTGCTAGGAACGCAAGTTATCGGCAGATAGCTCAATCGTTGTCTGATTTGTGTAAGCGCTCGGGGCTGGTGATGGAGAATGGAGGGGTCTAGGCCGGGACTGGCAACCTTAGCCATTGGCATTATCCGCTTGTACCAAAGGCTGCTCTCCCCAATGCTCGGGGCAAACTGCCGTTTTCGGCCTACTTGTTCTGAGTATACCATTCAGGCGCTGACCAGGTACGGATTGCTTAAGGGCCTCTGGCTTGGGTTCAAGCGCATCCTTCGTTGTCATCCCTGGCATCCCGGCGGTTATGACCCTTTGAGATAAAAGAGCGAGGAGGGAATTGTTTGCAGTTCTTGACTGACCTGTTTAAGACTGTGCTGGATGCCATTGCGGGCGTGACCGGCAGTTACGGTCTAGCCATTATTGCGATGGCGCTGCTGATTATCGTGGTTACTTATCCGTTAAACGCCAAACAGATGAGCTTCTCCTACAAGATGAAGCTGGTCAATCCCAAGATGGAAGAGATCAAGAAAAAGTATAAGGACCCCAACAAACAGAACGAAGAGATCATGAACTTGTGGAAGGAATATAAGATCAATCCGGCCGCCGGTTGCTTGCCCATCCTGGTGCAATTCCCGGTGTTTATTGCTATGTTCGGGGTGCTCCGTTTGCCGGGAGTATTCGACGCCAGCCCCACCTTTTTGGGTTTGGAACTGGTGCTTCCCAATGCTGAACACAGTTTTTGGTCGTTGGCAAGCCAGAATTTCGCCTACTTAGTAGTACCCATTTTGGCGGTAGCGACAACTATCTTGCAGCAGCGACAGATCAGCGGTGGGCAACAAGATTCCACCACGCGGACCATGAACCTGTTCTTGCCTTTGATGACTGGATATCTGACCATCACCTATCCTACTGCGCTTGGTCTCTATTGGGTAGCTAGAAATGTGTTCACCATCGGCCAATATTACTTCTTTAACCAACAGATGGCGCGCAGAGGCATGCTTGAGGAGGAGACGAATGCAAACAAGAATGCTAGAAAAGCAAGGAAGGACGATTGAGGAGGCCGTTGAACAGGCCTTGGCCGAATTGGGGTTGACCGAGGAGCAGGTGGAGATTACCGTGCTGGAAGAGCCGAGCAAAGGGTTTCTGGGTATCTTGGGAGGGCGTCCAGCCAGAGTCCAGGTGGTAGCCAAAAGCGATCCTCTGGAATTGACCACTAGCTTCCTAGAGGGCGTCTGCCAGCGGATGGGTGCAGCAGAAGTAAAGATCTCTAGCCAAAGACAGGATGAGAACGTACTGTTCAGCATTGACGGTGATAGTCTCGGTCTGTTGATCGGCAAGCACGGGCAAACCATGAATTCCCTGCAATATTTGGCCAGCGTGGTATATAACCGCAACGCCAGCGAACATGCCCGGGTGTTGGTCGATGTGGGTGGATATCGGGCGCGCCGTGAGGAGGCGTTGCAGCGGCTAGCCACCCGTTTGGCAGAAAAGGCCAAGCGGACGGGACGCAGGGTGATCCTGGAACCGATGAATGCCCAAGAACGGCGGGTTATTCACAGCACCTTGCAGGCGGATAAGCAGATTGTCACTTATAGCGAGGGCGAGGAGCCCTATCGCAAAGTAGTGATCGCCCTAAAGTAGGCTATAGCCTGGGTTAAGCCCAGGCTATTTTCGTGTTCTAACGATTGGTTATAATAGGCGTGGGGTGAAGAACAGTGGAACAGTTGCACACCATAGCGGCGGTGGCTACTCCCCGAGGTGAAGGCGGAATAAGTATCATCCGCATTTCTGGGTCGCAAGCGTTGCCGATTCTAAAGAAGGTATTTCGGCCGATCAAGCGCAATTGCCGCTTCAGCTCCCGCCGCCTGTACCTGGGACACGTGCTCACCGAAGATGGGAACCGCCTGGATCAGGTGCTGGCCGTATACATGCGAGGGCCAGGGACTTATACGGGAGAAGATGTGGTGGAAATCCACGCTCACGGGGGCCTATTTGTAACTAAAGAGGTTTTGCGCCTGGTGTTACAGGCAGGGGCAACCATGGCTGAGCCAGGGGAGTTCACGCAGAGGGCTTTTCTCTCGGGGAAACTGGATTTGGTGCAAGCGGAGGCGGTAATAGACCTAATTAGGGCTTCCGCAAGCGCGGCAGCCAGGCAGGCTGAGCGCCATCTGGAAGGGGAACTTTCCCGGTTGGTGAGGGACATCAAGCAACGGGTGCTGCAGCTGTTGGCTGAGGTGGTGGCCACTGTCGACTTTCCGGATGACGATCTCCCAGACGTTGATATCTCATCCATGTCGGCGGTTTTGAGTCAGCTGGAGACAGAGCTACAGCAATTGTTGTCCACCAGTTTTGCCGGAAAGGTGTTGCGAGACGGGATCAGGGTAGTGATCGCTGGGAAGCCCAATGTCGGAAAGTCATCCCTCCTCAACGCTTTGGTAGGCCGCGAAAAGGCGATTGTCACCGAGTATGCTGGCACCACTAGGGACATTGTGGAGGAATTGGTGGTTATTGGCGGGGTGCCCGTCCGATTGATGGATACGGCTGGCCTGCATGCAGCCAGGGATCCCGTGGAGCAAATAGGCGTGGATAGAGCCGAGCGGGCTATGGCCGAGGCAGACTTGCTGTTAGTGGTGTTGGACAATTCGAGTTCGTTGACGGAAGAGGATCAGCGAGTGTTGCGGTTGGCAGCAGGCAGGCCGCACTTGATCGTACTGAACAAGGGGGACCTGGAGGGTTGCGATCATCCGGAGCTGGTTTTATCGCGGGCACAAGGTGTGCCGCTAACGGTCTCGGCGGCCACAGGAGCTGGCTTGGGCCTACTGCGCTCTACGATTGTGCAGCAGGTGATCGGTAAACAATCGTTGGAAGAGAGCCTCCTAGTGGCGAACGCCAGGCAAGAGCAGGCCTTGCGTAGAGCCGCTGAATTCTTGCGCGATGCCAAACACACATTGGACAACGGGCTGCCACTAGACTTGGTCACAGTGGATTTGGAGGAGGCATTGCGAGAGTTGGGGTCGGTGTTGGGAGAGGCCGTCGATGAAGCGGTGATTGAGGATATTTTCTCCCGGTTTTGCATCGGGAAATGATTTTATAGATCGCATGGTGGGGAGGAACGGGAATGGCTTTCGTCGCTGGGAGCTACGACCTGGTGGTGGTGGGTGCTGGTCATGCTGGCTGCGAGGCTGCCTTGGCGGCGGCACGTCTGGGTGCACAGGTTTTGGTGTTAACGGTCGACCTGGACAGCGTTGCCCTGTTGCCATGCAACCCGGCCATCGGCGGGCCGGCTAAAGGTCATATTGTGCGCGAGATCGCTGCTCTCGGCGGAGAGATGGCCAGAGCTATCGACGATACCCTGATACAAGTGCGGATGCTGAACACCCGCAAGGGGCCGGCGGTGCAGACTCTGCGTGCCCAGGCAGACAAGAGAGCCTATCAGTTGCGGATGTTGCGGGCATTGCAGCATCAACCCAGGTTGAGCTTGAAGCAGGGGATGGTGGAGAAGATCCTCGTCTCGGGGAACGAGGTGCAAGGGGTAGAAACAGAAACAGGCGCTATCTATCGGGCCAGAGCGGTGGTATTGACTACTGGAACCTACCTGAGAGGGCGCGTGATCGTCGGCGGCTTGAGCTATTCCAGTGGACCGAATGGCCTGAGGCCGGCCAACAAGCTGACAGAGAGTCTGCGCAGCCTCGGTTTGCAGTTGTCGCGTTTTAAGACGGGTACCCCTCCACGGGTAAGTCGGCGGAGCGTCGATTTTTCTGTGATGGAGGAGCAGCCTGGTGATCCCTTGGATCTCGGTTTTTCGGGCCGAAAGCTGAACGTGGACAACCAACTGTCCTGCTGGCTCACGTATACAAATCAGGAGACGCACCGCATCTTCTTGGACAACCTGGACCGGGCTCCTCTGTACAGTGGAGATATCGAAGGTACCGGGCCGCGTTATTGTCCCTCGCTAGAGGACAAGGTGGTGCGGTTTCGGGACAAGGAAAGGCACCAGATCTTTGTTGAGCCCGAGGGTTGGGATAACGACGAGATGTATGTTCAGGGTTTTTCCACCAGCATGCCCGAGGATGTGCAGCTGAAAGCTTTGCGCACGGTGCGGGGACTGGAGAGGGCTGAGATCATTCGCCCTGGTTATGCCATTGAGTATGACTACCTGGAACCTACTCAACTGGAGTTGTCGCTGCAGTGCAAAGCATATCCTGGTTTGTTCAGCGCCGGACAGATCAATGGTTCATCCGGATATGAGGAGGCTGCCGGACAAGGGTTGCTAGCTGGGATCAACGCATGGCGCTGGATGAATGGTCAGGAGCCGATCGTACTCAAGCGGTCTGAGAGTTACATCGGTGTACTGATAGATGATTTGGTCACCAAGGGGACGAATGAACCGTACCGGATGATGACTTCTCGGGCAGAGTATCGACTGTTGCTGCGCGACGATAATGCCGATGAACGCCTTACTCCGCTCGGTTACTCCATCGGTCTAGTTTCTGAAGAACAGTTTCGGGCTTATAACAGGGCTGCCGAAGAGCGGAAACGTCTGCAGGCATTCTTGAAGGAGCGTGTGCTGCAGCCCGGTGCGCAGATTGATAGGCTGCTGAAAAGCATCCAATCAACCCCTCTTGTCCAAGCCACTCCGTTGGCGCAACTGCTGAAACGGCCGGGGCTCAGGTTGCAGACGTTGCTGCCGCTGGTGCCGGAACTGGCTGACTTCTCCAGCGAATGCTGCGGGCGAGTGGAGACAGCGATCAAATATGCCGGGTACTTAAAGAAGCAGCAGGAGAGCGTGGAACGCTTCTTGCGCCTGGAGCAGAAGCTGATTCCCGGCTGGGTAGATTACCAGCAGATATCCGGGCTTTCCGTTGAAGCCAGGGAGAAGCTGAGCAAGTTTCGCCCCAGTTCCCTGGGTCAAGCTAGCCGTATCTCTGGTGTCTCTCCAGCGGATATCAGTGTATTGATGGTCTTTCTGGAGGGGGCCCGGCGAGGGGGGAGAGAGAAATGTTGAATGAGTGGTTGAAAGGACAGGCAGAACGGCTGGGCTTGGCCTTGACCGAGCAACATCTGCAGCAACTGCGGGTGTATAGCCAGTTGTTGCGTGAGTGGAACCAACGTATCAACTTGACCAGCATTACCGAGTTGGAGGCCATCTACGAGCTACATTTTCTTGACTCGCTGTCGGTCCAGCTGGCCGTCGACCTGAAGAGAATGAACAGCCTGGTGGACGTTGGTACAGGAGCAGGGTTCCCGGGGTTGGTGATGGCTATCGTTTTTGACCAGTTGGAGGTGACCCTGCTGGATTCCACCAGAAAGAAGGTTGACTTCCTGCGCCTGGTCGCCAGCGAATTGGGCCTGCTGGATCGGGTACATACGGTGTGTATGCGGGCGGAAGAGGCTGGGCGGCAGAAGGGGCTGAGGGACTCTTTTGAGGTGGTAGTGTCCCGGGGAGTGGCCAGGTTGTCCGTCCTGGCCGAGTACTGCCTGCCGCTCGCGTCTACTGGGGGGCTGTTTGTGGCCATGAAGGGGCCTGACGTGGCGGCGGAAATGCAAGAGGCGAAGAAGGCGTTTACCACTTTGGGCGGGGGCGAAGGCAAATGTCTGCCATGGGTGTTGCCGAGCGGAGCAGGGCGGTCACTGGTCTGTGTTCCCAAGCTGTCGTCCACACCCAGCGGTTATCCTCGCAGAGTAGGGTTACCGGCCAAGCGGCCAGTGTCCTGAGAATGCGTTTAGTCGCTACCTGCCAACCTGATAGACTCGAGAGGCAGGAATACTCTTGATGCATACTTGCTACCCTCATTCTGAAGCCCTAAGAGTAGGGCTTTTTTGTTGCGCTTGGCGAACTCTTGAACGCTCCTGCGATGCCCAGCGCAGCTAGTAGGTTTGTAGAGTGATTACTGCAGTTGCACCCACGATGGCAGCGACTTCATCTCGTTTTCTCCTGAGGCAATTAGGAAGGAGAGCACGGCGTGAAGAACGAATATCTGTAGTGAGGGAGAGGTGGTCACTGTGCGGTGGTTTGGCAGCAGCTCCAATGAACAGGTAATCCAAATTCCCGTCGATCAGATACAGGTAAATCCTTATCAACCGAGAAGGCACTTTGAAGAAGAAAAGCTACAGGAATTGGCAAATTCCATCCGCCAGATGGGCATCATTCAACCGATTGTAGTTCGCCGCCTGGGTGGAATCTACGAGTTGGTGGCCGGCGAGCGCCGCTGGCGTGCGGCGATGATGGCCGACTTGAAAACAATTCCTGGGCTGGTAAAGGAATATACGGACAGTGAGGTAGCCCAAACGGCTTTGATTGAGAACTTGCAGCGCGAAGACTTAGGCCCGCTGGAAGAGGCCTTGGCTTTTCAACAGCTGATCTCCAACTTTGACATCAAACAAGAGGAGTTGGCTTTGCGTTTGGGCAAGAGCCAATCCACCATCGCCAATAAGCTGCGTTTGCTCAACCTCAGCCCGCCCGTACGCGACTTGTTGGGCCTGGGCAAGTTGAATGAAAGACAGGCGCGCGCCCTGTTGCGAGTGAAAGACGATGGAGATCAGCTGCGTTTAGCGGAGTTGGCAGTAAAGCGAGCTTTTACTGTTCAACAGACGGAAGCTATGGTTGCGGAGTATTTGGAGGGCCAGTCTAGCGAGCAAGTGGTAGAGCAGGTTAAGAAACGGGTGCGAAAATTCGTACCCAAGGATCTGCGTATCTTTATAAACACGATCAACGAGACGATCAAGATGATGCATCAGGTGGGGATTAAGGCTGAAAAGCAAGAAAGCAGCGATGATCAATACCTGACCATAACTGTGCGCATTCCCAAGCGGTGAGGCTGGGCAGAGTAGTTTACATAATGTATAATTAAAGGGCGCGGCGAGGCCGAGCCCTTTAATGATCTGTTTATTTCATGCTGAAGGGCTCATGTCGACGCCAGTAACATGCGAAACGGGCGAGCAAACCCCGGTCTTGATCCCGGGTCCGTTAAGGAGGTGAGGGCAGTGCGTCGAAGAGCGCGTTGGTGGTTTTTGGTCTTGGCGTCATTGTTGGTCATACTGTTTGTTCGTTATCCAAGGGATATAATGCAGATTGGCTACCGGATTATGTATGCCACCGCGCAGTCTGTGCCTGTCTTTGCCACTGAGAATTGGGTGATGGTGGAGGAGGGGCATTTTAGGTTGTACTACCAACCTGCAGACCAAGCGGTGGTGGCTGATGTGGCGGATGACCTAGAGGCATCGTTGCTCGCCCTGCGAGGCAACTGGGATTACGGCAGCAGTCGACGACCTATAGTTGTGTTTCTTTATCCCAGCCAGAAGGAGATGGCGGATGCGCTAGCTGGAGCCGAGGGTTTAGCCTTAGGGGCATATCGCTTGGGGCGACTGTATCTGTTGTCGCCTTTGGCTTGGCAGCCTCAACTATCTGCCCAAGCGGCGACAGCCTTCTACGCCGAGCAGGGGCCGGTAGTACACGAGCTGGTTCACCTGTTGCTGGACCAGCTCGTGGCGGGAAACACTCCCCTGTGGTTCAGTGAAGGGCTGGCGCAGTACTGGGAACTTCAGATCAAGGGATATCTATGGTGTGAGCAGGGGATGGACTGGCGCAGTCATACAGTACCCCTCGAGCAGTTGGACCAACGGCTGCAATCTGGGGACGCATATGCGGCGTACCGCCAGTCGTTGTCTTTGGTAGCCCATCTTTACGACGCATATGGTGACAGCGCAGTCGAGCAAATAGTGGTAGAATTAAGTAGGGGCCGGACCATGGAGCAAGCGATGATCCTGTCCATAGGTGTAGACCGGAAGAGCTTTGAGACAGAGTGGCGCGCGACCTTGTCGGCTGCAGAGTAGGCAGTGCGAGGGAGTGAATTTGTTTGGGGAGTGGTACGTATGGCGAAGGTAATAGCGGTCACGAACCAGAAGGGTGGAGTGGGTAAGACAACCACCTGCGTCAATTTGGGCGCTTGTTTGGCGTTGGAACAGCAGAAGGTGTTGGTGGTGGATATCGATCCCCAAGGCAACACCACCAGTGGCCTTGGAATACGGCGACATAGGTTGCGCAAATGCGTTTATAACGTCCTGATCGACGGCGTGCCTGTGGAGGCGGTGATTCAACCGACGGAAGTTGCCGGGCTGGAAGTGGTGCCCGCCACCATTCAGTTGGCGGGTGCGGAGATTGAGTTGGTGCCGGCGATGTCCCGTGAGGTGAAGCTGAAGAAGGCGTTAGAGTCGTTATCTCCTTTCTACGACTACATTCTGATCGACTGTCCACCTTCTTTAGGACTGCTTACCCTGAACGCTTTGACAGCTGCCGACGGAGTATTGGTCCCGGTGCAATGCGAGTATTACGCTCTGGAGGGGCTTGGACAGCTGTTGAACACTGTACAACTGGTGCAGCGCCATCTTAACCCCGAGTTACAGATCTTCGGTGCCTTGTTGACGATGTTCGACGCCCGCACCAATCTTTCCAGCCAGGTGGTGGATGAAGTGCAGCGCTTCTTTGGGGACCAGGTGTTCAAAACGGTTATTCCACGGAATGTGCGCTTGAGTGAGGCTCCTAGTTACGGCATGCCTATAGTCCTCTATGACGCCCGTTCAAAGGGTGCGGAGGTATATAAGGAGTTGGCTAAGGAGGTGCTGAGCCGTGGGTAGGAAGCGATTGGGTCGTGGTTTAGAGGCTTTGATCCCCGTACAAGAAGCACCTGCCAGCAGGCAAGATGTGCCAGCTAGCATTGCACTGAGACTGATCGATCCTAATCCTTATCAACCACGACGGGAATTTCCTCAGGATAAGCTGGAAGAATTGACTGAGTCCATTCGTGTACATGGAGTCATTCAACCGGTGGTGGTGAGGGCAGTCGGTGACAGGTATCAGTTGGTGGCTGGTGAGCGCCGCTGTCGCGCTGCCAAGGCGGCTGGGTTGACTGAAGTTCCAGCGCTAATCAAAGAGTATAACGACACACAGATGTTGGAGTTGGCCATTGTAGAAAACCTTCAACGGGACGATCTCAACCCGCTGGAGGAGGCCAATGCCTATCAGCAGCTGATCAGTCGATTGGGTTTGACTCAGGATCAGGCGGCGGAGAGGGTGGGGAAGAGTCGTTCGCATGTGGCCAACACGCTGCGTTTGCTGCAACTACCTCCGATACTGCAA
Source organism: Bacillota bacterium (assembly GCA_050949055.1). GTDB lineage: Bacteria > Bacillota > UBA994 > UBA5500 > UBA5500 > JAEZJZ01. The sequence goes on along the minus strand of JBMNFA010000009.1, from coordinate 341,396 downwards.
GAGTATGTTTCACGTGAAACAATTTCTGCCGGACATGCCAGGGCGCTATTGTCGTTGTCCAGCGCTGCGCAGCAGACGGCGGCCGCAGAGCAAGTCATTCGTTTGGGACTAAATGTGCGCCAGACAGAGCGCTTGGTTAGGCAGGCACTGCAAGAGACCAGTGTTTCACGTGAAACACGTAAATCAACTGCACCTCCAGAGATCGTTGACTTAGAACGCCAATTGCAGAGCGGCCTGGGCACGGGCGTGCGGATCATTCGCGGTCGCAAACGGGGACGCATTGAGATCTCCTTCAGCTCAGCGGACGAACTGGAGCGGTTGCTAGAGCAGCTGCTGTCGATTTGCTCGAACTGACATCATCCGGACCGCACGCCCCGGCAGTTACATACTGGAGCTCTGGCAACGCTAAGAATCAAGCACAATCACCTAGGAGGGTGGGCGATGATCTACCTAGACAACGCAGCTACAACTTGGCCAAAGCCGCCCGCGGTCCTGAAAGCGCTCAGCGACAGCCTGCGGGAGTTTGGCGCCAACCCAGGAAGGGGCGGACACTCCCTTTCTTTGCGGTCAGCCCGCATGGTCTTTGCCGCGCGGCAGCAGCTGGCCTCCTTTTTTGGGAGCAAGCAACCGCACCGTTGGGTATACACCAGTGGTGCCACCGAGAGCGCCAATGCCGCGCTATTTGGGCTGCTAAATCCGGGCGACCATGTGCTCATTTCACAGTACGAACACAATGCCGTAGCTCGCCCTCTATATCAACTCTCCCGGCAAGGAGTAGAAGTGACCAGAACACCACTAGTCAAGAGTGGCAAACTGGACGTTCCCTCGTTGACCCGCAGTCTGCGTCCAACCACCAGACTGCTGGCCATTAGTCATGCCTCCAATGTCACCGGAACGGTGTTGCCGATAGATGAGATCTGCGACTTCTGCCGTGCGAACGACATTTTGTTGTTGGTGGACGCTTCCCAGACAGCCGGTTTGTTGGACATCGACGTCAGCCGGGGGATCGATTTGCTGCTGCTTCCAGGTCACAAATCGCTCTATGGGCCTCCAGGCATAGGGGCACTCTACGCGAGCCCGGCAGTGGAGTTGAGGCCGTATCGGTTTGGGGGTACTGGCAGCCAGTCAGAGAGCCTAGAACAACCACAGGTGTGGCCCGATCGCATGGAAAGCGGCACGTTGAACACCCCGGGCATCTATGCTCTGCAAGCGGGCATAAACTTCGTACAACAGGTGGGCAAAGAGGCAATCTATCGTCACGAGATGCAGCTGGCACGCCAACTGGTAGCGGGTTTGCGGGAGATAGACGGCATTCAGGTCTATGGTTGGACAGGGGAGGTGCAGGTACCTGTGGTAGCCTGTAACCTGCAGGGGGTAGATGGAACGGAGGTTGCCCTGATTCTGGATCAATCGTATGGAATCGCGGTCCGGTCGGGGCTGCATTGTGCGCCGGTAGCCCACAAAGCTCTAGGCACCTTGGAGCAGGGAGTGGTGCGATTCTCAATTGGCTACTATAACACCCACGACGAGATACTGCTGACCATAGAGGCCATGCAGGAGATCGCCAAAGAATTGAGGTAAACAATGCTAGGCACCGTTGTCAATGCTGTGGCCGTGTTGGTCGGCGGAACACTTGGCCTATTGCTCAGCAAAGGTATCGCCGACAGATATCGCGAAACAGCCACTTTCGCTTTGGGATTGGCTGTGGTCTATATTGGCCTGGATTCAGCCGCCCAAACGCGCAACCCTGTGATCATGATTGCATCGCTGGTGATTGGCGGGCTGTTGGGAGAATGGCTAAGGTTGGACGAACGATTGCATCGCTTCGCTGCAGGGTTGGAAAAGCTCTTTGGTGCCTCCGCCGGAAGGTTCAGCGAGGCCTTTGTCACCAGTACCCTAGTCTACTGTGTAGGTGCCATGGGGATTATGGGTGCAATTCAAAGCGGGTTGACTGGCGACCACGCTACCTTATACGCTAAGTCAATGCTGGATGGTATTTCCTCAGTCTTCTTTGCCTCCGCCCTGGGAGCCGGAGTGCTGCTATCCGCACTACCGGTGTTTCTCTACCAGGGGAGCATCACTCTGGGGGCCAGTTGGGCCGCCGCCTGGCTTACTCCCCCCATGCAGGCAGAGATGAACGCTGTCGGAGGCATCCTGATCTTAGCAATCGGGTTAGGCATTCTAGACATCAAACGCGTTCGGGTAGCCAATCTGTTGCCGGCAATATTCCTGGCTGTCATCTTTGCAGCTTTCGTCTGATACCGAGCGATTCCGAAGGATTCTTTCCTCCATTTTATCTGTAGGCGGGCTACTCCGCTTGCCCCGTCCTCCTCGCGAGCGACCTGCAAGCCGTCCAGCTTCGGTACCGCGGCCTTGCGGGCGGCCGCACACACCCCACCTTGCGACGGAGAGATGATAAACAGATGCTAATGCTGGTCAGCGCCATCCTGTCTGGATGGCGCTTTTTCCTTTATCTGGATATATTCAGGCGAACGCCGCCAGTGGGCAAGGCAGCTCAATCGCCGCAATAGCAGCACGTTTTACCAAATTCAAAAAGGAATTATCTTTGGCGTGCCGAAGTATAACAGCGTGTAATCAAAGGAAGGAGGAACCGGAATTGCGGATTAATTCTCATCCTATTTTGGAGTTCCAAAAGGGTCCCAAAGTGAAATTCAGCTATGACGGTCAGGAACTCTGGGGGTACGCCGGGGAGCCGATTGCTGCCGCGTTACATGCAGCCGGGGTGCGCACGTTGCGTCACAGTCCCGAGCTGCATCGGCCGAGAGGTTTCTTCTGTGCAATAGGAACTTGCTCTTCCTGCCTGATGACGGTCAATGGAAAGCCAAACGTCCGGGTGTGTGTGGAGCCGTTACAGGAAGGTATGCGGGTAGAGACTCAGACAGGAAAGGGAGTGCTAGCGTGATCCAAACCGAAATTGCGGTGATCGGCGGAGGACCGGCCGGATTATGCGCCGCTTGGGCTGCGGCTGAGGCAGGAGCGCAAGTGCTGCTGATCGACAATTCGCTCACCTTAGGTGGCCAGCTGATCAAGCAAACCCACATGTTTTTTGGCTCCCAGAAGCAGTTTGCTGGCACCCGTGGGATTGATATCGCCCAAAAGCTGGTGGACAGGGTGATCAAGCAACCGAGGGTCACCGTCATGGGCAATTCGACTGCTTTAGGCATCTATGAGGACGGAACCATCACGGTGGAGCAGGATGAAGAACGGGTGATTCCGGTCACTGCCGAGCGCATAATTGTGGCCACGGGCGCGTCCGAACGCACCTTGGCGTTTCCAAACAACGACTTGCCCGGCGTTTACGGAGCAGGGGCAGTACAGACCCTGATGAACGTGCACGGCGTGAGGCCCGGGAACCGGGTGTTGATGGTCGGCGCGGGAAATATCGGATTGATCGTCACCTATCAACTGCTGCAGGCTGGCGTGGAGGTCGCAGCCATAGTCGAAGCCGGGGAGAGTATCGGTGGCTATCTGGTGCACGCGGCGAAGGTGCGACGGGCGGGGGTGCCTATCCTCACCAGGCATACCATCAAGTCAGCCTATGGAAAGGATGGCGTCGAGGGAGCCGTCATCTGGCAATTGGACGACCGCTGGCAAGGAATTGCTGGCACTGAGCAGGACCTGAAAGTAGATGTGATCTGTCTGGCCGTAGGCCTTTCCCCCTTATCAGATTTGCTGTGGCAGGCTGGATGCCAGATGAAATATGTGGCTGAACTGGGGGGGCACGTCGCCTGCCGAGATCACAACCTGTGTACCAGCAAGTCCAACATCTATTTGGCTGGCGATGTGGCCGGAGTGGAAGAGGCCAGCAGTGCCATGGTGGAAGGACAGGTAGCTGGATTAGCCGCAGCCCTCAGCCTAAACTTCGGAGATGCCAACACAGTCAGTCAGTTGGCGGATGCCAAAGAGCAGTTGGCGGAACTGAGACGGGGACCGGTGGGCGAGAAAATTCGTGCAGGCCTAAGCCGCGTGGAAGGGGGAGTACAGCATGCTTAAGCGGACCGGGATTCCTACCGATGCTGACAGGGCAACCGTGATGCCTAGTGATGACCGTTTGCAGCGGGGTGCTGTGGCAATTATCGAGTGCTACCAACAGATCCCGTGCAATCCTTGTGCTACAGCCTGCCCCCGAGGAGCCATTCAACCCTTTAAGGACATCAATGATCTGCCTACCATCGACCATGACCGCTGTAACGGGTGCGCTATCTGCGTCGCCAACTGTCCCGGTCTGGCCATCTTTGTTGTGGATGAAAGCTACCGCCCGGATTTGGCCTTGGTCAAGCTGCCCTACGAGCAACTTCCTCTCCCCAAGGCTGGTGAGACAGTATTAGCACTCGACAGGGCAGGGCAAGTGGTTGGCGAAGGTGTTGTGCGTCTGGTGCAGAATCCTAAAGCTTTTGACCGCACAGCGGTTATTCACCTGGAAGTGCCCCGCGAGCTCGCTCAAACGGTGCGCAACATTCGTGTCGAGGAGGGAAAGGAGCATGCATGACGATGATATCATCATCTGCCGTTGCGAAGATCTGACCTTGGGGCGTTTACGCCAACTGATCAGTCAAGGATATACTTCCATTGATGAAATCAAGCGCATTTCTCGGGCAGGTATGGGCCAGTGCCAGGGGCGAACCTGCCGGGCTTTGATAGAGCGAGAGATTGCGCTGCAGACAGGCAAGGCGATAGGCGATCAGCATCCTACTACTTTCCGGCAACCTAGCAAGCCCGTCACCTTTGCCGCCATACTGGAGGGGGAGCGCCATGAATAAAACGGCTGATGTGGTTGTCATTGGGGGCGGCGTGATCGGGTGTTCCATAGCCTACAATCTAGCCAAACGGGGATGCCGCAGGGTAATTCTCCTCGAGAAGAATTATCTCGCCAGCGGTTCCACCGGTCGTTGTGGCGCGGGCGTGAGAGCGCAGTGGGGAACCGAGATGAACCTGCGCATGGCCATGGCCAGCGTGCGTATGTTTGAGAATATGAACGAAGAGCTGGAGTATGACGACGACATAGAGTTCAATCAGGGCGGCTATTTGCTCCTGGCGTATACTGATGAAGGTTGGGAACAGTTCAATAAGAACGTCGAGTTGCAGCGCCAGTTTGGCCTACAAGTTCAGGTCTGCACCCCCGATGAGGCCAGGGAGATCGTGCCGCATCTGAATACAGAGCAACTGGTGGGCGCGACCTTCTGCCCAACCGACGGACACTGCAATCCGTTCAAAGTGACCGATGCCTATGCCAAAGCCGCCAGAAGGTTGGGCGTGGAGATTCAGACCCATACCACGGTCACTGGCATAGAAGTGCAGGGCGACCGGGTGGTGGGTGTGCAAACCGATTGCGGCTACATCTCCACTCCTGTGGTGGTCAATGCGGCCGGAGGCTATTCCCAAGATGTCGCCCGCATGGCAGGTATTGACCTGCCCATTCACAGTGAGCGCCATCAGATATTGATCACCGAGCCAGTGGAGCAAATGCAACGCCCAATGGTGATGTCTTTCCACCACAACCTGTACGCGCAGCAAACGCCCCACGGCAGCTTCATCATGGGTCTCGGCGACCCGAACGAGCAGCCGGGCTATAACATCAATGCTACCTGGCAGTTCATGCACGAGATGGCTGAGAAGATCACCTGGCTGCTGCCTCCTTTGCGCGACATCCGCGTGGTCAGGCAGTGGGCGGGGTTATACAACATGACCCCGGATCGCACTCCAATTATCGGGGCAGCGCCCAGTGTGTCCGGATTCCATATGGCGGTCGGCTTTAGCGGCCATGGGTTCATGCTGTCGCCGATCACCGGCGTGCTGTTGGCGGAGGAGATCCTGGGACTGCCGTTATCTCTGCCCATCGACAAGATGGATCTTGGTCGGTTTGAAAGAGGGGAGCTGTTCCGGGAGCCATCGGTGGTGTAACTTTGCCAAACGCAAGCAAAAGGGGCTGCTGCAACAGCCCCTTCTTTGATCCCACAGTCACTTCGAGACAGCCCCCTGACTCCCCCAGACCTGCCTCCCTCTGACGAGGGAGGTGGCAATAGCCTCAGCCATCAGGCAGCGAAGGAAAGCAGCGCCAACCATAATGGCAGGAGAGAAAGCCTGGTGTTGCCGCCAATTGAGTACTAGGGAGGGAATAAGCCGCCCTGCAACCGCAAGGCCCCTGCGAGCGCACCATGTCCCGCTCCTTTCGCAAGTTTCCTCCCTTGCCCATTTTTCACCTCTCAGCACTCACGTCTCATCTCGGGCACATCTTGCCGTTCACATCGATATAGTAGTCCCCTTTCAACAGCAGTTCCGAGATGGGGACTACCTCATAGCCTTCCTGGTGGCAGAATTGCAGAACCTTACGCAAAGCTGCCGGAGTATGCTCCCCATTATTGTGGAACAGCACAATGGCGCCGGGCTCGATGCGGCTGGTGACGCGCTGGGCGATCTCAGCGGCGGACAATGGTTTCCAGTCCAACGAGTCAACGCTCCACTGAATGGTGGTGTATCCGACCGCCTCTGCGTTCTCTATCACCCGATTGCTATACTCCCCAAAGGGAGGGCGGAACAGGTATGGCTCCTGCCCAGAAACCTCCTTGATCAACTCGTGGGTACTGGTCAGTTCAAACTGAATCTGTTCTGGCGATAGGCTAGCCATATGGGGATGGGTGGCACTATGATTGCCAATTTCGTGCCCGGCGGCAGCTATCCTTTGTACGACCTCTGGATATTTCTCTACCCAGAACCTAACCAGAAAGAACGTGGTGCGGATCTGATGCTCCTCCAAGATGGCCAACAGTTCATCAGTGCGGTCTGCTCCCCAAGCAGCATCAAAGCTGATGGCTATCTTTTTCTCCTCTGTCTGCACCGAATAGACCGGCAACCTTCTCTGCCAGTGTATCACGTACCTGACAGCATGGCTCAATTGCCCGGGAAATATCAATAAAGCCCCCATAGTCGCCCCCACAATCAGCAGCAAACATAGACCGATGGATAATAACCTCTTTTTGCTGAACAGAATCAACACCGCCATCTGCCCCTCCCATCCTTATCGGTGCCCTTAGGAGTAATGCCAAAGATCGCCCCCGATTAGCTACCTGTAACAAATACCCTATCCCGCCGTTGCTGTGTAAAGCCCCCGTCAGCAGCTTAGGTACAATAGTTGGACCTGTTATTGGGTACTTACCGCTGGTTGCCAAAGCAACCAGCGCATGATTGACCCCGCATGTTCTTCGAACATGCTTCAGTGATAGGATATGGGGACAGGGCAGTGGTTATGAATCATTCGCGTTGGGATTAGGTCAGGCCTAAGGCGGAGATCACTAGCGGGACAGAGGCCAGGCTGAGCAAGGTGGTGCATAGGGTGAGGGAAGAAACCAGTTCCGGTTCAGCGTTGAACTCGATGGCCAGCATGGTGGTGACGATCGCGGTGGGAGCAGCGGCGGCCAAAATCAGCACGTATCCGCTGAGCTGTTCCAAGCCCAGTCCAAGGGCCAAAATCGCCGCCCAGACTGGCGAAGCGGCCAGCTTGATCAAGCTCCCTAGGCAGAGCAAACCGGGCATGGGGCTGATGGTTGCTCCAGACAGCTGCACACCTAACAACAGCAGAAAGATCGGTAAAGCCGCTTGAGCCAGCAACCCTGTGGTCTGCAGCAAAAACTGGGGAGGCACAGCAGGCTGTTGTCTCCAGACCAGTGCCGCCAGCGCCGCATAGGCAGTGGGCATGCGCAATAGGGCGGTAAAGGAGCGCCAGGCACCGAAGTGGCTGCGGGCAGCGAAGTATACCGCCAACGAGCACATCAATAGCTGATGGGCCACGATGATCACCGCTACTCGTTCCAGTCCGGCGTTGCCAAACAGGCTGACAATAATCGGCAAGCTATAGTTTCCTACGTTGGTGAACACGGCCCCCAACTTCATGGCGCTGACCAGACGCGGACTCCAGCCCAGCAGATAGCCCAGAAGGCTGACCAAGAACGATAAGCCCAGGATCAGGGCCACGGTACCGAAGGCCAGCTTGAGCAGTTCAAAGCCAGCCAGATCAGAACGCACTAAAGAGTTGAACACCAGGGCAGGGCTTAGCAGATAGAGAGTAAGCTTGGACAGCGGTTTTGCCTCCACTTGCAGGCAACGCCTGGCGATCACTCCTCCCAGCAACAGCAAGATCAACGGCAGCATCAGATTAATGAAAACGATTAACTTCACCTCCTGCGCAAAAGGCCAAAAGACCCTCTGACCAACGGAGTGGCGATGGCCAATCCAGCGGCTATGGCACCGGCGGCCAACAAGGCAGCGGTGGTCAGGCTCAGTCCTTGGGTGTAGTCACCCACCACGAAGGCTTGCATCGCCGCAAAGGTGGTTGCCCCAGGTACCAACGGCACAATGCCGGGCGTAAGGAAAAGGGTCGCCGGCTCCCTTAACACCCGTGCCAAGACTTCGCCTAGACAACCGACTACCAAAGCGCCGAGCAACGTCCAGCCTACAATCTGCCAGCCGAGTTGTTCGGCGGCCACTCGAGCCAACCAACCGCAACCGCCAACCAAGCCGCAGAGCAACAGACGCGACCTTTGCACCTGAAAGATTACACCAAAGGACAGCGAAGCCACCGTTGCCACCACAAAAGGCACCAACCAGGTCTCCAGCAGGTTCATACTATCCACCTGCTTAGGTTGACCGCGACAGCGAACGTGCTTCCGGCAGCGGGCCCATATAGGCTGAGCACCGCACCTGCGCCAGCCGCAATAGCAGCTGCGATAAACAGTGCCTCGCCCAAGCCGGTGGTACCGGAAAGCAGGTCTCCGCTGAGCATATCGCGTACTGCCGTTGTCAAGGATACCCCTGGCACCAAAGTCATGATTGCCCCCAAGACCACTCTTTCATAAAGCATAGTCGGGAATAGGACAGTTAATGACAAGGCTGCCGAGCTGGCGATGGCCCCCCCGGTGAAGTCGGCCAGTATGCGCGGCAGTCTGGGGCGAGCCACATAGGTGCTGAGCAGGAAGACCAGGCCGCTAGCCAAGGCCGAGCCCAGCAGCTCGAGCCGGGATGCGCCGAAGAGCCAGGAAAAGGTGGCTCCGCCCACCATGGCCGCAGCCAGTTGCCAGATCAACTTCTCGGGACCAGTCCGTTCCTCTATACTCCTCAACTTCTGTAACACTTCGGTGGGGGGCGAATTGCCAGGAGATAGCGCCCTGGATAGGCTGTTGATCGCGGCCACTCGCTTTAGGTTTGTGCCGCGGCTGCGGACTCGGCCTATGCGGGTACCGCTCAAGCCGCCATAGTGCACAGACAGGAATATTCCTGTAGGGGTAACGATGCTGTCTACCATTTCCGCTCCCGCTGCCCTGAGCATCCGGTCCAAGGTATCCTCGGTGCGATATACCTCAGCCCCACTTTCCAGCAGCAGCCTTCCTGCGTAAAGCCCCAAGTCGAGCAAAGACCCCAAGCGGTCGTTCACGGTTAGCATCCCTCTTTCTCCTCCAGAGTTGGAAGACTACTGTTCCTGCCTGTCACCCTGACGCGCCTTCCAGTGTCATTCTAAGCATTCCAGGCAATAACTTCAATTGGACACTCCACGCCGTAAGCCCTGCGAGGGGTGCCGATAACTCTGCCTGACAACTGCAACCGCCCCCCGGCATCCCCGCATAGGCAAGCCCGTCCGCATCCAAAATAGGACAGTGGAAACAGCAGTGGAAGGGCGTGCAAATGTGAGCGATCGCTATCCAGCCTATCATTATGTGCATCAACTAGAAAGCAATCCACTACAAGCAGAGCTGGTGGCGGCGATAGCCGAACAGCGGCAACAACTGTACCAACTGCGCGAGGGGAGGTTTACCCGCAGCCAGGACGTAGAAAAAGTACTCCGCCCCGCCTTTCTGGAGAGCGGTTTTCTCCATAGTGTGACCAATCAGCAAGTAGAGTCCCTGTTTTCTCCCGGTTCTGACTTTGAGCTGGACTTTTGGCATCCCGGGCACTCCATGGCCATCGAGGTTGAGAAGGGAAAGCACTTCAACATTTGGCGGGACGTCTGCAAGTTTGCCGAGTCCAACAAGGTGGAACATGCTGTGTTGATAATCCCATATGAGAAAGGTAATAAGCGAGGCCACCCAGACCAAATCTTCTTGTGCGCAATTGACGCACTGAACAATGTCAGCAAGCTATTCGCAGACCTGAACAGCTTCTTGGTAATCGGGTATTAGCCTCCTCAGCATACGGGAGAGGGGCAGGCGAAAGTTGCACCGGCATACTGTTGCTGGAGATAGCATCTTATGTGGCTAGGCTTACAGCCTTTCTAGTGGTCGCCATAGCTTTCCTTGTGTATAATGGGAATGTGACAAGAGACCAAAGTTGGTTCTCTAATCGGTAGATTACTGATTGTTGCGGCGCAACAATCGCATCACTGGGATTGCATGCTTGAGCAGCATGCTTCGGTGGGAGGAGGTGACACTAATGGCATACAAGATCAATCAGGATTGCATCGCTTGCGGCGCTTGCCAGCCAGAATGTCCGACAGACGCCATTTCTGAGGGTGACATCTATGTAATCGACCCAGAGAAATGCATCGAGTGCGGCGCTTGCGCCGATGTTTGCCCAGTAGGGGCTCCTAACCCGGCATAATCAAACAAGTCATCAACAAAAAGTCCTGCCAGCGCTGGCAGGACTTTTTTGTCTAACATCCTCGCTATGTTTGTATATTGTTAAGGAAGCTCCTTGACATTGTTAAGGTCCACGCTATATATTAGTCCTGAGGTGATTTCATGGCTGATGAACAACTGCTCATCTTGAAGATGCTCGAGGAAGGGAAAATTACCGCCGAACAAGCGGCCGAATTGCTCAGTTTGGTGGGAAAACGCCCGGCGAAAGTAGGGGCGCAACGTCAGTCACCGCATCTGGAGCAAACAACTCCCGTTGCCCCAGATGCTGAACAGGAACGGTACAGGCAGCTCAGCAAGCAAGTGCGGGAGGAAGAAAGGCAGGCCCGGCGGCAGATCAAGCGGGAAGCCAAAAGAGCGGCTGCGGAGATCAAATCCCTGCCCCAATCCGATCGCCTGGGCAAAAGCTTGCACAAGTCACTGCAGATGTTGGGCATATCCCTTGGCGGCAGTCGCAGCTTCACGTTCACCAAGGACCTGGATGGAACCTTCAGCGTCCACAATCCAGAGATCGGAATCCAGAACACTAACGGCCACGTACGTATTGGCCACAGTGAGGACGAGCGCTGGCACCTGAAGCTTTCCGCTCGGGTTCGCGCCGACAGTGCTGCTGTTGCCAAAGAGCTATCCGACGGACTGGTCATTGTCAGCCCCGACTCCCGGGGGCTGAGGGTTGAAAGCAGGCGCTTCTTTGGGCAGAATGCGGTGGTTGATATCGAACTAAACCTGCCGCGACAGCTGCAGCCACAGATCACAGTCTCCTGCACCAATGGTACCGTAAACCTAATCGGCATCCAGGGAGAGCGGGCGAAGCTGCACACGGTAAACGGCAAGATCCGGGCGGAGGGCTTCCGCATGGAGCATTTGGAGGCCCATGCAGTCAACGGCGGAATTCAGCTGCAAGGCTTCGGCGAGCAGCTGGAATGCCGCGCTGCCAACGGGAGGTTGCAGCTCGCTCTGTCGTCTGCAGAACGGGCCCGCCTGGAACTGGAGACAGTGAATGGTTCCATTGAGCTTGCTCTGCCGCCAGGGAACCGGGTGGGATATCAGGTGTCTGCCAGTAGCACCGTTGGCAACATCCAAGTGGATCTGCCCGACCTGCAGTGGGATGAGAAATCACGGCCAGGTCGCCGCAAGCTGGAGGCGAGCAGCCGGGACCTAGTGTCCAAAGAACAGGTACAGTCGATACGAGCCAAGACAGTGTCGGGAACGATCAGGATACATTTAGGGGAAGGACTGAGATAGATGTCGGAAGAGAAAATTCGTGTGTTGCGCATGCTGGAGCAAGGCACCATCACCTACCAGCAGGCGTTGGCTCTCCTGGACGTTTTGAACGCTCAGTTGCCGGGCTATGAGGCCGACGTCACCCAGGAGGAAAGTGAGGAGACCCCTGCACAACAATCGCCCACTGAATCGGACGAAGCGAGCAATGAGGATCGGCACGAAGAACACTTCTCCGCTGCAGCCCACGACGATCCAGAGCCAGTCGACGCCGGTTCACTTGACCTGAAGGAGTCGTTGGCCGGGGCCTATGAGGATGTTAAGCAGACGCTAGGTCTGGTATCGGAGGAACTGCGCGCTGTCACCCCCCATGTCGCCAGTGAGGTGCGTCGCGCGCTCGGCGACGCGTCGCAGGAAATAAACGAGGCCATGCGTAACGTCAACAGCGCGCTGCGGGATGTGAGGAGCAGTGGGGGCTGGTCGTTTGGATGGCATAACACCTATACATTCCGCGACGAAGAGGAACTGCCACTGGCTGCTGAAGTTACCAACCTCGAGCTTGACGTTAGCACTAAGAATGGCCGAGTGCAGGTCAGCGCGGGGGACGGCGAGACTATCAACCTGGTAACGCAAAAGAAAATTCAAGCGGATAGCCGTGAGGATGCCGCAGCCATAGCCCAGGAGGCTGTAGTGCGAGAGGTGAAGCAACAAGGGGAGCGCTTGCTGCTACAATTGACGGTGCCGGAAGACCTGGTCGGCGCAGCTATCAGTTTTCAGTTGTCAATCCCACGCCGCTTGGTGGCTCAACTCAACTTACTGACCAAGAATGGCGACATCCTACTGCAGGACATTACTGGCTCTGCGGCAGTTGAATCCAAGAACGGAGAACTGCGCATCTCAGGGGGCGCATACCAAAGTCTCCGCGCCGAGAGCAAGAATGGCAGCATCAAGTTGATCACCCGCATTGAAAATGCCGTGGTAAACACCAAGAACGGTTCCATCCGCTGCCTGCTGAAGCCGCAAGGTCAAGGCCAGTTGCATGCCGAAAGCAAGAATGGGTCCATTGAGATAGAAGTCCCCAACCACATTGAACAAGGCTATGCGGTGGATGCGTATACTGTTCACGGGGTGGCGGTGGTGGAGATGCCTACCTTCGCCGCAGAAACGTCACACCGCAAACACAAGAAAGGGCAGACCGAGGGTTTTTCCCAAAAGGAAAGACGGCTGACCATCACCGCGGAGAGCAAGAATGGCAGCGTGACCGTTAAGTCCCAATAATCGGGATCGTCATACCTAGGGCTGGATGCCGTATGGAGCTGCTTGGCACCGCGGCGTCCGCTTGTTTCTCTCGGAATTTTCCGTCATTCCGAGCACTTCGGCAAGCTCAGCATGAACTCCGCGAGTAGTCTAGATCCTGACAGAGCCTGCGCCAAGTGCGCGAAGCGTCAGGATGACGCCCGGCCGAGTCGGGCTCATACACCAACTCCGGTTTGCAGACAACGTCTAGTCGCGCCAGCCTGACTAATCGCCCTCGGCATGGGTTTCATCCATGATGGTGATTTCATGCATCGCGACTGTCTTGTTGCAGAGATATTTATGGCAGTCTGCATTGTTATACTAGTGGTAGAACCAAGCGAGCGACAAAGGAGTGGTTGAGATGCGGATAGCGCTCATCGCCCATGACCAGAAAAAAGATGAACTGCTCTGCTTCGTGAAGGAATATGTGGACATATTTGCCCGGCACGAGCTGGTGGCCACCGGTACCACCGGCGGGTTGCTTGCTCAGGAGACCGGGTTGCCCATAGAGCGGAAGCAGTCGGGACCGCTGGGCGGAGACCTGCAGATCGGAGCTTTGGCTGCTGAGGGCAACCTACAGGCGATCATCTTCCTGCGCGACCCCCTGACTGCGCAGCCTCACGAACCAGACATCACCGCCTTGCTACGCATTTGCGACGTGCACAATGTCGCACTGGCCACCAACCTCAGCTCGGCTCGGGCTCTGGTGCAGGGACTGCTGAAATGAGCGGGCGCATCCTGCCGGTGACTGCTGCTTTGCTCTGGCGGGAGACGAAGCTGCTGTTAGCTCAGCGGTTGCCCGAAGCAGCTAACGGGGGTCTCTGGGAGTTGCCCGGGGGCAAGTTGGAGTTTGGGGAGAATCCTGAGCAGTGCTTATACCGCGAACTGCAGGAGGAGATGGGGCTGGAGGTTGTGGTGGGCCGCCTGCATGGGGTGTTCACTCATCTGGCCAATCCACAGTTGCAGATACTGCTGCTGGTCTATCACTGCCACCCTGGCAAACGGCAACCTGAGACCAGGCAATGTCAGGCGTTCTGCTGGGTAACGCCTCAGGAAGCTCAAGCATATGATTTGACACCGCTAGACCGACAAATTATCTCAGGCTTAGTTGCAGGCCGGTCTGTTCCCAGAACCCGCCAGTAGACTGACTTGATCTCGGCGCCTACTCCAGCAACTTGTAGGTCCGACAAAAGATTCTTGCGATAAAGAGGGCCCTCGCTCAGGCGAGGGCCCTTGGGGTATCGCAATAACCGATGCTGCTCTACTCCTGTGCCGGCTGCAGCGTGAACACTGCCCGGGTACGACCGACCACATCCCGGCGGTGGTTATACAGGGTGGGTTGATGTAAATCTTTCAGGTTCTCCAGGTCTTGATCCGTTAGGAAGCCCATCTGACGCAGGGTCTCCACCACGACCGGACCATCGGCACGCCCATTGCCGTCTTCTATCTTCAAGGCGATGCCGATCCCTTTGTCCAAGATGGCGGTGCAATAGACTCCTTGGGCACCACTCTTGGCAATCACCCTGCCATTCAAGCGCGTCATCAGATCAGTGCAGAGACGGCCGGTGCCCGCTACCATCTGTGGCCAAGCGGTCATCGCCGCACGAATGCGCGCCGCCGCCTGCTGCGTCGATGGAGGCAGATCCCTCGGGTCGGACAGGCGGGCCCACGCCCAGGCCATGTTGTAGACCGGCAGGCCAAAGACTGGTACGCCACATCCGTCAACCCCGATCTCTATCTCCTCTTTTTTCATTCCTGAAAAGCGTGACATTGCATCCAACATTGCCTGCTGTACGGGATGCTCCAGATTGAGGTAGTTGCTGACGTCCCACCCCATGTGCTGGGCCAAGGTCAGCATGCCGGAGTGTTTGCCCGAGCAGTTGCAGTGCACTTCCGTTGCCTTCTTCCCGGCACGTTGCAGGGCTGCTGCCGCAGCCGCATACAAGGGCATGTGGCTGCCGCACTGCAGTGCGCTCTCGCTTAAGCCTATCTTCTGCAATATTCCCAGCACGGTGTCTACATGGATATCCTCAGCATTGTGCGATGCGCAGAACACCGCGAGCTCTTGATCGGTCAGCTGATAGTGATCAGCGGCGCCGCTTTCCACCACTGGGATGGCCTGAATTGGCTTGGAAGCGGAGCGAATGAAGGTGACTTTCTCCTTAGGGTTGCCCACAGAGTATAGCAGCTTACCGCTCGCATCCACCACTGCCAGGTCTCCCCGATGAATGCTTTCCACAATGCGCCCGCGAGTTAGCTCTACAAGCTTTTCTGACACTAACTGATGCCTCCCTTTCTTAACAAAAACATCAAATTGCATACATTGTTTCGCTTGTCCCATAATTAGTGTAGCATAGTCTAGGTCAATCGCCATCAATCGTCTGTTCTAATGAATCGGGTTTTAATCTGCAACTCCTACAAACACAGGCAAGGATCGGGGGTCATTTTGTGCTCTATTGCTTCACCGAGCAGCTGCGAGAAGGCATCTATCTAGGCCGCAGCAACCGTTTTGTGGTGGAGGTACTGCTTGACGAAACTGTAACCGTTGCCCATCTGCCCAATTCCGGGCGTCTGACTACGGTGCTCAGCCAAGGGGCAGCCTGCTGGCTGCGCCCAGTCGACAAACAGGGGCGCAAGACCAAATTTGACCTGGTGGCGATCTCGACCAAACTAGGCACGGTGCTGGTGGATTCCCAGCTGCCCAACATCTTAGTCCAGGAGGCTTGGCGGCGGCAACGCTTATCCGACTTCTTGCCTTACAGACATATTCAGCCCGAATACCGTCAAGGTGCCAGCCGTTTTGATCTTGCCCTGACTGGACCAGGGCTGCCGCCATGCCTGGTGGAGGTGAAATCGGCTGCTGATTTCCAAGGAGACTGGGCCCGCTTTCCCGACGCGCCCAGCGAGCGGGCAGCTAAGCACATGCGCGAGCTATCCCAGGCAGCAACCGATGGACAACGGGCAGCGGTGATCTTCTTGGCCCAGATGCCCTGGGCGAAGGCAGTGGTGCTCAATCAACAGATAGATCGCCAGTTCGTAGAGACTGCTAAGCAGGCCTTGGATAGCGGGGTTCAGTTGCTAGCGTACACCATCATCCCCAAGCTTCCACAAGGGATCGACTGGGGCGACGCCATCCCTGTGCTGATACCATGAACTGCCTGCAGGAGACTATCCTCAAATATGGAATAGTACCGTAAGCGCAAATAGTCGGGTTGTTTCCACGGGTTGCTGTTCCGGCCCAACTGCATAAGCTATAGAGGAGTTAAAGTATAGATTGCCAGAGAACGGCTAGACTGCAAAGTAAACAGATGTATAAGGCAAGTTTGACCACTTCTACGCATTACACTATAATGTTCTGGCAGATGCAGAAAGGGGGCCATTATGCCAAAAGCAAGTAGACTCCTGCAAATCGCCGCTATAGCGGTTGCCTGCACCCTACTGGTAGTGCTTATTCTCACCGATGGCCGATTTGACTCTGCCATGATCAGCTTGGCTGGGGGAATTGGCGACTCGAGACAGCTTTTGGATAACATGACCTTTAGCCGTCGTGTGACTGTGATCGCAGATGGCGAGGAACGAGCTCTTTGGACCAGCGCGCGCACCGTGCAGGATGCGCTTACCTTTGCCGGTCTGGGCTTGGGACCAATGGACCGCACCATACCGGATCTGAGCGAACCGGTGGAGGATCAACAGCAGATTCGACTGATTCGCGTAGACAGCCGGATAGTAGAAGAGCAAGCTGTCATCCCTTATCGTACCGTCAGAGTAGCCTCCCGCTCCATGAACCGAGGTGAGACTAGGGAGGTGCAACCGGGTGCCAATGGCAAGCAACTGAATACCTATCAGGTGCTGCTGGAAGATGGCCAGCCGGTGAAAAAGGAACTGATCAATTCAGTGACGGTGGTGGAGAAACAGGACCGCGTGATCGAAGAGGGGACCATCTCGACCCTCTCCCGCGGTGGACAGACCTATCGCTACAGCCGCATGCTCAGCGTCACAGCGACCGCATATACCAGCGACATCAATCCCGAAACCGGCTTGCCCGATGACCCCTATCAGGGGATGACGGCCTCCGGCAAGCGGGCTGTGGCAGGTACCACCATCGCCACCGATCCAAAGGTGATCCCTACCGGAACCAGGGTGTACGTAGAGGGTGTTGATGCGAAAGGTAAGCAGTATTCTGGCCTCTATGTAGCCATGGATGTGGGATCGGCTATTAAAGGCAATCGCATCGACATCTACATGGAGACATTTGCCGAATGCTACAGCTTTGGACGACGAAAGATGAACGTCTATATCTTGGAGTAAACAAAAGGGCAGCTCACCGCAAATCGGTGAGCTGCCCTGCCATTACAGCCTACTTTTCTTCCAGAACCTTGTTCAGGTCAGCCAGCAGCGCGTCGACATCTATGCCGTGCGCCTTCGCCCCCTGCTCCAATGTCTCAAACTGAGCGATGGCGCAGCCCAGGCAACCCAAGCCATGCTTGAAGAAGACCGGCACCACCTGCGGGTACTTCTCGACGATCTCAGAAATGGCCATATCCTTGGTGATTTTCATTTATCAACAACTCCCTTCGCGCCTAATCGACTACAGTATAACACAAACCGGCGCACAGCAACCCAGCATATTTGGGCAACAACCCGCCAGAACCCGCCAAAAATAGCCTGTCCCGCTGCCTGACAGCAACCTTCCCGCGGGTAGACTATCTCTGGGCAGGAAGCTGGTGCTTCCATGGAGAACTGCTAGCGAGGCCAAGCATTCCCTGTCCCGCTGGCCAACTCTGTCAACGCATTCCTTCGGAGCATTGCTTCGGCCTGTTGTTGGTACTACCGGTTTCGCCTCGTTTGTTCGGCAAACATGCGCGGGAGGATCTAGAATGACCGAGACACGAAAATTCTTTTACCGCTCCAGCCTGTCCAGCACCAACCAGGGCGCTGAGCCGCTATCGCCATGGCAGTGACAAAACGGGTATACCCCGGTCCGGTGGCGGGACACCTCAATCCACCGGCGGACAAATCCATCTCCCATCGCGCCCTGATCTTCTCGGCACTGGCTAGCGGGGTGAGTCGCATCAGCAACCTGCTACGAGCGGGCGATGTGTTGTCCACCAGCCGGTGTTTGCAGGCTCTGGGAGTGACCGTCCAGCAGAGCGGAGACCAGGTGCTGGTGCACGGACAGGCAGGGTGCTTCAGCTCACCCAGAGGTCCCCTGCAGGTGGGCAACTCGGGCACCACCCTGCGCCTGATGACCGGAGCCCTTGCCGCCCAACCATTGCAGGTGTTGCTCTCCGGCGATCATTCGCTGAACCGTCGCCCTTTGCAGCGGGTGCTGCAACCGTTGCGTTTGATGGGGGTGAAGGCCTATTGTACCCCCGCAGGCACCGCTCCGGTGCTGCTGCTGGGGCAGCGACTGCGGGGGATCGATTACCGACTGCCGGTGGCCAGTGCCCAACTGAAGTCCGCATTGCTGTTGGCGGCCCTGCAGGCTGATGGTGAAACAACCATCATCGATCCGGTGCCGTCTCGTGACCATAGCGAGCGGATGCTGATGGCTATGGGGATCAATCTCTCCAGGTACGAGGGGCAGATCAAGATTCGTGGGCACCAGCAGCTATTAGGCCGGGATCTAGCCATTCCAGGGGATATTTCTAGCGCCGCCCCTTTCATTACCGCCGCAGCCCTCTGCCCCGGCAGCGTGCTGCGGGTCTCTGCTGTGGGGCTGAACCCTACCCGCATCGGACTGCTGCATGTCTTGCGTCGCATGGGTGCCGACATCCGGATAACGATCACTTCGGACGATGGTAACGAGCCCCTAGGCAATGTGTTAGTGCAGTACAATGGCCAGCTGAGCGGGATCGAGGTCTTGCCAGAAGAGATTCCGCTGTTGATCGATGAGGTGCCGCTGTTGGTGGTAGCCGCATGTTTGGCGGAGGGAGATACGGTGATTGGAGGCGTGGGAGAGCTGCGGGTAAAGGAAAGCGATCGGGTGGAAGGTATTGTGCAGCCTTTGCGCTTGATGGGTGCGCGCATCGAAGTGAAGGGAGATGTGTTGCGAGTGCAAGGGCAGTCCCAGCGGTTTAGTGGGCACAGAGTGCTTTCAGGTCATGCAGACCACCGCCTCGCTATGGCGCTAGCGGTGGCCGCCACCGTGGCTGACGGGCCGGTAGGTATCTGCGGGGCCGAATGGGTGTCTATCTCCTATCCAGACTTCTTTCATCAACTAGCGAGGCTGCAAAGGGAGGCCAAGGCAGGATGCGCTTTTTGACAGCAGGAGAGTCCCACGGGCCGGCTTTGACCGTGATCATCGAAGGCTTGCCGGCGGGCTTTCAGCTTTCCGTCGACAAAATCAATCGACAGCTGGCCAGGCGCCAGCAAGGGTACGGACGTGGACAGCGCATGGGCATAGAACAGGATCAGGTCACCATCTGGTCAGGGCTGCGGTCAGGGAAAACCATGGGCTCACCCCTGACTATGCAGATAGAGAACCGGGACTATGCTAACTGGCAGCGAACTATGCATCCCATCCATGAGGTGACCGAGCCGCGACCGGTAGTCTGTCCACGCCCTGGGCATGCCGATTATGCTGGTGGCTTGAAGTATGATGCCAACGATTTGCGAGAAGTGCTGGAACGCGCCAGCGCTCGGGAGACTGCCGCCCGAGTGGCGGTAGGGGGAGTGGCCCGGCAGCTGCTCGCTGCCTTGGGGGTGAGCGTACATAGCCGGGTAATCGCCATTGGGACCGTCAGCGCCCCACCCGATCTTCCTTGGGAGGATGAACAGGCTGAGCAATCCCCGCTGCGCTGTCCTGACCGCGATATTTCCCGGGAAATGTCGGGGGAGGTCGACCGGGCAATGCAAACCGGGGATTCGGTAGGAGGGGCTTTCCAGGTCGCTGTCAGGGGCCTCCCCGCCGGGGTGGGTAGTCCCATGCATTGGGACCGCCGTCTGGATGGGCTGCTAGCCCAGGCCATGATCAGCATTCCGGCCATTAAGGCGGTGGAAATAGGCGCGGGCGTCCGGCAAAGCCGGGTGCCCGGCTCCCAAGCGCACGATGAGTTCTCAGTGTCCAACGGGGCAGTCGCTCGTCCCAGCAATCATGCTGGCGGCATCGAAGGGGGCATGAGCAACGGTGCCCCTATTCTGCTTACCTGCTTCATGAAGCCGATCCCCTCTATAGTCAAACCCCTGCAGAGCTTCCGTTGGCATACCAGACAACCGGCAATCGCTGCGCGGGAGCGGGCAGATGCTTGTGCCGTGCCGGCAGCCAGCATCGTCGGTGAGGCCATGGCCGCTTGGGTCGTCTGCGATCAGCTGTTGCATCAGTTGGGCGGAGACCAGTGGAAGCAGGTGGTTGAGCGGATGGAGCGCCTGCGGGTAGGGCAGGCTTGGGTAGGTCCAACCTGACGCCGGGCATTCTCTCCTTCCGTCACGGCTACGTCGTGCCACCTCCCTCATCAGAGGGAGGCAAGTCTTGGCCCCTCTCGGAGGGGGCTGTCACGCAGTGACTGGGGGAGTCTCGGCCCCCTTGTGAAGGGGGCTGTCGCGAAGCGATTGGGGA
Organism: Bacillota bacterium; assembly: GCA_050949055.1. Lineage (GTDB taxonomy): Bacteria > Bacillota > UBA994 > UBA5500 > UBA5500 > JAEZJZ01. The sequence goes on along the minus strand of JBMNFA010000009.1, from coordinate 320,681 downwards.
GTCTTGGCCCCCACTCAGACGCAGTGACTGGGGGAGTTCAAAGGGGCTGTCCACCGACAGCCCCTGCACTATGTTAGTAGCCCGCTTGCTTATCAACCACGTTTAGCAGTGGTTCGCCAGCCTGCAAGCGCTTCAGGTTGTCCATGAAGACGGCGAAGGCCCGTTGGTCATAGTCTGGCATGCTGCCTGCCTGATGCGGAGTGATCACCACATTGGGCATCGACCAGAGAGGACTGTCCGCAGGCAGCGGCTCCGTTTCAAATACGTCCAATCCGGCACCCCTGATTCCTCCTGCTTGTAGACAGGCGATTAACGCTTTCTCGTCTACCACAGCGCCGCGGGCGATATTCACCAACACCGCCGAGTCCTTCATCATGGCCAACTCCTCGGAGCCAATCAGATGATAGGTCTCCGTGGTGAGTGGAGTTGCCAAGATCACGTAATCCGACTGCCTTAGCAGGTCGGGCAGGCCGCTATTATCCCACACCTGATCAGCCCACTGATCGGGCTGGGCATGGCGACGGGTGGCCAATACCTGCATGCCAAAGGCTTTAGCCCGTCTGGCGATGGCTTGTCCGATGCTGCCGTAACCGACTATTCCCATAGTACTGCCTTCCAGTACCGCGGCTCCGGTCCTTGTCCACTCCTTGCGGTCAGCTGCTCGCATGGTGGCAGGCAGCTGACGGGCAAGAGCCAGCATCAACATGAACACGTGCTCGGCAATGGTTGTTCCGTGAATGCCCCGGGCGTTGGCCAGCACGGCTTTATGGGCCAGCAGCTGCGGCACCATCAGTCGATCCACTCCGGCAAAGGCTACCTGAATTAGGCGCAGGCTCTTTGCCTCCGGCAGCATCTCGGGCAAATAGTGACTTCCCCAGATCACTTCCGCAGTGCGCATCGCTTGCCTGATCTCTTCTTCTTCCCGGGTGACCGTGATCGTTGCCTCGGGAAGCAGTTCCCGAATTGCAGATAGCTGTTCCTCGGTTGGCTTTTGAGTGATCAGTATGTGCATGTCATTCCTCCTCACACCTTGGCCATGGCCGCAGGCCTGCCCGTCGCTAGGCCTGCGGCATTTCGCCACGGTTATACTATGCCCAGGTCACTAAACCCAAACGCTCCAACAGTTGGAAGTAGCGTAAGGCAAACGCCGGGTCACTGATGCCCGTCTCCATCTTCACCAGATGATCCACCTCGGCCACCGTGCGTTGGCCGTCCGCCCAATAGACCAAATAGGTGGGCATTATCTTGGCTGCCGCCGCATGCTGTTTGGCATACGCGGCATATTCCGCCCGCTCCGCCTCGCTCAACAGCTCCAGCTTGCCGCGCATGCTGACCGGGCCCTTGAACAGCCGTTTGGGTATAACCTGGTACTCAGCAGGGACTTCCCTCCCGGCGGCCGTGACCTGTTGATCGCCGACGTATCTCTGCCACAGCTGCTCGGTGACGCTGGTCAGCAATTGCTGCTCTCGCTCTAGTTCCTGCTTCAGTGCGGTCTTTTGATCCGCTGGCACGAAGCGGCGGAGATCGGACAGCTGGTCAACCCGTTGCTGCAGCAGGTAGTCCAGCTGCTCCTTCAGTTCACAGGCAGGCCGCGGGTCGCCCTGCGGGGTGAGCAGCCGTTGCACCTGATTCAGATAGCGGCCTCGACACTCAGCGAGCAACCAGGGCAGTTCCGACCACCCCAAATTAGCCAGGTAGTAGGCGTAGGTGGCGGTCATGCAGCCCACCCGGTAGAGCATCTCCGGGTCAACTTTGTCCAATGTATCTTCGCTGGTATGATAATACTTGTCCGGCCATTGGATCAGCATCGGGCAAGGCACCCCCACCGTCGGGTCGGAGAAGATGTAATGATCGCTGCCTCCAGAAAACGGCGCCGTAGTGTGCTTGAACAGCGCATAGGCAGAGCTGCCGCCCAGGTTGGTGCTCTCCTCGGCCACCAGCCCCATGATGGCAGCCAGGACATCGCCCACGAAGGATGTGGCGGCTTGGGGCGGATATTCCGCCACCAGCGGACCTTGACACAATGCCTGATTTTCGCCCACCATGTCCAGATTGATCGCCGCCTTAATCTTGCCAATCTGATCTTCCCGCGTAGCCAGGTAGGCATAGGTGCCGGTCATCTCGGGGATCAGGAGAATGCGTATGCCCCGTTTAGGCTTGGGCAAGCACCCCTTTTGGATCAGGCTCTGCAGGGCGCGGGCAGCTTCCAGTGCCGTGCCTACCCCGGAGGCGTTGTCGTTGGCAGACGCCCGCGGATGGCAGAGATGGGCGGCGATGATCACTTCCTCATCGCTTTCCCCAGGGATCAGCGCCGTTACATCCTCCAGTGAACCGCTGTAGCAGGAGGCCTGTACCACAGCCTTCGCCCGCGGATAAGCGGGGCGGCTTCCATCCTGCTGATGGGCCTGCCACATCTCCTGACACTGGCGGCGCAGCTTGTCGCCAGCCTTGGGTGAGAGCACAAAGCCGAAGCAGCGCTGCTCATGGCCTGTCCACCAGAAGGAGGTGTACATCAGGGCATCGGGAATATCAAAACGGTGGCGAACCGGCGGGAACTCCATCAGGCGGTCGCTGATGATGCCCAAAGCGCCCTGCTTTTCCACCGCCCAGGCCCGCACCTTATTCCAGTCACCGTCGGTGAACACCAGCTTGCCGTTCAGGTCCCAACCCTGGTAGGGTTCTGGGTCGTCACCTTGATTTAGCCAGACGATGTCTGCCTCAATACCCTCTGGCGGTGTGCTGACGCTGCGCTGGATCAAGGACATCGGCTCGGCAGAAAAGTCAGCCAGGCATTCCGCCTGGGGGAAAAGCAAATCCAACCGGGCCTGCTGGCAATCCCACTCTTCAAACATCTGTTGGGTCCAATACATGGTTTTGCCATCAGCCGGGAAAGTGATAATCTCGGCGTCCAGGCCACAATCCTCCAGCACCTGTCGACAATAGATGGCCGCTTGCCGGAAGCCGGGGCTAGCTTGGATGCGATGATGCTGGCAGACCTCGGCCACATGGTTAAATGCTCTCTGGCCGGAGAACTCTCGCTGGACCATTTCCAGGGTTTTTCGCAACATTCTCAACTCCTTTTCGCTATAATTGTGATATGAGACTTCGGGACAGGATGAGACTATTCCTGCACCCACAGCTTCAGCAACGCAATAACCTTTGGGAGGACGGACTATTGGATCAGGCAACTTTAAGACAACTGCTGCAACAGGTGGCTTCCGGCGAAGTGGAGGCGGAGGCAGCGTTCCGGCGACTGAAAGATCTTCCCTACGAAGACCTGGGCTTTGCCAAGCTGGATCATCATCGTGGTATCCGGTCTGGGTTTCCAGAGGTGGTTTACTGTCCCAACAAGACCACAGAACAGATTGTCGCCATCATGAAGCGGTTGGCTGACCGCTCCCAGAACGTGCTGGCCACCCGCGCCAGCAGCGCCACTTATCAGGCTGTGGCTGAGGTGCTGCCACTGGCGGAGTACCATCCAGAAGCGAAGGCGATCACCGTTTGGCGGGATCGCAGCACTGCCTATGGCGAAGGACTGGTGCTGGTCGTCTCAGCCGGCACGGCAGATATGGCGGTGGCGGAAGAGGCTGCCCTCACCGCTGCCATCATGGGCAACGCGGTGGAGCGCATATACGATGTGGGCGTAGCCGGTATCCACCGCTTGCTGGACAAGCGGGACCGCCTGCAACAGGCGCGGGTTGTGGTGGTGGTAGCCGGGATGGAAGGGGCGCTGGCCAGTGTGGTAGGCGGTCTGGTGGATGTGCCGGTGATCGCAGTGCCCACCAGCGTAGGGTATGGTGCCAACTTCCAGGGCCTGTCGGCGCTGTTGGGCATGCTGACTAGCTGTGCTGCCGGCGTCACTGTGGTAAACATCGATAATGGTTTCGGGGCTGGCTATGCTGCCAGCCTGATCAATCGCAAGCGAGGTGTCTAGATGATGAAAGTAGCTTATTTTGATTGCTTCTCTGGGATCAGCGGGGATATGACGTTGGGGGCGCTGCTGGATGCGGGGCTGCCCCTGGAGGTGTTGGAGGACGGACTAAACCAGCTGCATCTGCCGGAGTTCAGCCTGTCGGTGAGCAAGGTGCAGAAATGCGGCCTGGCGGCCACCTCGGTGCAAGTGAACGCGGAAGAGGGCCACGTACACCGTGGGCTGCCGGAGATCAGCCAGATCATCGAACAGAGCGGCCTGCCCGCCGCCGTCAAGGAACGGAGCCTGCAGGTGTTCACGGTTTTGGCCCAGGCGGAGGCCAGGATTCATGGCAGCACCCCGGAAGAGGTGCACTTCCACGAGGTGGGGGCGGTTGATGCCATCGTGGACATCGTCGGTGCCTGCATCGGACTGCATGCCCTGGAAATAGAGCAGGTGTTCTGCTCCGCCCTGCCCACCGGTGGCGGCCAGGTGCGCTCTGCCCATGGCATCATTCCTGTACCCGCCCCGGCCACGCTGGCCTTGCTGGCCCTGCGCAACGTTCCCCTCTACGATAACGGCCAACGCGCGGAGCTGGTGACGCCGACTGGTGCCGCCCTGATGGTTGCTTTGGCAGAGGACTTTGGCGTTTTCCCTCAGCTCAAGCCCCAGATGGTGGGTTATGGAGCTGGTCAGAAAGATCTGCCGGTAGCCAACGTGTTGCGGGTTGTCATCGGCGAGAGTAGCGTCGGCGTAGCCGCGTCTCCGCAGCATAGCCATGGGGGAGTGCACGCTCATGTCCATGATCATGCTCACCCCCACAGTGATCACCACCATGATCATGCTCACCCCCACAGTGATCACCATGATCATACTCATCCTCACAGCTGCCATGGTCCAGAGCAAGCGGAAAGCGGCCACACGCAGAGCTGCCCCTGCGGGAATGGGGAACACCAGGCTGAACCCGAGACCAGGCCAGAGAGCAACTACTGACCGGCAGTTGCTGGCTGGCAGTCGGCTTACTTAGCGGATCAGGTGGTCGTGCTGGAAACCAACTTGGACGACCAGAACCCGGAACTGTATCAGGATATCATGGAATCGCTATTCTCGGCGGGAGCACTGGATGTGCTGCTGCAGCCGGTACAGATGAAGAAGCAGCGCCCGAGCATCCTGCTCACCGTTATCTGCCGACCGGAGCGGGCGGAGCAGCTCTCAGCCGTCATCCTGGAGCAAAGTAGTAGCCTGGGTGTCCGCCACAGCCTGGCTTGGCGACGGATGTTGGAGCGCAGGCAGGTAGCTGTGCAGGTGCCGGGTGGAAGCGTACGGATAAAGCTGGGCTACCTGGGAGAGAAGTTGCACAACGTGGCTCCCGAATATGAGGATTGCCGACGCCTGGCCAAAACCAGCGGTCGCCCGGTGAAGTGGATCTATCAGCAAGCGATCGCTGCCTTCTGGCGGGACCAGCAGCATCAGGGAGGCTAGACATCATTGAACGCAGTGACCACCGACAGCTTGACCAAGGCCTTCATCAGCCGCTTGGGCAGCACAGTAGCTGTCAAGAACCTATCCATCACCATTCCGGAGAACACCATCTTTGGTCTGATCGGCCATAACGGTGCCGGAAAGACCACCACTTTCATGCTACTGAATACGTTGCTCACTCCCACCGATGGCAGCGCTCTCATCCTGGGACACGACTTGGTCAAGCAAAGGTCCAAAATCCGTACCATCACCGGCCTGCTGACCGAAGATCTGCGTCTTTATCATGAATTGACCGTCGAGGAGACGCTGCGTTTCTTTGCAGACCTCTACAGCGTGAAAGCGCCTGTGCGGGAGTTGCTGCAGCGATTTGAGATGGAAGAGTGGCGCCACCAGTTGGTGGGCAAACTGTCCACTGGCATGCGCAAGAAGGTCTCCATTCTCTCCGCCTGCATTCATCGGCCGAAGCTGCTGTTTCTGGACGAACCATTTTCCGGGTTGGACCCGGTGGCTATGCAGGGGTTGCGTGACTTTATCGCCTATCTGCTCACCGAGGGCGACCTGACGGTGATCATCTCCTCGCACAACCTGAAAGAGCTGGCTGGTCTCTGCCATCGAATTGGCATCATGAAAGAGGGGCGTTTGGTCACGTCAGGTACCATGACCGAGATCAAGCGACGCTACGGCTTTCAGGACCGCCTGCTGATCAGAGTGGAGCAGGTGCCCGATAGCCTAAGCAATTTGGCCAGCGACCAGCTGCCGCAGACGCTGGCAGTGCCAGACCAGCCGGAGCGGTTGAATCCGGTGCTGCGCACGCTGGTGGAACAGGGCATAGATGTATTGGATATCAGCAAGCAAACGGCTGCATTGGAGGAGATCTATCAGCGGGTCTATCAGGAGGGCGGTCGATGAGAGCGCTGGTTCTGTTGCGTAAGGATATTCGTACGGTGCTGCGCAATCGGCGGGAACTGCTGTGGATGATTATGCTGCCCATAATCCTGTTGGCGGTGAACATTTACCTGCAGGGGCAGGCAATGGAAGTGGCTGTCGGTCTGGTGGGCGATGTGCAACTGATCACCTACTTGGAGCAGGCGGCCAAACAGGACAACGAGCAGATACACTTGACCACCTACCGCCTAGGGGCAGAGGAGGCGGAGCGCAGGCTGCAAGCCGGAGTACTGCATGCCTACATCCTGCTGCAGCCGGACTCGGCACGGATGTACGCCAATACAGCCAACACCGCCGGGGCAGTGGCAGAAGCACTGTTTGCAGAGTTTGTGCAGCAGCTGAATCTTCGCTTGGCCGAGCAGAAGCTTTCCCAGATGATGCCTGACCCCGGGGAAGTGCTGGCGTCAATTCGCTGGGAAGCCCATGATACGGGGGAACAGGTGAGCTCGGCGGCACAGCTAGTCTTTTCATCACTGTTTGTGATCATGGGGGTAATGACTGCCCTCAGCCTAGGACAGCAGAGCATCAGCATGGAACGGGACAAGAAGACGCTGGTTTCCCTGCGCAAGTCGCCGCTGTCAGACCAGGGGATCATCTGGGCCAAGTTGGGTGCCGCCCTGTTCAGCAGCCTGTTGCCGCTAACCCTGATCGTGCTGTTGATCTGGCTCTTGATGCCGGCAGCCTTTCTGGCCGACCCGGTATTCTATCTGACCATGCTGCTGGTTACTTTTAACTCAGTTTCGCTCGGTCTATTGGTAGGCACTTACGTACGCGGGGCCAACGAGGGCAACGGCTGGCGCTTTGTGCTCACGCTGCCGGCCATGTTCTTGGCTTCCCTGCCTGTAACCCTGCCGGTCTGGTTGGAGCGCCTGACCAGCACCGTGCCCACGCTGATCAGCGCCCAGGTTGTGCGCGAGTATCTGATTCATGGGGTCGACCCCAGCGCCTTCTCCGTCGGATACCTGCTGATCACCGGCGTTGTCAGCCTGCAGTTGGCCGCTTCCCTGCTAGGCCGCGAAGAATAAACGATACAGCGGGACGCGTACCCGGTATCCTTCGCCACCCGAAGGATACAGCGGGACGCGTACCTTGTAACCTTCCACACCCGAAACATCACCCGATTTGAAGGAGGTAGGCACCGATGGCCCGTGCCGTGGTGTTCAGCAATGGGGAATATAGCGATCTGGCCGGCGTTAAGGCCAGGCTGCAGCCGGGGGACTGGTTAGTTGCTGCCGATGGAGCTTTTGCCAAGGTCTTGAGTATGGATTTGGTTCCGGACCTGATGGTGGGAGACTTCGACTCGCTGCCCCCAAGCTACTTGCAGCAAGCGGATCAGCTGGGCATCAGGCGCCTCACTTTGCCTGCCGAAAAGGACCATACAGATACCGACTTGGCGCTGCAGGAAGCTATAGCGGCTGGGTTTCGCGAGATTCTGCTGGTGGGGGCGTTTGGCGGGCGGCTGGACCATGCCCTGGCCAATCTGTTCATCCTGCCGCCCTATGTGCGTCAAGGCGTAAACATCGGTCTCACCGATGGGCGGACCGATGTCTATCTGGTGCAAGACCAGTTGACGTTGCGAGGCAGCCGGGATCGCCTAGTCTCCCTGCTGCCCCTGACCGAGCAGGTGAAGGGCGTTACCCTCACCGGATTTTACTATTCACTTTCCAACCGTACTTTGCGCTGGGGGGATTCCATCGGCATCAGCAACATCCCACTGCAGGATGAGGTATCCATTCAACTAGCCGACGGCATCCTGCTGGTCATCGTCACCGATGCCGATTGAGCACGCCCCACGCTCTAAACCAGTCTCTCCACAATATCCTGCAATTCCCCCGGCAAGAAACAGGCCAACGGTACCTCCAGCATGGTATATGCGCCGGCAGGCAAGCGCTGTGTAGCCCGGGCAGCTGAGACGAGTACCTGGCCGGTGACCGCCGGATTAGTCATCCGGCTTTCGTAGCGGAAGACCTGGTTGCCCGTCTTCCCAGCTACGCCCCGCCGCTCCAGCAGCACCCCATGACCAAAGTCCATCAGCTCCTCCACGTCCGCCACGGCCAACACCTGCGTTTCGTCATGGCTGAAATAGGGGTCACGCAAAACGGCCTCCTTAACGGCGGCCAACTCTGCTTCTGGCTCCAACTCCACATAGACTGCCCGCTTGTGCTGGCCCAAACCCTGGGGCAACGTCATGGAGAGAGCATTCTTCACTCCGGGGATCTGCTTCGCTGCGACCGTATGGCCCATGCTCATGCCCGGCCCGAAGTTGGTGTAGCTGATGCCCCGCGGCGCCTGCATGGCAAAGATGGCGCGAATCATGGAATCAGTTCCCGGATCCCATCCCGCCGCCGAAATTGCCACCGCTCCCGCCGCCCTGGCCACCTCCTCCAAGTCCTGGCGTAACTGCCACAGCTCCTGCCCGTGAATGTCAAAGCTGTCCACCGTACAAATCCCTAGAGCCAGCACCTCTTGGGCCAACTCCGGGACGCTGCGGCTGGGTGCGGCCAGAATTGTCACATCCACCTCTTCCAGCTGCCTGATGTCGCTGACCACTGCCACCGCAGGATAGGTCTTGCGCAGGCCGCTGATCCTATGTTCCCTAACCACAATTCCCGCCAATTCCATATCCGGTGCGGTCTCTATAGCATCCAATGCGCCTTTACCCACATTGCCCAACCCAACCACTGCTACCCGGGTCTTCTTGATTGCCTGCATCTGATTGCACCTCCGTGTTCTTGATCCCTTTATCGTATGAAGGGGTTTCTGAGTTTGACAACCCGGACGTGCCACAGGCGGGGGAGGGGAGCCCCCGATGCTGATCAGCGATCATGACCCGTTGCCCCTCAATTACCAGCAGCACGCTGAGCGCCTCGGCCAACCTTATCGCAATACGTGCAGCAGGGGCCCGACAAAGAGGGGAAGGTGAGGATCAGTAGAAAGTAGAGCTTGCAGCGGCCATTCCCAGACAGGAATGGCCGCCGTTTGGTGGAATAGAAGAGTTACGTGGGTCATGCGCGTGCCTGGGTAAGTCGGCCCATGTGCTGAAAGGCCCACCTCTTGCGGATAAGCCGCGCCTGAACCAGCCCCCTGGCCGCCGCCTGCAGTGCGCTGCAACCAGGACAGATGAAAAGAGCGGGAGCAGGGGCCATCCCCTAGTCCCGGGAGGAGTGATAAAGATGCGGGTCGATGCTTGTCTTACGCTGGAGGGTCTGCCAGCGGCCCCTCTCACCGATGTAAACGTGGTGGTGATCGACGTGCTGCGGGCCAGCACCACCATTCTGGCCGCTCTGGAATGCCACATTCCCTGGCTTATCCCAGTAGCCACGCTGGAAGAAGCGCAGTCCCTGCACCAGAGCCTGCGGGGCCAATGTTATCTGGGTGGCGAACGCCATCGAGTTCGCCCACAAGGTTTCGATTTCGGCAATTCGCCACTGGAATACCGTCGGATTGAGCAGCCGTTACCCGTGGTCTACACCACCAGCAATGGCACCCGCGCGCTGAAGCAGGTGCAGGCAGGTCGCCGGGTGCTGGTGGGCAGCTTGCGCAACGCTGCCGCGCTGGCAGCCGTCCTTTGTCAGGAGGCACAACCGGTATTGCTGGTCTGTTCTGGCACCAGGGGGCAGGTGGCAGCGGAGGATGTGTTCTGTGCCGGAGCGTTAATCAAGGAAATGCAAAGCCGCGTCGCCATCGAGGTGACAGACGCGGCTCAGATTGCGCTATTCTCTTACTTGCAGGTAGCTTGCGACCTGCCCTCAGCGCTGCTTCGAACCGCCAGCGGGCAGGGACTCACCAAGTTGGGCATGGGAGCCGACGTCCGCTACGCTGCCGAGCACAACGTCAGCCGGCTAGTCCCGCATTACCTCGAAGGCAAGTTGGTCCCCTGGCAGCCCTAGGGATTTCCGAACAGCCCTGGGAACAGTCGCTGCCACCAGGAAAGCCCGTCGTCGGGCAGCGGGATGCCGCCATGCTCTGGGCAGCCCCCGGTGGGTGCGTACTCTGTCAGGAAGTACTCTTCATACCGTTCCTCGCGCGGGCAGAGGAAAGTGGCTTTCTGTCCGGAACTGGCACATACCTCTGCCTGCACTATTCCCTCCGGTTGCTCCAACAATGGGGACTTGGGCAAAATCTTCGCCGCTTCGGCCATGAACTTGCCCCAGACCGGTCCGGCAATGCTGCCCCCGCCCACGCGGTTATTGGCGGCGATCGGTTGGTTATAGTCATCCGCTCCGATGTAGACCACAGCCACCAGGTCCGGTGTGTATCCTGCAATCCACGCGCTGTTCACTCGCCCGTTGGCATCGGTGGTGCCAGTCTTGGCTGCCGCTCGTGAGTCACTGTACCATTGCAGCACCGGCTGTCCCGTCCCGTCTGTGAGCACGTCCCGCAGCGTGTCGGTGATCAGCCAAGCGATGCGCTCGTCCAGCACCCGGGTAGGGGATGACACCTTGGCCGTTTCCCAGGCTTCTCCCCTGGGGCCGTTTACCTGCTGAATCATCACCGGCTCCACCTTCATCCCCCCGTTGGCGAAGGCCGCAAAAGCTACCGCCAACTCCAGCGGCGAGACATCTTTGGTTCCCAAGCTGAGCGACAGCACCGCGTCGCTGGGCTTGAGGTCGATACCTAACGCCTGCGCCAACTCCACCACGTGGATGGGGCCCAGTTCTTCCATCACTTTGGCGGCGATCACGTTGTCCGAGCGGACGATGGCTTCCCGCACGCTCAGCTCTTCATCGGCGAACTTGCCGCCGAAATTGCTGGGCTGCCAGGGTTCTTGCCCTGGAATCTCGAAGGTGGTCGGTGCGCTCAGCACTGGGGTGGCTAACGTCGTCTTACCCAGGCGCAAGGCCTCCGCGTAAATCAATGGCTTAAAGGCTGAGCCGGGCGGCCTCTCGGCATAGACCCGGTTATAGGTGCTCTCGCTGTAGCTCTTGCCGCCGACCATCGCCTTGATCTCTCCGCTACGCGGGTCGATGGCCACCAGGGCGACATTGGCTAACAGATTGCCATCCTGGTCCTTCCTCAATATCCCGGCGCTGTCCAGATAAGCAAACCCGTCCTTCACTGCTTTCTCTGCTGCCGCCTGCAACTTGCGGTTGATGGTGGTTTGCACCGTCAACCCGCCGCGATAGGCATACTGGGTGCCGTTCAAGTAGTTGTTGTTCAGATGTCTGACGATGGCTTCCTTGACATAGCCGGCTGAAACCTGGCTCCCCTGCTGCCGGATGGGGGTGACCGCAGCTTCATCGGCGTAGGCTGCTTCCGCTTGCTCCTGGGTGATAGCACCCACGGCCACCATCCGGTTGAGCACTATGCGCTGTCGGTTGCGGGCAGCGGAGAAGTTGCGGATCAGCGAATAGCCTTCCGGGTTTTGAATCACCCCGGCCAACATGGCTGCCTGGGGCAAACTGAGGTCCTTGGCATCCTTCCCGAAATAGAACTGGGAAATGTTCTGGATGCCATACAACCCGTGCCCCATATAATTCTGGTTTACATACATCTCCAGGATTTCGTCCTTGCTCAAGTGCTGCTCCAGCTGCAGGGCGATTACCGCCTCCTGGGCCTTGCGTACGAAGCTCTTGTCCAGCGATAGATAGAGCAACCGGGCCAACTGCTGAGTTAAGGTGCTGGCGCCCTGCGCCCTTGATCCGGTCTGCAGGAAATTCAGCGCCACCCTGCCCAGGCGGATGAAATCGATGCCATGATGTCGATAGAAGCGGGCGTCTTCCACCGCAATCACCGCCTGCAAGAAATGCGGTGAGATTTCATCCAATGTAACCGGCCGTCGATTCTCTACGTAGATGCTGGTCAACAATTCTCCGTCGTCTGCCAACACATTGGTGGTTAACCGTTGGGGAACAACTTCAAACGGCCAGAAGGTAACGTAGCTGATCAGCAGAATAACTAATATAACGGCCAATGAGGCACCAGCCAAAGCGATTCTGCTCAGCCATTTCAGCAGTCGCGGCCTCTTAGATTGACGATCAGATTTAGCAATAGCCATATGTACATCAAATCCCTTTGGTAAATTGGACCATTTTCTATTATTGCCTATCACTACTGATTCATGCAAGGGAGGGCTGGGTGTGAACACCGATTTCTCGGCAACTGCATTCGAGCAAGCACTCTATTCCTGCTGGGAGGCGCTGCGGGCGCAGGCGCGCCGTTGGACTGGCAGTCTGCAGGAGGCTGAAGACCTGGTGCAAGAAGCCCTGGCTAAGGCTTACAGTGCCTGGCCCAACTTTCGCGGAGAAGCCTCCTTCGCCACCTGGGTCCGTCGGATCATGGCCAATGTCCATAAGGACCGCCTGAAGAAGAGTTCTCGCCTGCGCTTCATCTCCATGGACGGCGACTTTGGCGAATCCCGCCAGGTTGAGCGACTGGCCCAAGGAGAGGACATCGCCCGCCGCCTGGAATTGCAGGATTTGCGGCGCTCCATAACAGCTGCCTTGGCTGGGCTGCCAAAACCTTACCAGCGGCTCTTGGTTCTAAAATACGTGAAGCAATTCTCCTACGAGGAATTGGCGCAGGCTTTTGGGTGTTCCATCGAGTCGGTGCGCTGTCGGCTCTATCGCGCCCGCTTGGAGATGCGAAAGCTGCTGGCGGCCGAGTCAGTATAGGGTCGACAAAGGGGGAGAGCAAACGCTCTCCCCCTGACACTCTCTGTTTCTGCTTGCTTAGCCGTTGATGAACTGATCGAGGCGGTCGAGCCCCTCTTTGATCTTCTCCATGGATGTGGCGTAGGACAACCGCACAAAGCCAGGAGAGCCAAAGGCTGCGCCAGGAACGATTGCCACATGGGCTTTCTCCAGAACCAGGCCGGCAAACTGCAGATCGTCCTTGATCACTTCGCCGCCGATGGTCTTGCCGTACAGCTGTTGCACGTTGGCCATCACGTAGAAGGCGCCTTGCGGCTTGCGGCAGGAGAGACCCTTGATCTGGTTTACCCGCTCCACCATGAAATCACGCCGCTTGGAGAACTCGGCTACCATCGCCTTGATCGGCTCTTCTGGGCCGTTCAAACCAGCTACGCTGGCCTTCTGGGCGATGGAGTTAGGGTTGGAGGTGGCGTGGCTCTGCATGCTGCCCATCGCCTTGGCGACGGCTGCGTGCGAGGCGGTATAGCCAATACGCCATCCAGTCATGGCGTATGCCTTGGACATACCGTTGATCAACACCACCTGATCCTTCAGCTCCGGCACCAGTTTGGCAATGCTGTGATGCTCGGTTCCATCATAGACCAGCTTCTCATAAATCTCGTCGGTGACCACAAACAGGTTGTGCTTCAAACAGACCTGACCGATAGCGGTCAACTCTTCTTTGGTGTACACCATGCCGGTGGGGTTGCTGGGGCTGTTCAGCATCAAGACCTTGGTTTTGTCGTTGATGGCAGCTTCCAGATCTGCCACCTGCAGTTTGAAGTCCTCTTCTTCTTTGGTCTCAATGAAGACCGGGGTAGCGCCCGTCATCTTCACCATCTCGGAATAGCTGACCCAATAAGGTGTGGGGATGATCACCTCATCGCCTTCTTGTGCCAGGACCATCAAGGCGTTATACAGCGAGTGCTTGGCACCGTTGCTGACCACGATCTGATCCGGGGTGTAGGTGAGGCCATTGTCGCGCTCCAACTTGGCGCAAATGGCGGCCTTCAAATCGTTGATGCCGGCTGCCGCCGTGTAGCGGGTAAAGCCGGTCTCAATGGCTTCAATGCCCGCGTCGCGAATATGTTTCGGAGTGTCAAAATCCGGTTCGCCAACGCCGAAACTGATCACGTCGACACCCTGGCTGACCATCTGCTTAGCTTTGGAATCGATGGCTAGCGTCACCGATGGGCTAATCTGTTGTGCCCGAGAAGACAGACGTTCTTTCACAGTAATTCACTCCTTTTTGTTGTATTGTATTCAATATCCCACCCCAAGTGTATACCACCGAACAGAGCAAGTAAACCACCATTCGGGCAGGAATCCCTTGCGCGTGGGGCAATTCAGTTGTATCTTATCCGAAGCGGTGGTATACTACAAACCAAAGCCATGACGAAGACGTTTGTTTGACGGCCAGATATAGAGACGCGATGGTTGGTGCAAATCGCGACTGGCGCAGGCAAGTCCACTTCCGAGCTAGCCAGCCTAATCCTGGCTCCGCAGCAGCGGTTATCTGCAGCAAGGGGGTCACACCGCAGTGTGGCCAAACAGGGTGGTACCGCGGGTTTTGCTCGTCCCTCACAGAGATGTGAGGGACGTTGTTTTTTCTGGCTACATAGTTTGCGGAACCCCCGGCCCAACTGTCGTTCCGGTCGCAGAGAAGGGACTTGATGGTTCTGCATGGTGGCCACGCCACGGGATGCAGGCGATATGATAGCGTGATGCAATGCCTAGATTGTTTTTTGAAAGGAGACGGTAGAAGCATGTTAGATGCCAAATTCATTCGAGCCAACGTGGACACTGTGAAACAGGCGATCGAGAGCAAAGGGGAGCAGGCTAGCCTGGATCAGTTCCTGCAACTGGATGCCCGCCGCCGCGATATCTTGGTGGAAGTGGAACAGCTGAAGAATCAACGCAACCTAGCCTCCAAAGAAGTTGCCCGCCGCAAGCGTACCAAAGAAGATGCCAGCGAGCTGATCGAAGAGACCAAACAGGTGGGCCAACGCATCAAGGAGTTGGATGGCGAGCTAAAGACAGTGGAGGAAGAGTTGGAATACCAGCTGCTCACCATCCCCAACTTGCCCCATGCCAGCGTGCCGGTAGGCGCAGACGACAAGGAGAACGTTTTCTTGCGTGATTGGGGTACTCCGCCCACCTTCGACTTTGTGCCCAAACCCCATTGGGAAATTGGCACCGATTTGGATATCATCGACTGGGAGCGCGGGGTAAAGGTGACCGGTGCCCGCTTCGTGGTCTACAAAGGCTGGGGCGCGCGCCTGCATCGGGCGGTGATCAACTTCATGCTGGATGTACACATCAACCAACACGGATATACCGAGGTGGCCCCACCTTACATCGTCAACCGCACCAGCATGACTGGCACCGGTCAACTGCCCAAGTTTGAAGAAGATGCTTTTAAGCTGGCCAACGAAGACTGGTTCCTCAACCCGACGGCAGAGGTTCCGGTGACCAATCTCTATCGGGACGAGATTTTGGATGGAAGCCGCCTGCCCATCTATCACGTGGCCTACTGTCCCTCATTCCGTTCAGAGGTCGGCTCGGCGGGGCGCGACACGCGGGGAGTGATCCGCATGCACCAATTCCATAAGGTGGAGCTGGTCAAGTTTGTTCACCCCGAAACTTCCTATGCAGAGATGGAGAAGCTGCTGGGCGATGCCGAACACATCCTGCAGCTGCTGGGCCTGCCTTATCGCATCATGCAGATGTGCACCGGCGATCTCGGTTTCACCGCCAGCAAGAAGTATGATCCCGAGGTATGGATGCCCAGCTACGATCGCTACGTGGAGATCTCATCGGTGAGCAATTTCGAAGACTTCCAGGCGCGGCGGGCCAACATCCGTTTCCGGCCGGAGCCGAAAGCCAAGCCGGAATACGTGCACACATTGAACGGTTCCGGTCTGGCCATCGATCGCACCGTGGCGGCCATATTGGAAAACTATCAGACTGCCGCTGGCTGCGTAATTGTGCCAGAAGTGCTGCGGCCCTATTTGGGCATAGATAAAATCGATCCGGCCAGATGATGGCAGACCGCCAAAATTGACACTTTTCATCGTTCTGTGGTAAACTGTTTTTTGCGATACTCGCAAATGCGGAGAGATGGCCGAGCGGTTTATGGCGCTAGTCTTGAAAACTAGTGATCCCGCAAGGGACCGGGGGTTCGAATCCCTCTCTCTCCGCCATTACTATCTGCTGCCAGAAGGTTGCAGTTGAAGGCAACCCCATTCTGTGCTATGATAGTTAGGCGATGCGGAGAGGTGGCCGAGTAGGTCGAAGGCGGTCGCCTGCTAAGCGATTACACGGGCTTAAACCTGTGTCGCGGGTTCGAATCCCGCCCTCTCCGCCATTTCTCATGCGCTCGTAGCTCAGCTGGATAGAGTAACGGACTACGAATCCGGTGGTCGCAGGTTCGAATCCTGCCGGGCGCGCCACTCCTTACTGAAACAAAAGGGACGGTTCTTTTTGTTTCGCTTTTCTTTTTCTGGGCGGCAAATGTTTTTTGTTTTCTTTGATGGCTTGCATCCGTAGCTCAGGGGATAGAGCAGCGGTTTCCTAAACCGCGTGTCGGGGGTTCGATTCCCTCCGGGTGCACCACTGGCAGTTAACCTTCAATGGTCTGCATATAGGCACTTCTGCAACTTGAATTAGAGCTGTCTGTGCGTAGCGCACGAATTTCGGCAGCGAAAGAGGGGTTTTGCGCGTGGAGCAACACAAGCTTTTCATGCGCGAGGCACTGAACGAGGCCAAGTTAGCCTACGCCCTTGGTGAAACGCCTATCGGTGCGGTGATCGTGCGCGACGGTGAGATCATCTCCAGAGCGCATAACCTGCGCGAGACGACCCACGATGCCACGGCCCACGCCGAGTTGCTAGCCATTCGATTGGCCAATCAGCATCTGGGTGGGTGGCGCTTAACCCGTTGCACCCTCTACGTCACGCTGGAGCCCTGCGCCATGTGCGCCGGTGCCATCGTTTTGGCCCGCATTCCTACCTTGGTTTATGCGGCAGCCGATCCCAAGGCAGGCGCTTGCGGCAGTGTGCTGAACCTGGTGCAACACCAACGGTTGAACCACCAGGTGGAAGTGATTCCTGACGTATTGGCGGATGCCAGCAGCCAGCTCCTGCGCAAGTTTTTCCTGGAACTGCGTCAAAACACTTAGCGGAGAGATGGCTGAGTGGTTTAAGGCGCCCGCCTCGAAAGCGGGTGAGCAGTGACCCTGCTCCGAGAGTTCGAATCTCTCTCTCTCCGCCAGATAATTTAACATTGCTTTCAAGTTTTAGCACAAAACAAAAGGATCCGAAGTGGCAAGACTTCGGATCCTTTATTTGTTTTTATCCAATCGGTCGCGGAACGTCATTTCATCAGCCAGCAAAGCAGCAACATCACGGCGACCAGCAGACCGCTGAGCACCAGCACGCCAGGAATCACCTGACGATACATAGCCAGGCAGAGCTGGATGAACTCGCGCCAGGTAATGCGGCGGTAATCATCCGCGGGAGTGGGGTTACAATGCGAGTCGCGGGCACGTGGAGCCTTAGGAAGCGACCTCATTGCTTCAGGGTCTCTCATCGGCCCGCGAACAGGCACGCAACTGAGTGCCCAGCGTCGAGCTCGCGCAACTGCGGCACTTCCTGGGAGCATTCGGGCCGGGCCACCGGGCAGCGGGTGTGGAACTTGCAGCCCCTGGGCGGGTTGGCGGGGCTGGGAACGTTGCCCTGCAGGATGATACGCTCCTTGCGTCTACCTTGGTCGATGTCCGGCATGGCGGAAAGCAGCGCCCTCGTATAGGGGTGCAGTGGGTTATCAAAGAGCTGGTCGCTGCTGCCAGTCTCCACGAAGGTGCCGAGGTACATGACAGCGATGCGATCGCAGAAATAGCGTACCACCCCCAGGTCGTGCGAAATGAAGAGATAGGTCAGCCCCAGCTGCTGCTTCAGTTCCTGCATCAGAGTCAAAATCTGCGCCTGAATGGAAACGTCCAGGGCGGCAATCGGCTCGTCCGCGACGACGAAAGCCGGGTGGAAAGCCAGAGAGCGAGCGATGGAAATGCGCTGGCGCTGACCGCCACTGAACTCGTGCGGATATTTGTAGACTGATTCAGCCGGCAGGCCGCACAACTGCAGCAGCTCCTGGGCCTGCTCAAAGGCGGCTTTGCCTTTAGCAATGCCATGGGAGATCAACCCCTCGGCCACGATGGCACCCACATTCATGCGCGGGTCGAGCGAGGCAAAGGGGTCCTGGAAGATGATCTGCATGTTGCGGCGCAAGAGGCGCATCTCTGCGCCAGGCAGGTATTGGCGCTGCTCCACGTCGAAGATGACCTTCTCCTCATAGGTGACGCGGCCAGCTGTGGGCTGGGTCAGGCGCAGGATGCTGCGCCCAATGGTGGATTTGCCGCAGCCGGATTCGCCCACCAGGCCAAAGATCTCACCGCGGTTGATGTGGAAGCTGACGCCATCCACTGCCTTGACGTCACCCACATGGCGGGAAAAGATACCGCCGGTGATGGGAAACCACTTTTTCAGATTTTGTACGGTGATCAACGGGGTAGTCATGAACATAGCCCCCTTTCCAAATGGATGCAGCGCACCTGATGCCCCTCTTCCACCTGCCGCAGCGGAATGTTGTCGTTCTGGCTGCAGGCGGCGGTGGCGTAGGAACAGCGAGGCGCAAAGGCGCAGCCGGGGGGCATGGCATTGGCAGCTGGAACCATACCGGGGATGCAATACAGCGCTTCGCCACGCTGCAGGGTGGCTGGGCGCGACTTAATCAGACCGATGGTGTAGGGGTGCTGTGGTTTGGTCAGCAGGGTGTGCACCTCAGCCTGTTCCACAATCTTGCCAGCATACATCACAGCCACCATATCGGCCATCTCGGAGATAACACCCAAGTCGTGGGTGACAAACAGCACGGCGGTGTCGAGTTCGGATTTCAGGCCGCGCATCAGATCCAGCACTTGGGCCTGAATGGTCACATCCAGGGCGGTGGTCGGCTCGTCCGCAATCAACAGCCGCGGATTGCAGGCCAGGGCCATGGCAATCATCACCCTTTGGCGCATGCCACCGGAAAGTTGATGCGGGTATTCGTCCACCAACTTATCTGCCCGCGGGATGCGCACCATTTCCAGCAGTTCGATGCAGCGGTGGCGATTCTGGGCGCTCTTTAGTGGCAGCCGTTGGTGTTCTTCCAGTACTTCGCCGATCTGCTCGCCGATGCGAAACACCGGGTTCAGGGCGGTCATCGGTTCCTGGAAGATCATCGAGATCTCGTTGCCGCGTACCCTCCGCATTTCGTCATGGGTGTATTCTAGCAGGTTTCTGCCGTTGAAAATAATCTCACCGCCAGTGACCAGGCCATTTGGTTGAGGCAGCAAGCCCATGATGGCCAGACTGGTGACGCTCTTGCCGCAGCCTGATTCGCCCACCAGGCCGAGCACTTGGCCTTTTTCCAGGGTAATATCTACACCGCGCAGCGCGGGCACAATGCCATCTTCAGAGCGAAAGCCCACGTGCAGGTCGCGGATTTCCAATAGTGCCATCGGTGAGCCCTCCCTACTTCTTCAGTTTTGGGTCGAGGGCATCCCGCAAGCCGTCGCCCAGGATATTGATGGATAGCACCGTGACCAGAATCATGATGCCGGGGGGAATCCAGAGCCAAGGATAATTGACCAGTGAAGTGAAGTTCTGCGCCGACTGCAGCATGTTGCCCCAGCTGGGCATGGGCATCTTCACTCCCAGCCCGAGGTAGCTCAAGCCAGCTTCGCCCAGGATACCACCGGCGATGCCCAGGGTGGCGTAGACCACCAGCACCGCGAAACTATTTGGCAGTACGTGGCGCGTAATAATCGCCCAATTGGAGATGCCCAGGGCGTGGGCTGCTTCCACGAACTCGCGCTGTTTGATGGACAGCACCTCGGCACGCACGATGCGGGCTAGCCCCGGCCAGCTGAGCACGCCAGAGACAATCATCACGGTGCTGATGCCCGGGCCAAGCACAGCTGCCATCACCACGGCCATCAGGAAGAACGGGAAACACATGAAGATATCCACTAGGCGCATGATGATGTTGTCAATCCAGCCGCCGAAGTAGCCGGAGATAGCGCCCAACGTGACGCCGATGACGATGGAGATGCCGGTGGAGACCAGGCCGACCGACAGGGATGCCTGGGCACCATAAATCAACCGGGTAAGCACGTCGCGGCCCATCTCATCGGTGCCCAGCCAATGCTCGGCCGATGGCGGCTTATAGCGCTGCTTCAGGTCAGGTGTATCGCGGTCATAAGGCGATATCAGGGGCGCAGCCAGAGCCAGGAACACCAAGAAGAGGACCACGCAGGCCATCACCTTGGCCAAGCGGTTCTTTTTGAATCGGGCCCAGGCGATGGCAAAGGGAGATAGCCCGCGGTTGGCTGTGGCCGCCGATTTAGCAGCTGCTGGTTTAGGAATGATCGGATTAGTCATGGGGCCACCTCCTTCTTAGTCATAGCGAATGCGAGGGTCGACCACGGCGTACATCACGTCGGCCAATAGGTTGGCGAACAGCATGACGACGGCCAGCACCATCGCCCCGGCCATGACCACGGGATAGTCGCGGTTGGAGATGGCTGTGTAAACCATGGTCCCCATCCCCGGCCACATAAACACGGTTTCAGTAAGCACGGCCCCGGAGAGAATCGTGCCGAGCGACATGCTGAGCACGGTAATCACCGGAATGAGGGCGTTGCGCAGCGCGTGTTTGTAAATCACCTTCCGCTCGGACAGGCCCTTGGCGCGGGCGGTACGGATAAAGTCTTGTCCGATTACCTCCAGCATGGCCGACCGAGTATAGCGCATGCGAGAGGCCACCTGCACCCCAGTGAGGACGGCCACCGGCAGCACCATGTGGTAGAGGCGGTCGAGCAGCAGGCGGAAACCGGTGAAGCCGGAGGCGACGGTGGAGATGCCCTGGATAGGGAACAGTCCCAGGTCAAAGGCGATAAACTTGATGAACAGCAGTGCTAAGAAAAAGGCCGGTATCGAGATCCCTATGAACGCTAGAATAGACAAGAAATAGTCCAGGCGCGAGTATTGCCGGGTAGCCGAAAGCACGCCCAGCGGCACGGCAATCAGGGTGCTGAGGATCAGCGCCGGCAGCGAGAGCAGCAGCGTGTTGAAAAGGCGGCGCGGCAACAGGTCGGCAATAGGTTCCTTGCTGCTGATGGAGTAGCCCAGGTTGCCGGTTAATAGCTGCCCCACCCACTTGAAGTACTTCACCGGCAGCGGGTCGTAATAGCCAATATGCCGCAGCATGTTCTCGTAATCCTCGGCTGAGATGTTCGGGTTCGTCTCCAGCATGCTGCGGTACGGGTCGCCTGGGGCGATATTGATCAAGGTGAAGATGATGATCGAGATGCCGACGATCACCGGAATCATCAAGAGTAGCCGGCGAATCAGGTAAGTGCGCAAATGCATCACCTCGCGATCGTGGGATTGATAAAACAGGTGAGACAAAGGGAAGGAGTCCTTACCCGCAAAAACCCTGGCAGAGAATAGGGCTAGTCTTGTTTCTTCGCGTTAGCCAGAAAGCCCTCGGCAGAGGGCTTTCTGGCGCATTCCTTATTCACTCGCGAAAAACTTAGCTGGGTGGCTATCCTACTTGATCTCCCAGTTGATGATGTCGTGGTAGCTGCCACCGGCAAAGTATTCGACACCCTGCAGGCGCGGGCTAACGGCGAGGCCGCCATCCCAGTTGTACAGCCAGACGTTTGGAATCTGGTCGTTCATGTAGAGAGCCCATTCCTTGTAGATCGGTTTGCGTTCTTCGATGTCAACGATGCTGGCACCCTGCTGTAGCAGCGCGTCGCCTTCTTCGCTCCGGAATCCACAATAGTTGAAAGTAGCACCAGGGCCCCAGATGTACAGCTGGTCGGCGTCAAAGCTGGTACCCATGCCCATCAGGAAGAGATCGAAATCGCCGGCTGCGGCGGCATCCGAGAGCGCCTGGAACTCCAGCAACATCAGCTCGATCTCAACGCCGATATCCTTCATGTTTTGCTGAATCAGCTCGGCGGCGCGCTCGCGCACCTTGTTGCCGACCGGGTACTTCAAGGTCCACTTGACCGGCTTGCCGTCTTTGGTCATCGTGCCATCCTTGTACTCGTAACTGGCTTCCTGGAACAGCTCGATGGCACGCTCAGGATTATATTCGTAATGCTTGATGGCGTCGTCGCCCGGGTAAGCCCAGATCGTCTTTGGGAACGGATTGTCAGCAACGTTGCCCTTACCGTAGAGCAGGTCGTCGACGATGCTCTGGCGGTTGATGGCGTGGGCCATAGCTTGGCGAACCAGCTTGTTCTGGAAGTCAGGGTTCCTGTGGTTGACGCCCATGTACTGAACCGCCACCAGGCCAGCCGTCTTGATTTGCACGCCCGCGTCGGTGAGAGCCTTCAATCCATCCGGGTTGAAGTCACTGACCGACATAATGTCGATCTCACCCTTCAGCAACTGGGCCTGAGCGGTGTCTTGAGAAACGGCCTGAATGACGATGCCGTCAATCTTGGGAGCGCCGCGATAGTAATCCTTATTGGCTTCCAAGGCAACATATTGGTCTTTGGCGAATTCCTTGAAGACGAAGGGGCCGCTGCCGACGGGGTTCTCCATCAGTCCGCGCTCCTGGTCAGCGGTGGCCACGGCCACCTCACCCCAGATATGCTTCGGCATGACATAACGTCCACCGATATTAAGCAGGAAGGGGCCGAAGGGCTTAGCGGTAGTGATTTTGACGGTCTTCTCGTCAATAATCTCGATACCGGCAACATCATCAGCTGTGCCAGCATGGTATTCCGGCATGCCGAGGATGGGCTCCACGTTAGAATAGCGGGGGCCGGTGTAATCCTTATGTCCGACAAACATCAGAGAGAACTTGACATCCTCAGCGGTCACTGGCTGGCCATCATGCCACTTGGCATCCGGATTGATCTTGAAGGTAACGCTCAGGTTATCCTCTGAAACGATCCACTCGTCTGCCAAAGCAGGAATGAACTCGAGGCTGGGGCTCATCTCTACCAGAGACTCATAAATCAGGGAGGCTACTGAGCTGTCGTAATCTGATGTCAGGAGCTCCGGATGGAACAGACCGGTAGGCGGGTTCCACTGCGCGATGCGTACGATTTTGTCCTTTGGTTCATCCTCAGTGCTGGTGCTTTGGCTGCAGCCGCTTAGCACAAGAGTCAGCACGATGAGAGTGACCATGAGCAAGAGACCGATTTTACGAGACAAAACTTCCTGCATGGAAATATTCACCAGTTTACGAGCCCAACGCAAAAGCTGCTTCCAAAAAAACTTGAATACTCCCGTAAATGGGACTTACACTAAAGACACAAGTTATAAACCGCTGAAGCTGCAGCTACAACAGCAGACGCTGTCTGTTTGATAAAGCAACGCGCCTGGTGGAAGACAGTGGACATTGACATGACAGTGCCTGTGCGGTATACTGTTTGAGCGTGCAAGTGCCAAATCGAATGGATTTGTGACGGTTCTGAGGAGAGACCAATGCCTCATAACAACCCCGTAAACACGGAGAGGTGGCTGAGCTGGTCGAAGGCGCTCGACTGGAAATCGAGTATGCGGCGAAAGTTGCATCGCGGGTTCGAATCCCGCCCTCTCCGCCATTTATATCGAACTAGAAGGCTTTTCGGGCATTTCCCGAAGGGCCTTTTTTCATGTTCTAAGACAAAACGGGCGCGGCTGTGGCACCACGCCAACGATTTGACGGCGAAATTATGCAAGGGATGCGAACGAGTCACATTTGACTGAGCGCAAACAGGAGTCTTTACGTTTCATGTGGAATGTGCGAGACAAGAGAGAAGCAGATGACATTGCATGCGAAGCAACTGCTTCTGACCACCGTTTATATTCAGCAACAGGGAGACATTCCGTGGATCGTTTGGACCGATGTCGCAGTTCCGCTTCCATGCGACCCAGGGATTTCGGCAGGATATTGCGACAGCTGAACAGGAACATCGCTGCGCGTGCGACCACAAGATACCGCTTAAGGGAGGTATAAGACTTGACTAAGCAGGATATGCGAAGCATCGTGCGTGTGGGTTATGAAACTGGGGACTACGCCGCTTATTATCGCAAAGAAGCGAGCATCGACCCGTGGGCAGAGCCGTTTATGCAGAGCTTTGCAGCGGCTTTGCCCGCTGGTGGACGCGTCCTGGACTGGGGGGCAGGTACGGGGGTTCCTTACGACCGCTGGTTGGTACAGCTGGGCTTCTCCGTTACCGGAGTGGATATTGCGGAGAAACACGTAGCCTTGGCCAGGTTGAATGTTCCAGCGGGCAAGTTCATACTGGGCGATTTCTCCCGCCTGGATTTTGGCCAGGATGCCTACCATGGCCTGCTGTCGCTTTACGCCATCTTTCACCTTCCCCGCAGCGAACATGCAGGCTTGTTGCAGCAGGCTTACCGGCTGCTCAAGCCGGAAGGGATGTTGCTGGTCACCGTCGGGGTCCGTTCCAGCGGCGAGATGGACACAGAAGACGGTTGGTGTGGAGGAGCGCAGATGGCCTGGAGCCATTATGATGCAGAAACCAATTTGTGCATGTTGCGCGAATGCGGATTCACGCTGCTCCACGTGGCTGACGAATCACAGGCGGGCAGCGCTGAACAGCACCTTTGGGTGTTGGCCCGTAAACCGCAGTGACCAAAAAAGCATCGTGCCGCTCTACACTTAGCCAAGACTAGCTAGAGCATGCTTTCCAGGAAGGGTTGCAGATGGGGTTCCCTGTGGTTGCAGGGGAATATGCTCACCAGGGCGGCTACCACGATTATCCTTCCATTGAAAGGTCAAGGAATGGGCCGCCGCGGCGGGATCTGTGATTGCCGGGGAAAACGCTTCAAGAGTATGTCTATAACCTAGCTCGCGCTTTCATATCGACAGCAAAGGCTTTCCAGGTATGTCCTGGAGAGCCTTTTTGTGCCCTTGTTTATCGGCTGGCACAAGCGGCGAGGTGACTGGGGAGATTGTCCGGGAGTGCTGTAAACCGCCGCAGGCCGTCGTTCCTGCTGCCCAGCACGGCACGTTCGTCTATAACAATCGATACACTCTCCTGATATAACACGCATACAGTGATCGTGAGAGAACTGCTCCGAGGAGGAGGGAAATGCATGGCGAAGAGTAAACGGGCCAGTTCGAAACGTAAGCTACCTCTGCCCTGTCTCAACCTGGTGCAAAACCCCAGTTTCGAGCAGGGGTTCGACAGCTGGGAGTATTTTGGGGATATCGCCCTTGTCGGCTTTCTTGCTTTTGAAGGGGCCCAGATGATCAAAATGTCCCCCAACCCAGGCAGCCTCTGGCAGGACGTTTCACTGGATGGAGTAAAGGGCTATCCATTGCTTCTTAGTTTCAACCTGCGTGGCTCCGAGGTAACCAGCAATGTGCCGCCCCCGCACTTGCTCGTCGAGGTCGCCTGGTTGGACATCACCGGGCGGATTATCGGTTATGGCACCCGGATGTATCTTGAGCCGGGTTCGGCAACAGGCAATGAAAACGAACGGGTGACCTATTTCGAGATCACGGACCGCCCGCCAGAGCAGGCCGCTTTGGCCAGGGTGTTGTTCAGCAAGCGGGAAGGAAACGAGGCCAGTTTCATTCAGCTAGACCAGGTGATCTTGGCCCCCGTTCTCACTCCCAACCTGTTGAAAAACTCCGGTTTTGAAATTGGCTTGAATCACTGGACGACGGAGACCTTTGACACAGAATTCGGGTTCCCCCTGGAGGGGGCTCTGGCTGCCCAAGCAGATGAGCCCAATTCGACGCTTTTCCAGGATGTGTCCATCACCAGTCAACCGAGAGGTTCTTCCTATTTGGTGGGCTTTAGTCTGCGCACGACCGAACGAATAGAGACTAATGTCCAGATTCTCTGGCTGAACCGAAATGATGCGATCATTGGTCCGCCAGGTTTCATTTTAGCCGTCCCTGAAAACACACTGCAGAATCAAGGGGGTTATTTGACCTACTTAGGCTTGACGACGCCGGCTCCGGCGGGTGCCGTGAGAGCCCGGGTCCTGTTCAATGCTGTGGAACCTCTGAACATCGACCAGGTCTGGCTGATCAGGGTTGCCACCAGCAATCTGATCAGCAATTCGGGTTTTGAAAGTGGGCTAGATTTCTGGACATCCAGCAATGTTGATGTGCCTTCGACGAACGATGCTTACGAGGGAGTACGATATGCAGCTCTGGAAGCGGGAGAATTCATCTATCAGGATGCCTTGTTGAAGAAAGCCCCCGGTCATTGCTTCCTGTTTAGCTTCGCACTGAGGGCTCGCAGCGATTACCTTAACGGACTGGCAAAGGTGATTTGGCTGGACCAGACCGGCAACGAAATCGGCTTAGGGCTCAGTCTAGTCGCCCAAACGCTCGACAGCGAAGGAGACCCTTTCAAGTGGTTGGTCTATGCTGGGGTTACCGAAAGCGCGCCCCGCGGTGCTGTCGCCGCCAGGCTGCAATTCGCCCATACCAATGATGCAGGCAGCGCAGCCATGATGGACATTGATCATGTACTGTTCTGCCGGCTGTTGAACTAGAAATGAATGAGCCAAAGGCTTTCCGGGTTCCCGGAAAGCTCTTTTTGCGCCTCATCGCCTGGTCACGTCGCTCGTCGCTTGGGCCGCAGCAATGGTGCTGGCCCAGTTGCTTGGCAGGAGCTCCTGCCTCTCTCGACGAACAATGCTACAGAGAACGCGGGGAGGTAAGGAAGTTGGTAGAAAACCAGGCAAGCTTTGTTTCAGTAGAGGAAGCGACAGAGCAGGTGCGCGTGATGGCCCGCCGCCTGGCGGTGCTCTATCACTATACGGCGGAAGTGTTGGCCGAGGAGCTCGGAGACGAACAGGCAGAGGCTTTGCTACGCAAGATCATCTGGCGTTATGGCACGGAAAGCGGTCTTACCGCGCGCCGCAAGGTGCAGGCGATGGGCTTGACCTTAACCATAGGAAACTTCGGTTTGGGATCGGATTTGCCCAAATACGGCTGGGAATCGGAGCAGCGCAGGGAAGCTGGGGAGGAACGCACCTGCGTCACCTACTGCCCCTTTGCTAAGGTATGGCAGGAGAAAGGTTCCGAGCGTTGGGGCCAGATCTATTGCTTGGTAGACGAGGCAAAATACCGCGCTTATAACGGTGCCCTTTGTCGCCACGCCAAACACGTGTTGCGTGGCGACGAGGGTTGCCTTTTTGACATCCAGGACGACCCCGAATACGGAAAAAACCTTTAAGTGCCCTTGCAGATTTGCCAGTGTCCTCGATGAATACAACTACCATCAGCACGGGTCTGGAATCCCTATCGATAGGAGGGGCAGTATGATTGAGGTAAAGCAGCTAAGCAAGATTTACTCCAATGGTAAGGGAATCTTTGATGTCGGCTTCCGGGTGCATGAGGGCGAGGTGTTCGGCTTCCTTGGCCCCAACGGTGCTGGGAAGACCACGACCATTCGTGTGCTGCTGGGGTTCACCAACCCCACCCAGGGCAGCTGCCGGATCAACGGGCTTGACTGCAGAGCCCAGACCGAGGTCATCCAGCGGCAGCTGGGCTATGTTCCGGGAGAGATAGCTTTCTTTGAGAACATGACCGGGATGCAGTTTATGCAGTTTATGGCGGACATGCGCGGTACCACGGATATCACCCTCAGGGATCGCTTGATTGAACGGTTTGAATTGGAGAGTGATCGCAAGATCCGCAAGATGTCCAAGGGGATGAAGCAGAAGGTGGGGTTGATCACCGCCTTCATGCATGATCCAGCGGTGCTGATCCTGGACGAGCCCACTAGCGGGCTTGATCCCTTGATGCAGAGGCGGTTCGTGGAGCTGATCAGGGAAGAGCGAGGCCGGGGCAAGACTGTGCTGATGTCTTCACATATGTTTGACGAGGTCGACCGCACCTGTGAGCGGGCTGCCATTATCCGCGAAGGCAGGATTGTGGCGGTGGAGGACATCGCCTCTCTCAAGTCGTCACTGCGCAAGAGCTATTTGGTTACGGTAGCAGACGCATTAGACGTGGAAAAGATCAAGTCCAGCGGCCTGGAGCATCAGCAATTGGATGAGCATCGGGTGGAGATATTCATCAGCAACGACTACCACAAGATGCTGACCACCCTAGCCGGTTGTCAGGTGACCAGTCTGGACGCACCGGCGCAGGCTCTGGAGCAGACCTTCATTCGCTTCTACGGCAAGGGGGTGAGCTAGTATGTCCTGGACCCTATTCAAGGCCAACATCCGCAACACTCGCGCCATCTGGATAATCATGACCGCCATCTTCTGCCTCTACTTTGTGATGGTCACTTGGATGTACGACCCCGAAGGGGCCGAGACTTTACAGGAGATGCTGCAGATGTTGCCCGAGGCGCTGATCAATGCTTTCGGATTCTCAGACATGGGGGCCAGTTTGACCAGTTTCATCGCCAATTACATGTATGGTTTTCTGGTCTTCCTGTTTCCCATGGTCATCTCCATTGTGGTCAACCACAAGTTGCTGGCTGCCCACATAGACAAAGGCAGCATGGCCTACTTGCTGGCCACTCCCAACTCCCGTCTGAAGATAGCCAAGACCCAGCTCTCGTTCAGCCTGGCATCCATCACCCTCTTTTTTGTCCTGATCACCATCGTCGGAACATTGGTATGCCAAGCTGCCTTCCCTGGCGCTTTGGACATTGGCAAGTTCATTCAGCTCAACCTCTATGCACTGGTCACGTATTACGCCATCGGTGGCATCGGCTTCTTTGCCTCCTGCATTGCCAACGAAAGCAAACACAGTTTGGGTATAGGAGTTGGCTTGCCGGTGGCCTTTCTGGCGCTGCAGATGTTAGGCGATGTGGGCGAGAAGTTCAGCTGGGTGGGGAATTTATCGCTCTATGCACTGTTTGATCCCAATAAGCTGCTGGAGGGCTCGAGCTTTGCCTATGTGGGCATGGCGGTGTTGGCTGCGATAGCGATTGCGCTGTACAGCGCCGGCGTCGCCTACTTCAATCGCCGCGACTTGCACGTATAGCCGCGCTGATGGCTCAATTGGAGGCCAGCAGCTTGATGACGGTAGGAACCTGGACAATGGATAACCGGGGCTGAAGGAGG
The DNA here is from genome assembly GCA_050949055.1 of Bacillota bacterium. GTDB lineage: Bacteria > Bacillota > UBA994 > UBA5500 > UBA5500 > JAEZJZ01. The sequence continues at coordinate 291,588 of JBMNFA010000009.1, read as the reverse complement.
CACTAGAATGGACCCATGGAGACCACCCGTGCTGGAAACGGAACGGCTGGTGCTGAGAGCGTTGAACGTGGCTGACGCTGAGGACGTCTTCGCCTATGCATCTGACCCGGCCGTAGCCAGATATGTCACTTGGCCGACCCATCGCAACGTCCAGGATTCGCTTGGCTTCCTGCGTTTTGTGGAGCAGGCGTATGCCGACGGTGATCACTTTGACTGGGGAATCGTGCTCAAGCGGACCAATCGAGTAATTGGTACGTGTGGTTTTGTCCGGTGGACGAAGATTCACCATCTGGCTGAGTTAGGCTATGCCTTGGGGCGAGCGCATTGGGGGCAGGGAATTACTACAGAGGCTGCCGCCAAAGTGATTCAGTTTGGATTTCAGCACCTGGACCTGAACCGCATCGAAGCCTACTGCAAGTTGCAGAACATTGGATCAGAACGGGTAATGCAGAAGGTGGGCATGCAGCTGGAGGGCGTAGCTCGCCAGAAGATGTTCGTGAAAGGTGAGTATCACGACCTGAAACAATATGCTATTCTTAGGCAGGATTGGCAAGACAGACTATAATGTGGGTGAACATGCGAAGGCGGCCGCGGGATGCGGCCGCCTTCTTGGGTAAAAGGGGAGGTGAAGATTCAGAAGCTTAGAAGAGATGTACGCCAGCGTTAGCCAACACGCCGGGAAAGCAGCTATATTTTGATCAATCCCAACCCATTCAGCAACACGATGGTTACAGCCACCGGGGTGACAAAGCGCAACAGGCCATGCACTGCTGACATCAGGCTCTGGTTGCGCAGAGCATCCTGGTTGCTGGCCAGCTTGACAAACAACCCTTTGCTCCAAACCCAGCCAACAAACAGAGCGATAGTGATGCCGCCAACAGGCAAGAGGATGTTGGAGGATATGAAGTCAAACAGGTCAAAGAAGGTCAAGTCAAACACCTTGACAGAACTCCATAAGTTGGTGGAAAGGGTGGCTGGCACTCCTAATAGTGCCATTACCCCGGCAGTCAACAAGCCTGCCTTGCGCCGGGACCAGCCCAGGGTCTCATGCACAAAGGCAACGGGAACCTCCACCAACGAAATCATCGCCCCGGTGGCGGCGACAGCCGTCAGCACAAAGAACAGGAAGGTGAAGAACCCACCGAAGGGCATGGCTGCGAACACCGAGGGAATGGTGACAAACAGCAGCCCTGGACCGGCAGTCGGCTCAAAGCCAAAGGCAAAGACAGCTGGAAAGATGGCGATACCCGCCAATAATGAGACCATCGTGTCAGCGAGCGCGACTTTAGCGGCCGTCCCAGGGATACTCTGTGAGTCATTCATGTAGCTACCGTAGGTCAGCATCGTACCCATGCCCAGCGAGAGTTTGAAAAAGGCCAGACCCAGTGCGGTCAGCACGGCTGCCGCAGACAGTTTGCTGAAGTCCGGCCGGAATAGGAAATCCAATCCCTCACTGGCTCCTGGTAACGACAACGCCCGAATGTCGCAAATGATCAACAGGACCAGCAGCAACGGCATCAGTCGCTTGATTACGCGCTCGATCCCTTTGCCCACACCCATCACCACCACTCCAGTGGTCACAGCCAGAGCCAACCACTGCCACATCAAGGAGCTGACTGGCGAACCGATGGTCTGATCGAAAACTGCCCCGCTCTGGTCTGCGGATAGTCCTCCTGTCAAAGCCTTGAAAGCGTAGGAATAGACCCAGCCGGCCACATCCGTGTAGAAGGCCATGATCATCACGGCTGCGATTACGCCACTGATCCCAATCAGATACCAAGCCTTCCCTGGGGCCAGCTTGCGGAATGCGGACACCGCGTTGGCGCGAGCGCGGCGACCCAACAGCAACTCAGCAATCAACACCGGCAATCCTACGCCAGCTACGCAAAGCAGGTAGAGCAGCACGAAGGCCGCACCTCCATTTTGGCCTGCAAGTGCCGGGAACTTCCAAATGTTGCCCAGGCCGACTGCTGAGCCCAGAGTCACAACTAACGCTCCCAGACTGGTGACAAATGCGTCCCTGCCCCCTGTTGACTTGGATGAAGATGCTTGACCTTTGTTTGACATTCCGCTTGCTCCTTTCCAATTGGGCTACCATTGGACTGAAGCAAGGGCCTCCAAAAAGGTAAACCCAAGCGGACAATCCAATCCTATCGGTTGGAACTTGCCGCTTGGGTCTTTTATCCCCACGGTGTAGCGTTAAACGCCTGTACCGCTCGGTCCTGTCCAGCCCAACGGCTGCGGAACCCTAGGTACACTTCCAAGGTATATTAGGCAATAGTTTAGCAGCTGCACCGGGGGCCGTCAATGGAAATGAGAGGTGGGCGAGCATTGTTTTTGCCGCCTCTAGCCTAGGAATCGATCGGCGCTTCCGCTACACTGACTATAGAATAGAGGCCGCACCGCAAGCGGATCGCCCTTTGCCGTTTGTGGCCTTGCGTCGATTCTTTGGGGGGAACTGTATGACTAGCCAATCGATCACCGTCAAAGTCTTGGGCACCGCACAGGATGCTGGTGTTCCGCAGGCCAACTGCTACTGCGAATACTGCCAAACGGCCAGGGAAAATCCCGCCCAGCGGCGGTTCGCTGCTGCCCTGGCGCTGATATTGCCGTGTAACTGGGGATGGTATCTGCTGGAGGCCACGCCCCACTTGCCGGAACAACTGGCCATACTGCATGCCGCCCGTCCGGAGTTGGGCTTGATGCGGGGCGTGTTTCTTACCCATGCCCACATTGGACACTACACCGGCCTCATGTATCTGGGCAAGGAGGCGATCGCATCCGAGGGCATTCCTGTTTGGGCAGGCCAAGGGCTGCAGGCCTTGCTGCGTCACTCTGCGCCCTGGAGCCAATTGGTGCAGACTGAGAATATCATGCTGCAGCCACTGCAGCCCGAACAACCAGTGTCGCTGCCCGCCGGATTAAGCATCACTCCCTGGGCGGTCCCACATCGCAACGAGTTTGCTGAGACCTTTGCCTTTCTGGTCAGCGGCCCACGCCGCCGCCTGCTGTTCCTGCCTGACCTGGACTGCTGGGAGCAGTGGGAACGCTCGCTGCCGGACATTGCCCGCCAGGTGGATTATCTCTTCTTGGACGGCACTTTCTTCGCCGCAGATGAACTGGCCGCTCGCGGTAGGGACTATGCGCAGGTCCCGCATCCCCTGGTGAGAGATACCATGGACCTGCTACAGCCAGTGGTCGACGCTGGACATACCGGGGTCTACTTCTTCCACTTCAATCACACCAACCCCCTGCTCCAGAGAGACAGCGACGAAGTGCACGAAGTACTGCGTCGCGGGTTTCATGTAGCTGCCGAGGGGATGGAATTACACATCTAGTGAAACGAAAGGGACAGGAAAGAGGGCACGCCTGTCACGGGTAGAGAGGTGATAGTATGAACGGCAAGCGAATACTGCTGGTGGATGATGAGCAACGGTTGCGCCAGATGCTCAGGGGATATATCGAGCACGAGGGGTATCAGGTGGTGGAGGCGGTGGACGGTGCCGAGGCACTGCGGTTGTTCTCGGAGCAGCAGTTTTCACTGGTGATCCTGGACGTGATGATGCCCAACGTGGACGGATGGACGGTTTGCCGCGAGATTCGCAGCACCTCCAATGTGCCGGTGATCATGCTCACTGCCCGTGGCGAGGAGTATGACCGCCTGTTCGGCTTTGACTTGGGCGTGGACGACTATTTGGTGAAGCCCTTCAGTCCCAAGGAGTTGTTGGCCAGGATGAAGGCGATCATCCGCAGGACCGAACAGAACAGCACGCCATCAACAGAGATCGTGCTGGATGGTCTGCAGATAGAGTTGAAATCGCGCACGGTGACCGCCGACGGACAGACGCTGACGCTCACTCCGCGAGAGTTTGACCTGCTCAGCTTCCTGGCGCAGCATCAGAATCAGGTTTTCTCCCGAGAGCAGCTGCTCAACTCCGTTTGGGGTTACGACTTTGTCGGTGACAGCCGCACGGTGGACACCCACGTGAAGATGCTGCGCGACCATCTCGGGCAGTACCGGCGGTTTCTGATCACCGTATGGGGAGTCGGCTATAAGTTTCAGGCGGTGCCACAGCCATGAGGAGTATCCGAGGCAAGCTGTGGCTGGGTATGATGGCCTTGGTGACCACCATCCTGCTGGCTCTATGGCTGTTGCAGATAGTCTTCTTGGAGAGTTTCTATGCCAATATGCGCATCGCGGATATCAAACGCCAACTGACCACCATCGGCGAGATGAGCGGACAGGGCAGCCGGTCGGACGTGGAGTTCGAGCTGGATCGCCTGGCCAGCGTCCAGAACCTGACCATCGAGTGGCTGGACGAGCAGGGTCGTTCTCTGCATTTGAGTTCCGGCGACCAGGGCTGGCACATGCCGATGATGCGGCACGTCACCCGCAGTCTGTATGAGGGCGCCTTATCTGGACAGGCGGTACAGCTGACTGCTGCCCATCCCCGCTTCGGCAGCGAGTACACCCTTCTGGGACTGCCTCTGCCAGAGGGTCGTGGCGCTTTCATCGTTACCGTGCCCATGGCCGCTGTAGCAGAAACAGCAACCATCCTTAAGCGGCAGCTGGGGTATGTCACCGTTCTGCTGCTGGCGTTAACGGCAGCCCTTTCCTTGTGGTTGGCAAGGGGCTTTAGCCTGCCTATACTGCAGATGCGGCGCGCGGCAGCCAGCATGGCGAAAGGTGACTTCTCGGCCCGAGTGGAGTACACCGGCCAGGATGAGATCGGTGCGCTGGCGGCCTCCATCAACCATCTGGGGGAACGACTGGCCAAGATAGAACAGCTGCGCCGGGATCTGGTGGCCAATGTCTCTCATGACTTGCGCACCCCGCTCAGTGTGATCCGCGGGTACGCTGAAACCATTCGGGATATCAGTGGAGATGACCGCAGCCGGCGGGAGGCAGAGCTGCAAGTGATCATTGAGGAAACGGAACGCCTGACCAACTTGGTGGACCATAATCTGCAGCTGGCGCTGCTGCAATCGGGAAACGCAGAGGTCAACCGGCGGGCCTTTTCAGTCGCTGACTTGCTGCAGGATCTCGCTGACAAGTATGCTGTCATCGCCCAGCAGCAGGGAATTGGCCTGCAGGTACAGGCGCATGGCGACCTGGCGGCCATGGCAGACGAGGCGAAGATCGCACAGGTGATCCAGAACCTGTTGCAGAACAGTCTGCAGCACACCGGCTCGGGTGGAAGCATTGCGCTGAAAGCGGCTGCGGAGGGCGATAAGGTGCGGGTCAGCGTCAGCGATACGGGGTCGGGGATTTCACCCTCGGACCTGCCACACATCTGGGAAAAGTATTACCAGGGGCAGGCCAGCGACGGGAGGGCCTCCGACGGCAGTGGATTGGGCCTCGCTATAGTGAAAGGTATTTTGGATGCTCACCAGGCGGAACATCACATCGACAGCCAGGAGGGCATAGGCACCACCGTTTGGTTTGATTTGGATCGCTATCGAGGTTGAGTTTTTTCATTTTCGCGTGCATTTGATCACAGTTTGCTCACATTCGTGCGATATAACAAAAGTGGGGCGCAGCCCACAATCCCAAAATGCGAGGTGAAAACGCATGAATGTGAAGAAGCTAGTAGGTATTACCCTGCTGCTAGTAGGCGTTCTCGGCGCCGGTGCTGTCGCTTATGCTGCAGGCGCTGGTACACCAGCAGAAGTAGTGGCCGAACTGACAGGTCAGCCGCTGGAATCGATCATAGAGCAACGCGGTAGCGGCGATAGCTATGGCGCCATGGCTGCTGAGGCCGACTTGCTGGAGGAGTTCCAGCAGAAAATGCTGGAGCTGAAGAAAGAGATTTTAGATCGGAAGGTGGCCGCGGGCCAGCTGACGCAGGAAGAAGCAGACCAGATCTATCAAGCCCTGCAAGCAAACCTGGCCAACTGCCCCGGCTTCGGCGTAGGCGGAGCCGGGCTTGGCAAGCAGTTTGGAGCCGGACTTGGGTGTGGTGGCTACGGCCAGGGCATGGGATTCGGTCGCGGAATGCGGGCACTGAGACACGGCGGAGTCAATTTCGGAAACGGCCGCAATCGGTAGTTGAGAGGATGAAGCAGGGGATGTGAGGGACTAGAAAAGTCCAAAGAGCGGTAGGCAAACATTTAGTCAACGGAATTAGTGGGCTCAGTTTCTCTGCGAAGTGATATGATGTATACAAAGCACTAAATGCATTCCTGGGGGAGACTGACATGCACACTATTCCTGCTACCAACCCTGTTGTTGCCTCCAAGCCAACCAAACAAAGGCTCCAACTGGACAAACTCAAACTGACCATGGCCGTTGTCGGAATCGCCATGGGCCTGTTCATCGCTCTGCAGCCCCCTTGGGCAGACCTGTCACCGCAGGCGATGTACACCCTGGGCTTGCTGGCGGCGGCCATCTGTTTTTGGATCGGCCGGGTCTTCGATGACTACGTGGTGGCCCTGATCATGGGCGTCGGCTGGGTGGCCCTGAAAATCGTTCCCTTCGAGACTGCCTTTGCCACCTTCCATAGCAAGACCTGGTGGTTGATGCTGGGGGCGATGGGCTTGGGCTTAGGGGTGGCCAAATCCGGCTTGCTGCGGCGTTCTACCCTGTTGATGCTGAAGACGATGCCCCCCACCTACCTGGGACAATCGCTGGCGCTGTTGATCACCGGCCTCATCGCTGCACCCGCTATCCCCAGCATTGTGGCCAAGGTGAGTATTGCGGCTAAGTTTGTGCCCGAGCTGGTGCGGGGCATGGGGCTGCCGATGAAGAGCAAGGCCAGCGCGGGCCTGTTCATGGCCATGTATTTGGGCTTTGTGGCCACCGCGCCCATCTTCCTCACCGGCAGCAGTACCAACCTGCTGATGTTGGACATGCTGCCTGCAAGCGAGCAGGCGGCCATGAGCTGGATGGGATGGCTGAAAGCAGCCTTGGTTCCCGGCGTACTGACGCTGCTGGGGGCATTCCTGTTGATCATGCTGTTCATGGCCCCGAAACAGAAGGTGGCCGCCGATCTGACAGCGGTCAAGCGGCAGCTGCAGGAGTTGGGGCCCTTCTCCCGGAAAGAGAAGATCACTCTGGTCGTCTTGGTCGTCGCTATTGCCCTCTGGGTAACAGAGGCGATGCACGGCATCCATGCTGTCATCGTAGCGCTGGCTGGCCTGTCAGCGCTGTTGGCCACGGGAGTGGTCGACAAAAAGTCGCTGCAATCCGAACTCGGGTGGGCAACCCTAATTTTCCTGGGCGTGATTCTTAACCTGGGTGTAATCATCCCCGAATTGGGCATCGACGGCTTTCTCGGTCAACAGGTCTCGCTGTTGCTGTCTCCGCTCAGTGGCAACAGCCTGTTATTCATTGCCGCCTTGATGGCCATCACCATCGGCCTGCGCTTTCTGGTTGTTTCCGTCAATGCGCTGCTGACCATCTGCATTCTGGTGTTGGCGGCGGTGGCCGGGAGGGCGGGACTGAATGTTTGGGTGCTGGGTTTTGCCGTGCAATATATCGGACATCTGGTTTTCTTCTTGCCTTATCAGAGTGCCACCTACATCGTGGCCGTCGGTTCCTCCGGCCAGGATGTGATCACTCCCGGGGATACCGCCCGGGCTTCGCTGATCTTTATCACGGCTATTGCCGTGGCCATCTGCCTCAGTGTACCCTTGTGGCACCTGTTTGGCATCGTGAGGTAACTAGGCCTGCAGAAGGCAGGGCCAATCAGCCAAGTCGGCGGCGAATTAGGCGAACTGGACAAAAACCCCTGGGACAGCGCCGTCCCAGGGGTTTATGTATGTGTGACAGGGTGCGGTAGACCGGTTAGGCCTCCGGTTTCCATACTTCCCACACCCGCCCAGTCAAAGCGGTCGAGGGTTTCAGGGTGGGTTTGCCAGGCTGCCAGCCAGCCGGAATCACTTCTTTGGTCGCCCGCTGATGTTGGTAAGCTTTCACTTGCCGCAGCAACTCGGCGTCATTGCGGCCCACCGGCGGGGTAAGCACTTCCATCGCCTGGATGATGCCATCGGGATCGATCAGGAAGCGGCCACGTACATTCACGCCTGCATCCTCATCGTACACCCCGTACAGCCGGCCCAACTTGCCGCCCTGGTCAGAGAGCATCGGGTAAGGCACGCCGCCCTCTACCATCTTGGAGAGCTCGGTCTCCTGCCAGACTTTGTGCGAATGGATGCTGTCCACGCTGCAGCTCAACACTTCCACGTCCAACGCCTGCAATTCAGGATAGCGAACCGCTATCGATGTCAACTCGGTCGGTCAGACAAAGGTGAAGTCGCCGGGGTAGAAGCAAAGGACTACCCACTTGCCGCGCAACTGCTCCAGCTCAATCTTGGTGAACTTGCCTTGGTGAAAGGCGCTGGCTTTGAAGTTTGGTGCCGGTTTCCCAACCATTACTGTCATCGGATCCCCTCCCTTTTCGTCGCCGGTCGGCCTGCCCTCAAGAACGGGCCAAACGCCAGAGGTGCCAACGGCGCAACAGTAGCCCCCAGGCAACGCCTGGCAAGCCCTGTGTTTGTCCTTAATTATATAATTGTTTAGCTGATTTATCAATAATGATTACCGTTCCAAGTGTCCCGAATATTAGAATAACCAAGCAAGCTTCTGGCAGGCGTTTGGCACTTGGATGAAGAACATAGAGGATAAGGACTGCAATCTGTAGCGCACCGGGAGGTATGGTCAGTGCAGGAATACCGGTTGATCCATGACTACAAACATCACGCTGATTATCGTCAAAGCTTCGGGCTGCTGGCCAAACAGATATTCAGCATCGATTTTGAGCACTGGTACAACTTGGGCTATTGGGGCGACGCGTATGTCTGCTTCTCCTATCTGTACCATGAGCAAGTGATAGCTAACGTATCCATCAGCCGCATGGACATGGTTTGTCATGGTAAGCCAATCAAGGCCATCCAGGTGGGGACGGTGATGACCCACCCGGATCATCGGGGGCAGGGGTTGGCGGGGAAGCTGATGCGCTTCGCCCTTTCGCAATATGCCAACTCCTATGACCTGGCTTTCCTGTTTGCCAACCGTTCGGTGCTGGACTTCTATCCCCGGTTCGGTTTCCAGCGCCTAGAGCAGCAGCAGTTTTCCGTCTCGCTGGGGCAACTGGCATCAGCGCCGCAAGCCCCGCGCCGCCTGGACCTGTCGCTGCCGGCAGACTTGCAGACGCTGCTACGTCTCAGCCGCCAGCGCCAACCGGTTTCACAGACCTTGGGTGTAGTCAACGTTGCCTGGCTGCTGATGTTCTACTGCCTGCATCTATGTGGTCAGGATGTCTACTACTTGCCGGAATTGGACGCCGTCACCATCCATCGGGTGGAAGGAGAGCTGCTGCAGCTCTACGACGTGATCAGTGCCCGGCCGTTCAATCTGGATCAGATCGTTGCCGCCATCGTCCCGGCGGGAGTCAAGCGGCTGCAGTTCCATTTTACCCCGGATCAGACTAGCCTGCCGCTCGCGTGCGAGGATTGGCAGTCGTCGGACGGTCTCTTCTTCCTGCCTGCAGACTTCAAATTCCCGGAGCGATTCATGTTCCCTACCATGTGCCAGGCATAAGGGCGAAGAAACAGGGATTGCCGAGGCCTCGCACCAACTTGTGGTGAGGTTCCCAGGGCAATCCCTTGCTAATCATTAGGATCGGTGTCGTTGCTGACCACGTCTGGCCATTGACCAGCGCAACAGGATGATGCCGACAACGATGGCTGCCACTTGCCAGTAGAGGCCAAGCCCTTTCCACCAGGGACCGGGAGCCAATTCTCCTATCCGCTCCAGCAGCACCGGGACGAAGGCGTCGAAGTTGGGATAAGTGTCACGATTGTTCTGGTAGTCCCGCAAAATGTTCACGATGCCCTCAGTCAAGTAGAAGGAAGCGTCCATTTCATTGGCCAGGAACTGCTCGTATCTCTCCTGACCATATAGCTCCTCTGCGGCCAGTGTGGTCACCGCCCGCAGCACCTGCTCGTTCATGAATACATGTACGCTGCCATAGGCTTGGGCTTTCATTTCTCGGGATACCGGTCGGAAGAACCTGACCAGCCGGCCCACCAGGTCGGAACGGGCCTCCAAAGCCGGATTGACGAACGAGTGGCCCCACTCATGCAGAGACAGGTATTCCAAACCCAATCCGCTGGGAAAGCTCGGCTCAGCGGTGCTTTCTCCCCGTTCGCGTACCACCTGAAAGGATATCTTCTCGCCCTCGGCGGTGGTTACGGTGGCACCATATCCACCACCCGGGAACATGGCTGGCGCCAGAATGATCTGGAATTCTGAGGCTTCCTGGCCAAAGAATTGCTCCAACCAGTTGACCACCATCTCCCCGTCCATGTTGGCTGCCTCCACCCACTGCTGGTAGCGGGGCTGCCACGACCGATAGAATTCCATGAAATTCGATTCCGCTGCCAGGTCCTTTAGGGCCGACCGGAACCGCTCCAGCCGTTCCCTGCCGTGCGCCCTGCCCACAATGTATTCCGAGTACTCGTGTTGCAGCTCCAAGTCCGGCAACGGGCCCAAGTGACAGATAAAGGCAATAGGCGCATCATAGGTATAGCCCAGGTTGGTCAATTCCTGCGCCAGCTTGATTGCCTCATGCGATTGATAATCGGAGAAGAAGTCTCGCAAAGCGCGATAGTACTCGTTCCCCTCCGATTGGGGACCATGCCGGTCGATCCAGGTTGTCTGAGTCAAAACCCCGGCCAGCAACTCCATTTCCGGGCGAATTTGAGGTGCCAGGCGGGGGGCAGCATGTGCCACGGCTGGCTGCGACCAGAGCAGACCAACGGCTAGAATAAGTAAGATGGCCCGAACAAGCCTTTTCATGGCCACACCTCCACTGATCACATTGTAACGCCATTTTATCACTTACCGGCCAGCCCTGTAACCAAAGCGTCTACGCTTTCGCAAGCAACCCGGCGGTGTCGTCCGCCCAGTACCGCCGCGCAGTCCTCGCGGCCAGGTATTTTCCCCCAGGCGCATCTTTTGATTGTGCATTACGTCTAATTAAATGGGTATATATTCTCTCAGCACAGGTCGCCGTCATAAATGACCGAGCGCCCTGGCACAATTCACTAACTAGATATAGTTGGCTCTCGTTTTCCGCTCCGCCCAGAAGAAAGAGAGGGGACAGAAGATATGGGAAGGTTGATTGAGACAGTTGCCCGCACCCTGCGGGGGTTGGGCCAGGCGATCTGGCGGTTCCCGCTGACCGTGCTTAGCCTGGTTGGCAGCACAGCTTTGACCTGTTACATGATCTCCTTGCATAGTACCCCCAGCCTGCTGATCCAGAAGCTGATGTTCGTCTGCCTGTTTGCAGCCTTCCTGGGAATCACTGCGCAATTTGCCTGCGAGCGCTTTCCCAGCTTGGCCGGGCGCCGCTCCGCCGTCTACATTGTGTCTGTGTTGTTCACTCTGGGCTACTACCTGATCATTGCCGGGGCACCGGCGATAGACTACGAGGTCGGTGCCAGAACAGCAGTGGCCGTCTTTGCCATGTTCTGTGCGTTCATCTGGCTGCCGTCGCTTGGGGGCAGGTTCGATTTCAACAGCGTGGCTTTGGTCCATTTCAAGTCAGCGATGACGTCCATCCTCTACGCCGGGGTGCTCTCCGCCGGACTAGCGGCGCTGATTGTGGCCATCGATATCCTGTTGTTCGACGTGGACAGCGACACCTTTGGCTACATGCTGGCCATCGTCTGGATGCTGTTCGCCACCATCCACTACCTGTCGCTGCTGCCCCGGTTCAACTCGGACCAAATGGCCGACCGGATTGCCGCCCAGGAGTCCAGCCAGTATCCTCGTATCTTGGAGATTCTGGTGGCCCAGATCGCTATCCCGCTGATCAGTGCCTACACCCTGGTGCTGCTGGCCTATTTCGTCAAGATCGGCGTCACCAGGGAATGGCCTATCGGCCAGTTGGGGCCGATGATCCTGGGTTACGCCGCCGCTGGCCTGCTGGTCTATGTTCTGGCCAGCCGCCTGAACAACCGCTCGGCCGTGCTCTATCAGCACCTCTTTCCCAAGGTGCTGATTCCGGTGGTGATCATGCAGCTGGTTTCGGTATCCATTCGTTTGCGGGCCTATGGCATCACCGAGTCCCGCTACTACCTGACTCTGTTTGGCATCTTCTCCTTGATCGTCGGCATCGCGCTCTCATTGCGCCCGGTGACCAGGAACGGCATCATCGCCGTTTTGGCCGCCAGCCTGGCCATCGCCTCCATCGTTCCTCCGGTGGACGCTTTCACTGTCTCGCGCCTCAGCCAGGTGTCGCGGCTGGAAGGGATGCTGCAAGCGGCGGGAATCCTGGTGGACGGAGAGCTGCACCCCCAAAGTGATGTGGACCTGGACGTGCGCCGGGAGACCACCAATATCCTCAACTACCTGAATCACCGCGGCTACCTGCCGCAAGTATCTTGGCTGCCCCAGGACTTCGAGCCCTATCGGGACATGGAGCAGGCCTTGGGTTTTGAGCCTACCTATAGCTACATGGCGGAGAATATCACTCGCTTCTATGCCAACCTCAATCGACAAGGCCCGCTGCCGATCAGCGGCTACGACGTCTTGCTGGAGGCCACGGCCTATCGCTATCAGCAAACACGGACCATCACCCAAAGCTTCACGGTGCGGGGCAGCACCTACCGACTGGTAGTGGAGCGCCAGTCGCCACAAGAAGCGCGGGTGTCCATACAGGATAGTGCGGGGACAGAATTGGTGGCCACCGGCCTGAATGACTTCGTTACCAACCTGATGGCCGCTGGGGACTTATCCGAGAGACTCCTGGGCCCTGAGCAGATGACCCTGGATGCATCCGGCAGAGACGCTCAGCTGCGCATCATCTTCCAGAGCATCCACGCCATCCATGGCAGCAACCAGGACGACGGTATTGACTATAACATGTTCATCCTGGTCTCCATCCCTTAAGAGAATGAATGTTACAGCGGGACGTGTACCTCGTAACACTCGGGTTACAAGGTACACGTCCCGCTGTAACTTGCTATCTTCGTTCGCGAATTGCCTGCAGTTCAGCCTCCATCGCGCGCTGCAGGGGCTTTGCCGCCAGCTGCAGCACCTCCCGAAAAGCCAGGGACAGCTCCTCTACGATCGCTCGCTTCCAGGGGGTGAAAGCCGGGTCGTAGGTGAGGGCAAAGGCCAGGATGCGGCCTGCATCCTCGGCCATGTCACCCGGCCGGGCATCCTCAAAATCCACTCCAAAGATTTTATCATCGCGGACGAGGAAGTTGCGCAGGTTGACGTCGCCCCTGATCATGGCGCGGCCAAAGCTGTCCGCGGTGATCCGATAAAACAGCTGCAACCAGGCGGCTAGTTGCTGAGCTAGCGGGCGTACTGCGCTCTGCAGCGTTTCTGGGCAGAGGGGGTATTCCCGTTCCACCTGCTCCAGATAGTCTACCAGGGTCTCTCCGGTGATGTATTGCATCACCAGGCAGCGGGGTTTTGCCAGCAGCACCCGGGGAACCGCTAGCCCCCGTTGATGAAGCAGCGCCTGCAGACTTGCCTCGCGACTCAAATCCACAACCTGCTCTCCCGCCCGCTTCACCACCAGCTCCCCTGCGGTCCCGTCTGTTCGGCTTACCCGTACCAGACAGACCTGGTTTCTCTTGCTGCGGAACTGCCGCACCACTTGATAGCGGCAGACCTCCAGTTGCTCCCAATCAGCCGGGTCCAGCAGGTCTTCAAATGGAGCCAATCTTGATCTCCACTTTCTTGCCCGGCTGGTAACCGTCCAACTCCGTCACCACGCCCCGCACCGCGTTATAGAGGATGCTCTGCACAAAGGGCACCATCTTGATCGGCTCGCCGTCGATGCACAGCTCCACCTTCTGCCGCTCGGCCACCAGGCGGCAGTCACTGCGCTGGGCTTCCCCCTTGAGGATGCGAGCGGCCAGCTGCACACAATCCTGCCCGCAGGCGGCGCAACACTCTCCAGGAAAGTGGGGTAGCCGTTCAAACACTTTTTCTTCAATCAGGTCGCAGAGTTCGGCCACCTGGGTGAGTGCGCTCAGCGCCGGCAGCCCCCGGTACTCATCCATACCGGCGGCAATGCGTCCGGAAATAGCGAAGGTCAGGTCGTCCAACCGCTCATCCACCCGTTCCAGCGAATGCCCCGTGACGATTTTGGGGATGGGCCCTTCGGCAAAACCTTCGATGATCACAAAGTCCTGGCTATAGAAGCGGAGCAGTTGCTCCAGGGGCAGCCGGGTGGGGAAGAGAACATCTGTCTCGGCCAGCCCCCAGGCGGTGACCAGCTCTGATCCCGCCCGGCGGTGGCGGGCGGTGTTGGTGGACGGGCCATCGATGGCAAAGGCCTCGAAGTGGATGTCCTTGATGCTGCCCACGGTGTATCGCCGCCGCCGTAGTTCTTTGATGATCTCTTCTATGGTAGTCGTCTTTCCGGACTTGCTGATGCCGGAAACCGAAAAGATACGCATCTTGTTGTTCACCTCCGTATAGATTCCTCGCTGCGCTCGGAATGACACGATGCGGACACCCTGAGCGCCAGCGCTTACGGATTATTTTCTCACACCCGCTCTAGCGCAGGGCAACCAAGGCCGCCACCGTCACCGCCGCGCTGCCTAGCATCCAGGCATAATCCGCTCCCCTAAGCTGCAAGCTGCGGTGGCTGGTACGGGTGGGGAAGGCGCGAAAGGCACGCATCTCCATGGCCAATGAAAGCTGCTCCGCCCGAATCACCGTGCTGACCATCACCGGCATCAGCAGGTACGAATAGAGCTGCAGGCGTTTCCGTAGCGGCAGAGCCTCTGGCTCGATGCCTCTTAGCTGCAGCGCCGTCAGCGAGTCACGCACTTCCTCGCCCAGCATGGGCAAGAAGCGCGCCGCCAGCGAGACCATAAAGGCGATCTCATAAGGCAACTTCCACTGGATCAGTCCCTGCACCACATCGCGCGAGTTGGACGTGGTCATGATGCTGGCGGCCACCACCACAATCAGCAGCCGGCAGAGCATGGCCAACCCCTTCAGCAGTCCGCCGCTGCTGAGCAGGGTCAGCGAGCCGATGCCTAATAACCGCATGCCCCCAGGCGCAAACACACTCTGCATCAAGACGATGGGCAGAAACAGCCACAGCATCCGGCGCCAGCGCCGGGCGGCGCCCCCAGGGTTGCCGCCCAGCAGGGTGGCCAGCAGCCAGGATACGCCGGCTACACCCAGCAGCACCCAGGGGTCGCCGATGAACACACCCAGGGAAGAGATGGACAGCACGATCACCAGCTTGGTTCTGGGGTCAAGGCGAGACCCGTTCATCGGCCACCACCCTCCCTTCCCGCAGTTGGATCACCCGCTGTGCATGCTGCTGCAGAAAATCTGAATCATGGGTGATCACAGCCATGCCGATGCCCTCTGCCTGCAACTCCTGCAGCACTTGGGACAATCCTGCCCGCCGCTCCTGATCCAGGCTGCTGGTGGGCTCGTCCAAAATCAGGTAGCTGGGCCGCTGCAGCATAATCGCCGCCAGCACCAACCGTTGTTTCTCCCCACGGCTCAAGCGGAAGGGCAGCTTGTCCTCCAAGCCCGCAAGCTGGAACCTTCCCAGCACCTGCCCCACCTTCCGCCGCACCGACTCCGCATCTTCGCCCCGCAGCTGCAGCGGCCAGCAGAGCTCCTCCCGCACCGTCAGCGCAAACAGCTGCTGATCCGGGTTCTGAAACAGATAGCCGATCTTCTGCCCGATGCTCCCCAGGCTGAGGTTATGGCTCTCCTCCCCCAAAATGCTCACGCTGCCCCCGGCGGGGCGCAGGATGCCACAAAGCAACTTGCCCAGTGTCGTCTTGCCGCTGCCGTTTTCGCCCACGATGGCCGTAAACTCGCCCTGATACAGCGTCAAGTTGAGCCGTTCGAACAGCGGGGGGCCCTTGGGATAGCTGAAACTAACGTCCCGAGCAACAATCACCGATTTGCACTCGCTCATAGTTCACCCCGAAAAGGCTGCAGTTGCCGCTCCTTCAGCACCAGCACCCGATCTGCGATGTCCAGATTGGACCAATCGTGCTCCACCATCACTATCGCCTTGCCTGCGTCCTTAAGCTGTAGCATAATCTGCTTCAAGGCGCCGCGACCGGCGCGGTCCAGCTGGGAGAAGGCCTCGTCCAAAATCAACGCCTGGGGGTTCATGGCCAACACAGCAGCCAGCGCCACCCGCTGCTTCTCTCCCCCCGAGAGCTGATGGGGGTGACACAGACGCTTGGCGCTCATGCCCACCAACTGTAGGCATTGCTCAATCCGTTCCCCAATTTCCTGGGGCGGCAGGCAAAGATTCTCCAGTCCAAAAGCCAGTTCGTCCTCCACCGTGGGCATGAACAGCTGCATATCCGGATCCTGAAACACAACCCCCACCCTTTGGGCCAGGGTGGGAGGATTGCTGTCCGTGGTGAGCAGATCGTCCACCCGCACCTGGCCGCTGATCTGCCCCTTGATCAGGTGGGGAATGATGCCGGCCAGGCAATGACAAAGGGTGCTCTTGCCGGCCCCGCTCTTGCCCAGCAACGCCACCACTTCCCCTGGGAAGATTTCCAGATCGACCTGCTCAAACAGGGGAGGGGACTGCTTACTGTAGCTAAAGGATAACTGCTTGACCTCGATTAGCGGCTTCATTTTACCTGAATCTCGCTCACAAACTTGCACCAACGCTGGGCGTAGGTATCCTGGCGAATGACCAGCTGGAAGGGGCCGGTTCCACCCGATGCCTTGGTGCCCAGAGGCTCGCCTCCCCGTTGGTAGACCAAATAGACGTTTTCATCCTGCAGCACTTCGCTGCCGGTGAGGGCAACCGCATAACCATCTGCCGCTTTCACCGTCACCAGGCTGCTATCGTCCAAGGGCACCCCTTGTTCCGAGAGCGCCACCTTTAGCGCCACGCCCTTAAACACCTGATCGCTATCCGGCGCGTCGCTGCTCCGCTGCACCACCGCGAATTCTTCCGCCGGCAGTGCCTGCACCTGCTGCATGCTCAAAGTGGCCGAGTTGTCATCGCCCCAAGTCACTGCCAGCGTAGCGTTGGCCTGAGCTTCCCGCAGGGCGGCGCTCTGCCGCCAGTTCACATATCCAGTGATGGCGATCACCACCACCAACAGACCCACCACGCCGATTAGAACCTTCTTCATCCGCTCATCCTCCTCTAATGCAAAAATGGGGACTGTCCCCGTTTTTGCATTATCTCACGATGTATGGCACCACAAAATCCTCTGCCCGGGCCTGCCCGTGGCTGCCGCCGTCACCCTCGACGTGCATGCCGTGGTCGGCCACCACGATGATGGTGCCGTCCCACTCTGCGGCCAGCGCCTGCAGGTAGGAATCCACCTGCTGAATCTTCTGCAGCGTCTGCTCTGCCAGCGGTCCGAACTGATGCCCGCAGTCGTCGATGCCGTGGAAATGCACCATCAGCAGATCCGGCTGCTCAGCAATGGCCTGCAACCCGGAGGCAAACACCTCGTCATCGGTGCCATGCTGCTGGTTCTGGTCCAGATTGAGGCGGGGATCCACCTCGGTGTCCAGGATCTGAATATTGCCTTCCACCAGGATGGCCTTCTGGCCCAGCTCCACCGCCCGTCCGAAGATGCTGGGCACGTTCAATCCCCGTTGGCTGCGCGAGTGCACCCCATTCACCCCCGGAGGCTGCCCGGTAATCATGGCGGCAAACCCGGCGTTGGTCACCGGCTGGTATATGCTCAGCGCCTTCTCTGCCGGCGGCAGCGATTGCAGATAGGGTGCCATTCCAGTCTCCACGGCCCGGCGATACTGCCGATAGCTAAGCCCGTCCAAGAAGGCGATCATCACCTTCTCGCCGTTCTCCAACCGCCGCACCGTGTCATCAAAGGTCTGCATGATGGACAGTTCCGGCGCGTTGAACATCATCGCTCGCACGTCCCTCACCGTCTGGCTGTAGTCGCCGAGGACCACATAGTTCACCGAGTGCTCGCCCACCTCCAGATAACCGCCCATGGACATGTCCACCATGACGAAAGCGCCGTTTTCACCCATCACCGCCAGGTTCTCTGGCTCCGGCAGCTCAACTCGCTCCAGCAGCTGGCCGAGCCCCAGCATCCGCTTGAAGACCACTGCGGACGAGCTGATCCGTTGTCCTTCATGCTCCACCGTGGCCGTGCCGTCCACTATCCGCACCAGCGATAGTTCGTCGTTGAGCAGCTGTCCTACGGTGAAGTTGTCCAGGTTCTCCTCCGAGGTCATGATGTTGATGCCCCGGTCCCAGGAGAATCCCTCGGCCACCACAATGATATCCTGCAGGTGTTTGATGTTGCTGCTCACCGGATGGTTGGGATTTTTCGCATGCCAGCCGTGCTCCGCCGAATAGGTGATGTATGCGCCTTCCAGTTGGCTCAGCTCGGCGGCCACCCCGTCCACTCCCCGTAGGACCACCTTGTTCTTATCCGCTAGCGGCTCCGCCAACTGAACTAACGATTGCAGAGGAATCGCCTGGATAGATCCCTTCTCCAGAGTGACCGTCTCCAGCTCCCGCTGCATGCCTTGCAGCGATTCCACCCACACCGTCGTCGCCACATCGCCAACAATCGTCAGCGCCGTACTAGGCAGGTTTGCACCCTTCCGAATACCATGGCTCTGCCCCAGCCAATAGCCGATGCCCAGCATGGCCACCAGCGCCACAACTGCCATTATCCTCTTCATCGCCACTTACCCCTCCTCTCCACCGGAACAAAAGGGACGGTTCTTTTTGTCTCGCTCCATTTACGAAACAACGGAGACGGTTCTATTTGCTTCGCTTCATTCAACTGAAGACTTGTCATTCTCGCTGACGCCTAAACCCATCAATCCCGTCTGCCGCAGCTTGTGCACCACGGCATAAGCAATCAGACCACCCAGCCCTCCAGATAAAGCAGCGGTGCTTAAGCTGAGCAGCAACGGAATCCAGGGCAGGCGGAAGAACACTAAGTTAACCAGATAACTGCCGCAGATGTTGGCCATCAGCCCTGCGGTAAAGAAGGCGAGGGAACTGCCCCGCCAACGGCCGCCCGGCCAGAACACCAGGTCGACAGCCAGACCCGGTGCCAGATAGGTCAGGAAGCTGACGATGCCGTGGGTGCCATAGAGGCCCAGCGAGACGATCAGGATAGCCTGTACCAGGCTGATCAGCGTCCCCCCACCCCGGCGATCCATTAAGCCAGCCCCCAGCACGATCCACAGCATATAAAAGCCACCGGCCAACACCCCGCCGGGAATCATCAGCGGGCCGGTGATCATATGGGCCAACGGAACCACCACTGGCTTGGAGGCCACCCCCAGGGCGGCCACCAAAGCCAGAATGACCAACTGAAATAGTGAAAAACGCCTGAGCGCGCGGCTAATCATCTTTGCCCACGCTACTTGAGCGTGATCTTGCTCAGCTGCTTAATCCAGAAGTTAGAGCGCTGGCTGGCCACCACCAATTGGGCTGGGCCAGCGTCTTCCGCCAACGGCTCGCCGTTCAGCTCCAGTCCAATGATGGTCCCTTCGTCGGCTACCATTTCCTTGTCCAGATCTACCGAATATCCGTCAGCCGATTCAGCGGCGATTACCTCAAACTCCGTCAACTCCAGATAATCCAAGGCAGCCTGCAGCGGCACTCCTTTCCATTGCTGCTTCTCTTCGCTGCCATCCTTGCGTGCCTTGGTAGCCTCGATTTCCACCAGCTCCAGGTCGTCTGCGTGGGTCAGCTCCACAGTGCTGCCGTCTGCTTTAACAAAGGTGACTGCCCACTGCAGCACATCATCGCCGGGCTGCTGCTCATCGGGATTGGGAGTCGGCTGCGCCGGCTGCTGGCAGGCGGTGAAGACCAACGCGGTGACCAACAGCAAGATCGCAATGGATATACTCTTCTTCATTATTCGATGTCTCCTCCTTATTTGGCTCTAAAGCGGAAACAATGTTCCCGGCCTGTGAACGGTTATCGTGGGTGAAGGCTCTCCTGCCAGGCTTTGCCGAGTCATCTTGAGCACTTCGACAGGCGAGCATAAAGTTCGCGGAAGGATCCAGATTCATCGCTTGCGCTCGGAATGACAATCGCTGTAGACAGTCGCCTAGCGACTGTCACCCTGAGTGCAACGAAGGGTCTAGGCTACTAGCTCGCTGGGAATAGCAGGAGGTTTTGAGGAATAGGAGCTGCTCGCTGCAGCCCGCTACTTGGCTTCGATACTCAGCAGGCCCTTGACGCTGCTGCTCTTGGGCAGCTGGCTGAAGCTGACCCGCACAACGTCATCCTTGATGTAGACCAGCCCATCGGCCGCGTCGGCCGCCTCGATTTCCACCGTGTAGTCATCACTCGCCTTGAGAATATAGCCCACATCCGACTGTACCCCAACCTGCTCTAAAATGGCGGTCAGCGGCACGCCGGAGATGTCTCCCACCGTCTTCTGTTCCCACGCCTCGCCCGCATGCACGAAGGAAACCAGCGCCGTATCTTCCACGGCCATCCACAGGATCTGCTTCACATGCATGCCCTTGGGCAGGTCGGGGGAGAGGAACAGCGGTGCTGCTTCTCCAGTGAACTTGAGATAGCCTTGCCGCAGGGTGGCTACCTGCTCGTTCTTCTCGAAGCCGTCGGCTGCGCACAGGGCTGCAGTGCCTTCGGTGGCCTCTATGCCCAGCTTGGCAAACAGCTCGTCCACCTTCACTGCTTGGTCATTGCTCTCGTAATAGGTGTAGTCATAATGGGGCACCAAACCGATAGCTGTCTCGATGAACACAATTCTAGTTGCGTCGGTCTCTGCAGTCGCTCCGCTGCCTCCGCCGCTGATCTCCAGGCTGGCCAGTCCCCTCAGCCAATACATGGAGCGCTGATTGGGCACGATCAAGCGGATGGGGCCGCTTTCTTCAAACAGGGGCTCTCCATCGTATTCATAGGCCAGGATCACTTCGCCCTGCAGAATCTCGCCCGGCAGTTCCATGGCATAGCCATCCTTGGCCACCGCACGGATGCTCTGCAGACTTTGCTGCTCCACTCCCCAGTCGGTCAGCAGATCGGCCAATAGCACGCCCTTCACCTCATGGGTGGCCTCTTCGCCCGAAGAGCTGATCCCTAACGCCTCAGTCTCATATGGCTCCATTTCCTTCAGATCAGCCACGGCGATCTCCTTGTCGCCATCCGGCAGGCCAATGAACGCTATTACGCCTTCATCTTCCTGGTTGTTGGGCTCATCGATCGGTGCCGGGCTGGAGCAGCCCGTAAGCAGCAGGCCCAATAGGCCCATCAGCAACAGATAGACTAACGCTTTCCTGGTCAACTTCACGATCATCAATCCTCCCGTTTTAGTCTCTGATAGTTATCTAGGCATTTGTTTACCGCATCCAGAGCCCCCCGGCTGGTGACGGTTGCTCCGGTGATGGCCACCACTTCTTCTGGCGAGCTGGCCGCTAACTTGACTAATCTTAGCTTGGTGCCGACGTTCTTGCCGACAAATCTGTCCAAGAACCAGCCTTCGGTGACGTAGCCGCCATAATCCTCGGTCTCCTGTTGGGACAACACCCGTACTTGGCTGATTTGTTCGGTGTTCAGGTCTATATCCACCTGAAACTGCATCAGGCCTTTAAACCCTTGGCTGCTGACGATTTGCACCAGGCGACTGCCCGCATCTCTTTCTGCCAGGTAGACCCCCACGATATCATCAACTTCGTGTTGCTTCAGCCGCCGCACCTTTTCGCCCTCTGCCACCTCAAAGGGCAGCCCCGGGCGGGGGTAGACTAACGCCATGCCGACAGCAAGCAGCAGGCAAAGCAGAATTGCGCCCCGCGCCAGAGCAGGCGATTTCCCGCGCAAGCAAAAACCTCCTTTCCAAGTAGCAAACATGCTCTGAAAAGGAGGCGCAAGGCAAACGGACGCAAGCTAAGCCATGCGTCAGCGGCCGCAGATTACTCCTTTCCAGACGGGAGGCGACCGGGTTTCCCCTGCCACCCTAACGGCCTTCCTTCCATAGATGACATCCTTAGGACTGGAAGACTCGGAGATACTTGTGGTCGCTACTTAATTAGTCATCTGAGAGCAAGATTCCTGCTGAATTAGCAGAGAGGGTGTTTTCGGTTTTTCCGCATTCGCGAGCTGCCCCTGTTGGTCTTGCTAAGTATCGGCGCGAATGTGGCAGGCTATGGCACGAACTACCTCCAGCGCGACCCGACGATGATCCAGCTCCGCCATGCCGCCAGGATCGGCCGGGGCAACTGGAGTATGAGCGGCGAAAGGTCTTCTTTCGCAAGGGAATTGCCCGCTCGCTGTCGTATTCTATCCCTGACAAAACTCTGGTCCGGTTCCCAGTACACCCACATACAACGCCCAAAAAGGAGTGATACCCTATGTCCAAACAATACGTGCGCTTCTCCCTCGACGGCAGCACCTGCTACGGGCTGCTGCAGGGCGACCAGATTGCCGTCATCCAGGGCGACATCTTCTCCGAACATCAACTGACCGACCGGGTTGTCCCGCTGAACAGCGTCACCCTGCTTACCCCTTGCCAACCCAGCAGCATCGTCTGTGTGGGACTGAACTACCGTCGGCACGCCATGGAGCTGGACATGAACCTGCCCAACGAACCAATTATCTTCCTCAAACCCCACACCTCGCTGCTGCCGCACCAAGGGGACATCGTCTATTGGCCGATGGTGGGGCGGCTGGACTACGAGGCCGAGTTGGCTATTGTCGTCGGCCAGCGCTGCCATCAGGTGAATGCAAGAGATGCGCTGCAGTATGTCTTTGGCTATACCATCGCCAACGACGTCACTGCCCGCGATCTGCAGGGCAAAGACGGCCAGTGGACCCGCGCCAAGTCCTTCGACACCTTCTGTCCCCTGGGGCCGAGCATCGTCACCGGCATTGACGCCAGCAACCTGCGCCTGAAAGCTATACTCAACGGTCAGGTAAAGCAGGACGGCAGCACCTCCGACCTGATCTTCACCATTCCCCAGCTGGTCAGCTTCGTCTCGCAGGTGATCACCCTGCACCCTGGCGATGTCATCCTCACCGGCACACCTTCCGGCATCGGCCCCATGCAGGTAGGCGATGAAATACGGATAGAGATAGAGGGCCTGGGTACCCTGACCAACCGCGTGGTGGCACCTTAAGAGATGAGTAGACAACAACCCCCGTGGCACCTCAGCATGCCCCGGGGGTTTGCCTATCCTGTTGTCTCTATTTTACTTGATTCTGACGATAGAAAACTGCTCGCCGGAGCTGAATAACACGGTGGCATCGCCTAAGCCCTGCAGATAGAAGGGATGGGTGCCACGCAGTGCATAGCATGCTGTCAACCTGGTCCCAGCGACGGTTGCGGTTTCGTCTCAGTCAACGCGATCCCTCCCGTACTCATTCTTAATCGATGGGTCGTTTGTTCCGAATGGAGGGCTGACCTCTAGGCTTAGCTCCGGTCGCCCAGTGCCAATTTAGGCACAAACCCTCCAAGAAAACTTTGGCCAGCGCGAATTCGCGCAGGTGCTGGTCACAGCTGAGCGGAACATATGACCATGCAGGATCAGACCACATCTGGTCGCCAAAGCCATATCTTTTGAAGGAGGCCGGGCGTCGATGAGTATGAGGAATATTGTGGTTGTAGAATATGACGAGAGATGGCCGGAAATGTTCCAGCAGGAAGCGGAGCGGCTGCGGGCTGTCTTTGGCCCCTTGTTGGTGGACATCCACCACATCGGCAGCACTTCCGTGCCTGGACTGCAGGCCAAACCGATCATAGACATGATGCCGTTGGTCCGGGATATCACCCAGGTAGATCAACTTAACGAGCAGATGGCCGCCTTGGGCTACGAAGCCATGGGCGAATGTGGCATTCCCGGCCGGCGCTACTTCCGTAAGGGTGGAAACGAGCACCGCACCCACCACGTGCATGCTTTTCAGGCGGATCACCCCGAGACAGTTGACCGTCACCTGGCCTTTAGGGACTACCTGCGCGCCCACCCGGACACAGCCAGGGAATATGGCGAACTGAAGGCCCGCCTGGCCCAGCAGTTCCCCGACGATATCTATGGCTACATGGAGGGCAAGGACAGCTTCGTGAAAGAGGTGGAACGGAAGGCGCTAGAGTGGTATCGCGACCAACAAAGATAACCAGCAGGCAAACAGCCAGCGGTGCGAAAGCTCCCTCCCGCACCGCTGATGATCCAAACCTACATTTCTGACCTGGCGGGCTGTTCCCGCTTCACCCTAACCTGTTGCAGTCCCTGTTCTTGGCTCAGTGCCACATGCAAAGCGTCTTCGCCGGATCTGATCAGTTCCACCTCTCGCCCGGTCAGCAACTGTCGTCCTAACTCTGTCAACCGCCTTTGCTGGCGGTCTGACTGACCAGTCCTATCCCGGTAGGGGCTGTACGAGAGCGGTGGAAGGTCAAAGATCTTGAACTCTGCAGAGACTTTCTCATTCAGCACCAGTTCGGCAGCCTGTTCCAAAGCAGTGTAGTCCACTATCCTAAATGGTCTTACATCCTTTTTTGCCACCTGCAACAGCATGAACTGCCCCTTGCTCTTCACAATCTTGCCTAGGTTAGCCTGCTGGTCTGCCACCCACTGATCCAGCATGGGGTTAAGCTTTGCCTCCAGCCATCGGTGTTGCTCCATCAGCACATCCCGTTCTCGCCAATCCAGATCTAGCAAATCGGGAGCCTTCAACTCTGCCCCGCAGATGTTGCAGCGAAATGAATGGGGAAGGATAAACGGTATCCAGCAGAAAAAAAATCCATAGGGAATGAACAACAGCACAACACAGACGATTACCCTCAGCCCCGTAGATGATGTTCTAGCCAGGCTATCGCTTTTGCATTCCGGACAAAGCTTCATTTCCTCAGTCCTCTACGATGATGTTAGTTAATTATATCATAGCGTCTTAGGGGTTATCACCAGCAATAAGACTTACTCCCAGTTTCTGCACAGTAATACATTTGAGACAGCTGTAGATACCCATGCTAGGAATGCATGGTAGGATGACAATAGCGCTCGCAGTCTGAAATCCGAACCACTCATTGGCAGTATACATCCCCTAACGGATAGCTTGAGCAAATGTCCGCGCTGGGCTGCGAACAGCCGGGCAGGCAAACTGATGAAAGCGAGGATAAGGCGGTGTTCAGAGAAATGAGACGAGCTAAGCAGTTGTTGTCAGCCGACGATACCCGAGCTGTGATGGACAGATGTACCAATGGCACCCTGGCTTGCCTGGGTGACAATGGCTACCCCTATGCGGTCCCCCTCAGCTACGTCTACCTGAATGGCAGGATCTATTTTCATTCAGCCAAGGCCGGACACAAGATTGACGCCATCATCAAGAACCCCAAGGCCTCCTTTTCGGTAGTGGATGAAGACAAAATCGTCAGTGAGCAATACACCACCTACTTCCGCAGCGTGATTGCCTTTGGCAAGGCTCGAATTGCAGAGGGTGATGAATGGGTAGAGGCGTTTAGTGCTTTAATTGAGAAGTATGCGGCGGACCAGCCGGAAGAAGCCAAGCATAAGGCAGTAGCCGGATGCACACGTTCGCACATAGTGGCCATCGACATAGAGCACATCTCTGGCAAGGAAGCCGTTGAACTGGTCAAGGCTGGAGAATAATATAAATTAACTAACTCAACAAGAATAGCTGTCCTGACCGTTCCCCCTTTTTGTTCGCGCTACCGTCGGCTTAAGATGATGTAAAGAGAGGTGAGCAAAATGGACCTAATTGTTGAGTGGCAAGCAGCGGTGGCTGCCTGGCTGCATGAGCCGGTGGAGATCGCTGACATAGAGGAAATCCGGGACTGGTCCAGTTCCCGTGTTCTGCGTATCACGGCTAAAGCGGGCGCTGCCAACCATACACTTTATGCCAAGCTGGCCCGGGAGGGGCTGGCTCGCGAATTAGCCGTCTATCAGCTGGCAGCTCAGGTGCCCGGTTTTCCGGCACCCCCTGCCAGTTGCTGCGTCATCGACGGCGAGCCCTGGCTGTTGCTTCAGCAGGCACTAGGTGAGCAACTTTATCTGACTAGGAATCCCGCGCAATACCAAGCGGCAGCAGAGGCGTTGGCTGACTTCCATGAGCAGAGCGGCCGCTCGGGTCTAGCTGCTCAGGCGTCAGGCTTGCCAAACGTCCTAGCAGAGATAGGTCGTCTGGTTGGGACAGTTTGGGATCAGGTAAGAGCGCAGCTGACTTCCGGCTGCTTCACCGGGGTAGAGCACGAGTTGCTGGCCGATGTTGAAGAACGCCTGCTCTGGGACTGGTCCGCGATACATGGGGTGTTGGAGTGTTATCCGCTCACCTTGCTGCACGGTGACAGCCATAGCGGTAACGTCTTTATCACTGGCGGTCAGATCCAAATGGTAGACTGGGCCACAGCCGCCATCGGTCCCGGATTGCTTGACTTGGTGGGGCTCGTCGACACCAGCCTGCGGATGAATGAGCCGCTTGGTGATGTTGCAGCGCTGCGTGAGGCATATTGGGCTCGTCTTTCCGATGACTCAAGACGGCGTTATGCCTGCCTGGGTGAATCCTGGCAGATTCTCCGCATTTGCCGGTCTCTCCTAGAGCTGGACTGGTTCGCCCGTTCCGGTGATGGTTACGGCGCTCGCACTAACCGCGAACTGAGGATCATTAGCGAGGCCTTGCGGACACTCTAGGAACGCAACGTAGCTTCATGGAGACGCTTGAGCAGGCAACTCTCGGTTTGAGACGAGGACGATCATAAATAGAGAGGCAGTGACATCCGTGCGACCGAACCCATTTCACAGTCCGTTCCAGGGCTACCCGGCTCGCGAACACATCACCAATCCCCATATCATTGTGGGAGAGTACAGCTACTACTCGGGCTACTATCACGGCAAACACTTCGAGGAGAACGTTTGGTGCCTGAACCCAGAGAATGAGTACGAGGATAAGCTGATTATTGGGCGTTTCTGCTCCATCGGTACCGGGGCTGTCTTCGTCATGTCAGGGAATCAGGGGCATCGCTTTGACTGGGCCTCTACCTTTCCTTTTCACGGTTTTCCGGAAGACAACTGGGGCGACACCCGGGATGGGTATATCAGCAAGGGCAACACCGTCATCGGGAATGACGTCTGGATCGGTGCCGAAGCGATGGTCATGCCCGGCGTTCACATCGGCGACGGTGCTGTAATCGGCGCCCGGGCAGTCGTTACCAAAGATGTTGAGCCCTATGCCATGGTGGCCGGCAATCCGGCCAAAGTAATTCGCAAGCGTTTTAGTGACGAAGATGTTGCCAGTTTGCTTAGGATTCAATGGTGGAATTGGCCGGAAGAGAAGATCCGCCAACACATGCACTTCCTGTGCAGCGGTAACGTAAGAAGCCTTTGTCAATCGGAGAGAGAATAGCCAAGCCGAATAGGGTATGCATCGCTCATCTCGGCGTAGACCAAGAGTGCTGAAGAAAAGAATAGACATGGCCAACCGGTACATACCAGGTTTTCTGGTGCCAATTCCGTCTCCAGGGGTGAGGAAGCCCAGGGAATCGCCAGCGGCTGGCTGCTGGATCCCCCCGTTATCCGAAGACTGCGTTCCTGCTACAGTCGTACTCGGCGATCGCGCTTGTGGTCACTGCAAAGTCTATTGCCTGTTAAGATCGCATCAGCAAAGAATAGGATTTGGCTGAATACTACCTCGCGGGCACACTGGCCAGTGCGGGGGTAGCCATATTGGACGGAGTGCCGTTGAGCTATCTACACACTTTCGCGAGGGTGGCAGCTGTTTAAAAGAACGACAACTGCCTGGCCTGGTAACCCCTCCGCGACGCCTGGATAACATCCTCCATCTTATATAGCAACCCCAGCCGGTCGCACTCAGCACTGAACAATCGCCAAAGTTGCTTTGCCCGTGGTGAAACGCACTCATAGGCATTCCCATACCGTCGCACATACTTCATCTTCAACCCAGGGAAGCGTTCATCCAGCTTCGCATAATACCATTCCCGCTGATTCTGCTGCAGTGTCACTCCAAAGAAGGGATAGATAAACTGCGATACACTTAGAGCACGAAACCTGCCAAGCACAAGATTCGTGCCGTACATAGCGCCCAAGGGAAACTGGCATGCGAAAGTAGCTATTGCTTTCGCGGATCAGGTTCCGAAGGCAGCTGTCATTGGAAGCTCCAATCTGACTAACAAAGCTTTCCAAGTTGGAAGAGAGGCTTTTAATTTCGAATGTGATGTGGCCATATGGGTAAATGAACCGAGCGTCGACAAGGCCATGCTCTCTATCTACCAGCGGCCACATGGGCAGATGTCGTTTCTTGGCAGGAGCGGGTTTGGGCCAATCATAGTTGTTCCTGATCCGCGCACTGAGAAGAATGAGCAGTTACTTCTTGAGGAAATTCGTGATGAATATGCCCGGATGAAGAAAGACAAGCAAATCACGGAGTACACAGGCTGGAATATGGACTAAATGTCGGCGTCTCGAAATACGAGGCGCTTCTTGGGTACAGCAACTGCTTCCAAACGCAGGAATTCCATATACCAGTAGCTAAAATATCGTTCTGAGTCTAATACGGTCGAAAACCGGCTAGAAAACCGAAGCAATAGCTTCTTAGGAGGGAATGTACTTGAGGTCAGTTCTTGAGAGCTGCATGCCGCGTGAGGAGATTCTGCGGGGTACCTTTAACCCCGAGGTCTTTACTGCATCACTTGGTCCAGTCCTGCAGTATTATCGTTCGGGGAAGGCCCCCATTGATAGCATTTACACGGATGCGGAGCTGTTCTTTCGCGATGCCACCTATCCTACACAGGGCCTTCGGACAACGCTGACTGAAGTGTTTGGTCGCATTGCAGGTGATCCAGGCTCTCCGGCCATCCATCGCCTAGAGACAGCGTTTGGTGGCGGTAAGACCCATACACTGATCGCTTGTACTCACATTGCTTATCAAGGGTCTAAGTTGGCCGGGTATACCGATGAGTTGCTTCCAGAGCAGTTGTTGCCGCACCCTGGCTCAGTAATAGTGGCAGGTGTTCCGGGAGACGAAATTCCCGTACATCGCCCGCAAGGCGATGCTTTAGTTCCCTACACTTTGTGGGGGGAGATCGCTTACCAAGTAGGAGGAGAAGAGCTTTACCGCGCAGTGGAAAGCGAAGCAACGTCATATGCTGCCCCAGGCCGAACCTATTTCGAGCGCGTCTTCACAGGGCGCAAAGTGATCATCATGTTGGACGAGTTGGCGCAGTATGCCGCCCGTCTGGAAGCAGCGCGGCCAAATGGCGCCGGTCAACTGGCTGCTTTCCTGATGTCGTTGAATGGATACGCCCGCACTCATAGCGGAATCGCCATCATACTCACCCTAGCTAGTGCCGCCGATGCATTCTCTCGGCAGACGAATCGCTTGGCTAAGTTGATTAGCCTTGTGAGAGGCGAGGATATCTCGGCAGAAGAAGCGATTGGGTTAGGGGAGCGCGCCATACGGGATGTCAGCAGTGTGGTGGCGCGCGATGCGGTGCAGGTTACTCCGGTACAGGCCAGAGAGATCTCCGCAGTCTTGGCCAAACGTCTCTTCTCACTGATAGACCGTGTGGCCGCCGAAGAGACCGCAGCAGAATATATGGAGTTATATCGGCGCAACCAGAACCTTTTGCCACAAGAAGCCTGCAGCGAGAACTATCGTCAACGCTTGCAGGCCAATTACCCCTTCCATCCCACGTTGGTGGATTTCTTGAATAACAAATTAGCCGGCGCTGAGAATTTCCAGGGCACCCGCGGTGTGCTGCGTGTGTTGGCTTTAGCAGTGCGCAGTCTCTGGCAGAACCAGCATGCTGTCCCCATGATTCACGCCAGCCATCTGGAGCTGAAGTCGGAACGGGTGGTCAACGAGATCCTCAATCGCACTGGAAGCTCGGATCTGCTGTTTGTGCTTAACGCAGATGTCGGTGGCGTCGATACTGGAAGCTTGGAAGGGGGCCAAAGCAACGCCGAGCGAGCTGATCAAGAGAATCCACACCCCGAAGGGTATTCATTCTATAGATTCACTTGGCAAACGGTATTTCTACACAGCTTGGTGGGGCGCACCCAAGGCCTGGGATCAAATCTGTTTGGCATAAACGAACCTGACTGCCTATTAGCCGTAAGCATGCCCGGCTTAACTCCGGCCCAAGTTCAGGTTGCATTAGAAGAGATCAAACGTAGTGCCTTTTATCTGCGCGCTGATCAGGGGCGGTATTTTGCCAGCGAGGAACCGACCATTAACAGTGTGCTGGCTCACATACGGCGCACAGTCAATGACAAGCAGATCAAGTCTCTGTTGGCAGACGTTGCCCGAAAGGTAATAGCTGAACGCTCCGACCTTTTCCACATAGAGCACGATGTATCATTGCCGGAACACATACCCGATGGAAAAGGCAGACCTATTCTGGCTGTTGTTAGCCCAGTGGCAGAGGCAGTTGACGTACAAGCAATGATTACCACCAAGGGCCCGAACATACCACGTGAGCAACAGAATTTGGTCTTTCTTCTGACCCCGGATGCTGTTCGAGTAACCGGGGAGATGGGGCAGGCGCAGCTTCCTGGCATGAATGCCAATGGGGCAGATAGGGTTATGCAGCGCCTATTCGATTTCGCACGGCATGTGTCCGCTATCCAGATGTTACAAAGCAAGCCGCAGACTTACGGCGTCTCGCCGGGGCGCCTACGAGAAGCGGAGGTCCACGAACATTTCTCTCAGCAGGGATTGGGCTTGGAAACGCTGGTGGCACAGTCGTATCGTCGCCTTTACTACCCGTCGACCACGGGTCATATTGTCTACAGAGAGATCCGCAGCGCCTCTGGCGAATCTGGCCGGGCATTCATTGAGGCGATCAAGAGCGGCTTGTTGGAGGATGGTGAGCTGCTCACCGCGCAGCATACCGGCCAATCCACCCTAAACAACCTGAAGACCTACTTCTTCGCTCAAGGCGATACGGTTACAGTTGAGAAGCTAGCCAGCAACTTTGTCTGTATGCGCAACTGGCCGGTGTTGGAGAGTCCGAGGATTTTGGGCACTCTGCTACGAGCTGGGGTAGAAAAGGGGACCTGGGCCATCTATAAGATGGGGGACGCCGCCAGTTCGCTACCTGCCGAGTTTTTCGATAAGGACACAGGGGTGCCATTCTCCGCCGATTTGCTAAACAGCGGCTACTCTCTAATCACACTCCAAGGAGCCAAGCAGAGAGGGTGGACAAAAGGAGAGAAAATTGACCCAGCCAAGCTGCAGGAAAGGGTACTTTATACCCTAGGCAGTGCCGGCCCTTCAACGTCTGAGGGCGTTCGGGACCAAGTGACCGAGCAATATGGAGAAGTTCCAGCTGAGGACTGGCAGGACAATGTCGGCGGCTTGCTACAGCAAGGTAGCTTGTTTGCCTATCAAGGTACTCCAGATCAAACTGAAAAACCTAAGTCATTAGTTGGAGGAGCAGCAGCTGCTATTTATACAGTGCAGCCAGAGGATGTGCTTATTACCAGGGCACAGGTGGCAGAGAAAGGTTGGCTTACTACTAGCCAACTTCCTCCTGGCCAGCCTTCTCCTGACCAGCCTTCTCCTGGCGGGCCGGGAGTTCGCTTATCCGGTCCTGAGGCAATGGAAAAAGTGTGGCCTCTGCTCAAGCGTCTTGGCAGCATCTACAGCCGCGGTGCTTCCTCCCAAATCAATGAACTGGAGTTATCTGGCTTGGGTCTACCTGCAGGTGGTAGATTGCGGCTGACCTTGAGCGACGCAACTCCCAAGTCAATCCAGGCGCTGGGTGAGTTGCTGGAGGTACTTGTCAATGTCGCCAAACCAGACGAACAGTCGGACATTTTCCTGGCCATTGACGATCCAGCAGAAGATTGCAAATTCATCAAAGAACTTAACAACAAGTGAGTGAGGTAAGGCAATGGACAAGCAGGGAATCAATAAGACACTGACAGACAGGCAGAACCTAGCTCGGCGATTGCAGGCGCTATGCAGCCATTCACCATGGGTTCTGCGCATTACGGACTTGAAAGATAAGCCATCCCCGGTATTTGTGGTCAAGGAACGCTGCAATCCCAATGAGACACTTCAGTCAGAGACGAAGGCAAAGAAGCCTTACCTGAGAGACAGAGGGTTGCTCTATGGCCAATCGCTGCGACGCTGCCTGCCAGTGCTCAGGCAGATGGTTTCCGGAATCATCGATGAGGATGGTATCCCGCTGGAGCTGCAGCAGTTCCTGGGCAATGGCCGTATAGAATTCCGTGGCAACCTGCCCTTGGATGATGAGGCTGGTGCCAAGCTGTCCCTGCTGTTCAAGTTGCAGGAGCGGGTGGCAGATATGGATCGGGTGGAGCTGATCGCCTGGCGGGTAGAGCGCTTCAGTCGGGAAGAAGCCCACTATTGGCTGACCAGAGCAGTTCTCTTTGGTGACGCCGGCAGTCGTTGGGCCAGGTCCGGCATGCGTATCATGTTGGGCGGCCAGCCTGGCGATAAGACTATACAACGCATGCTGACCAAACTCCGCAAATAGGAGGAGAGATTATTGACCAAACCACAGAACGACTTGCGGTTGATTGAAGCCGGGTTTCCCTGTCATCAGGTGGGAGCGGAAACACAAAGAGAACGGGACACGGGTAAAGCTCCACCGACGCACCGATTGCACGTCTGGTGGGCGCGTCGGCCACTGACCCCCAGCCGAGCGGCAATCCTCGCATCCCTGTTGCCAGCCGACACTGATCCCGATTTCTTCCTCAGGGAGCTAGGGATCGAGAAAGTGGAGGCAATGGTGGGGGATGTACCGTGGGTGCTGGTGGGTTCAGTGGCAGAAAAAGTGGAGGCTGCTGATGATGGAGCGGAGCTCCTGATAGTTGATGCGGCCGTCCATAGGGCACTACTGAAAGAACAAGAACGCAGAGCGGTTAACCGGAGAACCATCAATAAGCTTTGTCAGACAGATACTTCGTTAGCCAACCATCCTGTAGTCGTGAGGTGGCTGGAGGAGTCAAAGGCTTTTAATGAACCTCTGCCGCATATGGGCACTAGGCTTGAGGTGGGGCGGGTAGCCGCGGATCCTGCTCACGTTAATGGTCGAATCGAGTTTGCCAAGTCTTCGGAGGTCAAGAGAATACTTGGTGGGGAACTGAGATGGTCTGCAGAAGACTTATACGGTTATGGAAGAGCTTATAGCCATGCCCCGACTGTGAGCCCGAAG
Organism: Bacillota bacterium; assembly: GCA_050949055.1. Classification (GTDB taxonomy): domain Bacteria; phylum Bacillota; class UBA994; order UBA5500; family UBA5500; genus JAEZJZ01. Next base: position 258,483 of record JBMNFA010000009.1, on the reverse strand, counting down.
TCGCTGACGATTTTAGATCCAACCGCGGGAGGCGGGTCAATTCCATTTGAGGCATTGCGCCTTGGGCACAATGTGATAGCGAATGACTTGAACCCAGTCGCGAGTGTCATTCTTCATGCTACCCTCCAGTATCCGTTTCAGTTTGGGCTCGAGCTTGCAGAGGAGATTAGCCGATGGGGTCAGGGCTTAGTCACAACGGTTGCAGAAAGAATGCAGGATGTGACGCCGTTTAGTCCCTTACCAACAGAAGAACTGCTAGCGCTACGGGCGCATTGTAAGCGCTGCCCAGAAGTCATTCCTTTGTTCAATGGTCCAGAACATGATCAGGTAGGTCTGATATACGTTCGCCAAGTCACCTGCCCCCATTGCGGCGGCGAAGCACCATTGCTGAATACTTGCTGGCTATCCAAAGGCAGTGACCCTTGGGGAGTGCGCGTAGTCACCGATGGCCGGCCCCAAAACGGCAAGGTGTGGTTTGAGCCTTACCGCGTCAAACGGGGTAAGGGACCTAACGGGGAAGACCCAAACTTGGCCACAGTAACCCGTGGCGTTGGTTCCTGTGTGCATTGCCATCAAGCCATCTCGGCTGAGGAAATCAAAGCCCAGGCCTGCGGTGAATCCCAATACGGAACGTGGCGGGATCGGCTTTATACAGTAGTAGCAATTCGCTTTCAACCCAAGCTTGATAAGATCGGCAAGCCGCAGCGGTACAAGACTGGCGAGAAGGCGGGTCAGATTAAGACAGAGAAGGTGAGATTCTTCCGTGCGCCAAATCAGGCTGACCTTGATGCGCTTACCAAGGCCCAGCAGACGCTGGCTGATAAGTGGGATGAGTGGGAGCGACAGGGCCTGATACCGACAGAGAATATCCCGAAGGGTCACAAGACGCTGGAGCCTTTACGAGCAGGGATGAAGCGCTGGTGCGACATGTTTACGCCGCGGCAATTGCTAGGGCACCTGACATTGGTAGAAGAACTTAACCGTATTAAACCGCTAATCTTGGAAGAGCTGGGTGAACAGCGTGGGCGGGCAGTGGTAACATACTTGCAGTTCATGATCGACAAGGGGGTTGACTATAACAGTAAGCAAACGCGCTGGGAATACACGCGCGGAATAGTAAAGGGTACGTTTGGGCGCCATGATTTCTCATTGAAATGGACATTTGGAGAAATGGTCTTCGCAGGGCCGAACTCTGGGGCAGCCTGGGCACTGTCTCAAGTATTCGACGCATACAAGGGCATGTCACAACTGGCTAGTGAAAGGCAGAGCAGCGTAGCTCGCACTTCACCTAATGTTAGAATCCTTCATGGAACTGCTGCCAAGCTAGACACACCAGATCAATCTGTCGATCTGGTGTGTATGGACCCACCTTACTACAACAATGTCCAGTACGCCGAACTGTCCGACTACTTCTATGTGTGGCAGCGCCGCACGCTCGCCGATCTCTATCCTGAAATCTTTACCCGCTTGTCAACCAACAAACTGGATGAAGCAGTTGCTAATCCCGCGCGGGATGGGTCAACCAAGAAAGCCACCAAGGAATATGAGCGTTTGATGGGTGAGATCTTCGCTGAATGTGCGCGGGTTCTAAGAAAAGATGGCCTGATGACGCTGATGTTTACGCACAAGACGACGGAGGCATGGGAAGCTCTAACCCGTTCATTGGTGGAGAATGGGTGGATAATTACCGCATCACTGCCAGTAGAGTCAGAGGCAGCGGAATCTACGCATCAGAAGAACATGGCTTCTGCCGCTAGTTCGGTCTTCCTAGCCTGCCGCAAACGCGAAGGAGCAAATAGTCAACCTTCTTCCTGGACTGGCTTCGGCGGTAGTGGGGTAGCCCAGAAGATCCGCGATGCAGTGCAAGAAGGGCTGAAAGACTTCACTCGGTTGCGCTTGAATCCGGTGGATGAGATGGTAGCCTGCTATGGACGAGCCCTGCGAGTGCTGTCCGAGAACTGGCCAGTCCTAGATGGCGATGAGCAGGTCAGTCCAATCAGAGCCATGAATGAGGCCAGCGCGGTGGTGGCCCAGCATCAGATCAGCCGGTTGACCGAAGGGCGCATTCTGGTAAATGACCTTAGCCCAGAGGCTGCCATGGCCTTGACGTTGTTTGGGATCTTCGGCCTTAACCAATTCAGTTATGATAGTGCCCTTAACCTTTCACGTTCTCTGAACATCAGGTTGGATGACAAACCAGTGATCCATAATCCAGGTGGCCGGTCAATAGGCATAAATGCTGAAGTTCGTTCGGGGCGTAGCATCAGACGACTTTCTCGTGAAGATGTAGTAGAGGGTTATCATGCGCCTTTGGTGAAAAAAGGTTCGAAGCTAAGATTGGCAATGCCCGATGAACGCGTTAACGCCAGGCTTGAGCGTCCGCAGAGTGAGTGGGACATTTTACACGGCTTAATAACCAGCTATCGTGCTGGCGACGTGCCGGTGGCCAGGGCCTATCTCAGCCAGCACGCAGAGGGCAGACAACAAGTGATTGTTGATCTGCTGAATGTCTGGAAGAATCAAGTGGACACCGAAGAATTGCGCAAGGAAGCGGAGGCCATGCTGTTCGGCCTCAAGTAGACGCGAAAGCGAGGTGGTAAGGCGTGCTGACTGAGGACCAGCAAAGGGGACTGCGGTCGCGGCAGTGGGAGCTGGAGTACCGCACTTCGTCCACCGTGATTGACGGGCGTCCACTGGACATTCTGCACGATTTCTACCTACCTGCCCTCAGCCTGGCGAATAGGTATGACCGCGTGGCGGGCTACTTCCGTTCGTCTTCGTTGGCGGCCGCCTCGCAGGGCTTCTCTTCATTAATTGGCCGCGGTGGGAGAATGCGGCTGATCGTGGGAGCAGATTTGGAACCTGCGGACGTGCAGGCCATCCTGGATGGCGACCAGGCCAGGTTGGCAGCGCGACTGTGTGAGCGGCTGGCTGATGCAACCGCTTGGCCTAGCGATGTAACCAGTGGGGTAGCGTTGCTGGGCTGGATGGTGGCCAACGGGTACCTACAAGTGCGTGTTGCCTTTAGACTGCACATGCAGACCGGTCAGCCTGTAAACTGGGATTCGGTGGAAGACGGCTACATGCATGAGAAGTGGTTCATACTCTCTGACGAGTATGGGCAGAAGATCTATGGCTCTGGCACGCTAAATGAGTCGAAGACGGCGCTGATGCACAACGCCGAGAACATCAATCTGCATTGCGAATGGTGGGGCGGTACGGATGCCATTCGGGCACAGCGGGCAGAGAAAGCGTTCCAGGCGCTTTGGGATGGTCAGGTGGCACATATGCCCGTCATGCCTATTCCCCAGGCGGTGGAGCAAAGGCTGTTGACTCTGAGCAAACAAGCGGCCAATCTGAAAGAAATTGACGGCACTCTAGTTGAGGAAGAGCAGGCAGCTCCCACGTCAATGGAGAGGCTCCAGTTTGCGGTGCTTCGCGATGCGCCCAGAATGCCCGGTGGGAGATGGGTGGGCATGTATACGGCACCGGTAGCCCCCTGGCCTCACCAGGAGGTGGTAGCGAGACGCTTGGTGGAAACCTGGCCTTTCTCGTATCTGCTTTGCGACGAGGTTGGCTTGGGCAAAACCATAGAAGCCGGTCTAGCTTTTCGTTCGCTGTATCTATCAGGTATGGCCAAGCGTATTCTGGTTGCTGCGCCTGCTAGCCTCACGCAGCAATGGCTAAGGCAGATGAAGGAAAAGGTGCTCCTGTCCTTTGGCTTGGCTAGCGCTTCCCCGCGCATTCAACACCAATACCTGCATCCATCGAAGGAGTCCGTTCTAGCAGGTAGTCTGTTTGAACCTAACCTGACCATTGTTTCTACTGGCCTATTGGCTCGCGTGGAGAGGCAGGATGAGCTCAAGAGAGCCGAGCCCTTTGACATCGCCCTCGTTGATGAGGCCCATGCTGCCCGGCGCAGCAACTCCACCAGAGGTCCCGGGCAGCAACCTAGATATGTCAATCTTTATCGGGCGCTACAGACGGGCTTGCGACCGAAGGCAAGAGCGTTGTGGATGGCTACTGCCACCCCCATGCAATTGCACCCAGTTGAGGTTTGCGATTTGTTGGCACTAACTAACCGCGTGGGGGCCTTTCAGTTTGACCCAAGCGTCACGCTGGAATATTATCAACTGCTGCGACGACTGGGGGAAGGAGCCAGGTTATCGGATGCTGAGTGGGAGTTTCTGCGTTCCAGCTTGTTAGCTATTGAAAGCGAAGACCCTCTTTTCTGGCAGTTCGTGCAGCGGAATGTCTTGGATCACTCCATGCGCATGTTGCTTAGGCAATGGCTTCAATATCACAGGACCCCTGGATACAGTGATCTGCGACATGCCTTGCGCCTGCTAACGCGCACCGCACCATTGGCTCGGGTGATGTTTCGTCACAATCGTGGGCTGCTGGAGGTTTACCGCGAAAAGGGCGAGTTAACGGAAAATCTGGCGCAAAGGCATGTTACACTGACCCCGAGCAAGTTTAGCGCACAAGAAGAAAGGGTTTATCATCAGCTGGAGGCATATTGTCGCGGGCTAACTGAACAGATGAACCGACACCAAGATCAAAAGACCAGGCAAATGCTTACCTTCTATTTGAGCTTTTTGAGGTTACGCTTCTCCTCCAGCCTGTTTGCCATCAACTCCACCCTGCAGCGTAGGTTGCAGAGGGTGCAAGCAACTCTGAGGTATCAAGCTTGGCTGGAACGCGAGGATAATGAACAGGAGTTCGACCCAGAAGACGATTGGGATGTCGATGCTACCGACTTGGGGTCCGTTTTATTGAAGAACCGCACAAAGGGCGATTTGCAGTGGGAAGAGTCTAGGCTGCGCGACCTGTTGCAGGAGATGTCAGACCTCACCAGCAGGCCATCAAAGGTACAGCATGTGCTATCCGCCTTGGATCGGCGACGAAACCGTGCAGATGGGCGCATCGACCAGGTAGTCATCTTCACGCGGTTCTATGACACTCTACAAGATTTGGTGGGTTGGTTGCGTCAAGCGGACCCCCAGATGTTGATTGGTACGTATTCAGGTAGTGGGGCGACAGTCTTTGATCCCTTAGAGCGGCGCATGCGGAACGTTTCCCGCGAAGACGTCAAGCAACGGTTCCTTCGAGAAGAGATCGATGTGCTGGTTTGTACCGATGCAGCGGCGGAAGGTCTGAACCTGCAGACTGCCAGTCTGTTGATCAACTTCGATATGGGTTGGAATCCGATGAAGATTGAGCAGCGCATAGGACGCATCGATCGCATCGGTCAGAGGCATAGCAACATCTACATTCTCAATCTATGCTATTTAGATAGTCTGGAGGAAGTTGTGTATGCGCGGCTGCTGCGGCGACTAGAGGACGCAAATCTGGTTGTCGGACAGCAGCAATTAGCGTTGCTGCCGGTAACCCAAGAAGACTTCGCTCGATTGGCAGATGGGTCAATTACTCAAGATGAGCTAGAGGAGTGCATTAAGCAGCGCTTGCAGCAGCAGCGAGATAACGCAGCGGTTGTAGAAACATCCGCCACCGAGCTCTATGAGATTTATCGTCGCGCACGCGAACGGCAGAGTGATGTCAACCTGCCTGTGCGATTGGAAGAAGTCTGGCAGGTATTGACCGGATCAGAGTATCTGCGAAAGCTAGGTTACACGTGCAAAGATTGTGACCGCAAGCTATTGGCCAGGGAAAGCGATGGAACGCTCTTCACCATTGACCGCACATTGTATGAACGGGGTCTGAAAGAGGGCGGTACGCTGCGTTTTGCAGCCTATGGAGAGTCTGAGTTTGATCGGCTGCTCAATGAAGTGACTGAGTATGAGTTGCCGCCAGCCGCTAGACGGCTAGAGGTTGCAGCGCCAGGTATGCCAGGTCTGACTGTAGTTGGTTATGCTGCAGCCATCAGGGAACGCAGTTTGGTCTCTGTCCGTTTAGTTACTAAGATGAGTGAACTGATGGGCGTCGAATTGGCGGAAGAAGTCGAACTGTCGGAATCTGACCTAGATCCCCTAAGGCAAGTGCTCGTGGCTCTAGCCAGGAAGGAGTTTGAGCTAGCAGCTGCAGCCCATCGCATTGAGCGAGACAACATTCGTTCCGGCAAGGCACAGGAAATGCTCAGCCACTTAGTTGCCTGGGCCTTGCTGCAGGAGAAGGACAACTCGGGCAGCAAGGAGACCCGCTATAGCAACGTGCGCAGAGAGCTAGAAGCCCGTTTGAACGAGGGGAGGCCACTCCGCGCGTATACGCTTCCTAGTCGTCTGCTGAGGCCGGTGAAGGAGCGGATCCTCTTTAAGTGTGAAGTTCCAGCAGTGGGAGAGAGGGCATCGATGGCAGTCCCTCCGTGCTTATCCACATCGGCCTTGGATACTGTCAGCCGTCTGGTTGAGAATATGGAGCGGAAGAGTGAACTGCGGCTGCATCATGTGCTTACCAGCCTAATGCGCGAGGCAGAACGGATCAGTAACCAGATTTGATGCAAGAGGGCACGCCAGGTGGCGTGCCCTTCAGCTTCTATTCATTGTCGAGTAATCTGCCTTGAAGTAGACTTTTAGGTCCCGTACCTTGTAGCCGTAGGCTTTCAGTACCTTGACCATTAAATTTCTTAAGGCATTAGCGCTTTGGTTGGTCTCCAAGAAGATGCCTTCAGTAACAGGTTTAGGCTCCCGCATCCCCTCGGGGGTTGTAGAGAAGTAGCTGTTCTTCTTTCCGTTTAGGTGTGGCATTCCGGGGAATTGGCCTAGCTTGGTACTATCTATCTCATGTAGGCGGAGACAGAGAGCTATCAGCATTTCCTTCCATGTCTTAACCGTGGTTAGTGTGTCATTCATGAAGACGAAGCCATGTGGCCTTACATGGGTTAGGTTCTCAAGCAGAGAATGCTCTACTGTGCTATCGACTTCATACTGGCTGTAGTCTCGCGGCATTTTTGTGGCTGCGTCGGCCTCGTCATCTGCTTCTAGACCTTCCTGCGCCACCTCGGACATGTCGATATCCAGTAGGTCGATGTAGGTTCCCAGTCTTTCTTCCAGCGAATCAATCTCGCGTCTCAGCTCCAACATCTTCTGGCTCTTCGCATAGTCTTTCATACCTACAAGTCGCACCATTTCCTGGATAGCGGCGTCTTTGATATCAGTCAACACCTCTCTTGCCAGGCCAATACTATCTGCAAGCTCCATAGACTTTGCTGGAAGTTCTGCTTGGATAGTCTTCAGCACCTTCTCCAGTTCCATCTCCAGCTTCCTCCCCACATTTTCTCCTTCATTCAAGCACGTTCTTGGACCCGCGTTATGCCTAGCAGCAGGTTCCCATCGTTGTTCATGTTTACCACTTCGTCAACAGATTCCTTCCCACGTGTGGGGCAATGTTCTTGGAGGCTTTCTTGGCGCGAGCGTACAGGACAGGGATCAACACATTGCATCAAGAATTGACAAACGGACAGAGGAAAATGGTGCCAAGATACCGAACAGGACCACTAACTACACTAACAAGTTGGAGGGAAGAACATGTACGTAGCCGATGCAACGTTGTCGCAAGGTACAGACTTCAAATGGATGATCGATGACGAAGGAAGTGTTGAAATCCGCCGGAGATTTGCCAACGGGCAGGAAGTCATCAATAGCTACGCTTCGACTGAGCTGGACCGCCTTCATTTCTCTGTATCGGAGCATGATTGGGTTGCCCTGGCAAACAACGTCGAGAAACTGAACCACGGAACAGAGCAACAGGGGATAGGCAAGTTCATCAAAGAAGAACTGGGCAAGTCAGTACTAGATGCGCAGGGAGCCAGCCAGCTTGCGGCCATCTTCGTCAAATCGGGGGCGTGGCAGGATAATGGTCTGAAGAGAGGTATAGCTTTTCGCCGCTTGCGCGAGGACTGGCAATCTCGCCTGCGATCGTATTTTGAACAAAAGCGTTAGGACGGCTTGGGCACTTTGGTTGGCTTTCCTTATGAAGGTATTTAGGCGAGCCTAGGCCGCACACCATTCAGTATTTTATAAAGACGAACCAGGAGGGGCTCTATTCAATGAAGGTTGAGATAGGAGATTCAATGCTGTTGTCCTAGGGGCGAAATCTCTACAAGCGTAAAAAATCAATTGACCAGCTAATCTGTCAAGCTAAAATCAATGTGCTGGGCATCCACTAGGTACAAGAACAAGATTATGCCCACGCTGTTGATGTTGCCTTTCACTGTTGTATTGGCTTCTATGCTCAGCATCTCTGGCTAAGTGTGTCCCTAATCCATCACCGAGCTTCTCTTTAGCCCTGTCGGATTATTGGGCGCCAGACAGAAGATTTGGGCTGTCTTTGAGAAGGGAGGGGTGTGTTTAGGGGCCGTTTTATTGTATACAGACGAAACACAAAAAGAGAAGGAGTGAAGTGATTTGAAGAAGGACTTTCGGAGGATTCTAGGCGGTCTTGTTGTCTTTGGCATGTTGCTGATGTTGATTCAGCCGGCACAATTTGTAAAAGCTTCAGATAATGATTTTCCTGATCTGGAGGGACATTGGGCAGCGGGCTACATCAACAAATGGAACAGCTTGGGTCTGGTTGGTGGATACCCTGACGGAACGTTTGGCCCCTCACTATTGATGACCAGGGCTGAATTCATCACCTATGTCAATCGCGCCTTCAACTACACCAAAGGCGCAGAAATAGACTTCTCAGATGTGCAAAGCAACGATTGGTTTTATGGCGACGTAGCCAAATCAATTGCCATGGGCTACACAGCTGGCAATGAAGATGGCACGTTCAAGCCCAATGAGCCAATTAGTCGACTGGAAGCCGCAGGCATTCTGTATAAAGTACTGCGCCTGGCCCCAGTGGATGAGGATCACTTAGTTGAGTACACAGATGTGGATACCCTCTCTGACGCAGATCAGCAGATGGTAAATTCCATCGTCGCTGGCGACTACTTCGGCGGCTATGAGGATAAAACTCTGCGCATGGAGAGTACCATCAGCCGTGCCGAGATGATCGTCATCCTGGCCCGCGCAGCCGGTGAAATCATGAACGTTGCCGATGGCACCTTTGGTCCAGAGGAAGGTACTCAGACCATAACTGGCAACGCCACCATCAACAAAACCGGCATCACCTTGCAAAACACCACCATTACCGGAGACCTCTACATAACAGAAGGCGTGGGTGACGGTGATTTCTATCTGAACAATGTTACCGTGGAAGGCCGGACCATCGTCGCCGGTGGCGGCAGTCACTCTGGCCATGTATCGGGCACATCTCAATTGGCCCATATAATTATAACTTATCCAGATGGCTCCACCCATGTGGTCTTTGCTGACGACTCTACTGTCGATGCAGTAGAGTTTCGCACCTCCGGTAGTGTGGATACATCCGGTTCTAGCAACGATCATAGGCCCTCAGTGAACATCACTCAGGACGTTCCTGCCGGAGCGGTAATCACCATTGTGGGTGACTTCTCTGACATCAACATAGACGCACCTGGTGTCACCTTTGATATGGAAGAAGGATCCAGTGTGGACACTATCACAGTAACTGAGCAGGCCACTGGCAGTTCTGTGAACATCAGCGGCCAAGTAGAGCAGCTGCAGACTAGCGCTCAGATTCAGGTGTCTATCGTTTCGGGCGGCAGTCTGAAACAGGTCGTGATTGATGAGAGCGCAGAAGGTACTGACATCGAAAAAGACGAGGATGTTGAAGCCCCAGAGATTGATGCTCCCAAAGATACCGAATGGAGCAAGAACTGGGATGACAAACCTAGCTTACCCCCATCACCCGGCCCGAGTGGACCTACAACGGTGCGCGTACGCGCTATTAGTGTGGAACCAACAGAGTTAACGTTAGCCGTTGGACAGACAAAGACCATAACAGCCACAGTTGAACCTGATAATGCGTCTAACAAGGATGTTACATGGTCAACGAGTAATGCTGATATTGTAACGATTGATGATACTGGTAGAGTAACTGGTGTTGATTTGGGAGTTGCCGATATTACGGTAACTTCAGTTGCCAACAGTAGTGTGAAAAGTAACATCCAAGTCACGGTCGGCCCGGACTTAGTGGTAAATGCAGGTTCAATAACCGTGGGAGATGAGAGTCCAAGCATAACTCTCAGTATCACTGCCGATACTTTTGCTGAAGGTGCTACTCACAGTGAAAGTTGGCAGATGAGCATCATTACTGACGATGGCCCTCCAGATTTACTTGAGACAATAGGTATTAATGACGTCAGAATCGACTTGGTAGGAGCTCCTGGCGAGGCAAGAGAGGCCATCATAATATTTAATGGCATCATAACCAATGCAGGGACACTATTGATTGCAGCAAACGGCGAGGTGTTCACACAGGGCTTCGAAAGTGATGTAGTAGCCTTGGAAATTGCAGATTGCACAGGCCAAATAGAGATAAATGCGGTTAGCGTGACAGGTGATGCTGTTGTAGGAGCAACATTGGGAGCAATAGACCTGGAGCCAGCAGGAGCGACAGTTGAGTATCAATGGCAAAGAGCTGATGTTGAAGGAATCTGGGATGATATTGCTAATGCGAGTTCAAATACCTTTCTGTTGAGTGAGAATGATGAAGGCAAGTTTATCAGGGTTAAAGTGATTGGAATAGGTGATTATACTGGCACGGTAATTAGTGACCCTGTAGGGCCAGTAGGACCAGCGATTTCCGGCCTTGAGTTGTTGCATACCTACCCAAGCAATGGTCAGGATGATTTTTATCCCAAATACAGCTATATTACCTTAGAGTTTTCTGAGGACATGAAAGCCTTAGAAAGCCATAGTGAAATTACAATTAGAAAGGAAAATGGAGAGACTGTCCTAATAGAAAGAGTGGTGCCAGGAGTTGACTATCCTAGCTGTATGCTACTCATAGTAAATGACAATCTAGAGTTGAACACTGATTACGAATTATATATACCTGCTAATACATTGGAATCCAACAGCGGGAAGCTCTATGCTACGCCAATCAGTATCAGTTTTAGGACGGCACACACTGTCCTGAAGGGTTGGGTTTATGGCAATTTAGAGACAGAAGGTTCAATACTAAGACTGATTGATACGAATGGAGAAGAAGTTAGATCAACAATATTGGGCGATGGCGGGTATATTTTCACCAATATTGACGCCGGAGAATACAGCGTTACAATGACAGACAACGATTATCATGAGTATGGAAATTGCATAACGATTAGTGGCGACAGCCTAAGTATCATTCAGTTAATATTTGGCAACATAGGGCGTGATCCGGCAAACACCGGTGGGGAGCTCGGATATCAGATCGAAGGTGATACAATAACTTTTGGCAGCGGAAAAGTTCTCTGGTATCCGGCAGATGAGGGGTTAGGAAGAGACGCCGCAAATCGTGTAGGCGTGCAGATTAATGCACCTGTAGGCCTCGATACAAATCAGGTAAAGGTAACCATAGGCGATACAGTTTATGATTGGGATGATATTGAAGACGGCGATGGCTATTTCTGGTGGTACCCGCCCGTAACCCAAGTTGGCCAGGAGTTCACCGCTACGGTAGCATGGCACGAGGCATCAACTCAGATATTCAGGGTAGTCATCGATGAAGGTATGACTCTAGCGCCAGGTCCGTAGGGAGGCGGGCGTGTAGCGTAGTGAGAAAGTGTTTCGCGGATGCAGGGGAACCATCGATAATGCCCCGGGTTGGCCAGTGGAATTCATGAGCCTGAAGGCCATTCGTTCCAGTATGGAAAGAGGGAACTAAGGGCTTGGTACGCATATCTACCCGGTGGACAGAAACCACAGATGATATCAATTATGATGCTGGTTACAGCAGAGGGCTTGCTGCGGGCGTAAGTGCGCGGAGCACCTGCAATGTTCGAGTCGCTGGCGCATGGGTCTTACTTGCGATGGCTTCGGACGCAAGATCATTGGTCCCCGAAGAGTGTTTGATGCGGCAGCGCATGCGGGTACACGTTTCGAGCTGGGTTCTTGCTCTCGTCCCTTGCATCCAAATCCCTACTGAGGTCTGATATGAGGTACATTGATACATACGACGACATCCTGCACAGTTTTCAGTCCGGCGAGTTTAGCCTGGACTGTTGGGTTAGCTAAGCTGGAGAATATCTCCTCTCCTGGGGGCAAGGTCAGGGACGACGTTTCCGGCTATGATTTTGACGCGGATATACTGCCCGTGGTGACAGCAGCGCTGAGGGACAGGGACCGCCGTATCAGGTGCACAAGGCCTTTCAGGCTGTCGCTGAAACCCTGCAACCCGGCTTTGCTGCGGTTTTCGATACCGATCTGGATGTCAATATTATCCTGTAGTTAATGTGCTTCATTCCGTTTTCCTTTGAATCAGTGCATCTTTCTTGCTCGACCGTCTCTTGTCTTTCTCTATTTGTCTGGGCAGCCCCAATCCAGGATGGCGTCTGCTTAGCAGATAGACGCAGTATTGATTCATGCTGATGCCCTCCCGCTTCGACTCCTCAGCTAGTTCCTTGTGCAAAGACTTGGGAAGTCGCAGCTTGAATTGACCAGAGTAGCTATTAGCCGTGTTCGGTTCCGGTATTTCATAGCCACAGTCGATGGCGGCTTGGATCCATTGCTCTTTTGCGTCAGCCAGCAGGGCCATCCCGCTATCTAAATCGTCAGCACAGGTGACGCATCCCTTAAGATCAGGAATCGACAGGACATATCCGTTCTCTGTGTCGTCTTTGACAACCTCAATCCGGTAGTCGAGGCCAAGATAGTAGTTGAGATCCTTCATGATTTGCCCTCCTCGCTCTCGATGATATCCTTAACTAAGCGGACATATGTACGTTTGACAGGCTGATTGGCTGGAATGGTAATCGGGGGTTTTCCGCGCTTCCTAAAGGTCCAATGACTACTGCCACTTATTGGGGGTCTACCGCGATAGCCATAGCTTTCCAGGACCCGACGTAACTCTGCAAATCTCATGTCCCTAGATAACGAGGTGATCCTTCTCAATAGTTTCTCCCATTTGGACACAGCGGCAACACCCCTCTCAAATAGTATATTGTGGTGTCATACTTGGTGTCAATATGCCACGAAGCCGCAGCAAGACAAGACCTTTGGGTCTCCTTGCTTGGCATCGATGCTGGGGGGATGATCGATACGATAGCGGTCAGGCACCCGATCTCCTGACCGTTGCGTGGCTTACTACCTTGAATCTCTGCCCGACCGCGACTTCATTCGGGCTTGACTTAAGAATCCAGCCGATTTGGCTAGTTGGAAATTCTCTAGACAGGAAGGCCGAACTGCCACACACGAAGGAGGATTCTGCCATGAGGTTCATCGATACATACGACGACATCCTGCACTGTTTCCCGGCCGGCGAGTGCTCGCCAAGGTCAAGAATGCGTGACAAGAGGAGGAGAAATTTGATGGAAGCAGTCTTGACGGCCTCCCGCCGGCTAGTGGCGATAACGCCGTGCCAGGAAGGGTGAGGATTGTGCTGAATTACCGAAAGCCAGCGTTTTGGGCGTTGTTGGTAGTGATGGCTGTGGTTATCCTGGCCGTATGGTGGCTGACGAACCCTGCGAAGCTGTTGCAGCTTCCCGATACAGCCGACGTGCTCTCCGTCCGGATGGAGTATTTCAACCAGCACGAGAGCGTTGGCGCGGTGACGGTGACGAACCGCGACGATATTGCAGCCGTGCTGTCTGCGTTGTCCGGGGCCAGGAAGACGTTGTTATCATCTGTGAACGATTATCCTACCCAGAATGATTACCTCGTGGTCAGGCTTGACCAGACCGCAGAGATGCGGACGCTCTGCCTCTATGCGGAGGGGAATGGATACTTCATTGAGGAGCCATATATGGGGGTATATCGTAGCACCAAAGACACAAGCGACACGATCGATCGGCTCTATGTCAACGGCGCGCAGAACATGCCCTTTGCACCAGCGAGCAGCATTCCCCAGGCGGTGAGAGAATACGCCGAGGACTATATGCAGAGCGACATTGCCTACTACAACAGCCTGGATGGCCAGAACATAGCCGACGCCAAGATCACGGCCTTAACCAGGTTGAATACCGGCACCGCCAGCGAGAACTTGGACATTCAGATGTGGTTGCTGGAATACCGCCTGTTGCCGGAGGATGCGGACAAGGTCATCATAGCAGGTGGCACGAGCATGGAGGATGGCTGGCGGACGGAGCAGGGCAGCACTGGACAGCCATTGCTGGTGCTCGTACATGACACTGAAGTCGATACCTGGCGGAGAGTCGGCGTCGCGTGGACCTTAGAAGTGATGGAAGACTATCAAGGCGATTATTGTGCCGCGACGATGGCCCTCTATCAGAGATTTAAGGCGACCGCAGATGCCACCGTCGAGTGGGAGTACATGCCGGCTAGAAGCTCCGTTTTTCCCGCGTTGCCAATTCGCTTTCAAGTCCCGGCCGATGCGGTGCGAGTGTCGGTGGACAGCGGTAGGCTTTATCTCCATGACGATGCGCGCACTCCCAACTACATCGAGTGTGGACAGGAGATGACTTATCCGAAGGACGAGACGGTGCTCTGGTCGCCGCTGGAGGAAGATGCCTCTGGCGAGAGGATTTCGCCTGGATGTACGCTCTCATTTGAGACACTCACGGCGAATGCAGTTGTCAGCAGCGGGAAGATCATGGTCAGGCAGAGCGATACTGTGCCGGAGATGGGCATCCGAAAGTATGCGCTCACACTGACAGGGTCGGACGAAGGCTTTCTGCTAATTCCCGGAGAAGGGTACGACGGAGGGGGTATCGTGACTGCTAAGCCGTGAGCAATGATGGAGCAGTCATTCACTCCATAAGAATGACACCGGCGCCATCGCCGGCAACACCTTGGGCGCGAGTCTGGGGCTTGGCGGGTTGCCGTCCGAGTGGGTAGACAAGATTGAACTCAAGGATGAAATTATCCAGGTGGCTGATGATCTACTGGTGGGGCATCAGGAGGGGTCGGGGGCTGGTGGAGTCCGTATCCGGGGAATTAGCCATGGATGCTTCTGAACGCCCTTTTTCCACGTGGCGATGTCTGATACTCTGGTGCTGATCCAGTTTACCCCCCCCCGGCCGACTACTCGCAGGCATAATCCGATTCTCGACAAGCGAGAGTTGCTTTATTGAATTCGCAACACTGCGTGTTGCTTGAAGGAGCTACTAGCTACATGAACTTCTATTTCGCGCCTATGGAAGGCTTGACCGGTTATATTTATCGAAATGCCCATCACGCTCTGTTTGACAACGTAGACAAGTATTTCTCCCCTTTCATCGTTACGAACCAAAGCGAGCGTTTTAAGACTCGGGAATTGAATGATGTCCTGCCAGAGAACAACCAGGGACTGATCTTGATTCCACAAATACTAACCAACAACGCTAAGGATTTTATCAACACTACCAAGAAGCTGGGGTTGATGGGATACGAAGAGATCAACCTGAACTTGGGATGTCCTTCTGGAACGGTGGTGGCAAAGCACCGGGGAGCCGGCTTTCTGGCAAAGAGAGCTGAGCTAGATGCGTTCCTGGACGAGGTCTTCTTTCAATTGACATCCAGGATATCTTTGAAGATCAGGATTGGAAAAGACCACCTGAAGAATTTTATCACCTGATTGAGATATTCAACCAGTACCCCATCAAAGAGCTGATCATTCATCCCCGAACTCAGAAGGACCTATATCAAGGCAAGCCTAATCTGAAGATCTTCAGGGACGCCCTGGTTCTGAGCAAAAACCCTGTTGGTTATAATGGCGACATCTTTACAGCCCAGGATTACCAAGCGTTCTTGGCTGAGTTCCCGAGCGTAGATACTATCATGTTTGGCCGGGGTTTATTGACCAATCCTGGGCTGGTCGGCGAGATTAGAAATAACACCAGGGTTGAAAAGGGATTGCTGAAAGAGTTCCATGACCAGGTCTATGCAGGATATAAGGGGGTACTCTCTGGCGATAAGAACGTCTTGTTCAAAATGAAAGCGTTGTGGAGCTATATGATTCTCCTATTTCCTGATAACGGAAAGTACGCGAAACTGATCAGGAAATCCAAGAGAATTTACGATTATGAACAGGTTGTTTCGAGACTCTTCCGGGAATAGGATATCTTGAGGGATGGAGAAATGTGTTGAGGTTCATGATTTGCCCTACTCGCTCTTGATGATATCCTTCGTCAGCTGAACTGATTGATATGTTATCAATTTGTGGATATAATATGTATATAATATTGCTAGGGGGTGCAAGAATGCCGATTATTAGACCAAGCTCTGATCTGCGCAACAAGTACAACGAAATCTCTGAGATCTGCCGCAAGTACTCCGAGCCAGTCTTCATCACCAAGAATGGGCAAGGGGATTTGGCGGTTATGAGCATTGAGTTCTTTGAGAAACTCGTAGGCAGGTTTGACCTGTACGGGCTGCTAGAGGAAGGAATGGGAGCTATGAGGGATCGGAGGGTTGTGCCTGCAGAGAGCGTATTCGAGAAGATCGAAAGTGAGCTAGCGGAATGAAGCAATACGACGTCCTGATGACCGAGCCCGCGGTGGACGATTTGCAGTCTATCGCCAGATACATCGCAGACCAACGGCTTGAACCTGCCGCGGCGAAGAGGTTGCTAGGCAGGATTAAGGAGGCTGTGTTGAGCCTATCCAGTCTGCCGGATCGCCATGCCTTGGTGACCGATGAAAGCATTGCTGCTCGAGGAATCCGCAGGCTGATTGTCGGGGGTTACATTGTCTTCTACGTAGTTTCCGAACGAGACCGAGCTGTAACGGTGATCCGAATTCTACACGGCAGGAGGGACTGGGAGCACCTGGTATAGGTCTGGCGATTCCTGCGGATGGCTGGACAGCGCAGAGGGTACATTAGCTTTTGAGCTAGCCGCAGGCAGCAGCGAAATAAGAGCCTTGGGTACCCCGCAGGGTTCCCAAGGCTCCCGCATATCTGGCGGTCAACCGATGGAAAGTGACAAGCTACTTTGCATTACGCTGAAAACGCTCTCGGATTTTCATCAACCGGGCCAGCGGACCTTCCTCATCGTTGGCCATATCGTACATCTGGTGGACAAGGTGAAAACCCTGATCCTCTACAAGCGCCCGTTTCCAGGGGCGGGACAGGATGGAATGGGTCAGCATTCTAGCACCGCGTGACCGCTCCATCATCATCTCTGCCAGTTCCCAGGCGCGTGCCTGCAGCTTCTCTCGGGGCAAAACTTCGTTAACAATGCCCAGCTCCAACGCTGTCTTGCCGTCAATCTTCTGCCCCGTTTATGCGTAGTAGGCCGCACGCTTGATCCCAATCGTTCTTTGTAAGGTAAGGGCCATTCCGTCCCCTGGGGGTGTGCCCCCTAGGAAGTGCGGATCGAAGAAATCCGCATCCTCCGTGCAGATCGTGATGTCGCAGAGGGTGCCTATCTCGCAATGGGTGCCTGGGCCGTTGATGGCAGCGATGGTTGGAATATCGATGCAGAAGATCAGGTTCTCAAGCAGTCGCAGTGATTCATGGTACATCTTCAGCTTATCATCCGCCGTCCACTCTCTGAATAGCTTCTTCCAGACCTCGGGGTTAGCGTCTAGCCAGCGGTCTCCAGTTCCAGTCAGAATCAGCACTTCGTTTTCGGGATCGCGACCAATGTCGATCCACGCTTGGGACCACATGCTGTGCACCTTCCAGCTGAACTTCAGTGGTCCCCCGTCGGTATGCATGCGTACTTCCAGGATGCCGTTGCGGCGGGTCATCAGCATGATCTCCTTGTACTTCTCCGAGTACACGTCGAACTGTGAGGGCTCGATCCTCCCAAACCAATCGGATAGCTTCTCTGCCACTGCCTACTCCTCCTTCGATAAGTTTTCTATTCTTCTCTGGTGCGATCCCCAAGGCCAACCGCCAAGCCAAAGCTTTCCCAGGCAATTGCAGTTTCTTCATCAGCGCAGAGCAGAAGGTAAGCGGCCCGCTGCGTTGCCAGGCCAGCATCCAGTTCAGCGAGCAGGCCGATCCCGAGATCATTCTGGTTGCACAGGACATTGGCATCAGCAACATCAACTTGCAGAAGATTATGTCTTATGCCAAGAACACTGGGACAAACAAGATATCTTCGCGGGACATTGCCGATTGTTTATCCATCACGGTGAGAGGCGCAAACCGCATATTGAACAAGATCGAAGCCAAGGGCTATGCGGAGACGGTGTTCGAAAAACGAGAAGGCGGCCGTGGCCGCCCGCAAAAATACTATCAGCTGCTCTTCCTGGGCAAGAACGGGGATCTACTATAGAGACAGTAGGACGGGTTGCTTCCCGTCCACATCACTTCATCCGCGAGTACCACAGCATCGCTCAACGGCTGAGCCAGGCCACCCCTTTAGTCTCTCGGCTCTACTTTGGACAGTTATTCCACTCAGGCTCCTTGCTATTATGCAGGCACTCAAAATTCGCATGGAGGTGATCACATGGCGGAGAAATTCCTTTGCGTATTGGCTGGATTTGATGAAGAAACAGAAAAGCGGCTGGCGGGCATTCAGAACGCCCTCTATGAGGCAGGCTTTGTGGGAACTCAGACCAAGGGGCTACCTCTGCACATCACCTTGGGCACGTTTCCGGTGATTGAGGAAAGTGAGGTTGCCCATTTGGTGGAACGTGTGGCGCAGCAGTTTGACCCGTTCAATATCGTCTTCAGCAATATCGGGTTGTTTGCTGGATGCGAGGTGCTGTTTATCGCTCCTGCCCCCAATCGCACACTGTCTGACCTAAAAGACAACTTTGGCCAAAGCGCCACCTGGACTCCGCACACCACCATGCTGATCGATCAGCCGGGGAGGGTGTATGCTGCGCTACCGATAGTGGGCGAGCAGTTCAAATCCTTTCAGGGGAAGGTGCAGAACCTGCACCTGTACGAGTTCTGGCCTACCAGACATATCCTGTCGCTCAATCTGGGGAGAAAAGAATAGTCTGCTGCCTTAGTTCACTCAGTGAGCGCACAACTGCGGCCGCACATAAAGCAGAGGATGCCCCTTTGGCTCGTTTTCAGGGCCCCGGGCGCATCCTCTTTTTTCATATCTTCAGATCATCACTTGGCCATGGCGGCCTCAATTTCTGCAATCGTGCGCGGAATGGCGCGGGACAAGTTTTCGCAGCCGTCCTCGGTGACCAAGCAGTTATCCTCCAGGCGGAAGCCGATACCCCATTCCTCGCAGTAGATGCCGATATCCACGCAGAAGATCATGCCGGGCTGCAGCAGGCCGCCGCGGGTAACGTCGTCGTGCACATCCAGGCCCACGTGATGGGCACCGCCGTGCCACATCAGTTTCCCAATTTCGTCGTAGCTCTTCACCAGTCCCAGGTCGTGGAGTAGCTGGTAGTTGTACTCGCGCGCCAAGCGATCCACATCCGCGTGTGGCATGCCGGGCTTGATGATCGAGAACATGTGGTCAGAAGTGCGCAAGGCGCACTCGTACAGCAGGCGTTGGCGCTGGCTGAACTTGCCGTTGCACGGCCAGGCGCGGGAGACATCGTTCACCATGCCCTGCCAGCGGGCCCCCACGTCGTTCAGTATCAGGTCGCCATCCTGCGCCTGCCCGGTGTAGGCGTAATAATGGATGCAGAAGTTGTTCGGTCCGGCGCTAATTATCGGCGGAAAACCTGGTTGCAGCACGCCGTGATCGGTGAGAACATGATCGAAGACCGCTTTGTACTGGTATTCCCACATCCCTGGGCGGGAGGCGCGCATCATCGCCCGGATGGCTTCGCCGGTAATGCGCACGGCTTCCCGCATGGCCGCAATCTCGCAGGGTTGCTTCACCTTGCGCAGGGAACCGAACTGCGGATGGATGTTCTTCACCGCCAGCGCCGGGTAATCCCGTTGGCAGTCCTGGGCAAAGCGGTGCGCCTGGTCAGCCGGTTCATTGGGCGTGAGCCGGAACAAGTCCAGATAGACCCGCTCAATCTGGCCGCCGTTGGCAGAAAGGTGGAAGTCGCGTTGAAACTGATCCAGGTAGGCGATGCGCTGGATGCCGGAAATGGCTATAGCTTCGTCGGCCTTTAGCCGCCTGCCGGACCAGCGCTCGGCCATTGGGTCCGGGCGTTGCAGGTACAGCGTCTCAGTGACGACGCCGTCACGCTTCTCAGCTAGCAGGGCGGTGCCTTCCTCGTCACAGCCGGTGGCGTAGAGATAGTTGCGGTTGCAGAAGAAAGAATACATCTGGTCGGCGCTCTGCCGCGGTGGGTGCCCCGCAAACAGCACCAGCAGCGAGTTGTCCTCCATGCCCTCATACAGCCGCCGCCGATTGCCTATGTAGTAGCTTTGTTCCACTTTGGTCGACCTCCTTTGGCCTTTTCCCCGAATAGGGATCAGCGTTTTCTGCCTTTCCGAGCGCAGCTGGGAGAACTCAGCTCCTGCAGCTGCACATCTTTTCGCCGTACCCTTCGTTAAATCCTGTGTCAATTAGCCCAGAGGCGATGAGGCACAGGGACGGTTCCGATGACTCAACTGCACCGGTCAGCGAGTTCTGTGAATGAAGCTCGTCCCCGGCCTGTGTCTTCCTCCATGGTCGCTAGCTTTCTGTTGGCAGCGTGTTGGGCGCGCCCTTCCGTTGCGCCCGCGATGGCAGGGCATTGAAACACTTGCACCTTAACTTGCACTAGTCGAGCGCTGGATGAAAGTATAGTTGTATCAGATGTATGCAGTTGTGAAAATTTAGGCTAGAATACTAGCAGGGAGGTGTTTAAGATGCAGCTTACCAGCGAGGCAAACATCTTTAGCGTGTTGTTATCCTATAACCCCTGGTGGCGTACCGACCATGTACCCAAAGAACTGACCAAGAGAGTCAAGCGATTGGCGTTCTATGAGGTCATGGCAGCAATTGAACATCCTGATATTCGCCGCATGGCGCTCATTTCTGGTGCACGGCGGATAGGCAAGACCACCATGCTTTACCAGATGATAGAGAGGCTGATAGAACAGGGCGCGGATAGCAAGCGGCTGCTCTATGTTTCACTGGACCACCCTTTGCTAAAACTCTGTCCTTTGAACCGAGTGCTTGAAATCTATCATCAGAATGTCTACGGAGAGCAGGATGTGTTTTACTTCTTCGATGAACTTCAGTACGCAAACGATTGGGACTTTTGGCTGAAGACAATTTTCGACACGCAACCAGCAACGCGTGTGGTGGCAACCGGGTCTGCCAGCCCCAGGTTGCTTGATCGTGCCATCGAAAGTGGGGTGGGCAGATGGAAGGTGATCAGTGTTCCCACCCTCTCGTTTTACGAGTACTGCGAACTGCTGCAGGTGGACGAGCGTCCGGAACTGGACGTGACCGTGCCACCAACTGCCTTAAGCAGGTTGGAGGCGACAAAGCAGACGTTGATTATGGCAAAGCTGCGGCCGCTGCAAAAGCACTTCCATCGCTACCTGCAGATCGGAGGTTTTCCGGAGCTAGCGCTATCCAACGATCATTTATGCGCACAGAGAGTCCTGCGAGAAGACGTGGTGGATAAGGTCTTGAAAAGGGATATCCCGTCGTTGTTCAGTGTGCGCAGTCCTGCAGATCTGGAGAGGATTTTCCTTTATCTCTGCTACCATTCGTCCAGTGTGATCAACGTGGCCAGCATGGCGAAGGAGCTGGAAGGGGTCAGCCGCCCTACCGTCGAGAAGTACATTGAACACTTACGGCAAGCTAACTTGGTATACGTCAGCGCGCCGATTAACCTTAGTGGCAAGAAAGCGTTGAAAACGCAGAATAAGATATACATTGCCGATCCAGCCATTCGAAATGCCGTATTGATGCAATCAGATTTGCTGATCAATCCGGCAGAAATGGGGTTGATGGTAGAGACTGCGGTTTATAGGCATCTACAATCCTTTTACTACCAAAGTGCAACCCGGGTTGGTTATTACCGCGAAGCCGGAAAAGGCGACCAGGAGATTGATGTGGTGATACAGTTGCCCCGGGGCAAGGTTCTGGTAGAAGTGAAGTATCGCGAGACTTATGACCTGGCGGAGTTGCAGCCATTGATCACCCACGCTAGCGATGCGACTGCCACGTTATTGATTACCAAGAAGGATGAAGATTACGGGCCTTTGCCGGCTTCATCCAGCAACGTGTATCGCTTGCCTGCCTACGCGTTCTTGTATCTACTTGGACATGCCGAGCGGTGTCGGTTGAGCCATAGGGACAATTCTGTTGACCTGCTGCACTGAACCCTGAGTCGGGAGGGTTCTGAGGAGGCCGGCAGCATTTTCCCGTTGAATTAGCAAGGAATTTGTGCCATCCTCGCCCAAATAGAGAATGTGGACGAAATCAGTTGCGAAGATTTGGGGGAGGTGGTTTTGGTGATCACTAGATGCGGGTTGGATTGCAGTGACTGCTATGCCTATCCCAAAGATTGTCCCGGCTGTGCGAAGGTAGAGGGCAAGCCTTTTTGGACTGAAGGGGCCAAGCAATGCGAGCTGTATCGGTGTTCCAGCGAACATGGATTTGCTCATTGTGGACAGTGCGCAGAGCTGCCTTGTCAGATGTGGCATGACCTGAAGGATCCGTCGCAAAGCGACGAAGAGCACCAGCAGGCCCTGCAAGTGCGCGCCCAGCGTTTGCTTGGCCTGGCGAGCGAATGAGCCACGGGGACGGTTCTGGTGACTCATTATACGAGGTCCAGAATGGCATTCTGGCTTAGCCTGACTAGCGCACCAAGAGCCTCTAAGTGAGTGGCAACTTCTTCAGGACGCACATAAAGGAGGAAAATCGGCTAATATGGAAGCTCTATTGGAAAAGCTGGGGCACGAGTTGGTCAACTCCCCCTATCTCTCGGTGATGATTCTCAACAGGAAGTACCAGATCATTTGGCACAACCAGCGGTTTGCAGATGAAATGAATGAGGGGAAGTCTCTCGTCGGCATGCCCTGCTTTCAGGCTGTGGGTTCGCAGAAGGTGCACGCAAACTGTCCCACACAACAGAGCATTGAGACGGGGAAAAGCTCCATGGCCTGTCTGGACCAGGGGGATGTTAACTTTCTGTACATGACCATCCCGCTGGATGAGGAGCACGCGGCCAAGGTGCACGTCTTTCTTCCGAAGCAGCAGGCAGAGGCCTAGCCCTCGTACCCGGTTGTTGAGTGGCCGGGGCAACCGGCCAGACACAGTCTGGAATGGAGGGATCCTCATGGCTGATTACCGCAACTCCAAATGGGCCAAAGAACTGCTCGCCCTGCAGCGGGAGGATGGGTCGTGGGGATACTTCCACTCGCTCAGCGAGCCGGGCAAAAGCTCGCCAACCACCGAACAGGCTTTGCGGCGGCTGGCGGTGCTGGGCTACAGGATGCAGGATGAGCCGATTCAGCGCTGCGTCGCGTACATGCACGAATGCCTGCGGGGCATCCGGCAGACTCCAGACCGGCGCGAGAAACTGCATGATTGGGATATCTTCACCCGGCTGATGCTGGCCACCTGGATTCGCAGATTCACCGATGAAATCGCGGCAGCCAACAGCGTGGCCGCCACTTGGGCCGGCATCATCTCAGCCGCTTTCGTCAGCGGGCAGTACAGGCATAGCGATTATGTTGCCGCCTATGCCGACGCGTTCGGCGAAGCGCCACGCGGCGGCAGGCTGGTTGACTTTGTCTCTTTCTATCAGGTGTCGTTGATTTCCCCTTGCCTCGACCGCGCAATCGAACCGCTGGTTTTCCAGCACATCCTCAGCCACCCCGAGGGCATCTATTACATTTACGGTCGGCCGCTGAGCGAGCCGCCCCCTAGCTTCCAGAGCAAGCTGGCCAGCCGCTATCTGGCTGCCGCGGAGCTGCTGGCAGCCTACCCCAGCGCAAAGGGCCGGCTCGGCTTTGTTGTCGCTTGGCTGCAGGCCAACCGGAACGCCAGCGGCCGCTGGGATATGGGCAGCGCGGCCAAGGATGGGATTTACTTCCCACTGTCGGACAGCTGGAGGCAGCCCGCCGCCAGGGAAGCCGACTGCACTTACCGGATTGAGCGGCTACTCCAGCGGATCTCCCGATGAGCCGCAGAGAAGCGCAAGTAGGCTCGCGCTGATGGGCCCGATAGCCCTTCACTTGGTTCATGGCCGCTGCTGTTTTTCGGCACTATGGGGCGATTCTGCGGGCAGCTGCTTTTAGCCAGTTGCCTGTCCTCCTGCATTATTGTGCAGTGTCACCGGTTGCCCCAGTGCGATACCGGGCAATCGCTTCCCGCTTGAATTGCCGATCTCGATGGAGTACAGTTGTACTAGAGCATAATCTGGAGGTGGTTAAGCATGGCTCAGGCGCTATTGTATTTTGCCATCTTCTTTGCCAAGATCATCGAAGTCTCTTTGATGACGATGAGGGTAATGCTGATCAGCCGGGGCGAGAAGCTGCTAGGAGCGGTGATCGGTTTTGTAGAGGTGTCCATCTGGCTGTTAGTGGCCAGCAGAGTGATTCAGGATATTCAATCTGATCCGCTGAAGATGGTCGTCTATGCCCTGGGGTTTTCCTGTGGCATCTATGCTGGCACCATTGTGGAAAGCAAGCTGGCAATCGGCCTCAGCAGCGTGCGGGTAATTGTGGACTCGGCTTCGTCTGACCTGATCGCAGGCAGCTTGCGGGAGGACGGGTTCGGGGTAACTAGCTTTGTCGGCGCTGGCAAAGAGAGCAGCAAGACGATGCTGCTGGTATTGGTAAAGCGCAAACGCATTCGGGCAGCCATTGATAAGATCAACCGTTACGCTCCCGATGCCGTGATCGCTGTCGACGACACCAAAGCAGTCCAGGGTGGATTCCTGAAGAAATAGAGCCATCAAGGATGGCAGTTGGGTTGAGCCAATAACACAGCGGGACGCAAGCTTTGCCTTGCGCCCCGCTGTGGCTTTTCTTATTCCTGCCCCTACATCTCATTTCCTATTGCCCGGCTAATCTACCGTTGTTTGCAGCCGTTGCTCTGCTTGGAACCTGCCGATGGCTAGCTGGATTAGGCGGTCGATCAACTCGCTGTAGCCAATTCCGCTGGCCTGCCATAGTTGCGGATACATACTGATGCGGGTGAAGCCGGGGATGGTGTTGATCTCATTCAGCACCAGCCGGCCGTCGGCCTGTAGGAACATATCCACCCGTGCCATCCCAGAGCAGCAGAGAACCTGAAAGGCGTCCAGGGCCATTGCCTGTACCCGTGCGATCTCCGCAGGCGAAAGTCGCGCAGGTATATCCAACCTTGCCCCGTGCTCGTCTATGTATTTAGCCTCATAGGAATAGAACTCTTGCCTAGGCAGCACTTCGCCGGGCAAGGAGGCGATGGGTTGTTCGTTCCCTAACACCGAACACTCAATTTCCCGCCCCCGGATGGCCTCCTCCACGATGATCTTGCGATCATATTCAAAGGCCGTTTTGACAGCCCGGATGTATTCCCGCTCAGTGCGCACCTTGCTCACGCCCACAGAAGAGCCCAGGTTGGCCGGCTTGACAAACAGGGGCAAGCCCAGTTCCTTGGTCAACTCTGGCCAATCGGCGGCAGCTGATGCCTCGCTGCGATAGCACCTAAAGCGAGCGATGGGGATGCCGGCGTCCCGCAACAGGCGTTTCATCACGTCCTTATCCATGCCGATGGCTGAACCCAGCACATCGGCGCCGACACAAGGAATGCCGGCCAACTTCAGCAAGCCCTGGATCGCTCCATCTTCGCCGTAAGGGCCGTGCAGCACTGGAAAGACCACGTCAATGTGGCCATAACTGGCGGAGCTGTTCACCCCAACCAACTGGTTACGCTCTGGCAGGGGCATAATCCCTACCCGGTTATTGTTGGTATTCAAGCGGATCAGCTTCGGATCGTGGGCATTCAAGACCCAATCCGGCTGATCGCTTAAGTACCACTGTCCTTGTTTGTCGATGCCAATCAAGATCGGTTCGTATTTCTCCCGGTCCATTGCCTCGACCACGTTCTTGGCTGATTGCAGCGAGACTTCGTGTTCGGCGGACCTGCCGCCAAAGAGGATTCCCACCCGAATCTTGTGCGCCAAACTCCCTCACTCCCTTGTGCTCACCAGGCGGCAAGTGCCACCCCATGTGCTTTAGTTTATGCCATGCCGCTAAACCAGGTCAACGCGGACCCGATGGCAGGGCAGGATTTCGCTCTCTGTCTTTCATGCCGATGGCCACGAGACGGCCAAGGTGCGGGGATCGGCGTCACCCAGAGTGTCATCCAGGCGCTCAGGCTCTGTGAAGGATCTGGGTGCTTCTCCGCTCGTATGGCGTGGGAGCGCCAGAGAATAAAACCGCCCTGCAGACTAACTCTGTCCAGCATCTAGTAGGATTTTCCTATTACTTAGCGAACAGTACAATATGGTTATGTTATTGTTCTTAGACCAAAGTGGAGTCATCAACAGCAGGGGAGGAAAGGTTGCATGGACTTAAGCAGATTTACAGCACTAAAAGACAAGGTAGTCAGCAATGTATCCCAGGTGATTGTGGGCAAGGGGCAGGAGATCGAGCTGTTGCTGGTCACCTTCCTGGCGGGAGGCCACATGCTCCTGGAGGATATGCCCGGCATGGGCAAGACCATGATGATCAAAGCCTTCGCCAAGACGTTGAACCTGGAGTTCAAACGCATTCAGTTCACCCCCGATCTCTTGCCCTCGGATATCACCGGCATCAACTTCTATAACCAGAAGTGCGGCGACTTTCAGTTCCGTGCAGGCCCCCTGTTTGCCAACATAGTTTTGGCTGACGAGATCAACCGGGCTACTCCGCGTACCCAATCAGCTCTGCTGGAGGCCATGGAAGAAAAGCAGATTACCGTGGACGGGGAGACCCGCCAGCTGCAGCCGCCCTTTATGGTGCTGGCCACCCAAAACCCGGTGGAATCCTATGGCACCTTTCCGCTGCCGGAGGCCCAGCTGGACCGGTTTCTGATGCGCATCGATCTGGGGTACCCCACAAAAGAAGAAGAGAAGGCCATCGTCAACCGCAACATCGGCAACCCCCTGCAAGCCATCGCCCCGGTGGTTGGCCGGCCGGAGCTGGACTACGTTTTTGCCCACTTGGCGGAGGTATCCATCCATCCCGAGGTAATGGATTATCTGGTGGAGATCGTCAGCCAAACCCGCAACAAAGCCTCTATTCAGCTGGGGGTGAGCCCCAGGGGGACGATTGCACTGTTTAAGGCCTGTCAGACTTATGCGGCTATCAACGGGCGAGACTATATTCTGCCGGAGGACGTGCAGCATCTGGCACCCCACACACTGAACCACCGGGTGATCTCCAGAGGCGCAGTCACCCTCAGCCAGTCGCGAGAGTTGATTGAGAATATCGTCGCTGCCGTACAAGTCCCTCTAGAGAGCATGCAGGGATAGCATGATCTGGTATGTTATAGGCCTGTTGGCGGTAACCTGGGGAATCAACTACCTGACGCTGCTCTATGGATTTGACGGTTTGAATTACTATCTGAGTGTAGTGGCAAAGGATTATGAAATTGGCGAGGAAATCCCGGTGACTTCTGTGGTGGAGAATGACCGGCTGATGCTGGTCTCTTACCTGCGGGTGGAAGAACAGTTTCCTGCCCACTTCAGTGCCCAGGAGAATGTCTATAGCTTGATCATCCTGCCCTGGCAACGGGTAAAGAGAACCTACAAAATCCATGCCCAGAAGAGGGGTCTGTACCGGATCACCCAGGCCTCGTTGGAGTTGGGGGATTTCGTCGGCTTCACATCGGAACAGAAAACGATCGCCCTCCGGGAGGAAATTGTCGTCTTGCCCAGGAAGCTGAGGCTGGCCGAGAGCATTGCGCCTTTGGGGCCTTTGGGGGGTGAGGTCTCCGTTAAGCGGTGGATCATTGACGATCCCCTGATCACCATCGGTATCCGCGAGTACACCGGCAACGAGCCCCAACGCTTCATCCACTGGCCATCCTCGGCCAGACACGACAGCCTGATGGTCAAGAAATTTGACTTCACCAGCGACAATTCTGTGTTGGTGATCTTGAATGTTGAGGCCTCGCGCCCCCGCTGGCAGCCAATTGAGGATGAGGTGGTTGAGCAGGCCGTCTCTTTAGCTCGGGGAGTGCTGGAGGAGTTTGAGGAGCTGAAGACTCCTTACGGATTGGTGACCAACGCCTATAACGACCAGTCCGGAAATTGGGACTATTATCACCATGCCGGCTTGGGAGCTGGCCACCTAGGTGCTTTGCTGCATACCCTGGGGCGCATCCACTTCAAAGTGCCGGACCTATTCGAGAACACCCTGGGAGACATGCGCAGAATGATGGGTCATTACACTACAGCAGTGATCGTCACTCCTCGCATTCTCGACACCTATCTGGAGCCACTCAACTTGCTGGCCAAGGTCGTGCCCCGCACAGTAGTGATATCGGTAGAGGGAGAACGCCTAGAAGCGTTGAGCGAAAATATCTTGAAGTACAGGGGCAATAGCGATGATTAGTTTGGTTTTGCTGGAGCTGTCGTCCGTCGTTGCTTTACTGTTCTCCATCCTGCTGATCTGCTTGCAGTTTGCGCCGCTGCAGGTAATGGCCCGGCTGTTTGTGGGCGCAGTTGCCGTGGGGCTGTTGTATCACTGGGGCAGGCCCCGGGCGAAGATCTTTCGTGGCAGCCCGTTGCTCCTGCTGACTCCACTGTCAATCTACCGCGATGGCTATGCCCTGGCTTTCATACTGATCGCCGCCCTCCTGTTCACGCTCTATCTGGAACGGTTTCTGCAGCGGGGCAGCCATGATGACTACGTGATCAATCTGCGCCGGGCGGCCGCGGTCTATCCCATCGCCTTCTTCATCCGCTGGGCGGGGCCAAACCTGGGGGAGGCGGTTAACCGGGCAGCTCCCTTCATCTTCGTGTACCTGCTGACGGCAATAATGTTGATCAGATCGCTGCGGCATGTGGAAGCTGGCATGGATATCCGGCGACTGCAGGGAAGCAATGTCGGCTTTGTGGGCTTCCTCGCGGGCTGCTTCCTGATCATGTCGGTGGACAGGGTGCGGCAGCTGGCAGGGTTGGCAGCGCAGCAAATGCTAGCATTGCTGTTCTATCCCTTCAGGATGCTGCTGTGGTTGTTGGCCTGGCAAGTAGAGTTGCTGGGGGGCTGGCTGGCGAATGTGCCTTTTCAGCGGCCGGAGCCTCCCAAGCTGCCAGAGCTTCCTGGCCTGGCGACGTACGACAAGCTGGAGCTGCCGGAGGAGCCGGTGCAATCTAAAACGCTGGCCGTGATTTTGGGGTTCCTCAGGGTCGTCGGCTTGATTCTGCTGATTGCCATCACCCTATTTGTCCTGTACAAGTTGTTGGTCAGGGTGGGCAAACGCAGCTATCGGGGGTTGGATTATATTGAGGAAAGAGAGTACCTTAAAATAGCAGGACGCAAGCGTAAGCGCAGGCTGCGTCTGCGGGAGAAGCTGCCCAGCCAGCCGGGTGAGCAAATACGCTACTACTACCGCAGGTTCTTGGAGAGGTTGGCGGCAAAGAGGGTGGAATTAGCCCCGGCGGATACTACCCTGAAGATTCAGCGCAAGGCTGAACGCTACTATCCTCACGGCCCCCAGCAAATCCGGAATCTCTACATCGTCAGCCGCTATGGGGGCAAAGAAGCGGATGACACTGTAGTGGCCCAGATGGAACAGCTGTACAAAGGGCTGGAAGAACAGGAGATGCCTTGATCGGCAAGAAACTGGGGCAAAGAGAGCTGCCCCAGTTTTTCCTGCAGGATTCTTTACGTCGGTCTGAGAACAATGCAGGTAAAGTTTGCTGTTTCCAGAGCAGCAGGAGGTGGTATAAGTTGCACGACAGGACGGATAGATACCAGTGCATCGAGATGACCCCTGGTGCTAACCTTTACTCTACCGAGGACTTCATGGTCTTTGTGGCCAACACGGTGCTGGAATTCCCAACTGCTCTGCACACCCATAGTGAGTACGAGTTCGCAATGCCCTTAACAGCGGATTCCCTGGCCTGCGCTGACGGCCGGCCGGTGCTGATGGAAAGGAACAAGCTGACCCCGTTCAACTCTCTGCAGGTGCACGGGGTGGATTGTGACACCAGGATTGACAAGATGATTTGCATTCACTGCGCCAGAGACTACTTACAGGACCTGTCGCTACGGGAGTTTGCGCAGGCGGAAGTGGTATTCGAGAACATCAGCTTCGATCCCGGAAGCAAGCTGCGCTATCTGCTGGGGCTGTTTGTCGACGAGAGCATAGCCAAACACACTGGGTACGAGGTGATGCTGCAGAATCTGGCCAGCATGTTGGTGACGGAGATACTGCGGCGCTCCTGGAGCAACCTGCACCAACTGGAGAATGGGGCAGAAGAGCAGTTGCGGCTGCGGCGTGCGGCTGACTTCTTGCGTGAACAGTATATGTTGCCCATCACCATCGACGATGCGGCGGCAGCAGCCGGCATGAGTTCATCTCATTTCATCCGCTCCTTCCGCGAGTATAGCGGCAAGACACCCTATGCCTTCTTGACGGACATTCGCATGGCCAGGGCTTTGGAACTGTTGAGACAGAGCGATCTCAGCATCACCCGGGTAGCATTGGCCTGCGGTTTCACCAATCCAGGGCACTTCTCCACCCTGTTTCGGCGCAGACTAGGCGTTTCACCTACTGGGTATCGCAGGTCGTTAATTTAGCCCCGCAGCCGCGGGGCTTTTTTAGTGCAAAAAAGGGAGAATTGGCGCGATGGTTTTTGGAGCAATTTCACAAACGGATAGCGCTAAATGAAAAGATGACTGACAGAATTATCTGTAGGATCCTGCTAGTAGATGTATAGGGAAGAGACTCTTTAGAGCTTATCGGCAGATAGCACGTCCTGTGGCTGGCAATTACAAGTCTAGATGGGGGTGTCTTAGTTTGCGGAGAGAAGGATTCTTTCGTACAGCAAGACAGTCGGTAGCACTGTTGATTACATTGACCTTGGTGCTGCAATTGTTCATGCCTGCTTTGGGGACCATGGCTTTGACGCCGGACGAGCCGGTGATGGTTGTCGATCCGCAGGCACCGATCCCAAATGAGGAGACCGGTGAGGGGGAAAACCCCGCTGTAGAGTTCAGGGAGAGCGCATCACCAGATGAGCACACGGCTGACCCTGGGAACGACGGGGGGCCACTCGTGAATCCAGGCGCGCAGCCGGACGAGGAGGATGATCACCAGACGGCTCCAGAGTCGAACGTGATTCTGGAACCTATTCCTGTCCAGATCATTCCGGATTCAACCCATTTAGGAAAGATGTCAGTGGCCCCGTGGGAGAGCGAACTGATCGTCTGTTACCAAGCAAATAGCCAGAATCAGATGTCGACGATGGGTGTACAGGCGACGGATAGCCTGCAGGCAGGGGATGTAGGCAGTCTGGTTTTGTTCTCCGTGCAACCGGGAATCAGCATGGAGGATGCTCTGGCAGAGTTGCAGCAAGATCCAAACGTCCTCTACGCGGAACCCAACTATCGGGTGTGGGCGGCCGGTGACGGGGTGGATCAGCCCAACGATCCCAGCTTCAGTGACCAGTGGGGTTTGGCCGCAATTGACGCGCCTGCCGCCTGGCTAGCGCACGAGCAGGCGCTGGCAGCTGCTGAACCGATTAGGGTGGCAGTGTTGGATACTGGGGTGGACGTCAGCCACGAAGATTTGGCTGGCCGCCTGCTGGCGGGGCACAACTTCGCCAGCTATCGTGACGATGGTGAACCGTATGGGGGTGCGCAGGATTACAGTGACGACCACGGTCACGGCACGCAAGTCACCGGAATTATTGCTGCTGTACACAACAATGGCCTGGGCATATCCGGCGTTGCCGGCCCGGCACCGGTAGAGATTCTGCCGGTGAAGGTGCTGAACGACCAGGCTTGGGGCACCGTGTTTGACCTGGCTAACGGCATTCGCTATGCCGCTGATCAGGGAGCGCGGGTGATCAACCTCAGCCTCACCGTAGAGCAATACAGCCAAACCCTGGCCTCGGCCATTCGCTACGCCCAGGACCAGGGGGCGTTGGTGGTGGCAGCGGTGGGCAATGTCTTCTACCGCATTTATCCGGCGGCGCTGCCGGGCGTGATCGCTGTCGGCTCAGTGGATATGTATGAGTGGCCGTCTGGTTCAGAGCGTTCAAATTACCTAGACCTGGTTGCCCCTGGGGTGGAGATCTTGACCACCTCACCCAACCAGAGCTATGAGCTGATCACTGGCAGCTCTGCTTCCGCCGCGCACGTCAGTGCCGCCGCCGCACTTTACCTGCTGCTTAACCCAGCCGCAACGGCTACGGACGTGGAGCAAGCCCTCGCCGAAAGTGCAGACGACCTGCAGAAGCACGGGGAGGGCTGGGATGATTATACCGGCCACGGGTTGCTCAATCTGCCAGCTTTGTTGGGAGTATCCCCCCAGGGTACGCCCACCGTAGGCTTTATCGCTCCGCAACCCGACGCCACAGTTTTTGGCAACGTTCTATTGGAAGTGGAAGTGGGCAACGCTTCAGCCTGTGCCGGCGTCGCCTTCTATTTGGATGAAGTCGCCGGCAACTCCCTGCTGGGGGAAGTGGCGAAGCAAAACCCCGGGCAGTCGTTCTTCACGCTATCCTGGGACACTACCACCGCTGCTGATGGGGAGCACCTGGTCTATGCGCAAACTTATGACAGCAATGGGCAGCTACTGGGAACTCCTGCTGAGCTTTGCCTGCAGGTAGAGAACCAGTCCGAGAATGGCTTCACCTTGCAGGTGCTGGCGCCCAATGGTGCCGCCGCCCACCGGGATGCCTGGTTGATGCTGTATCGGCGCATGGGTGAAAGTGAATACGGGTATGATCCTGCAGCTCCCTATTGGATGATGGGTGAGTTCGGAGTCGATGAGGCCGGTCTGGTGCACATCCCAGGCAGCCTTGCCCTGGACCTACATGAATATGTAGCAGTGGTACAGGGAGACTGCGATATCGACGACCAGTGGGTGAAGTATATCTATGCAGTGCCCCTGGAAGGGCCTGCCTCTGCGGTGCTGGATGGCAGTGGCTGTGTTCCGGTTACTTTCTCGCTGCTCGGTCTTGATGGGGAAGAGCTGCCCTACGCATGGTTCTTCCTGCGCCTAAAGGACAAAGCAGGGGCACCGATAACCATCGTGACCAGCGAGCCCACTGCCGGGCAGACGCAGCTCTATCTGGACGCAAAGCTGTGTGATGTCTACGCCTATTGGAGCCCCGCTCATGCGGAGAACTATGACGACTACAACCAGTATGAGGGGGCCAGCTATTTCCTGACCAAGCCAGACGTAGCACTGGAGGGCAGTGCAGCGCACATCCAGTTTGACACCTTTGGCGCTTCCCTGCTGCATGGGCAGGCCAACGGCACTGACGGCCAGCCGCGGAGCGCCGAGCTGTGGCTGGGGCTGGAAGGCGACCGCATCGCAGATATCACCCGCAACTTTTATCTCCCCTTCTATGAAGATGAAATAGTAGTTACCCCCGGGGAGTATGATCTCTACTGCACGCTTTCCGATAACAATTGGGATTACACTTTTAGCCACCAAGGCTTTGTCATCGAGGATGCCGGATCGCTGATCTGTAATTTTGGCGGCCCGCTCACCTTTACCGGTGAGGTGCTCACTCCGGTTCTGCCGGAGGGCGGTTACCTCAACGCTAATTATCGGTTGCTGGACTCCTACGGCAACACGATCACCGCTATCTGGCGGCCTCAGGGGTCCTATTACCGTACCGAGACGACTGTGACCATGACAGCCTACGACAGTGAAGGGAACCTGCTGTCGGAGCTGCGGCAGGCAGACTTCGGGTATCCTTATGCCGTTGGCGAGTACTTCCGCAAACAGGGGCCCGGGGATTATCTGGTTCAGCTCAGGGTTCCCGTTGGCCCTCTGTTTGCCAGTATGCAGTATCAGACAGGGATGCTGCCCTTTGCGGTCAGGTCTGAACCCGCAGGCAAGGCGGTTCAGGTCTACGACTGGGATGACCTGCCGGCGGCCTCATGGGAGGATTGGGTCTACCTCTATCATTTGGTGGATGACGAATGGGGCTTGTACGGCGATTGGGTGAAATACTTTGAGCCGGATGAGCAGGGGATGATCTACATTCCGGAAGACATCGCGCTCTCTCCGCACGGCAATTTTCTGGCTTGTTCCGGCACCCAGTATGGAAACTCCTACGTCTACATTCAAGAGTTTGACACCCTGGATGATCTTAAACCCATCCATTTGAGTGACTGCAGCGCCTCCGTAGATATCGACGTGCTGGACAGTCAACAGGAGCCGGCCGACGATTATTACGTGGAGCTCTATTTCCTCCCTGAGGGCAGCGATGGCCGATGCTACCCCAGCTATATTGCTGATGTGGAATCAAGGCTGTACGCCACCCCCGGCTCCTATACGCTGATGGCCAATGGTGAGGTGCCGGTCGGGAGTCTGGCTGAGCAATACATCTGGTATTTTACCGGGGAGCTGGTTGCAGACGACCAGTCTATCGAGCTATCGGGTGCTGATGCGGCCAGGTTGACCGTAGGAACGGTTGGTGGCCTGCAGCCAGGCGACTTTGTAGGGGTCTACGGTCTCGACTCTGGCCTGGACACCTATTGGTGGAAAGATGAGGCCCCCGAGCTGTATATCTCGCCGGGCGAGTACACCATGGTCAACTGGCCCAGCCTGCTGGACGAGGAGTGGGTCGACGGCCGCCAGACGCGTTGGCTGTATGCCCTGGCACTGAGCGAGGACGGCAGCGGCGTGCTGCGCACAGCGGCGCAAAACGATTACGACCTGGTTGTAGGCGGCGCGATGTCAATGAATATCGTGCTGGAAGAGACCGACCTGACCACTGCCGATGCGCTGGCCGGGGAAGTGCGGATCACCGACGCGCAGGGCAACCGGCTGGTTGGTATCCAGCTGGTGGAACTCTATGACCACGGAGGCGGTGCATACTCTCTGGGCGAGTATCTGCAGGTGAACGATGCCGGGCAGGTGCTGATCCCGCGGCCCGAGGTGATGGCCGAGACAGACGATTGGCCGTTTGTCTATCCTTTCCTGCGCCTCTATCGGATAGATCCGGAAACCGGGGAGGAGACGCGGGTATTCAATCAGTATAACGAGCATTACTTCTATGATTTCTCGTTGCCTCTGGATTGGTTGACCCCCAGTGAATACCGGTTGGAGGTGGCCATTGGGCTCGGTCCCGCCGGCCTGCTGACCGCGGAGAAGCTTTTCTCGCTGAAAGAGGATAGCTCAGCCCGGTTGGATCCTCCCCCGGCGGCAGCCACCAACCAGACTGACTTTACCTTGTCCGGTACGGCGGCGCCAGGGGCTGACGTAGCCGTCTATTACCGTCTGGGTCAGCAGGGCGTCCCCCTGTTGGCCGGTACCGCCACCGCCGATGGCATTGGCCGGTTCGTGCTGTCTTTCACCCTGCCGGGCGATGCGCCGGATGGGGAGTACGTGTTCACCGTACGGACAGTGGTGGACGGAGTGGAAAGCCCAGACTCTCCGGCGGTCTGCATACAGCTGGATCGCGACCAGCCTCAGCCTGCAACCAACCTGCGGGCGGAGGCGGAAGACGCAAACCATATCCGGCTGACTTGGGAGGCCGCCCCCGATGAAGATGTGCAGGCCTACCGCTTGTTCAGGGGCAGCACCCAGGTGGCCGAAGTTGCCGCCACTGCCGGGCTGACCTGGCTGGACAGCGGCCTGACGGCGCTGACCACCTATGAATACAGTCTGGTTGCCGTGGACCTTGCCGGCAACTGCTCCGACCCGGTCACCGCTTCGGCAACAACCACAGCGGGGGTTGACGGGGAGCCGCCGGCTGCGCCAGCCAAGCCTCAGGCAGTGTATCAGGCAGGCGGTGCCGCCCTGGTCACCTGGGCTCCGACCAGCGACAACATTGCTGTGGTCAGCTACAAACTCTTCCGCGCCGAGGGCGAGAGGGAGATGAGCGAGCTGTGCGAGGTGGCGGCAGACCAGCCGCTGCAATATGCCGATAGCGGGCTGCTGGCCGAGACCGCCTACAGCTACGCTGTGAGGGCCTATGACGCGGCCGGCAATCAGTCGGAGTTGTCGCCGCCGTGTGTGCTGCAGACGCCCGCGATCAATGTGGGGCCGTTAACCTATCGCTATCCGCTCAGTGCAGGGCGGCTGGATTTGCAGCAGATTTACCCACAGGCGGAAATCACGTTTATGCTGCTGGGCGAGCGCTCCCGCCAGGGCAGCGTCCAGATCAACTACACCACCGCCATCGACGACAGCGGGGCGGCATTGCCGCTGCCCGAAGAGCGGACGGCAACGGTGGAGTTGACGGAAGACGCAGGCATACCCGGCGTCTATACCGGAGCGTTTACGCTGCCGCCAGGCACAGTGCAGGTGCTGGCTATTTTAGGCACCCTGACCGACGGCAGTCACCCGGCGACAACGACCCTGACGGGTAGTCCGCTGTTGCAGGTTACGGCCGACCTGACCGTGCGGCTGCCGGAGAGCAGCTTGAGTGAATTGGCCGGGTTGACTCTGTCTGTGCTGGCCAGCAAAGGTAAAGGGCAGACAGCGCTGGTCGAGGCAGGCAAGACAGAATATCTGTTTGAGCATTTGCTGCCTGCTGACGATTACCGGGTGACCGTGAAAGGCAGTTATGGCCGCAACCTGGTGGATGAGCGCCTGGCGGTGTTTGCCGGGGTGCCAAACAGCGTGACGGCCGAGCCACACCTGACAGCCCAACTGACGGTTAGGGTGCTCGACCCTGATGGCCAGCCTCTGTCCGGCGTGGGTATCTATGCTTACAACCAGTTCACCCACCTGGCCACCACGGCCGCGACGGACACCGACGGTACCGCCGCGCTGCAACTGGACGTGGTTTCCGGTGAAGATGTGCGGATTCAGACGCAGTTACCGGATGAGCTGTTGACCTTGCCCCTTCAGGAACGGCAGGAGGCTATCCACCGGGCCACCGCCGGCAGCCAGCTGGTGGATATCGTCATCGAACCCATGCCGATGGCCACCATCCGTGGGCAGGTCACTCTCGCGGAAAGCGGTGAGCCGATGTCCGGGGTGCAGGTTACCGCGGTGCACAGGACAGGTGCGCGGTCGGT
This sequence comes from Bacillota bacterium, assembly GCA_050949055.1. GTDB lineage: Bacteria > Bacillota > UBA994 > UBA5500 > UBA5500 > JAEZJZ01. Next base: position 221,557 of record JBMNFA010000009.1, on the reverse strand, counting down.
TCCGGTGAGCACCATCTCCGGGGCCGACGGGGCCTATACGCTGCAGGTGCCGGCAGGGAACGTCAGGCTGTCGGCCAGCAGCCCCATGAGGCACGTCTGGTCGGGGTATCCTGGAGGCAACAACTACTACCTTTCCCGCGACCAGGAGCTTGCGGCAGACATAGGTATGTCCCTGCGCGGGCCGGCACAACTCGAAGTGGAACTGCACACGAAATATATCGATCAACCAGAAATGATCGTTGATGGCATGGACTGGTGGACGGCTGTTCACTTCCGCATGAGGGTTACGGACAGCACAGGCAGGGTGTACAGCAGCTATCCGTTTGATCTGCTGGCCGAGCCATATGAGGAGGTTCTGCTGTCTGTGGATGGGCGCGAGGCCGGCCTGCCCACTGCAGAGGTGCCGGTGGAGCTGGATGAAGAGCGCCGGGGGCAGGCGGTGATCCACCTGGAGGAATACGGGCGGATAGTCGGCCGGTTGGTAGACGACCAGGGCAACGATTTCCCCTTGGGGCCCCGTCCCCAGGATTGGTCGGTCCAGTTGCAGCAGCTGGACAGTAATGGGCTGACGAGGAACCTGTTGTCGGCCAACCTGGACAGCGCGGCCTTCCAGATATCTGCCCCGGGACCTGGCCCGTATATGGTGCGCATCTCCCATGGTCCCATCTATAGCGGAGGGGCACTGGTGGCATCTCCACAGGTGTCCGTAGGGCCGATCGAGGTCGGCCTCTTCCAGATAGTCGATCTGGGCAATGTCCAGCTGTCCTGGGGCACCTCCAATGCCATCGGCAGCCTGAGCACCGGCACCCAGGAACTATCGGCCGGGGCCACTCTCGGCGTCAGCGCAACCTTTGGGCGGCGCACCAACAGCTCCCTGGCCATGGAGGATGCCCGGCTGACCATTGACCTGCCGGCCGGCTGCGAACTGGTGGCTGGCAGTCTCACCTATGAAGGGCAGCCCATTGCGGCGCAGGGCAGCAATCCGATTGTGATCGACCTGGGTGATCTGCCGGCAAGCGGGAGAACGCAACGCCGGGTGAACTTTATGGTGCGGCTGGATGAAGACCTGCCCGCGGTGGAGAGAATGCTGATTACCGGTCGCCTGGATTGGACAGAGGGCACCTTTGCCAAGTTCATTCACCTGGTGCCGGCAGAGATTCAGCTGGCGCGGGTGACCATTGAAGGACCTGCGCTGGTGGTCAGGCGGGAGACGGTAGTCAGCGGACGGGGGCCGGTCGGGGCCAGCATTGCCGTCTACGATGACACAGAACTGTTGGGCATGACTGAAGTCTCGGCTGGCGGGTATTGGCAGCTGCCCATCCGCCTGCCTGACTGGGGCAGCCCGGTGGTGCATGCTCTCTACGCCACAGCCGAGCGCGATGAGTCGCGGCTGCAGTCGAATTACGCCTTCATCACGTACGACCCGGCGCAACCGGTGATCACCGAGATCACCTTCCAGCAAGGACAGGACGGAAGGTTGGTCACCTTCAACCCGGCCGACGGAGTGGCTCGCTTCCCGTATGTGGTCAGGCCTACTGCAGGACCGTTTAAAATCACCTTGCAGTTTAGCCAGCCAGATTTAGTGAAGAACGCAAAAGTGGCGGTGGCACCCTTTGACGCAGAGGCCACCCGCATGGCTGACGATCGCTTTCAGGCCACGGTCGACTGGAGCGGGCATCAGCTGGGGGCCATCCACATCGAGTACGAGACACGGCACGACCCCAGCCAGCTGCAGCAGCAGGAGCTGGCCGACCTGGTGGAGCATGACCCCGAAGAGGCAGAGAACGTCCTTCGTCATCAGACGATGCCTGGTCTGCGGGACTTCACCGTGGAAATTCCTGACCCGGCGTCCCTGCCGGCACCGGAGCCGGAAGATCCGCTGTGCGACTGGCCCGATGATGCAGCGATTGCTGCCGTCGATTTCACTTTCCCGCAAGCCGATCTGAAGGCGCGGGTGACGCTGGCTGTTGCCTCCGACCTTTCCTACAACCCCACAGCGGAACAGATCGAGCAGGCTCAAACGTCGGGGATTCCAGTCTATGATTTCGAGATGGTTGGCCCCATCGTCACCAGTGATCGGATCCGCATGTGGATGTCAGGTTACGTTGACATGGACGCCATCCCAGAGCCGGATCCCGGGCGTAGGTTCAGACCGGCCGCTTCCCTCTCCGGTTTCAAACGCGTGCTGATGGATGTGGACTGGACCGGGATTAAGGAAGTCTATGACATGAACGACAAGGTGTCTGACCTGAACAGCCTGCTCAATGCCCCCGGGCAGTTTGATCCCATGAAGCAACTGCAGGACATGGCCTTCGGGTGCGGCGAGAGCTCGCAGTATTACCTCGACCTGCTGAACAACGAGGCTAAATCGATGATGGTCGGCAACGCACTCAACTGGGCGATGAAAGCCGCCGGCGTCTTCCTCACCCCCGCCACCTTTGGGCTGGGTACCCTCGCGCTGTTTGCCATGTCGGAGGCGCTGAGTTGGGCTACCGACCAGCACCATGAAGATCGGCTGACAGAGATCCGGCAAGAGATGGCCAGCGATCCCGATTGCAGGGATGACGACGATGATTACGATGACGATGAGGACGAGTGGTGGCACAAGGTTGCAGATGACATTCGGCGGCGCCAGAAAGCAGCCGAACCTACCTGGATCTGGGATCCCAGCGGCATCGTTTACGCCGGTGTCATGGAAAATCCGGTGCAGGGGGTAACGGCGACGCTGTATCAGGTTGACCCGGATAGCGGGGAATTGACCTTCTGGGATGCCGAGTGGTTCGGCCAGGAGAACCCCTTGCAGACCGATGCCCGTGGCTACTATGGCTGGGATGTGCCGGTGGGCCAGTGGCAGGTGGTCTATGAGAAGGACGGCTATATGCCGGCGCTGAGCGAAGTGCTGCCGGTGCCGCCGCCCCAGACCGAGGTGCACATCAACCTGGTGAACCTCACCCCGCCGCAAGTGATTGCAGCCGGCGCGGTGGCCGACGGCAGCTACCTGCAGTTCAACTTCGACCAGTATATGCTGGTGGCGTCGCTTGGCACCGCGAACATCGAGCTCACCTACACCGGCGATGAGGGCCTGGCCTATGTCGCTGGCTCGGTAGACGCTCCAGCAGCGGTAGCATCGTCCTTCGATCCGGACGTACTGCTCACCCGGGCCGTGCGCTTTGTGCCCAATGAGGCACTCGATGCAGAGCAGGAGTATCAATTGACCGTGGGCGGAACGGTGCAAAACTACGGCGGCATCCCCATGGGTGTGCCCCATAGCCAGGCAATCACCGTGCCGGACGTGGATGTGCCAGTGCCCGAAGTGGAGGACTTGGAGCTGGATGCTGAGTGCACCTGGATCGATATCACCTGGGAAGACCCGTCGGCCGACTACCTGCAGGTGAAGCTGGCCTGGACAGAAGCAGGCAGCGGCAGCGAAATGGGTCAGGTGCTGCTTGCCCAGGGCGAGAAACGTTACCAGATCAGCGGCCTGCTCAGTGACACCGAGTATCAGGTGCGGGTGTCGGTCATCGATAGCTTGGGCCGCGAGTCGGCCGGCCTGGTACGCCAGGTAGCCACCCTGGAAGCCAAGCTGCCCTTTGACCCCTATCCGCCTAAACCGCCGAAGCCGCCGGTAACTTCGGATCCCCCGGCAGCGCGCCCGGTGGGCGAAGTGAGCAATCTAAAAGCAGCTGCCGGCGATGGTTCTCTCACAATCACCTGGACTGAGCCGGCCGACAGTAATCTGAAGCAGATCAAGCTGGCCTGGCAGGTTAAAGGCACTGGCCAGGTCAGCGATGAGCAGTTGCTCGGGCCAGGGGTGGGCACCTATACCATCACCGGCTTGACCAATGGCACAGAATATGAGGTGTCTGTTTGGACTATCGATCGCCAGGGCAGGCAGTCGCAGGGCCGCACGGTGGTGGGCATGCCTTTGGCTGCCGGCACCGAACTGGTGCCGCTGAGCGGAGAGCAGCAGCTGGTGAGCGCCTTTGGCAGCGAGTTCAGGCTGAGCATTCCCGCTGGAGCTTTTACCCCGGGAGAACAACTGCGCGTGCAAAGGCAGGCAGCCAGCGGGCAGCCCGCAGATCCGACGTTATCCCTGGTCAGCCCCCTCTATCTCTGTGCTGCCGGCGCGGCCGACCCGGGCAGCCCTCTGTATCTGGCCTTAGAGTACAGTCAGGAGCTGCTCGGAGACAGCGACGCACGCCAGCTGGGCATTTACCGCCAGGATGAGGAGCAGCCAGACCGCTGGGTGTATATCGGAGGAACGGTAGACCTGTTCAATCGCCGCCTCACCGCACAGATCAACAGGCTTGGCTGCTATGCGGTGCTGCTGGCACGGCCGGTATTTGCTGATGCCGTGGGCCATTGGGGCCAGCGGGATATTGAAGTGATGGCGGCCCGCGGATTGGCTGCCGGCGTCGGTGGAGGCAATTTCGAACCGAATCGGCCCACCAACCGGGCGGAACTGATCAGTTTCATGGTGCGACTGGTGCTCTACAGCGGCCTGCGCGTGGACGACGTGGGAGAACAGGTGGAGGTTCACTATAGCGATGTGCCGGCTGACGCGTGGTACAGCGGCACGGTGCAGGCCGCCGCACAGCTTGGGCTGATCAGCGCTGGCGACAACCTGGCACGCCCCGGTGAACCGGCCACGCGGGCAGAAATGGCCGCCATGCTGGTGAGGGTAATGGAGCTCTTGGGACAGCCACCCACGACCCAGGAGATTCCCGCATTGCCGTTTAGCGACCTCGGGCAACTGTCCGACCAGACTTATCTCGCCATAGCGCGAGCCTGGTACAAAGGCTTGATGGGCGGCGTCGGTGCCGGCCGGTTCCAGCCGGAAGGTACGGCCACCCGGGCACAGGTAGCAGCTGTCATGCTGCGCGTGCTGGAGCGGGCCGGGCTCCTGACCACTGCTGTGGTGGAAAGGGGCACCCTGCAGGTCAGCCAGACAGACTCGACCCGGTTTGAACTGGTTGATTGCCAGGGAGAGACCGCAGCTTATGCACTCACCGCCATCAGCGAAGAAGTGCGCAGTCAGCTGCAGGGCCTCGTCGGCCAGACCGTGCAGATAACCGCCCTGCGGGTTCAGGGCGACGCAGCACCGGCGCTGCGGGTGCTGGGCGTGGCCAAGAGCGCGGGCGGGTGAAACAAGAAGTAAAAAAACGAGCCCGTGCGGCTCGCCACAGGCAAGAGAGAGGCGAAGGCAGGCCCTTCGCCTCTCTCTAAGTAACACGGCAGTGTTGCGATCCAGATAAGGCGATGTTAATGATGGTCGGCTTCCTCATTTCTCCCAGCAGTCGCAACAGGCCGAGGACAGGCACCGCCACCAGCCCCGTTGCCATCAGGGCTGTGGATGGAAGAGAACCATCGCTCCTATATCAACGGATTTCGTAGTTGTATAACTGCATCTCCCGCAGCGTCTCAGCCGCCAGGGTTGCCGTCTCCTCTGCCATTGGGCTTATCCAGCTCCGCGACTGCCAGTACAGGCTGCGCAGCAATTGTTTGCAGTTCTGGTAAGCCCGTGCTCCTTCGTCTCCGCTCAAAAAGCGTTTCTTCCAGGTCACGCTCGGTGCTGGCTGCAGAAAGCCGGCCAACCAGTCGCTCAGGTTCTGCTGACTCAGCAGCCCGCGCGCGACAATTCCGCGCACCGCCCGCGCCAACCGTTCGTCTTCCTCGGCCAGCAGCACATAAGAAGAGGGGCGAAGCAGCCTGGCCTGCATCACCTGCAGCATCTGCAGCAGATCCTCTGCCTGCAGGTGCCGGCTCCCGGCCAGGGCAAGAAAACAATCGGCCGCATGGGCCACCGCGTGGATCCAGCCGCATTCCGGCTCGCGGCCCCGCCAATCGAGCTCCGCCCCAAAGTAATCCAACACCGCCTGCAGCGTTTGCTTCACCTCATCGGCAGGCAGCACATTTTCTTTGTTGTCAGCGCGCACGATCACGCTGAGCAGCAGCACAGAGAAGGAGCGCAGGTAGACACTGTCGTCACCGTCCTGCCCAACCCCCTCCCGCAGATTGCTTCGCAGCTGCCTGGCAATTTGCTGCAGCTCTACGGCTGAATACATGCCGGAAAGAATCCAACCCCAAAGCAGCTCCAGCGCCAACTCGTCCCGCAAGTGGGCATCTGGCGAGCCGAGCAGCGGCAGCAGCCTCGCAGTCAACCCCACCAGCGTTTGCCCTTCCGGTATCCGGCCGCCGTCAGCCTTGATCTGTTCGAGCAATGCCTGAAAACTCATCTCCAGTTCCCTCCCCGGATTGGGACCCCCTGAATTTGGCGCCCAACCAGCCCCAGAGTGCTGTCTTTACAGCATCTGGACAAGGGTTCCCACCCTTAGCTAGTTACATTGTACCAAAACTTTCCGTTTGGTTGGCTTAACTCAGGCGCTTCTGGAAGCGATGTAGTGGCAGGAGGCCCTGTCAACTGCTGATGTCTGGCTGCATAACTACGTGTTTGCGGCCTTTGGCAGCAATTTCTATACTTAGGGTATATACGGGCGCGCCAAAACAACGGCGCAGGGGGAGTATCAAATGGGCAGAAAGTATCGGCTCTATCAGGTCGACGCCTTTACCAGGGAGAAGTTTGCCGGCAATCCCGCCGGAGTGGTCAGCAATGCCGACGGGCTGAGCGAACATCAGATGCAGCAGATAGCCAGGGAGCTGAACAACTCAGAGACCGCCTTTATCTTCAGCTCCAACTCTCCCGACTACGATGTCCACATCCGTTTCTTCACTCCGCGGACAGAAGTGCCAATCTCGGGCACGCCACTATAGCCGCCCATTACGTCAGGGCAGTGGAGCGTCAATTGGGCGCCACCCGGGTCATGCAGCGAACCGGGGCAGGTATACTGCCGGTGGATATCACGCCCGAAGGCGATGATTACCGGGTAACCATGACTCAGGGGAGGATTGAATTTGGCGCACCTCTCGACTCCGCTCAGAGCGCAGCCCTCCTGACAGCTCTCGATCTCACGGAAGCGGACCTTCTGCAGAATTGCCCGATTGAGATCGTCTCCACCGGTCACTCCAAAGTCATGATCGGGATGCGGGACAGCACATTGCTGAACCAGCTGCAACCAAATTACGATGCCCTAACAGCGCTCAGCGCCCGCATTCGCTGTAACGGCTACTACGTCTTCACCCTTAATCCCGAGGGAAATGATCTCCTGGTTCAGAATGATAATCGATATCCACTGATAGCACTGCATTGGCATTAAGGAGCAGTGCCTTGCCTTTGAGTTTGGCTATGGCGGCCTTCTTGGCGGTTTCCAGCTCGCCTTCCATTAGTGTAGCCCGGTCACCGAAAAAGTCGGCAAACGCAGCGCCCCATTCCGACATGAACCCGGTGCCCAGCACCACCTCGGCAGAGATGACGTCGAATTGCTCGATCACCTCATATCCGGCTATATAAGGCAGCGAGACCACCCTTATTGCCTCTAGTTGCGCCCGGCCTGCCGTTTCAAGCAGACGGGTCTCATCCCGCCTTTGGCGCTCCTCTTCGCTCAGCGACCGCTCTGCCAGCATATCGTCCGGCAATCTCATGGTCACGTGCTTCGCACCGCACGTGCAGATAACTGGCTGGCTCAGGAAGTAGCCCATGGTGTTATCTTCAGAGTCTGCAAGCGGCACGTTAAGCAGGCGGCCGCAGTCACAGCGACCAACAATGGCATCTTGTGTAGCGGTTTCGTATTGAGCATATTTACCCCTCTTTCTTGGCGGTAACATGATTGCCTATGCACTTTATAGCGCCAGTTCGTTGTAGACCTAATTTGCTTCCTGCCGCCCGGATTCCTGCCAATGGGCAGTGCCCGGCAAGAGGTTTGCACGGGGTACCGAAGCAGACAGGTGAAAACCGGCTGCCATAGTTGCCGAGTTGGAGGCGACAATTGCCCATTTGTATACTTAGTATTGACATACTAAACCTCGATGCCATATAATCCCAATAACGACAGCTTAGAAAGGAGGGGTGTGTCAATGCGAGAGACTATAGATGCTGCCCTAAACGTCATGTATCAACATCAACTCATGACCCGGGAGCAAATGTTGAACGAAATGCTACGCGTTAAGCTGGTTGAGAGGCAGGTCAGGGAGCTAAACAGTATGCCTGATCCGAAAGAGCTATTCCGGCTGATGCAGCAATACTGCGAAGAGCAGATGGGTACTTCCTCATTGGGACAAGACGCTTTCTATCAAATATATCGAGCGTTGCAGCCCCTTGATCTGCTTGACTTCACCTTGGCCATCTACGAGAACGACCGTACGGGCACGATTATCACCCCGAAGCCGTTGAATGAATACATAGCGAACCATTTGCACCAACAACAGCCGGCCAAGGTGCTGATCGCTGAAGCAGAAAAGCATCTGGCAGGTCTGAATGCCTTGATCGATGCTTGTCCTGGCTCAGAATTCACTCTTACCACACAGCTACACACCATGTATTACCTGCTGCAGCTTCTATTTGTCGATGCCCCTCACGTTCGCGTGGTCTTTGAGTCCATCTACTCGCGTCTGCTTGATAACAGCTGCTATGACTTTATTTACGCCATGCCAGCTGCTGGCCAGAAACCTGACGTGGTCATTGATCAATTTATCACCCGCGAGAGCGAAGGCATAGCTTTGGAGAATCTCATGGACTATCTTGCCGACGAGGGCGCGCTGCAGATAGTGCTTCCCGTCAAGATCGCTTTTGCCTCCCAGGGCTACGATCTGCTTCGCCAGCAACTTGTCTCCAAGTATGGCGTCAGCGGCATCTACGCTTTGCCCGACGGCATCTTCCGCCCGGCATCATCAGTAAAGTATCATTTGTTCTGTTTCGCCCGCCAAGCGCAGGCCAGGGTGACTGTTGGCGAACTACGCTTGACGCAAGGCCGATTGCAGGCGATTGAGCGCCGCGTTCTTTCTCACGACGAGTTTGCGGCGCATGCTGATTGGCGTCTGGAACTGCTGCTTTCAACGGAGGACAAGCTGCTCCGTCACTTTCAGGACTCACGGCTATCAAAGGTGAGGCTGGGCGATGTAGCGGAAGTATTCCGGGGTAAATCCATTTTAAAGAATGACACCGGCCCGGGAGAGGTGGCGGTGCTTAACCTCTCGAATATTGAAGGCGGAGAGATTGATTACACCGCTTTGGACACGATTGGCGAACCACCCGGGAAGGTTGCCCGTTACGTACTGGCAGAGGGTGATGTGGTCTTGTCCTGCCGGGGTACGGCCATCAAGTCCGCTGTCTTCAGGCAGCAGGAGAGAACGGTGATTGCTTCTGCCAACTTGGTTGTGATCAGACCGGGCCAGTCAGTCTTGCCCGCATTTCTACAGGTCTTCTTGCAGAGTCCGTTGGGCCTGGCGATGGTCAAGAGCCTGCAGCGGGGAACGGTTGTGATGAACCTTAATCACCTGGATATCGCTGAAATGCGCATCCCGCTCCTGCCCCTGCCGGAGCAGCGGGCAATTGCCGAGCGTTATCTGCACGAGCAGGCGGTCTATAAACGGGCCGTTGCCGAAGCGGAGAATAGATGGGGCAGGGTTCGTCAGGAGTTATACGATAGGTTATTGGGGGAGGGGCTAACATGGGAGTAATGCTCGGTTTTGAGAACAAGCTGTGGGAAATGGCTGACAAACTGAGGGGGAATATACAGCCCTCGGAGTACAAGGACGTGGTGCTGGGGCTCATCTTCCTCAAATACATCTCTGACAGCTTCGAGGAGAAATACAACGAACTGGTTGCCGAAGGTGAAGGCTTTGAGGAAGAGCGTGACGCTTACGAGGCAGACAACATCTTCTTCGTGCCCCAGAACGCTCGCTGGGATTTCATCAAGAGCAATGCCCGGTCCGGAAACATCGGACAAATAGTCGATGACGCCATGCCCTGCTGAAAGGGAGTGCCGGTAAGGCGGAACTATTGGACTATAACCTTATTGAACGATGGAAGTTGTTCATAGAAAAAAGGAGTATATTCATCCGCAGTCGGTAGGCTCTTAGCCATGGTGCGAGATAACTCTAGCCCAGGAGGGAAGCGGGGGAAACTTGGCAGCCTAACTCTGTAACGCAAAGGCCATGGGCTAGAATTACTTACCCTGATGACTATTGATGGGCAAAACAAAAGGCCCATCGGATATTCCCGATGGACCGTGTTGCATGTCTGGGCATTGTTAGTTCTTCTTGGTCGACGATTTTGTCTGGGATAGTGACTACCTGCTAGAGACTTGGCGGTCTTACCAAAGAGTCCATCTGTCAGGACCTTGCTGGCTAGTGATGCCATCTTGGGTGAAGTCTGCTTCTTGTTGGTCATAGCCAACCCTCCTTTCCCGATTATTGCCAGATACATTATACCACTACATCTAGTAGGCCAGCAAGCAGTTGAGTCGCAACATTTTGTGTTTGTCAGCGAGACAGGGTGAACTCCGATCGTCAAACCGCAAGAGTGGAGGTGAAGGGCTACGCACTAAGGGATGCCTCCGTTTTCATCCCTTTCCATATCGTGGCAAGTAGACTCAGGCCCTCCACGCCGCCTGCGTCACCCCAGAGAAGTTCAGAAGTGAAAGAGATGGCTGGAAAATTCCTGTTCGTAATGGCCGGATATGTTTGGCAAAGCGACTTGCTCAAGAATTTGAGATTCCGATATTGCCTTGTGGAGGATTTTGCTATGAGGTTCATTGATACCTACGATAGCATCGTGCACTGTTTTCCCCCCGGCGAGTTTAGCCTGCAAGATTGGGCCAACTATGCTGGAAGGGTTTCACCTCACCTGGGGAACAAGGTCAGGGAGGATGTTTCTGCCTATGATTTTGACGCGGATATACTGCCCGTCGTGACAGCTGCACTGAGGGACAGAGAAAGGCTGTATCAGGTGCACAAGGCTTTTCAGGCTGTGGCTGAGACGCTGCGCGTTGGCCTTATTGAGGCTTTTGGTGTTGATTTGGACGTCGAGATTATCCTGTATCTTGGGCTATGCAGCGGGGCTGGCTGGGCAACCTCGCTGGGTGAACAGAAGGTGATACTGCTCGGCATCGAAAAAATCATCGAACTTGGCTGGTGCGATGAAAGAAAGCTGTTTGCGCTGATTGCCCATGAAATCGGGCATATCTGGCACATGGAAGCCGGCGGGCTGTATGACCGGCAGCGCAGTGGAAGAGAGGCGGCCGTCTTTCAGCTTTACAGTGAAGGGGTTGCCATGTGGTGTGAGCAGAAGCTCTGTAACGCTGAAAACTACTACCATCAAGACGGTGACGGTTGGCTGGAGTGGTGTGAGAACAACCTGGCCGGGATAAAGAAAGAGTACCTGCAGCGGCTGCGAGATGAAGTTAACGTTCAGGATTTCTTTGGAGACTGGTGCAGTTACCAAGGCTACTCGGATGTCGGGTATTATCTTGGATGTCAAGAAGCTTCTTCTCGGCAAATACACCCTGCACCAAATGGCCACTCTGACGGATGACAAACCTATAGAAGAGTTCACGGTGTTTGCAGCGCAGTGAGCGTTGCAGCATGGCAGAAAGAGGCACTCTGCGACTTAATCGTGCAGAGTGCCTTCTGGTTTTTTCGTGTATCTTCGGCCCGGTCGGCGCCAGAATTGAGCAAGAGTTGCTGATGCAGGAGCGGTGCCACCTGCGTTATTCTGCTGATCGGGTGAGGCAGCTGTCCATTGGCTTCGGTCCGATCGTGTTAGCCCAATCTGGTCTGGGCTTCCCTGGGAGGGAATCCGACGAGACTTGTCGAATGCCCCTTCCAAGGTGCGTAGTGAGGACGAGACCACCTGCTATGTATCAAGGGAGGGGCTTGTCAATGCCCAGATACTTTGCCGCGAGTGATTTCAGTGCCTTTGACCGCAAGTACGAAGGTTCAAACGATCCAAAGATAATTGCCTCACGGAAGGCTGTTCTGGACTACAAGATCGGGCCGCTGCATGATGGAGGGCCGAAAGGATTGAAGTTTTTCTTTGCCAAGAAAGGGTTGTATCCGCATTGGCAGGAACAGCACTTGACCAACGTGTTCTGGCCCTACCCCGTTGCCAACGGTGGCAGGGTTAACTATATGCGGCTGGGTTACGGCAAGCGCCACGACCTTGTCCGGGAATTGGCCAAACGGTCCGGGGCATTTACTGAAATAACCGATCAGGGCGTACGGGACATGATGGCTTTTTATGCTGTTACTCAGCTGCAGTTGAGCCTGTACCAAGGGGCATGGTGGGTTAACCTGTATATCGATAGAAAAGGGTGGCTGGAACAAGCCAATTTGGTCAAGAAGGTGCAGACAAACAGGAAGGACAGGCTTAAGCTCATCAACCTGCTGGATGGAGTTGTGGCGCAAGGGTATGACCTGGTCTTGTGGGTCTATCCTGATGAGCGTCTTGAAACGTATGACTGTGCAGAGGAATATCTGTCAGCTATTATTCAGCATCAGAGCGAGAGGACGATGTTCACTGTCTCCGTTGAAAAGTCACACAAGCGCTTTTGCCGCGAAAACAACGAGCGGATTCTGGACTATCTGAAAGGGGAGTTTGAGAAACTCATACCTCTTTACGAGATGATGTCCTGGCATCCAGTCAAGAATAACTACATCCTGTAGGAGAACGTCCGGATGGGCGACGATGTACAGAGGTCTGTATGAGCGTGCAGACCTCTTTCATATGGTGCGCCCGGCATGGGCAACAACTTGGAGGTGCAAGTTCGCTACACGCTTGGCAGTAGGAAGTGTTAGCCAAAGGCAAGGATGTCCACCGCGAGGTGGAATCTGAAGGGCAGAATCCTGAGCAGGCGAACAGAGCCGCGCCTGGTACTCACCGCTGAGGGTCTATACAGAGCGCAGGCCGCCCTCTTGAAAGAATATCCAGTGATCCTCAGCACCACCTACTCCATCCGCCAGGCGTTAGTGGGGGAGCATCTGTACGATTATCTGTTGGTGAGTAACCGATTTCTTAGGCTATGCACAAACCCCCATCCGCGACGCGGTGGGGGTTTGTGTCGTCCCAGTCGGGCGATGCCCGTCAGGATGTTCTACCTATTCACAACCCGTTTACACTTGTCCCAGGGCCATTTGCACCAATAACGAGACCACGACTACCAGCGCTGAGATGACAAATCCATGGAACATCGGTTTCAGGCCGGAGTGAGATAGCTCTTTGAAGTTTGTCTTCAGGCCGATACCACCCAGAGCCATCACCATGAGAAACTTGCTCCCGGCAGCGACCATAGACGCTGTCTCGTTGGGTACCAGACCGGTGCTTTTCACCGCCACCATCACGAGAAAGCCCAGGATAAAATAGGGAAAGATCTTGGAGACGCTCATTCTCTTGCCCGCTACTGCTGCTTGACCTGCACCTGCCTGCTTCATCTGCAGGCGCTGGTTAATCAGTGAGAAGGCAAGTACCACTGGGATGATAGACAGTGTCCTCGTAAGCTTCACGATGACCGAATAGGCACCCGCAGCGTCCGAGAAGGCATAACCGGTGGCCACCACTGAGGAAGTATCGTTTACCGCCGTTCCTGCCCATAATCCGAAGCCCATATCACTGAGGCCCAAGTGTCTGCCGGCGATAGGGAAAAGGATGACCATCAGTACGTCGAAGATGAAAGTGGCAGAGATGGCGTAAGCGACATCCCGGTCTTTCGCCTCAATCACCGGGGCAATGGCCGCCACGGCTGAACCGCCACAAATGCCTGTGCCAGCGGAAATCAGCCCCGATAACCTCCAGTCCATGCCAAGCAGTTTACCCAGAGCATAGCCGCCGCCGAAGGCTGCAAACAGCGTAAAAGCCATCACGATAATCGAGATCTTGCCTACCTGTAGGACCTGCGTGAAGCTGAGGGTAAGCCCCATCAAGATGATCGCGATGCGCAGGATCTGTTTGGATGAAAACTTTATGCCTGGGGAAAAGCACTTGTACCTGCTGACGATTGGGTTTAGCAGCATCCCAACCAGCAGCGCGAAAACACTGGGACTAATTAGATGATAGGGGACGAAGCCACTCAGCTGAACGGCCAGCAGCCCCAAGAGAGCTGTTAGCGCTAAGCCGGAGGCGTTCTTCTTGATTATGGTCACGGTTGCTCCCTCCTCTGTTCAGACTTGATAGTAGCAGTCCTCGATGATAACATCAAATTATAAATAGTTATCAGGACATAACAGTGAATTATAAGGGGGTCAACCTGCTTGCTTGATTTTCGCCATCACACCTTTCTCGCGCTCTGCAAGATAGGCAGTTACACCAAGACAGCCGACCATCTGCACATCACCCAGCCGGCAGTTACCCAACATATAAAGCACCTGGAAAAGGTCTATGGAGGAAAGCTTTTCAGTTATGACGGCAAGGCTCTTACGCTGACTGAGCGAGGCAGGCTGCTGTACGATTTCACCACCACCATGATGACTGACAGCAAGCGCATCAAAGACATTGTGCTTGCCGTCAACCACCAGGCAAAGACCCTGGCCTTTGGCGCCACTCGCACTATCGGTGAATACATCATGCCTGGCATAATTGCCAACCTGATGAGCAGAATGCCAAACTTACATCTGCTGATGCCGGTTGAAAATACGCAGATCCTGTTGGAGAAGCTGCGGGACGGTGAAATCGCTTTCGCCTTTTTGGAAGGCTTCTTTGACAAATCACACTACGATGCTCGCCTGTTTTCCAGGGAGGAGTTTATCGCCATCTGCGCTCCTGATTCTCCTTTTGCAGGGCGAGAGGTGAAGTTTGAAGAACTGCTCAATAGCCGGCTAGTGTTGCGGGAAGAGGGCTCGGGCAGTTTGGATATTTTGGAGCATGTGCTGCACGAGAGGAACCTTACTCGTGACAGCTTTCAGAGCATCATTGAAATTGGCAACATCCCAGCCATCAAGCAGCTGGTGGCAAACGGTGTTGGCATCTCGTTTTTATATAAGGCGGCCGTTTTGGATGAACTCGCCAGTGGTAGGTTGGCGGCGATCAATATTCGGGATCTTAGTGTGTCGCGCGAGTTCAATTTTGTGTTTTTGAAAGACAGCATACATTCCAGGGAGTATCTAGACTGGTTTGAGATTTTCCGAGCGGCCCGGTGACAAAAGTGTGGTGGAACGCTTCGCCTAACTAAATTCCGTCATTACGAGTACGGCTTCTGTTCGCCGCTTGCAGGAGAAGGGCCCCCTACCTTAGAACAGTAATTGTTAGCAAGAGGTTGAAGGGGGAATAGAGACTATGGGCAAACTGGATTTGACCGTTCTTTATCAACTGGGGTATGGCATGTACATAGTAGGGGCGAAGGGGCAGGGAAAGCTGAATGCGCAAGTTGCGAATACTGTTTTCCAGATTACTTCAGAGCCGGCTACGGTGGCCGTCAGCATCAACAAGCAGAACCTGACGCATCAGCTGATTGAAGAGAGCGGGGCATTCGCTGTTTCCATTCTCTCCATCGAGACTCCGATTTCCTTTATCGGTCAGTTCGGTTTCAAGTCTGGGCGCGACGTGGACAAGCTGGCTGGCGTGAACCATCGGATAGGAGAGACTGGGGCACCGATTGTGCTAGATTACGCCCTGGGTTGCATGGAGGCGCGCGTAATCGGTTCCACCGATTGTGGCACGCATACGCTATTTGTCGGCCAACTGGTGGCTGGAGAGCGGCTGTTGGCAGGGGAGCCCATGACCTACGCCTATTATCACCAGGTGAAGCGCGGCACCTCACCCAAGACAGCCCCCACGCACATCGGTCAGCCTGCTATGGCGCAGAACGCGCCTGAGCTGAAGCAGTACACTTGTACCATCTGTGGGTACGTTTACGATCCAGCAGAGGGCGATCCCAGTAACGGGGTGAAGCCTGGTACTGCCTTTGAGCAGTTGCCGGAAGACTGGGTCTGTCCCCTGTGCGGCGCTCCCAAGTCGATGTTTGTACTGAAAGGGTAGTTAACCACACAGGCAGGCACGAATACTTGCCAGCTACTATGATTCGAGCTAGGGATCTGCATAATAGGGGAGCAGCCTGCCAGAGAGGCAGGCTGCTCCTTCGCATAGATACCGCGTTTCCGTACGACATCACTTATGCATTTCCGGCCGCCAAAGGCGCTGGTACCACATAGGTACGGGCTCCCATGTCCTTGTCCATCATGTACAGGCTCTTGGGATCGCTGCCGAACCTGCGATACTGCTCCAGGTTGTCTTGGGCCGTTTCCTCTTCTTCCACTTGTTCGGTAACAAACCAGTCCAGAGCCTTCACCGTCTTGTGATCGTGCTCCGCGGTAGCCGCATTGACGATCTCGTAGATGCTGGCTGTCACCATCTGTTCATGAGCTAATGTCTCTGCCAGCACTTCCTCCAAGCCGCTGAACTCGATTTTGGGCTGCTGGATAGCCTGCAGGGTCACACGGCCGCCCGCTTGATGCACGTAATTGTAGATGATCAACGCGTGGTCGCGCTCTTCCTGTGCCTGCACCATGAACCAATGGGCATAGCCCTTTAGGTTTTCGGCTTCCAGATAGGCTGACATGGACAGGTACAAATAGGCCGAGTATAGTTCTTTCTGAATCTGGTCGTTGAGCAGTTGTTCAATTTTGGGTGTGAGCATGATTCATCCCCCTTTTGGTGACAGTGCCAAGAATCGGGTTCATGGCCTATTGTTCTTAATACGCGTTTACAGCCAGGCTTCCTGCTTGACTCGTTTTCAACGGGCCTAGAGTAATCCACCGGGACGGCGGAGATGGCTTTAGCCAAGAGCAGACAAAGAAGGCCCCCAGGCTCGCTCATTTGGCGCTGCATATTGCTAGTTTTCCCCTGCGGCAACAATTGGTATGATGAGTATAGTTGACAGACTGGCTCAATTTGGAGCAGGTGGGAGGAATCAAGGTTAATGGCCAAGTACATCGCGGAGCCTTTCAAGATCAAGATGGTGGAACCCCTCAAGCTCACTACCCGGGAGCAGCGCCAGTACTACTTGCAGGAAGCGAACTACAACGTGTTTTCTCTCAGAAGCGATCACGTATACATCGACATGCTCACCGACAGCGGTACCGGGGCTATGAGCGATAGCCAATGGGCAGGTATGCTGAAAGGGGACGAGAGCTACGCGGGTGCCCGCAGTTACTATCGGCTGATGGACGCCGTGCATGATATCTTCGGCTATCGGTATGCCCAGCCGGTGCATCAGGGGCGGGCGGCTGAAAAGGTGTTGCTCCCTTGCCTGCTGAAAGAGGGTCAATATTCCATCTCCAATATGCATTTCGACACCACCCGGGGGCACGTCGGCCTGTGCAAGGGCATCGTCAAGGATATCGTGGTACCTGAAGCACGGGACACCGAGAGTTATGCTCCTTTCAAGGGCAACATGGATGTGGCGGCCATGCGGGCCTTTATTGAGGAAGTGGGTGCCGAGCAGGTGGGGGTGGTGATCATGACCATCACCAACAACACCGCTGGTGGACAGCCGGTCTCCATGCAGAACATCCGGGAGACAGCTCAGGTGGCAAAGGAATACGGCATCCCGATGATCATCGATGCCGCTCGGTTTGCCGAGAACGCGTACTTCATCAAGACCCGCGAGCCCGGTTACGCAGACAAGTCAATCATCGAAATTACCCGCGAAGCCTTCAGCTATGCCTGCGCTTTCACCATGTCGGCCAAAAAGGATGCTATTGTGAACATGGGAGGGTTGATCGGTGTCCGGGATGATGAGGGACTATTTCAGCAGGTGCGGAGCCTGACCGTGCCCTATGAGGGGTTTGTGACCTATGGCGGGTTAGCTGGCCGTGACCTGGAGGCGCTGGCCATCGGGCTTTATGAGGGAACCGATGCCGACTACTTGCGCTATCGCATCGGCCAGGTGGAATACTTGGGCGGGCTGCTGCGGGAGGCGGGCGTGCCTTTCCAGTACCCGGTGGGAGGGCACGCGGTGTTTATCGATGCCAAACGGCTGCTGCCGCATATTCCCTATTATCAGTTCCCCGCTCAGGCGCTAGCCTTGGAGCTGTATCTGGAAGCCGGTATCCGCGGCTGCGACATCGGATCGTACATGCTGGATCCGGATCCGGTCACCGGCGAGCAGCTGCAGAGCGAAATGGAGTTTACTCGCCTCTGCCTGCCCCGTCGGGTGTATACGCAAGCCCACTTGGATGTGGTGGCTGAGGCGCTGGTTGCTATCCAGCAGCGGGCGGAGCAGATCAAGGGGTACGAGATCGTTTGGCAGCCTCAGGTGCTGCGCCACTTCACCGCCAAGTTGAGGCCGCTGGGCTGACCCGCGCCAGCGGCCGGGGGGCCTTGCCCCCCCTCGCAAGGGGGCTGTCACGAAGTGACTGGGGGATTCCTACATGCCTTGCAGCAGCAGCACTATCCCCACGGCCGCGCTGAAAATGTTTGCCAGAACAGTGTACCAGATACGTCGTTTGCGACTGTGCTCTGTAAGCAAGAAGGAGTACGCAATCGCCTCGACGACCAGGATTGCAGCTTCCACTGGCAGTAACATCAGCGCTGCTGCCAGCGAGCCGCCCTTAATCAGGGTCGTTCCCAAAGTAGCTGTCAGGAAGACTTGGGTGGCAATATTCACTGCCAAGAACGGCTTCCAGCTGCGTTTCAGGGAGAACCCAAATAGCAGCAAGATCAACCCCTCAATAAGCAGAGTAGGGATGACTGTGGATGTAAACTGCTTCAGATAGATCAGTGCAATGCTCTGTTGATAGACTGCGTTGGTGGCGTAGTCATAGGTGATGGTCTCCTGAAAAGCTCTGCGGTGTACTTCCTGAGACACAATCAGCTGGTTGTCCGGGGTCACCAGAATCAGCTTGAAGTCCTTGGGCACTCCCAGGTAGCTGAAAACGTGGCGCATTGTATCTCCAGCCGGCTCTCCGACCAAATTCCCGAACATGGGCACCCGGGTTCCGTGGACAAGGCCGGGAACCCAGCCATCCAGCTGATAGCCCTCAAGCAGAGCCAGTTTTCCCGGGTTATATTGCGACAAGTCATGCCAGCCTGGGGACTCACGGTCATGCTTGGCCACCAGCAAGTCCAGATAGTAAACGCCTTCCGGAGCGTTTTGCACCACGATTGTCAGTTGCGGCTTGGGGCCCACGTCAGCCTTCGCCGGGGCAGGGACGGCTATTAGCAGCACCAGTAGGAACAACGTTACCCGCAAAACGCTTGTGCTAAGGCGCATGTTATCCTCCTCCCAAACGCAGCAAAAGCTGCTAGCTAGCGGAATCCAGGCAAATTTGGCAACATGCCATACCCCTTATCCAGTAGCACTCTTACATCGTAAGACGCAGTAGGTATGGGTTTTGTTGCTAGATGCTGATTCCTTTCCATTTGCCTTGCCAATAGCGGATGCCGAACACGGCGGCTCGCACTATTTGATCGGAGGCCATGCCTACCCAAGCGCCTACCAGGCCCCAATTGAACAGCCTGACAAAGATGAAAGCCAGCCCGAGACGAGCAATCCAGACACTGAGGCCAGTACCCCACATCACATATTTGACATCGCCGGCTCCGCGCAGAGCTCCGGCACTCACTCGGGCTACAGCCATGAACGGCAACGCCAGTGCCATGGTGCGCAAGGCAGAAGCGGCTGCGACTATTACTTCCGGTTCATCGGTGAAAAAGCGGGCTGCAGGCACGGCAAAGGTAAACAGCGACACTCCCACCACGGCCATAAAGCCTACCCCCAAGTAGAGGGTTAACCACCCTGCCCGATTGGCTACTTCCGGCTGTCTTGCCCCTAGGTTCTGGCCTACCAATGTGGTGGCTGCTACCGCGAAACCGAATCCAGGCATCACAGCGAGGGAGTCAGCGCGCATGGCGATTTGGTGGGCAGCGTACATGTTGGTGCCTAGACCGGTGACGATCATGGTGAAGAAAACCTGGGCTCCGCGCATCATCAACTGTTCCACTGCCGCCGGAATGCCCACATTCAAGATTCTCTTGATGGTGGGGAAGTGCAGGCGGTTGCTGTCCAGCAACTTCAACTTGATGCTGGCTTTGCCTGATAGCAGCACCTGCATCATGATCACCGTACCGACTGCTCTAGCAACCATGGTGGCGAAGCCGGCCCCGGCGGTGCCCATGTTTGGCATGCCTAGATTGCCGAAGATGAATATCCAGTTGAGGCCGATGTTGATCAGGTTGATGGTTGCGTTAGCGTATAGGGAAGTGAGCGTATCTCCGCAACCCCGCAGGATGCCGGTTGTGGTCATCACTATGATCGCGAACAGGATGGATATGGCCTTCCAGCGCATATACCCGATGCCAGTAGCCACTACGTCCTCCTCGGCGCCCAGGAGTCGCATTCCGGCAGCTGGGAAGAGGACCCCCAGAGCAACCAGGATCAGGGCAATCAGAATGGAGATGATCAACGATTGTCGGGCGGCCCTAGTTGCCCCCGATAGGTCATTCGCGCCAACTAAACGTGCAACCAAGACGGTGGAGCCGGTGCGCACGGCGGCAAAGACAGTCATCGCTAACATGGAAATCTGATTGCACAGGCCGACAGCAGCAATTGACGCTGGGCCCAATCGTCCCACCATCGCTACGTCGGCGATCCCGACTGTCGATTGCATGGCCATTTCGATGATCACTGGCCAAGCGAGAAGCAACACCGCTTTTAGTAGATTATCGTGGGACAGCCGGGCTAATTCCGACCTCCGATCTGGTTTCTGACTGGGAACTACCGCCAATACTACCACTCCCTAAAATTGTTTAGCTGTAAGTATCTCTATTCAAGACTAATCAGCAAGTTCCTGCCACAGACACAAAACCACTGTCACACGGAAAGGGTGAAGCTGCAATGGATTTTTGGATGGAAACGGCTAGATTGGGGTTCTCTCGTTGGAGGCCGGGTGATGTGCACCTGGCCAAAAGGCTATGGGGCAATCGGTCTGTCACCCGTTATATCTCCCGCACTGGAGAGTTCACGGACGAGGAGGTGGCTTCACGGCTGCAAGCAGAGATCGACAATCACCTGACGCATGGCTTGCAGTACTGGCCGATCTTTCAGAAAGACAGCAACACCTTCGTGGGCTGTTGTGGCCTGCGGCCCTATCAAGGGGTGGGCGACTGCGCCGAGCTGGGGGCTCATTTGTTGCCGGAGTACTGGCGTCAAGGCCTGGCCGCTGAAGCCAGCCGGGCGGTGATCGATCATGCCTTTCGGCGGCTTGGTTTGCGAACCTTGGTTGCGGGACACCATCCTGAAAACAAAGCCTCCGAACGTGCTTTGCTTCGCCTGGGCTTTGTCCGGGTTGGTGGGGAGTATTATCCGCCCACCGGCCTCGAACATCCCTCCTACAAAATCACCAGGACGGACTGAGCAGCCCGTCCTGGTGCCATCTACTAGCATCATCCCAGATGCTATGGCAAATAAACTGATTGTTGCTTTGACCACAATCAGTTTGTACCTACTAGCAACATCCGCAGATGTTGCGGGCAATGAAGTGATCGTTGCGTAAGCAACTATCAGTTTGTCCCTTACTGCAATTCACCTTTTGCCACCATCTGCACCTTCCCGCCCACCTGGACCGAAATCGTGTCGCCCAAGTCCTTTGCCCGCAGTAGCAGCAAGGATTCGCGCCCAATCTGATAGCCCTGCTCCACCCGGATATCGATGCTGGGCGAGCCAAAGTAACGATAGCGAGCCAGGTAGCCCGCCAAGCAACCGTTGGCACTGCCGGTGGCCGGGTCCTCTGGAATACCCAGGTAGTCGGTAAACACCCGCGCGTGCAGCTGGTTTTGTGGATGGTAAGTCCCGGCGGCAAAAACCAGCACATTCTTTGCTGTCCTACTCTCCAGTAGTTTGAGCAGCGCCCTGGTGTTCGTCTGGCACTGCCTGACAGCCGCCAAATCCCGCAAGGGCACGATCACAAAGGGCAAACCGGTGGACACCTCCTGGATGGGAAAGCGCTCATCCACCTGCTCAGCTGTGATGCCCAGCACGGCGGCCATCTCCGCCGCACTCAGAGTATCGCCAAATTGGGGAGGCATCTGACGCATCCACAATTCATCAGGCCGTCCCTGTGAATCGTAACTGAAGCTCACTGGAATCTGTCCCACCTGCAAGTTCAGCTTCACCCCTGCCACCGGTTGCCTCACAATTTCCTGCTGAATCAGATATGCAGTGCCCAGCGTAGGGTGGCCGGCAAAGGGCACTTCCTCCTCAGGGGTAAAGATACGGACATCGTAACCCCCACCCCTCATTTGATCCGAGAGAATAAAGGTGGTCTCCGAGTAGTTCATCTCCCGGCAGATGGCCTGCATCTCTGCTCCAGACAATCCCTGCGCATTCCTGACCACTGCCAACTGGTTGCCTGAGTACTTCTTCTCGGCGAACACGTCCAAAATGTACAGTCCTCGTTCCAAAATGCTCACTTCCTCTGTGCCCGTCCTGTTCACTGTCAATTATATGCACCCCATCTACACCCGACAAGCAGGCGCAATCAGGAGCTCTCTAGCCCCTGCTCGCCAACGTGAGGATGGCGTGCTCTATTCGTCATCCCTGGTGACGATCTTCTGAAGTTTATGCTTGAGTGATACCCTCGCTGGCTGTATAATACATAGTGTTAACTATTAACCACTGTTTATTAATCTGAGAAGGTGAATGCGGAACATGAGACAGACAGAGCTGAGAGATGAACTGATGGATATACTGGCTAGCCTCTATGAGCTGGAGGCCTTTGCTGCTCTCGCCGAATTTTTGCAGGGAGAGCTGCGCATCCTGCACTATTTGCTGCGCTATCGGCATCAGGAGACCAACCCTTCTCTGCTGAGTGAGAAATTGCACGTTTCCAGATCGCGCATCACTGCCGCTTTGGCCGCCCTGCGGAAGAAGGGCTTTGTGCGCATGGAGGTATCTGAAGCCGATCGGCGCCGGATGCTGGTGCTGCTGACAGCGAGAGGGGAGTCATTCATCCAGAGCAAGAAGCAAGTGGTGGAGCAGTATTTCGACCGTTTGGTGGCCGGATTGGGTGAGCAGAGGGTAATCCAGCTGCGTCACTTGATTCAATGCTCCATTGAAATCATGACCGAAACGGAGCCAGCACGATGAGGGACTTTGTCCAGTTCCAAGATGTCTGCAAGTACTACCAGATGGGCGAGCAGCGCATCGCAGCTGCCGACAGGGTCAGCTTCACCATAGACCAAGGGGAATTCTGCGTCATTGTCGGCCCCAGCGGCGCTGGCAAGACCACTGTGCTGAATATGCTGGGCGGCATGGACGCCTGCGACAGCGGCGTGATTCGGCTGGATGGCCAGGAGGTGAGCCGGCTGAATGAGCGGCAATTGACGGATTACCGGCGGCATCAGGTAGGCTTCGTGTTTCAGTTTTATAACCTGGTCCAAAACCTGACCGCTTTGGAAAACGTGGAGCTAGCCTCGGAGATCTGCAAGCACCCTCTGCCGCCTGACCAGGTGCTGGCCCAGGTGGGGTTGGCGGAGCGGATGCACAATTTCCCCGCCCAGCTATCCGGCGGGGAACAACAACGGGTGGCCATCGCTCGGGCCCTGGCCAAGAATCCCAAGATCCTGCTCTGCGATGAGCCAACGGGGGCCCTGGACTACGAAACCGGCAAGCATATCTTGCAGTTGCTGCAGAACAGCTGTCGCCAGACAGGCAAGACGGTGATCGTGATCACCCACAATCAGGCGATCGCCCAGATGGCCGACCGGGTGATCCATATCAAGAACGGCAAGGTTTCGCAGGTGGTTCTTAACCCATCCCCCAAGCCAGTGGAAAGGATCGAGTGGTAGCGTGAGCAGAACACACTGGAAGGCGATGTTCCGCACCATCCAGCACAGTATGGGGCGTTTCGTGGCTATCTTTGCCATCGTGGCCTTAGGGGTGGGCTTTCTCACCGGTCTGTTGACGGCAACGCCCGCTCTGCGCACTTCCATCGACCGTTACCTAGACGAGCAGCGTATGGCAGATGTGTTTGTCAAGGCGACCATGGGCTTAACAGAGGATGACCTGACCATTCTGGCCGCGTGGGAGCCGATAGAGCAGATTATGCCCGCAAAGGTCACCGATGCTGTGGTCAAGACCAACAGCAGCGGCCTACTGACTGCGCGCATCTATGGCTTGCCCTCCCTACTTGCGGGTGACGGGGCCCCTGGACTCAATCAGCCGCAACTGCTGCAGGGGCGGTGGCCGCAGGCTGCAAATGAGTGTTTGGTAGAGCAGAGCGATGGCCACCTGGTGGAGTTGCCCTTAGGTGCCGCGCTGACTATCACTGCTGCAGACAACGATGATTTGGAGGACATCTACGCCATTACTGAATTTGAGGTAGTGGGTGTGGTGGGCAGCCCTGTTCATTTTGCCAAAGAGCGGGAGCCCAGCAGCGCTGGCAATGGCTATCTGTCGGCGATTCTCTACCTAGACATACAGTGCTACCAGTTGGAGGTGTACACCGATTTCTTCGTCAGGCTGACTGGGGCCGAGCAGCTGACTGCCTTCACCGATCAGTATCAGGATCGCGTACAGGAGGTAGTTGAGCAATTGGAGCAGCTGGGCGAACAGCGTTCTCGGGTACGCTTGGCCCAGGTAAGGCAGCAGGGCAGGGACGAGCTGCAAAGAGCCAAAGAGGAGTATGCTGATGGGCGGCAACAGGCAGAGCGAGAGTTGGCTGACGCTTGGTGGGAAATAGAGGTGGCCAGACAACAACTGGTAGCTGCCCGCAGAGAGCTGGACGATGGTTATCGGGAACTGGCAGCTGCCAGGTTGACGTTGCAGCAGGAGGTAGCCACTGCGGAGGCAGAGATGGCCCAAGCAGAGCAGGATCTAGGGCAAGCGCTGCTGGAGTTGCAGGACGGCGAACAGGCCTTGGCGGAAGCCATTATGGAGGTTGAAGACGGGTGGAACTCATATCAGCAGGGCCTGGATGAGTTCCTGCAGGCCGAACAAGAACTAGCGGACGCTCAGGCAGAGTTTGACGCCGGGGAGCGGGAATACCGCCGCGGTGTATCTCAGCTGAACTCTGCCCGCAGGCAATTGGAGCAAGCGGAAGCGGAATTGGCGGCAGCACGGCAGCAGTTGGAGGCGGGAGAAGAGCAGTATGCAGCCGGGCGGGCACAGCTGGATGCTGAGGCAATCCAGTTTCAGCAGCTGCTGGCACCCATTCTCTCTGGGTTGCCCTATTCCTCAGCAGACGAGCTGTTTCAGGCGATGGAACAGGATGCCACGGGTGCAGTGACAGGTGCGGTGGACACCACGTTGGCGGCTATGCGCGAGGGTATCGCGGTTCAGATAACCGCCCTGGAGTCACAGTTGGCGCTGCTGGACGACGCCGTTGTGAGTTTGGAGACTCTGTTGTCAGCAATTGCTGACGGGGTAGCCGAACTGCCCCCCGGCAGCACCCGGGAGGGGTTAGAGGCGGAGTTATTCACACTACGGACACAGCGGGATAGTGTGAGTGACGGGTTAGCTGTGCTAGAAGCAAGTTTGGACGAACTGCCGACCGATGCTGCACAGCTGTTTGGTTACTGGCAAGCTCTGCAACGCGGAGAGGCCGAGTTACAGGCGGCTCAGGCGAAGATCAGCCTTGGTTGGGAACAGTATCAGGCCGGTCAGGCACAGCTGCAATCGGGTTGGGCTGAATATGATGCTGGTCAGGCGGAGCTGAACGAGGCGGCAGCCGAATTGGCTAGCGCTCGCCGACAGTTGCAGGACGCCTGGGAGGAACTCGCACAAGGGCGCTTGGAGTTGCAGGAGGCGCTGCTTGAACTGGAGGACGGAGAGGCCCAAGTTGCCAAGGCCCGTCAGGAACTTGATGACGGCTGGGCGGATTATCAAGCGGGAGTGCGCGACTTGGCCGCCGCGAGAGAGACCTTGGTGCTAGAAGTGGAAGATGCGGAGCAGTCCCTGGCGGAAGCTGCAGAGGAATTGCGGCAGGGCGAGCTGGACTATCAGGATGGCCTGCGGCAGCTGGCAGAAGGAGAGGCGAAGTATTGGCAAGCAGAGGTCGATGTAGCAGAGGAACTGAGGGATGCGGAGCGGGCTATTGCCGACGCCGAGCGAGACCTGGAGGCGCTGGAGCTACCCTCTTGGTATGTGTTGGACCGGAACGCCAATGTCAGCTATGTCAGCTTCGCCATGAACTCGGCCAAGGTGGAGGCGATCGCCACCGTCTTCCCAGCTTTCTTCTTCCTGGTGGCGGCCTTGGTGGCGCTCACCACCATGACCCGCATGGTGGAAGAGGAGCGCACGCAGATTGGCACACTGAAGGCCTTGGGCTACAGCAAGCGGGCCATTAGGCAGAAGTATCTGTTCTACTGTGGCCTGGCCACCCTGTCTGGCTGCTTGTTCGGGTTGCTGGCCGGGGTGCGGCTGTTGCCAGCGGTGATCTGGAACGCCTTTGGTACCGTATACCATCTGCCGCAGTTGGTGACCTTGTTCAGTTGGCCCTTTGCACTGGCGGCTACGCTGCTGGCAGTACTCTGTACCATGCTGGCTACCGTGTCTGCCTGCAACCGTGCTCTGGCGGAAAAACCGGCCACATTGATGCGGCCGCGGGCGCCACAAGCAGGGAAACGGGTGTGGTTGGAGCGAATTCGCTTCATTTGGTCAAGGCTCAGTTTCAGCCATAAGGCAACCGCCCGCAACCTGATTCGCTACAAGAAGCACTTTTACATGACGGTATTGGGGGTGGCTGGCTGCACAGCGCTGATAGTCACCGGATTTGGACTGCGGGACTCTTTGGGCAGCATTACCAACACACAGTTTAACCAGATATTTCGCTACGACTTGACCATTGAGATGGAAGACGACGGGGCAATTGGCCCTACTTTGCAGGACTGGTTGGCCGATGAGACGCACGTGACTGGCTTTGCGGCTGTTGGCGCAGAGATCGGGCAGATGAGTGTGCAGGGCAAGAGCGTCAGTGCCAACATCTATGTGCCGCAGGATGAGAACGAGCTGCAGCAGATGGTCAGCTTGCGCTCGAGAAAAGCGAAGCAGGCACTGCCCTTTGATCAATGGTCGGTGATCAGCAGTGAGCGGCTGGCCACAGAGCTATCCTTGCGCATTGGAGATCAGTTTATTTTGGAGAACACCGATGGCCAGACGGCCCACTTTACCCTCACCGGCATCACCGAGAACTATGTCGGCAGTTACCTCTACCTGGGGAGGGCGAGCTACAGCCAAGCATTCGACCAACCGCCCACCAGCAACCTGTTGTTGGTGAAGACGACAGTTGACGACGATGCTGCTCTGCAGGACAAGACGTTACGCCGCTTACTAGCCTGCGATGGAGTGTTACGCGCCAGCTTTATCGCCCAAACCAAGCAGTCCTTTGACAACCTGCTGGGCAGCATCAATCTGATCGTGGTGGTGTTAATTCTAGCAGCCGGTGCTCTGGCGATGATCGTGCTGTATAACCTGATCAACATCAACATAGCAGAACGCCAGCGGGAGTTAGCCGCACTGCGAGTGCTCGGGTTCCACCAGCGGGAGGTGGCAGGCTATATCTTCCGTGAAACAGCGATTCTAAGTGTGATCGGAACCTTGTGCGGGCTGTTTTTGGGACTGCTACTGCACACTTTTGTAGTGCGCATGGCAGAGAGTCCAGACCTGATGCTCGGCAGGCGTATCGCACTGCCCAGCTTCATTTGGTCTGCACTGATCACCCTGGTGTTCTCAGCGCTGGTGGACCTGATGATGGTGGGCAAGTTGAGGCAGATCGAGATGGTGGACTGCATGAAGACGGTGGACTAATGCAACCCTTTGCCCGCTCCTGCCTTTGCAGGGAACTTGCCAGGCTGACGCGAATGATGGCAATGAAATCCTTCTGGGTTAAGACAGGCAGGCGACAAAGTTGAGATCAACCAGGAGGTTTCTCGGAGAGGGTGATACTGTTGGAAGAGGAGAGCATCTACCGCTACATCACTCGCATGGCCAAAGAACAGCCCGGATTGCCCTATCGTTTTCAGGACATCTACCGCGCTGGTAGCAGCGATGGCCTGGTACTGCTGCGAGGCGACAGCCTGCCGCCCGAAACGTGCTGGCACCTGGCTAAAGAGTTGGCCCGGCGAGTGCTTGATTGTCTCCCCGCGGCGGTTGTGTCCGACGAGTTGGCGCATTACCTGCGAGACAACTCCCTCATCCTTTACCTGGAGGCGTTTAGTCGCAGGATGCTGCTGATGGCGCAGGAGGGCTTGGTGGACAGGCAACTGTTGTACCGCTTTGCCGTTCACTTGGTTACAGACAGCCAGCGGACAGATTTAGTAAAACTTGGCTTGTTGCTCTTGGGGTGTTATCCTAGCGATTTAGCTGCCCAGATGATTAAGCCCTTGGGCCTGCACAGCGAATTTACCATCTTCGCTCTTGCTGCCACCCGCTGGTGGCCCAACTCCAATCAGCTGGCCTTCTACTTTGCCCAGCATACCAGCGGATTCGGTCGGCTGGCCGCCCTGCAGGTCTTGGCACCGCTCACTGCAGAGCAACAGCAGTGGGTGTTCCGTGCAGGGGCAGATAATGCCGTGTTGCCCTACATCTCAGCAGCTGTCTGCCTGGCCAAGGCGGACATGGCCGATTTCTATCAAGCTCATCCGGCCGATGCCGATAACTTCGCTTGCTTCTCCCACCTGTTTGCCCACGGCTGGTTGGACAACGACTTGAAGTATTATGCCTACAGCGCGCAGTTGATCCGCCGCTACCTGGCTGAAGCACCTCAACTGGCCAGCTCCTTCATCGATCTGGCCGCTTTGGTGGTGATCGACCACAGTCTGCCTCCCTACCGGGAAGCAGCCCAGGGCAACCAGAATATGCCCAACGGTTGGTGCAGCCAGCTGCAGACTGAGGTGCGCAGCGCGTGCCGCCAGGTCTATGAGCAGGGCCGTTGGCGCTATGTGCTGCAGGCTGAACTGGCCTCTCCCCGCTACGATAGCCGACTGATTTTGGCCGTAGTGAACGGGTTACAGTTGACTCCCCAATTTGCCGACTTCTTTGCCCTGCTGCGGCTTGACCCGTTCGATCTCCATCTGGGCAGATTCCTGCTGTTGGAGCAGCCGGAGCGTTACGCAGCCGAGGCCCTATCCTATCTGCAAGACCAACTGCCCCAGGCTGTGTTTGAGCTTGAGACGCAGCCCGGAGGGGAAATGCTACGTGGGGCTGGCTATAAACCGGATATCTGGCTGCTCTGGTTGCTGAAAGCGATGCGCAAGATCAAATTGGTGGATCAGGCCTTCTTTCTGCGTTGTCTCAGTTGCCGGTTGCCTGAAGTGCGCATCGAGGCAATCAATTGTTTACGCGCCATGCGGTCTCAGTGGGACCAGCAAGTGATGTCCAGACTGGAGCTGTGTGAGCAACAGGAACCGGTGAAAAGTATCCGCAAGCGCTTGCTGCGCCTGATGGGCAAGAGCGTGGAGGAGGCGGAGAAAGAGCAGCGCTACGTGGACGTGACATCACTTAGGGTAGTCCCTTCGGTAAGGGATGTCTGCCTGCTGAGAACTAGGATAGCCGGCACCGCCTATCGCGACCTGCAGCCAGTGGCTGAACTAGTCGAGGCGGGGGATGTGCTGTTCTTGGTGCGGGAACCGGACAACGAATATGATCGGCGAGCGATACTGGTCACCGCCGAAGACGGATATGTGTTGGGCTATGTGCCCCGCGTGGACAATGGCCCCCTGGCAGCAATGATGGACGCTGGCGAGCGCCTATACGCGATCCTACTTAGTGATAACCTGAGCAACACTAAGCCCACCATCGCCATCTTCCTGCAGAAAAGCATGGATAGCGCTGGGAAGATCATCCCTTTCCCCAGGGCGTGAACTGCGCGAACCTCGAACTAACTAAGGAGGTAAGTCTTGTTCATGAAAGCAGAGCTATTTCAGCGCAATCGGGAGAAGTTCACCAGTCTGATGGTGGATAACTCCTTGGCAGTGTTCTACTCCAATACCCATGTCAGGAGCACCGCCGATCAGTTCTACCCCTTCTGCGTGGACCGCAACTTCTATTACTTCACTGGCATCGCCCGGGAGAACATGATCCTGCTGTTCTCCAAAATCGATGGCCAGGTGGAAACCCGGCTGTTTATTCCACCAGTGGATGCGTTGTATGAGAAATGGCACGCCCGGTTTGTCCGCGATTACGAGGCACAGGAGATATCGGGTATAGCCCAGGTGTTGGAGAGCAGCACCTTTGAGGCCAGTCTAGCCAAGACGATCTCCACAGCACCCAACCTGGAATCAATCTATTTGTTTTTCTGGATCAGTGAACTGGATGAACCGGACAACCAATATCGGCAACTGGCAGGGCGTATTCGGCGGCAGTATCCAGCTATCCGCTTCATAAACTCTCAGCCGCTCATGGCCAGACTGCGTACCGCCAAAGAGCCGGAGGAAGTTGCCGAGATTAAGCGGGCCATTGATCTGACGGGAGATGCCCTGTGTTTCGTGATGAAGCAGTTGCGGCCAGGGATATTTGAGTATGAAATCGCAGCTCACTATCAGTATCACCTGGCTCTCCATAACAGCCAGGCCCGGTTCAAGACGGTGGTGGCGTCAGGACAGAATGCTATGATGCTTCATTACAACTCTGGACAATCCCAGGTCCAGGATGGACAGTTGGTGCTGATGGATTTGGGGGCCTTCTCCAACTGCTATGTGTCGGACATCACCCGGACCTATCCCGTAAACGGCAAGTTCACTCCTAGGCAGAGAGACTTGTATAATATCGTCCTGGAGGCCCAAGAGGTGGCCGCGGACGCTATGCGGGCTGGTGTCTCCGAGCTGTCGGTCAATCAGGCTGTGAAGCGCTACTTGGCCAAGCAGTTGCACGGCCTGGGATTGATCCGAGTGGACAGCGATGTGAACAACTACTTCTACCATAGTATCGGTCACCACATCGGCTTGGATCTGCATGACTTGAAGGTACCAGACAAAACCCTGGTGGAGAACAGCGTGTACACGGTGGAACCAGGCCTATACTTGGCTGAAGAGGGCATCGGAATCAGAATAGAGGACAACGTCTTGGTTACCAAGTCCGGTGTGGAGTTCCTCTCCGCTGGAATTATCAAGACCGTGAGCGACATCGAGAATTTCATGGCCTAGTTAGCATTGTTCTATGGGTTAGCCGTGCACGAAGTCCCCTTCATGAGCCCCAAGACGAACGATCTGCTACAGGAGAACAACGTAATTACTGTCGAGCCGGGCATGTATATCCCCGGTTGGGGCGGGGTGCGCATCGAGGACGATGTGTTGATCACTAAAGATGGTGCTGTTGTGCTGCACAAGACTCACCGCGAGCTGATTGTTCTCTAGAGCTGCCCAGAAGCGGCGACATAGTTCTTCATGACTTGCCGCCCTCATTCATACTCAGACGGATGAGCGACGTCCCTAGACAGAAGCCCCTTCCCTGCGTTTGGCGGGGGAGGGGCTTAGCGCGTGCACCGGCCGACAATACCTAACTGAACTACTGGGAGCAGACACCATACGGGACGCAGGTGTCTTCCCATCCCAGGGAGAATAGGTAGGTGAGCTCGGACATAACCATGCGAGTTAGGAGGGTGCGCAGTATGGCTTTGTCGGTAGACCAGCTGATCGACGATCTGCGCCAGGCAGCAGATCCAGTTAAGGCTGAAGGTATGTCTGCCTATCAGAAGCACCGTTTTGCGTTCTTTGGGGTGCAGACGCCGGAGCGCCGGGCCATTGGCCGCCGCTTCTTGCTGGACGCCAAACACGCCACGGTGGGCGAGATCTTTGCAGCGGTTGAGCAGTTGTACGCACAGCCGCAGCGGGAATGCCACTATCTGGCCATCGACCTGCTGGAGCGCAGCTACCGCCGTTTCAGATACCAGGAGTTTCAATTGCTCTACCCATTGATCGATCGGCATGCCTGGTGGGACTCGGTGGATGCCCTGCGCAAGGTGATTTCCCTCTGGGTGAAGGGCCATCCGCAGTACCTGAACGAGGTGATGGAAAGGCTATTGGCTGCCGATTCCATCTGGCAGCGGCGGGTTGCCATTACCTTGCAGCTGCTGTGGAAAGAGCAGACCGATACTGCTTGGCTCTGCCGGGCTATTCTAAGCAATATTGACGAAGGTGAGTTTTTCATCCAGAAGGCCATCGGGTGGGCGCTGCGAGATTACGCCAAGACCAATCCCGCTTGGGTACGTCGTTTTCTTGCCCGGCACCAGCTCAGCAAGCTGGCTGTCCGCGAGGGGAGCAAGCATCTCTGATCAGCGAAGTGTGTGACCACTTAAGTCCAGAACAGGGTCGAAAGATAGATTGCGTGAGGTGAGCAAACGGTGAAGGTTGCCAAATGGCGCTGGCTTCTGATCGTCCTATTGTTAGTCGCCGTACTATCAGTCCCGGCCTGCACCAAGCCAACGCTGGTCCATGTATATATGCCCGAGGATATTACTGTGCCGGCGGGAACCAGTTCCCTCTCGCTGCTTCTTCCGTCCACGTTGGTGGCAGAGTTCAGCGACGGGAGCAAGATAACGCTCCCAGTATCCTGGGATACGGATCTACTGCCGCCGGTGCTGGTGGAGGATGTGGTAGTCCCTGGGAAGTGTGTAGGTGGCCATGTTGCCGAGGTCGCCATTAAGGTTGTTCAGGGCGACCCGTGCATCAGCGCCGAGGAGGCAGCGGGAGCGCAGGCGGCAGAATATATGCAGCAGGTGCTGGAGGGCGATCCGCGGGTTAGCTTCCTAACCTGGTCGCGAGGCAAGCAGATGGCTGCTTTCGTGCTGGAGGACCTGTCGCTACATATCTGGCGGGTCGGGGATAAAACCAGCAGCATGGTGTCAGGCGCCAACGCCTCCTGCTGTGGTGGAATGGCGTGGTCCCATGACGACCGCTATTTTTGGGTGGACAGCGGGACGGGCCCCGACCGGGGCTGTATGATCGTCGATGCCGAGGCGGGGGAAGTGGTGGACGAGCTGTATGTGTTGGGCTCGGCGGTTTGGGCCCCTGATCGCAATGTCCTGTTGCTGGGGCTGCTGAACCGCGAGATTGAGCTGTTCTGGCGTTCCCCCGAGTATGCGGTGGAGATGGCTGTCTATGATCTGCAGACAGGGGTAACGCATATCTTGCAGAGTGCTACAGCTGAATGCGAGTATGAACCCATTGCCTGGGATGAACCGCAGCGCATTACCTACCGCCGACGCTGGCTGAACAACTATCCAGACAGCCAGGAGATGACCTATGCTATTGGCGAGGTCACCCTGGATCCTGCCTTGCCGCAGGTTCAGGCAGTTGTTGCCGCCGACCCGGAGCTGCTCAATCAGCAGCTACAGTTGGCCGGGATGCGGGATATCTGCTGGTCACCTGACCAGGAAGTGGTTGCCTTCCTTACGGCATCGGACTGCTATCTGTGGAGGCGGCTTCAGCCTGCCCCTGAGAGGCTGGATCTAGTAGAAGGCGGCTTCGGACAGCTGCATCATCTCTCCTGGTCCCCGGACAGCAAGTATCTGGCTGTACACGAGGGCTCCGGCGACGAGGCAAACCTGAAGGTGATTGCCTGGCCCGATCTGGAAATCATCCTGGATACGCCCATTTACACTCTCGCCTATTGGTCCCCTGTGTCAGCCCACCTTTTGCTGGCTGTGCCCAGTGGCTGCCAACCCGGCTTGGACTTTATCGCCGGCTATGTCGCTGATTTGCTGCTTTACGAACCAGCCAGCGGTCAACGGCAGGTGTTGCTGACCGCCGATGGCTCCAATTCCTACCGCCCGCTGGGTTGGGCTAACGCTGGCGAGGTGTTCTATGACCACATCCAAGGGAGAATGTATCGGCCCCAGCAAACCCTAGCTATCGCCCAAACTCCCTGAGCGTTCCTTGTCATTCTAGAAGGCTTTAGCCGAAGAATCCAAATCCCGGCGATGTAAGGATGTCGCGGGAAAATAGCCTTCATTCAGCGGTCTTGCAGCTTCGAAGAACTCGAGCCTATTTTGGAAATAAGCAGAGGAGTGAATGCCCAAGTGCAGATTGCCAAAGCCACGCTCGCCAACATGGGGCAGGTGGTCGACCTTGCTCTGTTGCTCTGGCCGAATCACAGCCGGACAGACCTACAGGCCGAGCTCACCGACTTGCTGCAGAGCAGCAGCACTGTCTTCTTTCTGGTTACTAAGGATGCGCAGCCGGTCGCCTTTGCCCAGTGTTCCATCCGGACTGACTACGTGGAAGGGACAGATAGCAGCCCGGTGGGATACCTGGAAGGGATCTTCGTTTTGCCGGCATACCGGCGGCAAGGGGTAGCCCGTTCGCTGATTCAAGCCTGCGAGTCCTGGTCCAGGGAGCGGGGATGCATCCAGCTGGCCAGCGATTGCGAGCTGGATAACGCCGAAAGCCTCGCGTTTCACCTTCGCAGTGGCTTTATGGAAGTCAATCGCCTGATCTGCTTCGTCAAGAACATCCGCTAGGGGAGACAGAGGGACGTACAAACTGTCCCCCCGCTCCGCGTTTGCGCAAATGACCGACCGGAATGAGTCAATAGCATTGTTGGTTTTGATGGGACTAGCATGGACACCCAACGACTAGAATGCTAGGAGGTGTAGTACATTGCCTCGTAGAGCCCGTGAGGTCAGTCAAAGTGGGATTTATCATGTGATGGCTAGAGGTATCAGCAGAGAGCGTATTTTCCTGGACGATGCGGACAGGAGAGTCTATCTGAATTTGATGAAGAGGGTCAAGGATGAGGATGGACTCTTGATATTTGCCTTTTGCTTGATGGACACCCATGTACACCTTCTCTTGCGTTGCGGCGTGGTACCCTTGGCGAACAGCATGAAACGATTGAATGTAGCATACGCGGTTGGATTCAATAAGAAGTACGATCGTAATGGCTACCTATTTCAAGGTAGATTCCGCAGCGAACCGGTAGATAACGATGATTACTTCTTGACAGTGTTCAGGTATATCCATCAGAACCCAGTCAAAGCTAGCATTTGTTCCAGTTGTGGATCGTACCGTTGGAGTAGCTACCATGCATACGCCAATGCTCGCGCGCCACTCGGCCTAGTGGATAAGGAATTCCCGCTTGAGCTTGCGGGTGGGCGCGAACGGCTACTGAAGTTCACAAATACACCTAACGAGGACGCCTGCTTAGATGTTTCGATTTCTGCCAGCGACGCCGAAGTGAGAGAGCGGCTTGAACAGCTCTTGCGATCGTACGGGGGCGCGTCGCTGAGCGACCTTTCGGTGTCTACCCGCAATCGTCTGTTATGCGAACTGAAACGGATGAAAGGTGCTAGCATTCGTCAAATCGCACGGATATCTGGGCTGAGTAAGAGCGTGGTAGAGAAAGCTTAAGCAAGACAGAGGGACGTACAAATCGTCTCCAAAAGGAGACGATTTGTACGTCCCTCTGTCTCCGATAGATTCTCG
Organism: Bacillota bacterium; assembly: GCA_050949055.1. Lineage (GTDB taxonomy): Bacteria > Bacillota > UBA994 > UBA5500 > UBA5500 > JAEZJZ01. The sequence continues at coordinate 186,315 of JBMNFA010000009.1, read as the reverse complement.
GAATTTATCGAACTCGATGCTATCGAGTTTCCACACCTCCGGGAGCGACGGCTACGTCCCATTCTTTTGCGATGAAAGTAGCCCTTTCCGCACATCAAACTGGAAATTCACTCAAGGTTTTTCGGTAATCCACAAAAATAAGACAATAGAAATCAAAAAAAGACTTGACTTCTTCAGGATCACCCCAACAATTTGTCAGAAGGAATTATTTTCCTTAATGACTAAGTTTGGGGTGATGCTTTATGAAACCCGTCGTTGTTACGCATCAAGAATACCAAGAATCTGTCCGCACTCGATTGAGGCAGTACTACTCGGGGAGTCCACTGCTTTTGCTTCGTGAAGATTGGCCTCTTCTCGCCAAGTTCTGGATTACCGATTTGTCCGGGGTCACCGCCTTGATGCGTGACTCCTACGGCTTTCGCGGTCCCAAACCCCGCGACCCTTCCTCTATGCTGCGCTCTTTCTTGCTGCTCCTATCGACTAAACCAGAAATGAGCATTACTGGTTGGGTAAGTGAGCTGAAAAGAATCCCTCTTTATGCCATCTTGAGCGGTTTTGAGCCTGGATGTGTTCCAGGAATCGGCACCTTCTATGACTTCTTTGCCCGCTTGTGGAATGCCACAACCGCTAATATCCGTTCTCCCATACAGAGAAGAGGACCCAAATCCAAGAAGGGGAGGAAAGGCCAAAAGGCTGACACATCTTCCCCAGGCCGTGTGAAACGGTTGGTCAATTGGATGAAGCGGCATTCAGAGAAGCGGACGCAATTGCCTATAGATCGGCTTTTTGGTCTCTTTCAGTCTGAATTCCTAGCTGTATCGGCTACGCTTGGCTTGCTTGGGGATACGAAGTCTCTTGCCGTCGCAGGTGATGGTACTCCTGTAGAGACCGCAGCGTATCCCCGCAGCAAACCTGCCTGTAATTGTCGTGCCCAAGGCCTTGCTGACTGCAACCACCCTCGCATCTATTCTCAGCCTGACTGCGACGTCGGCTGGGATAGCTCGAGAGAGAAATACTTCGACGGGTACCACATGTACACCCTGACCGCCGCCAACAGTCCTCATGATCTACCGTTGTACCAGCGCCTGTATCCTGCTTCCCGACACGATGCTGTAAGCTTCGTGTTAAGCTCGGTTGAGTTCATGCAACGTTTCACCTTGGGCACGGTGAAGAGAGTCTTGCTCGACTCTGCGCACGATGCCAAACCCATCTATGACTTGTTGCTTGACCAGGATATTAATCCATTGATTGATCTCAACTTACGCACTTCCGCCAGCCCTAAGGCAATTCGCAATCTGAAAGTCTCGTATAACGGTAGGCCTATCTGCGCTGCTGGCCTGGAAATGAAGCATCATGGCTCAGATCGTGCCCGCATGGTAGACAAGTGGTTGTGTCCCAGAATGACAGGCAGGACGACTCACAACTGCCCAACTCCTTGTACCACCGCCCGTTACGGGAAAACGTGTCGTACCTACCGCAAGGACAATCCCAGACTGTTCACTGACCCTCCTCGCGACTCGGATCAATGGAACCTTCTCTACAAGAGGCGCACCTCCGTCGAGCGCACTAACAAACGTGAGAAAAGAGACTACAAGCTTCAGTCTGGGCAGCATCGTTCTTCTCGCATGTGGTACATGCGTACTTACGGCATCATGATGTGCCAGCACATTGACGCTTGGTACGTCCATCGACGAACGGAGCTTGAAGAACTAATGCCTCTCTTCCCACATCTGTCAGCCTAAGCCCGAGCTACTCTCGTTGCTTCTAGGCTTCTTCGGCATGCCCTTCGTTTCTACCTGCCTGAAGTCTCTCTTCTACTCATTTGAGCAGCTCGCTTTCCCAGTTGTTTTCCTCCATGCATGGAAATTATTGCTTCGAAACTCCGAGAGGATACTCCGTCCTGGCCTAAAGCGTGACGGTGCGGCTGACGATGCCGGCTTTCTCGCTCCAGACGGTGACGGTGGCTTCGCCGTGGCCAGCCACGATCCATTCGGCCTTCTTTCTGCCAAAGCCGGGGATGTGGCCCAGGTCAGTCTTGGCCGCTCCGCTGACCAAACTCATGCCTGCACCCAGCGCAACTCTCGCTTCCACCGGTTTGGCAGCCTTGATCTGCAGTGCCATCTGGGTGATGTTGGTGGCCAGATAGCCGCTGTTCACAGCCACCAAGCGCAGGCGGTGCAGCCCGTCCCCCAGTGGCTCCACTTCCAACTTCTCCACCTGCATCAGCGGTGAGGCTGCCGCGTGGCGAATGGTATAACGAGCGCTGCCGCGGATTTCTTCCTCCAACAGATGTCCCGGCGGGTTCTGCATCACATATTTGCGGTTCCAGCCGCCAATCTCCACCAGGCCCAGCTGCGGGTGCTCAAAGGGGCGCCAGTTGATAAACCCTGCTCCCCCCAGCTCCCGGTCATTCCACTGCAGCAGTTTTAGCTGGTCCTCTTCCTCCTGCGCCGGGGTGCGCTGCTGCCTATCCTTCAGGGTCAGGTGACCGATGCCAGCCCGTTTGGGCAGATCCCACAGCTCAATTTCCAGCCCCAGAACACCCAGGTGTTCATAGGCCCAGTCCGGGAAGCTGCCGATGGTCGGGTTGTTCTGGTCCCAGGTGAGATCGTGAAAAATGGAGATCATGGGGAAGCCGGTCTCCTCTTGGCCCAAGATGCCAAAGGTCTTGTACAACTCCAAATCCTCCCGGGGCATCTTGCTGTCGCTGAGGTGCTCGAAGGGACGCAGGAACACCCCCACCGCGGTATGATAGCCCAGCGCGCCAGTGATATTCTTATGTTTGAGCATAAACTCGGCCACGTTGCGGGTTTCCGGTTCGCTAAAGGGGTAGTTACCAGATCCCTTCTGCCGATGCTCCGGTCCCCAGTTGGCGGCAAAATTGCGGTTGAAATCCAGCCCATAGTATTGCTTGGCCAGCTTGATCTCCACTCCGTCGTAGTTCTTGATCAGCCCCTCAGGCAGCAGGCGATAGTACTGGCCGCCAAAATCGTCCGGTGCCCGCCGAATCATCAGGCGGGGATCCTTGTTGGAAACCTTCCATTCACCATGGGGGTCGGGCAGCCGCATTTGCAGCACCAGCCCATCGCCGTCGATGTCCTCGGGGTGTAAGCCGTCAGCCCGCTCTTCGTCCGGATAGGGGCGCGCCGCCGAGCGCACCGTGTGGGGGGTAGTCAGATAGTACTCCGAGCCATCCATGGTGATGCGCGGCATCACATAGACCGTGCGGGTGTCCAGCACGCGGGTGCAGAGCTGGTCTTGCCCGTAGCCAAGCAACAGCTCCTGGATGGTGTACAGGCAGGCCGCAGAGCCGGCCACCTCACCGGCATGGGTGTTTCCATGGATGAAATAGGCGGGTTTGTGATCAGGTTCTCCGGTGGCCCGGTTGGTCAGCGTCATTACCCACTGCTCACGACCTTCCGGACTGCTGCCAGCCGATTCGAGGCTGGCCAGGTGGGGGAACTTGGCCGCCCATCCCTTAAGCATAGCGGTAATCTCGTCGTAGGTATGGAAGCGGTTGAAGACTATCTTTTCCAGGGAAAGTCACTCCTTTCAGATGCGGCTAGACGGGTTGTCTCCAAGTAAGCACCAGCGATGGCGGTCAGGCCGTGCCTGCAACAGGCTCATTGGGATTCCCGCAGCCTGGCTGTCTCCTATCGCCTATGTTCATTCCCCATCCGGGCAAAGAATTCCTTTCTCCCAGCCTAGCCGAGAGACCCTTCGGTCGCATTACCTGATGCTGTTAGCGGCAGACACAAAGACAGGGGCGGCCACCCACCCCTGTCTCCATTGTCTCTCTATGCCCGTTGCTCCAACTGCCGCAACAGCTCTGGCACGATCTCCAGCACATCGCCCACCAGACTATGATGGGCCAGCTTGAAGATGGGCGCCTCCGGGTCCTTGTTGATGGCCACAATCGTTTCCGCCGAAGACATACCGGCCAGATGCTGCACCGCGCCGGAGATGCCACAGGCGATGTACAGTTTAGGTGCCACCGTTTTGCCAGTCTGCCCGATCTGCTGGCTGTAGCTGACCCAGCCGGCGTCCACCACCGGTCGGGTGGCTCCCACCACTCCGCCCAGGGCAGCAGCCAGCTGTTCAAACAAGGGTAGGTTGGCGGCACTGCCGATGCCCTTTCCCACCGCCACTACCACTGACGCATCCGCCAGATTGGCTCCTCCGACTTGATCGCGAAACACCTCCAACACTCGGGTGCGCAGCGTCCGCGGTGGCTGGTAGGGCACAGGAATAACCAACCCTTTTCGCGAAAAGTCCGGCTCCAGCGCCCGCATCACCCGGGGCCTGACCGTGGCCATCTGGGGTCGATGCTGGGGACAGACGATGGTGGCCATCAGGTTGCCGCCGAATGCCGGGCGAGTCTGCAGCAACAGGCCGCTCTCCTGGTCAATGGAGAGCTCGGTGCAATCGGCGGTCAGGCCAGTGCCAAGACGCGAAGCTACCCGCGGGGCCAGGGAACGCCCGTAAGCGGTGGCTCCCAGCAGCACTATCTCAGGCCGATGCTCCTGGATCAAACTGGCCAGCAAGTCGGCATATAGCTCGTCGTTATACCGCTCCAGTGCCGGATGGTCTGCCACCAGTACTTGATCCGCCCCGTAGGCGATCAACTGGATGATGGCCGATGAGAGATTGTGCCCCAGCAATACGGCGGAAACTGGACAGCCTTTGGTTGAGGCTAGCCGTTGGGCTGCGCCCAGCAGTTCTAGCACCACGGACCGCGGCTGCCCAGCCTGCTGCTCGGCAAAAACCCAGATCCCGCTATGGCCGCTATCGGGTGCCGACTTCTGTTCAGCCCTGGTCAGTTCAATTGCTGCAATCGGGCATGCCTCCACGCATGATCCACAGAGGGTGCATCCCTCACCAATTTGGGCCGCTTGGTCCACCATAGCGATCTGCCCGAAAGGACAGGCGACTACGCAGGCTTCGCAGCCAATACACTGCTCCCGCAGCACCCTAATCTCTGCCATGATGCACTTCCTCCGTTCCCCCCGGTAGTAGCCGCCTCTCGGCTAGCGCAGCGATCAACCGCTCTGCCTGTGCCTCGGGCGGTCCAGTGAGCACTTCCCCCTCTACCTCATGGTTGGGCACAAAGGTGCGCTTTACTTGTGTCGGCGAGCCTTGCAGCCCGATGCGTTCCCGGTCTGCCTGGACATCGTCTGCTGTCCAGACAGTCACCTCGCCATTCTGCGCCTTACGCAGACCGGCGATGGAAGGGAGTCGGGGCAAGTTGATCTCTCTCACCACGGTGATCACTGCCGGCAAGGTCAACTCCACCGTTTCATGGCCATCGTCCGTCTGCCGGTTGCAGCAGATGGTGTGCCCGTCCACATGCTCAATCCGGCGCACATAGGTCAGGTGCGGCACCCCTAGCTTCTCAGCCAGGCTGGGCCCCACCTGGGCGGTGTCGCCGTCGGTCGCTTGCTTGCCGCAGATCACCAAGTCGAAGAGCCCCAGGTTGCGGATGCCGGCAGCCAGCGCCGTGGCCGTGGCCAACGTATCCGCCCCCGCAAAGGCGCGATCGCTGAGCAACACCCCCCGGTCCGCTCCCAGCGCCAGGCTGCCCTGCAACATCTCCTTGACGCTGGGGATGCCCATGCTGAGAGTGATTACCTCTCCCCCCAGGCATTCCCGCAGCCGCAACCCCTCTTCCAGCGCATGGGCATCGAAGGGGTTGAGGATGGCCGCTATTCCTTCCCGGATGATGGTGTTGGTCTCCTGGTTCAGCTTCACTTCGCTGCTCGCTGGCACCTGTTTTACGCAGACGATGATTCTCATTGGCCGCTCACCTCGTCTTCCCACTCGAACATGTTGCCGCGGTTCAGCCTGCCGGCTGGGTCAAACAGCCGCTTCACCTGGCGCATCTTGGCCAGGCCAGCCTGTCCATACATCTCTGCCAGGAAGGCGGTCTTCAGCTTGCCGATGCCGTGTTCGGCGGACACGGTGCCGCCCCAAGCCACCGCCTGCCGCGCCCACTCCAGATAGAGCTGCTTGCCTTGTTGGTAATCATCCAGGTTCCGCGGCAGGATGTTCACATGGATGTGGTTGTTGCCGATGTGCCCGAAAGCCACCGCTTCCAGCCCCAAATCGGCGATGCGCCGGTTGTAGAGGGCAACTATTTCGGTCAGTCTATCGTCCGGCACAGCCATATCTGTACCCAGCTTGGTCAACGCCGGATTGGCCTTACGCCGTTGGTCTATGGTCAGGTTGACGCTCTCCGGCGTGGCATGGCGGAAGAACTGCAGCTGCTCCAAGTCCGGCTGATTGCTGGCTACCCAGCTATCGGCCTCATCTCCGCCGCAGGCGGCCATCAACTGCCCCATCTCCAAGACCACTTGCCGCAACTGCTGATCGCTTTCCCCGTGGAACTCCACGTAGATAGCGGTATGAAAGCGGGCGGCCAAGGGCTGCATCTGGCTGAAGGCGGCATTCTCCGCCCGCTGCCGACGCAGCATATCCAGCGCCGCGTGGTTGAAATACTCGATGGCTACCGGACGGGTGGCAAACGTCTCAGTCAGCCTGGCGACCTGTTCCCCTCGCACCGCTCGCACGAAACGCAGCGCGCTCGCTTCGTTGGGGAAGAAAGCGGTCACCCCCCAGATAGCCCCCGGCAGCGGCAGCAGCCGGAGCTCCGCCTCGCTGATGATGCCCAGCGTCCCCTCCGAGCCGACGAACAGGTCCACCAGATCCATATCCGGCTGCAGGTAGTAGCCAGCCGCATTCTTTACCTGTGGTAAGGCATAATCCGGCAGCGCGCCTTCCAGCTTCTTTCCGTCCTCGGTGGTGACCGTAAACCGATTGGCTGTCACCCGGTGCTCGCCGCGCCTGAGGCAAAGCAGCGACCCGTCGGCCAGCACTACCCGTAACGCCTGCACGTATCCCCTGGTTGCTCCGTAGAAGAAAGACCTGGCTCCGGAGGCATTGCAGTTGATCATCCCTCCGATGGACGCCGAAGTCTCCGTGGGGTCGGGAGTGAAATGGTGGGGGTCGGCGCTGTGCAGTTGCTGCAGTGCCCGTTTGGACTCCTCCGACCAGCCAGCCGTATCGAAGCTCATGTTGCGCAGCGCCTTGCGCAGATCGGTCAGCAGCACCCCCGGTTCCACTGTGACAAAGAAGCTGCCAGTCTCCCTATCATAGTGCAATCCCTTAATTCGGTTCATGCGACTGGTATTCAGCACGTGTCCACCATGGGGTACAGCTGCCCCGGTTAACCCGGTGCGGGCACCTTGGATGGTAATCCTGGTGCCTGTGGCTGCTACCGCTTTGACCACCTGGCGGAGCTCCTGTTCATCCCTGGGAAATGAGATGGATTCGGCTTCTCCCGTGCTGCGGGATTCATCCCGCAGGTACTCCTGATGACTGCCCTTCTCTAGCGATACGATCAAGTTAGACAATCCCATCATCCTTCCGCGCTTGCTCCAAAGCCAGCATATCATAGATGAAAAGCAGGATATTTGCGCAGATTGGCAGAAAAATATGCACATCTTGACTTTTGGTCCACAATGGGGCCAATATGGACCAAAGGGAGGGGCGACCTGTGGATGAATCATCCCATCAGCCGTCGTTGGACGGATTGGGTTACGCCGTTAGTCATAACACCAGTTCACACTGGAACATGGACAGGTATCACTTTCACGAGTTCTACGAAGTCAATTACATCCTCTCCGATGGGGTGAGCTGGTTTGTGTCCGACCAGGTCTATCAGGTGCAGGCCGGCACCCTGATGATCCTGAGCGATGGCGATTTGCACCGCAGCGTCTCCGCCACCGGCAGCAAATATGAACGCTATGTGCTCCACCTGAGCCCTGCCTTTGTGCAGGAACTGTCCACCGCGACCACCAATCTGGCGGACTGCTTTGTCAACCGCAAACAGCATGCGACCCGCTGCCTGCAGCTGCAGCCCGGTCAGCAGAGCCGGCTGTTGGCTCTGCTGGACAAGGCTGCGAGGTACCGTCACCAGCGCACCTTTGGTGCGGACCTCTATCGCCGCTTGGCGGTGACGGAACTGTTGCTGTTGGTCAACCAGCTGTTCCGGGGAGCCACCCGCCCCAGGCAGGCACGCCTGGATAGCAGATTGGGCCCGCTAACACCTATCCTTGGCTACATTCAGTCCCACTTGGGTGAGTCCTTGTCCCTGGACCAACTGGGCAGCGAATTTTACCTGAACAAGTATCACTTGGGTCGTTTGTTCAAACAGGCGACTGGTTTCACCGTCAACGAGTACATCATTCACTGCCGCATCCTGCGGGCCCGCGAGCTGTTGCGTCAAGATTTGTCCATACAGCAGGTAGGTGTGCAGGTGGGTTTCCCCAACGCATCGCACTTCATTCGCACGTTCAAGCAGTTGGTTGGCACTACCCCCAAGCAGTATCAGCTGCGCGCGCGAGCCATCGGTGCGCCGAAAGAGTGAGCGCTATTGATGATGGATCTCGCTGTTCGTTCCAGTTTTTTCACCAAACCCTGCAACTGACAGCCGTCTTTTTCGTACAACTAGGTAGATGACTGATAGCATGGCTCAATTGGAGAACCTAAAGCTGAGGGGGTGCAACCATGGTTTGGGTGGCAATTGGTTTGGTGGCAGTGTTGCTGTTGTATGGAGTGAGCCTGTATAACCGCTTGGTGCAGTTCAGGCAGCGGGTGCAGAATGCCTGGGCACAAATCGATGTGCAATTGAAGCGACGCCACGACTTGATTCCCAATTTGGTGAACACGGTGAAAGGGTATGTGAAGCATGAGCGCGGAACGCTGGAGAGTGTGACCGAAGCCCGCGCCAGGGCAGTCTCCGCGCATGGACCGGCCGAGCAAGCTGGCGCCGAGCAGGCGCTTACCGGCGCCCTGCGTACCTTGTTTGCGGTGGCAGAAAACTATCCGCAACTGCAAGCCGATGGCAGCTTTCAGAAACTGCAGGATGAACTCTCCAACACGGAAAGTAAGATCGCCTTTTCGCGTCAATTCTACAACGACACCGTGCAGCGCTATCACATCGCGTTGGAGGTCTTTCCGAGCAACATCGTGGCTGGTCTGGGGGGCTTCCGGCCGGTAGAGTACTTCACTTTGGAGGACCAACCAGAGTCGCGGGAGCCGATCCACGTTGACTTTGAATAGGCAGCTCTGGCAATCTGGCCCCGTAGCTATTTCTGGTCGGCTGCTAGCCCTCTTCCTCGCCGTCTGTCTGGCTGTGGTGTTGGTCCATCCCGGCGTTGCCCAGGCCCGCACCTATCGCTTTGAGCGGCTGATCATCAAGGCGGAGATCAGTGAAGATGGCAGCCTGTGGATCAGTGAACAGCGGACGGCCTTGTTTAGCGGCACCTTTACCGGCATGTTTCAATGGATCAATCAGCAGCCAGGGGTCCAGATCTCCGAGGTGCAGGTAGCGGAAGGTGACAGCCCCTATACCTTCCGGCCAGGAGCCACCGCGCCTGGACCAGCCAACACCTATTACATCCAGGACCAAAATGACCGACTGTATGTGGACTGGAGCTTCCAGGCCAGCGATGAGATCCGCACTTTCACCCTTAGTTACCGCGTGCGGCAGCAGGTGCAGGTGCATGCCGATGTGGCGGAGCTTTACTATCAGTTTGTGGGCGATCAGTGGGAGCAAGGGGTAGAGCGGGTAGAGGTAACCCTTACGCTGCCGCCCGGAGCTAGCAAAGAGGATATTCGTGCCTGGGGACATGGGCCGCTGCACGGCGAGGTGGAGATAGCCGACCAGCAAACTGTGGTCTGGACCGTCAGCCCGTTGCCGGCACAGACCATGCTGGAGGGTCGGGTGACATTTCCGCCGAAACTGATCACTGGTGACCAAGCTGTGTACACCGGGCAGACAGCTTTGCCTGGCATCCTGGACGACGAGGAGCGCTGGGCCAATCAAGCCAATAGGGAACGTCAGCGAGCCGGCTGGATCATGGCCTTGCGGCGGATCGACCCGGGGGTAGCGCTGGGTGCGCTGGTGTTCGTCGTCGGTTTGATCTGGTTCTGGCGACGACGCTATGGTCGTCCCTACGCCACAGCATTCCAGGGTGACTACTACCGCGAGCTGCCGGGTGACTATCCTCCGGCGGAACTGGGCGTGCTTTGGCGTTTCGGCGATCCCACTGTGGACGACTTCACGGCTACTATCCTGGACCTGGCTCGCAGGCGGTTCATTCGCATCGACGAGGTATCGAAAGAAACCAAGGGCCTGCTGGGCAAGAACAGGGAAGAGACGGGCTATCGATTGACCAGACTGGAAAACAAGCAGGTCTTGACCCCACCGGAAAAGGACCTGCTGGAGTTCCTGTTCGAGCAAGTTGTGCCATCAGGACCAGTCGGCCTGGAGGACATCGAGCGCTATGCCAAAGAACACCCGGCGAGCTTCCAGAACTTCTGGCGTGGCTGGGTGGGCGCGGTGCGTTTCACCAGCGAGCGGCAAGGTTTCTTTGATGACAGCGGGCAGCTGCGTCTAGGGCGCAAGCGGCATTTCGTCGCTGGGGGATTGATGATGGCGCTCAGTGTCGCCTTGATCTTCCTGGTCGGGACGTACATCACGGGTTTCACCTTGTTGTTTAGCTCGTTAGCTATGTTCATCTCGGGGGCTGCTCTCAAGCGGCGCTCCCGTAGCGGTCAGGAAGACTATGTTCGGTGGCAGGCCTTTCGACGCTTTCTGTTGCATTTCTCGCAGCTGGAGCGCCAAGGTATCCCTGCCTTGGTGATTTGGGAGCATTACCTGGTCTATGCGGTCACCCTGGGGGTGGCTAAGGAGGTACTCAGCCAGCTTGAGATCGTCTTCCCCGGCTTGGAGTCGGACGGTTATCGGTTTGGGTATGGATGGTATTACTTCGGCATGGGTTATCCCGGCTTTTACGGACTAAATCGCAGTCTGACCAGCATGACCAGCAGCCTTAACCAAAGCATGCATAACTCGCTGGCGGCTACTGCTGCCTCGCCTCGTTCTTCTGGAGGAGGTTTCGGCGGGGGCTTCTCTGGCGGGGGCGGCTTTGGTGGCGGCGGTGGCGGCGGCGGAGTGCGCTAGAGCGGGTTGAGATCGGTGCGTCCATTGACAGCCTGTTCTGGATATAATAATATTCTTTCATTAAAGACGATGAACAAGCATCAGTAAGGGCCAAGAGCTTCTTGACAGAGAGTTACCGGTTGGTGAGAGGGGCAAGGAAGCTGACCCTGAATACAGCTTGCGAGTTGCGCACCGAACGGAGTTACCCAGTAGGCTGCGCCGGACCAGCGCCCGTTATTGCGCCAGAGTGTGTGCTACTTTGCGCAGGCATACTCGCCGAGGTTGATGCTGCGAAGTATCGACAAACATTGGTGGTAACGCGGTTTCCCCGCCCTTTGAGTTTCGAAGGGCGGGGTTTTGGTTCAAGGAGGCGGTGCCAATCGCCTCCTCACCCATTTTTTCTGGAGTAGAGATTGGCGGTGGCGTGTGCCGACTTCTTCTCTCGAACGCGGTCATATGCGATATAAGGGAGATGAGTCATGATAAGGCACAGCCAAGGGAGTACTTGGCGGAATGTTAGCGGATTCATAAAAGGCCGCCTCACCGTGCGGGCTGGGGGATGACCATCTCTCCTAGTATGGCCTGAGGCCAAGCGCTCGCTTGGCCTCAGAGAGAATGGTTCTTGTGCTGACTACTGCATGCCCACTACAGACTCAGCTCTTGAGGTTCTTCTTCTATACCTTTTGTTTCACTTGTTGATGGTAGTTGACCATGTGCGGCTGGGGTTGCCAGAGCTGTAGTACTCAGTAATCGGGAAATCGGAGAACTCAGAACTGTTCAACAGGATCTTCACTCCATATACCAGTTCGCCAAATACAGCCATGTTGATGTTGGCGGAAGCTGGAGTGCCGTTATACTTAACATAAGAGAAACAGGCGTTTCCTTTATCTGAGCCCAGGAAGTCGTCATCTGTCGGCGCATCCGTCACGTATGGATTCTGCGCTCCATCAAATGTCCACTGCCGCACATCCTTGTAGAAATCACCAGAGTAATCTAGGTCATCTACGATGGTTGATCCGATCGGGAAGGTCACTGAGACACCATGGGGAAAGGGAAAGCCGACAAGACAATATGTTGTACCGGCTTCTGGTTTAGCAGGACGCGCAGCATAGTCCATTCCGTAGGATCGACCAGCATCTAGACCTAATATGCTCTGGTTCACATATACGCTGTCTACCGTTTCTTCAGCCTCGCCCCAAGGCCAGTCGTAGTTCTCTTCAAAATAGAGTTTGACGTTATTCGTGTATGACCAACTTCGAGCACCGGCGGCGTATTCTCCGGAGTCTCCGTATTGCTGGCCTAACCCAGCAATGGTTATAGTCCGTCGTGAGCCCGCATAGGCATGAGTAACTCCCTTCCATTGCCATGGAATTGTATCTTCCAGGAGTGAAGCTGTTGAGTCGTCCTCAACAAGCCCATCTGATGAGTCAATGGAATCAACCCTCTCGGTTACCTGATTTACGGCTGACGCCATTGCGGGGAACGGCTTGCCGAACTGGATGCGTTCAGGAACGTCATCCGAGAGCGTACCAATTACCGCTGTAACGAAGATACTCTCGGTTTCCTCAGCAAAGTGAATTCCTAAGGTGACGGTGTCGCCTGCGGATGATTTTCCGATCAAGGGCCCAACATAGACCTGTGTCGATAGAGGTTTTTTTTGGAGGGAGTGGATCCATGTGGTGAAGAAGGGTCTGGTTTGGTTTCTTCTTCTACTGCTAGTTGTCTCTGTAGGATATGGCGTGACCCAGGCTAGGAGTTCGTTGTATTATCAGCAAAAACTGGTCTGGCTGCTAGACGGAGGTCTGAAGGACGCCCATCTTTCCCTGAGACGCGCAATAGCTGAACACGATGACTCGATTCGGAGAAATTACATATCTGAGGCGGTGAATCACACTAGAATCGTGAGCAACATAATTCTGACACTGGATCGGGAGGCTGCTCTTGCCGGGCAGACTCAAGCAATATGCCACGCCATTGATGGTGGCCTTCCCTCAACTACCGGCCTCGGTAGCAAGAATTCCAAGTCAGATGCTTTTCTGCAAGCGCGGGTTGATTCGCTTTGGCAATTGATAGCCGACCTAAACTCCGGCGACATGAAGGATGTCAAATGGGCAATATCCATAATCAGACAATTCGTAGAAGAGAACTCCTAGCACCCTGTTAAGAGTTAAGGCAAGAACCTTAAGCTCTGTAGTCGAAGCGCTGAGTATTCCGGACAGAGAGAAGCGGCTGATCTTCCGCGGCAACGCCGAACGCCTGCTGCGGTTGTGCAGCAAGTAGTCGCGTGGAAGCAAGTACGGCAGCGGGGGCGCAGCGTAGTGCGCCCCCGCTGTATTCTCTACGCCCGCATCTTGCAGACTTGATGGCGGTACTGCTGATGCAACTCTTCCCATCTGTCCCAAGGCCACTGCACGCGTTCTCCGTTCACCGCCTGCGGCAGCCCCTCCAGGTGAGTATGCCAGCCTGCCAGCATGCTGGGCAACTGTGCTCGGTCCGGAAAACTGTGTGTCAGGATCAACCGACAACCAGCGCCGTCAGGGTGTAGCTCCCAGTGCACCAGCGTGTTCTCGGCCCCCTCGCTGTTCCAGGTAAACTCCAACAAAGTTGGCGGCTGCACAGCCACCACTTGGCCGTCGATCACCGACCCCGTGTTTCCGAAGCGAAGCTGCAGCTTGCCTCCCGGCACCAGTTCCATGGTCGCGTCCGCCAGCCAGTCAGCTAACCGCTCGGGCTCGGTCAGAGCTGCCCACACTTTCTCCACTGGGTGCGGCATCCGCCGCTCAAAACGCATTAAGTAGCCATGCTCAGTAATGCTCACCGTACCGTTCACTTCATCAACGCTCCTTTTCCAGGTGCTCTTCCAACGCATCCAAGCGGTTCAGCCAATAATGACGGAACTGCTCCAGCCAAGCGTCTACTTGCCTGAGCGGTGCCGGCGACAGACGATACCAGCGCAGTTGCTTCTCCTGGCGCACCTGCACCAGGCCGACTGCCGACAGCGCCTTCAGGTGCTTGGACACTGCTGGCTGGCTGAGCTGCAATTGCTCGGCCAGTTCGCTCACACAACGCTCTTGCTGGCTGACCAGACGGAGAATCTCTCGACGGCTGGGGCTCGCCAACACCTCATAGATATCTTTCATGGCTATATATTACCAAGCGCGAATATAACCGTCAAGGAATATAACCTTCCAGTCTACAGTTTCGCTTCTCCGGTCTGGCCATGTCGCAGGAGACCGTCGCTTGTGCAGAGAATCTTCGCGGGTAGGAGGTGTGTGGGATGAAGATCAGTCTAGTGACGCTGCCGTACAATGCCGCGGGCAGGGGCAAAGGTGGTGCGTCCGGGCCGGACGCTCTGGTACGATCAGGTTTGCTGGCAGAGATACAGGCGCAGGGACATCAGGTGCAGGTGGCCGGGGTGCAGCTGTCGCCGGCAGAAGAGTTAGCTTATGGTGGGTGGAATCGTCATGCCGTAGTCAATGGCTACTTGGCAGACTTGGTGGCAAACGCCAGCCTCAAGGGCGATTTTGTTCTTGGGCTGTTGTCCGACTGCAATGGGGTGCTGGGGATGTTGGGTGGGCTGCAACGCTCGGACCATCCGGCCTGGCCGCGCAGAGTGGGCCTGGTCTGGATCGACGCCCATGGGGACTACAATACCCCTGAAACCAGCCCCAGCGGGATGTTAGGCGGCATGCCGGTGGCCGTGGCAGCCGGAAAGGCTCTCACGCGCCTACGTCAGGCCAGCAAAATCGCGGTTCCACTGCAGCGTCCGGACATTATCATGGCAGGACTGCGAGACCTGGACCCTCCTGAGCGGGAGCAAATCATGCAAGACGGCTTGCTCACCTATTCCGAGGCAGACCTAATCGCGCTCAGCCCAGAGTTCAGGGAGAGCATCGGGCGCCTAATCGAGCGGGAGGACTTGGTCTATGTGCACGTCGACCTGGATATCCTCGATCCCAGCGTGGCTCCCGCAGCTGGCTTGCCCAGCAAGGGCGGCCTGACAGGAGAGCAACTGGGGCGGGCCTTAAACTGGCTGTTGGCCCAGCCGAAGGTGGGGGCGTTGGCGATGGTCTCCTACCGGGCAGTGGACGACGTTGACGGCGGCACCCTGCAGCAGGTGAAACAGGCGCTATTGATGGCTACGGCAGGTTTGTCACAGCCAACCAGCAGCCTGGTTGACAGCCGCGAGAACAGGGACCGCCGTATTGGACAGTAGAACCGTCCCCATGTCCAATGGCTGAGTGAGAAAAGCAGGGTGCAATCAGCACCCTGCTTCATTCATGCACTTATTTCAACCTAATACTGTGGCCGCTCCCAGACCCGCTTGCCTTCAATATAGGTCTCCAGGATGACGCTCTTGTAGCTTAGCGGCTCGCCGCTCATGACGATGAAGTCGGCATCCTTGCCAGCTTCCAGCGAACCCACGCGATCGGCGATGCCGATGGACTCGGCCGGGTTGATGGTCATCATCTTCAGCGTTTCCTCCACAGTCAAGCCGTACTTGGACGAAATCGCGCCATAGGCGTGATAGTTGCGGCTATCCAGAAAAGGATGATCGGTGATTAGGCAGACCTTGACGCCAGCCTGATGCAATACAGCCGGGTTGCGATCGGTGAAATTGGCTGTCTCCACCTTGCCGCGTGAAGAGAGACCAGGGCCGACGTGGGCGGTGACTTGCTTCTTGCCCAGGAAGTCGGCGATCAGATGGCCATCGGTGCAATGCTCAATTGTGTATTTCAGCCCAAACTCCTCACAGAGGCGAATGGCGGTGATGATGTCGTCGTGGCGATGGGCATGTACGCGGAAGGGGATCTCGCCCTTCAGTACCAGATAGCCTGATTCCAGGTTCATGTCGATATCAAAGGGCTTGCCATCAGCCGCAGCCTTGTCCTTCTTCTCCGCATAGGCTTTGACGTTCCGGAAGTATTCGCGAATCAGCCCAGCAGTACCCATGCGGGTAGAGGGAGCGTGCTTCAGGCCTTCTCCATGCGCCCGCTTTGGATTTTCACCTAGGGCCCCCTTCAGGCCGGTGGGGTTCTTGATCACCATTTCGTCGACGATGGTGCCGGCGGTCTTGCAGGCGAATCCCAAGCCGCCGATGGCGTTGCCAGAGCCGGGAACGATCTGTATGGTGGTGATACCGCCTTCGCGCGCGCTGTTAAAGCTGCGCTGGAACGGGTTCGTTGCATCCAAAGCGTTCACTTTGCCGTTTACCGGGCTGGGCATCTCGTTTCCATCGTAGCCGGCCGGGCCTTCGCCATCGCCCCAGACGCCGACGTGGGAATGGGCGTCAACAAAACCAGGCAAGACCACCTTGTCGGACAAATCCAAAACGGTGGCACCTTCCGGGACGGTCAGCTGCTCGCCGATGGCAACGATTTTGCCGTTGTCGTCAATCAGCATCATGCCTTTGTCATAGGTAGGCCCGGTGACGGTATAGATCTTGGCTCCAGTGATTAACAGCATGCTTGCCCCTCCCGTTCGTAAACAATATCTCCATCGATTACGGTGATGTCTGCGAAGGTGGTGAACTCCAACGGGTCACCTGACCAGACGACGAAGTCCGCGTCTTTGCCGATGTCCAGCGAACCGACGCGATCGGCGATGCCTGCATGCT
Organism: Bacillota bacterium; assembly: GCA_050949055.1. Lineage (GTDB taxonomy): Bacteria > Bacillota > UBA994 > UBA5500 > UBA5500 > JAEZJZ01. The sequence continues at coordinate 169,693 of JBMNFA010000009.1, read as the reverse complement.
CCGCAGAAGACAGGGTGATCGCCCTGAGAGCGGCGTCCCGCTCCATGCCCCAACCGACAGCCAACGAGGCGGTGGTGATCAGATACTGGCCGGCCACCACAGCGTGGTCGGTGGTGAAACAGAAAGGCACTCCCGCCCGCTGCAGGGCGATGGCGGTACGATAATCGCGGTCTTTGTTCTCCACCTTGGAGCCGTATTGCATGGTGGGACCGACTGCGCTGCTGACGCCGCTCTTCTTCAGCAGATCTACCAACAGATAGCCGTCGGTGACATGCTCCAGGGTGTATTTGATCCCAAACTCAGTGGCCACACGGATCGCGGTGGTGATGTCATCGGCGCGATGACAGTGGATGCGCAGGGGGATTTCGCCGCGCATTACCGGTAGCATAGCTTCATTTTGCTTGTCCGGCTTTGGCTTGTCCTGCTCGCTCTTGGCGTTATCCAGCTTTTCCATGTATTGCTTTGCTTTCAGCAGAGCCTCGCGCATCACGGCAGCGTTGCCCATGCGAGTGGAAGGGTGCTGGCGGCGCCCGCCGTAGACCCGTTTCGGATTTTCACCGATAGCGGCTTTCATTCCGGTCGGGTTCTTAATCACTGCCTCGTCCACGATGGTGCCCTTGCATTTCAGCGCCACCGTGGTGCCGCCGATAATGTTGGCGCTTCCGGGAGGAACGTTTACGCTGGTGATACCAGCGCGACGAAAATCCTCAAAAGCGCTGTCCAGCATGTTGATACCGTCGATAGCCTGGCACCATGCGGTGACGGGGCTAGTGGCTTCGTTCGTGTCCTGACCTGCTGGTCCGATGCCCTGCTCGCCAATTCCCACGTGAGCATGGGCCTCCACAACGCCTGGAGTGACCGTACGTCCGCCGGCGTCGATCACTTTGGCCTCTGCCGGTATCTCAAGATTTTGTCCAATGGCTTTGATCTTGCCGTTTTCAACCAGCATTTGCCCGTTTTCGATGATACCGTTGCTGATAGTCTCAAGGCGTGCGTTGATTACTGCTAACATCTTCTACCTCCTCCAGTCATGATCCTTTCCGGTTATTCGCCACGCGAAAACCGTTCCCTGCTGGCAATACCTTTAGGTATTGCTGACAATGAAATGATTGTTGCCAAGCAACCAGCGCAGCTGTACCTTCCGCATCGCTTTCCAGCCTTACACGCATGAAGGGGCTGTTGCAGAGCAACTATCAATTTGCACTCTACACAATTTCAACAAAAGCTGTTGCACTTCCTGCTATTTAGGACCATTCTGTCCTGTCCTGCTCGCCGCCGCCGGGCCATGCTATAATCCACCAGACACAGGTACGCCGCTTCTGTGGTACACTAGAGCATGTGACGCTGCAACTGCAGCATGACGTCTTGACACATGTCGGTTGCATCGGGGATAATAATCTTTACAAGCCAAGAGCTGCACGTGTAATCATTCGATCGTGCTCGCAACAAGGCGTTTTGATTTGCCGTGCTAGGCGGGGAGGTAGCGGTGCCCTCAACCTGCAATCCGCTATAGCAGGGCCGAATACCTATTTTGAGGCATGCGTTTGTGAGGCTTGCCTCGGGCAAGTGGTGTTGACAGCCGGGTCCAGCGCAACAGAGACCTATGAATCCCGTCAGGTCCGGAAGGAAGCAGCGGTAAGTAGGAAACTCTGTGTGCCGTTGGGTAGCCTGGTTCGAGCTAACTACCTGGGTTACACTCGGAAGCGCCTGTCGAAGATAGGGCACGGCATTTTTCATCAGGCCACAGCGATTTGCTGTGGCTTTTTTAATTGACGATTTGATTGCGTCGCTTTCAGGATGGTCCAGATTATCGCCAGACTGTCGCTTTCTAGCCTTGCTGGGCTGCAGCCATATCTCCTGTCGGGTTATAATGAGAAGGCTGGAGGAGAATAGCTGGCCGGTGTTTAAATCACTAACTAGTGCTCTGCCAATTGAAAAGCTCATTTTCTGGCGTCAAGTCTCAGCCCAACTGCCCTTAGCCTCGCCAGCCTCCACGTTATCTGGCTTGGGAGTGACGCCCCACTAGCAACGCCTGCAGGCATCGCGGGCATGAAATGATTGTTGCGCAAGCAACTATCAGTTTGTTCCTTACAGGGGAGGTCGGAGAGCATGACCTATCAGGCATTGTACAGGAAATGGAGGCCCCAAACCTTCGCCGAGGTAGTCGGTCAGCCACACATAGTGCGCACGTTGCAGAACATGCTCCGGCAAGGGCGTGTCTATCATGCCTTCCTCTTTTGTGGTCCGCGGGGAACAGGTAAGACAACCTTGGCTAAGCTGTTGGCCAAAGCGCTCAACTGCCAAGCGGGTCCTACAGCGGAGCCGTGCCTTGCCTGCTCTGCTTGCCAAGCAATCAAGGCTGGCAATTTCGTCGATGTGTTGGAGATAGACGGGGCTTCGAATCGTGGCATTGACGAAATCCGCGAACTGCGCGAGCGGGTGAAGTATGCTCCGGCCGAAGGACGCTACAAAGTATACATCATCGACGAAGTCCATATGTTAACGACTGAAGCCTTCAACGCTCTGCTGAAAACACTTGAGGAACCGCCAGAACATGTGAAATTCGTATTTGCGACCACGGAAGTGCACAAGGTGCCCGCCACCATCCTCTCCCGTTGTCAAAGGTTTGATTTCCGCCGCATCAGCCCTGGCGTGATCGAGCAGGAGTTGTCCCGCCTCTGCGAAAAGGCAGACATCCCGGCTGACCCGACTGCCTTACGTCTGATCGCCTCTGCCGCCAACGGCGGAATGCGTGACGCTCTTTCCATGCTGGATCAAGTGCAGAGTTATGCCGGTGGGCAGACGATTACTGACGGGGATGTGCAGGAGGTAGTGGGGTTGGTGCCAGATGTGCTGTTTGGGCAGTTGCTATCCAGCCTGCTGCGCAGTGACTTGCAGTCAGCCCTGGATCAGGTGGATAACTTGATCGAGCGCGGGAAGGAAGTTGCACAGATTACTGATGGGTTCTGTCAGTACGCGCGCAACTGCTTGCTGCACTTGGCCGGGTTGACTCCCGAGGGATTTGTGCCTCCCGAAGACCAGGTCACTGCCGAATACCTGACTGAACTGCTGCAGGGGTTGCTGGCTGTGGAAAAAGACCTGAGGTATGTAACCAATCAACGGGTGTTGCTGGACCTGGCGCTGTTCCGCGCTTGCAGGGGGCGGCCGTCGCCGTCTACGCCGGCGCAACAACGAAACTATGTCCCGTCCTCTAGTAGCATTGTGGACGCCCAGCGGCCGGTGGTGGTCGAAGGCAAACTACATCATCCAGCGATAGAGCCAGAACCTAGCCAGGTCGTGGAACCTGCCAAACCAACCGGGAAGCTAGTCGCTGACCGGCCAGCGGATGATGAAGCAGACTCGCCTCAGCCGCTTTCGGCTGACAGCAGCCAGTCCATCGCCGTTGACAGCTCCCAGCCCGCCGCAGTTGAGCCTGAAGGTGCGGCAAAGCAGCCTGTCCTGACGCTGCGTCAGTTGCAGCAACGCTGGGCAGGCTTCGTCGCCAAGGTAATGGACGCAGATCCTTCAGTAGGGGCACCGTTATCCAGCGCGCGAGTACAGCGGATCTCAGAGTTGGTTGTCACCCTGCGGTTCGATAAGGGTTTTGCCAGGAACGTAGTCGACGAGCATAAGCGCTTCTTGGAGGAAACGCTACAGCAGGAAATGGGGTTGCCCTTGCGGCTGCAATGCGTGGTTGAGGACAAAGCGCCGCAGCAGGCCGATGAGGTAAAGCATCCGCCAGATGAGGCGGAGCGCATAGCCCTCAGCCTGTTTGAAGGGCAAACTGTGGACATGAATCACAAAGGCTCGGACAATTGACCTAAGAGATTACTTTGTTTAGGCTGCCAGTTACTGCAGCAACTTGCTGAGGAGGTATAAACAATGAATAACATGAGGAACTTGATGAAGCAGGCGCAGAAGATGCAGGCCGAGATGGCCAAAGTACAGGCTGAGCTTGGCGAAAAGTTGGTGGAGGCCACAGCTGGTGGCGGAGTGGTAAAGGTGATCGTGACCGGGCACAAAGAAGTCAAGGAGATAGTCATCGACCCGGCAGCCGTAGACCCGGAAGACGTGGAGATGCTGCAGGATCTGGTGCTGGCTGCTGTCAATGAAGCGCTGAAAAAGGCCGACGAGCTGGCTGCGCAGGAGATGGGCCGTTTCACCGGTGGGCTGAAGATGCCTTTCTAGAGTATGAACTACTTTCCTGATCCGATAAATCAACTGATAGCCGAACTGATGAAGCTGCCTGGTATTGGGCCCAAAAGTGCGCAACGATTGGTCTTTCATCTGTTGCGTCAGGACCGCAATAGTATAGTCCGTCTGGCTAGAGCAATGGTCAATGCCAAGGATAAGACAAAGTACTGCTCCCAGTGCTTTAGCCTCACCGAACAGGACCCTTGTCCCATTTGCGGCGACGGAACCCGTGATCAGACCGCATTGTGCGTAGTTCAGGAGCCCAAGGACATTGCCGCTCTGGAGAAGACCCATGAATACCGCGGCTATTACCATGTGTTGCACGGGGCTATTTCACCCATGGAAGGCATTGGCCCGGAGCATTTGCGTATCCGGGAGTTGTTGGAGCGGGTGCAGCGGAACTCTGCCCTTCAGGAGGTAATTTTGGCAACCAACCCCAATATTGAGGGGGAGGCTACTGCCCTGTATGTGTCTCGCCTCTTGAAGCCATTGGGCATAAAGGTCACCCGTATCGCACACGGTTTGCCGGTGGGCGGCGATCTGGAATATGTGGATGAAATCACTCTGGGCAGAGCATTGGAGGGTCGTAGGGAGCTATAGACTCGTGTATCAAGTAGGGTTCTGCTGGATATAATCCTTGAATAGGTTCTAGCGAGATTGAGCGTTAAGCATGGTGGCAAAATAAGCGCCCAATTGTGCGATTGTTGCATTGGTAATGAGTTGCCGATGCCTATTCAAGGAGGAGATCTATCGCATGCAGGCTACACTTTTTCGTTGGCTGGAGCAGTTAGTAGGCACCTTTGGTGGTAACCGACAGGAGCAGTCGACTGCAGAATCCGAAGGCATAGATATACTTGAGCAGGCGGAACAGGCGCGGCGCGAGTGGCAGAATGCGCAGCGCTATTTCGAGTGCGTGTCTGATCCAGAGCTAGTTGATCATGCTATTCTATTGAGAGATGCAGCTCAGAAAAAGTACATGTACTTGTTGCGGCTGGCTAGATCAGAAGGCCTGCGTGCTTTTGATCCGGAAGAAGCCACCGAAACCATCGCTTCCCCAGAACTGGTGATGCCAGAGACCGGACCGTTGCCGGGCACCGGCTGCTAATAATGCTGGACACCCCCATTCTATTTTTGGACAGACTGGCGTAAGTACTACTAAACCAGTCCAAGAAGGGGGTTCCTCGCTTTGTCATCTATTTCGCTGTTTGGATCCGCTGCGTCAATCAATGTGATCATCGCGTTTGTTTTTGCACTCATCCTGTTATATCTGGTGCTGAGGCTGATCCTTTCGCCGTTACGGAACGCCGGACGCATGCTGCTGAGAGTCGGAGTCTCGGCTTTGGCACTCATTCTAGTCAACTTGATCGGTAGTCGGTTTGGGTACGCGGTGCCGTTGAACTTGGTCACGGTACTTTTGCCTACTGCTTTGGGGGTGCCAGGTTTCTTTTTGGCCACGCTGTTGCAGTTCTTGCTGTTCTAGTGTTTGGGAAAGCTAATCAGACCGTACAGGGTCGGCCCAGCCTTTTCCTATGTCATAGAAGCAATAATGTAGGGTCTGGCTTGACGCCCCACTTGCTAGCAGCCGGCTGGCTGCTTTTTTCTTTTTGTCATTCCAGCATCAATCAATAACAATCTTAAATGCAAGGTATAAGGTCCATGTTTTGGCGGGTTGACGGAGGGCGACAACCGGTGTAAAGTACTCATTACGGTCACCACCGAGCAGCAAAATAGCTTAATCCAGTGTCCACAGAACAATGTGTCGAGCTGTTGACAAGCTTGGTGGAACGTGTTAAGCTAAAAAAGCTGTCGCCGCAAGGCGGCATCACGTTTGAGAGAACCTTGAAAACTGAACAATGATGGAGCCAGATGAAAATCTGGGTTCAGTCGGCGACGGAAGTCGTCGACGAAATACCCGTTTTTTCCTTGGGAGCGAAGCTCCAAAAGGGAAACAGATTAAGTAATTTCGAGAGCCACAGGCTCGTTCGATACAAGTTTATCGGAGAGTTTGATCCTGGCTCAGGACGAACGCTGGCGGCGTGCCTCATACATGCAAGTCGAGCGGACTGACTTCGGTCAGTCAGCGGCGGACGGGTGAGTAACGCGTGGGTAACCTGCCCTAAAGTCTGGGATAACATCCTGAAAGGGATGCTAATACCGGATGTGGTCTTTCTATCGCATGGTAGGGAGAAGAAAGGCTTTGGCCGCTTTAGGATGGACCCGCGACCCATTAGCTAGTTGGTAAGGTAATGGCTTACCAAGGCGACGATGGGTAGCCGACCTGAGAGGGTGACCGGCCACACTGGGACTGAGACACGGCCCAGACTCCTACGGGAGGCAGCAGTCGGGAATATTGGGCAATGGGGGAAACCCTGACCCAGCAACGCCGCGTGAGTGAAGAAGGCCTTCGGGTCGTAAAGCTCTGTCCTTGGGGACGAAGGATGACGGTACCCAAGAAGAAAGCCACGGCTAACTACGTGCCAGCAGCCGCGGTAATACGTAGGTGGCGAGCGTTGTCCGGAATTACTGGGCGTAAAGGGCGAGTAGGCGGTAACACAAGTCAGATGTGAAAGGCGAGGGCTCAACTCTCGGATTGCATTTGAAACTGTGTAACTTGAGTGCGGTAGAGGAAAGTGGAATTCCCAGTGTAGCGGTGAAATGCGTAGATATTGGGAGGAACACCAGTGGCGAAGGCGACTTTCTGGGCCGTAACTGACGCTGAGGCGCGAAAGCGTGGGGAGCGAACAGGATTAGATACCCTGGTAGTCCACGCCGTAAACGATGGATGCTAGGTGTGGGAGGTATCGACCCCTTCCGTGCCGGAGTTAACGCAATAAGCATCCCGCCTGGGGAGTACGACCGCAAGGTTGAAACTCAAAGGAATTGACGGGGGCCCGCACAAGCAGCGGAGCGTGTGGTTTAATTCGAAGCAACGCGAAGAACCTTACCAAGGCTTGACATCCCTCGCTATCCTAGGAAACTAGGAGTTCCCTTCGGGGACGAGGAGACAGGTGGTGCACGGTTGTCGTCAGCTCGTGTCGTGAGATGTTGGGTTAAGTCCCGCAACGAGCGCAACCCTTGTACTTAGTTGCCAGCATTAAGTTGGGCACTCTAAGTAGACTGCCGGTGACAAACCGGAGGAAGGTGGGGATGACGTCAAATCATCATGCCCCTTATGTCTTGGGCTACACACGCGCTACAATGGTCTGTACAAAGGGAAGCGAAGTCGCGAGGCAGAGCGGATCCCATAAAACAGATCTCAGTTCAGATTGCAGGCTGCAACTCGCCTGCATGAAGTAGGAGTTGCTAGTAATCGCGGATCAGCACGCCGCGGTGAATGCGTTCCCGGGCCTTGTACACACCGCCCGTCACACCACGAAAGTCTGCAACACCCGAAGTCGGTGAGCGAACCTGGAAAGGGAGCAGCCGCCTAAGGTGGGGCCGGTAATTGGGGTGAAGTCGTAACAAGGTAGCCGTATCGGAAGGTGCGGCTGGATCACCTCCTTTCTAGGGAGAATAGAAGTCAGAGGTCAGAAGTCGGAAGTCCGAGAGGACGGAAGGCTGGGCCTTCTGCTCTAAATCCTAGGTCGATTGTCTGGTTGTGGGTGCAGGAAGAATGAAGAGCATGAGGCAGGAATCTGACCTCTAACCTCTGACCTCCGACATCCATCACTCCATCATTGTTTGGTTTTGAAGGTTCTGGGTTTTTTCGTGCCATGCACAAAAAAACATCCTTCAGCAGACGTCCACTGGCGTGCACATTGCGAAGCACATGTGCGACCCGTGCGACATCTCTGTAATTTCCAGAAAGTACAGCTTGCTGCTGAAGCAGCCAGCGTGCTAATATAGGTTTCCGCCCAATGAGGCGGAGTCAGCATGAGAGAGAACAGATAGTCAATCTGACCTCTGGTCTCCGACATCTGACATCCCGAGCAAGCTACGCTTGCTCGCAGCACCTTGAAAACTGCACAGTAATTTCATCGGAGAGTTTTCTCTATGATGCGCGAATTAGGTCAAGCTACAAAGAGCGCACGGAGGATGCCTAGGCGCTAGGAGCCGAAGAAGGACGTGGCCATCTGCGAAAAGCCTCGGGGAGTCGAAAGCAGACATTGATCCGGGGATGTCCGAATGGGGGAACCCACAAGGGAGAAGCCCTTGTATCCTTAACTGAACACATAGGTTAAGGAAGGCAACCAGGTGAACTGAAACATCTAAGTAGCCTGAGGAAAAGAAAAAATCATTGATTCCCTAAGTAGTGGCGAGCGAACGGGGAAGAGCCCAAACTCTATCTACGGAATAGGCTGACACCGTTGTAGATAGAGGGTAGAGGGACTGTCGGCTCACATGTCAGAGTGAGCAAGGAGTCAAAAATCCAGTTGTTAGGCGAAGCGGCCTGGAAAGGCCCGCCATAGGAAGTAAAAGCCTTGTAGTCAAAAACAATTGGACTCCTGACAGGATCCCAAGTAACACGGGACACGAGGAATCCCGTGCGAATCCGGGAGGACCACCTCCTAAGGCTAAATACTCCCTAGCGACCGATAGTGAACAAGTACCGTGAGGGAAAGGTGAAAAGCACCCCGGGAGGGGAGTGAAATAGAACCTGAAACCGTGTGCTTACAAGCAGTCAGAGCATTATTCAGAGGTCAGAGGTCAGAGGTCAGAAGTCAGAAGAGAAGCTGGCGGAGCCAGCAACAATCGAATCCGACATCTGATTTCCGACCTCCGACTTCTGAAGTGTGATGGCGTGCCTTTTGTAGAATGAACCGGCGAGTTACGTTATGCAGCGAGGTTAAGTCGAAGAGACGGAGCCGAAGCGAAAGCGAGTCTGAACAGGGCGTATGGACAGGCTAAGCCAGTCCCAGTTGCATGATGTAGACCCGAAACCGGGTGATCTACCCATGGCCAGAGTGAAGCGGAGGTAAGACTTCGTGGAGGCTCGAACACACCAGCGTTGAAAAGCTGGGTGATGAGCTGTGGGTAGGGGTGAAATGCCAATCGAACTCGGAGATAGCTGGTTCTCCCCGAAATAGCTTTAGGGCTAGCCTCAAGACAAGAGTACAGGAGGTAGAGCACTGATTGGGCTAGGGGCCTTATCAGGTTACCGAACCTAGTCAAACTACGAATGCCTGTTACTTGATGCTTGGGAGTCAGACTGCGAGTGCTAAGATCCGTAGTCAAAAGGGAAACAGCCCAGACCATCAGCTAAGGTCCCCAAGTACGAGCTAAGTGGAAAAGGATGTGGAGCTGCAAAGACAACCAGGATGTTGGCTTAGAAGCAGCCACTCATTCAAAGAGTGCGTAATAGCTCACTGGTCAAGTGGCTCTGCGCCGAAAATGTAACGGGGCTCAAGCTCGTCACCGAAGCTATGGATTGATAGAGGTCAGATGTCAGAGGTCGGAGGTCGGAATGGATGATAAGAACCTATAAGGATCTCGAAGTGTATCAGCGGTCATATAGGTTAGCGGTGGAAATGCATCAATTGGCATTGAAGCTGCCGCAGCGCGAGCAATATGGTTTGGGCGATCAAATCAGACGCGCCGCGCTGAGCATCCCATTGAACATTGCAGAAGGATACGGCAGATCAAGTGCGGAATTTAAACGATTCTTACGAATTGGTTTAGGTTCTTGTAACGAAGTCCGTGTTCTAATTGATTTCCTGTCCGATCTGAAGTACATTGACACAGATGTCTATACCAGATTGTTGGAGGAGTATGAAACGTTAGCTAAGCAGTTGTACAGACTGGAGGCTAACTGGCGAACCCTCTGACTTCTGACTTCCGACATCTGACCTCCGTCAGTGGTAGGGGAGCGTACTGTACACGTTGAAGCAGTACCGTAAGGAGCTGTGGAGAGTACAGCAGTGAGAATGCCGGTATGAGTAGCGAAAAGACAGGTGAGAATCCTGTCCGCCGAAAACCCAAGGATTCCTGAGGAAGGATCGTCCGCTCAGGGTAAGTCGGGGCCTAAGCCGAGGGCGAGAGCCGTAGGCGATGGACAACTGGTTGAAATTCCAGTACCACCGAAGTCCGTTATGAGCGAAGGGGTGACGCAGGAAGGTAGGCCAAGCACGCCGTTGGTTGAGCGTGCCTAAGCAGGTAGGCAGGTCAGATAGGCAAATCCGTCTGGCCATATGCTGAGATGCAAATGCGAGCGAAAATTAAGTAGCGAAGTGGTTGAACCTACACTGCCAAGAAAAGCCTCTAGCCAGGACTAGGTGCCCGTACCGTAAACCGACACAGGTGGGTGAGGAGAGAATCCTAAGGCGCGCGGGAAAACCCTCGTTAAGGAACTCGGCAAATTGACCCCGTAACTTCGGGATAAGGGGTGCCTCGCTATGGTTAAGAGCCAGAGGAGGCCGCAGAAAAGTGGCCCAAGCGACTGTTTACCAAAAACACAGGTCTCTGCGAAGTCGCAAGACGAAGTATAGGGGCTGACACCTGCCCGGTGCTGGAAGGTTAAGGGGAGGGCTTATCCGGCACTCAACTCTGTATACCTGGAGGATAGTTATGTATTACGTCTATGTGATACAGAATGAATCAGGAGTAAGATATTTAGGTTTCACATCCTGTCTCAAGACCAGACTTGATGCTCATAACCAAGGCCTAGTGAAGTCAACTAAAGGCCATGAATGGGAATTTGTGTATTATGAGGCATATAAGTCTGAAGAAGATGCAAGGAGACGAGAACGAAACCTGAAGAAGTCAGGGCAAGCACGAAGATGGTTGAAAGAACGCATTTCGACCAGTGTGCAGCTCTAGGTGTGTGGAGTTGAGTGCCGGAGAAGGTCTGAACCGAAGCCCCAGTGAACGGCGGCCGTAACTATAACGGTCCTAAGGTAGCGAAATTCCTTGTCAGGTAAGTTCTGACCCGCACGAATGGTGTAACGATTTGGGCGCTGTCTCAACGAGGGACCCGGTGAAATTGAAATACCTGTGAAGATGCAGGTTACCTGCGACTGGACAGAAAGACCCCGTAGAGCTTTACTGCAGCCTGACATTGGATTCTGGTACTTCATGTACAGGATAGGTGGGAGACAGAGAAGCCGGGACGCTAGTCTCGGTGGAGTCGAGCTTGGGATACCACCCTTGAAGTATCGGAATTCTAACCTGGAGCCCTGAATCGGGTTTGGGGACAGTGTCAGGTGGGCAGTTTGACTGGGGCGGTCGCCTCCCAAAGAGTAACGGAGGCGTCCAAAGGTTCCCTCAGCGCGGTTGGGAATCGCGCAAAGAGTGTAAAGGCAGAAGGGAGCTTGACTGCGAGACGAACAGGTCGAGCAGGGACGAAAGTCGGGCTTAGTGATCCGGCGGCACCGAGTGGAAGGGCCGTCGCTTAACGGATAAAAGCTACCTCGGGGATAACAGGCTTATCTCCCCCAAGAGTCCACATCGACGGGGAGGTTTGGCACCTCGATGTCGGCTCATCACATCCTGGGGCTGAAGAAGGTCCCAAGGGTTGGGCTGTTCGCCCATTAAAGTGGTACGTGAGCTGGGTTCAGAACGTCGTGAGACAGTTCGGTCCCTATCCGTCGCAGGCGCAGGAGATTTGAGAGGATCTGTCCCTAGTACGAGAGGACCGGGATGGACAGACCGCTGGTGTACCAGTTGTCCTGCCAAGGGCAGTGCTGGGTAGCCAAGTCTGGCTGGGATAAACGCTGAAAGCATCTAAGCGTGAAACCCACCTCAAGATGAGATCTCCCACCCGGCACTCAACTTTTTCTATCAGATTAAGAGTCTAGCTGCTCAACAAGAGCAACCTAGGCATGCAAAGGGTAGAAAAAGTTGAGTGCCGGGGTAAGACCCCAGGAAGACTACCTGGTAGATAGGCCGGATGTGTAATCGCTGAGAGGCGTTTAGCTGACCGGTACTAATAGGTCGAGGGCTTGATTTAATTCACATCACAGGAATCTCAATGATGAATTACTGTTCAGTTTTGAAGGTGTTGGTTAGAGAGGAGTCGAGATCATTTTGAACGATAGGGAAGAGTCTAGATCCTTCGCTGCGCTCAGGATGACATGGTCCAACTTCCAACTTCTAACCTCCAACCTCTAGACTGTCTGGTGGCAATGGCGGAGGGGTCCCACCCGTTCCCATCCCGAACACGGAAGTTAAGCCCTCCAGCGCCGATGGTACTTGGGTTCGCCCTGGGAGAGTAGGTCGCTGCCAGATCCTTCTTCAGCCTCGAGCATTAGCTCGGGGCTTTTTAACTGGACACGGGGACGGTTCTCATTGTCCGGTTGATGTCAGGACGACGACAATCTAGATTAGTGAAACCGGACCGGCGGAGGGAAGCTCACCCGGTTCCCATCTCGGGCCCACAAGATTTGTGAACTAGAAACGAGTAAGCCGTGGGGCTGTGATGCCGGTAATGAGAGAAGCGCCGGAGGGACACGGAACCTGGTCCGTGCCGCGTTTACATCCCACTACTCGCATCTCATTAGGTATATCCAAACGGACAAGCGGCAAGGTATGATAGATAGGAAGTGATCATCGGTAGGTTAGCTTAAGGAAGGAGAAGCTCTATGCGGCAATTTGATCCAATAATACATGTTGACGGCCAAGCGTACGAGCGTATCATGTTCAAGACACATGTGATCATGAAAGGTGAGGATCTGGGAGACCTGTTGGTGCAGTACGTTAAGCCCCAGCTGCAACCTGGAGATATCATTTTCATGGGCGAAAAGGCCACCTCGGCCGCCCAAGGGCGGGCGGTGCCGATAGAGGAGATCAAGCCCAGCCCCTTGGCCAAGTTCTTGGTGCGGTTTGTGACCAAGGCGTCCTACGGCATCGGACTGGGGATGCCGGAGACGATGGAGATGGCGATCAGGGAAGTGGGTGCGCCTCGGATTATCCTGGCGGCCATCATTGGCGGCATCTGCAAGTTGTTTGGAATTCGGGGGGTATTCTATAACATCGCCGGCCATAAGGCCCGCTCCATCGACGGGCCGGCAGATTACGTTATTCCTCCCTATAACCGCTACGTGGTCTTGGGGGTCAAGAATGCGGATGAAGTCTGTCGCCAGGCCAGTACCAAGGTCGGAGCTCCGGTGGCTGTGGTGGATGCTAATGATATTGGATGCAACGTGATCGGCGTTTCCGATGGACATTTGCGCAGGTTCCCGTTTAGGCAGGTATTGAAAGACAACCCAGCCGGTCAGACAAACGAGAGTACCCCCTTTGGCATCATTCGTCCGCTACCGCAGAAGGCTGTAGCCAGGGGTTAACCTGGTTTGACGCCGGCCATGCGTTTGTGTTATGCTCCATTGGAGAAAGCGGATTGTTGCTGCGCAACACCCCTTTAACCACACTGCGACACTAAGTCTTGAATACGGCCTTTAAGTATAGTCCTGTGAGACTAGCAAGGCGGAATCGAAGCGCAATCATTGTGCCTTTCTGCCTGCGGGCAGAAAGGCGCTTTTGTATTTTGGAGTGAAAGGAAGGTAGATGGCGATGGGGTTTCTGGGGAAAAGCCTAATCTCACTTGATGATTTCACTCTTGCCGAGATCGATCATCTGTTGCTGACTGCGCAACGGATGAAGAACAATCGCCAGGATTTTGCACATGTCTGCGACGGGAAGATCCTGGCCACCTTGTTTTTTGAGCCAAGCACGCGCACCAAGTTGAGCTTTGAGTCGGCAATGTTACGAATGGGCGGCAGCGTCTTGGGATTTGGTGACCCAGGCTCCAGTTCGACCGCCAAGGGCGAGAGCCTCGCCGATACTATTCGTGTGATCTCCAGCTATGCCGATGTGGCCGTCATCCGTCACCCGAAAGAAGGCTCTGCCAAGCTGGCCGCTGAGTACGCTACCATCCCTATCGTCAACGGGGGCGACGGGGGCCATCAACACCCTACACAAACTCTTACTGACCTGTTGACTATTCTGGAGACCAAGGGTAGCCTGCACGGACACCGGATAGCTTTCTGTGGTGACTTGAGGTTTGGGCGCACGGTGCACTCCCTAATCAGCATGCTAGCCCGCTACCAGATCAGCGAGTTTGTTCTGATCTCTCCCCTTGAGTTGGAGCTGCCCTCGACTTTGCAGCGGCGGTTGTTGGAGAAGGGCGTGGTCCTACACAAACATCGTCAGCTGGAAGAAGTGATTGGGGACGTGGATATTCTCTACATGACTCGTATTCAGCGGGAGCGCTTCTTCAGCGAGGCCGAATACCAACGGCTTAAGGATGCGTATCTGTTGGACGCGACCAAGCTGAGACTAGCCAAACCGGATCTAAGGGTACTTCATCCGTTGCCCAGGGTGAATGAAATCTCCAGCGAGGTGGACAGCGATCCTCGGGCGATATACTTTCAGCAGGCCGCATTGGGTGTCTATGTTAGAATGGCCCTATTGGCTCTGCAATTGGGAGTGATTGAGTGATGCCAAAGGCAATCAGTCTGGAAAATGGCGTGGTGTTGGACCATCTCAGGCCAGGCAACGGGCTGAGGGTTTTGAACGGACTCTCACCCTATCTTGGTCAGGCGCAAGCGGTCTTGCTGGTAAACGTGTTCTCGCGACGCTGCGGTAGCAAAGACATGATTCAGTTGACGGGAGCCGATGGTCTGGAACTGGATTTGGTGGGTTTGATCGCTCCAGAGACTACTGTCAACGTCATCTCCGCTGGGAAGGTTGTCCGCAAGCAGCAAATTGGCCTGCCACGGATAGTGCAAGGGGCATTTTCGTGCTCCAACCCCTGTTGCATCAGCAATTCAGACGGTTATGCCAAGCCGCTCTTTCGCTTGGTCAATGCAGACTCCAAAGAGTATATTTGTCCGTATTGCGAAGAGATAACGCAATTTCATCCGTAAAGACAGTATGGGTCGGTTTAGGCAGCGCCAGACAGTGTTGCAGAGACAGCTTCCTGCCATGCTGCTGCTTGAGAGAAAAACATTTTGCCTGTCTAAAGGGGTTAGTGCTATAATGGCTGAGTTTGATCGATCCCACATTTAGAAAGCAGGAGGTCTCCTATGGCAACTGGCACTCAAGCCGCGCAGCTCCAGCATCCAGAGGTGCCGCAAAGCGAGATCCGGCAGAAGATCTTGGGCATGGTCTGGCCGGCGACCATCGAAAATGTGCTGCAAATGCTGGTCAGCATCGTGGCCACCGGTATGGTGGGCAAGCTTGGAGCCGAGGCGGTGGCTGCTGTCGGTCTAAGTAGTCGTCTAACGCACATCCTGTGGGCAATATTCAGTGCCATCGGTACCGGCGCTACCGTTTTGATCGCACGCTCCGTCGGGGCCAACAACCCGCAGGCGGCCCATCGTACAGCCAAACAAGCATTGTTTCTGGCCGTTGGTTTGGTTCTGACCTTGGCTGTAGCCATATGGGCTAATGCAGGCTCTCTCTTGCGGATGTTGTTTAATCCGGATGCCAGCCTGTTGGATAGCTCCCATCGCTTCTTGCGCTTGGCAATCTGGGGCGCTCCCTTCATGGCTGTGATGCAGGTGGTAGGGGCCATCCTGCGAGGGGCCGGAAACACCAAAACCCCCATGCAAGTTGCATTTGCGGTAAATGTCGTCAACGTCATCCTCAATTATGTGTTCATCTACGGGCCTCTTGGCCTGCCAGCCATGGGAATGATGGGTGCTGCCTGGGCAATGGTGACCTCACAGCTCCTGGGCGGCCTGCTGGCGTTGTTCGTGATCACCAGGCCGATCAGTGTTGTTTCCCTCAGCATGCGGCAGGGTTATCGGCCAGACGTGTCCGAGATGCGCAAGATCCTGGGCATCGGCGTCCCAGCTGCTTTTGAGCATCTCTTCTGGCAGGGTGCAACTATCGTGATGATGGGTTTGATCGTCAGTTTTGGGACCGAGGCGTTAGCGGCTCACCAACTGGGTCTAAATGCCGAGGCCCTGTCTTACATGCCCTCTGCCGGCTTTGGCATTGCCGCCACCGCCTTTGTGGGGCAAAGCTTGGGAGCCAGACGTAAGGATCTGGCTGTACGGTACGTGAAAGAGATATCCCTCTGGGGGATTTTGCTTACCATCGTCACCGGTGGCCTGCTGATCGTGATTCCGGAGCGAATTTTGGGGATGCTGTCCAATGACGCCGAGGTAATCCGGTTGGGTGCCATTTACCTTCGGATGATGGGCTTTGTCCAGCTTCCGTCGCTGATGAGCGGCGTCTGGAACGGTGCTCTGCGGGGAGCCGGAGATACCAGAGCCCCGATGGTCATCGGAGGCATTGGCATCTGGGGCATCAGAATTCCTTTATCCTTTGTGTTCGGCAAGTGGATGGGCATGGGTGTGATCGGCGTCTGGGTGGCGATGACCGTCGATTTGGTGCTGCGCTTCATTCTCAGTTGGTGGCGATACCGGGCTGGGCGCTGGCAGGAGACCCGGCTGTTGGAGGATGCCTCATAGTACAATAACGCTGGTTAATGGCAGCCGTCGTTTGACGGCTGTCTTCTTTCTCTCGAGGCTTCCGCAAGGTGGTCTTCGTTGACGATGGTGATTCTTGCTTGATGATTGTTATGTGCGTAAATCATAAAGAGGCAGGATTACTGACTCCCAGCTGCCAACTATCTGCTATAAGAAGTTGGATTAGGGAGGTCTGAACAGTGGATTGGAATGCAGTGCTCATTGAGCACCTCAAACAGTTGATTCGCATAGACACGACCAACCCGCCAGGAGGGGAGTTGGCCGCAGCCAACTATCTGGCGGAGCAGTTGGCGGCCCATGGCATCCAGCATCAGGTGTTTGAGCCCGCACCCGGGCGCGGCAGCATCGTGGCCAGGCTATCCGGAGACGGCAGCGAGAAACCGCTACTGCTACTCGGTCATCTGGACGTTGTGCCAGCTGATGCCGCTGAATGGGCCCATCCTCCTTTCTCTGGGCTAGAAGTGGACGGGGAGATCTGGGGGCGAGGCGCTGTCGACATGAAGAACCTGGTGGCTATTTGGCTGACGGTGCTGCAGAAGCTCGCCTGCGAGAAGGTGCCATTGAAGCGAGACGTCATCTTTGCCGCAACGGCCGATGAGGAGGCCGGTGGGGAGATGGGGCTGGGTTGGTTGGTGCGGAATCAGCCGGACTTGGTTGACTGCGAGTATTGTCTCAATGAAGGTGGCGGCAACGCCATGAGGTTTGCAGGAAATACTTATTTCACCTTGCAGTCGGGGGAGAAGGCCAGCCTGCGGGTGACCCTGACTGCAAGGGGAACTGCCGGGCATGCATCCATCCCCTTGCCAGACAACGCTGTGGCTCAGTTGGCCAAGGCTATTGTGCGCGTGGCTGCAGCGGAGATGCCGCTGCATCTGACCCGCACCGTGCGTTCCTTCTTGTCGGTATTGGCTGCGGATCTGGGCATCAGTGGGGACATAGCGCCTGAACAGGCGTTACAGATGGTGCATTCGCTGGCAACCCCCTTTGAAGCGGCCGCCATGGGGGCGATGATGATGAACACGGCTTGTCCCACCATGCTTTGCGCCAGCCAAAAGCTGAACGTGGCTCCTAGCCGGGCTGAAGCCCATTTGAACGGCCGCGTACTACCGGGGCAAAGCGGGAAAGATTTGGTGGAAGAGTTGCGCTCGCTGTTGGGGGATATGGTAGAAGTGTCTGCTTCGGAGCACTTGCCGGCCACTGAATCGGACCCCGATACGGCCCTGGCCCAGGTTATTTCCGACGTCGTTTCCCGCCATCAACCAGGCGCCAAGCTGATCCCCTTTCTGTCTCCCGGCGCCACCGATGCCCGCTATCTGCGTCCGCGAGGGGTGACGGTCTACGGATTCTGCCCCATGTTGCCCGGAGAGCGCTTGCAGCTGGCTCATGGTGTCGACGAGCGCATTTCAGTGGATAGTCTGCTATTCGGCATGCAGGTGCTGGAAGAAGTGGTGCGGAAGTTTGCCAGTTAGGCGCAGTAAAGCGGAGCAGGCCTCTGCGTGGAGGCCTGCTTTAATGTCTTTATTCAAAAGTGCCTTTCACCACGGCTTGTCCAGCCTTGACCATCAGGTGGCCGCGGGCAAATACCTGATCCACCTGCAGGTCTCTGGTTAGCACCACCAGATCGGCGTCGGCCCCGACTGCGATGCAGCCCTTGCGTCCCACCAGCTGCAAGTTGCGGGCCACGTTGGTAGTCAGGATCTTGAGGGCTTCCTGTAGCGGCACGCCGCCCTGGAAGATCAAGTTGCGCATCGTTTCCATGTCCGTATGTACAGACCCTACTCCCAGTCCGATTAGGCGGCCGTCAGCATCAAATCTGGGCATGCTGCCGTTGCCGTCAGAGCTGATGGTCACATTGTCTATGCTCACGCCCAACTCATTGACCAGCGCTAGCACCCCCAGGTGGGCTTTAGGTCCGGCGGTAATGTCCACCGTGCCACCCCGCTTGGCAAAGAGTGCTCCCTGCTCCAGCAACTCGCGGGTGCGGTTCATGTGGGTAGGGGTGAACATCTGGATGGGGAGTTCGGTCGTCTCCAATATGTCAAAAATCGGCTGGATGCCCCTAGGGCCGGCCCCCACGTGGAAATGGAACAAGCCAGGCTTGCCACCCAGCATGCCGCCCACCCTGACTTCAGCGGCCAGTCTGCGCAGCTCCATCAGCTCGGGCTGGGCGGAACGATGGTCAGAAATAGCGATTTCGCCGGTACCAACCACCTTGTCGATCAGCACCAGATCGTTGCGCACGTTGTCGGTGATGGTACGGGTGGGCACCTCGTATGCACCGGTGTAGATGAACGTGGTTATCCCTTCCAGCTCCAGCGCTCTCGCTTTGGCCAATAAAGAGTTCATGTGCCTGGTGGTCGCGTCGGTACCCAGGCAGCCCACGACGGTAGTTACGCCGGCAGTAGTCAACTGGGAAAGTTGGATTTCGGGGGTGCGAGTGGCCGGTCCGCCTTCACCGCCGCCGCCAATTATGTGTACGTGTTGGTCGATCAGCCCGGGAATGACGGTTGCTCCGCCCAAGTCATACACTTCTACCTCTCCCATACCTGTGGGAGGATTGATGCTGTCCGCGATCAACGCGATCTTGTCCACCAAGACCAGGATGTCTTGCTGGCCGATGGGCTCTGGAGCATAGATGTTTGCGTTCTTCAGAATTTTAATCATTTGACTACCTCCGATTACGATTTTCTGTACTTCCCCTTCCTGGCGGCTCTTGTCACTCTCTGCCAACGAGGGGCTCCTTATCCTTGACAATGATGAACCTTCTCACTCTGGGTCGCCATTTCCTGCTTAGCTTTCAGCGAAAAGGCGCTGAACATGCTACAATTTAGTGGGCGAGAACTCTGGGACCAAAGTCCTTCTGGGCAAGTGAGACTGGATTCTACCCATATTCCCAATCGTTATGTTGACAGAGTACCAGGTTGACAAGGGGGATGACAAAATGCAGGCGGGAAAACTCTCTCCCTCGGCTTTGCAGCAGTTCATTTTTGATCATATACATCAGCGCCGGCCAGAGGTGGTGCTGACGGCAGCTTTGGGCGAGGACTCGGCCGCGTTGAATCTATCAGGCGATCTGGTCGTCGTATCAACAGATCCGATCACTGGGGCTGGGGCTAACGCTGGCTGGTTGGCCGTGCACGTCTCCTGCAACGATGTAGCCTCCAATGGAGCTGACCCGGTGGCCATCTTGCTGACTGTGTTGTTGCCATTAGGCTCCGAGCCATCTCTGGTGGGTCAGATCGTCATGGATGCGGAACGCGCTGCGGCAGAAGTGGGAGCTCAGATCGTCGGTGGACATACTGAAGTCACTGCAGCCGTCAACCAGCCGATCATTTCTACCACCGTAATCGGCCGGTCAGCGCCTAGTCGCTTGATCAAAAGCAGCGGGATTAAGCCGGGCGATGCGCTGATTGCCAGCAAGTACATTGGGTTGGAAGGGACGTCCATTATTGCTTGGGATTATAGCCAGTTGGTGTTGCCCTTCCTGGGAGAGCCGCTGTTGGCGGAAGCGCAGGCTTTGGCCAACCAGATCAGCATCGTGCCGGAAGCCAGGATTGCAGCCCGGATGGGGGCCCATGCCATGCACGACGTGACGGAAGGCGGCGTGTTGGGGGCTGCGTATGAGATGGCGGCGGCCGCTAACCTGGGTTTCGTGCTGCGGGCCGAGAACCTACCCATCCACCCGGCCACCGCAATCTTGGCGCAGCACTTCGATTTCGATCCGCTGCGATTGATCTCCAGTGGGACCTTGCTGATCGCTTCAGATGACCCGCAGCCCTTAGTGGCTCAGTTGATCAAAGCCAAGATACCAGCAGCGGTAATCGGCGAGTTCACCGCCTCCAGCCAGAAGCTGCTGTTGAAAGATGGCATTGCTTTGCCGGTTCCCCCTCCCGAAAGCGATGAGCTGTGGCGCTGGCTTGCGCAAATGGAACAGGACACCTGATCGCGCTGAAATGGATATAATGCCATAACAGCAGTTCGATCTCTCAGGAAATGAGGTGGGAAGCATGTCCGAGCAGACTGCCTGCTGCATTATCTGTGGGCAAGCCGACAGCGAGGGAATACGCGTCTGCGGTCATACTATCTGTCGCCAGTGTGAGCAATCGATCGTCTCCATCGACGTGGAGGATCCCGACTATCTGCAGATTGTGAGCAAGCTAAAGCAGTTGTGGCAGGCGGCCTACTAGATATTCAGGTTGTCTCCCTTGCCTGATCATGGTATAATTAGGATTCCAGAATATTTCGTGAGGTAAGAAGATGCAGGATTTGTCCAGCCAGCGGGAGACGCCCATTTATCAGCAATTGTGCCAATTGAACCACGCTGAGCAGATATCCTTGCACACCCCGGGACATAAACATGGACAAAGGGGCGCAGATTTGCTGAAGAACTGGCTTCCGGATGCCGTGTCTTTCGACCTGACCGAAATTGGTGATTTGGACAGCATTCAGCAACCTGATGGTCCGTTATCACGGGCCGAACGTTTGACTGCGGAGCTTTACCAAACAAGGAGTTGCTTTTTCACTACTAACGGTGCAACGGCGGGGTTGATCGGCAGCCTGCTGGCAGCAACAGTCCCAGGTTCAGAGATACTTCTGCCCCGCAATGCCCATCTTTCTGCGTTGTCGGCAATCATTTTGGGAGATTTGATGCCTCGTTTCGTCCAGTCGCAATCACACCGTGGGCGTTGGTTGGGCATCAATCCCGCCGAGGTGGCAGACGCGCTGAACAGGTTTCCTAACGTGAAAACGGTGTTGCTGGTGTCTCCTTCGTATGAAGGCGTGGTGGGCGATCTGGGGCAGTTGCTTGGCCTGGCCAAGGCCGCCGGTTGCCTGGTGGTGGTGGACGAGGCGCATGGGGCGCACCTGCCGTTTCACCCAGCCTTGCCGCCTTCCGCAGTTGCCCTGTCAGCTGATCTGGTGGTGCACAGCGCCCACAAGACCCTGTCGGCGCTTACTGGAGGGGCCTGGGTGCACCGGGTGACCGATCGGATCAGCGAGGAACGGGTGCGCAGCTGTCTCAATTTGGTGCAGTCCACCAGTCCTTCCTGGCTCATCCTGGGCTCGTTGGACTTGGCCCGGATGGAACTGGCCATATCCGGCAGAAATAAGCTGGATCTAGTGGTGAGAAATGTGGATGGCTTGAGGCGGACAATGGCAGATTTGGGTTGGCCAATCTGGTACCCGCCCGCAGGGATGGACTTTTATCAGGATCCACTCAAGATCAACCTCGTGAGCAGCCGAAATGGCTATTCGGGAGCGGAACTGGCCCGGGCACTGCAGCAGAACGGAGTCTACCCCGAGATGGTGCACCAGGATGGAGTGCTGTTAATGTTTGGACTGGGGGACGTTGCGAATCGTTATCAGGAGTTAATTGAGTGTCTCTATACGTTGCCCAAACGAGAGCCGCTCGCAGAGACGGTCTGGGATCCACCGCCTTTGCCGGAGATGAGGCTACGCCCGCGCACAGCTTATTTCGCCCATAGCCATTCCGTTGAACTAGGGCAAGCGGTGGGCAAAATAGCAGCACGTCCGCTATATATCTACCCTCCCGGTGCCCCGTTGGTCTATCCGGGAGAGCTTTTGGACAGCGATGTTGTTTCGGTTGCCCGCCGAGTGCTGCGCAGCGGTGGCCAACTGGTAGGTTGCCGGGGTGGACGCATTATGGTAGTTAAGTGAACAACAATTGACCAGCGAGGATTGAGTAGATGTTCATCACACTTGAGGGACCAGACGGATCAGGAAAGACGACGCAGATCAAGTTGCTGGCCGATTGGTTACGGCAGGCCGGGTATTCTGTTTTGCAGACCAGGGAACCGGGCGGCACGCTGCTGGGAGAGCAGGTGCGCACTCTGGTTTTGGCTCAGGGCCAGATGGAGGTAGCCCCTTTAACTGAGATGCTGCTGATCGCCGCCGCCCGCGCCCAACACGTGCAACAGGTGCTCAGGCCCCAGTTGAGCCGGTTTCAAATAGTAATATCAGATCGTTACATAGATTCCAGCCTGGTGTATCAGGGGCATGCCTTAGGGCTTGGTTGGGAGAAGGTGCGGCAGGTAAATGAGGTAGCGATTGACGGCTTGTGGCCAGACCTGACCATTCTATTGATGTTGACCCCCGCGGAAGCCTATAATCGCAGCGTACGCCCACATGAAACGGCTGACCGTATCGAGAGCCGCGGATTAGCCTATTATGAGAGTGTCTGTGCCGGCTATGAATTGCTGGCTAAACGCTATCCCCAACGGGTGCAGAAGGTCGATGCGGCACAGTCAGTAGCTACAGTTCAGCAATCGATCAGGCATTTGCTGTCGGCTTATCTAAAGTAGCGACGACATGCTTCATGATGTTTTGAGCCCTGCTGTTGAGGTGCTCACAGGTCGTCAATCCGAGACTATATAGAATGAGTGGGACAGTCCAAGAGTGAATCTACCGGGCTTGACTCGTCGCGGAACTGGTAAGGTGACGGACGTCCAGTGCAACAAATGCTGAGGAGGTTGGGATACGAATGAAGCTGATTGTGGCAGTAGTGCAGGATAAAGACAGTGTCCGGCTGGTGGAGCGGCTGGTGGAGAACAATTTTCGGGCCACAAAGCTGGCCAGTACGGGGGGTTTTCTCAAAGCAGGGAACACTACCCTGTTGATCGGCGTTGATGAGAAAGCCGTGCCGCGCGTGATTGATATCATTCGTGAGGTTTGCCATGCCAGGGAACAGCTGATCACTCCCATGGCTCCTGTGGGCAGCAACGCGGTAGAGACCTTTGTATCTTATCCCATCGAAGTTCTGGTGGGTGGGGCAACGGTGTTTGTCTTGGATGTTGAGAAGTTCGTCCGCGTTTAGGTTCCTGCTTAGATTAGCACAGTAGCCGGCTGCTGCTTCGGTCGCGTTGACCAAGGCCGAGCGCCGGCTACTGCCTTTCCTGCCGTCTGATCAAACTCTCAAGGACAGAGGGTCGGAAAAATACCCATGCCGAGGTGACTTATGATCAGGGACAAGCTATTCGGTCAGGAAACGGCCCAGCGCATCTTGCTCAGCCAAATGGCCAGTCGACGCCTCAGCCATGCATACCTGTTTACGGGGCCCCAGGGCGTGGGCAAGCGGGCGGCAGCCCGCGCTTTTGCCATGGCCATCAATTGCTCACGCAGGGACGGCGCTTGTTCCTGTGAGCGCTGTCTGCTGGTGCCCGGCCAATCACACCCTGATGTGCGGATGGTGGCACCAGATAACGGCTCCATCAAACTGGAGCAGGTGCAGGCTGTAATTGCCGAAGCTGCGCTTACTCCTAATCAAGGGCCTTATCGTGTGTTTGTGATCGAGGAGGCGGAACGACTGACCCGTGAGGCGGGGAATGCTCTTTTGCTGACCTTGGAAGAGCCGAATCCCCTCGTGATCTTTATCCTCACCGCCTCTAGTCCTTTGCTCCCAACCATTCAGTCCCGTTGCCAAGTGGTACAGTTTCATCGCAGAACGCCCCAAGGCCCGGCCACCGTTGATCTGGGGGTTGTTCTGGCTCTGGTGCAACGGGTGATGCAGCTGCCGCCAAAAAGTAGAGTAGCGCTCTTCAGCGAAATCGAAGCATTGCCCGGTGGGACAAGCCTGTTCCTTTCCACTCTGTTGGACCTGCTGCGGGACCTGCTGATGCTGTCCATCGGCAGACACGAGGGACTGTTCCTGGACCGATCTACGGTTGAGCAGTTTAGCTCTTTGTTTCCGGCTGACGCGGATCATCTTGCCAGCCTTTGCCGACAGTTGATCGATGCGCAACGTATGCATGCGGCGAACGTCAACCGCCGGGCATTACTTGAGCATTTGCTGTTCTCGTTATAGACTCGGGCCAGGGAGGTTACCCTGCAGCTAGATAGGAAAGTAAGCTTGATAGTCACTGCTCAGGTGGACCGAGACCCGGGCCGCATGGAGCAATTTCGTTTGGAGGCGCGTCAGCGGCGTCATCGCCTAGTAGCACCTACGTGCTAGTAGATAGGCTGAAGATCTTCCGCTGGACCATTTAAATGAATAACATCGTGTTTTGGATGTCTTGACAGAGTGAAGGAGTGGTATTAGTGCCAAGTGTAGTAGGCGTTCGTTTCAAACGAGCCGGTAAGGTGTATTATTTTGATCCGGCAGAGTTTGACCTGTCCAAGGGTGACAACGTGGTGGTGGAAACGGCTCGCGGCCTGGAATACGGTATGGTGGTCAGCAGCCCCAAGGATATAGCCGAAGAACATGTGGTGGCACCGCTGAAAGCAGTGGTGCGCAAGGCTACCCCGGAGGATGACCGACAGGTGGAAGAATTGCAGCGGATGGAAGCGGAGGCTTTTACCATTGCTGTGGAGCGGATAGCAGCCCATGGGCTAGAGATGAAGTTGGTAGATGTAGAGTATACCTTCGATATGAGCAAGGTGATCTTCTATTTCACCGCAGATGGCAGAGTGGATTTTCGCGAGTTGGTCAAGGACTTGGCGTCAATTTTCCGCACGCGCATAGAGCTGAGACAGATAGGGGTCCGAGATGAGGCTAAGATGCTAGGAGGGCTAGGCACTTGCGGCCGGGTGCTCTGCTGCAGCACTTTCCTGGGGGACTTTGCGCCTGTCTCCATCAAGATGGCCAAGGAGCAAAACTTGTCCCTCAATCCCAGCAAAATATCTGGCCTGTGTGGGAGACTGATGTGTTGTCTGCGTTACGAGTCTGAGCTAGCCCGAAACAGTAAGGGGCGGACTGAGGACGGCAAGCAGGACGAGCAGTCGGAGCGTTAGACTGATGCTTAGCCCTGGCGAGCGTTTGGATGACCTGTTGATCGACGGTTTGCAGATCATTCAGGACAATTCGGCCTTTCGCTTTTCCCTGGATGCGGTGCTGCTCGCTCACTTTGCCACCGTGCGCCGAGGGGACCGGGTGGTGGATTTGGGCACCGGCACGGGCATCATCCCGCTGTTGATCCAGACTAGGGCAGAGCTATCCAGCGTGATTGGCGTAGAGATTCAACCAGAGGTGGCTGAGCGGGCAAATAGAAGTGTGCGGCATAACCGCCTGGAACATAGAGTGAACATCGTTCATGGTGACCTGCGTCAGATCAACCGTGTTCTTCCGGGATATCGGGTGGATCTGGTCACCTGTAACCCTCCGTACCTTCCGGTAGGCAAGGGAGATGCCTCGCCCAACCCGGCTGTAGCCTTAGCCAGGCACGAGGTCAGTTGCACCTTAGCCGACGTGGTCAATGCCGCCAGCTATCTGCTGGGCAGCGGAGGCCGGTTTGCCCTGGTTCATCGCCCGGAAAGGTTGGTCGAGCTACTGGCATTGATGTCCCAGAGACGTTTGGAGCCGAAGCGCTTGCGCCTGGTTCATCCGCAGGTCTCCCAACCGCCCAAAATGGTGCTGGTGGAGGGGATCAGAGACGCCAGGCCCGGCCTCAAGGTGCTGCAACCTTTAGTAATTTCCGACGCCGGCGGGTATACAGCTGAGATACGGGCGATCTACCGTGAACAGCCCCCGCAACGCAACAATCGCCGTAAACGTAACCACACGGCACAGGACAAGCTGGGGGGAATTTTGTGACTGGAACCCTATTTCTCTGCGGTACTCCGATTGGCAACCTGCAGGATGTTAGCCTGCGATTGCTGGAAGTCTTGCGCGGCGTCGATCTGATCGCTGCAGAAGATACCCGCCATACCCTAAAACTGCTCAACCATTTCGACATTCATCGGCCGTTAACCAGCTTGCACGAACATAATGAACAGCAAAAGTGTGAGCAGCTGATTGAGCGGTTGCTCAACGGCCAATCGGTGGCCGTGGTCAGCGACGCCGGTATGCCTGGCATCTCAGATCCTGGGACCCTACTGGTGCAGGCGGCGGTGGCAAGAGGGGTGCCGATTACGGCTGTTCCTGGACCTTCGGCTGTTTTGCTAGGATTAGTGCTCAGTGGTTTGGACACCAGTCGATTTCTCTTCCTGGGCTTTCCCCCTCGCAATAAGGCGGAGCGTCAGCGCTTCCTAGGTACTCTCGCCGAGTTGCCCTACACGATGGTCTTCTTTGAGGCACCCCACCGACTGCGCCCGTTTTTGTCCGACTTGGAGCTCTCGTATGGTGAGCGCCGAGCAGCCGTCGCTCGCGAGCTGACCAAGCAATACGAATCGGTGCAACGGGGCACAGTCAGCGAGCTCTGCCGATTTTTCGCAGAGAATGAGCCCCGTGGGGAATTCGTGGTGGTGCTTTCGGGGAGGTCGGATCAGGCTGGCGGCGAAGACAGCGGGCCGGACTGGGCAGGCGCTGTGCTTGAGGTACAGCGCTTGACCGAACAGGGCGAGGACCCTAGCGCCGCGGTCAAGGCAGTGGCCAAGAGGCTGGGCATATCCCGTCGCGAGCTGTACAATCTCTATCATCAGAAGGGGTGACTCGGGGGGCGCTAGCTCCTAGGCTTCCACGTCTGATCGGGCCTATCGGGTATCTAGCCCTACTTTCCACCTTGCCTTGACGCTGTCAAGGGGTTGTGTTATTATTTTATATTGCACGAATAGGGACCAAAGACATGCCTTTTTTTGCGCGGATTACATACTGAATGCATATTTCGGCAATAATCCGTAGGTAGTGGAAGACGCAGCCAGTGATGGGCGCTTTCCAGGGGGTGTCTTATCCCTTTTTTTGGCTTTCTGCTGCTATTAACTAGGGTTTAAGGGGTGAAGAATCTGATGTACAAACCCATCCCAGCGGGCTTGCGCACTCGTCAGTCCTTTGGTCAGATTGAAGAAGTCCTCCAAATGCCTGACCTGATTGAGATTCAATTGGAGTCAATGCGACATTTCCTTGACGAGGGGCTTGCTGAGACTTTCCGGGACATCTCTCCTATCACCGATTTTACCGGTAACTTGGTGCTTGAGTTCATCGATTACCAGTTCGGGGAGCCCAAGTATCCGGTGGAAGAGTGCAAGGAGCGCGACGTCACCTATGCTGCTCCTTTGCGGGTAAAGGCTCGCCTGGTGAATAAGGAGACAGGGGAGGTTAAGGAACAGGAAGTCTTTATGGGAGATTTCCCGCTGATGACCGAAAACGGCACCTTTGTCTACAACGGTGCCGAGAGGGTAGTGGTTAGCCAGTTGGTTCGCTCTCCCGGGGCTTATTACAGCCAGACCATCGATAGTAGCGGCCATAAGCTGTTTGGCGCAACTATGATCCCCAACCGTGGCGCATGGTTGGAGATGGAGACGGACGCCAATGACGTCCTTTCCGTTCGTGTGGATCGCACACGCAAGATCCCTGCCACGGTGTTGTTGCGTGCTCTGGGATATGGGACTAATGCACAGATCGTGAAGATATTTGGTGAAGAAGCCCCGCTACAGCCCACGTTGGATAAGGATACTACCGAAAGTGAAAACGACGGGTTACTAGAGATCTATAAGCGCTTGCGTCCTGGCGAACCGCCTACTGTGGATAGCGCCAGGTCCTTGCTCAACTCGTTGTTCTTTGACCCTAGGCGCTATGACCTAGCTCATGTGGGCCGCTACAAATTATATAAGAAGCTATCCTTGAAGCGTAGAGTCTTGAACAAGGTCTCGGCGGACACCATTGTTGCCCGCGAAACCCTGCTGCAGCCTGCAGTGAAGCCGGGGGCGCCCCGTCCACCGGTAGCTCCAGGCGAAGTGCTGTTTGTTGCTGGAGAGGTGCTGGTCGAATCCGGTCAGCGCATCACCCGGCGCATAGCCGAACGACTGGAAGCAGCCGGCGTGAACGAAATTTACTTGCTGGTGGATATGACCAAGCGGGTGAAGGTGATCGGCAATGGTCTTTACCGTCAGAAGTGGCAGGAAGCGATCGCCGGTCGTCAGTTGGCCGCGGATGTGCTCTTGGCGGACGGGCAACTGTTATTGCCTACCGGAGCAGAACTGCATGAAGATAATTTGGCCAAGCTGGAGCAGAATTACGATCAGCTAGCTGATAAATGTGTCACCCTCAGGGGCAAGCGCGAGGCGGAGCTAGTCGTGCTTACTGACCGCTACCTGCCCAGCGAAGATAAGCACATCTCCCGGGATGACATCATTTCCGCTCTCAACTATATGCTCTGCCTGATGCAGGGCTTGGGCAATACCGATGACATCGATCACCTGGGCAATCGCCGCTTGCGTTGCATCGGGGAGCTGCTACAGAACCAGTTCCGTATCGGCCTCTCCCGCATGGAGCGGGTAGTCAAGGAACGGATGACGATCCAGGATGTAGACGTGATTACGCCGCAAGCTCTGATCAATATCCGGCCAGTGGTGGCATCGATCAAGGAGTTCTTTGGTAGTTCCCAGTTGTCGCAGTTCATGGATCAGACCAACCCTTTGGCTGAACTCTCCCATAAGCGGCGCCTCAGTGCCCTGGGTCCTGGCGGGCTCTCGCGGGATCGGGCCGGGGTGGAAGTGCGCGACGTTCACCATTCGCACTATGGGCGCATCTGTCCTATTGAGACGCCTGAAGGTCCGAACGTTGGACTGATCGGCAACCTCAGCACCTATGCCCGGATCAATCAATATGGCTTCATTGAAACACCTTATCGCGTGGTGGATAAGGAGAATTGCAGGGTAACAGACGAACTGGAGTATCTGACTGCTGATGAAGAGGATGAATTCGTTGTCGCTCAGGCTAATGCTGAGCTTGATGAGAACAATTGGTTTAAGGAGGAGCGGGTGACCATCCGCTACCGGGACGAAGTGAAGTTGGTGCCTGCCTCGGAAGTGGACTACATGGACGTTTCTCCCAAGCAGGTATTCAGTATTTGTACCACCCTAATTCCTTTCCTGGAGCATGACGATGCCAGTCGGGCACTGATGGGCGCCAACATGATGAAACAGGCAGTTCCGCTGCTGCGCCCCGAGTCCCCCTTGGTCGGCACCGGGATGGAATATAAGGCAGCCTATGACTCTGGCAGTCTGGTGATCGCCAGAAGAGCCGGCGTGGTGGAGAAGGTAAGCTCCCGAGAAGTGGTGGTCAGAACTGAGTCGGGGGCCAAGGATGTCTATAAGCTGCTTAAGTTCAAGCGCTCCAACCAGGGCACCTGCATCAACCAGCGACCGATAGTTCACGCAGGAATGGTGGTCGAACAGGGGCAGGTCCTGGCCGATGGGCCGAGCACCGAAGAAGGCGAACTGGCGCTGGGACGTAACGTGCTCTGTGCTTTCATGCCTTGGGGTGGTTATAACTATGAGGACGCTATCCTGATCAGCGAGCGCATGGTGATGGAGGACGTATTTACCTCCATTCATATTGAAGAATATGAGTCTGAGGCCAGGGATACCAAGCTGGGTCCGGAAGAGATCACTCGCGATATCCCCAACGTGGGTGAGGAAATGCTTAAGGACCTGGACGACCGGGGAATTGTCCGTATCGGTGCTGAGGTGCGCGCCGGCGATATTCTGGTCGGCAAAGTCACCCCCAAGGGCGAGACCGAGTTGACCGCTGAAGAAAGACTGCTGCGCGCCATCTTCGGAGAAAAGGCGCGGGAGGTCAGGGATACCTCGTTGAAGGTGCCCCATGGCGAAGCTGGCAAGATAGTGGACGTTAAGGTCTTTACCAGAGAGAACGGTGACGAACTGCCGCCGGGCGTGAACATGCTGGTGCGCGTCTATGTGGCACAAAAGCGCAAGATCTCTGAAGGCGATAAAATGGCTGGACGCCATGGGAACAAGGGTGTTATTGCCCGCATATTGCCGGTGGAGGATATGCCTTTCTTGCCGGATGGCACACCGATGGAGATTGTCTTGAACCCCCTGGGGGTGCCTTCCCGCATGAATGTGGGTCAGGTGCTGGAGACGCATCTAGGCTGGGCTGCCAAAGCCTTGGGCCTGAAAATGGCCACCCCGGTGTTTGATGGTGCCACTGGCGAGGATATCGAAAATCTGCTTGAACGGGTCGGCAGGCCGCGTACCGGTAAGACAATCGTCTATGATGGACGCACCGGCAAACCCTTCGATAACGAGGTCACAGTTGGCTATGTGTATATGCTGAAGCTGTTCCACCTGGTTGACGACAAGATCCATGCCCGTTCCACTGGCCCTTACTCCTTGGTCACCCAGCAGCCGCTGGGCGGTAAGGCGCAGTTTGGAGGACAGCGCTTCGGCGAGATGGAAGTTTGGGCGCTGGAAGCCTACGGCGCTTCTTACACGCTGCAGGAGATTCTCACCGTCAAGTCGGATGACGTGGTTGGGCGGGTGCGCACCTACGAGGCGATCGTCAAGGGCGATAATGTCCCTGAACCGAGCGTGCCAGAGTCGTTCAAGGTGCTGATCAAGGAACTGCAGAGTCTGGGCATGAACATGAAAGTGTTCTCAGCAGACAACGAGGAGATTGAGATCCGCGAATACGACGAGGATATCAATGATTCGGTTCGCGAGCTGAACTTGAACATCGAAGGTATGGAGGATGATGACCTGCCTTCCCGCCCTGCCCGCCGGCCGGTGCCGAAACTGGAAGATACGGTGGAAGTTGACTCCGATGAAGGCGAAGCTGAAGAGTCGGTTGCGGTTGATGTCCAGGATGACGAGCAGGCTGATTCCAGTGAACCGGATACTGACGATTTCGACGCCGATGCCTTGGCCAAGGTGCTATCACAGCGGTTGGCAGGGCTGGATACCGAAGACGCTGACGAGGAGGAGACCCCTGAAGACGATGGCGGCGAAGAAGCGGAAGAGGAACTGAGCTTGGAGCAAAAGCTCGCTCAGTTGAGTAGCATCATCCGTCCGCGGCTGGAGATGGATGACAATGCCGACGAGCAGGATGATTCCCCCAAACCCGCCAAGACTGCAAGGGGTAAAGGGCGGCCGTCCAAAGACGAGAACTAACTTCAACACCAGGCGACCTGCCTGGCAGGTCGCCAAGGTTTAAGTACAAACCGATAGTTGCATGGCAACAGTCGCCACAGTTGTTGTAGCAACGGACTTAGGTTAAGACTGTTGAACGAAGGGAGAGACGGCCAATTGTTGGATCTCAACGAGTTTGACTCCATACGGATCAGCCTGGCATCCCCAGATCAGATTCGGGAATGGTCAAAAGGCGAGGTTAAGAAGCCAGAGACGATCAATTATCGTACGTTGAAGCCAGAGAAGGAAGGCCTTTTCTGTGAACGTATCTTTGGACCGACTAAAGATTGGGAGTGCAACTGCGGTAAGTATAAGCGGGTGCGCTATAAAGGTATCGTATGCGACAAGTGCGGGGTGGAAGTAACCCGTGCCAAGGTGCGGCGTGAGCGGATGGGTCATATTGAGCTGGCTGCGCCGGTTTCGCACATCTGGTACTTCAAAGGTATTCCCAGCCGCATGGGATTGATCTTGGACATGTCACCGCGGCTGCTGGAGAAAGTGCTGTATTTTGCCTCCTATGTGGTGCTAGATCCCGGTGAGACCAGCCTCGCATATAAACAGATCATGACGGAGACCGAGTACCGAGAGGCACGGGACAAGTATGGTTACCAAGCCTTCCGTGTAGGCATGGGTGCCGAGGCCGTAAAGGAGTTGCTCGGCGACATCGACTTGGAGCAACAGGCTAAGGAGCTGCGCGCGGAACTGGAGAACGCCAGTGGACAGCGCCGGATCCGTGCCATTCGTCGTTTGGAGGTAGTCGAGGCCTTCCGCAAGTCCGGCAATCGGCCCGAATGGATGATCCTGGACGTGATCCCAGTAATTCCGCCAGACCTGCGCCCGATGGTGCAGTTGGATGGCGGGCGCTTTGCCACCTGCGACCTGAATGACCTCTATCGGCGAGTGATCAACCGCAATAACCGCCTCAAGCGCCTGTTGGAGTTAGGTGCGCCTGACATTATCGTGCGCAACGAGAAACGCATGCTACAGGAAGCGGTGGATGCGTTGGTGGATAACGGTCGCCGCGGCAGGCCTGTTACCGGGCCAGGAAACCGCCCGCTGAAGTCGCTGAGCGATATGCTCAAGGGTAAGCAAGGGCGGTTCCGTCAGAATCTGTTGGGTAAGCGCGTTGACTATTCTGGCCGCTCAGTGATTGTGGTCGGTCCCGAGCTCAAACTCTACCAGTGCGGGCTGCCCAAGGAGATGGCGCTGGAGTTGTTCAAGCCCTTTGTGATGAAGAAATTGGTCAAGGAAGGGCATGCCCATAACATCAAGAGCGCCAAGCGCATGGTGGAGCGGGTGCGCGACGAGGTCTGGGATGTGCTAGAGGAAGTGATTCAGGAACATCCGGTGCTGCTCAACCGCGCACCTACCTTGCATCGATTGGGCATTCAGGCGTTCGAACCGGTGTTGGTGGAAGGGCGGGCCATCAAAATTCACCCGTTGGTCTGTACAGCTTATAACGCCGACTTCGATGGCGATCAGATGGCGGTGCACGTGCCCCTATCCGCAGAGGCCCAGGCAGAAGCTCGGCTGTTGATGCTCTCCGCTCACAACCTGCTGAACCTGAAGGACGGCCGACCGGTGGTTACTCCCACCAAGGACATGGTGCTCGGTATCTACTACTTGACCAGCCTCAATCGCCATGCCGAGGGGGCGGGTAAAGTCTTTGCCAGCCCGGAAGAGGCGATTATGGCCCACGACAGCGGCGTATTGGCACTGAATGCACCGATCAAGGTGCGCTTCAAAGGCTCTGCGCCTGATGGCAGCACCAGGACTAGCCTGGAGGAGGTCACGTTAGGTCGTATTCTCTTGAATCAGGCCATCCCCCAGGATCTTGGCTTCGTCGATCGCAGCAAGCCGGAGAACGCTAACAAGCTGGAGATCAATGAACAGGTAGAGCGCAAGCTATTGGGCAAGATCGTGGAACGCTGCTTCCATCAGCATGGTTCCACCAAGACGACTGAGATTTTGGATAACATCAAGGACCTGGGTTTCCGCTACGCTACCCTGTCCGGAATCAGTATCGGGATGAGCGATATCCAGGTGCCGGAAAAGAAGCAAGAGATTCTCAGCCAGGCAGAAGAGCAGGTGGCGAGCATTGAACGGGCTTATGCCCGCGGTATGATGAGCGGCGATGAGAAGTATCACAACGTAATCGATATCTGGACTAAAGCTAGTGCGGCTGTACAGAAAGCATTGTTTGAGTCCATGGATGAGTTTAACTCGGTGCATATGATGGTCATGTCCGGTGCCAGGGGCAACTACTCGCAGATCACTCAGCTGGGAGGAATGCGCGGGTTGATGTCCGACCCGTCTGGGCGGACCATCGAGCTGCCAATCAAGGCCAGCTTCCACGAAGGGTTGACAGTGCTGGAGTACTTCACCTCCACCCACGGCGCGCGCAAGGGCGCTGCAGATACAGCCATCCGCACGGCTGACTCTGGGTACTTGACCAGACGCTTGGTGGATGTCTCGCAGGATGTGATTGTGCGGGAAGAGGACTGTGGCACCACCGGAGGAATAGTTGTCAGCGAGATTGGAGAAGACAGGTTTGTAATTGAACCGCTGGCCGAGCGCATCGCAGGCCGGGTGCTGGCTGAAGACG
Organism: Bacillota bacterium; assembly: GCA_050949055.1. GTDB lineage: Bacteria > Bacillota > UBA994 > UBA5500 > UBA5500 > JAEZJZ01. Next base: position 135,706 of record JBMNFA010000009.1, on the reverse strand, counting down.
TGGTGATCAGCAACTATCGCGATACTCTGACCGGCGATCTGCATGAGGAGGAACTGCTGCTTGTGCCCGCCGGGGAAATGGTCTCGGAAGAGCAGGCAGCGGCCATCACCCGCTTTGGACGCATCGCGTCCCCGGTGGACGGGGTTGTTTCGGTCAAGGGCGATCGGTTGGTGATCACTGACGACGAGGGCGAGAAGCAGGTGCGCTATAAGTGCTTGCCGGATCAAGTGGTGACGGTAGCCGATGGGGCCCGGGTGAGCGCCGGCCAGGAGCTGGCTAAGGGTGTGATCCGTCACGTGAAGATTCGCTCTGTGCTCACCTGCAAGACTCGTCATGGTGTCTGCGTCAAGTGTTATGGACGCAACCTCGCTTCTGTAGGCATTGTTGAGGTCGGTGAGGCCGTCGGGATCATCGCTGCTCAGTCCATAGGCGAGCCGGGCACCCAGCTGACCATGCGCACCTTCCATACCGGTGGAGTGGCTGGCGATGACATCACTCAGGGTCTGCCTCGCGTGGAAGAGCTGTTTGAAGCCCGCAAGCCGAAGGGTCAGGCGGTGATCAGCGAGATTGAAGGCGTAGTCCGCATTACTGAAGGCAAGAGCGGCCGGGTGGTGGAAGTGCAGGCTGAGGACGGCGAGGTGAAGAGTTATCCCATCGTCTTTGGTGCCCGCCTGAAAGTCAGCGACGGCGATGTGGTGGAAGCAGGTGCCGAACTGACCGAAGGATCGGTCAACCCCCATGAGTTGTTGGCCATCAAGGGTATCCGCGGCGTGCAGACTTACCTGCTGCAGGAAGTGCAGAAGGTTTACCGCATGCAGGGCGTTGAGATCAACGATAAGCATATAGAAGTGATCGTGCGACAGATGTTGCGCAAGGTGCGGGTGGAGGATCCGGGCGACACGGCGCTATTGGCCGGGAGCCTAGTGGATGTGTTTGAGTTTGAGGAACACAACACACAGGCCATGGAAGCTGGCGGCGAGCCGGCAGTTGCTCGCCCGGTGATGCTGGGTATCACCAAGGCATCTCTGGCGACTGACTCCTTCCTGTCTGCTGCGTCGTTCCAGGAAACCACGCGGGTACTGACCGACGCCGCCATCAAAGGCAAGTCCGATCCGCTGTTGGGCTTGAAGGAGAACGTCATCCTGGGTAAGTTGATTCCGGCTGGAACCGGGATGGCGCGCTACCGACAAGTCCGCCTGCAGGTCGATAACCCCGAGAATCCGGTTGACACTGCAGATAGCGCTGATTATAATAGTTAAGTGTGTTTTTGTTTGTCCACCTCAACCAGACTCTTAACTTGTCAGTTAGCAGTACCTGATGGAGGTAGCAAATGCTTGATTCCTTGGAACACCTCAAGGCTGTCAAAGATAAGGTAGCCGGGGTCAAACAAGTCCAGAAAGCTGTGCAACGAGGACAGGCAAAAGTAGTCTACATGGCCGCCGATGCTGAACCGCATGTGCTTCGGAGCCTCAGACAGCTCTGTGAACAGCAGCAAATTGAGGTGGTCACCGTCCCGTCCATGACGGAGTTGGGTAAAGCCGCCGGTATAGAGGTTGGTTCGGCAACAGTGGCAGTGCTGAAACTGTAAGAAGACAGCTGCCCCTGCTCATATTCCGGCAGGGGCAGCAAATTTCACTGAACAACCACAGGAAGGAGGTGCTTGCATGCCTACGATTAACCAACTGATCCGCAAGAGCCGTCAAAAGGTGGAGTATAAGTCTAAGTCTCCTTCCTTGCACAGCTGTCCGCAACGCCGTGGCGTTTGCGTCAGGGTAACTACGATGAGCCCGAAGAAGCCGAACTCGGCTATCCGTAAGATCGCCAGGGTTCGCTTGGTCAACGGTGAAGAGGTTACCGCGTACATTCCGGGAGAAGGTCATAACCTTCAGGAGCACTCCGTTGTTCTAGTTCGCGGCGGACGCGTGAAGGATCTGCCAGGTGTCCGCTATCACATTGTTCGCGGTACGCTAGACACAAATGGCGTTCAGAACCGTGCTCAGGGCCGTTCCAAATACGGCGCTAAGCGGCCTAAACAAGGCAAGAAATAAACTATCTTCTGAAACCAGTTGATTGTGTGGATTGGAGGGAAAAGGATGCCTAGAAAGGGACCTGTGCCTAAACGGGATGTGTTGCCGGATCCAATCTATGGTAGTAAACTAGTCACCCGTTTTGTCAACAAGATGATGAAGGATGGCAAGCGAGGTGTAGCCGAGCGAATTTTCTATGGTGCCATGGATTTGGTCAGGCAACGTACTGGAAAAGAGCCAGTGGAAGTGTTTGAGGCGGCGATGAAGAACGTCGCTCCCATATTGGAGGTCAAACCCCGCCGAGTTGGTGGTGCGACTTATCAGGTGCCGGTGGAAGTGGCACCTCAGCGCCAGCAGATGCTTTCCATCCGTTGGTTGGTGCAATACGCACGGGCTCGTGGCGAAAAGACGATGGTAGAGCGCTTGGCAGGAGAAATTACGGACGCTGCCGCCGGAGTGGGCAACTCCATCAAGAGGCGCGAAGATACCCATCGTATGGCTGAAGCCAACAAGGCTTTTGCCCATTATCGTTGGTAATACTGATTCGCTGGTAACGACGTCTAGAGAGGAGGGGTGTTATGCCTAGAGATTTTGCATTGGACAAAGTGCGCAATATCGGAATCATGGCGCATATCGATGCAGGCAAGACAACGACGACTGAACGCATTCTCTTCTATACTGGAAGGGTGCATAAGGTCGGCGAGACGCATGATGGAGCTGCGACCATGGACTGGATGGTGCAAGAGCAAGAACGGGGCATCACCATTACCTCGGCGGCAACAACCTGTAGGTGGCGGGACTGCCAAATCAACATCATTGACACGCCCGGACACGTGGACTTCACCGTGGAAGTAGAGCGGTCGTTACGGGTGCTGGATGGTGCGGTAGCTGTCTTCTGTGCCAAAGGTGGAGTTGAGCCGCAGTCAGAGACTGTCTGGCGTCAAGCCAGCAAATACGGTGTTCCCCGCATAGCTTACGTGAACAAAATGGACACCATGGGGGCCAGTTTCTCCCGGGTCGTCCAGATGATGCGGGACCGCTTAGGTGCTAACGCCTTGCCTATTCAACTTCCGATTGGTCAGGAAGAGACCTTTCAGGGGATCGTCGATCTGATCACCATGGAAGCGCTCTACTACCTGGATGACCAGGGCAATCAGAGCGAGATCCGAGAAATTCCTGGGGAATTGCAGGAAGAGGCCAGAAAGCTGCGGGTAGAGCTGATTGAGACGCTGGCCATGGAAGACGAAGAGCTGATGATGCACTATTTGGAGGGCGAGGAGATTGGGGCCGAGGATTTACGGCGGGTGCTGAGAAACGCTACGCTGGCTATGCGGGTAGTACCGGTAACCTGCGGTTCCTCCTATCGCAACAAAGGCGTGCAGCTGCTGCTGAATGCGATTGTGGATTACCTGCCATCTCCGGTGGAAGTACCAGCCATTCAGGGCTTTGATCTGGATGGTGGCGAGGCGTTCCGCCATCCTAGTGACGAAGAGCCTTTCGCTGGATTGGTCTTCAAGATTGTCTCCGACCCGTATGTAGGCAAGCTGGCTTACCTGCGTGTTTACTCGGGAGTCTTGCAGTCCGGCAGCTATGTGCTCAACAGCACTAAGGGACGGCGCGAGCGGATCGGACGTCTGCTGAGGATGCATGCTAATCACCGGGAGGACGTAACCGAGGCGCGGGCAGGAGACATTATCGCAGTGGTCGGCTTAAGAGATACGATCACCGGCGAGACGTTGACTGCTGAGCAGGCTCCGATCATTTTGGAAAGCATGCAGTTTCCCAATCCGGTCATATCGCAGGCCATTGAGCCCAAGACCAAGGCTGATCAGGATAAGCTAGCAGTGGCGTTGGCACGTTTGTCGGAAGAGGATCCTACCTTCCGCGCCCACACCGACGAGGAGACCGGGCAGACCATTATCAGCGGCATGGGGGAACTGCATTTGGAGATCATTGCAGATCGCCTGCTGCGCGAGTTTAAAGTCGGAGCTAACTTGGGTCGACAGCAAGTCGCGTACCGGGAGACTATCCGTCAGACGGTGAAGGCCGAGGGCCGGTTTGTTCGACAGAGCGGTGGTCGTGGTCAGTATGGTCACGTTTGGGTGGAGTTTGAGCCGCAGCCTGCCGGCGCTGGCTACGAGTTTGTCAACAAGATTGTCGGTGGTGTGGTGCCTAAGGAGTATATCGGACCAACCGATGCCGGTATCCAGGAAGCGATGCAGACTGGTGTCCTGGCTGGTTTCCCGGTAGTGGATGTGAAAGCTACCCTTTATGACGGCAGCTATCACGACGTGGACTCCTCGGAGATGGCTTTCAAAATTGCTGGTTCGATGGCTTTTAAGAACGGCATGGCTAAAGCTAATCCGGTCTTGTTGGAACCGATGATGAAGATAGAGATCACTGTGCCGGAAGAGTATTTGGGCGATGTGATTGGCGACTTGAACTCCCGACGGGGTCGGGTGGAAGGTATGGAGACCCGCGAAGGCGCTCAAATAGTCCGCGGATATGCGCCTTTGGCCGAGATGTTCGGATACACCACCACCCTCAGGTCGCTGACCCAGGGACGGGGAACCTCCAGCATGGAATTTGCCCAGTATGAAGAAGTTCCCAAGAGCTTGGCAGAAGAGATTGTCAAGTCGGGCCGCTAAAGTGGGCGCTAAGTCTAAAATCATGTAGCATGATGTACTTCAGCGCCGGAATAGGTCGCGCCGGGACTTGACACCAGCCTTTGGTCTCTCTGCAAACCGAGTTATTGTTGTCATTGATTCTTAACTAGGAGGGTAAACAGGAATGGCAAAGAAGAAATTTGAGCGCACTAAGCCGCATGTGAACATCGGTACCATCGGTCATATCGACCACGGTAAGACCACCACTACTGCTGCTTTAACTTCAATTATCTCTGTCAGCGGTGGTGCTGAGAAGGTTGCTTATGATGCCATCGATAAGGCACCGGAAGAAAAGGCACGTGGAATCACCATCAACACCGCTCACGTAGAGTACGAGACAGAAAAACGTCACTACGCTCACGTGGACTGCCCGGGTCATGCTGACTACATCAAGAACATGATCACCGGTGCAGCTCAGATGGACGGCGCTATTTTGGTAGTGTCTGCCGCTGATGGCCCGATGCCTCAGACCCGCGAGCACATCCTCTTGGCTCGTCAGGTTAACGTTCCGCACATCGTCGTCTTCCTGAACAAGGCTGACATGGTAGACGATCCGGAGCTGCTGGAGCTGGTGGAGATGGAAGTGCGCGAGCTGCTTTCCAGCTACAACTACCCTGGCGATGACACTCCGATCGTTGCCGGCTCTGCGCTGAAGGCGCTGGAGTGCGGTTGCGGCAACCGCGAGTGCCCGTGGTGTGGCAAGCTGTGGGAGCTGATGGATGCAGTTGACGAGTATATCCCGACCCCCGAGCGCGAGGCCGATAAGCCGTTTTTGATGCCGGTGGAAGACGTGTTCACCATCACCGGTCGCGGCACCGTAGCTACCGGTAGGGTAGAGCGCGGCACCGTCAAGGTGGGCGACGAAGTGGAAATCGTCGGTCTGCGCGAAGAATCTCGCAAGACGGTAGTCACCGGCGTGGAAATGTTCCGCAAGCTGTTGGATCGCGCTGAAGCTGGCGACAACATCGGTCTGCTGCTGCGCGGCGTTGACCGCAAGGAGATCGAGCGCGGTATGGTCCTGGCTAAGCCTGGTTCCATCAAGCCTCACACCAAGTTCAAGGCCGAGGTGTACGTGCTGAAGAAAGAAGAAGGTGGTCGTCATACCGCGTTCTTCTCTGGATACCGTCCGCAGTTCTTCTTCCGCACCACCGACGTCACCGGCAGCATCGAGCTACCGGAAGGCGTGGAAATGGTCATGCCTGGTGACAACATCACCATGACCATCGAACTGATTACCCCGATCGCCATGGAGCAGGGCGTGCGCCTGGCTATCCGTGAAGGCGGCCGCACCGTTGGCGCTGGCGTAGTCACCGAGATTATCGAGTAGCCGTAATTGATATCGGGTACTGCGGCCTAAAGGCCGCAGTACGCCCTATTTTTTTGTCAGGTCACCGACGCTTTATTCTGGCCTGATGAGGTGATGAGGCGGGAGGTTGCTCGTGGTGGCCATGTCACCAAAGGAAATTCCCGCAGAGCAGGTTGGCTATTTAAGCCGGCGCAAGGAAATAGGGCACGAACTCTGCAGGGTGAATGAAGGAGGGAATAGAGTACATGGCACAGCAAAGAATCCGGATTCGGCTGAAGGCTTTCGACCACAAAGTTTTGGATCAGTCTTCGGAAAAGATCGTTGACACCGCCAAGAAGACTGGCGCGCAGGTAGCGGGACCGATCCCGTTGCCTACTGAACGTTCTCTCTATACAATCCTGCGTGCACCGCACGTGGAAAAGGATATTCGCGAGCAATTTGAAATGCGTACCCATAGGCGCCTGATCGACATTTTGGAGCCGACACCGAAGACGGTGGACGCATTGATGCGGTTGGACTTGCCTGCTGGCGTGGATATCGAGATCAAACTCTAATTCCAGCTCACACCAGCAGCCACTCGTCAAAAGTGTGGGTGGCGAGGGAATATGTTCTCGGAGGTGGCACACATGGATAAAGCAATTCTTGGCAAGAAGCTGGGCATGACCCAGATGTTTACGGAAACCGGTGAGATGATTCCGGTGACCGCGATATTAGCCGGCCCTTGCCCCGTTGTGCAGGTGAAGACCCTGGAGCGCGACGGTTACCAGGCAGTGCAGGTGGCCTTTGATCCTATCGCACAGCGCAGGTTGAACAAACCACGCCGGGGCCACTTCAGCAAGGCTAACGTACAGCCGCACCGTGTACTGCGGGAGTTCCGCCTGCAAAACGCCGCTAGCCTGCAAGTAGGTGATGAACTGAAGGTAGAGCAGTTTGCGGTGGGAGAGGCCGTTGATGTCAGTGGCATTTCCCGTGGTAAGGGATATGCCGGCGGCATCAAGCGCCATGGTTTCCATCGCGGACCGATGGGGCATGGCTCCAAGTATCATCGGGGTGTCGGATCTCTGCAGGCTCGCGACGCTTCTCGTGTTTGGAAGGGGCGCAAGCTGCCGGGTCACTTAGGGGCTGTGCGCCGTACGGTGCAGAACCTGGAAGTGGTCAAGGTAGATGCTGAGCAGAATCTGATCCTGGTAAAAGGTTCGATTCCTGGTGCAAAGGGTGGAATCGTGACTATTAAGAACTCTGTTAAGGCTTAACAAAGCTTTGGTGGTTGCTGAAAGGAGGATTCATTCGTGCCTACAGTTGATGTGCGTAATATGCAAGGCGAAGTAGTCGGCCAAATCGAACTCAACGATGCCGTCTTCGGCATTTCCGCCAATGAACATGTGATGCACCTGGCCGTGGTCAGGCATTTGGCCGCACTTCGTCGCGGTACCCATGATACAAAATCACGCTCTGAAGTCCGCGGAGGCGGCAGGAAGCCTTGGAAGCAGAAAGGCACCGGTCGCGCCCGGCATGGAAGCCGTCGTTCCCCTCAGTGGAAGGGTGGAGGTACTGTGTTTGGTCCCACTCCCCGCAGCTATAAGCTTGACATGCCTAAGAAGGTGCGCCGCTTGGCGCTGAAGTCGGCACTGTCCAGCAAACTGCAGGAGGGGCAACTAGTCGTGCTGGATCAGCTGCAGCTGGACGCTCCCAAGACTAAGGATATCACCGCCATGCTGCAAGCTCTGTCTATCGGCAATGCATTGCTGGTCACCGCGCAGCTTTCTGAGAACGTGGTTTTGTCTAGCCGCAATATTCCTGGTGTGCTGGCGGTCGATTCCAATAACTTGAACGTCTACGATCTACTCAAGCATCGCTCGGTTGTGCTAACCCGGGATGCCGTAGCCAAAGTAGAGGAGGTGCTGGCATGATGCGTGAGGCAAGGGATATCATCATCCGCCCTGTGGTCAGTGAGCGCAGCACCGAATTGATGGAGCAGCGCAAGTACACCTTCGAAGTAGCTCTAGACGCTAACAAGGTAGAGATTGCCAAGGCGGTTGAGTCGATCTTCAAAGTGAAGGTAGCCTCGGTAAACACCATGCGAGTTTTCGGCAAGCTAAAGAGAAACCGCTATGGATATCACCGCACTTCCACCTGGAAGAAGGCAATTGTCACCCTGACCAAAGACAGCAAGAGCATTCCGATTCTAGAGACGGTTTAGTCAAGGAGGGACGACCAAATGGCTATTAAGAAATTCAAACCAACGTCCCCAGGGCGCCGGTTCATGTCCATTTCGGCCTTCGATGAGGTTACCAAGCGCGAGCCGGAACGTTCGTTGTTGGCTCCTTTGCATGGACGGGGAGGTCGCAACTCCCAAGGCCGGATCACTGTGCGACGCCGTGGTGGCGGTCACAAGCGCCAGTACCGGATTATCGACTTCAAGCGCAACAAGGATGATATCCCCGCTAAAGTGGTGGGTATTGAGTATGATCCCAACCGTTCAGCCAATATTGCTCTGCTCAGCTACGCCGATGGAGAAAAACGCTATATCTTGGCCCCAGTAGGTCTCAAGGTCGGGGACAGCGTGCTTTCTGGTGAGAATGCAGACATCTTCCCCGGCAATGCTCTCCCGATCAGAGCGATCCCTGTGGGTACGATGATCCACAATATCGAGCTCAAGCCTGGGAAGGGCGGGCAGCTGGTGCGCGCCGCCGGTGCTTCAGCCCAGCTGATGGCCAAGGAAGGCAACTATGCTCACGTGCGCATGCCGTCCAACGAGGTGCGGCTGATTCACGTCGAGTGCCGGGCAACCATCGGACAGGTGGGCAACCTTGACCATGAGAATATCTCCACCGGTAAAGCAGGACGCAGCCGTTGGATGGGTAGGCGGCCGAAGGTCCGTGGCGTGGTCATGAACCCGGTTGACCATCCGCATGGCGGCGGCGAGGGCCGTGCACCGATCGGACGCAAGTCTCCCCTCACTCCTTGGGGTAAGCCTACCTTGGGTGCACGCACACGCAAGAAGAAAGCTAGCGATAAGTATATCGTTCGGCGCCGCAAGCCGTAAGGAAGAAAGGAGGCCAATAAATGTCCAGATCTCTGAAGAAGGGCCCTTTCGTGGAAGAGCGCTTGCTGAAGCGCATTGACCTGATGAACAACAAGGGCGAGAAGAGAGTGATCAAGACCTGGTCCCGCAGCTCTACCATTTTCCCGGAAATGGTTGGCCATACTATTGCCGTTCACGATGGACGTAAACACGTCCCGGTCTACATCACCGAAGACATGGTCGGTCATAAGCTGGGAGAATTTGCTCCTACTCGCACCTTCCGTGGCCACGGTAATCATACCGAGCGTTCAACCGCGCTGAAGTAAGTGAGGAGGGAACAAGACGCATGGAAGCTAAGGCGGTAGCGAAGTACATCCGCATCGCACCTCGCAAAGCGCGGATCGTGATCGATTTGATTCGCGGCAAGAGCGTGGGCGAAGCACTTTCTATTCTACGCTATACCCCCAAGGCAGCTTCTGAGCCGATTGAGAAGGTCGTGCGCTCAGCGGCCGCCAACGCCGAACACAACTACAACATGGACAGCGACAAGCTGTATGTCGCAGAGGCTTTTGTGGATGCCGGGCCAACCCTCAGACGCTATCATCCGCGTGCTCAGGGCCGCATTTACTCGATTCTGAAGCGCTCCTGCCACATCACAGTAGTAGTGAAAGAACGGTAGAAGGAGGGAATTAGCAAGTGGGTCAAAAGATTCATCCCAAGGGGCTTAGGGTTGGCATCATCAAGGATTGGGATTCCAAATGGTATGCCGAGAAAGACTACTCGGATTTCCTCTTGGAGGATTTCCAGATTCGCAAGTTCCTGAAGGAAAAGCTGTTCGATGCTGGCATCTCTCACATCGTCATTGAGCGTGCCGGCAACGTGCTGCGCACCTTCATTCACGCTGCCAAACCAGGAATGGTTATCGGCCGCGGAGGTACCGGGGTGGAAGATCTGCGTAAAGCCCTGGAGGAAATGACCGGCAAGCAGGTCTATGTTAACGTGATCGAGATCAAGAGTCCTGAACTCTCGGCCCAGTTGGTGGCAGAAAACATCGCTGCTCAGCTGGAGCGCCGCATCAGTCACAGGCGGGCTAATCGCCAGGCAATGATGCGCACCATGCGGGCTGGCGCCAAGGGAATCAGGATCAACGTCGCCGGGCGGCTGAACGGTGCTGAAATTGCTCGCTCGGAGTGGGTGAGAGAAGGAACTATCCCGCTGCACACCCTGAGAGCCGACATCGACTACGCTGTTGCCACTGCTCACACAACCTATGGGCAGATTGGTGTGAAAGTCTGGATTTACAAAGGAGAAGTTCTGCCGCAGGCAAAGAATAAGACGGCGGAAGGGGGCGAGTAAGCATGTTGATGCCAAAACGTGTTAAGTATCGCAGAAGCCATCGCCCATCAATCAAGGGCCAGGCGAAGGGCGGTACCGAGATTGCATTTGGCGAATTCGGTTTGCAGGCATTGGAAGGGGCTTGGATTACCAGCCGACAGATAGAGGCTGCCCGTGTGGCTATGACCAGGTTTGTACGCCGTGGCGGAAAGGTTTGGATCAAGATCTTCCCGGACCAGCCGATCACCCAGAAGCCCGCTGAAACTCGTATGGGCAGCGGCAAGGGGTCACCTGAGTATTGGGTGGCAGTAGTGAAGCCGGGTCGGATCCTGTTTGAGATGTCTGGTGTAAACGAGAGTGTTGCCAGAGACGCCATGCGACTTGCCGCTCATAAGTTGCCCATCAAGACCAAGTTTGTATCTCGCAAAGATATGGGTGGTGAGATAAATGAAGGTTAAAGAGATCCGTGACATGTCCGAAACGGAACTCAAGCAGAAGCTTGACGACCTGAAGGATGAGCTGTTCAACCTTCGTTTCCGTTCAGTGACTGGTCAACTGGACAACCCGATGCGTATCAAGGAAGTGCGCAGGTCCATAGCCCGCATTCAGACCGTGTTACGGGAGCGGGAATTGCATATTAGCTGATGGGAAGGAGGCGTCAGAACTTGCAGCGCAATTTACGCAAGGTTCGTCAAGGCGTTGTCGTCAGTGACAAAATGGATAAGACTGTGGTAGTGGCTGTGGAAACATTGATCCAGCATCCGCTGTATAGCCGCACAGTCAAGAAGACCACCAAGTTTAAGGCACATTGCGAAGACAATTCTGCTCGGGTGGGAGATGTCGTTAGAATCATGGAGACTCGCCCGTTGAGCAAAGATAAGCGCTGGCGTGTCGTAGATATCGTCAAGAAGGCAGAATAGCGTCAGGTCACCAGAAGGGAGGCTCGGAGCATGATTCAAGTTGAGACTCGGTTGCGCGTGGCAGACAACTCTGGTGCCAAGGAAATTCTCTGCATTCGTGTTGTCGGTGGCCATAAACGCCGTTACGCAAACGTCGGTGATATCATCACCGCAACAGTTAAAGAAGCCACGCCCGGTGGAGTTGTTAAAAAGGGCGACGTGATCAAGGCAGTGATTGTTCGGTCCAGCTTCGGTGTCCATCGTAAGGATGGTTCCTATATCAGGTTTGATGAGAACGCCGCGGTGATCATCGATGCCCAGGGCAACCCGCGGGGAACCCGCATTTTCGGGCCGGTGGCACGTGAGCTTCGGGAGAAACAGTTCATGAAGATCGTCTCCCTGGCACCAGAAGTGCTCTAAGGCCAGAGAGGGAGGATGTCCAGAATGAGTCAGCACAAGCTGCATGTCAAGAAAGGCGATACAGTGATCGTCCTATCTGGTAAGGACAAGGGTAAAAAGGGAAAGGTGCTTGCTGCTTATCCGCAGGACGGCAAGGTCTTGGTGGAAGGTGTAAACATGGTTACCAAGCACCGCCGACCTACACCCACGATGCAACAGGGCGGTATCATCAAGCAGGAGTCACCAATTTTCGCTGCGAAAGTGATGCTTGTCTGCCCATCCTGCAAGCAACCTACTCGTGTATCCCATCGTCGTTTGGACAATGGTGACAGTGTACGGGCTTGCCAAAAGTGTGAAGAGAATATCGAAAAGTAGTCAAGAAGGGAGGGCTAGGCTGTGCCAAGGTTGAAAGACAAGTATAACAACGAAGTCAGACCTGCGATGCAGCAGAAGTTTGGCTATCAGAATGTGATGGAGATCCCACGTCTGGAAAAGGTCGTGCTCAATATGGGCGTGGGTAAGGCCATCGGTAATTCCAAACTCCTGGATGCCGCTGCGCAGGATTTGGCCACCGTCTCCGGACAAAAGCCAGTGATCACTCGGGCTCGTAATTCAATCTCCAACTTCAAGCTGCGCGAAGGAATGGCTATCGGTGCCAAAGTAACGCTGCGCGGAGATCGGATGTATGAGTTTATGGATAAACTGATGAACATCAACTTGCCCCGTGTTCGCGATTTTCGCGGTGTCTCACCTAAATCCTTTGACGGCAGAGGCAATTACAGTCTCGGAGTTAAGGAGCAGCTGATCTTTCCGGAGATTGAGTATGACAAGGTAGAGAGCATCCAAGGTATGGACATCACCGTTGTCACCACTGCTCGTACAGACGAAGAAGCTAAGGCGCTGCTGGAGTTCCTCGGTATGCCTTTCCGTCAGTAAAGAAAAGGAGGGACAAGTGTGGCCAAGAAGTCGATGATCATCAAGCAACAGCGCGATCCCAAGTTCTCCACCCGGGCCTATAATCGGTGCAAGATTTGTGGTCGCCCTCACGCATATATGCGCAAGTTTGGCATCTGCCGTATTTGCTTCCGCGAACTGGCTCATGAGGGGCAGATTCCGGGAGTGAAGAAGGCCAGCTGGTAAGAAGCCAGCACATGGGAAGGAGGTTGTTCTGGTAAATGGTAATGACGGATCCTATCGCCGATCTGCTGACGCGGATTCGGAACGCCAACATCGCTTACCATGAGACACTGGAAGTCCCTGCGTCCAAGATGAAGCAAAGTATGTTGCAGGTCCTGAAGGACGAGGGCTTTATCCGTGATTTTGAATACATTGAAGACGGCAAACAGGGTATTTTGCGCCTGCAAATGAAGTATGGTGCCAACAAAGAGCGCGTGATTTCGGGACTAAAGCGGATTAGTCGCCCCGGTCTCAGGGTGTATGCCCGTAAAGACGAGATTCCGCGGGTCTTGGGTGGACTGGGCATCGCCATTCTGTCTACTTCGCGGGGAATCATGACAGACAAGCAGGCGCGCCAGGCCGGCATCGGCGGCGAAGTCGTCTGTTACGTCTGGTAGCCTTAGTACAGTCAAACCGATAGTTGCTGACGCAACCAGCTTTATTGAGATCGCAGTGTCCCCGGACATTGCTGAGGAGGTGCAAGGATGTCACGCATTGGCAGAAAACCAATTGCCATACCGGCCGGTGTTGAGGTGAAGATTGATGGTTCCACCATCACGGTCAAAGGGCCGAAAGGCACACTCACCCGTGATCTCCACCCCGAGATGCAACTTAACCTGGACGGTTCGGTGTTAACTGTTACCCGCCCTTCAGACCAGCCCCAGCACAGAGCTTTGCACGGTCTTACGCGCACGCTTGTGTCCAACATGGTGGAAGGTGTGAGCAAGGGTTACGAGAAGAGGTTGAAGGCTGTTTCTGTGGGTTGGAGGGCTAGCGTCCAGGGCAAGAAGTTGGTTCTGAACGTGGGTTACTCTCACCCAGTTGAGGTGGAGCCACCGGAAGGGATAGAGTTTAAGACAGAGATGTCTGTTCATCCGCCATACGGCAACGTGCCGCTGATCATCATCACCGGTATTGATAAGGAGACCGTAGGTCAGGTGGCCGCTTCTATTCGCGAGATTCGTAAGCCAGAGCCCTATCTTGGCAAGGGCATTCAATACGTCGGTGAGAAGATTCGCCGCAAAGCCGGTAAGACAGCCAAGTAATGTGGCTTAGAAAAGGAGTGAACGAGCGGTGATCACTAAGCAAGACAAGAACGCGGTGCGTCAAGTCCGTCACGCCCGGGTGCGCAAGAAACTGCACGGCACGCCAGAGCGCCCTCGGCTCAACGTTTACCGCAGTTCGAATCATATTTACACCCAGATCATTGATGATCTGACAGGCACGACATTAGTCAGTGCTTCCACTCTCAGCCCAGAGTTGGCAGAAGTCCGCCAAAGCGGGGGCAACGTAGAGGCTGCTAAGCGCGTCGGCGAGTTGATCGCCCAAAAGGCTCTGGCACAGGGAATCAGCCGAGTGGTCTTTGATCGCGGAGGCTATCTCTACCATGGGCGGGTTGCGGCTCTAGCCGAAGCTGCTCGCCAGGCGGGCCTGGAATTCTAGACAGGCAAGAAGGAGGGAAACACCATGGAGCGCATTGATCCGAACACCTTGGATCTTACCGAGCAGGTAATCAAGGTTAATCGCGTCGCCAAGACCCGTAAGGGTGGCCGGGACATGAGTTTTAGCGCCGTCGTTGCTGTTGGCGATCATAATGGACACGTGGGAGTCGGTCTTGGTAAGGCCAAGGAAGTCATGAATGCTATTCGTAAAGGCACCGAAGCCGCCAAGAAGAACTTGATGCGAGTGCCCATCGTAGGAACATCCGTTCCCCACGAAGTGATCGGCAACTTTGGAGCTGCTAAGGTCTTGATCAAGCCAGCTTCCGAAGGTACCGGCGTAATTGCTGGTGGTGCAGTGCGAGTGATTATGGAGTTGGCCGGTGTGAGGGACGTCCTCACCAAGTCGTTGGGCTCGGCCAATGCCATCAACTCTGCCTATGCTACCATTGAAGGGCTGAAGTTGCTGAAGAGGGCGGAGGATGTCGCTAGACTTAGGGGCAAGTCCGTCGAAGAACTGCTGGGCTAGGAGGGACGAACGTGGCTAAGCTGCAGATTACTTTGATCAAGAGCCCGATCGGCTATCCGAAACGGCAACGCCAGACGGCCGAGGCCCTGGGGCTACATCGACTGCATCAGACAGTTGTGCATGATGACAGCCCCGCCATTCGCGGAATGATAAACAAGATTGCTCATCTTTTGCAGGTCTGCACAGCGGAAGCTTAAGCCGACTAGCAGGCGTCAAGTCTCAGGCTTTTTGGTGCATCCGAGACTAGTTGGAGTGAGACTAGACGACGCATCGTGGATTTGCGGTTGACTGAGTACTAGGAGGTGCGATATGAATCTGAATGAACTGAGGCCAGCACCGGGCTCCACCAAGAATCGCAAGCGGGTAGGACGCGGTACCGGTTCCAGACACGGCAAGACTTCGACAAGAGGTTCGAAGGGTCAGAACGCCCGTTCCGGCGGAGGCGTACGCCCCGGTTTTGAGGGTGGTCAGCTGCCTATTCAGCGCCGCCTACCGAAACGCGGTTTTTCCAATGCTCGTTTCAAGACCGAATACGCGGTGGTGAATGTGGGCGATTTGGAGCAGTTTGAAAATGGCACGTTAGTTGACTTGTCTGCCCTACGCTCAGCGGGGCTGGTCAAGGCAGTACATGATGGAGTGAAGATTCTGGGCAACGGCGAGCTGAGCAAGCGCCTGACCGTTCAGGCTGCAGCTTTCAGTCGCAGCGCGGAAGAGAAGATCGCCGCCGCTGGTGGCAAAGCCGAGGTGAGCTAAGGTGTTGGAGGCGGTCCGCAACGCTTGGAAGATCGCTGACCTACGCAAGAAGATACTCTTCACCTTGGGCATGTTCCTGGTTTTCCGGGTGGGTGCGCAGATCACTGCCCCCGGTCTGGATCCAGCTGCTGTTTCACAGTTGCTCACTCAGGGATTGTTTGGTTTTGTCAACCTAATCTCTGGTGGTGCGCTGGAGCAACTCTCGATTTTTGCGCTGAATATCGGCCCATACATTACCGCTTCCATCGTCATCAACCTGCTGACGGTGATCATCCCCAGCTGGGAACGGATGATGAAGGAAGGCGAAGAAGGCCGCAAGAAGATCAACCAATATACCCGGTACGCGACAGTGATCCTGGCTTTTATTCAAGGCTATGCCACCGCCTGGGGCCTGCGCAACTCGGGGGCAGTGCTCAATCCCTCAGTGGGCAACCTGCTGATGATCGCTGTCTCCTTTACTGCCGGTACGATGGTAGTGATGTGGATTGGCGAGCTGATCACTGAGAGGGGTGTGGGCAACGGAATTTCCCTGATCATCTTTGCCAACATCATCTCGCGCTTGCCGCAAGGGCTGGTGTCCATTATCAACGCGGTGCGTGTTGGCACTTTGAACATTTTTGTGGTCATCGTGTTGGCAGTATTGGGGCTGGTGGTGATTGCGGGCGTAGTCGTGGTGCAAGAAGGACAGCGCCGTATCCCGGTTCAATATGCCAAGCGGGTTGTTGGTCGGAAGATGTACGGTGGGCAATCGACCCATATTCCGCTGCGCATCAACCAGGCGGGTGTGATTCCGGTGATCTTCGCTTCATCCTTGTTGATGTTCCCGCAGATGGTGACGCAATTCATCAATCACCCGGTGGCAGAGAGGATTGCTGGTTGGTTCGCATTTGGCTCGCCGTTGCACATTGTGTTGTATATCTCGCTGATCATTGCATTCGCCTATTTCTATACATTTATGCAGTTCAATCCGCGGGACGTATCAGACAACTTAAAGAAGCACGGCGGTTTCATTCCTGGCTTGCGGCCTGGCAAGCCCACGACCGACTATCTGTATCGGGTAGTCAACCGTTTGATTTTGGTAGGGGCTGTCTTTCTGTCCGCCATCGTGCTGTTGCCCCTTTTGCTCAGTTCCGTCTTCAAGTACAATATTGGATTGGGCGGTAACGCGTTGTTGATCGTAGTCGGAGTTGCGCTGGAGACTATGAAGCAAATCGAGGCTCAGATGGCTATCCGGCACTACGGCGGGTTCATGCGGTAGGAACAAAAGCTGCTTAACAATCCGTGCATATTGTGATGCAGGTTGCGTTGCCGACCTGCTTCGGAGGTGTAATCCTTGAAGATCATTTTGATGGGACCGCCCGGCGCCGGGAAAGGGACACAGGCAGTTCGCATAGCCGATCACTTTGGCATTCCGCACATTTCCACCGGGGATATGTTCAGAGCCGCGGTAAAGTCGGGCACTGAAATGGGTAAGAAGGCTAAGTTCTTCATGGATCAGGGACTGCTGGTTCCTGATGAAGTGACCATCGGTGTGGTGCGAGAACGTCTCGCCCAGCCTGACTGCGCAAAAGGATTCTTGTTGGACGGGTTCCCGCGCACTCTGGCGCAGGCGGAAGCTCTCGACCGCACCCTGCAGGAAAATCCCGTGGATGTGGCGCTGAACATTGAAGTCCCCCGTGAGGAATTGATCAGGCGTCTTACTGGACGCAGAGTGTGTCGCGCCTGCGGAGCCACTTACCATCGCGACTCGCAGCCCAGTCAGGTTGAGGGGGTCTGTGACGCATGTGGCGGCGAGCTCTATCAGCGGGACGACGATGGGTTTGATACGGTGACCAACCGGTTGGAAGTGTATAGCCGGCAGACCGAGCCATTAGTCGCCTATTATGGGGCTCAGAACAAGCTGGTTACCGTAACCGGGACGAAGCCGGTAACTGAGGTTTTCTCGGAGATTATTGACCACTTGCAGAAGTGGCAGTCCCGGTAATTGAGTGGGGACAGAAACTCGGGCTGGTCTGCTCACTGCGCAAGCTGGGTTTGAAACCATGAACAGTTGGCGATATTATTAGTATTGTGGTTTTTCGGCAGCAATTTTTTACAATCCTGCGGTGCTGGTCAGACAGCACTGTCGAAAAGCGAATTTCCTGTAGGCGTTGACCAGTTTCGTCGTCAATTGGGGACCTTGCAGATGATCAGTCAGTTCAGAGAGCTGTTTTCCCGCGGTGAGTCCTTGGGAAAGCGTGTAAGGGAGGTTCTAGTCTATTGCCAAGAGGTGACGCCATTACCGTTAAGGGCAAGGTTGTGGAGGCTCTCCCGAACGCAATGTTTCGGGTGGAATTGGAGAATGGACACAAGATATTGGCCCATATTTCCGGCAAGATTCGGATCAACTTTATCCGTATTCTTCCGGGTGACACCGTTACCGTTGAATTATCCCCGTACGACCTCACCCGGGGACGCATTCGCTACCGGGACAAATAGTCGTGAAGGAGGTTCTAAACGATGAAGGTTAGGCCTTCGGTCAAACCAATTTGTGAAAAATGCAAGCTGATTCGTCGCAAAGGGCGAGTGATGGTTATTTGCGAGAATCCCAAGCACAAACAGAGGCAGGGTTAAAGGTCTGTTAGCGGCTGCACAGGCCATAAATACCCCTAGCAACAATCGCTCTAGTTGTTTCAGTAACAATCAGGAGGTGTAGAGCAGAGCATGGCTCGTATATCAGGCGTTGACTTGCCACGCGAGAAACGGGTGGAGATCGCCCTTACCTACATTTTCGGTATCGGACTCAGCCGTTCTCGTGATATCCTGCAGCAGACTGGTGTCAATCCTGACACCAGGGTGCGCGACTTAACTGAAGACGAAGTAGCTCGCTTGCGCGAGATTATCGACAAGAATTATCAGGTGGAAGGCGATCTCCGTCGTGAGATCAGCTCCAACATCAAGCGGTTGATTGAGATTGGCTGCTATCGCGGTCTCCGTCATCGTCGTGGGCTTCCAGTGCGGGGACAGCGCACCAAGACCAATGCGCGCACCCGTAAGGGACGTGCCAAAACTGTTGGCGTTCGCCGCAAGTAGCAAAGGGGGAAACTGAATTTAATGGCCAAGAGGAGAGTCGCCACAAAGACGAGACGTCGCGAGCGCAAGAACGTTGAGTTCGGTATCGCTCACATTCGTTCGACTTTCAATAACACCATTGTGACCATCACTGACAAGGCGGGCAACGCACTTTCCTGGTCCAGCGCAGGCAATGTTGGATATAAAGGATCCCGTAAGAGCACACCTTTTGCTGCCGGTATCGCTGCTGAGACCGCGGCCAAAGTGGCTATGGAGCACGGCATGCGGGAAGTAGAAGTGCACGTCAAGGGTCCTGGTTCTGGACGCGAAGCCGCCATTCGGTCGCTGCAGGCAACTGGCCTGGAAGTAAGCATGATTAAGGATGTTACTCCAGTCCCGCACAACGGCTGCCGCCCTCCGAAGCGGCGCAGAGTTTGATCTTCTTGAGAACGGAGGTGCACTAATAAGTGGCGAATTATAACGGACCAGTTTGCCGTCTCTGTCGACGTGAAGGCACCAAGCTGTTTCTCAAAGGTGCCCGCTGCTATTCTGGGAAGTGCTCTGTCGATAAGCGTACTTACGCCCCAGGGCAGCATGGGCAAGGCCGTCGGAGCAAGATCTCTGACTATGGTCAACAGCTGAGAGAGAAGCAGAAAGCCCGGCGCATCTATGGCGTCTTGGAGCGTCAGTTCCGGGGGTATTTCCGGCAAGCAGCACGTTCTAAGGGTGTCACCGGTGAGCGGTTGTTGCAGATTCTGGAGTTGCGCTTGGACAACGTTGTTTACCGTCTGGGGTTTGCTGATTCGCGCAGTCAAGCCCGTCAGTTGGTCAACCATGGCCATTTCGCAGTCAACGGTCGGCGGGTGGACATTCCGTCGTACCTGGTTAGGGAAGGCGATGAGATTGCGGTACGGGAGAGCAGCCGCAACTCAGCGTATTTTAAGGATCTGGAGTTGGGAGACCGGACAGTGCCCGAATGGCTACGTCTGGATGCGGCCAATTATGCCGGCCACGTAGTGAGATTACCGGAGCGCGCGGACATCGATATCCCGGTGGCCGAGCATCTGATCGTGGAGAAATACTCCAGATAAGGCACCCTCGCAAAATCCTGCCGGAGCAAGATGGGGAAACAAGGAGGGTTAACGCCACCAATGATAGAGATTGAAAAGCCGAAGATCGAATGCGAATCAATCAGCGAGGATAAGTCTTATGGCAAGTTCGTCGTTGAGCCGTTGGAACGTGGATATGGCACCACCTTGGGCAACGCCCTGCGACGTGTCCTGCTGTCCTCTTTGCCTGGTTATGCAATCACTTCTGTCAGGATAGAAGGTGTGCTGCATGAGTTCTCTTCTATCCCGGGGGTCAAGGAGGATACGACGGAAATCATCCTCAACCTAAAGGACCTCCGGCTGCATATCGACAGCGATGAGCAGAAGACATTACGCATAGAGAAGCAGGGGGAAGGTGTGGTCACCGGCGCTGATGTTATCGCTGATGGCGACGTTACTGTCCTGAACCCGGAGATCGTCATTGCTACGCTGAGCCAGGAAGGTCGGCTGTTTATGGAGATGACAGCGGAGCAAGGTAGAGGGTACTCACCAGCCGAGCACAACAAGCGCCCTAATCAGCCGATCGGAATCATTCCAGTAGATTCCATCTTCACACCGATCAATAAGGTCAACTACCAGGTGGAGAACACCCGTCGCGGTGATGTCACCGATCTGGATAAGTTAACCTTGGAGGTGTGGACGGATCGCAGCATCGGCCCTGAGGAAGCGGTTAGCCTCGGTGCTAAGATCTTGTCGGAACACTTGAACATGTTCATTGGATTGACTGAGCGGGCTAAGAACGAGCAGATTATGATCCAGAAGGACGAGGACGAGAACGACCGGGCTTTGGATCTGACTATTGAGGAGCTGGATCTTTCCGTTCGCTCGTACAACTGCCTGAAACGGGCTGGCATCAACATGGTCTCCGAGTTGATTGAGAAGACCGAGGAGGACATGATGAAGGTCCGCAATCTGGGCAAGAAGTCCCTGGAAGAAGTCCAGCAGAAGCTAGCTGAGCTAGGACTGGCTCTGCGCAAAATAGAAGACTAACAGACTTTGGGGAGGTGTTCTCCGTGCCATACCGCAAACTTGGCCGACCGACTAACCATCGGCGCTCGATGTTGCGCAACCTGGTAACCAGCTTCCTGGACCACGGGCGCATCGAAACCACCGAGACGAGGGCCAAGACCATTCGCACCATCGCTGAAAAGATGATCACCCTCGGCAAACAGGGCGATCTGCACGCTCGTCGTCAGGCACTGTCCTTCATCTTTGACGAGTCGGTAGTGAACAAATTGTTTACCGAAATAGCGCCACGCTATGCTAATCGCTCGGGTGGCTATACCCGTTTGATCAAGACTGACGTACGTCGGGGAGATGCGGCGCCTCTGGCTATTCTCGAATTGGTAGAGTAGTATTCATCAGAGGAGGGATCGCCGTGTCGGCTATCATCAGGCTGGCGGATGTAAACTTTACCTACGCCGGTGAGGGAGCCAAACAGACGCAGGCGTTACAGGATATCTCCCTCTGCATTGAGCAGGGAGAGTTTGTGGCCATTATCGGGCGTAACGGTTCTGGCAAGTCTACCCTAGCAAAGCATCTTAATGCCATCCTTACCCCTACCTCTGGCGAGGTATGGGTGGATGGCATTAGCTCTAAAGACGAGTCTCGTCTGTTTGACATCCGACAAGTGGCGGGAATGGTCTTTCAGAACCCGGACAATCAACTAGTTGCGACCATCGTGGAAGAGGACGTCGCCTTTGGACCGGAGAACCTGGGCGTGCCGCCGGAAGAGATTCGGCAAAGAGTAGACGCAGCCCTGCGCCTGGTGGGCATGCAGCAATATGCTGCTCACGCGCCACACCTGCTGTCCGGGGGACAGAAGCAGCGGGTGGCCATCGCCGGCGTGCTGGCTATGCATCCCAAAATCTTGATTTTGGATGAGTCCACGGCTATGCTGGACCCGGTAGGCAGGCGAGAGGTCCTGGAGACAGCGATACGCCTTAACCGTGAACAGAAGATGACGGTGGTGCTGATTACACACCATATGGATGAAGCCGTTTTGGCTGATCGGGTGGTGGTGATGAGTGGCGGCAGGATTGTGCTGCAGGGCAGCAGCCGGGAAGTATTTCAACAGGTTGACCGACTGCGCTCGCTAGGACTGGATGTACCCCAAGTCACCACCCTGGTGAGAGAGTTGGCCGAGGCAGGCATGCCACTGCCCACAAACCTGTTGACAGTGGAAGAGTTGGTGAACGATCTATGCCCATTACTATTGAAAAGCTAAGCTACACCTACGGAGCCGGCACACCGTTTGAAATCAAGGCCTTGGATCAGATCAGTCTCTCCATTTCTGAGGGCGAGTTCATAGGCATTATCGGGCAAACCGGCAGTGGCAAATCAACGCTGATTCAGCACCTAAATGGTCTCATTCTGCCCCAGAGCGGGCGGGTGATCGTTGACCACATTGACTTGGGAGCCAAGGGTGCTGACTTGCGTCAAGTGCGGGAACGGGTGGGTTTGGTCTTCCAGTACCCGGAGCACCAGTTGTTTGAAGAGACGGTGGCCAAGGATGTGGCCTTTGGCCCCAAGAACTTGGGTCTTTCCAGTGAGGAGATCGACTTGCGCGTTGAACAAGCGCTGATGCAGGTGGGACTCTCGGTCGCTGAACTAGGGCAGCGTTCACCCTTTGAGCTTTCTGGAGGGCAGATGAGGCGGGTGGCTATCGCTGGAGTGTTGGCTATGCGCCCTAAAGTGCTCATTTTGGATGAGCCGACTGCCGGACTGGATCCCAAAGGCAGGGAGGAACTGCTGGGCGAGTTGAGAGACCTCCACCAGCGAAACAACATGACTGTGATGTTAGTCTCCCATAGCATGGAAGAGATCGCCATGGTCGCATCCCGTCTGATAGTGCTCCATCAGGGTAAGGTATTTGCCGACGGACCGCCTCGTTCGGTATTTGCCATGGCCAAGCAGCTGCGAGCTATTGGGCTGGGCGTCCCTCAGGTGACCGAGTTGTTGCAGGCGTTGCGAGACAGGGGTCTGCAGCTGCCTCCAGTGGCCCTGTCCGTGCCAGAGGCAAGAAGCCTGATCCTAGATCTTTGGCGGAGGAGGGTACAGGCGTGAGCATTCTGAAGAATGTCACCATCGGCCAGTATTATCCCGGCGATTCTCCCATACACCGCCTAGACCCCCGGACTAAGCTGCTGCTCAGCCTGGTGTTCATAATCGTGCTGTTCTTGGTCAGGGGCTTTCTGGCCTACGTTACCTTTGCCCTGCTGGTGCTGCTAGTGACCAGGATGGCTGGTCTGCCGCTGCGCTTGATCCTGCGGGGGTTGAAACCTTTGACTTTTATTATCGCGCTCACGGTGATCCTGCACTTGTTCACCACTCGCGGAGGTGTGACGCTATTTAGCGTCGGCTTTTTGCGTGTGGACAGCCATGGCGTGGTGCAGGCGATTTTCTTGGCCTCCCGGCTGGTCTTGTTGGTGACGGCAACCTCGCTGCTGACCTTGACCACTTCTCCCATCGCACTCACCGATGGCTTAGAGCGTCTGCTGCGGCCGGGGCAACGCATCGGCATCCCTGCTCACGAGTTGGCGATGATGATGACCATCGCTCTGCGCTTTATCCCTACCCTGATCGAAGAAACGGAGAAGATCATGCGGGCACAGATGGCCAGGGGGGCGAGTTTTGAGACCGGTGGTTTTCTGCAAAGGGCCAAGAGCCTGTTGCCGCTGTTGGTGCCGTTGTTTGTCAGCGCCTTTCGCCGGGCTGACGAACTGGCCATGGCCATGGAGGCCAGAGCCTATCGGGGCGGAGAGAATCGCACTCGCATGAAGGTGCTTCGGCTGACCAGCTTGGATGCCGCCGCTTGGGTGCTTTCTGCCATCGCTTTCGTCTTTGCCTGGCGCGTCGGTCTATATGCATGATCAGTAGCCAGCTGGAGCGAAACATCAAACTGGTGTTGGAATACGACGGCACCGATTGGCATGGATGGCAGGTGCAAAACAACGCCCGCACTGTTCAAGGGGAAGTGGAACGGGCGTTATCGGTGATCATCAAACAGCCGGTGCGAGTCACAGGAGCTTCGCGCACCGACGCCGGAGTGCATGCCCGCGGCCAAGTCTGCAATTTCCATACAGCCAGCAGCGTGCCGATTGAGCGATGGCCGGCAGCACTAAACTCGAATCTGGCTGCCGGCGTGGTGGTGGTGTCGGCAGCCGAGGTTTCGCAGCACTGGCATGCCCGCATTCACGCTCTGGGGAAAAGGTACAGCTATACCATCAACACCCGTACCGCGCCTCTGGCCATTGGACGCCGCTATGCGCTGCATTATCCGCACTCTCTGGATGTGCAGGCGATGCAGGACGCGGCAAACCACCTGATTGGCGAACACGACTTCGCATCCTTTCAAGCCGCTGGCAGTTTCGTCAAGGACACGGTACGCAGCCTGCATAATCTGCAGGTGAAGGCCCTTGGGGATCATCGGCTGCAAATTGTTGCCATTGGCAATGGCTTTTTGTATCATATGGTGCGCATCATTGTGGGTACACTGCTCCTGGTGGGCAATGGCAAACTGCCGCCAGAGGAGATGCGCCGCATTTTAAGGGCCAAAGACCGCACTCAGGCAGGCCCTACAGCCCCTGCTCATGGGCTTTGCCTGGAGGAGGTCTATTACATGTGAGCCGTCGGATCTGTCTGAGACCACTGAAGAAGCCTGCAATCGTCATTCTGAGCGTAGCGAAGAATCTTGAGAAAGCCCGCATCTATGGGGTTTTAGATTCTTCACGGAGTCTATGCTGAGCTTGTCGAAGCATTAAGAATAACTGCCTGCGGCAGCTTTTCCGCGCTCTCGAACCGTCTCCGCGACTCATTCAGCTTGCCTTGACACTGGTAAATGGCTGGGATAAAATATTGGTTGGCTTGGTGAGCCCCCAAGCCACCATATAGGCAGTGTGCCCTCCGTCTACCCCCCGGCAACTTAGCAGTCGGGCTAGGCAGACACGATGTGGCCGGCCAACCATTACACTTTTCGATGATTTTGGAGGGAAAGACTATGCGCACAACCTATATGGCCAACGCACAGAACACGACGCGCCAGTGGTTCGTCGTAGATGCCGAGGGCCAGACACTAGGTCGCTTGGCCAGTGAAGTAGCTAGCATTCTGCGCGGCAAGCACCGGCCGACCTTTACTCCTCATTTCGATGCCGGCGACTACGTGATCGTAGTCAATGCCGATAAAATCGAACTGACGGGCAAGAAGCTAGATCAGAAGCTGGCGTATCGCCACTCTGGTTATCCCGGTGGCTTCCGTGCTACCTCATATCGCACCCTGATGGCCAAGAAGCCTGAGTTCGTCGTTGAGAAGGCGATCAAGGGCATGCTGCCCCACAATCGCTTGGGGCGGGCAATAGCCAAGAAGCTGAAGGTCTATGCTGGGCCGGAGCATCCCCATCAAGCTCAGCAGCCGACAACTTGGATCATCCGCGGTTAACCAGGGAAGGAGGGAATAATCCATGGCAAAGGTCTTTTACTATGGTACCGGTCGACGGAAACATGCGGTCGCCCGCGTTCGTCTGCTCCCTGGTACTGGCAACATCGTAATCAATGGTCGCCCCCTCGATGAGTATTTCGGACTGGAGACCCTGAAGCTAATCGTCCGTCAGCCCCTCAGCCTTACCGATACTCTGGGCAGGTTTGATGTTTACGCCAAGGTGGAAGGCGGCGGCTTCTCCGGCCAGGCAGGTGCTATCCGTCACGGCATCTCCCGGGCGCTGTTGCAGGTAGACGGACAGATGCGTCCGGTGCTCAAGCCTGCTGGCTTGCTCACCCGCGACCCGCGCATGAAGGAGCGCAAGAAGTACGGTCTGAAGAAGGCCCGTCGGGCTCCTCAATTCTCCAAGCGCTAAACTCGCAGATTTCGGGGACTCCCTTCCCAGCGGAAGGGAGTCTTTTTTTTTCGAAGCTCAACGGGCTATGGGCAACGGAGGTCAGGCTATAGGGCAACAGGCGCATTGGCTGCTGCAATCAACTGCTCATTTCATGCCTACCCCTCCTTTGACGCAGACTAATGAATGGTTGCCTGGCCTGTTCAATTGGGCAACGTCATCCACAGAAAGCAGGTGAGCAGCACATGAGAAAGAGCATGATCGTCCTGACTGTTGTTCTGCTGGTCATCCCCCTCGCGCCGCATGCAGAAGCAGCCAGGCTGCCCCTCCTCGGCAAAAGCATTGTAATCGATGCTGGACACGGAGGAGTGGATCCGGGAGCGGTGGGCCATGGAGTGACCGAGGAGGAGCTGGTGCTGCAACTGGCGTTGCAGCTGCAGAGCGTGCTCGTCAGCGCAGGCGCCGAAGTAAAGCTGACTAGGGACGCGGATAACGACCTATCTCACCTGATTTCGCCTCAGGAGGTCCCTAGCCGCAAGCGCAGGGACATCATGGGGCGGGTACAACTGGTCAATGACTGGCAACCAGACGTGCTGCTGTCGCTGCACGCGAATGCTATCAGCTCCAGTCGCTGGCGTGGGGCACAGGTCTTCTACCAGCAGCATAGCCAGCGATCGGCCGCGTTGGCTGAGCATCTGCAAGCCAGCTTGCGGCAGGTGTTGCAGAACACCCACCGCCAACCCCAGGCAGGTGATTACCGCCTGCTGAACGACTCCCAACCTCTGGCGGTGCTGCTGGAAGTTGGCTTCATTAGCAACCCCGAAGAAGCGGCTCTGTTGGCCCAGCCGGCGTATCGGGAACAGCTGTCCTTAGCCATTTTGCAGGGGCTATTGAATTGGTGGGCGTCCGGAGACGGCGCGGCACAGGGTACAGTCAATGCATATGCAAATTTCTTCCCGTGGAAAGGAGTACACGCGGTGGGAGTGGAAGTAGTAAGAAAGGCAGTGTTTGCCATGTAATTGCATAAGGAGGTCTTGGATGTATCCCAGGGTAGAGGTTGACTTGCAGAAGATACGACATAATGCCGCCCAGTTGGTCAAGCGGGCCAAGCGGCAGAGGATAGAATTGTGGGCGGTGACCAAGGTGCTCTCCGGTAGGCTTCCCCAGGTGGGGAGGGTGCTGCTGGACTCTGGGATGACTGGGTTGGCCGAGGCCAGACTGGACAACTTGCAGCGCTGGTCAGCCGCCGGTGTGGCGGGGCGGAAGGTGCTGTTGCGCCTGCCGGCACCGAGCCAGGCGCAACAGGTGGTGGTGACGGCCGATATCAGTCTTAACAGCCAGTTGGCTACCTTAACAGCGCTCAGTGCAGCCGCGGTTGGACTGGGTGTGCGCCATAGAGTGTTGCTGATGGTCGATCTGGGAGACTTGCGCGAGGGAGTTTGGCCTGAAGACTTGCCCCATCTGGCCCGTCAGGCCATGCTGCTCCCCGGCATCGAGCCTTTGGGTATCGGAACCAACCTGACCTGCTTTGGTGGCGTAATTCCCTCTGCCAAGAGCTTAGGCGAATTGGTTGCCTTGGCTCAGGATTTGGAGGCCAGAGGAATTATGCAGAGTGCGATCATTTCCGGTGGCAACTCCAGCAGCTGGCACCTGCTGGAACAGGGGGAGATGCCAGTCGGCATCAACAACTTGCGGTTGGGCGACGCGGTGCTTTTGGGACACGACCCGGTGGGATTCGTGCCCATCACAGGGCTGCACACCGACGCCTTTGTCCTGCGGGCAGAGGTGATCGAAGTCTTGGTTAAGCCATCGGTTCCTATTGGGCGCATCGGCAGGGATGCCTTCGGCAACGTGCCCCGCTTTCAGGACCGTGGTCTGAGGCGCAGAGCCATTTTGGCTATCGGCAGGCAGGACGTGGATCCTGCTGGACTGACCCCGCTGCAGCCGGGAGTAGAGGTGCTGGGAGCATCCAGCGATCACCTGGTCTTGGATACCACCGATTTTCCAGGCGATGTGTGTGCAGGCGACACCTTCGCGTTTTCCCTTAACTACGTTGCGTTGCTGAGAGCTAGCACCAGTAAAGATGTGCAGTTTACCTGTTGTCAGTCTGCGACCGCGAATTGAATTTGGTTGAAAAGATAAACTGAGGGGGTTGTAACCATGTCCGGCGGTACAGCGATCGGCTGGTTCAGTCCGCATCCTCCGATCATCATTCCAGCCGTGGGGCGGGGAGAGGAGGCACAGGCGGCGGACACATGCGCGGCCATGAATGAGGCGGCCGCGTTGGTGGCGAATGCGCATCCAGATGCGATAATTATCTTTGGACCCCACGGCCCTGTGTTTGCCGATGCTTTTACTATCGCTGCGCCCGGCCGATTGCAGGGCAGCTTCGCGCCCTTTGGCGCGCCTAAAGAGCGTGTGTCTGTCACCATCGCCGCTGATTTGACCACTGCCATCATGCAGCGGGCGGAGGGGGCTGACCTGCCCTTGTATGGACTGACATTGCAGCTGAAGCAGCGGCTACGCCTATCGCCAGAGCTTGACCACGGACTATTGGTGCCATTGTGGTACTTGCAGCAGGCCTATGGCGATCGTCCGTTGCCACCGATGGTGATGATCAACATTGCTGGACTGCCCCTATTGCAGCATTACCGGCTCGGGTCGATCATCCAGGAGGCAGTCGCTGAGGGAGATCGGCGGGTGGCGATCATCGGTAGCGGCGATCTCTCCCATAGTTTGAGCAAAGACGCGCCGGCCGGTTACCATCCGCAGGCACACAGATTTGACCAGGGGGTAGCTGAGCTATTTTCCAGCCAAGCAGTGCTCGGCTTGTTGCGCTTAGAGGAGTTGGCCCCCTCTGCCGCCGAATGCGGGTTCAGGCCTCTGGTTTTGTTCCTCGGCTGTTTTGATGGTCTAGCTGGCCGTGGGCAGGTATTATCCTATCAGGCTCCCTTTGGGGTTGGCTATCTGGTGGGTGTTCGCCATGTCGCTCCTGGCTCAGGGGCTAGCTGGTTGGACGAACTAATTCTTAGCCGTCAACGACAGCTGCAAGAGCAGCGGCACCGGGAGAGCGCGCCCGTCAGGTTAGCCCGTTCGGCGGTCGAGCAATACGTCAAAGCCGGTGAGCTGCTCGCAACTGACCTGTCGCAGTGGCCCGCGGATCTCCCGGCCAAGGCGGGGGTGTTTGTCTCCATCAAGAAGCACAGTCAGCTGCGTGGCTGCATTGGAACCATTGAGCCCACGGCCAGCACGCTGCAGGAAGAGATCATCCAGAATGCCCGCAGTGCGGCTGGCGAAGATCCCAGGTTCCCACCGATTACGGCCGATGAGCTTCCGGAGCTCTCCTATAGCGTGGATGTGTTGGGCGAGATAGAACCAGTTAAAGATGTATCCGACTTGGATCCAGTCACTTACGGTGTAATCGTGTCGGCCCGCGGTAGGCAGGGGCTGCTGCTTCCGGACCTACCTGGGGTGAATAGCGCGAAGGAACAGGTTGCCATTGCCAAGCAGAAAGCTGGATTGAGGCCAGACGAAGAAGTGCAGTTGTCTCGCTTCGCCGTCACCCGTTGGCATTGATGCCCTGCAACCCGAAAACCCATCTTCCGGGGCCCCTCGGCCAATGCTATGCTTCATGGCCACATCTATTACACCCTTAGACTTTATGCACTATTGGGAGGGGAGTTTACATGTCCTTAGTCTGTAGCGTCTGCCCTCATGCTTGCCGGTTGGGCGAGGGAGATATCGGCCGCTGTCACCAGCGGACGGTTCGCAATGGGCAGGTAATCTCTCTTAGCTATGGCCAGGTGACTTCCCTGGGTCTGGACCCGGTGGAAAAGAAACCGCTTTATCACTTTCACCCGGGCAAGCTGCTGCTGTCTGTGGGTAGTCAGGGCTGCAACCTCAGCTGTGTCTGGTGTCAGAACCATCAGATAGCACAACGACCGGCCCCCTATCGCCAGATGGGGGCGCAGGAACTGGTCGCGTTGGCCCTACAGACCCGTCAGCAGGACGCTCGCTCGGTCGGCCTAGCCTTCACATACAACGAGCCGGTGATCGGAGTTGAGTGGGTGCAGGACGCGGCCCAGCTGGCCCGGGATGCGGGCTTGGTCACCGCGCTGGTCACCAACGGATACATGAATCCAGCGCCGTGGCGCAGGCTGCTCCGCGCAATCGATGCGGTGAATATAGACGTTAAGGCCTTTGACGACGACTTTTATCAACGCTACTGTGGTGGCGGCTTGGCTCCGGTGCTGCGGAACGTCGAAGCCGCGTTGGAGCGGGCAGAAGTAGAGCTGACCTATCTGGTGATTCCTGATCTCAATGACAGCAAGTCGGAGGTTATGCGTTTCGTGGAGTGGGTAGCTAAGCTCTCGGAGGACATCCCCGTACACCTGAGCAGGTTCTTCCCCAGCCACCGACTGCGTTTCCTGCCACCCACTCCGCTAAAGACTATGTTAGCCCTACAGCAGTTGGCCCAGGAAAAACTCAATTTTGTCTATCTGGGCAACACAGGCGGGTTGCCCGATACCAGCTGTCCAGACTGTGGGCAGTTGTGGATTCGGCGGTCAACAGGGGGGGTTGAGGTCTGCGGCGTGGAAGCAGGCCACTGTCAATCCTGTGGCCGGGCAGCCTATGGAGTCGGTTTGGAGCGGGCAAAGCAGGTAGAAGGGTAATAGGCTAAGATCAAAAGGAGGCGTAAATCGATGGCCAGGAGAGTCTTGATTATGGGCGCAGCCGGAAGGGATTTTCACAATTTTAACGTGCTTTACCGGAACAACCCCGAGTATCGAGTGGTAGCGTTTACGGCCACCCAGATCCCGGATATCGAGGGGAGACTGTACCCCAGCACCTTAGCAGGCGAGGGATATCCAGCTGGTATTCCCATCTATCCAGAGACCGATCTGGTGCACCTAATTGAGCAGCATCAGGTGGATGAAGTCGTGTTTTCCTATAGTGACGTGCGCTATGATTATGTGATGGACAAGGCCGCCCAGGTAAATGCCGCCGGTGCCAATTTTACTTTGATATCGGCCCAACAGACGATGTTGGCCTCCAAGAAGCCGGTAGTGGCCGTCTGCGCTGTACGCACCGGCGTTGGCAAGAGCCAGACTACCCGCCACATTTGTGATATCTTGCGCCAGCAGGGGCACCGGGTGGTGGTCGTCCGCCATCCAATGCCCTACGGCGATCTGGGCAAACAGGCGGTACAGCGCTTTGCCACCTATAGCGATCTCGATCTCCATCAGACCACCATCGAGGAGCGGGAGGAATACGAGCCACATATCGATCGTGGTATCATTGTTTATGC
This sequence comes from Bacillota bacterium, assembly GCA_050949055.1. Taxonomy (GTDB): domain Bacteria; phylum Bacillota; class UBA994; order UBA5500; family UBA5500; genus JAEZJZ01. The sequence goes on along the minus strand of JBMNFA010000009.1, from coordinate 104,853 downwards.
TGGCGTAGATTACGAGGCAATCCTGCGTCAAGCCGAGCAGGAGGCAGACGTGATCATCTGGGACGGTGGCAATAACGATACCTCCTTCTATCAAGCAGATTTATACATAACGCTGCTCGATCCCCATCGGCCGGGACACGAATTGTCATACTATCCCGGTGGAACCAACGTGCGGCTAGCCGATGTGGTCGTGATCAACAAGGTGGATACGGCCGCCAAGTCGGCGGTGGAGCGGGTGCGCCAGAACGCAGAGCGCATCAATCCAACAGCCAAGGTAGTACTGACCGCGTCCCCAATTACAGTGGAAGACCCAGAGTTGATCAAAGGCAAAAGCGTGTTAGTTGTTGAGGATGGCCCCACCCTCACCCATGGAGAGATGAGATATGGGGCGGGAGTGGTGGTTGCCAGACAGCTGGGAGCACAGTTGGTCGATCCGAGACCCTACGCAGTAGGTTCCATCGCGGAGACGTTCCGGAAGTACGACCACCTGGCCGACCTGCTTCCGGCAATGGGTTACGGGGAGCAGCAGGTTAGAGATCTGGAAGATACCATTCGGCGGGTGCCGTGTGATGCCGTCCTGGTGGCCACCCCGATCGACCTGCGGCGGGTGCTGACGATAGAACAGCCGTCAACCCGAGCCAGATACGAGTTGGCAGAGCAGGGAGAAGCAACCTTACCCACGATGCTGTCCCAGTATGTGCGCTAGATCATAACGAGCTTGCCCCTGTAGGGCTCAATTAGGCCATTCAATTGGAGGGTGGACAGTGAATGACTGTCTACCCTTCTTCCCTTCCCGACAATTGGCACCTGGCTGGCTGATCGATATAATGATAAAGATAGTTCCTAATTGGCTGGTGGGGTACGAAACTAATATTCCTGGGCAACGTATTAGATCAAGATAGAAATGAGGGCTTGTCGTGGTGGACATGGTTGACCAGAGGTTGCTGCAGAGAGCCAAAAGAGGTGATCGCGCAGCCTTTTCCGAGCTGGTTGACAGATATCGTGATCGAATCTATGCCTTTCTCTATCGGATGGTACATGACCGCGAAGAGGCTTTGGACCTGGCGCAGGAGACCTTCTTGCGCGTATACCGCAGTCTGCACAGCTTCAGATTAGAGCAGCCATTCAAGCCGTGGCTGTATCGAATTGCCAACAACTTGGCTATCGACTATCTGCGCAAGCGAAAGGATACAATTTCGTTGGATGCCCCTATCGACAAAGAAGAGGGCTGGTTCATGCAAATCGCCGACCAACGGCCTGGTCCGGAATTGCTGCATGAACAGAGCGAGTTGGCTGACTATTTGGTGGACTTGATAGAGCAGTTGCCAGAGAATTACCGCAACGTGATCCTGCTTCGTCATGGTCAGGACTTGAGTTACCAGGAGATAGCCGAAATCCTCCAAGTGCCGGTGAGTACGATCAAGACTCGCCTCTTCCGCGCCAGGGAAGCGCTTCGGATGAAACTGGTAGAACAACGCCATTTATGGGAGGCAGATTTCTAATGGAGTGCTATCAGGCAACGCGCTTGCTGCATCGGATGCAGGATGAACAGATCGAGCAGCAGTGCCAGAAACAGTTGCAGCAGCACTTGGACGAGTGCATTCACTGTCGTGAGACAGAGGCTTCGCTGAAGCAGACGGTAGCCTTGCTTCGCACAGTCTCGCTAGTTCAGGCACCAACGGGGTTCACGGAACAAGTATTGCAGAGGTTACCGGCACCAGATCGTCGTCGTCAAACAGGGAGGCTGCTTGCGGTAGCCGCAGCTGTCTTGCTTCTGTTGGCATCGCCGATCTATTTCTCGGATACGTTGAACAATCCACAGCTGATTTGCCAGGACCGACAGGCAGTGATCATTCAAGAAGGCGGGAGCTTCATCGTCCCAGCAGACGCAGTCGTGCGGGGGGACATTACCGTCTATCGCAGCGATCTGCTGGTACGGGGTCAGGTGCTGGGAGATGTGCAGGTGGTGGACGGTGAGTTCACCCTATTGGATGCAGGGACCGTCTCCGGAAACGTGATGGAGCATAAGTCATCTGGTGCCCTGCGCTTGAAGCTGGCTCTGGCTGAGCTTTGGGAAGATATCGGCAGATGGCTGCTGTTTAGGTAGCGGGAGGAAGGATAATCGTTCCTCTCTAGCCAATACTAAAGTATGGGCTCTGTCGTTGGATTGCGTCATTGGCAGGATCCATCTCTGGATCCTGCCAATTTTGTTAGCAGGGCGTCAAGTCTCAAACCGTATTGAGTAAGGTTCATTGTCCCCGAAGACAGTTGGACTGAGACTTGGCGCCGCACGACTGGTTTTCGGTTGAGGGGGCATTGTGGGCGCCAAGTCTCAAACTACATAAGGTAGGGTAAATCGACCACCGAAACCAGTTGAACTAACCTGCCGACACATAAAGAATCTTCTTCGGTTGACAGGGTACTGGAGCAGGCTGCAGAATGTTTAATTTCGAGGAGTGATAGACGTGACTGATAAGCAACCACCAACCATGGACCAGATTATCAAGCTTTGCCGCAAAGCTCTGCAAGAAAATCCGAACAATGCCACCGCTCATCACGATTTGGGAGTGGCCCTGTTTAACCAACAGGACATTGACGGGGCGATCGAGCATCTGCAGCAAGCCACCTCCTTGGCACCAAAGAGCGTGCTCTCTCACTATGTGTTGGGGGTTGCTCAAGGGGAAAAAGGCATGATCGATGAAGCAGTGGCCAGTTGGAAGCGTGTGCTGGAGCTGGATAAGCGCAACACACACAAGCTGAACGGCATGGCCCACTACTTTATCGGCAAGATATACGGCATGAAAGGTATGTGGGATGCGGCAGCGATGGAGCTGAACCGGGCCAACAAGATTATACCTAACAATTTCTTGGTCAAGAACGCTATGGCCGAAATCCACTTGGCGAAGGGAAACTTCAACCAGGCCAAGCAGGAATGGTCGGAATCGGCAGAACTCAATCCGGAAGATCCGCGGGCAGCCACCAATTTGTGTGCTGTAGCGCTGGATACCGGTGACTATGCTCTGGCAGTAGAGACCGGTCTACAGCTGGTCAAGAATGGCCATGACGATGCCGCTGTGCGCTTCAACATCGGTATCGCCAACCTACGCCTCGGTGAGACTGATGCGGCGATTCATCATTTGGAGAAGGCGGCAGAACTTGACCCACAAGATCTAGACATTAGGCTCAATTTGGGTGAAGCTTTAGTCAAGAAAGGGATGATCGAGCAGGGGGTGCAGCACTGGGAGCAGGCCGCCAAGGACCATCCCAAATCACCCCATCCCTTGTACAACATCGGACTTACCTATTCCCAAAACGGCTTGCTGCAGCGGGCGGAAGAGTACTGGGCACAAGCCCTGCAGCGCAAGCCCGATTACCTGCCCGTGTTTGTGGCCAGGGGCACCAGGTATGCCGAGTTGGGCAAGTGGAAGGAGAGTCTGGAAGCCTGGCAACAGGCGCTGCTGATTGAGCCTGACGCACTGTTGGTGCGGTTGAACATGATGCTCATCTACCTGCAGCAAGGGCAGTACCGGGAGGTGCTGCAACTGGCTAGCGATGAGATCAAGGATAATCCGGATGTGCAGTTCGTCTCTGCCATCAGCCAGCTGGCGTTGGGGCAATCAGAGCAGGCGCTGACTATGCTTGAGAAGTTGAAACAGGAACAGGTCGACGTATTTTCTCGCTACTATTCGCTGCTGCAACAGCCTCAGATTCGAGAGTTGCTGCAGAACGGGGCCTCAGACCGGCAGGCATTCGTTGAGGAAATCCTGCAGGCATCCACCGAGCAGCCCCACCCGGCTAGCGAATCCAACCAGCCTGCACCAGAAGTAGCAGAGCAACACAAGGGCTTTTGGAATAGTCTGTTGAAGGCGCTGCGCAAATAGACTGTTCTCGAGCCAAGTGTTGCCGGCCAAGGGCAGAATGCACCTGAGAGAAACCGGGCTAACCCGGTTTCTTTGCTCAATATCGGCTGTCGAGTAGGCGCTGGCAGTAGTTTCGCATTCGACAGCAACCAGCTGTTTGTGACAACCGTGATGCATTATACTAGAAGCGGACTGCATTTAAATCGCCGTGGCCTTATGGTCTGGGGGTGAAAGATTTGATTGCCAGAATAGCCGAGGCAGTGAAGCAGATCAACTTATTGGATATCCTGGACATAGGGATAGTCTATTATGTGATCTATCGCTTGATTGTGCTGATTCGGGATACCCGGGCAGTACAGCTCATTAAGGGGTTGCTGCTGCTGCTTTTGGCTACCGTGGTTAGTGGGTACTTAGGATTGAACACGATCAACTGGTTGTTGGATCAGACTATCGCGGCCGGATTAATCGCAGTGCCCATCGTCTTTTGGCCTGAATTGCGCCGGGCATTGGAGCAGCTGGGCAGGACACGCCTGTTTGGACAGCGTATCTCCTTCTCCCCGGATGAAGATGAAGCGATAGAACAGGCGATTTCCGACTTGGTGGCCAGCGTGAGTATTCTTAGCAAAAACAAAATCGGTGCTCTCGTCGTCTGGGAAAGGGAGACGGGCTTGAGCGAATACGCTGAAACCGGTACGCCTATTGATGCATTGATCAGCAGCGAGCTCTTAACCAACACTTTCATACCCAATACCCCGTTGCACGACGGGGCGGTGATTCTTCGTCGTGGCAGGATTTTGGCGGCCGGATGCTACCTGCCCCTGTCCAGCAATCCATTTCTGGGCAAAGAGCTGGGTACCCGGCACCGCGCGGCCATCGGCGTAACTGAGGAGACCGATGCAGTGGCAGTGATCGTTTCGGAGGAGACAGGGACCATCTCCATTGCTGTAGAGGGACAAATCAACCGGCACCTGGACCCTAAAACCCTACAAGAGAAGCTAACTGCTGAATTGGTGACTCAGAAGGTGAACGCACTGTGGAACTGGAGGTTGGTCAAGCATGCAAAATGACTCCTTTCGCCCCAACTTCACCAGTCACATTCTGGCGGCTCTGCTGGCCATCCTGCTCTGGTCCTATGTCAAGACAGCCAATCTCGCCCCACCGGCGGAAGTAAGCAAAGCCTTTGCGGATGTGGCGCTGGAGGTGCGCAACGTTGCTTCTCACCTGCAGGTGGTCAATGAATTGCCCAAGACAGTGACAGTCACCGTGCGCGGCCTACCTGGAGAGACGGAAGCGGTCACTAAGGAGAGCTTGGCAGCATACCTGGACCTATCCACCGCCAAAGCGGGGAAGGGGCAATATGTGGTCAGTTTGGTGGTCCCAGCTGGCTTTAGCGCCACGTCTAGTCCTCCCCGCGTGGAGGTACAGTTGGAGCAGTTGCTCAGCGTAGACGTTAGCCTGCAAGTGCTAGGAGATCAGGTGATCCATAACCAGCAACTGCTGGTGGCAGAGTTGCCTGTCAGCTTCGTGCGGGTCACAGGCATCCAATCCCGGGCGGAGCGGGTGCGGGAGGCGTTCGTGCAAACCAATTGGCAACAGGTTCAGGACGGAGCCAAATTAAGCTTGCCCGTGATGCTGCGTGACGTAGCCGGACAGGAGATCGGAGGACTGCAAGTGACCCCCGCAGCGGTGGAGGTGACCTTGCACCGGTACAGTGGCAAGCAGTTGCCGATTGTGGTGGCCAGCGAGGGAGAATTGCCTCCAGAGTGGCAATCCGTGGAGTTCACCCACGAACCTTTGCAGGTGACAGTGTATGGCCCTTCTGAACTGCTGGACCAATTGGACGCTATCTCAACTACAGCGATCGACCTTAGTCAGCTGACTGAAGATACGGAACAAACGCTGCCGCTACTATTTCCAGAGGGGGTAATGGCCCCATCCGTCGAGCAAGTACAGGTAAAGGTTATGCTAACCCCGGCGACTGAAGGCTAACAAACTAGACCGATGCTCATATACTGTGTACATGAGGGGCAGCTTTTGCTCTGGGAAACCGCGTGAAGCATACTATGAACAACAGTGCTCTGCTGGCCGCAGCCCAGCGGAGCTGCTGAGAAGGGGACTATCGATGAGACGTAGATTTGGAACTGATGGTGTGCGGGGCAAAGCCAACACCGAGTTGACGCCAGAATTGGCTTTCCAACTGGGGAGAGCGGGCGCGCACGTGCTAACCAAGCATTGCGTAGCCGGCAGCACCTGCATTCTCGTGGGCAAGGATACCAGGCTCTCCGGCGACATGCTGGAGGCGGCCTTGATCAGTGGCATGCTTTCTGTTGGTGCCGATGTCTATCGGGCGGGGGTGCTGCCAACTCCTGCGATCGCCTTTCTGACGGCACACAAGGGGATGGATGCTGGGGTGATGATCTCGGCTTCGCACAATCCTGCGATCGACAATGGCATCAAGTTCTTCTCCAGCTCGGGCCACAAACTGCCGGATCAACTGGAAGAGGAGATTGAACGCTATCTGGACCAACCTGAACTGCTGCCTAGACCACAAGGTGATCAGGTGGGGCGAGTGCACGAGGCGGCCAGCTGGCAAACGGACTATCTGCAATACCTAAAGGAGCTGGCTAGCCATCGGCTGGATGGCCTGCAACTGGTCTTGGATTGTGCCAATGGCGCAGCCTATAGGATCGCTCCCCTGCTCTTCCGTCAACTGGGTGCCCAGGTCAGAACGATCAACGCCAACCCAGATGGCCAAAACATCAATCGCGATTGCGGCTCCACCCACATGGCAGGATTGTCTGCTGCTGTCTTGTCGGAGCAGGCGGATATGGGGTTGGCCTTTGACGGTGACGCCGATCGCCTCTTGGCAGTTGATTCTCGGGGAGGCATCGTCAACGGCGACGCGATCATGGCTATCTGCGCTGTCCATCTGAAGCAGCAGGGACGGTTGCGCCATCATCGCTTGGTGGCCACCACCATGAGCAACTTGGGGCTGGAGCTGGCCATGCGGGAACAGCAGATCGAACTGCTGCGTTCGGACGTAGGGGACCGCTATGTCTTGGCTATGATGCAGGACACAGAGGCGGTTTTGGGGGGAGAGCAGTCCGGACATATCATCTTCTCTGAGCATAGCACCACCGGTGATGGGCTGCTGACAGCCCTGCGCTTGGCGGAGATTGTAACGCTCAAGCGGCAGTCGTTAGCTGAATTGGCCAGCATTGTACAGCCTTTCCCCCAGGTACTCAAGAATGCGCGGGTGGCTGATCGGTCTGTGATCAATCGGCCTGTGGTGCAGGCAATCATCTCGCAGGTGAGGCAGGCTTTAGGTGAGACCGGGCGCATTCTGGTGCGTCCTTCTGGCACTGAACCAGTGATCCGTGTGATGGTAGAGGCCCAGAGCGAGCAGCAAGCAGAGCAGCTGGCCAATCAGGTGGTCGCGATTCTGCAAGTTTAGCCTCCGCTATGGCAGAGGTAACGAAAGGGGGTGAAGGAAGGGCTGATCGGACTTGAGAGGGGGGATTGAAGGAAAAAGACAAAAGCAAAGCGCCAGGACTCCTGCTAGGGGAGTTGACGAGGAAGGGGTTTTATCGAAACATTCGGCGGATATACCCCTCGGCTTGCCTGAGTCGTAAGGTGTGCGTCAAATCTGAGAAGCGATTCTTAGGACAAAGCGTTCACTACAGGCGCAAGATCAATGCGAAAGTAGGAGGCTTGCTCCTGCCTTCGCAGATGAAGGAGCGAAAAGAAGCCTATGTGTGGCATAGTTGGATATATCGGCGGGCGGCAAGCGCTACCCGTTATTCTTGATGGGCTACATCGTCTGGAGTACCGCGGTTATGATTCGGCAGGAGTAGTGGTGTTGGAGTCAGGCCAAGCCAAGATGCAGAAAGCTGTCGGTCGCTTGGCAGTGTTGGAGCAACAGCTGCCCGACCCCCGCTGGGCAGGTCAAGTGGGTATTGGCCACACCCGTTGGGCCAGCCACGGTCGCCCATCGGATGAAAATAGCCATCCCCATACGGATGCCAAGGACCAGTTTTATGTAATCCATAACGGCATCATCGAGAACTATCGCGAGTTGCGTAGCTGGCTGAGTGAGCGCGGAGTCAGTTTTCGCTCCCAGACCGATACAGAAGTGGTTCCTCACCTAATCGCTGCCTACTATCAGGGCGATTTGGAGCAGGCTTTCTCGCAGGCGATCAGTCGGCTGCGCGGTGCCTTTGCTTTGGCAGTGGTGTCGGCGTTGCACCCTGATGTGATCTACGCCTATCGAAAGGACAGTCCGCTGGTGGTGGGCTTGGGCGACGGCGAGAACTTCCTAGCCTCAGACATCCCGGCCTTGCTGCCTTATACCCGCGAAGTGTATCTGCTGGAGGACGGAGAGATGGCCGTGCTGACCAGAGATGGAGTCACTGTCAAGGTGGATGGGCATCCAATAGAGAAATCGGTCTACCATGTCACCTGGGATGCAGTAGCGGCAGAAAAGGGCGGTTATGACCACTTCATGTTGAAGGAAATCTTTGAGCAACCCAAGGCGCTGAGGGATACCTTCACTGGACGTCTCGGGACCGACCCGGGGCAGGAGGTCAGCCTGCCGGAGTTAGGGCTGACTAAAGAGTCGCTGCAGCATATTAATCGGTTGTATATCGTTGCCTGCGGAACCTCCTATCACGCCGGCATGATCGGCAAGTATGCCATTGAACGGCTGGCCCGGTTGCAGGTGGAAGTGGACTTGGCTTCGGAGTTCCGTTACCGGGATCCGCTGCTGGACGATCAGACTGTAGTGTTGGTGATCAGTCAATCCGGTGAAACGGCGGACACCTTGGCTGCTTTGCGAGAAGCCAAACGGCAGGGCTGCCCTGTGTGGGCGATCACTAACGTAGTCGGCTCCAGCGTAGCCAGAGAGGCCGACGCAGTTATGGCTACTTGGGCCGGCCCAGAGATCGCGGTGGCCTCCACCAAAGCATACACCACGCAGCTGGTCACCCTGCTGCTGCTGGCTATCCACTTGGCTGAACTAAGGCAAAGTGCTGAGCCACAGGAGTTGCAGGCTGTTGCCCAGGGGTTGCGTGCCCTACCCGAACAGCTGCAACAGGCTTTGGCCGACGTGTCTACAATTAAGGAGCTAGCTGAGGAAATTGCCAATCATGACGACGTCTTTTTCATCGGTCGGGGCCTCGATTATGCTGTGGCTCTGGAAGCGGCCCTCAAGCTGAAGGAGATCTCTTACATTCACGCGGAGGCACTGGCGGCAGGAGAGTTGAAGCACGGCACCTTGGCGCTGATCACCGACGGCACCCCGGTAGTCTGCCTGTTGACCCAACCTGCATTACAGGGGAAAATGGTCAGCAACATCGAAGAAGTGTTAGCCCGCGACGCCTTTACTTTGGTGGTGGACACCGCCATCGGGAGCGAAGTGAAACGACTGGCTCATCGGCGGCTGGCACTGCCGGCTGTGCACCCGATGGTGGCCCCCATTCTTTCGATAGTACCGCTGCAGTTGCTGGCCTACTACGCGGCTTTGGCCCGTCGCTGTGATGTCGACAAGCCACGCAACCTGGCCAAGAGCGTGACCATCGAATAGTGTACCTTAGTGTGTCCAGAGTGTTATGACCAGAAGCAGCCAAGCGGCAGTCTGAGGACGGCCGCCTGGCTGCTCTCTCTTTTGTGTCGGACTCGTGCTGATCAAATGAGAGATACTACGATACGGGGATACAGTCAGCAAAAACTAGGCCAGGCTCCGGCAGTTCACTCAGCCATGGTTTCCAGACTGACCGGCCGTCAGGGCCTGGAGCTTGTCGGGCGGCTCAAAGCGCTAGTCCGCAAACATGTCGGCGAGTCAAACTGGTTGTTCCACCCGTGTGATATAATAAGTGCAAATAATCGCAAAAGGGGATGGTGCAGGTTGGTGTTGGGCATCGGGGTTGATACTGTGGACATCCATCGGATTGGCGAAGTCTATCAGCGCCGCCCGCAACAGTTCATCGAACGCCTGTTGACGCCAGCGGAGCGGATGCACTGGCAGGCAACTGGGGCCGGTATCGAAAGCCTGGCGGGAATCTGGGCAGCGAAGGAGGCGGTGGCCAAAGCGTTAGGCTGCGGTTTCTCAGGCTTTGGCCTGTCGGATGTGGTGATCGTACATGATCAACTGGGCAAGCCAGGCGTGGTTTTGATGGCAGGCGCGCTCCACGAAGCGGAGGTCCGATCCATCAAGCAGGTCTTGATATCCATCTCCCATTCTTCCACGCAAGCCGTAGCTTTCGCTGTGGCGCTGGGGGTTGTCAACTGAGTACGAGGTTTGGGTGATCTGTTGGTGTATTGGGTTGTCCCCACCTTGCATAGAATAGTGTTATCAATGCTTTCCTATCAGCAAGGGGGTTTGTTGCCTCATGCCAACCAAGCGCGCCATTTGGTGCCTGTTATCGCTCTGCCTGCTGTTCTTGCCTACCGGTTGCCAGAGTGAGCTCACTCCGGAACAGGTTTCCCAATCGCTGCTCAGCAGACTGGAGCAAGTGGAGTCGTATCAAATTCAGTTCCTTTTGCAGAGCTCGGGGCAATCGCTGCAGGTGGTCCAATGGTATCGCGCACCGGACTGCGTCCGCACCGAGCTATACGAGCAGGATGAACCTACATATCGCTTTATTGGCGACGGAAAGCGGCTGCTGGTGTGGCACCTGCCTTCCGGCTATCGGCAGCAGGTGGAGCTCGGTCCAGACAGCCAGCTGTTTTGTAGCCCGCTGTTGCTTGATTGCTGCCGTCTTGCCAGTACTGCCGATTGGGAGCTAGAGGCGGACAGTGGCTTGTATGCCAGTTCTTTCATCTGGTTGGCAACAGACGGAGCGGAGAGGACTGGTCGCCTTTGGGTTGAACCGGCCAGCTGGCTGCCTACCCGGTTCGAGCTAGTCTTTAGGCAGCGAGAGCCTCTGACCATCCAGGTGCAGTCACTAACTATCAACCAATCGCTTAGCGACAACCTCTTTTCTCTAGACATTTGATTGCCAATAGGGCCACGCCTGCGCGCTGAGGTTGCTTCGCTAGCATCAGTTAAATCAGATCAGGAGCGGAGGGACCTCTTATGCATAGGTTATTACGCCCGACCTGGGCAGAGATTGACCTGGACCATCTGGCAGCAAATGTTGCTGCAGTTCGTAGCTTGCTTCCTCGGGGCTGCGAGATCTTTGCTGTCGTCAAAAGCGATGGCTATGGACATGGTTCATTGGCAGTGGCGAAGGCAGCGCTGATGGCCGGTGCCACCAGGCTGGCTGTCAGTATCGTCGATGAAGCTTACGAGCTGCGCCGAGCAGGGATCACTGCCCCTATTCTGGTCCTTGGCTATACGCCTCCGGACCAAGGTGGGCAGGCAGCGCGGTCAGAGATTGCGTTGACCGTCTACGCCGTGGAAAATGCCCAAGGGTTGTCACTCTCAGCCCGACACGCGGGCAAACCGTTAGCCCTACACTTAAAGGTTGATACCGGCATGGGACGGCTAGGGGTGACGCCCGACGACGTTGTGCCTCTTGCTGAACAGCTGCTTGAATTGCCTGGGTGTTCCTTGGAGGGCGTCTACACCCATTTCGCCCAAGCTGACGCACCAGACCAGGCACCGACCCAGCAACAGCTGTCCCGCTTCAATCATGCACTGCAGCAGCTGAGGCAACGGGGTATCTCCATCCCCCTCATCCACGCCGCCAACAGTGCGGCTGCGCTGAGATTCCCCGAGTCTCAGTTTAATGCTGTTCGCCTGGGTTTGGCCATGTATGTCCCCACTGGACCCTTCTCACAGCAGCTATCCCTGAAGGCAGCGATGACGCTGAAAACCATTGTCTCCCATGTCAAGTGGGTGCCAGCTGGCACAGCGATCGGCTACGGGGCAAAATACAGCACCGCTTGCCCCTCTCTAATTGTTACCCTGCCCATTGGGTATGGGGACGGCTATCCCAGGCTGCTCAGCAATAAGGCTTCCGTGTTGCTGCGAGGACAACGCATTCCCATCGTCGGAGCGATCTGCATGGATCAATGCATGGCGGATGCCACCTCGCTGGGCGAGGTCCAGGTGGGAGATGAGGTGGTGCTGTGGGGCAGGCAGGCAGGGCAGGAGATTACGGTAACAGAACTGTCCGATCTGATGGGCACCATCCCCTATGAGCTGATTGCCGGCATCAGCAAGCGGGTGCCGCGGGTCTACCTGCGAAAGGGACAGATTGTGACAACGCGCACCTTGTTGGGCGGATAGACAAATTCCGCCGACGACGGCAATCGCGCCTTGTCAATTGCCGTCGTCGGGCCTTCGACGGCATTTTGAATACTTGTCGATGCATAATTGCGGTGGTTTGTTGACACAATTCTAGCGTGGTAATATATAATGTAGTATAGCGTGGGCACACAGCCGAGCCTATTGGGGGTGTAATCTTGACGCAGACCAGAAGGATCATGATCAGCCTGCCTGACTCGTTGCTGCAGGAAGTCGATGGGTTGGTGGCACAGGAGAATCGCAATCGCAGCGAACTGATCCGAGAGGCGATGCATCACTATCTGCAGGAAGTCAAACGGCAACGGATCAGGGAGAAGTTGAAACAGGGCTATCTGGAAATGGCGCGCACCAATCTGGGACTGGCTGAGGAAGCACTGGCCGCCGAGAATGAGGTGGAGCGTTTTCTCTGGGCTGGTCAATTGGTTGGTGAGAAAAAGTCGTGATAGTCAAAAGAGGCGACATCTTTTTTGCAGATCTCAACCCGGTGGTTGGCTCCGAACAGGGCGGGATGCGCCCAGTGTTGGTGATTCAGAATGATGTGGGTAACAAGTATAGTCCAACAGTGATTGTAGCAGCGATCACCTCCCAAATAGACAAAGCCAAGCTTCCCACACACGTTGAAGTCAGCATGGGTGAAAGCAGTTTGGATAAGAACTCCGTCGTCTTGTTGGAGCAGATCCGTACCATAGACAAACAGCGGCTGGCGCAGAAGATTGCCCATCTGGAGACGGAGTCAATGGAGCGAGTTAACGAGGCGTTGGAGATCAGTCTGGGATTAATCCCATTCTAACGGGCCCAATCGGGCCCGTTTTACATTAGCATTCTGCCTGAGGCGCAGGAATAGAATGACCTTTGACGAACTTAACAGGAAGAGAGAAGCGCGTGTTCAGCCAAGCGACAATCCTAGCTCTTCAGAGCTAGCCTTCGCCGCTGCGCGCGTCGTTTAGTGCGAAGGGAAAGGGAGGGTGAGTCACTTGTACTTGAAGCGTTTCCCGCGAAAGGAATTGGCAACCTTGCCAACCGCGCTGCAGCCGCTGCCGCGCCTCAGCGCGTACTTGGGGGACAAAGTGGAGATTTGGATTAAGCGTGATGACAATACCGGCCTGGCGCTAGGGGGCAACAAAGCCCGCAAGCTGGAGTTCTTGGTGGCGGACGCCTTGGCAAAAGGTTGCGACACCTTGATCACCGCCGGTGGACCGCAGAGTAACCACTGTCGAATGACGGCGGCTGCCGCCGCGAAGATGGGAATGGAGTGCCATCTGGTGTTCAACAGCCGGCAGTTTGAGGCCACGCAGGGCAACCTGCTGCTGGATCGATTGTTGAATGCAAAGACACACTTCTGCCCTGGAGTCGAAGACATTTCCCGGGAAATGTCGAAGCTTGCCGAGGATCTGGCTGCCTCTGGCCGTCGGCCTTATGTCATTCCTATCGGCGGGTCCACCGCCATCGGCGCGCTGGGCTATGTGGCGGCGGTGCGTGAGCTGTTGTTCCAAGCCGATCAACAGGGGGTGGAGTTCTCTGCCTTCGTGTCCGCCAGCGGTTCAGGCGGAACACAGGCAGGGCTGCTGGCAGGCACCTTGTTGCATCACCTGCCAAACGAGGTGTTAGGAATAAGCGTCAGTCGGCCTGCCAATCTGCTAGGACCTCAAGTGGAGGCCATCCTGCAGGACATCTATCGACTGTTGGAATTGGAGGTGCCGCAAAAAGCACCTGTCCTCGTAGACGACAGTTTTGTCGGCCGCGGATATGGTCTGCCGACTGAACAATCGACGGAGGCGCTGGAGGTCCTGGCCAACACCGAGGGCGTGATCATCGATCCGGTATACACTGCTAAAGCCGTGGCCGGTCTGCTGCACAACGTGCGCAGCGGCTATTGGCCAGTTGGTAGCAGAGTGTTGTTCTGGCATACTGGCGGTAGCCCCGCCTTATTTGCAGACCAAGTCTTCTGGGAGGTAGAGAAATGAGCAAACCGGTTATTGGCATCACCTGCCGTGTGGATTGGCAGGCAGATCGCCAGATGCAAAACGACTCCTACATGCAAGCAATCCTGAAAGCAGGCGGGACCCCAGTGTTGCTCCCGGCCGTTACCGATGACGGGGTAATAGAGCAGCACCTGCAGTTGGTGGACGGGCTCCTGATTTCGGGCGGTCCAGACATCGACCCCCAGCTATTCGGCGAGCAACCGATCCCTCGTCTGGGAGCAGTAAACCCGCTGATGGATGAATACGAGATGAAAATAATCAAGCGTGCCTTGGCTGTGGACAAGCCCTTGCTAGGGATCTGCCGGGGAGTACAGGTGCTCAATGCGGCCGCCGGTGGCACCCTCTATCAGGATATCTACACCAGCTTTGATTCCCCGTTGAAGCATCGGCAAGAGGCCCCTGCTTCGTTCCCCACCCACAAGGCAAAATTGACCGCTAATACGCAACTGGCGCAGCTGATGGGGACGACAGAGATCCTGGTCAACACCTTTCACCACCAGTCGGTGGCTATTCCAGCTCCCGGTTTTGTGGTCAACGCGGTGGCTGAGGATGGGGTGATCGAGGGCATCGAGAGCACTGAACACCCCTTTGCCCATGGTGTGCAATGGCATCCAGAGAAGATGTGGAACGTGGCTTATAACTATGACCCGTTATTCAACGCATTTATAGAGGCAGCTAAACATGACTGAAAAACGGTGTCGGTTAAGAGATATCGGGTTATCCATCGGAGAGTTGCCGCCGGGGCCAATTAACGCCATCACTGATGTGGCGGGGGTGAAAGTGGGACATGCCACGGTCAGCTTCGGCTCTGGTAAGTTGTGTCCTGGCCAGGGGCCTGTCCGTACTGGCGTGACCGCTATCATTCCACAGGAATTGGATTGCTTCCAGCACAAGCTGGAAGCGGCCGCCTACGTGATCAACGGCTTTGGCAAGTCCATTGGCTTGCCCCAATTGCAGGAGTTGGGGCAGTTGGAGTCGCCCATCTTGTTGACCAACACACTCAACGTGCCCCGGGTGGCTGATGCTTTGATGGACTACATGCTCGCAGCCAACCCCAGCATCGGGGTAACCACTGGAACGATCAACCTGGTGGTTGGCGAGTGTAACGACGGCCACCTGAACGATATTCGCGGTAGGCACGTGCGTGCTGAGCATGTGCTGCAGGCGCTGGAAACAGCGGCCTCCGGGCCGGTAGTGGAAGGGGGCGTCGGGGGAGGCACAGGCATGGTTGCCTTTGGCTTCAAGGGCGGCATCGGCACAGCCTCCCGCGTGTTGCCTGCCGAGCAAGGTGGCTTCACCGTCGGCGTGTTGGTGATGTCCAATTTTGGGTCGCGACGTCAGTTGACTATAGCTGGCGTTCCCGTGGGCAAGGAGCTAGCTGGTTATCAGGAAGAGCGTGAGGAAGATGGTTCGATCATGGTCGTCGTAGGAACGGACGCACCGCTGAAATCGCGCCAGTTGCTGCGCTTGGCCAAGAGAGTTCCCTTTGGATTGGCTCGCACCGGATCTATCGCTTCCAATGGCAGCGGGGATTTCGCCATTGCCTTCTCCACCACTATGTCGCAACCCCATGGGACGGCGGCGGAGATGAGGCAGCAAAGCTCGCTGGTGGAAGATAGCAGGACATTCAGCCTGCTGTTTCAGGCGACAGTAGAAGCTGTGGAAGAGGCTGTGCTGAACTCGCTGTTCGCTGCTCAGACGACTATTGGTAGGGACGGGCATCTGGTTCCAGCTTTGCCCATAGCGCGCACTATCGACCTGTTGAAACGCTATGCCCGCCTAGCTGATTAGCCAGCGGTCTAGAGTGCAGACTATACATGGCCCACGGATTCGTCATAAGCTGACCGCGGCAGATCATAGACATGATCATGCGCCAGCATGGCCAACCACCATCAGCTTGGCTTTCATCCAAAGAGCCAAATTGCGAGCAGCTGTTCAGCCAGCTACCATCAGGTGCTAATCGGCCGTTGCCGCCGGGCGATGGACTATCGGACACGAAGAACAGCTTGTTCTCCAGTGGGGCTATTCAAGGAATTCTGGCATCGCATGTCGAATAGGCACCAGGAATGACAAAGGTGCTCAAACCACATCGCTCCCAGCAGCCTATGTAAGGAGGAATTACCAGTGGCTAAGACGTCCAATAAGAAGCCGGAGGATAAGCGCACGCCAGAGGCAAAGCCCAGCCCGGCCAAAGCCAGGCCGACCATCGACTTAGGGGCTGAGCTGTTTAGCTGGTCATTGATCCCGTTTCAACACCAGAAGAAACGTGGGGCCATCTTTTTGATTGCCACGTTTGCCTTTGCTGGCTTGGTTTGGTGGGCGTCCAGCCTGGTTTATGCACTGGTAGCACTAGCCATCTCTTTTGGGGCCTCGGCTAGCTTCATTTTCCCGACCACCTATCGGTTGTGTGAAAACGGGGTCGAGATTCGCAACCTAGCCAACACGACCACGCGCAAGTGGTCGATGTTCCAGAAGTATTATGTGGTGGATGATGGTTTCTTGCTTGCCTATTACCCGCGCAGAAAACGGGAGAAAGGTGCCCGCGGGTTGTTTTTCTACTTTGGAGATATTGACCGTGAACGGGTGATAAACATCCTGGACAGCAACATCGATCAGCCCTGATATCTTTGGGATAGAAGTGCAAAATAGACCATGAAGGAGTGTGAGAGTCAGATGTCAACCAAACTTGAGCCGGCTGATCGGGTGACTCCAGAGCGCCGTGACGAGTTGCTGAATAAGATTGTCGATATCGTCGATCGCTATCAGCTGTACGCACCGGCGGCCTTCTTCCTGACGCTGGGCAAACCGTTGGCGTTCGTCGGCAGTCAGGCCATGTTCATGCTCTCGCCCATAGTTGGTGCCTTCGTCGACGAGACCGCGATCGAGGACTATGCACAGCTGATGACAGATCGTGATAATATCGAGTATCTGCTGAACATGTTGGAGGAGAGGGAACTGGAAGGGCGCAAGAAGTTACAGGCTCAAAAGGCGGAGCGGGCTGCGCAGGGTAAACCTGGGCTGCTGGAACGCGTAAAAGGGATCTTTCGCAAGTCTTAATTGGCGAACCCGCACTGCGGGTTCTTTTTCACAATTGTTCGCGGACAGATGGGTGCCGTGGCTCCCGTGGGAGTTGGCAAGCCTTTGTCGATGTTCGAGGAGTGCTGCTCGACTCGATAGGACAAGATATAACAAGGAAAAATGCGCCCCCGCAAAAAAGTCAGCTCTGGCGGCAGGATTCGCGCTTTAAATGGCGTATACATAATACTGCGCAGCTTGCTGGGCGACTTTTTTTGCTAGGAAAGTTCGCGACTAGCAGAAAAGTCTGTTATAATGTTTGGGTGGTCTAAACTCACCTACTTTGCCGATAAAGGAGGAAAAACCAAAGATGGCGCAGCAAAACCTGGACAAGATAAAGTCTATCATTGCCACTGACTGCGGCAGTACCACGACCAAAGCCATCCTAATTGAAGAGGTCGATGGTGTCTACCGTTTGATTGTTCGTGGCGAGGCTCCGACCACCGTTGAAGCTCCTTTCGAGGATGTGACTATCGGTGTACGGAACGCTATTCGCGAGGTTGAGGAGCTCGTTGGCAAGACATTCCTCGCGGACAACGACGAGCGGGGAGTCTTGACGCCGCGCACTGACGAAAAGACCGGTGTCGACATCTACCTTTCCACCAGTTCCGCCGGTGGCGGACTACAGATGATGGTGGCTGGCGTCGTCAAGAACATGACTGCCGAGAGTGCAGAACGCGCGGCTTTGGGTGCCGGCGCAATCGTAATGGATGCCATTGCGATCAACGACGGACGGCAGCCCTATCAGAAGATCCAGCGTATCCGCCAGCTCCGCCCGGACATGATCCTGGTCTCTGGTGGTATCGATGGAGGTACCGTTACCCACGTAGCTGAATTGGCGGAGTTGATCTCGGCAGCTGAACCCCGGCCACGCCTAGGTATCGGCTACAATCTGCCGATCATCTATGCTGGCAACAAGGATGCACGCAATTACATGAAGGAGATCTTAGGTGAGAAGACCGACCTTCGTATCGTAGACAACCTTCGTCCTGTATTGGAGCGGGAGGAACTCGGTCCTGCTCGGCATGAGATTCACAACCTGTTCATGGAGCACGTTATGGCGCAGGCTCCCGGCTACAACAAGCTGATGCGCTGGGCGGATGCCCCGATCATGCCCACCCCCGGTGCTGTTGGCCTGATCATTGAGAACACCGCTAAGCAGGAAAACATGTCTGTTGTAGGCGTGGACATCGGTGGAGCTACTACCGACGTGTTCTCTGTTTTCCAAGAGAAGTTTAACCGTACCGTTTCCGCCAACTTGGGCATGAGCTACAGTATCTGTAACGTGCTCACCGAGGCCGGTACAGATAATATCCTACGCTGGCTGCCGTTCGACATCGATCCCTTTGAGCTTCGCAACCGTATTCGCAACAAGATGATTCGGCCGACCACCATTCCTCAGACCCTCCAGGATCTGGTGATCGAGCAAGGTCTGGCCCGTGAAGCATTGCGTTTGGCCTTTGAGCATCACAAGAGCTTGGCGGTTGGTCTGCGCGGTGTGCAGCAGATTCGTGACATCAGCCAGACCTTCGAACAGTCCGGCACTGGCGACACCCTGGTCAACGTGATGGACTTGGGGATGATCGTCGGCTCCGGCGGCGTGCTTTCCCATGCACCTCGCCGCATCCAGTCCGTTATGATGATGTTGGACGCTTTCCAACCCGAAGGCGTAACCGAGCTGACCGTTGACAGCATCTTCATGACTCCGCAGCTGGGCGTACTGTCCACAATCCATCCGAAGGCCGCCAACGATGTCTTCCAGCGCGACTGCTTGGTCCGTCTGGGCACCGCTATTGCTCCGGTGGGCACCGCCAAGGAAGGCGACGATTGTGTCACCGTTAAGGCTCATCTGCCGGGCGGAGTGGTTGAAAAGGCCGTTCCTTACGGCAGCATCGATCATATCCCGTTCGCAGAAGGAAAGTGCGAGGTCGAGATCATTCCAGCTCGCGGCTTCGACGTAGGTAAAGGCCGCGGCGACAAGATGACGGTGACCATGAATGGTGGCGTGGGCGGCATCATTATTGACGCTCGCGGCCGTCAGCCGATGTATCTACCTACAGACGCTGAGAATCGCATCCGCAAGTTGCTTGAATGGTACAAGGCTCTGGATGTGTATCCGATGGAAGACCTCCAGAAGTACATCAACAAATAGTCCGCCTACGAAGGGAGTGTAAAAGATGGCTCACGCTTATACCCCAGGTCTAAAAGTTACCGACTCTACCCTAGTTGTCAAGCGCCGCCGCCTCCCCATTCTAGGCGAGGTGTTGGTGAAAAAGGGTGACAGGGTCACCCCGGATACGATTGTTGCCCGCACCAAGATCCCAGGCGATCCGGAGACTCTCAATGTTGCCACTAAGCTAGGGCTGGAAGCGGAAGACGTGCCGGAAGTAATGCTGGTTAAGGAAGGCGACTTCATTAAGAAGGGCCAGGTCATCGCCTTGAAGAAGAGCTTCTTTGGGCTGTTCAAGACCCCCTTGGAGTCTCCTATCGATGGTACAGTAGATAATATCTCTACCATCACCGGACAGATCACCTTGCGCGGCCCAGCTATTCCCATCGAGATTCATGCCTATATTCCTGGTGTGGTCGACGAAGTGCTTGATCGTGAAGGCGTCGTTGTCTCCACCCCTGCTGCCTTGATTCAGGGCATCTTCGGCGTTGGTGGCGAGCGCCAGGGCGAGTTGGTCGTAGCAGTGAAGGATCCCAGTGAGGTCCTCACCGGCGACAAGATCACCCCTAACATGAAGGGCAAGGTAGTGGTTGGTGGTTCTTTGGTTACCCTCGACGCCATTAGAAAAGGCGACGAGGTCGGTGTAGCCGGACTCGTTGCCGGCGGTATCATCGACAAAGACTTGGTTGAGTTCCTTGGCTATGACATCGGTGTGGCTATCACCGGACAAGAGGACATCGACTTGACCATCATCCTCACCGAAGGTTTTGGCCAGATCCGCATGGCCGATAAGACCTTCCATCTGCTACAAAAGCTAAACGGCAAGGTCGCTTCCATCAACGGTGCAACTCAGATCCGCGCTGGTGTTATGCGCCCCGAGATCATCGTTGCTCTGGACCACTTGCTGGAGAAGCAGGAATTTGCGGAGTCAGAGGCCGAAGGCGGAATGGCTATCGGTACTCATCTGCGCATCATCCGCGAGCCTTGGTTTGGCAAGCTGGCCACCGTGGTCGAACTGCCGCCGGAACTGCACGTCATCGAATCCGGCTCCAAAGCCCGTGTTCTGGTCGCCGAGTTGGCTGACGGCACCCGCGTCACCGTGCCTCGCGCAAACGTCGAGCTGATCGAAGAGTAATTCCTGTAAAGGAATTCAAAATGCAATATCATCGGCCGAGACCGTGTGGTCTCGGCTCTTTTCTTTAGGCAGAGGCACCTTGGTTTGGGTCCGGAGGATATTCACTGCCTAGTGCCCATAGATCTGTAAAGAGACTAGAGCAGGGAAGCAGGTGGCAGGATGTCAGGCACCCCAGATGCCCCAGTGTTTATTGTGGATGGTGGCAACGGGTTCCTTCGCGGCATTCTTCTGGAGTGTCAATCAGGAGTATGGCGACTAGCGGGAGAACCGGTGACTATCAGCCCCAGCGGGGGGGCGGTCGTACAGCGAGTTGCGGCACTGATAGCCCGGCTACTGACAGATGATCTGGACGGCCAATCCGACGGCACAGGCCGGCCCCGCTTTGTCCCGCTGTCGCTTATCTCCGGCTTTCGTCCGCTGCGCTTGGTGGCCTGGGGAAGGACGACTGACAGCACCAGGCGCTGGGCAGCGCAGGCGGTGCAGGGCACCGCTTGTTGGTTGGTGGACGTATTGGCCGCTGATGACGGCAGGCAGCAGGGTGAACTGATCAGCCGTTTGGTGCAGCTGCAGCCGGATGTGTTGTTGCTCTTTGGAGGGTTGGAAGGCGGCGCGCAGGGTTGGCTACATCCTGTCCTGGCGGCGATAAGTGCCGCGGGGCTTGGCGCGGCGACCAGTGTAGTCTACGTGGGAGATTCCCAGGCCGCGACGCTGGTGGCCAATGCACTGCATCCAAAGCGCATCCTCTATATTCTGCCTAACATGCAGCAGGAATCTGGATACCCGCGATTTGACGCTGTGCGCACTACGCTGGCCTCACTATGGGAGGAGTGGACCCTGGGACAAGACCAGGCTCAGCAGCTGCTCAGCCAGTGGGAAGGCAGGCTGATCCTGACCGCGCCGCGGTCCCTCAGCCACTCGCTAGCTGCCTATGCTGGGCTGGGGGAGCAAGTGTTGCTGGCCCGCCTGGATGCCGCTAGTTGCATGATCATCTCTTACCGGCAGCTGCGATTGATTTCCACCATCGCCCCTTGGGGGCTCGGCGATAGCCTGTTGCTGGCGGCCGGCCGCTTGCCGGTGACTCGGTTGTCCCGGTGGCTGGATGGTGCAGTGTCCGGTTCGGATTGGTTCGATCTCTGTCTCAACCGAAGTTGTGGCATCGGTGCGGCCCTCTCACCTTGTTGCCTCACTCGGTGGGAATCGGCAGTCGCCCAGGAGGTGCTGTACCTGGCAGCAGCAGACCATCAGGAACTCCACCCGGAGCAATTTGCCCCCCCGAAACCTCCGCCTCTCCGTTGGTGGGAAAAACTTAATCCCGAGCCGCGCGTCGCCAGGTATTGTGACCGCGTGATCGGAACCGGGCCCATCCTTGCGGGCGCAAGCGCCGAGCAAGCGGCGAGCTGGCTGGCGGATGGGCTGCAGCCGCACGGAGTGGTGTCCATCTATCGTGATCGCTGGGACGTGTGGCCCCTCTTGGGGGTGCTGGAGGCTTGGCAACCGGGTAGTATTGCTGCGGTTTTGGCCGACTCCCTGGAGCTGCTGACGACGATCATCCGTCCTACGGGGTTGCCGGCATCGGGCCGCAAAGCGTTAACCGTGCGGTTGCCAGGCAGCGGTGAGCAAAGCCATGTCATCCGCTCCGGAGAGCGGGTGCTGCTCCCTCACACTCGTCATAGGGCTGGAGTAGTGGAGTTGCGGCCTCAGCCGGGAGTTGATCTGGGGGCGGGCACCGGGGTGCCCGTGGAGCGACCATTGTCTGGAGGCACTCTGGGGCTGATTGTGGATTGTCGCGCCGGTGAGTCCCGCAGACAGCGGCGACAGCCAGGAAGACACGAGCCCTTCCTGCCCGCAAAGAGGGGAGGGGGGCGATGAACACTGGATGGTCGAAGACTCTGGTGATCCCAAGGCGCTTGCCTACGTCTGGACAGGTATTGGTGCGCACGGGCGAATCGGTGCGGCCTGGCGATGTCGTAGCCAGGGCCGAGCTGACCAAGAGCACGCGCTGGACTATTCCGGCTGCAAACCAGCTGCAACTCGACCCGCGGCAGTTGGCACGTTATCTCTTGGTGCAAGGCGGTCAAAAGGTGTACGCAGGGCAACTGTTGGCCCAGAGGGGTGAGTATGCCTGTCATGCCCCCGCCTCCGGAGTGATCGAGCAGGTGGATCATCACCGAGGCCAGATCTGCCTGCGCGAGAGCCCCACTGAGAGACCTATTCCGGTGATCGTCAACGCCGCCGCTCAGTTGAGAGGTCGACGAGGCAATTGGACCCGCCTGCTGCATCGGCAGGTTGGTGACATCGTCCGCCGAGGCGAGGTGCTGGCAGGAGAGTATCCCGGGAGGATCCTCTTTTCGCCAGTCAGTGGTCAGGTGTTGGAGGTGGACCCGCGGGCGGGCGAAATTGTGATCGTTCCTGACGACCCGCCGCTGCAGTTAGCAGCCGCAGTTCCCGGTGAAGTGATCATGGTGATGTCGGACGGCTGCGATATTAGCTGCCAAGCAGAGACTCTTGCCGGCTGCTTTCGACTTGGCGGCCCAGCCTATGGACAGTTGCAGGCTGTATCGGCCTCTCTGGACAGGGTTGCTGCCGCGGAGCTGATCACCCCGGAGATGGCGGGCAGGATCGTCGTTCTGGGCTGCCATCTGACGGGAGAGGTGTTCTTTCAGGCCCGGGTAGTAGGGGTGGCCGGACTGGTGGCCGGGAGCGCCCACCTGGTGGAGCTGATGGCCGTGGCCGGCCTCGCACAACCTGCAGCGGCCCTCTGCGCCGACCTGCCCGACATTACCGTCTTGCTTACCGAAGGCTGCGGTTCCCAACCCATGTCGCCGGCCCTGTTTGAGCAGTTGCAGTCACGGACAGGCAAGCACGCCTTCATTTCGCCTCGTCACCCGGAACTTTTGATCTTCCAATGATACAGCGGGACGTGTACCGTGTAACCTCGCGCGGATGTTACACGGGACACGTCCCGCTGTTCATGGAGAGGTGTCTTGGCTGCTTGTGAAGAATGAAGCAGACAATGGAGGTGGTCTAGTGTTTGACTTATTGCGTTCAGCGGGCAAGTGGCTCCCCTTGGGGATAGGGTTGTCTGTGTCCGTTTGCTCTGCCATCCTCAATGGTGGTCGTGGCTATTACTCCTGGAGTTCTGAACAGACGATGGCTGTGGTGGTGACCGATAGCGCATTGATCCTGATTTCCCTGGTAGCAGTCTTGATGGTAGTGGCTATTTGGTCGCTCCAGCGAGCTCCTGTTGCCCGCCAGGACTTGAGTATGCTGGCCAATCTTTTTGCCAATCTCACCATAGGAATTTCGGTAGTGCTAATGGCAATGGTGTACATCTTGCTTGGTCACAGTATCTCGCTGTTTCCCCTTCTCTGGTGGGGCACGACTTCATATCTAGCCACCGCTTTGGTACTCTCCTGGGTGAGCATCTATCACCTGATTAACAGTCGGGTCGAGTAGCCGCATAATGGTGGTCATTTGAGGCACACTATCCAGGAATAACCTGTGGGAGGTGCTTCATGTTCAACTGGCCACCCCTTCACGAGACCACGCCCGAGTTGGCCGACGAGCGCATCGAACAAGCGGCCCGGCTGGTGCAACGCTATGGCATGGAAGTCCCCGCAATCTTCTTCTTGGAGCTGAGCAAGCCGGTTTCCTTTGCCGCTGGTTCTGCGCTGCACATGGCGACACCGATCATCGGTAGCCTATTGATGAAAGAAGATCTGATGACCGACTACGCCAACATCCTCTCGGACCGCAACTTGTTGGAGAAGCTGATCTGTCGCATCGAAGCACTGGCCAAGGAATCGGACGAACAACGCAGACGAGTACGTCAATAGCCGCCCGGCATCGCCGGGCGGTTTCGTTTTCGCACATATCCCTTTAATTCGCAGGATCTTGTTCAGTTGGGCAGGGGGATCGCCAAAGGAGGGGCATCCTCATGTAACATAGAATAAATACTTATCGTCGAATGGTGGTCTGGATCTCTTTCAGAGTATCCGAGGGCGGGCAGATTTATCGCTGTCCGCCACACATCAGGCGTTGGGTCTAGCAGATTAGACAATGAGGGGGCGGGGGAATGAGGCGTTTCTTGACTATCGATTGCGGCAGCACTACCACCAAGGCCACCGTCTTTAGCCAGTCCCCGTCGGGAGAAGTAGCTGTGTCCGCCCGCGCCGAAGCCCCTACCACCGTGGAAGCTCCCGTGGAGGATGTTACCTTTGGGGTGCGAGCCGCGGTCTCCCAGTTGGAGCAGCAATTAGGGGTCCGGCTGCAGACTGCGGACGGGGTGGTGATGTCCACACGGGAGGGCGAAGCCGGTGTAGACGGCTTCTACGCCACCAGCAGCGCTGGTGGGGGGTTGCAGATGGTGGTGGCCGGCGTGATGAAGAATCTGACTGCAGTCAGTGCCGAGCGAGCAGCTTTGGGTGCCGGTGCCATTGTCGCCGATGTGATCGCTATCGACGACGGGCGTCTGCCCCACGAGCGCCTGCAGCGCATCTTTGAGCTGCGTCCCGATATGGTGCTGATCTCGGGCGGCGTGGATGGCGGCAATATCGCCCACGTGGTGCAGCTGGGCGAGCTGTTTTACGCTGCCGGCATTCGCCCCCGCTACGCACCCAATTCACGGCTGCCCATTATCTACGCGGGCAACGTAGAGGCCAGGCAATACATCTCTGATATGTTGGGCAATCGGGCCGATTTGCGCTTGGTGGAGAACTTGCGTCCGGTGATGGAACAAGAGAATAGCGGGCCTGCCCGGGCAGAGATTCAGGATGCCTTCATGAACCACGTGATGATCCATGCGCCAGAGTTTCGTCGCCTCGCCGATTGGGTTAGTGGCCCCATCCTACCCACTCCCGCCGCCGTCGGTAATGCTCTCCAGCGCTGGGCGGTGGAGCGACAGCAAAACATCCTAGCCTGCGACATCGGCGGGGCTACCACCGACGTCTTTTCCGTCATCGACGGGACCCTTTACCGCACCGTCAGCGCCAACCTGGGAATGAGTTACAGCGTGAATAACGTGCTAGCGCAAGCGGGTCTAGAAGAGGTGCAGAGTTGGGTGCCCTTTCCTCTGGACGGCGACGAGCTGCAAGATCTACTAGCCAATAAGATGATTCGCCCCACTTCCCTGCCCGAAACGGTAAGCGATCTGCTGATAGAACAGGTGATGGCCCGCTGTGCCATTCGTCTATCGCTGGAGCAGCATAAGCAGCTGATCAGCGAGTTGCGGGGCGTGCATATCCGGCGCTGCATCGGCGACATCTTCCGTCAAACCTCTGGTGGCTCCAAGATCAACCTGCTGGAGGTTGACGCTATCATCGGCAGCGGCAGCGTACTTTCCCTTGCTCCCCGGCGTCAACAAGCTGCCCTGATCCTGCTGGATGCTTTCTTGCCTCAGGGAGTCACCGACCTATACCTAGACAGTCAGTTTCTATTACCCCATGTGGGGGCATTGGTCGACCAACATCCCAGCGTAGCCGATGATATTCTGCATCGCCTGAGCATCATCCACCTGGGAGTGACGATCGCCCCGGTAGGCAACATCTCCTCGCGCCATGCCAACCTGGGGAAAGTGGAGATACACCGCTACGGTCAGTCGGAACAATCCTTTTACATCCAACCTAGGGAGTTGATGCGGGTGCCGCTGCCAGACCAACCCTGCGAACTAGTCGTACACCCGGCGCCTGGATTCAACGTGGGGGCTGGCGTCAACAGACCAGTTCGACGCCAGGTGCAGGGAGGTCTGCTCGGCCTGATTGTGGATGGACGCGGCCGGCCCCTGTCGCTACCCAGACCTGACTGCGAACGGCATCGTCTGTTGATCGACTCATACCGGGCCATGGCTGCTTTTTCTGAAGACGTCCTGGAGGATTACGCCAGAAGGGGAGGGGCGGGCGATGCCTGAGCTATATCGATCCGGCCTAATTGTGCGCTCGTCAATACGGCTGCAAAAACTGCGCCGAATACCAATCACCGGCCAGATCTTGGTCAAGGAAGGCGAGCAGGTGACCGCCGATCAGCTGATCGGCTACCTCAATCCCCAAGGATATCTTCTGAGTATCAATCTGGCATCGGAGTTGGGCATATCGCCCTTTGATGTGCCCGATGCCATGCTGCGCCGGGAAGGCTCGGTGGTGAGAAAAGGCGAAGTGATCGCCACCCATCGCGGCTTTCTGGGTGCATCCCAGGACTACGCCTCGCCAGAGAACGGCGTCGTGGAGAGTATCTCGCCCTATACTGGGCGAGTGACCATCCGCTCCCATCCATTGCCCATCCGCGCTAATTATCCCGGCCAGGTCGAGCGTATTGTCCCCGGCGAGGGGGTAATTATCTCCACTCAAGGTGCCTTAATTCAGGGTTCATTTGGCGTTGGCGGTTTCCTTAGGGGGCCGATGGTGGTGGTTGCCCAATCGGAGTCCACACCACTTACACCGGATCTGGTCAAGCCAGAACATGAAGGTTGCATCATAGCCGGAGGGTGCCAGTTGGGTTTGGAGACTCTGGATCGGGCTTGGCGGCTAGGCGTAAGAGGCATCGTGGTGGGCAGCATGCACAAATCGGTTCTGGACAGTTGGCTGGGATTTGTGTTAGGCACGGCTGTAACCGGCCTCGAGACCAGCCTCACCCTGCTGCTGACCGAAGGCTTTGGTACCTTTCCCATGATGCCCACTACCTTTGCCATTCTTTCGCATCTGCACGGAGCGGTCGCCAGCATCGACGGGTCCACCCGGGTGCGCGCGGGGGTGATTCGGCCGGAACTGTTTGTGCCCCATCATGGGCCGGTGCATGAACAGGCATTGTCTGGCCACCAGGAATTGCGAGCAGGCCAGCTGGTGCGGTTGATTCGCACCCCCCGATTTGGCCAATTGGCGCGGGTGATCAGTGCAGAGCCATTCTTGCAGCGGGTGCCAACCGAGGCTACTTTGCTCTGTGTGCAGGTGCGATTGTTGTCCACGCAGCAGGAGGTGGCGGTGCCGATAGCTAACTTGGAAGTAGTTGGGTAGGGAGGTGGCGGAAGATGAGTATCGATTGGTCGGTGGTCTTCGCGGAAGGCTTTGCTGATCACCTGCAGGAGTGGGTGAGCCGGTTGGGCCAGGAAGTCTGGCTGTTATCCGACAACGGCCAGGTGCTGTGGCCTAATCATCGACAACGCCAAGCACCTAGCCTCGCCTGGCGGGAACCGCTGCACGCGAACGGGCACCCCATCGGCTACTTAGCCGGGACTGCAGCCAAGCCGGATGTCATCCGTTGGTTGGCCCTGTTGGTGGAGCAGCGGGTGCAGAACATCCTCTTGGAGCGGCAACTGCACCAATCGCAGGTTCGGCTGATAGAGGAGATCAAGGCGCACACCGAACTGGAGGAAGCGCTGAAGTTCATGGAGCTAAAGGCACTGCAGTCCCAGGTGAATCCACACTTTCTATTCAATACCCTGACCACTATTGCCGGATTATCCATCTTTGAGTCGGCCATGCAGACCACCGAGCTGGTCCAGTCGCTCTCTCGCTTGTTGCGTTATTCCCTGCGCAGTATCGGCCAAACGGTAACTCTCTCCGAAGAGCTGGCTTACGTTGACGATTACCTGGCGATTCAAAAGGCGCGTTTCGGAGACCGGATTACTGTGGAGACTGAGATCTCACCCGATGTCCGTTCGGCTCAGGTGCCGGTACTCACTCTGCAACCGATAGTGGAGAACGCCATCATTCACGGTTTGGAGTCCAAGATGGATGGCTTGCTGCGCCTGACTGCCCATGCTGATGGTGAACGGGTGGTCATTTTGGTGATCGACAATGGAGTAGGCATCGAGCCGGCCCGACTGGCAGAAATTAAAGAGCTCAGGGCGGGCATGTCCGGTCGCAGCCACACCACCGGCCTTGGCTTCGCCAACGTGCACAAGCGGCTGCAGCACTTCTTCGGCAGCAGCTACGGGCTGCAGCTGGAAAGCGCACCGGGGAAAGGGACCAGAGTGACCATCACGCTGCCGTTGGTGGAGTAGTCTGCAGTTATCTTCCAGCCTGCCGTCTCATCCGGCTAGACGCTCACAGGGATGCACTGTTGAGAGGAGGGTGAGTATGACCCGTATTCTGCTGTGCGATGACGAGAGTATTCAGAGGGGTGCCCTGCGAATCTCACTGCAGCGGTTGCCAGAGCTGCCATTGCCCATCGGCGAAATCAAAGAAGCGACGCACGGTGCACAGGCGGTGGAAATATTCAAAGCGTGGCAACCGGAGATCGTTTTCCTAGACTTACGAATGCCAGTGATGGGCGGACTGGAGGCCGCCACGGCCATTTTGCGCTTGGCACCAAGCACCAAAGTGATCGTGCTTACCGCTTATGACGAGTTCAGCCTGGCCCAAGAGGCCATTCAGATCGGCGTCTGCGACTATCTGCTCAAGCCGGCCAATCGCAGCGACCTGCAACGGGTGCTGCAAAAAGCGATGGCAGAGATTGAGGAAGAAAGGCGACAGAAACAACAGCTGGCACAGTTGCAGCAGCGGGTAGAAGCCGCCAGGCCACTGATCAAGCAGGAGTATATCAACGATTTGCTCGGTGGCAGCAACCTCAGCCCAGCCGCGCTGGAAGAGAAGCGGCGCTTTCTTGGTTTGCCGGACCATCCGCGCGCAGTACTATTGCTGCAGTTGAGTGATTTTGCCCAGGTGACGGCTGGTAAGGCCGAAGGCGAGCGACAGCTGTTGAAAGAGCAGCTGTTGGCCCTGTTGGAGAGCATGCTGGGCGAGTCGGCTGCTCTGTTGCACCGGCAGAGCGACGATCGCGTTGTCCTGCTGCTGCCAGTTTCGCTGGCCAGGCCAGGCGCTGCCGGGCGACAGGTGGTGACGGAATTAGCAGAGCGAATCCGGCATAATATCAACCAACAGCTGCATCTGAAAGTGGTTATCGGCATCGGCCGCACCGTCGAGAATCCGCTGCAGCTGCGCCAATCATTGGGAGATGCTCTGCAGGCAGTCTGTTACCAATCGCCGCTGGGCAGCAACCAGGTGATGCATATCGATGACGTGGACTTGGGAAATAGCAGCGCAGCCCTACCGGTAGAAGAGGAACAAGTGCTGCAAGGGATGCGCCTGGGCGATCAGCAACAGGCGATCAGTCAATTGGAGGCCCTGCTGGTGCTACTGGAGCGCGAGGAGGAGGGGAGTCTACAAACCCTGCGGTGGCGACTGGTGGAGCTGCTGGTCCTGCTCACTCGGGCTGCGATTATGGGGGGCGCCAATCCAGAGGCGGCCACCCAGGCCAACATTCGGCAATTGGCTTTAATTACCCACGCGGACACACTTTCCGAGCTGCGGCGGCTGGTCATGCAGGCTGCCGATGAACTTCTGCATCTGGTATTAGCCGAGCGAGGACTGCGGCATCAGCGCTTGATCAAGCGGGCCGTTGCCTATTTGGAGCAGCACTATAGTCAACAGTTGAGCCTAGAGGATGTTGCCCGGGTGGTCTACCTCAGTCCCTTCTACTTCAGTCATGTCTTCAAAGAGCAGACCGGCATGACCTTCGTGCAGTATCTGACCGAATTGCGCTTGGCCGCTGCCAAACAGCTGCTGCGCGACACCCACCTGACTATCGGCCAAATCGCAGAGCGAGTTGGCTACAACGATATCAGCTATTTTTCCCGGGTCTTTAAGAAACAGGTGGCCGTAACCCCCACTGACTATCGCCACCGGTTGACTAGAGAATGAGATAGCGGGACGGTGTAGTGTAACACAATGTGGAGGCACGGCACTGGTTTCAGCGTAGATGATCTGGAGGACTCGAGTAAGTATGCACCGTCTTGCCAGGGATCCCAGGCCCACCCCCTGGGTTAACGAGGCCGACTCATTTCTGCCAGATGAGTTGGCTTCTTAACTTTGAGCCGATGGTCGGTCCGGACAGGCAGCCTTGACAAGCCACAGTTCTTCTCTCAGAATTGAGTGAGAGGTGAACCGATTGAACCGTCAGATCAGTCCCATAGTCGCCGATCTGATACTGCTTCTGGTGGCGGCTATCTGGGGCTCGACTTTTGTCATCGTCAAGGATGCGTTATCAATTTTGCCCCCCAACTTATTCCTTGCCCTGCGCTTTACCCTGGCGGCAGCGGCCATCCTCTTCTGCGGACGGCGGCAGGCAGCCTTGCGGCGGCCGGCGGTTTGGAAAGCAGGGGCGGTTACCGGCCTGCTGTTGGCCTGCGGTTATGTCCTGCAGACAAGGGGACTGATGCTGACTACTCCCGCCAAGGCGGGCTTCGTCACCGGCCTGTCGGTGGTACTGGTGCCCGTATTTTTGGCAATCCGTCGCCGTCGGTGGCCAAAGTGGCCGCTGATGGTTGGTGTGTCGGCCAGCGTAATTGGCCTGGGGCTGCTATCTTTGGGCTCTGGGCTGGCCGCAAACGGCGGTGACTTGCTGGTGCTCGGGTCAGCTGTCTGCTTTGCTTTGCAGATTATCGCCGTCGGTCATTACGCTGAAGTAGTGGAAACTATGGCACTGACGGCGGTGCAGCTGCTGACGGTGGCCGCCGGCGCCTGGGCGTTTTCCCTTTTTGAACGCCATCCAGTTTCCCTGCCTGCAACCACCTGGGGAGCAATCGTCTTCACTGCCCTCCTGGCCACATCCCTGGCTTACTCACTACAGGCTAGCATGCAGCGTTACACCAACGCCAGCCACACGGCGCTCATTTTCGCCGCTGAACCGGTGTTTGCGGCCCTGTTCTCCCATTGGTGGATCGGCGAGCGTCTCGGTTTCAGGGGAATGTGGGGCGCTGCGCTGATCATGCTGGGCATTCTGACCGCCGAGCTGGGACCGCACTACTTGCCTGGGCTTGCGGAATCAAAGGACTCTGCCTAAGCCTCGGCGGGGCTACCATCCTAAGTGGCGACGGCAGAGCAGGCAAAACAAATGTGATCATCTGGGTGTCCTATAGGATCTTTTTGCAGAGGCTAGGCGATGAACAGCTTGCTTCTTGGACAAGGCAAAAGGCCAGAACCCGTTGAGCAGGTTCTGGCGTTGTTTTTCTGCCGTCAGTCCAGCCAAGCGGCCAACGGCCGCCGCAGTGCCATGTATAGTGGATAGATGATCGCTGAACTGAGCAGGCCGCGATAAAGATTAAATGGGATAATCAGCGTCTTCACGGTGGCCAGGTGCGCGTCTTTGGGAATCCCCCAAACGCCTAATGTCCAATAGTAATTGATTGCTGCCATGCTGACCACGAGTAGTCCCGTTCCGAGCAACAGCCCCCCGATGGCCCCAAAACGGTTTGGCCACCGCCGATAGACGAGGGCTGCGCCCGCTGCCAAAGCCGCCCCCGATGCGAAGGCCATCGTCGCGCCGATCGGCCCCTCGCTGCCCTTGAAGAGCAGAAAAAGTAGAGACTTGACCAAGGAGATGGCGATGGCTGCCCCTGGCCCGAGGATAAAGCCGCCTATTACATTAGGTAGGTCGCTGGGGTCCCACTTCAGATAAGGTGCTGCTGGCAGCAGCGGAATCTGCAGCACGTACATCAAAACGAATGAGGCGGCGGTCAGCAACGAGATTAAGACCAGTCTGCGCACTTTGCTTGAAGTCATGTGGATTGGATTCCTCCTCTGATAGAAATATTGCCTTCAGCGAAACAAAAAACCCTGGGAACATCCCAGGGCATGGCAAAAAACGTGCTTAATATTGCACCTTCTACCATCCGGACTATACCGTCGGCGCTGGAATCGCACCAGCTCTGCCTTGCGGCTCGTGGGCTAGCTATGCAAGCATTACCACCGGTCAGGAATTTCACCCTGCCCTGAAGGTTCTAGCGACATTATACGTTCAACTAGCTTGGCCCGTCAATCGATAGTCTTCTAGCAAACGAATGGCCCGCTGGAATCGCCCCGCGACTCACCCGGTCATCAACTTGTAGGTTTCTTCTGAGGACAATATAATGTAATGGATTGCATAGCCCTGAAAGGCGGTGTTCTCGCCATGCCACTGACCATTTCCAGTTCGTCGCCAGAGCAGACGGCCCGCGTGGCTGCCGCCTTGGCCAGCTCCCTGTGCGGTGGTGACTGCCTGTCCTTGATCGGAGATCTGGGCGCAGGCAAGACCCAGTTTGTCGCCGGTCTGGCCAGCGCTTTAGGCGCCCATGAGCCGGTGCATAGCCCCACCTTTAACCTGGTCAACGTTTATTCGACCCAACGCATGCCCATCTATCACGCAGACTTCTATCGCCTTGAGAGTGAAGAGGAACTGCTGGCCATCGGCTGGGAGGACTATCTGGATGGTCGCGGGTTGCTGCTGGTGGAGTGGGGGGATCGTTTTCAAGAAGCGCTGCCTTTGGATTGCTTGCAGATAGAGTTGCGCCGCATAGATCACAATCAACGCCTGCTGCTGGTTACCGCCAGTGGCCGGCGCAGTCGCGAAATTGAGGAGGCGTGGGCGGATGCTTTGGCTAGCAGTTGAGAGTGCCACCTTGGTGGCTAGCGTGGCCGTGGGCAAAGGTGATCGCATTTTGAGCGAAGTTAACTCCCACTCCAGTCTCACCCATTCCGAGCGGCTGCTGCCGATGATCGATCAGGCGCTGGCGCTGGCCGGTGCCGAATTGTCGGGTATGCAGCGTCTGGTGGTCTCCAGCGGCCCCGGTTCGTTCACCGGCCTGAGAATTGGCTTGGCTACGGTCAAAGGGCTGGGCCACGCCCTTGGTCTCCCCATCCTCTCCGTGTCCACTCTGGAGGCACTGGCTTGGCAGCAGTCGCCGGCGGACGAGAACCTGATTGTACCCTTGTTGGATGCCCGCAGGCAACAGGTGTATGCGGCTGCGTATCAGCGCAGGACTGCCGGGCTGGCAACCGTTCAGCCTCCCCAGGCGGTGGCATTGCGCGACCTACTATCCACGCTGCAGGGGAAAGTACTGTTCGTTGGGGAGGGTGCTATTATTTACCGTTCCCAGATTGCCGAGTGTTTGCCCGAGGCGCGCTTTGCTTCTCCACTGCATAACTGGCCCCGGGCGGCCAGCCTGGCACTGCTGGCGGCTTGCGACCAGCGGTCACCAGTGACGGTAGAGCAGCTGCACCCGCTGTACCTGCGCGCGTCATCGGCGGAGCAGAAACTGCAGCGACAGGGTAAGGAGTGATGGTCATGTCTGGATTCAGCGTGGTTCCGATGACCTTGGCCCACTTGGATCAGGTGTTGGAGGTAGAAAGACTGTCTTTTTCCTCCCCTTGGTCGAGATTTGCCTTCCAGACCGAGCTGAAGCAGAATCAATATGCCCTTTACCTGGTGGGAAAATATCAGGAGCGGGTGGTGGCTTATGCCGGCACCTGGATCGTCTTGGGCGAAGCGCACATCACCAACATCGCCATTCATCCCGCCTGGCGGGGGCGGGGTTTTGGCCACCAGCTGCTCAGGGGTCTGCTGGCCGCCGCCAAGGAGAGGGGAGCGAACCGAGCCACCCTGGAAGTCAGGACGGGAAACAAGGTGGCGCAAGCGCTTTACCTGAAGCATGGATTCAAGTTCTGCGGTCTCCGCCGCGGTTATTATACGGATACAGGTGAGGACGCGCTGATCATGTGGAAGGATGACCTCAGCGACTCCCAGCTGCCGCTCCCGCTAGAACCGGCAAAGCCGACAGACACCGAAGGGGTGGTGGATTGATGGGTAAGCGACAGCTGATCTTGGGTATTGAAACCAGTTGTGACGAGACATCGGCCGCTGTGATCGCCGATGGTCGGGATATTTTGTCCAACATCATCTCCTCGCAGGTGCCCATTCATCGCAGATATGGCGGCGTGGTGCCGGAGATCGCCTCCCGTCAGCACGTGCTAGCAGTGGTGCCGGTGGTGGAGGCAGCGCTGGAACAGGCGGGGGCAAAGCTCTCCGATCTCAGCGCCATCGCGGTCACCGCTGGCCCGGGGTTGGTGGGGGCCCTGTTGGTGGGCTTATCCTATGCCAAGGGATTAGCCTATGGGCTACGGTTGCCGTTGGTGGGAGTGAATCACTTGGAGGGACATATCTACGCCAACTGGCTGGCGCATGATGTACAGTTCCCGCTGCTCTGTTTGGTTGTGTCCGGAGGTCATACCGACCTGGTCTACATGTCCGATCATGGCCGCTATCGGCTGTTGGGGCAGACTAGGGATGATGCCGCCGGAGAAGCCTTTGACAAGGTGGCTCGCGCTTTAGGCCTGCCATACCCGGGCGGCCCGGAAATCGACCAGCAATCATTGGCTGGTGATCCAGAGGCCTTCGTTTTTCCGCGGGCTATGCTGGAAGAAGGCAGCTTGGACTTCAGTTTCAGCGGGTTGAAATCGGCGGTGTTGAACACAATTCACCACCATCAACAGGTGGGCGACCACCTGCCCGTTCCCGATGTGGCCGCCAGCTTTCAAGATGCCGTGGTGGATGTGCTGGTGCAGAAGACGCTGCAAGCGGCAGCAGAGCAACGAGTGCAGTCCATCTATGTTGCAGGCGGCGTCTCCGCTAACCGGCGATTACGGCAGCAGCTGCAGGCGGCGGCCGATGCCGCAGGCTTGAAGGTGGGGTTCCCTCCGCTCGCCCTGTGCACAGACAACGCGGCCATGATCGCTGCCGCCGGATATTATCGCTGGCAGGCTGGCACGGTGGCCGATCTTCACCTAAACGCCACCCCACAACTGCCGCTCACTTCGTGGCAACAGCCGCCTGTGGACAACCTGTGAATAAGTTCTGGTTGTCCTGTGAATATTTTGTGGGTCGGGGCTGGTAGACGTAACGTCTTGCCTGTGGACAGTGTGGATAATTCGGGGGATAACTTGTCTTTTCGAGGGTTTGGCTGTGGACATTCATGTTGAGTAGTGCTATTGTCACCGTATTACGTTAATCGACACCGTTCGCAGCAGCCGTGCGATCTGAACAGCATCTGACTGGAGGTGTGTGATATGCAGGACAAAGACAGCCTACGTCAGGCCATGCTGCGCCGGCGGGAGGGAATTGATGCCGCTGTCGCCGCCGCCGCCGCCAAGCAGGCGCGTGACAGACTGTTGCCTCTCCTGCAAGGCAAACAAAGGGTCATGCTCTACTCTCCATTCAGAGGAGAGCTCAGCACTTGGCCGTTGGCACGAGATTTGCAGGGCGCAGGCGTAAAGATAGTGTTGCCGCTGACTGACAGGAGGCAGCGCTTGCTGACTCCTGCACAGGTCTCCGACTTGGATTTCCTGGCGGCAGGGGCATACGGTATCCTGGAGCCGGCAGCAGGAGCTTATGTCACGCTGCGGCCGGAGCAGCTGGATGCTGTGGTGGTGCCTGGGGTCTGCTTCGATTTGGCCGGCTATCGTATCGGTTATGGCGGTGGCTATTACGACCGCTTCTTACCGCGTTTGCGGGATGATTGTTTGACCGTCGGGTTTGGCTATGACTGGCAAGTGGTGCGTCAGCTGACGCCGGACCCTTGGGATCAGCCTTTGCACAGCCTGGTTACTGATCAGCGGGTGATCAGCGTGCGGCAAGGGCACAACTTTGCTGCAGGAGGTTATCATGAAGAAGCATAATTTCTATGGGCCGGCCGAGGTAGCCAGTATCTTCAGTGAAAGCGGTGTGGACAAGGTTAAGCGCGGGGCCGCCGATTTGTTGGTGCTGGGCATTTTGGCCGGAGCATATATAGCTGTTGCTGGACTGGTCTCCCTGGTCATCGGTCATGACCTGGTACAGCACATGGGGGTTGGCGCAGCCAGGCTGATCATCGGCAGCGTTTTTACTTTGGGACTGGCGCTGGTGGTGCTAGCCGGAGCCGAGTTGTTCACCGGTAACTGTCTGTTGTCGGTGCCGCTGCTGGATGGTCGCATCACCTGGAGGGGATTGTTGTACAACTGGGCGATCGTCTATTTCGCCAATTTCGGCGGCGGGTTGTTGATAGCAGCTTTGGCTGACGCGGCGACGGTGGGCAGCATGAACGGCGGTTTGTTGGGGAGCTATGCGGCCGACGTGGCTGTGGGCAAAGTTTCCATGAGCTTTTCCGTCGCTTTCTTCCGCGGTATCCTGGCCAACTGGCTGGTCTGCCTGGCAGTGTGGATTGCCGCTGGGGCCAAAGACTTCGCCGGCAAGATACTCGGCTTCTTCTTGCCGATCATGGGCTTTGTGGCTATCAATCTGGAACATTCGGTGGCTAACATGTTCTTTGTGCCCTACGGGCTGATGCAGAGCGGCAACTTTGATCTCCCTCACCTGATGGAGTTCCTGTGGAAAAACCTGCTGCCGGTGACCTTAGGGAACATTATCGGAGGAGCGGTCTTTGTGGGTGCAGCATATTGGTGGCTGTACCTGCGACGGCGGGAGCAAGGCCCAGGGAACGACAAGGCAAGAGTTGAGGGCTAATCGTGAGCTTTCGCGAGATATTTTAATAAATTTGTAGCAAACGGGCCATAATCTCTGGTGGCGAGAATTGTCTTTATTTGCATATCGCCTTGGTCCGTGGGTATATTATTGTTAGCACTCGCCACCAGCGAGTGCTAACAATGATAAATATCACAGCAAAGTATAGGGAGGTAAAGCTATGAAGTTACAACCGCTAGCAGACCGTCTGGTAGTCAAGGCTCTGGCCCAGGAAGAGAAGACCAAGAGCGGTATTGTTCTGCCTGACACCGCCAAAGAAAAGCCTCAGGAAGGCGAAGTGCTGGCCGTCGGTCCTGGCAAGGTGATGGACAACGGCAGCCGCATGCCCATGGAGGTTAAGGTCGGCGATAAGGTCATCTATTCCAAGTACGGCGGCACTGAAGTTAAGGTCGATGGACAAGAGTATTTGATTCTCAAGGAATCAGATGTTCTGGCTATCTTGAAGTAAGGGGGCTACATAAATGGCTAAGCAGATTACCTTTAACGAAGAAGCCCGGCGCGCCCTGCAGCGGGGAGTAGACGCTTTGGCCGATGCTGTTAAAGTTACTTTGGGTCCCAAGGGCCGCAATGTGGTGTTGGAGAAGAAGTTTGGTGCTCCGCTGATCACCAATGACGGCGTGACTATCGCTCGCGAGATCGAACTGGAAGACCCCTTTGAGAATATGGGTGCCCAGTTGGTCAAGGAAGTGGCTACCAAGACGCAGGATGTGGCTGGCGACGGCACCACCACTGCTACCCTCCTGGCTCAAGCTATGGTGCGCGAAGGCTTGAAGAACGTCACCGCCGGCGCCAACCCGATGATCGTCAAGCGGGGCATCGAGCGGGCGGTCAACGTGGCTGTCGATGGCATCAAGGAAATGGCCGTACCTGTGGAAGGGCATAAAGGCATCGCCCAAGTGGCCGCTAACTCCGCTGGTGACGAAGAGATCGGCCAGATGATCGCTGACGCCATGGACAAAGTAGGTAAAGATGGTGTGATCACGGTCGAAGAATCCAAGACCATGAACACCAACCTGGAAGTAGTGGAAGGAATGCAGTTCGACCGCGGTTACGTCTCCGCATACATGGTCACCGATACTGAGAAGATGGAAGCCGTGCTGGACGATCCCTACATCCTGGTTACCGATCGCAAGATTTCCGCCATCCACGATATCCTCCCTGTGCTGGAGAAGTTGGTGCAGCGCGGCAAACCGTTATTGATTATCGCTGAGGACGTCGAGGGCGAAGCGCTGACCACGCTGGTGGTCAATAAACTGCGCGGCACCTTCACCTGCGTCGCCGTCAAGGCTCCTGGCTTCGGCGATCGCCGCACCGCTATGTTGGGCGACATCGCTACCCTGACCGGTGCCACCGTTATCTCCGAGACACTGGGTCTCGAACTGAAGAACACTGACCTGCATCAGCTCGGGCGTGCCCGTCAGGTACGTGTGGCCAAAGAGGAAACCGTGATCGTGGACGGTGCCGGCGACGTCAATGAGATCAAAGCCCGCGTGCAGCAGATCAAGGCTCAGATTGAAGAGACTACCTCCGACTTCGACCGCGAGAAGTTGCAGGAACGCCTGGCCAAGCTCTCCGGCGGTGTAGCTGTTATCCAGGTCGGTGCAGCCACCGAAGTGGAGATGAAGGATAAGAAGCTGCGCTTGGAGGATGCCCTTTCCGCCACCCGCGCTGCCCTGGAAGAAGGAATCGTGCCCGGCGGCGGTGTAGCTTACCTGCAGACACTGAGCCTGCTGGATGACCTCGCACTAGAGGGCGACGAGGCTACCGGCGTAGCCATCGTGCGTCGAGCACTGGAAGAGCCGGTGCGGCAGATTGCAGACAACGCTGGCCTTGAGGGCTCTGTGATTGTGGGCAAGGCCAAGGAGCAGCAGGCTGGTGTAGGCTTTGATGCTCTTACCGGCGAGTTTGTGGACATGATCGCTGCCGGCATCGCTGATCCGGCCAAGGTCACCCGCAGCGCTCTACAGAACGCAGCCAGCATCGCCGCCATGATTCTCACCACCGAGACTTTGGTAGCCGACAAGCCAGAGCCGAAGACTGCGGCTCCAGCTATGCCTGGCGGCGGCATGGACATGATGTAGACAGATAATCTCCCTAAGAAGACCAGGCTTGGCCTGGTCTTTTGCTTTGTGCTATAATCGGACAAGTTAAAATAGAGTGCAGATGCATGCAGAACCCAGCTTGACTGAGCTTTGGTTGGAGGTGTAAGCGTGTCCTCTTTGGGACGGCAAACAGTAGTAGTAGTTGACTTTGGTGGACAATATGCTCAGCTGATCGCTCGCCGGGTGCGCGAGCTACAGGTTTACAGCGAAATCTGGCCCCATTCCACTCCTCTGGAGCGTTTTCAGCGGCAAAGGCCGCAAGCGATCATCTTTTCCGGCGGGCCCTCCAGTGTCCGCACGGCTGGAGCCCCCAGCATTGACCCGCAGGTGTTTCGACTAGGGATTCCCATCCTGGGCATCTGTTACGGTATGCAACTGATGGCCGCGACCCTGGGGGGACAGGTGGTGCAGGCTGACCGTCAGGAGTTCGGGCGGGCTATGCTGTCCATCGATCAGCCAGGCCGCCTGCTGGCCGGTCTGGAAGGTGAAACCCCAGTCTGGATGAGTCACGGCGATTCTGTAACCGGCCTGCCGGACGGATTTCACTTGATCGCCCATACCGAGAACACCCCGGTGGCAGCCATCGGCGACGATCAACGGCAGCTGTACGGTGTGCAGTTCCATCCAGAAGTGGTGCACACCGCCAAGGGGCAAGCAATGTTGCGCAACTTCCTGTTTGACATCGCCGCCTGCCAGGGTGACTGGAGCATGGTTTCCTTCATCGAGGAGACGGTGGCCAAGATCAAGCAGCAGGTGGGTGACGCCCCGGTGGTCTGCGGTTTGAGCGGCGGCATAGATTCTGCCGTAGCGGCGCTGTTGGTGCACCGCGCTATCGGCGATCAGTTGACCAGCATTTTTGTGGATCACGGGCTGCTGCGCAAAGACGAGCCGGAGCAAGTGGTGCGCACCTTCCGCGACCAGCTGGGAATGCAGCTGGTGGCGGTAGATGCTAGACAGCGCTTCTTGCAGCGCCTGCAGGGGGTGACCGACCCGGAGCAGAAGCGGAAGCTGATCGGCAACGAGTTCATTCGCGTGTTCGAAGCGGAAGCCGCCAAACTGGGCCGGGTGGATTACCTGGTGCAGGGGACCCTCTATCCGGATGTGGTGGAGAGCGGCACCGACACTGCTGCTGTGATTAAGAGCCACCACAATGTGGGCGGTTTGCCGGAGGACATGCAGTTTAGGCTGATCGAGCCGCTGCGGGAGCTGTTCAAGGATGAGGTGCGGGAGATCGCCCGCCATCTCGGCTTGCCCAGCGCCATCGTTCAGCGGCAGCCATTCCCCGGCCCCGGCTTGGCGGTGCGTTGCCTGGGGGAAATTACCCCCGACAAGCTGACGGTGCTGCGGGAAGCGGACGCTATCGTCACTGAGGAGATCCGGCGGGCCGGCCTGTACGATCAAATCTGGCAGTCCTTTGCTGTGTTGCCGGACGTGCAGACGGTGGGTGTGATGGGCGATGAGCGCACCTACGCCCATCTGATCGCCATTCGCTCGGTGGATAGCCAGGACGCCATGACCGCCGACTGGACCCGGCTGCCATACGAGCTGCTGGATACCATCTCCCGCCGCATCGTCAACGAAGTGCGCGGCGTCAACCGGGTGGTCTACGATATCACCTCCAAGCCGCCGGGGACGATCGAGTGGGAATAGGGATCAGATTCTGCCCTCGCTCGCTCCTTGACTGGGGCAGCCGATGCGCCTGTTGCACGCGCATCCTGGCCTTAAGTACTTCGCAGCAGCACAAGAAGGTTTTCGGAGAAACCAAATAGACGTAGCCAGCAGCCTTCGCCTTTACGGCGGGGGCTGTTTTTTGTCGGTAGCCATTGACATCACGCTGTATTACTCACATAATACAGATGGAGCCGTATTATAAGACTAATACGGTTCGGTTGAAAAGACGAGGGGGAGTGCCATGGTTAGCTTTGGACAATTTACCTTGCAGGATGGCAGCCCCATCTATCTGCAAATCATTCGGCACATCAAGCAAAGCATTGTGGCTGGGACCGCACGGGATGGTGACGAGATGCCCTCACGGCGGGTTCTTTCAGCGCTCTTGGGCGTGAACCCGAACACGGTACAGAAGGCGTACCGGCTGCTGGAAGAGGAAGGGATTATCGAATCCCGTTCAGGGGTGAAGAGCTATCTGGTCCTGAACGACGGGCAAGTGCGGCGGATTCGCCAGCAGCTGCTGGAGAGTGATGTCCGGGAGCTGGCCAGCGCCATGAAGAAGATGGGCGTCTCCAAAGCGGAGGCAGTTTCCCTGGTGGAGCAGCTGTGGGAATCGGAACAGGGGGTGTGAGCATGAGAAAACATCTATCGGTGCTGATGCTGGCAGCCAGAAGCACCATCTACAAGGTGATGGGGCTGTTTGTGGTCATGGGTGTTACCGAGAGCGCCCTATTCTTTTTTGCGCTACAGAAGACGCTGGCTGCAGAACCGCTGGGGTTGGAACAGCTGATCAGCCAGAGCCGCATTGGGTTCGTCTGCGGCATCTCCTTCCTGCTGCTCTGCGGGCTGCTCAGCCTAACGGGCTGCGAGTTCGGCGGCAGCAAGCTGCGGTACACCCTGCAGAGGTTGTCCGTTCCTGAGAAGGTGGTTGTCTTCTGGTGGGCTGGATACAATGCGGTCTGCTTTTTCCTCTTCTGGGTAGTCCAATTGGCTATCGCCCTGCTGCTCAGTCGGCTTTATGCCACTAAGATGCATCCAGCCTATGTCAGTGGCCAGACCATCTGGCTTGCTTTCTACCGCAACAGCTGGCTGCATAGCCTGCTGCCATTAGCGGAGACCAGTCGCTATCTACGCAACATCATCTTCGTCCTCAGCTTGGGTATCTCTGCCTCCTGCTTTTCCTGGCGCCAGAGGCACGACCAGCGAGGGATTGCTGTGGTGGCAGTAGCGATGATGGTTTTGGTCTATTTTTCGCGGGCCATGGGCAGCTTTGCCAGCGATCTGCTGCTATCAGTTGTTGCCGTGATCATAGCGGCGGGAGCAGTGATCGGGATGTGGGAGGGGGCTGGGTATGAACATCGGTATTAAGGATAAGCTGGCGCCCCATGTTCCGCCTGGCGTCGATGTAAGCCAGGAATTGCGGTGGCTGTGCTATGGCGGCATCGCCGCTTGGCTCTATAGCTGCGGTTTCTTAGTTCGGTATGCCAGTAGATACGATTCGCTGTTCCATTGGGACGGAACCGCAAGGGTGCTGGATACCAGAGCAATCATGCCGGATTTCGTGGAGATATTGGGCGGTAGCCTGAATGGATTCTTGATTCTGGCGCTGTGCGCGGTGGCGATGATCGCCTATCACTATGCTTACCACTACCAGGGCAGCAAGAGCATCTACCTGATGAAGCGCTTGCCCAGCCGTTGGGAGCTACCCCGGCGCTGCCTTACCCTGCCGTTGCTGGCGGTATTGGCTTGTCTGTGTGCTGCGCTGCTCCTGCTATTGATCTACTATGGGATTTACATGGCCTTGACGCCACGGGCCTGTTTGGCCCCTGACCAGTGGCAGAAAATATGGAGCGTTCTCGTGGGGGTGACAAGATGATTGAGATCAAACATGTAAACAAATCCTTCGGCGGCAAACGTGCGCTGCACGACGTCAGCCTGACTCTGCCCCGAGGGCAGATCGTCGGCTTGTTTGGCGAAAACGGTGCCGGCAAGACCACGCTGATGAAGTGCATGCTCGGCTTCCTGCGCTTTCAGGGGGAGATCACTCTGGACGGCGCGCCGATATCGCG
The DNA here is from genome assembly GCA_050949055.1 of Bacillota bacterium. Lineage (GTDB taxonomy): Bacteria > Bacillota > UBA994 > UBA5500 > UBA5500 > JAEZJZ01. The sequence goes on along the minus strand of JBMNFA010000009.1, from coordinate 62,224 downwards.
CCAGAATATCGCCAGGCTGGCCTTCGCCACCAGCGAGCACTCCTTCTTCCCCAACCTCACCCCCGCGTCACATCAAGAGTTCTACCAGCTGCACTTTCCCCAGTTTCGGGCCAAGCGCTTTGCCGGCTTAATGGAGTTTTTTCAGTTACCAGAGCATCGGGCGCTGCGGCACTTCTCCACCGGTCAGAAGAACCAGTTCGAGGTGATTCTCGCCCTCTGTCAGGGTGCCGACTATATCCTGATGGATGAGCCCTTTGCCGGCAACGATGTGTTCAATCGAGAGGACTTCTACAAGGTCCTGCTGGGTATTCTGCAGCCGACAGAGACGGTGTTGTTGTCCACCCACCTGCTGGAAGAAGTGGAGAACTTCATCGGTCGGGCGGTGTTGATTCGCCAGGGCAGGATTGTAGGAGACGTGTCCATGCTGGACTTGCAGGAGTCGGGCAAAGGACTGCTGGCTTATGTCAAGGAAACCTACCATTACAGGGCAGACAGGGTGAGCAAGACGCTGTCCGAGTTAACCGATGATCAATGAAGGAGGGGCAGGCCATGGGTAAAAGCTTAACACTGACGCTGTTGCTGTTTGCTCTCGCCATCGGCTCCCTCGGTTACATTCACGGCTCGGTGGACCAAAGTAAAGATGCAGTCACCATCGATGAGACCGTCATTTTTGGCGACAAGTCCTTTGCCCGGGGCATCACGGTGGACTTGACTGCCCACTGTGACTATCGGCTGTTCTGGGACACCCGCTATACGGTGGGGGAGAGTTCCCAGATCAGTACCAGCTTTACCTTTTCCCAGGTGCAGAGACGCCCAGACCAAGCTCGGGTTTACTCGGGAGTCTACCTCGATGGGGTTTTCGGTGGCGGCTATGGTGCCTCCGGCATCCTGAACCTGGAGGACGAGACCCTGCCGGTTCAGGATGTGGCCAGCCGCACCCAGCCGGGTCAAAAGCACACGGAAACCGTGTTCATCAAGGATTACTACGATTTCTATCCTCTGCGGGTGGGCTTTGACCGGTCTGTGGGATTTGCCGTCAATCAAGACGCAGTGAACCTGTTTAACGATTACTTCCGCATCCCTGTTCACCAAGAACACCAGGTGAAGGTAATCATTGAGAAGAACGCCGCTGGCCAGGTGCACCGCCTGCAGGTCTCGCCGGTTGACGATACAGAGGTGTACTTCCTTACCTCCACAACCGTGACAGACAGCGAATGTTTCTTCACCCTGTCCTGTTATACGGCTGACGGCGAACTGTTGGACCCCAGCCACATCCCAGGCGGATATGGCATCTATCGCTTTCCGCTGCATGATCGGGGCAGCGACGATCGCCTGCTCACCGCTGATGAACTGCAGACTGTGTTTCCCCTCGATGCCCAGCGGGAGCGGGTGGTGGCGCTGTCTACTAATCGGGATCAGAGCAGGTTGCTGCTGGTGACCATAGAGGAGGGAGCCTACATACTGACAGTGATCGATGCTGCCAGCATGACCGAGTTGCAACAGCTCGCCATATTGGACACCGATGTGGAGATGGGCCCTAGAAGGTCCGAGCGCATTAACCTGCATGTGTATGACGATTTCATCGTCCCGACCTTTAACGATCGCAGCCTCGCGCTGCTCGCCCTGGACGAGGCAGGCAATTATCAGCTGCGGTTCGCAGCCAGCTTCGGTGAGCAAGAGCAGCTCCGGTACAAATTCCCCCGCATGCTGAGCATGGACTACAATGGCGAAGCGCTGGTCGTCGTCTTTTCCCAAGATCCGCATTCTTATCCTGGTAACTTCTGCAGCTTCTCGCTGGCGGTTTACAACAGCGCCGGCCTGGCTTATGCCGGACACTATCAACACAACTTGGATAAGGGGCCGATAGATTATCGCCTTACCTGCGGACCATTGCATCTCCCGACGGTAACCTGGGCAGCACTTTCTCCTTAGGTGGAATCTACACTGCCTGGCGCTTCATCTCCGATGTCTCTGAACGCAGGTGCCGCGGGCCCGAACATTATCGTCATATCGCTGTCGAACGTTCGGTCAAATACCAATAATTAATGTTCGAAAATTGGCTTGACCTGCTCTGATAGCCGATGGTATCATCTAGCTAGACAGCAGCATAACGATGCTGAAAGTGCGTCTAGGGTTCCGCGGCGAGTCCGGCTGGACCGAGCGACGCAGGCCAATTTGGCTACACCGAAGGGACAAAAGCCCGGGCGGGGAGGTTTCATTAAGCTCCCCCGCCGGGGCTTTTTTGGTCAAATTGGCAACACTAATAGGGCGTCAAGTCGAGGGCACATATATAGTAATGGCACAACCCTGAATGGTTGGACCGCGGCTTGACACCCTGCGGCAGTGTGAGGGTGAACACTGTACTATTGGTAAACATTAAAGGAGGAAGACCGGTGCTAGAAAGGTTATTCAAGCTCAAACAGAACAACACCGATGTAAAGACCGAGATCCTAGCCGGCATCACCACGTTCATGACCATGGCCTACATCATCATCGTCAACCCCAGCATGTTGGCGGCCACAGGAATGGACCAAGGTGCTGTCTTGGCTGCCACCGTCCTATCTGCTGGATTGGCCAGCATCCTGATGGGCCTCTATGCCAACTACCCCTTTGCCTTGGCTTCCGGAATGGGTTTGAATGCATTCTTTGCGTTCACCGTTGCCCCACAAGTCGGTTGGCAAGGTGCGCTGGCAATCGTCTTTTCGTCTGGTGTGCTGTTCGCGCTGCTGACTTTGACCAAAGTGCGACAGGCGATCATCGATGGCATCCCCCATAGCCTGAAGATGGCAGTCACCACCGGTATCGGCCTGTTTATCGCTTTCATCGGTTTCAAGAATGCTGGCATTATCAGCTACGACGCAGGGGCCGGTGCCTTCGCTTTGGGCAACCTGAGCGATCCTAATGTACTGCTGGCCCTGTTTGGTCTGGTGCTGGCTGGCGTTCTGGTTATCCGCCGCGTAAAAGGGGCGCTGCTTTGGAGCATCCTGGGCACCACCATCGTGGGGATGGCCGTCGGCTTGGTCGATCTGCCCACCGGCATCGGCAGCTTTGTGGCCGCACCGCCTTCATTGGCATCTACCGCTGGTTCGTTTATCGAAGGCTTCAAGGCCATGTTCGACATGCACGGGTTGGCTTTTATCCCGCTGATCTTCGCTTTTGGTTTTGTTGACCTGTTTGACTCCATCGGCACCTTCGTCGGTGTGGCCAGCAAGGCCAACATGTTGGACGAGGAGGGCAGGCTGCCCCGCGCCGACAAAGCGCTGATGGCTGACGCAATTGGCACTATGCTCGGAGCTGCGCTGGGTACGAGCACCGTCACCACCTACGTGGAGAGCGCTTCCGGCGTGGCCGAGGGCGGTCGCACCGGCCTCACCGCAGTCACCACCGGAGTCTTGTTCCTGGCTTCCCTCTTCATGGCACCGCTAGCTTTCATGATCCCGGGAGCAGCCACTGCCCCTATTCTAATCATCGTTGGTATTTTCATGATGGAGCCTGTTGTTAAGATTAACTTTGGCGATTACCTGGAAGCTATCCCTGCCTTCCTGGCCATCGTGATGATGCCTTTTGCCTTCTCCATCGCCGAAGGCATCGTTTGGGGCATTCTCGCTTACACAGCCTTACGGGTACTCTGCGGCAAGGCCAAGGAAGTCTCCTTTACTATGTACGTGCTCAGCCTGCTGTTCGTCGTCTGGCTGATCTGGGGATAGAGCCGCCCCTAACGCACCCATTCAAGAGAGGTAAGTCTGACCTGACTTACCTCTCTTCTTAAATAGAAGGGGGTAAGTAATTTTGTCACAAAGACCGACTCCAGTTCTGATCGTCATGGGCAGTGACTCGGACTTGCCGGTGATCAGCCAAGCGGCGGACACCCTGGCAGCCTTTGATGTAGCTTGCCACATGCGCATACTGTCGGCTCACCGCGTGCCTCAAATGGTAGCGGAATTAGCGGGTCAAGCCCGTGAGCAGGGCTATCAGGTGATTATCGCCGCTGCCGGAATGGCCGCCCATTTGCCGGGAGTGATCGCCGCTTATACTACCCTCCCGGTGATCGGCGTTCCCCTAGCCAGCAAAGTTTTGGACGGTCAGGATGCTCTCTACAGCATCGTGCAGATGCCCCCGGGAGTGCCGGTGGCTACGGTGGGGATCGGTGCCGCCAAGAACGCCGCCCTGCTGGCTTTGCAGATTATCGGGGTAGGGGACGAACGGGTTGCCGTTGCTTTACAGGCGGAGAAGGAGCGAATGGCCCAGGCGGTGCTGGAGAAGGACGCTCGCCTGCAGTCGCTGGGTCATCAGGCCTATTCTCAGAAGCAAGGAGATGAGATGCGATGATTGAGCGCTACTCACTGCCGGATATGGCAGCCATTTGGACACTGGAAAACAAGTTTAAGAAATGGCTGGATGTGGAGATTTACGCTTGCGAAGCCTGGGCCGAGCTGGGGGTAATCCCCTGGTCGGATGTGCAGTTGATCAAGCAGAAGGCCAGCTTTACCGTAGAACGGGTCTTGGAGATCGAGCAGGAGACCAATCACGATGTGGTGGCCTTCACCCGCTGCCTATCTGAAAGCATGGGTCCCGAATCCAAGTGGGTGCATTATGGATTGACTTCCACCGATGTGGTGGATACTGCCCTCTCGGCCCTGATTGTGGAGGCGTTGACCATGATCATCGCCGACATCGATCGCCTGCAGTCGGTGCTGAGGGAGCAGGCCCTCACTCACAAGTACACTGCGATGATGGGCCGCACCCACGGAGTGCATGCCGAGCCCACCACCTTCGGCTTGAAGTTAGCTCTCTGGGTGGCTGAAATGCAGCGCAACCGGGACCGACTGGTGGCTGCCCGAGAGAACATCGCCTTTGGCAAGCTATCCGGCGCTGTCGGTACCTATGCCAATATCGACCCCAGCATCGAGGCGTATGTCTGCGCCAAGATGGGACTGAAGCCAGCCCCGGTGGCCACCCAGACTCTGCAGCGGGATCGGCATGCCCAGGTGTTAACCACCCTGGCTATCATCGCCAGCTCGCTGGAGAAGTTCGCCACCGAGATCCGCGGCCTGCAAAAGACCGAAACCCGCGAAGTGGAGGAGCCTTTCCGGCGGGGGCAGAAGGGATCTTCGGCCATGCCGCACAAACGCAATCCGATCATGTGTGAGCGGGTGGCCGGGCTGAGCAGGGTGGTGCGCGGCTATGCCTTGGCTTCCCTGGAAGACGTTGCCCTGTGGCATGAGCGGGATATCTCGCACTCCTCTGTGGAGCGGATCATCTTGCCCGACGCCACCTTGGCGGTGCACTACATGCTGCATGTGTTCACCCGGGTGATGCGGGACCTGCATGTCTATCCGGAGAACATGCGCCGTAACATGCAGCGCAGCCACGGCTTGGTCTTCTCACAGCATGTGCTGCTGACGCTGATCGAGCGCGGCATGACCCGCGAGCAGGCCTACGACCTGGTGCAGAAGAACGCCATGCGTTCCTGGGAGAGCGGCCTGGACTTCCAGCAACTGCTGGCCGCGGATGAAGAAGTGACGGCGGTGTTATCTGCCGACGAGCTGGCGGCCTGTTTCGACCTGGGTTATCATCTGAAGAACATTGAGCAGATCTTCGACCGCGTTTTCTAGCGGAGTGCGCAGGGATGCACCTCTCAAGTGTCCCCATGGGATGGGTTGCGTCCTAGCGGGGCGCGAGGAGATAAGTCTCTGTCGGTCAGGGGACACACCTCTGCAGAGAAGCAGGTTTTGTGGGTAGAGGAATGTCCCCATCGGGATGAGTGCGTTCTTGATCAACGAATTGGGGGGAAAGCAGTTGGATATCAAGAAGCTGGAGCAGTTGTATGAGGGGAAGGCCAAGCGGGTCTTTCGTACCGACGATCCGGATATCTATTGGATTTACTACAAGGATGATGCCACCGCTTTCAACGCGCAGAAGCGGGGGCAGATCAGCCATAAGGGCATTTTGAACAACCTGATCTCGGCCCATTTCTTTCAGATGCTGGCCGAGCAGGGCGTTCCCAGCCACTTCCTCTCGGTGATCAGTCAGCGGGAGATGCTGGTCAAGACGTTGGAGATCATCCCAGTGGAGGTGGTGGTGCGCAACATCGCCGCTGGCTCGATGGCCAAGCGGCTGGGTATTGCCGAGGGTACTCCCCTCAAGTGTCCGGTATTGGAGTATTACTATAAGGACGACGCGCTGGGAGATCCGTTGGTCAACAGCGACCATGTCCGCGCCTTTGGCTGGGCCAGCGATGAGGAGCTGGAGATCCTCTCCCGGCAGGCGTTGCAGGTGAATCGGTTGCTGCAGCAGCACCTGGCGGAACGGGGTGTGCTGTTGGTGGACTTTAAACTGGAATTCGGTCGGCATCGGGGACAGGTGCTGCTAGGCGACGAAATCTCGCCGGATACCTGCCGTTTCTGGGATATGGATACGCGGGAGAAGCTGGACAAAGATAGGTTCCGCCGTGATTTGGGCGGAGTAGAAGAGGCTTATCGGGAAATCTACCGTCGGTTGACAGGAGGCGAATTACATGTGGAGAGCTAGTATCTACGTCACCCTCAAGGAAGGCGTTTTGGATCCCCAAGGACAAGCTATTTTGGGCAGCTTGAAACAGTTGGGCTTCTCTTCGATGCAGTCAGTGCGGGTGGGCAAGTTCATTACGGTGGAACTGAATGCCGCCAGTCAGTCTGAGGCAGAGGAACAAGTGAAGTCCATCTGTCAGCGGCTGTTGACCAACCCTGTGCTGGAGGATTACAGCTTTCAGCTGGAGGTAGTGTCATGAAGTTCGCGGTAGTCGTGTTCCCGGGCTCCAACTGCGACGTGGACTGCTATCATGTGGCCAAAGAGGTGCTGGGGCAGCCGACGGAGTACGTCTGGCATACTTCTCAGGACCTGGCCGGGGCCGATTGCGTGCTGTTGCCTGGCGGCTTTTCCTACGGCGACTATCTGCGCTCAGGTGCCATTGCCAGCCTCTCGCCGGTGATGCAGGCGGTGAAAGCCCACGCCCAGCGCGGCGGCCTGGTGGTGGGTATCTGCAACGGATTTCAGATTCTGCTGGAAGCTGGTTTGCTGCCCGGTGCGATGCGTCGCAATGACCATCTGCAATTCCGTTGCCAGCATCTCTACCTGCGGGTGGAGCACAACCATTCGGTGTTCACCCAGGCAGCAGAGCCCGGACAGCTACTCAGGGTGCCAATCGCCCACATGGACGGGAACTACTTTGTTGACCCCGAGACGCTGCAGGCCATGGAAGCGCAGGGCCAAATCCTTTTCCGCTACGCCGATGCCACCGGCGCTGTCACGCCAGCGGCCAATCCCAACGGCTCCATCGGCAACATCGCCGGCATCTGCAGCCGGGAGGGTAATGTGCTGGGGATGATGCCCCATCCCGAGCGGGCGGCAGAGGCCATCCTCGGTTCGGTGGACGGCAAGCTGATTTTTGATTCCATCTTGCAGGCAGGAGGGAAAGTCAATGGATAAGCAGGTTTGGCAGCAGATGGGCCTGCGGGAGTCGGAGTATGAACGCATCGTTCAGATCCTGGGACGCGAGCCGAACTACGTGGAAGTCGGCCTGTTCTCCGTGATGTGGTCCGAGCATTGCAGCTACAAGCATTCCCGCCCGGTGCTGAAGACTTTTCCTACCGAGGGACCGCAAGTCTTGCAGGGCCCGGGAGAGAATGCCGGTGTGGTGGATATCGGCGACGGACAAGCAGTCGTGTTTAAGATCGAAAGCCATAACCACCCCTCAGCCATCGAGCCTTACCAGGGTGCGGCCACCGGAGTGGGTGGCATCGTCAGAGACGTTTTTGCCATGGGTGCCCGCCCTATAGCATTGTTGAACTCGCTGCGCTTTGGGCCGCTGACCGATGCCCACCAGCGTTTCCTATTTTCCGGAGTGGTGGCTGGCATCGCTGGTTACGGCAACTGTCTGGGCATTCCCACCGTGGCCGGCGAGGTCTACTTCAATGACAGCTACAAAGGCAACTGCCTGGTCAACGCCATGTGCGTCGGTTTGATCGATCAAAAAGCGTTGGCCAAAGGCACGGCTGCCGGCGTGGGCAATGCGGTGATGTTGGTTGGTGCCAGCACCGGCCGCGACGGCATCCACGGGGCTACTTTCGCTTCGGAAGAGCTGTCCGAAGCTTCTCAGGCCAAGCGCCCTTCGGTGCAAGTAGGCGATCCCTTCATGGAGAAGCTGTTGCTGGAGGCTTGCCTGGAGCTGATCGAACGCAAGTTGGTCGTCGGTATGCAGGACTTGGGTGCAGCCGGGCTTACCTCCTCTGGCAGCGAGATGGCTAGCCGCGGCAACAGCGGCGTCGAGTTGGATGTGGCCTTGGTTCCCCGCCGCGAACCGGGGATGACACCTTACGAGGTGATGCTTTCCGAATCCCAGGAGCGCATGCTGGTGGTGGTGGAGCCGGACCGAGCGGACGAGGTCCAGGAGGTCTTCCATAAGTGGGGGCTAAATGCGGTGCAGATCGGTCGCGTCACCGACGACGGTTACTTCCGTATTCTGGAAAATGGGGTGGTGGTGGCTAACGTGCCCGCCAAGGCACTGACCGACGAAGCCCCAGTTTACCATGCGGCATCCCAGCGCCCGGCCTGGCAGGATGAGCGGCAGCAGCTTCCAAAAGAGCTGCCGTTGCCGCACGATCTGACCGCAACGCTGCACCAATTGTTGCGGAGCCCTAATATCGCCGAGAAGGCTTGGGTCTTCCAGCAATACGATCACATGGTTCGCGACAATACCGTGGTGCCGCCCGGTTCTGACGCGGCGGTGCTGCGCATCAAGGGAACCAACAAGGGTCTGGCCATGAGCGTCGACTGCAATAGCCGCTACGTTTACCTTGATCCCTATATCGGCGGGATGGCGGCGGTGGCCGAGGCAGCTCGCAATCTGGTTTGTGCTGGTGCCAAGCCGTTGGCGATCACCAATTGCCTCAACTTCGGCAGCCCGGAACGGCCGGAGGTCTTCTGGCAGTTCAAGGAAGCAGTGCGGGGCATGGGTGATGCTTGCCGGGCGCTGGATACCCCGGTTACCGGCGGTAACGTCAGTTTCTACAACGAAACTAACGGGCAAGCGGTCTATCCCACCCCTACCGTCGGCATGATCGGCCTGTTGCCGGATATTGGGCGACGGGTGACCCAAGGCTTCAAGGTCAGCGGCGATGCCATCGTGCTCCTGGGTGAAACCTTGCCGGAAATCGGCGGCAGCGAATATTTGGCAGTGGTGCATGGCTTGGAGCAGGGTGCTCCACCCAGGTTGGACCTCTCGCTGGAGACGGCGCTGCAGCAACTGCTGCTCTGGCAAATCGCCACCTTGGACATCCACTCTGCCCATGATTGCGCAGAGGGTGGTCTGGCCGTAGCGCTGGCCGAGTCGGCCATCAGTGGCGGACTGGGGTGCCGGGTGAGCCTGAGTTCCCACTTGCGTCCGGACGAACTGCTATTCTCGGAGAGCCAATCCCGGGTAGTGGTCACTCTACCTGCCGAACAGGCGCAGGCATTGCTTTCCGCAGCCAGAGAGGCCGGTGTTCCGGCGGCAGAATTGGGCACAGTAGGCGGCGAAGAACTCTCCATTGCCATCAACGGTGAGACAAAGATCAAAACTACATTAAGCAAATTGCAGAGGACATGGCAGGAGGCGATACCGTGTCTTATGGGGAGTTAGCCGCAATCAAAGAGGAATGTGGCGTGCTGGGCATCTACGGTGCCCAGCCGGACATGGCGGGGCTGTTATATGTGGGTCTGTTTGCGCTGCAGCATCGCGGCGAGGAGAGCAGCGGCATTGCCATCAGTAACGGACAACAGATCAAGCTCACCAAAGGCGTGGGGTTGGTCTCGGATGTGTTCAACCCAACCAATCTGAGCGAGTTGGAAAGCATTCAGCCAATGCTGGGCATCGGTCATGTACGCTATTCCACCTCGGGCGAAACCGATTTGTCCAATGCTCAGCCGTTCATCATCCGTTATCTGCAGGGCAACCTGGCTTTGGCCCACAATGGCAACCTGGCCAACACCGATCGGCTGCGCGAGGAAATGGAGTTGAACGGTCAGGTTTTCCAGACCAACAGCGACAGTGAAGTGATCCTCAATCTGATCGCTCGCTATCGCCGCGAGGGTATCGTCGTCGCCATCCGCCAAGCGCTGAGCCAAGTTCGGGGGGCTTATAGCTTGGTGATGCTTTCAGATGATCAGCTGATTGCTGTGCGTGATCCGCGGGCTTTTCGCCCCTTGATCCTGGGCAAGCTGGGTGACGGCTATGTGGTGGCTTCCGAGTCGGCTGCCTTTGACGCCATGGGAGCCGATATCATTCGGGACCTGGAACCTGGTGAAATCCTGATCATCGATGGTGATGGGCTGCATAGCGAACATTTGGGTCCCCGCCCTAAGCGTGCATCCTGCATCTTCGAGTATATCTATTTCGCCCGGGTCGACTCGGTGGTGGATGGGCTGAATGTGCATCAGGTGCGGCGACGGTTAGGGCAGGTGTTGGCCGAGGAACAGCCGGCTGCTGCCGATATCGTCGTCGGCGTTCCTGACTCCGCGCTGGCTGCCGCCGTAGGCTATTCCCTGGCGTCTGGCCTGCCCTATGACGAGGGGTTGGTCAAGAATCGCTATGTCGGACGCACTTTCATTCAACCCGGCCAGTCCCTGAGAGATCTGAAGGTTCGCCTGAAGCTCAATCCCAACCGTCATGTGTTGGAAGGAAAGCGGGTGGTGGTGGTGGACGACTCCATCGTGCGCGGAACCACCACCAGCAATCTGATCCGCATGCTGCGAGAGGCGGGAGCGAAAGAAGTGCATTTCCGCGTCTCCAGTCCGCCGTATATTTCCCCTTGCTACTATGGTATCGATACTCCTGATAAGCGCGAGCTGGTGGCTGCCAACCACTCGGTGGAGGAGATCAGGCAGCTGATCGGTGCTGACTCCTTGGGTTTCCTCAGTAAGTCGGGGATGCTCAAGGCTGTCACCGGCGATGGCTATTGCATGGCTTGTTTGACCGGCGACTATCCAGAACGGTTGAGCAACGAGCCCTGCCAGGGTTCCTGCCAAGGATTCAAAGCAAAGGAAGTGGAATGAGATGAGTCCCATCACCTATCAGTCCAGCGGCGTGGATGTCACTGCCAACGATCGGGCGGTCAGTCTGATGAAAGAGGCGGTCCGCTCCACCTTCCGTCCTGAAGTGCTGGGGGATTTCGGCGGTTTTGGCGGCCTGATCGGATTGCCTAACCGGCCGTATCAACAGCCAGTGTTGGTAGCCGGAGCCGATGGTGTGGGGACAAAACTGAAATTGGCTTTCTTGGCTGATCGGCACGATACCATTGGGGTCGACTGTGTAGCCATGTGTGTCAACGACGTGTTGGTGCAAGGAGCTGAGCCGCTGTTCTTCTTGGACTACATTGCCTGCGACCGACTGGTGCCGGAGAAGATCGCCAGCATCGTAGCTGGTGTGGCGGCTGGCTGCCGTTTGGCAGGTTGTGCTTTGATCGGCGGCGAGACGGCTGAGATGCCGGGCATGTATGCCAAGAACGAGTACGATTTGGCCGGTTTTGCCGTGGGGGTGGCCGACCGATCAGAGCTGATTGACGGCAGCGCCATCCGGCCGGGGGATGTGTTAGTCGGTCTGGCTTCCAGCGGCGTGCACAGCAACGGCTTCTCCCTGGTGCGCAAGCTGGTGCTGGAAATAGCCCAGCATCAACTGACCGATATGGTGCCTGCACTCGGAGAGCAACAGACGCTAGGAGAGATTCTGCTCACGCCTACTCGTATCTATGTGCCTACGGTGCTCCAGCTGAAGCAGCAGTGCAACATCAAGGGGATGGCTCATATCACCGGCGGGGGGCTGACCGAAAACGTTCCCCGCATGTTGCCGCAGGGTTTGGGAGTGGAGATTATCCGGGGCAGTTGGCCTGTGCCGCCCATCTTCCCGTATCTGCAACGTATTGGCGATGTGCCGGTGGAGGATATGTATCGCACCTTCAATATGGGCATTGGGTTTGTGCTGGCGGTGCCTGCCGAACAGGCGGAACAGACGCTGACGGCCGCCAATCAGTTAGGTGAGCAGGCCTTCCTGATCGGCAGCGTGGTGGCTGGACAAGGGGTGAACTACCGATGACTGTCCGGCTGGCCGTGCTGGTATCCGGTGGCGGTACCAATCTGCAGGCGATCATCGATTCCTGCGAGGCAGGGCAGTTGGCCGCTGAAGTGGCCGTAGTGGTCAGCACCAGGCGCCAGGCCTTCGCCTTGCAGCGGGCTGAGCGGCACGGAATTCCCACCGTAGTGGTCAGCCGCAAACGCTACGGCGATGATCTACATGCGTTCAGCCAAGCAGTGCTGCAGGCAGTGAGCCCCTACCAGCCAGACCTGGTGTTGCTGGCTGGATTCATGTCGGTGCTGACGGAGCCTTTTATCTCCGCCTATGCCGGACGGATCATGAACACCCATCCGGCGCTGATTCCGGCTTTCGCTGGGCCGGGATTCTATGGACAGCGGGTGCATCAGGCGGTTTTGGACTACGGAGTCAAGGTCAGCGGCGCGACCATCATCTTTGTGGAGGCCGGGGTAGACTCCGGCCCGATCATCCTGCAGGAGGCTGTGCCGGTGTACGATGACGACACGGTGGACAGCCTGTCCAGCCGGGTGCTGCAGGTGGAACACCGGCTATATGTGCAAGCGGTCAAACTGTTCTCAGAAGGCAGGCTGCGGCTCTGCGGTCGCCGGGTGCGGATATTGCCAGAAAAGAGTGGGGAGGTCGATGATCATGCTGAAGAGAGCGCTGATCAGCGTATCGGATAAGACCGGGATAGTGGATTTTGCAGCTGCCCTGGGGCGGCTGGGAGTGGAACTGGTGTCCACCGGTGGCACCTATAGGCTGCTCAGGGACAGCGGACTGCAAGTGCTGTCCATCGACGAAGTGACCGGGTTTCCGGAGATGTTGGACGGCCGGGTGAAGACGCTGCACCCGCGGGTACACGCCGGCCTGCTGGCCCGACGCGACCTGCAGCAGCACATGGATACTCTGGCAGAACACGCTATCGTCCCCATCGATCTGCTGGTCTGCAACCTGTACCCCTTTGCCGAGACGGTAGCCCGACCGGGTGTCACTTTGGATGAGGCGATCGAGAACATCGACATCGGTGGCCCTAGCATGCTGCGGTCTGCCGCCAAGAATCATCAGGCGGTGGCAGTGGTGGTGAACCGGGCTCACTACGATCAGATTATCAATTACCTGGAGAGCGTCGGCGAGCTCCCGCTGCAGTTCCGCCAACGCTTGGCGCTGGAAGCATTTCGCCATACCGCCCGCTATGACGCTATGATCGCCCAGTATTTGGGACAGCAATATGCGCCCGACGAGCTGCTCCCCGAGACGTTGACTTTGACCTTTGACCGGGCGCAGTCACTGCGCTATGGGGAAAACCCCCATCAGCAGGCTGCCTTCTACCGGGAAGTGAACGCCCCGCAGCCCAGCCTGGCCAAGGCCAGGCAACTGCAGGGGAAGGAGCTGTCCTTCTGCAACCTCAACGATGCCGATGCCGCCATGGACATGGTGCGCCAGTTCACCCAACCGGCAGCGGTGGCGGTCAAGCATACCAACCCCTGTGGCGTGGCTGTGGGCGATACCTTGGTGGAGGCCTATCGCCGGGCCCACGACGCTGACCCGGTGTCCATCTTTGGCGGTATCGTCGCCCTCAACCGCACGGTGGACGAAGCGACGGCGCTGGAACTGAAGAAGCTGTTTCTGGACATCGTCATCGCGCCCGAGTTCTCTCCCGAAGCGGCCGCAATTCTCTCCGCCAAGAAGAACTTGCGCCTGCTGGCCGTCGGCCCGTTGGTGCCCGCCTCCCAGGCTGGTTTGGACTTCAAACGGGTGACGGGGGGCTTGCTGGTGCAGAATGCTGACTTGATCGCCCCGGAAGCGGAAAACTGGCAGGTGGTCACCGAGGCAGCCCCCAGCGAGGAGCAGCTGCAGGACCTGCGGTTTGCCTGGCGCGTGGTCAAGTTCGCCAAGTCGAATGCCATCGTGGTGGCCAAGCACGGCGCCACCTGCGGCATCGGTACCGGACAGGTCAACCGCATCGACGCCGCCATCTCCGCCATGGAGCGGGGTGGGGCGGCTACCGCCGGTGCGGTGCTGGCTTCTGACGGCCTGTTTCCGTTCTCGGACGTGGTGGAGGCAGCCGCTGCCGCCGGCATCAAGGCCATCGTGCAGCCGGGTGGTTCCATCCGCGACCAGGAGAGCATCGAGGCGGCCAACCGTCATGGCATCGCCATGGTCTTCACCGGCCATCGCCACTTCCGGCACTAGCTGGTTTGGGAGGACGGTTCCGGAAAACCCACTTTTCGAGTCACGGGGACGGTTCGAAACCACTGAAGAAGCCCGGTTTTGTCATTCTGAGCGCAGCGAAGAATCTTGCAGAAGCCTGTATTTACGGGCCGAATAGACTCTTCACTTTGTTCAGAGTGACAGCCTTCGGCCGTTTGTCAGCACTCTCGGACAGTTCCGCTGACTCATTCCGCTGAGCCAAGAGAACCGTCCCCGTGACTCAGGCGGACTTGCGAGAAGGAGGTTAAAGGCGTGCGCGTACTATTAATCGGCAGCGGTGGCAGAGAACATTCCCTGGCCTGGAAAATCAGCCAGAGCCCCTTGCTGACCGCTTTTTATGCTGCTCCCGGCAGCCCGGGCATCGCTCGTTATGCGACCTGTTTGCCCGTTGGGGCTAACGACGTAGCGGGAGTAGTCAAGGTGGCGGAGGAGGAGAGGATCGACCTGGTGGTGGTCGGGCCGGAGGAACCGTTGGCCCTGGGGCTAGTGGACCAACTGGCCGTCCGCGGTATCCTGGCCTTTGGACCCACTCAGGCGGCGGCCCGCCTGGAGAGCAGCAAGGCTTGGGCCAAGGAATTCATGCACACCCACGGCATCCCCACCGCCAGCTACCGGGTGTTCAGCGACTGGGAGCAGGCCCGTTCGTACGCCGCTGAACAGACCTATCCCCTGGTGATCAAAGCATCCGGTCTGGCCGCCGGCAAAGGGGCGGTAGTGGTGGAGAACCTGGCCACAGCTGAACAGGTACTGCAGGAAATGTTGCAGGCTGGCAGATATGGCGCTGCCGGTCACTCGGTGGTGATCGAGTCCTTCCTCACCGGACAGGAAGTCTCATTGTTCGCTTTGGTAGACGGAGAGAGTTATCTGCTGCTGCCGTCGGCGCAGGATCACAAGCGCGTCTTCGATGGTGATCAAGGGCCAAACACCGGTGGCATGGGTGCCTATTCCCCAGTGCCCGCCTTTAGTGCCGAATTGCAGCAGCAGGCGGTGGAGCGGATCCTGCTGCCCACCATCCGCGGCTTGCGGCAGCTGGGCTGCCCTTACCGCGGTGTGCTTTACCTCGGCCTGATGCTCACCGCAGAGGGTCCGCAGGTGATCGAATTCAACGCCCGCTTTGGTGACCCGGAGGCACAGGTGGTGCTTCCGCGCATCAAGAGCGATCTGTTGCCGTTGCTGCAGGCGGCAGCCAGCGGACAGCTGCACGGAACTACGGTGGAGCTGCACCAGCAAGCTTGTGCCACCGTGGTGATTAGTAGCCCCGGCTACCCGGGCACCTATCCCAAGGGGTTGCCCATCTGCGGTATCGAACAGGCCGAGGAATTGGGATGTTTGGTCTTCCAGGCTGGCACCAGCCGGCGCCCGCAGGGCCTGGTCACCAGCGGGGGGCGCATTCTAGCTGTATCGGCACTGGGGGATAGCCTGGCGGCAGCCGTGGCCAAAGCCTACAGCGGCGTACGGGAGATCAACATCCCTGGCGCCCATTACCGCCGCGACATCGCCCATCACGCCCTATAGAGGACTGCAAAAACGGGGACAGTCCCCGTTTTTGCAGCGCTAGGAGGTAAGCACGATGAAATTTACCAAGGTGCAAGGCATCGGCAACGATTTCGTCCTCGTGGAAGCCTTTGCAGGTTGGCCAGTAGCCGACCCGGCGAGACTGGCCAAGTTGGTCTGCGATCGCCATTTCGGTGTGGGGGCGGATGGATTGATATTTATCTCCCGGTCGCAGGTGGCCGACCTGTCCATGCGTATCTGGAACGCCGATGGCAGTGAAGCAGAGATGTGCGGCAACGCCATTCGCTGTCTGGCCAAGTATGCCTACCAACACGGTTTTTGCTGCCGCGAGGAAATGTCGGTGGAGACTCCAGCCGGAATACGTCATATTCGGCTGCATCTGGCTGCCGGCCAGGTCTCGGCGGTGACGGTGAATATGGGCTCTCCTATCCTGGATCCAAAGCTGATACCCATGGGCTGCGACCGCCATCCAGCCGTGCTGGTGCCCATCGTTGACCAGAATCAGGTTTACCGGGTGACGGCTGTCTCTACTGGCGTTCCCCATGCTGTGGTCTTCGTGCCCGACGTAGATGCAGTCGATCTGGAGGAGCAGGGCTCCTTTCTGGGGCGGCACCCCTCCTTCCCCAGCGGGACCAATGTGGAATTCGTACAGGTGATCGATCGGGAGACGGTAAAGGTAAGGGTTTGGGAACGCGGTGTGGGCCCTACGTTGGCTTGCGGCACCGGTGCCTGTGCTGTGGCCGTAGCCGCTGTGCTCTGCGGACTGACCGAACCGCAGCTCTCGGTGGAGCTTCCCGGCGGCCGCCTGCATATCCATTGGCGTAATCGACAGCAGCTGTTTATGACCGGCCCCGCAGAAGAGGTGTTCAGCGGGCATTGGCCTGGGCTAAATCTATAAGAAACACACGGACCTGCGTTTAGTTCCATAACGCAGGTCCGTTTTTCTTTTCCTGGTTCTTAGCCCAAAGTGATCGTCTTGCCCGCTTGCAGCATGGCCTCGACGATGGTGTACATGTTGCTTACTCCGCCAATGGCCAGCTGTTCTTTCATCCCATAGAAATCCAAGCAGGTGCCGCAGCTTTGCAGCTCCACTCCTCGTGCTTGCAGCTGCTCGAGATAGGGCAGCACGGGTGACCCCTGGCAGGTCAGCTTAATGCCGCTGTTCAGGAAGAAGATCGACTGAGGCAAGTCTGCGCTCTCTGCCAGTGCGTAGAAAAAGCTCTTGATCAGCACCCGCCCCAGCCGCTCGTCGCCGGTGCCCATCTGCTCGGTCTGTACCAGCAGCACCGTTCTCGACTGGGGCTGGACAGGATACTCATCTTCGCTGTCCACGGCCTGTCGGCACCCCTTGGTAATGGTGATGCGGTAAAGATCCTGGTCTTCGCATACGGTGGCGGCCAGTCCCAGGGTTTGCACCAGCCGCAACACGTTTTCCTTGGCCACCGCATTGTCCACCAGCGAGACGATGTTCCCCTCCGGCAACGCATCCAAAGCGCGCTTGGTGCGGATCACCGGTTCAGGGCAGTTCAATCCTCGGTTATCGATGACTTGCATGGTCCCTCACCTTTCTCCGTCGATGAATACTGAATGCTAATACCTATTATAATCTTTTCTGAAAGTGGAGCCTAGTGATTAAGTGGGATCAATAACCGATTGACAGCAGGGTTTGACGCGAAAGGTGTCGAAAGAAGTGTCGAAACAGGTCAAATAGCGGGAACTGATGGGTGGTGCATTGCGTTGAAGAACAAACTGATTCTGGTGGTGGACGATCAGGCTGGTATTCGGGTACTGTTGGCTGAGGCGCTGGGGGCGGTCGGTTACACCGTGCAGACGGCTGCCAGTGGCCGTCAGGCGCTGGAGTGTATGCGTCGCCAACGGCCAGACCTGGTGCTGCTGGATGTGAACATGCCGGGAATGTCAGGAGCAGACACTCTCAGGGAGTTGCGCCGCTCTTACCGGGAGGTCCCGGTGATGTTGATCACTGCCGACGAGCAGGATTTGGCAACAGACTGGACCGACGAGTTATCAGTGACGGGCTGGCTCTGCAAACCCTTCGAGCTGGACGACCTCTATCAGCAGGTGGCAGCAGCTCTGGACAGTTGAGACGTTCATAGGAAGCCTCAGGTGGGGCTTCTTGCTTTTTGCGCCACAATGGAGACAGGGGCGAACATTTTTTCGATTCAGATGGAGAGGATTTGCTTGTCCCGGCCACGAAAGTTAAACTAAATGCCAGCACATCAGGTCAACTGGCTATGCTGCCGCATCAACTTCAAAGCGTCCGGTGGCATCTGATTGTGCACCGCAACTGTCATTCCCTTCGGGGAACAAGGAGGAGACTATGCAGTTTTTGGACAACCTCAACCCAGTACAACGGAAAGCAGTCACCCACGGCCAAGGACCTTTGCTGATCCTGGCCGGTGCCGGCAGCGGCAAAACCCGGGTGCTGACCTATCGCATAGCCTATTTGATCCGCGAGCTGGGGGTTTCGCCCCTGAACATTCTGGCTATCACTTTCACCAACAAAGCGGCAGCAGAGATGCAGCAGCGGGTAGCGGAATTGGTGCCCAACACCCGTGGGATGTGGGTGAGCACCTTTCACTCCGCCTGCGTGCGCATCTTGCGCCGTGACGGCGAGCGGGTTGGTTTGGGCAAGAATTTCGTCATTTATGATGCCTCGGAGCAGACCACGCTGATCAAGGAGTGTCTGCGCGAGCTGAATGTCTCAGCAGACAAGTTCAAACCCTCAATGGTCCTGTCTTTGATCAGCAAAGCCAAGAACGAATTGCAGTCGCCAGAGGCTTACGAGCGCCGTAGCAGCGATTTTCTGGAAGAGACAGTGGCGGCTGTCTATCGTCTGTACCAGCGCAAGCTGCTGCAGAACAACGCCGTCGATTTTGACGATCTGCTGTGGATGTGTGTGGAGTTGCTGCAAAAAAACGCCGACGTGCTGGCGGGCTATCAGCAGCAGTTTCGTTATGTGCTGGTGGACGAATATCAAGATACCAACCACGCCCAGTATACCCTGGTCAAGCTCCTGGCTGCCAAACACCGCAATTTGCTGGTGGTAGGGGATGACGACCAGTCCATTTACGCTTTTCGGGGTGCCGACCTACGCAACATCCTGGAATTCGAGCAGGACTTCCCCGATGCCACGGTGATCAAGCTGGAGCAGAACTACCGTTCCACCCAAAATATCCTGGATGCTGCCAACGCCGTGGTGGGCCACAATGTCTATCGCAAGAGCAAGCGGCTGTGGACTGCCAACCCGATGGGGGAGCCGGTGCAGGTGCTGGCCGCCAACGACGAGCGCGAGGAGGCCGGGTTGATAGCCGACGAAATCGCCTATCTGCGCCAACAAGGGTATCGCCTAGCAGATATGGCGGTGCTCTATCGCACCAATGCCCAATCCCGGGTGATCGAGGAAGCCTTTCTGCGCCGCGATCTGCCCTATGTGATGTACCGGGGGGTGGAGTTTTACCAGCGCAAGGAGATCAAGGACCTGATCGCCTATCTGCGTCTGTTGGTCAACCCCAATGACAGCCTCAGTTTTGCCCGGGTGGTGAATGTGCCCAAGCGGGGCATCGGCGCTGTCACCGTGCAACGCCTGCAGGACTACGCAGAGGCCAGCAGTCAATCATTGAGCCAAGCAGCTGCCAACGCCCACCAAGTCCCCGGCTTAGGGAAGGCAGCCGCAGGCAAAGTGCAGGACTTTGCTCTGGACCTGGCCCTGTGGCGGGAGATGGCGGCCTATCTGACGGTGGCAGAGCTGGTGGAAACGGTGCTGGACAAATCCGGCTATCTGTCTGTTCTGCAGGCAGAGAAGACACCGGAAAACCAGGCGCGTGTGGAGAACCTGCAGGAATTCATCTCTGTAGCCAAGGAGTTCGAGCGGGAGCAGGCCGACAACGACCTGGCAGCCTTCCTCTCCAGAATTGAGTTGGTGTCTGATGCCGATACTAGCGCCGATGGGGACCAAGTGAGCTTGCTCACCCTGCATACAGCTAAAGGATTGGAGTACCGGGTGGTCTTTCTGTCCGGCTTGGAGGAAGGGGTCTTCCCCCACATGCGCGCTTTGGCTGACGAGGCAGAACTGGAAGAGGAGCGCCGCCTCTGCTACGTGGGTATCACCCGCGCCAAAGAGAGGCTCTATCTATCCTACTCCTGGCAGCGCTTGCTCTTTGGCAAGCAGAGCTATAATCAACCGTCCCGTTTCCTGGCAGAAATCCCGGATGAAGTGAAGGAAGAACGCAGCTTTGGCGGGGGCCGGGCGGCAGCGGTGGCATGGACAAACAACAGCCCGGCAGCGCAAAGGACTCCGTCCAGGCCAGCCCCCGCTAACAAGTTCGTGGACGGCGAGCGGGTGGTCCACAAGAACTTTGGTCTGGGAACGGTGATCGTCTCCCGCAATAGTGGCAGCGATTTGCTGGTCACCGTAGCCTTCGATCAGTACGGATTGAAGACACTATCCATGCAGTATACTTCACTGGAGAGGGCATGACGACGAATAACAGCTGCTTAACCTGGGAGGTGATGTTCAAGTGATGGCAGATAGACAGGCAGCCATGGTGCGAGCCAACGAATTGCGGCAAGCGTTGCACCGCCATAATTACCTTTATTATGTGTTGGATCAGCCCGCCATCTCCGATGCGGAATACGATCGTCTACTGCAGGAACTGCTGCGGCTCGAGCAAAACTTCCCCGACCTGGTTACCCCCGACTCGCCTACCCAGCGGGTAGGGGCCGCTCCTGCGGCCGGCTTTGACAGCGTCACCCATCGGGTGCCGATGTTCAGCCTGTCCAACGCCCATAACCCGGACGACCTACGGGAATGGCAGCGACGGGTGAGGGAGATGGCCGGGGAGCGCCAGCTTACTTACATCGTGGAATTGAAGATCGATGGACTGGCCGTCTCGCTGGAGTATCAGGAAGGAAGGCTGGTGCGGGGAGCCACTCGGGGCGACGGAGTGACCGGTGAGGATATCACCAGCAATCTGCGCACGCTACCTGAGGTTCCGTTGCGCCTGCAGGCGGAGCGCAGCCTGACAGCGCGCGGCGAGGCTTACATGCCCAAGGCGGAGTTCTTACGCCTCAACCAGCAGCGGATGGAGCTGGGCCAGCCATTGTTTGCCAATCCCCGCAACGCGGCGGCCGGTTCCTTGAGGCAGTTTGACCCCAAAGTCACCGCTGCCCGGGGGCTGCGGATATTTCTTTATACTCTGGCTGACCTGGATCAGGAGTTGCCGCCCACCCAGTCCGCTAGCCTGGCCTTGATGGAACAGCTGGGGCTAAAGGTGAACCACACCAGGGCAGTATTCGACGACATCGAGCAAGTGATCGACTACTGCCTCTCCTGGCACGAGCGCAGGCATCAGCTGCCCTATGACATCGATGGTCTGGTGGTGAAGGTGAACGAGCGTCAACTGTATGACCTGCTCGGGTATACCGCCAAGAGTCCGCGTTGGGCCATTGCCTACAAGTTCCCAGCCGAGCAGGTGCGCACCAAGCTGTTGGACATCGAGGTGGGTTTGGGTCGCACCGGCACTCTCAATCCCACAGCCATCTTGCAGCCGGTGACCGTCGCCGGTTCAGTCGTCAGTCGCGCTACCCTGCATAATGCTGACCTGATCGCCGAAAAGGACATCCGCATCGGCGACACGGTGATCGTGCAGAAGGCGGGCGACGTGATCCCGGAGGTGGTGGGGCCGGTGCTGGAGCTGCGCACCGGCGAGGAGCGCCCCTTCGTCATGCCCGAGCACTGCCCCGAGTGCGGCACCAAAGCGGTGCGCTATCCGGGGGAGGTGGCCTGGCGTTGCCCCAACGCCAGCTGTCCGGCGGTGATCAAAGAGACGCTGATTCACTTTGCCTCCCGCGATGCCATGGATATCGACGGCCTGGGCCCGGCCATGATCACAGCCCTGCTGAACCAGGGCCTGGTACACGATGTGGCTGATCTCTACTACCTGCAGCGGGATCAGTTGCTGCAGTTGGAGCGGGTGGGTGACAAATCGGCCGACAACCTGCTGGCTGCCATCGAGCAGAGCAAGCAGAACTCGCTGGAACGCTTGCTTTTTGCCCTCGGTATCCGCTACGTGGGTGCCAGAAGCGCAGCTGCCCTGGCAGGCCACTTCCGCAACCTGCAGCAGCTGATGGCCGCCACCCCGGAAGAGTTGCTGCAAGTACCGGATGTGGGGGAGAAGATTGCGCAAAGCATCAGCGACTACTTTGCAGCGGCTGCCAATCGTCAGCTGATCGACAAGCTGCAGGCAGCAGGAGTGAACATGCGACACCAAGGGGCAGCGGCCAGCGGAGACGCACTGGCAGGCAAGATCGTCGTCATCACCGGCACCCTGCCGGATGTCTCCCGCGATCAAGCCAAGCAGCTGATTGAGAGCAATGGTGGCAAGGTGAGCGGTTCCGTCAGCCGCCAAACCGACTACCTGCTGGCCGGCGAAAAGGCCGGTAGCAAGCTGGCCAAAGCCCAGTCTTTGGGTGTGGCCGTCATCGATTGGGCAGAACTGCAGCGCCTGCTTTCCCGCTAGCGATTTAGAGACCTAGCTGGACATGGGGACGGTTCTCACTGTCCGACTGACCGGACAGTGAGAACCGTCCCCATGTCCGGTCAGGCTTATTTTGCAGCGCGGGATAGGATATTTAGCGTACAGAGAGAATCTAAGTACCAATGAGAAGAAGGAGGTAGATTGACCGATGACTGCAGTAATCGATGCCATCATGTCCCATGCGTCCATCCGCCGGTTTACTGACCAGGATGTGCCCGACGAGCTGATTGAGAAAATTGCCCGTGCGGGTCAACAGGCGCCGTTCACCGGCCAGATGTACGCCTGCATCTACACCAAAGACAAGATTAAGCGAGAGCGTCTGGCAGAGCTGTTTGGGCCGCTGATCACCCGGGCTCCCGTGTTCATGCTCTACTGCCTGGATTTCCGCAAGCTGGAGAAGTTCATTGCCTCCAAGGGGCGCACCAACACCGCCAGCGATGCGATGATGCTCTTCCTGGGCATTCAAGACGTGGCTTACTTTGCCCAAAATATGGTATTGGCAGCAGAAAGCCTGGGATTGGGCACCTGTTTCCTCGGCTCGGCACCCAATCTGGACACCGAGCTGCGCCAGCTGTTCCAGCTGCCCGAACGGGTTTATCCGGTGGTGGGGATGGTGCTCGGTTATCCGGCTGAGTCGCCAGCAGCTCGTCCGCGCATACCTACCCAATATGTGCTGCACAAGGATAACTACCACGATCTCTCCCCTGAGGACGTGTCCGATGCCCTCAGCGTCATGGATGCCGGTCTGATTCGTGAGGGTTATTACCGCAGTCGCAACAGCAAGATTCCGAAACCAGAACCCGGTGAAGATCAGGTCGGGTTCGACCAGTATGGCTGGGGAGAACACATCTCGCGCAAGTACGCCCGCCGCGGCCAATTCACCGACCACGTGATGGATGACCTGAGGCGAGCCAAGATAGAGCCTTAGGGGGTGGTCTAGAGATGTATATGCAGCAGATGAACATGGATCAATTCCAGCAGGCGCTGGAGGCGACAGATACCGCGGTACTGCCAATCGGCATGACCGAAGCCCATGGACACCACTGTCCCTTGGGCACAGATACGCTTATCCCTCGCCACTTCCTGCAGCTGATTGAACAGCGGCTGGGCGAACAGCTGATCATTGCCCCGGAAATACCCTATGGGCACTCCTGGAACTTGGCGCCTTATCCCGGCACCATCGACGTTTCGGCGGATGCTTTTGGGGAGTATGTGTTTCAGGTTGGCAGGGGCTTGGCCAAGTGGGGAGTGCGCAAGTTGGTGCTGTTCAACGGGCACGGCGGAAATATCCCCGCCCTCAGCATCGTCATGGAGCGCCTGGCAGACCTGGGACTGTCGGTGCTGCTGGTCAACTGGTGGCTGGATTACGCGGCAGAGATCAGGACCATCTGTTCTGGGCAGGGGCATGCGGGAGAAGATGAGACTTCCTGCGTGCTGGCCATTGACCCGTCCTTAGTGGATATGGGCAAGGCCAACGTCAACTGGACCAGGGCGGTGGCTAACGTCAAATACCCGGGCATCTCGTTACGCACCCTGGCCTTTGCCCAGACCGGAGATGCCACCAAAGCCACCCCGGAAAAAGGCGAGGCTATCTATCAACTGCTCACCGATCGTATCGTCGAGCTGTTGCAGCGGGTCCGGCGGGATCAGCTGATCGAGGAGTGACCCTGCCGGTCGCCGGCCGCAAAACCCACCCAGGCCGGTTAGCGAAAGATGACGCTGAGATAGTAAAGCAGGCAGTAATAGAAAATGGAGAACAACATGGCCAGCGAAAAGCGGGCCAGCTTGCCCGCCAGAGTTTTCTGCCTGAGCACCGTGAATTGCTGGGCTAAGTTGCCGCCGATCACCAGGCTCAGGGTCACCATGGCAATCTGTAACCAGTTGTTGCGCAGGAACGATAACGTCTCAGTGAACACGGGATTCCCCTCCCAAACTGATGTTTGACCGGCGTACCACCGGGCTTGACTCTTCATCAATCTATACGCCTGAGGGGCGGTGCTCATGCTTCCAGCAAAAGTGCTTCCGTCGAACAGGAAATGGAGGGACAGGAGTAGAAGTGAACTTAAGATAGTCTGACAGCCTGATATACAAGGAGGAGAAGCGGAAGATGAAGCTAGCAGTAAAGAATGGTCTCTTATACACCATCACCCATGGGATCATCGCAGGCGGCACTGTGCTGATGGAGGATGGAAAGATCGTTGCCGTTGGCACCGATGTGGCTATCCCCGAGGACTCGCAGGTAATCGATGCCGCTGGGCAAGCGGTCACCCCCGGCCTAATCGATGCCCACGCTCACATCGGCTTGTTTGGTGAGCCTTCGGTACCAGCCACCGCAGATGGCAACGAGAAGACTGGCCCGGTGCAGTCCAGCCTGTTTGGCATCGATTCTCTCAACCCGGCCGATCCCGCCTTCCCGCAAGTGCTGGCTGCTGGAGTCACCACCGTGTACACTGGTCCCGGCAGCAGCAACATCATCGGCGGCACCGGTATGGTGATCAAGACTACTGGCCGCACCGTCGGCGAGATGGTCATCCCAGGCAGCGAAGGCATGAAGATGGCTTTGGGTGAAAATCCCAAACGCAATTACCGAGCGATGAACCGGATTCCGGCCACGCGCATGGGCAATGCTGCCGTGTTGCGTCAGGCGTTGGTCGATGCCCAGAACTATCAGCAGAAGCTCGACCGGGCCAAAGAAGAGGGCAAGCCCCATAGCGTCGATCGCAACCTGGGTTTAGAGCAGCTGTGCAAGGTGCTGCGCCGTGAGATGAAAGCCCGCATCCATTGCCATCGGGCAGATGACATCATCACTGCCATCCGTATCGCCGAAGAGTTCAACCTGGACTTCGTGCTGGAACATGCGACCGAGGGCTATAAGGTGGCGGACATCCTAGCCGCCAAGCAGGTACCTTGCGTAGTCGGTCCGTTGCTGATGGGCCCGTCCAAGCACGAGCTGTGGGAAGTGCGTTTGGATACACCGGCGGTGCTGGCAAAAGCCGGCGTAAAAGTGGCTATCCAGATGGATACCTCTTCCGGCACCAAGTGGTTGCCGATGGTCACCGGTTTGGCCGTGCGCGCAGGTATGGAGGAGGAGGCTGCCTTGCGGGCAATCACCATCAATCCGGCTGAGATCCTCGGCCTGGCTGATCGCCTGGGCAGCATTGAGGTGGGTAAGGATGCAGACCTGGCCATTTTCGATGGCCATCCGCTCTGCAACTTCACCACCTGCCAGACAGTGATTGTCGGCGGTCAGGTGAAGTACCAGCATGGTCAAAGCTAAGGAGGGATAGAGATGAAGAAACAAACTTACACCCATACTGTGGATGAAGTTGTTAAGGCCGAGCTGAACTTCACCGTTTACGGTGAAGGAGCGCCCAAAGTGTTCTTTACCGGCGGCATCCATGGCGGAGAAGCCACCGGCATCTACGTGGCCCAGCGAGTGATGCAGTTTATCGAGGAGCACGGTTTAGAGAAAGGGACGCTGAAGGTACTTCCTATCTCCAACCCCACCGCCTTCCGCCGCCTGCAGCGCACCTCTCCCTACGACGAACTGGACATGAACCGCATCTTCCCTGGTCGCGAGGATTCAGCGCCCACCTTGGGCGTGGCCAATGTCATCTGGCAGGAAGCCCAAGATCAGGACTACATCGTTGACCTACACTGCTGTGGGGTGCACGGGGCCAGTTACACTTTGGCCATCTACAACGAATATGATTGCGCCAAGGATTTGGCCGCCATGCTCTCCATTCCGCGCATCATCGAGAGTGGCGGCACCCGGGGCCAGCTATTTGTCAATGCCTGCGACAAGGGCATCCCGGCGGTGATCATCGAGTTGCCCGGCGGTGGGCAGGGTGGCGTGATCGACCTGGACGCTGCTGAGGAGTGCTATCAGGCGCTGATCAACCTGCTGCGTCAGTTGGGCATGGTGAAGGGCGAAGCCATCAAGCCGACGCCCACATTCTACGGCAAATTGCAGCCGGTGCAGAGCAAGGTTGACGGAGTCTTCCTGCCAGCCGTCAAAGTAGGTGAACCGATCAAGGAAGGCCAGGTCCTGGGCACCGTGAACGGCGAGGCGATTCTCTCCCCTGTGACCGGAACCACCACTGCCGTCAGGCCGGCCTCCTACGTATTCAAGGGCAACTCTCTAGCCAACGTCGCACCACTGGCTGAATAGCCTGTCTGCAAGTTAAGGGGGCATGGCAGCCACACTCGCTGCTCTGCCCCCATTTTGATAAGCTGGTATCGTAACTAGACCAGAGAACCAAGCGCGGAGGTTGATATGCCCAAGTACATACTGTTCGATCTGGACGGCACTCTGTTGCCTATGGATACCGATTACTTTCTGGACCAGTATCTGCGCCTGATCAGCGCCAAGTTTGCCCATCTGGTCCCGCCAAAGCTGATGGTAAAACAGATCATGGCCTCCAGCTATGCTACCATCGGTAATGCCGAATCAGGCAGAACCAATGAAGAGAAGTTCATGGCCGATTTTCTGCCGAAGATCGGAAGGGAGGCGGCCGAGATGCAGCCGCTGTTCGACCGTTTTTATGTCGAACACTTCCCTGCCTTGGTCGAGCATGTTCATCCTAGTCCCCTGGCCCGGGAACTCGTGCAGGCGGCGTTAGATCAGGGGTATCGCATCGTCTTGGCCACCAACCCGATTTTTCCGTTGAAAGCAGTAGAACACCGCCTGGCTTGGGCCGGGGTGGCTGATTTACCTTGGGAGTACATCTCCTGCCTAGAGACATCGCACTTCTGCAAACCGAATCCGGCTTACTTTGCAGAAGTGCTGGAGCAAATCGGTGCAGAGGCAAGTGACTGCATTCACTTCGGCAATGATCTGGACGAGGATATGGCTGCCTGCAAGATTGGCATTCCGGTGGTGATAGTGGAGGACTATCTGATCAACCGACATCAGCGTTCCTTCCAGGGTTGCCTTTATCATGGCAGTTTGGCGGAAACGGCCAAATGGCTGCGACAGCGTATGTGAGTCAACACGCTGACAAGGGCTGTTCCATCAGTGCCGATGGAACAGCCCTTGTCTATATCTTACCCAGGGCGAAACATGGCTGCCCCAGCACCCTATCCAGTGGCCCGTTTGGGCGCAGACAGGCGCCGCGCCTGCTGTACAACATCCCAAATGTCAAAGGGCTTGCTCAGGATGGCCGCATAGTGACTGCGGGGTGGCAACAGCGGTGAACTGGCACCGTCACCGGTCATCAGCACCGCAGGAATCCCCCGTAGCAACGGCGAGTTCTGCATCCGCTCAAGCACTGTCTGCCCATCCACAATCGGCATATGCAGATCCACAAACACCACATCAGGCGGCGTGCCAGATTCCAGGGCTTGCAGCCCTCTCTGCCCATCTTCGACTGCGGTGACTTGATGGCCCTCTTCCCGCAGGACCATTTCCAGGACCATCTTGATGCCTGGTTCGTCTTCCATGATCAGCACCCGTGCCATAAGGTCACTCCTTTCCTTGCCATCTTTTTGCACTATATCACAGCTGCCCCGAAAACCATGTCGATCGGTGTATGTTGTATCACTTTAGTTTCGACATACAACATCTAGTGATCTCCTTTGTCGTGGAGGGACAACATGGATCGCACTAGCAGGAAAAGGCCACCAGTTGTCGAACAGAGCTTTAGCACATTGACGGAGCCTCAGGGGCCCTTTGGCGGCAGGGATCGCCTGCTGCAAACGCCTCCGTCCGTCGATAGTCTAGCAACAGCCAGGTTGGTGATATGTGGTGATTTTTTCAGATTTCCGTTTCCTAGAGAAAATGGCCGAGACGCCGCAAGCGGATGTCTACAAGGGTTGCTTCAGAGCAGATCCCAGTCACCAGGTCGTTCTCAAGGTGCTGAAGGCGGTCAGTCCCACTGAGTCCAAGTTAGCGCAGCTTAATCAACGACTCACCCATCTCAAGGTTTTGCGTGACCGCCAGTTGGTCACGCCGATAGGGGTAGGTGTGCACGATGGCAACTGTTGGCTGGCCAGGGACTATTCCGACGGCGTTACCCTGGATCAGCTGATTGGGCCTGATGGCAGGGGTGATTGGCACCGATCTTTCACCATTGCCTGCGAGCTGGCCCGAGCCTTGGCCAAGGTCCACGCCGCTGGCATTATTCATGGCGGGATCAAGCCGCACAACGTGCTTGTCGACCCCACTACCCTGGATGTGCAGTTGATCGACTTCATTGGCGCTGTTGATGTGCGAGAGGTCAGTCACTTCATCTATGACCATTCCTTTGTCCGGGGAACCCTGGCCTATACGTCTCCCGAGCAGACCGGCCGCATCAACCATCGGGTCGGTTTTGCTTCCGATCTCTATTCGGTGGGTATTATCCTCTACGAGCTGCTGACCGGAGATCTTCCCTTCTATTCTCCCGACCCCTTGGAGCTGATCCACTGCCATTTGGCCGCAGAGGCTCCCAGTGTGCATTTCTTAGTGCCCCACGTCCCCCGCACGGTCAGTCAGATAATTGACAAGCTGCTGCTCAAGGAACCCGAGAAGCGCTATCAGAGCGGGCAAGGGCTGTTGACGGACCTATTGCGTTGCCAGGAGGAATATGTCGCCACCGGCACTGTCAGCGACTTCCCGCTGGAGAAGAATGTGCATGCTCACCAGATTACCTTCATCTCCAAAATGGTGGGTAGGGAGCAGGAAGCCGAGCTGATCCTAAGCGAATACGAGTCGGTGGCTGAGGGCAGGTTCGGCTGCCTGCTCATCTCCGGGTTGTCGGGAATCGGCAAGACGCGCCTCATTCAGGAGTTGCAGCAGCCCATCGTCAGTCACCACGGCTACTTTGCTTCCGGGAAGTTCGATACCTATCAAAAGAACATCCCCTATAGCTCCCTGCTCCAGGCTCTGAGGCATCTCATTCGCACATTCTTGACGGAAAGCGATGCTCGGGTAACCTATTGGAGAGACAGGGTGCTGCAGGCAGTGGGCAGAAATGGACAGGTCTTGATCGACGTAATCCCGGAGCTGGAGGTCTTGATTGGCCCCCAGCCCGAGGTCAACCCGCTGCCCCCGGTGGAGGCACTGAATCGTTTCAATGATGTCTTCGACCGCTTCATCAGTTGCTTGGCCAGCCGGGAGAACCCGCTGACGTTGTTTATCGACGACTTGCAGTGGTGTGATAGCGCCTCCTTCGACTTCTTGCAGAACATCCTAGCCAACCATCATGAGCATCCCTACCTCTTCCTGATCGGTGCCTATCGCCTCAACGAAGTGGAACCTAGCCATCCGTTGGCCAAGCTAATTCGCCGGGCGAATCAGGGCGGATGGCCACTCAAGGAAATCAGGTTGCAGCGACTATCGTTGGAGCACTGCCATCAGATGGTGGCGCACATCCTTGACTCGCCTGCCGCGCAAACCGAGGAGCTATCCCAGTTTATCTGCCAATTGAGCGAAGGGAACCCCCTTTTCGTCAGCGAGAGCTTGTCTTACTTGCATAACGAAGACTTGCTCTTCTTGGATGAAGCGGGGCAGTGGCGTTGGGATTTGGATAAAATCGGCGATTCACCCATGCCTAATAACGTGGTGGCCCTGTTCAGCGCCAAGATGCAGAAGTTACATCCCGATCTGATTGAGTTACTGCGGTACTGCGCGTGCATGGGCAACACCTTTTCGCCCGGAGAAGTCTCTGATACTTTGGGAAAATCGCTGGTGGAGACCTACCGGCTATTGCGGCCCGCCCTCAGTCAGGGGCTGCTGATTGAGAACAAAGGGCAGCTGCAGTTTGTGCACGACCGGGTTCAGGAGGCGGTGCTAACTTCCACCCCCAAGGAACTGCTCCGGCAGATTCATTGGCAAGTGGGCAGCCAGCTGCTGCGTCGGCTTCCTCCTCAGGCCAGCGATATCGAGAAGCTGGACCAGCTGTTTGTCATGGTCTCCCATCTTAACCTGGGGCGGGCAGACTGCCTAGACCGTCAGACTGCCTACCTGCTCTCCGATCTGAACTACTATGCGGGCAACAAGGCCCTCGACTCCCTGGCTACCGAAGCGGCCAGGCAATACTACTCGCTTAGCTATCAGTTGCTGCCCGATGACTGCTGGTCAGATGACCGCTACCAGCGTACCTTCCAGATACTGCAGAAAGCTGCCAAGACGGAGCTGATGTGTGGTAACTACGAGAACTCCGAGCAACTGCTCAACCAACTGTTGGCGCATGCCCGCACTGACCTGGATCGGGCCGAGTGCCTGGCAGAGCAGACCACGTCCTTATCCTCCATCGGCAGCTTCCAGAACGCCATCGAGACCGCCAATCAGGGCTTGGCGTACTTTGATAAGGACATCCCTAGGGATCCGGCTGAAGCTGACCGCAGGCGAAGGGAGATCATGTCGGAAATCTCCCAAGCAGGAGAGGGTATCTGGCAGACGCTGCGGGATATGCCGCTCACCGGCGACCGCAAGAACAAGGTGGAATTGGCGTTTTACAGCGAGCTAATTCCGGATTTGTACATGTCGGGGTTGGTGCCCCAGCTCTATCTTTCGGCCGCACAGTCGACAAAGCATTGCCTCGCCGGCGGCATGGACGAATCGGTGATCTATTCCTTCACCATCATGGGGCTACAGCTGGCAGAGGCGGGAGACTTTGAGCAGGCATTTCGCTATGAGGATTTGGCCCGCGACCTCTCCGCCAAGCATCCCAACACCTTCGGTGCCACCAGAGGGATGAATGGCATTGTCTGGTGCAACATGCACTCGCGCAGCCACCCCAAGCAAATTGCGGACTACTGCCTGCGGGCGATCCAATGCGGAAAGAACTGTGGCGACTTGTATAATGCCGGTCTCTCCTACGGTCCGTTGATGTGGAATCTCCAGGTGCAGGGTCACGACCTGTCCGTGATTGAGGAGTATGCCAAGGAATGTCTACAGTTTTCCCAACGCTTCCACCTCTCCTTCTCGGTAGGTTTGGCCGAGGCGGTGCAGGCAGGGTGGATAGAGCCGATGAAGCATGGTTTTTCCAGCCTGCCGATGGAGGGGCGGCTGCGGCGCTGGGTGCGGGACAATCATATCGCCTCCGCCGGGAGCTACTTTGTCCTGCGGGCGATCAGTCACTACTACTGCGGCGAATATAGAGAGGCCGGACAGTGCCTGGAGAGTGTGCGCCAGTACCTGTCCGGGTTGACCGACAACGTGCTGAAGCGGCAGTGGTTCGCCTTCCTGGTGTTGAACCAGCTGAAGCTGTTTGAGCTGGGGATTGGCTGTCAAGACATAGCTGAACTGAGGTCGCAGATACAGCCCCTGATGGATCAATTGGAGACTTGGGCGGCACTGGGGCCGCTGCTAAAGCCCTACCTAGCGCTGGTCCATGCGGAGCTGGAGCGGGTCACCGGGAGCTTCCGCGAGGCCAGAAGCCTCTATCTGGACGCCATCGACATCGCTCGTCAGCAGGGCTACGCCTTCCTGGAGGGATATCTGAACGAATGTCTGGGAGAGATGCTGCTGCAGGCGGGACATACTTCTGGGACGGTGTATCTGGTGGAGGCAGCTCGCCTCTACCACCAGTGCCGCGCGGAACGAAAAGAAGCTGTCCTCAGGCATCGGCGTCCGGAGTGTCGGCCGCCGCGGACATTGGTGGTGCAGCCTGATAGAGAGTCTGTTGCCGGTTCCGCCCTGCCGGACCTGGACGTTGAATACCTGATGAAATCCTCCCTGGCCATTTCCGCTGAGATCGAGCTAGATGAGCTGCTGACCAGGATTATGAACGTGGTCATAGAAAGCTCTGGCGCGCAACATGGGTATCTGATGATAGCGGAACAGGGCGAACTGTTGGTGCGCGCGGAGAGCCATGTGCCGGATGGGAAGGCTGTGCGCACAATAAGCCAAAGGTTAGATGATGCCGCCCACATCTGCAAGGCGATTGTGCGCTACGTATTTCGGACGGGTGAAAGAATCATTCTGGATGACGCTGCCCACTCAGGTGAATTCAAAGACAATCCCGAGGTGCAGCGGCTTGAGCTGCGCTCAGTGCTTTGCTTGCCCGTGCTGAAGCAATCCAAGAAGATTGGTGCGCTCTACTTGGAGAACCGCCTGGCCGACGGCCTGTTCACGCCGGAAAAGGCGCAGATGACCGAACTGCTCACTTCGCAAGCGGCCATCGCCTTGGACAACGCCCGGCTGGTGGAAGAAATGCGGCGGGTAGAGGAAGCACTGCGCAAAGCCAATGAAGAGGCGGAACTGAGGGTGAGGGAGAGAACCGCTGAATTGGCTAAAGCCAATCAGCAGTTGGAAAGGGATGTTGTGGAACGCAAGCGGGCGGAGGAAGCAGTGCGGGTGGAACGACAGCGATTTAACTCCATCCTGGAAAGGCTCCCAGTCTACCTGGTGTTGATCACTCAGGATTATCATATCGCCTTGGCCAATCGGTATTTCCGGGAGCGCTTCGGTCAGCCCTCAGAGCTACACTGTTATCAGTATCTTTTCGGACGCGAACAACCTTGCGAAGTGTGCCATTCCTTCGATGTCTTGAAAACGGGGAGAGGCGTGGAGTGGGAGTGGACGGGGCCGGATGGCCGCACCTATCTCGTCTTCGACTTCCCATTCACAGACGCCGACGGAACCACGTTGATCTTGGAGATGGGGATGGATATTACCGAGCGCAAGAGGGCCGAGGAAGAGATTAAGATGCTGACCCGGGAGCTGGAGCAACGGGTGGAACAGCGCACTGCCCAGCTAGCAGCTGCCAATCAGGAACTGCATGTCAGCGAGGCGGCCCTGCGTGAAACGTTGCAGGAAAGAGAGATCTTGCTGAAAGAGATTCACCATCGGGTCAAGAACAATCTGCAGATCATCCACAGCATGCTCAACCTGCAATCACTGTACACAGCAGATGAAAAAGTGCTGGAGTTGCTGAAAGAAAGCAAGAATCGCATTTACTCCATGGCCCTCATTCACGAGCAGCTATACCAATCGGAGTCACTGAGCAGACTCAACTTACCTCAGTACATTCGCAATCTGGTGGCCAATCTGTTCCTCTCGTATGGAGTCAGCGAGCGGATAGTCAAACCGCGTGTCCTCGTGGAGGATATCTCGTTGGATGTGGATACGGTGATACCTTGTGCCTTGATCATCAATGAACTGGTGTCCAACGCCCTCAAACATGCCTTTCCAGCTGGGCATGCGGTGGAGCAGAAGGAAATCGTTGTCTTGCTGCAACGCAGTTCGAGTGGTCAGTTTGTCCTCACCGTTGCTGATAACGGGGTGGGTTTGCCGACAGATTTCGACATAGAGACATGTCAGACGTTAGGGCTGAAGGTGGTCAATGTGTTGGTCAAGCAACTGCGAGGCAGCATTCGTTTAGGGAGCCAAGGCAAGACCGAGTTCACAATCGTATTCTGATTATCTGGAGGGATAGCCTCATGCCCAAGGCAAGGATCCTGATCGTAGAAGATGAAGGCATTGAAGCGTTGGATATTCAACATCGTCTGACTAACCTGGGGTACTCGGCTCCAGACATCGCGTTTTCCGGCGAAGAGGCACTCCGGCTGGTAGAGCAAGTTTGTCCGGACCTGGTGCTGATGGACATCATGCTGCACGGAGACGTCGATGGTGTGACAGCGGCCCAGGAGGTCCAATCCCGCTTCGGTATTCCGGTGGTGTACTTAACCGCTTACGCGGATCAGGACACTGTGCAGCGAGCTAAAGTGACTGCCCCCTATGGGTATTTGGTTAAGCCCTTCAAGGAGCGGGAGCTGGATATCGCTATCGATATGGCTCTCTATAAGCACCGTATGGAGAGGCAACTGCAAGAGAGCCGGGAGTGGTTTGCCACCACGCTGCGCAGCATCGGCGACGGCGTAATCGCCACCGATCAAGCTGGGCAGATCACCTTCATGAACGCCGTGGCAGAGCAACTCACCGGCTGGCAACTGTCCGAGGTGAAGGGGCGGCGGTTGACTGAGGTAATGCTGTTGATCAACCGAGATACCCGTCTCCCGATTGAAAACCCGGCGTCCAAAGTGCTGCGGGAACGCAGGGTGGTCGGCTTGGCCAACCATACCCTGTTGATCGCCAAGGACGGCACGGAGGTGCCGATAGATGACAGTGCAGCGCCGATCAAGGACGAGCAGGGGCGAATCATCGGGGTGATCCTGGTCTTTCGCGATGTCACCGAGCGCGAACGGGCTGAGGAGGAGCTGCGTGCAGCCCACGACGAGCTGGAGCGGCGCGTAGCAGAGCGCACCATGGAACTGGAGGAAGCCAACAGACGGCTACGCCTGGAGATCGAGCAGCGCAAATTGGCGGAGGGCCACCTGCAGCAGAAAACCCACGAGTTGGAAAACGCCAACCTGGCTAAAGACAGGTTCCTGGCCAACATGAGCCACGAGCTGCGTACCCCGCTAAATGCGATTATCGGCTTCACCGGAGTGCTGCAGATGAAGCTGCCCGGGCCACTGACGGCGGAGCAGGAGGAGCAGTTGGGCTACATCTCCACCAGCGCCCGACAGCTGCTATTGCTGATCAACGACCTGCTGGATTTGGCCAAGATCGAGTCGGGCAAGGTGAGCATATATCCTGAACCCATCTCCTGCTCCAGCGTGCTGCAGGAGGTTGCGGGCACTCTTCGCCCCTTGGCTGACAACAAGGGCTTGCCGCTGATCATTCAGCCGCCTGAACCTGATCTGACCCTGCATACCGACCGCCGTGCTCTGATGCAGGTGTTGCTTAATCTGATGCATAACGCCATCAAGTTCACGGAACAGGGCGAGATTCGAGTGCTAGTAAAGACCGCGGATGTGGATGGCCAACAGCAGGCGCTGTTCTGCGTCTGCGATACTGGCATTGGCATCAAGCCGGAAGCGCAGAACCGGTTGTTTGAAGCCTTCGACCAGGCCAGCGCCACGGGGCCCTATCACTCGGACGGCAGCGGGCTCGGCCTTTACCTGTGCAAGAGGTTGTCTGACCTATTGGGCGGGGAGATATCGTATACCAGTGAGTATGGCCGAGGTAGTGAGTTCCGGCTGCATCTACCGTTGTGTTCAAAGGAGGCGCAAAGCTGAGTGGCAGGGAGAATTTTGGTGATTGAAGATAATGCTATCAACCTGGCGCTGGTGACCTTCCTGCTCAAATCTCATCGGTTCACGGTGTTGACTGCCACCGATGGTCTGGTAGGAATTGAACTGGCAGAGCAGGGGGGAGTGGATTTGATCATCTGCGACGTGCAGTTGCCGGGGCTCAGTGGGTATCAGGTAGCCGCCCGGCTGAATGCACACCCCCAGCTGAAACTGATTCCCATTATCGCCGTTACCGCTCTAGCCATGGTGGGCGATCGGGAGAAGCTGTTGGCTGCCGGATTCGATGGCTACATTAGCAAGCCGATCGATCCCAAGTGCTTTGTTCAGCAAGTGACTACCTACCTGCCAGCCTAGGGGGCTAGCAAGGGCGGTATTAGCGAAGAAGGGGATGAATTAGACATGGCTACAATTATGGTCGTTGAAGACCATGCTATGAGCCGCCAGTTCCTGGTCACGCTGTTGAGTTCCTTGGGGCACAGTGTGCTACCAGCCAGTGATGGGGACCAGGCGTTGAGGTTAGCCACCGAGGAACACCTTGACCTGATCATCACCGACATTCTCCTGCCCACCATGGATGGAGTGGATCTGGTGCGACGTCTGCGAGCGGAAGCAGGCCTGGCAGATACCCCGGTAATCTTCTACACCGCTTCGTCCCGGCATCCAAAAGACCTGCGAGTGGATGACCAGTGCGGTCCTTGTTGGGTAATCGAAAAGCCTTCTGAGCCGGACGTGATCATGCGTACGGTGAACAGGCTGCTGCAATCAGGCACCGGTGTCAGTGCATCGGTTGTAGGCCGCCTCCACGGAGATAGCAGAGCGGGGCTGCTGTCCGAGGAATTTGGGATGCGCTTTCCTGTCTTGATGGTTCTCTCTTACAGCATGCTGGTGGAGAGGGACCCCGATGCACTACTAGACACGGTTTCCCGCATGCTGCGAGAGCTGCTGGGTTGCAGCCATTCGCTGCTGATGGTGCAGATGGCGGACGGAGTCATTCGCAACTTCCATGATTATTCCGGCACCGACCTGGCTGTGTCCAGCCTGGTGGACTGGCTGTACTCATCGGGAACCCTGCGCCGGGTGGTTGATGACAGGCTGCCCCTGCGCCGGACGCAAGGAACTGGTATGTCCGGTTACCCCTGCGAACACGGTTTCCCGACGGAGTTTGAGTCACTGTTGCTGGTGCCCTTTGCTTCGCCCAGTGACGTTTACGGTCTGATCTGCTTGGTGGAGAAGCAAGCGGCTGATTCATTCTCTGAAGTGGACGAAGAGATAGCCGTAACTTTGGGAGCACAAGCCGCCCTCGCTTACGAGAACATCCTATTGGTGGAGCGCCTGCAGCAGAGCGAGAAGTATTTGGAGGATCTGGTTGAGCAGCGCACCGCGGAGTTGCGACGGGCAAACGACGAGCTGCTCAAGGCGCAGAAGCTGGAGTCGCTGGGGGTGTTGGCGGGCGGCATTGCCCATGATTTCAACAATGCTCTGACGGTGATCTTGAACCTGATCCAACTGATCAAAGCTAACACCAAACCACAAGAGCGCAACTATCGTTATCTGCAGATGGCTGAGAAATCATGCCACGATGTGAAGGCGTTGACTGGGCAGTTGCTCACCTTCGCCAAAGGTGGCACTCCGCTGAAGAAGGCGGCCAGACTGCCCGATCTGCTATACGAAAATGCGCAGTTCTCCCTCAGAGGATCCAATGTCAGATGTGAGTTTTCCCTGTCTCCTGATCTGTGCGTGGTGGAGATCGATCAGGGGCAGATCAGTCAAGTGATCGGCAATCTGTTGATCAATGCTGATCAGGCGATGCCCGATGGGGGGACTATTCGTATTCAGGCCCAGAATGTGCAAGTAAGTGAAAGCGATAGTTTGCCGCTTAAGTCTGGGCGCTACGTGGAGATATCAGTCTCAGACCAAGGGGTGGGTATCCCGCCTGAAGATCTTCACCGCATATTTGATCCCTACTTCACCACCAAAGAAGCAGGAAATGGCTTGGGGTTAGCGACCGCCTATTCCATCATCAACAAGCACGATGGTTGCATTTTGGTGGATTCTCAGCCGGGTGCAGGCACTACCTTTCGGGTGTACCTTCCTGCCTCTGACAGCGTGCCAGTGGAGGAAAGCGAGCTGCCCGAACTGGCAGTTGTCGGTGGCCGCATCCTGCTGATCGACGATCAGGCGGCTATCGCTAGCTCACTAGCTGAGTTGTTGGGCATCAACGGATATCAAGTGGACTTTGTCGCCGATGGCAGCCAAGCGCTGCCATTGTATCGGCAGATGATGCAGCGGGGAAGCCCCTATGACGTGGTGATTACCGATCTCACTATCCCCGGCGGAATGGGGGGCAAAGAGACGATCAGGCGACTGCTGGAGCTGGATCCAGCGGCGAAGGTGGTCGTCTCCAGCGGCTACTCCAATGATCCGTTGTTGTCCGATTATAGTCAGTATGGGTTTTGCGGCGCCGTCTCCAAGCCTTACCGCATCGATGAGTTGCTGCGAGAGCTACAGCGCATTCAGTCCAGATAGGCATCGCATCCCGGCTTTGGTGGTCGGCTGCACACATGGTATAATCAGGTAACAACGATGAAGCGGAGGGCGACCATGGTCAAGGGCGAAGACAAAACTGGGCTCAAGCCACCAGTAAGGCTGGGCGAGCCGCTGGAGTTGGTGATAGATAACCTAACCCACAGCGGAGAAGGGGTGGGGCGTTACCAGGGGTTTACCGTGTTTGTTCCATGCGCATTGCCTGGCGAACGGGTGCTGGCGGAAGTGATCTCGCTGAAACCGACGTATTGTAGGGCGCTGCTCAAACAAGTCGTTGCAGCCGCAGGCTGCCGCGCCAATCCCAGCTGCCCGGCATATGCCGACTGCGGTGCTTGCCAATTGCAGCATCTGGACTATCCGACCCAATTGCAGCAGAAGCGGCAGTGGGTGGTGGATGCTTTGCAGCGCATCGGCAAACTGGGTGATGTCCAGGTGCACCCAACCTTGCCCATGGCAGAGCCCTGGCGCTACCGCAACAAAGCGCAGTTCCCTGTCAGCTTAAGCAAAGGGCGCATAGTTGCCGGTGCCTTTCGCCAACGCACCCATCAGGTGATAGACGTCGAAGACTGTATCATTCAACACCCGCTAAATAGCAGGATTCTGCAGCAAGTGAAGCAGTTGGCTGAGCAGTATCGGCAGACTCCCTACGACGAGGGCACTGGGCAGGGTTTGTTGCGCCACGTGCTGGTGCGGGTGGGGTTTCATACCGAGGAGGCTTTGGCCGTCTTGGTGACTACCGCCGAGCCGTTTGCCGGCAAGGAAGAGCTGGCGGCCGAACTGATGCAGCGGGTCCCAGAACTGGTGGGCGTGGTACAAAACATCAACCGACGGCGCTCCAACGTGGTGCTAGGAGACGAGATGGTGCTGCTCGCCGGTCGTGACTATCTGATGGACGAACTGGGCGGACTCAAATTTCGCATCTCGCCCGGTTCCTTTTGGCAGGTGAACCCCCTGCAAACGGAGGTTCTCTATGCGACGGCGCTGCAATACGCAGGGCTAACCGGGCAGGAAACGGTAATCGACGCCTATTGCGGCATCGGCAGCATCAGCCTTTATCTGGCGCGGCACGCCCGCCAGGTGATCGGCGTGGAGGTGGTTGCCGCTGCTGTGACCGATGCCCGCCGCAATGCCCAGCTGAACGGCATCAACAACGCCCGCTTCTTCACCGGGGAGGCGGAGCAGGTGATCCCCTGGCTGTACCAGGCCAATGGCGTCAAAGCCGACGTGATAGTGGTCGACCCGCCCCGGGCCGGCTGTGACCAGCGCCTGCTGGAGACTATCGCCGCCATGGAACCGCAGCGGGTGGTATATGTCAGCTGTAATCCCAGCACCCTGGCCCGCGACCTGGCCTACCTCAGTCGAAACGGCTTTGCCGTGCGGGAAGTGCAGCCGGTGGATATGTTCCCTCACACCACGCACGTTGAGTGCGTCACATTGATGTCAAGGGTTGAGAAATAAAGAACTGAAAAGCTTGTAAATAAAGGGTTTCCAGACATTTAGCTTTTCTCGAGGCCGATCTGCCGGATGTGGCAATGTCAGGAAACCCTTATTTTTATTGTTTGAGGGAACATATCAACCGTCCCGAAAATTAATAGTTGAGTTACCAGATTAGATAACCCCCTTTTTTACAGGGGGTTGAGGATGCAGGATGGATGTATAATTTAATCTTCTCGCTCAGCATCCGTATCAAAAATTCTATCAAGTTCCTCGTTTGATGTAATGCCACGAACTTTATTTCTAACAGCTACTTTTGCCATATCAAGTCTATAGAAATGTTCACGACCGTCTAATCCTTTCTTTTGCCGGATAAGTTGAATTCTTCCAAATTTATCCCAATGTTTCTCTGCGAATTTTGCTAGGCCAACTGCCTTGGGATAATTGTCCTTACGGCTGGGGTCGTGTGGTTCTAGAATATCAAAAATGTAACCTTGTGCATCAGCTCTCACTACCACTAAATCAGGAAACATAGAAGTGATAACACCGCCGACCTCATATGGGATTTCAAGTGACCACTTTTTACGATCAAGATTACGTAACCAGCAAACGGCACCGTTTTTTAGTTCTTCTTCAATAACTCCCTTTTCCCATGGGTTTAGTGATGCTTGGAATGTTCCATCCTCAGAACAATAGAGGTGTCGATCAATTTTTATACTGTTATCTGAAACTGAAAAATCGATTGAATCTGGCAATACCCAAGGAATAGCTATTGGTTGAGCGGAAGCATTTATTAATCTTTCATAGATGTTTTTTCGAGCCTCATTTAATCTTGCAATAGAGCGTTTATTATTCTCATATAGACTAATAAATTTCTCTTCTGCAAAGGCGTTTATTCGCTCCATAGCAGCAGTATCACTTGTAAGCACAATGACTTCAATCTTTACTTCAATATGGTCTCGGGTACTGTGGCGAATCCAATACTCCTTATGTAAGCCTTCTCCCAATATCCTTCCAGCTTGTTCAAAATGTCGAGAAATGTCAAATTCGGTAACAGTCATGGTTTGTGTAGCTTCATCAAATGAATAAGCATTTTCTCCATAGTCAAATGTTAGCGTATTAAGAGCAAATCCAGTGATTGAAGCAACTCGACCATCAAAGTCACCACTTTCTTTTATGCGAGCAATTTCTTCGTCCATTTTTGATAAAACTGCATTTTTAACGGCTTTTTGTGCTTCCAAATCAATACCATCCATTGTTAATGCTCTAGAAAGCTGTATTAATAACTTAAGCGGTGCTTGCTTGCGGGATGAATCCAGGCGGTATGTAATGAGCTTATCCATTGAATCAAACACATCAGAATAAGCGAGGTTGCGCCCGAGTGTTATAAGCTCTTTATTTGTACCAGTTTCAGTGGGCATAACCGATTCACTATCATGTAGAGCATTAACAACATTTTTTACTGTATCTTTATCAAAGTATGGAAGAAACAGACTTACATTATTAAGTTCAGCATCGGAGGCAATTCTTCTTGCCAAAGGAGTGCGAATCATACGCCCCAAAAGCTGTGCTATGTAGGTATAGTCCTGCGCGCTACGAAATGACATCAT
Source organism: Bacillota bacterium (assembly GCA_050949055.1). GTDB lineage: Bacteria > Bacillota > UBA994 > UBA5500 > UBA5500 > JAEZJZ01. The sequence goes on along the minus strand of JBMNFA010000009.1, from coordinate 21,227 downwards.
TGTTTCAGCACGAGGACAGTCCCAACCTGTGGAAAGGTTCATTTTGAAGAACACAACCTTCACATTTTCTTCGTCTTCGATTCTAGAAGCTTCAATTTGATGAATTTCAACGTCACGCACTTTGATCGTACCATAATCATTAAAGGTATGTACCACTTCACCGGGCAATAACTTGCGTACCATTGCCTCTTCCAGCAAATCGATACAAATCCCTAAATCGGTACGGGTTATTTCTCGTTCATTACCATCTTCGACTTGGACGACAAGGATAGGGTTTACCATTTTCTCATTTTCACGTTCACAGTAAGCTTTCCAGTGAGCACATTTATTAAGCCAATTTTCGACTGCACCTTTGAACATTGTCATATCGGCACCAAGTTGGATATCTGGGTAATGAATAATGATTCTGTCCTTTAAAAGCCCCGATTCACGTACTTGTTCAGGTGGAACAATAACTTTTTGTACTGTCGAAGTAGTCCCAGCAATTAAGTTATCAAATCTCTGGGGTGTTGCGGTCACGCCGATAACTAAAGGCATAATACAAAGTCCGTCTTCTTCGCTACCTTTGATGAATTTTTGCATGATGGATTGTGCTTTATTTTCTGCTTGAGCAGATGTATAAGTCCCTCTATGTGCTTCATCAATGACCACATAGAACTGTTTGGGAATGCGTTTAGCTGTATTTGTGAGTGTTTCCCAAATTGTATATTGCCTTGTATCGGACTTAGTTGTTAATAACTTGTCAGAACCGAGTTTTTGTGTGTTAATAAAATAAATACGTCCACCCTCCAAATACTCGGTATCAAAGTTTGAATCTACAGTTACTAAGTCCCGTACACGAATTTTGTCTGATTTGCTTTCAATTTTTAATCGCGTTTGCTCGTTAAGTTCCGGCGAATCGGAAAGCCAAACAAACACTGAATTCGGATCGCCGATATTATCTGAACCTCCATATAGGATTTCTTCAAAAAGTGCAGTCATAATTATAGTTTTTCCAGAACCCGTAGGTGCGGAAAACGATATTACCTGAGGGTCTTTTTCGCTCCACATTAAATGAGCTTTATTAATTTTCTCATGCAATTCTGCAAGAGCCGTTTCCTGAAATGGAAATAAAGTAACTCTCATTTATGAATCCCTCCTACTTCCCAACACAAAGTTATCAATGTAATCGCGGTATAGTTGGTATGTATTTTTTATTTTTATGCCATCAGTCATTTCGCGGAAAGCTTCCTCCGAGTTTGTTACAAAATATACCACTTTAATATTATTTTCTTCTGAAATCTTTTTTGCAAACTCGGCATATTTTGTTTCATCAACCAGAACTGCAAATCCGTTTTGAGGAAGAATTAACATATCTGGTTCTTCATCGCTGTTTATTTCTGGCCTCCGGCCGATAGCACCGGATTTTAGCCAAAGCAATGGTAATATTTCGCGGAATTGTTGACCTAGTGATACGCTGTTTTTATCTAAAAAACCTAGTTTAAAATACTCAACATTTGCAGGAAAACCATCACTCATGGGACGTTTAACTTGCAATGTTACATTCATTGGACCGAGCAAGTTTGATACCCGTGCTTTAATTTCCTTGAAAGTGGCAGAAGACTTTACCACTATATAAAAGTCTGTGATGTGGTCTTGATCTTCTAAAGATTCTAGCCATGCATCAACAGCATTTACATCAAACAAGATCGACGCCGAATGTTTATCCGAAACAATAAATTTACTATCTGCCTTGACTAATGATTGTGGCAATTGTTGTTTGCCATCCTTATCGCGGAGCAAAGAAACAAGCTGTTTTTTGGCAGCAGTTGTTAGTTCCGCGGGATTATCTATGAAGCCAAGTTGATAGAATGAACGCTCGACTTCTTTCGATACTATCTGGTTTGTGAAATATTCTCCAGATAAAATTGTACCGTCATCGCGTTTTCCAAGTATGCTATATTTAGTTCTAGGCCAAGTAACTGAGCGACATATACCATGTTTTTCCCATTCTGGGTCGCCAGGTTGATATCCCTGTTCACGTAAAGCTTTTGATTCTGCCTCTGATACCTCGTTATTCGTTACTAATATACAGCGACGATTTCCATTATCTTCTACGTTTAGTAAATTTACTGCATGGAGTGTTGTTCCGCTACCAGCAAAAAAGTCGACAATAAGGGCATTTGGTTTTCCTGAAACAACATGCCATAATGCGTCATGAACAGCATAAAGCGATTTTGGATAAGAGAAAGTCGTATCTAACATTGAATTAATCATTTTTGTTCCATATTCTTCAGCATTATATAATGGATCTGTCCATATAGTTTTTGTGTTTTCGCTTTCTCGCTGAATATGTATTTCTATAGTTCCTGAGTTATCTATTGCTTTTAAGAAAGGTAGCACTTCATTTTCATTCTTTTTGCTATATCTCCACTTTCGTTCTATTCCATTTGAATCGATAGGATAGACATAAATAAAATCTCCAACTTTAACATTTGCTCCTGCAGGATGTTCATCAGGAGGCAGAACATCACCAAACTTAACAATATTAAGTTCTTTGTCGACAATAACTGGATAAAAAGTAGTTGCACGAGCTGTTTTACTACGTTCAGATTGATTTCCCCATTTTCTAAAATTGCTGATTTCACCACCTAAATGACTTTTTTTATAAATCTCACTTGTTTTTGAAACCACAAATATTGCTGTTTCATGGGTAACTGCAAATTTTTCTCCTTGTGTACCTCTAGGATTATGTTGAATAGGTACCGGAAACAGTTTCCTATCAGGAAATATTTCGTTAAGAAGCATTGTAAGATGAGCCTGCTCATTATCATCAATTGTAACAATCAAAACACCATCATCAGCAAGTATTCTTTTTGCTATCTTTAAGCGTTTTTGCATCATGGATAGCCATTTACTATGACGCCAACTATCACTGGAATCCACATAATCATTATTATATTTCCAATCCCGAGCACCGGTATTGTATGGTGGATCTATATAAATGCAGTCTACTTTCTTTGGATATAAATATTCTAATAACTGGAGAGCGTGGTAATTATCTGCTTCAATAATAGTGTGCCATAAATTACTGTCACGTGCATTCTCTACGGCAGCAATTGGCTGAAGCATGGGGAAAATAGGTTCTCCAAATTGAGCAACTGAAACCAACTCCGAAACTGGGATATTTCTAGTATCACCTGTTGTTTTGTTGCGGCAAAGGGCAATATCCTCTTCTATTTTTAACACCGTATACAAATCGTTAATATGACCTATTTTGAGTGCAACCGTCGAGCCACGTTTTACAGGAACATCATAAAGAGGAGTACATTCAGGAATGTGCTCTTCAAATACAAGACCAAATTTTTTATTTTTTGATAAGCGGGCAAATTCCTGTTCTAATCGATCACGCAAAGAAGTGTCAGGAATTTGACGCAGTAAATCATTGATTGCAGCCATATTTTTCATCCTCCTAATATTTAATCATTCGATTCGTATTTACTCCACGAACGACCAAATAGTTCATTACCATCTGATAATCGCAAGATTGCTGTTTCTTCTAAAATCTTGTGCGCTTTCTCAGTTGTAGAATCAGCTTTATCAAACGCAATGAAAACCTGGCGATTACTGGATTGATAACGTTCCAATATATGTTCTAAGTGTATATCCTCAATACGTTTAAGGATATTGGAGTCGTGGATAAGTGCAGGGATTGGACGTAGTTCAAGTATAGTTAAATCGTATATAACTAGGCTCTTGAAAGCGGTTCCCTCACTTGTGTTTCCGGGTGTTTCAAATATAATTTCCTTTTGAGGAGTTATCTGCAAAAGTGGGGCGATTTCCTGCTGTTCAGTTACTACGTCGTTAATCATTTTCATTCGTAGGTTAATGTTATCTTGTATTTCATGTATTATTTCGGTTTGTTGCAGCAGCAGATCTTTTAATTTCCTCTCCGCTTCAATGCGAGCTTCTTGAAGCTCTTTCTGACGAATTAAATCCGCCGTTTCTTCTTCAAGTCTATCAATTGTTTTAGACACATTAACACACTGTGATAGTATTCTCTCTGACATTTCCTTAGCTAAGCCAGTTTCTTTAATTTTTCTATTAAGGCGATTTATTTCTTTATCATATTGATCAATTATTTGCTGCAAACGCTCAATTTCCTGATTCATCTCTTCGCCTAAAATTTCTCTAATTTTCTCATGAAAATATTCAATCTTTTCAAATGCTGCTATATTAGCATTTGGGAAAAAGTGTAACAATGAATCAAATTCACTTGCGATTTCGGCCTTGCTATCAGCTATATTGCTCGTAATAGCATTAAGCTGCGATTGCAAGCGATTACGTTTGCGAATAAAACTATTCAATTCTTTTTGAATTGCAGTTATTTGTTCGAATGTATGTGTATCAAACCCAAAAACTGCTAATTGCGCTTCTTCGTTGTTTTTCATTAATTTTTGAAGCCTTTTCTTTAAAGACTCGATCATTTTTTGATTGGTTTCGATTTTTTCTATATCCACTCTCTGATGTTGGCGGTATTTGAGCTGCGAAAATTTAATCCCAAGTTCTTCTTCCATGCTCTTAATCGCAGATAGAATTTCATAATGCCCAAAAAGTTTTAATAAAAAATCGACTGCCTTTTCATCTTGTTCACGAGGTTTTACAAGTAATGGATACTTTTCTAGCGTATTTTCGCGCCCATAAATGCGGAAAAAACGCTCAGTTATATCTGAAAATGTAAGAGAGGGGATACCAACTTTATATTCTTGAAATAGAAAGCTACGAAATTCATCAAGTGTCAATTTTGTAATAAAATGTCCGTCCTTATCACTTCGATATACATTTTTAGTATCTTCAGTACTTCTATAAAAATAGTACGGTTGTCCTTCAAACTCGTAAGTGAAATGGATGGTATGTGGGCCTATTTCCTTTTTTATATCATCCGACATGGAGTAGTATCTGTCACCGCCGAATGCATAATCTATAACCCACAGAAATGTTGATTTTCCTATTGCATTAGTACCGCTGGAACTGCCCAAAACCGTGTTTAATCCTTCATTAAGTTTTATCACTTGATGATTTGGAGCAAATTTATCGCATCGTATCTCTTTCAACATAGCGCAGTACCCTCTTTTCCTCAATTAGTTTAATTCTGCCTAATGCAAACAAGCAGTCTAAAGCACTTAGAAAATCAGCCATGTTTTTTTGGCGTGGCATGGTTCGTTCAAATAATTCTTTTGGGGACATATCTTGCTGTGACAATGCTTCTAAAATACATGGAAAAAGCGCAATAATACTGTTTGAATATGATGTTACTTTATTTGGTAATCTCATCGAACACCTCACACCTTTGCACGAAGTAGGAGATTATTATCTCACAAGCCTCTCTGTATTTACGACCGGTCTTTTCAAATAATGTCTCAACAAGGAGGTTGTAAATAGCACTTTGTGAAATCTGTGATTCACTAGCATCTTCATACATCCGTTTAATACTTTTAGCAAATCTATCCACATTTAATTTATTTTCTCCGGCTAACCGATCTAATGTATCATTTACTCCTTCATAAAACCGTCTAACATCAAAAAGCACTCTTTCTTTCAGGCGTTTTTCAGTAATTTTATTTTCAACCTTAATAGGTTCCATTTTGAGTTGTGTATCGGCTGTAACATCCATTAGATCAACTTCTCGAAGTACTTGTTCAATTTGCTTTTCTATTTCATGTCTTGATGTAGCATCTCTTGCCTTAACAAGTATTTCTAAGTCATGCTTGTCGGATAATAAAGCCAATTTATCTTCTTCAGATAAATTTCGAATTTCGCGTTCACAGTCAACACATAGAATAATATCGTCAGTTTCTGAAAGGCGAACGATCTTAGCGTAGTTAATATCGTTGCCTTCTTTTTTTATACCAAGAATTCTACCGCACTTTTGGCATCTGCCGCCCGTTTCAGCTAGTAGCACCAAAGCTCGAGCATCGATCGCAACTTCATTAGCGGCTTCCATAGAAAAATTATTGTAAGTTGTAATAAATTTAATGCTTTTCTTTTGAGTTTCAAAGGATTGTATGTACTCATCGGTTATCTCTCTTACACTATTTTCACAATTCCTGTTTTCGACATTAAGTACTGTATAAAGAAATATTCCGGCAAGAAAGTCTTCCAGAACAAATGAATTACAGGTAACAATATCCTCCTTTGTCATGTTATTTACTTTCTCAACAATTGTTTCAGGTTCGATTGTGTCATCAGAAGCAATGATGTCCTTCAATGCAAGAACTATTAGGCTATTTTTATTACTATCCAACATGGGGAGGACTTTCTCCTTAAAGAAAACCGAAATATCACGAGCATCTACATCCGGAGCAGCATCGGTTACAACAGGTGAAAGATTTTTTTTACCTAATATCAAATCTGAAACGGTGCCATCATCGCTGCGAATATCATAAGTAGGCGCAATAGAAAGCAGCATGGTACCGCACAATTGCTTTTGTGTTACTCTTTTTGCCATGCAAATCTTTAAAATTGTTGCAAAAGTGCCAAAACATAGCTTCTTCATGTATTGCGCCCTCCTGTTATTTTGTTTTATTGGTTGGAATATCGTCGTCAACATAGTCGACAATATCGCCTATGTTGACATCAAGAGCTTTACAGATTCTTCCTAACACATCCATGCTTACCGGCAAATCTTTACTCAACTTCGCTATTGTTGTCGATGTTAAATTCGTCATCGCCATCAGATCTTTTTTCATCATCTTTTTATCAATTAATAGTTTCCAAAGTTTATTATAACTAAATGCCATTTTAATCGCCTCCAAGCACTATTGGATGGTATTCCCAACAGGTTATTTATTATTATAGCAATTAACTATACAAATTACAATTAGTTATTTATATATACAAACTTCGGCTTTACAAACGCTTATGTTAGTTTTGTTCCAAAAATAAATGGAGATTTGCGGAGTTTCAGCGGAGTAACAGCGGAGTCATAGCCGAGGACTTCAGGTGCTCGAATTAATAAAATTTAGATAGACGGCGGAACAAAGCTGTAATTTAAGAAAAAGGAGGGTAACTCATGAAAGATATTCGCGATTTCAATGGTCGCTTAGTCTGTAAAGCTGACGCAGCCACAGGTCTTGTAGAAGTTGCATATAAACGATGTAAAACCAGTACACAGATACCTATCGGAGGAACATTGAAGATTGAACGTGATGGGGTTGTCACAATAATCAAACGAATAAATGATGCTGCTTTTCATGTAGAAAGCTATGTCTGCGCAGCATAAGACGTTAATCAACTAAATAGAAAATCCGCGGAGCTGCATGACGGCCAGGATTAATTCTCATACCAGAGAATTATCCCGGCCGTCATTTTTTGTTCTACGGATTTTCGGCTCCTGCGGATTTCAAAAATCTGAAATTCAAGGAGCTGAGAAAAATGAAAATCAAATATCACTTCAACACTGAAACCATTGAAATTGAAGTATCTGAAGAGTGGGGAGAAATTCTGGTCGAACTTGACCGTCAGGAATACAACATTAACCATAAAGAGACTCGCCGACATACATCACTTGATGCAATGAAATATGAGGGAGAGATTTTCGCAAGCAATACCGACATTGCCGCAGAGTACATAAGAACTCAAGAAAATGAGACATTGCTAAAAGCCATCGATAGTCTTCTCCCACAGCAAAAAGAACTGGTACGAAGGGTGTACTTCAATAATGAATCCCTTGCTTCAATAGCACGAGAAGAAGGGGTCAGTAAGATGGCTATTACAAACCGCATGAAAAAGATCCATGAAAAACTAAAAAAAATTTTGAGTTAGGGGGTTTACTTTTACTGTTTTCGTGGCCTAACAGTGAGGGCCAAAACATCAGTCCTAAGAAAGATGAGGTGAAAAGAGCATATGAAACACAAACTCAAAATCAATATCTCGGATAATGACAGAGATTTAGGTATTGTGAAATGTCGCAATGTCACTCTACGAGAAAGGTTTTTGCAATATCTGCTGGGGAGAAAACAGAGAGTAACGATTATTGTTCCTGGTAACAGTGTAAAGTCTGTCGATATCCGCGAAGTTTCGGAGGTAGATGATCTTGATGCATTCTAAACGCGAAGAAATTATTCCAATGCCCATAAAGGGCAGACCATATAAGCATCAGATTCGTGCTTTCAATTTCATCTGCAGTCTATTTGGGCTTTTGAAGGGTGGTGGTGTTTCTGCCATTTCCGGATGGGGTGCAGCGCTCCTGATGGAAATGGGCTGAACAGCACCGGGAAAACTCTTGTCTCAATCGCCATTATAGGAGCATTGCTTGCTGCAGGAAGAATAAAACGTGTGCTGATTGTTGCGCCACTTTCCATTCTGGGAGTGTGGGAAGACGAGTTTAAACGGTTCGCAGATTTCCCATATCAGCTTATAGTCCTTAATGGCATGATTCAAAAGAAAATCCAACAGCTAAGATTTTTAACTGGCGAAGGTGTCCATGTGGTGGTAGTCAACTACGAATCTGCATGGAGAATGGAAAAGGAACTGGCAAACTGGCATCCTGACATTATCATCGCCGATGAAGGACATAAAATTAAAACTCATAATACAGCGGTTTCAAAAGCAATGCACCGATTGGGCTTGCTTGCCCGGTATCGGCTCCTACTGACAGGAACGGTTATAACCAACAAAGCCATAGATGTATTCAGCCAGTATAAGTTTCTCGATCCACGCATCTTTGGAAACAGCTTCTATGCCTTCAGAAACCGTTATTTCAACATGGTCGGCTATGGCAACCATACGCCAGTGCTGAAAAAATCAATGGAACAGGATTTGATGAAAAGGATTCACAGCATTGCATTCCGGGCGACCAAAGCGGAGTGTCTGGATTTGCCGGAAACCACCGATATTATTCGCCATATTGAGCTTGAGCCTGTCACTTTAAAGAAATATAAAGAGCTTGTCAAACAAAGCTATACTGAGCTGTCAGCAGGAGAAGTAACAGCTACAAACATACTGACACGCTTGCTTCGTCTTTCGCAATTAACCGGCGGCTTCATCGGAAGCGATGACGGTGGGAAAATCGAGCAAGTCAGTGATGCCAAGTTGAAAGCTCTTGAAGATATCCTTGAAAGCAGTATTCAAGAAGGACATAAGCTGGTTGTCATAGCAAGGTTTATCCCTGAGATTCATGCCATATGCAGGTTGCTGGAGAAGAAGAACATCGGTTATGCGTGTATTTATGGTGCAACTAAGGATCGCCAAGAGCAAGTCCACCGGTTTCAATATGATCCTGACTGCATGGTGTTTGTAGGCCAGATTGCAACCGCTGGACTCGGTATTACACTAACCGCTGCAAGCACAATGGTATTTTACTCCCTTGATTATTCCATGTCGAATTTCGAGCAGACAAAAGCCCGTATCCATAGAGTTGGACAAAAGAACGGTTGCACATATATCTACCTTATCGCCAAGGGTACTGTAGACTCAAAAATCCTGACTGCTCTGCGCAATAAGGCAGATCTTGCAAAAATGCTGATAGACGACTACCGCAAAGGAGCAAATCCTTTTGCCCCAGAGGGAGGTGAAAGCTGTGAGCAATAATGCGATGTTTGAACTTGCTGACCGTCTTAAGGAGCTGCGCGAGGCAAAGAAGGCTGTTGAAGAGGAACTGAAAAGCATAAATGCGGAGATTGACGAGGTCGAATACCGTCTGTCTGAGCTGATGATCAGCAGTGAGACGCAAAATTTCACAAGAGCAGGAACAATGTTCTGCCTTTCAACGACAACAAGAGCCAGTGCTGCCGCAGGCATGAAGGAGGAACTGTTTGACGCACTACGCAGTAAAGGCTTTGGAGAACTCATCTATGAAACAGTAAATGCAAATTCCCTGTCAGCATTTGTTAAAGAACAGATTGCGGAGAATGGGGACGAGCTTCCGGACTGGCTGAAAGGCCTTGTGAATGTCTTCGAAAAGACAACAGTAACTGTGCGGAAAGCAGCAAGGTAAATAGCTTCAGAAAGCAATGCTCCAATATCAATGTTCAAGGAATAACTGTTCGAAGAACAATGCTTCAAAGAACAATGATATAGATTACATTCCAAATTCATAATTACGGAGGTATAAAAGCATGAAAAACAATGAACTCGTAACTATTAACGAAAATACAGGTTTTCTTCAGCTCGCTGATTTCAATCTTGACGAGGCAATGGCATCAGAACTTGACGGTCTTGACATGACTTTTGAACGCATAAAAATCCCGTCCGCAGGCAGCACAGTATTCGAAGTGCCCGGGGAAAATCCCGGAGAACCTGATACTGTCAAGGAATTCTCAGCGGTAATTCTTTATCATCATCCACTTTATGCATACTACAAGGACAAGTATACCGGAGGCAGTAACCCACCGGATTGCGGAAGCTTTGATGGTATAACCGGCGAAGGAGACCCCGGAGGAAGCTGTGCCAAATGCCCATATAATCAGTTCGGTTCGGGGGAAAACGGCAGCAAAGCTTGCAAGAACCGCCGCAGGATATATGTACTGCGTGAAGGGGAGATTTTCCCGTTGATACTCTCATTGCCAACAGGATCGTTGAAAGAGTTTTCCCGCTACATCAAAAGGCTGCTTTCTAAAGGTAAAAAATCGAACAGCGTAGTTACCCGCTTTTCATTGAAAAAGGCGACCAATTCAAGCGGTATCACCTATTCACAGGCTCAGTTTGCTGTAGATCGGAATCTGACCGCTGACGAATATGCGTTGATATCCAAGCTTTCCGAGCAGGTCAAAGCATTCAGTACCCGAGTCGGCCATGACACTGAACCTGCCGGTGAAGAGGTAATAAATGTAGACCCTGAATCAGGTGAAATTACTGAGCCGCTTAAGTGATCAAAGGCCCTATCGGAGAGTAACTTCCATCTCCGATAGGGCGGAAAGGAGAACCGCATGGGATACAAATGTGTTTATATGCTGTCTGAAATAAAAGAGTATCTGAAAAACACTGTCCTATTTGCTTTCGACTTTGAAACGTCACCCCGCGATAAATGGAGGAACGATAAAAGTGCAGCTCTGGATGCTCATAAAGCAGATATTACAGGGATCAGTTTTTCAGTATCAGAAGGGACTGCTATATATGTTCCACTTAAACATCGTAGCGGGCGAAATGCAGAGAACCAGGCGGCAATATGGGATTATCTGAAATTACTATTCGAATCAAAAGATGTAATAAAAGTTGCTCATAATCTGGCTTTTGAGTCTATGTTCCTTTACGCAAGAGGTATCGTCCTTCAAAAGCCTTGCTATGACACGATTGCAGCATCACAGCTTACATTAAAAAGCAAGTGGGAGTTCAGAAGTCTTGCTGACAGCGGACTTAAAACGCTTGCGCCTGCACTCTGCAAAGCAGAAATGACAGAATTCTCAACGGTTACTGAAGGTCGGTTTTTCGATGAATTGAACCCTCAGGATGAGAAGACTGTCCGCTACGCTTGTGCTGACAGCGACTACACTCTTCGCTTGTATCATGTTTTCAATCAGTGGTTTGATAGATTTTTACCCAAACACAGAACTATTGTGGAAGAGGTAGAATCGCCTACATCAGTATATGTCGGGATAATGAAGTATAACGGCATATTGGTGGATAAGTCAGCCATGCTGAAGAAACAAGCGGAAGCCGCAGAAAAGATTGTCAGTATCAGAAAAGAGATTGCCGGAATTATCGGCAATGTAGAGATTGGGGCAAATGCTTCAACTTCAGCATTTAAAAAATATCTTTTTGTGGATCTCGGTCTTCCGGTAATGAAAACGACCGCAAAACATCAGGAAGCTGCCGATGATGAAACCATGATCCTATTAAAAGAATGGTGTGAATCCAACAGGCCTGAACTTGCTCGCTTATTTGATCTGGTGCAGGAGTACCGCAAATGGGGCAAACTCAAATCCACCTATATAGACGGTTATCTTCGATTTATTGATGAGGATACCGGCAGGATTCATCCGGACCTTATGCCACTGGGGACAGAGACAGGCAGATTTGCGTCAAGAAACCCGAATATGCAGAATTGCCCGCAGAAAGACAATGACCCAATAGGCGTACGGAAATTTATCATTGCGCCGGCCGGAAAGGTTCTTTTATCCCTTGACTTTTCACAGATAGAACTGCGCGTCGGAGCATTTTATTGCAGGGACAAACGTATGCTGGAAACCTATCGTACTGGCGGTGATATCCATGCTCAGACCACTTCTGTTATTTACCGCATTCCTTTTGAGGAGGCAGCAGACAAAAATGCTCCACATTATAAAGAGCGTAGGACCATTGCAAAGAACTGCAATTTCGGTGTGTTCTATGGCCTGTTTCCTACTGGCTTACAGAGGACACTTAAATTTAAAGCTGGGCTGAACCCAACTTTGTCCGAATGTGAGACCATCATTCAAAACTTGAAATCCGGATACCCCGGTCTTGCCAAATGGCAGGATGAGGTAAAAAAGCGGGCTGCTGTAAGCTGCTATTCAGAAACATGGCTGGGCAGGCGAAGATACTTGCTGGGAATTCGGTCATCAGATTGGGGCAAGAAGTCGTTTGCCGAGCGGTGCGCATTAAATACACCTATTCAAGGTACAGCGGCAGATATTCTAAAGCTTGCCTGTGGGCGCATCATCAGTGGACTTCCCGAAAGGCTTTGGCTGAAACCTATACTGCAGATACATGACGAGCTGGTTTTTGAATTACCGGAAGACAAGGTGGACGAAGCAGTTGTTTTTATAAAAGAGTGTATGGAAACACAACCCTTCCCTGAATTTGATGTACCTATTGTGGCAGAGGCTTCGGTAGGAAGAAATTTTGGAGAAATGAAAGAAATGGAGGATTGATGTTATGACTAATTTACAGGTTTTTAAGAATACAGAATTTGGAGAACTTAAAGTACTCGTTATTGATGGAAAGGAATACTTCCCTGCGGCAGATTGCGCGAGGATGCTTGGATACTTAGATCCCTACGATGCAATTAAGAGACATACAAAGGGGTCGGTGAAACACCGAGTCCTTACAAGTGGCGGTGAGCAGGATATAAAATTTATTCCGGAAGGAGATCTTTTCCGATTAATTGTTAAATCAAAGCTTCCTGCTGCTGAACGCTTTGAAAGATGGGTCTTTGATGAAGTGCTGCCCACGATCAGAAAATATGGAGTTTATGCTACAGATAAAGTTATCGAAGAGATGATTTCCAATCCGGAATATGGTATCAGGATTTTCTCTGAACTAAAGGCAGAACGCGACAGACGGAAATCTTTAGAAATAGAGAATGCAAAGAATAAACAGATTATCAGTGAGTTGAAGCCCAAAGCGAGCTATTATGATCTTATATTGCAAAATAAAAGCCTTGTGCCGATCAGCAAGATTGCCAAGGATTACGGAATGTCTGGCCGCGCTTTCAATAAGCTGCTTCATGAGCTTGGAGTACAGTACAAAATGGGAAACTGCTGGCTTTTATATCAGGAGTACGCCGATCAAGGATACACGCAGTCCAAGACTCATGCTATTGATGCAGAAAGAAGCGTAATGCACACATATTGGACACAAAAAGGAAGGCTATTTATCTATGACCTTCTTAAAAACAAGAAAGGTATATTGCCTGTAATCGAACGTGAACAAAAAAGCGCATAGGCAGGGGGTAATACCATGAGTATCAGCAAGTTTAACGCGGAAGGATATTACGACCCCACACCTTATGAAGCATTGCTTAGGATTGAGCGAGAGGCCAGGAAAGCGCCTTACAGACCGATGGTATTTATCTGCAGCCCATATGCTGGTGATATAGAACGTAATATCCGTAAGGCTCAGGGGTACTGCCGCTTTGCAGTGAGCAGGAATTGCATACCTATTGCTCCGCACCTCTTGTTTCCGCAGTTTATGGATGACGATGATGAACAAATGCGAAATCTGGGCTTGTTCTTTGGCATGGTATTGATGTCAAAGTGCTCAGAAGTGTGGGTATTTGGCAGAAAAATTACTAAAGGGATGTCCATTGAGATTGAAAAGGCAAAGCAGCGCAGCATTCCGATTCGGTATTTTAATGAACGATGCGAGGAGGTGCGGTGTAAGTGAGCATCTCATTCCCTAAAGAATTGGCAAACCGGAAGCAATGGATCTGCTGGCGTCTGGAACCAAACACAAGGGACGGGAAGAGACAGTAAAATCCCTTACAATCCCTTAACCGGTAGAAAAGCCTCAAGCACTAACCCAAACGACTGGTCGACCCTTGACGATGCGATTGCGGCAAAAGAACAATATCTCTATACCGGATTAGGTTTTGTATTCGCAAAAAGCGGAGGTTTAGTAGGGATAGACATAGATCACTGCCGCGACAAAAACACTGGGGAATTAAGCGATACCGCCAAGGATATCCTTGAGCGGTTTCCGTCCTATACGGAAATCAGCCCTTCAGGAACTGGGCTTCATATTTTCTATAAAGGGGAGATGCCTGCCAAGGGCAATAAAAACACTAAAACCGGCGTTGAAATGTATGCCCACAGCAGATACTTCACAATGACTGGCGAGCGACTGCCAGGGACTCCTGATTACATTGCTGAAGATAATGGAGCACTGGCCTGGATACATGAGAACTATATCAAAAGTAAAAAGCGGAAAGGGAAAAGCAGAAAAGACCGTAAAAATTTTAAGTTAGAGCCGCTTACAGACGAAGAAATTCTGGAGAAAGCCCGTACAGCCGAAAACCATAAGGAATTTGATCTGCTATGGGAAGGAAAATGGCAGGAAGCAGGGTATCCGAGCCAGTCCGAAGCCGACCTTGCCCTTTGCTGTATGCTGGCTTTTTGGTCAGGCAAAAACAAAGAGCAGATGGACAGGCTGTTTAGAAATTCCGGGTTATTCCGGGAAAAGTGGGATACGGTACATCATGCAAGTGGAGCAACATATGGGCAGGAGACACTGGATAAGGCCATTGAAGTTACAGAGAACGTATACAGCCGCGAAAGCGAGTCAGTTATCTTTGAACATGAGGGCAGGTATTACCGCACCAGAGGCGAAAGCGTGTATCCTATAACAAATTTTATCATTCAACCGGTGGAGATGATTGTATCGGAAGATGAAACGCAGATGACCGCCGATCTTATTACAACCCGCGATGAAATATACCGCCAGACCTTTATGACCACCGACTTCAATAATATTCAAAAGTTCAAAAATATCTTGAACCGCCGCACAATATCCTTAGGCTATTTTGGCTCAGAAGGAGATTTGGAGCTGCTGAAAGGTTATATATCCGAAATGGAGTGGGTACGGAAAACAGGGGTCAAGGCTCTTGGAATTTATGAGCATGGCGGACGGATGGTCTATGTTTCAACGGATGGTGCCATTGAAGCGGGAGGCAGCATTGTTGAAGATATCGTGCAGCTTGATAAGTACAAAAGTATAACGACTGATATCCTAACCTTTGAGCCATTGACAAAGGAACAGCTTATTATGCTTGGTGAATGGCTCCTCAGCTATAACGAACCCATAAAAACGGTGTCAGTGATGGCCTGGGTAGCCGGATGCTTTATTAAACCGCATCTTAAAAAATCAGGCATTAAATTTCCGCACTTATTGCTTGTCGGAGAACAGGGCAGCGGAAAGAGTAATACACTGGAGCGGGTTATTCTGCCGGTATTTTCATGCAGTAAAATCCGCGCGGCTACACAGGTTACTGCATTTACACTGATGAAGGAATCTGCATCATCTAATCTGATACCGCAGTTGATGGATGAGTTCAAACCTTCAAAGATAGATAAGTTAAGGCTAAATGCCTTATACAACCATCTTCGAGATGCATATGACGGCCATGAAGGTGTCCGCGGTAGGGCGGATCAAAGTGCTGTTACTTATGAGCTATTGGCACCCATCATTGTAGCTGGTGAGGAATCCCCGGATGAAGCGGCTATCAGGGAGCGGAGCATAGAATTGCTTTTCAGCAAGAAAGACTTAAAACCTGCCAACCATAGGCAAGCATTTTATAAATTGTGTGCAAAAGCAGATCTGCTTGGCAGCTTCGGCCGGAGCCTGCTGGATATAGCACTCAGAGTATCGGTTGCTGAGGCAGAGAAGTGGTATGAGGAAGCAAAGTCAGAGATATCTGATGAGTTTCCATCTCGTATCGTCAATAATCTCGCCTGTTGCTATGCCGGACTGAGCCTAGTAAACAAACTATGTGAGTTCCTTAATGTTACATGGTCTGAAGTGTTTCCCATTAACAAAAGGACATGTATTCGATATCTTCAAAATGGTGTGCAGGAGTACTTGCTGGATGGCGGCAGCAATAACAAGACCATTGTAGAACAGACGCTGGAAATCATGGCCCGGATGAAACTGGCTCCGAATCAAGACTACACTTTTGATAAAGATGGCAAGGTTATCGGGATTCGTTTCTGTGATGTATATGACCGCTATACCAAGTACAGACGCGATTATGCAATCACAGGGGAATGTCTTCCATATAACCAGTTTCTGAAGCAGTTGAGGCAAAGTGACTTTTTTCTGGAGAGCAATAAAACGATGCGTTTCGGGAATGAAACAAAGAAAGCCTGGACTCTTGATTTTTCGATATTAAAAGAGCGATGCGATGTGAGCGGCTTTGAGATCACAGATATTGAGCCTCTTTAATCTCGAAAAAGGTAACAAGGTAACAAAAAGGTAACACCCGAAAAGCTGATGAATAGCCACTTGTTACCGATGTTATCTTTGTTACCTAAACTTTATATATACGCGCGAAAGTACCATTGCTTTTTTAAGACTAAAAAATATAAAAATAAAAATATTTGTGTATACACCTACCCCAAAAAGAGGTAACAAGGTAACAAAATCCTGAAAAGCGCTTGGGAAGCTGATTTATGAGATGCCCTTTTTGGATGTTACGAGGTTATAAGAGGGAAAAAGGTAACATTTTTGGAGGATGAGCGGTTATGTCTGAAAAAAGTATTGTGACTAAAGTACTGCGGTACTTAAAGACAGTACCGGGGTGTTTCTGTTGGAAGGAACATGGTGGTATGTACGGGACAGCGGGGATACCAGACATTATTGCCTGTGTAAATGGACGGTTTTTAGCTTTTGAAGTAAAAACCCCATCGGGAAAGACAACAAAACTGCAGGAAGCAACTATAAGGAAAATCCTCAGTGCCGGAGGTGTGGCAGCGGTTGTCCATTCGGTAGATGAGGTGAAGGCTATTTTTGAAAAGCATGGCCTTCTATAAAGAACGAAGACATAACGAACAAGGAAACAAAGCACTGCAAAGCAACGCAAAAAAGCACACTGCTTCAAAGATCAAGGTTTTTATCTTGATTTTTTGGAGGTGCGATATGCTGATTGCATGGCAGTATTTAGATAAAAAAGCGGCTGCTGTTGAAGCTTTGAAAGATTACAGCAGCATGCAGTACATTATCGAACACAGTGATGAGGATATATATGAAATTGAAACCCGTATGACAAGCCCTCACAGTGCAAAGATTACCGGAGTTCCGGGCAAACACAATCCCAAAAGCGGCGAAGAACGCCTTGCTGCTTGCCTTGACGAGATTGATGTGTTGAAAGAACGTTACAGACGGGCATTAGAATATATGGAGTGGTTCAAGCCTGCTTGGGAAGCCCTGTCGGAGGAAGAACAGTTTATACTGACAGAATTTTTTGTTAATGATGTGAGCAAGACAGAAGCTGTAGCAAACATCGGAGAGAAGCTGTTTCTTGAAAGAGCACAGGTGTACCGTAGGAAGGACAAGGCACTTAATCATCTGGCACTGCTTTTATACGGGAAGTAGTAATGAGATTTTTATGAGATGTAAAACACAGGTATCCAATATATAATGATATCGTGAAAAAATGACATTAAAACGCATAAGCCCTTCGGGGCTTTTTCTTATGACATAAAACGGGAGTGAAGAAAGATGTACGATAATTGTTTTGGCAGTAACGGAAGGAATGGCTGCAATATCCTGACTGTACACAAGTGCTTGCAAGATAAATGTTCCTTCTATAAAAGCCCCCAGGAGTTAGAGGAAGATAGGAAAAAGGCTTATCTTTTGCTTGCAGCTTTACCACCCGATATGCAGCGGTATATTTCGGATAAATATTATAATGGTAGGATGCCATGGGTAAATAACAAATATGCTATTCAGTGTTCAAGATGAGATTTTTATGAGATGAAATTCATTATAAATCCAAATATAATGGTATTGTGAAAAGTTATGAATAAGCCTTCATGGGATGAACCTGTGAGGGCTTTTTTTATACCCGTAAAGGAGGTGGCCAGATGCCAAGAAAACCAAAAAGGCCTTGCTCCTTTCCCGGCTGTCCTGAACTGACGGACGGAAGGTACTGTGACATGCATCAAAGGCAAGTGGATGCTTATTACAACAAATACGAACGAGATCCCCAAACAAGAAAACGCTATGGCCGGAGATGGAAACGCATCAGGAACAGATATATCTCAGAGCATCCGCATTGTGAGGAGTGCCAAAAGTACGGAAGGCTTACACCAGCCGAAGAGGTACATCATATTATCACTTTATCCAAAGGCGGAACCAATGCAGACAATAACCTTATGAGTCTGTGCAAACAATGTCACTCATCGATCACTGCCCGCGAAGGGGAGAGATGGGCAAGACGGTAGGGGGGTCAAAATCTCTGGTGAAGCAGTTTTGTGCAACGGGCGGGGGGTCACGCGCGAAAAATCGCAGTTTCAAACAGGGTATATCCCTCGTCGTCGCAAACTGCGCTTTGCTCGTTTTGACGCCAGCGTCAAAAGCTCGCCTGCTCCGTTGCTCCTCCTCTCCCCGCAAAGCCTGCGGCTTTGCGGGGGGCCCCAATTAATTACAGGAATCGAGGTGATGTGTATGGCAAAGGACGGTACCAACCGCGGCGGGGCACGTATCGGTGCAGGACAGAAGAAAAAACCTCTGGCGGATAAGATTTTGGAAGGAAATCCCGGCAGACGAAAGCTCATGGTAATGGAGTTTACGGATGCTGCAGAACTGGAAGGAGAGAGCATGCCGCCACCGAGGGATTATCTTGCTGCAAAGCAGAAGAACGGAAAAACAACACTGGCGGTGGAAATATACGAAAAAACATGGCAGTGGCTTAAGGAACGCAGGTGTGTTCACCTTATCCCTGCGCAGCTTATAGAGCAATATGCCCAGAGTGTGGCGCGGTGGATTCAGTGCGAGGAATGTATCACTGAATTTGGCTTTCTTGCTAAGCATCCGACGACTGGTAATGCCATCCCGTCACCTTATGTGGCTATGAGTCAAAGCTTTATGAAACAGGCCAATAACCTGTGGTATCAAATTTATCAAGTCGTGCGGGAAAACTGTGCTACCGAATACAAGGGGGCCACTCCCCACGACGATGTGATGGAAAAACTACTGACAGCCAGGAGGGGTGGCTGATGCATAAAACAAATTCAATCTTTCTTAGGGAACTAAGAAAATATAAAGACCATTTAACGAAGCAGCAGTTTAAGACCCTGCGGGGACAAGTAATAAACGGAGATTGTGAGGGCGCAAAAAAGGGTCTTAAGAAAATATTGAACAGGAGAATGCAGCATGAACATACAAAAAATATCTGTTGAAAAACTTAATCCAGCAGCATACAATCCGCGCAAGGATTTAAAACCTGGCGATAAGGAATATGAAAAGCTAAAACGGTCAATAGAGGAATTTGGCTATGTGGAGCCTGCTATCTGGAACCAAAAAACAGGTAATGTGGTAGGCGGGCATCAACGCTTAAAGGTTTTGCTGGACTTGGGACAGACAGAGATAGACTGCGTCGTTGTGGATCTTGACCTGCAGAGAGAAAAAGCGCTTAATCTTGCTCTTAATAAGATTCAGGGAGAGTGGGACGAGAATAAACTGGCTGAACTGATGGCTGAGTTGGACGCAGGTGCATTTGATGTTTCGCTCACAGGATTTGACGCTTCTGAAATAGACGAACTGCTCAACCGATGGTACTGCCAAGGAAGCGGTGCAGGACAGCTTTGACATAGATAAAGCGCATGAGGAAATTGTGCAGTGCGAGCCGGTAACGAAGCGGGGCGATATCTGGCTTCTCGGGAATCATCGCTTGATGTGCGGCGACTCTACTAAGGATGAGGATTTTGAGAAGTTGATGGAAGGGTGTCACGCACAGATGGCAGTGACTTCCCCTCCATATGGGGTAGGCAAAGAATATGAAAAGGCCGGGATTGAACCATGGTTCGAGACAGTACGCCCAGTGATTAGAAACCTGTGCAGGTATGCAGATATTGTCTGCTGGAACTTAGGTGATCTCTATGCCACCGGCTCTCAGTTTATTGAACCCACCAGTGTTTACAGCGTGAATATGTTCTTGGACAACGGTTACCGCCCTATCTGGATCCGCATTTGGAAGAAACAAGGGCAAAATTTCGGTGTAGGACCTTATCATCTTGTTTCAAACAAGCCGGTTCAGCAGTATGAGTATATTTCAGCCTTCAGCAATAAAGGAGAAGTTGAGGAATATAACGATCAGGAATATGTATGGCTTTCAGCCTTTGCGGGACACAGTTATAAATTTGTGAAACGGCTTACAAAGGAAGAACGCAAGAAATGGGGTTATGCTGGGATATGGGAGATGACCACTGTACGGGCAAACAAGGAGCATCCTGCAATGTTCCCTGTGGAGCTTCCATGGCGGTGCATCAAAATGCACAGCGACAATGGCGGTATTGTGCTTGAGCCGTTCTCTGGTAGCGGAACTACTATAATTGCGGCTGAACAGACCGAGCGTAAATGCTACGCAATGGAGTTATCCCCTGTTTACTGTGATTTAGCTGTTAAGCGCTGGGAGGAATTCACCGGTGAAAAAGCCGTCAAACTGGAGGGTTAAGATTTATGGATATACTGAAAATACCAGCAGAAAAATTGAAACCTTCGAAATATAACCCGCGGAAGGACTTAAAACCGGGCGATCCTGAATACGAGAAACTCCGCCGATCCATTGAAGAGTTTGGATATGTAGAGCCGGTCATATGGAATAAACGCACCGGGAATATTGTCGGTGGTCATCAGCGATATAAGGTATTGACAGCTTTGGGGTATAAGGAGATCGACTGTGTTGTAGTTGATTTGGATGAACAGCGGGAAAAGGCGCTCAATGTCGCGCTGAATAAAATAAGTGGTGAGTTTGATATTCCGCTTTTGACCGATCTGCTTATGGATTTAAATGAAGATGGTTTTGACGTTTCTCTTACCGGGTTTGATGCTTC
>JBMNFA010000008.1:0-153918 GCA_050949055.1 Bacillota bacterium | reverse complement strand
TACTTCTCACATCCGTCCCACCAGAACCGCTGCTTAATCTGCACATCGTCGCTGATCACGTCCATCTCCCCCACCAGCATCAGACCTTCTAGCGTCTCCTGATCAACCAGATAGATGCTGGCCCTGGCGTCCTGTTTCAGCAACTGCACCCGCTGAGAGGATGTATTGGTGCTGAACCAGAAGGTAGATAGGCCCTCGTTGCCCGCCTTGAACATCGCCTTGACATGGGGGTAGCCTTCCTCTCCGTTCACCCCCACCATGGCAATTCCTGACCTTTCAGCCAACTGCTCCGCTTTGCGCCACATCTCCTGCTCCTTCATACTCTCTTCCTCCTCATTCATCCAATATTGCCCGTCAATAGCTAGCCCGCTGCGACTGCTCGGCCACCAGCAGATTCTCCAGGATGCGCTCTAGCGTCCGCTCGAATCTGATAATCTCCTCCTGCTCCAAGCCGCGATAGAAAAGCTCGCTCATCTGCTCCGAGACCCGATTGTATTGATCTCGCATCAGGCGGTCCTTCTCTGTCAGGTAGATCAACGTTTCGCGGCGGTCAGCTCGCGAGGTCTGACGCCAGACATGCCCCCCTGCTTCCAAACGGTTAAGCATGCTGCTCATGGTCGTCTTCTTTAGCGAGGTGCGCTCGCTCAGCTCCTGGATGGAGATGCCATCCCCCTGCCAGAGGGCAAACAGAATGCGCCCTTGTGCCGGGTTGATCTCCTCAATCCCGTACTCCTTCAGCATCTTGGCAAAGACGCGGTTAGCCAGCTGATGCACCTTGGCCACCAGGTAACCGCCCTGGCTCAATTCTGTGATGTCCATCACCTTCTCTCGCTCACATCTTTAGTTCTATATAGTACCGTCTGATTATAATACCATATGGTACTAACGTCAAGCCTGGTCGATCATTGCCCGGACATGGGGACGGTTCTCCTGTCCGGCGCGCCGGACAGGAGAACCGTCCCCATGTCCGGGGTAGACGTTCTGATGCATGATTCGGGAAGCGAAGGATACCGTGTTCGAGGGGTTGTGGTCAGCCAAGCGTTCAACTATAATGGTGTCAATGGTAAATATTTTCAAGGGAGGGGCCTGCGTGAACCAGTCAGAGAAGATCATCGCCTTAACTGAAGAGTATGGAGCGCGGAACTATCTTCCACTGCCGATAGTGGTGGCTAAAGCGGAAGGGGTATGGGTTGAGGATCCAGAGGGAAACCGCTATCTGGACATGCTCAGCGCCTATTCAGCAGTCAACCCTGGCCATCGCCACCCCAAGATTATGCAAGCGCTGTTGAAACAAGCGGAACGGGCGACGTTGACGTCTCGCGCGTTTCACAACGATCAGTTGGGGCCGTTCTGTCAAAAGGTTTGCCAGCTGACCAAAAAGGACATGGTGCTGCCGATGAACACCGGAGCCGAGGCAGTGGAGACGGCGCTGAAAACCATCCGCCGCTGGGCTTACGACGTGAAGGGAGTGCCTGCTGATCAGGCAGAGATTATTGTCTGCGAGGGCAATTTTCATGGCCGAACTATCGCTGCTGTCTCCCTATCCTCAGAACCGGAGTATAAGCGCGGCTTTGGGCCGATGCTTCCGGGCATCAAGATGATACCCTATGGGGAAGTTGCTGCGCTCAAGCAGGTGATCACACCCAACACCGCCGGCTTCCTGGTGGAGCCGATCCAAGGGGAAGCGGGCGTGCGCCTCCCGCCGGCCGGGTTCCTGCGGGAGGCTTACGCCCTCTGCCGTGAACATAATGTGCTGTTTGCAGCCGATGAAATTCAGTCCGGTCTGGGCAGGGCCGGTATGCGTTTCGCCTGTGACTGGGAGGACGTTGAGCCGGATCTGTACATCATCGGCAAAGCCTTAGGGGGCGGCGTGATCCCCATCTCCTGCGTGGCCGCCAACAAAGACATTTTGGGCGTGTTCAATCCCGGTTCCCATGGCTCCACCTTTGGGGGCAATCCCCTCGCCTGTGCGGTGGCCATAGCCGCCCTGGAGGTAATGGATGATGAGCAGCTGCCCGAGCGCTCACGGCAACTGGGCGAGTACTTCATTGCGCAGCTGCGCCAAATTGAGCACCCCCAGATCAAGGAAGTGCGGGGCCGCGGCCTCTGGATTGGCATGGAACTGCACACCGCCGCTCGGCCCTATTGCGAGCGGCTGATGGAGTTGGGCCTGCTGTGCAAAGAGACCCACGACAACGTGATTCGCTTTGCGCCGCCGCTGGTGATCAGCCGCGAGGATCTTGATTGGGGCATTGAGCGCATCAAGAAGATCTTCCAGGACTAGACAACGGAATTTGCCTTCGCACCCAAACAGCAAGGGCTTTGGCATGATGCCAAAGCCCTCAGTTCTCCTTGGTTTATCGTTCGACCACGGGTTCTACCAGAAGATACTCCACTCCCCCTGCGTACCATAGCTTTACTTTGATGGGAGCTGCCAGCAACTGGCCCAGTCGTTCTTCACTATAACCTTCGCTGGAAAAGCTCTTGGATGCACCCATCACCCAGACAGAGGTATAACCTTCTCCGTGCTGGTCTGTTGGCCAATCACTGGGCGTCAGAGACCGACGCAGCGGCAATCCCCTAAACAACTGCGACCAGTTACCGGCGATCCAGGGGACGTTGAAGTCCAACACTGGCACCGCAGTAGGAGTACTGAGCACAGCCTCCAGGCTGTCGTCCAGACGTGCGGCTAGCCCAACCCGATCAATCACAACATCTGTCTTATTCTCCACCTGTACCTCGGCATACAGCCTATCCGACGACTGCACAACTATCTTGGCGCTGACGGCGAATCGGTCGCTGCTGGTCTGAAATGGCCCCGACATACGCAGATAATCATCTCTGATCCAGGTGCTGATCACCTGGGGCAGCAACAACAACAATGCCAGCAAAACGATTCCAGCGCCAATATAGATATCGTACTTGCCACCAGGACGGCGATGCTTTAAGCCCGTTTCCACTCCCGCTCACCCCCTGCTAAAGATGTACATATTTGCTGTTCCTTCCATCTGTCCACCTTCGCTGTGGAGTCCACATCTCCTGCCAGCACTTAGTGACTTCGGCAGTCGGCTGCCCTGCGCTTACCCACAGTTTAGACCTTGGCATAGTGTCAAAGTCAAGAAAGCAGGCGCTTGCGAAGCGCCTGCTGATCATTGCTAGTCTCTCTCTACTGGGGTGATCACCGGCCTGCCTTCTCGGTCCAACAGGATTGTTAAACCGGCGGCGGAGCCGCTAATTGCAAACAGGTAGTTCACTCCTGTCTCAGTGTCCTGCAAAATCTGATATTGCGTTGCGACCCCCCCACCTTCAGCATGAATCTTCTTGAAACGCTTCGCTGCCATCAGGTTCATCCTCCTTATCACTCTAAGCTTGTAGTTATGATCTATTACGCTATCAAGCCAGAAAGGTTACAGGCAGGACTGGCGTACCCTGTCAGTTAGCCGCGAACCGTAGCCCTGCGCAACAACAGCCAACTGCCGGCGGCTGCCAACAGCGTTGCCAGCAGGAAGCTGCCGATAGCGACGAAAGGCCTGGGTGTGCCCATCAGGCCGAGCATTTTTGCGAACCAATGGATAATCCGAGGGGCAAGATTTCTTCCCAGGCTGATATTCAGGAACAGCATAATCACCAGCACTGGCGAAACCGAGACCAGCGTGCGCATCAGCGGATTGCTGCGATAATAAACCATGGTGATTAGCCATCCTAGGTGGGCAGCGAATGCAAACAAGGACAGACTCCAGCAGAAATCCACCAAGGGAGAGCCGACGGGATAGAGCTGCTGAAACAGCCCTTTGTACACGAACAGCTGGCGCAGTCCAACGTTCATGGCTGCGTCCACCGAGGCCATCAAGGCAGCAATCATGAACAGCGACAGGCTGGTTCCGAAGAAGAAGTAGCGACGGGACACATTATTGGCTTGCATGAACCGAAAGGCGGTGCTGAAGCAATCCAATCCAGCTATGAAGATGAAGATGAGCGAGGCCAACCCCAGTCCCGACATACGAGCATTCTGGCTTTGGGAAATATGCATGAATAGTGCCAGGACAGCCGCGACTATCAGGTAGAAAATGACCAGCGCGTTGCGGGAATCCCGCATGTGAAACCGCGTCACCTTGAAAACCCTTTGCATGTCCTTCCCCCCCAATTCAATTGGTCAAGCTGATGAACAGCTTTTGTAGCTCCACCGGCCCAATATCCAGTCCCAAGTCCTGCACACATTGATGGTCAACCAGCTCCCGATCCTGCAGCACGGTAACTGACTTGAAACGGCCCATGGCTTCCATCCCCACGCACTTCTTGCCCGCAGTGTATTGGTCGACCCGCTCCGCATCCCCAGCGACCGTGTAAGCGGAATTCAGCAGTTCCTCTACGGCTTGCTGCAGCACCACGCGTCCTTCCTTGACGATGATCACCTCTTCCAAGAGGTCGGCAGCCTCTTCAATCAGGTGGGTGGAGACGATCACTGTCCTCGGATGATCGCTATAGTCTTTGATCAAGGCCCTGTACAGCAAATCCCGATGGTTGGCATCCAGGCCCAACACCGGTTCGTCGAAGATTACGATGGGTGCCCGGCTGGCCATGGCGGTAATCGCCTTGAAGATGGACGCATAGCCAGTGGACAGTTCCCGCACGCGCTTATTGACGTCCAGCTGAAATTGGGCAGCCAAAGAGTTTGCGTAGTCGACATCAAAGTCCGGGTAGAAGTCCTCTGTCCAAAGAAAGACCCTCCTTTACCCGCATCTTGGGGGGGTAAAGATCTGCCTCCGTCATATAGAAAATTTGTCCTAGCAGCTGGTCGTTCTCCTGCACGTTCTGCCCAGCCACCAGCACCTCGCCTGTGGTGGGAAAGATGCGGTTGGTGATCAAGTTCAAGAGCGTGGTTTTACCGGCGCCGTTGCGGCCCAACAAACCATAGATGCGGTTGGGCTGAAGACACAAATCAATGCTGTCCAGCGCCAAGGTCGTTCCGTAGCGCTTGCTGAGGCTCTTAATCTCAATACTGTTCATTGCTCTCCCCCCTTTTGATCATGGCAATGATCTCCTCCACCGACACACCGATTTTCATCGCTTCCGTGAGCAGTGCGCGCACATAGTTCTGATAGAAGCTCTCCCTGCGTTTCTGCAAAATCCTCTCCCGGGCCCCGGCGGTGACAAACATTCCCACACCCCTCTTCTTATAAAGGACTCCTTCATCTAACAGCAGATTCAGCCCCTTGCCCGCTGTAGCAGGGTTGATACGCAGACTGACAGCCAGCTCGGTGGTGGATACCACCTGCGACTCTTCCTCAAAGATGCCTTTCAGAATGTCGTCTTCAATGCTCTCGGCCAACTGCAGGTAGATGGGCTTTTCGCTGTCGAAGTTCAGTCGCACTCCCCGATCCCTCCCTTGTTTGGCTGGTTGGTTAGGTGGTTCATTGCTTGTGTAATTAACTATATGACCAACAAGGACGCCCGTCAAGGGGTTTCGAGAAAAATGGATCACATTCCCTCTCTCTTTCTGGTGTGGTTTCCGGCACCGGAGCAGGCGTTGCCGGACTGCGTTTAGACAAGTGTCATGTCAACACTAACCCCTGTGATAGTATATAGGGTAAAGATGTTGCAGCTGCTCGGGCCAAAGGAGAGCATTATCAGCTATACACAGTCAACGGGGGGTGTGTGTGCATGGGCTGGCTATACAATTGGTTGTTGGGATTGGTGATCGGCATCGCCTCCATCACCCCAGGACTAAGCGGCGGCGCTTTGATGGCCGCTTTGGGGCTATATCAGCCAGTGATCAGTGCTGTCAGCCGGTTGTTCGCTGATTGGAGACGCAATCTGCAGTTCCTGCTGCCGATCGGTCTGGGGGCAATGACCGGCGTGGTCGCCTTCAGCAACCTGATGGCATGGCTGATCCACCAATACCCTGGACAGGTGCGGTGGCTCTTCTTGGGTCTGGTGGCTGGGAGCCTACCTGCGCTGATCCGCACCGCTAATACCCAAGGCTGGAATTGGAGGCTGCCGCTCTTCTCCCTGATCACCATGGCAGCGCTGCCAGCGGCCAGCCTGCTGGGGGATCTGCTACCTGGAATCAGTCTCTCCGCTGCGCCCGATTTGCTGCAGTATATCCTGTTCGGTTTGGTGATCGCCCTTGGCACAATAGTTCCGGGGATCAGCAGCTCGTTCCTGCTGATGTCTTTGGGTGCCTACGACGATCTGCTGCAGGCGTTGGCTGAACTGAATCTGGCAGCGCTGCTACCGCTCGGCATCGGGTTTGGAGCTGGTGGGTTGCTGCTAGTTAGACTGGTGGAGAACCTGTTCCGTCGCTTCCATGCTCAATCCTATTACTCGGTTTTGGGCTTCTTGCTCGGTTCGGCATTGCTCATCCTGCCACCGCTCCGCGACATCGGGGGCATCCTGGTCGATGCAAGCCTAGTTGTCTTGGGAATTCTGCTCACTCAGGCGCTCTTGCGCCTCAAGCCAGGCGACTAATGGATAACCATGTGAAATAAATCCGTCGTTTAGTGATCTAGATCATAAAAGCCAGCCCCCTGCTCGGTTAGCATATAGTCAAACGAAACCGGATGGGGAATGAAAATGAATAAGGCAGAACGGCTGGCTCACGTGCTGGAACGGTTGAATGCCGATCCCAACAGTCAGGAGACCAGGCAGCAGGCGAGGACGCTAGTCTCCGAAATCAGTCCCTTAGAACTCTCCCTGGCTGAGCAGAAACTGGTGGAGCAGGGTATGGATCCGAGCGAGCTGCAGCATCTCTGTGCAGTACACTTGGAAGTGCTGGAACCGGGAATGGCCGAGTTTCGGGCTAAGCTACCTGCGGCTCACCCTTTGGACACAATGATCAGGGAACACAATGCCATCCTCGGCTTCTTGGCGCACTTAGGGCAGCTGGGCCGCCAGCTGAAGAAGCTGACCGGGTATGACCCAGGCAACCCGGCATTTGCTGCCCTTGGCGAGGTAGCCAAGAATCTGCTGGACGCCGAGAATCATCACCAGCGCGAAGAGCAGGTACTGTTCCCTGCAATGGAGCAACGCGGAATCACTGGTCCTCCCCGCATCATGCGCATGGAACATGAGCAATTGCGCGCACGCAAGCATCGGCTATTAGAACTGTCGCAGCAGGTGCAGCAGGGGATGGATTACCAGGCCTTCCTGGATTCCTTGGCGGAGACAGCCGGCTACTTGGTCTTCAACCTGCGGGACCATATCTACAAGGAGAACAACATCCTCTACCCGACTGCCGTACAGACCATTGTGGAGGAATCAGAGTGGGCAGAACTGAAGTCCAAGTGTGACCGCATCGGTTACTGCCCTTTTACCAAGGCTGAGTGGAGGTAGCTTAGCAACGCTGTTGCATGGTTCCTCTCCCTCTGTCATGGCCGATGACATGCTATCTCTCCCTTCGTCATGGGTTGTGCCATACCACCTCCCTCGCTCGGCCCCCTCGAGGAGGCGACTGTGGCGGCAGCGACCGGGGAAGTCAGTCTCGGGCAGCTTTAGTGTATAATCGCAGAGGGAGGTGGGGAACGATGCGCTGTGATCTTTGCAATCGAGGGTGCGTTGGCGCATTGCCCTTGTTTCGCGGATTGCCCAGCACAGATATCCGGGACATTCAGCGGCTGGTCACCCATGGCAGATATAGAAAAGGCGATGCAGTGATTAGGGAGGGCGACCCCTTGGCAGCCATCTATATTGTGGAGCACGGGCAAGCCAAGGTGTTCGCGCAGAATCCCAATGGTGGGGAACAGGTGTTGCGCTGGTTACAAGCTGGGGACTTCTACGGCGAACTGGCGCTGGTGGCAGCCACCAGCGCCCCCTCCACGGTGCAGGCGCTGACCGACTTACGCATTTGCTCCATCAGCGCCAGTGGACTTCGCAACTATCTACTGCAACACCCAGCCGCAACGCTGAGCATTTTGGAGGCTGTGGCCAACCGGCTGCGGCAAGCAGAACGATTGTCTGAGCAGTTGGGCTTGATGAGCAGTCGCCAGCGGGTTGCCGCCCTACTGCTTCATCTTGCTGAACGCCAAGGACGCGATACCAGTCAAGGCAAGCGCATACAACTGCACATGACCCGCGAGGAGCTGGCGAGCCATGGTCGGCTTGAGACAGGAGACCTTCAGCCGTTGCCTCTCCGAGTTCCGTCAGCAGGGCTGGGTGCAGACAGAGGGATACAAGGTGTTGTATATCATCGATGAGAAAATGCTCAGAAGCGCTGAACAATCATGATCCGATTCGGGGAATTGGCTTGCTTACAGCAGTCGGTTCCCCGATTTTGTGATCCAGATCATGTTTTTCCAGCGCCGCTGGGGTAGGATCAACTCAAGAGCAACTTAGTTTCCCGAAGGTACGGTTGGGAGACAATAGTGCCAGCAAAGGAGGTTTCTGCTGATGGAACATGTCTTTCAGACCAATGACCAGATTGGAACCATCGTGTCTACGCTGCCGAAGGCCGCCCTGGTGTTTGAGCGCCACAAGATAGACTTCTGCTGCGGAGGCGACCGCCCGCTGGGCGAGGCGATCACCGAGCTAGGGTTAAACAGCGAACAGATCCTCAGCGAATTGGACCGGGCCCATAGTGAAGCCCAGCAGCTGAGACAGCCGGATAAGGATTGGCGCAGCGCACCCTTGAGCGAACTGGTGGACTACATTATCAATTCCCACCACGCTTACCTAAACAGCACCTTGCCAGAGCTGGGGCAATTGACGAGCACGGTTCTCCGGGCCCATGGCGCCAATCACAAAGAGTTGGTCCAGGTGCACCGCCTGTTCAACTCATTGAAGATGGAACTGGAGCAACACCTGATCAGCGAGGAGACTCAGATATTCCCCCTGGTCAAGGAATTCGAACGGACCGGCGACCGCAAAACGCTAGAAGAGGCGGTCGCCACCATAGACCAGCTGGAGAGTGAGCATCTGGGGGCGGGCGACATCCTGAAAGAGCTGCGTCAGATCACAGATGACTATGCGGTGCCGGCGGATGGCTGTGGCACCTATGAGCGCACCTATCGATTGCTGCAAGAACTGGAGGCCGACTTATTCCGTCACATCCATCTGGAGAACAACATCTTGCATATCCGCTTGCGAGGGTTGAGCGAACAGGCCTGAGCACTGGCCTACACAAATAGAGCGCCGTTCCGAGTACATCGGAACAGCGCTCTACTTATTTGCGGTCGGTCGTATGTCTCTAGGGATCATAGCGAAAGTAGATGTTGGCATTGGCCAATCGCTGATAGTTCTTGATTTTGTCCATATTCTCGCTGCGGGTGAGGAAGAAAAACGAGATGGCCTCCCATAAGAAGACCCATCCCCCCACGGTCAGTCCTTGCCCTACGGTTGATAGTAACACGTTATGCCGCCACAAATTGGATAGTGACGTTGCCGCCAACAGGACGGTGGCAATCACCACATAGTTGAGCCGGCGCCGATCAGCCCGCCTGAGCTTTCTGCGCTCGAAGTTGGCATAAAACTGATAATAGCCTTTAACCACGCCGCTGATGATGCTCTCCTTGCCCACATCCCTCGCTCGCCGGGGCAGGTAGAAGACTAAATCCAGTCCA
Source organism: Bacillota bacterium (assembly GCA_050949055.1). Taxonomy (GTDB): domain Bacteria; phylum Bacillota; class UBA994; order UBA5500; family UBA5500; genus JAEZJZ01. Next base: position 144,364 of record JBMNFA010000008.1, on the reverse strand, counting down.
TGAGGTAGGGGGACTTCATCGGAGCAATCCTCCAGAAAATAGGCCAACTCCGGGTCCATGTCGCGTTTGCGATAGGATGCATGGTCCCAGTCATTGAACACGTCCAGGTATTTGTCCAAAGCTATCTCAATGATGTAATTACCCGTGTTCGGGTTACGCTCGTACAGCCTGTTCAGCAAATCGCCTTTCATGGTTAAACTCCCCGCTTGGCTGGCCCTTGCCAGCCATATAGACTGGGTTTAGTATATCTTATCCCTTACTTCAAACCAACTGCCACGGTCAGCCGCTGGCCCGAAGCCTGAGCAAAAACTTGCTTGCGCAAGTCGCCGGCAGATATACTGATGCCGTCAAGTGACACGGAAAGAAGGTGGAAGGCATGCTCTCCCCTGATCAACACTGCCTGCAGAGGTTATTCGCCGCACCCCTCCCTCCCCTGTTCCAGGGCAACCTGCTCCAGGGACGCTGGTGGCAAGGAGAACTGCTGCAAGGGGAACGAACGGTGGCTAGGGTGAGCGACGGGGTGATCGACTTCACCTTCGGGGCCGACTTCTGGCCCAAAGCCCAACTTCGCGCGTTGGATCAGCATCAGTCGATTGCGAACAACTGGCGGGGAGAGTGGGCCCACACGCTCTGCAGTGCTGCTCGCCAACGACTTTGCGAGCTGGCGATGGAGGCGGGAGGGCCGATTCTGGAGTTGGCCGCCGGCCCCGGCGGAGGCAACCTGTCGCCACTGCTGCACCACAGCCCAGAAGCGACCATCATCGTCAACGACCTGGAAAGCCGTCTGCTCACCCGTTGGCAAAGCTGGCTATCAGACAACCACTTGGGTAGCAATGTGGTCTTTGCCGCCTTCGATGCCTGCCAGATGCCCCTGCGAGATAGCCAGATAGCCTGCATCTCCGGAGTGGGTGCCCTCGGCAGCTTGCTGGGTGATAACCTGCAGGCACTGAAGGAATGCCGGCGGGTTCTGCAGCCCCACGGCTGGCTGCTGCTCTCCGAGATGGTGCTGACGCCCATGTCGCTGGCCAGCTTGCCGGACGGCCTGCGGAGCAATTGGTCAAACCTGGCCTGGCTCATGGGACGCGGCCATCAGCTGCTGCAACAGGCAGGATTTTGCATCCGCGAACACCATGTTGAAGCTGGGCGGCCGCTGACTCTCGACCAGGATGGATTGGCAGAAGAGGCTGCCGAGTATGGGCTGGCGCTAGCAGTGGATTATCATTACTTGGCCGCCCAATCGGCTGAAGACGATACTGAGCACAGGAACCGCCTGACCACGACAGGCGGTTCCTGTGCTTGCGATTGCACTTGCGCCGTGCTAGCTCAGCTCTCGATCAGTGAGAGCTGCTGACGTTCTCGCCGTGTGGCGGGGTGGTAGTTCATCACCAGCAACTCTTCCACCTTCCCCCGACCAGTGGCCCGGGAGTTGATCGCTCTGGGCACTGACACCGTGATGGTGGTTGCTGCGTAAGCTTCGTACAGGTCACGGATGAAAGGTGTGGCCGAATTGCTGAGCATGCAGTAGCAACCTTTGGCTGTCAGCCGATCAAACAAGCGCTTCAGTCGCCGCTGTTCTCGTTCCCCGAAACCAGTCAGATCATATCCAGTGAAACTGGTATCCGACACCGGGTGGTATGGCGGATCGAAGTAGACGAAATCACCTGCCTGGGCTCGCCTGGCGATGCGGGCAAAGTCAGTGCAGTGAATCCTTACATCGTGCTCACGCAGGTACTGACCCACTGCCAGCAGTAGCTCTTGATCCAGTATCTTGGGGTTGGCATAGCGGCCAAACGGGACGTTAAACTGGCCCCGCGAGTTCACCCTGAACAGACCGTTGTAGCACGTCTTGTTCAGATAGATCACGCGCGCCGCTTTCTCCACCGCTGAAAGTCCCTTAAACGATGGAGAGCGATCAAGGCTGCGAATGCGGTAATAGCAGGTCTCATCATTTCGATGCTTGCCCAACACCTCGATCAGACTCTTGATCCTGCGCTCGTTTTTCAATACCTTGTAACAGTTGATTAACTCTCGACTGCGGTCATTGATCACAGCCCGTTCAGGCTGCAGCGCGAACAGCACCGCTCCTCCGCCAACAAAAGGCTCGTAATAGGTGCCAAACTCCGCTGGCGCATGGGCCAAGATCGTATGTGCCAGATACCTCTTGCCTCCCGCCCACTTCAAGAACGGTCTTAATGGCCGTTTGCCTGTCTGGGTTTGCATCGCCACCACCCCTTACTGTCTATGTTTCGACAGAATCAGACAGTATCCCTTCAGAGAGTGAACTGGCGACTGTGATGTGCAGGCGGCCCATTGATGCCAGGGAGAATTGCTTGCAACCGAAAGCGCAAGGCCATCCATCCTAACCTTGTGCCCAAGTGTCTTCAATCGCGAATTACCACCACTCCTTGGTTGTCCTGCGCTGACGGATCGGATCACTTGGCAGTGGACAGCAGCTGTCTGAGCTCATCCTTCTTTGGCAATCGACCGGAGACCTTGATCTCTCCGTCCACCGTCAAGGCGGGAGTGCGCATCACACCTGCGTTCATGATCTCCGCCATGTCATTGACATAGATCACCTCGTCGTTAGTCCCCAACTCCTGCACCACCTCTTTGGTCAAGGAGTAGAGGCGCTTGCACTTGGCACAGCCGGTTCCCAGCACTTTGATTTGCATGTGGATAAACCCTCCTTCCAAACTAGCCCGCCCAAGGCGGACGATCGGACGCAAACAACTGTTGTTGAAGCTACGTCAACAGCGGAGTTAGCCAATCAAACAGATACCCGATCAAGATTATTCCTCCCATGACGATGGCGATGAATGTACCCAGCAGCTTTGGTTTCACAGCCTTGCTGAGCATGACCAACGATGGCAGAGAGAGGGTGGTAACAGCCATCATGAAGGCCATGATAGTGCCTGCGCCCACTCCCTTGGCGAACAGCGCCTCAGCCACGGGGATGGTACCGAAGATATCGGCATACATTGGAGCACCTAAGATTGTGGCTATCACCACGGACAATGGATTACCGCTGCCTAAGACAGCGTGGATCCAAGACTCTGGTATCCAATTGTGAATAGCGGCACCGATGCCTACGCCTACTAGAATGTACGGCCATACCCGACCGAAGATCTCCTGTACCTGTCCAGCTGCAAAACTAAGCCTCTCCTGGGAAGACAGAACGAACTCATCGGCCGCGGCTTCCTGACCTGTCCGCACGCCCCCTTGGGTGATGAAGTCGGCGATCTGGTCTTCCAGGCGCAGCCTGCCGATGATCGTCCCTCCCACTACCGCCAATACCAAGCCCACCATAAGATAAGAAATGGCGATACCGACGCCAAACACGTCTATCAGAAGTAATAGAGCAGCAAAGTCCACCAAAGGAGAAGAAATCAAAAAGGAAAAGGTCACAGACAGAGGCAAGCCCGCCTGCGTAAACCCAATGAAGATGGGTATGCTGGAGCAGGCACAGAAAGGCGTTGCCGTGCCCAACAGAGCACCAAGGGTATTTCCCTGGAGCCCCCTGATGCGACCGAGAATCCGCTTGGTCCGCTCAGGTGGGAAGTAGCTCTGAACATAGGAGATAGCGAAGATCATCACCGATAGCAGGATGAAAATCTTGATTGTATCGTAGATGAAGAAGTGGATGCTGCTCCCCACCCTGGTGCTAGTATCCACTCCCAGGCTCTGCAAGAGCCAAGTAACAGCATCCACCAGCCACTTCATCTTCAACAGCTGGTCATTTAGCCAAGCAAATACGCTCATTTGCTCTCGCCTCCTACGCTATCGCTTGTGGACAAGGAACGTTGCGTTTCCTCAAGCTGCAGTAGCAGCAAGCGTTCCGCGCAGCCGATCAACTGCGCAACCTCGGGATACCGCAAACGATAGTACACACTCAGCCCCTCCTTACGACTCTGCAGCAAGCCTGCTCGACGCAACAAAGCCAAGTGTTGACTGATGTTCGACTGATTCCCCTGACCCACTTGTTCCACCAGCTCACATACACACCGTTCGCCATCCTTAAGCATGGTCACTATTGCCAACCGAGTGGAGTGCCCCAAGGCTTTGAAGACTCCGGCTATCAGCTGCTGCCTGTTCTTCATCTTCTGCCTCCCAGTATATTAGTAAAATCTAATTTACTGAAATTATATGCGCCCAAAGGCACGCAGTCAAGCCAAATCAACGGCAGGACTTGGCCTTTATGCATGAATCCCACTGCTAGGTCACAGGCTGAAAGGGAACAAACTGTGATCACCGGGCGTCAATTGGATCGCTACCTATCGGCTACCTGCAAGCCAGGTCGCTGTTAAGAAAGTGTTAAGCAATCTCATGATCAGTTCTTTAGACATTTCCTCTATGCTATCAACAGACGACCACTAACGTTTAGACCACAGGAGGCCTGCATGCAAAAGTCCAAGCGCTACCTTATCCAGTTGTTCGCGGTAATACTGTTCGCCTATCTGATCTGGCAATACGGCCCGGAATTCTATCGAGTCTATAGCAACCGCAATCTGCTAAACAGCTATCTGCAGCAAGCAGGGGTGTGGGCACCGGCAGTGTTCGTGCTGCTGACGGCGGCCCAAGTGATCGCCGCGCCCATCCCCGCTATGGCTTTGGGGGTGGCCGGGGGCTTCATTTTCGGACTGCTTCCTGGCTTCCTGCTCAGCCTGCTGGGTCTGTTCATCGGCTCGATGCTGGCCTTCGGGCTGGCTAAGTGGTTCGGCCAGCCGCTGGTTCGACGGCTGATCGGCGACGGAGACTTACGCCAAGTTTGAGCCCTTGATGCGCGGCGAAGGGCCTGGTCGCCCTCATCGTGCTGTTCTTGCTACCCTTCATGCCCGACGATGCACTCTGTTTTCTGGCCGCCCTGACGCCGATGCGGGCCCGCGTCTTCGCGCTGTTGGTGCTGTTCTGTCGCACCCCTGGCATCTTGGTCTCGTCCCTGACCGGGTCCGGCGTGATCGCCCTCCCCTGGTACGGCTGGGCGCTGGTGGGCGCAGCATCGTTGGTCCTGCTCTACTTCAGCTGGCGCCACCGCAAGACCCTGGAGAAATGGCTATCACACCTAGTGTGATGCTGCAACTGGACATGGGGACGGTTCTGTTGTCCGCCTTAGTGGACATGAGGTGCCCCCTGTCGAGTTGACAAACGAAATAATGAAAGCGTTTGCTCCTTAGGAATGACCCTGAGGAGCCTTCTTTCTTGGGATGTCTTAAGCAATACAGCCAATGGTTGCTGGCCACGGCTCTCCCTGTCGGAGCCCTGAGCAGTACCACAGGGTGAGTCCCTTGACCCCTGTGCTACAATTTTGTGCGCAGAGGGGCGATGAGGTATCTGCTGTGCTCTCCCTGCCATCGCCCCTCGCACCCTCGTTAAGCACAGGGAGTCAAGGGCGATTTATGCACACATTCTGTACTCCATCGGGGTCAGACCAGAAAACTTCCTTTGCGGTCGTTCTTCGTTGTAGAAGCGTATATAGTCACTTACGTCGGCTACCAGATCTTCGTAGCTCTCGTAATACTTTCTTAGGTTGTAGCGCTCTGCTTTGAGCTTGCCCCAAAAGCCTTCCATGGGGCCATTGTCAATGCAGCGGCTTACTCTTGACATGCTTTGGATCATGCCCTGATTCGTGATAATCTTGGCAAAACCATAGGAAGTATATTGGAAGCCTCTATCGCTGTGAATGAGGGGCTGTGCTTCTGGATTGGCCTTCAAGGCTGCCTGCAATGTGCTAAAGACAAGCTTGTTGTTATTCCTCTTACCAATGACATAGGCAACAATACTGTTGTCGTAAAGGTCGAGAATGGCGCTCAGGTATGCTTTCTGACCGTCGCCATACTTGAACTCGGTTACATCTGTAAGCCATTTCTGGTTCTTCCTCAAAGCTGTGAACTTTCTGTTCAGCAGGTTCTCAGCAACATGTCCAGGCGAAGACTTTTTGTATTGTCTGCGTTTCTTTCGAGTGACCGATTTCAGACCCATCAGTCGCATCAACCGATAGATTCGTTTAAGGTTGTACGTTGCCTGTAGCCTCCGGTTCACGACCAGTTGCATCATCCTGTAGCCGTAGATACCCTTGACCTCCAGGTAGATACCAGCTATTGTGTCAGCGATTAACTCGTTTGTCCGCTCTCGCTCACTTGGTTCCTTCTTCAAATAATTGTAGTGCGCCTGGCGGCTGATGTTGGCAACCCTGCATAACTCAGAGATAGAGTGGCCTTTGCTGTGCAGTTCGTGGATTGCCTGATGGAGTTTAAATCGTGGAACTCGGCCTAGCGATACCTCTTCTCGAGTTCCTCCAATTTTTTTAGGAATGCGTTCTCCACGCTCAGTCTGCGAACTTCCTTCTGCAGATTACGAAGCTCAATCTTCAGCCGATCGGCCTCTGTCAACTCAGTTTCTTCTTTGGCTTTGCCTCGGCGGTCAACAAGTGCCTTCTCTCCGCCTTTGTTATACTTACTAACCCAAGAGTGAACCTGCTGGTAGCTGACCTTATAGAGCTCCGCTGCCTCCCGGTAGTTACAGTCATTGGCTATACAATGTTGGACAATCTCTATACGCTCATCGTAGGTGGTTCTCCGCCCTTTGTTCATGTCTCTGGATTCCCCTCCTGGAGAAGACTTGAGTTCTTCTCCTTGAGTATACTTGAAAATCCAGCGCCGAAGTTGCGTTTCCTCCCTTATGCCGTACCTAAGGCAGATGTCCATTTGAGAGCCTTCTCCCGTCAGGTAGGCTTGTACAGCTTGCATCTTAAGCTCAGCAGGATAATGATTACTACTCAATTGCCCGACCAGGGAGTCTATACCATATTCCTGTAACCTAATACGCCATCGACGTATTGTACTCTTGCCTACGTTGAACCTGGAAACTGCCTCTTTGACTGGATGCCCTTCATCAATCCATGCAAGTATTCGTAGCTTCTCTCCCAAAGTGAACTTGCGTCCGGACAAAAGAATGCCCCCCCTCAGCGACTGATGAATTTTCGTTATTTCATCTGTCAACTTTGGGGGGAGCACATCAACAAAAGATCCGTCCCTCCGTCACACTGAGATGTACATTATTACTATCACCGCTGCGGAGGATGGTAATGCGGACAGCCTGTTTCGGGGCGGGGGAGGTAGCCTATAGTTCTACTCTAGTACTTGCCCAGCGCCTTGGCCTTCTCCAGCATCTTGGCGCTGGTCTCGGGTACGATTTTGGTCAGGGGTAGGTTGTAGGGGCAACGGCTCTCGCACAGCCGGCAGCCAGCGCAGTCAAGCCCTTTCAGGAAGGCCTGCACATGTCCTTCATCCAACTTGTGCCAGCCAGAGCGATTGAAGAACAGCTCGGCAGAGGCGAGAAAATTCACCGGAATCCCTTGTGGACAAGGCACGCAGTAGGCACAACGCCGGCAGAATACCGGTCCCAACTCGTCCTTGAGTTGCTGCAAGGAGAGCAGTTCCTCTTCCGTCGGTGCACCTGCAGCGGCCGCGGCGATGTTCTTATCCACCAAATGAGTGCTTTCCATGCCCGGGATGACCACGTTAACCTTCTGGTCGAGAATCCACTTGATGGATGCAGCGGGGTGGGTCATCGCTCCCCCGGCGATGGGCTTCATGACAATAATCCCGATATCCATCTGGCGCGCCAAGGGGAACAGCTCTTTAGCCGCACCGTCTTCGATGTAGTTGAAAGGAAACTGTACCGTAGAGAACTCGCCAGTCTTAATAGCCCTGATGGCAGTCTCCAGACGATGGCTGGTAATGCCGATATGTTTGATTTTTCCTGCTCGCTGCTGTTCCTTGACAAAGTCCAGCACTCCGCCCGGCGCCAGCAGTTTGTCCAACGCTTCGTCGCCGACAACGTTGTGCAACTGGTATAGGTCGATGTAGTCCGTGCGCAGGTTCGCCAGCGAATCTGTCAGGTGTTGGCGTACGGTATCCACATCCCTGCCCCCTGACTTGGTGGCGATGTACACCTGTTCGCGGACATCCTGCAATGCCTCACCGATGATGCTCTCGCTGGTGGTGTAGGCTTGGGCTGTGTCGAAGAAGTTGATCCCCTGCATAAAGGCGTAGCGTACGGTCTCCACTGCTTGCCCTCGGCTGACCGTTTGGATGGGGATTCCGCCAAAGCCGAGTGTGGTTACTTGCATGTCGGTTCGTCCTAACCTATTTTTCCGCATCGTGTAGCAGCCCCTCCCATGATTACTGTTCTGTAACTGCTTCAATGATAGCATCGATTGGCTGGATGTTCCAAGCTCACTATCCCCATAGCGGCGCAAGAAAGTCCATCCAGCGGTGTCCGGGTAGCCGGGTCGGGGTAGTTTGGCTCCGGATTGCTCATGCTATCAGGGGAGGTGCGAAACATGCAGATTACCTACACCTTGAAGAACAACAAGGCCGTGGAGCAGGGCGCTTATGACCCATCCACCAAGGTCCTGACCATGGCCAGCGGGCGCGAGTTGGACTTGTCCAGTGAAGGCGATGTCAAGTTGGCCAAGAAGCTGATCTATTCCAAAGTAGTCACCATGCCCGACATGGAATTGGTGACATTGAACAGCCTCATTCAGATGTAACAGACGAAGAGACTGGACATGGGGACGGTTCTTAAAGGGCGCAATCCGGAAGTCCCGCAGAAAGAGCGTCCAACTGCAGCCGAGAGCTAGCAGTTGGACGCTCTTTCTGTACCAAGATAAAGGAATCAGCCAGGCGGGATTTTCGGTTGCGCAGAAGAAGGAAATCGCTTCCCGACGCCGCTATGGGGTTTCAATCTTTTGGCCCTCCAGCAATTTTTGGTTTGACGAAGTAGGCCTTGGTAAACTTGGGTGCCAAAGGCGGACGCGTCAGCGTCCCTTAGTGGGATGGACATACTGCCCCCCTCCCCCAAACGGGCTTGGCTAGGTGCATGTTATGAAATTACCCGCCTCAGGAAGAATCTCGTAAGGGAACAGAGCGTAGCTCTGCTTTGCACTTAGGACACTTGGTCACATCTTTACCTACCAGGCGGTTAAGCACCTCTAGCGTCGTCATCCCCTCGTACTTCGGCTGGTATAGAGCGCTCTTAGTTAGCTTCCTGCATAGCTTAAGCTTCGTCTTCTTGTTGCGACAAGCCATTACCCCGTAATACCTAACCTTCACGAAGCCTTTCGGTAGGACATGCATTAAGAAGCGGCGAATGAACTCTGTGCCCGACAACGTGCATGTCTTTTTCTTCTGCTGGTCCTTGTTGTCCCGAACCACGAAGCTCACCGTCTTCTCGTCAACTGAGATAATGCGGGAGTTGGCTATAGCTATGCGATGAGTGTAGCGGCCTAGATACTGAATCACTTGCCTTGGGCCATCAAATGTCTCCTGACAGTAAGAATACCAAGCCTTTGAGTAGCATGTATCCAGCAGGGCCTGAAAGGCATGACGCAGACGAGCCGCCTGTCCGTGAAACTTGAGTTTACCCTCCCGGTAAGATTCCTTCAAATAGTGTAGAAACTTGCCTCTGAACTTCTTGGAGAGCACTCTTACGGGGATGAAGAACTTATGACTGCTGCTTTGCCATTTGTTCAATTTGGTCAGACCACCAGCCATGATCACCGTATGGATGTGCGGATGGTAATGCAGATCCTGCCCCCAGGTATGCAGTATGGAGAAGAACCCAGGCTGCGCTCCCAGGTGCTTCTCGTCCTGGCATAGCTCATGCAAGGTGCCCGAGACGGCTTTGTACATCAAGTTGTACAGCAGTCTTCTGTTCTGGTAGATCAATGAATGCAATTCACTGGGTATGGTGAATACCACGTGAAAATACGGGGCATCGAGCGTATCCTTAATCCTTTGGTCCACCCAGACTGCTTTGGCTACACCTTGGCATAAGGGACAATGCCTATTCCCGGCAGGAGTTGTAGTATGCGGCTATGTAGCCGCATTGCTCACAGATTGTACTATGTCCACCTAAAGCCTTGGTCCGGCAGTTCATGATGTGCTTAGCAACCCTAGCCTGTTCTCCTGAGGGCGAGTACTGCTTCAGATAATCCTGGTAGAAGCGGCGAAAGACTTCGTTAACCGTCATTTGTCCAAGGGGCTCGTAATTCCCATCAGACTCTTTGATGAGAAGTGCAGATAACCAACCGTAGAGGAAAGACGCTTGTGTCCCAGCAGATATTGAATCTTGACTGGCTCAACGCCTTCTTCCAATAGATGTGTAGCAAAGCAGTGCCGCAAGGTGTGAGCTGAAACCCTTACATCTAGGCCCAACCGGTCACGGAGTTTGATCATAGTGTTCTTGATGGTCTTTACATGGACATGTTCTCCTGGGTTTTTCCCCGGGAATAGCCAATCTGAAGCTACATACTCCCTTTGAGCAAAGTAGGCACGGAAGTAGTCCCTGAGCACCTTCAAAGATTCTCTGGACAAAATGGTGTATCTGTTGGTGCCATGCTTGGCATTCTCCACCCGCACGGACATGTTCTTGCTTAAGATGTCACCTATCCTCAGACCAGCAACTTCTGAAACACGGAGACCGCTGCCATACAGCAAAGACAGTATCGCCTTGTGCTTGAGGTTACTGACAGCGTTTAGGATGCTGAGGACATCTTCGCGAGGCAGAATGACTGGCATCTGCGCCACTCGTCTCATTCTGGGTATCTTCTTTCGATCCCATTCTCTGTCCAGCACATGGATGCAGAAGACGCGGATGGACGAGATGTAGTTGTTGATGGTTCCGGCAGCCAGTTTCCGATCCTTTTTCAAATACAGGATGTACCCTTGAATATCTCTGGTAGAGATGTCCTCCAGCTTCTTGCCCTGCCCCTCGACAAATCCGGCGAAGTCCTTCACTCTCCTAAGATAAGACTCCTGCGACGACTCAGGTGTGTCCTTGAGTTCAAACCATAGCCCCAATTCCTGGATGTAATCTAGCATAAGAAGCCCTCCCGAATAATCTAGTGCCTAATTAGCGCCAGATCATGAAGGAGGGTCTCTGCTATTCTCGAAAATGCCGGGTATGTTGTTCCGCTTACTCTGTGCTATACTCATAATGAAAAGTGTGGCTCCTTTCTCTGGATTGTTTGGTTTGGCGATTAAACAATACCACAGGAGGCCACACTTTTCATTTTTAATTTCAGCGACAAGCTAGTTCAGTTTACATGCTGGTAGGGTACAGCAGACCCGTCAGCCATCGCGAAGCGATTTCGTTCTTCTGTTGTTGATGTGCTCCCCCCAAAGTTGACAGATGAAATAACGAAAATTCATCAGTCGCTGAGGGGGGGCATTCTTTTGTCCGGACGCAAGTTCACTTTGGGAGAGAAGCTACGAATACTTGCATGGATTGATGAAGGGCATCCAGTCAAAGAGGCAGTTTCCAGGTTCAACGTAGGCAAGAGTACAATACGTCGATGGCGTATTAGGTTACAGGAATATGGTATAGACTCCCTGGTCGGGCAATTGAGTAGTAATCATTATCCTGCTGAGCTTAAGATGCAAGCTGTACAAGCCTACCTGACGGGAGAAGGCTCTCAAATGGACATCTGCCTTAGGTACGGCATAAGGGAGGAAACGCAACTTCGGCGCTGGATTTTCAAGTATACTCAAGGAGAAGAACTCAAGTCTTCTCCAGGAGGGGAATCCAGAGACATGAACAAAGGGCGGAGAACCACCTACGATGAGCGTATAGAGATTGTCCAACATTGTATAGCCAATGACTGTAACTACCGGGAGGCAGCGGAGCTCTATAAGGTCAGCTACCAGCAGGTTCACTCTTGGGTTAGTAAGTATAACAAAGGCGGAGAGAAGGCACTTGTTGACCGCCGAGGCAAAGCCAAAGAAGAAACTGAGTTGACAGAGGCCGATCGGCTGAAGATTGAGCTTCGTAATCTGCAGAAGGAAGTTCGCAGACTGAGCGTGGAGAACGCATTCCTAAAAAAATTGGAGGAACTCGAGAAGAGGTATCGCTAGGCCGAGTTCCACGATTTAAACTCCATCAGGCAATCCACGAACTGCACAGCAAAGGCCACTCTATCTCTGAGTTATGCAGGGTTGCCAACATCAGCCGCCAGGCGCACTACAATTATTTGAAGAAGGAACCAAGTGAGCGAGAGCGGACAAACGAGTTAATCGCTGACACAATAGCTGGTATCTACCTGGAGGTCAAGGGTATCTACGGCTACAGGATGATGCAACTGGTCGTGAACCGGAGGCTACAGGCAACGTACAACCTTAAACGAATCTATCGGTTGATGCGACTGATGGGTCTGAAATCGGTCACTCGAAAGAAACGCAGACAATACAAAAAGTCTTCGCCTGGACATGTTGCTGAGAACCTGCTGAACAGAAAGTTCACAGCTTTGAGGAAGATGTATATGACAGACTGAAAGTGATCCATTTTGGTCACAAATGATATTTAGAAATTGAGCCACCTCGACCACAAACCCTAGTATGCTTGAGGTTGACAAGACTTCATAGCATAGGGGGCATGAGGAGTGATCGAGATGGATCTATATAAGGATATCAGACGCTACCACGAAGAAGAAGGGCTGTCTGAGAGAGCGATTGCAAGACTGCTGGGTATCTCGCGCAACACTGTGAGGAAGTACAAGGCTGGAGCCGCCATGCCAGGCGAACGGAAGCCAACAGAGAGAAAATCGCCAGTGACAGAACCGGTACGGGGTATTGTTCTTGGTTACTTAGCGGAGAATGACGGCGCTCCAGCTAAGCAGAAACAACATGCCAAGCGTATCTGGGACAGGCTCCGCGTTGAACACGGCTTCCAGGGGGCGTATTCCACAGTCAGAGCCTTGGTTCGTGAGTTGAAGGGCACCAGCCAGGTGTACATACCTTTGCAGTTTGATCCCGGACAAGCTGCCCAGGTGGACTGGGGTTCGGCTTGGGCCTACATCGGCGGGAAGAAGACCAAAGTTGAGCTCTTCTGTATGCGCCTCTGCAATAGCGGCAGCATCTTTGTCATGGCGTTCCCAACCCAACGTTACGAATCATTCTTGGAGGGGCACGTACAAGCCTTTGAATTCTTCTCTGGCGTGCCTCGGACGCTGATCTATGACAACCTGAGAACAGCTGTCAAAGAAGGCTGGGGAAAACATGTTAAGGAAGAGCAGGCACCCTTTAAACTGCTAAGAGCTCATCATGTGTTTAGCACCAGATTCTGCAACCCTCGTTCTGGCAATGAAAAAGGTTTAGTGGAAAACCTGGTGTCGCTATGCCGCAGAAACGTCATGGCGCCGATGCCCAAGGTGGCCTCATTTGCTGAGTTGAACGAGACGCTCCATCGGTATTGCGAAGCATACTTAGATCACAAAATCCAAAGCCGGCCGGAACCGGTAGGCAAAATGCTATTGGTTGAGCAGAAGCATATGTTGTCCCTACCCCAGAAGAGATTTGACCCGGCCATGACCGTCACAGCCAAGGTGAACCGCCATGCCCTCGTACGCTACGACAAGATCTATTATTCAGTGCCCGCCAGGCTCGCCGGACAAGTACTTACCGTAAAGGCCTATCCTCTCCGCGTTGAAGTCTGGCACAAAGGCGAAAAAGTAGCCCAACATCAACGGTCGTATGAGCAGAACCACGTTGAGTACAGAATTGAGCACTACATCCCAGTGCTGGAAAGGAAAACGCGAGCAGTGCGTGATGCCGCGCCAGTGAAACGTGATGTGGATAAGCGCATTCGTGCCTTTGGAGAGAGGCTGCCCGACAAAGATTTCGTGGCTGTCCTAAAACTAGCGGTGGACCATGGCCAAGCTGCTGTTATGAGCGCAATTGAACGAGCAGCAGGCAATGAGCAGTATACCTATGAAGCTGTACGTTTTCAGTTACTACAAGATCAGAACCCGACAACTCATACCCCAACTATCCCCGTAGACCCCTTGCTCCCCACCGTAAAAGCAGTCGACCTGAGCCAGTACGATACGCTCTGCAAGGGGGCTGCCAACAATGGATGAGCGCAAGAGCTTGATCAAGATCTATGCTAAGGAGTTGCGGCTACCTAGCTTCGCACGGTATGAACAGATTGCACGCGAAGCTGAGCAGAATGGTTTTGGCTATGAAGAGTTTCTAATCCGGATGATGAAGACCGAGATACACAGTAGACAAGAGAACCAGCGTAAACAACGTATTCGCCAAGCCAAATTCCCCAGCATGAAGACCCTGGACACCTTTGAGTTCAGCAACCTACCAGACATAGACCCAGCGCTAATCTGGCACTTGGCGGAATGCAACTTCATTGACAAGCAGGAAAACATAGTATTTATTGGAAATCCTGGCACTGGAAAGACGCATCTTAGCACCGGCCTGGCGCTGATGGCCTGCAAGAAGGGCTACCGCGTTCGCTTCTATACAGCAGCTGCCCTTGTCAACGATCTTCTGGAAGCACAGGAACAAAAACGGTTATCCCGTCTGGAGCGACAGTTAAACAAAGTGCAGCTACTTGTGCTTGACGAGCTATCCTACCTAACTTTCAGTCGGCCAAGTGCCGAGCTACTCTTTCAAATCCTTTCGGCACGTAATGAGCGCGGCAGCGTCATCGTCACCACTAACCTGGAGTTCTCTAAATGGACAGAGATATTCGGCGACCCCATGTTGACAGCAGCAACGGTAGACCGCATGACTCATAAGTCGCACATCATCGACACGAACGGTTCTTCGTACCGGTTGAAGCAACGGCTAGCGCAAGCAAACCAATTCTTGGGGGAAGACTAGCATTTTTTCCCTCCCCCTCGGGGGAGGGAACCCTGCCCTCATCCAAGGGGAGGTGATCGAACCAAGACGCACTTTGACATCTGAACAGTCGTTAACTCACTGAGCTTAACCTGAGGTGGCTCAGTTTCAAAATGTCATAAGTGGATCAAATTCAGAATGTCACGTGGATCAAATTCAGATTGACATTCACAGAAGAACCAGAAATGGCTTACAGATGTAACCGAGTTCAAGTATGGCGACGGCCAGAAAGCATACCTGAGCGCCATTCTCGACCTTTACGACAACAGTATTGTTGCCTATGTCATTGGTAAGAGGAATAACAACAAGCTTGTCTTTAGCACATTGCAGGCAGCCTTGAAGGCCAATCCAGAAGCACAGCCCCTCATTCACAGCGATAGAGGCTTCCAATATACTTCCTATGGTTTTGCCAAGATTATCACGAATCAGGGCATGATCCAAAGCATGTCAAGAGTAAGCCGCTGCATTGACAATGGCCCCATGGAAGGCTTTTGGGGCAAGCTCAAAGCAGAGCGCTACAACCTAAGAAAGTATTACGAGAGCTACGAAGATCTGGTAGCCGACGTAAGTGACTATATACGCTTCTACAACGAAGAACGACCGCAAAGGAAGTTTTCTGGTCTGACCCCGATGGAGTACAGAATGTGTGCATAAATCGCCCTTGACTCCCTGTGCTTAACGAGGGTGCGAGGGGCGATGGCAGGGAGAGCACAGCAGATACCTCATCGCCCCTCTGCGCACAAAATTGTAGCACAGGGGTCAAGGGACTCACCCTGTGGTACTGCTCAGGGCTCCGACAGGGAGAGCCGTGGCCAGCAACCATTGGCTGTATTGCTTAAGACATCCCAAGAAAGAAGGCTCCTCAGGGTCATTCCTAAGGAGCAAACGCTTTCATTATTTCGTTTGTCAACTCGACAGGGGGCACCTCATGTCCGGCGCGCCGGACACCAGAACCGTCCCCATGTCCAGTTGCAGCATCACACTAGGTGTGATAGCCATTTCTCCAGGGTCTTGCGGTGGCGCCAGCTGAAGTAGAGCAAGACCAAGGATGCTGCGCCCACCAGCGCCCAGCCGTACCAGGGGAGGGTGATGACACCGGACCCGGTCAGGGACGAGACCAAGATGCCAGGGGTGCGACAGAACAGCACCAAGAGCGCGAAGACGCGGGCGCGCATCGGCGTCAGTGCGGCCAGAAAACAGAGTGCATCATCGGGCATGAAGGGTAGCAAGAACAGTACGATGAGGGCGACCAGCCCTTTGCCGCGCATCATGGGCTCAAACTTGGCGTAAGTCTCCGCGCCAATCAGCCGTTGTACCAGCGGCTGGCCGAACCACTTAGCCAACCCAAAGGCCAGCATCGAGCCGATGAACAGACCAAGCAGGCTGAGCAGGAAACCAGGAAGCAGTCCAAAAATGAAACCTCCGGCCACCCCCAAAGCCATTGCGGGGATGGGCGCGGCGATCACTTGGGCCGCGGTCAGCAGCACGAACACTGCCGGTGCCCACACCCCTGCTTGCTGCAGATAGCTGTTCAACAGATTGCGGTCGCTATAGACTTGGTAGACCTCCGGGCCGTACTTCCAGACTAGATAAACGAACAATATGGCTGAGATCAATTGGATAAGGTAGCGCTTGGACTTGTGCATCGAATCCTCCTGTTGTCAATAAGCGTTTAGCGCGTCTGTTACTAGCATAAAGGAAATGCCTGAAGAATTGACCGTGGGATTTATTAACATTGTCTTAACGACTTCCCGGTTAACGATCCAATTGACGCTGAACGTATATAGTTTGTTCCCTTTCAGCCTGTGACCTAGCAGTGGGATTCATGCATAAAGGCCAAGTCCTGCCGTTGATTTGGCTTGACTGCGTGCCTTTGGGCGCATATAATTTCAGTAAATTAGATTTTACTAATATACTGGGAGGCAGAAGATGAAGAACAGGCAGCAGCTGATAGCCGGAGTCTTCAAAGCCTTGGGGCACTCCACTCGGTTGGCAATAGTGACCATGCTTAAGGATGGCGAACGGTGTGTATGTGAGCTGGTGGAACAAGTGGGTCAGGGGAATCAGTCGAACATCAGTCAACACTTGGCTTTGTTGCGTCGAGCAGGCTTGCTGCAGAGTCGTAAGGAGGGGCTGAGTGTGTACTATCGTTTGCGGTATCCCGAGGTTGCGCAGTTGATCGGCTGCGCGGAACGCTTGCTGCTACTGCAGCTTGAGGAAACGCAACGTTCCTTGTCCACAAGCGATAGCGTAGGAGGCGAGAGCAAATGAGCGTATTTGCTTGGCTAAATGACCAGCTGTTGAAGATGAAGTGGCTGGTGGATGCTGTTACTTGGCTCTTGCAGAGCCTGGGAGTGGATACTAGCACCAGGGTGGGGAGCAGCATCCACTTCTTCATCTACGATACAATCAAGATTTTCATCCTGCTATCGGTGATGATCTTCGCTATCTCCTATGTTCAGAGCTACTTCCCACCTGAGCGGACCAAGCGGATTCTCGGTCGCATCAGGGGGCTCCAGGGAAATACCCTTGGTGCTCTGTTGGGCACGGCAACGCCTTTCTGTGCCTGCTCCAGCATACCCATCTTCATTGGGTTTACGCAGGCGGGCTTGCCTCTGTCTGTGACCTTTTCCTTTTTGATTTCTTCTCCTTTGGTGGACTTTGCTGCTCTATTACTTCTGATAGACGTGTTTGGCGTCGGTATCGCCATTTCTTATCTTATGGTGGGCTTGGTATTGGCGGTAGTGGGAGGGACGATCATCGGCAGGCTGCGCCTGGAAGACCAGATCGCCGACTTCATCACCCAAGGGGGCGTGCGGACAGGTCAGGAAGCCGCGGCCGATGAGTTCGTTCTGTCTTCCCAGGAGAGGCTTAGTTTTGCAGCTGGACAGGTACAGGAGATCTTCGGTCGGGTATGGCCGTACATTCTAGTAGGCGTAGGCATCGGTGCCGCTATTCACAATTGGATACCAGAGTCTTGGATCCACGCTGTCTTAGGCAGCGGTAATCCATTGTCCGTGGTGATAGCCACAATCTTAGGTGCTCCAATGTATGCCGATATCTTCGGTACCATCCCCGTGGCTGAGGCGCTGTTCGCCAAGGGAGTGGGCGCAGGCACTATCATGGCCTTCATGATGGCTGTTACCACCCTCTCTCTGCCATCGTTGGTCATGCTCAGCAAGGCTGTGAAACCAAAGCTGCTGGGTACATTCATCGCCATCGTCATGGGAGGAATAATCTTGATCGGGTATCTGTTTGATTGGCTAACTCCGCTGTTGACGTAGCTTCAACAACAGTTGTTTGCGTCCGATCGTCCGCCTTGGGCGGGCTAGTTTGGAAGGAGGGTTTATCCACATGCAAATCAAAGTGCTGGGAACCGGCTGTGCCAAGTGCAAGCGCCTCTACTCCTTGACCAAAGAGGTGGTGCAGGAGTTGGGGACTAACGACGAGGTGATCTATGTCAATGACATGGCGGAGATCATGAACGCAGGTGTGATGCGCACTCCCGCCTTGACGGTGGACGGAGAGATCAAGGTCTCCGGTCGATTGCCAAAGAAGGATGAGCTCAGACAGCTGCTGTCCACTGCCAAGTGATCCGATCCGTCAGCGCAGGACAACCAAGGAGTGGTGGTAATTCGCGATTGAAGACACTTGGGCACAAGGTTAGGATGGATGGCCTTGCGCTTTCGGTTGCAAGCAATTCTCCCTGGCATCAATGGGCCGCCTGCACATCACAGTCGCCAGTTCACTCTCTGAAGGGATACTGTCTGATTCTGTCGAAACATAGACAGTAAGGGGTGGTGGCGATGCAAACCCAGACAGGCAAACGGCCATTAAGACCGTTCTTGAAGTGGGCGGGAGGCAAGAGGTATCTGGCACATACGATCTTGGCCCATGCGCCAGCGGAGTTTGGCACCTATTACGAGCCTTTTGTTGGCGGAGGAGCGGTGCTGTTCGCGCTGCAGCCTGAACGGGCTGTGATCAATGACCGCAGTCGAGAGTTAATCAACTGTTACAAGGTATTGAAAAACGAGCGCAGGATCAAGAGTCTGATCGAGGTGTTGGGCAAGCATCGAAATGATGAGACCTGCTATTACCGCATTCGCAGCCTTGATCGCTCTCCATCGTTTAAGGGACTTTCAGCGGTGGAGAAAGCGGCGCGCGTGATCTATCTGAACAAGACGTGCTACAACGGTCTGTTCAGGGTGAACTCGCGGGGCCAGTTTAACGTCCCGTTTGGCCGCTATGCCAACCCCAAGATACTGGATCAAGAGCTACTGCTGGCAGTGGGTCAGTACCTGCGTGAGCACGATGTAAGGATTCACTGCACTGACTTTGCCCGCATCGCCAGGCGAGCCCAGGCAGGTGATTTCGTCTACTTCGATCCGCCATACCACCCGGTGTCGGATACCAGTTTCACTGGATACGATCTGACTGGTTTCGGGGAACGAGAACAGCGGCGACTGAAGCGCTTGTTTGATCGGCTGACAGCCAAAGGTTGCTACTGCATGCTCAGCAATTCGGCCACACCTTTCATCCGTGACCTGTACGAAGCTTACGCAGCAACCACCATCACGGTGTCAGTGCCCAGAGCGATCAACTCCCGGGCCACTGGTCGGGGGAAGGTGGAAGAGTTGCTGGTGATGAACTACCACCCCGCCACACGGCGAGAACGTCAGCAGCTCTCACTGATCGAGAGCTGAGCTAGCACGGCGCAAGTGCAATCGCAAGCACAGGAACCGCCTGTCGTGGTCAGGCGGTTCCTGTGCTCAGTATCGTCTTCAGCCGATTGGGCGGCCAAGTAATGATAATCCACTGCTAGCGCCAGCCCATACTCGGCAGCCTCTTCTGCCAATCCATCCTGGTCGAGCGTCAGCGGCCGCCCAGCTTCAACATGGTGTTCGCGGATGCAAAATCCTGCCTGTTGCAGCAGCTGATGGCCGCGTCCCATGAGCCAGGCCAGGTTTGACCAATTGCTCCGCAGGCCGTCCGGCAAGCTGGCCAGCGACATGGGCGTCAGCACCATCTCGGAGAGCAGCAGCCAGCCGTGGGGCTGCAGAACCCGCCGGCATTCCTTCAGTGCCTGCAGGTTATCACCCAGCAAGCTGCCGAGGGCACCCACTCCGGAGATGCAGGCTATCTGGCTATCTCGCAGGGGCATCTGGCAGGCATCGAAGGCGGCAAAGACCACATTGCTACCCAAGTGGTTGTCTGATAGCCAGCTTTGCCAACGGGTGAGCAGACGGCTTTCCAGGTCGTTGACGATGATGGTCGCTTCTGGGCTGTGGTGCAGCAGTGGCGACAGGTTGCCTCCGCCGGGGCCGGCGGCCAACTCCAGAATCGGCCCTCCCGCCTCCATCGCCAGCTCGCAAAGTCGTTGGCGAGCAGCACTGCAGAGCGTGTGGGCCCACTCTCCCCGCCAGTTGTTCGCAATCGACTGATGCTGATCCAACGCGCGAAGTTGGGCTTTGGGCCAGAAGTCGGCCCCGAAGGTGAAGTCGATCACCCCGTCGCTCACCCTAGCCACCGTTCGTTCCCCTTGCAGCAGTTCTCCTTGCCACCAGCGTCCCTGGAGCAGGTTGCCCTGGAACAGGGGAGGGAGGGGTGCGGCGAATAACCTCTGCAGGCAGTGTTGATCAGGGGAGAGCATGCCTTCCACCTTCTTTCCGTGTCACTTGACGGCATCAGTATATCTGCCGGCGACTTGCGCAAGCAAGTTTTTGCTCAGGCTTCGGGCCAGCGGCTGACCGTGGCAGTTGGTTTGAAGTAAGGGATAAGATATACTAAACCCAGTCTATATGGCTGGCAAGGGCCAGCCAAGCGGGGAGTTTAACCATGAAAGGCGATTTGCTGAACAGGCTGTACGAGCGTAACCCGAACACGGGTAATTACATCATTGAGATAGCTTTGGACAAATACCTGGACGTGTTCAATGACTGGGACCATGCATCCTATCGCAAACGCGACATGGACCCGGAGTTGGCCTACTTTCTGGAGGATTGCTCCGATGAGGTCCCTCTGCCGCACGGGTTAGATCTGGTCTTCTACCTGCCCCGCCGGGCGAGGGATGTGGGTAAGGAGAGCATTATCAGCGGCGTAGTCAAAGGCTATTATCAGTTTTATGCCAACTTTGAGCGCAGAAAGCTCAGGCGAGCTGACCGGCGCAGGCTCAACTATGTGGTGGTTGCCACCATCCTGCTGGCGGTAACGTTGCTCTCCAATCTGTGGCGCTACAACGTGGTGCTATCAACCGTGGGGCAAGGACTGACTGTGGGGGGATGGGTCTTCTTGTGGGAGGCCATCTCGTTTTTCTTCCTCACCCGCAGCGAGAATATGGACAAAATCAAGAACTATCAGCGATTGGCCAATGCCAATATTTACTTTCGCTATGATCCCTAGAGACATACGACCGACCGCAAATAAGTAGAGCGCTGTTCCGATGTACTCGGAACGGCGCTCTATTTGTGTAGGCCAGTGCTCAGGCCTGTTCGCTCAACCCTCGCAAGCGGATATGCAAGATGTTGTTCTCCAGATGGATGTGACGGAATAAGTCGGCCTCCAGTTCTTGCAGCAATCGATAGGTGCGCTCATAGGTGCCACAGCCATCCGCCGGCACCGCATAGTCATCTGTGATCTGACGCAGCTCTTTCAGGATGTCGCCCGCCCCCAGATGCTCACTCTCCAGCTGGTCTATGGTGGCGACCGCCTCTTCTAGCGTTTTGCGGTCGCCGGTCCGTTCGAATTCCTTGACCAGGGGGAATATCTGAGTCTCCTCGCTGATCAGGTGTTGCTCCAGTTCCATCTTCAATGAGTTGAACAGGCGGTGCACCTGGACCAACTCTTTGTGATTGGCGCCATGGGCCCGGAGAACCGTGCTCGTCAATTGCCCCAGCTCTGGCAAGGTGCTGTTTAGGTAAGCGTGGTGGGAATTGATAATGTAGTCCACCAGTTCGCTTAAGGGTGCGCTGCGCCAATCCTTATCCGGCTGTCTCAGCTGCTGGGCTTCACTATGGGCCCGGTCCAATTCGCTGAGGATCTGTTCGCTGTTTAACCCTAGCTCGGTGATCGCCTCGCCCAGCGGGCGGTCGCCTCCGCAGCAGAAATCTATCTTGTGGCGCTCAAACACCAGGGCGGCCTTCGGCAGCGTAGACACGATGGTTCCAATCTGGTCATTGGTCTGAAAGACATGTTCCATCAGCAGAAACCTCCTTTGCTGGCACTATTGTCTCCCAACCGTACCTTCGGGAAACTAAGTTGCTCTTGAGTTGATCCTACCCCAGCGGCGCTGGGAAAAACATGATCTGGATCACAAAATCGGGGAACCGACTGCTGTAAGCAAGCCAATTCCCCGAATCGGATCATGATTGTTCAGCGCTTCTGAGCATTTTCTCATCGATGATATACAACACCTTGTATCCCTCTGTCTGCACCCAGCCCTGCTGACGGAACTCGGAGAGGCAACGGCTGAAGGTTTCCTGTCTCAAGCCGATCATGGCTGCTAGCTCCTCGCGGTTCATGTACAGTTGTATGCGCTTGCCTTGACTGGTATCGTGTCCTTGGCGTTCAGCAAGATGAAGCAGTAGGGCGGCAACCCGCTGGCGACTGCTCATCAAGCCCAACTGCTCAGACAATCGTTCTGCTTGCCGCAGCCGGTTGGCCACAGCCTCCAAAATGCTCAGCGTTGCGGCTGGGTGTTGCAGTAGATAGTTGCGAAGTCCACTGGCGCTGATGGAGCAAATGCGTAAGTCGGTCAGCGCCTGCACCGTGGAGGGGGCGCTGGTGGCTGCTACCAGAGCCAGTTCGCCGTAGAAGTCCCCAGCTTGTAACCAGCGCAACACCTGTTCCCCACCATTGGGATTCTGCGCGAACACCTTGGCTTGCCCGTGCTCCACAATATAGATGGCTGCCAAGGGGTCGCCCTCCCTAATCACTGCATCGCCTTTTCTATAGCTGCCATGGGTGACCAGCCGCTGAATGTCCCGGATATCTGTGCTGGGCAATCCGCGAAACAGCGGCAATGAGCCGACGCAACCTCGATGGCAAAGATCGCAACGCATGGAATCCCCCCCATGCCATTATACATCGATATCAGCGCGTTTTGGTCTGTATACCATCGCCTGACAATAGCAGCAGGGCTGGCCGAGCGACCAGCCCTGCTGCTCATTTCCACTCATCCTTAGTAAACGGGCAGTAGCCGATGCTGTCGCACTTGGATTTTATTTCGTTCCACACCGATTGCTCACGAATGGTCTGTACGGCGGTCGGGTAGAGGATGTTGTTCTCCTTATAGATGTGATCCCTCAGATGGAAAATCAAGTATCCGGCAGCATCTGCCAGGGACTCCAAGAAGGCCTGATATTCCATGCCTTGTACCTGCTGCGACAGTTCCAGCAGCTTGTGCTTACGCACCCGCAACTGGTCATGCTCTAAACGCATGATGCGGGGAGGACCGGTGACGCCGCGTTGCTCCATTGCAGGGAACAGTACCTGCTCTTCGCGCTGGTGATGATTCTCGGCGTCCAGCAGATTCTTGGCTACCTCGCCAAGGGCAGCAAATGCCGGGTTGCCTGGGTCATACCCGGTCAGCTTCTTCAGCTGGCGGCCCAGCTGCCCTAAGTGCGCCAAGAAGTCGAGGATGGCATCGTGTTCCTTGATCATTGTGTCCAACGGGTGCGCCGCTGGCAGCTTAGACCGAAACTCAGCCATGGCTGGCTCTAGCACTTCCAGGTGTACTTCACAGAGGTGCTGCAGTTCGCTCGGTTCCATACCCTTCTCCACCAGCCTCTGCTCAGCCAGAGAGAGCTCCAGCGGGCTAATTTCAGAGACGAGCACCTTTGCCTGCTGCCTGATTTCTTGACTGTTGGGATCTGCATTCAACTGCGCCAATACATGTGCTAACCGCTCCACTTTATTCATTTTCATTCCCCCATCCGGTCTTGTTTGACTATATGCTAACCGAGCAGGGACATAGTTTTTATGATCCAAATCATAAAATGGTGGGTTTATTTAACGTTGTTATCGATTGCCTGGCTGGAGGCGCAGGAGCATCCAGGTGAGCAGGATGCCCAAGGTAAACAAGCCTAAGTCGACCAGGGCGCTCCAACCACCACGGATCGGGGGCAGGATGAGCAATGCCGAACCGAGCAGGAAGCCCAAAACCGAGTAATAGGATTGAGCGTGGAAACGACAGAATAGAGCTTCCACCAGTCGAACTAATAGCAGCCCTCCAACGCCAAATCCGATACCTACTGGCAGCAGCGCCGCCAGATTCAGGGCAGCTAACGCCTGCAGTAGCTCGTCGTAAGCTCCCAGCGACATCAGAACAAAGGAACTGCTGATCCCAGGCACAATTGTGCCGAGTGCGATCACCAAACCGTACCAGATGTACTGCAGCAGGCCGGGTGCAGCTGAAGGGCTGATTCCAGGTAGCAGCTTTCGCAACAGACTGAAGGCTGGCAGGGCCGCCATGGCGATCAGGGAGAAGAGCGGCAGTCTCCAGTTCCATCCTTGGGCATTGGCCGTGCGGATCAGCGCAGGTAGGCTTCCAGCCACCAGACCCAAGAACAGCCATCGTACCTGAGCCGGGTATTGGTCGACTAGCCATCCCATAACGTTGCTGAAGGCGATTACGCCGCCGACTGCCCCCACGCCGATCGGTAACAGGAAGTGCAGGCTGCGCCTCCAATCAGAAAACAACCTGCTGACAGCACTGATGGTTGGCTGATATAGCCCTAAAGCAGCCATGAGAGCGCCGCCGCTCAGTCCGGGAGTGATGGAGGCGATGCCGATCACCAATCCCAACAACGAATTGTACAGCCAGCCCATACCTGCACCCTCCCATTGAATGTATGACTGATGATTTTGCAGCCGCCATCATCCTTACCCTATATACTATCACAGGGGCTTGCCGTACCATGACACTAGTCTCGTTAGCGAGAGCGACGCTTGGTCAGATGGTGGGGTAGTCTCATGCTGGCGACTCTGGCAGCCGCCGGAGATGATCGCTATGGTAGCGCAGGACCTTTGTAGGTGCTAGCCGGTGTGGTGCGCGCGGTTCCTTGTTGCGAGCGCTACGCTGTCGGCTCGACGGTCTTGCGGGACTGGGAAGGCAGACTGGTGATCACAGCAGTAGAAAGAGGAAAACAATGAACAGCAGGCGCTTCTTTGTGAAGCGCCTGCTGATTGATTTGGAGGTTGGTATAGGTTCGGCCTGTGTAAGGGGCATGGCAGCCATGGAAGCTAGGCAGGGCTCATCTGGGATTCCTGTGCGAGTATGCAGGCAACAGAATGCCTCGGGTTCACCTCCGTCAACTTGATATCGTTGCTCAGGCAGGCTTCTGTCGCGTAAATACATCTCTTGGCAAACCTACAGCCGGGGCTAGGGTCTATGGGAGAGGATATCTCTCCTTTCAAAATGATTCTCTCTCTCCTGTGCCTTAAGCTAGGGACGGGTATTGCGGACAAGAGTCCCTGAGTATAGGGATGTAGAGGTTGCTGGAAAAGTTCTTTCGCAGGCGCTTTCTCAACCAATTGCCCCAGATACATCACGGCAATATCATCCGAAATATGCCTTACCACAGAGAGATCATGGGTAATAAACAGATACGTTAAGCCAAAGGACTCCTGAAGGTCCTGCATCAGGTTTAGGATCTGAGCCTGGATGGAGACATCAAGGGCTGATACGGGCTCATCGCAGACAATGAACTTGGGGTTGAGGGCCAATGCCCTGGCGATGCCGATTCTTTGCCTTCTACCGCCATCCAATTCATGGGGATAAGCGTTGTAGTATCTCTCTGACAGGCCTACAGTGTCCATCAACTCTGACACCCTTGCCTGTGTCTCTCTCTTGGAGGTAAAGACCCGGTGTATCTGTAATGGTTGCTCAATTATCTGACTTACCGTCATCCTTGGGTCTAGGGAAGAAAACGGATCCTGGAAGATGATTTGCATCTCTCTGCGGAGCTTCCTCATCTGCCGTTTGTCGTATTTCAGAATGTCATTGCCCTCAAAGTACACCGCTCCTTGAGTTGCTTCCAGCAGTCGCAACACAACCCTCCCAGTCGTCGACTTCCCACAGCCGGACTCTCCAACCAAACCCAGTGTCTTACCTGGTTCAATTGAGAAGCTAATATTGTCTACCGCATGCAGCTTGCCTTTAGCCGTCTGGAAGTACTTTTTCAGATTCCTGACTTCTAGCAGAGCCTCTACCATCTAGGGCTGCCTCCTATCTACCGCGTCTCCTGAGTACAGTAGACACCTGACTTGATGTTCCCCGTTTAGCCAAGTGATGCCTGGCGCCTCTTTCGCACAGAGGTAATGTGCGTGTGGGCAGCGGGGGTGAAATGCGCATCCTTCCGGAAGATCGGTAGGGTCCGGCATGGAGCCCTTTATGGGACGCAATCGTGCTTCGTCCTTTTCGAGATTTGGCAGAGAGCCAAACAGTCCCATGGTGTAGGGATGCTTCGTGTCCTCAAAGATATCCACCAGGCTCCCGTACTCTACAATCTCTCCACCGTACATGATTGCCACCTTATCGCATATTTCTGCCACAACCCCCAGATCATGGGTGATCAGCAGCATGGACGTGCCCAGCTCCTTCTTGAGGCTCCTCATCACATCCAGCACCTGGGCCTGGATGGTCACATCTAGAGCGGTGGTTGGTTCGTCTGCAATTAGCAACTGTGGCTTGCAGGCCAGCGCGATGGCAATAATCACCCTTTGTTTCATGCCACCGGAAAACTGGTGTGGATAGTCGTTGAACCTGTTGGCGGATATGCCCACAAGCTCAAGCATTTCAACGGCCTTTGCTTTCGCTGCAGCGCCAGTGAGACCTTGATGTATTTCGAACACCTCGGTGATCTGCTCTCCCACCGTCATCACAGGATTCAGAGAGGTCATCGGATCCTGAAAAATCATGGAGATCCTGTTGCCCCTAATTGTTCCGAGGGTATCCTCCGGCAAGCGCAGCAAGTCCTGCCCGTCAAAAAGAACCTCTCCATTCATCACTTTGCCCGGCGGGTGCGGAACAAGTCCCATAATTCCCAGTGCGGTTGTTGTCTTGCCAGCGCCGGTCTCGCCAACAAGCCCCAGAGTTTCGCCTCGGTTGATGTGAAGATTGATGTTGTTCACTGCCTGCACCACGCCGTCTTCCGTGATGTAGTGAATGACAAGCTCCTTGATTTCCAATATTCTATCAGGCATCTGGTTCTGAGCCTCCAATCACTGCTTTAGTCTAGGATCGAGTGCGTCTCTCAGCCCATCGCCTAGCAAGTTAAGTGCAAGGATAGTAATCATGATAAAAACGCCCGGGAAAAAAGTGATGTGCGGTGCATTTCTCAGATAGGTCCTTCCGCTCGCTAGCATAGAGCCCCACTCCGGCGCAGGCGCCTCTATGCCTAGTCCGATGAAGCTCAAACCAGCTGTAGACAGGATGGCTGCTGCCACCCCCAGTGTTGCCTGAACGATCACCGGGGCAAGGGAGTTCGGAATGATGTGTCGGGTGATGATCACAAAGTCGTTGGCGCCGATGGCCTTAGCTGCTTCGATAAACTCCTGATCTCTCACAGACATGACCGATGCCCTGACTATGCGGGCATATCTGGGTGTATTGGAGATGCCTATGGCGATCATTAGATTTACCACACTAGATCCGAGGGCAGAGACTATGGCGATTGCCAAGAGAATGTTTGGTACCGCCAGAAAGATATCCATTGTCCGCATGATGGCGTTGTCCAGTCGGCCGCCATAGTAGCCAGCTATCGCGCCGAAGAATCCGCCGATTACCATGGCGATGCCAACTGCAATCAAGCCCACCACCAAAGATACCCTGGCACCATGGATTATTCGTGCGAAAATGTCCCTGCCAAACTCGTCTGTGCCGAAAGGATGGGCTTTGCTCGGCGCTTGCAGCGTTTCCTGCATATTCTGCTTGATAACTATTTCGTTGTAATCTGCTATTTGATTAGCAAACAGAGCCAGCGTCACCAGGAGAATCATGACCAATAGCCCGACTATGGCCATCCTGTTCTTCTTTAGCCGTCTCCAGATTTCACTGCTCTTGCCTTTTCTCTTGCGCGCTGGCTCCTTTGGGTGTTGCTCTGTACTCTCGATCATGCCGGCTACCTTGTCCATATTTCTTTTCTCCCTTCGGAATAATCAAGAATACTGGGATTTGATGCGGGGGTCTATATAGGCGTATAGAATGTCGATTAACAGGTTGATTATGCTGAACGTGATAGCGAAGATGATAATGCATCCCAGCACCATGGGAGTATCCTTTGCCCTAATGGCTTCAACCATCAACCGTCCGATGCCTGGCCACGAAAATACTGTTTCAGTCAATACTGCTCCGCCTAACAGGGTGCCAAACTGCAGCCCGACAACAGTCACAACTGGTATCAAGGCGTTCTTGAGCGCATGCTTCCTGATCACTACTTTTTCTCGCACGCCTTTGGCCCTGGCCATGCGAATGTAGTCCTGCCTGATCACCTCAAGCATGGACGATCTGGTCATGCGTGTGATTATCGCCGCGGCCGTGGTTCCCAACGTGATGGAGGGGAGAATGATGGAGTGCCAAGTGTTGGCACCTCCCGATGGAAGCAGCCTCCAATTGAGCGCAAACAGCAGAATGAGCATCAACCCAAACCAGAAGTTAGGTACCGAAGCGCCCAGCAGCGCTGCTAGCATGCTGATGCTATCAATCAGTGAGTATTGTTTTGTGGCCGAGGTGATGCCGACGGGGATGCTGATTAGAACAGCCACCAAGATGGAAAAGAACGTAAGTCGAAAAGTAGCCGGGTATCTGGCCATAATCTCTTTGAAGACCAGTCTGTTTGTCGTGTAGGATCTTCCCATGTCGCCCTTGATCACTTTGCCCATGTATCGCACGTATTGGATAAAGACAGGGTCATCCAGGCCCATCTCGGACCGGAGCGCCTTGATAGCTTCTTCTGAAGCCTCCATGCCGAGTTTCATTTTCACCGGATCGCCTGGCGTGAGGCTCATGATAAAGAAGACAAGAAAGGATACGCCGATAATTATGGGTACAAGCATAATGATTCGCTTGACAACATATCTGAACACTCTATCCCTCCTGTGCTTATAGCCCGTCCATAATTTAGATGTGGGTCCAGCGCATACACTAAACCCACATCTAATTAGGGACCTATGCAGTGTTCAATGTGTGTCTACTCGTACTTAAGCTTGTTCAGCTTGTGCATGGCGCCGGGATGCAGCTCGACACCTTTCAGGTCTGCACGGGTGCCAACTTTCACGGTCTGATAATACAGTGGGACCCAGGGTGCGTCTTCCATGATCAGCAACTGTGCTTTCTGATAATGGGTAGGCCTCGTCTCCTCGTTGACATCCTCTCTGCCCGCCAACAATAACGCATCTACTTCCGGGTTGGAATAGAATGACCTGTTGCCGCCGGCTCCCTGCCTGCTGGAATGGAAGTTTGGATACATACTTCCATCCCCATCTGCTGTCAGATTGGTCCAGCCAAGCAAGAACATCTCGTGCACTCCATTGGCGGTATGATCGAGATAAGCACCCCATTCATAGAGCTGAATCCGTACATCGATGTTGATCTCGGCCAAGTTAGCCTGCAAGATCTGCGCCACTCGATTTTGTACCTCTCCCGATGCAGACAGTGTGGCTGAGAACCCATCAGCATATCCTGCTGTTGCCATCAGTTCCTTTGCTTTTTCAACATTAAGCTCGTATTCGGGTACGTCGGGATTAAAGCCGAGGACGGTGGGTCCAGTTACCGTGTGGGCTATTCTACCTCTTCCAGCTTCTGCAACGTCGAGGATAGCCTGCTTGTCTACCACATGGTTAATTGCCTGTCTGACTTCCTTGATGTTGAAGGGCTCTTTGTTCAGGTTAAACGCAAGGTACTCAATGCGGTTGGAGTTGATCTCGTGTAAAGTTGTCTCTGGGTTGCCCTCAATAACCGCTTTATCGTTGGGCTCGATGGCATAAGCAAAGTCAATTTCCTCTGTCTCCAGGGCGATTGTTCTGCTGGTTCCTGCCGGTATGGTCTTGAATACCAGCTTCTCTGCTCCGGCAGGGCCTTCGAAGTACTCGTCAAATCTCTCCAAAGTGACACTATCGCTGGCTATCCAGTCGACGAATTTGAAGGCCCCGGTTCCTATCGGCTTGATCCCGACATCTTCTCCGGCGTCTTCAATTGCCTTCTGGTTCACAATTCTAGCTGCACTATGGGCCAGATTGGTCAGAATGGGGGCGTAGGGAGCTTCTGTCCGCAAGATCACCGTATAATCGTCCTCCACGATCACATCAGTGATGGCTTCGACCAGGTGGGCCACCTGCCCAAACTGTTTCATTCTCTCTATGCTGTATTTGACGTCGTGTGCGGTGAATTCCTCACCGTTATGCCATTTGACGCCCTTTCTCAAGTTGAACTTCCAATTCAGGTCATCCAAGGGCTCCCAGCTCTCCGCCAGGTCGGGGACGACGTTCATCTGCAGGTCTGTCTTGACAAGAGAGTTGAAGACCTGAATCTTGATTGCTGAGGAGGCTGAGTCATTGGACGCATAGGGATCTAGTGTAGGCGGGTCTGCGCTCTGGGCCACAATTATCTCGGTCTTCTTGGTTGGCGTTGGGCCGGTTTCCTTCGATTGCGGGGTACAGGCTATTAGGCCTAGCACCATGCTCGCTACCACAACACATAATAGAATTCTCTTGAGCATTTTTCCCCTCCTAATAAATATCCTGGATATGCATGCGCAGTGCTGCCCTTGGGTTTTAATCCCACGCGATGCCCCGCATACTTCCAATAGTCAACTTCTACACAAAGGCAATGAGTCTGAAAAGAAAATTTAGAGGGTTAGGAAGATAGGATATAGTGTGAAAATTCGGCCAATATTTATGCAGACCCGCGCCAGCGAACTTGCAGCGGTAGGATTGATTCAGTGGCTGGTATGAGGTGTGGGGCTCTATCACCGAAAGATAGCAGCGACGCAGGGGGATAGAGTATCATCTGGTGGAACCCGTGGCCGAACTGCAGGCGAAGGAAAACTGAGGGCTTTGGCATGGTGCCAAAGCCCTTCCTGTTATCTATCGCAGCAGCTTTATCGCCGCTTTCGTCTGCACTCTGGCCGTCACCAGCAGTTGCCGCAGCCTCTCTTGCAGCGCCTGTTCACCTGCTGATCGTCTGAGTTCCTCCAGATCCAGCCAAAGCGCATTGGACTCTGTAGAGCAAACACTGTACAACTGGCCGGTATCCAAAGTCGGAATCAGATCATTGTCATGCATTGTCTGCCGCACCTCATACTCCTGCTGCAAGCTGCCCCGTTGGCCGGGCAGGCCTTCTCGGTAGAGGGACCAGAGATAGCTGGTCAATGCCAGGCGGACTTCCTGGCTACCATCTTCACTGAGTGAGTTGGCTGCGCCAACGTGGTAGTTGGTGTCGTACCAGCAGCCTAATACCCTTTGCAGCATGCTCTGTCGTTGCCATAACTGCTGGTTGGGCCTGGGGTCAAAGCTCAAGCGGCGCTCGCCGATCAAAGCGACCTGGGTCGCCTGGCTGTTGGCCTGCCCGTAGAACCAGTTGGGCACGGTGATCACGGTGATTTGTTCCGTGGGCAGGGTTCCCAAATAGCGACTGGCCAACTGATAGATGTCCTGTAGACCTTGGGAGTAGTCATCCAGGGCGCGATCGGGGGAGCGCAGCAGACTGACGTTCTCTGTCTTGGTCAGCCGCCAGTTGCCTGCCACCACCAACAATCCTGGCAATCGCCCGGTCCAAGTATCATCCTCTTGATGCACCAAGTTGGTGAAGGCCGGTTGAGCCGAATCCTTGAGAGTGACAGAGAAGTCCACCGGGTAACTGGACAACTGCGCCTGTAGGCCGGTGGAGGGCAATACGTCCTGCATGCCGGGGACCGGGTACCAACAGAGGTGGGGAGGCAGGAAGACTCCCTGTTCACTGATAAAGGCCACCAGTTCGGGATCGCGACCGTTCCAGCGCGTCACCCATTCCCACACCTCGCCTGAGTAGTACAGCGATAGCTCTCCACTCGCACCGCCGGCCAAGACCTGGGGCAGCTCTATCTGCCGCCATCCAAAGACTTCGCTCTCTTGCACCTCTACCGGTTGCCCTTGCCATGCCGCTTGGTCGATGCGCATCTTGCTGTCCAGAGTGAATATCAGTTGCTCCAGGGGAGTCTGTAGCGTGTTCTGCACCATTACCTTCACCTGTGCCTCCAGACGGCGCGCAGTGGGGAGGAAGCGGAGCTCCATCTGATAACTCTGCGCGATGGCCGTGGGGTTGGCATCTGCAAGCGCCCGCCACCGCTCTCGTTCCGCCTGCACCCCTGACTGCCCCAGTTCTGTGTATCCCCAGCGGCTGAGCATACTGACTTGGGCGGTGCGCAGTTCCTGGGCAAAAGCGAGAGTTGTTCCAGCCAGCATCAGTACTGATAACAGCAGCGGTAGTACCTTCTGCCAACGCAATCTGCTGTCGCGATGCCGCTTGTGGAAGATGGACAGAATGCTGAGCAGTGCCACCATCAGACCCAATTGCGCCCCTCGATTGAGTAGAAGGCGATGCCAGGGGAAGAAACCGAAGGAGGCTCCGGCGATCAACGGTGAACTAGCAGTGAAATCCAAAATGTCCGCCAGAACCCAAGGCAGCGCTCTTGCCAGGGCACCGGTGGTGGACGCGTTGCTGAGCAGGAACCACCAGCCGATAACCAGAGGGAAACTGACAAACAGCGTGGGGATGAATGAGCCTATCGTCAAGCCAACGGTAATTCCCAGCAGCAAGTTGGGCAGGTAGAAAGCTAGCCAAAATAGCAGCAGGGTAGTCAACTGCAGGGTGCCCCCTTGCAGCAATGCCCTCACGGTGGCAATCAGCACCAGGATGCAGGACAGCCCGGCGGCGATTAGCGCCAGCCCCAGCCAATGTCCTAAAATCAGCTGCCAGTTGTGGGCTTGGCTGCTGTTGATGATCTCGCCTACGCGTTGGCGTTGTTCCCTGCCGGCAGACATGATGGCAAGTAAGGCTAACAGGAGGACTGCCAGATTGAGGGTATCGCCGGCCCAATGCAGGTTCTCCCAGAGGTTGGGCGAAGTGTAGTAGCCGTCGTAAGCCAGTACGAGTGAAAACAACACTAGTATCCAGAAGATGGGGCTACGTAGTTGCTGTTTCAACTCCGTGCGGGCCACAGAAAGGACTGGTTGCATTGTTCCTTCCCCCTCGTTCTATTCTTCCACAGTCGGCAGTTGACGCCGGGGTAACAGCAAGATGCCGGCGATGGCCAACAGCAACCCGATGGTCAGCAGCAGCCAGTGATTCAAGACCAGGTTCACATCCACCCGACCCATCGGAATAGGGAAGAGGGCCAGCTGACCGCTAAGGCGACAGCCGGTAGCCAGCTCAAATCCCCACCAAGCCACCGTGGCCAGGAGCGAAGCAGGCATATTCAGCGTCAGCACGCTGCTAAACAGAGTGAACCCGGCCAGGGCAACCGTCGGGGGGACAATTATCCCTAGCAGCTGCCATGTAGGAAATGCGAGGTAGTTGTAGTAGCTGAAGATCAGGCCCAGGCTACCCCACAGCGCCCAGAGGGAGATAGGCAGGGCCAGTTTCTGCAACAGCGACAGCCAGTAGGGACGAGCATAGGTCAGCCGCAGAGCAAACATGCCGGATTGCCGTTCGTAGGGCAGTATGGTGGCTACCCCGATGCACAGTGCCAGTGGCCAGAACACGCCGAAGACCTGTATCAGCTCGGACATTCTAGGAGCAAACAGGGGACTGTTGCGGCCAGCGCTGAGATTCCAAAGCGCCAACGCCAAGATGGTCGGGGATGCCAGATGGACTAAGGTAAAATGCAATCTCCATTCCTTCAGCATCTCAGCGTTCACCGCCCTCGCTGGCAGCGATCAATGCCATATAGCCATCCTCCAGGGCAGGCTGCACCAGTTTGCCTGCGCCAAGGGGGTTGTCTGCCGAAACCATCCTCACCAGCAGCTCCTCGCCGTCACGCCTGGTGGCTACTACCTTCCCCAGCAAGGACAGACGTTGTAGATCCCTCTCTGGGATGGACACCTGCCACACCTTCCCCTCAGCCTGTGCCATCAGGGCAGGTTGGTCGCCCGAGAACAACAGCTCTCCTTGGAGCAGTACAGCCAGTTGGTTACAGCTGGATTCCACATCGCCGACGATATGGGTGGAAAGCAGCACCACTCGCTCGCTGCTCAGCTCTGTCAGCAGGTTGCGGAAGCGGATGCGCTCCTCCGGATCCAGGCCAGCGGTCGGTTCATCCGCGATCAGCAGCTGGGGATCGGCCAGCAAGGCTTGCGCGATGCCCAGGCGCCGCTTCATGCCGCCCGAGTAACTAGCGAGTTTCTGGTTTCTTTGCTGCCACAGGTTGACCTGACGTAGCACCCGCTCCACCTGTTCCATGCGGCGGCGCTTGGTCGCCAACCCCTTCAAGCTCCCCACCAAGTCCAGGAATTCCCAACCACTCAGCTTCTTGTATAGACCGAATTCCTGCGGCAAGTACCCCAACAGACGTCGCACTTCCTGTTGGTCGCGGACAACGTCGTACCCACCCACCGTAGCCGTTCCGGAACTGGGAGGAAGCAGAGTGGCCAGGATGCGCATTAGCGTGCTCTTGCCAGCTCCGTTGGGTCCCAGCAGTCCAAACATGCCGCTGTTGATGGTCAGGCTAATCCCATTCAAGGCAGCATGACGTCCGTAGTTCTTACTCAAGTTCTTTATGACAACCTGCATCTCCTAGGAACCTCCTCTTACGCCCCCGTCGCTGCCGATTCAGGCAGCAGCAATTGGTCTGCGTTCGGACTGGATACGATGCTGTTGCTGGAAAGGTTGGCTGCGGGGAGGAAATTCCCTGCGGTGCTTGTGGAATGGATCAGAAAAGCGCACGAGATGACCAAGCAAGCTAGGGCTCTCGTGCACTGATAGCCGAGATGATTGCATCCTCAATCAGGCAGGGATCAACCCGTGTACCAACGCCAGATAGGCTTCCTCCAAGCTGGGGTCGCACCTCCGTGCGGCGGGAGTGGGCTGCTCAGGTGCCAATACCCTGACCAGATAACCGTGCTCAGTGGGGGAGGAGCGAGAGAGGAGCATTTCTTGCGGGATTCCTGCGATGTCAGTGACCTCCAGTTCCCACACCAACCCCAGACATTTGGTCAGTAGGCTAGCTGGTGTGGCGTGAACCAGCAAGCGGCCAGCGTGTAGCACCACCAATCTGTCAGCGACCGCCTCTGCGTCGGAGATCAGGTGGGTGGCAAGGACGATCACTCTCTCCGCGGCTAAACGCCGGATCAGGTCCAAGAAAGCCAATCGTTCCTCAGGGTCCAAGCCGACTGTCGGTTCATCCAGAAGAATCAGATCGGGATCATTGAGCAGAGCCTGTGCCAAGCCCACCTGCTGCAGTAGGCCTGCAGAGAGCTGTCCGAGCCTCCTTTGTCTAGAGGGCTGCAGAGCAAGCTCTTCCAGCAGCCTGTTGATGCGCTGTTGCACCAAGGGATGGGGGATTCGTTTTAAGGCAGCCATATACCCCAGGAACTGCTGCACGCTCATATAATCGTAGCCGGCAAACTCCTGCGGCAGGTAGCCGAGCTGCCAGCGGTAACCCGCAATATCCTGCCAAATATCTGCGCCGTTCCACCGAATTATCCCGCTGCTTGGCGATAGCACGCTGGCCAAACAGCGCAATAAAGTGCTCTTTCCAGAGCCATTCTGCCCCAGAACGGCGGTGACGCCGTCAGTGATCCGCAGCGATACTCTCTGTAGAGCTGCCTTCCCGCCGGGAAAGCGTCTGCTTAGGCGGCGCACATCCAGCCAATTGCCCATGACGCTCACCGGGGGAGGCGGGCGGCTACCCAAGCATCGCCCTTGCCAGCCCGGCGCACTGTCAGAGCCAACAGAACTGCAGCAGCCAGCAGCACACCGAGGCGCAGCATGACTTCCCCAGGCTCTTGCGCCAACTTGAGCAGATCCAGCTCGGGATGCAGGTAACGCAGGAACAACTGCAGCGCCCAGCTGCCACAGCCCGCCGCCAACCCAGCCAATTGCCCATAGCGCAGACAGACATCCAAGGTGATGCCAGACCAGAGGAGCAGGGGGGCTAACCAGCAGAGCAGCAGGCTTCCCAGCGATAGGCTGGGAAGCAGGCGCGCCGCCACCAAGGAGAGCACGGACAGGGATAGGCAATTGACAAACAGCACGATCGCCAAACGGGCCAATACTAGTTGTTGCATGGGAAGGGCGGCGCTGGTCTCCAACTCCAGCACCCGTTGATCCTGATGGCGGAAAGCGAAAGCGATGCTGCCAGCAGCCAACAGCGGCGCGGCCATCAGCAAAGGGATCATACCCTGTGCGCTGATGCTGTTGATCAGCAGCAAGCCTAGGCCGCAGATCAGGAGCGATGCCAGCCAGAAGGGTTTGCCCAGCACGGATACTTGAGGGCGCAACAGTTGCAGCAACCTCAAGTGCCATGCTGGATGGCCCTGTTCCATCTGCTGACGGAAGCGAGGCTCTGTCGCCGGCATTGCAGGCAGTTGTCCGCGCAAGCTGCTGATCAGTCTAGCGGTGGATCCTCTGTCAGGCTCCGGCGCAGTGTATTGGCTTAGCACTTTTAGGGTTTCCAGCAGCGAGTCCATTTCCGCTGCGTCCGGCGTTGCGCCAAGATCTTGCAGTGAAAAGTCCAGAGCCGTTTCCAGCTCAGCCATCGCCTTCTTGTGCCCAGTCATCTGCTATCCCCTCCTTCCGCAGCAGGTCCTTCACCAGTCTCAATGCCTGAAACAGTCGCCATTTGACGGTGCCTAAGGGGGCTTGCAGGATATCGGCAATTTCCGCAAGTTTCAGGTCCTGATAAAACCGCAGCACCAACACCTCGCGATAGGTTTCATCCAGACTGAGTATCGCTCGCCGCACCTCCGCCCGGGTCTCCTGCCAGTCATAGATGCAGGCCACATTAGCACAATCATCTAGGAGGCCGGCGCTGATGCTCTCGGTGCGCTGCCGCTGCTGGTAGTAGGCGCTCTTCCAGTAATCACGGCAGATATTCAGGGCAATCCGATATAGCCAGGGACGAAATGGCTCGGGATAGCGGTATTGTCCAATCCTGGTACACACTCGGATAAAGGTCTCCTGTACCAAGTCCTGGGCCGCTGCCTCTTCGTGTACTTGTCGGTAGACATAGCCAAAGATGGGGCCATGATAGCGATGCACCAAGGCCTCCAAAGCTGCCTCTGAACCTGATTGCAGCTGCTGACAGAGATCCTCGTCGCTTACCATGACCCCACCCCCGGTTCTGTCGGATCCCTCTATCCCTTCATACGAGCACAAGCGCCATTAGGTTGGGTGTAAAGGGAAGTAAAGTTGCTTAGTCCTTGAAGATTGTCTTGATCCGCTCGACGCCCCAATCCAAATCCTCCTGGCTGATCACCAGCGGCGGGGCAAAGCGAATCACGTTGTCGTGGGTCTCTTTGCACAGCAGGCCCAACTCCATCAGGCGCTCGCAATAGGGCCGAGCAGAGGTGTGTAGTTCCATGCCAATCCAGAGGCCGCGGCCCCGCACTTCTTTGATCTGGGGGTGCTCAATTTGGCGCAGCTGCTCAATGAAGTACTCGCCCAGTTGCCGGGAGCGTTCGGGCAGCTGCTCATCTTCCATTACTTCCAGGGCGGCTATGGCCACCGCACAGGCGAGGGGATTGCCCCCAAAGGTGGAGCCATGGGAACCGGGATTGAACACGCCCAAAATGTCTTTGTTGGCGGCCACGCAAGAAATGGGGATCACGCCGCCCCCTAAGGCTTTGCCGATGATGTACAGATCCGGCTCAACGTCCTCCCAGTCACAGGCGAAACGCATACCGGCCCTGCCCAGACCGGACTGAATTTCATCGGCTGCAAACAGCACATTATGTTCACGGCAGAGGGCGTAAGCCTCCCGCAGGAACCCGGCCGGCGGGAGGCGCACGCCCGCTTCCCCTTGGATCGGCTCCACCAGGAAGCCGGCGGTGTTGGGTGTGATCACCTGCTTGAGCGCAGCAACTTCCCCATAGGGTATCATCTTGATGCCCGGAAGCATCGGCCCAAAGCCGCGCTTATACTCCGGTTCTGAGGATAGGGAGACAGCAGCGATAGTTCGGCCATGAAAATTGCCCTCGCAGACAATAATCTCTGCCTGATCAGCAGGCACTCCCTTCACGTCGTAAGCCCAGCGGCGGATGGTTTTCAGCGCCGTCTCCACTGCCTCGGCTCCGGTGTTCATCGGCAGCACCATGTCCTTTTTGGTCAGCTGGCAAACCTTTTGACAGAACGGCCCCAACTGATCGTTGTGAAACGCGCGAGACGTCAACGTCGCCCGTTCCGCTTGTTTCAACAGCGCTTGCATGATCCTGGGGTGACGGTGGCCAGGGTTGACTGCTGAATAGGCGCTGAGCATATCCAGATAGCGGTTTCCCTCCGGGTCCTCAACCCACACCCCTTCCGCTTTAGCCACCACTATCGGCAGTGGAAGATAGTTACGCGCTCCATACTGCTCAGTCAAGGCGATGATCTTCTCTGACTGGTTCACGCAGACCCCTCCTTTGAAAATATTTACCATTGACACCATTATAGATGAACGCTTGGCTGACCACAACCCCTCGAACACGGTATCCTTCGCTTCCCGAATCATGCATCAGAACGTCTACCCCGGACATGGGGACGGTTCTCCTGTCCGGCGCGCCGGACAGGAGAACCGTCCCCATGTCCAGGATATGCAGAGCGGTCAGCCCTCCAAGGCGTGGTTTATCATGCCATGGCTGAGCCGCCACTGTTCAGCGTTCAGCACGAACACCACTGCTCCGCCTACCAGCACCTTCACCGGCATGGGAGTGAATCCGGCCAACGCCTCGGCGTGGGTGGCGGGGACGACGTACTCTTCCCGGGTTTGACAGACGCTCTGGATGATGGTCAGCACATCGTTCACCTGGTCTGAGCGGACTCCCAGTAGGAGTGTGGTGTTGCCGGAGCGGAGGAAACCACCGGTTGAGGATAGCTTGGTTGCGCGGTAGCCTTTGGACACCAGCTGTTCTGTCAGCGGGGCGATGCATTGATCGTCGACGACGGTAATCAGCAGCTTCATGTTTCAACCCTCCCTATAGTCCAGCATATTACGAAGCAACGTGTAAACGCTCAGAACCTACCATGCGGTTTTAACCAAAGTCCATGCGCTTTCGGACTCCTAGCCAGGCTTTGCGTCATCGGGCCGTGGGCTTGCTAGGATCCATCAGTTGCCTCTTTCTGCATCTGCAGCCTGTTTTCCTTCTGAATATTGCGGCAATATGCTATGGCAGAGGGATCCCCTGCGGCGCACTGAAACGACTGCGGTGGAGGTGGCAGCTCCGCAAATGAAGGCACCGAGGAAGTCCTCGGTGCACTGTTATTCCGTTGTTCAACGTACCCTGGTGTCCTTCCCGTGACCATCTGGCCAGCAAGCTAGCTAATAAAGCCGACGTTGATGTACCCGTGGGGTGACAGGTCACGGCTGATAGCTCACTGCCGTCACGTATCCGGGCCGTCGCTCACCTTGGCCGCGTTCTATTTCCGATCTGGGTGGCTAGCCTTGCGCTGCACCTCCACACTGATGGCTGCGTCCGGGCAATGCATGGCGCATTGATTGCAGACTATGCAGCCGTCCGCGTCCACCTCTACCCGTGGTGTGCCGTAGTTGCTCAGCCGATCCGACCAGCGGATGACGTGGGTAGGGCACTTCTCGATGCACAGTCCGCACCCCTTGCACAATTCCACGAACACCGTCCAGGTGCCTCGGGGAGCTTGGTATCTTTCACCGGTGAACTGTAGCGCTCGCTTGCTCATGATTTCGCCCCCTCCTGCAGCTGCTCTTGTGCCAACTGCAGCCCTCTCTGGAAAGCGGCCATATTCATCTTGCGCAGCTTTGGATCCTGCTTAAATTTCGCTCCTAGCTTGCGTTCGATTGCCTGCTGCACCACTTCCTCCGACAGGACTTTGCTGGCTCCGATGATTGCTCCCAAGATAATGATGTTGAACACCCGGGGCTGCAGCTCGTTCTTGGCGATCTCTGCCGCCGGAATGCCAATGGTTCTGCCCGGTCGCAGGGCAGTATTGCTGGGTGGTTCTCCTGGCTGATCGGGTTGGTGGCCCACCATCAGCGAGAACGCCTCCGGCGCGACCGTATCCCAAGCCTGAATGCCTATAGCCTGCTCGTTCAAATGTGGCACCTCCAGAGCTGAACACTCGTAGATGTACAGCGTCTGGGGATGAATGTAGCGTTTGGTGCGATCGATGGCTCGCTGCGACAGGGGCACCAGAATGTCCGCCTGAGCGAACTTGGGCGAGCCGATGGGCCGATCGGAGATCTGCACAAAGGCGATGGACACGCCTCCCCGCTGTTCCACTCCGAAGTTGGGGATGTAGATGGATTCCTTGCCATCCATGTAGGCGGCTTCTGCCAATACTTCACCCACCACTTGTACGCCTTGTCCGCCTTCGCCAGCCAACGCAATGCGCCATAACCCTTCGGTCATTTCTGCCCACCTCCTCCCTGGGCGGGGTCTTTGAGTTCGCCTAAGGGGAAATACTTAGTCATTTCATCGTCTATAAAACTCCATGTCTGCTTCGCGTTCATCCTCCAGTTGGTGGGACAGCCGGAGAGAGCTTCCACGAAGCTGAATCCCCTGCCCTGCAATTGGTTCTCCAGCGCTTTCTTTACATACATCTTTAGCCTGCGGTAATTGGAGACACTACCGCGGGCGATATATGCACTGTCTCCGGTTATCGCCGCAGCCATCTCTGGACCGAGGGTGGGGTTACCGGTTTGCTCCACATCCCTGCCGTAAGGGGTGGTGCCGGTGCTTTGTTCTGGCAGGGTGGTGGGCGCCATCTGGCCGCCGGTCATGGCGTAGACGGTGTTGTTGGCCAACAGCACCGTGATGCGCTCATTGCGCATGGCGGCGTTGACCAGGTGCTGCGAGCCGATGGCATAGCCTCCGCCGTCCCCCATGTAGGCGACTACGATCAGTTCGGGGTTGGCCCGTTTGGCACCCACCATCACCGGAATGGTACGGCCATGATGGGTCTGAACGCTGTCCACATTGAAGAAATCCCAAGCTAGCAGAGAGCAGCCGATGTCACAGCCAAACACCACCCGGTCCCAAACCTCCAATTCGTCAATGGCGTCGCCCAACGCCTTCAAGAAGATGCCGTGCCCGCATCCCGGGCAGAAACGATGAGGTTTGGTCTCTCGCCTCCAGGCCCGAGGCATGGCTTCGTTCTGCGAATGAATGATCTCCATCAGCTGGGCCTCCTTTCCTGATGCAGCAGTGCTTCTGCTGCCTGCACCACCTCATCAGAGGTGATGCCGACGCCTGGCTTCAGCAACCCGTGCATAGGGACAGTGGTGTGGCCATAGAGAGCGTCTCGCACCATTGTTTGCAGTTGCCCATAAGCAGACTCCACCAGCAGGATCTGCTGACAGCCTGCAACCGCCTCCCGCAGCGCCGCTATAGGGAAGGGGCGCAGAGTGATCGGTCGAAAGTAGGCTACCTTTTGGCCTTTTAACTGCAGCTGTTGATAAGCAGCCAGCGTTGCTCGCGACACCACCCCGTGGGCGACCAGCAGCAACTCGGCATCGGCACCTCCCTGGTGATCCCACTCGACTACTTGGTCGGCCATCTGGTTCCAATCTGCAGTATGTTGTTGCAGCAATTGGTATAGCTCTTCTTCGATGTTGTAGGTATTGCGATGGTGAGCTACCTCTCTATCGCGGCCGGGTATTCCGGGTCTCCCCACCATGCGCTC
The DNA here is from genome assembly GCA_050949055.1 of Bacillota bacterium. Lineage (GTDB taxonomy): Bacteria > Bacillota > UBA994 > UBA5500 > UBA5500 > JAEZJZ01. The sequence goes on along the minus strand of JBMNFA010000008.1, from coordinate 102,847 downwards.
GGCCGGCGTGAGCCGGATTCCCCGATCTTCTGGGTTATACAAAGTCAGGGCCTCCCGCATCTTGGCCTGATAGCCGTCACCCAATATGAAGGTGGGGAAGCGATACTTCCAGGCGTTATTGAAGGCTTTAATGCCGTAATCAAAGGCCTCCTGATGGGTAGCGGTGGAGTAGACCAGCCGATGGCCTTCACCGTTTCCGCCAAAACAGGTCAACCGCGTCTCCTGTTGTGAGTAAATCACCGTGCCGGTGGACGGTCCGCCTCGTTGTTGAATGAACCAGACGGCAGGGATGCGCATCGCTTCAGCCATGCTGATCGGTTCCTGCATCAACACATTCCCCGGGCCAGCCGTGGCCGAAAAGGCCTTCTTCCCAGCCATCACGCCGCCTACAGTAGTGAATCCGGCGGACAGTTCATCCTCCGTCTGCAAGAATCCTGTGTTGAATTTGGGTGCTAGGCGGGTCCAGTAGTGCATAATTTCATTCTGTGGCGTAATTGGATAGCCGTACATGATTTCGGCCCCCGCCGCCAAAGCCGCCCAAGCTATCGCCTCGTTTCCGGTCATGAACATCCGCTGTTCTGCCGGGACTATCTGGGGCATGATCATCCCTCCTTGGATTAATCAGTGTATTATCAGCGTTGGATCACCAAAAGGCAGTGTGCAGGTAGCGTTTCAGGGGCCAGACAGGGTTTCCCATTATGTCCTCTGGGCCCATTTCTGCTGCCAGAGATTGCAGTGCACAGGTGGCGACCACCGGGAGGTCTAGCCGACGGGCCGCCAATGAGACCAGCTCGGCCCCGCGTTGAACCAACTGCATTTCGGTTTCTTCGCCTAGATGGGTGTTGTTGACCAGCCCGGTGATCCTGGTGAAACGCCGGGCTTCGTCTTCAATGCCATCTACTGTGCTGGTTAAGGGACGAGCGGTGTTTACCACTAGGAGGAGTTCCAGCCGCGGATGCTCCAGCGCTCCCTCCACCAGATTGAGCACGCTGCTGCCGTAGGGGCCGTAGCCCACGTCGAGCACCACCGTCCCCGCGTGGTGCAACGCCGATTTTGCATCGGGGTGCAGAATCATCCCGGCTTCGCCTAACCCGGTGGTCTCTTTGGTAGACCACGCGATCACCCTCAGGCCCATCTCGGTCAACTGGGCTTTCAAAGGGCGCAGGGTGTAGGTGGGTTCCACCAGATCCAAGTCCACCAAAGTCACCTGCTCGCCCTGAGCCAGGTAGGCTAAAGCCCTATTCACAGCCACTTCGCTCTTGCCAGCGGCGTACTCCCCAACAAATGCCTCCACGCGCTGAGCCACCCATACACCTCCTCGGCGGGCTGGCGGACAGGTCCCCTCTACCGCTGTTCGCAGCCCAGCCTACGACCTAGCAACATCATTAGCATGCCCCGCAACCCTTAGCAATCTGCGCTGGAACAAGCAGTAGCTCCATATCGTGGGGAAGGGAAGAGACTTGAAAATTCCACGTTTCCCATTATTGATGTCTGGGCAGGTCTCATATTATACTTAGAAACACTAAGCATTGTTTTATAGACGGAGGTGAGTATGGTGGATGACCGTTCAGCAACTCCCAGGACAGAACTGTATATTTTACTCACCAATACCTACTCTCTAATTACTCGTGCCATCGGCCTCTATACAGGCGAACCATATAATCACGTTTCTATTGGGTTTGATCGTAACCTATCGGAGCTATTCAGCTTTGGACGGTTGCAGCCTAGAAATCCGTGGATTGGCGGGTTTGTACAAGAGGATGTGGAGTCGGGAACTTTCGCCTACTTCAAAGACACTCGCTGCGCACTGTATAGAATGCAGGTGACGCCGGGTCAATGGCAAGCTGTCCGAGACGCGGTACGAGAGTTCGAGCTGCAGAAAGAGAAGTACAGCTTCAATGCCATTGGTTTCGCCGGGGTGGCGGCCGGTTACCCGATAGATCGTCGTTATGCTTATTTCTGTTCTCAGTTTGTTTCCACAGTGTTGGATAGGGGCGGGGTGAGGCTGTTCAGCAAACCGTGTGGGCTGGTCACCCCCGCCGATTTTCAGCGTTGCCAGCGATTGACCCGCGTTTACGAGGGGAAGCTTTCCGAGTATCGACGGTCACTGTCGAGAGAGGACGCTGTGCCGGCTGGAATTGTCTCGACCGACCAGTGAGTCGCTTCTCGGTAAATAGGTAGGGCCCAATCGCCATGTCATTGGTCTGGTGATTGAGCTTATGTCATAGCCTTACCTTGATGCTGCCACTTCGCTTGGCGCTGCAGGTTACGCCCAACCGCTGGGGACTGAGCTGATCTAGTCAGTCTGTGCCCAGCGAACGTCGCCAAGCGACAGGAATTGCACCCGGTTTGGTGATATAATCGAGCAAGAAGTGGCGTCGACAAGGAGGGATTGACGTTGATCATCATCAAGAATGAGCGAGAGATCGAACAGATGGCTAAGGCAGGCGAAATTGTTGCGGCCTGTCATCGCCAGCTGCGGGATTTCATCCAGCCGGGGATTACCACTTTGGAGATCGACAAGTTCGTGGAAGATTTCATTCAATCGAAAGGCGCAATTGCAGAGCAGAAGGGTTACCGTGGTTACCAATTCGCCACCTGTGCTTCAGTTAATGACGAAATCTGCCACGGGTTTCCCACAGATAGAAGACTGGTCTCCGGTGACATCGTGGGCATCGACTTTGTGGTCAATTTGAACGGGTGGCTGGCCGATTCGGCCTGGAGCTATGGAGTGGGAGACATTTCGCCCGAGGCGGCCGCACTGCTCAAGGTCACCAAGGAGTGCCTCTACTTGGGAATTGAGCAGGCGGTTATCGGCAACCGCACAGGGGATATCGGCTACGCCATTCAGTCCCATGCTGAGGCCGCAGGGTACTCTGTGGTCCGGGAGTTCACCGGTCATGGCATCGGCCGTTCCATGCACGAGGATCCGCAAGTATTGCATTACGGAAAGCAGGGGAGAGGTCTGCGGTTGCGGGAGGGGATGGTGTTCACCATCGAACCGATGATCAACGCTGGTACCTATAGGTTGACTATCGATGATAACAACTGGACTGCTCGCACCCTTGACGGGAAGCTGTCGGCACAGTTTGAGCACACCCTGGTGGTGACCAGAGACGGTCCCCGGGTATTGACCGAGCAGGACTAGGAAAAGGCTCGCTTCGCAGCGAGCCTTTTGCCTGGGAGACGGAGGGACGTACAAATTGTCTCCCTCGCGAGGGGGACAATCTGTACGTCCCTCCGTCTCCTGCTCCAAATGCGGAGCTTATTCGCCTGCTAGGTACTCCTCCAAGCAAAGGCCCTGTTCCATGATCTTCTGGGCATGCTCTATGCCCACATAACGGAAGTGCCATGGCTCGAAGATGATTCCAGTGACCTCCTGCTTATCCTCCGGATAGCGCAGGATGAACCCGAACCGGGCGCAGTTCTCTTTCATCCACTTGGCAGCTGCGGTCTTGGCGAAGCTGGCGTCCAACCACTGGTGGTCTGGAGTGACCACATCGGCAGCCAGGCCGGTGTTGTGCTCACTGGTGCCAGGCCGCGCTACCCGGGCAGCAGCCAAGCTCTCGGCTTCGCCCTGGGAGTAGCCACTGTTCAAGAATTGCTGCACTTTGGCCTCGAACAGCTGCCTCTGCTTTTCCTGTGAGCGATATGACGACACAACCAGCAGGTTGATGCCGGCTTCCTCCTTGGCGGCTTGCAGCATGGCGATCATCGCATCAGCGGCTGTGACCTCCATCTTGAAGCTGCCCTGGATTGCTTTTAGCTCTGGCTCCTGGTTTTCCGGCAGTGGGTGCCTTGCGCTGACCAAAATCAGATAGGGATCGTCTTTCCATTCCTCGTTATCGGCCGGTTCAGGCTGTTCATCGTCCGGAGGCTCCACCACCGTTGGTGGCGGTGGCTCAGCTACACAGCCGGATAGCATTCCAGCCGTTACCATCGTCAGCAACAACAATACCAGTAGGGATTGTGACAGTCTGTTTAGTTTCATGGCTTCTACCTGTCCTTATCTTCAACTTGATTGCACGACGCCTGTCGCTATTTTAGCATAACCCCACGCAGGTCAGATATCTCAATTGGCTTTCACCAGCCAGTTATTTACCCACCATTCGGCATGGGGCATACCAAAGCGCTTGGCAGCCTCAACTGCTGGTGTTATATCGTAAGGTACGGAGCGGAAACTGACGTCCACGCGCCCGGATGACGCCGACAGCAACGCGTACTGAGCAACCGGACCCATTCCTATGGCCGAGCCGACAGTGCCAGGGTTCAGCAGCCGGCGGCTGCGGTAATTGCGCAGCATTTGGATGTGGGTGTGTCCGGCGGCAAGCAGGTCGAACCGTGAGCCGATGAAAGTTCGCTCCAGCTCCTCGTCGGATAACTCGGCCACCAGTCTTTCATTAGCAGAGCGCGGTGAACCATGGCAACAGAGCAGGTGCAGGTTCTCACCTAGTTGGACGTCGATTGTCTGTTTGGCGTTCCTCAATCGGTCCAGGACATCGCCGGGCACCGTCTGGCGAATCCATGCTTCTATTTCCATCAACATCACCACGTGTTCGCTTTGACCCTCTGGGGATATCGGGTGCAGCAAACGTTGTTCAGTGTTGCCTATGACCAACTCAACCCGATTTTCTGCCAACAGCTGCAGTACTTCTTCCGGTTGAGGCCCACTGGAGACTGCATCGCCGAGGGAGATGATTCGTTCCACCCGTTCACCTGCCATATCCGCCAGCACTGCCCTTAAGGCAGTGGCATTTCCATGGACATCCGAAATCAGCGCTAGACGCATGTGCGATTCCTCCTCACTTCTTATTCCCTCCAGCCATCTTCCACTCTGTAGGCGCAAATCCCTGCAGTGAGTGGCTCCTGTAATGTCCTAAGCCTTTGATAAATGAATTGAATTTTGTAGCAAATGGCTGATTGAGGAAGGAGAACTTCACCTGGTTGATGAAAAGCCATTCTTAAAGAGATATTTCATCGCAAGCTGATGGGAGTGAGCATTGTGGATGAAGTTGATGTCGGCCTGTGTCACCTGCTGAATCAGGCGGAAGAGGTTCTGCTACTCAGCACTGTAGGTGGGAGAATCCTCGCCGCCAACCGCGCGGCCCAGATGCTTTATGGATATTCCTGTGACGAGTTGCTGCAGCTCAGACTGGATGACCTTGGTAGCCCGGATGGAGTGTTTTCGAACATCGATCTCCAGAATGCAGGCGACGGCTTCGGTGTCCCGTTGATCGCTAGCCACCGTGACAGCAGCGGCCACTCCTTCAATGCCCTGGTACAAACCCACAAGCTGCACATCGATTCACGCCCTTGTTGGCTGCACGTAATCGCTGTCAATGATGTGGATGGCATAACCACATCTTCCAGTATCGTCAAGACGGCCGCCGGTTACGCTTCACTATCCGGCAAACAGGTGGACGAGATCGTGTCCAGTTTCAAAATGATTTCCCATTTCGCCACGGCTGGAATGATGCTGCTGGACACATCAGGGACGATCTTGGCAGTCAATGACTCCCTCTGCGCCTCCCTAGGCTACCGCAAGCGGGAGCTGCTGGGCGGGCATTTCCTTTCCTTTACTGCGGCTGAGGACTTCCGTGTCAGTGTGGAAATGTTCTCCACTCTGATGGCTGGGCGAATCCGCTCCTATGAACAGGAGGGTAGGTATTTGACTCGCTCTGGCACGATGATCTGGGTGAGGATTACTGCCACTGCTTTGTTCAGCGGGCAGGATCGCAGGCTGGTCTGCATCTGTCAAGTGGAAGACATCACGGCAGAGAAACTCCGCAGAGAAGAGCTAAGCCACTATGCCGCACTGGTGCGCAATTCCGACGTGGCTATCTACAGCGTGGATCTGGATGGCGCAGTCAGCAGTTGGAATCCGGCTGCTGAACGGACCTATGGCTATGCAGCAGAGGAGATCATGGGGCAATCGGTAGCTGTGTTGTTTCCGGACAGCAATCAGCCATCAGCCCCCTATATGGAACAGGCGATGCAGGGACACGCGTTTCAGGCAGAGGCGAGCCATAGAAAGAAGGATGGCAGCCTGATCAGTGTGGCCCTCAGCCTAGCTCCCATCAGAGATGAGCGCGATCAGATTGTGGGTGTTTCCATGCTGGCCCGCGATATCACCGAGGTGAAACAGCTACAGAGTGAGATCGCACAACTCGAGCGACTGAATCTGGTAGCTGGAATCGCCGCCAGCATCGGGCATGAAGTGCGCAACCCGATGACCACGGTGCGTGGGTACCTGCAGTTGATGTTGAAGAAACCAGAGCTTGTGTCACTGCAACCTCAACTCAATCTGATGATTGAAGAGCTAGACCGCGCCAACGAGATCATCAGCGAGTTCCTCTCGTTAGCTCGCAACAAGCCAGCGGAGAAGTCTTTGCAGAACCTGAGCGAAGCCATTCGTGTCGTCATGCCGCTGATCGAGGCGGAAGCCGCGCTGCGCGGCAATGAGGTTACTTTGAACATTGAGGATGTACCGGACATCTATATGGATCTGAAGGAGGTGCGGCAACTGCTGCTCAACTTGGTCCGTAACGGCCTGGAGGCCATGAGCGCTGGAGGGCGACTGACGATTAGCACATACTTGCAGTCGGAAGAAGTCGTGTTGGAGGTGGCAGATCAGGGATGCGGCATACCTGATGAAGATCAAGCCAAGCTGGGCACAGCTTTTTTCACCACCAAGGAATCCGGAACCGGTCTCGGACTGCTCACCTGCGAGAGCATAGCGGCCAAGCATAGGGCCAAGATCACGTTGGACACCAGTCCGGCTGGCAGCACGTTTCGAGTTCATTTCCGGTTACCAGAGAAATAGTCTCGCAGGAATAAAAGGAGGATGGGGAGATGCCCGCTAGGGAAGAGCTGATCGAGAGTTTTGTTCAGGAGCAACAGATTTCGCTAAGAACCCGCATCGAAAACTTCCTGTTGGTCGCGCTGGGGATCAAACCGATGAGCCTGCTTACTCTGCCAGGGGAGATGACGGAGGGCGAGCAGTTGGGCTGGCGCATAGATAATCTCTATCGGCAGAAGCTGCAGGAGTTGGAGCACCAGCCTGGGGGCATGCGGTTTCTGTGGCAGTTGCGACACCTAGGGCAGCGCTCAGTCGTCTGGAAGCGGCAACTGCTGAGGCAAGCCTATCAGCAGGTGGTGGAGGCCTCGCCCGCCTATCAGGCTCATTTGCAGTGGGCGCAGGCCTTTGAGCTGCATACCTTTGTGTGGGAAGTGAGGCCCACGCTACGAGAGGTCTATTTCTATCACAGCCCGTCGGTGGAGGAGGAGCTGGGGCAGTTGATGGCGGAGCGCCGCCGTATCCATCAAAAGGCGCGCCGAGAGGCCACCAGAGAAACGCCGTTGTCCTTCTTGGTATATCCAGAAGAGCAATCCCCAGACTATTTGCGCCGGTTGGGGTGTCTGCTTGGCTACCCGAAGTGCTGCATCGAAGCCTATCAACGGGATCGTGCTGCAGGTATCAACGTGGAGACCCGGGCAGCGGAGGCACTGCAAAGGACGCCAACCACGGATGAGCTTCCATATGCGTATTTCACCGGGAATTTCTTTCCCTGTTCGCCTGAGTGTGAGCAGGCCAGTCTGTTGGGCCGTCAGGCTTATCAGGAGTTATCCGCCATCGACGGGCATTTGGGCGCAGAATATGGGAAACTGCTGCTGGAGAACCGCGATAGGCTACGGCGCTATCCCGAGATAATCAACCGCCATCTGCACCGGGTGCAGGAGAAGTCGACTTTGCGCGTCAGGTAGCCAAAGGCAGTTCGACCACAGTCGAATCGGTATGATTCGACACAGCGGCTAAGAACAAATCATGACTGGTCTGCAAGAATTCATCTGTAATAGTTGACACTAGTAGCAATGTGTTCTAGAATGATGCTTAACATGGTTAACTAATAGGAGGTAGGACAATGACAGTAAGGCAAATAGCAGAGAACATCTATTGGGTCGGGGTTGTCGACTGGGATATCCGTTATTTCCACGGCCCGGCCTTCTCCACCCACCGCGGGACCACCTACAACGCTTACCTGATTATGGATGAAGAAGTGACTCTGGTAGATACCGTATACACGCCATTTGCCCAGCAGCTGCTGCAGAACATATCTGAAATAGTGGATCCGGCCAAGATTGCCCGCGTCATCTCCAACCACAGCGAGATCGATCACTCCGGCGCGCTGCCCACGGTGATGGCAGTAGCCAAGGATGCCAAGCTCTACTGCACGGCCAAGGGGGCAGAATTCCTGGAGCAGCAGTTCCATCAAGGGTGGGATTACAATGTGGTCAAGTCCTTTGATGAACTGAACCTGGGCAAACGCACCCTGACCTTTCTGGAGGCACCGATGCTGCACTGGCCGGACAGCATGTTTACCTATATCAAGGAAGATGGCATTCTGATGCCCAACGATGCTTTCGGACAGCACTATGCCAGCTCCGGCCGCTTTGACGACGAGGTGGGTATGGCTATCGTGATGCAAGAGGCAACCAAGTACTACGCCAATATCCTTACCCCCTTCTCTCGCTTGGTGGCTAAGAAACTGCAGGAGGTCGGCGAACTGCAGTTGCCGATCAACATGATTTGCCCCAGCCACGGGATTATCTTCCGGCAGGACCCCGGCCGTATCGTGCAGGCCTATCAACAGTGGTCGACAGCGCCTGGCCGGCAAAAGGTAGTCATCGCCTACGATACCATGTGGGAAAGCACTGCCAAGATGGCTGATGCCATTGCAGCGGGGGTGGCCTCTCAGGGAGTGGAATATCAGCTGTTTAGGATTTCCAAGTCAGACCGCAACGAGGTGATCACCGCCATCCAGTCGGCGAAAGCGGTGGCTATCGGTTCACCCACCATCAACCGGGGGATGCTGGCAACAGTGGCACCATTGTTGGATGACTTGGCAGGGCTGAAGCCAACGGGCAAGATAGCTGTTGCTTTCGGTTCAGACGGTTGGGGCGGAGGATCGATAAATGCGATCAACCAATATCTGCAGAAGATCGGCTGGCAATTGCTCAACGACGGTCTGGCGGTGAGATGGAACCCTGACCAGAATGCTCTGGCAGCCGCCAAAGAACTCGGCGTTCAATTGGCGGAAGCAGTGAAGAAGTAGCTCCATAACCAAGGGCCAGTGTACAGACATCAGGGGAGTTGAGCTATTACCAATCGGGCCCGCAGCATCGGTTGTTGGGGTACTGTTTCTCCTTTGTCGCATTTTGACGATTGCCAGCAGGATTAACCCTTGCCGCTGACGAAATGTAGCTATGGCCAGATGTTCCGGTAGCTGGGCTGGCTTTCCAGTGACTTGCCGGGAACATGTGGCTAGATGGCCGTGGATTGGTTTCGCCGATCCGGTTCTTATGGAGGGTAAGATGACAATTCTCTACGCAGTGCTGTTGGTGTTTATCATCGTCCTGATCTGGAGAATCAACCATCCTGGCGACCTGAGGCTAAATAAGCGATTCGTCGGCCGCTACGTGCAAGATCTGCAAGGGCGGGGGCCGACGCAGGTGAAGGTGACCCGCTTACGCATTGGCGCAATTGCTCCAAACCAGGTAGAGGATCGCGCCCACTATAGTCTTGAGACAGGCTTCGCCGACGGAAGCAAGCGGTTGCTGTTGGCAGAGATTGTGTATCCCTTGGAGCAGCTGCAGCGGGAGCGAGACAAGAATTCTCGTCCAGGTATGGATGAGATGATGCCTGATCCGATGAATTCGGCGACGATGGGCAATCGCGGCGATTATCTGGAGAAGCTACGGGAAGATCCGTTCAAGGACCTGAGCAAAGAGGAACAGGTGATTGCCGCTAGAGCCGAGCAGTTGGCCGCTGAGGTGGAGGGCCTAAAGCGTCTGAATAACATTGGAGTGCTGTTCCCTCGCCTGATTGCCCATGATGCCAAGCAGATGATCACTTTGACCGAAGGCATTGGCAGCAAGCGCCTCGACGACCTGCTGCAGCAACGAGATCGAGCTGGGCGGGTGGAATTGCTGCGGCCGGTAATCGCCGATTTGGCCACTTTCCATCAACGTGGGAAGACTATCGCAGGTTACTTTCCTCCAGGTGCCGGACATTCAGACAAAAAGATCAAAACCGAACTGCAGAACTCCCTGTCAGCTTGGGATAAGGTTGGTGCCACCGTCAGCCAGGATGATTTTGTACAGGTTATGGATCTATCGGAGCCGCTCCTGGAGACCAGCGAGGCCGAGAAAGGTCTCCGGCTGGTGGACAGCTCTCCGCGTGCGTATTTTATGCAGGGGAACAGAGCAGGGCGGGCTAACTGGGATGGAGTGCGCACGGACGTCTCTGCCTTCGACGTGATCGAGCTGGTCTGCGATCCAGCGGTTGCCCTGACCGCGGCAGAGGAGGTTGGCCTGTTCAAGCATTATCTCCAATGTAGAGAATTGCCCGAGGCTGAACGGGAGGATTATGAGCGACAAATGCTGCGATTGGCCGTCTATTTCCGGTTGGTGCTGTTGGGATATCTAGCGCACTATCGGGTAGCCAAGGTAGCACAACCGGACGCTGGCATCAAGTATTGGACGCCAGGGTCGATCGCCGGCGCGTCCAAGAACCTGTTGGAGATGATGTCAATGGAACCGGGACTGTCGGGCTTGCTGGATAAGCTGCGGGGTCCACTGACGCTGATGTCCGAACTGAAATGACCGCGAACCAAGTCAAAGCGGCCCCGCAGTGCGTGGGCTGCTTTTTTGGTTGGTATGCTAGAAACACGCGCTTGCCTGGTGTAGTATCTTGGCATAGTAAGGGATGGAGCAATCACGGACTTTGAACAGGCTTCCTCCATCGTGTTCGGCGCTGCTTGGTCAAAAGAGTGGAGAGGAGGCAAGAACCATGTCACGCATCGGTCTCGCCCTTGGTGGTGGATCAGCCAGAGGAATGGCCCACATAGGCATCTTGCAGGCGCTATGTGAGTTGGAAATTCCGGTGGACTTTCTGGCTGGTACCAGCAGTGGCAGCATCATCGGCGCACTGTTCGCCGCTGGCTACAGCCCAGACGAGATGCTAGAGGTGGCGCGCAGCACCAGCTGGCGCGATCTGAGCGAGCTTCTGGTCCCGAGACGCAGCCTCTTGGGTAACGAGCGGATGGAAGCGAAATTGCAGGAGTTGACGGGAGGCAAATCCTTTGAGCAGTTGAACATCCCCTTTGCCGCGGTGTGTACCGAGCTCTACTCAGCCGAGAAGGTGGTGCTCAATGAAGGCAGCGTGGCGCTGGCCGTGCGCGCCAGTTGTTCCATCCCAGGCATATTCGAGCCGGTGCAGTGGCAGGACAAGCTTCTGGTGGACGGCGGACTGGTGGAGAACGTCCCCGTAAGGACGGTCAAGGAGATGGGGGCGGAGCAGGTGATTGCAGTGGACCTGTATGCGTCGGCTGTCACCAGCCTGCAGGTGGAGGGCATCATGGGGGTGATCACTCGGTCTTTCGAGATCATGCAGCGGCAACTGAGCCAGTCAGAGTTCCATCAGGCCACTGTGCCCATCGCCCCCGCCATGGCAGGAGCGAGCTTGATAGATCTAGCGCAGGCGGAGCAATACATAGACAAAGGCTACCAAGCGGCGATGGCTCACCGCCAGCAGTTACTGCAGCTGCTGTGATACACCGGGACATGTACCCCGCATCCTTCGCCACCCGAAGGATACACCGGGACGTGTACCTTGTATCCTTCGGGTGACGAAGGGCCTCCGGACGCGCACGCTGGAACATGGTCTGGCGCGTCATTTTAGGCCCTGGTCATATCATGCAGGTGTCGCCGGGGTCCTGATTCTCCGCTTTGTGAGGAGAATGACCATGATAAGACCTGGTCCGAGCAAGTGAGACAAAGCAAGGGCGAAGCGGAGGCACATACCAACGCTTCGCCCTGACCATCTCAATACTAGTAAGCGCGCCCGAACCAGAGTGTATGCTTGGCTGCTGCGCCACAGGCGGCGCAGACCTGCTTCTCCATGGGAGGATCGAGAGGGATGTTGCGCGAGGTGAACTTGGTCTGTTCCTTAATCTGAGCCTCGCACTCGTCGCTGCCGCACCAACCCAACAAGGCCCAGCCGGGCAACTCTCCGGCCGCCTCGCTGCGGGCAATATGCTGCACCAAGTCAGCCAACGTCTCCAAATGCAGATGCGAATGGGCCTGGCGAAACGCCAGCGCTTGCTGATACATGTTTTCCTGAATGTCGTCCAGCAGTTGCTGGACTTGCTGCACAGTTTGATCCAAGCCTACACTGAGTTTTTCGCCGGTGTCGCGGCGTACCAACACGCATTGCTCATGCTGCACATCCCGCGGTCCCAACTCCAATCGCAGCGGCACACCGCGCATCTCCCATTCGTTGAATTTCCAGCCTGGTGTTTCCTCCCGCAGATCCGACTTCACTCGCACCCCTGCCGCCTGCAGTGCGTCAAAGAGCGGCTCAAACCGGGCCATCACCTGGTCGCGCAGCTTCGGTGGGCCCACCGGGATCATGATCACCTGCACCGGTGCCATCCGTGGCGGTAAGGCCAAACCACGGTCATCTCCATGGGTCATAATCAGCGCACCGATCAGCCGGGTGGAGACGCCCCAAGAGGTGGTGTAAACGTATTTCTGCTGGTTGTCCCGATCTAGATATTTGATGTCGAAGCCGATGGCGAAGTTCTGTCCCAGATAGTGAGAGGTTCCAGCCTGCAGCGCCTTACCATCCTTCATCATGGCTTCGATGGAATAAGTGTCCACCGCTCCCGCAAAACGCTCAGAAGGAGTCTTGCGGCCCTTTACGACGGGGATGGCCAATTCCGTTTCCGCAAACTCGGCGTAGATGTCCAAGATGCGCATCGTTTCTTCCCGCGCTTCCTCTTCAGAGGCGTGGGCGGTATGCCCCTCCTGCCAGAGGAACTCCGATGTGCGCAAGAAAGGAAGCGTTCTCTTCTCCCAGCGGATCACGTTGGCCCATTGGTTGATCAGCACCGGCAAATCGCGATAGCTCTGAATCCATTGGCTGTACATATGGCCGATCATCGTTTCCGATGTGGGCCGGATTGCCAACCGTTCCTCCAGCTTCTCGCCGCCCGCCTCGGTGACCCACGGCAGCTCCGGGTTGAAACCCTTCACGTGCTCCTTTTCCTTCTGGAAGAAGCTTTCCGGAATCAGCAGCGGGAAGTAAGCATTGCGGTGCCCCGTCTCCTTGAACCGACGGTCCAGGCCGGATTGAATGCGTTCCCACAGTTCCCATCCATCAGGCTTGAAAACGATGCACCCTCGTACCGGGGCATAATCCATCAGGTCCGCCCTCTGAATGGTGTCCAAATACCAGCGGGAAAAGTCCTCGGTTTGCGGGCTGATCTGTTGTACAAAGTCCTTCTTTTTTGCCATTTCACTCACTCCTCATCAGTAGATAACAAAACCCCGTCCCTGCGTAGGGACGGGGTTGATGCCCGTGGTGCCACCCTGATTGGTCAACAAGCTGTTGACCCACTCTGGTATCCCGTTATCGGGGGATGCCGGATGGCTCATCGCCATCAGCTCCGGGGTGGGAAGGCGATCTTCAGGTATCGATCTCGCAGCAAGTGATCGACTCTCTGGGCACCAGTAGGAAGGCCTAATCCCCATCATCGCTATTTGCGAAAAGACTATCATTTCCTACAGAGAAAGTCAAATGTTCAGAGCCGCCCGTTCAAAGCCGCTTGTGGCAAAGCTGACACGCCACAAGTACACGACGACTGCTGTACTAGGTCATTGAATGGAAGATTTAGCCGATGATACTATAGGATTGATCAAGAAAGGCTGATGTGCAATGATCATGGCTGCTTGCGGACTGGATTGTGCCGCCTGTTCGGTGTATATAGCCACAGTTCAGAGTGACGATCAGTTGCGCAAGCAGACTGCCGCCCATGCTCCTCACGCCAAGGCACGCCTGGACAAACTGAATAGCCAAAAACAGGGATAGACATCTCCAGCGCTCTCCCACTCCCTCCGTGGTACATCAGGTCGTGCGCCAGTAGGCGTGCCAGTCAGTCATTATCAGATTCTGGCCACAGCTCGCACCGGAGAACCATCGGCCTCCAGCTTCAAAGGCAGAGCGATCAATTCAAAGTTCGGCACGCCCAGCAGCTGTCCCAAGTTGGCCAAGTTCTCCAATATGTAGACCCCATTTCCCAGCAGACGCTTGTGGATCGGGAAAGGTGGTTGGTCCGGCGATGGCAGGTCCACCCCTAGCAGTCTGACGCTTTTTCGCACCAGGTGATCGCATATCTCGGGGTGGAGGCAAGGATGATGATGCCAGTACCGGTCGCTGCCATACCAGTGGTCATATCCGGTATAGAACAACACGCTGTATCCGTCTTTGATCGCGTGCTCATACTCGGGCTTCCAGCGGATGTCGGACTGGCCGCGTACATCGATTACACAGCCGGGACTAATGAAAGGCTGTAGCGGCAACTGCGATACATAGGTATTGCCAGGCAGCATATGCATGGGACCATCCAGATGCGTCCCGGCGTGCATGCCGATACATAGCCGATGGTTGTTGTGGTGATGCTGCTCCAGGTAGCGTGTCTGGGTCAATTCGGTGGGCTCATCGCCGGGATAGACAGGCATACCGGCGGCGATGGTCTGCGACAGATCCACTAGTCTAGGCACAATGGTCGCCTCCCTTGGCAGTTGGATTAGCCGCCGCTAGACAACGGTTAGTCAGGCGTCATGCTAAAAAGCTCTCCCTGTGGTCAAATATGTACTGCGGTTATGCAGATGACAATCTAATCCCACATGTTCTGCAGTTGTGCGCCTATGAGGTGGTCGGATTGCATGGCAAACTTGAGCCGTCCTAACGAGTTACCCTGCTGGCCAATCCCTCACTCGTCGAGTGTCAATGCCCCGGCTAGTTTTCCGATCAGCGGCATGACAGCTCTGGCCACCAATTGGGATACTTGCTGGTAGTTTTGCTCAAACTCGTTCATAGCTCCCTCCAGGGCGTCGGAAATCGAACGAATCACGCAAAAAGGAACCTGGTTGACGGCGCAGGTGTCAGCAATAGCGGCTGATTCCATGTCCACGCAATGAGCATCAAACTTCTCCGCTAAACGCAACTTCTCTTGCCTATCCGTCTGAAACATATCTCCAGCGCAGCCGTTTCCCTGGTGCGTTCGATATTGCTGGCTCAGTTGTTCGAACAGCAACTGACTGAGTCCGGGATGCGCGTCGCAGCAGTAGCGTTCCCAGAGTTGGCTGTCGTGTTGAAATTGCCTTCTGGTGACCACTATGTCGCCTATTTTGATCTCGTCTCGCAGCCCTCCGGCGGTGCCGATGTTCAGGATCAGGTGAGGGTGGTAGCGGTCGATCAACGCTTGGGTGGCAGCTGCAGCGCGCACTTTGCCCACTCCACAGAGCGTGAGCACTAGCTTGACTGCGATCGGTTTATTTTCGTCGTCGCCGTAGGTAGCCGCTTTAGTATATACTGCTCGTCCCAGCAACGCCTCCGATTCCTCCCATGTTCCCAGGCCAAGAAAGGGCGCTAACTCCTCGCGCATAGCTGCCAGGATGCCGATGGTCATTTGCATTTACTTCCACTCCTCTTGTTGTTCTCGCTGGTACGGTTTGCGCCCGCAACTCATTCTATAACCTACCAAGGGCTGGCAGCAAGGTATTGTTCGGTTCATGCGGGATTAGCCTGTCCACAAAGCAGACAGGCAAAGGCCGGTGGTTGTACCACCGGCCTTTAGTTGCCCCTTGCATCGTGTGATATTACTTGCATCAGAGTGTGTTTATGACCTATCCAAGTACCCGATAGTGATCTCATGAAAGATGTCAAGTGCCCAGTTTAGGCAGAGGCCTTAGCTCACCCGACGGCAGATACGACGGGCGATGCGGCGGCAGATGCGACGGCAGATGCGCCGATTTCTCCGGCCCGACAGGCGGCGGCAGAAGCGGCGGCAGAACCGACGAGCAAAGCGGCGGCAGTTCAGCCCATCGCAGCGACGACGGCGTCTCCATCTAGACACACAGCTCACCTCCCTGGGGGGTTTGGCGTCAACTGTTGTTCAGTTGCACCTCTGCTCGCAGTCTATGCAGGGAGGGGGGATGAGTGTTACACTCTTCTATACTCTACGTATATAATATTAGATATATATTTATGCAACTTATGAGTATGCTTGGTTGAATTCGTCGCGCCGATATGCAGGTGGGGCTCAGCCCATTTCGCCTGGGGCCCAGTGGCTAGTGCTTCAAACGTCAAGGGTCATACTATATACTGGTAGCATATTAGCACAGAGAGGTTGGGAAGGAGAATGATGATGCAAATGCAGGATCAAAAGCAGCATGTGATTATCTCCATCGCTTCGCTGATTGTGGGTAACCAGATTCAAGATCTGCAAAGACCGGCATCTGGGCAGAGCATCGAAGGCCTAACACCGGCTGACACATCGCCTGATCAGCCAGAAATGACGGCCCCCGAGTCCGTCAACAGTGGCTTAATTGCCACTGCAAGAAAGCCTCGCGCCAAAAGGGGCACATCCCCGTTGCAGGCGGTGTTCGGCAAGGCGATAGGGACTCTGTTCTTGGCACTTTTAGTTTGGTGGCTGTTTGGTCGCAGCAAGCGGGAGTAGGTGAGAGACTAGTGGCATATACACCAATGGCCTGGCATTTGCCAGGCCATTGGATACTAATCCATTTTATTCATTCGGCGACTTCCACTGTTACTTCTGGCGGAGTGAAGAGGTGGCGTTTGATATAACAGTTAGCCATCCGCTGGCGAATAGCCGTGCGGTGCTCCTCGGGAATTCCCTCGGGGAAGAATACTTTGAAAGCCATCTTGCTGATCAGCTTGGTCTCACGGTCGGTTTCGATCTCCAGCTCAATGCGGGTTCCTGTTGCATCCAGTCCATTGTTGCGGCAATACCCGGCCGCACCCAGCGACATTCATCCACCGATACCTGCCATGAACAGGTCCGAGGGGCCAAAGGTGTCCTTGGCCATCAGATGAGGTATCTTCCCCGAAGAAGAGATCAATGTGGCGTAGTCACGCTGTTCAAATTCCATTCGCGGCAACGTAGCAACCTCCTTGGATATTGACTTCTACCCTGTTAAGTTCGCCGCAGGTGCTCCGCAAACCTGCTTGCACTCGGGCTGCTATTCATCACTATCGGACAACGAACGTTTTCTGATCGATAAGTGACGCTGTTGGTTGATCTCTCGCAGCACCTGGAGCCCTTCGCCCCGTTCAATGCGCTCCCGTACTTGATCCGCATTGGCCAGTACCTCTTCAGCGCCGAGGATCATCTGCTGGGCGATCCTGGAGGCGTTTTTCTTGACCCACGCGTTTGCCAACGCTCGTCTGGCTTTGACTAAGGCCAAACGTTTTCTGGCTATCTCCTTGTCCTTGGCGTCTGCTGCTGTTGCCCGTTTCACCGCCTGTGCGTGTCTCTCGGCCACCCGAGCGATGATCATTTCTGGCAACCTCTCGCGAAGCGAGAGAATCTCCTGCGCTCTTTGGACCCTACTCTCGTGCCACTCCAGCAATCTTTCTTTCTGCAACTCTGGTTCCATCTGCTCTAGCTGTCGCAGCTCCAGACTACTTTTCTTGACCTGATCCATTCTTGGTCTTCTGCCCGCATGCGGACGCATTACGCCTATCCTTGTATGGCCAGCAGGAACAGAGATGTGCAAGCGCCCATGGTTGTCGATTTCGCGTCCTCGCGCATGACTAGCCCTAGCAGCGGGAGCTAGCAGCAGGCCCAATATGGTCATCAAGACCGCGACTTTTCTCCACATGGCATTCCACTTCCTTTACGAAGAGATTAAGATTTCTCTCGTAGCTTAGCCAATCACCTGCACAACCCTCTCAAGAAAATCAAGGAAAAACCCTTCAGGGCAGGCTGCAGGCGCTCAAGTCATCCGTAGCCTGCTTTGTTGCTTGCTTTAGGGAAGGGTGATGCAGGAGATCATCTCCATCGAGCCGATCTTGCTGGCGCTGATCATGCCATCTGAGACTGCATAGAGATGGTCTCCGATATATAACAGGCGACGGATCTGCATTTCGTAACTTGTCCAGTAGTAACCCATTTTGAGCAGTTCGTCTTCGCTAAAGTGACTGACTCTGCCCAGCTCCTGGAATCCGTCATCGGTATCCAGGTGGTAGGCGATGGCCCCCTGATAGACTACCGGCCCCCAAGACATATGATCTAAGGTAGTCTCAGTCAGCTGCACCGGCAGCGTCAAGAGTTGCAGCGAAGGGGAGAAGAGTACCGCCTTATGGTTGTAGAGCGCCTCTGAATAGCTGCCTCGCCCTCCCAACAGCACCACGAATTTCTCTTTAGGGTTGTTCAGATCGCTGACGTCAAAGATTGCTAGTTTCAGCCCTCGCTCCAATACCCTGGTGCTAATCACCTGGCCTTGGCTATCTTTGTCTTCAACCAGTTCTGTGTCGCGGCCGATGCCCAACAGGTGCTGGTCATCCAAAGGGTGCAGATAGGTGCTGAATCCAGGGATCTTCAGTACCCCCAGGATCGCAGGATCCTCGGGATTGGACAGATCAAGCACAAACAGTGGATCAACCTGCTCAAAGGTGACCAGGTAACCTCTGGCACCCTGGAAGCGGGCCGAATAGATGCGTTCGCCAGGAGCGATGCCATCCAACTGGCCAGTCAATGCCATCTCTTGATCGAGAATGTAGATGCCGTTGTTGGTCATTCCGTCCTGATCATAAGTGGTGGCAACCCGCAGGTCTCCCTGCCATTCGTCCATGGAGAACTGATTGAGCACGTGCCCTGGCACCTTCCCTTTGGCTGCAAAGGATAGTTCCGTACCCTCCAAGTGTAGCTTATAGATGCAGCTTTCGTTGTTCAGCCAACTATGGGTGGCCACATACAGGTTCGATGGGGACATGTAGATGTTGTTGCCAGCGCCTAAATAAGCAGCAATCTGAGCTGGCTGGTCGTCCTGTCCCAGGTCGAAGACGGCGGTCAGCAGGTAGTTGTGGTCGTGGCGCTCGGGAAAGTATTGCACCTTCTGCATGGACAAAGTCAGCTGCTCTTTCCCCCTGGCAGAGTCTCGAAAGTGCGGGGCTACTGGTCTGCCGAATAACGCTTGATTGGACAGCACAACCACCCGGGACTCGACCTTGCGGGCAGTCAGGTAGCTGCCAGCCAGTTCCACTGTGCGCACCGACTGGGGGGCGGCGGGGTCACTGATGTCAAACACCAGAGCGCAGGTTTGCTGTTGCCAATAGGGAGGGAGCGGCATCAAGTCAGGTGCCGGGTTTACCCGTCCGTAGGGAATGTCCCTGGTTTCAATCGGGTAGTCCCAATAGGCCTTCTCTCCTAATAC
The DNA here is from genome assembly GCA_050949055.1 of Bacillota bacterium. Classification (GTDB taxonomy): domain Bacteria; phylum Bacillota; class UBA994; order UBA5500; family UBA5500; genus JAEZJZ01. The sequence continues at coordinate 83,545 of JBMNFA010000008.1, read as the reverse complement.
CAACAGCCTGTCTTCATCCAGGAACAGCTCTCTGACGGTAAGATGCTGATCGGTCAGGTCGATACTGCTCACCAGCGCCATGTCGGAGGCCGGATAGGCCCGGGTGATCAACACGGTTTGCCCCTTTGCCTGATAGATACACCGGCCGTCGGTCTTGACCAGGTCAGCTTCATCTACCCCCTGCACCTGATTGTTGGTGGTGGAATGTTCGGGTGTCGCACTGGGGGCCGCCTCCGCGCCAAGCGTCGCCTCCCCAACGGCTTGATCAGCCACAGTCCCGCGCAGCCCGCCGAACAGGTATGGATAGTTGAAGTTTCCCTGCGCTAGCAACTTCTCCAAGTTAGCGATGCTGCCCACCGTTGGCAGTTGATATCTGCTGGGAGACCCGATGTAGGCCGTACGGCTGGAGCTTTCCCAGCCTACCAATATCCCTAAGGCCTCCGCCACGCGCAGTGGGAGATACGGCGCTGAGTTCAGCAGGATGGCCGGTTCCTCTCCGCGCCATTCACTATCGTTCAGTATCAGGTTGATTCTGGGATAGCCATTGTAGGTCTCCTCGTGGTGCGATGCCGACAATCTTTGACGGGAGTTGAGGTAGACTGTCTGTTCCCGGCTGTCCCAGCGATATTCAAACCCTAAAGCGAGGGCCAGTGGCTCAGCCGGAGCATACACTCGGCCTGCGACCACCACGCAACTGGGACTGAACGGCAACGGCTCTCCGAAAACCATTACGGATAGGGGGGGAGCCGATTCGATTCTCGGACCGCTACCCCCGAGGCTGATCAAGCATAAAAACACGCACAGCAAAGCAAGCTTTCTCCAAATAAACGACCGCGGCATTTCCAATCGCCTCCATCGGGTAATTCTGGCCGTATAGACGGACATTTCGGAACTTTGTTCCACGGGGTCGCGCCCAGGATAATTTTCGTTTGCCGAAGGGAAATCCATGATCGTCAGCGAAGTTAACAAAAACGGCAGATCTGGCTGGGGCAGGCGAGATGTGCCATCTTGGGGGTGTTGTTAATGATCATCGAAAGAGTAGAGCGAATTGTCGACGGGCTCCATCCGCAGTTAGTTTCCTGTCGCCGTGACTTCCACAAATACGCTGAATCGGCTTGGACTGAATTCCGCACCGCATCCATCATTGCCAAGCAACTAAAAGACCTGGGCTATGAAGTGAAGCTGGGGCAAGATGTGATCAAGGATTCCGACCGGATGGGCGTGCCTGACCAGGCGGTACTGGATGCTCATCTGGAGCGGGCCCGTGCGCAGGGAGCAGTGGAGGAGTTCCTGCCTCACTTGGCTGGAGGCTACACGGGGGTAGTTGGCATTCTGCACTGTGGCGAAGGCCCTGTGATCGGCATGCGCTTTGATATCGATGCGGTGGACGTGGCGGAATCCCAATCACCTGATCACCGACCGTTCAGGGAGGGATTCGCCTCTGTAAACGAAAACGTGATGCATTCATGCGGGCATGATGGCCATGCTACCATCGGTTTGGGTGTGGCGGCTGCGTTGGTGCAGATTAAGGAACAGCTGTGTGGAACGATCAAGCTGGTCTTTCAGCCTGCCGAAGAGGGAGTGCGTGGGGCCAAATCGGTGGTTGGCTCCGGCATTCTGGATGATGTGCAATACATGGTGGGCTCCCACCTGAGCAGCGGAGTTCCTACCGGCACGGTGGTCTGCGGCCGCGAAGGCTTCCTGGCTACCACCAAGTTTGACGCCATTATCCATGGCGGGCCGGCCCACGCGGGGGGGCAACCGCAAGGTGGACATAATGCCCTCTTGGCGGCAGCCACCGCTGTGCTCAACCTCTACGCGATTCCACGCCATAGTAAAGGGGCAACCAGGATCAACGTAGGGCGCTTGAATGCCGGCACCGGACGCAACGTGATTCCTGATCGGGCTCATTTGGCAATCGAGACCAGGGGATTGACCAGCGAGTTGAATGATCATATGTACAACTACGCCATTCGCATCCTTGATCACGCCACAGCCATGCACGGCTGTACTTATGAGCTAAAGCAAATGGGGGCAGCTCGTAGTGGCGAGAGCACCGGGAAGCTGGTCGAACGGCTGCGGCGTATCGCAGAGCAGATCAGCGATTTCAACAACGTGGTGGAAGGCAACCGTCAAGGCGGAGGTAGCGAAGACTACACCTATATGATGGAGAGAGTGCAGCAGAATGGTGGTCAGGCCACGTTCATCAGCGTTGGTGCCGACATCAACCAGGCAGGACACCACACCTTCGAGTTTGACTTTGACGAGACGGCCCTCAAGGGTGCTGTCAAGCTGTTTGTGTTGGCCGCTTTGGATATCATGGGGCAGTTGGCTTAATCGAGGGCGAGCAGACTAATGGGCATCCGACGGCCGTCGGGTGCCTTTTATTGTGTCTTGGCGTAGTGCGCATGGCTCCGGGTTAAGCTAACTGAGGGTGATTGAGTTGGGTAACAACAAGCGCAGGTATCTCTCTTGGGTTGTTCTGGCTGGCATGGCCTTAGCTTGGCAGCGACACCGCTCACGCAGGCGTTATCCCCAGTCCCACGTCAGCGCGAAAGATGCCGGTTTCATTAAGCGGGCAGTGCTGTTGGAGGCGCAGCAGGTGCCCTTCTATCATCAATTGGCTCTGCAAGCCCGCCGCACGGGGCGCGTGCATCTGGAGGCTGGGTTTCTCAAGGCGATGGAGGTGGAGGCTGATCATCTGCGCGACCTGAAAGTGGCTGGTCGGCGTCTAGGGATAAAGTTAGTGTTCTGGGAACAATTAGGAGAGAGGATCGGCGGCTTGACGGGGAGCATCGCCACTAAGCTTGATCCGCGAGTTGGCCTGTTAGCCATTCGCAACCTGGAAAGCGTCGCCGCTCGCGAATATGCTCGCGCCCGTAGACAGGTTGCAGACACCAATTTGCAGCAGCTGTACCTAAGCAATCAACTGGACGAGGAGATCCACCAGGCTTGGGCCGCTCTGATGCTGAAGTCGTCAGAGCAGGGGCAACTGGAATAGACAAGAGCCCTGAGGTGTCAAAACAGGGTCAGCTCGAAAATGCGCGAGCTGACCCTCAATTTGAAAACAGGGGAAGACCTGCCTAATACTGCGCGAAGATGCGCTGAATCTCCTGCGGGTTGCTGGTCTTGGTGAGAGCGAGCATCAGCAATATCCTTGCTTTCTGTGGATTGAGGTTGTCTGCACCCACAAAACTGTCCCTTGCACCCGGTCGCAACGGCAAGACTCGGCCGCCACCCACCCTCGTGGAGCGCACTACCACCACTCCGTTCTCGTGTGCTCGCCTTAGCGCCTCACGAGTCTTGGGTGTAGGATGGCCAGAGCCCACGCCGGCCAACACAATGCCTTTGCAGCCTGCCGCGACTAGCGCATCCACCACCACATTGTCAGCACCCAAGTGTGCATAGATGATGTCCACACGTGGGAGCGCTGGCAACTGCTCCACTGAAAACTCCGATTGCCAGGTATGCCTGCGGGTGGGAGCATGATAGATGCTGACCACCCCGTTGTCGACGCTGCCCAAGGCCCCCAGATCGTGAGACCGGAAGGTGTGCAGCTGGCTGGCGTGGGTCTTTGTGACATCGCGGGCGCTATACACCTCGTCATTCATCACTACCAGCACACCCAGGCCGCAGGCCTTTGGGCTGGCAGCCACTCGCACCGCATTGACCAGGTTCATCGGGCCATCCGGGCTGAGGGCAGTCGCCGGGCGCATGGCCCCTACCACTACCACCGGCTTGCGGCTGTGCACCACCAGGTTGAGCCAGTAAGCCGTTTCCTCTAAGGTGTCGGTACCGTGAGTGATCACTACCCCAGCCACCTCTGGTTGCGTGCGAAAGATTTCGTCTATCCTTCTGGCGAGCTGCAGCCAGATATCGACAGTAAGAGCAGAGCTGGCCACATTGCAGACCTGCTCACCGGTGATGGTTGCCATTTGCTCCAAACCAGGGGCGGCAGCAGTCAGCTCATCCACTGAAAGCTGTCCGGCCGTATAGCCAGCAGTGTGCAGTGGGCTCTGGCCGCGGCCGGCGATCGTGCCCCCAGTGGCGAGAATCACCACCTGCGGCCGATTATAGGTATTATCCATTTCTTTCACCTCTGCCCATTCTTTCTTACACTGCTAGTATAGCATGCACCGGCCCCCCGCAGGTAAACAGCGGGAGGCCGGTGGTAGTCTACGGGAACTCAGTCTTCGTCTATCCAGGTTGAACCGATGCCGGCCAACGCTTCGGCGGTGTTATTGGCGTGGTCGGCGATACGCTCCAAGGTAGAAATCATGTCCAGGTAAATCACGCCAGAGGCAGGGAAACAGACGCCCGTGTTCAGGCGGTTGATGTGATGGCGGCGCAGACTTTTCTCCAGCAGGTCGATACTGTTCTCCACTGCTAGAATATGATCGAGCTGATCTATGTCTCCCGACTCCAGTATGGTCAGAGAGTCATTGATCAATTGGCTGACCCTGCCATACATGTCATCGAGCTCTGCGATTGCTTCCTGTGAGAAGGGCAAGCGATGTTCTACCCGGTATTCTGCCAACTCTCCGATATTTTCTGCCAAGTCACCCATGCGTTCGAAATCGCTGGAAATGTTGATCAGGGCGTTGAGGCGAGCCGATTGTTCGTTACTCAGCGAACGCCGGGAAAGCTTCACCAGATAGCTGACGATTTCATGCTCCAGATTGTTGATGGCTGTCTCCTTCTGTACTGAAGCAGCCATTCGATCCAAGTTTACGTGCCGGAAACAGGCATAAACATCGTCCAGCATGCCCAGCGCGAGTCTACCCATCCGTCTCAGTTCACGGTTAGCTTGCCCCAGAGCGATGGAAGGTGTGCTTAGCAAGTGCTCATCCAGATACAGCGCACCCACGTGTTCGGTGGAGTCCTGTCCAGGCAGGAGGTTTTCGACGAGACGGGCGAAATAGCTGATGAAAGGGAGCATGCATAAGGTGGTGGTTACGTTGAAGATGATATGGGCATTGGCCACCTGTCTGCTCAAATCATAGTGAGTGGTGCTGACCAAGGCAGTAAAGGGGCGGAAGAGCACAAGAAATGCTGTCACCCCAATCATCTTGAATAGCAGGTGAGCGACAGCTGTCCGCTTAGCGTTCAAGCCGGTGCCGATCGAAGCCAGCATAGCGGTGACGGTGGTGCCAATATTGCTGCCCAAAACTAGCGCAACTGAGGCATTAAGGTCGATTAGTCCTTGAGCAGCTAGTGTAACCACCAAACCGGTGGTGGCGCTGCTGCTTTGTATGATGGCCGTGAATATGGCACCGGCCAGCACTCCCAGCAGTGGTTGCTTGCTGAGGTTAAGGATGATGCTGGTGAAGACAGGGTCATTTTTCAATGGTTGCAGCGAAGTCCCCATGATCTCCATGCCTAAGAACAGCACGCCGAAGCCCAGAACTGTTTGCCCAATGAAACGGGTACTCTTGCGTCTACCGGTCATGTTCACCAGCAGGCCGATCCCGATTGCCGGCAACGCCAACTCGGTCAACTTCAGGGAAACCATAAAGGCGGTGATGGTGGTGCCAATCGCCGCGCCCATGATCACCGAGATCGCTTGTCTCAGATTGAGTAGCCCCGCATTGACAAAGCCCACCACCATCACCGTGGTGGCGCTGCTGCTTTGAATAATCATGGTGACGACGGTTCCCACAATCACCCCGATCAGAGGGGTCTTGGTCAATATTTCCAGTAGGCGACGCAGGCGGTCGCCCGCTGTCTTCTGCAACCCATCCGCCATCAACTGCATGCCATAGATGAACAGGCCGAGACCACCCACCAACCCGAACAGCGTCTTCAGCGATACCGTCACCCGGGATACCTCCTCGTAGTCTACGATCAAGCGAATAGAACTTGGTGAAGCAAAGATCAATCCTCTTGATCATTGTATCTTGGATAACGGTAGATGTCAGTCAGACAAGTTTTAAGATCTGATTAAGATTCCTGCCCGGCCTAACTACGGACGGCACCAGATAACGATTCAGCGGTGTTATGGGCGTGATCCGCTATCCGCTCAAAGTTTGAGATTAGGTCCAGATAAACTACCCCGGACGCGGGGAAGCAGATTCCGCTGTTCAGACGCTGGATATGCTGGCGACGCAGGTCTTGCTCCAGCAGATCGATGTCTTCCTCGTTAGCCAAGACATCGGCGGCGTGGCTTAAGTCTCCAGAATCGAGGATGTTTACGACTTCTTCCACCATCCGGCTCACCCGGTCATACATGTCATCTAGCTCAGCTATCGCCTCTGGTGAAAACGGTAGCCGATGCTCGATGCGGTAGCTGGCCAACTCACCAATGTTTTCCGCATGGTCTCCGATTCGTTCGAAATCGTTGGTGATGCTGACGAGACTGTTCAGTTGCTCCGATTGCTGCTGGGTCAACGATCCGCGGGATAGCTTGATCAGATAGTGAACTACTGCCTGTTCCAGGCCGTTAATGGTGGTCTCTTTGCTGGCAGCGGGGGCGAGTCTTTCCGGGCTGCTGCTGTGGAAAGCGTTGTAGACGTCGGCCAGCATGGCCAAGGCCAGTCTACCCATGCGCACCAGCTCCTTAGTTGCCTGTCTCAGCGCAATGGATGGCGTGTCTAGCAGGCGCTCGTCCAGGTAAAGCGGTCCTACATGTTCGGCTACATCCTCCCGGTGTCAGCTTCTCCACCAACTCAACAAACAAGGAGATCATCGGAAGCAGGAGTATGGTATTGACTACGTTGAAGATAATATGCGAGTTTGCTACTTGCCTTTCCAATAACGGACTGGTGGTAGCTACAAGGGCGGTGAAGGGCCGAAAGATAATCAGGAACAGTGCCACCCCGAACAAATTGAACAGGGTGTGGGCGACTGCTGCCCGCTTGGCTGCCAGGTTTGTACCGATGCTAGCCAACGCTGCGGTGACAGTGGTACCGATGTTGCTGCCAAGAACTAACGCCAGGGAGGCGTTCAGATCGATCAGCCCTTGAGCTGCCATTGTGACTACCAGACCGGTAGTGGCACTGCTGCTTTGAATAATGCCGGTGAAGACCGAACCGGCTAAGGCGCCCAAGAGGGGGTTGTTGCTGAGCGTGAGGAGTATGTTGGTAAAGGTGGGATTGTCCTGCAGGGGCGCGAGGGCGTTTCCCATGACTTCCATACCCATGAATAACAGCCCGAAACCGAGAATGGTCTGCCCGATGAAGCGAGTCCTCTTCCTCTTGCCGGTCAGCTGGAGAAGAAAACCTATTCCAATTGCCGGCAATGCCAACTGAGTCAATTTCAATGAGACGATGAATGCGGTCACTGTGGTGCCAATGTTGGCACCCATGATCACCGATACCGCCTGCTTCAAGGTAAGCAAGCCGGCATTGACAAATCCGACCACCATTACTGTGGTGGCGCTGCTGCTTTGGATGATCATCGTCACCAATCCGCCGACCAAGACTCCAATCAGCGGTGTCTTGGTCAATGCCTCCAGCAGCCGACGCAAGTTATCCCCGGCTGTCTTTTGAAGACCGTCGCCCATCAGCTGCATTCCGTAGAGGAACAGTCCCAGGCCACCGACTAATCCGAAGACTAAGGTCATCGATTCATACCCCCTAAGAGCTTTTGCAGGTCAAGATAGGAACTGATGCTCATGTCTTAAGTTAAGCCAATTCTAGATCATTTTCGGGATTGTATTATTAAGCCAATGTTAAGCAAGTGATAACGTTACGTTACGAGGAGGATGAATGGGTGAGAACAATTGGGCGCGGGCTGATCGTTGGCCTCAGCGGCATCTCGCTGTTAGTCCTGACTCTGCTGATCCAGGTGCAGGTGGTCGCCTATAGTGTTTCCTACTACCAAAATGAATTCGCCAAGTTGCATCTTCCGGACACCCTGCAAACCGATTTGCAGCAGCTAGCGCGGTTCAGTCGGCATACTACCCGCTACCTGCGTGGTTTGGAGAACGATCCTAACGTTCTGATGGTTATTTGGGGGCGGGAACAGCTGCTCCTTAACCAAAGGGAGGTTGCCCATATGCGCGATGTGCAGCTGCTTTTCCGCGTAGCGCGCTGGATCTCGGCAGTTGGGCTGGGCGTCTGGATCGCGTTGTTCATCCATCATTGGCGTAAAGGGCGATTGCGTGCCTTTTTTCGCTTCTCGGCTGTCTCCAGCTGCATTGGAGTCCTGATTGGGTCCTTTGTTGCCTGGCTGATCAGCCGGGACTTCACTGCCGCTTTTGACTACTTTCACCGTGTGAGTTTTACCAACGACCTGTGGCAGTTGAATCCGCAGGTAGATCAATTGATCAACTTGCTGCCTGAACAGTTCTTTGCAGACGCTGTCTGGCTGGCTGCAGTGCGCTCGGCACTCACCTTGGTTGGATTGGCACTCCTTACAGGCATCGGGAGCCTTCGACGAATTTGATCAGAATTTTCGTCTGTATCGCCAATTTCGAGAAGGGAAAGTGGTTCAATACCGAGAATTTTCTGATTGAGGCGTGTCTGATGATAGGAGGTGACGCCTGTGTCTGTATGGGATCAAAAGGTTTGTCTGGAGAAGATAAGAAAGGCTGCTGTCAGGCAGGAGTGGGATTTGGCTGATACGCTATTGCACAAGCAGCTGGAAGCTGCGGTGGACGATCAGTCTTCCTTGGCAGCAAGTTTGGAGAGACTGGCAGCCGACTGCGACAAGCTCAGCCTCAGTGAAGTGATGTGCTGGGCTTACAGATGGGTGGTGCAGCTCGACCCGACAAATGCCGTGCCCTATTTGCGACTGGCCACCTATCATGAGCGAAATGGGCAATATCAGACCGCCATTGAATGGCTGCGCAGAGGATTGGAGATGGCACCAGACGGTAGCCAGACCGCCCTGCAATTGCGCAGAGCTTATCGGCGTGTGCAACGAATTCGTTAACGTTGTATATAGTCCTAGGGTAACCCTTGACAGAGAGAGTACGCTCCCATATACTATTATCAGTAATAGTTATTAACTAGGGAGGCTTCACCCGTGAGCGGCTTTCAACGGATGACGGAGCAGCGTCGGCTGATTTTGAAGGTATTGCAGAGCACAGATTGTCATCCTACCGCTGACTGGGTATACGAACAAGTGAGAAGGGAGTTGCCCAACATCAGCCTGGGAACCATCTATCGCAACCTGCGCGCTTTGGTGGATATGAATATGGCTCTGGAATTGAGCTTTGGCAGCGGGCAGGACAGGTTTGATGGCAATCCTCAGCCCCATTATCACTTTCGTTGTCGGAATTGCGGCAGGGTATCCGACTTGCCTCTGCCGGTAAAGCATGAGTTGGATGCAGAGGCAGCCAAATATTTCCCGGGAAAGATTCAAGGTCATCGTTTAGAGTTCTTTGGTTATTGCACCGAGTGTGAGCAAGAGATGGACTCGCAGTATTAAGTAGAGGAGGAAGGGCAATGGCAGTATTTACATGCAAGGTCTGCGGACACGAAAAGGAAGGGCGCTGTAAGCCCCGGAAATGCCCGCAATGCAACAGCCAGGGAAGCTTTGAAAAGAAGGAATAGGACTGGGAAATAGAATGCACCTCCCATTGCCATAATAGGGCGTGGGAGGTGCATTTCTTGTGTCCAGCTCAGACATGAAAGGGAAGCAAACCCGCAAGAAAGCCAATGTCAAGAGAAAGCCGAAAGGGCCGACAGTCAGGGATCTGATGAAGCTGGAGATCGCGGATGAGCTGGGACTGCTCACCAAGGTGCGCTCCGTTGGCTGGGAAGGGTTGACTGCACAGGAAGCTGGAGCTATCGGCGGCATCATGTCACACCGCCTCCGTCGGCAAGGAATTGCAGGGGCAGACAAAAAAGCTTTGCCAGCGAAGCAGGAATGACGTCATCATTGGCGAACACCTGAAGCGAGTCTCTTGACTTGCCGTCTATCAGAATGATGTCGACGGAAACCTGATGCGGAGGTGATTCAGATGCCTATAGTGCAAATCGAACTGTTGCAGGGCAGGACAGTAGAGCAGAAACGGGCGCTGGCAGACAAGGTGACTGCTGCCATCGCTGAATCAGTCGGCTGCCCTCGTGATGCGGTGTCCATCATCATCAGGGACATGCCGCGCGAGAACTTCGCCCGGGGCGGACAGCTGGCTGTCGATCGCTAAGCAAGCAAGAATACGGGGAGGGCCGCACAGCGTGCGCCCTCTTTCGCTTGCCTGGGTGAAAGTAGTTCCACCGTGGTTTCGATCATTCTGTCCAGTTGACCCTGGGTCTGCGCTGGACAACTATGTATCTGGTATAAAAACCACTATGTGAAAGACGCAACTATTGGAGTATAATATAATATAGATGGAGCCTATGACTAAACCTTGCAGGAGGGGACTATGGAACGAGATATTCTGAAGACTGGTCTAGTATTAGCGCTGGTTTGCGCCATCGCAGCCGGATCCCTTGCTTTGACTCAGTCTGTGACAAGCAGTGTTATTGCAGAAAGACAAGCCAGAGAGCTGCAGGAGATGCTAGCCAAACTGCTGCCTGCGGCCGATATGTTTGAACCGGTGAGCGTAGAAGAGCCGGTAGAGGGCCAAGAACCGACCATCGCATATTATATGGGTTATAGCGGCACACAGGTTGTGGGTGCCGTTGTATATGGGCAAGCAACCGGTTTTGGTGGGCCGCTGCGCGTATTGGTGGCGGTTGATCAACAGGGTTCTATCCTGGAAGTAAGTGTCGAAAGTCACAGTGAAACCGTGGGTATTGGGACCAAGGCGACCACTGCAGATTTCTTGGGTCAGTTCAATGGTTTCACTCCCGCAGAAAAGCCTGCCGCAGGGTCAGATGTGGACCTGGTGCAAGGAGCGACCATATCATCCCGCGCGGTCACGGCAGCGGTCGGCAATGCGCTGGATGTGTTTGGACAGTTCGTGCTAGGAACCGCTGGAGAGGATGCATTCGACTTATCCATAGTCCCTGATGGCGTCTACCAAGGAACCGCGGAAGGTTTCAACGGTGATGTGAGGGTGGAAGTGACCGTTGTTGATCACCAAATCACCAAGGTAGAGGTTGTATCTCATAACGATACTCCTGAGGTAGCGGGAACCGCTGTCGACGCAATCCCGGCGGCTATCGTTGAGCGGCAGCATTGGCAGGTAGATGCGGTATCCGGTGCCACTTGGACCAGCAATGGCATCATGGAAGCGGTGAAGAATGCCTTGCCTGATGGCAGCCTGAATATCGCTCAGATTGCTGATGGGCAGTATGAGGGCGAGGCAGAGGGCTTTACAGGCACCACTAAGGTGACCGTCCATGTCGCCGATGGCAAGCTCACCGATATAGAAGTCATGTCGCATGGCGACACGGCTGACATCGCCGAGCCGGCATTTGACAGTTTGCGCGCCGCGATGCTCGAACAACAGGCGGTGGAAGTTGACGCCATTTCCGGCGCTACCTGGAGCAGTGGTGGTTTCATCGACGCGGTGACCAATGCTCTGCAAAAGGCACCTCTTAAGCCGTAAAGGGGCTTTGGGGAAACTGAAATCAACAATGATCGGAGGCGGGCTAATGCCCGCCTCTAGCTGTTTTCTGCAGCTCTCGAACATGCAGCTACGCGAGCCAAGACGGCCTTGCGTTCCGCCGGGGGAGAGGCCGAACGCAATGCAGTTTCAATATGGATAATTTAGGGTTGAACTTATATGGAATATTTTACACTAAAGGCATGCACAGGAATTGCGCTTTTCTGCGTCGAATCCATCTGCTAAAGGAGGTGCATGTAGATTAAACAGTTCGTAAGACGCATGCTGTTGTTGAGTGTTGCCCTGATGTTGGTAATTGCCGGCCTGCCGCCGGGAGCCCCGATGGCGCAAGCAGCCAACAGTCAAGGCCCGTTGTTGGCCGCCTGGATGGCCAGTGAGTTGGTGGGCGTTCCACACGCTTACGGAGGATCGAACCCAGAGCAAGGTCTGGACAACTGTGGGTTGGTACACTACGTGTACCGCAGTTTGGGAGTGGACATGCCGCGTTCGGTCGCTTCCCAGGCGAAATTCGGCAAGGTGGTGGACAAGAGCCGATTGGTGGCGGGGGACCTGGTCTTTTTCAACAGTCCCAGCTCTAGCTCAGTCAGCCACGTAGGTATCTACCTTGGCGATGGTGATTTTGTCGCCTCGTCCAGTGACACCAATGGCGTAGTCAGGCGCAACTTGAGCCAGAGCTACTACAGCAAGCATTGGGCAGGGGCCAGAAGGGTCGATGCCAGCGAATTCTTGCCGCTATACCAAGTAATTGGTGAGAAGGCAAAAGCCAGCGTCGGTATCCCCTACCGGGACGGAGGAGCATCAGCTGACGGGTTGGACAACGTGGGATTGGTTACATACCTGTACTCTTTCCACTACCTACAAGTGCCCGAGTCGCTCGGACAGCTGGCAGAGAGCGGAGTGCGCGTCTCCAAGTCCAGCCTGCGCCCTGGTGACATGGTCTTTTTCAGAGGAGCAACTCTGCCCAAGCCATACAGGGTTGGCATGTATGTTGGCAACAACCAGTTTGTAATCACAGACAAAGGTTTCGGAAAAGTTGTGCTACGCGACCTGCGTGACGCGTGGTATAGCGATCGCTATTTGGAGGCACGCCGCCCCTGGGCGACCTTTGTTGCCCCGAAAAGTTTTTCTACCCCGCCTGCACAGCCGTCCGAGCCCCCTACAAAGCCAACTGAACCTCCCACCCAGCAGTCGCCACCGGGTCCGCAACCATCTGTGGCTGAGCACATAGTGGAGGAAGCCATGAAGCACCTGGGTAAACCATATGCGTTGAACGCTAAAGGCCCCGATGTGTTTGATTGCTCCGGCTTCTCCCGTTACGTCTTCGGCCGGTTTGGCTACAGCCTGCCGAGGGCGTCCTACAACCAGGCTAAAATGGGCAGCGCGGTCAGTCGGCAGGGTTTGCAGGCTGGAGACCTGGTGTTCTTCAAGAACACCTGGCGGAATAACGGCGATATTGACCATGTGGCCATCTACATTGGCAACAACCAGGTGATACACGCCATCACATCGGGTGTAAAGATCAACAAACTGACTGGCTACTGGCTGGATCACTATGCAACCGCTCGCCGGGTATTGACTCCTTGATTGGGATCAGAAATGAACAGCATAGATCATTAAAGAGGCTACCGGGTAGCCTCTTTTTCTCTCGAAAGTTCTTGTCACTCAGAGCATTTCTGCAAGCTCAGCATAGACTCCGCCAGGGTATCGTGCCCCTACAGAGCCTACATCAAGCTCGCGCGCAGGCATACGGAACGGGGTCCACCGCGCGGCTGCCGCCGGGCTGAGGCGAACTCATACAGCAATTCTGGTTGGCTGACAGAGCCTCAGCGCGCCAGCCTGGCCATACAATCCATAGCCTATCCATGATGCTGGTTCCTGCATCATAGCCTGTTTACGTGCTGAGCGCATACAGAACGCAGTCAGTTGAGCAGGTCCTGCAGCCGCTCGATCGGTATGGCGTAGACGGTATGGTCATCACGCCCTCGCATGTCAGTGGCCTTGGTCAGGGAGTTAATGATCGCCTCTTCCGTTGCCTCTATGGTCGCTTCAAACAGGGGGTCCAGATATCGATCATGCAGCAACTCCAGCTGGCAGGTCAGACTCTCGGGCTGTCTGGGAATTAGTACGCTGTTGGAGAACGCCAAACAGAACTCCCCGCTGACGTGGCTGGCGAAGGAGCCGGTACACCCGACGCCCAGTGCTGCGCGCTTGGCCAATCGTCTTAGCTGCAGACTGAACAGCGGTGCATCGGTGGCGACGACCACCACTATTGAGCCATCTGGATGTGGGTCTGGCATCTTGTCTTTAATGCAGTCGCCGATGGCGCGGCCAGCAATCCGTAGACAGCGCCTCTGCCCAAAATTCGCCATCACTAACACTCCCAAAGTGTAGCCCCCACAAGATGTGGGCAGCACTCGGCTAGAAGTGCCGATGCCCGCCTTGAAGTCGAAGGCGATCATCCCAGTCCCGGCACCAACAGACCCTTCTGCTACCATGCCACTGCTGGCACCATCAAGGGCCTTGCGGACGCTATCCGCGGTAACATGACGCCCCTGAATATCATTTAGGTGACTGTCATCGCACTCCGCTACCAAAGGAATAATCGGATCACTGGATACGCCCGCGTCGTGGTATCGCTCCAGCAGATAGTCTAGGGCGGCATCGTGTACTTGGCCGACGCTTTGGGTATTTGTGAGTAGGATAGGGGTCTCCATCGCCCCCCATTCTTCTACTTGCAGTAACCCGGTCACCTCTCCCGCACCGTTGAGAGTGTATCCTCCGGCGGCGACCCGATGGTGGAACAGGTCGTGTGAGTGGGGGGAAATGGCCGTTACTCCTGTCCTTACAGGACCGTGTCCGGGCTTCAGGGGGCCATATCCCGAGATCAGGGTGACATGGCCCACCTTGACCCCGGGAACGTCGGTGATGGCATTGTAGCGGCCTGTCGGATAATGCCCGATGCGTATCCCCAGGTCGCGTAGTCTAGGGCGTTCTGGCGGCATGGATCTCCTCCTCCGTGAGAGTATCCCTGTGATATGTTGCTGCCGCAGTAACCCGATTATCCTCCTGGGAACAGTATCGACAGCGCTGGGCTGGCCTATTGGATGCGAGCAGTGTAGTTCCCTCGCATAGCCAGGCTGCCTTTGACCACCAGGCGATCGCGCATGGTGGTGGTCTGCTCTACTCGCGCTTCTGCCTGAAAATCCTCGAGCCGCAGGATTCCAGGTTTATCTTTGCCGATGGTCAGGATGTGGCTGATTGTAACCACGGCACTAGCTGCCGGGATAGAATCCAACCTTCCTTTCCAGCGCACTTTGGGACCCTCAGGCTGTTGGAGCTGCAGTTCGTGGGTGGAAAGGTCGATTTCCGCCTGGATCCTCACTCGTCTAGGCGTGATCAGTCGGTACTCGCAGTTTATTAAGCGGCAGCTGACAGGAATTCGCATCCCAGATCTCACTCCAGGAATCTTGATCAGATATGACCATTTTCTTTCCTCCTGCAGCTGGTGAGGGACCTGTTCGGGATAGAAAGTGACCGGCATTGTTTCCTCCTCAGCAAGTCGCTGGACTTGCGACCTTAATTTGTCATCGGCGCCAGAATTATCGTTCGGTTCAGCGGCGTTGCGCTCTACTCTCACCGTATGCAGGGGGGAAGGCTGAGATAACCCGCGCCACGGCAGCCTGGCGGGTGGAGACGTCCCCTGATTACACCGGGCAGCGATAGCCGGCAAGCCGTGACTATAGTTGACAAGGTAAGAGCGCCAATCTACAATCGAATCAGGAAGGGAGTGGTAAAGGTGCACATGGTGATCTGCGCCTAGGTCAGCGCCACTAGCCCTGGGAGCGGTTCCGAGGGCTGTTTGGTGTGCTCTGAATTGCGCAGCGACCATGGCATTCTCAACTCGGCTTCTATCTAGCAACATTGCAGGTGTTGCGGGCAATAAAGCGATTGTTGCAGAGCAACTATCGGCTTGTACCTTTAGGAGCCCTGGGAGAAAGCCCTTGGGCTTTTTGCTTTTGTGGGCACGGGCGTGCCTCCCCAGTTGGTGGACAGTGTTTTGGGCACAGCTGTGCATCAGCCCTGCGCTGCGTCGCTAGCTTGATTCTAGGAGGGGGATAATATGAGCCTGATCACAGCGCAGGGTCTGCAGAAGTTCTATGCTGCTAACCCAATACTATTGGATGTAGACTTGGCCATGGCCCTAGGCGAGCGCGTGGGCTTAATTGGCCGCAATGGCACCGGAAAGACCACCCTGCTGCGCATTCTGGCCGGGCTAGAGGAAGCCGATGCTGGCAGTATCAACTGGGCTAATGGGGTGACAAGAGGCTACCTAACCCAGGACGTTGAGTTGCCACTTGAGGATACAGTCTGGTCAGCCGTCAGTGCGGCACTAGGACAAGTGATGGAGTTAGAGCAGCGTATGCGCCGACTGGAGCAGACGATGGGAGATGCAGATGTCTTGGCGGAGCCGAAGAGGCTGCAACAGATAATGGGCCAGTATGAGCGCATCGCCGCGGAATTTGAACGGTTGGAAGGTTATGATTGCGACGTCAAGGTGCGCACTACGCTGAACGGTCTTGGACTGCCAGAGGCGGTTTGGCAGCAGCCGGTTGGACTGTTGTCCGGTGGACAGAGAACCCGTGCCGCTTTGGCTCATCTACTGTTGCTGCAGCCCCAAGTGCTGCTGTTGGATGAACCGACCAATCATTTGGACATGGAGGCCATCTCCTGGCTGGAGAATCATCTGCTCGGATACAGCGGTGCACTCCTGGTGGTATCCCATGACCGTGAGTTTCTCGATCGCGTGGCCAACAAAATTTGGGAGATAGAGCGACACCAACTGGTCAAATATGTGGGCAACTACTCCTCTTATCTGACACAGAAAGCAGAGCATGGCAAGCGGCAAGAGCTGCTTCATCGCCAGCAGCAAGAGGAAAGGGAGCATCTCACCCGCCTGATAGCGAAATTTAAGTACGGTACGCGGGCGACGATGGCCAAATCGTGGGAGAAGCGACTACAAAAGATGCAGCCGGTGCAGAGGCAGGTGCGTCAAAAGCGTATGCGACTCAGCGCAGAGGCGCAGCGGCGCAGCGGCAATGATGTTCTGCAAGTGAACAGGCTGAGCAAGTCGTTCCCCGGTCAGCAGTTGTTTCGGGACTTTTCGGCGGAGGTCAAGTTGGGAGAGAAAATCGCTCTGGTCGGCCCCAATGGGGCTGGGAAGACTACTTTGCTCAGAGTGTTGTTAGGCCAGCTTCCGGCTGACGCAGGCAGCTATCGATGGGGGGCAAGTATCGACCTTGGCTACTTCAGTCAGGAACTGAAGCTGCCAAGGGATGATGTCAGCGTATTGGACTGTCTGCTGGAAGGCACCAAGCTGCAGCCAGCAGACGGACGGAGCTGGTTGGCCAGGTTCCTGTTTACTGGAGAGTCCGTCCATAGCTTAGTCGCCACCCTGAGCGGTGGTGAGCGCAACCGCCTCATCCTGGCCAAACTACTGCTCTCTAAAGCAAACGTGTTGGTTTTGGATGAGCCGACAAACCACTTGGATATTCCAGCGCGGGAGTCTTTGGAGAACGCCCTGCACAACTATAACGGTACCCTGTTCATCGTTTCCCACGACCGCTATTTCATTAAGCAAGTAGCTACCCGAATTTGGCACCTGGAGCAAGGCGAAATCCGCGATTTCCGCGGTGGATATGTTGCTTATGAGGCCGCTTTGCAGGCTGTCTCCCAGAAGAAAGACGAGGCGAATACCCGAGTTCGCACCAAACAGCCGTCGACCCCTCGCACGGTTGCCCCCATTTCTCCCGAGCGGACTTTGGAACAACTGGAAGAAGAGATAGGTTTGTTGGAGTCTGAGCAGCAACATCTGACCCAGTTGCTGGCTGATGCCAAGACTTATCAGGGCGACGATGCTGCCCAGGTGGTGGCCCGGTTTCACGCGGTGGAAAAACAGCTGGGTGAGTTGTACACTGAGTGGGAGAGGATGGCGGCAAAGGTCTCGGGCCCTTAGCCCCCGACAACAGCCATCCAACCAGAAACTTGCTTGAGGAGAAGACGATGAAGACAAACAGTCTCTACTATCAGGACGCATACTTACACACGTTTACGGCCAGGGTTGTATCGACCAAGCCCGGCTGGGTGGAGCTGGATCAGACGGCCTTTTATCCAGAGGGTGGTGGGCAACCGGGGGATCGGGGTTGGATCAACGGCGTTCCAGTCACCGATACTCAGGTAGATGAGCACGGCACCATCTGGCATCGCGTGGAGCGGGAGTTGGAAATTGGATCCGAGGTAAAGGGACAGCTCGATTGGGTACGTCGCTTTGACCACATGCAGCAGCATAGCGGACAGCACGTGCTGTCGCAAGCGTTTTGGCAACTATATGGAGCAGCGACGGTGGGATTTCACCTAGGTGTCGAAAGCGTAACCATAGATGTGGATAACGTGAACCTATCTGATCAGCAGTTGCAGCAAGCCGAGTCGTTGGCCAACGCTGTGATCAGGAGCAAGCGTCCGGTGGTTGCGCGCTTTGTGGCCAAGCAGGAGCTGCCCCTTGACCAGTTGCGCAAGCTGCCAAAGGTAGAGGAGGATATTCGTCTGGTGGCGATATCAGGTTTTGATCTGTGCCCTTGCGGCGGAACCCATGTGCGCGACCTGGGTGATGTCGGTCTGCTCAAGCTGCTCGGCTCAGAGAGGCGCAAGCATAAACTGCGCATCAGCTTCATCGCCGGGCACCGAGCCTATCATGACTACCGACAAAAACACCAGTGGATGATGCAACTGTCAGCCATGCTATCTGAACCGATTGCAGATGTGGTGGCAGGAACCAGCAAACAGTTGGAGCGGGTCTCCGAATTGGAGAAGGAAGTGAAAACACTGCGAACCCTGCTCTTGCAGCAGGAAGCGCAAGCGCTAAGGGAAACCGCGGAATCTATCGGCGTTGCCAAGCTCGTATGGCATCAATCTGATCAGCGGTCGGTCGATGAGCTGAAAGAACTAGCTGCTCTCTTGACCGCCGAAGACAAAGCGGCCGCCGTCCTTGCCTTGCCGGGTGAAAGCTATCGCCTGGTGGTAGGTATTAACCCTGACCTGGGTTTGCACGCCGGCCAGCTGCTGCAACAGGTAGTCAAGGCTCATGGAGGCAAGGGAGGCGGTGCTCCCCATGCCGCCCAGGGTATGGTACCGGAGGAAGCTGGTCATTCAGCCTTCCAGCAGTTGAAGGACCGGCTATCTGAGTTGCTCAGCAGTCACTAGCCCCAAATGTGCGCCGACCCTCATCAGGAGCAACAGTCTCTCGACTGAACGCTATGATGTTTGGCTATGCTGAAAACGACATATTCTGCCTGCAATGGCCGGTCTACCCCATGCTTGGACAGCATAGAGTTTGGCAGAGGGGGATTGGGCAATGAAACGACTCGCGGCACATATTAAAGCTATTGGTCTGGCGCTATTGATGGTATTTGGAGTTCTGCAATTACCGCCCATCAGGCCGTTCAGTCTTTCGGGGATATTTACTTTGGCCTGGCTGCTAATTGGCATCTTGGCACTGTCGGCCCAGATGAGGCAGGCAGGGCTGGTTAGCGGACGATTGACTGAAACACGGAGAAAAACAAAGCCAACCAGAATGCGGGGAATTTGAGCAAGGGGGCGCTGGCAACCAGCGCCCCTGTTACGTACCCTTTTTGCTCGAAAGCCTCAGGAAGCGCCGGCCTGAACAAACGCAGCCAGTGTCGGGCTGATCCATGAAGGAGATTCCAGCATCATGACGGTTGTGCGAGTAGCCGCTAGATCAGACTGCAGCACCTTTGCAGTTGTCAATGTCGCCTCGCCAGATAGAAGTTCAATATTGAGCAAAAAAGAAGCCGAGCCTATCGGGCTCGGCTGACATTCTGATCAACGTGAGAAGACATGCTGTCCAATTGCCACCAAGACTTGGCGCGCTGCCATCCAGCTGTGGCTGACCTTATCCGGGTTGTAGAAGAAGAGTGCTCCTTGGGTTGGGTCCGCACCAGCCAAAGCCTCCTTGACCGCCTGCATATCCGTAGCGTTGTATCCGCGAGAAATGCGCCCGGTCAATACAGGTTCAAACTGATACGGCTGGTAGATGACTCCCCGGAGTGTGTTAGGAAACAGCGGGCTGTCTATGCGGTTGAGAACAACAGCGGCTACGGCTACCTTACCCTGATAAGGCTCTCCGGAAGCCTCAGCGTGCACCAAGCTAGCGAGTAGTTCTAGATCGCTACGGCTGAAACTCCCGCGAGCTGGACGGGCGGTCTGGGTGACCAGACGCAGTCTTTGCCCGGGGAAAATCAGGTCTCCAGTGATGCCGTTGGCTGCTCTCAACGAGAAAACGTCCATGGAATAGCGGTTGGCAATTGCCCACAGCGTGTCGCCCGCCTGGACGACGTGGAAGCTAGGGGAAGCCGCCCGTACCAGTGCTGCAGATGTCAACGGCCCAACCAGACCGTCGCACTGCAACCCATTTTGTGCCTGAAACTGGCGCACAGCAGCGTCAGTCAAGCGGCCAAAATAGCCGGTTGGTTCCACAGATAACAACTGCAGTTGACGTAGGTACTGCTGCAGTTGCCATACGTCTCCTCCCTGGGCTCCCCGCCGCAAGACGGTGTCGCCCAGGGCCGCATGAGCTGTTCCTGTCATGGTCAGCAGTAGAATCAGGAATAGCAGCAATGGTCGTGCTTTGGACAACGTCACGGCCACCTTTCTGCTAAAGCCTCCGAGGTTAGTTGCCGGGTTTGGAAAAGAAAGGAAGTTCCCTACGATGCAGAGCATCGATTCACCCCAATGCTTTTATCCCCCGTACGGAACTAGCTGTTTTGTTCCGATTCGGCTCATGTGGTTAGTATACATAAATGCATGCATGTCGTCAAAAGTAGTTTATACCAAGTGTTATGTAACCATCAATCTGTGCACGTTCATCGACATAGAAACGTCATATCGCAAGAACCAATCTTTGGCGCAAGCAGGAAACAAGCCAAAGCAGCAAGAAACCAAAGACAGTGGAGAACAGCAATGAGGTGATATCGTTGTCGGAAGGTTTCGTCCATCTACATGTACATACAGCATTCAGTCTGCTAGATGGTTCTGCGCGAGTAGACAAATTGGTGAAGAAAGCGAAAGCCCTCGGTCAACAGTCCATTGCCATCACCGATCACGGCAACATGTATGGCGTGATCGATTTTTACAAAGCGGCTAAGGCAGCGGGTGTTAATCCGATTATCGGATGCGAGGTATACGTGGCAACCCGTACCAGATTTGATCGACAACCGAAGCTGGATGATAGCCAATATCATCTTGTGCTGCTGGCGAAAAACCATGCCGGTTACCAGAGCCTGATCAAGTTGGTCAGCAAGGGTTTTCTAGAGGGTTTCTATTATCGACCGCGGGTGGATCTTGAGCTTCTGGAGCAATGCCACGAAGGGCTGATCGCACTCAGCGCTTGTCTTGGCGGACAAATACCCACGCTGCTCACTGCAGGACAATATGAGCAAGCCAAGGAATTGGCGTTGCGCTACAACCAGATTTATGGTCCGGGAAATTTCTATCTGGAGCTACAGGATCATGGGCTGCCTGAGCAGCGGAGAGTCAATGATGGGCTGGTCAGAATTCACCATGAGACAGGCATTCCCTTGGTGGTCAGCAATGATACCCATTATGTAGACGCCGAGGATTATCAAGCTCATGACGCGCTGCTCTGCATTCAAACCGGCAAGACGGTGCACGAACAGGACCGCATGCGGTTCGTGCCGGAGTTTCACCTGAAGACGGCAGACGAGCTCAGGGATAAGTTGAGCTATCTGCCAGCGGAGTTGGTGAGTGAGGCGATGGCGAATACGGTGGAGATCGCCTCCCGCTGCCAGGTGGAGTTTGAGTTTGGCAAAATAAAGCTGCCTATCTACGAGGTGCCGCCAGGATTTACCGCCGAGACATATTTGCGCCATCTGTGCCAAGAGAGACTGAAATGGCGCTATCCAGAGCCGAGCGATGTGGTGATCGAGCGGATGAACTATGAGCTGTCTGTAATCGAAAAGATGGGTTTTGCCAGCTATTTTTTGATTGTGCAGGACTTCATCAATTATGCCCGTAGCCGTAAGATCCCAGTGGGCATCGGCCGAGGTTCTGGCGCTGGCAGCGTGGTGGCCTATGTGCTGGGCATTACAGGACTGGATCCGTTACCATATGATTTGGTTTTTGAGCGCTTCCTAAATGAAGAGCGAGTCTCTATGCCCGACTTCGATACAGACTTCTGCTATGAGCGGCGGGCAGAGGTGATCGATTACGTCACCGATAAGTATGGTGCCGAGAACGTCTGCCAGATCATCACGTTCGGCACCATGGGTGCAAAGGCTGCAGTACGGGACGTGGCCAGAGTCTTGGGCTTAAGCTTCTCGGAAGGGGATCGCATCGCCAAGCTAATTCCGACAGAGCTGGACATCACCATCGATAGCGCCATGGAAAGAGTGCCAGAACTGCGGCAGCTTTATGAACAGGATGAGGTTACCAAACAATTGTTGGACATCGCTCGTGCTCTTGAAGGATTGCCACGTCATTCATCGGTCCATGCGGCTGCAGTGGTGATCGCCCCAGAGCCGCTGGACCAGCTGGTGCCATTGGCAAGAAACGGCGATGCCGTCACAACTCAGTTTCCTTGGACCACCATTGATGAGTTGGGCCTGTTGAAGATGGACTTCTTAGGTCTGCGCACTCTGACTGTAATCGCAGATACGGTGGCAGATATCGCCCGTAACCACGGCTTGGAGATAGATTTGGACCAGATGGCCTTCACCGACCCGGCTGTATTTGATTTGCTCACCTCGGGCGAAACCTTGGGTGTGTTCCAGTTGGAAGGCGGTGGGATGCGCAACTTCATGCGCCAGCTGAAGCCGCAAACCTTTGAAGACATCATTGCGGGCATCTCGCTGTTTCGCCCGGGCCCCATGGACCAAATACCGAAGTATGTTGAGAACAAGCACAACCCCAGCCTGATCCGCTACGCTCACCCCAAGTTGGAGCCCATTTTGAAGGTTACTTACGGGTGTTTGGTCTATCAAGAGCAAGTGCAGCAGATCGTCCGCCGATTGGCCGGCTACTCCCTGGGCAGAGCCGACCTGGTGCGCAGAGCGATGGCCAAAAAGAAGCCGGAAGTGATGGAGAAGGAACGGGAGTATTTCATTCACGGCATCGTCGATGATTCCGGGCAGGTATTGGTACCTGGGGCCGAGCGCATGGGCGTGCCCGCAGACGTGGCAAATCGTGTCTTTGATGAGATGGCCGAGTTCGCAAAATATGCCTTTAACAAGAGCCATGCGGCTTGCTACGCGGTGTTGGCGTATCAGACGGCATGGCTGAAGGTCCACTACCCTGCTGAGTTCATGGCCGCTCTGTTGACCAGTGTGGCTGGCAACTCTGACAAGGTACAGGCCTACATAGAGGACTGCCGGCGGTTGGGTGTGGAGATCGTGCCTCCTGATGTGAACCTTAGTCGACACAAGTTCACTGCCAGCGGGGGCAAGGTGTCGTTTGGATTGGCAGCGGTGAAAAACGTAGGACATGCAGCCATCGATGCCATCGTGGCGGCCCGTGAGTCAGGGGGGCCATTCACTTCCCTGTTCGATTTTTGCTCCAGGGTCGATTCACGGGTGGTGAACAAACGGGTGATTGAGAGTCTGATCCGTTGTGGTGCCTTCGCCAGCACCGGAGCCAACCGGGCGCAGCTGTTGGCTTCTCTAGATTCCGCCTTGGAGAAAGCAGCGTCGGACCAGAAGAGCAAGCAGAACGGACAGCTATCCTTGTTTGACCTGCTGGAGGGGCAGGGTGTTGCTGCGCCGGAAGTGGAGTGGAACCTGCCAGATACTCCGGAGTTCCCACCAGATGAATTGTTGGCCATGGAGAAGGAATTACTCGGCATGTACGTCTCCGGTCATCCGTTGGATCGCTACCGGCAAGCGTTGAAAAGTCGCATCAGCGTATCGTTGACCGACATCACCGAGCTTGCACACGGCACGCCGGTGGTGATTGGAGGCAGGGTGATTGCCAAGAGACGGATTACCACCAAGACAGGCAAACCGATGATGTTCTGCACAGTGGAGGACTACGAAGGAACCGTCGAAGTGGTGCTGTTTCCTGAGAGCACACAAAAGTACGGATACCTGGTCAACGAAGAGAGTATTCTGGTGATCGAAGGCAAGGCTAATCTGCGGGACGAGAGCATGAGTGTGATCGCTGAAACAGTAAAGCAGATCGCAGGCGACGATCAGGCACTGCTGGTGTGCTTCAACGACGACCAGATCGGCCAGTTGGGGTACTTGAAGGCGCTACTCGGCCGTTACCCAGGGCCAACCCCGGTTTATCTGCGGCGAACCAGCAACCAGAAGCTGATTGTAACTGACGAGAAGTACTGGTGTGATTGCAGCGAAGGGTTGCTCAGCGAAGTAAGGCGGCTGTTCGGCGAAGAGGCCGTATTCACCTCCCTGTCGACACTTGAATAGAGTGATGCAGGCTCATTGCGAGCCTGCTCAATCTGCCAGTGTTGGCGCAACAGGAGGTGGAACAGTTGATGAAGGAACTGGTGATCAGACAGCTGGAGGAGCGGGGGGTAACCCTGGCTGACGTGGCAGAGCTGGTTTTTGTCTTGCAGCGGCCCTACTATCCTGACTTGAATATCGATTATTGTTTACAAAACGTGCTGGCAGTCTTGGCGAAGCGAGAGGTGCAGTATGCGCTGATGGTGGGCATCCTGTTGGACACATACGCCGAACATCGCCTGCTGCCAGAGCCGTTGCAGAGCGTGATCGCCGAGGATAACCCGCTATTTGGCATTGACGAGATACTGGCGTTATCCATCACCAACGTCTACGGGAGCATCGGGTTGACCAATTTCGGATATCTGGACAAGACGAAGGTGGGCATCCTTGGCACCATCAATGGTCATGCATACGCCGTGCACACTTTCTTAGACGACTTGGTGGCTGGCCTGGCAGCTGCAGCCTCAGCCCGGATTGCCCATGCGGGTCCCGCGGAGGTGCCAGTTATGATCGCCAAGGCAGGCGATGGGTAAGCAAGCGCCGCCTGCTCCTCACCTGCGGACAGGCCCTAGCACACTGGTGGCAGCGTGTGCGTCTAATTGCAGCTGATTTGGGGCTATGCTATCATTAGCTTGGCCCTGTGGCCATCTCACATGGGTGGAGCGGCGGCTTGCTCTAGGCCGCTGCCAGGAAGAGATACATATTGCGGATCGTAGCGAAGCAGCAATCAAACGATTTGGATCGCATGTTCCTTGAACATGCCTTGGAGGAGACATGAACCAATGTTTAAGGTGATCTATATTGCACCAAACGCGAAATTCGCCGACAAGATCATGAGATCCTTGGCCGCAGAAGGGCTGATGGCTACCAGACGTTCCCTACAGGGCGGTGATAGCGGAGGAGGACCGGTGGAAATTCTTGTTCCTCAGTCGGAAGTGGCGGAAGCGCACGAGATCCTCAGCCACTTGCTCTGTTGCCAGGCCACTCGTTTCAGCGGGGCGCAGAAGAGAAAGGATTCATGACATGGCAATGAAACGCATTGGCGTATTGACCAGTGGCGGTGACGCCCCCGGCATGAACGCTGCCATTAGAGCAGTGGTGCGTAAGGGCGTCAGCCACGGGCTGGAGGTTGTGGGCATTCGCCGGGGTTACCTGGGACTATTGGTGGGGGACTTTTGGCCTCTTGAGCGGGGGTCAGTGGCTGACATCATCCACCGTGGGGGCACCATGTTGCGCACCGCTCGCAGCGAGGAGTTCAAGACTCCCGAGGGACAGGCTACCGCTATTCAACACCTGCGGCAGGCTGGAATCGACGGCTTGGTGGTGATCGGCGGCGACGGCTCTTTCCGGGGGGCCTATGAGTTGCATCTGCAAGGGATCCGCACGGTGGGTGTTCCTGGAACCATAGATAATGACATCGGTGGCACCGAGACGACCATAGGCTTTGATACTGCGGTAAACACAGCGGTTGTGGCTATCGACCATATTCGCGACACCGCCACCTCCCATGAGCGTACGTTTGTGATCGAGGTGATGGGCAGATCCTCAGGACATATCGCTTTGGCTGCCGGGCTGGCAGCAGGGGCCGAATCCATCCTGGTTCCAGAAGAGATTATGACAGACCAGGAGATTTGTGAGCGTTTGAAGCGAGGTCATCAGCGAGGCAAGTTACATAGCATTATCGTCATCTGTGAAGGAGCGGGGCGTGGATTCGAAATAGGGGAATATGTAGAGCGCTGCACCGGGTTTGAAACCAGAGTGACGGTGCTGGGGCATATTCAGCGCGGTGGGTCTCCGACAGCACAGGATCGCATCCTGGCCAGCCAGATGGGAGCATACGCTGTTGACCTGTTGTGCGATCAGCAAAGCGGTGTGATGGTAGCGCAACAAAACGGCAAGTTGACCTGCTTGAGCATTCCAGAAGCCCTGGGCGCTCCTCAGAAACTAGACCTAGGCACGTTACATCTGGCCGAAATACTATCTCAATAAGCTAGGCGGTGGGTATTTTGCAGTATAAACAGTTTGGTAAGACTGGCCTTAGCGTGGGAGTAATGGGAATAGGCGGCATCCCCATCCAACGAGTCACAGTCGATGTCGCGGGGCAAGTGATTGACGCAGCGCTGGAGGCCGGCGTAAACTTTCTGGACAGCGCCCGAGGCTATACCGACAGTGAAGAGAAGTTTGGTCATGCCCTGAAGGGGAAGCGCGACGACTTTGTCATCGCCACCAAGAGCATGGCCAGGGACGCTGCAGGCATGCGGGCGGATATCGAAATCAGCTTGCGCAACTTTCAGACCGACCATATAGACCTCTATCAACTGCACAACCTGAGCACCAAGCAAGACTTGGAGCGGGTCCTGGGACCTGGAGGTGCCATGGAGGCACTGCAGCAAGCCATGCAGGCGGGGCAAGTACGACATATCGGTGTCACCGGTCACAATTACGAAGTCTTGCAGCAGGCGGTTGAGACTGGATTGTTCGCCAGTGTACAGGTGCCGATCAACGCGGTGGAGCGCCAGTTCGTCCCGGTGTTGCAGGCGGCCAAGAAGCGGGGAATGGGCACCATCGCCATGAAGCCACTGGCAGGTGGCTCCTTTAGGCGGGCAGACTTGGCCTTGAGGCAGCTTTTGGGCGAACCGTTGGTGGATGTCTTGATTCCTGGTGTGGATAGCGTGGAACAGCTGCGCCAAAACGCCGGCCTCGCCAACAACTATCAACCCCTTTCAGCTGAGGAGGAGCAGATTTTGGCGGAGGAAGTACAATCGCTAGGCAAAAGCTTCTGCCGCCGATGCGAGTATTGCCTGCCCTGCCCTGAAGGCATTCGCATCCCCCAGGTCTTCATTCTTGAGGGTTATGTTACCCGCTATAATCTGGCGGAATGGGCACAAGGGCGCTACGCTGCCATGGATAGCAATGCGGCCACCTGCGCCGAATGCGGCCTCTGCGAAAGCCGGTGTCCCTATCAGCTCCCCATACGCGATATGCTGAAGCGAGCCCATAGCCACCTACAACCAAACAAGTAGCATCTAACCGAAAGGCTCCGCACTCTGTGCGGAGCCTTTCGGACATGGGGACGGTTCTCTTGTCCGGTCCGTTCCCGCCCACAGGGGCAGACTCGCTAGCAGGACAACAAGCTGTGCAAACATGCAGAATCAGCCACCAAACGTAAGCAAGGAATCTACGCCAGACACCAGGTTAGGCAGGAAACAAGCGTTCGCTTGGTGAACGGAACATAGTGTAGGCCGGATTGATCAGGGGGAATGCTGGTGATCAAATTGCGCGTGTTGTCCGCGGCGTTCCTGTCAAATGGAGACGACCTGCTGTTGATGAGGCGCTTTGGAGACAGGAGGCTGTTTCCAGGCCGTTGGGCTGCTCTGGGCGGACACATTGAGCCGTTCGAGATGAGTAACCCTGAGGCTGCTTGTCTGCGAGAGTTGAGAGAAGAAGCAGGGCTGCTGCCCGACGACGTTTTGGATCTGCAGCTGCGCTATGTGGTCAACCGTTTAGCTGGCAACGAGATTCGCGTGCAGTATGTGTACTTCGGTTCTGTTAGGCACCGTCGATTACCTGGTTACTGTAACGAGGGAGAGTTGCACTGGATTGACCGACGGCAGGCACTACTATTAGATACTAGCTTCACCACTCGAGAGATACTCAAGCACAGTCGGACGGACTTGTCTAAGCAACAAAGCGCCATTTACACCGGCACGGTGGGTGTTGTAGATCAGAAACCGGTGATTATCTGGTCACCTCTGCAGGATTGGGAGTAGCAGGCTAAGACCGGACATAGGGACGGTTCTCCTTGTCCGGCTCGGAACTCTATTAGGTGATGGACGACATATCACTGCTTGCTCTATTCGATGATTTCGTTAAGCAGAGTACGCAAGAAGGGTGGAATTGGACACTACATATTGGAGGAGGGAATGGGGGATGCCGCGGGTGGCTCGGCAGAGTAGCGAGTCCGGGATTTACCACGTAATGTTCAGGGGAATCAACGGGGAAAACATCTTCACCGATGTCGAGGACAGGCTGCGCTTTCTAACCACTTTGGAGAGATTCTTGCCGCGGGCGAGCAGCAAGCTGTTCGGGTTCTGTTTGATGCCTAATCACGTCCATCTCTTGGTGTCTGAAGGAGAGGAACCGCTAGGAACAACAATGAAGCGCATCGGGGTATCTTACGTGCACTGGTACAACCACAAGTACCTGCGCTCCGGCCATCTGTTTCAGGACCGCTACTTGAGCTTGCCAGTGGAGACGGATGAGAATTTCCTGGCAGTGCTGCGCTACATCCACCAGAATTCGTTGGTAGCTGGTTTGGTTACCTCTTGCGCTGCTGAACGATGGAGTAGCTACAGGTACTATCTTGGCGAGACAGTCGACTGCCCGGGGTTGGTGAGCACCCAAATGGCCTTGAATATGCATGGGAATTGGCAGCGATTTGCTGCATTCACCGAATCGCCTGGACAGATGTCCATCGATATTCCGTCTCAGGGGAAACGGATTTCCGATGCAGAGTTGTGCAATGAGTTAACCCGCCTCTTGCGCGGAAGACAACCCAATGCACTGCGTGATGAAGTTGCGTCAGAGAGGGCTCGAATTCTCCGCGAACTGAAGGCTCTAGGGGCAAGTTTGCGGCAGATCGCGCGAGTGACTGGGCTTGGCAAGTCCACGCTCGGTAATGCCAGGAAGCATGGATAGACTGGACACTAGAACCGTCCCCGTGTCCGGGAGTTGGCATCGGGGAGCGTGAGGAGGGAAATGCATGCAGGTTTCTTTGGTGCAAATGGACATTGTGTTGGGCGACCCGGGGGCGAACCGGCAGAAAATTAGGGAGCTGACAGCGCCCCTCGGCCGCCGAGATGTCATTCTGTTGCCTGAGCTCTGGTCTACCGGTTATCAGTTGGACCAGGCGGGGCAATTGGCAGAAGACTCACAGGGTGAATCGGTAGTGTTGATGCAACAGGTAGCTAGAGCACACCAGGCATACGTAGGAGGGTCTATCCTGGGAAGAAAGGATGGCAGAGTGTACAATCAGTTCATTCTGGTGACTCCCCAGGGTGAAACGCTGGCGACCTATGAGAAGCTTCACCTGTTTGGATTGATGGAGGAGGACTTGTACTTGGCTCCCGGTGACAGGCCGATGACTGCCCCGGTGGGCGGGGTGACCGCCGGGCTGGCAATCTGCTATGATCTGCGCTTTCCAGAGCTCTTCCGCTACCATATGCGGGCGGGGGCAGAGCTGCTGCTGCTGTCATCGGAGTGGCCGAACCCTAGGTTGGAGCATTGGCGCACTCTGTTGCGTGCCAGAGCGATCGAGAATCAGTTCTTTGTCTTGGCCTGTAATCGGGTGGGGCAGGACAACAACAATACTTTCTTTGGCCACTCCATGGTAATCGATCCTTGGGGGGAGATCCTGCTGGAAGGCGACGACCGCGAGCAGGTGCTGGATTGTGAAATCGACCTGTCTACGGTGGCGTCTACCCGCGAACGCCTGCCAGCGCTGCGGGACCGACGGGAGATATGAAGATTTGTCCAGGTTATACAGAAGAACAGTCCGAGACCACTGCAGAAGCCAGCAATCGTCATTCTGAGCGCAGCAGAGAACCTAAAGTAAGCCTGCATCTCTGTTTATAAGATTCTTCACGGAGTCTATGCTGAGCTTGTCGAAGCATTCAGAATGACCGCCTTCGGCAGTTTTTCACCACTCTCGAACAGTCCCCATGTCCATTAGCAGGAAACGGAGAGCGGAAGACAGAATTCCCTTGTTGTCCTGTTCTTCCAATGCCACAATGACAGTCAGGCTGTGCGCGCAACTGGCGCATTGGCTGCCTCAATGATTTCCATATCGTGGACAGAAGAACCGTCCCCATGTCCGGGGCGGCGATTATAGGAGGGTACATAGATGAAGAAAACAATAACCTGGGAGACGATGGCGGCTCGCGCCGGGAAGCATACGCCCATGCCGACGAGCATTCCCACGGTCCACCCCATCTACCAGACATCGGTCTTCACCTTCAAGAGCCTCGAGCAAATGGATGAGGCCTTCGATGGCCAACCGGGTGGCTATACCTATTCTCGCATACATAATCCCAACCATGCGGTGTTGGAGCAGGCTTTGGCCGAGCTGGAAGGGGGAGAGTCGGCTGTCGTGACCTCCTCCGGCATGGCTGCCATCCTGATCGCCTGTCTGGGACATCTCAACCAGGGAGAACGCATGCTGGTTACCCGCGACTGCTATGGCGGCACCGAGGTGCAGTTTGCCCAGGAGTTGAGACGGCTTGGCATCGATGTTCAGTTCGTCGACTTCTACGATCATGCTGCCACCGAGCGAGCCTTGCAGGCTGGAGCCAAGATTGTCTATCTGGAGACTATATCCAATCCATTGATGAAGGTGGCTGACATCGGGGCTCTCAGTCAACTGGCCCATCAACACGGAGCGCTGGTGTTGATCGACAACACCTTTGCCAGTCCCTATGTCTGCCAGCCCCTCTCTTTGGGCGCAGATTTGGTGATCCACAGCTTGACCAAATACATCAATGGGCATTCCGACGTTATGGGAGGCGCTGTGGTGGGCAGTACCCAGTTGATACAGCCGATTAAACGTGCCGCCATCAACCTCGGGCCCACACCGTCGTCCTTTGACTGTTGGCTGGTATTGAGAGGAATGAAGACCTTGGCGCTTAGAATGGAGCGACACTCGAGCAACGCATTGGCCTTGGCAGAGATGCTGCAGGTTCATCCTGCGGTGCACCGGGTGTTCTATCCGGGACTTCCGGGCGATCCGGAGCATGCCTTGGCTGCGGCGCAGTTTCGCAAAGGCTTTGGCGGCATGCTCAGCTTTGAGGTGGCTGGCGGCGCAGACCAGGCTGAGGCCGTGATTCGGGCGCTGCAGTTGGTCGAACTGGTGCCCAGCTTGGCCGGAATTTGCACCACCATTTCCCATCCCGCCAAGGCGTCCCATCGTGGCCTCACTGCCGAGCAGCGGCGGGCTTTGGGGATATCAGACGGGTTGATCAGACTATCGGTTGGTATTGAGGATATCGATGACCTCAAGGCTGATTTCGCACAAGCGCTAGACGGTATCGCCGGTCTGGCTTCAAGGTAGGTGAAGGCTAATGAAGACTGACGTGCTAGTGATCGGCGCCGGGGGAGCAGGCCTAGTGGCGGCCATTGCTGCCCGCAAGCAAGGGGCGGAGGTGGCGGTGTGCAGCAAGTCCAGCTCCGGCCTGGGGGGTTGCACAGCCTACGCCGGCGGCGGATTCACGCTGGCAGTGGGCAAGGTGACACCCGCGGAGCACAAGGCCAACACCTGGTCTGTCGGTAGGCGGGTCAATCAAGAGCCATTGCTCAATGTCCTGTCCAATCAGGGGGAACAGGCTCTACGGCAGCTGCAGGATTGGGGTGTGACCATCGATATCGGTGATGGCCATGCTACGGTGACAGCAACCGCTGCCCGGCCGATCATGGGAGGAGCCGGCTTCACCCGGGAGCTGACCGAAATCGCTCGTCGGCAAGGGGTGCAGTTCCGGGAGAATGTGGTGGCCACCCGGCTGCTGCTGGGGGATGGAGCTATCCAAGGCGTGCACCTGGTCGATTGGCAGACAGGTTCTGACCAAGTGATTACCGCTGGCTCAGTCATCCTGGCTACCGGCGGAGCAGGCCAGATCTATCGCCGCACCGATAATCCAGCGCGCATCACCGGGGACGGCTATGCTTTGGCTCTGGCGGCAGGCCTGCCGCTGATAGACATGGAGTTCGTACAATTCTATCCCCTCGGGTGGGCCGAGCCAGGCTTCCCCCGTTGGATGATCGGGCTGCCCGTGATAGATAGGGCCCGGCTGACCGATCAAAACGGGGAGGAATTCCTGCTGCAGGCAATCCAGCGCTGGGGCCTGAAGAACGGCCGGGAGGCCAACCTATTTGCCCGGGATCGCTCCGCCCAGGAGGTCGGTCGTAAATGGCATCATGGAGGCAAAGTCCATCTGCACCTGGAGGAGGTGCAGGAGTCGGACTGGGACCGGCGTTCGCTGCGCCAGCTGCTTGCTTTCTATCCGCCGGGAGTCTCGCCCCGCCAATACGGGCCGGTGCAAGTGGCACCTATTCAGCACTACTTCACCGGCGGAGTGGTGATCGACAACGATGGCAGAACAGACATCCCTGGCCTATTTGCCTGCGGAGAGGTTACCGGAGGTGTGGATGGGGCCAGTCGCATCGGGGGTAACGCCCTGACCAATATTGTCACCTTTGGACTGAGGGCCGGCACTGCGGCAGCCAGCGAAAGGAGGCCGCATCCTGACGCGGCTGCTGTGGGGCGTATTCGAGCACTAGGCGGGAATAGCCTGCCACCAGCCCAACTGCGTGAACAGATTCAGGACATCGTCGAGGCGGGTATCGGGCCAATTCGTACGGCGGCGGAAATGGCCAGGGCCATCGACCGCTTGGACGAAATCAAACCACAGTTGGACGGCGTGCGGATCGATTCGGCCCGCGACCGCTTGTTGGCGCTAGAAATGCCTGGCCTGTGGATGAGCGCCCGGGCGGTATTGCAGGCCGCACTGCTGCGCGAAGAGAGCCGGGGAGTGCATTACCGCGAAGATTTTCCTGAAGAGCAGGAGCAATGGCAGCGCAATATCCTGGTCGAATGGCGGGACGGGCGGATGGTCGCTCGTTAATCCTGTGAACACGCAGGGCGTGCTACCGGAAGGTGTGCACGCCCTTTCTACTTAGCTACCGTCTACCGCCAACGGTTGGCTGGTCGGACCACCCCTGGCCTGTTGTAGCCGTTGTGACAACAGCTGCTGCAAACGCTCGGTGAGGGCGACATACGTGTTCTCTGCCACCTGGCAGGCGGTACCTTGCTCGCAGCCATTTACGCTGAGCAGGATGGCTCCATCCTTTTGGCGTCGCACGCCGAACCAGATTGGCTTGCCTTCCACACTGAGAGTAGCCGCATCCACTGCGCCTAATCCTGCCTGCAGTTCGCTAAATAGCAGATCTATCTCTGCCCGATCCTCGATGGTGAGGATCCTCCAGCCGTCCTCCTCCAGCACCGCGTATTCCACCTGCAGTGGATTCCGATACCACTGCCAAGGGAGGTGGGTAACGGCACTCTGCACAAAAGTGAACGGGCTGAAGAAGTATGCGTAATGGAGATAGAGAGCGGCTGCTGCCACAGTCAGGCTACCGATAGCCAGCCACCACAATCCTCGTTTGACCATACAGATCACACACCTCAGTCGGTCTCATAGTGTGTCAAGTGACAGTTGCCTCGCAACAATCACTTCATTAGCCCGCAACAGACAAGCTGTTGCTAGTCCCTACCACTAATATGACGATTGCCGAGGGAGGTAAGTTGCGCGTTTTGAGAGAAATATTACGTTTTAGTTACAGAATTCCTCCCTCAACACCCAACGCAGTGTCAGTAATGGAGGTCAGGATGTGCGTGCAACCGGCGCGTTGGCTTCCTCAGCAGAGCAATTCCTCATTTCCGGTTGGCAGACAGCGACTAAGCGCGCCAGCCTGACCAAGCGTCACCGGCATGGCTTTTAGTCATGCTAGTGATTCCTGCGTCGGGACTTTTTTGATTGGCAGCAAGCGAGGGCAGCCGCCCAAGATGGCGGCTGCCCTCGCTTTACAGCTTTCCTGATTTGTGGTGGGGACGAGAGCGTTTGGCTACTTCCAGGCAGCCCTGTGCAGGATGATCGCCTCATCAGCGCGGGGGCTCCACTGTACACGGTTGTTGACTCCGTAGATGTCGAGCTGTTGGTACAGCAGCAGCCAAGGGGCCTCTTCATGAATCTGCTCCAGAGCGGCGTGATAGGCCTGCTCCCGGCCGGTCGGATCCAGCGTCGTACGGCCACGATCCAACAGTTGGTCCATCTCCTGTGCCTTTGCTTCATCCACTGGGTAGTAATAGTAACGCTGTCCGGTATGGAACCAACTGTAGAGGGAGCCATCGGCGTCAAACAGCGAATTTCCCCAGCCGATCAACCACATGTCGGTGTCCAAGGTGCGGGACATGATCTGATCCACGTAGACACCCCATTCCATCACCTTCAATTCGACTTCGATGCCTACAGCTTCCAGTTGCCCCTTGATGGCCTCGGCAACTTCCTTGTCCATCATGTAACGTCCACTGGGGGTGCTAAACCGCAGCTTGAAACCGTTGGGGTATCCTGCTTCGGTCAACAGTTGTACCGCCCTTTGCGGATCGTACCCATAGGGTTCCAGGTTAGGGTTGTATCCGAAGTTCATCTCGTTCAGCGCTTGCGCCATAGCTATACCGTTGCCGCCCAACAACTCTGAGATGATGGTGGGTACATCCACCGCATGATTGATAGCCAGGCGGACCCGCGGGTCTGCCAAGGGGCCGTCATCGGCCATCATCTGAGCGTAGATGGTTCTCGAGCTGGCCACCTTGGCGATAGCCGCGTTCTTGCTGGAATCGACGGCAGCGACTTGGTCCGGGGGGATGTTTACCGCTATGTCCACTTGGCCTGCCTGCAACGCCATCACTCGCGAAGCTGCTTCCGGGATAGGTTTGAAGACTACCTTGGTGATTGCAGGAGCTCCGCCCCAGTAGTCCTGATTAGCCTCCAAGGTGACGCTCTCATCTTTAAGCCAGCTGACCAGCTTATAAGGGCCGCTGCCAATCGGCTGTTGACTAAAGGTCGCATTGCCTACTCGCTCCACGTAGTCCTTGGGGACGATGCGCAGCCCGGCCAGACGAGCTGGCAGAATAGGATAGGGCTCGGCTGTCTTGATCGTTAGCTGCGTAGGACTGTCGACGATCACTTCGCTCACCGCACTCAGGTTCGACACCTGGGGGCTGTTGTTGGCTGGATCGAGAATGCGATCGATGGAGAACTTGACGTCTGTGGCTGTCAACTGGCTTCCGTCGTGGAACTTGACATCGGAGCGGATCTCAATTACCCATGTGGTGCCGTCGATCGCTTCCCAGCGAGTGGCGATCCCTGGCTGGAATTGCATATCATCGTCCTGTTGAATCAAGGTATCGAAGATCTGCCTTTCCACGTTGCCGGTAGGGGTCTCAGAATGCATGCCCGGGTCCAGAGTGGTGGCATCAACTCCTTGCGCAACGATCAGTACCTTTTCTTGCTCGGGGCCAGCGGAGCTACAACCGCTGAGTGCCGTTAGCATAGTCAGTGCCAGTACGATGCAGATGGTTATACGTTTTTTCATTTTTGTCACCTTCCCTATAGAATTCCAGCCAAGAATGTCTATCCAACTGTTCATATCAATTTAAGCCCTAGACTGCACTTTTCAGCTTGGGATCCAGCACATCACGCAGCCAGTCCCCTAGCAGGTTTATGCCCAATGTAGTTAGCATAATAGCCAGCCCTGGGATGGCTGACATCCACCAGGCGGTGCTGATGTAGTTGCGCCCGTCGGCCAGCATACTGCCCCAGGTCGGGATGTCCGGTTCCACGCCTAACCCTAAGAAGGTGAGGGAGGCCTCGGCGATGACCATATTGGCCATGCGCAGACTGGCCAGCACGATCACAGTGGGCAGGAGATTGGGCAAGATCTGCTTGATGATGATGCCACCACCCTTCTGTCCTAGGGCCCTAGCTGCTTCTACAAACTCCTTCTCCCTCAAAGAGAGCACCTCGGCTCTCACCACCCGTCCGTAGATCACCCAGCCGGTAACCCCCAGCACGATCAAGACATTGCGGAGCCCGCTGCCGAGGATGGACATCACCGCCAAAGCCAAAAGGATGAAGGGAAAGGCCAGTTGCACATCCGCCAGCATCAGTATGGCCGCCTCCAGTCTGCCGCGGTAATACCCGGCTAGCAGCCCCAGGGTTGTGCCCAGCACTCCAGAGATAATCACGGTGGAAACTCCCACCAAGAGGGATATCCTCGCTCCGTAAATCAGACGACTGAGGATGTCACGCCCAAGATGATCGGTGCCCAGCAGGTGCTCCTGTCGTCCGCTACCCATCGCGGCAGGCGGTAGCAGCCGCAGGGACAAATCTTGTTTGCCTGGGTCATGTGGGGCCAGCCAGGGGGCGAACAATGCTGCGCACACCACTAAGGTGACCAAAATCAAACCGAACCAGGCAGTTCTTGACAGTGTCATGTTAGCTCAGCTCCTTCGGCAGGTTCTTGGCAGCAGTCAGAGTCTTATCCATCCAAACGAATTCGCGGGTCTGCCCAGGTATAAAGCAGGTCAGTAATCAGATTGATCAACACGATTCCCACCGCCAGCACGAAAACGCCCGCTTGCACCAGCGGCAAATCACGGTTATAGATGGCTTGCACTAGCAGCCGGCCCACGCCTGGCCAGGCGAAAATGTTCTCAGCGATCACAGCCCCGCCCAACAGCGTGCCTAGCTGCAGTCCCACCACGGTAATCACCGGAAGGAGGGCGTTGCGCAACGCGTGTTTCCAAATCACAAGCCGGCTAGGCAAACCCTTTGCCTCTGCCGTGCGCATGTAATCCTGCTGTAAAACCTCGGTCATGTGGGAACGCAACACCCGCATGGTAGTCGCGGTAGAGTAGATCCCCAGCGTGCAGGCCGGTAGAATCAGATAGGCGATGGAACCATGCCCAGTGATGGGGAACAGGGACAAAAGCAGTCCGAAGACCAGCTGCATCATCAGGGCCAGCCAGAACACCGGCATCGATTGCCCCAGCAAAGCGCAGACGGAACCGATATGGTCCAGCCAGCTGTTGCGCTTGTGGGCGGTCAATACTCCTAGCGGAATGGCGATCACCAGCGAGACAGCCAGAGAGGCCCCTGTCAACTCCAGCGTGGCTGGCAGACGATCCAAGACCAGCCTTAGTGCCGGTTGCTGATGTCGCAGGGAGGTGCCAAAGTCCCCCATCAGCGCCCTGCGCAGGAAGGTGAAGTATTGCTGCCACAGGGGGGCGTCATATCCCATGGCGCTCCGGAAGGCAGCCACTTGCTCCGGAGTGGCATCCATGGGCAGCATCAGATTGGTCGGGTCGCCCGAAAGGTGAACCAGCAGGAATGTGAACAGAGAGACTCCCAGGATGACCAACAGGTTACGGCCCATGCGGCGCCAGATAAGCTTTCTCACGGCAATTCGCCTCCGTTCGCTGGCGTGTTCTTGGTCCCGTTTGCCGCCCACAGGTGGCAGGCGGTATAGTGCCCAGTCTGCACTTCCAGCAGCGGGGGCTGCTGCGCAGTGCAGACTGCTGTGGCTCGTGGACAACGGGGGTGGAAATGGCAGCCAGGGGGAGGTGCCAGGGGGCTGGGCATCTCACCGCTGATGGCATCAAATCGCTGTTGCTGCGATGGGTCAGGTACCGGAACTGATGCCAATAGGGCTCTCGTGTAAGGATGCAGCGGGCGATTAAACAGTTGCTCCGCATCCGCCAGCTCGACAATCCTACCCAGATACATCACCGCCACCCGATGGCTGATCTGTCGGACCACGCTCAGATCGTGGGCGATAAACAGATAACTCAGTCCGTATTCGGCCTGCAGGTCAGATAACAGATTGATTACCTGGGCCTGTACCGACACGTCGAGGGCCGAGACTGGCTCGTCGCACACGATCAGGCGGGGCTGCACTGTCAGAGCCCGAGCGATGCCAATTCTTTGCCGCTGCCCGCCGCTGAACTGATGGGGGTAACGGTCGACGTAATCAGGATCGAGGCCAACCCGGGCCAGCAGTTGCCTGGCCATTTCGCGCCGTTCTGACGGGTGTCCTATCCGGTGGATGGAATAGGCCTCCACCAGGGCTGTGCCCACAGTGCGGCGAGGGTTGAGGGATGCATAGGGGTCCTGAAAGACTATCTGCATCTGGCGGCGATATTTGCGCAGGCTTTCCTGACTCAGTGCCAGCAGGTCAACGTTGCGATATCTCACCTCACCTGCAGTAGCAGGTACTAGACGCAATACCGCTCGCCCTGTAGTGGTTTTGCCGCAGCCAGATTCGCCGACCAAGCTCAACGTTTCTCCTTGTGCAATGTCAAAGCTGACACCATCTACTGCCCGCAGCTTGCGGCCGCCGCCTTTGGCTACATCGAAATGCACACTCAGATTTCGCACCGAAAGCAAGGCTTCGCTCACGATCCCACCTCCTCCAAGGGTGAATGCAGTGGATGCCAGCAGGCTATCTGGACCCCTTCGCCTCCGGAACGTAGCTCCGGGGCCTGTTTGGCACAGATTGCGCTGGCCTGTGGGCAACGGGGATGAAATGGGCAGCCACCTGGTGCATCGGTTGGCTTGGGAACTGCGCCGTCAATTTGATGCAACCGTTGCCGCTTTTGCCGCATACTGGGAATGGAACGCAGCAATCCGTCGGTGTAAGGGTGCAGTGGTCGCGAGAACAAAGTGTGTACCGACGCTGCTTCCACCAGACGCCCCAGGTACATCACCAACACGCGATCGGCCATACCCGCCACAACTCCCAAGTCGTGAGTGATCAATAGGATGGAGGTAGCCCGCTGCTCTTGCAGGTCTTTCAGCAGGCGCAGAATCTGTGCTTGAATGGTCACATCCAAAGCCGTAGTCGGCTCATCGGCGATCAACAGGCTAGGTTGGCAGGACATCGCCATGGCAATCATCACCCGTTGTCGCATGCCGCCGCTCAGCTGATGGGGGTAGCTGGTCAAACGGTCTGCCGCCGACGGAATGCCTACCTGGCGCAGCAGCTCTGTGGAATACTCCCTTGCCTCGTTCTTGCCCATGCGGCGATGCAGCATCAAGCCTTCCTGCAACTGCTCTCCGATACTCAACACTGGATTAAGCGAGGTCATCGGTTCTTGAAAGATCATCGCCAGGTCACGACCTCGTAGCGTTTGCATTTCTCTCTTGGATAGTTGACACAGATCACGGCCCTGGAACAGGATCTCACCTGCCAAGACTCGACCGAGGGGCTGCGGCAAGAGACCCATGATGGAGAGCGCAGTCATGCTCTTGCCGCAGCCGGACTCGCCAACCACAGCGACCGTCTCGCCCCTGTTCAGTTCAAAGCTGATTCCATCCACCGCATTGAAGCGACCTTGACGGGTCCTGATTTCGGTGCGCAAGTTGTTGACCACCAGAAGTTGTTCAGACATGTTTTTCACCTCAATTAATCGCTTTTGATTGGTCTGGGCTGTCAGCAGCCACATAAGATCAGGGTCAAGTCCCAAACACACCACCTCCCGTCAGCTGATGTAAAATAATTGAATATTGCAAAAAATAAAATGGGTAAAAAAAACACTGCCCCTGATTAGGGGCAGGAAGCAAAGCAACCCGCGGTACCACCCTACTTAGCCTGATCGGCTATCTCAATGCGAGCAAGGGTATGCCTCCCTGGCTCGGCTCATGTTAACGGTTGAGTCCCGTCGAGCCTTGCCTTAGCTCAGCCCGCCGCTCGGAGGTGAGGTTCATCAGGTGATTACTACCGGGCTCCCAGCACCCCCGGTTCTCTTTGCGCATCTGCCTGACTACTGGTCTCGTCATCGCCAATGTACTCTGTATTTTGTATTTCGAGCAGTGTACACTCTTTTCTAGTTGTCTGTCAAGCAGATTTTTCTGGCAAATTGGCCTACCCCGTAACATTCTTATCTGGCTTAGCGGTGATAGCCTGACTTGTCGATTGCTCTTGCCCAGCCCGACCCAGCACAAACAGGATGCAGATGCTGCCCAAAATAGCCACCACCCCCAGCAACTGATTAGCTGTCATTTGTTCGCCCAAGAGCAGCGCCGAGAAGACCACGGCGCTGGCCGGCTCCAAAGCAGCTATAATGGCTGTTCGGCTGGCGCCGATGATCGCTACACCAGACAGAAAGAACAGGATGCCAATTACAGTGGCAGCTTGGGCTACACCGAAGCCGATCAGCCATTGTTTCCAGGATAAGCTAGCCAGCCAAGAGAGGCTGGGACGAGCCCACAGCAACAGGCTAAGAAAGCATGCGGTGGTGCTGTAGGTGCATGCAACCAGTGGTTTGGCCAAATGGCCGGTGGATTGCCCCACCAGGGTGAACCCGGAATAGGCGGCAGCACCCATCAATGTGAGCAAAACGCCCAGCAGCGACAGTTGCCCAGAGAACGCCTCTCCCGCCAACAGTGCCGTGCCCACAAAGGCTACCGCCAGGGCCAGTATCTGAGGTCGACTGATACGTTCGTGCCAGAGCCAGCCGGCCAGGATGGTGGTCATGACGGGGTGAAGATAGAACAGCATGCTGGCCAATCCAGCTGGCAACAAACTGAGAGCCTCGAAAAAACAAAGGGCGGTCAGTGCATAGAACACCGCTCCCTGAAAAATGAAAGCCACTGCCGCTCGCTTTCCTGGCCAGGGAAATCTGCGTTGCTTGAGTAACAATACCGCCCACAGCGAGATACTGGCAATTCCGAAGCGCAGTACCAGCAGGCTTTCGGGAGTGAACCCCGCCTGGTAGCCCCACTTTCCCCACAGCCCCAGAGTGCCAAAGCCTATGGATGAGATGGCCACCAGTAGATAGCCGTAAGCTGTAGATCTGCTTTCCATCTTCTCTGTCTCCTTATCCTCGACGGTCTATCTGGTATTGTAGCACGAAACATGCGGGTGCGTTCTGTGTGATTAACCAGTCGGCTGATGCCTTCGGCTGCTGGCTTGACAACATAGGGCAGTCCATCCGTGGATGGGCTGCCCCGCTTTCTTGGTCTATCTCTGTTTGAATGTACGACAGTTGGTGTCCTGACACTCATCGGCATTGCTGCCGACCACCTCGATAGCATCTGCATGGCAGACATCTCCGTCGCCCCAATGAACGCAACTGTTGACCGCGCAGGTTATCGACGGGCTCATTTCTCCTCCCACCATCGTGGATGTCATCCCGCTCCAATTGACATTGTCCATAGAGCCCAGGTATGAGGCCAGTCCATCGCGTTTGTAGAAGGTCTTGCATTCGGTCTGCTCATCGATTCGCGCCATTTTGCCTTCTTCCTCTGGCAGGATGTCAATATTGTGGGCACCGCACATGCCACCCATCCAATGGGTGCAGGTGTTCACATGGCACTTGACCTTGCTCATCATTCCACCTCCTCAGGTGACCCTGTTCTGCAGGGCCAAGATTAGGCAACCTTCCTCAGAAGATGCCCTCTTTATTATTCTCTGCGGAGGCGGAGGCAACCATCCATCGGTCAGGCAACTTGCTGATGGCGGATGCTTTCAGGGCTGGGCAAGTAGTAGGCTTGTAGCAGCGAGATAATGCACAGCCCAAATCCGACCATGAACGTGGCGATGGGGCTGATAGCATCCCATAGGAAGCCGCCTATCATTGGGATTAACACAGCAGAGATGTGGCTGATCGTCCCCCCCATGGCCAGACTGGCAGAGATGTCATTCTGATCGCAAATCTTGTCTAGATGGGTGGTGATCGCCACTTCAAAGCCTAAGAACATCTGGTCAATGATGAAGATGGCATAGAGCAGGCCGATGTTCCGGACGAATGCATAGCCCAAGAATAGCACTGCCACCACCGTGTAGTTAAGAGTGAGGCTTTTGCCCTCGCCCCACCTGTCGATCAACTTGCCCAACATCGGGCGGGTGAGGATAGCAATCACGTTGCTGATCAACAACAAAGTGGAGATGGTGGCCAGGTTTACCCCATACAAGTTAACCAGAGCAAAGATGGCAAAGGTCTGATTCATGTGCCGTCGGGAGCCGCCCAGAAGCGAAAGTACGTAATAGCTCTTGTATTTCCACTTGAAAACAAGGGCCTTGCGCAAATTCGCCTTGCCTCCCCGCTTCACCAGTGCCTGAAACACGGCGCCGCAAACTGCGATGGCAGCCCCAACACGGAACATGGCTCGCATGCTCACCTGTCCAGTCATCGCTCGTACCATCAGGGTGGCTGTTACCGTGGCCAAGGCCGTTACGCTGTTCAGGGAGCCTAGGCGACTGGCCCGCTCCCCAGAAGCAGAAGTCTTGAGAACCATGGCGCTTTGTAGAGGGAAGTACAGGTGTTGCCCGACGCTCATCACGATGGTAGCCAGGACCAAACCGCCAAATCCGTCGGCTCCGGAGTAGAGCAACATACCGGCTGCTACCAGGAGCATACAGATGGTAGCCAGCACGGACTCGGTGAACAGCAGTGCAGCCATTGCCAACGCTGCTGTCATCAGCCCCGGAACTTCTCTAATGCCAGAAATTAGCCCCAGCTGGTCTGCACCAATGCCAATCTCGTCGGACACGAAATTGCTGAAGACCGTGCTTTGAATGCCAGTGCCCATCTGTAGCAGCAGTGCGCCTACAGCTATGAATAGGAATGCCTTAGAAAACGTGCCTGTGCGCTTCTCACTGTCCATAGGTTCCTCCCGCATCAAGACCGCTGAGCTGCGGTCGACATGATCCCATTCTAGCACGCTTTAGCAACCTCGGGATAGTGAAACCTACGCCAGGGTTCCGTCACTTATGCTGTGATCTGTTGTCCTTTTGTCGAAACCGAAAGTTGTAGAGCTTCGGATCCTCGTGGGAAATGCGCTCCACTACACGGTGGGAAGCAGTCGTTGTCCAATACCAAACGCCAATCACCGTGACCACAGACAACACGATCAGCCACCAAAGGTTACCAATAGTCATCATCGTTCTACCCTCCTTCCTGTCTGTACGCGGGTCGGTGCAGTTTGTTCACTTTTCGCGTATTTTGCCCCAAAGAGGGAGGCAAGAATAAGCAGGGAACTAGGCTGCGGAAGGTCGCTGTTTTGATAGGAGCAGGACCGCAAGCTCTCCCAATTTGCTGAAGGGATGGATATTGTGGGCGAGCGCAACATAATCTCTTATTTTAGCAGTGCGGAGGATGCCATCAAAGCGAAAGAGCAGCTATTAGAGATGGGTATTGAAGTAGTTCAAATCGACCAGTTTGGGCACGTGCCTGGCTCGGAGTTGAGCGACGAACTGCATAACCCGATGACCGGGGAGATCGCCAGCAACGCTGGATTGGTGGAAGGCGCCATGCTGGATGATGACAGCGGCGTGTTGCTGGGCAGTGATCCAGCGGTGAGTGGCATGGCTGGCACGGCGCGTGTGCGGGGATATTCGTTCATTCTAACCGCGGTGACCGACGATCAGCAGATTTCAGAGGCTGTACGAGTTCTCAAACAGCATAACGGCTTGGTTTAAAAAGGAGGCAAGTTCTATGCGACATGTCTACTGCGATCGTGACGACTGTCAGTATCGTTCACTCGGTGGCTGGTGTCGACGTGACCACAGCAAATGGGAAGCCGAAACATCCGGCTCTGATGTGGATTGTCAGTCGATTCAAGCCTGGCGGCACTCAGAGTGAAAGTGCAGCAGGCTCCCCCTATTGCGGGGAGGCTGCTGCCCCTTCTTGTTCAGCCTCATCCACTGACATGATCGGTCACTCATGAAAGCCCCTGATTAGAGGAGGGGATCATATCCCTCGTCTGTTCAAGGGGCTTTCAAAAGAAAAACCGCAGACCTGATTGTCTGCGGTGACTGTATCAAATTGGTGCCGAAGGTGGGAGTCGAACCCACACGCCCAGAGGACGCTTGATTTTGAGTCAAGTGCGTCTGCCATTCCGCCACTTCGGCCCGCCTGATGAACATTTATTAGTATAGCGCCGGCTATAACCTCTGTCAAGCATTCAGTCAAAGGCGCAGTCTTGACGCTGTCTGGGCTGGTCTGGTTTGGCGGATGATGCTATCGGCGGCAACAAGTGACACCATAAAGCACTAGCTATCAAGGCAAACTCCACATGAAGTCAATTCTGAAAGAAGGTGTTCTCATTGACAGTTGCTTCGCAGTTTGCTCAGGCCCTAGCTAGTGCTGAAAGCCTCTGCGCCAGTCTGAAGACCTTTGCGTTGGAAACGAAAGATCAACAGGCGAAACAGATGTTTCAGCAGCTAGCCCAGAACATGGACAACACCGTCAGCCAGCTGAAAAGCCGCCTGAACTATATCATGCAGGAAGAGCCTCAGTACGCCAGCGAGATCCAGCCGACTTTTGGCAGTCCAATAGCTTCTACCCAGAGTACGGTAGCTAAACAGTCACAAATCCAAAGTTCCATCAAGAAGCAGCAGTAGGCTTTGGTGAAAGCCCCGCAGTGCGGGGCTTTCAGTCTATTGTGCCACTTCCCGCTGCCGGCATGGAAGTGCATCTGCTTGGAGCAGACTAGCAGTAGCTAGAAGTTGCGTTCCTGCTGCCCCAAAGGACGCCCGTTTGGCTTAATGAACACACGCTTTCTTGAGGAGGTTTGACTAGTCATGTGGGTTTGGATGTTGTTAGTCAGGGCCCTGGTAGCCTATCTGGTCTTGCGGTTTGCGGTTCGGCTGCTGGGGCTCGGTCGGGCCAGCGAAACCGACGTGCTGCAGCTCAGTTTAATGTTTGGATTAACCGTGCTCCTCGGACTGGCCGCTTTAGGGGAGGATGGGAGCTTGCTAGGAGCGGGGTTGCTTACAGCCGCCTGGATGGCACTTTTCCTGCTGGACCGGTATGTGTTGCTGCGTAGCTCTGCCTTACGACAGGGCGGAAGCTCAGAACCCACCGTACTGGTCTATCGCGGCAAACTCTTGGAGCATAACCTTTATCGAAAACGGATGAACATCAAGCAACTCTTGTCCAAACTGCGTGCCCGCAACGCTTTTCGGTTGGCGGACGTTGAGCTGGCGA
The DNA here is from genome assembly GCA_050949055.1 of Bacillota bacterium. Lineage (GTDB taxonomy): Bacteria > Bacillota > UBA994 > UBA5500 > UBA5500 > JAEZJZ01. The sequence goes on along the minus strand of JBMNFA010000008.1, from coordinate 38,940 downwards.
TCCTGGAGCCCGACGGAGACCTCTCCGTCCTGCGGATGCCGCAAGCGGAGCCGCTGACACGGCAGGATCTGCTGGTGACCGGGAAGGACCGCGGCCTGGAAGTCGAGGTGATTTGCGATGGTCAGATAAATCACCAGAACCTGAAGCAGCGTCGACTAAGTGAGAAGTGGCTACGCGACCACTTGCGCGCTTACGATGTGGAGTTTGTCAGCGAGGTAGCTCTGGCCACCGTAGATGAAAACAATGAGCTCTATGTGGATAAGTATGATGATCGGCTGTTGCAGCGTCGCGAGCTACACCCGTATCAGCAAGAGAATGCTGATGCGACCAGCAGCCCTCGGGCTCAGTCGCTGAGAGAGAAGCCCGTCAGCCGCGCAGAGGCGAACTATGCCGAGCGCCAACTGCAGCGGTCTATCAAGGATAGCCTTCCGGAAGTGCCCAAGAAGCAGTGAAATTCTCGCAGTGTCCTCACTTGACTCTTCACCTCTTTCAGTCCAGTATATGGACTCAAACCTTAAGGCTGAGGGACTGGACATTGCCCAGGGGCCTGGATGACCACCTGCGGTGCTAGCCATGCTGCCTGGTTTTGGCGTCTGCTAGGGCATCACAATGACGGGATTCTCATCGTTACGGCGATAGAGCACCAAATTGCGACCGATCACCTGAACAACATCTGCTCCAGTCTTCTCTCCCAAGACATTGGCAATAGACCTGATGTCTTCGTCCACGTTCTTTAGCACCCTTACCTTGATCAACTCCCGGGCCACCAAGGCATCGTTGATTGCGGTCACCACACTGTCTGCGACTCCGCCCTTGCCCACCTGAAAGATGGGCTCCATTGGATTAGCCAGCCCGCGTAGATAACTGCGTTGTTTGCTGGTCAGCATTCTGATCCTCCGTTCATTGGCTAATAATGTCGGGCTGCCTGATCTACATCAGTCTCCCTGTTTCAATTTCAATAGATTGCTTGCCGGGATTTGCAGCCAATCAACCAATTATATCTAGCGCGGCCACCTGTTGTCGATATCACGCGCAAGACTACCACTCCCTGTGCACAAGACAAAGCTGCTTGAATAAGGTAAAATGATAGACATATCGTGGGCCCTACTGGGGGTGATAGACTTGGAATTGAGTGACGAACGTTTAGTTGAGTTGTTTCAAACAGGCGATTCGCAAGCCTTTGATATGCTGATAGAGAGATACCAGACAAAAGTTTATAACATGGCTTTACGCCTTACCGGAGAGCAGCAAGATGCATACGACTTGGCTCAAGAAGTCTTTCTCAAAGTCTATCGTTATCTTGCGCAATTCCGCAGCCAATCGACCTTTTCTACCTGGCTATATCGCATTGTCACCAACAGCTTTTATGACGAGATGCGCAAGAAAAAGCGACGCCCGACAGTGGTTGTCTCTCTGGATGAGACTATAGAGACGTCCGATGGCGAGATTACCAGGGAGTTGCCTTCCTCCGATTCCGGGCCTGAAGAGCTTTCGCTGCAACACGAGTTGCAGCAACTGGTGCAGCAGGCTTTGCGGAGCCTGCCGGAAGACTATCGTGTTGTATTGGTATTGCGGGACTTGGAGAGTCACAGTTACGACGAGATTGCGCAGATTTTGGATCTGAATTTGGGCACTGTCAAGTCCCGTATCAGCCGTGCTCGTTTGGCGTTGCGAAAGCTGCTGCAACGGGAGGAACAAATAGTCGACCATTGGCGTCAAACCGATTGAAAGGGGGGCTGAGTGATGTCGTGCGTTAAAATCAGAAATCTGCTAGCACTGTACGTCGATGACGCGCTCACGCCCGTCGAAGCCAAACAGGTGGAACAACACCTGGAGAATTGCGCTGACTGCAGAATGCTGCTTTCAGGCCTGCGAGATGACCAGCGGCTGTTGAGTTCGCTGCCGATGGTGTCACCGCCAGCCGGTTTCCGTGACGAGCTGCTGCGAAGGGTAGCTCTCGGCAGCCAGCGCAAACCGACCGCCATTCGCTACTTGCTGCCAAGGTTGTCCACGCTGGCCGCGGCCATTGTAATTACTGTTTTGGCGAGCAATTTGTACCTATTTCCGACCGTTTGGCACGGTCAGCCTGCGGCTGACGATGCATCTCCAATGAGTATTCTGTCGCAAGCCCCAGAAAGCGCCCAGCCAGCCGCAGGCGAGGAAGTCCCGTTTGGAATTTCATCGCTGACGCAGGAGGCGCAGCCCCAGGCAGAACCTGATGGACTGCCGGAAGCACCGCCCAGCGACCGGTCTGCCACAGATAGAGCCGGCAATACGGAGATGGGTCAACCAGTTGAAGGAGAGCCTGGTTTTGAAGCCACTTCTGTCGATGGAGAGGGAAAGCTGATGTTCGCTGGACAGTCTTCTCCTGCACTTGTTGGGACGGGCCAAGAGCGTGCTCGTTGGCTTTGGTCAGGTGCCGTCGGCTTGGGCTTGTTCGGCATTGGAACCGGTTGGTTCGCATACCGTTATCGCCGTTTGGTTTAGGCGAGCGCCCATCATTGGGGTGAAAAAGAGAGCGCATACTGCCGCCTACGGGCGGCTTTTTTGAGTCATGGGGTGATGGGGAGACAACAATGGTTCATATCAACGCGTGATCTGGCTGCTTCCCATACCGCAGGATTACCCAGGTGACTAACCAGCATTGGCACAGGCGGCAGGCGGCTGTTTCTGGTAGAATGAGAGCAGAACAATAGATGGGGGGAGTACTGAAATGGCCAAGAAACCGCGGTTGTTCCTGCTAGATGGTCACAGCCTGGCTTTCCGGGCTTTTTATGCGTTGCCGCTGCTTTCCACCGCCAGCGGTCGTTATACCAACGCTGTTTACGGTTTCGCTATGATGCTCACTCGCTTGCTGGATGACCACCAGCCCGAATACATAGCCGTAGCGTTCGATCTCGGTCGTCCTACGGTGAGGCTGCAGCGCTATCCTGAGTACAAAGGCACCAGACAGAAGACACCGAATGAGATGAGCGAGCAGATACCGTACATCAAGGAAATCCTCGCCGGGTACCGCATACCAATTTTGGAGTTCCCAGGTTATGAGGCTGACGATATCATCGGTACCCTGGCTGCGAAGGCGGAACGCGCTGGGGTGCAGGCAGTGATCGTAACTGGAGATCGCGATGCGTTGCAGTTGGTATCGCGGGATGTGACAGTGATGCTGACCAAGAAGGGGATCAGCGATATGGAGACACAGGATCCCGCCGCCATAGAAGCGCGCTATGGCTTGTCGCCTCACCAGTTGATCGATCTTAAAGCGTTGATGGGCGATAGCTCGGACAATATTCCCGGCGTGCCCGGCATTGGTGAAAAGACTGGCAGCAAGTTGATCTCTGCGGCCGGCAGTCTCAGCAACTTGTTGGCCGATCCAGCAGCTTATGCCACCAAGAGGCAGGTGCAGTTGCTCAAGACCTACCATGACCAAGCGCTGCTTAGCCAGGAATTGGCCACTATCGTCCGGGATCTGCCCTTGGAGATCGAGCTAACCGATCTAAAACGGCAGGCCGCCGACTATTCAGCGCTGGGTAAGGCCTATCGCGAATATGAGTTGAAGAGCCTGCTAGAGAGGTTGCCGGCAGAACAGGCTGATGCAGTGTCGGCAGAGGAGCGCCTGAGTTGCCAAGTTTGCTCGTTACAGCAGGCCGAGGATTGGGCTCTGCTTTTGCAGCAGGCAAAGGACAACGGGAAGTTGGCCATGGCCTGGGACCGCCATCCATCGGGGCAGATTTCACTGGCTATGACTGTGGACGGGGAGCAGGTGTTCACGCTTCCCGATATCGCGGGTTGCACAGACCAGCTGGAGGCATTATTCAGCCTTGCGGGGCTCAGGCTCTGGGGACATGACTGCAAGGAGATGGACGTGGCTTTGCGCTCTTATCGCCTGCATCTGCCCGAGCCCAACGGAGATACACTGCTGGCTGCGTATCTGCTGGAGCCAAGTCAGACTGATTATTCTCTACCCCGGCTGGCGGAGGCATACCTGGGCCAACAGTTGGTGCCTGAACAGGGCGAGCCATTGCAGGCATTAGCACGTGATGCGGCGGCCATTTTCAGGGTGCTTCCGCATTTGGAGCAGCGACTGGCTGAGCGAGAGTTGGAGTACCTGTACCGGCAAGTAGAGCTTCCCCTCAGCTCCGTGCTGGCAGCCATGGAGTTACGTGGAGTGAGTGTGGACCAGCAGGTGCTCAAGGCTATGCAAGCAGACTTCGAACAGCGCTTGGCAGCAATCATGGCCGATATTCACTCATTGGCAGGCGAGGAATTCAATATCAACTCGCCCAAGCAGTTGGGGCGTGTGCTATTTGAGCAACTGCGCTTGCCGGTGATCAAGAAGACCAAGACAGGCTATTCCACCGATGCCGAGGTTTTGGAGGCATTGGCAGACCAGCACGCAATTGTGAACAATATTCTGCAGTATCGGCAGTTGGCCAAGCTAAAGTCAACCTATTTGGACGGATTGTTGCAGGTGGTGGACCCGATAGACAGCAAAGTGCACACGACTTATCATCAGACCGTAACCACCACCGGTCGGCTTAGTTCCAGCGAGCCAAACCTGCAAAACATCCCTATCCGCTTGGCTGAGGGGAGGGAGATCCGCAAGGCCTTCCTGCCTGGTCCTGGCTTCGACCTGATCCTGGCAGCCGACTATTCCCAGATTGAGCTGCGCATACTGGCTCACATATCTCAGGATCCGATCCTGATCAAGTCCTTCATTAATGACGAGGACATCCACACACGCACGGCTGCAGAGGTATTCGGCGTTGCACTATCGGAAGTGACCAGTGAAATGCGGGCGCGGGCAAAGGCGGTCAACTTTGGCATCGTGTATGGCATCAGTGACTACGGCCTTTCACGGGACCTGAGAATCAGCAGGGCGGAGGCAAAGGCATACATCGACCGCTACTTTGCCCGCTACGCCGGGGTGAAAAACTACATCGACCGGGTCATAGGGCAGGCCCGATCCGATGGGTTTGTCACCACGCTGCTGCAACGAAGGCGCTATCTCCCTGATATCAACAGCAGGAACTATAACTTGCGCTCTTTTGCGGAGCGTACGGCCATGAACACCCCGATTCAAGGCAGTGCAGCTGACCAGATCAAATTGGCGATGGTGAATATCGAACGGCGCTTGCGCCAGGGTGGTTTTGACAGTCAGATGATTCTGCAGGTGCATGATGAGTTGATCTTCGAAGTGCCAACAGACGAGTTGCGCGATGTGGCGCGTCTGGTGCGCGAGGAAATGGAACAAGCGCTGTCACTGCTGGTTCCTTTGAAGGTTGACGTGAAGGTGGGAAGCAATTGGCTTAACGTGGCACCATTCGCCGAATGAGTTGCGGTTGAGCCTTAGCTATCGGCATGGTATTTGGCAGGTGGCTACTGGTGCTACCCTTGGCTGTGTCGCTTTCTCCACCAACTTCTGCTGTCCCAAATTGCGACATGGTATAATCGTGGCATTGACATCGAGGAGGGACTTCTATGCCCGAGCTGCCTGAGGTTGAAACGGTCCGTCGTTCACTGCTTCCCCATTTGGTAGGTCAGACCATAGAGGACGTGGAGATTGGATTGCAGCGAATCATCAAGTATCCGCATCCAGACCAATTTGTTGCATCTATACGCGGTAGACAGTTTTTGGCTATTGAACGCCGGGGCAAGTACCTACTGTTTCGCCTGACGGGAGACTACACCTTGGTAATTCACCTGCGCATGACCGGACAACTGCGACTGGCACCATCCACCCAGCCATTGCCCAAGTATACCCATGTGCTCTTTCAGCTGCGAGGGGGCGATCAGTTGCGCTTTTCCGATATGCGGCAATTTGGTGCCATGTACTTGGCACCTGATCATGATATCGCCCGTGTTGCCAATATGGAGAAGCTGGGCTGGGAGCCCCTGGAACACTTTCCCGTGGAAGAGTTCGCTGGATTGTTATCTTCGCGTCGTACGAAGATCAAGAACTTGTTGCTCAACCAGTGCGTAATTGCCGGTGTTGGGAATATCTATGCTGACGAGAGTCTCTTCCTGGCAGGGATTCATCCCGAGACGCCGGCCCATGAGCTAAGCTTCGAGCAAGTACAGCGTCTGCATGACTGCCTAATCAGGGTGCTGCAGGCTGGTGTTGCCATGCGGGGAACCACTTTCAGCGACTATGTGGATGGCTTGGGGGAGAGTGGCAGCTTCCAGCACCAACTGACTGTTTATGGGAGGGAAGGCCAGCCTTGCCCGAAGTGTGGTCAGCCTATTCAACGGACCAAGTTGGCTGGACGCAGTGCCCACTTCTGTGCCCAATGTCAGCGCTGCCCGCGACCTTGATCTGTGAAATGGATATGGGGACGGTTTGAGACTGCTGATAAGACCGCCGAAAGCGGTCATTACAAACGGCAGTGAGGAATCCAAAACCCCGTAGATGCAGGCTTCCTTAGGATTCTTCATGGAGCTTACGCGCTGAGCTGGTCGAAGTGCTTAGAAGGGCAACTGCAGGCTTCTTCAGTGGTTTCCGACGGTTCTCTGCCGTCCACCCGGACAGCAGAGAACCGTCCCCGTGTCCTTCGCCTGGCAGGCAATAGGCATAGACGCACCTTACTGATCTGGCCCGGCATATGATGCCAGGAGAGAGGTGAGGCAGTCTTGTCATTGATGATTGTGATCTTGGGAGTGGTGGTCAGCCTGGATGGCTTCGCCGCAGCCTTGTCTTACGGAGCGCAGAGGATCAAAATGAGTCCGGCAGCAGTGCTGGTAATCTGCGTAATGTCAGCCGGCGTGATCTATCTGGCAATGATCCTGGGGCACATGCTCAGCGGTCTCTTTGCCCCGCGTACTGCCAGCTCCATTGGTGCGGTGCTATTGATGGCGCTGGGAGTCTATGTGATCTACCAACATAGCCAGACGGATGTGGAAGTGCAGGCAGCGGGAGGCGAGCGAACAGAGGTCCCAGACTTCAATCAACGTCCCATAGCCCAAATCAACCTGCACGCCTTTGGCCTGGTGATTCAGGTGCTGCGCCAGCCGGCGTTGGCTGACCGCGACCAAAGCGGCATAATCAGTTGGCAGGAGGCAATTCTGCTCGGTACAGCGTTGGCGCTGGATGCCTTTGGTGCTGGTTTGGGGGCAGCTATGACTGGACTCTCGGCCCTGCCCACAGCCTTGGCCGTGGGCGCGATCAAGTTCTGCGCTCTACTATTGGGATGGGAATTAGGTTATCATCTACAACATAGACTGAGCAAGAAGCTGGTTGTTCTTCCTGGCATGCTGTTAATATTCTTGGGTGTTTTTGGTTTGTTTGCCGGATAACCGGCATAGTGGAAGGCTGTAGCTGGCGGATGCTATTCTGATAGGTGGGATTCTTTTGTATCGAATTGGCTTGACCGGCGGAATTGCCAGTGGCAAGAGCACGGTTGTAAAAGTCTTGCTGGATATGGGAGCAGCAGTGATTGACGCGGATAGAATTGCCCGGCAGGTGGTGGAGCCAGGAGAAGCTGCATACGAGGCTATCGTCGCGCATTTTGGCGCACGAATAGTTCGTTCTGACGGCCAAATCGACCGACAGCAATTGGGGCAGATCATATTCAGTGACAGACAGGCTCGGGAGAAGTTAAACAGCATCGTTCATCCCCATGTGATCGACCGCATGGAGCAGATGATTGACGATTTGCACCAGCAGGGATATCAACAGCCGGTAATACTCGATATTCCTCTATTAATAGAGACCTCTTTGCAGGCTATGATGGATGAGATCTGGGTGGTGATGGTTGACCAAGAGACTCAACTGCGGCGGTTGATGCAACGCAATCAATTGACGCGGGATCAAGCGTTACAGCGTATTCGCGCTCAACTACCACTCAATGAAAAGGCCGCCTTCGCGGACCAAATCATTGACAACAATGGCTCCCTGGATGCCACCAGACAACAGGTGGAGTTGGCTTATCAACAGGCCATAGCTCGCGCCAAAGTGAGACGGCAGCCATTCAAAGGAGCTGATAGATGAGGGCTGTCAGAAGGGCCCTGAGAAGGCTGGTTTCACTCTTGTTGGCTTTCCTGTTCATCTTGGTGTTGGTCAATGTTGCCCCGAAACTTCTGAGGTGGCTTTACCCGTTGAGTCACCAGCAGGTGATTGTGCGAGAGGCCAGGCTGCGTCGGGTAGACCCCAGTCTGGTAGCTGCAGTGATCAATGTGGAGAGCCGGTGGCAAGCGAACGCCGTATCCCCTAAAGGAGCAGCCGGCTTAATGCAGCTAATGCCCAGCACCGCTGACTGGGTGGCAGAGCAAATGGGCTTATCTGCTTTTCAGCAACAGGAGCTGTTCTCGCCAGAGGTGAACATCAGGCTCGGAACGTGGTATTTGGCCAATCTGCTGAAGGAGTTTGGGCAGGAGCTTCCGGTCGCTGTGGCCGCCTATAATGGCGGCCGTGGAAATGTGGAGGGCTGGTTGACGCAAGGGATTTGGGACGGCACTCTAGAAGATGCTGGCAGCATTCCCTTCGAGGAGACCAGAAGGTATGTGCGCAAGGTCTTGCAGCAGCAACTGATTTATCGCAGCCTGTATCAATGGGACAACTTTGATTGACATCGTTTTGTATGAACATCAGCGAAGCAGGCTTGACAATCTAGGCTAACCCGAGTAATATAATACTTGTCCTTGCTGAGAGACGTGCCGAAGTGGTGGAACTGGCAGACACGCTGTGTTCAGGGCGCAGTGAGTGCAACGCTCGTGTGGGTTCGAATCCCACCTTCGGCACCATTTTTGTTTTATTCTGCAAGATTGGTCGGAGTGGCGGAATTGGCAGACGCGTACGTTTGAGGGGCGTATGGGCAACCGTGCGGGTTCAAGTCCCGCCTCCGACACCATTACCGTAAATTGGCGCCAAGCATAACTGCTTGGTTTTTTTGTTTTATCCTAGCCATAGCGTCACCAATAGCGTCCAGGCGCTACTCAAACCATGGGCGGTAACAGCACTCCAGAAGCCGTGCCTCAGGTAGAGCCAGCCGTAGACACAGCCCGCCAAAGCTCGAGTCATCATCGCGCCCGGGTGCCCTTGTAGGAGCGCAAAGAGCAGTGCGGCCGTAAGCAGTGCATAACGCTCGGTCCATCCCTTTTTCAACAGGCTGGCCAAGACTATCGCTAGGCAGTATTGTTCCAACAGCGGTATGGCCAGACAGGCGCGCAGGCTTTCTGCCCAACTGAGACCGGTGGCCAAGCTGGTGCCTGATTGAGCGGTAGTTACTGTTAACATCGACTCTCGCAATGGCAAGGAGACGAAGCTAGTGAGCAAAGCGCCTCCCAGCGTCGGCAGAAACATGAAGCGGTCGTTGTCGCCGCTGTTATGCACCTGGTCCCAGAAGATCAACGCAGCCAGGCCAAATGTCATCGGCGCAGGGTGCACGTAGAAAAAGCAGCCAGTGGCCAACGCCAGAAAATGCTTGTTGGGCAGATCGCCCAACAGTCTGGACACGGTAGCAACAGCAATCAAGGCAAGGGCAGCTTGTACCCACACGGACATTTGACATCACCCGGCGTATCTTGCCATAATTGACCATAATCCATACCAGGGATGCGGAAAGTATGGTTGGAATGGTGCAGCCACCGAAGTGGTCATTTCCCATCCCTGCCTGGTTTGACTGTTCATCCATGGTTCGTTAATATAAGCGCAAGTTTTGATGAAAAGCGCAAGGGGGAGCAATAATGAAAACCGGGTTGGTGTTAACCGCAAGCCCCGAGTTTACCAATGTGGCCGTAGAGGAAGTGCGAACCCGGTCCGAGGGCGTCGGGGAGATCACTGTGTTGGGTGACGGCGTCTTCTTTTGGGAGCATCCAGATGCCAGCTTGGCAAATCACCTTCTTTTGTCAGACACCCCTATCTTCCTGCACCACATGCATACAGCAACAGTGCTAGACTATACGGATATGGAAACTCTACATAGAAGTATTAATGAGCACTTGCAGGAGGACCTGCTGGGAGCGCCCGTAGGCTGTTCTGTGGCCGTTCAAGGCCGCTGGATCAACAGCAGCCAGTCTGGACAAGGGCGTCAGCTGAAAGCTGCACTGGATGGGCGACTGCTGCAACTGGGCTTCTTGCCCGCCATCAAGGATCCCAAATGGATTATCTCGGTCACTGTGTCCGAAAACAATGCCTACTACGGAGTATCTCCGGCAGCGTGGAACCTGACAGATTGGTCAGGCGGCAAGATCCATTTCCGCAAGTCTGCCGAGGATATTTCGCGCTCCAAGTTCAAGCTGTTGGAGGCGATTACCCGTTGGCAATTGAGGTTTGCTCCAGGTGGCTTGGCCTTGGATCTGGGTGCGGCACCGGGGGGCTGGACTTCGGTGCTGCTGGAACGCGGCATGAAGGTGATTTCTGTGGACACCGGTCTGCTGGACCACCGCTTGCGTGGTTACCCTGGGCTGACCTTCTTGCAGCAAAATGTTCGCCAGCTAACCCTGCCCCAGAGCATACAGCTGGATCTGATCACCTGCGACATGAGCTGGGATCCCTTCTTTACGGTGAGTGCAATCAATCGCCTGGTTCCTCACCTGTCAGTTGGAGGTCACGTGATCTTGACCGTGAAGCTGATGGGCAAGCGGCCTTTGCATACCGTTCGCGAGGTTTGCGCCAAGCTGGATGAAGCGCTTCAGGTGGTCCATGCCCAGCATCTGTTTCATAACCGGCAGGAGATTACTCTACATCTGGCAAAAAGCTGACCAAGCTGTTGCCTGCTATCCAGTAAGGGAGCTGGATAGCGGGCGCTTCTTTTCTCTCGAAAGTTCTTGCCATCCCGAGCGGTTCGACAAGCTGAGCGTGAACTCCGCGAGGAATCAAGATCTTGAGGGCGCCTGCGCTGAGTTCGCGAAGCGTCAAAAACTACTTTTATGAATGAGGGTGATTGCTAGTCATGGTAGTTTCCCTCGCAAGCCCTGTACAGTGTTAGCAATAGAGGTCAGGCTGTGCGCGCCTTTCTTCTCCCGCCAGTCATACTGTATGCCTCCGTCGGGCAGGCTACAGAATGAGTCTCGGCGGGCATATGAAAGGAGTTGAAGCTTTGGACAACAATGTGGCCCTGTTTATTGACTACGAGAACGTATACTGGAGCATGAAAAACAACTACATGCTGGTGCCACAGGCCGGTCGTTTGGTAGATTTGGTCAAACAGGAGGCGAATAAGGAAGGACAGATAGTGATGGCCTTGGCTTATGCGGATTTTGATCAGCCGGAGTTCAAGGGTCTGCAGACCGAGTTGCAGCGCAAAAGTGTCGAGCCACGGCACGTATTTTCCAAGTCCGTATCAGAGAGCATCCGAAAGAATGCCGCCGACATAGAGCTCTCACTGGACGCTTTGGAGTTGATGTATACGCGAGATGACATCGACACTTACATTCTAGTCTGCGGAGACCGGGATCTGATCCAGCTGATCCGCAAACTCCATACACGCAATAAGCGCGTAGTGGTCTTTGGGGTTTCTCGTACCACCAGCAACGATTTGGTCATGTTTGCTGACGCATTTACTCAGATAGAGGGACTGTTAGGCATCGCTCCAGTCAGGGCTGTTCAGACGCAGCACAGCTCTCGCTCGGATATGGCCATGCTGATCCAACGCCTGGACACGCTAGAGGAGGGAAATCTTCCCTTTGTAGGACTGAAAATGTTGATCAACCGGCTGCTAACAGGAATAGGCGACCCTCAAGCTTTGATCAATCAGGCAATCGGCGAAGAGATTGTCGCCACTTACTCGGTGCCTAATCCCTACAAACCAGAGTTCCCTACTACTGCTTGTCGATTGAACCGTGAACACCCATTGGTGCAGAAAGTGATAATGCACAAGCAAAAGCGACCGCATTCAGTGACTGTCTGACAGATAATCGGTAACGCGACAAACAACAGGGATGCAGCATTAGTGGCTGCATCCCTGCTGCTGTCAGTATGAGGCTATCCTGCTACGACCACACAATCCACAACATCACTGCCGCCGCAACGACCGCCGCCATGGTGTAGGGTAAGCCGATCCCCACAAACTCCCCAAAGGAGACAGAATAACCTCTCCGTCGAAGCATGCCGGTTGCCACCACGTTGGCGGACGCGCCGATGGGAGTGATGTTACCCCCCAGCGAGGTGCCAATCAGCAGGCCAAACATCATCAAAAAGGGCGAAGCGCCCAGCGTAGCGGCCACCTGCTGGGCTACCGGAAGCATGGCGATGGTGTAGGGAATATTGTCGACAAAGGCTGAAACCAATACCGAGATGAAGACCAAGGATACATAGGCCCAGAAAACGCTTCCTCCGGCCAGGCCAGAGATAGTATCGGCGACCATATCCACTATGCCGGTGGCCGAAAGGCTCCCCACCAACACGAATACTCCTATCAGGAAGAAAAAGGTCTCCCAATCCAGCTCAAGAAATGAGAAGGGAAGTCGTCCCATTAAGGTGTTCCACAGGAGGGCCAGCAAACCAAAGCCTGTGACAACCACTCCCACCAAGTAGTCAGGCCTTTTCGGGAGCAGGGATGTCAAGGCGAGCGCGATTATCAATAGCACCAATAGCCCGGTGGGCACCCATGTCAGCACCTCAGTGGACTGGCGGAACTCAATCGGTTGGCGCAAATGCCGGAACAGGTACCATAGAACGACGGTAGCTGCCACGGCTCCCAGCTCCACAGCGAAGAAAATGCCCGGTCGCCCATTCATCCAGAAGAAGTCGGTGAAATTCAACTTGGCGGTTGTGGCCAAAATGATGCTGGTGGAGTCTCCGATCATCGTCGCGGTCCCCTGTAGATTGGAGGAAATGGCGATACCAATGATGAAAGGAACAGGAGAAGTGCGCAGGCGATGGGCGATATCAAAAGCAATCGGAGCGACGATCAAAACAGTGGCTACGTTGTCAACAAAGGCTGAGATGAATCCGGCAAACACACTGACTGCGATCAGCGCCATGCCTGCCGTGTGCACCCGGCTAACCACTTTTCCTGCCAAGTAGTCTGGTGCCTTGGAAGCGATAAACAGCTCCGCCAAAACCATCATGCCAAAGAAGATCCCTAAGACATTGTAGTTGATCGCTGCGACTGCGGTTTGCACGCTGATCGTCCCAGATAGCAACAGGACCAATGCGGCCAGCGACAGCAGAATAAGCGGTCGTGTCACCTTGAACACGATGGCTAGGTAGGCAACAACAAAGGTTGCTGCTGCCACCAGGGGAGGGGAAAAACTCATCTCTAACACCTCTCTGTGTTTGATTCCAGGCCAAAAGGAAAACCCTCGCCTGGTGGAGGCGAAGGTCTTGCTGCAAAACAAAACAGGTGGGTGTTCTGTGCTCAGACCGGCGAATGCCAGCGTGTTGACGGCCTGAACATGATCCCGAGGATCATAGCTACTCCCCTTCGCGAACAGTATATGCAGTTGGCTGAATGGTTGTCAATGCTACCAGATGATAAGGGTAAAATAGGGTCAGAGTAGCTGTTTGAAGATACCCTCCTGGACTGAGCCAGTCCGCCGGCCGGACTAGCGAACCTGACCTGGTGTCGGCTGCAGTTGACAGTTGGTTACCAGTAACGGATAATTGAAAGCGATTTTGTGTCGCACTTAGCATTCCCCAAATTATATTGGACTTGTCTATCGATCATGCCATCGTCGCCATTGGGAGTGTGATGTGGAAAGCTGTCGTAGAGGGGTTGCCTACTCGTTTCCAGCTTGCACACGTTTCCCCGGCGCGAGTTGTCGGTTTCATTAATACGAATGAGGAGCGATTGCCATGACTGCTCTGCGAGTGAAGGGTGATACCAGGTTATCCGGCACAGTGCCGGTGGGAGGCTCAAAATACGTCGCCCTGGCAGCCATCCCGGCCGCGCTTTTGGCTGATACGCCATCTACCATCGAAAACCTTCCCAATATCAGCGATGTGGAAGTATATGCCGCCATACTGAGGCAGTTGGGCGCCAAGGTGGACTATTCCGGTCAGGGACAGATGACCATCGATCCTACCGGGCTACGGAACCATGTGGCCAACCAGGATTTGGTGAAGCGCATGAGGGCATCATACTATCTGTTAGGTGTATTGTTGGCCAGGTTTGGGCAGGCGGAAGTGGCATTGCCCGGCGGCGACGACCTGGGGCCGCGGCCCATCGATCAGCACTTGAAGGGCTTCCGCGCCCTCGGCGCCGAAGCTGCGATCGAGCACGGTACTGTAAAGGTAAAGGCGATGGGCAAGCCAGGTAACCATTCGGTGTACCTGGATGTGCTCACCGTGGGGGCTACTATCAACTTGATGCTGGGAGCGGTATTGGCCGAGGGCACCACTACCATCTTCAATGCCTATCGTGGTCCGTTTATTGTGGACTTAGCCAACTTCTTGAATGCCATGGGAGCCCGCGTGTTTGGCGCGGGAACCGAGACTGTTCGCATCACTGGTGTAAAGCAGCTGCATGGATGCCGGCACTCCATTATCCCCGATCAAAGTGAAGCAGCCACCCTAATGATGGCTGCGGCTATGACCAGGGGAGACGTCACTCTGGAAAACACCATCCCCGACCATCTGGAAGCCGTGATCGCCAAACTGCAGGAAGCCGGGGTTGCGGTTGATGCACTTGACGACAGTATCCGGGTTCGCTGCGATCGGCGGGTGACCGCAGTCAATGTGAAGACGTTGCCTTTGCCTGGGTTCTTCACCGACTTTCAGGCGCCGATGAGTGCTTTGCTGACCACAGCTAATGGGATCAGCATGGTTACAGAGACTATCTGGGATGAGAGATTCGAACATCTCAATCAGATGGTGCGGATGGGCGCTAAAGTGCGCATCGATGGACGCACTGCGATTATCGAAGGGGTGCCGAAGCTCACTGGGGCGGAGGTAAAAGGAACTGACTTGCGGGCGGCGGCCGCGTTGCTGATCTCGGCCATCTCCGCGCAAGGAGAGAGCATCGTGGAGGGCTTTGAACATGCTGACCGCGGTTACGAACGCCTGGACCTGAAATTTCGCGCGCTAGGCGCTAGTATAGAGCGGCTGGATTGACCGCTGCGGCGGCGCTGTCACGAAGCGACTGGGGGAGTTCCAGGGAGCTATCACGAAGCGACTTGTGTAGACTGAAAGGGGCACTTCATCGTGAAGTGCCCTCTTAGCGCCGTTTTTTCTATTCTTGTTGGCAGAAGTCAGCCCACTGCTTCAGGTATTCCTCTTTAGTCAGCAGCGGCGGATCGTCTCGCCTGATGCTTTTGGCTTCCTCGGCACCGTCAGCCAGCAGGTCGATCACAGTCATCGCCATGGCCTTTGCCGGCACGATATAGAACAGCTCCGGGTCGTCCACCCGATAGTGTTTGGTGTGGCCGGCGCCGACGGCCCCGCCGACATAAGGATGGATAGCAGGCATGATGTGCATCACATCGCCGATATCGCTGGAGCCGGTGCCATGGGTGTTGGTGGCCACGTTTTCTTCTCCAACCAGTTGCGCGATGTTGGCCCTAAGTAGCTCGGTCATGCGGGCATTGTTCACCCGGGGTAGGAAGCCCGGTATCTCGATGATTTCCACTTCTGCGCCCACCGCATCTGCCCCTGCCCGCAGCGCCCGATTGACCTTAGCACTGGCATTCAGGATGGCGGGCATGGTCTTGCCGCGAACATATGTCTCCATACGTACGTCTGCTGGTATGATGTTCACCAAGTCTCCGCCCTTGGTGATGATCGGGTGAATGCGAATGGTGTCATCATCTTTAAACGTCTCGCGGTTGGCGTGGATGCCCATCAGGCCGAGCATGGCTGCGTTCAATGCGTTCACACCAGCGTGGGGGGCACCTCCAGCATGGGCTTCTTTGCCCTTATACTTGACGAACTTGGCAACAAATCCGTTGGCGGTTCCTCCAACTGCTGCTTTCCGCTTGGGTTGTGTAGCAGTGCTGTGGAACATGACGGTGAGGTCGATGTCATCCAGTTCTCCCAGGGCAATAAGCTCCTGCTTGCCGCCCAAGAAGCGGACTTTGCCTTGTTCACGCAGCCGTTGCCGCCATTCTATCTCCACCGGTTCTTCCGCCGGCACCGCCATCAGTACGACGCTGCCGTCCAGATGCTGCACCGTTCCACTGTCCAGAAGGCCCATCGCTACCCCCAGCATGGCTGCCACCTGCGCGTTGTGCCCGCATGAGTGGGCTGCTCCGGTTTCTGGATGAGCGTCAGGATGTTCGGGACAGACCACCGCGTCCAGCTCACCCATCAGCGCCAACTTGATTCCTTGGCTGCGTCCCGGGATCTCTGCCTTGGAACCGGTCAGGGCGAGGCGGAACGGTAGCTGAGACCGAGCTGTTGATAAGTACGTTCCACCAATGCGGCCGTTTGGTGCTCCTTATAACCCAGTTCCGGGTTAACCCGAATCTGTTCGCCCAGGCGGATGATCTCGTCCCTGCGCTTGTCGATAGCGGCCAGGACTTGTCTCTTGAGCATGTCTTTGTCCATTGAAATCCCTCCCGCATTTGAATTGCATCATGCAGGCAAGTTCTCCTTGTTCGGCAGATAATCCTGCAACTTTATCCTGTCGGCGAGAGTGGCTGAGTCGTCAGACTTGGCAGACTCTTTTTTTCTTTGCTAAACATGGAGGAGCATAGCGGTTGGAAGTGGAACCTATAGATGCGATTGAAGCGAGGGCGTTAGCGGTCTAAGGAGGTGGCGCGGTGCGCTTAGGTAAAGGAAAGGTCTCGGACGTCTTGCCAGGGAGCGGTGGGATCGGCAATTCTACTGGCTTTTCCGCAGACTTCGTCCTCCACCGCCGTTTGGTCATTCTTCGTTTGTGCACAATATTAGCATTCACCATTTGGTATTGCTTCAAGGAACCGCCATGGCGCTGGGTGTTGTTAGCTGTCGGTCTGGTTGGGCTCTCTGTGTACATCTACCATTTATGGCGATCAGCCCGTTCCGGAGAGTTTTCTCGTCAATCGTGGTTGATCGTGATGGATATGTCCGTTGTTTATCTGCTGATTTATTTGAGCTCCGGTGCCCGTGGCCCCGTTTATCTTCTAGCTGTGCTGGTGTTTTTTTTGCACTGGCCTTTTGCGGCAGCCACGGCAAAGGTGGCCTGCTTAGCGGCTCTCACCTTCGGGTATACGCTGATCGCAGAAAACCCGCTCTCCATCGACTTTCTATTCAGGGTAGGAGGTCTGTTGGTGGCTGCCATTGCCAGCCTGTACTCCGGACAATGGCTCTCCGAGGCGGCTGAACTCAAGCGGCGAGACAAGGAACAACGAGCGCGCTTGGAGCGGCAATACGGTCATCTGAAGCTGCTCATTCAGATCGGCCGCAGCCTCTCCGCCAATACTGACATGGAACGATTGTTTGAAACAATGTACAAAGCGGTCTCGCGGGTCATGCCCACCGATGTTTTTTTTGTTGCTCTGTACGACGAGCGAGAGCAAATGGTGGAGCTGAAGTATCTTTATGAAAATGGGAAGCGTTATCCCAGTCAGGTGCTGGCCCTAAACGAGGGACCGACTTCACAGGCGATTATTACTGGGCAGCCGGTGGTTTGGCACGAAAAGTCAACCAGCATTCCCGGGGTAACTCGGATCGGAGCCGTTGAACCAGAGGCCCCGGTCACCCAGTCCTTGGTAGTGGTCCCGATGAAGCTGGAAGACCGGGTGGTAGGTGCCGTGTCTGCTCAAAGCTATAGCGCCCATGCCTTCACCCAGGAATATGTGCAGTTGCTGGAGACCGTAGCCAGCCAGGCGGCAGTGGTGCTGTCTAACGTGCGCTTGTTTGAGAAAACGCGGGAGCTGTCGCTGACAGACAGTATGACCGGTCTGGCTAATGCCCGACGCTTCTATCAGGAACTGGAGCAAATTCTGCAGGAAGCTGATCGATCGGGCAGGAAGGTTTCGCTGTTGATGATCGACTCCGATAGTCTGAAGTACATCAACGATCGCTTTGGCCATCCTACCGGTGATTTGCACTTGATCACTCTAGCTGGAATCATTCGTTCTCATATCCGTTCCCACGATCTTGCTGCCAGATACGCAGGTGACGAGTTTCTGGTGGTGTTGCCCAATTGTCACCGCGATGCGGCTTGCCAAATCGCTGAGCGCATTCGCAAGGCTGTGATCGAGCACTATCGGGAGCAAGAACCTCAGAGCCTGTCGGTGACGGTGAGCATCGGGGTGGCAATGTATCCTGACGACGCAACTACACCTGAGCAGCTGTTTAGGGTGGCTGACCAAGCGATGTATCAAAGCAAGCAGCAGGGCCGTAACCGCGTCAGCGTCAGCGAAATCTACAGCTAATTCTGTAGGAGTGGCCCATTTCAGCGAAATCTGCGGCACAGCTGTATGAAGCACGAGAACCGTCCATTATTGGGACGGTTTTTTGTTGTCCTTGCGCTGCAGTAATTTTCCATTGTCAGCACTATGGACATTATGTAAACTAAAAACAAGACTCGCTGCTGGCATGTCATTATTGAGAAAATTGTCAGTTGGACGAGTTGGAAGACTTGTGGGAATTGAGAAGTAATTTACTGGGCGTCAAGGAAAATTATTTTGCTTTTTCCATAAGTCGAGGAAGGAGACAACATTCTCTTGTCGAATTGTGTAGAAAGAGGTGACAAGCGTGGCAAAGACCAACTTGCTGCCCGGATTCACGAGAGGAGGTGAAAGAGAGAAATGCTAGAAGGAACCATTTTCTTGCTATCTGTGATCGTGGTGATGGCTATCGTAGTCTACAGCTCTCTAACCTTGGCTAAGAGGGGAAAGTGGGTGCCGAACATCCGCAAGATGGCCGGATTGGACTCCGTGGAAGAGGCTGTCGGTCGTGCCACCGAGATGGGTGCCCCTGTGCACTTCACCCCTGGTTTGGCAGACGTCACCGCTGACACTGCTCCTCAGACCTTCGCTGGTCTGGAAGTGCTGGGGTTCGTCACCGAGCTATCTGCGCGGTACAACACCGAGCTGATCGTCACCATCCGTCAGCCGAACGTATTCCCGCTGGCACAGGAGATCGTCCGTCAGGGTTACGTTGCCGCTGGCAAGCCGGACATGTTCCAGGAAGACACAGTGCAGTTCCTGTCCAGTGAGCAGTTTGCCTACGCTGCCGGCGTTATGGGAATTTTCTACCGCCGTCACGTGGCTGCCAACATCATGATGGGTGCGTTCTGGGCCGAGTCTCTGCTGTTTGCTGAGGCTGGTGCTCAAATCGGTGCCATCCAGGTGGCTGGTAGTGCTGCCATGGCACAGATCCCGTTCTTTGTAGCTGCTTGTGACTACACCCTGATCGGCGAAGAGCTGTATGCAGCTGGTGCTTACCTGTCCCAGGACAAGGTCAAGATCGGCTCCATCGGTGGTCAGGATATTTTGAAGGCCATGTCCATGGTTTTGATCCTGCTGGGGTCTTTGCTGGCCACTGCCGGGTCTCAGGCTCTAATTGAGTTGACCAAGAAATAATCCCAGGATCCGAGTGAGACTTGGATTCTTTACTAGAAGCGAGAGGGAGGTGTAAGAATTGCGTCGAGAAATCCCATTGATCATCACCTTTGTGATCGGCCTGATCATGCTGCTGACCAACTTCTTTGGTCCGGCCGACGGAAGCGATGGTTTTCTGCAGATTTGGGCCGATGAGCTGGGCGTCTGGATGATCATCGTCTCCGCATTTGCGGTCGGTTTGGCGTCGGTCAACCTGATCAGGATTCATTCCAGGAATATCGCCCGTCAGCGTCCAGGCTGGATCAACAGCCTCACCCTGATCGTAGCCATGGCCGCCTTTGCGGTGGTCGGCACCATTGCTCGCCTGCGTCCACAGGCAGAAGCGGTCGGAGAGCTGTACCAGAACATGTTCGACTACGTGCAATCGCCGCTGGGTGCAGCGATGTTTGCCATCCTGGCTTTCTACATCGCATCCGCATCCTACCGTGCATTCCGTATGCGCAGTCTGGAAGCTACCATTCTGCTGATCTCTGCCGTATTGGTCATGCTCGGTCGTGCACCTATCGGTGAGCTAATTTGGAACCAGTTCCCTGGCATCGCTACCTGGTTGCTGAACATCCCGAACACCGCTGGCCAAAAGGCGATCATGATCGGTGCAGCTATCGGTGCGTTTGCTACTTCACTGCGAATCCTGCTCGGCATCGAGCGTGGACACTTGGGTATGGAATAATCAAATCAGATAAGAGAGGAGGTGCCATGAGGTGGACTTCTTTAGCAAATTGCAGAATGTAGACCGCAGAATCATCTATGTGGTGGTGCTGTTGGCCATCGCGGTTCCGCTGATCAACCCCATCGGAGTGCCGCTGTCCATCAGCCCGCTCACAGAATCGGTCTTTAACTTGGCAGACTCGCTGCAGCCGGGCGACCGGGTACTGTTCTCCCTGGACTACTCTCCAGGTGGTTCGCCTGACGTGCATCCGCAAGCAGTAGCCATGATGCAGCACATGATGAAGAAGGGCGTGCGTGTGGTGATGGTCTCCTTCTGGGATGCCGGTCCCATGTACGGCGAACAGCTGATCGCAGCGTACCCGGACAAGGTATACGGAGAAGACTACATCAACCTGGGATACATTCCAGGCCAGGAGAACGCTATCCGTCTGTTCGGTTCTGACGTGACCATCGTGCGCAAGGACTTCCGGGGCCAGGATCCACAAAGCTACCCGATCATGGAGGGGATCAAGGACACCCGTGACTTCGCACTGGTAGTCGACTTTGTCTCCGGTAACCCGGGTATCCAGGAGTGGGTGCGCCAGGTACAAGGCCCGCTGGGCATCAAGATCGCGGCTGGCGCTGTCACCGTTAACGTGCCTACCACCATGCCGTTTGTGCAATCCGGCCAGGTGATCGGGCTGCTGCAAGGCCTGCGTGGCGCTGCTGAATACGAACTGTTGATGGAATCCCCTGGTCCGGCTGTGGCTAAGATGGACGGACAGTCCCTCGGGCACATCGCCATCATCAGCTTCATCCTGATCGGAAACATCGCTTACTTCTTCGGCAAGAAGAAGTAGGTCGGATCAAGACAAGTTAATCCTTTCGTTAAAGGGGGTGGAAAGAATGAGTAACAACCCGTGGGTATGGATTCAGGCCATCGGCATGATCGCTATCTTCTCCTTCATCTTTGCGGAGAACCCGGTCTACCGCTTCTTTGAGCACTTGTACGTCGGTGCCGGCGCCGGATATGCCATCAGCGTCAACATCAAGGCTATCTACGACAACGCACTGACGCCGCTCACCCAGGAAGGCAAGTTTGTACTAATTATTCCGATTATGTTGGGTCTCATGCTCTACGCGCGCTTCTTCAAGTCAATCTCCTGGCTTAGCCGTTGGAGCATCGCTTTCCTGGTGGGTATCGGTACCGGTATTGCCATCTACGGTGGCGTCAACTCCCAGTTTGTTGCCCAGATCCGTTCAGCCATGTTACCGCTGAACTCCCTGGACAATATCATCATGGTCTTCGGCGTACTGTCGATCCTCTTCTACTTCTTCTTTTCCATGGAGCATAGAGGACCGGTCAAATACGTGTCCGTGTTTGGGCGTTGGGTGATGATGATCACCTTCGGCGTATCTTTCGGCAACGTGGTGATGGGACGTATCTCCCTACTCCTCGGCGCTTTGGAATCTATCCTCGGCGGCTGGCTGGGCCTCTTGGCCTAGTTTAGCGGTTGAGATTAACCAAATAAGAGAGGCAGGGCCTCGGAGCAATCCGAGGCCCTGCTTTGTTGTGTGCCCGGCATGGGCGCTATCTACTAGGTGAAAGTCCTAAGCGGTGAAGGTAGCAGTAGCCGTAGCCTAAGGCAAGGGTGTCCACCGCGAGGTGGAATCTGAAGGAAGCCGGCGGCAAACTTCCGGCCTGAGGAACACATATCAGCTCATATGAGGCCAGTGACAGTTGGATGAGTCTGCAGCACAAGGCAAAGTCCATGCTACCGAAGGTTGTTGCTGGTAAATGAGACGGGTAGATGGAAGGAAAGATAGCGCTCTTACCCGGGGAGGCCTGCCAGGTACGCCGACAGAGTTGGCAACCCAGACAGTGATGCCTGGCTGAACTGGCAGGAGTCAGCAGAGGCCATAGTACCTGAAGAGATATCGCTTCAGGGAAGGGCCGAACGCGAAGAAAGGAGAGCAACCGATGAGCTCGCATGGGAAGCAACGACAGCAGAAAATCCCGCAAGGGAGCTACCAGCAGGAGGAAGCAGTGAATCTGCAGGGGACTGCCGGAGCGCCTAGTTTCCCGACGGCGCGAATCGAGGAGCAATCCTGCCGGAACTGGACACATCTGATGGAGAACGTCGTATCAG
Source organism: Bacillota bacterium (assembly GCA_050949055.1). Classification (GTDB taxonomy): domain Bacteria; phylum Bacillota; class UBA994; order UBA5500; family UBA5500; genus JAEZJZ01. The sequence continues at coordinate 16,717 of JBMNFA010000008.1, read as the reverse complement.
AACGGAATATGAGAGAAGCGTACAAACGCGTCCTTCGGAACAAAGGAGCGGCCGGGATTGACGGAGTGGAGGTTCAGAACCTGAAACCATACCTCTGGGAACACTGGCCGCGCGTTAAGCAGGAACTGCTCGCGGGAACCTACAAGCCAAGCCCAGTCCGTCGGGTCGAAATCCCGAAACCAGACGGCGGAGTAAGGCTGCTAGGGATACCCACCGTCCTGGACCGGCTGATCCAACAAAGCCTACTACAAGTAATGAACTTCATCTTCGATCCTGACTTCTCTGAATACAGCTTCGGCTTCCGCCCTCGCCGCAGCGCGAGACAGGCGGTAACCAAAGCTAAGCAATATATCAACGAAGGCTACCGCTATGTTGTGGACATGGACCTGTCTAAGTTCTTCGACAGAGTCAACCATGACATATTGATGGCAAAGGCGGCCCGTGTAATCGGAGATAAACGAGCCCTGAAAGTTATCCGCGCATACCTCGAAGCCGGAGTCATGGTCAATGGCGTGGTACAGGAGACTGAAGAAGGGACACCTCAAGGTGGCCCGCTCAGTCCACTCCTGGCAAACATCATGCTGGATGAACTGGACAAAGAGCTAGAGAAACGGGGACACAGGTTCGTCCGTTACGCAGATGACTGCAACATTTATGTCAGAAGCAAACGGGCAGGAGAGCGAGTGATGAAGAGCATTCGCAACTTCGTGGAAGGCAAGCTTAAGCTGAAAGTCAACGAGGAGAAAAGCGCTGTTGACCGACCTTGGAAGCGCAAGTTTCTGGGGTTCTCATTCACTTCTCAACGCGAAGCCCGTATCCGAATAGCTCCTAAAACCAAACAGAGAGTCAAGGACAAAATACGGGAACTAACCAGCAGGCGCAAAAGTATGAGCATGGAAGCTCGAATCATATCGCTAAACATGTACCTGCGTGGATGGATGGGATACTTCAAGTTGGCCGAAACTCCAAGTGTGTTCCGCGAACTTGATGAGTGGATTCGACGCCGCTTGCGCATGTGCTTGCTGAAGCAGTGGAAGAAGCCGAAAACCAGGAGGAGCGAGCTGATTAAGCTTGGCATCTCACCAGAGTCAGCTAAGAAGATTAGCGGATCACGCAAAGGTTACTGGCGACTCGCACTCACTCCACAACTAAACAAAGCCTTAGGCCTCCAGTACTGGAAGGCCCAAGGCTTATTCAGCTTAACTTCAGCATTGCCCAAAGGTTAAACTTCGCGAACCGCCGTATACCGAACGGTACGTACGGTGGTGTGAGAGGACGGGGGTTAGTCACCCCCTCCTACTCGATTTCGAACGGAGCACGTGCATGAAATGTGTCCGCACTGCGAAGTCTGCTTTCACCCTATTGGTCAGTTATCGTCTGATGAATGCGCCCAGAAATGGGGTGAGGAGATGTGAAATTCGGCAACTTTGGCTATGTCGAGTTGTGGACAATTTCGCGCCTGGTTAGTGTCCTTGCAGGCGACTTAACCCCAAGAAACGGAAACACAGGCCACAACTGGCGGAATAGCGCAGAAAGGACCAATAGATGAAAAGATGATAATTGAAAAAAAAATCGAAATTAGGCAACTGATTAGCAGGAATTTGACACCTTCGTGGGGAATATTCTGTGTAGTGGAACGAGTATAAAAGCTTGTTTCGCAAATTAGAAGGGAGGTGTTTTGGAAAATGACGTTTGCATCAGGAACCATTTTTCTCTTTGTGGTTGAGATCGTCTTCGCAGCCGTGGCTTACTACTGCATCACTCAGACCGTCAAGGGTAACTTCACCCCTCACTTGCGCCGTATCGCAGGTTTGGACGCTATTGAGGAAGCAGTCGGTCGTGCCACCGAGATGGGCCGCCCGGTTCACTTCTGTCCCGGTATCGGTGCTATCACGGACACCAGCGCCCCGGCTACGTTTGCTGGTCTCTCCGTCCTGCAGTTCGTAACCGAGCTAACCGCCAAGTACAACACCGAGTTGATCGTGACTATCCGTCAGCCGATGGTGTTCCCGATCGCTCAGGAGACAGTGCGTCAGGCCTACCTCGCAGCCGGCAAGCCCGACATGTTCCAGGAGGATACCGTACGTTACCTCTCCAGTGAGCAGTTCGCTTACGCCGCTGGTGTTATGGGTATCTTCCACCGTGAGCAAGTCGCTGCCAACATCATGATGGGTGCGTTCTGGGCCGAGTCAATGCTGTTCGCTGAGGCAGGTGCGCAAGTCGGCGCCATTCAGGTGGCCGGTACCGCATCCCCCGCCCAGATTCCTTTCTTCGTGGCGGCCTGTGACTACACCTTGATCGGTGAGGAACTGTTCGCCGGTGGCGCCTATCTGTCTCAGGACAGACTTCGCGTTGGCTCCATCGCAGGACAGGACTACATCAAGCTCGGCGTGATGGTTTTCCTCGCCCTCGGTACGATTTTGGCCACTGCAGGCGTGGATGCTCTCAAACAGCTGACGCTGAAGTAAGAACAAAAGTGCTCTTTCCCTCAGTTTAATTCATAGAAGGAGGTGTATGTGAGTGCGTAGGGAAGTCCCGATAGCCATTACCTTGATCACTGGTTTGATTATGTTGCTGGACAACTTCACGGAAGGTATCCTGGAGACCGCAGCCAGTGAGATAAGTACGTGGGTTATTATCGTCAGCGCATTGTTGGTTGGTCTGGCTTCAGTCAACTTGGTGCGTATTCACGGCAACAATATTTCCCGCAAGCGCCCAGGTTGGTTCAACAGTGTCGCACTGTTGGCAATGCTCTTTGGCTATGCTTTCATCGGCATCATGAACCGCTCGTACCCTGAGAACGAGACTTGGGCTAACTTGTATCAGAAGCTGTTCGATAACGTGCAGTCGCCGCTCGGCGCCGCCATGTTCGCCATCATCGCGTTCTATATCGCATCGGCTTCTTACCGTGCGTTCCGTGCTCGTAGCTTGGAAGCTACTGTGTTGCTGCTATCCGCCATCGTCTTGATGCTAGGTCGTGCGCCGATCGGCGAACTGATCTGGAACAAGTTCCCGGCAATTGCCGACTGGATGATGGGAATTATCAATACCACTGGTCAGCGTGGAATCACCATCGGCGCTGCCATCGGTATGTTTGTTACTTCGCTCCGCGTCTTGATTGGTCTAGAGCGCGGCCACCTCGGTGGTGTTGAATAGACTTAGAACTTAAAAGAAAGGAGGTGCCTTGATGAACATTTGGGATAAAATGCAGCAGGTCGATCGCAGGATCATCTACGCCGTTTTCTTGGCTGCCATTGTATTTCCATTGCTTAACCCTATAGGCATGCCGCTCTCCTACAGTGACACCACCATCTCATTCTACAACGAGGTGGAGAAGCTGCAGGCAGGCGACGTGGTCTGTATGGCGCTTGACTACTCTCCTGGTGGATCACCTGATGTGCATCCGCAGGCTGTAGTTGTGACCAAACACTTGCTGCAAAAGGGCGTGAAGATGGTCTTTGTGTCCTTCTGGGCTGCTGGCCCGATGTATGCCGAGCAGATCATCCAGCCGTATATTGCCTCTGGTGAGATGGTCAACGGCGAGAACGTGGCTAACCTGGGCTATATCTCAGGCGGTTCCACTGCGATCCGTAGGTTTGGCCTAGATGTCGCAGGCACTCAGCCCAGAGATTTCTACAACAAAGAGACTACTTCGCTACCCATCATGAAGGGCATCAAGGACTGCCGTGATTTCGCTTTGGTAATTGAGTTTAACTCTGGCTCTCCTGGCTTGGGTGAATGGGTGCAGCAGGTACAAGGACCGTTGGGAGTCAAGATTCTCTCTGGTTCCGTTACCGTTAACGTACCCACCAACATGCCTTACGTCGACGCTGGACAGGTAATTGGCCTGTTGCAGGGACTGCGTGGAGCTGCTGAGTATGAAGTGATGAGCGGTAACCCTGGTTCTGCTGTCGCAGGTATGGACGCACAGTCCCTGGGACACATCGTCGTGATTACCTTCATCATCCTCGGTAACTTGGGCTACTTCATTACTGGCCGACACAAGAAGAACGTGTAAATTCGGCTGATGCGTTTCTCCGACATCTGAGCAACGCATGCTTTTTGGGGAATTCTTGAAGGAGGTGAGACAATGTCGAGCGATCCGTGGGTATGGATTATGGGACTAGGTATGGTGGGTATCTTCTCCTTTGTGGTGGCGGAGAATCCTTGGTACCGTTTCTGTGAACACATTTACGTGGGTGCGGCCGCTGGTTATGGTTTGACCATGGCCTATCAGAACCTGATCAACCAGTTCTGGAATCCAATGACACAGGAAGGCAAGTTCATTCTGTTCATCCCGTTCATTCTTGGACTGTTGGCCTACACCCGTTTCTTTAGAGGTATAGCTTGGTTGAGCCGTTGGCCGATGGCCTTGATGGCCGGTGTTGGTGCTGGTTTGTCCCTCTATGGCGTAACCAACTCCAACTTGGTGGCACAGGTGCGCGCCAATTTCCTGCCGCTCAACTCCGTTAACAACGTGATCATGGTCGTTGGTGTTTTGGCGATACTGATCTACTTCTTCTTCGCTATCGACCAGAAGGGACCCGTTAAGACGGTGGCTACTAGTGGCCGTTTCCTACTGATGGCGGCCTTCGGTGTGGCTTTCGGTAACGTGGTTATGGGTCGTATTTCGCTACTGCTGGGCTCCCTACAGGACATCCTGGGCACGTGGCTTGGTATCATCTAGAGGAATTCATAGGTTATTCTTACCGGGGCTTTCGCCCCGGTTTTTACTTTGTGTACGGCCTCGCAACTGGGGATAATAGTTTCGTCAGTTTTCGTTCTTCTCGCAGGGAAGTCTTTGATTGTCCTGGGCACGCGAGTGCCAGACATCGCCCGTTTGGCGTAATCCTTGGTCTCAATTAGGATATGCTAATGCCGTTATCTGCAAACAATGACATTGACAGGATAATTGCTGGGTGCTAGTATGGTCTTTGTTTGCTAGGATCATCAGATCAATTACCACAACAGTATTAGCATGGGAGGACGGGTCATGTTATCCGAAGAATTGAGGCAGCAGATTCTCCAGGCAGTAGGCACCATGTCGAGTCGGCCGAACGTCTCCAAACCGAAGGACTGGCAGTTGCGGCAAATGGCTGAACAATACGGTACTCGCACTAGCTTGGGCAACATCCATTTTTCCAGCACCGTGCGTAACCGCAGCAAAGAGCTGACAGTAATTATCGGCAATGAGGGGGTAAGAGACGCCAATCCCAGCGCTGTCCAAAGGGAGCTTCTGGAGCGTCTTCCTGAGACCTTGGCCCAGGTGCATGCGTACCTGGAGAAGGCCCCTTTCGTCTGTGTGCAAAGAACGATGGGGGACAACCCCGACTTTTCTCCCAAGTGTACCCTGTATGTCTCCACCCATCGTCCAGATAGCATCCGCATTCCGTACATGTGGGGGCAGACTCAGCTTCCTTACAATCCGCAGGCTAATGGCCCTGATTTTACGATCATTTTCATCCCCGAATGGCAGGAAAAGGACCGACAGGCGCTGGTTTTCCCTGAGCTGGGCGTCACCTATGTATTAGGAACCGATTACTTCGGAGAGTCAAAGAAGGGCTTCTTGCGCATGGCCATGTATGCTGCCAAGCAGCAGGGAATGTTGGGAGTGCATGCAGGCTCAAAGCTGGTTACTGCCATGGGACCCGATGGTCATCTTAAACGCCATGCGATGCTGCTTTTCGGGTTGACGGCAACCGGAAAGACCACCCATTCCTGCCACCACCATAATCTTAACCTGCCGGGAGAAGGGGTGGCGGTGGTGCAGGACGATGTTGTCTTTTGGCGCCAGGATGGTTCTACCCTGGGCACGGAGCGTGGCTACTACATTAAGACCGACGGTCTAGACCCGGTCAGCCAGCCTTTGCTGTACAACGCAGCCAGCAGGCGCTCTGCAATTTTCGAGAACGTGATGATTGATTACCAAGGAAATCTCCACTTCCAGGACGAAACCCTGACTGGCAATGGCCGCTGCATCGTGCAGAGGGAAGAGTTAGGGGAATTCATCGCCCCTTCCATAAACACGCCAAAGTTGGGCGAAATAGATGGCCTGATCATCGCTTTCATCACCAGAAGGCACACGGTGTTACCCAGTGCCACCAAGCTTACCCCTGCCCAAGCGGCCGCTGCCTTTATGTTGGGTGAATCAATCCATACTTCCGGAAGCAATCCTCGCCGCGCTGGGGAGTCCATTCGAGTGGTGGGTACCAACCCATTCATCATCGGCGATGAGGCGGAGGAGGGCAATCGGTTCTACGAGTTTGTCAGCCAGAACCCTGACAAGATTCAGTGCTATATGCTGAACACCGGCGGGGTAGGCGAAGTGGTGGAGGTCAAGGACGGCAAGCGCAAGGTGCTGCGCAAGGTAACTCGCATCGAGATCGGCGAGATGGCGTCCATTATCCGGGGTATTGTCAGAGGTACTGTCCGGTGGAAAGAGGACCCGGTGTGGGGGGCTTTAGTGCCCGAGCAGGTCGAAGGCTGCGACCTGGAGCGGTTGAACCCAGCCAAGTTCTACTCGGCAGACGAATTTGATGCGCATGTACAGCAACTGAAACGGGAGCGCAAGCAGTATTTTGAGCGCTTCCCCAACCTGCACCCGGACATCAAGACCGCGTTTAATTTGGACTAGCCAAAATGTAGCCGTGAGCGCTAGCGTAGGAAAAGAGGTCGCTGCGCCCTTGGAATAAGGCAGGCAGCGCAATGGATGGGAATTTCCCGTCTGTTGCACTGCTTTAGTTTATACTAGAGAAAAGGGGTGAGTGAGCATGGCGGACAAGGTGCTGATCGTGGAAGATGATGAGGCCATTTCGGAGCTAATTCAATACAACCTGCAGCAGGCAGGTTTCGAGACAGCTGTGGCCTTTGACGGTGAAACAGGGCTGAAGATGGCAGTGTCAGAGCAACCAAGCCTCATCCTGTTGGATGTGATGTTGCCAGGGATGGACGGGTGGGCTGTCTGTCGGGAGCTGCGGAAGCAGAGCAACCTGCCGGTGCTGTTCCTGACGGCCAAGGATGACGAGCTCAATCGAGTGCTTGGTTTGGAGCTAGGCGCTGACGACTACGTGACCAAACCCTTCAGCCCCAGGGAATTGGTGGCCAGAGTGAAGGCAGTTCTCAGACGATATCACCAGTTGCCGGCCCGGGAGGTAGTGCAGATTGGCAAGTTGCAGTTGGACCTGGAAAGCCATGAAGTAACAGTGTCAGGCCAACCAATCGCCCTCACTCCGATGGAATTTCAACTACTGAACATTTTAGCCGTCCATCGAGGGCAGGTATTCACTCGGGAACGGCTGCTGCACCTGGTCTGGGGAGACGAGGCGTATGGTGATCACCGTACAGTAGATGTGCATATCAGCCACTTACGGGAGAAGTTGGGCGTAGCTGCGGGATTGATTCAAACGGTACGGGGCTTTGGGTACCGCCTTAAAGGGTGAGTGTCTTGCGGCAGAGTACATTTACCAGATTGTTGACGGTGTTGGCTGGTGTGTCGGGGACTGGGTTGCTGGTATTAGGCTTCGTCCTCTCATCACAACTGCAGCGGTTGCCGTTATCTCAGCCCCAACTGGAGTTGGCGAACCTACAGTTGTGGCGAGTGTTCGGTGTAGGCTTGGGAGTGCTGGCTATATCGCTGTGGGTGCTTACCGCCTGGTTTCATAGCAGCTTCATTCGCCCCTTGAGAGAGATCACTCGCATGGCCGACCGGATGGCCAGGGGTGATTTTGAACAACCCAAAATTGCGGTGAATAGCCGTACATTAGGGGGATTGTTGAGTAGTTTCGCTTCCCTGGCTCGCTCACAGCGGGAAAGACTGCAGGAACTGACGGCTGCCAAAGCCCAGCTGGAAATTGTGATCAGCAATACGGTCAGCGGTATTCTGCTGATGGATCAACGCGGCACCGTATTACTCAGCAACCCTGCGGCCATGCGGATGCTAGGATTTGCTGATGACGAATTGCCGCGCAACCACTGGCAGCTGACTCGCAATCCCGGGATCAGCAGCGGTTTGGAGCAAGCCTTGAAGCAGTTGGAGCCATTCAAGCAAGAGATCTCCATCAGCTACCCCAGCGAGAGGTTGGTGGAGTTGAATGTAGTCCCCCTGCCATCCCAGAACCGATATGTAGCAGTCTTCTATGACATCAGCCAAGCCCAGAAGCTGGCCGCGATTCGGGCTGATCTGGTCGCGAACGTGTCCCATGAACTGAAGACTCCAGTGACCTCAATCCATGGGTTCGCTGAGACTCTGCTCCAGGGGGCCATCGACGATCCTGCCGCCCGCCAACGCTTTATCCAGATCATCTACCGGGAATCTGCTCGATTGCTGCGCTTGGTCAGTGACCTGCTGGATCTGTCGCGTTTGGAGCTGGATCCCCAGGCTTTGGAGAAGCGGCAGATCAATTTGGCAACGACGGTGGAAGAGGCGGTCGATCGCGCCAGCTACAAGGCAGAGTCAAAAGGCATTGCGCTACGTACCGCCATCGGGGTTGAGAAGGCGGAAATGTGTGGTGACGAGCACCGGCTGGGGCAGGCAATCGGCAATCTGCTGGATAACGGGATCAAATACACTCCCAGCGGTGGCGAAGTAAGGGTCAGCCTGCAATATGATAAAGGTGCCTATATCATCTCGGTCAGGGATACCGGTATTGGAATTGAATCTGAGCATCTAGAGCGAGTCTTCGGCAGGTTTTACCGCACTGATAAGGCCCGCAGTCGGCAACATGGAGGAACCGGTTTGGGGCTGGCCATAGTCAAGCATATCGTGGAGTTGCATGGAGGTCAGGCCTGGGCTGAAAGTGAGCTTGGTCAAGGGTCGATCTTCCATCTGCGCCTGCCTGTGGGTGACTGCCGGAGTTCGGGTGAGTGAACAAGGGAAACTCTTGCAGCCTAGCAGGATTGCGCAACTGTCTGGTCAAATAATCTCTTCAGTAAATGACCTGCGCGCCGTTGACCAGAGGCGCGCTGCTGAGAGAGGTGTGGCAAATGGTGCGACGCTACTTGGTAAGTATTCTGACAGTCTGTCTGGTGCTCTCCCTGGCGGCAAATGTCTGGATGCTTCTGGAGAACAGGCGCTTACTAAGCCAGTGGTCGCCTGAACCCAGCGAGCGCCTGCTCCAGGTGCATGTCTTGGGGGCTGTCCAGCAACCCGGTGTGTACAGTCTGCCGGCCGGATCAAGAGTTGCCGATGCGCTTTCCAGTGCTGGAGGTACCCTAGCTGATGCGGTGCTCGGGCAGCTCAATTTGGCCAAACCGTTGTTTGACGGTGAGCAGGTGGTCGTGCAGACTGCCGCTGCTCCAGCAGCGGGTGCCACAGAGCTGCCCTCAGCTTCTGGGCCACAACTGCTCGACATCAACAGCGCCAGTGTGGCCGAACTGGAGCTATTGCCCTACATAGGCCCGGCTAAGGCGCAGGCGATTGTCGATTACCGCCAGCAAAATGGTGCCTTCGCCAGCATTGAACAGTTGCTCCAGGTTCCAGGTATCGGGGAAGCTACCTTGTCCAAATTCAGACACTTGGTTGCCGTGAAGTAGCCTTGCCTAAACTTCTGCATTTGGTGACATACTAGATCGCAAACGCAGCAACCGGTCGCGGTGCAAGCAGATGGTTGCTTCGCTACGCTCGCTTTGTGTTGTTCGCACGTTGCTGATGGAGGTGATGGCTAGTGAGTGACGTGACTACGCCCGCGGAACTGAAAGCCATAGCGGAAGAGTGTCAGGAGTTTGATACTGAGTATTATTCAGACGGTGGTCAATTGACTTATGCGGTCGGAGGCGAGGCTATCCGGCGTTGCGATTTCTGCATCCATTGGCAAGGCGGCGAGTGCGAGATATACCAGCGCGAAAGGCAAGAGGGTAGAGCTTGAGTCTTCATGCCCACCAGATCCTACTGATGAGCCCGGAACCTAACTGGGCTCATCTTCATTTTCCTCGAAAGCCAAACGATGTGCCACCTTTCGCTTCCATTGTTTGGGTCACATATCCTGCTTTCCCCTCTGGAGACAATAAACTGAGTGTTTGCCACAGCATGTTTCGTGTTGTTTCGCTCAGCAACAATCAGCAAGTACCGACTGAGGAGGGGACAGATGACCAAACGATTGCTGACTTTTCTAATGGTGCTTGCCCTCAGTAGCCTGTTGGCCAGCTCTGCAGCAGCGGTGGGCGAAAGGAACCTATATTGGGGGAACACGGGTAACGATGTGTATCAGGTGCAATTGCGGCTGATTCGCTGGGGCTACATGCAAGGCGGTGCAGATGGAGTCTATGGTGCCAAGACATTTCAGGCGGTGCGACTGTTTCAGTCACGCAATGGGCTAAATGTCACTGGCAATGTGGATGCGAGCACCTATCGGGCTCTCGGATTTAGCCCCAAAGTTGGTGCACCACCAGCAGTGAATAAGACGCCAGCTGTCGCTTCCACCGGTGTTACCAGCTCTGGCGACCTACACCTACTGGCCAAAATAATCTATGGTGAAGCCAGAGGGGAGCCCCTGGAGGGACAGGTGGCCATCGCAGCGGTCGTGTTGAACCGCGTTCGCAGCCCTCTGTTTCCCAATACCATATCAGGGGTCATCTTCGAACCCCGTGCGTTCACAGCAGTGGCTGACGGCCAGTTTTACCTGCAGCCAGACCAGACGGCATATAAGGCGGCCCAACTGGCGTTGGACGGATGGGATCCGACCTACGGAGCCCTTTACTACTTCAATCCAGCTACAGCGACTTCGCCATGGATCTGGTCCCGACCCTATATCATGACCATCGGGAGGCATCGGTTCTGCAGATAACGGTATTTGACTGGGAGGTGGTTAGATGCGGCGCTTCAGGACACGCTGGGGGATCCCCTTGGCGCTGGCACTGTTGTTGGCAATCAGCCTCTGGTGGGGGTATGAGCAACTTCGTTTGCAGCGGCTGCTGACAGTGCAGTTGGAGAATAGCTATCAGCGTGCATTTCACGAATTGGTTTGGAACATTAGGACGGTAGAAAATGAGCTGGCTATGCTCAGCGCGGCCGGAGGCCTCAATCAGCAGATGCAGAGCTTGGCCACCGTTTGGCGACAGGTGTACGCTGCCCAGGAAAACGTGGGACAACTCCCTCTAGGGCTGGTGCCTCTGGACGAGAGTGAGGCCTATCTCAGTCAAGTCGGCGACTACGTCTTTTCCTTGGTCACTAAAGGGGCCGGTCTGTCAGATGAGGAGAGGGCAAGGGTGGCGCAGTTACAGCAGTCTGCTGCCAAAATCGGCGACCAATTGGCTTCGCTGCAGGCGAATATCCTGCAACAGAATATTCTTTGGACAGATGTGCAAAAAGCTTTAGTCAAGGCCAGACGGGAAGACGAAGTGAGGGACAACACGGTAGTCAACGGATTCCAGTTGGTGAATAAAGAGGTGCAAGAGTTCCCGGAAGTCGCGCTGGACCAGCGTATCGGCGTGGCACAGCCCCCACCGACCGCCCTGACAGGGGAGAAGGTAACACAAGAAGAAGCACTGGATATTGCGCGTTGGTTTCTCTCTCCTGGGGACAAGAATGCCTATTTGTTGGTCTCCAGCGAACTCACCGGCGGCCCGATTCCCACCTATCGTTTCGTCTTCACTCCTAACGAAGGGGACCGCCGAATAACTGTGGAGGTAACCGAGCGGGGCGGCAAAGTGTTTTGGATGCTGGACAATCGGGTCCCTACTGCCGTGCAGGTACCTGCCGCTGCCCTCAGCCAACAAGCCTCGGCCTGGCTGCGCCGCAGGGGATACCACAATCTACAGCTGATTGGGCTGCATGAGTACCAGGGTTCGGTTTTGTTTGCCTTCGTGTATGAACAGGACGGAGTGTTGGTCTATCCAGACCTGTTGCGCTTGAGGGTGGCTAGCGATGATGGTTCGGTAATCGGTTTTGAGGGCAATGGATACGTGGCCTATCATCGCGAACAACGGCAACTGCCAGAGCCGCAGGTCTCTTTGCAGCAAGCATTGAGCAAGCTGGCCAGCGGTTTGCAGCAAGTTGGGCCAGCTCAAATGGCAGTGATCTTCAACGCTCGCGCTGAGGAGGCTCTGGTGTACGAGATCCCGGTCAGCCGCAATATGGAAGGCGGCTTCCTGGTTTACATCGATGCTCAGGATGGCGAGGAAGTGCAAATTGTGCGGCTGGATGCGGCCAGTCTGCCCGTACAGGCAGCCCTGGCTGAACCCGCTACCATGCGTTGAGCGAGTGGCATAGATCGATGGTAACGGACAGGCAGGGAGAAGACGGCAGTCTCTCCCTGTTTTCTCTTACGAAGCCCGAAGAGCGGTCAGAGACGATGTAGGCCAGGCTGGTGCGCGCGACAGGCGCATTGGCTGCCTCAATCAAAGTCTACTGCTCTCCCTGCAGGAAGCTGGGTATCTGTTGGGGAACTAATACCCAAACCCGATCAGGGGAGGCCTCGGAATGCGCCGTCCATTGCCCAAAATTGCCTGTAGCCTGGCCGCTGGTATCGCTTTAGCCGAAATGCTTGGCTTTTGGGCTGCTGTCTGTGCTGCCGGCGTTTGTTTGTCGGCTATTGCCTTGGCCCGTTGGCGCGGATGGCTTGCCTACGCAGGCTGGGCCCTTGGCGGCGTGGTCTGGCTGTTGGTGATGTCCCCGGTATGGCCTGGTTCCTACGGTAAGGTTGATAGTTCTTTCACTGTGCGGCAGGTGCAACGAAGCGGCGAATGGACCAGCATGACGGTCTCAGTGCGCACCCTGTCTGGCCGCAGGGTTCCTAGTTGGAATAGAGTCAACGCTGTGATCTACCTTCAGGGGGAGAGCGGCTTCTTGCCGGGGGATGTGTTGCAGGGAGAGGTCGATTGGCAGCAGCCGGCGTTGCCGATGAACCCTGGCGAATTCAACTACCATGCTTATCAACGACGACAGGGGGTGTTGGCAACCGCTTTCCTGCCCGATAGCCAGGGCCTGCGTCTGGTACAGGAGAGAGGATTGCCACGGTGGCAGCTGCGCTCCTCGCTGGAGAAGCGTGCACTCTCGCTGCCGGGAACCGCCGGCGAACTGTTGGCGACATTGTTGTTGGGGCGACCGGCAGGGGATTGGGCATTGTCCTGGCGGCAGGCGGGAGTGGCACATCTATTGGCGGTTTCGGGGTTGCATGTGGGTCTGCTATTGGGCCTGCTGGTTGGGCTGCTTGGATTGGTCAGGTTGCCGCGACGCTGGTACCCCATCAGCAGTGCCATTCTGTTGGTCGCTTACGGTTGCCTGGTCGGTCCACGTCCTTCAGTCTGGAGGGCGATCGTGATGTGCCTGATCGGCATTCTGGCTACGGTTACCAAGCGGCTGAGGGATTGGCAAAGTGCCTTGGCTGCTGCAGCCATTTTGCTGTTGATTTACAATCCTTGGTTCCTCTTCGACGCAGGCTGGCAGCTTTCTTTTGCGGCGGCTTGGGGGGTGCTGGCTCTCAGCCCGCTGGTCGCGCGGCACCTGCATTTCCTGCCCAGAAGATTGGCCCAGGTGGTCATCGCCGCGTTGGCTGCCCAAGCCGCCACTTTGCCCCTTGTACTCTACCATTTCTACCTCCTTACCCCGCTAGCCATTTTTTCCAACCTGCTGCTGATCCCTATGTTTCCTGTGTTGTTGGCTGTGGGAGTGCTGTATTTGTGTTGTGCACCGTTGTTTGCGGGGGTTATCGCTTGCTTGTATCAGGCGATACTGCGTTTGGTGGATTGGTTGGCGGAGATCCCGGCCATGAGTTTCAGTACGGGTCAGCCCCCAGTCCCTTTGGTGATGTTGGCTGTGGTGCTACTCTTCTTACTTTGGCGGCTACAGAGTCCACGCCAGCGAGCATGGCTGTTCACCGGCTGGTTGACGGTGATACTGCTGGCACTCTCCTGGCAACCGCTGTCCCGGTTTGTGCTGAATCGCTACCAATTGTCCGTGCTCTCAGTAGGACAGGGTGTCAGTACTGTGTTACACTTGCCTGGAGGCAAAGCCCTCCTATTTGATGTGGGTGGAGCAGGCGATAGGGTTGGCGAAAACATCATCGTTCCCTATCTGCGTCATCAAGGCACGCTGAGTGTGGGCGGCATCTTTCTTTCGCACTTCGATCACGACCATGTCTGTGGCCTCCGGGCGGTGCTGGAAGCCTTTTCGGTCGAACAGATCTACGTATCCCATCTGGCCGATAAACAGGATTGGTACGGCGAGCTGACGATGCTGGCGGAGACGTTTGATGTCCCTGTGGACACCTTGTGGGCGGGAGACTCCTTAGTCGAGCAGGCACTGCGCATATCGGTGCTGCATCCGACTGCTGCACTCGCTCAGTCGCCCAACGAGGACTCACTGGTGTTGCAGCTATCCTGGCCTAATCTGCAGGTATTGCTGCCAGGGGATATTGGCAGCTACACGGAGGCTGCCGTTTTGCCAAGGGTGAAGCAGCCCCTCGATATTCTGTTGGTGGCCCACCATGGCAGCGCCGGCAGCAGTCACGAACAGTGGTTGAGTGCGCTCAGGCCAACAGTGAGCATCATTTCCACTGGGGCCAATCGCTACGGTCACCCGGCGCCAGCAGCGCTGATGCGGTTGCACCGGTACTCAGGCCGCGTTTTGCGCACGGATCATTCAGGAGCCATTTCGGTTTGGACTGACCTACGCCGCTATCGAGTGAGAGAATGGAGGGGGAGTGGCAGGTGAAGGCGACAGCCCTGGACAACTATCGCCAACTGGCCGCAGAGATCAGACAGGGGAAGTTGGCCAACCTGTATCTACTGTATGGTGAAGAACAGGCACTAGCCGAAAGCCTGGTGGAGCTTTTGGTGGAACGATTGCTGCCGGCGGAGACGCGCGCCCTCAACTATCGCCGGCTAGATGGACGCAAGATGACCGATGGCGAGTTGATGTCCGCCCTACAAACTCCGCCCATGTTTGGCAGCCGTTGCTTAGTAGTGGTGGATCAGCCTGGCTTTCTAGTTAGGACGCAGGAAGTCTCTGCCCAGCTGACTCGGCTGTTCGCAGAGTGGCCGGAAGATAGCTGCGCCGTCTTCTTGGCACCACAGGTGGATAAGCGGCTGAAGCTAGTCAAGCAGCTGCTGGAGGACAAGAGAGCCTACGAATTCTCTCCCTTGACTGCCGCGGAGGCTGCCCGCTGGGTTGATGACCGCCTGCGAAGAGGTGGCGTACCCCATCGGGGCTTGGGCAGGCAGGTGGTTGAACAAGCTGGTAGCAGCTTGGGAGTTTTGCGCTTGGAAGTGGAAAAGCTGATCGCCTACGCAGCTGGTCAACCGCTGCAACGGGAAGACGTGTGGCATTTGGTGCGCAAGAACCCGGAAACCAGCATCTTCGATTTGGTTGACGCCGTCGGCCAACGCAGACTGCAACAGGCATTACATCTATTGGACCAGCTGCAGATGGAAGGGCAGGCCCCCCTTTACATCCTCAGCATGATCAGCAGGCAGATGCGCCTCTTGTTATCAGCCCGTGAAGAACTGGATCGCGGGGCGAGCGACCAACAGGCTGCAGCGACTTTAGGCATTCACCGCTACCCCGCTGGAAAATGCGTCGTTCAGGCGAAGCAGTGGACGGCTGCGGCTCTGCGTCGGGCAGTGTCAGATTGTCTGGCTATGGACGAAGCGATCAAGACAGGGCAACTGACAGACCGGCGAGCACTGGACCAGCTGTTGTTGAATTTGGCACAGGCATGAAGGCGCAGTTACCTATGAAGCAAATGGACCAGTGTTTGCGCTCCGGGATCAAACTGACAGTGCAGACCGCCTGTGCAAAAAAACACCTGCATAGCAGGTGTTTTCTATTCGCTATTACTTTGCTTCCTGCAGCTTGTTTAGCTGCTTCATCAGACGAGACTTCTTGCGAGCACCCGTATTCCGATGCAAAACGCCCTTACTGACAGCTTTATCGATTTCACGAACAGCAGTGCGCAGCTTCATCTCTGCATCGCCGGTTTCCAACGATGAGCGGAAACTACGGATAGCTGTGCGGACCGTTGACTTAACATGGCGGTTGCGCGCGGTACGCTTAGCCGTGATTTTAACACGCTTGATTGCGGACTTGATGTTAGGCACATGATTCACCTCCTTGGTCATTCTACCACGGGGTCTATGGTGATGCAACCTGAGACGCGGCAAACCTCCACCGTGTCGGGAATACGGCGAAGGGCGTGCGGACAGACTAAAAACGTCCATCAAATTTTAGCAGAAAACCGAGGAGGTGGCAAGATGTTAGGAGCAATCGTCAGGTTTATTGTCTCTGCATTGGTGTTGATGTTCGTTGGGTTCCTGCTGCCAGGTGTTCAGGTGACAGGGTTTACGACTGCCATCATCGCCGCATTGGTAATCGCCGCACTGGGCTGGTTGGCGGAAACGCTGTTTGGAGGACACATTTCTCCTCGCAGCCGAGGCTGGGTTGGATTTATCGTAGCGGCTGTCGTTATCTATGTAGCCGGTTGGTTTGTCCCAGGGTTCCGCGTTGGCATTTTGGGCTCTTTGTTGGCATCGTTCGTCATTGGTCTGATAGATGCGGTAGTGCCGACAGAAATTAGGTGAAACCTGCCATGAGCATCCGAGGCCACCGCTGCCCCTTATCCGTGCATACTGACTTGGCTCTGGAGGCTCACGAGGCAACAATCGGCACTCAGTCCGAGCAACAGGGTGTACGAGTGACCACCGAGGAATTCCCCGGTGGGTCGATCACAAGAGTGGTAGTGGAAAACGAGTTGGGCGCTTCGCGGCTGGGAAAGCCTGTTGGAAC
>JBMNFA010000007.1:0-186790 GCA_050949055.1 Bacillota bacterium | reverse complement strand
GTCGCCAACACCTCGGCATCGTCGCTGCTCCAAGTCTTGCTCCTGCTTTGCCTCAACTCACCGGCCGGCGAATTGAACAGCCTAATCAACTCTCCAGGACATCCCGCGAGACCGACAGCCAAGTCGATGTCGGCGATGCCAAATGGGTCCTTGGCTAACGCATAGGCGTGATAGCTGCTGAAAGGAAAGCTTCCGCAGCGTTCAACCAGCTGCGCCTTAACCGGATTCTGATGAATGTAGTGCAGCACTGTCAACAGGTAATCATCGTCCTCCACCGGCGAACTGTGATAGCGATCCTGGAAGACGTGACCGACCCGGTCGTACTTAAGGTTGTACCACTGAGCGAAGATGGTGCCCAGCCGATGCATCAACTTGCTGACAGCGTTAGGTTGCTGCTCCCGGACTAACAAGTGCACATGATTACTCATCAGACAGTAGCCATACAGAGAGCATTTCTCCTCGCTTCTTAGCTGACGCAGATTGTTCAAGTAGAACCATCGGTCTTCGTCCTCTAGGAAGATGTCCTGTCGGTTGACACCGCGCACGACTACGTGATAGATACCGGTGCTGCTTCTTGTCCTTGCGGTTCGAGCCATCAATCCCACCTCCTCTGTGTATACGAATGGATGTTCGATATTGGCTACCCGATGTCCTCCCCACGGTGGACAAAAAGAGCACCCAACGGTGCTCTTTTTCGTGCAAAAACGGGGACTGTCCCCATTTTTGCATCAAGGATGTCCATGACTAACACCATGCTGATTCCGCTGGGCCAGCGCATGCCACTCAGCACCCCCCTCCTGAATCCAGGTGTCTAGTCGGGTCACTCTGTACGTATAGACTACGATATATTCTTTCTGTCAGTAGCAAAGTAGCTGCTGACCAAATCCTTGGGAAGGCCTATACTCAAGGTGAGGATAGAACAGGATCTAATGTCCAAAGAAGGGGTGAGCCGATGGATAGACATTCATTCATTCAAAGGGTAAAGCACCTATACCTAATGAACCCAGGGGCGGTGTCCAGCATCGCATATCATAAGCTGGAGGGTTTCCTGCGGGAAAGCGAGCTCCACCACCTGGATGGGGACGGTAGGGAGACATTATATGCCATTCGTCAGCGACAACTGACTTTCTACTGGTCCGAGCAACAGGACCGGTTTATGGTGCCTCCAGAGCAGCTACAGCAGCTGGAGTCACTGATCCTGCACGAGCAACACTATCTGCTGCTAAGGAGGCAGCTATCTGGTTACAGCATTGACCAATTCTATCCGCTGTTCTATGACCATTCATTTCAGCAGCCAGCAATAGCTTGCGAAAGCTGCTACATAGATGGTTTTGATTTTAGGCAAGAACTGGACTACGAGGCAGCGGCGGAAATCATCACTGAGACCCGTACTGGCTATACCGTAACCGCGGAGCGGGTGAGGGGCTGGACCAGAGACAGGGCCTTCGACCCCACGCTCTGGCTGCTGGCCAGGGAGAAACATTCCGGGAGGCCGGTGGGGGTGGGCATCAGCTGTTATTTTGCGCCGGTGGGAGAAGCCGATCTGGACTGGTTTTTCGTTCGCCCCAGCCACCAAGGGCAAGGCGTCGGGCGCATGTTGATCGCCGAAACCATCGCCCGCTGTCAACCCAAGTCGAAGATTATTCGCCTGGCTGGGATAGCCGATGGATTCTACCAGAAGTGCGGTTTCCACCGGGGGGATAGCTGGTATTATCTGAAAAAGCAGCGGCAACGATAGCAAAGACTCCTGACACCAAAGTGAGTGGCGTCAGGAGTCTCCTGCTATTGTTCTCTGGAACCCGATAGATTTACTAGCCCTAGTATTGAGCCCAGAGCTGCTCCACCAATCAACCCCCATACCATAGCTTGCGGTCCGTATATGGCCAAAGTCAAGACCATACCGATGCCAGCACACACCCCGATGGAGATTGGAAAAGCCATCGGTCCGCCCTTGTTCATCCGCCGACCTCCCAATCAGTGTTTTGGGCCTCTAGCCATAACGTACGCTCGGCCTACCCTTCTGAAGTCATCCGTCATTCTATCCTCGCCCAGGTGGGAAGTCAAGATTTTCCTCGAGGTAATTCGGGAGGGAACTAATGCTCGCTCAAGGTCCACCGGAAACGCTCTGGCTACGCTCAGTCACCCGAAGCTGCCAGGTTATCTAGCAGTTGTTGCCGGTCGGCAGCGGTCAGGGCGCGTTCGATAATGCCAGCGATCACGATGGTGCCGATCACGCTGACCACCCAGCGCGTCACGCTCCAGAGGGGGCCAAGCGCCGCCGTCTCGAACAGGAACATCGGGATCTTCAACGTGGACCAGGCCCCCAGGAAGGTGAACACGTTGCGGAGGGAAGCTCCTTTCTTGGCCATGGTCACACCGATGGGGAATGCGCCATACAGCGGCCCGGCAGCTGCTGCTCCCAGGAAGATGGCCAGGGCAGTGCCGCGCAGACCGGAACCAGGGCCCATCAACTTGATCATGATCTCTCTGGGCACCCAGACGTCCATCAACCCCAGCAAAACAAAGATCGGCGGAATAACAAAGAGCATCTCGCGGAAGTTGGCGATGGTGAACCGGCTGATGCTGGTTCCCAACTCACGGTTTCCCAACCAGATGATCAGGTCAACTAGGATGATGGCCAGGAAGAGCCAATACCTACGCAGCAGTTTCATTTCACCACCACCCCGATCACCAGCGCTACAACAAATGAATATAGAAAGCTCAATCCGTTACGCAGGTAAGTAGCCTTGGCACCGAAATGCTTTCTCTCCAACGGCATAGTCACGATGCCCACCATCATCAGGGTGGACACGAATACGGCCATCTGTGTCACGCCGGCACCGCGGCTGAGTAGGGAGGCAGCCAGGGGGAATGCCACAAACCCAGGAATCAGGGTAATAGCCCCTAACAGGGCAGCAAGGACCATGCCCAGCATACCGGAGCGGCTGCCCATGATGGCTGAAATGGTCTCTGGCGACAACACGCTGAGCAACAGGCCGATCAGCGCCAAGATGCCTGCGAAGTCAGGCAGCATGTTGTTAAAGGACCTCCAAGCTTTCATCAAAGCTTGTTTCGTCTTTCGGCGATCCTTGGCCAAGGACCAAAGTAAAGCTAGGCCGGCTACGGAATAAGTGATGATTGAGAACATTCAGCTACCTCCTCTTCCCCTTATCCTTGCGGTCTCTCATTGTCCGGAAGCTGCAGCAACCGATCATGACGCTGCAAAAAGCGCTGCAGTCTGCGCAAATTCTGCTCAACCTGCTGCCGCCAAGCAGCCAAATACTCCTCCCCCGCAGCCGTCAGGCAATACAGACGCCGCGCTGGCCCCGCCCCACCGGTTTCCCACTCCGAGCTAACCACGCCCAGTTTCTCCAACCGGCGCAGTGTGCGATAAACCAAACCCGCGTCCGGTGCTTCTGCGCAGAGACCGCTGCTTCCCAGACGTTCGATCAACTCATAGCCGTGCGAGCGACTCTCGGCCAAAAGCAGCAGCAAGCAAGGCTCCACAAAGCGTTCCACCTTGACATTGGGACACTGAAAGTGTCGCCCTTGTCCTCGGCCGCACATATAACCACTCCTCTTCTATATGTCTTATGCATATAGTAGATCCGCGCATATATAATGTCAAGCACCAAGCGGACTGTTAGGCTAAGGAAAGCACAAAAAACGCAAGAACGGGGACTGTCCCCGTTTTTGCGTCCTCTGTCAGAAAGTATGTTCGCACAACACAATGCACTGTTTGTTGGCCCTATTCCATGGGTTAAGCAGTGAATGGGTGAATTTTCGATAGTCATAGCAATATTCCTTGTGTACAATGTTAAATATACGTGCTTTAGGCTGGAGGAGTATTCATGCCTTGCAGAGCGCCTGCAAGGCACGTCGCTAGCTGCTGTGCGCTGTTCACGGTTCTTCGCTACACTCAGAAGGACAGTGGCAAGATGTGGGTTTCGGGAGAGAATTGCCCCTGATGACCGAGACAAAAAGAACCGTCCCTGTTGTTTCGGTGGCAGGGCTGAAGGAGAGGAGAATCTGACATGTGGAGTGCAGTGGGCGTTGCCCTGGCTTTTCTGATGATCATCGTGTTGGTGACGCGCAAGGTGAGCTTGGGTTACGCTCTGTTGATTGGCTCAGTCATCGTATCGCTGTCCTCGGGCAACAACCCCTGGGAGTTCCTGCAGATGGCTGGTTCCAGCCTGGTTGCCCCGGCCACTCTCAACTTGGTTTCCACGCTAGTGTTGATCAGCATGCTGGGAAGTCTGATGAAAAAGTTGGGGTTACTGGACCAAATGGTGGATGCGTTGCAGAAAGTGCTGCGCAACGCCAAGCTGACCATCATGGTGATCCCGTCGATCATGGGGACGCTGTTAGTAACCGGCGGTGCCATTATGGCCGCACCGATGGTCAATTCTTTAGGAGACAGGCTGAACTTGTCATCTGAACGGCGGGCTGCCATCAACTTGCTGTTTCGCCATGGCTGGTATTTCATCTTCCCCTTTGCGCCCACGTTCATTTTGATCAAAGAGATTACCGGCATTGCCCTGGGCAGGCTGATCGCTGTCCAATTCCCGATGGCGGTGGTGGCAGTTGTAGCTGGCTACTTCGCTTACCTGAGAGATGTCAAGGACGATCAGGCGGAACCGGGCAAGCCTACCAGCGCGGACTATCTGCAGCTGTTGAAGTATACCGCACCGATCTCCATTCCTTTGGTGTTGGCTTTGGGTTTTGGACTACAGTTTCAGCTGGCGTTGCTGGGCGGATTGACCACAGCTCTCTACTTTGGCCAGGCCAAGCCCGCCGAAATCCCCAACTTGCTGCTTAAGGGTGTGCAAATCCCTATTCTGCTGTCAGGTATCGGGATCATGATCTTTAAAGACGCTCTCTCGCAAGGAGACACCATGACGGCGCTAACCAGCATGATGCTCAACTGGGGACTGCCATTGCAGCTGATCGTGGTGTTGCTGCCGCTGATGATCGGCCTGACCAGCGGCTCCAACACCTCCGCCATCGGGGTTTCGATGCCGCTGCTGTTGCCAGCCTTACAGCAATCTGAGCACACGGTGGTGTTGATGGCCGGGGTCTATTGCGCCTCATTCCTGGGCTACTTCCTGTCACCGCTACATCTCTGCCAAGTGCTGACGCTGGAGTTTTTCAAAGTAAAGATCAACGACCTCTACAGAACCTACGTAATTCCTCTAGGGGCAATGTGGGCCACCTTAATCGCTATCCTGGTGGTGGGGACGCTGCTGTAGACTGGGTCATCGTCTAAACGCAACAAGTGGGCAACACCCATTTGTTGCGTTTTTGTGTCCGGCGAGCAGGAGAAGCGAAGGGATGAAACAGCTGGGTCAGTACCCAGTGTTTCATCCCTGCTTCTGTACTAGACCGGAAGCACCGCTCCTTGATAACGCTCCTGAATGAACTGCTTCACGGCCTCGCTCTGCAGCGCCTCCATCAGTGCCTGCACTACCTCTTCACTCTCCCGCCCGGTCTTCACCACCAACACATTGGCGTAGGGTGAGTCGCCATCCTCCAGTAAGATTGCATCCTCCACCGGATTCAAGTCAGCCTCCAGGGCGAAGTTGCCGTTGATCACGGCGGCGTTGACTTGGGGGTCATTCAACACCCGCGGCAGAGTGGCTGCATCCAGCAGTGTGATTTTAAGTTGCAGCGGGTTCTGTACGACGTCTTCCACCGTGCCCATCACACCCACACCTTCCTTCAGTTGAATCAGCTGGTGCTTTGCCAGTAGGGCCAAGGCGCGCCCTACTTGGGAGACGTCATTGGGTATGGCAATCTGAGCGCCAACTGGCAGCTGAGAGATGTCGGTGATCTTGCTCGAGTAGATCCCCATCGGCTCGATATGCACTTTCCCCACCGCTGTCAGATCCAGCTTATGATCGCTCTTGAACGCTTCCAAATAAGGGATGTGCTGAAAGAAGTTTGCATCCAGCTGCCCCTGGGACAAAGCTAAGTTGGGCTGCACATAGTCGTTGAAGACAACGATCTCCAGAACGATTCCTTGCTCCTCCAACACTGGTTGCACAAATTCCAGTATCTCGGCATGGGGCACCGCCGTTGCCCCCACCTTCAGCCTTAGCTTCTGCTGCTCCGGGTTTGGATCTTGCTCCTGCGGCTGACTACAACCGGCCAGAACAGTCGCGAAGACAACCATCAACAACAGGACAATGATGCGGATCCGTCTCATCAATTCATTTTCCTCCTTTTTTATCCAGATCGTATCATCGCGAGCGCGGCAAGGAAGCTGGCTGCGTTCAGGATGATACCCGGCTTCTACTAACGTCGGTCTATGCGTCGGGCAAAGAGCTGCCCGACCTGCTGCACTAGCTGCACCACTGCGATCAGCAGCAGCAAAGTGGCCAACATAATGTCGGTACGGAAGCGATTGTATCCATATTGGATGGCCAGATCGCCTAAACCCCCGCCGCCGATAGCCCCGGCCATGGCGGTATAGCCGATGATGCTGATGCTAGAAACGGCCGCCCCCAAGATGATGCTGGGCTTAGCTTCCGGCAGCAGCACCTTCCAGACGATTTGCCACGGAGTGGCACCCATAACCAGGGCTGCCTCCACAGTCCCGAAGGGAACCTCGGTCAACGAAGTCTCCACCATCCTGGCCACAAAGGGCGTAGCCGCCGCTACCAGGGGCACGATGGCTGCGGTAGTGCCGATGGAAGTGCCTACTATGCGAACGGTAATCGGGATCATAGCCACCATCAGGATGATAAAGGGTGCCGAGCGCAAGGCGTTGATGCAGGCGCCCAGTAGGCGGTTCAGCCTGCGCCTGGGGGCAATGTGCCCGGGAGCAGTGATCACCAGCAGCACCCCAAAAGGAAATCCCAGCAGGTATGCCAAGATGGTGGAAGCGCCAGCCATGTACAACGTCTCCATTAAGGCAGGTACAATCAGCCTGAGTGTGGCATTAATGGCCTCCATCGGCATGCACCTCCTCTACCCCTACTTGTTGACTGACCAAATATGCGATCGCCTGCCGCCGCATGGCAGGGGAGCATTCCAGCTGCACCAGCAACTGACCGAAGGGCTTGCTGCCCACCTGCCCGATGCCGCCGTGCAAGATGTTCACCGAGAGGTCGTGCATCCTCACCAACCGCGAGATCACCGGTTCCATTGCGACCTGCCCAGAAAAAGTGAGGCGAAGCAGGCTGCTTACGCCCTGAGGGCCGCCCGACAGATGACTGAGCAGATGGGCCGGAGGGTCAAGGGGCCAAATGCTGCTGATCAGGCGCTTGGCAGCGACAGACTTCGGTGCCAACAAGACCTGCTCGACTCTCCCCACCTCGGCCACCATCCCCGACTCCATCACAGCCACATGCGAACATACGTCCTGCACCACGCCCAGTTCATGGGTAACCATAACTATGGTGATCTGAGTCTGCCGCTGAATCGATTGCAGCAGCTGAGTGATCGTTTGAGTAGTCTCGGGATCCAAGGCGGAGGTGGCTTCGTCGCAGAGCAGAACCGACGGATTGGCGGCGATGGCCCGGGCGATGCCCACCCGTTGTCGCTGACCGCCAGACAGCGCCGCCGGGTAGGCGTCGGCCTTGTCACTCAAACCCACCAACTGTAGCAACTCAACCACCCGCTGCCGGATGCGATGGCTAGGCCAACGCCGAAGCTCCAGAGGCAAGGCGATGTTCTCGGCGGCCGTGCGGCTGAGGAGCAGATGGAAATGTTGAAAGACCATGCCGATGCGTTGCCGCAAACGGCGCAACTCAGCGGCGCTGCGCTGGGTAAGCTCTTCGCCATCCAACCAAATGCGACCCCGCGTTGGGCTCTCCAGGGCAGCCAGGCAGCGGACCAGGGTGCTCTTCCCCGCCCCACTGAGGCCGACCACTCCGAAGATGGAGGCGGGTGGCACATGCAGGGTAACGTCGTTCAAAGCAGTGACCACCTGCCCCCCAGTGACAAAGTCTTTGCGCAATCCCTGAATGCGGATCAAATGGGTCACCTCCTTTGGGCAAAACAAAAGCCCCACGAGGAAACTCGTGGAGCATGGCTACTCGGTTCCCTCTCATCTTCCAGAATTCAATCTGCTGGAATTGGCACCGTGCATCACTGCCGGTTGCCGAGGTTTCATCGGGCCAGTCCCTCCACCTGCTCTGGATAAGAGTATTTATGCAATTTTTCTAGTCATCGGCCGCTGACTATTGCTCTGTATTATACAGCCAGACTGAATTCTATGCAATAGCATATTCCTAATATGTCGTCGGACAGCGATATTGTCACCCTGTAACGGGACAGCGATAATGTCCCTATGATGGGAGAGCAATATTTAAACATGAAAGAAGCAAATCGCCTTCGTGCCATTCAAGACACCCTTAGCGGAAGACGTACCATTGCTGACGCAGCACAAGTGCTTGGACTAAGTGAACGACAAGTGAAACGGTTGAAGAAAGGGGTTCAGAATCAGGGACCAGGTTTTCTCGCACACGGTAATCGTGGACGGAAGCCCGCTAACGCTATTCCTACTGACGTTAGGCGTCTGGTTGTTGAAATGGCAACAGGAGACTACAGGGATACTAGCTGCCAGCACATGAGTGAGCTTTTGGCCGAACACAACTATATCGAGATAAGTGCCAAGAGCGTTGCTAGAATCCTACGCAAAGCGCAAGTGCAATTGCGCTTTGCTAAGAAACAGCCGCACAAACGTCGTACTCGTGACCGCAAAGCACGCATGGGCATGCTGGCGCAGTGCGATGCCAGTACCCATGATTGGCTCGAGGGACGAGGGCCTACGCTGGCTCTGCATGGGGGCATCGATGATGCTACAAGCACTGTTTTAGCACTAGTCTTTAGACCTACTGAAGACTTGCGAGGATACCATTTAATGCTTGAGCAAGTGCTTAATGACTACGGGATTCCAGATGGCCTTTATTCTGATCGCCACTCGATCTTCTTCTCCCCGAAAAAAGATAAGCTCAGTATCGAGGACCAATTGGCTGGAAAGACCGTAGCCTTAACTCAGTTCGGTAATGCTCTCGCGGACCTTGGAATCCAACACATTCCTGCACGGTCACCGCAAGCTAAAGGGAGAATTGAACGCCTTTGGGGGACCCTACAAGCTCGCCTGATTACTGAGCTCCGGATAGCCAAGATCTCAACCATGGAAGAGGCCAATGCTTTTCTACCGGGATTCATTGCTAGATTCAACAAGCAGTTCGCCGTAAAGGCACCCGAGGATGGGTCTGTCTTTTTACCTGCACCCAGCCAAGAGAACATTCGCAGAATCCTGTCTATCCGTCATCCGCGTAAAGCATCTGCTGGTTCAACCATTTCCTATGGCGGTCAGTTATTTCAACTACTCGATTCGCGGGGACAAGTTATCCCCTTAAGGCAGAAAGCCACCGTGCAGGTACTTACAGCTCTAGACGGAACCGTTAGTGCCGTATACTGTGACGTGGTATACGCACTAAAGGCCATACCAAAGCCAGAGAAGAGAGTAGAGCCACCAAAAGAGAAACCGGCAACACCTGCACAGCCGCGAACCCAGCCTGCTGATCACCCATGGAAGAAACAACAGCCCAAGCCGATTAAGCGCAGGCGCTCCAAGACCGAAAAATACTTTGACGAACGACCTTGGCTGAGCGCTGCCTTGGGTGATTCAGCATTCAGGGACAACGACTAACGCTTAGGTCACCCAGTCCTCCCTGTCGGAGCCCTAAGCCATCATCCAGCTAAGTCCCTTGACCCCTGTGCTAAAATGACGTACCGAGGGGCGAGCGAAGGATTCTTGCCTTCGTCCTCCCTGCCATCGCCCCTCGCACTTAACAAGAAGCACAGGGAGTCAAGGGCGTATTCTAACCTCGAAGGTGACATTTTCCCTGTCCCGTATAACGCGATTTGGGGTGACATTTTCCCTGTCCATTGACATAGCATATTCCTAATAGCAGAATCTTAGACTTCTGCAAGGCCGGCACACCGCCTCGCCGTACCTACTAACACATCCTCTTAATCTCGCGAGCTGCTCCCGTTTACCGCTGCCGCGAAGGCACCTGGAAAATGGCCAGGTCCTCCATACTTTCCAATTGGTCAAGGACTTGATCAAAGGCATCCTGATAAGTGTCGGCTGCCAAGGGGTTTCGGGAATTGATTGCTCCCTCCAGGGCAGCAATAGAGGCGGCGAGAACAGCCTTGATCTCGGCCGCACCGGCGTCGGATAGCTCAGCCTCCCGCTCCAGTGCTACGGTCAGTCCATGGGGCACTGTATAGGCAAAGAAGTAGAGCGGACTGCCGTCAGAGACCCCACTCTTACGCTGCACCGCGTGAGCAACGTCATAGGCAGCTTTGGCATAGCGTTGTACGTGCTCCGTATACCAGACCTCCCAATCGGAAAACCCCTCCTGGTCCCGATAGGTCAAATAGTGATCGACGTACTTCAACTGTGAATGCATGCTATACAAGGCATTGCCCGCCTGTTGGCGAGCCATCGCCCGATAGTCCCCCCACTGCCAATAGAGCCAGATATTAGCCAACAGTGAGACCACGGCAATCAACGCCAAGATCCGATAGCGGGCGACCAAGGGCACCGTATCAGGTGACCAATTGCCTCCCCGCAAGGCGTCGTAAGCCAGTGGCAGCACCAACCAAAGATGCCAAATCAGCAGCGGGGGAATCAGAAAGAAACCTATGTTCAAGGGTATTGCCGCGATTTCCCCGATGTTGAAGTTGTCGGACAGATGGAGGATTAGCGATGCACAGAGCATGACCCAACCCCAAAAGGCCAGGAACTGCCCCAGCCCGCGCATCCTGCCCGAGTGGATCAGCAAGACCAGCCCTGGTACTAGGGCGATATAGGGCCAGGGATTGTCGCCGGTGGCGGTCAGCAACGGATGTACCAAGACCAAACCAAACAGGCAGGCCAAGAGACCCAGCCACTTGTGTGGCCGCGCTATGTCCCGGCAGCGGATCAGGTCCAGCAGCACCACCAGAAACGGACCGCCCAGCGTCATATAGGACAGAAAGTTCCATTGCATCAGCTCACACCCCCACGTGTTGATTTGATCCATCATTCACCTATTCCCCTTGACCGCTGTGTGTCCCTGCCAATTCGCAGTGAAACAGCGGGGACGGATCAAGAAGACCCGTCCCCGCTGTCTCGTTCTCGGGTTATGGCCACAGGCTGCTGGCTGCAGTGGCAGGATCGTACTGCCAGCGCACCAGCTGTCCATCGCGTTCGGTGTAGTTGGTCAGCTTTTCATCCGCCCAGTATGCCTGCGAAGAGCGCCCCATGGTCTGCACCGGCATCTGGTCGCTCAGACTGAACAGCAGTGCGCGGTTCTGATACTCGCCGTCTAGCCGCTGGGCGAAGTTGATGGCCAGAAACTCGCCGCTGACGCTGAGCGATGTGGTCAGGCAGCCACTCAGGGTGAACACAGGGGCAACTTGATTTGTCGCAGGATGGTAGCTGATGATGCGGCATGTCTGGCCCTGATGAATAGCCAGATAGGCCTTTCCCGTTTCCGCATCATAACTGACTGCCCCCAGGGTTTCACCAGCGTTCAACATCTCGCCGGTGGCCAACAGCTGCTCTGCCGTGCCCTTCTGCTCCCGGTAGAGATGGCCGTTGCGCTCATAGAGTTGGACATCGCTTATCTCTTCCACCTGCTCCACCAAGAAGCTCTTGCCCGCCGGCTGCAGATAGATGCGCAGGCTGCGTACCTGATACCAAGGCTGAGCGGTATAAGCGACAAATTGCAGGGCATCGACGTACTGCCTACCATTCTCGCTGCCCAAGCCAAGCAAGTCATAGCCAATGGGATGCGGGTTGGACGTGGTCAGTACTTCGGTCGGTGAGCTCATCAATCGCCGCGCGGTGTCATCATCGCGGTTGCTGACCGCATCCAACCACTTAGCAGCAACCTCGCTGGCCGTAAGGCCCGCCTGCGCCAGAGAAACCCTGCAGAGGCGCATGGCCGACTTTTCACCCTCGCCTTTCAGGAGATAAAGGCTCTCG
This sequence comes from Bacillota bacterium, assembly GCA_050949055.1. Classification (GTDB taxonomy): domain Bacteria; phylum Bacillota; class UBA994; order UBA5500; family UBA5500; genus JAEZJZ01. Next base: position 174,798 of record JBMNFA010000007.1, on the reverse strand, counting down.
GCATCGCTGCCCCAAACCGGATTGTAGTAATCGTAGTGACCGGTGAGGTTCAACGTCTCTTTGGGCTGCGCCTTTGCCACCCATTCGTTTACATCTATCAATGGGTCGGCATAGTTGGCAGTGATCTGCTTCCTATCCAGCATATTCTGCAGGTTGGCCACATAGACATCGCTGACTTGTTCCACCACATGCTTGCCGTCTTCCAGCTGGCGTGACGTCTCGGCCGTACCCACATAGACCAGGTAGCTGCCATCTGGAGAGATGCGAGGAAATCTGCCTTCACCCAGCTGCCTCTCCTGGCCGGCCTTCAGGCCGACAAAGGGCCAAACAGATTGACTCTGCAAAGCTCGCATCCACAGCTGCCCTTCCCGCTCAAACGCCAACAGGCTGCCGTCGGGCGACAGGGAAGGGTAGCCGCCGTCGGTGAGCTTCTCCACACCGGCGTCGGCCAAGCTCACCTCTACCACTGCCAACTCCCGCAGTCGATGGCCGTGCTCCAACCACTCGATTTCTCGCCGGGCCATAATCAGACTTTGGTCGTCGCTGGACCAGATTGGAGTCTCATAGTAAACAGTCGCATCATCGCCCTCAATCAGTGTGGTGCACTCGCCTGTGACCAGATGATAGAGATAGACCCCGGTGCTTAGGGTATAAGCCAGTTGGTCACCAGCGTGATTGATGGCTACCCAGCTTACACCAGGCTGCTCCAAGATGCTGGTCAACCCCTCCCCAGATATCACCGCGGTGGTATCGTAGCGGTAGATTCCCCGTTCCGAAACCGGTAGATACAGTGTATCGCCATCGACAGCTGGTATCCCGTAGTTGCCGGAAATGAGATCGATGAAGGGGAACTGTTCCACTATCTGCAGCTCAGCCGCCAGTACCGCACGGGGTCCCAGCTGCAGCAAATCAGTTGAGCCGATCAGCAAAGCAATCATCGCGGCCACGGCAATCAACGCCATCCAGGGGCTACTCCGCTTAGCCCTGGGTGCTGCGCGCAGTTGGGTGCGCAAGCTCTTTTCCAAACTTCGGTTTACCGGCAGCTTGCGGCGCATAGTCTCCAACTGCTGTTCCAAGGCGCGGTACTCCTTATTCAGTCCATCAGACATCGTTCCACCATCTCCTTTACTTTGCCTAACAGGCGATATACTCTCACCTTGACCGTCCCTTCTCTCAAGTTCAGACTCCGCGCCAGCTCCCGGTAAGTCAGACCGGCGAAGTAGCGCAGGCTGATCATCTCCCGCTGCCGTTCATCCAACTGCTCCAGCGCTGCCTGCAGGCAATCCAGATCTGGGGTGCGGGCGTGGGGATCATCGCCTTCTGCTGTCAGCCCTTCTACCGCCTCTTGATCAGGAATTTCCCTCTGTTTAGTGCGGTAGAAATCAGTGACTGTATGACGAGCAATGGTAAACAGCCAAGCTCTGGCATCTCCGCGCACTGTCGACCAGCGACGATGCGCCTTGGTGAACACCTCGCTGACCAAGTCATCCGCGTCCCACTGGTTACGCACCCGGGAGTAGACAAATCGGTAGACGTCACCAAAACACTGGTCATATAGCTCTAAGAAACCGGACAATAATATCACTTCCTCATGAGGCTCACCATTACAGACGAACTAGACCAACGGTAAGTAACACCCGCAACCCGGGTTTTTGGGGGCGGTTCGGAAAAACCAACCTAGACGACACTAGCCTCCGTTAGTGCAGCGGAGACAATCGGGCCCGGCATCCCTTGGTGATAGCTGGACCTGCGGAATAACCACTGACCAGCGAGGGGTGGCTAGGAATATGGTGGGCGGATGGAGAATTAAGTCCTCAGTGCAAGGTTCATCGAAGGAGTTGAGAACAATGACACGCTTGGTCGCCCTGACCGGGGCGGGAATTTCCGTGGCCTCCGGCCTGCCCACTTATACCGATGAGAGCCGGGAAAAGTTTGCCGGCGGGCAAACCATTGAGCAGATGTACGAGCTCTATTGGAATGACCTGGCGGGCTGGTTGGACGCCAAGCCTAACGCCGCTCACCTGGCTTTGGCCGAACATGCAGTGAAGGTGATCACCCAAAACATCGATGACCTGCATCGGAAGGCAGGCTCAACAGAGCTGGTCGAGCTGCACGGCAACCTTAGGGAATTCTATTGTCCCCGCTGCCTGCAGAGAGTGGAAGCGGCACCCCGGCGGGGGGAGTACCTGACCTGCCCACGCGATGGCGAGAGGTTACGTCCCAACATCGTCTTCTATGGGGAGTCTGTGCATGGGTTGGATGAGGCGATGGAATGGGTGGTGACGGCAGACCATCTGCTGGTGATTGGCACCAGCCTGTTGGTTTCGCCGGCTGCCAACCTGGCCGGGTTGGCCCAGTATCGGCGGGTGCCGGTGACGGTGATCGATCAGGCGGCTGAAACGGAGGTGCCGCGGCTGCTGCGGAAACTGGGAAAACCAAGAATAGCTGAACGAGGCGCGACACTGTGACAGAAGAGAGGGGGTCTTAGCGTGGGCAATGCGGTGAAGCGCTACTTGCGCCTGTTCTTTGAGCTGCAACTAGCCCAGTGGCAGAACTATGCACAGGGGGCAAAACACGACCTATCCCGGCTGGATGCGGCCCTTTACGCCTGCTTACGGGAAGAAACCTGCCTGTCCGGGTGCTCCCCGGAGGCACAGCCGATCTACGCGGCCATCCGCCGGCGCGGGTTGGTGGATAGACACCCCCAGGTCTCCCGCCTGCGCAACCGCCTGGACGACTGGGACAACTATGGCGCGGGATTGACCGAGGAAGTGCGCAAGGACAGCCAGGCATATCGCGTGGCTTTGGCCAGGCGGATGAGACCCGACGTGCTGCAGCTGATGGCGTTGCGTCAGAACTTGGCGCGAGCACGGGGCTGCAGTTCCTATCCCCATCTGGTGCTGCAGACGGAGGGACTGGATTATGACTGGACGCGGGCTCAGGTGACGCGCTACTTGCAGCGGCATCTGCCAACCGGGCGGCGGTTGATAGCCGCACATGATATAAAGTGGAACACCTGGTGGTCAGACCTGCGACTGCTGGGCGAACTGCCGCTGGTTGATGACGCACAAGCACTCGCCGCCAGCTTGCTGCAGCGCCTGGGGCTGGCCGATGCCTGGCCTCGCATTTCCCTGCACATTCGCGAAGATGGTCTGGCAGGCTATACCGGAGTGATCACGCCCGGAGCGGACGTGCACGTTCTGGTGCGCCCTGTCCGTTCACTGTCGGCGTTGGCGACCCTCTGCCATGAGCTGGGACACGCCTGCTACCACGCACTGCGCAGGGCAGAGGGATGGCAGCAGCTTTGGAGCAGCAGCTACGACGAGGCGATGGCGGTGCTGCTGGAATGGGTTGGGCTGCACGTGCTGCTGGGTGAAGGGACTCGTCTGAGAAGAACGCAGGAGATTGCCCTGCTGGAAAACGTCCGTTGCGCCATCAGCTACCTGTTCGAACTGGAATTGTGGCAGGCACCTGAGCAGGCCGAACCACTCTACTTGCAGCATTACGGCCGTTTAGGCCTGGACCTGGGGGAACCCCTGCTCTGGGCGTTGGACAGTTTTCGCAGCATAGACCCGATGTACATTCAGAACTACGTGCTGGGAGCGATCGTGGCTGAACAGATGCTGACCCGCTGGCTCAACTCCTATGGTCATGACTACGAAGCCTGGGGGCGAGAGATCAGGCAGCTATACGCACTTGGGCACAGCAGCTCGTTGATCAGCACTATGGGGAGGGAACAGATATGAAGCGACTGAAGACGCTGCTGCTGGCCGCATCGCCACTGGCCATCGGCTATGCAATGAACCACGCTATGCTCAGTTTCAACTGGGGCGGTTTGATGTACTCGCTGGTCAGCATCCTGTTCGCCGTCTACTGGTACTGGGCTGGTTATGCATCCTATGTGGACGGCAAGACCGCCCTGCAGTCCATCCTGCTGGGCCATAGCGTGGGGCTGCTCAGCTTACTGTTGGTGCTGCTCCAGGCAGCGACAGCGGGCAAGTACCCTCCACTATCGGTGGGAGTCATGGCGCAACTGTTCTTCCTGCCAGGCCTACGAGTGGGTTTTTGGGTGGAAAGCATACTATTGGCCTTTGCGCACACCCGCTACCTGTGGATTACCTTCATCATTACCTTCATCTCGATGGTGGCAATATTTGGCGCGGGGTGCTTACGACGGGGGAGACGGAGATAGATTTACTCTGCGAGTTGGAGGACCAAATTGAAGACTAAGTACATCTATGTTAGCTCGCTGCTGGCATGCCTATTGCTTTACTATGTGGAGCAAGTCTTGGCCGTAGACTACCTGCTGAAGACGATCACCAAAGTCATTCTGTTTACCGCCATTCCTTGGTGGTATTACCAATTGAATAAAGGACAGCGATTGAGAACACGCAAGGAGGAGAAGAATGGGCGGGCAGTTCTCGGTTCTACCAAGCTAGGACTGCTGCTGGGAATAGTGGCCGGAACGATTATCCTGCTCACCTATTCACTCTTGCAGGGCGCCCTAAACCTGCCGGCCATCGCTCTGGAGCTACAGGAAAAGGCGAAGGTTACACCGACCAACTTCCTGCTGGTGGGCTTGTATATTACTTTTGGGAATTCCTTCTTGGAGGAGTTCTTCTTCCGGGGATACATCTTTCTCTCCTTGTATCGCCTGGGGCAGCGTTCCCTGGCTTACATCTGGTCGTCACTGCTGTTTTCGCTCTACCACCTGGCCATCTTCAGGACCTGGTTTAGTCCTTGGCTAATTGGCCTGGCTCTGTTGGGGCTGCTTTGCGTAGGTTTTGTGTTCAACTGGATGGATACCAGGAACGACAATTGGCTCAACTCCTGGCTGACTCACATCCTGGCCGACGCGGCAATTATGCTGATCGGCCTGCGCATGTTCGGAATGATCTGACTGAAACAGGGGCGGCTCTTGCCTGAACAAGAACCGCCCTTGCGATTGCCTATTGACCGTTCTCAGCACCGGCCAGGCTCGGCAGCATGGCCAGCTCCTGGGCCACACTGGAATTGAGTTGCACCTGGCAGAGCCGGCTGTAGATGCCGCCCTGGGACAACAACTGCTGGTGATTGCCGCGCTCGACGATGCGGCCTTCCTCCAGCACCAGAATGGTGTCAGCTTTCTTGACAGTGGACAGGCGGTGGGCAATGACGATGATGGTACGGCCGCCGGCCAACGCGTCGATGGCTGCCTGAATCTCCGCTTCCGTCTCCACGTCCACCGCAGCTGTCGCTTCGTCCAGGATCAGGATAGGAGCATCACGCAAGACGGCACGGGCGATAGCCAGCCGTTGCTTCTGTCCGCCGGAAAGGCGCATCCCCCGCTCACCGATGGCAGTCTGATATCCCAGCTCCGTCTCCATAATGAAGTCATGGGCGCGGGCAATCTTAGCGGCTGCGATCACCTGCTCGTCGCTGACATGGGGCGCACCATAGCGGATATTCTCGGCGATGGTGCCGTTGAACAGGAAGACGTCCTGCAATACCACCGAAATCTGCTCCCGCAGCGAATGCAGCGTAATATCCCGCAAATCCCTGCCGTCCAGAGTGACTCGCCCAGCAACTGGATCATAGAAGCGGGCGATCAGACTGATGATTGAGGTCTTGCCCACCCCGGTAGGGCCGACCAACGCGATCATCTGTCCTGGCTTGGCTTCAAAACTGATGTTCTCCAAAACCTGCTGGTCAGCGGTGTAGCCAAATGACACGTCGTCAAAGACTATCTGCCCCTTGCTCCTCCCGATATTCACTGCGGCCGGGGCGTCTTGGATGTCCGGCAAGGTGTCCAGTACCTTAAACACCCTTTCTCCGCCGGCATAAGCCCGCTGCACGTCCTCCATCAACCGAGCCAGGGCAGTGATAGGCCGATAGAACAGATTCAGATAGAGCATGAAACCAACGATGTCGCTGCCGCGCATCTTCCCCTGCAAGGCCAACACCCCGCCAAAAAAGATGACGATTACGGTACCCAAAGAAGTGAGGAACTCAACGGTGGGGCTGAACACGGCCCCCAGGCGGAGAGCCCGCAACATGGCCACCATGTGGGCCTGAGACTTGTCGTCCACGCGCTGCCGCTCTTTGCTTTGCTGATTGAACACCTGGATCTCTTTCAGCCCAGAGAAATTATCCTGCAGCACACCGTTTAGCTCACCGATCTTCTCCTGAGCCAGAGAGAAGCTGGGGCGGACTTTAGTGGCGTAGAGGCGAGTAGCGATGACCAACAGCGGCACCGGAATCAAAGTCAAGGCCGCCAAGGCGGGATTCATGCTGAACAGGATGATCGCCACTCCCACCAGCACCAGAATATTGGCTGCCAAATCGGGGATGGCGTGAGCGATCAACGACTCGAAGGTGCGCACGTCGTTGATGGTGATGGACATCAGTTCACCGGTCTGCTTGTCCTGGAAAAAACCCAAAGACAGCTGCTGCATGTGGTCATAGACCAGGGTGCGCATATTGGCCACCAGCTTCCACGAACCCACGTGGGACATATAACTGGCCAGAAAACGAAAGATGATCTTGATCAGATAGAGTGCAAGCAGTCCCAGTGCGATGGGACGCAGATTGTCCATGGACAGCCCGCCCTCGGTCTCCAAATGGGAAAGCATCTGGCGAACCAACTGCGGTGCGATCAAATCCAGCCCGGTGAGAGCCAGGATAGCCACCGCCGTGATCAGCAGATAGTGCCAGAAGGGTTTGGCCTGATCCCATAGTCGGCGAAAGAAGCTCATCGGGTTCCTCCTTCAGATACTGTTCCAGATATTATGTTAGGCATCCACATCATTATAGCTGATCCTACAAATACCTTCTATAGCAGATCAATCTCATATACGAAGGAAATTGAATCGCCAGTCAGCGCAGGTAGCTGCCCATGGCAGCACCGGTGGCGCTGCCAAACGCCAGCGGGTAGCCCAGGCGATGCAAGGACATCTCCAGGCCGCCCAAGATGGCTACCACCTCCAGCTCATGCAGCATGCCCAGGTGCCCGATACGGAAGATCTTGCCCTGCAGCTTGTCCAGCCCTCCACCGATGACAATTCCCACCTGCTGCATGGCCTCCGCCAGAGCCGGATAGGCTATGCCGTCCGGCAAATGCACAGCCGTCACAGCCGGTGAGCGCTGCGACTCTTCCGCGACCAGAAACTGCAGACCCAGCGCCGCGACGCCTGCCCGGATCGCCTGGGCATTACGCTGATGACGCAGAAACACGCTTTGCAGGCCTTCTGCCTGCAACAGTTCCAGGGCAGCCTGCAACCCGAAAAACAGGCTGATAGCGGGAGTATAGGGCATCTGGCCAACAGCCATCTTCTGCTGCAGGGCGGAGAAGTCCCAATACCACTTGGGCATGGAGGAACGCCGCTGCGCTTCCCAAGCCTTGGGGCTGACGCTGACGACGGCCAGTCCTCCAGGCAGCATCAACCCCTTCTGGGAGGCGGTGATCACCGCGTCGAGGCGCAGTTCATCGGTGGGCAAATCGATAATCGCCAGCGAACTGACCGCATCGACGATCAGCAGGGCCGGGTGCTGCAGTTCATCCAGCATCCGCCGGATGGAAGCGACGTCCACCGTCACACCCGTGGCAGTCTCATTATGGGTAACGAATACCGCCTGATATTGGTGCGTGAGGTCGGCCTCGAGAATGGCCCGATAGTCATCTGCCGTCACTGCCTGGCCCCACGGCACGCGAATAAAGGTGACATCCGCACCGTGATTCTGCGCTATTTCCCCCATACGCCGCGAGAACACTCCCATGTCCACTGCCAGCACCTTGTCGCCTGGCGAAAGCAGGTTGACCACGGTAGCCTCCATGCCACCACTACCAGAGGCGGGAAAAATGAGAACATCATTCTGGGTTTGAAATATCTGCTGCAAACCGCGCACATTCTGGCGCAGCAGTTGTGCAAACTGCTCGCCGCGGTGATTAATGGGCGAATGGTGGAGCGCGCTCAGCACCGGCTCAGGAATATTGGTCGGTCCCGGGATCTGCAAATAGGGGCGACGATACATGGTTGTCTCAAACTCCTTCCTTTGAAGCGGCTGGCCCATCCCTTGCGCAGGGTGGCAGTCGGGTCGCTTCTTTCTGCAGGGCCTATTGGATGTATTACAGGTTCAGTTTACTAGATTGTACAGCTGTAGACATTGCAGCGGAACCCTTGGCTTTTGCCTACCGGGTAAAGCTGATATAATAAGAGGCAGTTTAGGTCAAAAAGGGAGTGTTGCCCATGGCAGTGCGCTTTATCCGTAAGGGTGAGGACCCGGTTTTACGGACTGTTGCCCACCCAGTGAAGAAGATTTCTCCGGTTATCCACCGGTTGTTGGATGATATGTTGGATACCCTGCGCTATTCGGATAACGGCTTAGCCTTGGCTGCTCCCCAGATTGGCATCTCTAAACGCCTGATTGTGATTGAGTTTGGAGAGAAAATCTTTCAACTGATTAACCCAAGAGTCGTGGAATCGTCCAGCGAAACGGAGGTAGCCGTAGAAGGATGTCTCAGCTTCCCTGACGTCTGGGGGGAAGTGGAACGGGCACAGCGAGTGGTGGTGGAAGCCCAGGATCGGGACGGCGAGCCAGTCACGCTGGAGGCGGAAGGAATTTTGGCCCGCGCCCTGCAACATGAGATCGATCACCTGGATGGAGTCCTGTTTATAGACAAGGTGATCCGCTTTGTGGAATTTGACGATGAGGAAAGCGAAGAATAGGACGGTTAGTTGACAAAAAGGTCTCCCGCTTTACTGCGAGAGACCTTTTTCTTTGCCCGAGCAATCGGAACTACTTCTCTTGCCACTCCACTTCTTTGTTACAGATTGGACAGGGGGGCAGTGTTCTTCCAGGCTCTACTATAACAACTACTGTGCCACAGCCGGGGCAGACCATACGCTTCACTTCCGGTGCCAGCGATTCATCGTCTTGCACCACGCGCAAGCTGGCTACGGTGAAGATGTCTCCTTCGGTGAAGTCATGGGGAACAGCCTGATCGAAGCCGGTTACTTCCGGACGGTCGAAGGCCACGCTGCGTTCCCCTTCCTCATGCTCAACGTTCTGCAAGTTGATCGCTTGACTGGCATCACCTTCCGTGAAATCGTGGGGGATGAACTGCTCAAAACCGGTGGCCTTGGGCTGCGCGAAGGCTTGGCTGTCGCCTTCCTGGTCCTGGGCATCCGCGATCGGCTCGGTAACCACACCAGTGACCCCCTCGGTGATATCTGGGGGAATTACCTTCTCAAAACCGGTCTCTTCAGGTCGCTGAAATGGATGGTCGCTGATCTCTATCGCAGTACTGGCGTCACGGTCAGCGTCCAGACCGCTAGCAGCCACTTCTCCTACGGTAAAATCGGCCGGCACCACATGCTCAAAACCAGTCTCAGCGGCTTTGCCAAAGGGGTCGCTGTCAGATGCGGGTACATCAGTTTCGTCCACTGGCAGCTCAGCAAAAGCTAGCATCGCGTCGTGGCTAACCTCCCGGGGGAGCATCTGTTCGACGCTGGCCTCGCCAGGGCTGGGCACAGCCGGTTCCTTTTCATTCACTTCTTCCCACTCATCCACCGCGCCACATTCGGGACACGGCGGCAACGGAAGCTGATCGTCTTTATGTTCGAGAATGTAGCCGCAGATCTTGCATCTAAATTTCTTCATTACCTCAATCCCCTCTCTCTTATTGATAATCCGTCCTATCAACATTATAAAGGAGGCGAAGGAACCATTCAACTACAATTATACGGAATATTAAAAAATATCTTGATAATAACCAGAATGTCACCCATTTTTAGCGAGGCTCCAACAGTGCCTTTTCCAGTATTCGCCGACCTTCCCGTACCGATACCGGTGGTTTGCACACAGACAGCGGCAGACCAGCAAACAGCCTCACCAAACAGGGAGGCTCCAGCTCCACGGCGCGCAGTGCCTCCGCCTCCGACAGTACTTCTGCGGGCGTTCCGCAAAGCACTAGGTGTCCGTGGTGCAACACATAAACCCGCTCCGCCAGCTCAGGCACCAAGTCCAAATCGTGGGTAGAAAACACCACCGTAGTGCCTTGCTCACGATTCAGATTGCGCAGCCAACCGATCAGCTGACAGCGCGCTCTGCCATCCAAACCGCTGAACGGCTCGTCCAGAATTAACAAGGTAGGCTCCACCACCAGCGCCCCCGCCAATGCTACCTTCTGTTTCTGGCCCCCGCTGAGGAAGTGGGGGATCTTGGTGAGCAGATGTTCTATCCCCAGCCGCTCAGCCACATCCAGCACCCGTTGTTCAATTTCACGTTTGTCCATACGGCGAGCCCGAAGGGCGAGGGCAATATCGTCATACACGGTGGGCCCGACGATCTGCTCGTCCGGGTTCTGGAACACAGCGCTTACCTGATGACGCAGGGCGGCAAAGTCGGCATAGGGATCCCGACCCAGCACCCTCACCTCTCCTTCATCAGGCTTCAGCAGCCCCAGGATATGGCGGAACAAAGTCGTCTTTCCGGTACCGGTGGCGCCGATCAGGGCCACCAGCTCGCCTGCTTCCACCTGGAAGGGAATCCCTTCCGCTCGCACCTCGGTCTGATCCTGATAGACGTGCCGTAATGAGCGGACATGCACCGCCAGTTCAGCCAATCAGAATCACCCCCAACACGAACAGGGCCAAGCAGCAGAGCAGCCCACCCTCCAGAAGGTTGACGGATGGCGATGTATCGGACGTCAACAGGCCATCTTGGTATCCGCGCAGCTCTAAGACCTGCTGCATCGTCTCTCCGACAGCGATGGTCTGCACAAACACCAGGCCCAAGGCGCGGAGAGTGGCCAGGATGCTGAGCGGCAAGTTGCGCCAGGTAAGGACGCCCCGCAGGCGCAGGTTGCTGAGCAGACGTTCCAGTGAACCGACCATGACGAAAAACAGGCGGTAGATCAACAAAACGCCGTTCGCCAAAGCGCCTGGAAGTATTCGGGATAGCGCGGAGATCAGTTGTGGATAGGGCGTGCTAGCCAACACCAGCATCAGCACCAACGCAGCTGTTACAGACCGCAGGGGAAAGAGCGCCGCTTGGATACCCAGTTCCCCCATGCGCAAGAGGGCGAAGGGCAAGCTGAACGCTGCCGGATAGCAGGCCAAAGGAAGCAGGACGCCGATTGGCAAACCCGAACACGGCCAGAGCGCGAGCAAGGGTAGTAGAAGCAGGAGCAGCTGAACAAATCCATCAGCCAGCAGCAAGCCAACGAGCAGAATGGCGCAGCCTAGCAGTTTGCTGCTGGCGGCAGCCCGGTGCAGATAGCTGCCTCCGGTGACCGCCAGCCGGTCCATCTGAGCTAACCTCACCGCCCATCACCCCTGCGGGTAGACAGCAACAAGTCCGGGCGCACCTTCTGTAGGTAACGGGCGATGACCAGAGTGGCCACCCCCTCGGCCAGCAAGCCCATGCTAAACAGCAGCCCCAAAGCTACCAGGCCCGACTGGCCGAGAAAATTCCACTCGATCACCGCATCCTTCAGACTAACGCACGTCGATGCGGGCACGCCACTGACCGATTGCACCTGAGTATGATCGGAATGGTGGTGTAGGTCATGGCCATGCCCTGGCAGGCCGGCAGCCCATAGCCCCGTACTCCAACCGACAATGCTGAATGAGACGGTAATGGAGATGGTCAGCGCCAACAACGATGCAGTCAATACCCTGCGATCGAGGCGCCAATGACTGCAGAGACGATGGAATAGCCACCAGCCAATGGACACTTCCAGGCCTAAGATCAGGGAGTTGATGCCGAACACAGTCAATCCGCCATGCCCCATCAAGCTGAGCATGGCAGTGACCAGAAGGACGGTGATATAGCCGAGCCATGGCCCAGCCAAAATGCCGGTGAGTACGGTCAGATTTAGATGCAGGGGCAACGGCCCCAACGGAACTGACATGGTCAGCAACATGCAGGCGCCCAAAGCGCCGAGCAGAGGCAGGGGTGGACGCTGGCCCGGCCTGCCCACCCTGCGTAACGCCAACAGCAGCCAGCCGAGAGCAACCAAGTCGCCCAAAAACCACCAGGCAAATGGCAACACCCCATCGGGCAAATGAATGTGGCTCATCGCAAACCCCTCCTACCGCCCGGCCGTCAGCGGATGCTGGCTGGGCGAAACTTCCACTAAGGATGTTGCCCAATTCGGCAGCAAGACAGTCACTTTTCCCCAGATAAAAAAGAGTCATCCCGAGCGCGGCCAGGCTTTGGCTTCCTCGCCGCACTCGGAATGACATCATTTCAAGACGAGCAGAGTTGGTCATTCGAGAGAACCAGATCGTATTCTAGGAGGCTCAGCGATGCGAGCCGGGCTCGCGACTCACGCTGGCCTCCAGGGAACCTATTGCCTTAGTTGCGTCGCTCAAACCACAGGTTGCGCACCCGATTGCCAGACCAGTACATGCCTGTAATCCGGCCTGATTCGTCTCGCTGGAACTGAATGTCACCCACCCGGGCCTGGCCTCCGATAAAGGCATCCGGCCCAGAGGGTATCAGCGGTAGGTCGCTGTGTCTGAGGGAAGTGGCCACCAGCTTATCCGATCTCACTTGCAGGTGATAGGTCACAGCCAGCTCTTCTGCATAGTATTCTCCTTCGTAAGCGGCCAACTGCTCCACCGATATCTGATAGGCGGGCAACCTGCGGGCACCCAGGTTCATCCGGGGGGACTGCAGCGCCAAGCGTTCAATACGGCCATTGCCGGGGTTGGTACCAACAATCCGCATACCGAGCTCCGGGCAATCCCAGGTGTCTGCTGCCACCGCCTGCAGCAGCCCTTCCCCCCTGCCAGCCCAGTGAAAGTGCAACTCTTCGCCCCGCAGTTGCAGGCTGATAGGAGTCCCATCGGTGAGCAGGAAATACTCCCCCTGATAGTCTTCTGCTCTCGGCAATTCGCTTGGGGCTACCTCCTGCCGCAATTCGGGCAAGAGAATCTCAGCCACTTGGTGCGCCAGGTCCCTAGGGATGGCACAGGCAAAGTTGCTGAGAATCACGATCCCCAGGCCGCGCTCGGGGAAACGGCCACACCAAGCACGGAAACCGGCATCAGCTCCGCTGTGGCCGACCTCACGCAGGCCGTGATAATGGTTCAGCATCAACCCCAAACCATAGTCGGACGGTGTGCCGTCCAGCAAGGTAAACTCGGTCTGCATGCGCTGGAAGGTGGCGGCGCTGCCTACCGTGTGGGTAGCAAAGTTGTGCAGCCATTTGGCCAGATCCACTACCGTGGTGAACAGGCTGGTCGCCCCCACCGTCGCATAGCTGAGCACGGCTTTGCGCCAGCCTTCTTCGCCTTGCGGGGCGTAGGAATAGGCGCGGTTGGGGACGATCTCCTGGTGATCATCATGGAAGTGGGTGTTCATCATCCCCAGGGGCGTAAAGATGCGCTGGGCACAGAACTCGCGCAGCGTCTGGCCGCTCACCCGATGGACGATCTCTGCCGCCAGAGTGAAACCAGTATTGGAGTACAGGTACTCCGCCCCGGGTTGAAAGTTCAGCTGACGCTGTCTGTGCACCAGCTTCAGGATTTGCTCGCGGGTGATCACATCGTCCATTCGCCAACCCGCTGTCACTAGCAGCTCCCATTGATCCCGCAGCCCGCTGGTGTGATGAAGCAGGTGCGCCAGGGTGATCTTGTGTCCAAAGTCCGGCAGCTCTGGCAGGTAGGTATGGATGTCCTCATCCAGAGAGAGTCTCCCCTCTTCCACCAACAGCATGACGGCCATCGCCGTAAACTGCTTGGAGACAGATGCTACGTGGAAGATGGTTTCTTTGATGATCGGCAGACCATATTCCAGATTGGCCATGCCGTAGCCCTTGGCGTAAGCCAGCTCTCCATCGATGGTGACCGCCAATGCCGCCCCAGGGCTGCCTGGGCGATCCCAGTAAGAGAATACTTGATCGATACTCCTCTTGACATGTTCGTCGATACGGATCACGGCTAATTCCTCCTTCGGCACCCGTATGAGGGTAAAGGTAGACTGCGACTGAACGTTGCTGCGCTCGGGGTATAGTTCTACACCAGCATCAAAAAGCCCTGCGGGCAACCGCAGGGCTTACAGAGCTCAGGACAGTCTTTATTGCTGTTTGAGAATGGTGACGCGATCAGCGCCACCCTGCGCCGGATAGGACATCAGCAACGGTCCCACCAGCCTCACTTCCACCCGCTGCCCCACTTTCAAATCGGAGATGTCAGCCGGACGATTGTCGTTGTTCCACCAGAAGATTTGGGCATCGTCACTCAGAGTCACCCAGACCATAGCCGGCTCTCCGCTGGACATGGCGGGTCCGGAAACCAGGATGCGGGTTCGTTCACCGAAGGAAATATCCTCGATGGTGCCAGTGAACAGCTCTGTGCTTGGCTCAGCCTGGCTCTGATCAGCAGCGATGATCACCGTGCGAGCCCCGCCTTGCGCAGGATACGACTCCAGAATGGGGCCGGAAAGGACCACCGTCACCTGTCGGTCAGCTGTCAAATCGTCCAGGCTGGCTGCTCTGCCGGTCGACCACAGCAGGTTGGTATCGTCGCTCACTGTCACCCAGATCAAATACGGCTCCCCGTTAGACATCTCAGGGCCGGCTAGCAGGAAGCGAGTGCGGCCGCTAGTCTGGACCTCGCGAATGCTTCCGCTAACCACTTCTCCCATCTGGTCCTCCGGCCTTTGATTCTGCAGCTGCTCCTTGATCGCCTGGGCTGAAGCCAGGCTCAGGGCACCGTCACCTGCGCCTGTTTCTTCCATCATCCCCAGCACGCTGCTCAACGCGTCGGCGGATACATAGGTGTGACCACGCAGCAATAGCGGTGCGCCAGCCATGGTGATCAAATTGCGCTGAAAATAGTAGACGCCATGCTCATTCATCTCCGCCTGTTTTTCACCTACCACAAAGGTGGCAATCCGGTCGGCCAACTCCACCGTGGCTGTCTTGGTATTCCCAGCCCAGCGCACTCTGCCGCCAGCCGCCTTGACCAGAGCCTTCAAGGGGATATATAGTGTGCCTTCGACCACCTCCGGGTGCTGGCTGAAGTTCGCCCGAGTCCCATCAATGGAGACCCCTGCAGGCAGCCGACGGGTGGCATCAAGGGGCCGATACCGATCGTCTGCGGGAGGAACATCTATCTCCACCGGCAGCAGCCGAATGGCCTCCACCTTGATTGCCTTGGTCATGTAGATGGAGGGTTCGTTGGACAGGGTACCCACCACCATCACTTGCTTGCCAAGATAGTGAGCGAACTGATCGCCATCACCGATCAGACGATAGCCTGCGACAGCATAGAATCCTGTCTCCAAGTCCCGCCAGGTCAATTCTCCGGTAAGCGTCTGCCGCTCTGATAACTCAATCTGCTTTACCTTAATTCCTTTGGTCATGTAGATGGACATGCCGTCATCCAAAGTTCCTGTCAACTTCACCTGAAGACCCAGGTACTGCTCAAACCGCTTCTGGTCACCCACCAGGCGATACCCATTCACGCTGTAGAAGCCACCCTCCAAATCCATAAAGGTGACCACACCAGTGAGGGTGATCTCACTGACAGGGGTGATCTCTTCCACCACGATCGCCCTGGTCATGTAGACGGACATCTCCCTGGACACGGTGCCCACCACCTCTACCCATTGTCCCAGGAGTCCTGCAAACAGTTCCTGGTCGCCAATCAAGCGGCAGCCGTTAACGGCATAGAAGCCGCCCTCGAGGTCTTCCCAGACCAGCTCCCCGCTTAGTGACAGGTGCGCCTCGTCTCTGATACTGATCTCAGTATCAAGCATCGGGGTTAACGATGGCTGCCAGGCAATGACACCCGGACTCGCACTGAGCATGGTCAGGCAAAGCGTGGCTGCCCCAATTCTCCTTTTCCAGTTTTGCACCTAACTCAAACCTCCTTTGCGTCTGTTCAGTAGTTGTAGACGACTTGAGAGGTTTTCAGGTTCCCACAGAGGAAGTTGCTGGTTTCCAGCCAAGTCAACGCAGGCCTGGAAAGCCCAACTGACGCAAAGCCTCGTAGGCGACGACGGCCACCGAGTTGGCCAGATTGAGGGAGCGGGCCGGGTCGATCATTGGGATCCTGATCGCTGTATCCAGGTGGGCCTGCAGCAGGTCCTCTGGCAGCCCTTTGGTTTCCTTGCCGAAAACCAGAAAATCGCCGTCGCGATAGTCGGCATCCGTATACCGGCGGCGGACCTTGGTGGATGCATACCAGAAGGTGCTCTCGGGATACGCCCGCCACAACTCGTCCAGGATGTGATGTTGGCTGATCTCCACCAGATGCCAGTAATCCAATCCAGCCCGCTTTACCCACTTGTCGGATATGGAAAAGCCCAGCTTGCCCACCAGGTGCAGATGAATCCCGGTGGCAGCACAGGTACGAGCGATGTTCCCGGTGTTTTGGGGAATCTCGGGCTCAACTAAGGCAATGTGCAGCATGAAAGCACCTCCAAAGTGGGTTTTTGGGGCCGGTTCCAAAGGACCCACTAGCTTGGCGTCAAGTCTGGGGATGCACGGAAACAGAGTCCCCTTGCTGCCAAGACCAGTTGAACCGAGACCTGGCGCCGCATGATGTCTCAACTCTTACAGGTTACTACTCCTCAATTTGCGGCAGGGTGGCGGTGGCGCGGGGCATCACGACCACGTCGCCCTGCAGGCCTATCTCGTCCAGCGAATGGAAAGGCTTCAGTCCCAGCTCGCACACCAACTCGTCCGGCAGACTGGAGCAGAGGTAGATATCCGCCTGCTCCAGAATCTCCGATACGAAGTAGCACTTGTGCTTGCCCAGAATGAACTGCCGGGCCAGCTGCTCTCCCAGTTGCTGCGAGGACAGGCGCTGCTTGCCCCATTCCTCAAACTTGGCCGATCCGATCCCCTGCTCGCACTGGGCAAAGAGTACGATCTGGCCGCCTTCCTTGACAATGCGGTCGGCATTTTGCATCGCCTTTACCGCTTGATAGAGATTGATGTCATAGGGGAAGCCGCCAGCGCTGGCGATCACGGTGTCATAGGCGGTGGGTACCGTGGCCACGGCGCTGTCCAGGACAGCCCGTACGCCAGCGGCGTGGGCTTGTTCCACGTCTCCACCGAAAATGGCTGCCATCTCGCCTGCCTCGTTGATCACGCTGTTCAGCAGGAACAGCGGGCCGGCCATGGCCACGCCTTCCATCAGGTCTTCATGCACCGGATTGCCCGCCAAAATGCCAGGTTTAGCTTTGGGATGCATCATCAGCGCATGGTTGCGGCAGATGCTCTCATATCCGGCCACCCCAGGGAATAGGGCTTTGCGCCCGCCGCCGAATCCGGCGAATGGGTGCACCGACACCGCTCCAGTGAGGATGCGCAGGTCTGCTTCCACAGCGATGCGGTTGAGCCAGACATCGTTGCCGCGGCTAGTGGTGCCCACCATAACTAGCCCGGACTGGTCAAAACAGTCGTGGGCCAACAGCCGGTAGCGCTGCCTGGTCTCCGGCGACACCAGGGCGTCCAGTTCCTGGTCGTGCAGCACTCCATGGGCACCGGTGGCCACCATCAGGGTGATGTTCTCGTCTTTGACTCCACAAAGCTCCAGTTCCTGCAGCAATATGGGCAGAAACAGGTCGGCACCGGTGGGCCTGGTGGAATCGCTGATCAAGACGACCACCTTGTGGTCGCTGCCCAGCAGGCTGGACAGCGC
Organism: Bacillota bacterium; assembly: GCA_050949055.1. Taxonomy (GTDB): domain Bacteria; phylum Bacillota; class UBA994; order UBA5500; family UBA5500; genus JAEZJZ01. The sequence continues at coordinate 157,156 of JBMNFA010000007.1, read as the reverse complement.
TGGGCTGCCAATCGGCGCCCGCAGGGCAGCCTGCACGGCGGTAACCGGATCGAGCAATGCCTCCGCTCCCCGGCCGGAGATCACCTTCACCTGTTCAGGTAGCGCCAGTTCTATATGTTCGTGTCCATAGGCAAGTTGCATGGTTGGTTCTGCTCCCCTTTCTGCTTCATCGGTGTGACAGAGGGACGGATCTTTTGTCACACACAATAAGGCCGAGCCCAGTGGGCTCAGCCTTATTATAACGCGGATTTGGAATTATTCGCAGCAGCAGTTGCAGTCCTTGCGGCCCAGCTCGCAATGCAGCACCTTGCCGTCGATCATGGTCAGTTCGCACTTGGTGAAGTTGCTGAACGGATGACCGTTGAAGATAGCCAAGTCGGCATCCTTGCCCACTTCCAAGCTGCCCACGCGGTCGGCGATACCGATCAGCTCCGCCGGGTAGATGGTGACAGCCTTGAAGGCCTCTTCTTCCGGCATGCCGTGGCGGATAGCCAGACCCACATGCACCGGCAGGTACTTGGTGGCAGAAGATGTGTCAGCCTGCAAGCAGACGCGCACGCCAGCCTTGACCAACAAGCCAGGGGTCTCCAGCTTCACTTCCCACAGCTCATGCTTGGACGGACCCATCAACAGGGGACCAACCACACAGGTGACCTTCTTCTCGGCCAGAACATCAGCGATTTTATAGCCTTCGGTGGCATGCTCCAGGCTGTAATCCAAGTTGAATTCCTCAGCGATGCGAATAGCGGTGATCATGTCATCGGCGCGATGGCAGTGGATGCGTGCCTTCAGCTCGCGCTTGAGCACCTTGCCCAGCATTTCCAGCTTCAGATTGCGGTCTGGCAACTTGGGCGCCTTGTCGCCCGCCTCTTCTTTGGCCCGCTCAATCTTGTTCAGATAGTTTTGCGCCTCGATCAGCGCTTCCCGCAACACAGAGGCCACGGCCATGCGGGTGGATGGAGCCTTTTTCTGACCTTGGCCGTAGACGCGCTTGGGGTTCTCTCCCAGAGCCATCTTCATCGCCTCGGTGCCAGGGATAACCATTTCCTCTGCGGTGCGACCGCGCAGCTTGATGGCCATGCCAGTACCGCCGACCACATTGGCTGAACCAGGGCCGGTATAGAGGGTGGTGAAACCGGCTGCCCGCACCACAGGGATGGCCGGGTCGAAGGGATTGAGGGAATCGATGCCCCTAATCTGTGCAGTGATGGGGTTGGTCATCTCGTTGCCGTCCATGGTGGCTGGCACTGACGGTTCGCCAAACAGGGAGATGTGGCTATGAGCATCGATTAAGCCAGGCGTGATGGTCTTGCCGCTGGCATCGATCACTTCAGCGCACTCTGGAATGGCAACATCCTTGCCGATGGCTACGATCTTGCCGTTATCAACCAGGATCACTCCATCTTCGATGGTTCCCTGGGTGATGGTCATGATCTTGCCGCCTTTAATAGCTATCATTTGATACGTCTCCTCCTTTTTCACCTTTTCTGCTACATATACTTACTGTGTATTCGCCTTCTGACCCGCCCTCTCCTCCCGAATGGCCAAGATTCTGGGCAAATTGCGACGATAGTAACTTTCGCCTCCTGGATGGTCTTGTTCATTGCCTGCTGCCTGCATAGGATACCAGCGCAGCCGCTCCCACCAGCCCCGCATCCCCCTCCAAGGCCGGGCGGACAACAGCCAAGTGCTCAGCGTTGGCAGCGAAGGTGAGCCGCCTCATTTCTGGCAGCACTGGCACGATCAGTTGTGACCACAGGTTGGTTAAGCCCCCGCCCAATATCAGAACCTGGGGATCATACAAGGTGAGCACATTGGCCAGTCCTACCGCCAGATAGCGACGGCAGCGCTCCAACACCTGGCCAGCCAACAGGTCACCTGCTGCAGCCGCTTGCCCGATTTCCTTCGGCGTCAGCGGTTCCAAGCCGTGCAGCAGGGAACTGGCGGCCTCTGCCCGAGACAGCTTTTCCTGGGCGTAGCGCACCATGGCATTGCCGGAAGCGTAGGCTTCAAAGCATCCTTCCCGGCCGCAACCGCAGGGAACCCCTTGAACGGCCTGGATGCACATATGCCCAATTTCGGCAGCTCCGCCGCTGGCCCCGGTGAGCAACACTCCTGAGGAAATGACACCCCCGCCGATGCCGGTGCTGATGGTGACATAGACCAGATGCTCATAGCCCTGCCCGGCACCATACAGCCACTCCCCCAAGGCAGCAGCATTGGCATCGTTATTCAGGTAGACCGGCAAAGAGAACTGCCTGGTCAACAAGTCACCCAGCGGCACCTGCTCCCATCCCGGCAAATTAGGCGGCGAGTCCACGACGCCGGTAGCTGGGTTAACCGGGCCTGGCAGCCCCACCCCGATGCCCTCCACCTGGTCGCTTAGGCGGCGACTCTCCTGCATTGCCAATCGAATCAATCGGCTCATATTGGAAATGATGTGTTCCTTCCCTCGCTCGGCTTCGGTAGCGATCTGGCGCTTCCACAGCACTCGCTCCCGGCGCAGCAGCCCAACCCGCAGGTTGGTGCCCCCCAAGTCGACCGCGACTATGCTCATCTCTTCATTACCTCCGTAAATTGTTGGCAGACCCGGCGACTGCAGGCCGCAGCAGCTTTGCTCTGTCTCACCCAGTCCGGTTACGAGTACGCCACCAATAGTGCCGTCAACTGGCCCTCTGGCTGCAAGGAGAAACCTTGCCCGCTGCTGGGCAACAAGAAGGTGTCGCCAAAACGCAGTTGGCAGGTGTGCTCGGCAAACTGCAGCTGCCCTTGTCCCCTGACCACGATCAAGACTAACGGACGCCCTGGCGTAGGAAATGCTGTTTGCCTGGTCAAGCGCAGCTCGTCAATAGCGTAGGACTCGCACTGTATCAGGTGACGGGCACCACTAGACAGCGGAGCAGAGACCACGGCAGCACTGGCAGAGCACGGCGCAGCCCCAAAATGGATAGCGTGTAGCGCCTCCTCTATATGCAATTGGCGAGGCAGACCGCCTACCCCCACCCGATTCCAGTCAAACAACCGAAAGGTGAGATCCGAACACTGCTGGATCTCGATCACTTGCACACCACCGCAGAGCGCATGAACGGTTCCGGCAGGAATGTGCACCAAGTCGCCGGGCGCAACGCTGCGGTAGACCAAGTTTTCCTCCAGTCGGCCGTCGACCACTGCCTGACGCAACTGCTCCGCAGAGGACAGCTCTAAGCCGACGATCACGCGGGCATCGGCGGCTACCGCCGTCACGTACCATGACTCGGTCTTCCCCCGTTGCCCGCATAACCTGGCAGCGACCTGATCATCCGGGTGCACCTGCACGGAGAGATTGCTGGCTGCATCGATGAACTTCACCAGCACCGGAAAGGGATCGCTGTCCGCCCTCCCCAAGTAAGCGTCTGGGTGGGCAGCCACAATCTGGGGCAGCGTCAGGCCAGCCCAAGGCCCGTTTTGACAGACGCTGACGGCGGAAGGGTGCCCCGATAGCGTCCATACTTCTCCAATGGGCGCGGCTGACGCCAGCATCAGCTGCTGAGCCAGACGCCTTCCTCCCCAAATGCGTTCCATGGGTTGAGAACAAAACTTTATTGGATAGGGTGACACTGGGGTGATCATAGTTGCACCTCCCAACCATCCTCCGTCACAAAGACTCCCTATGTTCAAACTAGCTGACTATTAGATGCATAGCAGCAGAACTCCTCCTTGGGCACTCGGTCTGGCGGCGGCAGATGCACGTGAGCAGAACATGTCACCCTAATCAGTTGATCGCCTGCGCTAGCAGCCTGCAGCTATGCATAAGGATAAATTGGATTCCATAGAGTACTCGCCTCTACTGGGAAAAGGCAAAGCGAAGGGGGTGACCCAGCTTGCGTTACCGCCGGTTCTACGGCCCTCGAGAGAAACAGCTGATACTAATTGTAGCAGTGCTGACTGTGGCCCTGACTCTGTCCATGCAGGCTGTTTATCGCTGGCTGGCCTACTCATCCTGGAAGGTGGGCACGCTGGATTGGGTGCATGTGCCCGGCTATTCGGTGTCCGCTTTTGTCATGGCGGTGGAACGGATCGAGAACGGCAGCCCGGGATCCTTGACGGTCCATGCCGTGGAGTTAGCGGGTCCGCCTGAGGTGCGCGGACGGCACAAGGTGAATGAGATATATGACCTGTTGGCGTTGGCCGATGCCTATCCAGACCAGTTGATGATCATGCGCTTTCAGGTGGAAGGTCCACTCAGCTACTACCAGTTCGCTGAGTTCAACCGCATCGCACCGATCCAGGATATCACCCGACGTTACTTGTTCACGGAAGTATCAGTGTTCAAACAACGTTAGCCTCTATAGCGTTCACACCCCTGCTTCTGGCGCGCTTCAGCGCTTAACTCGGTATTTCCGATAAATGCGGCTATAGACAAAGACCAGCACGAACAGCCCCGGAAGGCTGAGAATACCCACCATGATGCCGCCAACAGTGCCATCAAATAAAGCTGAGCATACCCCGGCCAAGGCAAACAACGCCCCATAGGTGAACCACATCACCGCATTGGCCCGGTTGTATGCCCGCACATCGGAAATCTCATCCGCCTGCACCGTCGTTCCCGCCCAAAAGTGCATCGGTGACCGCCTCTTCAAAGCGAATTGCCCCATGGAGATGAAGACCAGCGCACACAGCCAACATGTGACGGACAATACCAACGCTGCTCCTTTCATTAAAGCACCTCCCACTGACATCTTACCTAAAGATGGGGGATTAGTCCCCACCTGATCTTGCATCCAGCATACAGACCAGTGTAGATGGACATTCACACCCACTAGTATGACTGCATAGGTTACATCAATGGTTCCTCGAGCTGGGCCCTGGCGCAGAACCACCAAATCAATCCGTCCCAGTGTCCGCCCCTGGAGTGGGTAAGTTGAGAGGAGGAGCGCAATGAGTGAGTGGACAAACCCGTCGATAGGAGATGAGCAGGAGCTGCTGGAGTTGGAGCACGAGATGCAATCCGATCTAAACGATCGGGCTGCCAACGATACCTTTGACATCGAACCAGCGGGCTCGTTGTTGGAGGAGGCGCGCTTCTGGACAAGGATTATGCGGGAGCATGCCCTGTTCATCCAACTCGGGCTTCCAGCTACTGATCGCCCGGATCTGGTCAGGCTGGCTAAATCATTCGAGCGTCTTTTTGCCGTGCTGCAGCGAGAAGTCAGGAACGTATCCCAGTTAAGCCCGCGTCTGCTGAGAAGGCTGAGGAGAGCGGTTGCAGCCTTCATCCGTTACAAGCAACGTATTCTGAGGCTGCTGATCAGCTGCCGCTTGCCTGGCAACGCCCTCTACCCGCTGCTAGTCGATCACATTATGCGGGAAGCTGAGCATTTTCTGGCCCTACTGTCAGGTTCCAGCCCCAGGAGTCGTCTGGAAGAGTTGTTGTTGACCCAGGTGTTCTGGCTGCGCATTCAAAAGGAACACATCGAGTTTGTCAAGGGTCTGCTAGATCCCTCTGAGCGGGGATTGATCGGGGACACAGAGGCGTTCAGGGTCATCTTCTCCCGCTTGCTGGAGACAGCCCGCGACTTCGCCTCCATGAATACCGCCGATCCCAAGTTCTTTAGTGCGGTACGCCGGTTCACCGACGAGGTAATCGCTCATACCACGGCCCTGCGCGACTTCGAGGCTACCGCCTATGAGTTGCTACAGCAGTGCGCAGTCTTGAGCATCATTCCTTCACCACTGTTGGCAGATCACATCCGGCGGGAGGCCGACAAGTTCATCGATGAAATGAAGCAGCTACGGCCGGCTTTGCCTGGCAGCAAATAGGGAGATGGGGGACGCATAGTTCGTCCCCCTCGCTTGTTTTCCGGCTTCCCAGAGAGCGGGGCCTCGCTGTTTCATTCTGCTACGGAAACTATTTTGCTCGGGATGCAGGGAAGGCACCCACGGGCAGGGAACTTAAGTAGAGAGATTTTTCGCACATAGACCAATTAAGTACAAGGAGGAAAGAGAAGTTGCCTAAAGTTCCATACAACGCCGCCAAGTATTACACCTATGCAGAGATTACCGACCTGCTCAACCAGTGGCACGCCGCTTTCCCAGAGCTGACCAGAGTCTATTCCATCGGCAAAACCTATGAGGGGCGCGACATGTTGATGATCGAGATCACCAACCATGCCACTGGCTGTGCCGACGACAAGCCCGGCTATTACATGGACGCCAACTTCCATGCCGGCGAGGTGACCGGATCAGCCGTAGCCCTCTACACCATCAGCTATCTGCTGGAGAACTACGGCCAGAAGGATGATGTCACCTTCCTGCTGGATACCCGCAGTTTCTACATATTGCCCCGGGTGAGCATCGACGGTTCCGAAGTCTATCTGCACACTCCCTATATCCCTCGCAGCAGCATTCGCATCTGGCCCTTTGAAGAGGAACAGGAAGGCTTGCATGCGGAAGACATCAACGGCGACGGCTGGATCACCCAGATGCGCGTCAAGGACGAGAATGGCGACTGGAAGGTCTCGGAGCAGGATCCTCGCTTGATGGTCCAGCGCGGTCCAGACGATCACGGCGGAGAATATTATCGCCTGTATATCGAAGGCAAGCTGGTCAACTTTGACGGAGTGGAAGTGAAGCTGGCCCGGCCAAAGTGGGGTTTGGATATCAACCGCAACTCTGCGGCCAACTGGGACATCGATTCACGCCAACGCGGAGCCGGCCCCTATCCCTTCTCTGAGCCGGAGACCAAGGCCGTGGCTGATTTCATCATCTCCCAGCAGAACCTGGCCGGGGCGATGTCCTACCACACCTCTGGTGGCGTCCACCTGCGTCCCTTCGGCGGCAAGAAGGATGACCAGATGCCCGGCCGCGACGCCGAATACTACAAGGTGATCGGCAACCGCGGCGGGGAATATACCGGTTATAAGTCGGTGAACACCTTCGAGGAATTCACCTTGGGGCGCAAACTGTACGGGGTATTCATGGACTGGGTCTACGAACACCGGGGCATACTCTGTTGGTCCACGGAGCTGTGGAACATGTATGTGGCCGCCGGCTGCGAGAAAACCGACACCCGTTCCATGCGCAACAAGACGCCTAAAGAGCAGGAGGAAGATGGGCTGAAGCTGCTCCAGTGGAACGATACCGAGCTGAACGGCGAAGGTTTCCTACCCTGGACACCGTTTAGCCATCCGGATCTGGGTGAAGTGGAAATCGGCGGCTGGAAGACCAAGTATGTGCGCCAGAATCCACCGCCGCAGTATCTGGAGGAAGTTTGCGACAAGAACATGCGCTTCAACCTGGTACATGCGCTATCGCTGCCGGAAATCGGCATCCGCAAAGTGAAGGTGGAACCGATGGAGGAAGGTTTCTACCGCATCAGCGCGGCGGTGATCAACAAGGGATACCTGCCGACCGCTGGATCCGACATGGCTGTCAAGATCAACGTCGCCAAGCCGGTGCAGGCCAGCATCTCTGGCGAAGGTATCACCCTGCCAGTCGGCAAGGAGAAGCTGGAAGTGGGTCACCTCAATGGCCGCTCCGAGAAGAAGGTGGAGTGGTTGGTGCAGGCTGCTGCCGGCAGCAAGGTGACCATCACCGCCAACGGCTACCGCGCAGGAAAGGCTAAGGTGGAGGTTACCCTATAAGCTGAAAGCTCAAGAGGCAGGGCGCGCGCCCTGCCTCTTCTCTGACACGAGGGGACAGTCCCCGCGTGTCGGTTCCATCTCCAGCTATAGCTGATATTCCCAGATGACGTAACCTTCGTCCGCCTGCAGTCTGTAGCCCAAGCGCTCGATGAGCAGACACAGGTGGGGCGATTCTAGGGTCTGCAGAATGCAAATCTGCCCCAAACCCTGCCGAGCAGCTTCCCGCTCCAGCCCTTGCACCAGACGGACCACGTTCTCCTCGTCCCCCACCAACTGCCCCATTTCGAAGTCGTCTTCATCTTGGTTGACGTCAGCCAGCGCCGCAGCCGGGTCGTCCGCCAACACCCGCAGGCAGCCACCGTCCAGCGACCACTTCAGCGCCGCGAGCGTGAGATCGCGAGTCTCCCAGCGGCTATGCCAGTAGTTCTCCCCCTGTGCGACTGCTCGTTGCAGCAGCTCCGGCAACAAGTTTTTCGAGGGCTGGAGCAGTTCCGGGCCACTCTCGCCTGGCGGCGACTTGTAGAGCTTCAGATAATGCTTGACCCGGCGAAATCCGCTACGCTCCGTCAACCTAAGCGAAGGCAGGTTCTCCGCATCGACCAGCAGCCTGGCCACTTGGCGTCCATGCCTCTTCGTCTGCTCTAGGCAAGCCCGAGCCAAGGCACTGCCTATTCCCAGGCGGCGGGCATCAGGATCGATACGCAACGCTTGATGCCAGGAGACCCGCTGATCAAGAAACTGAATATGCGCTACCCCGGCGATCTGGCCTTGGTGCAGCGCCACCAGTGGCACCCCGTTCTCCACGTCCGACACCCACTCATCCCAGCAGTACGGGATGTAATCGTCCTCCCAAACCCGGCTGAGCAACTCCATCACAGCCTGGCGGTCATCCGCAGTCGCCCTTCTAATCTCCATTTCAATCCCTCCGTGCACAACAACGCCCTGCAATTAGTTTGCCACCTAAATAGAGATTCCTGCAACAGGTACAGCCCCAAGAATAACGACGAATTTTGCGGGGCCGGCAGGAATTCCCTCCCGAGAAGACAATCATAGCTGTAGTGCGAGACCAGCCTCGCACTAGAAAGCCGCCGTTTGGCGGCGAAGGAGGGTGACCTTGATGATAGAACTACCGGAAGCAAATGTGCTGGCCAGGCAGATCACAGAGCTGTTGGCTGGCAGAGAGGTGGTAGCGGCTACGGCCAACAGCTCGCCCCACAAGTTTGCCTGGTATCACGGGGACCCCGCGGAATACCATCAACGCCTGGCAGGAAAATCGGTGGGGGCTGCCCATGCCCATGGCGGCCTGGTGGAAGTGGAACTGGGTAAGACCCGTCTGCTATTAGGCGAAGGGGTCTCTCTCCGGTATATTGCACCGGGAAACAAGCGGCCAGCGAAACATCAACTGCTAGTGGAGTTTGATGACGGTTCAGCGCTCAGCGCCACGGCGCAGATGTATGGTGGGCTATGGTGTTTCCTTGAGGGCGAATTCGACAACCCCTATTACCAGATCGCTAAGGCCAAGCCCTCTCCCCTGCTGGAAGAGTTTAACCAGACTTACTTCCAGAGCCTGCTTGATGAGGCGACATGGCGGAAGAGCGCCAAAGCTTTCCTGGCTACCGAGCAGCGAATACCCGGCCTTGGCAACGGCGTCCTACAGGACATCCTGTTCAACGCTCGCATTCATCCCCGCCGGCGCATGGAATCTCTTAGCGATGGCGAGCTGACTGCGCTATTCTCCTCAGTCAAGGATACTCTCCGACAAATGACCGATCTGGGTGGTCGAGATACCGAGAAAGACCTGCGCGGAAACCAGGGCGGCTATCCCACCCGGATAAGCCGTAACACACTGCGATACCCCTGCCCTGTCTGCGGCAGCCCGCTCAAAAAGGAAGCCTACCTGGGTGGGAGTATCTATTTCTGTACCGGCTGCCAAGCTCTCTAGTTCTACTGCGTACTCCACCGACAACTCCAGCCTGTCCCTAGCTTTCCATTGACGGCAGTATGCAAACAGCTGACGACTAAGCTAATTGTCGCGGGCAATATCCGGGGGCTGTGTTATCGGCCCCCTGGTTACGCCCGAAACCAGGACGCGATCACGCGTGAGAACCCACGGGTCAGTCCTAGCTGCCGGTACTCGCGTAGTGCCCCACTCCTACCCGCCAGAGGGCCAGCGAGGCAGAGAAGAAGACGGCACCGGCAGGCAGCGACAGCCATCCCCAAGCGGCGGGCACGCCGCTCCAGCCGCAGACTGCGGCAGCAGGGTAGTAACTACAGATGAACATGGGCATGAAGAAGGTAAAGGTGTTGCGCAGCCAGGCGGGCAGCAAATTTGGCGGCACCTTGGCCACCTGGTAGCTGCCGTTGGTGAAGATGTTCACCCAATCCAGCTGCTGCACAGTCCAGAAGGCAACGGCCGAAGAAATGACAAAGATGCCGGTGTAAACCAGATAGCCGCCCAGTAGGGCCGCCAGCAGCTGCAACACATCCAGCCCGTCAACGCTGATGCCTTGCCTGCTAAGCGACCAAACGATGGCAAACAATCCGCCCACCACCCGCGACAAGCGGTGCAGATGAAAATGCGTGCCCATAATCTGCACAAAAGTGCTGCGTGGCCTGAGCAGCACCCGATCGAAGATGCCGGTGCGGATTTGTGTGGGAAAGTAATCAAACCCGCGAGAAAATAGTTCGGCCAAGCCGAAAGAAGTGAGCGCCAAGCCATAGACCAGGATCACCCTCTCCGTCGACCAATCGCCAATGGAGCCGAAACGGGCAAATAGCAGCATCACCTCCAGCGGATCGGTCACCACAGTGAAGAGCACGCTGAAGACCTGCATCGGCCAGCCTTTGTATTGTAGCCCGGCCAGGAAATTCACGCGCAGATAACGGAAGTAAAGCAAGAATCCATTCATCGTTTAACCCCCCTGGACGATTAGCCGGCTGAGCGTGCGCTGCATCAACTGTCGTCCGATGAGAGTAAGCCCCACTGTCCAGCAGAGCTGCAGGGCAGTCACTTGCCAGAAATCAGCTGGTGCCAAGGTGCCGACATAGAACCTCAGGGGCAGGTCAATCATGCCAGCGAACGGCTGCAGCACCAAGAAACGCTGGGCCCAGTCCGGCCAGAGCTGTAGCGGCAGGTAGAGTCCGGAAAAGACCTCGGCCACCAACATCAACAGTGTCGCCGGTCCATCGCCCCAGGCTAACTGCATCAGCAAAACATAAATCAGACCTTGGACAGCGGCGGACAGCAACAACGCCAGCAGCAGCGAACAAACAGCGGCTAGCAGCCCTGCCAGCGACGCCGGCGGTTGCAGGCTAAAGGGTTGGGGCAACAGCAAGGCTATACCGGCAACCGGCACCAACTGCAGCAAGAACCGCCCCAGGCGAGCGGCCACTCCCCGCACGAACCAATGGAAATAGAGATCTAGCGGGCGAATCAGCTCCACCCCCACATCCCCGTTTCTGATCTTGTCGCGAATCTCCGGATCGCGGGCATACATCGGCAACAAGTAAAGCACGATCTGACCTAACCAGACGTAGCTCACCGCCTGCGCCATGCTCATACCAGCTTCCGCTCCCGCTTGGGCCTGGCCATAGCGATAGAAGACGACGATGATCGTGGCATGCACAAAGCCCCAGAAGATGTTGGTGGTCAGCTGCGCCCAAGCTGCCAACCGGTATTGTAGGCTCCGCTTGAGATTGATGCGCAGAATGGAGAAGGCCGGTCGCAGCCAGGTCATAGGCTCATCTCCCGGTACATGCGCGCAATCATCTCTTCGATGTTCTGATCCTCCACCACCAAATCCAGCAATGGGCAGGCCGCGGCCAACGCGCTGATCATCTCCTGAACCTGCACCTGCTCTGGCCGGAAGTAAACCATAATCTCCCCTTCCCTTGTCTCAATGCGAGTGGCACCCGGCAATTGCTGCAGATTGCAGGTGCCGGCCAACTTGGCCCGGATCCGACGCTCGGGGTTGTACTGCCGTTTTAGTCCGGTGAGCGAACCGTCGTAAAGCAAACGGCCGTGCCCGATGACCATCACCCGCTGGCAAAGGGTTTCGATGTCTGCCATGTCGTGGGTGGTCAAAATCATGGTCACGTTGTGCTGCCGGTTCATCTCTTTCAAGAAGCCACGCAGGGCCAGCTTGGAGACCGCATCCAGGCCAATGGTCGGCTCGTCCAGAAAGAGAATGCGCGGACCGTGCAGCAGGGCGGCCACCAACTCGCAGCGCATGCGCTGCCCCAGGCTGAGCTGACGCACCGGCGTCTGCAACAGACCGGCAATATCCAAGATCGCCGACAGATCGTCCAGCCGCCGCCGGTAATCCCCCTCTGGGACCCGGTAGATGTCTCGCAGCAGCTCAAAGGAATCGAGCACCGGCACGTCCCACCAAAGCTGGCTACGCTGGCCGAAAACGACCCCGATCTGCGCCACATGGGCGGTGCGCTCCCGCCAAGGCACCCGCCCCATCACCTGACAGCTACCCCGATCCGGCACCAAAATGCCGCTAATCACTTTCACCGTAGTCGATTTACCGGCACCATTGGGGCCGATATAGCCCACCAGTTCCCCCTCAGCGATGGAAAAACTGATGTCATCCAGCGCTTTAACTTCACGGTACTGGCGCGCAAAGGCACCGCGCAGCGCGCCGAACGGTCCCTGGGGCCGCTGGCTGACCCTAAAGGTCTTGCCGATAGACTGAAGAACGATCTGACTCACTGAGTTCACCTCTTCCATGTTGGTTTCGAGAACGATCACTATCGTACCTGTTTCTTCTCTCACGGTAAAACTGACAATTTCCTGCTCAATTGCCCCCGGGCATCCTACTGCTCGATAGCGCGGCGGGCCAGCAAGCGACTGTTGCTTTAACGACTATCAGCTCGCACCTGCTAGCGGCCAAACCCATCGCAAGACAGGCCTCTTTGTTGCCTTGGAACCCTCCTGCAGCATGGAGACTCTGCCTGCCGGCAAGCTTAAGACGATTGTGAAATGACAAGGCATATTCCCCCCAGAGGCAAGAACAGCTCAGGCTAATGCCCGAGCCATTCTTGCCTGCCAACGCACGCCATTTCGCAGCACAGGTAACGCATCGCCTGCAGCCGGAAGGATCCCCTATTCTGACAGTAAACCTTGAATCAGTTCATCTTCACCAGGCAGATTCTCTGCCAGGCGGGCGGCTGCGACAGGAAGCCGCCAGCGTTCAAGCTCCTTCCGGCCGTAGCCGGTGAGCTGCAGGTAATGTTCGACATAAGCGTCTCGGAAGACCCGCTGCCACAACTTGACCCGCTCAGCCTCGGCCCCTAGACCGGGGATCTCCGCAATCGTGAGCAGCAGACTGGTGCGGGCGACATCCGCAAGAGGATGTCCACTGGTAGCGTTTGCCCAGTCAATGACCGTCAGGTGTCCGTTGGAGACGATCACGTTGCCGGGATGGTAGTCGCCATGGCAAAGGCTCTCTCCATCTGGCAGCTCGTCCAAGAGAGCCAGCACCCTTGACTTTGTCCCTGCCGATAAACCGGCTCGCCGAATGCTACTGATCAGCTGTGCGCGCTGTCGGGGCAACCTAGATAACCGGGTGCGGTGCATACTTGCCTGTACTGCAGCTAACTGTCTGGCATACCTGACGTGATGCTCGGGAGAGAACAAGATTCTCTGCAGCATGTTCTCCCCGGCCACCCGCTGATAGATAATTCCGTGGCGACCGCGTAGCTGCACCAATCCACCAACTTGCGGTGCGGGAAAACCGGAAGCAGCTACTGCGACCGATATCTCGCACTCTTGCTCCACTTCCGCCCGACCACACCAATCATAGAATAGCTTCACCACTTGGCTCGCCTGCTCGCCATGTGAGTATACCTCGGCAGTCCTGCCCTGCCCCAGCAAACTTCCCAACACTTTATCCCTTCCTCTCGTGTTCATCTAACTGCTGCCGACAAACCTATTCCACGGTCCTGTTCACCAGGAGAAAGATAGTTGATTGCTCCCGGAATACGCAGCATGCGGATGTTGCCCAAAACGCCTAATATGGCGGCCCCAACAAATACTGCGGGAAGCCCTGCCTGGTCCGCCAGGAATCCACTGATAGCGCTAACCAACGGCTGTGCTCCCAGGTTGATTGCGTTCACAAGGCTGAGCGTCTTTCCCAAATGCTGCTGGGGAACTCTGCGCTGCAGTGCGCTGATAAATGTGAAGTTAATTATGGAGCTTAGGAAACCAAACACTCCGTAGATGATCAAATGCAGTCCCCAGGTCTGCACATGCAGGAACGCAGTCATGCCTAGTGTCGTGGCCTGAATGCCTATGCCCCATTGAATCAGCCAAGTGATACGACTGGTGTCTGCAGTCATTAAGATAAACAGTGTACCCAGGACCATGCCAACACTCTGGGCACTGGTGATGTAACCGTAAACTTCGCTACCAGCGCCTAAGTAGTCCTGCACCAACATGGGCAACAGCAGGGAGAAGGGTACAAAGCAGATCCCAACCAGCGCCACCACACTCAATAATCCGGAGAGTGTTCGGTCAGATCTGGCAAAGGCCAAACCCGCCTGGAGATCGGCAAGGGCACTTTCGGGAGAAAGTTTCCCTGAGTTGCCGACAGATGGGATCTCAATAAAAGACTCCCAAACCGCGGAGAGCAAGAACGAGCAACCGTCAATCAAGAATAACATTGGTACCCCTAACCAAGCCATCATCATACCGCCCAGGCCGTAGCTGAGCGCAGAGGATGCCTGCTCTGTGATTCGACGGAGAGCATTGGCGGACTGTACCCGTTCCGAAGCGACTAATAGGGGCAGAGAAGCGCCGATAGCTGGACTGAAAAGCTGTGCGCAGATTGAGTTTATCGCTGCACCTGCGTAAAGCATCGACAACGTCAACTTCCCCAACCCGGCCTGATAGGCAAAGAAGAGATAGACCACCCCCCTGATCACGTCCGTGAAGACAATAACCCGTTTTCTGCTGATGCGATCCACCATTACGCCAGCCCAAGGTGCCGTGAACAGAGCTACCAATGTCTTCAGCAATGCTAAGCTGCCCATGGCCAAGGCTGAGCCGGTGCTTGACTGCACCCACCACATGGTGGCAATTAGCCCGACCCCATTACCCAGGCAAGAAGTGGCACTACCGAGCCATAATAGGATGAAGTTAGGAGTAAACAAGCGAGCTCCCATGCAATTACCCTCCCCTGTTTTTGCCCACAAATCGAAAAGGATTATATTTCTATGTACATCGAACACTGGTGGCGAAAAAATGGGCGGACTTCACTCCGCCAACAGTCGTTCCAACGCCTCATGCACCACGGTGTAGATGCCGCTCTTATCTATCCGGTAATAGACTCGGTTATCCTGCTTGTAAGCAATGACCATGCCTGAGATGGCAAGAATCGCCACGTGGTGAGAGATGGTGGAGTTGGAAATGGACAATTTCTGGGCAAGCTCATGGCCGTACCGAGGCCGCTGCAACAGCAGTTTTAAAATTCGCAAGCGCGTCTCATCGGCTAAAGCCTTGAACACCTGTGCCCCCGCAAAGACGGAATGACGCCTCTCAATGTCCTCCTGATAGCGAAAACCAAACAGATAGACGGCATCCAGCACGCCATAGTACTGTGATGCCTCATAGTAGTAAGAGAGCGCTATGGTCAACGCTTTGGGAGGCCTGCCGCGATCGTATGGAAGCAATAGGCGCAGATACTCATCGTCGTAGCGCAATCTGTCTCGCAAATCTTTACTGGCCTGGCGCAAGAAATCGGACACTTGCGCTTCGTGGTGGCAATAGATGTGTTCGTAATGCCAGCTGAGTAGCCTCAGCAATTGATCCTTTGTTCGTTCAGGCTGCAGCAGATACTCTAGCACCCGCCACTTCTCTTCCGGGCCAAAAGAGATCGCCTCTTGCACGAACCGGAGAGCAGCTGCTTGCTGGTGCTGCATATCCTCCACCATTTGGGCGGAGACGTCTGCGCCCACCCCCCCGCCTGTAGTCAGGAAACGGGCAACCAACTGTGACGCAGGTACTGTCTGCAGATAGGAGAGAAAATCTATCACAGCGTTGGTCCCTGAACTTTCCACTAAGCCACACAGAGTAAGTCCGAATGAAGTCTGTAAATTGAAGAAGGACTCAGCAGCTGCCACCACCCATTCA
Organism: Bacillota bacterium; assembly: GCA_050949055.1. GTDB lineage: Bacteria > Bacillota > UBA994 > UBA5500 > UBA5500 > JAEZJZ01. Next base: position 141,397 of record JBMNFA010000007.1, on the reverse strand, counting down.
GGCATCTGTTGCCAGTAACGATGGGCCCAAGCTTGTATGTCTGGGTCGGGATTCTGTTCTGGAGTCAGTTGCCGATTGTTGTGCAGCCGAATGATGCTGCACAGAAAGTCATAACAAATGGACTCAGCTACAGTCACTCTGGTCTTAGCCATCTTTCGTTCACCCTCCAGCAGCTCGTTACTCCGATTTTATATTCGACATCTATCTAAAGTCAATGGTTTTAGATAGATGTGTTGAGAAAAATGGGGTGCAGACGCTAGCTTGACAGAGTTTTCCTTTCCCATCATAATGAGAGGCAGCATTAAGATAAAACGGAGCGTATAAGGATGAAGACAAACACTTATGATTTGACCCAAGGAGGAATCCTGAAAAAGCTCTTCCTGGTGGCGGTGCCGATTATGGGCACGCAGTTGATGCAGATGACCTACAACCTGACCGACATGTTCTGGCTGGGGCGCACGCCCAACTCGGTAACGGCGGTGGCGGCTAGCGGCCTGGGCGGAATGTTCTTATGGTTTGGTGCCGCCCTAATGATGGTGGGCAGGATGGGGGCGGAGATCGGCACTTCGCAGAATCTGGGGCGGGGCGACCTGGAGGCCGCACAAGGCTATGCCCAGAACTCTGCCCGGATTGCGCTCATGCTGGGAGTGGTATATGGGACCGTCCTGCTGGGATTTGCCGGACCGCTGGTATCCCTGCTGCAGGTTAACGACCCAGTTGTATTCGGCAGCGCCAGTGCTTACCTGCGCATCGTGGCTTTTGGCATCCCGCTCACCTACCTTTCGGCTGCCATCACCGGGGCGTTCAACGGGGCGGGGAATTCTCGCCTCAGCTTCCTGGCCAACTCGATCGGCCTGGTGGTGAATATGGTTTTGGACCCGCTGATGATCCTGGGATTGGGCTGGGGAGTGAAAGGAGCGGCCTTCGCCACCGTGGCGGCCCAAGGGGTGGTTCTCTCCCTGTTTATCTGGCTGGCCAAACGCCACCCCCAGCGACCGTTTGAGCGCTTCAACGTCTTCGGGCGGCTGGACTGGGGAAAGGTGCGTACCATCATCGGCTGGAGCCTACCCATAGCGGTGGAAAGTGCCGCCTTTACGACATTAGCCATGGTGGTTACCGCCATGGTATCCGCCTCCTACGGAGAGACTGCCGTGGCGGTGCAGCGAGTGGGCAGCCAGATTGAATCACTCTCCTGGCTGGTCGGCGGAGGCTTTGCTTCCGCAGTCACCGCCTTTGTGGGCCAGAACTACGGCGCCGGCAAATGGCAGCGCATACGGCAGGGTTATCGCATTTCCCTGCTGGTGCTGCTCGGCTGGGAGCTGTTGGTGACGGCGGTTTTGGTGCTGGGCGGCAGGTTCTTGTTCTCATTGTTCCTGCGCGAGCCGGCGTCAATCGCGGACATGGGAGTGACTTATCTGCGCATCCTGGCCATCTCCCAGGTGTTCATGGCCTTAGAAGGCGCCTGTGCCGGGGTATTCCGCGGAATCGGGAAAACCCTGCCGCCCAGCCTCTGCAGCATCGGCTCCAACCTGTTGCGCCCGCTGCTCTGTTGGTGGCTGCTGCAATGGATGGGCCTGAACGGCATCTGGCTGGGCATCACGGTATCAGCGTCGTTGCGCGGCATCTCCATGTTCATCTGGTATACCCTGCATGAGCGCCGCATCCCTTTGACAGACAAAGCGCCAGAGGCCCTCGGCGCGGAAGTATCCGCCTGAGGGATTGTTGCCACCGCCCGATGGACCTGGCTTCCAAACCGGAACCGGGCCCCGGCCATGGGGAGCATCCGTCCGCGGGGGATCCCTTGGCTGCACTTGCCCCGTCACTGATGTAGATTATGGCTGGTCCACTCCTAGCGGAGGGCTGAGAATAGTTTCACTTGAACTCTACCGTTACCTGCACTAGGAGCACTCATATAATGCTAAGGCTAGGATAAGTGGAAGAGAGTTGAGCGCGAGCATGGGTAAGCTGTCGGCCGTTCTAAGCGGTTGCTGTCTACTGCTGCTAGTTGCGATTCACCCCTATTCCAGCAGCGATCTGGAACCGTTCCCTACCCACTTAAACCAACTCATCCCGGGAATAATGAACACTTATCGCATCCCCGGGGTGGCTGTGGCCCTGATCGAAAACGGCGTGATTACATGGGTGCAGACCTATGGTTATGCGGACCGTGAACAGCAGCGCCAGGTGACCCCCGAGACCTATTGCCGAATGGAATCCATTTCCAAACCGGTGACCGCTTGGGGCGTGATGCGGCTGGTCGAGCAGGGGAAGGTGCAACTGGATGCGCCTGTGCAGGACTATCTAGGTGATTGGCAGTTCCCTCGGTCCGAGTATGCTGTGGACGAGGTAACCGTGCGTCAACTGCTCAGCCACAGCTCGGGCCTGCCGCTAGGTGACATCTCGCTGCGTTATGACCCTGCAGAGGAAAAGCCCGGGCTACGGGAGAGCCTGTCAGCCCAGGCACGCCTGCAGCAGTCGCCAGGAACGTCCTTCCTGTACTCCAATGTGGGGTTCAACCTGCTGGAGGTGGTGATCGAGCATGTATCCGGGGAGAGCTTCGCTGATTTCATGCAGGCGGAGGTACTATTACCCCTGGGCATGCAGGACTCTACCTTTAGGTGGCGGGAAGAACTGCGGACCAACCTATCTCTGGGCTATGATCGATATGGCAAGGCCGTCGCACCTTATGTCTACTCGGAGCAAGCTTCCGGGGGCTTGATCTCCACCATCGGGGATATCGCCCGGTTTGTAGCCGCCGGGATGGACGTTGCCGGCGCAAAGGGGCGGCAAGTGCTGGGCAGGCCAGCCATCGAGGCGATGTATACTCCCGTTACGGACATCGGCGGCCTTTACGGCCTGGCCTTTGATAGTTACGGTCTGGGATACTTCGTGGAGCGGTTGCCTAATGGTCTTAGCGCCGTCTCCCACGGCGGGCAGGGCTGTGGTTGGATGACCCATTTCCATCTTGTCCCCGAAACCGGTGCTGGAATAGTCATTCTCAGCAATAGCCAACGCAGCTGGCCATTGATTGCCCAGATTCTTAGCGACTGGGCCAAATGGCAGGGACTTGGCTCCATCGGAATGGGCAAGATCCTCCTGGGGCAAAGGCTGCTCTGGCTGGTGAACGCTCTACTGTTAACGGCTAGCCTCTATCAAGCCTGGCAGGCGGCCAGAGGATTGCTCACAGGCAGGCTCGCCTTTGCACCGCGGAACGCCAATTCTTCAGCCTGGCGGAGAATACAGTGCGGAACGGCTGTCAGCCTGACATTATTGATTCTCTGGGCAGCCCAGCAGGATTATCTGGAAGTCACCTCGTTGTTCCCGATCGCCTCCGTTTGGCTAGGATTTGCTCTGCTGGCTACTGCCGCTGCTTTGCTGCTATCGGCCGGCTGCAAGGGTCAGCGGTAGGGGCGATCTGAAGATGGATACTGACAAAGAAGGTGTGAGCGGAGAAATCCCGCGCACACCTTCTTAACGTCTTGCGAATTCAGTCAGTTGCCCGGCTGCTTGCTGGCCGGGATTCAGGGGCCGCCTGCCTGACGAGGAAGCGGCAAATGAAGCAGGCTGCCCAAACCCGATTGTAGCTGCCGAAGGGATGGGGCCAGCCACCATCGTCCTGCTGCTCTTGCCGAATCAGCTGCAGGGCAGTCGGCAAAGCCTCGGAGGACACCGGCAGATCATCTTCAATCATGGCCTGCAGCTGTGGCCAGACGAGTTGATTAGGGTTTCCACCCAACACCGTTGTGGCCCAAGAAAGGATCTCGGTGGCCTGATGGGTAGGCAGTTGCGCAAATACGTTGAGGTAGCCGGCTGCCGTCCAGAAGTCGTTCGAGTTTCTGACTGCTGCAAACCGCTCTACAAGAAAACCGACCGCCCGCTCAAGCAGTGCTTGCGGCGGCTGAGGCAGGCGCAGCAGCCACTTGGTGATCATCGCAGTCTTGAATTCCAGGTAGATGCCAGGCCCCATATATGGCGGATGCGGATAGCCTAACATCTGTGGAAGATCGTCCCAGCTTCCATTCTGCAGCTGATTAGCGGCCAGGTAATCCAGGGAGCGCTGCAGCAAGGAGCTCTCGGTCAGTTCATTCCGCACAATGTGGCCCAGAGCCACGGCGGTGCTAAAGGGGGTGCTTACCGGGCCGGGATACTCCACTTCCAACCCATTGGCCCAACCCCCGTCGGAGTTCTGGTAGCAACTGAGTGCTTGGGCCACCTCGTCTTTACTACCCTTGCCCAGCGCCAGACGCAGGCAGGCCTGCTGCAACGGAGTTCCGTTGGTTTGCACATAGGACGCGGCCTGCTTGATCACAGCATTCATCATCCATCACTTCCTGAGAGAGTATTGGCCTCCATTGAAGCCAAAGCCAGCTTAAACCCTCTGGTTACTGGAGGGTCAAGCAGGGAAACGGAAATTACTTCTGCTCCACCGGTATTGCCAACTCTGTCAGGTAGTCTCTGCTATCCTGCGTCTGGCCGGCATCCACCAGGTACCGCTCTTGGGCCGGGCCGACTGCCTGCCAACCGTGCTTCCAAATCCAATCCAGCAACACCCGGTAAGATTGCGGGCTCTGCTGATAGCTCCCCCGGTGTAGAATGGTAGCGACCGTATGCGGTTGCCGCAGCCGTAGCAATGCTTGTGGCTCAGCGGCGGTCAACCCGCGCAGTTCCATGCAGACCTCGATGTCGGCTTTCTCATAATTGAACTGCTGGTAATCGTCGTGAAAGATGGCCATCTGACAACCGCGACCCTGCATGGCGTGCTCCCTCATCAATTGCCGCAATTCGCTGAAGCGCAGCAGAAACGCATCCGGGTCACACGGGGAATGATAGCGGGTATAGGCTAGCCACGCCTCGGGAACCTGTTGCAGTCGCACGGGGCTGACCGGACCGGCAGCCCCGTCGCTTTCGGCAAGCTGATTGACCCGCCAAAGGCTGTCTGCCAACTGCTCCTGAACAGCCTTTAGATTCTCCAATTCTCTTTTCGTCTGTTGGAGCCGCTGCTGCAAGGCTGTAGCCAAGCGGTTTAGGTCATTCCGCGGCAATAGCTGCGCGATCTCCTGTAGCGAGAACCCGAGGCTCTGCAATTCCTTGATCAGGCTCAGCTGCAGCAACTGGTTGGTCCGGTAGTAGCGGTAATTGGTCTGCGGGTCCACCCGAGCGGGCACGAGCAACCCGATCTGATCATAATGGCGCAGGGTGCCAATCGAAAGACCGGCGAGCCTAGCCATCTCCCCCACCAGATAGAACTCCTTATTCTGAATTGCCATCCGAGACTGCGCCCCTTTCGGTACTACCTGCCTTATCGTTCTGCCTTCGTGCACAATCCTCCTGCCCAGATCCCCTGCACAATTTGACCGAGTGCTGAGAACTGCTTCATACATGTACTCTACCATTTTGATCCTTCATGGTGCTGATATAATGCACAAATAGTGGAAGGAGGATCACTCCAATGATTCGCTAGTATCATCCGGCAGCAGCCGCCCGCCGACGTGCACGAAGGTAAGCAGAGTAACTTGCGTGTTTAGGGGTTATGCCTATAGGCAGCCTAGGGGAGGGATAAGATTGAGAGAGTATATGAAATTGTTACGGGAAAAGGATTTCTTGCTGCTGTGGCTCGGGCAAGGCGTTTCCAACGTCGGCTCAAGCATCTATTCTCTAGCCATTGTCTGGCTGATCGCGGAGATGACCGGCAGCGCCAAGAGCGTCAGCCTATTCTTTATGATCCTGTCGGTACCAACCATTCTGATCGGGCCCTTGGCGGGTGTGTGGGTGGAGAGATGGCCGAAGAGAGCCGTGATCGTGATCACGGACTTGATCAGAGGGCTGCTCTCTCTCGGCATGGTCTTCACTTCCAGCCTGGCGGTCATCTACGCGTTAGCCTTCTTGTCTACCGTCTCCGGCCTGTTCTTTTCGCCGGCGATCAAATCCGCCCTTCCCCGCATAGTGGAGAAGGACGACTTACTTGCTGCGAACGCCTTGTCGTCCCTGGCAAGGCAAACGGCGAGATTATTGGGCCCGGTGATTGGCGGGCTATTGACCGGTTTCTACGGTGCAAAACTGGCTTTCATCATCAACGGTATCTCGTTCATACTGTCGGGAATCAGCGAGTGCTTTATCGATATCCCTGCCGGCGAAATGGAAACGGCATCAAGCCGCACTACTAACTTCAGCCGGGACCTGTCGGACGGATGGCAGTATATCCGTGAGCATTCAGTAGTCAAGTTTGTGATCGCTTTCTTTGCTCTGACTGGTCTGCCACTGGGTGCAATCGTGGTATTGAAAGTGATTCTGCTGACAGAAGTATTGGGGTTTAGTGCAGAGCAGTACGGCCTGATCATGAGCATGGAAGGCGCCGGCCTGTTGCTCGGAAGCCTGTTCATGGGCAAATGGGGGAAGAACTGGCCCGAGATTACGACCATGGTCTTGACTGTCGCAGGCATCAACGCCAGTTTCCTGGCCCTAGCATTCAGCCGTCCGTATTGGTTGGCGGCGCTGCTCATCTTCTCCATCGGATTCTTGGCTACCATCACTAACATCGCCTACGGGACATACCTGCAGAAGGCGGTTGCCGATGAAGTGCGAAGCCGGGTGTTCAGTTTCGACATGGCTATCTCAGAGATCTTTGGCCTGTTGTCGATGGGTGCGGCCGGCATTCTGGGAGATGCAATGGGCGTGGCCAGTGTGGTAGCCGGCTGCGGCGCGATTACCTTCATCGCCTGTCTGCTGGTCACTCGTTTGCCGGTATATCGAGAATCAAAGACGGTACTGAGAGCCCTGGCAGTAAATGAGGGTTAAGTACTCAGAGGAACCCGATCACCTCGTGTCCGGAAATGTCAACGAAGGCTATAGACGCAGAGGGTATCCCAGCAGCGGCTTTGAAGGCTGTCCTTGACGGTGACATGAGCGACCTTCTAAAGAGGCTATTTGCCCGATGCCCGGGAAGCGAAACAGGGAGCGGTTACCCGTCCCCTGTTTCGCTTGTGCTCTGGGCGGTAGTCACCTCGGCTTCGAATCTACTCCCCGTAAGAGGAAGCACCTGGTAGCATTTGTGCAACCAAACCCGCCTGCATCAGACCGGGCTGATAACCGCGCCACCGGGAAGAGGCACAGTAAGTATCTGTGATCACGTTCCACTCAGCCAGGCGTTTATTGGCCAAACCAAACACATAATGCCAACAATGTACTAACACTTCATTGAACGGAACTCCGTTCTGCAAGGAGTTGATGCTGCCGATATCGTGCCGATACTGCTCTAGTTGCGTGTTAACCCACTGCTGAAGCAGCGGGACTACCAGATGCGCCACACAGCGCAACGTTGGCAGGTCTGCTCCCGTGAAGTAAGGGATCTTAAGCAGATAGCTATTCTGCTCTGGCTGGCCGACATAATGTAACGCCTTCAAAAGGCTTAGCATTTCTGGCAGTTGAGTTGGATTGACGGATGTTAGTTTCTCACCTGTACAGCCCTCTCGGCCAATCAAATCCAGGATCTCTGCCAGCTGATGGCCGATCTCCTTATTCTTCCGCAACTGCAACACCCGGAAGTACTCCCTTCCAGGCAGATCGCCGTTATGTACCCGATAGAGAATGTCAGGCAGAGCCATACGCCTGGTGCCTGGGTCGTGATCGCCAAAGGTATGCAGCAGAAAATCGCCCACCTGCATGCTGTGTCCACCCCAATAGACTGCCTTCAGAGAATCAGCCTGCTCCACCTCCGCCCAAAGGGTATAGACGTTGTTGCCAGCCTGTGGCTTCTCTTTGTCAAGTGCTCCCCACCGCTGTAGCAGACTCAATGCCCCCCAATCCAACAGATAGCATCCTAGCGCAAGAAAAGCCAGCTGCTGCACGCTCACTTCTGCGCTGGCCAGCGGCTTGAGGACCGCATGAATGTCAGCCTGCTTGGCAGCAATCAGCCTAGCCAGTTCACGAGCATGCGCATCGCTAACCTGCCAGACGATCTGTTTGTCCCGTTGGTCGAGCAGAGTGAAGTTGACACGCACCAGCTGATCCTGGTGCAACATCTGCAGTCGGGTCATCGCGGCGATTTGTTCCCTCAGCTCCGGATGTGCCGTCTTCAAGTCCTCTAAAGAGAGCGGGTTGCTATTTAGCGACAACAGCATCGCCTGAACGCCTGGCTGTTGCAGATAGGTGTAAGGATTGTCTTCTGGTTCGGTCCTGGCCGCAATACTGCCGCAGATCCCGTATTGTAATCTGATCATGTCCACCTCCTGTCGTCAGGTTTGAATGCGCCAACCCCGGCGCCCGACTGCGCGTTGAAGTCAAAGGTCGTTTGCCTTCTATCGGAGACACTGCTAGCATTGGCAGGCCTAGATTCGTCAGCTGCCCTAGAAACTCCTTCCAAACCTGACCAAGAAAATGCAGGAGTGCTTGTCATCCTCTCGCGAATAACCATGCCTGGGGTGTAGAGCGAAACTAAGAGGTATTTGCACTGTTCATAGAGAAGTGTTCGCTAAATGTTGAAAAGAAAGGGAGTAGACAAGTGATACGCATCGGCACAGAACACGTAACCTGCTCACTGTTCAAAGACCATCCGCCTGCGGCGAGAGTGCCCTCCGGCCAAACGGTAATCTTTGAGACAATGGATTGCTATGGTAACCAGATCCGCAGCGAAGATTTGGATTTCACTGGCAGCAAGAGGGATTTCAGTAACCCCGCCACCGGGCCGCTGTTTGTGGAAGGAGCCGAACCGGGAGACATCCTCAAGGTAGAGATTCTGGACATTCAGGTGGCCGACCAGGGAGTAATGTACGTGCGGCCGGGGACAGGAGCCTTAGGCGACGTCTTTAGGTCAGCCCGCATCAAGATCATTCCGGTGGAAAACGGCGAGGCTGTGTTCAACGACAAGCTGCGCCTGCAGCTGCAGCCGATGATTGGGGTGATCGGCACTGCTCCGTTGACTGAAATCCCGACCACCACCCCCCATGCCCACGGTGGCAACATGGACTGCAAACGGATCGTCAAGGGCTCCACTCTCTACCTGCTGGTATTTGTGGCGGGAGCGTTGCTCTCCATGGGTGATTTGCATGGAGTGATGGCGGACGGAGAGATCGTGATCTGTGGGGTGGAGATGGCGGGCGAAGTGACCGTCAGGGTAGAGGTGATTAAGAATCGCAGCCTGCCCCTGCCTCTAGTGGTGGAAGGCGATCAGTTCATGGCCCTGGCTTCTGCAGATACTTTGGACCAGGCAGCCAGCGACGTCACCCATGCCATGCACAGCTTCTTGACCAAAGAAGTGGGCATCGATGTCCATGAGGCCGGCATGCTGCTCTCACTGATCGGCGAACTGCGGATCTGCCAGATAGTGGACCCATTGCTGACCACCCGCATGGAGGTGCCGCTGTCGCTGCTGAAGGCTTACGGCTATCTTCTGCCATAGGAAGTTAGAGTCTCAGAGAGTGCTGAGAAACCGCCGCAGGCGGTCCTTCTGAATGCTTCGACAAGCAGCACAGACTCCGTGAAGACTGTAAAGCCCCATAGATGCGGGCTTTCTTAGGATCCTTCGCTGCGCTCAGAATGACAATTGCAGGCTTCTTCAGTGGTCTCGGTCTCCCGCCTTCCTCGAAGACGCCGGCGTGTTATTACGATTGGCACCGCAAAACGAAAGTGGGCGCGGGACCTCCCCGCGCCCACCATCTTCGCATCTACGATTATTGCCGGCTGCCGCTCATGATCCAGCCGGCCACTGTCACAGTTCTTTTTGCCTGGTGCTTGACGGCTGCCTGCACATCTTCAATCATTTTGCCGTCTTGATCGACCGTTACAGTTGTCCCGTAGGGATTACCGCCGGCTCCAAACACTACTTGGTCTGTAAAGCCGGGAGAAGCTACAATCGCCCCCCAATGATGCATGGTCGTATATAGCGCTAAGATGGTTGCCTCCTGTCCGCCATGGGGGTTTTGTGCGGAACTCATGGCACTCACCACTTTGTTGACCAACTTGCCCTGAAACCAGAGTCCTCCCGTGAGATCCAGGAACTGCTTCAGTTGCGACGGTATGTTGCCAAAGCGTGTGGGGACGCTGAAGATGATCGCGTCTGCCCACTCCAAGTCGCTCACTTCGGCTTGCGGGACATCCTTAGTCGCCTCCACATGAGCTTTCCACACCGGATTTTTCTCGATCACAGATTGCGGTGCCAGCTCAGCTACTTTTAGTACCTTGACTTCTGCCCCTGCCTCTCGTCCGCCCTCGGCCGCCCATTGGGCCAGTTGGTAGTTGGTTCCGCCCATACTGTAGTAGATGACTGCCAGCCTGACATTACGCATTGATGATCACTCCTCGTTTGATGATTTCCAAGCACCCAGGTTAAGGTGACCACGGGTCAAGCGACCCGATTTTTACTATTGCAATATCAGGTAATCTATATGCGACCCAGTCTCCAGCCAAGGCCGTTCATGCGAGAAAATGGTACCTACGGGTGCCAGCCCCGCCGTGCCTTAATCAGGTCGCGCTTGCCGCTTGCGCTAAGTTTGGGCATAACGGGCGGGAGATATCCTTCCCCCTGGAGAGAGCTTGTTATGCGCTGACCAAACTGCTCTCTGTTTGTTCACTAGCGATGATGGAACAGACTGTCAAGAAGAGAGTAAATGTAATATCATGATCAGTGTGGGCGCATTCATGGCAGGGGCATGCCCCTTCCCTGATAATTTGTTCCAAAAACTCTCAACAGACTGACGTTGATCGGTGCGTTCTGGCACCAAACCGGTAAGGAGGTATAACAATTGAGCAAGCTTGACCTACAGAACATGGGCTTTGCCACCAGGGCGATCCATGGTGGACATGCGGACAATGCGGCCGGGGCGCTAGCCACCCCCATCTACCAGGCTTCAACCTTTGTTTTCGAATCGGCGGAACAGGGGGGCAGAAGATTCGCCCTGGAAGAGAGCGGCTACATCTATACCCGGTTGGGCAACCCCAACAGCAATGAGTTTGAAGAGAAGATAGCCCTCCTGGAAGGTGCAGAAGCAGCCATGTCCCAAGCCTCAGGAATGGGCGCGATCACTTCGGCCCTCTGGACAGCGCTGGCTGCAGGGGATCATGTGGTGGCAGCAACCACCTTGTATGGCTGTACCTTCGCTTTTCTCAACCATGGCATCAGCCGCTATGGGGTGGAGGTAACCTTTGTGGACATGCGCGATCCGGAGAACGTACGCCACGCCATGCGGCCAAACACCAAAGTGGTGTACCTGGAGTCGCCAGCCAACCCCACCATGGATATTGCCGACATTGCCGCCATCAGCCAGATTGCCCATGAGAACCCTGATTGTCTGGTGTTCGTGGACAATACCTACTGTACGCCTTACCTGCAGAGACCGATCGAGCTGGGGGCAGACGTGGTGCTGCATTCGGCCACCAAGTACTTGAACGGGCATGGTGATGTCATCGCCGGCGTGGTCGCAGGCAAGAAGCAGTTCATCGACCAGGTGAGGTTGTTTGGCGTTAAGGATATGACCGGTGCGGTGCTCAGCCCCTTCGACGCTTACCTGATCTGCCGCGGCATGAAAACCCTGCAGATCCGCATGGAAAAGCACTGCAAAAACGCCATGCAGGTGGCCGAATTCTTGGAGCAACACCCAGCTGTGGAGAAGGTCTTCTATCCAGGGCTGAAGAGCTTCCCGCAATACGAGCTGGCTCAACGGCAGATGCGGCTCCCGGGAGCAATGATCGCCTTCGAGGTCCGCGGCGGCATGGCAGCAGGCAAGCACCTGATGAACAACGTCCAGCTATGTACGCTGGCAGTCAGCTTGGGAGATGCCGAAACCCTGATCCAGCATCCGGCCTCGATGACCCATTCCCCCTACTCCCAGGAGGAACGCGAGGCCGCCGGCATCAGCGATGGGTTGGTCAGGCTCTCCGTCGGCTTGGAGGATGTGGAGGACATCATCGCAGATCTGAAAGCTGTTCTGGACACTCTGTAATTAGCCCTGAAAGATCAGGCCGGTTCAGCAGAGGGGCTGAAACCGGCCTGATCTTTTTCTATCTATGGGGGAGACTGGACACCGGCTGGTCAGGCTACTCCTTTCCAGACGGTGGACATTTGCTGGCACAGGTGCGACAGTTGCCATTACACTGCAGCGCCACCATCAGGAGCTGGTTGCAGCGAGGACAACGCACTGTCCCAGCTTTGACTGTCAGATTGCAGGTAGGACAGAGAACCTGCTCGTTGCTTGCTGCCGACATCTGCTTCACCTTCCTAAAGCACGAATTGGGCCACTACTCCTCCCACCAGGAAGGCTGCCAGGAAGGAACTAAGCCAGAGGACCAGCGATTCCTTCCAGCTGCGCTCCTTGAAAATCACCAACACCGAAGCAATACAAGGCACGAACATGGTAATAGTCACCATGGCCACCAAGACCTGATCGGCAGTCAGCGGCAACGCTGCCAGCCCGGCTGCTCCGAAGTCCCTGCGTACAATGCCCATGATGAAGGCCACTGCCGCCTCTTTGGGCAGGCCCAACCAGCCAACGGTGATCGGGGCAAACACATTCTGCAGGGCTGTGAGCAGCCCAGTGATCTCCAACACGCTGATCAACAGCGCACCTAAGGCAAACAGGGGAGCGGCCTCCAGAATGAATAGGTACGACTTGTTCAGCGTCTTCTTCAGCACGTTGCCCGCCTGCGGCCAACGAATGGGCGGGAGGTCGATAAACAGATCGGTCGATTTCCCGGGCAATACCTTGTTTAGCAGGGTGCCAACTATGGCGAATACAGCCAGAATTGTGATCAGATAGATACTGATGTACTTCCATCCCAAGGGAGCGATCATCCCGGTGATCACACCCAGTTGCGCGGAGCAGGGAATGGTCAGCGCGAGCAGGGCGATGGCGATCATCCGCTCCCGCTTCGAACCCAACAACCGGGTGGTGATGGTGGCCATGGTCACGCACCCAAAGCCCAGGATCAACGGAATAACAGCCCGCCCGTTGAGGCCGATCTTGGTCAGGGCTTTATCCACCAGCACTGCCACCCGGGGTAAGTACCCAGAATCCTCCATGAGGGACAGCAACAGATAGAAACCGATCACCAAGGGCAACAGCAGACCCAGCACATAAGTGACAGTCATAGTCAAGACACCGAACTCGCCGATCAGGATGTGCCCGAGGGCGCTGGCGGGGTTAAGCCAGCCTCCGATTAGATTGCGGATGAAGGGTTCATACAGCCCCTGCATAATCGTTTCTTCGGTGATTCCTACCACCCGATCGGCGATCAGCACCCCTAAGACCCAGTACATGCCGCCTAAAGTGAGTAAGAGCAGCGGGATCCCAGTCCATGGGCGCACCATCAGCCGGCCCAGGATTACACCGAAGGACGCACCGCTGTTGGTCTGTCGCAGAACCCGGGAGACGACGACATTAACCCGTTCTCTCCGCTGAGTGTAAATGGCGTCCCTGTGGCCACTCGGGGGCAACTGCAGTAAATCAAGGGTGTCCTGGTCGTCCTCCAACAGCAGCAACGCTTGCCGCCGGTCAGTGGAGGGCAGCTCCGGATCGTGGAGCCTCTGGACAACCAACGGGTTGGCCCGGCCTGCTCGGGCCATGGGAATAGCCTGTTTCACCTCTTTAATTCCCTTACCGCTGACGGCCACCGTGGGAATTACTGGAACCCCCAGCTCCTGGGCGAGGGCCTGGATATCAATGTACAGTCCGTTGTGGCGCACTTCATCCATCATGTTCAGCGCAACGACCATGGGAATGCCGAGGTCGATCAGTTGCTGAGTCAGGAACAGGTCTCGCTCCAGATGCACTGCATTGACAATGTTGATCACCACGTCCGCCTGCAGCACAATGTCCCGGGTCACCCGCTCTTCGTCATTAAAGCTGGATATGCCGTAGACGCCGGGAGTATCGATCAACATGTCTTTGCCTAGCGGGGCAGCAGTGATCTCCACTGTGGTCCCGGGAAAGTTGGAGACATCGACGTACATGCCGGTAAAGGCGTTGAAAAACACGGATTTGCCGCAATTGGGGTTGCCCACCAAAACAATCTTCTTCGCCCCCGGGGGTATCTTCAGGGTCCCTATGTGGCCATGACAGCTTGGTAGTGCTGCAGCCATTGGCTATCTACCTCCTCGATGACGCCGCCCACCAAATCTGGGATGAACTGCGATCTGTTCAGCCAGCTTGCGTCCGATGGCATACTGCATCAACCCGCGGCGAATCATCACCGGGCCGCGAGAGATCACCTCTTCACAGCTGATTTCGGACCCCTCGGCAATTCCAAAACGAATCGCTTGGGCTCGTACCGTATCGTTCATGATTTTGGATACCACCGCCCGCTCTCCGGGACGTAGGTCTGCCAACCTCATAGTACCCCTCCTTGATTTGAGAACCGTTCTCAATCGACTCTGAAAAAAAGAGCCGCGAGTTACTCGAGACTGATTTTCATTTTCAATATCCCTGGTTGTATACATTATATGCACAGCCGATGGCAAAGTCCAGCCCTGATTGAAAATCTTTCTCAATTACTCTGAATCTCATTTGACCGTTTGTACAACAGTATTCAGGCCAGACATGCTCTATGTCTGGCCTGCGGTTTATTCCAGTTTCAGCCCAAGCACACCTGCACGCGCGAGCCGCGGCCCCCCTGCTCTGCAGGAGTCACCAGCACTTGACGCAGGATACGCTCCCTCAGCTCCGGCACGTGGCTGATGATGCCGATGGACATCTGCTGCCCCTGCATGCGCTCCAGGCAGCCCATCACCACTTCCAGCAGGTTAGGATCGAGGCTGCCAAAGCCTTCATCCAGGAAGAAGAACTCGAGGCGATACTTGCCCCGCAGCTGTACCTGCGATGAGAGCGCGAGGGCCAGTGCCAGCGAGGTGATGAACGTCTCCCCTCCCGAGAGGGTATGCACTGGGCGCCGCTCGCCACCGTTGCCGTCATCCCGCACCATAAAGCCACCATCGGGAGCCACCTCCAGGGCATAGCGCCGGCCGGTCAGCACGCCCAACCAGTCGGTGGCAATGCCAGCGATGGCATCCAGATGCTCGCCGGCCATGAACTCCACCAGTGCGTTGCCCCGCAGCAGGGAAGACAACTCAGCCAACAGGTCCCTTTGCTGAGCCAACGGCACTCGTTGCTGCTCCAGTGCCAGCCACTGCAGGTGTCGCTGCTGTACGTCGGCCAGGGCTGTCTCGGCCTTGGTCAAGGCCACCACCGCCTGTTCTTGGGCGGCGGCCGCATGCTCGGCTTCCCGCACCAATTGTTGCCACATTTCTTCACTGATGGATTGTCCATCCAGCTCCTTGATCAACTGCAACCGCCGATTCCGCAGATTGCTCGCCGCTTGCCGATGCTGCTCGATCTGCCGTTTCCATTCCGGCACCAGGTCCGCCCAGTCCAGCGCCAATTCGGCTTCCCCACGGGTAATGAACTGCTCCCGCTGCAGGGCACTAGCCAGGCCGGCGGCAGCTTCACTCAGCCCTACGCTGGCCAGACGATAAGCTTCCTGCGCTGCAGTAAACTGCTGGCGAGCAGCGGCCGCCTGGCCTTGTATCTGCTCCAGCGCTGTCTGGGCAGCGCCAGCTTTGTGGCGCAGGGTTGCCAACGTCTGCTCAGCAGAGCGCAGCAGGTCTGCTGCCGGGGCACCATTGGTCAGCCCCAAAAGCTCCGCCTCTAGCTGCTCCAGTTTGGCCTGTTCCAGGCGGCACTCGGTAGTCACCTGCACATGTTGCTGTTTCAGTTCACCTTCCAGCTGTTCTGCCCGGCGCAGTCTATCCTCCAAAGCCGTCTGTTCCGCTTGGCGCTGGCGCAGCTGTCGGTCCAGCAGCATCAGCTGACGGTCCATCGCCCGATGGCGCTGCTCCACGATATCCAGATCTGCCTCGCCCAGCGCTGCAACCTGTGCTGCCAACTCCTGCTGCAAAGCAGCCACCTGCTGGCCCAACTGGTATCCCTTGCTGGCCTGGCGGGCCAGCTCGCGCTCCTGGCTTTCTACCGTCTGCTCCTGCAGTTGTATCTGTTGCTTGGTGTTCTCCACCAGCCTTGAGCATTGCTGCAGCAACCGATTGCCCTCATCCCAGGCCTGCTGCCACTGCGAACGCTCGGCCAGCTGCTGACTCAGCCGCCGCCAGTGAGCTTGTGCAAGCGCGGTCACGGATATGCAGTCACCACTGTCGACCCAAGCTTCTGGTAATCGTCCCAACTGCTGTTCAATTTTGGATGCCATTGTCTGCTGTTCTGACACAGCTGCCTCCCAAGAGATCTGTTGCCGAGCCAGCTCAGCCTCCTGCTGTGCTAGGGTCGCCCGTAGGTGGGACAGCTGTTCTTGTGCCGACTGCAGCTGTTGGCGTGCCAACTGCAGTTGCTCCTGGGCGTGAACCAAGAGCTGGCTATCCTGGGGCATGGATGGATGCGGATGCGACAGCGAACCGCAGACCGGGCATGGTTGACCCGGCTGCAGTTGTTGCGCCAGCAAAGCCGCTCTATCCTCGTCCCGCAGGCGCTCCAACGCCTGCTCCCTGCTGATTACCTCTGCTGTCGTCTCCCGTAGGGCGGCTGCGGCTTCGGCCAGCTGCTGCTGGCTGGACTGAATGCCAGCTTGTTGGTGCTGGATTGATTGGTCCAACCGGCTGGTCTCATCCTGCTGCCGCTCAAGCTGTTGCTGCTCATAGGTGAGTTGCTGCGCGATGCTGAGGTAGCCTTGAGCCTCTTCTATCTGCTGGCTATCCACCGGTGCGGTTTCCTGTTCTGCCAGCTGCACTATCGCCTGTTGCCGCTGTTGCTGCTGTTGCTGATGCTGGGTCTGCTCCTGGGCCAGGGCTGCCAGCTGGCTCCGCGCAGCATCCAACTGCTGCCTGCGCTCTGCAACTTCCGACTCCACTTCCTGCAGCAGGCTGCTCGCTGCTCGCAGGCGGTCCCGGGTAGCCAGCGCAGTTGAGAGCTGCTGACGCTGTTCCGGGTCCACCTGATTCTTTGACCGCTCGGATTGTATCTGTTCCAGTTGCTGCGATAAATCTGTAGCTGCCAAACGATCGGCCTGCAAAGTGGCCTGTTGCTGACGCAGTTGCTGGCTCAATTGGAGCTCAACCTGCTGCCATTTGCTTAGTTGGGGACGAAGGGTATCCACTTGCCGCTCCAGCTTCAGTGCCTGTTTCAGTTGTTCCAGCCGCTGCAGCAGTGGCTCTTCCTGTTGCACTTTTGCCGTTTGTGCAGCCACCAACATGGACCTTGCCTGGGACTCCTGTTCCTCCAACTCGCTGACTTCCGCAGATAGTCTCTCCAAGGCAACCTTGGCCTGTTGTTCACGCAGCTCTGCCGCATCGGCTGCCTGCAGAGCAGCAGCCACCCGCTGAGCTGCCTCGTGCCGCTCCAGCTTCTGCTCCAGGCTGTGAATGGCTGCATCCTGCTGATGCAGTTGATGCAGCGATTCCTCCACCCGGCAGAGCTCCTGCTGCTTCTCCCGCACCCGGCCGAACCGTTCCTGCTTGGCCTTTGCCTCAGCAGCCACCTGCCTGCAGTCGGCAAGATGGGCAGTGCATTCGCCTACGTTGAGCTCTGCTGCCTTCACGTCCTGTTCCTTGGCCGCACCCAGCATCTCCTGAGAATGAATGGTATTTTCCAGGCTTGCCTCCGCCGCCCGCAGGCGCTCTCCCGTCAGACGGTGCAACTGCTCGCCAAATTGCTCCAATCCGAAGATCCGCTCCAGCATACGACGTCGCTCAGTTCCCTGCAGGGTGAGAAACTCGGCGAAGCGACCCTGCGGCAAGACGACTGCCCGGGTAAAGTCATCCTTGCTCAGCCCCAATATCTCCTGTACCGCCTGATCCACCTGAGAAGCCTTATCCGCCAATACTACCGCCTCTTCCCCCTGCAGCTCAGACAAGCGCGCCAGGCGACAGTTGACACTGTCATCCTTGGTTATGTACTTCCGCTCCACCCGATAGGTCTTTTGCTGCTCATCGCTGCCGAGCTGCCACTCAAAGAGCACACTGGCTTCCGCCAGCGCCTGATTGACGATTCCTTGGGTGCGGCGGTTGGCTCGTTCCACCGTACCGTAGAGCGCCAGGGTGATGGCATCGATGATGGTGGACTTGCCGCTGCCGGTGGGGCCGAAAATGCCAAATACATTCCCTTGGCACAGCCGGGAGAAATCGATCTCCTGCATCTCTTTGAAGCTGTTCAGGCCTGCCAATTGCAGTCGTAATGGTCTCACCGCACGCCGCCTCCTTCCTGCCCTTCGTCTTGTTGCAGCGCCACCGCGTCGGCCAATTGCACAAACATCTGCACCAGCTCGGCGGACGGCGCTGCCCCGTTCCGTCGACGGCGATAAAAACGGTCGAAGATGTCCGGTAGAGCCAGCGTCGCCAAACGCTCCTCCCTCTCTTCCAGCTCCTGGCCAGGCAGCACCGGCCGCAGGTTGATCAAGGTGGGCCAGGCTTGGCGTAGGCGGGCGATCTCCTGGTTGCTGATCGGCTGGGGCACGTGGACCTCCAGGTCCACCCATGCCGGCCGGCCCTGGCGATTATCGATCCGTTGCCAGGCCTCCTCCAACCCCTGAGTGCATGTCCAGCGTTCCAGGGGAATGCCCGACTGCAAGGGGATGGCGGTCACAGCTGCCGCCTGGCCGGGTTGCACATCCACCAGATAGACTGCCTTGCTTTGGTTTGCCTCCGAGAAGCTATAGGCCAATGGCGAACCGGAGTAGTAAGCAGGAGCCGGTGCCGATTTCAGTTGCTGCGGTCGATGGAGATGGCCCAGGGCGATGTACTGGGCGGCCGCCGGCAGATGGTCCACCGCCACCGTGCAGGCTCCTCCCACTTGGATGGGGCGTTCCGAATCGCTGGCCGACCCGCCCTGCACGAACAGGTGGGAAACGGCCAGGTTGATCGTATCCCCTCGATAGTGGGCGGCCTGGCGCTGCAGAATTTCATTCACCATCTGCGAATAGGCATCGCGCAGCGAGTATTCCTCCAGGTCTTCGCTTAGCAGGCGTCCCAGCCGCGACTCGGAGGGATAAGGCAACAGCGACAGGATGGCAGTGTGTTCGCAGCCGGGTACGGCCAACTCTAGCCAGCCTTCTCCTTGCGCCAGGGCCCGTACCCGCTCGGTCGCCCTCGGCCGGCTGAACAACAGAGGCTGCTCCAGAGGCAGCCCTGCGATCACGATTCCCTGGTTGGTAGCCAGTGGCCGCACCGCGCTGAGGCGATCAGGGCTGTCGTGGTTGCCGGCAATTACCGCCACCGCCCGGCGGCCTGACTGCGACAGGCGGTCCAAAGCGTCACAGAACAACTGCTCCGCCCAAGCCGGGGGGTTGTAGTTATCGAAAACATCTCCGGCGATCAACACCAGATGCACGGCTTGGTCTGCAGCGAGTGCACAGATCTCATCTACAAATTGCTCCTGCTCCGGCTGGCGGTTATGACCCTCCAGCGCACGGCCCAGGTGCCAGTCCGAGGTATGTAAGATGCGCACGGGCTACCACTCTCCTTCGGTAGGGTTTTGGGGACGGTTCCTAAAGTTTGTTAGTCACTCAATCTACTGATTTCGCCCGCCAGCGCTGCTTTCCTGCCTGAGCTTCGCAGTCACTACCACCTGATCCTGGAAAGGGTTGCGAGCAGGAGAAAGGCTGGTCGGTCGGGAATTTCAATGACACGAAGGGACAGTCCCCTCGTGTCAGAGTAGTAGAAGCGAAACAAGAAGAACCGCCGTTTTGTTTCGCTGGAAGGGGTGAAATGGACGATGAGTTTGCGGCTGATTCTGGGCCGCGCGGGCAGCGGCAAGAGTACACATATCTATCGGGAGATCAGCCAGTTGGTAGATGCGGATCCGCATGGAGAGCCACTGTGGCTGCTGGTCCCTGAACAGTCCACGTCGCAGGCGGAACGCAATCTGTCTGCTGCGGAGGCAACCCCCGGATTGATGCGCGCCCGGGTGGTCAGCTTCCAGCGCCTGGCCTATCGGCTGCTGCACGAGGTGGCGGGGGCAGCCCTGGTGCAGGTGGGAGAGCTGGGTAGACACATGATCATCCGCCGGGTGATCGAGCAACACAAGCAGGAACTGCGCACCTTTTCCCGGGCCGCCAACCAGCCGGGATTCACCCGCAAGTTAGCCGAGTTGGTGGCCGAGCTGAAGAGCTGTCAAGTGACAGCGGAAGACCTGCAGGCGGTTTTGGACGAGCAGGGCGACAAGCTCACCCCCACTCTGCAGAACAAGTTGCACGATCTGGTGCTGCTCTGCGAGCATCTGGCCGAGGAGTACGGCGATACATATTTGGACAGCGGCGATTGTCTCCACCTGCTGGCGGAGAACCTACCGCACGCTTCCAGCCTGGCCGGACGCCCCATCTGGCTGGATGGCTTCAACGGATTCACTGCCCAAGAATACACGGTGATTGAGCAGATGCTACAAGTTTGCCCCCAGGTGAGTGTCAGTCTCACCCTACCTCCCGGTCTGCTGCAGCGGCGCCTGCGGGACGAAGACGCCTTTTTCACGCCTTGGTCAACCGCCCGGGAGTTGATCCAGCGAGCCGAGCGTCTAGGCATCGAAGTGGAACCGCCCGTAATTCCAGCGGCGGCCAGCCTGCGCTCTCAGAGCAACCGTGCCCTGCAATACCTGGAGAGCAACTACTTCGATCGGCTGCAGGCAGCTTTTCCTGACCCGCCTCAGGGGTTGAAACTGATCGCGGCCAGCAATCGGCGGGCGGAGGTGGAAGCCGCCGCCGCCGAAATCATCCGTCTGTGCCGGGAAGAGGGATATCGCTTTCGGGACATTTCCATCACCCTGCGGGACTTCGCTAACTATGATTATCTGTTGTCCACGGTCCTTACCGATCACGGCATTCCCCATTTTCTAGATCAGAAGCGGGCGGTGGAACAGCATCCAGCCCTGGAACTGGTGCGCTCCGGGCTGGAGGTGGTATTGGAAAACTTCCTCTACGAGCCGGTGTTCCGTTGCCTGAAGACCGACCTTTTCCCCGTCAGCCGAGAGCAAGTGGATATATTGGAGAATTATGTGCTGGCCAGCGGGATTCGGGGCAGCAAGCGCTGGTTGGACCAGGCCGATTGGGTGCCTCGAAATGAGCCGTCCACAGAAGGCGACAGCCAGCGCCGGGAAGTGGCAGTGGCGCAGCTGAACCAGACCCGCCGCACGGTGGCCAAGCGCCTGGGCAGGCTGGATAGCGCTCTGCGCACGGCCAGCACGGTGAAGGAGTATGCCACAGCCGTCTATCTCTGGTTGGCGGAGCTGCAAGTAGCCGAGACTCTGTACGATTGGGCGGAACAGTCGGCTCAAAGGGGGGAGCTGGAGGCTGCCAGCCTGCACACCCAGGTGTGGGCCGCCCTGGTGGGGTTGCTGGATGAGATGGTGGCAGGTCTGGGCGAGGAACAACTGCCCCTGGCGGAATTTGCCCGCATTCTGGACAGCGGCCTGGAGAGCATCGAATTGGGCTTGATTCCCCCGGAACTGGATCAGGTGGTGATCACCAGTTTAGGTCGCTCGCGCCATCCGGAAGTGAAGGCAGCGCTGGTGCTAGGCATCACCGAGGGGGTGTTGCCAGCGCGCATCAATGCCGACGGCCTGTTCACCGACTATGAACGACAGGTGTTGGCCAACTGCCAGCTGGAGCTGGGGCCGTCGCTGGAGCGCAGGCTGTTCGACGAACAGTACCTGATCTACCTCGCCCTCACCCGCCCCAGCCAACAACTGTGGCTGAGCTATCCGGTGGCCGATGAGGAAGGTGCCGCCCTGCTGCCCTCCAGCGTGGTCAAGCGGGTGCAGGAAATGTTCCCCCTGCTGACAGTAAAGGAGCACGCCTTGATGCCAGAGGGAGTGGACAATCGGGCGGCACTGCCCTACCTGTCCCACCCGTTGCCGGCACTGAGACAATTGGCCGCCATATTAAGAGAGGCCCGCCAAAAGCGCCCAGTGGCAACCATCTGGTGGGATGTTTACAGTCATCTGCTGTTCTCGTCGGCGCAGCGCCCTGCGCTGCTGCAACTCCTGGCCAGCATGGAACGGAAAAACAGCGAAGGCAATCTGGCCCCCACGTTGGTGCGCCGCCTATATGGCCGCACCTTGCGAGCCAGCGTCAGCCGCATTGAACGATACAACGCCTGCCCTTTTGCTTTCTTCACCACCTACGGACTGCGCCTCCAGCAGCGCGCCATCCATCAGCTGGCGGCGCCGGATTTGGGCACGTTCTTTCACGATGCCATGGATCGCTTCGTAATGGAACTGCAGCAGCGCCAGTTGAACTGGGGAGAACTGACCGACCAGCAGTACAACGACCTGACTGCATCCATAGTGGCCGACCTGGCACCGGAACTGCAGAACCACATTTTGGACAGCTCGTCACGCTTCCGCCATATCGCCAAGAAGTTGCAGCGCACGGTGGAGCGCTCGGCGCGCATCCTGGGCCGTCACGCCAGCCAGGGCCAATTCCGGCCCGTAGCCATGGAGCTGGCCTTCGGCCCTGGCGGCAGCATCCCCGGCTTGTCCTTCACCCTCTCCGACGGCACCCGCCTGGAGCTGGCCGGGCGGATCGATCGGCTGGACGTGGCCACCGCAGAGAGCGGCCAATCATACCTGCGGGTGATCGATTACAAATCCGGCTCATCGCGGCTGACCCCGGTGGAGGTTTACTACGGACTGAAGCTGCAGCTGCTCACTTACCTGCATGTCGCCCAACAGTGCGCGGCCCGGCTGCTGCCAGAGGGCACGCAGGAGGCGGGAGCGCTATACTTCCGCATTCACGATCCGCTGCTGCGGGCGAACGCCCCTTTGCCTGAGGATGTGGCAGAAAACCAAGGTCTGGAGGCTTACCGCATGTCGGGTTGGCTGCTGGACGACGCAGAAGCAATCTCCCTGATGGACAATACGATCAGCGGGCGCTCGCTGCTGATACCGGTATCCGTCAATCAGAACGGCACGCTGCGCCAGAGCGACAGCGTCTGGAGCAAAACGGAGCTGGATTTGATGCGGCAGCACCTGGAAGCCGAGTTCGTCGCAGCAGGTGAAGGGATTTTGGCCGGGAATATCAGCATTGCGCCATATCGCCTGGACCAGCAGACCGCCTGCCGCTTCTGTCCCTATGCTGCCGTCTGCCAGTTCGACCCGTTGCTGCCGGAGAACAGCTATCGCTGGCTGAATAAGCTGCCACGAGAAGAGATCATTGCCCGGCTACAGCCAGAATCGATCCCACACGGGCCGGCCGAGTCACCCGGAGGTGATTTAAGTTGAGCACCACCCAATGGACTAAGGAGCAGCAACAAGCGATCAGCGCCCGCGGACAGCATCTGTTGGTAGCTGCCGGCGCGGGTGCCGGCAAAACTGCGGTGCTGGTAGAACGGATCATCCAGCGCATCACCGATGCCGTTGATCCCATCGACGTAGATCAGCTATTGGTGGTCACGTTCACCAACGCTGCGGCGGCCGAGATGCGGGAACGCATTGGGGCTGCCATCGCCGCCCAGTTGGCCGCTCACCCGGACAACGCCAGGCTGGCCCGGCAATTGGCTCTGCTAGGCCGCGCCTCCATCGCTACCCTGCATTCTTTCTGTCTGGATCTGTTGCGCCAACACTTTCATCGCCTGGAGTTGGATCCGAGCTTCCGCATCGCCGACATCACGGAGGCGGAGTTGCTGCGCACAGACGTGCTGGAGAAGCTGTTTGAGGAGCAGTATCAAGCAGGCGACGAGGAGTTCCTGCGGCTGGTCGACGCCTACGGCGGCACCCACGACGACGGCCAACTGCAGGCAATTATCCTGCAGTTGGACAACTTCGCCGGCAGCCATCCGGACCCGGAGGGCTGGTTGCAGCGACTGCCCCAACTGCTGTCCGATGCCCAGGCCAGGTCGCAGTGGCTGAGCGCCTTGGGCGATCTGGTGCGGCGTCAGCTGGGGCAGGCGCGCTCGGCCTTGCTGACCGCGCTCGACATCATCCGTCAGCCGGACGGCCCGCTGCAGTATTTGGAATTGGTGAGCAGCGAGCTGCAGCAGGTGGAGTTGGCACTGGACGGCGCTGCCGCTGACGATTGGGACGGGTTGAAGGAATTGGCGGGGAGAATCTTCTTTGGGCGCTTGCCCAGCAAGCGCAGCGGTGACAAGGAGTTGCGCGACCAAGCCAGGGAGGCCCGCAACACCGCCAAGGAGATCCTGCAGAAGCTCGGCGGCCAATTGCTGGCACAGAACAAGGCAGATTTGCTGACCGGACTGGATGCGGTGACCCCCGGGATCTCCTGCCTGTGCCAGCTGACGCAGCAGTTCCGGTCCCGCTATTCCCAGGCCAAACAGGCCAAAGGCTTGGTGGACTTCAACGACCTGGAGCACATGGCGCTGACCGTACTCAGCGACACCGACGGGCCGTCACCCGTCGCCTGGGAGCTCAGGCAGCGTTACGCCGAAGTGTTGGTGGATGAATACCAGGACATCAACGGCGTACAGGAAGCCATCCTGCAGCTGCTCACCGACCCGGCCGGCAGGCAAAACCAGCTGTTCATGGTCGGCGACGTCAAGCAGAGCATCTACCGTTTCCGCCTGGCTGATCCCACCCTGTTCCTGCGCAAGTATCGGGATTATGGCCAGGACCCACAGCTTGGCCGGCGCATCGACTTGGCCAAGAACTTTCGCAGCCGGGCCGGCGTCCTGGCAGCGATCAATTTCCTCTTCCGGCAGCTGATGACCGAACGGGTGGGAGAGCTGGTCTACGACCGGGCAGCTGAACTGCAGCCAGGGGCCACGTATGCCCAACACCTGCAGGCCTTCACCCCCGAGGTGGAAGTGATGCTCTTGGAGCGGAGCGGCACTGCGACAGCGGCGGAGCAGGAGGACGACCCGCTGGCCGAACTGGACGCCACCAGCCGCGAGGCGCGCCGCATCGGCTGGGAGATCCGCCGTTTGGTGACGGAGAGCGGCAAGCAAGTATGGGACAAGCGGTTGGGATCCTATCGGCCGCTGGCTTACCGCGACATTGTGATTCTGATGCGGGCCACCAGCGGGCGGGCCAATGCGTTCATGGAGCAACTGCGACAACTGGAGGTGCCGGCGTACGCCGAGCTGGCCAACGGCTACTTCCAGACCAGTGAAATTCAAACCATGCTCAGTCTGCTACAGGTGATCGATAACCCGCGCCAGGATATCCCGCTGGCGGCGGTGCTGCGCTCGCCACTCTTAGGGCTGAACGGAACTGAGCTGGTTGAGATTCGGCTAACTGCACCGGGCGCCAGCTTCTATGAGGCGCTGCTGGCTGCCGCCGAGCAGCAGAGTGGCGCTTTGGGCGAGAAGCTGCAACAGTTCTTGGCTGGTCTGGAACGCTGGCGGGAGCAATCCCGGCGCAGCAGCCTGTCCGAGCTGATCTGGCAGATCTATCGGGACACCGGTTACTACACTTTGGCGGGAGCTATGCCCGGCGGCGCGCAACGACAGGCTAACCTGCGCGCCCTGCACGATCGCGCCCGCCAGTATGAGCAAACCTCTTTCCGGGGGCTGTTCCGTTTCCTGCGCTTCATCGAGCGCCTGCAGGCGGAAGAAAACGATCTGGGGACGGCGCGCGCGCTGGGTGAGAATGAAGACGTAGTGCGCATTATGAGCGTGCATAAGAGCAAGGGGTTGGAGTTTCCGGTTGTGTTTGTGGCCGGCCTGGGCAACAGGTTCAACCTGATGGACTTGCGCCGCGACCTGCTCATCCATAAGGACTTGGGGCTGGGTCCGCTGGCGGTGGACTGGCAGCGCCGGGTGAAATACCCCACCCTGCCTCGCCTGGTGATCGAACAGCGGTTGCTGCTGGAGACGTTATCCGAGGAGTTGCGGGTGTTGTATGTGGCTTTAACCAGGGCACGGGAGAAGCTGTACCTGGTGGGATCGCAGCGCAACCTGCCCCAGGCAGTGGCCAAGTGGCTGCAAACGGCAGCCCTGCCCCGCAGCACCCAGGGGGCGTTGCCCGAGGATATGTTGGCGGAAGGGCGTTGTTTCCTGGATTGGCTGGGGCCGGCACTGGTCAGCCATCCCCAGGCAGCATCACTGCTGCAGGCGGTGGGCGTGGCAGGAACACCGCCGCTGGTGCTGGCGGCGCAGCCGGATGGCTGCAGCTGGCGCTTCCAGGTGTTCGCTGCTGGGCAAGCGGAGGATGTGACAGAAGCAGAAGTGAGGCCCCCCGAGTTGGACAGCATCGCCCAGCGGTTGGTGCTGCCAGACCATGGTTGGGGCAAGGCCGTAGCGGAGCGCCTGGGCTGGAACTATCCCCACGCAGCCCTACAGGGCAAGCACGTCAAGGTGTCGGTGAGCGAACTGAAACGGCGCTTTGAGACCATCGACGAAGAGGCTGCACCCATACAGCGCTGGCAGCGCCCCCCGATCACCCGCCCCGCCTTTATGCAACAAAGCGGCCTCAGCGCCGCCGAGGTGGGCAGCGCCATCCATCTGTTGTTGCAGCATGTCGACCTCAGCCAGCCGCCTGAGCGCACTTATCTCGAACTGTTGCGCCAGGAAATGCTCAGTCGGTCTCTGCTTACTGCAGAGGAAGCCGAACGCATCGACCTGGATCTGGTGCAGGGTTTTCTACAAAGCGAAATCGGCTGCCGCCTGCGCCGGGCGGAGCAGGTGTGGAGAGAGTTGCCATTCTCGCTGCGGCTGCCGGCAGAGGAGCTTTATGGCCAGGAATGCGCAGGAGAGCAGGTGTTTATCCAAGGAATCATCGACTGCGTTTTCCGGGAGGGCGACCGAGCTGTGCTGCTCGATTTCAAGTCAGACAATGTGACCCCAGCAACGCTGGCCTCAGTGGCGGACAGGTACAAAGTGCAGATCGACCTCTACAGCCGCGCCCTCAGCCAGCTCTTCCGCCTACCCATCAGCCAGCGCTACCTCTACTTCCTGCGCATGGGCCGCGCCGTACAGATATAAGCAAGTTGCAGAGAGTGCAAAAATGGGGACAGTCCCCACTTTTGCACTCCTGTAGCTGTTGCGCGTCATCCATTGCTTACGACAACGGAAGGTACATCTCGTATTGGGATAGGGAATCTTGGACAAACCCCTGCCGGCGCAGGAAGCCTTCCAGCGAGGCGTTGTTGGGAGTGCTGGCAGTGACTTTGCTGGGGGTCAGCAGCTGGAGAGCGTGCGCCAGCAGGGCGCTAGCAAGCCCTTGGTGTCTACTATCGGGTCTCACCCATAGCTGATAAATCTTTCCGGCCTTGCTGATGCAGAGATAGGCCAACAGGGCATCTCCCCAGCTACACCGTAGTACTGACATCAGCTGTGGCTATGTATTCCAAGGTGTTTTGCCAGTTGATATGTATCTCGGGATTAACTGCTGCCCGCACCTGTTCGGGAGCGACCGGCGCAATGGCAATACCGGCATCAATCCTGGCGGCCAACTCCTTGGGTTGGATGTGGGTGTAATATCTCAAGTCGTAGACTTTCTCGTAACCCATCTTCCGTAGAAGTTGATCGCCGGTTGATTGGTCGCGATCACTTCCAGGAAGATCTGCTGGCAGCGATTGTCTATGGCTTGCTGGCGATGCAGTTGATAGAGTGCCTGCGCCACTCCCCGTCTACGATAGTCCGGGCTCACACACAAACCGCCGCAGCGCATGGTGCGAAGCCCCTCGTACTGACGAATGCCGCCGAGAATCATTCCGATGGGCGAGGCGCCGTCATAAGCGATAAAGGAGTGTTCCAGCTGGTTCCAGGCCGGCTGAAACCAGCGCCCGGCGAATACTTCATAAGGCACATCCAGACTAACAATGTAGTCGGCAAAGCCGGAGCGAAACGCCTGGTACAAGTCAGGCAAATGCGATAGCGAACATCGTTCATAACGCATAGCTGTCACTCCTCCTAGCTAGTGAGTGCAAAATTGGGGACAGTCCCCGATCTTGCACTCTCACCTATATGTACCTCTGCAAAGCGCTCTCCACTGCTCCCTGCATGGTGCCGATGTCGGCGATGAAGACATCTACTGGGAGGCGTTCTTTCGTCTGCACCTCCTGGCGCAGCACCTGCGCCCTAAAGCGTCGGTAGAAGCTATTGGACGGCGAACAGTGGAAGCTGTAGATGACCACCTGCCTCCTGCCCAGTTGCTGATAGTAGCCTAAGACGTGCGCCAGCAACTGCAATCCCAGGCCGCGACCCCGCTGCCCTGGATGCACCCAAAGGCCATTCAATTCGATACCACCGTCCGCGATATCATCTGTCTCGGCCAGGCTGGCAAAAGCCACTCCCAGCATTCTACCGTTCTCAAAGGCGCCGATCGGCAGCCGCACATCGTTATCCTTTTCGGCCGCCTGCATCCAATTAACCCAAAATTGCAGCTGCTGCTGCACATCCAGTTCTGCGTCCGCTAGCCCAGCCAATTCTTCCGGCCAGCACACAGCCTTCAGTTGGATAGCTTGCGGCAGGTCTGCTTCCGTCAACTGCCGGATGGTGATCATTTAGTCCACCTCCTTACATAATAGCTGGAAAAGGCCATCCCTCCGCTAGCCCATGCAGTGGACCAAACACCGGAACCGTGGCTAAACACCAGCCGTCTGAATAGCGAAAGGAGTTGAAACCATGGAAAATCCCGGTCTGAGAGCAACAATGCTGCTTATGCTCCTGTCACTGCTCCTCACGCTGACAGCATGCGGGCAGAATAGGCCTGCCCCCCTCTCCGACCATCCTGACGCTGAAGACATCTTCGCCAGGCTGAAACAGGAGGTGGCCAGCATACCCGAAAGCTACTCGCCAGAGAAAGCCGTGGAGAACGGCCGTTTCGTCCTAGTGCATGGCTCCCTGCGTTCAGATCGACAACTGGCAGACGATTTCGTCGCCACTGCAGAAGCTGGGCGGGAGGCGTCACTGGTGATCGTGCAATACACCATCGAAGGCGATCCGATCATCACCAACCTCTACTTTGATGGCAGCACCTACTATGGCCTGGAAGACCACACCAGGGATGCCTTCAAAGGGGATTATGATCACATTGAGTTTGCCTATCAGCAGCTGCATATCCACGAAACGGAAGAGGAGTGGCTGGTTTTCCTATCCAACGATCCGGGAATAACCTGGGAGAGAATCAGAGAAAGTTTGCTCAGCTCTAGCTTGGAGGAACGGATAGACTGGCGACTGTTGTACAGAATCTCGTTTTCCGAGTAAGGGGTGCAGGTTGAGACCGCCTCGTAGCACTCTCGGCGTCGCCAGTTCCGGCGACCTTAATCAGGCTACTTCCGGCACACTACGTATTGAAGATCAGCACGTCGCCTAATGTACCATCGTCATATGCCGCCTCTGGATGGGCTGTAATCAACGTGTACTGCCCATGAGTGTAATCAGCGATCACAGTGTTCCAGAAATGCACAGAAGATGTATTCTTGGGGTGCCGTTTCAGCTGCCACTTGCCCTTGAACAGATCAAAGACATGATAAGCAGCCCTTCGGCCCACACCCATGCGGCGATACTTATGCATGACAAAGAACTCGGCCAAAGTGTAGTCTGTGTCCCGGACTACTTCAGGGTAATCGTTCACCATCACAAACCCGGCTAGCTTGCCGTCCACCTTGATAAAGAAAGGCCAACGCTTCTCCTCTACCCAATAATGGTCGAGATAATCATAGCCGTAAAGCCCCAAGGCGTTGACATCCCGGTGATCATACTGTGAGAACTCATAGTCATACTTTTCCAGGAGATTCTTGAGTATCTCCTTTTCACCAACGGAAACCGGGATAATTTGTATTTCCAAGCAGACCCCTCCCCGTAAGACTTGCCGCAAACCATTGTCTAATATTACCACACCCAGCACCTACTTGTCAGTTCTAAACAGGTGCCCGTCTCGAGGGGCGTTGCGTCCTCGGATGGCAGGCTTGCCTGGCGGGCATCTACTGGTTCTTTCTGCCTCAGCAGTAGCCTGCGGCAGCATCTCCTCGCGACCGGTATCGATCACGCACCGAAAGACATCTCCCCGCAGATGAACGCCTCTGCTAAACTGCCTGGTCAGCAGCTCGGCTACGGTCGATTTACCAGTAGCCATGATGCCAGTGACAATGAAGATAGCGGGGGTGTTTGCCCGTGACATCCGACAATCACCTTCCTCGTGCCCATGAACAAGCCAAACGCTCGCGGCCAATAAGGCATCAATCAGGATTCGTTCCTGCCTCTGCCTGCCGTTGATGGCACCACAACAGTAGCGCCGCCGCCAGACCGACAGCACTCCAGCTGAGAACGGCGCGCCCCCAGCCTCCACCATCCGCCAGCCAACCGTTCAGCACCCCGGACGCGGCAGCACCCAAGTAAGCGGCTGCATCTAGCCCGCCCGCGACAGTGGAGGTTAGCCCGTAGCGCCGATACTGCAATGGAATCACCGTCAACAGCAAGGTGTTCGCTCCATAAACGAAGCAAGATACTGCTCCCAAAAGCAGGGCGCTGAGCAACAGGCTGCTAGGCGCGAAGGCGAGGGCCGCCGCACCCAGGGAACAGGCCAGCAACAGGCTGGCGACGGCTGGCCGCTCCTGGCCGCGAAACACCTGAGCAACCGCGCCGGACAGGAAGATACCCGCCAGGTTCATGGTGGGGATGAGCAGGCTGGACAAGACAGTGGAAGCTGTCGCCGGACCAGAGATCTCCGCCAGCATGGTCGGACCCCAAAGGTTGATCCCCTCTTTGATAATTCCTTGGGCCAGGCAGACCAAGGCCAATAGCCACAAGCCGGTCTGGGCGGCAACCTGGGCCAACGAGCCCCGGGGAGCGGAGACGGCTTGAACCCGGTGCTGTTCGTGCTCTATCATCGCCGGCATCTCCACGCTTGCGCTGGCAGGCGTATCCCGCACCAGGAGCAGCCAGCAAAACCCAAAGGCAAGGACCACGCCCGCCGGCACCCAGAAGGCCCAGGCCCAACTAAACCGGGATACTAGGTAGCCGGAAAGCCCCCATGCCAAGTAGTAGCCGGCAATGGTGCTGGTGGTAATCTGAACCGCAGTGCGAGTTGCTGGTTTATCTGGCAGCCAGACCGATAAGGTCTTCATGATGGGACCCCAAAGCATTGACTGGAAGAAACCGTTCATTCCCCAAAGCAGTGCCATCAAGGATATGCTCCGCGCAAAGCCGAAGCTGAGATTGATTAACGCTGACGCCAACAGCCCCAATCCGATGAACCAGCGGCTGCTGAACCGATCCCCTAAATAGCCGTTGACCAGTTGTCCAATGGCATATGACCAGAAAAAGCTGCTCCCGATGATGCCGAGGGTAGCCCTGTTTGCCCCAATTTCTCGTCCGATAGCGGGCAAAGCTACAGCCAGGTTCATCCGACAAAAATAAGCCAAGGCGTAAGCTGCCCAACATAATAGAAAGATCCGCCGCTGCCACTGTTTTCGCCTGCTCATTGCTGTCACCACCCAACGGATATACCCTAATAACGGCTAACCAACAAGCCAGCGCGTCGGCGCTGGCTTGTTCTGCTACTGGAATCCTAAACTAGAGTACCGACTCGCTGACGCCCTCAATGCCGGCCAGCAAGTTGGCGAAGTAGAAGATCAACTGCGGTCCCTTGTAGGCATCTGTGGGATCCCACCACTCCTTGGTGGTATGCACCATGCCTGCCTTGCCGCCGCCACCGATGCAGACGGCGGGGATGCCAGCGGCGATGGGAGGATTGGCATTGGTGTTGCCGCCGCTGCCAAAGGTGGGTTCCACACCGGTGTCCTTGATCAGGGTGTAGATGGTTTGCACAATAGGAGCATCTACGGGCTGGGTCCCAGCTTTAACATCAACGTAGGTAGTGATGTCATAGGTGATGGTGTCCATGCCCCAGCGGGCGGTTTCCTCGGCGCAAGCCTGTTTGATGCACTCCAGCACCTTCCCATACATAATGTCCAGCTCCACTTGACAATCGGAGCGCATGTTCATCTTGATGGTGGCCTGCGGCACAATGGCGTGCACCCCAGCATCATTGCCAGCGTGGAAGTTGCTGACGGCATAGGTAGTCTTGGGGGTAGCTGGCACTTGTACGTCGGCGATCTTGGCCACGGCCCGGGCCGCAGCATGCAGCGGATTAGCCACCTTGGCAAAAGCGCCGTAGGCGTGGCCGCCGATGCCGTAGAAGTTGACGGCGAACGTCTTCATGCCGGTGGCCTGATAGGTGATGGTATCGATGCTAGAACCGTCAATGTTGATGGAACCGACGATGTTGTCGTGATCATCCAGGAAGCCCTTCATCCCGCCAAAGCCGCCCATACCTTCTTCGCGGGCGGTGCCCATGAAGATGATGTCATAATGGGTCTCTATCTGGCTGTGGCTAAAAGCACGCAATACAGACAGCACCGCTGCCAGCCCCCGGGTGTCGTCGGCCATGCCAGGGCAATGGTAGATGCCGTCCTGCGGCTGCGGCTTGCCGGTCACCGTGCCCAAGGGGAAAACGGTATCCAAATGGCCTTCAATGACGATCGCCTTCCCTGTGTTACCCTTGCCACGCCTGATTCCGAAGGCATTGCCGTGCCGATCCACCTGCACCTCCTCCAGACCCAGCGCTGCCAGCTTTTCGGCAAACGCCTTTGCCCGATTACCTTCCTGGAAAGTGGGAGCCTCGATAACCACCAATTCCAGCTGGTCCTCCAATGTGTTCTGCTCGTCCTGCTGGATGAACTCGATGCCACGCTGCACTGCCTCCAGCTGCTTTAGCTTCTGGTAGGTCTGGGTGATCTTCTCTGATACACTGTACTCCATTAATGGCACCTCCTTTAGATCATCTGACTACGTATGCTTATTTCTGAAGGCGAATCGAAATCACCTTCCCGACCTGCAGGAAAAACCGCCGTAGATCCTGGATAATCTCCACCTGGTCACCGCTCGGCAAAACGTGTTCCCGTCCGACAGCTGGCAGTCCCCGGGTGTCAAACGGCCTCCTTGGCCTCGGCAGCCAACTCGGCTGCAATCCGGTTGACCTGTTTCCTCTTCCAGATACCCGATCTATAGGCGATGGTGGAAATCAACATACCAGCCGTCCAACTGACCAGCAGCGCCACAAAGACCATCTTCTCTTGCGTCAGCACAGCGGCACCAGCCTTTCTGGCGGCAGCCACCAGCAGATAGGCCAATGGCACCCGCAGGCCGATGGTGGCGCCAAAGCTGATCCACATCGGGGTCACAGTGTCACCTGCCCCTCGCATCACTCCCGACAGGCACTGGGTGACACTCACAGCCACATAACCGGCGGCGAGGATATACATCATGCTCATGGCCAGGTTGATCAATTCCGTGTTGCCTGGGGTGAATAATCCCATTATTGCTGGTCCAAGCAGCAGCACCAGCGGCGTCATTACCAGTGCCGTCCCCACAGACATGATCAAGCCTTGCTTGGTACCTATCCGCAACCTGTCCAGCTTGCGGGCGCCCACGTTTTGCCCAGCGAAGGTGCTCATCGCCTGGCCGAAACTGAAGTTGGGCAACATGGCGTATCCATCCACTCGCATGACCATCACATTGCAGGCGACAAACATAGCGTCACCGAAGCTGTTGATCAGCGCTTGCACCGCCATCATGGCGCAGGAAAACATGGCTTGCGTGAGGCCCGATGGGATACCGAGGCGCACCACCTTCAGCACCACGTCCTTGTTCAGCCTCAGGTTCTGTCGCGAGAGTGTGAACAGGTGCTTGAGCTGCCGCAGCTTGAGCAGGCAAAGTACAGCGGAAATGCCTTGCGCTATCACTGTCGCCAACGCTACGCCGGCTACACCCATGCTGTCCACGAGCAGCAAGTCGCCGATTATATTCAGCAGGGAGCAAATCAACAGGAACCCCAGCGCAGAGAAGGAGTCGCCCAGGCCGCGCAAGATGCCAGCAAAGACGTTGTAGAACAAGAATCCGCCTATGCCGAGGAAGAAGATGTTCAAGTAGGCGCGGGAACCAGCGTACACCTCGGGCAGGGTGCCGACCGCCCGAAGCAGCGGGCCGGTGATCAGTGGACCGACGATCATGATCACCAGGGAGGTAAGGGCCGTAATAGAAATGCAATTGCCGATGGTTATCCCCAACTCATCTCTCTTCCGCCCGCCGTAATACTGGGCCACGAGAATACCCGCACCGGTGGCCACACCGACAAACAGCGCCAACAAGAAATTGAGCACAGGCCCGGCGTTGCCCACGGAGGCCAGCGCTGTATAGCCCCATTTGCTCCGGCCCACTACGATGGCGTCCACGGTGTTGTACATCTGCTGAACAAAGTTGCCCACTAACATCGGAAAGGCAAACTCGGCAATCCGCTTCCATGGAACGCCCACCGACATATCCCGGGGAGAAAACATATCGCGGAACTTGGCTAGATAACCCACCTGATCTGTCACCTCGACTGTCCATTCAACTCAACAGTCATCTTATCACGGAATGGTATCCATGTCGCCACTAAAGAAAAGGCCTGCGGGGAGACCCGCAGGAACCCTTCTTGATCAATCGATTGTATCCATTAGCTGAGGTGCTTTAGAAAGTGACACGGGGGCACTGTCCCTTCGTGTCATTGCATCCCAGTGTAGGCCAGAACAGCGTCCCGCAGGAAGGCGGTCAAACCTGGCTGCTCGCTATCGTAGTAGGCTGTGAAGCGCTCATCCTCCACATACATCCGGGCCAGCCCTGCGTGCGCCTCTTTGCTGTATTTGCCATTCCACATGAAGCAGAGCCATTGACGGTGTAGATCTGCTGCCTTCTGCGCCAGGTCGCCGGCCGGATCCCCGGTGGCAAACGCCTCCTTTAAGGTCTGCATCAGCGTCTCGCTTAGTTGCTGCAGCTGGGCATACTGCTCCTCCGTCATGTTCATCAGGGCCCGATTGCTCTCATCTGCAGCTTTGTCTCCCCACCGTTCCCTCACTTCCCGGCCATACTTCTTCTCGTTGTCCTCAACTAGCTTCTGCTTGAACCCGGCAAACTTCTCTTTGTCGCTCATCGCACTTCCCCCTTCAATGTGAGCCAAGGTCTTCTCCACGTTCTCGATCAGCAGACTCAAGCGGGCCTGCTCGGCAAGGAGTTGCTCGCGGTGCTGGCGCAATGCCGCAACGTGATCAAAGCCGGGCTGGGTGATGATCTCCTTGATGCGATCCAGACCGACCCCCAGCTCCCGGTAAAACAGGATTTGCTGCAGGCGATTGACTTCAGCCTGGCCGTAGATGCGGTACCCGGACGAGTTGATTCGCGCCGGCCTGAGCAAGCCAATTTCGTCATAATACCGCAAAGTACGGGTGCTGACCCCCGCTAACCTGGCCAACCGCTTCACTGTGTACTCCATGACCTCAACTCCTTGCACCATTAGCTTACAGGTTAACGTTACGTTAATGTCAACAGCAGATCGCAAAAAAAGACACGTGGGGACTGTCCCCACGTGTCGCTTTAGAGCTCGAAGTAGGCGATGCCATCCGGGTGAATGCCGGCGTCGAAGCGGCCGGTCTCTTTCAGCGTCTCCACCTCGATGACGGAGACATCGTTGGTCTTGTTGTTGGCCACGAAGGCGCGTTGGCCAGCAGTATCGAAGACTACGCCACCTGGCCAGACGCCGACCCGGATACGTTTGATCTCCCAGGGGCGGCTGCAGTCGATGATCGAGAGGTCGCCCGACTCGCGGTTGGGGACAAAGGCGTAGTGGCCGTCCGGGCTGAACACCAGGCGAATGGGCAGCGTGCCCAGCTTGATGGTGTGCTTGACGCTGTGATCGACCATGTCCATCACATAGACATTGTTGTCGTGCTGATTGGCAACATATAGTTCACTGCCGTTAGGATGAATGGCCAGACCTTCCGGCCCTGTACCTACAGGGATGTGCTCCAGCACCTGTTCCCGCTGCATGTCAAATCGGGTGACAGTATTGGAGCGGATGTTGGCTATGTAAGCAAAATGCTCATCAGGGGTTAATGAGACCATGTGCACCGAATCCTGACCGGTGGTGAAAACGTGCTTGACGCTTAGGTCCGGCAAGGAAAAGACGAAGAACTTGCCCGAACGGGTGGACGCCAGCAGCAACCGCTGTCCATCACGGGTGATGGCCAGCCCATGGGGGAAGTGGAAATCGGGATGCCCAATGCGCTTGATCTCCTCCATGTTGCGGTTGTCCAGCACCGAGAGGGTGTTGCCGCCGGAGTTGGTGACGTAGGCCAAAGACCCGTCAGGACTGATCACTACCTCGTGAGGGTTCTTGTCCACCGGGAGCGTCTTGGCGATCTTGCCGGTGGCAGCGTCGATATACATCACCGTGTTCTCGTCTTTGTTCAGTACCAGCAGCCAGCCCTGTTTCATCTGTTTAACCTCCTTATCTAGAATTGCAGCCCGAGCCAGTTCGTCGCAGCGCTCGTTCCAGCGATCGCCCGAATGCCCGGCCACCTTCTCCCATTGCACTTCGCGAGTGGCAGCCAGCTCAAGCAGCTCCCGCCACAAATCCTGGTTGGCTACGGCGTCGCCCTTGGAGTTCTGCCAGCCGTTGCGCTGCCACTTGTTCAGCCAGCGTTCACGGAAGGCGCGCACCAGATAGGCGCTGTCACTATGTAGAATTACCCGGCTGCCCTCTGGAACATGCCGCAGCCCGGCAATGGCTGCCTGCAGCTCCATCCGTTGGTTGGTGGTCTCATCCTCGCAACCAGAGAGCTCCTGCACGGCTGCTCCCTGCAGGATGACCACGCCGTAGCCTCCGGGACCGGGGTTGCCGGAACATGCACCGTCGGTATAGATGATAATCGGCTGTTTGTTCATGCTTCTCCTCCTTCAGACTCGGGGCAGATGTCCTGCAACGAACAGCGGTCGCAGGCCGGCTTGCGGGCATGGCAGGTGCGGCGGCCATGCCAGATCAACCAATGATGCGCGTCTTTCCATTGCTCGGGCGGCAGCAGCTCAGTCACTTCTGCTTCCACTTTATCCGGCGTTGTCTGCTCAGCCAGACCCAAACGGCGGCTGACCCGCAACACATGGGTGTCCACGGCGAAGGCAGGGATGTCGAAGGCATTGGATAGCACCACATTGGCTGTCTTTCGCCCCACCCCCGGCAGCTTAACCAGTTCCTGCAAACTGGCGGGCACCTCTCCCCCGTACTCATCCAGTAAAATGCGGCAGGTGGCCAGGATATTCTTGGCCTTGTTACGATAAAGCCCCACACCTTTGATCAGCTGTTCCAGTTCCTCAAGAGGGAGCTCGACTAGGGCTTGGGGGGTAGGGTAACGGGCGAATAGGGGGGCCGTGAGCTTGTTCACCTGTTGATCGGTGGACTGGGCGGCCAGCATGGTGGCCACCAGCAGCTGCCAAGGGGTGCGGAAGCTCAGTTCGCAGTGTGCCTGTGGATACCTGGCTGCTAAGCGTCGCATTACTTCTTGGGCGTGTTCTTTCTTGGTTGACACAGGGAGCCTCCTTATTCGGCTTGAGCGGCAAGCAATCTGCAAATCAGACATTCGTCCTACGGCGCCCCCGTTTCAACTGGTTACGGGTCGGGAGGCTCGTGCGCGATCTAGTTTGAGACTGGGCGCCCTCTAGCGCATACTAGAATGGAGCAAGGACTGGCATCAGGCAGTCCAACCATGCCACCCTGGATACGCGGCAGATGAGATCAGATATTATTGTCATTATACAAGGAGCAGCAAACGCTTGGCAAAGGAGGCTGCAAATGAACGCTATCCCAGAGGAGTTCTATTCTGGCCGTGACACGGCCACCATTGCCCGGGACCTGTTGGGAAAGGTATTGGTCAGGGTCACTCCCAGCGGCCTGATCAGTGGGGTGATTATGGAGACAGAAGCTTATCTGGCAACCGGGGACCCGGCCAGCCACTCCTTCCGAGGACCCACCCGTCGTAACCGGCCTATGTATGGACCGCCCGGTAGCAGCTATATCTATATCAGCTACGGCATCCACCGCTGTTTCAACGTGGTCTGCCAACCGGAAGGAGTTCCAGAGGCCGTGCTGCTTCGGGCGCTGCAACCGCTGGAGGGAGTCGATCTGATGCGCTCTCGGCGGGGTGGCGCGCCGGACAAGCAGCTGGTCAACGGACCGGGCAAGCTATGCCAGGCGTTGGCCATCGATTTGAACCTAAACGGCCATCCGCTGCAGCAACCCCCGCTGTACATTCTGCCGGGGGCCAGGCCGGCTGCAGTGCGGGTAACGCCACGCATCGGCATCAGTGTGGGGACTGATTTGCCACTGCGGTTCCTGGCGTCATCATCCATCAAGGCATAAGATAGCCCCAACGGATGGCTGGGGCTGGTGAAATGGCGCTGGCTGTGCGCAGCGAGGACATAGACTCTTCGCTACGCTCAGAGTAACAGGAAAAGGGCGTGGGGCAGCGGCAGCAGTTGTTTGAGCCGCTCCCCGCTCACCTGTTACATCGCCTTTGGAGAGCAAGGCGTCATTAGGAAGGCTGGAGTATATGAAGAGCCGAGCGGCGAGTTCTGCTGCCGCCCGGCTGGGTCGAGCTCATACATTTAGTCGGCAGACAGCGCCATGGTGGTGCAAAGGCACATCGGGTGCGACAGCGGGGTCGAGCTCATACATTTAGTCGGCAGACAGCGCCTAAGCCGTACCAGTCTGGCCGTGTAATGTGGTACTCGAGCACGCCCTTGCTGGGCATCTCAATGATTTGCCTCTATCTCCGCGAACAGCTCTACAAAGTACTGCCCGATCTCCAGCATGCGTTCGTCGGTCAGTGCAAGCACCTCTTCGCTGTGCTCGGCGAACTGCTGCAAGCCCAGTTTGATGTAGTTGGGTGCGGGCCTAAATGCCTTCTCCAGGATCTCGTTTGTGTCAATGTTCATTGTAAACTGCACATTGGGACCATCAAGGGCGCCAGTGACAGTACCGGTGGATTTGGTCAAACTGAAGGTCAGGATATTGCCATCCAACCTGACGCTGCCTTCATTCCTGTCGCTGAATTCTTCGAAAACCTTTAGTCCAGCAATGTACATCGATTGATTATCAAAGCGATAGTCCAAGTACTCGGCGATCCCGCTATCCTTAAGCTGAACACTTCCGCCTCCGATGCTGTTGATGACCATAGCATAGCGAGAGAGAATCTGGTCTTGAAATTCGCTGTAATCAGGCGAGTCAACCGGCTGTGCTTCGGCGGCAGCAATCCAATGGGCCATCAGACCGTCGCCGAGAATGCGCCGATTGAGCCCATTGACATGGTGCACGCTCTCAAAGCTCTGTCCGCTGGCCAGCTTGGGAAACTCCCTGATCAGCGCTGCCTCCAGCTCGTCCCCGGTCGCCTGCGTCTGATAGATACTGACTATCTGCTTGCCGCGAACGGTGTTCACTGTCCATGAATAATCGGGTCGCTCTCCCAACAGTAACAGACCGTCGTCCGCCACAGTTTGCTTCGGTTCAGTCGAGCCCTGAGACAGCTCCAGCCCAAAACTCCACTTGGCTGCGGACTGCTCTGGGTGTGGCGGTTGCGGCGCCACCAAACCGTGCTTAGCTAACTCCTCTAGCACTCCGCTGACCAGCTTCTTTGCGGCCAGATTGGCTGCATCACGGCTGGCAGCTGTAGTTCGTACCAACCCAGTATACTTACCGCTTCCCTCCAGAGTTTGTGCCATCCAAAGGCCGTCATGGACACTCCCGTAGCAGGGCGCATTCAACTTCTGGGAACGCAAGCTGAGGCTGATGTGTAACCCGCGGCCGAGCGGCCGCCAGCTGGAACGCCATTCTCCTACCGAGAGGAACAGCAGCGTAGGCAGCGGCTCACCCTGGGCAAACTCAGCCCTAACCGGTGCCAGCCGAGCGTTCACACCGGCCATCTGCAGCTGCTCCACCAAGGCTTGGGATAGCAGTTGGGTGGCTTGGTCAAAGCCACTGGCAAGCGGCACCAACCAGGCTGGATCCCATCCCAATGCGCCTTCTCCGGCTGCTGCCATTTTGGCGGCTGAATGCTGCCACCCGCTGGTAAACGCTGTGACAGACTGCACGATCAACAACAAAACCGCCACCGCCGCCAGCAGCAGCCACCTAGATCGCCTCGACAATATAATCACTTCCAAACCTAGAAACTCAAGTACATCATATGTCATCCAGCGTTGTTTGACCATGGGTGCACACGCTCACTCCAAGTCCGGGATGACGTTCCCAGGGACCATTGCCAATTGCGTATGCAGCTGACAAGACAAACCGGGCCTTCCGTAGAAAGAAGGCCCAGTTTGTTGGCTAAGATCTAGTGCAGGCGCCTCACTACCAGATACTGGTCGTCGTCTTCCGGGCTGCCTTCCGGCTGAAAGATATAGCCATTACTGGCCAGCATCCGGATGAGGTTAGAGCGCTGCAGCGAATCTTTACTGTCCAGTTGCACGCGCAGTTGCTCATCCTGAGCTAACTCCGCCAGCCGTCTTTTCAGCTTGCGCAGGTCCTCGTCGCTAAGGTTAGGGCCCATCTTGAACTGATACTCCACCATCACCACCCCCTTGTCTTGGGCAGGTATGTCCCTGAGCACCCCACAGACACCGCACTGCAAGGCGCAGGCACAACCCCCGTCCAAACTCTACCCGATAGGTTGTGTAAAGGGGCAACGAAATAAACAGGGCCGCACTCAGCAGTCGGCCCTGTTTGTCAATATGGAATACGGATCAGATTGAACCCTGAACAGACTGAAGTGGGTGCTTCGGAACCGTCCTCAAGAACCCGGATCAGCGGCTGGCAAACAATACCACCAGGGCGGTGAGGGAGAAGCAGATGCTGATCAGATACATCACAAAGACGGTTTGCACCTGGGTGAGCCCCCAGCGTTGCAGTCGATGGTGGGTGTGGCCATGATCGGCCACGTAGAAGGGTTGCCCGTTCCGGGTGCGACGCACGATGTTGATTGCTGTATCAAAGATGGGTAAACCAAAGGCCAGCACCGGAACAGCGAGCCCCACCAAAGTGGCGCTCTTGAAAGAACCGCCAACGGAGATGGCACCCAGCAGGAATCCCAGGAAATTGGCACCCATGTCTCCCATAAAGATGGAGGCGGGGTAACGGTTGAAACGCAGGAAACCCAGCGTGACGCCCAGCACCAACACACCTAAGGTGACGGATTCGCCTTGATCCATCTGCCAGGCGATCAAAGCTAGCGTCGCGGCGGCGATGCAGGAGATGCCAGCCGCCAAGCCGTCCAAGCCGTCCATGAAGTTGATCAGATTCATCACCGCCACCACCCAGACAATGGTGGTCAGGTAAGACAGCCAGGTGGGGAAAAAGACCATTCCCGGGCCAAAGGGGTTGCTGATGTAAAAAATGCGCACACCATGGAAGGCTAGCACCAAAGCGGCGACGACCTGCCCTAGAAACTTGGGTCCGGCGCTCATTTCCTTGCCGCGGGACTTGCAGTAATCGTCCACCAGACCGACTGAGAAGGCGATCAGTGCACCAAAGATAATTCCGCGCAAGTTGCTGTCAAAGGGCAACACAAACAGAGCAGTGACGCAGAAGCTGGCCAGCATCGCCCAGCCGCCCATCAGTGGCGTAGGTCGCTCATGTTGCTTGCGCCGATTAGGAATATCTAGTATTCCCAATCGAAAGGATAGCTTCTGCGCCAAGGGGGTGAACAGCCAGACTAAGACCGCTGCTACTATGAAGATGGCAATATATCGTAACATAAGTTATATCCTCCCGTTTACAAAACGGCTATTGCCTTCGGTTGACCTGTTAGCCGCAGACTTACAGGTCTCTTAACAGTGCATGATAGGGGACTAATAGTCTATTTCGGCATTCGACAATAAAAATCCTATAGGCAGAAACTATTTCATATAATTACTACCTACTAGCAACATCCTCAGATGTTGCGGGCAAATGAAGTGATTGTTGCGCAAGCAACTATCAGCTTGTACATTACTAGCAACATCGTTAGATGTTGCGGGCAATAAAGCGATTGGCGCGTAGCGACTATCGGTTGGTTCCTATTGGCAACACCTTAGGTGTTGCGGGTCTTCTCTCCCTCGTTATCGCTGCCGAACATTGCCTGCAAGTACTTTTGACGCATGGCGTCACGATTTAGTTCTGCAGGCCAAAGCTCAATCTTTTCAGTGGGAAAACGCATGGCAGCGCTGACATTGTCGTAAACGGAGCGATTCTCGCGGCCGAGTTGGCGCAGCAGCTCCTTTACCCTCTGTCTGGTGCTATGGCCATCCAACGGGCAGGGATTGGCGATCGGTTCCCATGCAAAGAATCTATATGCAGACTTGATTTCCCATTCGCGCAGATAGATCAGCGGCCTAATCACCGTCAGTTGACTGCGGTCCTGCTTCGTGACGGGCGTGAAGGTTTTGATCTGACCAGAGAACAATATGCTCATCAGAAAGGTTTCAACGGCATCATCGTGGTGATGGGCCAATGCCAGCCGATTGTAGCCCTCTCTGACGGCGATACGATTTAGCGCCCCGCGACGGAAAAAGGCGCAGCGCGGGCAAGGATTCTGTTGACTGGGAGCAAAAGCAAGGCGCGCCAAATCCACCTGCTCCAAAAACAAGGGGACTTGCAGACTGTCGCATAACCGCTGCAGCCTATCGCTGGGAAACTGGTGATCAAACATCGGGTCAATGGTCACAGCGCCCAGATCAAAGGAAAACGGCGCATGCTCCTTGATCACCGCCAGCGCATAAAGCAGAAACGAACTGTCTTTACCTCCAGACAGTCCGACCAAACAACGATCCCCCGGTGCCAACATATCAAACTCCATCAATGCCCGCCAAATCTTGCGCACGTAGTTCTTGGGCAGTTTGGCTTGCATGAACATCCCCTTCCTTGATCACTTTAGTATAGCCTGTAGCCGGCAAATGCTCAAGAAAAGAGAGGCGGCAGCAGAAGTTGGCTGCTCTTCCAAGGGAACTTAGCGCAGGCCGACCAGCGAACTACCTCGCGCGCTCATGCTCTGCTGGCGGGTTCTTGTGAAGGCTCTACCTCGTCGCGATGTCCAGGGCAAATAGTCAGATGATCCATCCTACCAAGACGGCGTTGAGCAGGCTAAGGCCTACCATCTGCAGCTCGCGCAGGGCTACCCGTTTGCGATCGAACACGTCCTGAGCAAATGCCAACCAGGCTCCGCCCAACGCTATTAGCGCCGTCCAGATGAAGCGACTGCTCACCAGACTGCCTAGAGCAGCCGCCACAGCGGTGAACAGCCAGTAGCCCACCACCAACCTCCGCGCCCGGGGCAACCCAAAGCGCTGAGCCAACCAGGCGATGGTGGTCCGCTTGGGTGGATGGGCTTGTAGGTCGCGCCACCAATCGGGCAGGTGGTGCTGCATCAGCCAGCAGACGCAGAGCAGACCATGCAGCCCCGCTCCCACCACTGCGGCAGGCACCAATCGCTGAGCCAACACCTGAAATGCAGCCAGGCCACAAGCAGTGACCGCCGGAAAGGCGGCTAACCATTCGCCCAACCAGGGACGGTAGGACAACCGCCAGGGGCGACAGCTGTAAGCAATAGCACCCCAAAGGCCTACTGCCAGGAACAACCAAGCATTGCGTGCAACATTTGGCACCCAGACGATGCTGCTCAGGAGTAGTAGGCTAGTTATGGCCACAATAGACAGTTCATTTACACTGAATAATCCCAAACGCAACACACCGCTGCCTCCGGAGAAGAACTCATTCGCCTGGCAATCGGTGCCTGTCTGCCAATCGGTGCGATCGTTTAAGCTATGGGAAAGCCAGCCCTGAATCACCACTGCTGCC
This sequence comes from Bacillota bacterium, assembly GCA_050949055.1. Lineage (GTDB taxonomy): Bacteria > Bacillota > UBA994 > UBA5500 > UBA5500 > JAEZJZ01. Next base: position 97,832 of record JBMNFA010000007.1, on the reverse strand, counting down.
GCCAGGACACGCAGCGGTTCAGACCAACTGCCGCTGAAAGACGTGCTCCGGATGGCCAGTCCGCTGGACAACAACAGCGCTCCCCCACTCCATGAGAGAGTAGCCAGGGGGCGCAGCAGCAACCCGGTGCCGGCTACCTTGCGGGTCAACATTCCGACCAGCACAGCGGCATTGTCTCTAAGAGACACGGGACAGAACAAAGTCAGCCAGGTGGAGCAAGGCAGCCTTCGCTGCTTGCTCAGGCACTCCATCCAGCTGTCGCTTGGCGTGCTCGATCAATTGGCAGGCCCGCTGTTCCGCATATTGCAGCGATCCCGATTCCTCAAGACATTGCCGGATCTGCGCCCATGAGTCCACGCGCTGGGAACGAATCCAGGCGGATATCTCCTCTCTGCGGGGATGATGTTCCAAGGCGTGGATCACTGGCAAGGTGATTACGCCCTGCGACAGGTCTCGCATCACCGGTTTGCCCAATCGATCCACCTGGCCGGAGAAGTCCAGCAAGTCATCCTTGACCTGAAATGCCAATCCCAAATTTAGTCCATATGCATAGAGGTGATCGGGAGAAAGTGGGTTTCCCGCACTGAATAGCCCTCCCATGCGACAGCACTCGGCCAAGAACAGCGCAGTTTTTCGCTTGATACGGGCAAAGTAATCATCTACTGTCACTTCGGGATCAAAGCGGCGCTCCAGTTGATCCAGTTCTCCCTCCACCAAATTGCCAATCACGCTGGACACCACCCGAACCGCTTCCAATCCTACCTCACTTGCCAAACCCAGTGCCCGAGCAAAGAAAAAGTCGCCCAACAGCACGGCGGAAGTGTTGCCGAAATATGAGTTAACCGAGGGCCGCCCGCGCCTCAGCTCAGCCTCGTCCACGATATCGTCGTGCACCAGAGAGCCAAGATGAATCAGCTCCAGCGCAGCCGCCACTTTGACCACAATGTCTTTCTCTGCCTGCCCCAGTTTAGCAGTCAGGATTGTGATCAACGGGCGTATCCGCTTTCCGCTCCGCTCCAAGAAATACGTGGCTGCATCCGCCAGCCGAGGGCACACCGTCTGCACCGTGCGGCCCATCTCAGCTTCCACCTGCAACAGCTCTGGCTCCACGGAACGGTAAACATCGTTTAGGTTGGACACCAACCAAACCACCTCCAAGCAATCCCAATATTTAGTATGGCCGCCTGGAGGCAGTACATACGCAGAGCGATGCCATTGCGCAATTCATCTGCTGTTCTTATTCCTAGGGGTAAACAACTGGCGTTGTCTTTGCTTGGGCAGAAAGCTATTCTTCTCTTCTCCGGGCAGATAGCTGCCGTTCGATAATGTCCACCACCTGCTTGGCCGCTGTCGGCCTAGCCAGCCGCCGCGCCATGCGAGCCAGGGTGTCCAGCCTTTCCTGATCGCGCAGCAACTGAGCTATCTTCACCCCCGCATAGCGATCATCAAACAATCGGATGGCCGCGCCCTGTTCGGTGAGAAAGTTGCTGTTGCGGTCTTCCTGTCCCGGGATGGGAGAGATGATCGCGATCGGTTTTCCTTGGCTGAGGGCTTCTGCAGAAGTAACCCCTCCTGGTTTGGTCAATACCAGGTCGGATGCTGCCATCAGCTGATGGACATTGTCCACGAACCCAAAGACGCGACAACTGCAATTGCAGCGATAACGCTCCAATTCACCGCGGAGCATTTCGTTGCGCCCGGTGACCACCAGTATCTGAATATCCCGCGAGGCTCCGTCCAGCTGTTTGACGATGGCCGCGATATTCCCCAGCCCCAGCGATCCTCCCATGACCAAGACTGTAGGCTGGTCCAGCAACCCCAACTCCTGCCGTGCCTGCCCCTTGTCCAAACACCGGCTGAACTTACTCATGATCGGAATGCCGGTTGCCTGCACTAGCTCGTCAGCCACACCCAGCTCTTTCATCAGGAAAGCCAAAGCTTCGTGGGCGATGCAGTATAGATCGTTTCCCTCGTGTAGCCAATAGGGGTGGACTGTGAAATCGGTGATCACAGTAGTGAGATGATGAAAGATGCGCCGCCGATGTTTGAGGGTGCCGATCAGCCCCGAGCTGAAAGCATGGGTGCAGATGATTGCTTGAGGGTTATACTCCTTAATCACGCGGCTGAGTGCCCGGGCCAGCAATCTGTTGGGCAATGCCGCCAAATCGAGGCTGGAATCCCCTTCCGTCGATGCGTATAGCTTGCCATAGGCCTTAGGCGTGAACCGCACCATGCTCAGATAGCCTTCCAGGATAACGCGGTTCAACGCCGGACTGATGTAGCTCAGTGTATCCACGATAGCCACCCGGGCAGTGGGATGGCGGCGGAGTATCTCTTCCTGGAGCGCCCGAGCCACCTGGTCGTGCCCGGCACCTACCGAAGCGGAGAAGATCAAGGTATCCAAAGCGGTCACTCCTTCAGATAATGACTAAACGGTAGCTGGGGATACTAGAACGGATCGATAGGAGGTGAGTTTGTGCTAGAAGGCGTATTTGTCGGCAAACAGGCACCGGACTTCACTCTGCGGGATCAAAACGATCAAGCGGTAACGCTGAGCAGCTTTCGTGGCCAGCAAAGCGTGGTCCTTTTATTCTATCCCTTGGATTGGACCCCGGTCTGAACATCTGAGCTACCAGCTTGCCAGGAAATCCTCCCGCAACTGAGCAAGTTGAGTGCCCAGGTGCTGGGCATCAGTGTAGACAGTGTCCCATCCCATAAAGCATTTGCGGAGAATCTGCAGGTCACCTTCCCGTTGCTCAGCGACATGAAACGCCAGGTGAGCGCAGCCTACGGTGTATTGCTGCCAGAGCAGTCCGTCGCTGCACGGGCCACCTTTATTATTGACAAGCGGGGCATTGTTCGCCATCTGGTGGTCAATGACCTGGCATTTCGGCGCAATGAGCAAGAAATCCTGCGTATTCTGGAGGCAATGGCCAAGGAAGACGGCTAGACAGGAAAAGCAGGCGCAGTCGCCGCCAAAAGGCAGCTGTTGCGCCTGCTCTTATCATCCTGAATGCCCGCGAAAGCCAGATTCATCGCTGGGCTTGAAGGAAGCTAAGACACGGCCCCAGCAGAAAATCAATATGCCCAGGGACCAATTCTCACTGCGCGCCTGCAATATCCTTTACGGTTGCGATGTCTCGGGCATAGTCACGGTAGCTGTCCACCGGAGTCTCCAGATGCCAGGACAAGGTGCGTATCCAGGGGTGGTTGAGCAAATTCTCAAAACCCTGGCGGCCAATCTCACCCTCACCGATGTTGGCATGGCGGTCCCGGTGACTGCCGGCAGGCATTTTGCTGTCGTTGAGATGCAGGACCCGCGCCCGATCCAAACCGACATGGCGGTCGATGTCTTCCACCAGGCGCTCTACTTCGCTGCGCACTCTGAAATCATAGCCGGCACCAAATAGGTGGCACGAGTCCAGGCAGACTCCCACCTGCGGCGGCCTACCCAACCCCTTCCAAATGGTGCCCAAATCATGCAGACTGCCGATCTCGTTACCCTGTAGAGCCATCGTCTCCAACAGCAACCAAGCGTCGCCATCATACCCTGATAGCCCTTTGTCCAAGACTCGGATCACTCGTTCCAGAGCGACTTCTCGCTGGTCCCCCGCACTGCCGGGATGCATGACTAAATACTCAATCTGTAACGCAGACATGCGTTGCAGATCGTCTCGCACCACCATGGTGGCGAAATCGATCAGTTTGTCCTTGTCACTGGCTGGATTCACCGTGTAGGGCAGGTGGCCGCAGACATGAAAAATATCCTCTGCTTGACGCAGCTTGAGCCAACAGGCAATCTCCGCTTCACCTATGGCGCGGGCTGCACCGCCCCGGGGGTTGCGAGTAAAGAATTGAAAGGTGTTGGCTCCAATCTCCACCGCTTGCGGCACCACTTTGTCCACACCCTTGGCAATGGATAAGAAGGCACCGATGCGTAGCACTTGACCGCTCATTGCAGCAACTGCCGCAGCTGTGCAGCCAGGTAGTCGGCGAGCGGCTGGTTGCAGAAGTTGACGCCGCCCATGAAGTCAGGCTGTAGCCGGAAGAAGTTGAGAATGATCGCATCCTTCTCTGGACGCAGATAGACTTCGTCCAGATGCAAGGGAGCGAAGTAGACGGTGATGGTGCGGTCAACCTTAAATTCTTCTGACAGCTCAGCTGCCAACTGATCCAAGTTCAGCACCTTGATCGACTGGGCCATTGACTGCGTCAGGCTAAGGTCCTCCAGCATCCACAGGTTGTTGTTGAAAAAGCGGCCTTCTTTCTTGTTAGCTGGGCGCAGAGGCTCGCGATTGGTAATTCCGCTGAGCACTTTGCGCACCGCCTCGGCATCAAACTCCTGGTCGTAAGCCATGGTCATAGCCGGAAGGGCGGCGAAGTCGTGCAGAAAACGTTCGTTAACCTTCTCTTTGTCCTTGGTGGCATCCCAATAGTAGAGCATGGCCTCGATAGCTTCCAGGTTGGTACGCAACTTGATCATCCAGACTCTCCCCTCTCGTGGAATCACGTCCAGCCCATTATAGCACTATCCGCCTCAGTCCTCACGCAGCAGAGGCAGGGTCATACAATGGGGGCCACCTCGGCCACGCACCAGTTCTGCCCCCCGCACCTCCACCACCTCGATACCGTTTTCGCGTAGGATCCGGTTGGTGACCAAATTGCGATCGTAGGTAATCACCTTGCCAGGGGATAGCGCCACGGTGTTGGTGCTGTCATTCCACTGTTCACGAGCAGCGGTGATCGGATCGTCGCCGCCAGAGCGGATCAAGTTGACCGCCGGCAAGCGCAAAGCTTCAGCCAGGGCTGACGAGAGCTCTCCACAGGCCCGCGCCTCCACGTCCCCCATAGAACCCAACTCCAGACAATATACCGCCAGTTCATGTTCAATCCCGGGATAGAGCAGGAATTGATCCCGGTCCACGGCGGTGAAGACAGTGTCCAGGTGCATATATGCCCGACGGGCAGGAATGGCCATCACTAGAATGCTTCTCACTCGCCCTTGTCTGAGCAACCGCTCGGCTGCCGCCTCGATGGCGGAAGCGGTAGTGCGTTCACTCATGCCGATGGCCAACACATCCTCACTCAGCACCAGTACGTCTCCGCCCTCCAGTCCTACCGGCAGCTGATCCAGGAAGCAGAGGTCAGTTCGCGTGAACAGTGGATGGTGCTCCTGCAGCAGGCGCAGGAAGACGTTTTCCCGCTGGCGGGAGAAGTTGTACATCCGGCTGAGCATCAGGCAGGGGCCGATCATAGTGCCGTGGTCCCGGGTGAAATACATGCTGGGCAGTGGAGAAAGAATGAACGGAAATTGCCGTCCAATCAAGTCGCTGAGCGATGGACGTGTCTTTAAGGGGAGGATTTCTTTCTTGTGCACGCCGGCAATTAGCTTTGCCACCAGCTCATCGGGGGAAAGCTGTTCCAGGTATTGTTTGACCACGTCATGTTCTGCCGAGTAATGCAGGTCACAAGCCTGGAGATGTGCCTGCAGTAGCTTGTGCCTGACCCCAGGTTGCTGCAGAATCTCCTTGACCAGTTCCTCGATGTAATAAACCTCTACCCCGTGTTGGCGTAATGCCTGCACAAACTCGTCATGTTCCTGTTGAGCCAAGTCCAACCAGGGTATTTCATCAAACAGCATCTCTTTCAGGTAACGGGGCGTTAGGTTCTGCAACTCCGGGCCGGGGCGATGCACCAACACCCGCTTCAAAGTTCCCACTTCAGATGTAATGGAGAGCTGCGCCACCTGCTCACCTCCCGAGAATTTTTCTAGAGACCGCGTTTCGTTGCGCCGCGGGCATCCTGAATGCGCTCATCGATGAAACCCGGCTTGGGCTCCCCGTCTGACGCATGGGCGATCTTCTCGCGGAAATAGTGCAGCTCATCCAGGGTGCGCTGCAACCAGAGGATGCTATTGTCAATTAGTTGATTATCTATCTGCTGGTCGGGCACCGTCCAAGCCCCAGCTAAACCTTCCAACGTCTCCTGCACCCGATAACGACAAGCCTTGCGGTACTGCTGATCATTCATGTAGTCGGTCATTCCCTCAACTCCTTCCGGTCACTAGTTTGTACCATCCAGGGCACGGAAAATCCTGAGGCAGTCAAGTCGGGCAGGCGACCAGGCAATTAAGAGGCCGAGAATCATTCAAGCCTTCCTCTATATGTGCTGGTGCGCCTCTTCTGATGGGGCTAAGCTTGCGCTACTTCTCCTGCCCGTACTCCTGATGCACTGCTTTCAAGTGCCTGCGGATGGGCAGATTCTGCGGACAGGCGTCTTCACACTGGCCGCACTCCAAACAAAGGGCGGCATGCTTATTGCCCTCGGCCATCCTGGCATAACTCTGCAACACGCGCTCGCGGGGCAAGTTATAGATAGACGCCTCGTTATACATGGTGAACAGAGAAGGAATTGCCACTCCGGCTGGGCAGGGCAGACAATACTCGCAACCGGTGCAGTGCACCTTGGTCCGACCAAGATAAAACTCCTTGGCCCGACTTACCAGCGCCAACTCCTCGTCAGTCAGTGAATTGGCCTGGGCCTGGCCAGCTATGCGCACGTTTTCCTCCACATGCTGCATATTGCTCATGCCGCTTAGCAATAGAGATACCTCTGGGAAATTCCACACCCAGCGCAGCGCCCACTCGGCGGCGCTACGTTTGATCGGCGCCTGGTCCCAGATGGCCTGCACTTCACTGGGCACATTGTTGGTCAGCCTGCCGCCGCGCAAAGGCTCCATGATCACCACGGCCAGGCCCTTGTTAGCGGCATAGCGTAAACCCTCTAGACCCGCCTGATAATTCTCGTCCATGTAGTTGAACTGAATCTGACAGAAATCCCACTGATGCGCATCCACAATCTGCTTGAACAGCGGTAACTCGGAATGGAAGGAGAAGCCGATACGCTTGATTCTTCCGTCTGCCTTGGCGCGAGCAACGAAGTTAAAGACATCATTCTTGACGCAATTCTCCCAGCGGCTAGGGTCCAACGAGTGCAAGAGGTACATGTCGATGTGATCGGTGTTCAATTTCTGCAGTTGCTCGTTCAGCAGGCGGTCAAAGTCCTCAGGCTGTTCCACCAACCAGGTGGGACACTTGGTGGCCAAGTATACCTTCTCCCGGTACCCACCCTGCAAAGCAATGGCTACCAGATACTCGCTGTTGCCGCCGTGGTAATTGTAGGCGGTGTCTACATAGTTGACACCATGGTCGATGGCGTAGCGAATCATCTTGATCGCTTCCGGTTCATTGATTTTGCTGGAATCACCGTCAACAATCGGAAGGCGCATGGCACCGAAACCGAGGGCAGAAACCTTGGTCTCCTGGTCCCGGCCAAAACTCCTGTACTGCATGTAGCATCCTCCTTTACAAGTAAAGCATAACAGTTATAATTCGCCGGCATGCAATGCAATTCCTTTCGCCTGTGGAAACGCAGGCAGATACGAATCCCTTGGCGCAAACCGAGTAAACGGTAGGCAGTCTTCCCAGAACACGCTGGCCCAGAAGACATTGAATCAGACAAACAATCTTCCCAAAGACAGAATAAATGTTATAATTGCCCTGTAAAGATGGTTGTGAAACTTCAAAAAACTAATGAATTGGGTGTCTATGTGGAAAAGGAAAGGATAAAACAACTATTGACCGAGATTGCCGCCAGCATAGCCTGCACGTTCGGGCGAAATTGTCAAACAGTTGTTCAAGATCTAGGCTCAGATAATCATCCTGTAGTGGCCGTTTATAGCGGCAGCACCAGTAGCTCGGAAGTCGGGCCGTTACCAGCGATCACCCACAATGAAGCTGACAGAACCGCAGATAGCGCAGACACCAAGCTCTCCCAGGGACCAAAGCACCTGCTAATCAAACGCGCAGGTAAAGGAATGAAAAGCACCACCATTCACGCCCAGGGAAAGGGTTATCACTATAGCCTGACCATCAACTATGATTACACCCCGATCGCTGCCGCCAAAGAAATCCTAAAGGACATGATCGGCACACCTACCGACGCGCCTCCACCTGCGGTAGACCCGAGGCGAGGCCGCATCGAGGAAATTTATGCAGCTTGCTTAAGTAAGATTGGAGTGAAAGCTTCCGAGATGAAAAAGCGAGATCGGCTGCATTTGATTCTGATGCTGAGAAGGGAAGGTGCCTTTGAGTATCAAAAGTCCATTCCTTTCGTAGCCAAGCAGCTAAACGTATCCCGCTACACCATCTACAAGTACATGAAGGAACTCGAGGGCGTCGACTGCCTGGACTGCGAGAAGGGAAACCCAATTCCCTATTGCAGTCTGCGCCAGCTGGCGTGCCAGAATAGAGCCAATGTAGGTTTTGCGGAGGGGAATTGAATGGGTAAATTGTTGGTAGTCAGGCATGGCGAGACAGAGAGTAACGCATTGGGCAGATATTGCGGTAGCCAGGATGTCCCTTTAAATGACACCGGCGTCGCGCAAGCCGAGGCTGCTGCAGAGAACCTGCCTCGGCATGAGATAGATGTCGTGATCTGCTCGCCGTTGCGGCGGGCAAGGCAGACGGCAGAGCTCCTGATGCCCCAGGCCAAAGAAACGATGCTAATTTGGGATGATTTTCGCGAGCGGTGCATGGGAGTTTACGAAGGTCTCACCCGAGAGGAGATTAGGGCGCAGTATCCGCTGTTCTGGCAGCAGGACGCGCTGCGCCAGCTGGACTTCGCGCCTGACGGGGCAGAGACGATGCGGGAAGTAAGAGAACGGGTAATTAGGGGCATGGAGAGGATCATTGCTAACTTCGCGGGGAAGACGGTGCTGCTGGTCACCCACGGGTATGTCTCCCGAGAGATACACCGCTACTTCAACCAATTGACAGATGAGGAGATGCACGCCTACAGCCTGGGCAATTGCGTCATTGCCACATACGAGTTCTAAACGGATATAACACAAACAGATGGGAGCAGTCCCATCTGTTTCGTTTTGGGGAACCATAACAAAAACGACCCCATTGCGGGACCGATTGACAGTGACCAGTGTTAGGTCTATAATTAAGTTTCGGGATGCCTTCTTGTGAATAGAAACACCTTCCCTTATACACTAACAATTATAGCACCTGCAATACCCGGCGTCAAGGGATGCGAGGAGGTTTTTTGGTGAGTCAACTGCGTTGGCTAGAGGTGCCCTTTCGTTACACCACCAGTGATGATTTCCGCAAGAAGCTGATGGATTGGCTGGGCGAGCAGTTCTATGAGGTGCTACCGTCGCGGGGATACGAGGTGCGCGAAGAACAGATCTACACTTCATTTCGCATCGCCGAAGCCCTCTGCCATCAGGATGTCCTACTGGCGGAAGCCGGATCCGGAACAGGCAAGACTTTCGCTTATTTGCTGCCTGCCATCTGCTATGCCCGTTTCAGCAGCAAACCGGTAATCCTCTCCAGCGCCTCTTCCCTGCTACAAGAGCAATTGGCGGGAAAGCGCGGAGACGTCGATCAGCTCTCTCGCTTGCTGGGACTGAACATCGATGTCCGCGTGGCCAAGGATCCCCGCAACTACCTCTGTCAGCGAAAAGCTGAACGGGAACCTTGGCTGGAGATGGATACCCCAGAGTTGCGGAGACTGAACGAATGGAAACTTAGCACCGCATTGGGGGACCGAGCAGAAATACCTGAGGTGAGCGACGAGCTGTGGCAGACGGTTGCCTGGGACGAGAGCCTGGCTTGCGATCACTGCCAGCATCGCGGCTACTGCCAGGTGGCCAGGAATCGGCTGCACATTTGGGCTGCCACGGACTTCGTGGTGGCGAGCCACGATCAGTTTTTTCGGCATCTGTGGAGCAAGGCCAAACGGGACCAGGAAGGTTTGCCGCCTTTGCTTCCCGCATCATCAGCCTGCATCTTTGACGAGGGGCATCTGTTGGAGCGCCCCGCAATCGAGCAGTTGGGGAATAGCTTCCGTCAGCCACTGATAGAGGGTCTGTATCAATCACTCTGGGCTAACCGCCAGCGACTGCGATCCAAACTGCTGGCGGCACTGCAGCGGTTGCTGGTGAGCGCACGCCGTTTCTACACCGAACTGCAGCGAACAGTGCTGCCCAGCGATGTCATGCAGCGTTGGTTTGTGCGCGTGGATCAGGACCTGATCAACGCTGCCGAACACTGCCGACACTCTGTACGGGAGGCAGCCGATCAGGTGGCCATTGAGACAGAACAACACCTGTGGACTCCTCTTGAGACAGAGCTCTTGGTGGCCACAGAACGGCTGGAGCAGGCAGAGGCAACGTTAAGGCTGCTGAGCCAACCAGCCGGGGAGCAAGTGGTCTGGTGGGAGCCAGACAGCGACACCCTGTGGGTGCTACCTAGCAGCTTTGGCACGCTGATTGGGCAGGAGTTGCTCAAGGAACATCAACCGCTGATTTTCACCTCGGCCACGCTGCAAGCGGCCGGTTCTTTTGCGGGCATGAAACAACTGCTGGGCCTTCCGCAGGCCAAGGAGTCCTTTGTGACAACTTCCTTTCAACTGGCAGAACAGATGTGCGCCTATCTGCCCAGCGAGCGTCGGTCCAGCTGGGAGCAACGAGCAGAACAGTGCTTGCAGCTGCTGCTGCAAAACGGGGGTAAAGGCCTGGTGCTGGTCAGCAGCGCAAGTGATTTGGAGGCGTGGCGCCAGTTCGCACAGAGCAAAACGTTACCCTTTCCGTTGCTATGGGAAGGCGATGCTGAACGGGGTTGGTTGCTGAGGCGATTTCAGGAACAGACTGACTCAGTGCTCAGCGGCACCTCCTTCTGGGAGGGAGTGGATATACCAGGCGATGCTCTATCCCTGGTAATCGTCCTCAGCCTGCCGTTCCCCGAACCCGATCCCTTATTGCTCAGCAAGCGGGAGGCTGCGGAGCAAGCTGGTCTTGACCCATGGCGCGCCGTGGACTTGACAGCCATGCTGATCAGACTGCGTCAAGGTTACGGTCGCCTGATTCGTACCAGCAGCGATCGCGGCGTAATTGCCGTGCTGGACCTGGGTGAAGAGGGGCAACTGCGCGAGCTTGTCGCACAATCGCTGCCGGCGGGAGTGCCGGTAGTCGACCGGCTGGAGCGGGTACGAGAGTATCTGCAAAGATGAAATCGGAAGGCTTATCTGGTCAAACCGTCCTGAGGCTTAGCGAACTCTGCTCTGGAACCGCGAGGTTTTAGATTCCTCTCCGCACTCAGCATGGTAACGGATAGCAGGGCTATGGAATAAAAGGAACCACCTCAGCCTAACCCTGAGGTGGTTCCTGCGCTCACTGACTGGTTGATTATGCGGTGACAGACTTGCCTTTGGCCGTCCGGACATCCTCCTGCTTGCTGAGGGAATAGTGGTACCACACTACCACAGTGGCGGTAAGAAACGCCGCCAGGCCCAGCACGAAGGGCCACTTGGGATTGACTGTGTAGAGCAATCCAGCCGCTAGAGCTCCGAAGATGCCACCCAAGGACTTCAACCCATTGTAGAAACCCATGGTCAGATTGCTGTCTGCCCCTCTCGCACGATCGGCTGCCAAGCTTTGAGTCAGCGGCACACTGACAGCAAAGAAGCCAAAATAGATCACGTTGGCCGCTACAAAAGGCACGGTGGCATTCAGCAATACTACTCCCAACATGGCAATGGAGCAGAGCAGGTAGACATGAATAATGGAGCGACGGATATCGGTCTTTTTGATCAGCCACATGGCGATGGAGCTATTCGCGACCAGCGAGACGATGCCGATAAGCGCCTTAATAGCGCCGTTGTATCCAGAAGATAGCCCCAGTTGAGCCTTCAGATAGTAATTAAAGCTTTGGTCGAAGCCGCTGTTGCCCAGGTTAGCTAAAGCGGCCACGGCGAAGATGGAAACCAACAGCGGAGTCATGATGCGGCTGCCGGCGAGGAAAGCGGACACAGGATTTGCCTTGCGGAACAATTGACCTACTTTGATCTCGCGGACCTCAGTCACTGCGTCGTCACAACAGACCAGGTAGAACAGCACCCCAGAGACCACCAGAACAGAAACCTGCATCACCACCGCCACATTGACGCCGATCTCGCCCAACATGCCACCTACGAAATAGCCAAAAGCACTGGCCACCGTCTGGATGGTGGCAGATACGGTAAGGAAATTGCTGCGCTTTTCTGGCGGTGCTGTGTTGACCACATAGGTGAGGGTAGCGGTAAAAATGCCGCCAGTGAAGATGCCAGCGAACATGCGGGCTGCCACCATCATTCCCTCGCTGCCGGCCAGGCCAAACCCGGCTTGGCCAATAGCATACCCCAGACAACCAATCAGAATCACCCGGCGACTGGAGATATAATTGACCAACTGGCCCCAGAAGGGAGAAAAGAGAAAATTGGCCGTCATCATTGCGGCCAACGCGACGCCAAACATATAATCGCCAAAACCTCTTTGCTGGATGATGGTTGGCGTAACTGGATGCACCGAACTGGCAGCCATGCTAAACAGAGTGCTTACTGCGAAAAACAGCCATGCTCTCCTGCTATCATTCATCTTAGGCAATCCTCCAAAGTGATACTGTATTATGCAATCAAACCAAACTGTCCTTGGAAATGGATCCTGTTGTACGCAATTAAAAATGCATCAATATACTACAGTATACCACTTTGAGTAGGAAAGTCCCTGGCAAAATTTCTGCACGTGAAACACTTATCCGGACATGGGGACGGTTCTGCTGTCCGGCGGGCCGGACAGCAGAACCGTCCCCATGTCCAGTCCGTTTTACGCCAGCGTTATCCCTTCTAACTCGAGCAACATCTGTTTGATTTCCAGGCCGCCAGCATAGCCTACCAGCTTGCCACTCTTGCCGATGATGCGGTGGCAGGGAACAATAACTGGCACCGGGTTGGCACCATTGGCCCTGCCCACTGCCCTCACTGCTCTTGGGTTTCCGATGCTTGCGGCGAGGTCCGCATAAGAGCGGGTCTGGCCGAAGGGAACTTGCTGCAAGGCGGCCCATACCTGCTGCTGAAAGGGGGTACCCTGCATGTGCAGAGGTAAGCTGAATGTGCGCAATTTACCTTGGAAGTAGGCCTGCAACTGCTCTACAATCGGCTGCAGGCGACCGTCGTCAGGGACGATCTGTCCCTGCGGCCACCAGCGACGAGCAAACTGCTCGCATACTTCTAGGGGCTCGCCGGGAAAGGTCAGTCTGGCCAAGCCCTGGGGTGATACCAGCGCACCAAAGGTGCCTGCGGAGGTGGGCACTTCACCGATTACCAAATCAATCTTGCTCATTTGACTATCCTCCATTCTACTGAATATCAATCCAGGTCACTTCGGTCCTGAACTGACTCCGATGCAGGACTGCACCCGCTGCCTGGACTCTTCCCTTGTCACCTGAGCAGCCATGCTCGCTGTGCCTGAAATGACAATGGCCAGGTCAGACGAGCGGCCAAATCAAGACAGGATGACCAGCAAACACCGGGGATCGCTGGGCTGACCACAAGCTGCAAAGCAATTTTCAGACAACGCATGCCGTCCATGTTCGCTGTACTGCCGGGCCAAAGCAATTGTTACCCCAGATCAATACTATCACAGTCGCTCAAAGCCAGCTTGGCGAACTTCCGTCGCCCCACCTGGACCACAGTCCCATTCTTGACATTAATGGACTGATGCACATCTTGTACTTTGTGCTGATCCACCCTAACGGCACCCTGCTCCACCATCCGCCGGGCTTCGCTCTTGCTGCCGACCAAGTTGGTTAGGGACAGCAAATCGATAATAGCTACCTGTGACCCTGCCTTCCAGACAACAGTTGGCATGTCTTCCGGCAGTTCCCGCTGCTGAAAGACGGTGCGGAAATGCTCTGCGGCCAAAAGCGCTGCTTCCTCCCCGTGGTAGCGGGCCACCAGTTGCCCGGCCAGACGCATCTTGGCCTCCAAGGGGTGCACAGAACCATCGGCCAGCCCCTGCCGCAACTGTTGCAGCTCTGGTGGGGCGATATCGGTCACCAACTGGTAGTACCTGAGCATGAGTTGGTCGGATATGGACATCACCTTGCCGTACATCTCCTCTGCCGGCTCGCTGATGCCGACGTAGTTGCCCAGGCTCTTGCTCATCTTTTGTACTCCGTCCAGGCCTTCCAACAGAGGGAAGGTCATCACCACCTGCTCAGGCTGGCCATATGCCCGCTGCAGATGGCGACCGACCAACAAGTTGAAAGTCTGATCGGTACCGCCGATCTCGATATCGGTCTGCAGCGCCACCGAGTCATAGCCCTGCATCAGCGGGTAGAAGAACTCGTGCAGGCTGATGGGCAGGTTGTTCTGCCAACGGTGGGTGAAGTCCTCCCGCTCTAGCATTCTGGCCAACGTGTAGGTGGCCGCAAGGCGCACCACGTCGGCAAAGCGCAAGGGAGCCAGCCAGTGGCTATTGAAGTGCAGTTCCGTGCGCTCGATATCCAGGATCTTGCCATATTGCTCCACATAGGTGCGGGCATTTGCTTGCACTGCTTCTTCAGTCAGCTGTTGCCGAGCCTCGGAGCGACCGGTGGGGTCGCCGATGCGGCCGGTAAAATCGCCGATCACCAACTGCACCACATGGCCCAAATCCTGAAACTGCTTCAGCTTGTTGATCACCACGGTGTGCCCCAGATGGAGGTCCGGCGCGGTGGGATCGAGCCCCAGCTTCACCTTCAAAGGCTGACCGCTCTGGATGGAACGGGCCAGCTTGTCCACCAGCCCTTCCTTGGGGATAATCTCCACAGCTCCCCCGGATAGGATTGCCAACTGCTGCTTGAGGGAAAGGGTTTTGTTCATGCTTTTCCCACCTTTCTGGTGACAGGAGGGGACAGTCCCCTCGTGTCAAAAAAGAACCCGTCCCCATGCAGGGACGAGTTCTTAGCTCGCGGTACCACCCTGGTTGGTGGACCAGTAGCCCACCCACCTCAGACTTGATAACGGAAAGGTTCCGTCCCTGACTACTTCCCTTCGTCAGGAAAGCTCCCGAAGGTAATTCATCCGCACGCCGACATCGGTTCACACCACCCACCGACTCTCTTTGCACCCAGCGCACTGACTACTGGCTTCGTTCATCGCCTAGTTTTGGTGTCTTTCAGATTACCACGAAGAATGCAGCAGATCAAGTGACACGAAGGGACTGCCCCCTCGCTTCATTTCTCCAGGCAGCCCAATTCGGCCATGGTGCGAGCGGCGAAACCGGTGGCACCCTTGACCTGGTAGCCTTTGGCGTGCTCGGTGATCACCATGGCGGCGATATCCAGATGCGCCCAGGCTGCGTCTTTGATGAACTCGCTGATGATCAGCCCGCCGGTGATGGCACCGCCCCCACGGGCACCGCCGTTCTTGATGTCGGCCACATCGCTCTTGTACAGCTCGCGGTACTCGTCGTGGTTGGGCAAACGCCAGAACTTCTCGCCTGACTTGTCAGCAGCAGCCTGCACATCGGCCACCAGATCGTCGCAATTGGCGACGATGCCGGCGTACACGTTGCCCAAGGCGACCACACAGGCACCGGTAAGAGTGGCTGCATCGACGATCTTGGTAGCCCCTAGGTGCTCCGCATAGGCCACTGCATCGGCCAGAATGAGCCGACCTTCGGCGTCGGTGCTGATGATCTCTATGGTCTTGCCGCTCATCCCCCGCAGCACGTCGCCCGGCTTCAGCGCGGTACCGGATGGCAAGTTCTCGGTGCAGGGCACCACACCGATGACATTGGTCTTCGGCTTTAGCTGGCCAATGGCACGCATGGCCGCGATTACCGCCGCGCCGCCCCCCATGTCATCCTTCATATTCTGCATGCCCTGGCTAGGCTTGATGGAGATGCCGCCGCTGTCAAAAGTTAGGCCTTTACCCACCAGCGCCAGCGTCTCCCCGCCTGGATTGCCCTGATAGCGCAGGACGATCATCTTCGGCGGCTGTGCACTGCCCTGGGCTACTCCCAGCAGACAACCCATACCCAGTCGCTCCATGTCCGCTCGCTCTAACACTTCAATTTCCAGCCCTGCCTCCTTGGCCACCTGGGCAGCCGCTGCGGCCATATGGGTGGGGGTCATATAGTTTGCGGGGGCATTGACCAGGTCGCGAGCCAGATTGGTGGCTTCGCCCATAATCACACCGCGCCGGACGCCCTGCTCCACTGCAGCCAACTTGTCTGGCTCGCAGTTGATCAGCAGTAACTCACCAACAGTCTGTTCCCGTTTCTTGGCCTTCAGTTGGTCATAATGATAGTCGGCCATCAGACTGCCCTCCACCACCGCAGCGGTGACACGCATGGGGCACAATCCTTCCACATTCAGACCGTGCAAGACAAAGGCTATGTCCTTCACCTTGCCTTTGGCAGCCACCTTAAAGGCGCTGCCAGCAGCCTGGCGGATCTGCTCCAAACCCAACTGCTGCTCTTTCCCCAGACCGACCAGCACCAGCTTCTTAGCCTTGAGGCCGTCCGGATAGAGGGTCAGCGTTTCATTCAGCTTGCCCTCAAAGTCTCCCTGATCGAGCACCCGACTGATCAGTCCGCCGCTCTTCTGATCCACAGCAGCCACATGGCCATCTAGCTGTTCCTTGCCTTGGAACAACCCGATGATCATGGAGTCGACTGGCAGCCCGATGGCGCATTGGTTAGTGATCTTTACTTGCATCAGAAACCCTCCTTTAACTGCATGCTCTGCGTACATGCCCTATTAGGTAAATTCTGCATCCAAATCCATTTCCCCTGCCAAGACGGGGCATCTAGGGGTAGTTTCCCTCTCCTCGCTCCTGCATCGGCTTCCCCCTGCGGCGACCCCAGCCCTGAGGTCGCTTGGGCACCAAAAAGGAGACCACTCGCTGGTTAGACTCAGCAAGTGGCCTCAAACTTATACTCACGCCAACTATTCTGACTCTCGCGAGCCATCCAGCGTCTGATAGCATTGCCGCCGGCAGCGGGCTCTTCTGCGGCCAGGGCCGCGCAGCGCCTGGCACGCGCCTCGCAAGCGGTAGTGCCCACCTTGGATACGCAAGGGCCTGCCCTCGACGATCGCCCGGGCAACTCCCTCGCGGGCGACGGTCAACAGGCGTTGGAATGTGGCTCGGGAAACATGCATGCATTCGGCGCACTCTTCCTGGTCGAGTCCCAACAGGTCTTTTAACCTGATAGCCTCGATTCCTTCAACCGTGACCACCACTTCTTCCATCCCGGCCATCGGCCTGCCCGCTGGCTTGAAGACAGTACAGATCGGTTCACGTTCTACCATGCGGTGTATCGGCGGTCTAGGCATGCGTCACCTCCTCATGCATGTTCAAAGAACAGCGGATATGGATCGAGCGACAGTCGCGTGCAGACTATCAACCTCTCCTTATATTATGATAACTCAACCACGGCCTCAATTTCCACCATTGCTCCCTTAGGCAGAGCGGAGACCTGGAAAGCAGCCCGGGCGGGGAAGGGGCTGGGGACATATTCGGCATAGATGGCATTCATGGCGGCGAAATCTGCGATATCCGCTAAGTAGACGGTAGTCTTAACCAAATTGGAGAAGTCAGCTCCGGCTGCAGCCAGAACACAGCGCATGTTCTCAAACACCATGCGGGTCTGTCCCTCAATGCCTCCCGGGGCCAGCTCGCCGGTCTTAGGGTCGATGGGTAGGGTGCCAGAGACAAATAGCAGATTGCCTGTCTTTACAGCCTGAGAATAAGGTCCAACAGCTGCCGGTGCCAATTCGCTGGCGATCGGTTGTTTCATTTAATATCTACCTCCATTTCTCCGGGGCTACTTCCCACATTCATCTTCGTAGCTATGTTCGCGACATACCTCACCGGTGGAGCGAAGCTGCCCCCTAACAAACTGTTCGATTATTGACTGACCATCTCCTGCAACCCCAACCACTGTTTCGATGCCGTACTGCTGGAACAGACCCTGGGCGGAGCCACCCATACCCCCGGCAACCACCACATCAACGCCATACTCCTTCAGCACTCGCGGCAACAATCCGGGTTGGTGCCGCGGACTGGGGAGATCATGCACGGCCACTTGACGCCCCCCCTCAATCCTCACCAAGCGGAAGGTGGGGCAACGTCCGAAATGCTGGGCGATTTTTTCATCTTTCTCTAAGGCTAGCGCCACGATCACTGTTGATCAACTCCTATCATTTTGCTGAGATTAGCCCAAATCTGGCGGATGGCTTCAGCAGCAGGGCTGTCTTCAAAGTCCAGAATTGACTTCAGCTGCCGGTGCGCCTCCATTACCAGCGGATCGAAGGGAATCAAACCGACGATGGGAACTCCTTTCTGCTCACAAACCTGCTGCAACTCTCGACAGTTATCGGGACTTAGGTCGTGACGGTTGATACAGGCGTACGTCTTGATGTCAAATTTGTGAAGCAGTTGCAGCAAACGCAAGAAGTCATGTTGACTGGAGTAACTGGGTTCTAGGACCAAGAGAGCGGCGTCACAACCGGTGAGGGTGGCGATCACAGGGCAGCCGATACCAGGCGGGCCATCCAAGATGGTCGGACTTGACGCGCGGTCAGCAATTTCCGCGGCTTGCTCCCGCACGCGGGTGACCAGCTTTCCGGATCCATCTGCCCCAGGATACATCTCGGCCCGGCTGAGATGTCCCCATGTGGTACTGGTGAGAAACACCTGCCCGATGGTCTGATCTACCAGCGCCAGGGCGTCATACGGACAGGCGTAGACACAGGCGCCACATCCCTCACAGCTCAACTGATCTACCATCCCATACTCAATGGCGTCGAAGCGGCAGACGCTGCCACAACGGTTGCAGCGCACACACCGGCTATCGTCCAGTTCTGCCACCTTGGAGCCGGAAAAATCTTCACTGGATAAATCCCGCATGCCCAACAAAAGGTGCAGATTGGCCGCATCCACATCGCAGTCGACGGCCAGAGGACAAGCGGCCAACCTGGTTATCGCTGCTGCCACTGTCGTCTTGCCGGTACCTCCCTTGCCACTCAATACCACTAGTTGCATCTGATCAACCCCCGAATGCGATCTCCGAGCTGGGCAAACATCTCAGGGAAGTCCTCGCCCTGTAGCAGTTTGCCAGCGGCAGTCAATGCGGCCGCATGGCGACTGAAAGGTAACCGGGCAATAATTGGCAGCTGATAATGGTCAGCCACATCTGAGATCAGACCAGCGTCCTCGACGGAGCGGTTGACCACAATCGCTCCCGGCAGGCCTAGCGACTGCAGCAACTTGATGGAGGCCTCCAAATCATGCGCACCAAAAGGAGTGGCCTCGGTGACCAGGAGGGCGAAGTCGGCGTGCTTGGCGACGGCAATCACGTTGCAGGACGTGCCTGGCGCACAGTCCATGATCAGAGGGGTGGTGCCTGTTAGCTGGCGCAACATCTGCTCAATAATGCGTGCGCCAGCCAACTCCCCCACATTCATCACCCCCTGCCAACACTCGCCGTTTGGGCCAAGGCCATGGTCGATTCGGCCAATTTCCCTAGGCTGTTCATCAATAGCCTGCTCAGGGCAGACCAGTGAACAGAGACCGCAACCGTGACACAACTGGGAAAAGATCAGCACTCCTTTTGCGGTCACACCAAGAGCTTGAAACTGGCAGGCCTGCGCGCATGAACCACAGCGGGTACATAACTCCTGATCGACAACCGGATTGGGAATCCGGACGGCTTCTGACTGCAGCAGCTTCGGCTGCAGAAATGCCCAGCCGTTCGGCTCTTCAGTATCGCAATCCATGTAGCGCCAGCGCATGACGTGAGCCAAATTGACCGCCACCGTAGTCTTGCCGGTGCCACCCTTGCCACTGAGGACTGCGACTTTCATTGCTCAGCACCGGTTCGCACCGACAGCAGCTGCTTCAGCTGCCCGGCTTGATAGGCTGCCAAAGCTTCCTGCACACTACAGTTCCGTGCTTGGTATACAGTCATGTTGTGCGATTCCAGCATCCCTTCCGCGTTCGGCCCCAGATTCCCAGTCAACAGCACGTCTACCTGAGCATCCAATACGCGCTGAGCAGCAGCAATGGCCGCTCCATGATCTACCAACACCCCGGGATTCTTCAGCGATTCCACAGCTCCACTGCTTGTGTCCACCACTAAGAGATATGAGCAGCGTCCAAAGCGCTCGTCCAACTGATCGGTGAGTTCCTTGCCTTTGCTGGTAATACAAATTCGCATAACCTGACACCTCCCACGAGAATGATGGCCAAAGCTGCGCGGAGCTTTAGCCGTGTGGCCACCTCACTTTTCCAACTGTCTGCGCGACCGGTTGATCTGGTTTCGCAGCGAGGCAATCTCTTCCCTGAGGGGGGGTCTCCGAAAGCCCCGCACGATCCGCCGGCTGGGCACACGCTGGACCCCAGCCCGGGCAGCCCAGCCGCGTACAGGGACAATGCAATTACCCCGCCCCCAACCGGTCATCGGACCTCGCCCGGCGGGGCCAGAACCGTCGAATCTGGGCATCACTTCACCTCCTCCCGCTGCATTATCTGGGTTACTCCTGCACTAATGCCTGAACCATCTCTTCCACGACCGAGTTGCGATACTCGTGCAACCTGCCCGAATCGGCCAAAGAGCGCATGGCCGGCTCCAGCGGCATCCTCCCCAGGAAGGGGATGCCTGCTGCTTTAGCTACGGCTTCTCCCTGACTAGGGCCAAAGATCTCAAAGGTCTCTTGGCAGTGCTGGCACTTGACATAACTCATATTTTCAACCAAGCCAAGAATCGGCACATCCATACTACGGGCCATGTTGATCGCTTTGCGCACCACCATCACGGCCAGGTCCTGCGGCGAGCTGACGATAACCACACCCGTTAGCGGCAGTGACTGCAGCACAGTCAACGGGGCGTCGCCGGTCCCGGGCGGCAAGTCGACCACCAGATAGTCCAGATCGCCCCAAACCACGTCGTTCCAAAACTGCTTCACCGCGCCAGCGATCAGCGGGCCTCTCCAAATGACTGGTTGGTCCTCCTGGTCCAGCAAAAGGTTGAGACTGATCACCTTCACACCGCTGGCGCTCTCAACAGGAAACAGGCCTAGTTCGCTGGACTGTGGTCGCTCGTGGACGCCGAGCAGCGTCGGCACGCTGGGGCCTGTAATATCAGCATCCAGAATACCTGCCTGCTTTCCCAATCGCTGCAACCCCAACGCCAGCAAGGCGGCCACTGACGACTTGCCGACCCCTCCTTTGCCGCTCATCACAGCTATCACGTGTTTGATCTGGCTCAACTGATTCCCCGGCTCCAAGAAACTGTTCAATCCCATCTAATCACTGCGCCTCCCAGATATGTATTGGTCATATGCCCATAACCAGTATATGCGCAATTACGGGCATATGTCAATAAGGACGCAGGCAAGTCTGGCCGGAAGGGGGCTATAAGTCCCAGTTGTGGTCCAATCGGTTGACATGAAATACTCTTATATAAGTGATAGTTGTAACAAAGATAAAAATGACATATAATTTGACTGAAATACAGAACCCTAGGTCGTGCACGACGAAGGACTCGGAAGGGAAGGTACATAGGAGTGGAGAGAAAGAGGATTATCGCCGTCGGGTTGTTGGTGGGGGCGCTGGGGGCCCTGCTGGTCTACTTCGGCAACCCCAAGAACATGGGCGTCTGTGTGGTCTGTTTCCTCCGGGACATCAGCGGCGCGCTGGGCTTTCATCGAGCAGCGGTGGTGCAAAACATTCGCCTGGAGATCCCAGGATTCATCCTTGGTTCGTTCCTGGCTGCCATACTCGCCAAGGAGTTCCGTCCGCGGGGCGGCTCCAGCCCTGTTCTGCGCTTTTTCCTGGGAATGATGGTCAGCATCGGCGCCCTGCTCTTCCTCGGTTGTCCATTGAGAATGGTGCTGAGGTTGGCTGGCGGGGATTTGAATGCACTGGTCGGGCTGGCTGGCTTCACCGCCGGCATCGTTCTGGGAGTGGTCTGCCTCAGGAGCGGTTTTACTTTGGGGCGGAGCTATCCGCAACCGCCAGCGGCTGGGCTGGCGGCGCCACTGTTTGCCGTTGGCCTGGTGATTCTGGCGTTGGTAGCTCCTGGCTTCATCTTCCGCAGCAGCGAAGGCCCTGGTGCCCTTTCCGCCCCGGTGTTGATCTCTCTGGGGGCAGGGCTGCTGGTCGGCTATGCCGCACAGCGCACCCGTCTGTGCATGGTGGGCGGCATCCGAGACGCGATCCTGTTTAGGGATAGCCACCTGATCAGCGGGTTTATCGGCATTTTGGCGGCAGCCCTGCTGCTCAACCTGGCGATGGGCAACTTCAATCTGGGCTTCGCCGGGCAGCCGATTGCCCACAGCAACCACCTCTACAACTTCCTCGGCATGCTGGTGACTGGGTTGGGAGCTGCCCTGCTGGGAGGCTGCCCGTTGCGGCAATTGATCTTGGCTGGCGAAGGCGACGTGGATGCGATGAGCACAGTGCTGGGGCTGATCATGGGCGCTGCTATAGCCCACAATTTCGGATTGGCGGCCAGCGGCAACGGCGTGCCAGTAAATGGCCAGATAGCTAGTTGGGGCCTGCTGGTATTACTGTTAGTTTTAGGGCTGGGTACGCGTGAGACCTTGCGGGTAGCGAGGAGACAGCATTCGTCCAAGGAGGTGGAAGCCTGATGAGCAAGGTAGTTGATGCCCGGGGCCGTTCCTGCCCGGAACCGGTGATCATGGCGCGGCAAGGCTTGGCACAAGCCGGAACAGAACAGTTGACCGTGTTGGTGGATACAGCGGTGGCCAAGGAAAATGTGACTCGTTTCCTGCTCACCGTCACCAAGAAGCAACCGACGGTGGAGCAGCAGGCGGATGGCAGCTGGGCCGTGTCAGTCAGGCCTTAACAGATGCAACACAAGTATGTGGTCACCTTTCACTCCGTCTACTGGGCGATGGAAGCCGAGCGCGAGTTGACGGCTGCCGGGTTTTCTTGCCGCTTGCGTCCGGTTCCACGACAGTTCAGCTCTTCCTGCGGCATCTGCGCCGAGGTGGTGGCAGAGAATTCTCAATCGGTGTTGGATGCCTTGGCAAGCTGCCACCTAGAGCATGAGGAGATTTACGGCCCGCTGTAGTCGGCAGCGCCGGCCCTACTGGCAGGGCCGGCGTTCTGCAGGCTGATTCTGCGTTCCTGGGAGGGAATTTGAGTGTCTATAGTCTACCTGGATCACGCGGCCACCTCCTGGCCGAAGCCGGAAGAGGTCAAGCGGGCAGTGCTGGACGCCTTAGAACACGGTGGCAACCCTGGCCGCTCCGGCCATCGCCTGTCCCTGCATGCCGCCCGCTTGGTCAGCCAGGCCCGTCATCTGGTCAGCCAGTTGCTCAATGCGCCGAGCTCAGCCAGTGTCGCCTTTACCCTGAATGCGACCGACGCCTTGAACATGGCCATCAACGGCCTGGTGAGGCCGGGCGATCATGTGATCACCACCTGTTTTGACCATAACTCGGTCCTGCGTCCCCTCTCGCATTTGGCCAAACAAAGCAGCATCGAGTTGACCGTGTTGGAAGCACCCGACGGCTTGACCGTGCGGGTGGAGCAGTTTGAGCAGGCGATCCGGAACAACACGGCGATGATTGCTGTCAGCCACGCCTCTAACGTCACCGGCGCTCTGCTGGACGTGCAGGCTGTCAGCGATCTCTGCCAGTCGCACGGCATCAAGTTGCTGCTGGACGCATCCCAGACCCTGGGGGCCATGCCCATCGACGTGCAGGCGTTGCGACCGGCCTGCCTGGCCGCTCCCGGACACAAGTGTTTGTTTGGCCCGCAAGGCACGGGCCTGCTCTATGTGCGCCCAGACGTGGAGTTGGCCTTTTGGCGGGTGGGCGGTACCGGCAGCGCGTCCCATCAGGTATGGCACCCTGAGTTCATGCCCGATCGGCTGGAAGCAGGCACCCCGAACACCCCTGGCTTGGCCGGCCTGGCCGCCGGGGTGGAATGGTTGCTGCGGCAAGGGCTGAAACAGGTGAGCAAGCATGAGCTGGGGTTAACGGAGCGCCTGCGCGCGGGCCTGCAGCAGATTCCGGGCGTCACGGTCTACGGGCCCGGCGGTCAGCAGGGCGTCGGAGTGGTCTCCGTCAACCTGGCTGGCTGGGATGCTGCAGACCTGTCGGTAGCGCTGGAAGATGATTACGGCATCATCAGTCGGCCGGGCCTGCACTGCGCTCCGCTGGCCCATCAGGCCATCGGCACTTTTCCAGCCGGCACGGTGCGGTTAAGCGTCGGATACAGCAACACGGCAGAAGATGTCGACTGGGCGATTAGGGCGCTGGCGGAACTGAGTGCCCGGTAGGCATGAGCAGCCGCGCGGAACGGGCGCTGCCCCCCCCAGTTCCGGGTTGTGCTGAGCCCATTTTCGATCAATTTGAGCGCAGCGAAGGAACGAAAAGCCTTTGCTGCGCTCAA
The DNA here is from genome assembly GCA_050949055.1 of Bacillota bacterium. GTDB lineage: Bacteria > Bacillota > UBA994 > UBA5500 > UBA5500 > JAEZJZ01. The sequence continues at coordinate 73,532 of JBMNFA010000007.1, read as the reverse complement.
ACTATTATGGCCAGAAAAGCACACTGAATGGGGCGATGGGCACTCAGAACGGCAGACGATAGGACACATCGCCCCAGTCTGCCAGCTGCTGCTGGTGCGTAAACAGCAGGATCTGCCGCTGCCTAGCGGCAGCAACCAGTATCTGCCGGATACGCTGCAGCCGCTCGGCGTCGCTGTTCACAAAGGGGTCATCCAGGATTAGCGGTAGCCGGGATTGGTCTGCCAACAGGTCAGCGATGCCCAACCGCAGGGCGAAGTAGAGCTGATCCCTGACTCCCTGGCTGAGCTGGGCCGGCACGATGGCTTGGCCGGTACCGTCGAACACGGTCACCTGGAAATCCGGGCTCAGCTCCACCTGCCGATCCTCCTGCCTGGTGATCCCTTGCATATAGGCGCTCACCTGTGTTTGCAGCCTTTCCCGGTAGGTCAACTGATAGCTCTCCTTGGCTGCTGCCAATTGCCGGTATGCCAAGCCCAGCGCCTCCACCTCCAACTGCAATTGATCGCGCCGGGCAAGCAACAGCTGCAATTGCTCTTCTGCCTGGGCGATATTTAGCGGTTGCCGCCCTTCCAGAGCGGCTTGCTGACGCAATAGCTGCTCCACCCGTTGGCGGGCCTCTTCCTCCGCACGACGCAGGGCGGCTATGCGCTGCTCGCTGGCTGCATACAGCTCATCGATCCTCTGCTGGTCCCCCATCTCCATCGCGGGCAGCCCGGGATGGCTTTCGATCAACTCCTGCCACCTGATTTGGGTGGCTGCGATGCTGTTTTGCAGATGCAGCGCTTTGGTCTGCAGCTCGGCAACTGTACTGACACCAAACAAGGACAGCAGCTGCTGCAAAGCCTGACGGCAGCTATCGCGCGCCTGTCTCAGATAGTCTAGCTGCAGCTGCGCCTGCCGCAGTTCCGCTTGGGATGCCCTCAACTCGGCTTCTGCCGGCCGTGCCGCTTGGACCGCCATCAGGCGCTCCAGGGCGGCACGGGCGTGCAACAAGTCAGGCAGTGGCAACTCGCCTAGCTTACCCAGCTGACTAAGAGTTCCTGGCTGCTGCTCCCGGCTCCCGGCTGACTTGGTGGCGGCATAGCCCAACCCCCAAGCCAGCACAGCTGCCAACAAGCTGCCCCAGAAACCCAAACTTCCAGCATCTTTGCCCCAAACACCAAAAGTGGCAAGCGCCGCACCGGCTGCCAGCAGCCAAGGGATAACTTGCGCTGATGACGAGCCAGCACGCTGCCGCGGCCCTCGGCTACGCCGACCGGCCAAATGCTGGTCGATAGCCCAGAGTAGATTCGCCGGATCCTGCTGCAACGGGCCAAACCGTTGTTGCCACTCGCACTTGGCCCGCTGATAGGTTTGCTCCCGCTCTACCAAAGCCTGATGGGCCTGTTCTGCCTGCGTCTGCCGCAGCTCAAACGCCCTTTGCTTTCGCTCGTAATCCATCAGCAGGGCAACCTGTTCCGGCTCGGCCTGTTCCAGACCGCCGCCTTCAAACTGCTGCAGCTGCTTGGATAGCTCGCCAGCCGTCTCTACTGCAGTGGCTAAGCGCTGCTGTTCTGCTAGCTGTTGGCGATATCTTTCCTGGTAAGAGCGCCAAGTCCCCCAGGCTTGGTGGGAGCGTTCTGTTAACCTTAGCTGCTCTTTCAGCTCTGCCTGTTGCTTCTCTGCCCGCCTTAAATCGGCCTGCACCAGCTGCAACCCATCAGCTGTCTGGCGGCCATCAGCAATCCGTTGCCGCAGCTGTTCGATCTGCAACTGCAGCTCCTCCAACTGCCGATTCTTGTTGCCATCCCTGGTCAGGCCCAGTTCCCGCCCGTAATAGCGGGTGATCGCTCGCACCTGTTGATCTAGAATCACCTGCACCTGCTCCACCCGCCGATCGGTGCCGGAAAGCAACACCTGCACCGCCTCCTCCAAATTGTTGGGGGTGGGCAGCGGCTGGGTCAGGCAGAAAGTGGACTGGAACAACTCCCGCCGCTCGATTCCGATCAGACTGCGCAGTTGCTGATGGTAGCGTTGCAGCGGGCGGCGAGCGCCAGGGTTGTCCACCCCCTGCGCCACCTCTCGCCAGCTATCGCCGAGTCGCTGCTTCAGGCTGATGCGGTTAGTGGAAAAGTCTCGTACCAGATGCCACTGCTGTGAGTGGGCGGTAAAGTGGAGCTCCCCTTGAAAAGCGGTTGGCTGCTGCCAGTTCCGCCAACGGGTCTGCCCGAACTGAGCGGGGTCTTGATTCACCGGCAGTCCGAACAACACCGCCGTCAGACCGGCAATCAGCGTGGTCTTGCCACTCTCGTTTGGCCCTACCAGTACCGTCAGGCCGGGGGCGAAATCGATGCTGATCGCTCGCTGGTAGCGCCCGAAACCATCCAGGGTCAACCGATCCCAACTGACTTGGCCCATATCACTCACCCCTTGCCGCGAAAGCGGCGATGCCGCGCCGCAGTGCCAGCTGTATCACCTGCCGTGAGCGTTGGTCCCTGGCCTGGTCAAGCTCTGCCAGCAACTGACGCACATATTGACCTCTCACCGTCGCCTCATCGGCCCAGCTGGCCAGCAGACCTTCCCCTAAGTACAGGCTGTCATCCACGATCTCCAGATGATAAAACTGCCCCTGATGTCTGCCCCAAAGCTGCTCCCCATACAGCAGCCATTCGGCGGTGCCGACCAGCTCCACCCGTAGCAGCAGCTGGTCATCCGCCCAGGATTGAATCAACTGATCCAACTGCTCCTGACTGTCACAGAGGCTGACGTCCACCTGCTCCACCCGGCTCAGGGGCACCGCCCAGGGCAGCGACCGCACAGTGGCCTGCGACTGGCCTAAGTCCACCAGGGCCAACTGCCCGCAACCGATGTCGCTAAAGCCTTTGCTCTCGATCATCCCGGAATAGACCATGGTAGTCCTGCCTTTCAGCAGCCGGCTGGGCTGGTGAAAATGGCCCAGGGCGACGTAGTCGTAGCCGGCAGCGGCGAGGGCATCGCTCTTAAGCGGCAGCCCCCTCTCCCCGGCTGCCCAATCCAGGGAGCCGTGGAAAGCACCGATATGTATCCCTTCGGCTGCCACCCTGGGATAGGGCTGAAGATAATCAGTCGCTTTGGTCAGTCCGCCGGTGTAGGCGACGCTGTAGACATAGACTGTTTCTGCGGCAACAGTCAGTTGCAGCGGAGGCTGGGGCATGGGGTTTGTGACCAAGTAGCCCGGCCAGCGGTCCTGAAAGCGGCGGTAGACCGAATCGTGATAGGTGATCTCATCGTGGTTGCCGGGAACGGTGACCACTGTCCTGCCAGCTGCAGTCAGGGAGCGCAGGTCGGCCATCACCGCTTCCACCAAAGCCGGGTCAGGTCGGTGGCTGTCGAAGAGGTCTCCCACAATCAGCACCAGATCAATTTGCTCGTCAGTCTGGTTAACCCATTGGCAGATGCGGCGCAGCAGCCCATCGCGCTGACGGCTGAACTGTTCGGCTTTGTCCGCCAGGAAACCCGCGGTCCAGCCCAGATGTAGGTCTGATATATGTAAACAAGTGAGCATTCACTGCCCTCCTCTGCAAAGTTGCGATCCTATATTCGATTCGCCACCTGGCAGGGGCTTACCTGCGTGGGACGCTGGGACTTCGCTGCAACTGATGACAGCTGTCTAGCGTATGATTAGGTAAGTGACAAATCAGATGAAAGGTAAGCGAATGCGCCAGGCAGGAAGCAGTTGGGTGAGTAGAGAAAAGGACTTTGTCAAAGGACCTAGCTCGAACGGCATCCCATCTCTTCGTTTGGAATGATCCTTCACGAGATGCTGTTAGAGAAAGAGAGGTGCAACGATGAGGATACTGGGGAAGGAAATCGTGCTATTTTCCCAGCCAGGTCCCCTGGATCAACGAGAGGTACACTGGAGAGGTGCAGACTTGTGGCGCTTGGTTGGCGCTTACTTTGGATACAGCATTACCGCGGCGATCTTGTTGTTGAGCATCGGGGTGCGCTGGAGGGACGACAGTGCATCGCTGCGGACCGTGGGAGAGGCTCTGGTGTTGGCCGCGCTGTTTTGCACCCACTCCAATCATCGCTTTTGGCCGGACGCCGCCTATTGGCAACTGAGGCGACAAGACTTCAAGCGGCACTGGCGGCAAGGAGTCATCTGGGGGGTGGGCACGCATCTTGCTGGCGTGGTGATCAGAATGGCCACAGCGCTGCTGGCAGCTATGTTGCTTAGAACTGATTTGTCACAAGTAGAAAGCAACAACCCTTTGGCGAATGCCGGACTAGGCATCGACTGGCTGCTGTTTGCCATCACGGCGGTGTTACTGGCCCCGCTAATGGAAGAGCTGTTTACCCGTGGCATGCTTTATGGATGGTTGCGACGGCAGGTAGGCGTCAAGAAGGGACTGATCATCAGCTCTCTGCTGTTTGCCGTGCTGCACTTCAATGGGTTGGGCTTGATCAGCTTTTTCGTCACGGGATTGCTGTTTGGTGCCCTTTACGAACGCACCGGGTCTTTGGCCCCTGGCATGATCGCCCATGCCACCCACAATTTGATCAGTGTTGTACTGGCTCTTGCGCTGGCCGGAGCTTAGAGGGAGGGATCACTCTGCAAAGAAAATTCCTGCTAGTGCTCACATGTGTGCTGGTCTGTGTAGCAGCGATATCGACCGTAGCCAACTCGGCGCAGGCCTTCCTGGACAGCTTGTATGTCCATGGCGGTCCAGGGATCGTTCCCTGGTCGGACATGCAATCGGCCTATTGTCATCTGACATTGAACGGTGCCAGATCATTCTGGGCAAGATTCGTCATCGTCCGGGATGTGGAATATCACGACGACTACTACACAGCGGTGGAGGCCTGGGTCCCAGACCGTTACACCGGCATCGGCACGGTGGACACAGCGACGGGGGAAGCCAGCCTGAAGAACCAAGGGGTAATCCTGTTATCTCTGGGTGAGGGCAGGATGCAGAACCACGCCAGCCTGGATGGATCCCTGTTGAGCATCCTGCTCAAGGTGGAGCGGCAGCAAACGTACCACGGCGAGGCGGGAGCGAGCACGGCCACCAATCCCTACAGCCGCATCGGGATCAGGTTCCTATGGATGAGCCGCGATGTATTCTATCAAAAGCGACTGCCAGGGGTGTACTAAGGAAGGTACTGCGCGCTGGTTGCCACATTGATCGCTGTAATATGGGGGGCTTCGCCAATGCAAACACTTACTCTCACACAGGCAGCCTGGTGGAACTTGCGCCAACTGGGCCTGGTGCAACCGTTTAGCAGTGCAGAGGAGACTGTGCGCTCACTGGTGGCTGTGCAAGCACAGGACTATGCTGCCGCCAAACAAGCAGTGGCTGCACGCACCGTTGGCGAGGAACAGCTGGATAGTTTAGTGCAACCTGGAGGACCGCTGCTCAGGATGTGGACGGTACGCGGCACCATGCATTTGGTGTTAGCTGCGGACGCACCGGATCATCAGGCCGCGACGGAAGCAGAGTGGTCACAGCGCTGGGGGCGTTATCTGGAGCGACGCCTGCCCATACCCCTAGCCGAGGTACGACAGCGCATCTACCCGCGCATCCGGGATGTACTGGGTGAGCAGCCACTGACGCATGTGGAGATTAGTGTACGAGCTGGGCTAGAAAGACCATATGATAGCTTGCTTCCCCATCTGCTGAAAGACTTATGCTATTTAGGTGACTGTGTGCGCGGGCCACAAAAGGGCAACCGTGCAGTCTATTTCTCGTCATGGTACCAGCCGCTGCCCCAAGACTCTGCCTGGCCAGCCAAGAGGCGACTGATCGGTCGGTTCATCGCTCGCTACGGTCCGGTGACGCTGGCTGACGTGGTCTACTGGTCGGGTTTTCGTGTGCCTGTGGTGCGGCAGCTACTAAAGGAGATCCAGCCGCAGTTGGCCACTGTGCGCCTAGAAGAACAATCTGATGAAGCATACCTGTTGGCTGAGCAGTTGCCTGAGTTGCTGGATTCCCCCGGACCAAGGCAAGATCTGCAGCACTATCTGCCTGCCTTTGACGTGCTGCTCCTGGCTTACAAGGATAAGCGCCGCTTCCTCAGCGACACTCACGTGCCCTGCGTGTTCCGGTCCGCCGCCCGCGTCTATCCCATCCTGCTGCACAACACGCGAGTGATCGGCACCTGGCAGGGCAAGCCGCCGCAGGTGACGTTGTTTGAGGACGGCAGGCCGGATTGAGCAAAGGAGGGGCACGCAAGACACTGGCGAGAGAGGCTTAATCCTTCCTCAGGACAACAAGAAAGAGGCTGCTCCCTCCACACTCGCGCGTTGCCGCGAAGCGAAAGGGGCAGCCTCTGACTGCTCATAGCCACAGCTGGTGCTTCTTGCTTCTTGTCAGGTAGAAAAAGAACCAGATCCCGGGACAGATTGACCACCCGGCATGGATTACAGAACCATCCCTTCTGTCTCGCTACAGTCGCCCGGCGATCACGCGGGCTACGTGCACGCCGCTGGCACTAGCCTGCGATAGGCCGCGGGTGACGCCGGCACCATCGCCGATGGCGAACAGGTTGGGAAGCTTGGTTTCCAGCTCATTGGATAGCTCTAGCCGCGAACTGTAGAATTTGACCTCCACCCCGTAGAGCAGGGTGTCGTGGTTGGCTGTCCCCGGCGCAATGTTGTCCAGAGCCTGGATCATCTCGATGATGTTGTCCAAATGTCGTTTGGGCAACACCAAGCTGAGGTCCCCCGGAGTGGCTTGCAGCGTCGGCCGCACGAAACTCTGCGCCAGGCGATGCTCGTTGGTGCGCCGCCCTTTGATCAGGTCGCCGTAGCGCTGCACCAGGGCCCCACCCCCCAACAAGTTGGAGAAGGAAGCGATGCGCTTGCCATATTGGTGCGGTTCGTTAAAGGGATGGGTGAAGCGGTTGCTGACCAACAGAGCAAAGTTGGTATTCTGACTGTGCAGCTTCTCATCCCGATAAGAGTGGCCGTTGACGGTGATGATGCCATCGTTGTTTTCGGCCACCACATACCCGTTTGGATTCATGCAGAAGGTGCGCACCAAATCGCCATACTGCTTGGTGCGGTAGACCAATTTGGCTTCGTAGACCTCATCGGTGATCTGCTGGAACACCTCCGCCGGCAGCTCCACCCGCACGCCCACGTCCACCTGGTTGTTGAACAATTGCAGCCCCAGTGCGCGGCACTGTTGGGCAAACCACTCTGAGCCGGCCCGCCCCGGGGCGGCGATCAGGTAGGTGGCATCTACTTGCTCAATACCATCATTGCCTTCCAACTCCAACCGATAGCCATGCTCCAGCTGATGAATGCTCTGTACTCGGCAATCGAAAATCATCGTCATCTGCTCGCGCAGCTGGTCGTACAGCGCCTTCATGATCTGCAGGTTGTTTTCAGTTCCCAGATGCCGCACTTTCGCCTGCAGCAGATGCAGATCGTAGGCCAAGGCCAGGCGGCTGAGGGCGGTACTGTGGGAGCTATAGACTTTATCAGGCGCGCCAAACTGCAGGTTGATTTGATCGACGTAGTCAATCAACTCCATCACCTGCTCGTCAGACATATAGTCATTCAGCCAGCCCCCGAACTGACTGGTCAAGTTATATTTACCGTCGGAAAAAGCACCGGCCCCGCCAAATCCGCGCATGATGGCGCAGGGGTTGCAGCCGATGCAGCTCCGTACCTTGCGTTCGGCAATGGGACATTTGCGGCGGTAGATGTCGTGACCAGCTTCCACCATGACTATCTCCAGATCTGGAGCCTGCTGTAGCAGTTCATAGGCCGCATAGATCGCTGCCGGACCAGCGCCAATCAAGGCAACGTCATATTTCGTTTTCAACGCCACTCCCCTCCCATAATCGGTGCGTCACGCATCTAGTCTGGGTCATCTGCTCAGCCTATATGCTCAGGCAAAGAAAATAGGGCAGCATGGGTCTCCTGCTACCCTACTTCTATCTAGCCAGCGGTTTCTCCTGTTGACACGAGGTGACTGTCCCCGCGTGTCAATTGCTGACATCCACCCGCCGCAAACGCAAGGCGTTGGTGACCACGCTGACCGAACTGAAGGCCATGGCCGCGCCGGCAATGATCGGGTTGAGGAAGCCGAGCGCAGCGATGGGAATCCCGACGGTGTTGTAGAAGAAGGCCCAAAACAGGTTTTGCTTGATGTTGCGCATGGTAGCACGGCTGAGGCGGATGGCCTGCACAATGGAGCGCAGGTCGCCGCGCATCAGCGTGATATCGGCGGCCTCCATGGCCACGTCCGTACCAGTGCCGATGGCCATGCCCACATCGGCGGTGGCCAAGGCTGGGGCATCGTTGATGCCGTCGCCCACCATTCCCACCTTGCGCCCCTGATCCTTCAGTCGCTGCACTTCGGCCGCCTTGTTCTCGGGCAAAACTTCCGCCAGCACATGCTGCTCGTCGATGCCCACCAAGCGGGCAATCGCCTTTGCGGTCCGCCAGTTGTCACCGGTAATCATATACACTCCCAAGCCCAGGCGCTGCAAGTCCGAGATGGCCTGCGCAGAGGTCTCCTTGATGGTATCGGCTACCGCCACGATGCCGGCTGGCTGCCCTGCCACCGCCACCAACATGGCCGTCTTGCCCTGCTCCTCCAGCGCTTCCATCCGCTCCTGATATGCCGCGACATCTATGCCAGTGGTCTGCATCAGCTGGCGATTGCCCACCAGAACCGACTGTCCATTCACTTCCGCCGCGATGCCGTGGCCGGGGAAGGCCCGAAAACCGACGGGCGACTGCAGTTCCAGCTGCCGCCCCTTCGCCGCCCGTACAATGGCTTGGCCCAGCGGGTGCTCCGAAGGCTGCTCTACCGCTGCCGTCAACGCCAACAGCTGGTTCTCATCTGAGATAATGCTGCCCAAAACTACCACATCGGTGACGTCCGGTTCGCCCTTGGTGATGGTGCCTGTCTTGTCCAGGACCACATCGGTCAACTTGTGGGCGCTCTCCAGATGCTCGCCGCCCTTGAACAACACGCCCAATTCCGCTCCTTTGCCGGTGCCCACCATGATGGAGGTGGGGGTCGCCAATCCCAAAGCGCACGGACAGGCGATCACCAGCACCGCAGTCATGTTGATGATGGCTGTCTCCGCATTGCGGCTGACCAAGTACCAACCAACAAAGGTGACCACAGCGATCCCCACCACCACCGGCACGAACACTCCGGAGATGACATCGGCCAGCCGCTGAATTGGGGCCTTGGAACCCTGGGCCTCTTCCACCACCTTGATGATCTGGGCCAAAGCCGTCTCCGCGCCCACCTTGGTTGCCTTAAACCGGAAGGTGCCGTGCTTGTTGATCGTGGCCCCGATCACCTCGTCGCCAGCTTGCTTATCCACCGGCACGCTCTCGCCGGTGAGCATGGACTCGTCCACAGTAGAGTGACCCTCGGTGATCACGCCATCCACTGGAATCTTCTCCCCCGGTCGCACGACGATCAGGTCGCCCGGCACCACCTCTTCGATGGGGATGTCCACCTCGCTGCCCTTACGGATTACCCGGGCTGTCTTGGCCTGCAATCCGATCAACTTCTTGATCGCCTCGGAGGTCTTGCCTTTGGCCACCGCCTCCAGCAGCTTGCCCAGCTTGATCAGGGTGATTATGACCACAGCACTCTCATAATAGAGGTGGGGCATTTCGCCATGGGGCACCTGGGCAAAAAAGGTGTTGTAGACGCTGAGCAGATAGGCTGCACTGGTACCCAAGGCCACCAGCACATCCATGTTGGCACTCTTGTTGCGCAAAGACGTATATGCGCCCACATAGAAGCCCCAGCCGACTATGAACTGCACTGGGGTGGCGATCACAAATTGAAACAAAGGGGTATGCAGGATGTGCGGTGCCGGAAACCTAAACAGCATATTCAGCATCATCCAGATCATTGGCAACGACAGAATGGCCCCGACGGCAAATTGCCACTTGAGGGTGCGGATCTCTCGCTCCCGTGCTGCCTTCTCCCGGTCGGCGTTCTGAGTCCCCTCAATAATGGTTGCCGCATAGCCGGCTTTTTCTACCGCCTGAGTCAACTGCGCTGCACTGACCGCCGAGCGATCGTAGTGCACCGTCGCTCGATTGGCAGCCAGATTGACGTTCGCGCTGCTCACCCCTGGAATGCGGCTGAGCACCTTTTCGATGCGGGCAGCACAGGCGGCGCAAGTCATGCCATCTATACTCAGCTCCAACTTGGCGGCATCGGCCAGCTCACCCTGGTAACCCAGGCCCGCGATCTTGCTGACAATATCGTCCACACTGATCAGCGCAGGATCAAAAGAAACTGTGGCCTTCTCGGCAGCCAGGTTGACGTTAGCTTCCAGTATGCCATCGGTGCGCTTCAAGACCTTTTCGATCCTGGCTGAACACGCAGCACAGGTCATGCCTGCAATTTTCAGTGTTATTTTCTGCTGATCCGGCATTCCACTCACCTCCAACATATACCCCAAGGGGGTATCTCAAGTTCATTATGCCACCCTAATTCCGACTAGTCAAGTCAGATTTAGCAGTCCAGCTGTTTTTTGCATGGTTAATGAAATGTTAGAACGTGCCCGCAAAGGTAGTTCCCTCTTAGTAAGGTTCCCCAAATCGTCTGGCATATCTGAACGGCATGGCAGGCGCACACGAGCAGCTTGAGGCGTGAAGAGACGAAGAAACCGCACGCCACGGCGCGATGTCTTGCGGCTAGTGTTGTCTGCATTTGATGGCAATGAACGGCTGACATAACGCCAACAAAGAGACAGTTTGCCTCTGCGCGTGCTTTATGTAAACAATGCCAAGGCACAGGCCGAAAATAGCGCTGTTCCACATCTGGCGGCCATCTTTGGGGCTGTCCAGGGAATACTACCAGACGACGAACAGCAAGGAGGCGGTGCGGATGCCCAAGTCCACAGCCAATCGTTTGGCCAAAGAGAAGTCCCCTTACCTGCTGCAGCATGCCTATAATCCGGTGGATTGGTACCCCTGGGGAGAGGAGGCGTTTAACGAGGCCCGGCGGCGCGACGTACCCATCTTCCTGTCCATAGGCTATTCCACCTGCCATTGGTGTCATGTGATGGAGAGGGAGTCCTTTGAAGACGAGGAAGTGGCCGATGTGCTGAATGAAGCTTTCGTCTGTGTGAAGGTGGACCGGGAGGAGCGGCCAGACTTGGACGCCTATTACATGGCGGTGTGCCAGGCACTGACGGGCAGCGGCGGCTGGCCGCTGACGGTGATTCTCACTCCAGAGAAGCAGCCCTTCTACGCCGGCACCTACTTTCCGAAGGAAAGCCGATCGGGGCGTCCGGGGTTGTTGGATCTGGCACCAGCGCTGCAGCAGGCCTGGCAGACCAAACGGGAACGCCTGTTGGAGGCTGCTAGAGAAGTGCAGGCGCATTTGGAACGGGGAGCTGTATTAGCCCACGACACCCAGGCCTTGCAGCTGAGTACGCTGGAACAGGCAGAGGAGCAGCTACTGCGGTCCTTCGATGCAGAATATGGAGGCTTCGGCCGCCCACCCAAGTTTCCAACGCCTCACACTCTCACCTTCTTGCTCCGCTACTGGCGGCGCACCGGACTGAAACAGCCGCTGCAAGCGGTGCTGTACACCCTGCGGCAGATGGGGCGAGGCGGCATCTATGACCACGTCGGATTTGGCTTCCACCGCTACTCCACCGACCGCCAGTGGCTGCTGCCCCATTTTGAAAAGATGCTTTACGATCAGGCGATGTTAGCTGTGGCCTTCCTGGAGGCCTACCAAGCAACTGGAGAGGAAGACCTGGCTGAAAAAGCCAGGGAGGTATTCACCTATGTATTGCGGGATCTGACCTCGCCTGAAGAGGCTTTTTACTCAGCGGAGGACGCCGACAGCGAAGGAGTAGAGGGTAGGTTCTATGTCTGGTCGCTAGCCGAGCTGCAGCAGCACCTGAGCGAGGCTGCTTTTTCATGGGTGAAACGGGTTTTCGGCCTGCGGGAGGAGGGCAATTTCCGTGACGAGGCCAGTGGGGAGACGGTGGGCAGCAACATCCTCCACCTAATCCGCCCCTGGTGCGAATGGGCCGACGAGGTGCGGCTCTCGGAATCGGAGTTGCGCCAACGCTGGTCAGCGATCCGGGAGCGGCTGTTGCAGGTCAGGGAACAGAGAGTGCGCCCATATCGTGATGACAAAGTGCTTACTGACTGGAACGGGCTGATGATCGCCGCTCTGGCCTACGGCGGCCGGGTGTTGGGTGATTCCCGTTGGACCGAGGCCGCCCGAAAGGCGATGGATTTCCTGCTCACTCGCTTGCGCCGCCCGGACGGCAGACTGTGGAAACGCTTCCGCGAAGGCGAGGCCGCCCTCCCAGCCCATCTGGACGACTACGCCTTCACCGTCTGGGCGTTGCTGGAACTGCACCAAACTACCCAGCAGCCAGAATATCTGCGGCTAGCGCTGGAACTGAACCAGCTGACTTTGCAGCTGTTTCAGGATGAGGAGCAAGGGGGGTTCTACCTGACCGCGGAGGATGAAACCGAGCTTCCAGTGCGCATGAAGGAGACCTATGACGGGGCCATCCCCGCCGGCAACTCCATCGCCACGCTGAACAATCTGCGCTTGGCTCGCCTGACCGGCAATGAGGACCTGAGCCGCGTGGCGGAAAGATCGTTGTCGGCCATGGGTAGGGACTTGAGCGCTCATCCCACCGCCTACACCCAGATGCTGCAGGCGCTGGACTTCCATTTGGGGCCCACCCATGAGGTGGTAGTGGTGGGGAAGGAGCAGGATCCGGGTACCCGGGCTATGCTTACGGCACTGGCTTCTTGGTACCAGCCGCGACAAGTGGCGCTGTTTAAACCGGCAGATGAAGACAACCCGCCAATTGCCGAACTAGCCCCTTTCGTGGCCGCCCATCGGCCCATGGACGATCGCCCCACTGCCTATGTCTGCAGCGGCTTTAGTTGCAGGAAACCTACCACTGATATTCAGGAGATGTTGGCACAATTGGGCAGGTAGCACAAGTGCTATAGATACTGGAAGCCCCCGACGGGTCAGTCGGGGGCTTGCTTATTGGCAATAGAGGACTTGGCAGGTTTGTCCATACAAAGCTGCCAAGCAATTCTAGTATAATCAAAGTACTACATAGACTCGGGAGATAATATATGTTTAGAGCTAAACTTAAATCATTTGTCCTGGGAACCATGCTGGTGTCAGCATTGGGGTTGGCAGGGGCAGCAGCCCCGCCTGGAAAACCACGCACTTACGACGCCTTACTCCCGATGGTAGCACCTACCATGATATCGGCACCTCTCGGACCCGAGGTGCCGGAACAGGTGCGGCAACTGCTGGAAGACAAGCAGCACCAACAGATAAGGGCGAAATTGCCGGACACGCCACAACAGGAGAGCGAGCCAAGCGATGCGCCCCCACCGATCGAGGTGCCGCCCTCCGCTCCCGTTGACCACAAACAGCCCAACCGCCAATCGGAACAACAGCGGTCTGCCCTCTATGTGGATTTGAACGACTATGTGCTGAAAGCCATTGCGGGCTATCGCGGAAAGGATTATCCCTACCTGCTGAACACCGACTATGCCAACTATAACGGCGTGACGACCAATATCCACTACCAGGATAAGCTGCTGCTCAAAGCCCACCCCAGCGGCAATCGGGCCAGCCATTGCGTGGGGATTACCTTTGAGGTGTTCTTTCGCGCGATGCAAGCCCGAAATGCGGAAGTAGGGCTGAGCAAGGATGACTTTAACCGGATGACCTTCAGCGAGCTGCAGGATTTCATGCTGCTCTGGTATGCCGCCCAAGGGCCGAAAGAGACCAGCAACCCCGCCTATGCCATCGTCAAGTACGGTTTAGGTGAGCAGATCCATGACTGGAAAGAAGCCAAGGCAGGCGATTTCATCGACTTTTCCCGCACCAATGGCACTGGGCACAGCGTCGTGTTCATCAACTGGCTGCGTCGCGATGGTGCCATCGTCGGTTTGCGCTACTGGTCCAGCCAGGAGTCTACCGGCGGTATCGCCTATAAGGAGGAGTATTTCAGTACGGAGAACAGAGGCGGCATCCTCACTGACGGGTTTTACATCGGCCGGGTAGCTGCCATCGCCGATTACGGATAGCGAAACAAAACCGCCCTCCAACCTGGGGGCGGTTTTGTTGCTTCTTCGTTGGCACCCTGATATGGGAGTGGGTTCTTGTGACCCGTCCCCCAGAACCAACTTGCTCTACGGACGGATGGTGATCAAGTGGCTGGGGTCCCAGTGGACCTGAAAGCCGAGCACTTCGGAGACGAAACGCAGCGGCAACATGGCGCGACCACCTACTATTACCGGCGACAGCAACCGACCGCTGGCCCCGATAATCGCCTGCTCTTCCCAGTTGATCACGGCAGTGGTAGAATCAACAACCAGGACTATTGTCTTGCCCCGGTAAGCGACGGTCACCGTTTTAGTCGCACCGTCCCACCCGAGGCTGACACCGTATTCCTCCAGCATACGTAACGGCATGAAGGTATCACTTCCCTGGTAGAAGCAGGCCGGCATCTCCCTGCTCACTCCGCCAATACTGTAACCAGGCGTGCCCACCACAGTGGTCAAAGGTTCACTGACGAATTTAACTGGAGTGAATGTGCTGAACTCGTCGACCTGGAAACTGATAGAGGTAAGCATCGCCGGGGAGACGGTCTCATCGATGCTAAAGGCCAGGTCGTGGATCAACTCCCGGCTGTCGCTGTGCACGGCATAGATGGCCAAGCTGCGCAGGTAATCAGCCCTGGCTACCTCGTCCTCAGGCAGCGCCAGCTGCAACGGAATTTCGACCCTTGTTTGGCCACGCAAGGCGGTTTCCACCGCCAGCGGATGATCGAGAGCGCTGGCGCCAGCCGGCAGGCTGCCGCTGCTTGCTGCTCTATAGATAGTCAGAGCAAGCGGCTGACCCTCTGCAGCCAATGCCATAAGCAAGGCCTGAGGTAGGGTGACGCTGCCAACTCTGCTGCTAATGCTGAGTGAGAAGCCGGTCCCAGCTGCTGCCTGCAACGCATCGCTGGCAATGGTCAGACTGCGGGGAACTGTGGGTTCGGTTTCGTCATCGGCGTCAAGATAGAGATCAAACTGCGTAGCTCCCCCGCCTTGCGCCTCACTGATATCCGCAGCCAGTGTCTGCGGTGTGGTGTAAGTGTAACCGGTCACATTTCCCTGGTCATCAGTTTGCTGTTCGCCCACTAGCGGCAATTGCACCGTGTTTTCAGGAACCTCTGGCTCTGTTGGTGTCTCTGGCTCCTCAGGCGTGGTAGTTCCTCCGCCACCATTGTCGCCAGGAGGAGTAACCGGTCTGGCCACTATGGTCAGGGTGGCCGGCACAAAGGTCAGCAGATAGTTGCTGTCGGCAGCAAGCGTACCCTGCCAAATGGCATACGTGCCGATGCTTTCTCCGGGTTCCCTTTCCAACCTGCCGGAGAGGCTGTCACCAGCCACCAGGCTGCCGCTGCTGACGCGCCAGGTCAATGCTGGGTCAGCGCTGCCTGCATATTTCTGCTTGGCATCTGCGGTCACGGTAAGCGGGCGGCGGTTGATGGTGAAGAGTCCCGTTTCAAAGGCAATGTCGTATTTGTCGCCACCGGAGAGAGTGCCTTGCATAATCTGGTAGCTGCCAGCGCTCTCTCCCAGTTCTCGCTCCAGTTGACCGCTCAGCTGGTCGCCGGGATCAAGTGCTCCGGAGGCAATCTCGTAGCTCAGCTCGGGGTCATCCTCGCCATAGAACTTGCTCTGGGCTATGGCACGCACGGTGATGGCAATGGCTGCCCGCTCTGTAACCGGAAGCGCGTTGTTCTCGTAGGCCTCCTGAAGCGGTACCTGAGCATAGCTCGAGATACCCGGCAGCAGGCGCACGGAGTAGGTGACTGCTGTCTCGCCGTCGTCAAGATACTGCGCAAACCCGCCCATCGGCGTGTCGGGGATGACCTTGAACTGTTTAGCAAACTGCTCTGCCTCGATGAGCAGATCAGAGTAGTCACCTTCGCCGGTATAGCCGGTGTTCTCCACTGCATTGACAGGCACAATTTCCTTCACCGCAATCGGCTTGCCGTCGCTGTCGCTGATCAGCACGTTGCCGGTTAATGAGCCGGGCAGCATGTAGCGGTCAAAGCTTAGTACCAGCCCATCGGGATGAATTACCACACCTGTTACCTGCGGTGCCCCTTTGGCCAAGAGGCCGATGTTCACCTGATCGTGCAGAGGTGGCACCTGCATCGGCTTGGTCTCGTAAGTCCAATAATCGGCGCTCTCAAAGCGCACCTTCCATTCGCCTTCCGGAACGTCCCAGCCATACTTGCCTTGCTCGTCGGTCTGCTGCGGGTTGGTCTCGGCCCAATCCTCCGCCTCCCACCAAATGCGGAAAGCATCACCGTCCTTGACCAGAACAGTCGCCGTTACATCCTGAATGCGGTTTTCCTCGGTAGCCTCGAAGACGTAACCGCTAGGATCGATCTTCCAGTTCTCTTCATTCAGCTTTTTCTTCTTGGTCAACAGGCGTTCTTGTTTCTCCAAGGCGCTGCGAATCATGCTGATCAGAGAGTGTCCCCAGGATTCATACTCAGAGCCGATGGAGCTGGAATAGATGCTGCCTCCGACGGTGGTCACGTAACTGAGACCTTTGCCTAACGGACCAGCGAAGGAAGCCACGTAACCTACCCCGCCGATGAAGGTATTGATGTAATGACTTTTCCTGGTCGCGTTTTGGTATTCGTCGATGAATCCGAGAATCAACTCGCGCTCATCACTGAGCTCGGGCGCTGTGATCAGGTTGGCCGCTGCCTTCAGCTGCGCCGGGTCGAGCCCCATTTCGCCCAGCAAGGCGCTGGCCGCCAGAGATACTCCACCCAGCACATTCAGACGGGTCCCCCACTTGCCCAGCTTGTCGGCCCCGTATTTCAGCTCATAGAGGTCGCCGGCAAGCCCACCCGCGGTGGAAGTATACTCCAGCACTTGCACCCCGTCTACCGACTGACTCTCCAGCAGCATCCTGCCCGCTGGCCTGCTCTCACCGGACAATGCCTGCCATAGCTGCTGTGAGAAGTAGGCTTTATACTTAACCGTTATGTTAGCCTCATCCTCGGTCACTTCCGGTGCTTTGGTCCAGTAAGGACCTTGCAGGGTATCGATGCGGATATACCCTTCAGGAATCTCACCGGAATAGGGGCTTGAGCTGCCGCTGAGAGACAGGTAGCATCCTTCGCCCAAGTCGATTTTCGCGGCAATGTCACCGCCATCTGCTCCATTGAGATAAGGAGCTTCTGGGTCTATCAACCCTGACAAGTCATTGCTGCCAGCAAAGGCCTGCCGCATGGGTTCTGGCAGCGTGTTCACATCCAACTCCGGCTGATCGGGCAGGTCGGTGATGTCGATCACCTTAGTGCCAGTCATCCGTGCCACCGCCTGAGCTTCCTCCAGCGGATCGCTCTTAACCTTGAGGCCATAGCTGATGTAGAACACTCCCGGACACTGAATCAGCGCTGCATCTACCAGCCAGTATCCGGCATAGGGACCGCTTTCCTGATACTGGGCTGGATAGAGGGTGGTGGTGCCACGATACTCATTGACCAGACCGGCATGGGCCACGTCCTCCGGAGCCGCATTGACCAACTTGAAGGTCGCATACACCGGGGAGGATGGGTTGAACGACAGTGCAGTGGCAACGGGATTGGCCCCAAAGTCTGGTCGCATGCTGAACGCGCTCTGCCATATTCCTACATCCTCTACCCGTACTGAATCAGCCGGTAGCACCTGGGTATAGGCTACGGCTGAGAGCGATTGTCCCTCCGCCTGCATACGGACCTGCAGACGATGGGTGCCTGGCTGGTCAGGTTCAGTCAAGCTGACCAGCGTCTGCCAGCGTCCCCGCTGGTCGGTGATCGCCTCTCCTACCAGGGTGTCATTATCGTAAATCTCGACCGTTTCGCCGATGTAACCAACCCCACGCACCTCGACTTGCGTGCCAGAGCCAACCAGCACCTCCTCGGGGCAAACGATAGTCAACAGTGGCAGATCGACCGGGCCTTGGTAAATAGTCTCCAAGACCTGCCCCCCACCCGCTCGTGTGACAATGGCGTTGGCGGTGACATTTGATTGACTCAATCCTTGCAGCTCAAGTTCAAACTGTAGCACACCCGAGCCGCTGTCAGCTTCCTCTACATAGGCCAAAATATAGAAATCGGAATTTGTGCTACCCTTGAGACCGTTCAGATAGTAGTCATAGTTTACCACCTGGCCTTCACCTTCAAGCAGCCTTACCTCAACTGCATCCACTGCAAAGCCCAACTGCTGCAGCCTCTCTGGCAAGGTATAACGCAGCGTTACTGTACCTCTCGGTTTGCGGGGGTCAGTCAGTGTCTTGGCCTTCACGGCAATTCCCGTTCCCTGACCGGCCAAGTAGCCCAAATCATCGTCAGTTACTGTTGGGACTTCGACCTCTTCCAACTCAACCAAAGAGCCTTGTGCCAGCGTGACTCGGCGCATGGCGTAGTGCTCTCCCTCGGTCAGGCGCAAATCCTCCAACTGCTGCAAACGGGTCAGGCGCTGCACTCGCTGCAAATCGTCGCCGCTGAGGAAGACCAACGTGTATTCGCCCGGGGCAAGCCTGGCATCACGGGTGGAAAAGGCGCTGCCGGAATACATCTGCAACCGATACCGACTAGTCGCGTCAAAAAGCAGCGTATATACGGGGTGAACATCTGCGTTTTTCGCCGTCCCCTGAATCTCCCCGGGAGCTACGGCTTGCGCGGCGATATCGGCAGAAAGGTGTGCATCCAGCTGCACGGCGAATTCCCGCTCAACCAGCTGCAGTCCGTTACCAGCCCACACCGTTGCCGTCAGAGTGTCGCCAGCCTGCAAGCCATGGTTGCTATCGAAACGGAATTTATGTTCGTTATGGTTGTAGAAGCCATTAACGGGACTGCCATCGGCGCGACAGACTGCGATGATGTAAGCCAATTCATCGAACGCCGACATGAACTTCTGTTCTTCTCCCTCTGGCACCGCCGCTGCCACTTCCAAATCAAGGGTGAGATAACCTGTGTTCAAGTAACGCAGCTGTAGATCAGCCAGCTCGCCCTGCAGCTCGGGGGCGGTCAGCACGCGCTCGATACTCTGAAAGTTCCGCTTGCTGACCATTAGGGTGCCCCCCACGTCACTGAAAACTGAGAGTGTAAATCGTCCTTCTGTGTCAGTGGTTACGCTCTGATTGTTGTAGACACGGGTGCCGCCGTTATTGAGCTCCTGCCGCAGATAGACAGTCACCCCGGCTACCGATTTTTCCTTGCCCGCGCCCTGATACAACTCATCTAGCACCCGCCCGTTGATGTCCACCCGGGCTATCGGTTCCAGCTCGTGAGTGATCGTCTCATTTGCCTCATCGATAGTAAACGGGGCGGATTTCGCGGGCCTGCGATAAGTGAGGTCAGCCGGATGGCTGATCTGCACCTCATAGGTCACCTGATCGCCAACAGCCAGGCCCGTGATGGTCTGACCGAGAGGCAGATAAGCGTTCCAGCTGTTATTCCCAGAGCTGATTTCACAGAGCACATATCCGGTGACCTCGCTAGCATCCACATTGATGGTTAGGCGCGCTGGCAGCAGCGCCTGCGCCAGAGAGGCCGTGGCAGTTCCCCCGGCTGTCAGCTGCACGTCGCCTCTAGCATAGACTCTCTGCCCGTCGCTCAACGAGTAGCTGTAGCTCCCGGCGGGGATATCGCTAAATAGCATGGTATCGTGCCCCGAGAGCTCCGCCTGATAACTTAACCATCCTCCGGCGGGCTTCAGGGTAAGCGACATTCCATGGTAATCTCCTACGCTGGGCAATTCAATAAACTGCAGCGACGCTGCCACCGGCAGGCCAAGATGCTCGGTAACGCTCCTGCTCTGCAAGTCGCTGGTCAGCTGGTAATCTACCCTCGTCAGGGAGGTGGCCCCGGTGGGTAGATCGGCCTGACCTTCATACACACCTGAGCCTAACTCGGTTTCCGCGAGCGGGATGATGACAGTCAGATGCTCAGCAGCCTCTGCAGTGCCGTAAGTCAATATGGCCACAGCTTCTTTGCCAGGCGAACCGACGAAGTGGTAACTGATCGGAGCCTGCTTGGCATACGAACTGAATAGGCTATAGACCCGCTGAATCTCGGTCTGTCTTTGGGCGATGAACAGCTGGGACTCATACCCAAGCTTCAAAGATTGCTCCCAGGTACGACTGGTAGCCGTTTCCTCCAGAGACAACGCCACCGACGCTACATGTTTGTGTTGGTCAGCTGCGATGGTCAGCGTGCGCGAATAGGTGCTGATGCCATACTCCAGGCCTGTACGGGCCAGGGTCAGCTCGCTACCCAGGAGATTGCCCGCTGCATCCAGCAGCCTGGCCTTTGCTTGCACCGGCTGGCTGCTCTTCACCCAGATGGTCAGCGGCTGCCCGTCGCAGACCAAGTCCGCGCTTAGCCCATAGCCAGTCGGCTCAGGCAGCTCAGCGCTGAGATACTCTATGCTGACGGTGAGCAATTTCTCCCGCCCGCTGGAGTCCCTAAACTGCATGTAAAGGCTTTTTGAGCCATACTCTTCACCCAGCTGCCAGTCGAAGCTACCCACTATCGGCTGATAACTGACGGTAGCCAACGCTCCTTGGCTGCCCGCATAGCGCATCTCACTATAAGTGCCGGGCGATACAACAACCGTCACTTGCGGTGCAAAGGTAAAGGCAGCACCACCGTTGACGATCACCACCGGGTCGATCACCGGCAGCTCCGAGGGCTGCAAGATCACCGTCAACTCCTGAGACGCAGGCAAAGGGGTGCCGTCGTCGTCGCAGACCATCACCTGGCTCTTCCCCTTCCAGCCGGTAGGAAGGTCTGCCGCATCCAGGATCAGCTCGCTGTCGCTTCGCCTAGTCAACGGCACTGCTTCGTCCAAGCGCTCCAAGGGGTCACCAGCACGATAGAACATTGCAGTGTAGGTGCTGCCGGCTGTGAATCCGCTGCCCCGAAAGACATATTGTCCATCCTCGGTGAACACCTGATGGACTCGGGCCGAGGGAGTAAAGCAGACTGCCAGTGGCAAGATATCAACTATTCCAAAATAGTCAAGTGTCTGCGCCGGCTGGCCGGCGTAGCTCAGCTCCAGCTGATAGACCCCGATCAAGGGGACAGGCGAATCGCATTCGACGTTCAACCGCAGGCCGTCTCGGCTGAGGGCGGTCGCCAGTTCTACCACATCGCCGCCGTCGGCCGGCCGCAGGGTGATGCCCAAGTCTGTCGGATCGATGTTGATCCCGGCGGCAAAACTGAGGGTGAAACTGCTGCCACTGGCAAAGCAGCGCAACCCATCAAGTTGATAGAACCAATCGCCCTCCAACAGCGCCTGCTCCACCACCTGAACAGACGCATGAGCAAACTGAACCCCGTCGTATGCGGCGCTCAGCTGATAATCCCCCGACTGCAGAGAACCCTCTGTGTTCAGCCGGAGAGTGATTTGGTCTGATGATTGGGTCCAAGAACCGGCAACCGAACTGCCGACCTGGTGACCATTGACATCTCGCAGGGAGACGGTCACCAGACTTGGATCGACGATACCCTGTGGCTGGTACAATCCTACCAGGAAAGACGCCGTATCCAGACCGACAATAGATGTCTGCTGCGGCGGACCGTGGTGTCCTCCCCCTTGTTCAGCACTGCTCACTGGTGCGCCGACGACTGTCATTTCCGAGACTGCAGGAGCGGAGGTCTCGTCCTTGCGCATCGAGACAGGTGAGAGCAAGCCCCGACTCTCGCCAACTAGATTGTCGCAAGTAATCAACCAGCGATAATCCTGGTCCTCAGATAGATCTGCGGGGACTGGAAAGCTGCCCTGCGCCTGATAGTAGTTGATAAACCGGTAGGCCAGCCGGTGATAGGCCACGCTCGCCATCATCGGTACAGGCTGCAGGCCGGGCACCCGCTGCATGCGGCCCCACCGGTCCACCTCCACCAACTCCAACTGTACCAGGCCAGAGCCCAGATTGGCGACGTGACCGCTGACCTCAACTGTCTGCCCGGCCTGAAGAGAGGCAGTGCTGATGTCAGTCAGGACTGCCGCTTCATAGCGCTCAGGCAAAGCCCCAGGGCGGTTGTCAATCCAGAACCACTCCTGATGATCAACTGCATCCTTAGTCAGAGTCAGACAATAGTCTCCAGTCAAACAGAGTGGTTGGCCCTGGTCAGTAAACTGCAGTTCCAACCTGCCGGAACCAGAATAATATGCAACTTGCTCATCAAGCAGCTGCCAGTTGTAATCGTCGTCCCTTGCCTCCAACCTTGCCGTATACTCCCCGGCCGAAGCGTTCTGCAAGTCAACGCTGAGATGGGCGGTAGCCGCGTCCAATACTTCTATCGCCCACATTTTTCTACCACTGTAGTCAGTCCACACTTGATATGCCTTAGTCAGCAGAGGCTCCTGATTAGCTGATTCGATCACCAGATCATAAAGCACCTCCGATGGCTCGGCCAGATAGCCGTCCACAGCCTCCAGGCGGTACAGAAAGCGGGACGCCCCGTAGGCAGTCTTGCCCACCCATTCACCTGATGCCTGCCTGAAGACTGGAACCCCATCAACAGGGTGCGTCAGAGTGAGACTAAGCTCATCAGGATCCTCTGCTCCAAATACGGTCACTTCAATCAACACTGCCGCGTCGCCTGCAACCCAAGCGTCCCTGGCCACTCCCCGCCAGAAGCTACCCACCACCAATAGCTTGTCAGTAACCTCTAGTTCGCGGTGCCAACCAGGGAAGACTGCGCCATCGACCACCGCTCGCAAGGTGTGGTCTCCTAGCTCCAACCCGGCTGGCGCAGCCCAAGAGGCGGTAATATCGCCGTAGTAGAGCCCGCTGATCTTCGTGTCGCTCTGCCCAACCACTTGGCCACTGGCGTCTTCCATCCTGATCAGCGCTTCCAAGCCGCCCAACGATTCACCGAGATAGGCTGTTACTTCCTGATACGCGTTGAAAGGCAGCACTTGATCGACGTGCCAGTATTTTTCGATATCGTTTACGATGATTGTGCTGCTTTCGCTGCGGAGTGCCGCCATTTCCGCCAGCAGCTGTTCTGCCAGCAATTGTTGCTGATCCGGCAGAGCACCAGCTGGATCTGGGTCATGGTTCTCCCCGCTATCCTGTGGGTCAGCTGCCGGTGCTCCCGATTCTTCCTCTGAGCCCTCCACCGGGTGATCATCCAAGTCAGAGTCGGGATCCTCTTCAGGTTCCTGTTGATCCCCCTGGCCCGCCGCCTGATCGGGATCAGACGGATCTGCCGGCAACTCCCCAGAGGGAGCCAAAGATTCCTCCCTTTCGGGGAGGTCACTTTTCTCCAGCATTCCAACCATCACTTCCCCAGACACTCTAGGCAGTCGATTGATCCCAGCTGCGCTAATCGCACCAGGGAACAGCATCGTCAAGACCAGCAAAAGAGCTACTAAACGCTCACCCATTTTTCTTCTCATGCCATCACCTCCGCAGATTACTATCCTTGCCAGCACATCGTTCTTCTCGCTTGCTGTAGATCTATACATCGACCTCCTATTGGGAAATAGCACTTGACTGCTCTAATGCTTCACAGGCTACTTGAGCAGCGGATACCGACAACGGGAACAAAAGTCCTGGGAAATCAACTCCCTCGCACCACAAACGTTGCAGAAGATGATCCTGTCCTGGGATTTGTCGTATTTCTCGTATGAGCCAAGGCCGCCATGATAGCGCACGCGATCACCCAGGGCAAAATAGCCATAGCGGGCGGCATCGTTCTCAAATCGCATGGTGTGCAGCTGGCCGCTGTCGCTGATCACGCCCACTGTGTAGATGCAGAGGCTCGTTTCCCGCTGTGTTTGCGGGTCAACCTGTCGGCGAAACTCGACCCGCTTATCCACTATCGTGCCATCCCATGTCTGGCGGCGGTTGTGACTACGAAGCTGAACCAGTCCGAGGATGACCAGCATGCCTGCCACGAATAGGCCCAGATAGAGAGCCTGTGGATTCTGCAGGCGCGAACCAGGAAGTGAACCGGCTAGGGCAAAGCCGACCGTGGCGGCGGCTGCCAGAACGAGGGAAAAGGCCGCAGGCCCGCGACTGGAGTGGCCGCGATATCCTACAAAGACTGGTTCGTTGATCCGACTGGAAAACCCTACACTTCCCCCTCCCAGCTGGATGGGAGCTTCTGCCTCCTCAAACACAACAATCGGGGATCGACTACAGGATGAGTTGGCATCATCAGCTCCTGGCGAAACGGGGCTACAGCTAGGACAATACATACGCTTTCCCCCTTCCCCACTTCTGGGCACAGATCGCCTGAGCTTAATGGTATGACGACTGGCCGCTGAAGTCTTCACACAAAAGCGGCCATAAAGGATCAAAACACCTCACCCGAAATGGGTGAGGTGTTCATAAACTCCTATTCTATCGGCACCAGCTGTTACAATCGCTAAAGCGAATCTTTCAGCAGAAAGAATGGCCATTGCCCCTAGCATCTGCGGCTCACCTAAGTCTGCTCCATCAATAGCTTCACCAGCTCAGTTCTGTTCTTCACCCCCAACTTGGAGTAAGCATTCTTGACGTGGGTCTTGACAGTATTCTCACTGAGATAGAGCTCGGCGGCGATCAGCTTATAGGTGCACCCCCGGGACAACAGACCGACCACCTGCTGCTCCCGTTCGCTCAACTCTGCCGCCAACAACACGCTGCTGGGGGCAGCTGTCTGCTCCAGCGGGATCTGGGAGGAGAAGGAGGTCAAGAACGCATGATCCTTGAGCAGCGATGACAAGCGTTGGTGTAGCAGCGGCAGGATAATCAAGGCGATCATCGCGATGCCTAAGGCCAGAACTGAAGGATCTAGCGGTGGATTTTCCAGCCCAGTGATGGCGCTACCGATTATCCCCCCCAGCAAAACGCCTAGCACATTTGCGGATAGCCCCCAGCCCATAATCCGAGCCGGGTTTTCGGTCAAGTCCAGCATTCCGCCCAGAATACTCCACCAGAAGAGATCGAAGATGCCACACGCACCCATCATCAATGTGTTTACCACCAGATAGGCAGGCGCTGACCGGTCCAAGGTCATGAAGAAGAGAAAGGCCAACCCGATCATGGCGATGGCGATGTATAGCGACAGCGCGCGATTTGTGGCCTGCAGGAACTGACGCAGAATTTGCAGTGCGGCGACATAGGGAACCGCCCAATACCAGCTGACCAGCCACTGGTGGTGGGCAAAAGCCGGATTGATCACCTGATACATCAGCCCAGAGTTGATCGTGAGCACGAAGATAAACAGGCAGAGCAACCCCAGTGGATACCACAAGCTGCTCGTCGATTTGCCGGCCGCAGGAGATGGGGCTGCCGAGAAGTCGTGGGTGGGGGGTGTCTGTTCTGGCAATCCCAGGATGAAGAAGAAGGCAAAGACCAATAAGGCAATGGCTGCAGCCAGGCCGGCTTCCGGCGAGAGATGCAAGGCCATCATGTTCACGCCGATCATCAGCAGGTTGGAGTAAATCAAAATTACGGCAGCCGTCTGTAACCGTTCGGGCGGAGGCGTGAAGTCCCGATAATAAAACCCCCAGGCTGCCACAAACATCCCGGCCAACACACCGGCAAGCAGCAAAGCATACCAGGCCAGTGATGGGCCGAAAAAGAATAGGCAGCTGCAAGCGACGCCAATCACGCAGGCGTAAAGCATCAGGTTCTTGGCCCCACGCATGGTCTTGATCAGATAGCCGGCGGCAGAGAGGCCGACGAGATGAGCGGCTACACAACCAAACAACAACGCACGAAGTTCCATCCCATAATCAGCTGCTAGCGCCAGCAGTACTTGGCCTTGGAAAGGGAATGCCAACATCCAGCCAGAAAAACTGACCATAGCAACAGTGGCTAGACCGCGGTGGTCAATAGAAAGGCGAAAATCCGTTCCTATTCTGCTCATCGCCACCCCCTCCCTTCTCTGAATGATATTTTGCTATCTCGGGCCTTATCCCTGCGCGAATTGGGCTATTCAGCGAAAATAACTTGGCCATTAAGGTTGCCTGCAATCAAACCTTTGAGCGAGGAGTCATCCTGCTATCGCCTAGGATGTGCACAAACCCGCCGGAGGAAACCGGCGGGGTGATTGATCCAAGAGGAGAGTGGTTTCTTGGAACCGTCCCCAAGAACCCACTTAGTGGCCGAGTTGGTGCAAGGGTGGCTCTTGTCCCTCCGGGATGGGCGAGACGTAAGACTGGCCCTTGGTGTCCTGCTTCAGGCCCTGCTTAGCCGGTTCGATCAGCTCCGGCTGCTGCAGGAACCTGAGAGCGGACAGGCCGAGTACCTTGGCTGCCACCAGCATTCCCTTATGGCCGATGGCCATGCCGCTGCAAGCAGCATACTGCCAGGAATGCCCAGGGGTGCCGAGGGCGTTGGTGGCGATGGAGAACTGGGCGGTGGGGGTGACCCAACTGACATCGCCCACATCGGTGGAACCGGCGCCGACTTTCCCCTTCTCCAGCTTGTCGGAAACGAAGTCCATCAGGTACTTGCCCCTTAGGTCCACACCATGACGCTCCTTCATGCGGGAGATGGCCTGGTCATAATGCCCAGGCGGATAGCTTTCAGCCAGCTTCTTAGCGAACTCCTGATCCTCCTGATCGAACTGCGGCGCGCCTACCGTCTGCATGGACTCCAGCAGCACGTCGCCCACCACGTCGTTATGGATGGTATCATAGCAACCGCTAAGCAGTTCCACGTCGAAGGTGGTCTCGGTCATCAAAGCAGCACCTTCGGCGATCTTGTTCAGGCGGGCGAAGATCTCCTCAACCTGGCTGCGCCTGGGTGCTCGCACATAATACCAGACCTGGGCAATGGGAGGAACCACATTGGGCTCGCCGCCGCCGTTGGTGATCACATAGTGGATGCGGGCATCGGTGGAGACGTGCTCGCGCAGGTAGTTGGCACCGACGTTCATCAGCTCCACCGCATCCAAAGCGCTGCGGCCGTTTTCGGGGTCACCAGCCGCATGAGAAGAACGCCCGTGGAATGTAAACTTGGCAGAGTTCATGGCCAGCGAGCTGCTGGACCAGAGCGCCGTCTCAGATGCGGGATGCCAGGTCATGGAGATATCCACATCGTCGAACAGCCCGTCGCGCACCATAAACACCTTACCCACCAGGGTCTCTTCGGCCGGACAACCGTAGAAACGAACGGTACCCTGCAAGTTCTCCTTGACGATAGCCTCTTTGACTGCAATAGCACCGCCCAATGCGGCTACTCCCAGCAGGTTGTGACCGCAACCATGACCAGCGGCACCCGCTTGCAGCGGCTGCTTCTGATAGTGCGCCTGCTGGGACAGCCCCGGCAGGGCGTCGTATTCGCCGAGAATGGCGATTACCGGATGGCCACTGCCGAAACTGGCCACGAAAGCGCTGGGCATGCCAGCCACTCCCTCTTCCACGGTAAAGCCGTGTTCCTTGGCCATGGCGATCAAGGCGGCGGCTGACTGGTGTTCCTGCAGCCCTACTTCAGCCAGTTCCCATATCTTGTCGCTGAGCTGTGTTAGCTGTTGGCTATGTTGGTCTATCCAATCCAACACGGTATTTTTTGCCATAAGTCTGACCTCCTTTAGTTCGTGTCCTTCATAAGTTCTGCCACCAGCATATAAATCCTTCAAAATCGGAATCGTCCTGAGCCTCGGCGAAGGATCTGGATTCCTCGCTAACGCTCGGAATGACAGGTAAGGAAACCGCTACGAAGTCGAAATTCTTCACTGCGCTCAGAATAACGGGGTTGGGGTAAACGAAGTAGAACTCTGCTAAGACTGGGGTAAACGAAAGCGCATGAAGGCGCGCATCGCCCTGGCTGCCGCATCCTGCAGCAACTCTTCCGCCTGCTCCATCGCCTCAGCCAGGGACATGGGCCGGTTGACTATGGGGAAGATAGCGTCGATGCCCTGGGCATAGACTGCCTCATAGCCGGATGCTATACTCCCCACCAAGGCGATGGTGCGACAACCGTAGGCTAACCCCCGCCGGGCGATGCCGATCGGTGCCTTGCCTTGCGCCGTCTGCCCATCCATTCTACCCTCACCGGTGAAGATCAGGTCGCTCTCCGCCAGATACTGCTCCACCTGCAGAGTGTCCAGCACTACCTGTACCCCAGACTGCATCTGGCCGCCCAGATAAGCCATCAAGGCAGCCCCCACTCCTCCGGCAGCCCCTGCACCTGGCAAATTCAGCACGTCCATCCCGGTAGCCTGCAAGGTGACGGCAGCGAAGCGGCGCAGACCTTCGTCCAAGAAGACTACCATTTCCGGATCAGCACCCTTTTGGGGACCGAATACGGCAGCGGCCCCGTTGGGACCGCAGAGCGAGTTGGTGACATCGCTGGCGATGCGCAGGCTGACAGCGTCCACCCGATGATCCCAGTCAGTCAGATCCACTGCAGCCACAGCAGGCAGGCCTTCGCCGATTGGCGGCAACTGACGACCATCTATATCCAAGAAGCGAGCGCCTAAGGCAGCCAGCATCCCCAGGCCGCCGTCCACCGTGGCACTGCCGCCGATAGTGACAATGATCTCGCGGCAACCTTGATCCAGCGCCGCCTTGATCAGCTGGCCGGTGCCAAAACTGGAAGTGAGCAATGGATTGCGGCGCTCTAACGGAATCAAGGTGAGGCCAGACGCCTGAGCCATCTCCACCACCGCTGTGCCGGCCGGCAGGAGACCCAGGTTGGCGGTCACCCGACCGCCCAGAGGCCCTTGCACAGTCACTGGCAATTGGTGACCGCCGGTGCCGGCCAGCAGGGCAGACAAGGTTCCCTCTCCCCCGTCTGCAATCGGCAGCAGCTGGATGGGGCAATCCGGGCAAGCTCTTGCCACACCCTTGGCAATGGCTCGTGCCACTTGGGGCGCGGTCAGGCTGCCCTTAAAGGAATCGGGAGCGACCAGTATACGCATCATTTGGCTACCTCCTCAACCTATCCAGAGCACAATCGCTCTTAGTTCCTGGCCGTTGGCAATCCCACCTGCAGCGCATGCAAGGCTTGCAGGCGCGTCTCCAGCAAGGGATGCGTACGCAGCAGCCGGCGGAATCTTCCTCCTGAACTGACACGCCGCTGCACCCGCTGTAGAGCGCTGGCCGCCGCTGCCAAGTCTCCGGTGGCCTGCACTGCCAGCGCATCGGCTGAAAGTTCCGACCGGCGCCGATCGGGGAGAGCGACCAGCATGACAAACAAAGCGGCAACCAAAAGCGACACGCCAGCCACCAACAAAGCCCAGCCGGCATCCACCATCTCCAAAAGCACCAAGCTACCGGCCACCAGCCATGCCGGCAACGCATAGAGGGTAAACAGGCGCCATGGATCGCGCCTGCGCAGGTGGGCCAGCTCGTGAGCCAAGATAAACTGTCGCTCCCGGGGGGACAAGGTATCCCAGAGCAGCCGAGTCACATGGACACGGGGGGACAACATTCCGCTGGCAAAGGCATTAGCCTGCCAGATGAAGGCTGAGGGAATCAAGTACAGCCTTGGAACCGCCAGCTGCAAACGCTGGGCCAGCTCAACCAACAGCTCCTCAGCCTGCGCTTCTGGCAAGGTCTGCCGTCCAAAGCGAAAGTAGGGGGCGAACTCTGCTGCCAACCAGAGCAATAGCGTCAAAGCCAACAGCCCACCCAGCAGGACCGCAGCGAACCCTCGACGGGAGAGCAGGTCCACTAGGCCAAACCAGAGCGATACGGCACCGAACAGCAACAGCAATCCTGCCAGAAGACGCCAATTATCCTCAAAGTAGCGAAGAACAGTCCACCTTTGCCCCCGCTGTTTAACCAGCCGCAGGTGCAGCGGCAACCTGAGCAGCGTGGCCGCCCAGGAGAAAGTGATCGAGGAGACCAGCAGCCAACTGAGCTGCCCCAGAAAGCCAGCGGGGCTACCCAGCAACCAGCTGAACACAGCCTGCCACCGCATCAGATTGGCCATGGCCATAGTCGCTACCAGCAGCAACCAGAAGGCAATCGTATGAATGCGACAGAACAATCGGTACTGCAGGCGACGGGAGAGCAGCCACAGCGCCAGGGCACCCAACAGGGGAATCCAAAGCGCAGAGAGTGTGACCCAGGTCAGCCGGGGCCGCAGCCAAAGCAACACACTCAGCCTGGGAGCAGCGCCTCCTGGTTGCAGGCCAAACCCCCACCAAACTTCCCGCTCGTCTGCGGCCACAGGATGCAACTCGTAACCCTGATCGTTCACGTGCAGATCATAGCCGAGCATTCCTTGGGGCTGGTTTACCACCAGAAACAAATTGGTCCCCGCTGTCAGGCCAATTCCGGCCGCAACATCTGCCAGCCTTGTGGTGTCCCAAAGCACGGCCTTCTGCACCCCTGCCCCGGGGATCAGTTGAGGTGCGCTATACAGCCAGACATGCATTCCGTCCTCCTCGGTCCATTCCCCTTCCAAGTGGAGCCTGGAGCCGGTAATATCGCTGATCAAGTCTCGCAGCGGCGCGGGCGAGACCTGGTCAGGGATGATCACAGTCACCTGATGATGATGCAAGTAGTCGATGATCAACTCCACCTCAGCGCCGTCGGCTGCCAACGCCCTGGGAGTAACCGAGCCAGAGCAGCTAACCAATATCAGCAACAGAATTAGGACAGATATCCGGCGCATGTTTCACCCCTAACTGCTGGCCAGGACCGCCTGAGCAAGGGTAACCTGGCCGGCCGAGCCGTTATTCTCTGCAAAAATTATAGCATAGCGACCCCACGGCTGTTGTGAGAACACAAAAGGGCACCTGCAGGCCAGCAGCCTCGGTGCCCAGGCAAGGCGCTAATGGAGAACAGGCGAATACCTGGTCATCACCCAAACCATTGACTTCGTCTACTTGGATGATGCTAGGTCTATGATCATAAGTACCAACCGAAATGCGTTGTAGATAGGAGCTTCCGAACGTCTCGCTGTCCGAGGGGCCTGAGGCGTCCTGTTTATCGGCTGCTCATAACCTGGAATTCTGGCCAGTACACTGTAGCAAAGCACGGTTACTGGAGGAGCTAGATGTATCAACTGATCTGGTCCGATCTGCTCTCCACCTTTGGCTACAGTCAAATCCATCCCCTGCTTTCCCTGTGGCTCCTGGAGCAGGGGTTTAGTTTGCCTGCCATCGCCCTGGGCTCCAGTCTACTGCTAGCCACTAGCTTCATTTGCAGCCTGCCCGCAGGGCTGTTGGCTGACCGACTAGGGAACAGGACCGCTTTGCTGGCTGCAGGTGGTCTACAGGGCGTGGCCGCTTGGGGGCAGATAGCGGCGACCACTCCGCGAGCGCTCTACCTGGCCAATGTCTGGGGAGGGCTGGCACTAGCGCTGTTCTCCAGCGCCAAGTTGCCCTTGCTGGGGCAATCTGTGCCCGCCGCTGGACTGGCCACAGCAGTTGCTAAGGCCCGTGCCGCTGCCAGTCTGGGCAGCGTGCTGGGGGGCGCCACCGCCGCCTGGATCTGCTGGCGGTACAGCGACATGCGTTACGCGCTGCTTCTTGGCGCTAGCACCGTCAGCTTGGCGCTGCTGCCGCTACTTTGGCTGCCACGAAGCAGCAAACGACCCAGCTCTGGCGCGGGCTCCCCTGGCCGCCGCTTAAGGGGCAACTGGCAGCGGATACTGTCCGTCTGCTTCCTTGCCGCCATCGGCTACTCTCTGATTACGCCCTACGCCAGCTTGCTGTTGGATCAACGCGGCTTTTCCGCCGGCAGCATCAGTGCCAGCTTCTCCCTGTGGCAGCTGCTGGCGGTGGTGGCCTGGCCTTTGACCCGCTGTCTGAGCCGGGCTGGCCGGTCGCTGCCGGCAACACTCCTCACCCTGGCCTCTCTCACCCTGCTCCTAGCTCCGCGCTCGCCCAACCACTATTGGTGGGGGCTGTGGCTGCTATGGCAAATTGCCCTGTACACAGTGCAGTGCCTGTTGCAGACGGCTATAGCGCTGTCCACCCAACGGGCTGTCCCCTTTGCCAGCCTCTCCATGCTGCAGACGGTAGCGGTGATCGTCGGCCTGCAGGCAGGAAGCCGCCTGCTGACGCACCCGGGCTGGCTCTACCCGCTGGCTGCTGGCTGTTTTGTGCTGGCCACGGTAATCCTGATGGCTTCAGCTAGCAGGATGAGAACGGACAGCGGCGAATCTGAGTAGGGTGAGCAGCTGTGGCGAGGGGGCAAGACAACAATGAGCTTCTTTGTGGAGATATATCAGGTGGTAGCCAGAATCCCGGCTGGCCAGGTGGCCACCTATGGACAGATAGCCATCATGCTGGGCCGCCCGCTCGGTGCCCGCCTGGTTGGCTGGGCCATGCATCAGGCGCCGTCAGGGCTGCCTTGTCACCGGGTGGTGAAACGGGACGGCCAACTGGCACCAACTGACGTCTTTCCAGAACAGCGGCACCGGCTGGTGGCCGAAGGAGTAACTTTCACCACAGATGGCCGGGTGGATATGGATCGCCACTGTTGGTCGGGAGATTACGAGGCGAATGAGGCCAAAGACAAATGAGGCCGCGATCTCGGGAAGCCCACACTCGCTGGTGGCAGGCACTGAAGCTTGGCTGCCTGGTGGCCCTTTTATCCCTGATTGGGGTGGGCGTGCATATCGCCGACTACTGGAACCTGATCCCGAAGAGATACTATGAAGCCTCCGATTTCTCCATCGAGACTGTGCAGAGTTCCGTTGACTACAATGGCAATGGCATCGACGACTATACAGACATCCTGCTGGGTGCCAGGGAGGATGCTCAGAAACGGCCGCGCTACGACGGATCTTATCACGCGGGTGGTTATCCACCGGACAACATCGGTGTCTGCACTGATGTCATCTGGAGAGCTTTCCGCAACGCAGGCTACTGCCTAAAGGATATGGTCGATCAAGACATTGCCGCTCACCCTGAACTCTATCCTGGGCTAGACAGGGTGCCTGACCCAAACATAGACTTTCGCCGCGTGACCAATTTGAAGGTATTCTTTCAGCGCTACGCCCAGCCGCTGACTTTGGATCCCACCGAAATCGACCAGTGGCAACCGGGGGATATCGTTACTTTTGGGACAAAGCACATCGCCATCGTGTCCAATCGCCGCAATCGAGATGGAATCACCTATATCATTCACAACTCCGGTCAACCAGTGCGAGAAGAAGATGCGCTGACTAGGAGCGAGCAGATCAGCGGCCACTTTCGGTTTGATGCCAGTCTCTTGGAGGACTCCTGTCTGTTGCCGTTCAGGTAACAATCATGATGAAACCATGCTAGCGGCGCTTGGTCAGGCTGGCGCGCTTAGGCGCTGTCTGCCGACTAGAACTGATGTATGAGCTCGACTGGGCCGGGCGGCAGCAGAACTTGCCGCTCGCTGGTCGTTTCTCTAGCCCTCTTGATGAGAACTTGTTCTTGCAGCTCCCTACGCAATCAAGTGGGTGCGGCTCAGACAACTGCTGCCTTTGATCCCGTCCTCGCTCGCTCCTTGATTGAGGCAGCCAAGGAGCCTGTTGCGCGCACACCCTGACCTCCATCACTGACACTTCGTTGGGCTTTCGAGGAAAAGTTGACAGCCCTTACACACCTTTGATTACTGATATGCCGCAGAACGTCCGTGCGCTGCAGATGTTCCAACAGCTCGGCCCACAACGGATGATCAGGATATAGCTTGATTACACTAACCAACCAAACACACTCCTCTGCTTTGCTGCAGCCAGCATACAGCAACCGCTGCCGCTGCTCAAGGCAATGAACGGTTCAGACAGGAATGTAGGCAAAACACCAGGGGGCAAGCCGCATGGCTTGCCCCCTGATAATTGCCCGTTCTCGTATTGATAGTTTCGGTTCCCGCGTTATTTGTTCAGATACTCCAGCGCGGCTTCGGCCATCACTGCCATGCCCACAGGAATGGCATCTTCGTCGAAATTGTATTTGGGATGATGTCCAGGATAGATGCATTCCTTGGCCTCATTGGCTCCGCCTAGCCGGAAGAAGATGGCCGGGGCCTTTTCGGCAAAGTAAGCAAAGTCCTCGCCGCCCATGGACGGGTTGGCGATGCGGTGCACCTTGTCGGCACCCAGCACTCGCTGGCCGATCCTCTCCAGCATGTCGGCCATATCGGCGTCGTTGATCACCGACGGATACCCGTTGTTGTACTTGAGCTCAAACTTGGTGCGCATGGCAGCACAGACGCCACTTAAGATGCGCTCGATGCGCTCCGGCATGCTGGCCCGCACCTCAGGATCTAACGTGCGCACGGTGCCGGTGATCACCACCGTATCGGCGATGACGTTGCCGCGGTAGCCGCCGTTGATGGTGCCCAAGGTGAGAACCACCGAACCCAGCGGGTCAATTTCACGGCTGGCGATGGTCTGCAACGCCACGATGGCATGCCCGGCAGCGGTGATGGCGTCGATGGATTTGTGGGGATGTGCGCCGTGGCCACCTTTGCCGGTGATGGTGATCTCGATGGAGTCGGTGCCAGCGCTATTGGCACCCGCGCGCAGACCGATATGCCCGGTAGGCAGGTCGGTGCCCAGATGCAGGCCCATGGCTGCATCCACATGGGGATTCTCCATCACTCCGGCTTCGATCATGGGAGCTGCCCCACCAGGGCCTTCTTCTGCCGGCTGGAAGAAGAATTTGACCGTGCCGGCCATCTGGTCCTTTACCTCGGATAGCAGCTTGGCCACGCCCATCAGGATGGCTGTATGGCCGTCGTGACCGCAAGCGTGCATGCGACCGGGTGTTTTGGAGGCATACGCCACCCCTGTCTGCTCTGGAACAGGCAGAGCATCGATATCGGCCCGCAAGGCGATGGTCTTGCCCGGCTTGGCACCACGCAGAATACCCACCACACCGCTCTTCTCCAACACCGGATGAATCACTTCAATGCCCAGACTGGTCAGATATTCGGCCACGATGCCTGACGTCCGCACTTCCTCCAAACCGAACTCAGGGTGCTGGTGAAAGTCTCTGCGGAAAGCGATAAACTCGGGCGCCAAGGCCTTCGCCCGCTCAAACAAACTGCTCAAGTTGATTCCTCCTCTGTGTGTTCTACCCTATCTCATTCGACACTGGGCCTGGTCACTTCCTGCAGCGGGCGAAAAATGAGGAAGACAAAGGGACGCCGTCTCCCTAGGAAAAGAAGCTGACTAGGCCGAAGGCGGCTATGGCCAGCAACATCCCCACCCAGCTGACCCAGGGCAGGCGATCGCTGAAAAACAGCCGTCCCCCCAGAGCGCGAAACATCACCGCCGAGGTGGACAGGGCGGCGACCAGGCCGACAGGGCCGTCCGCAAGGGCTTTGGCAAAGAAGATCATGCCGGCGGCTGACACAGCCCCATCGGCGGCACCGAGCAGGAAAGGGCGGGTGTAGCGCCGCTGCCTGCGGCGCAAGAACCAGAGGGATGTGATTACGAAGCTGAACAGGTAAGACCAGACCAGGCCGGCCACCCCGTCTGCTTGCAGGGCGATGGCATGATCGAGCACCAGGGTCTCACCACTGGAGCCCAGCGCGCCAAGCAAAGCCAGGCCAAACCAGACCCAAACGGCGGTCGTGCTGCGGCTGGGCTGCTTTACTTGGATCAAGACCATGCCCACCGTGGCCATTCCTACCGCCACCCACTGCCAACCAGTCAACTGTTCCTGGAACAGCAGCAGTGCCAGCAGCGGAGTGAGCACCGAGTGGCTGCCAGCAACGGCCGCCACTGGACCTACAGGCCCGCCTCGCAGGGCAAGCAGGATGGCAACACAGTTGAGCATAGAGAACAATGACATGGCCAGGCCGCTGCCCACCAAAGGCAGGCTGGGGTCTGGCAGCCGGTTGCCATTATAGACAAGCAACAGCAAGAAGCCGGCCAGGAAAGTGCCGGGCAACAAGCGGTCAGTAGGCGTATGGTCACGCATAGCGATTTTGTTCACCATGCTGGATGTGGCGAATAGCGCCGAAGCGAGTAAGGTGTAGACGATCCACACAGAGAAAGACCCCCCAACCTACCTTGCCCCGGGAGGCTCGGGGGCATGACAGCATCACCAGCGAATGAGGAGAAAGGCCAGGCAGAGCAGTCCAAAGCCGAGCCACTGCCCCCGTCCGGCCCGATCCCCAAAGAAGACAATCCCCCCCAGCGCCCGAAACAGCACCGCCGCCGTGGCTACGGTGGCCACCAGGGATGCCGGCCCTTCACATAAGGCGGCACCAAAGGTGAGCATGCCCAGACCAGTGAGCACGCCATCCCCCAACCCAAACAGGGATGATCGCAGGCGCAGGCGCACCCGATAGGTGGCGACCAGCCCGTGCAACACCAGACTGGCGATGAAATACTCCCAGATCAGGCTATACTGCCCGCCGGCGCAGATGGCAGTGGCCATCTTGAGGCCGATGGTCTCACCGCTGGAACCGACAGCCGCCAGCAGCGCCAGCCAAAACCAGCGATAGGAAGGCTTCTGTCTGTTGCGCCGTTGGGCTAGCAACCATGCTTGACGTATACCAAACACCAGACACACTCCGGCCACGGAGAGAAGGACCGCTAGCCATTGACTAGTGGATAGGCGCTCGCCGAGCATGAGGGTTGCAGCAACAGCGGTGATCACGCAATGACTGCCTGCCACCACCGACACCATAGCCACCTCACCGCAACGCAAGGCCATCAGCAATGCAAAGGAATTGAGCAACGAGAAGAATGCCAACAGCATTCCGCTGAGCAGGTAGCGCCATCGCCAAAGCTCGGCGACGCCCTGGTGTCTGAACGCGACCACCAGGAACCCGGCGGTATAGGTGGCAGGCAACAGCTCCAACGTGCGATAACCCCTGTCCACAGCCAACTTATCTACGAGGCTACTTCCAGCCCAGAGCAGGGCGGAGAGCAGTGCCAACGGGATCCACAAACAGGCCGACACCTCCCCTCGCCCTAGCCTATGCTGGTGTCGGCCTATTCTTGTCCATCAAAAAGTGACACGAGGGGAGTGTCCCCGCGTGTCACCTTTTCGCTGCCTGCACTAGCTCGATACGCTCGCCGTCCGGCCCGTGGAAGAAAGCTATGCGGCGGCCATCCAGTGCACTGCGGATTTCATCAGGCACAAACTGCACGCCTTTCTGCTTCAGCTCGGCCACCTTCTGCTCGATATCAGGCACATACCAGGCAAAATGATCGTAGCGACCGCGCTCTGGCCGCCGGCGCTTGTCCGGGTCAGTGTAGCAGAGCAGCTCGATCGCCGGAGTATCGCTACCCACAAAGGCGATGTCGATGCCGTTGCCGCTGTCCGGATAATGCTCCAGCACCTTGAGGCCAACCACATCCCGATAGAAACGGATGCTCCGCTCCAAATCGGTGACCACCAGGCCCACATGACTGAACTCTAACAAAACGATTCCCCCTTTAAGGATAATTGATTGAGCATGAACGCGGTCTTTCCCGCGAAAAACTCTTGTCATTTCGAGCGCCTCGACGAGCTCAGCTTGAACTCCGCAAGGAATCTAGGCCCTTCGTTTCGTCTAGGATGACGCCCGGTGGAGCCGGGCAAGGCTACTTTCATGAATGATGGTGATTATCTAGTTTCCCGAAAGTTCAAACACACTACCAACGCAAGCCCTTGGGATAATGGTTCTTCAACACTCGGTTGACCACCTTCCCCCAACCCAACGAGAAGCCGTCAACGGTGACCAGGGTCCAGCCGTTAGGCAGGTCTGCAGGCAAGGTCAAGCCGCGCAGGTAGTGCAAGACTTCCTGACTGTCCGCCGCCAGGTCGAGACTTTGCTGCACCGAGTCTCTGGAACAACTGAGGGCCAGGCCATGGCCAGGGATGAAGCGGCCTTTGCGCAATTGGCCCAACGGCCATCCTGGCCGCGGCACCCGGATACCATCCAGTGCAGGGATTTCCATCCCAGGCAACTGGTAGATATAATCGCCATACTCGATGAACGGACCTTCAGGCTGCCAGCGCAAGAATTGTTCGGCAAACTCAACCAGCGGGGCTGGAGGCTTGCTGAGCGCGAAACGACCGACCTGAGGCTGGCGCTGTCGCTCGTGTTCGTTGTCGCCACGCTTCTGCAGCAGGGCGATGAAGTGCCCCTCTCCCCGCAACAGGTGGGGCCACAGCCTGGCGGTGTCATGCAGACCGACAACTGCCCCCGGGCCTGGTAGCGCCAGCCCCGGCCGCCAATTGTCATGCCGCTTAACAGGTAACAGCTCCAGCTCGGGGTGGCTCTGCAGCAATTGGGCGATGTTCTGCTCGTTCTCCTCTGGTGAAAAGGTACAGGTGGAGTAGACCAGCCTACCGCCGGGGGCTAGCAGACGAACGGCTGACTGCAGAATATCCACCTGCAGCGCAGCGCACTCCTGCACATGCCTCACACTCCAATAAACGGCAGCATCAGGGTCTTTGCGGAACATTCCTTCGCCGGAA
This sequence comes from Bacillota bacterium, assembly GCA_050949055.1. Lineage (GTDB taxonomy): Bacteria > Bacillota > UBA994 > UBA5500 > UBA5500 > JAEZJZ01. The sequence goes on along the minus strand of JBMNFA010000007.1, from coordinate 35,197 downwards.
CAGGGCGCATCGACCAGCACACAGTCAAACCAAGCACCAAACCGGGCAGCCAACCGCGCGGGTTCGGCAGAGGTGACCAAAGCCCGACGGGCACCCCACCTTTCCAGATTTTCAACCAATGCCTTTGCCCGATCGGGATACAGCTCGTTGGCCACCAACAGGCCCTGGTCCCCCATCAGCGAGATCAACTGAGTGGCTTTGCCGCCTGGGGCTGCGCAGAGGTCCAGCACGCGCTCCCCTGGCTGAGGAGCGGCTACTTCCGCCACGGCCATGGCACTGGGGTCCTGCAAATAGTAGACACCGGCGGCATGGTACGGATGCTTGCCGGGCTGTGCCGATGCAGGATAGTAGAATCCGTGCTGCGCCCAAGGTATCGGCTGCAGCGGCCAGGGCAGTCGGGCAGAAAGCGACTGCGGATCGGTCTTTAGGGGATTGATACGCAAGCCGAGACTCCTTGGCTGCCGATAGCTAGCAAAGAATGCTTCCGCCTCGTCACCCAAGAGGGTGCGCATCCGCTGAATATACTCTTTGGGAAGCAAGTAATCACACCTTCCTACCCGACCAGAAAATGACTCAGGCTAACAATGGGGACTAGTGCGCCAGACGTGCTTCATCGATGCCATAGGACAGTCGGACAGGCCGAAATCACTGAATCGGCTCTTCAAGGTCATTCTCGAGCACTTCGATAAGTTCAGCATAAACTCGCGAAGCATCTTGGATAGCCCACATCTATGGGGCACTAGATTCGTCACTTCCGTTCAGAATGACCGCCTGCGGCGGTTTTTCAGCAGTCTCGGACAGGTCACCTGCCCCGTTCAAGCAACGTAGCAGAAGGGCTAGTCCCCAGTCCCACTGGCGTATTATGCGTAACAAAGGCGGCCTGTAGCAGGCCGCCAGTTTGCTTCTACTTGGACATCTCCAGAAAAGGCAGGGTCTCGCCAAATATGGGCAATTCCAGCGTGCGCTGGCCGGTAAAGCCGAGGGCGTGGAAGAAGGCAATTGCCCCCCGAATATCCTGTTCCACCAGTACCCACAGCCGACGGCCATCCAACTGTTGCTCCACGTTCAGTTGCAGTTGGCGGCCGATCCCTCGGCGCTGATATTCCGGCAGGATATACAGCCTGGTTAACTCGTAGTCAGTCTTGCCCGGCCGCGGAAGCGCCTGAATGAAGCCTACCACCTGTTCGTTGTCTTCGGCCACCAAGAATACCACAGCTGGATGCTCCAGACTGTGCTTCAGGCTGTCCTCGCTGTAGAATTCTGCCAGGACATTGTCCACCGTGTCAGGGCGCAACACCCCGTCATAGGCAGAACGCCAAGTTACTTCAGCCACCCGCTGAATACCCTGGATATCGCTCTTACTAGCTCGACGAATATGCATCTGGCAAACTGCCTCCTAGGAAAGGTCGTATTAGGGTGCCTACTCCGCTTGGCACCGCTGTCTATTGTTCTCCGTCGGGTATGGATCTCCTGCTCACAACAAAGGATTTATCCTCTGGTGCGGCGCAAGGGGCGACCTGCCAATTGCTCTGTCCGCTCTCCCTGGTCGACGCACACCTGCCCGTTAACCAGCACATAGTGCACACCCACAGCATATTGGTGGGGGTCGACGAAAGTAGCCTGATCCTTGATGGTCTGTGGATCGAAGACGGTGATATCGGCAAAGCAGCCTGGGCGCAGCAGGCCGCGGTCCCATAGCTGGAAGCGGGCAGCGGCCAGTCCGGTCATCTTGCGCACGGCCTCCTCCAGGGTGAGGATCTGACGCTCACGCACATACTCACCCAAAACGCGGGCAAAGGTGCCATAGGAGCGAGGATGGGGCTTGCCTCGGAATAAGGGGCCATCGATAGCCATGGCACCGGAGTCTGAACCGATCATCACTAGCGGATGGCGCATCACATACTCCACATCCTCCTCGCACATGCTGAACCGCACCATGCGGGTCCTGAAGTCTTCGGCCAACAGCAGGCTGAGCAGTGCCTCCACCGGCTCCTGACCGGTTAACGCTGCTATCTCCTGCATATTCTTGCCCTCATACTGCTTGTTCTCTTCCACAAAGCAGCCGGAAACCAACACACAATCCCACCGGCGGTCAGCAGCGATAATCTCCTGCCGGATGCGGGCACCGGTCTCAGGGTCCAACACCCGCTGACGCATCGCTTCCACTCCATCGGCATGCGCCCACTGCGGGACCAAGGACTTCAATCCGGTGGAGCTGGCTATGTAAGGATATTGGTCCAACGTGATGTCCAAACCGTCCGCCCGTTTGGCCTCAATCAACGCTAACGAATCCCGCACCCGGCCCCAGTTAGCTTCGTCGGTGGCCTTGTGGTGGGAGATATGTACCGGGATACCTGCCTGCTCACCAATGGTGATCGCTTCCTGCACTGACTCCATCAGCTTGTTTCCCTCGTTGCGCATGTGGGTTGCATAGATGCCGCCTTCTGCGGCCACCGCTTTAGCCACCGCCACCAGCTCGGCAGTGTCTCCGTAGGAGCTGGGCGGGTAGATCAGCCCACTGGTGAAGCCGAAGGCGCCTTGCCGCATCGCCTCAGTAGCCAATTGACACATCCGCTCCAGCTCTTCGGCAGTTGCTGGCCTATGGGCCATCCCCAGCGCCATGCGGCGCAGGTTCCCGTGGCCGATCAGTGGAATCACATTCACCGCCACACCCTGTTGGTCCAACAGCCGCAGGTAGTCGGCCATTGTGCGCCAAGAGAGCTCTTTCCCTGCCGCTGTAGTCACAGGTTCATCACTGTTGCGTGGGGCGGCAGAACCACCGCACTGCCCAATCACCTCGGTGGTCACGCCCTGTCGGATCTTGCTTTCTGCCCGCGGGTCCACCAACAGCGGCTGATCGGAATGGGAATGGGAGTCGATGAAGCCGGGCGCTACCACCAAGCCAGCGGCATCGATCACCCGCTTCGCCTGCGCAGTGCTAAGCCTGCCCACCTCTACGATGCGATCGCCGGAAATGGCCACGTCGCCGTAGAACCAAGCATTGCCGGTTCCATCAACCACTCTTCCGTTCTTGATAATCAGGTCAAACAAATGGGTACCTCCTTTCGCTTACTGACTGGCCGAAACGGTTTTCGCTCCTACTTTCGACCTCAGTATCTGCATTGATATAATTCGTAACGCGAAAGAGAAACCCTGCGAATCAAGGCATAGTTCTTGCCGGCAACCAAAAACTAATTGTTGCAGCACCGCCTGACAAAGATTCTTGACAGAAAAAAGCAGTCTCGCACCGGAAAAGCTTTTGACGGGAAAAGCTTGGAGTGTTTATAATAGCTAGTGCTTCGTTCACGCGTCAAGCCGCAGCCCATCGGACGAATCGGCCTCAGGTTTTGAGGCCTAAGACTTGGCGCCCTACTAGCTAGACTGCTGGGGAAGGTGAGACATCATGCCACGCAACATCGCCATCATCGCCCACGTGGATCATGGCAAGACCACGCTGGTTGATGCTATGCTCAAACAGAGCGCTGTTTTTCATGCCAAGGAACAGGTGCAGGAACGGGTGATGGACTCCATGGAACTGGAAAGGGAACGGGGCATCACCATCATGGCCAAGTTCACCGGCATCTTCTACCGAGGCACCAAGATCAACATCGTTGACACTCCCGGACACGCAGATTTCGGGGGTGAGGTGGAGCGGACCTTATCCACCGTGGACGGAGTGCTGCTGTTGGTGGACGCTGCCGAAGGGCCGCTGGCCCAGACCAAATATGTGCTGCGCAAGGCTTTGGCGTTGAAACTGAAGCCAATTGTCGTGATCAACAAAATCGACCGCCAGGACGCCAGGCCGACCGACGTACTGGACAAATGCCTAGACCTGTTCCTGGAGCTAGGAGCTGACGAGGACCAAATTGAGTTCCCGGTGCTCTATGCATCAGCCCGGGCGGGCTTTGCTAAATATCTTTTGAATGATCCGGAGCAGGACTTGGTGCCGCTGTTTGAGACCATCCTGCGGGAGATCCCGGAACCGGCGGGAAATCCTGATGGTCCGCTTCAGATGCTAGTTTCCAGCGTGGACTGGGATGACTATGTCGGACGCATTGCCATCGGGCGCATCTCCCGTGGCCGCATGCGGGTTGGACAGACGGTAACGGTGCTGAAAACGGATGGAACCGCTCAACATGGGAAGGTGGTCAAGCTCTATCAGTATATGGGACTTGGCAGGGTAGAATGCACCGATGCGGCAATGGGAGACATCGTGGCCCTGACTGGCGTAGAGGAGCTGGGCATCGGTTGCACCATCGCCGACCCTGAACACCCGGAAGCATTGCCTTTCCTGAAGGTGGACGAGCCCACGGTGACCATGGACTTCATGGTCAACGACAGCCCGCTGGCCGGCCAAGAGGGGAAGTATGTCACCAGCCGTCACTTAAGGGATCGGCTGCATCGGGAAGCCTACACAAACATCAGCATGCGGGTGGAGGACGGCGAGACGACAGATCTCTGGCATGTCTCAGGCCGGGGAGAGCTGCATCTGGCCATCCTGATCGAAACCATGCGCCGCGAAGGCTACGAGTTCTCCGTGTCCCGACCGAGGGCTATTTTCAAAAGCAGCCAAGAGGGCGAGATTTTGGAGCCGATCGAACTGTTGACGGTGGATGTGCCCGAGGAACATCTGGGTGTGGTGATGGAAAAGCTGGGCAGCCGCCAGGCACGTCTGTTGAGCATCGAGCACACCGAATCAGGCAGCGTTTCGGTGGAATTCGACATCCCTGCCCGCTCCCTGCTCGGCTTCCGCTCGCAGTTCTTGACCGACACCCGCGGCTACGGGGTGATGAATCACATCTTCAACGGTTATGCTCCCTACCGAGGTGAAATCCCCAAGCGAAACCATGGTGTATTGGTGGCCTGGGAGTACGGCACCGCAACGGTGTATGGCCTCTACGCCGCCGAGGAGCGGGGCAGCCTGTTCATCGGCCCTGGTACCACCGTCTATGAAGGGATGATTATCGGAGAAACCGGCCGGCCGCAGGACATCGACGTGAATGTGAACAAGAAGAAGCAGTTGACCAACATGCGCTCCTCGGGGGCGGATGAAGCCATGCGTTTGTCGCCTCCGGTGGAGATGACTTTGGATAAAGCGCTGGAATATATCGAGGAGGACGAACTGGTGGAAATCACGCCCAAAAATGTCCGCCTCCGCAAACGCATTTTGGACCGGGCAGAGCGCCTGCGCCGCCAGAAGAAGGCCAGCTACGATCTGAACCAATAAGACGCACCAAACTTATGAGCAGGGGCTGTTACGGCGAATATGCGGCAACAGCCCCTGCTTTGTTCATATGGCCGCGGGTCCAGCATCTGGTCTTATTCAGGCAGCACTTGCTCAGCCAGCCAGGTGGAAAACCCCATGTCTTCTGCGTATTGCAGTCGATAGGCGACAAAACTGCCATCAGCCTTGTGGATGGCCAGATAGGCCTCTTGGCCATCAGGGCTGACGAAATAGATTGGCATGCGGTCACCAACGGCCAGTTGTGGCTCCAGGAAACGCATCTTGGCGAAGGCAAGAGCGGTGCCTGCCGCAGGATTGTCTTGGAAGGGTGGCAGTTCCCCCTTGAGCATGTCCCCCTCCTGCTGTGCCACGTAGAAGTAGTAATCGAGCTGATCGATCCCCAGCGTGCTGGCCAACGGGGCGTATTCATCCTTGATCCGCTGCGCTGCCTCGGTGCGGAGCTGCTCCTGTCTCTCCTGCTCCGCCTGATAGGCCTGCTCCACCGCCGGGAGATTAGGCCAGCGCAACACGTGCTCTTCGGACGCTGGGCCAGGTTGGCCATCCACGGTCAGGCTGCTCCCGGCCGCCAAGTAGCGATCCGGCAACAGCAGTGCTGGCTTCCCCAGTGTGCTGACCAACCGCCAGTTGCCCAAATAGACATCTGCCGGACCGCGATTGCTGAGAATCAGGCGCTCACTGCCGGGCGTAACGCCTGCAATCATCACCTGAAACTCCATCGGAGCCGAGTCGCTGGCACCATCGGACCATTGCCAAACCGAGCGCTGATCGGCCGCGATGCCCTCGTCGGACAACACCTGTACCTGTTCGCCGGGGTGCAGCATGAACCCCGCAGGAAAACGGAAAGTCTGGGGAATAAAAGAGGCCAGGGACATCAGTGACCATGTTCCTAGTGGCAACGCTCGGTTAGTATCGTTTTGAATGATCAGATGGTCGGGCCCGAGCAGGATGATCTGTAACAACCCTTGCTCTTGTCCCCGCTGCTCTGCGCTGAGCAGGCTGACATCCCCGTTTGGCCTGGTGACAATGGCCGCGCCCAGAGCCTTGGCCAGTGGCGCATAGGGAGCAAAGGTGACCCCAGATTGCGACAACACAGCCGCTCCCAGCGGCACCGATTGCTGACCCACCAATAACTGCTGGCCGCCGACAGCCAGCCGTAATTCCATGTCGCCTCTGTTGACGACCACGCATTGGCTGGCAGCGTCCCAATCCACATTGGCGCCGAGCGCTTGCAGCAGCTGTCGCACCGGCACCAGCACTTGGTCGTCCTGCAGCAGAGCGGCTGGCTGGAACACCAACTGCTGGCCATCTAGCCAAAACGCTGACGGCAGCTTGACTTGCTGTTTGGCGCGCGCGTCCAACTGGGAGTGGATAGCCTGGATGTTGCCGTAACCCTCGCCAAAGGTGAGCAAGGATTCAGCGGGCGTATCGGCCCCAAACTGCAAGGTCACCTTGACTTGGCTATCCGTTGGATAATGGGCAACAAAGACCCTGCAATCATCGCCTCGGCTGCTCTTGGCGGCGAACTCTCCATGCAGAAGCGGGGTAGCCAGGTAGCTGCCATACTCCCCTTCTCCCTCCAAGATGAGCTGATTCTCCCCGGCGATGATGATCGCTTCCACGAGATACCGGTTGTCCTGCTGCGCCAGGTTCTTCTGTGCCATGCGCAACTGCAGTTGGCCTCCGTCAACCAAAAGGGATCGTTCAAAGCCCAGGAACTGAGCTAACTGATCGTTAGGAGCCGGAGAGCCGGGGCGTCCTGGGTAATCGATGGTCCACTCTATTTCCCAGAGCAGCTCGGTATCGGATTCTGCCCGCGCCACTGTGGTGAACCCTGCAAGTGACAGCTGCAACAACAGCAAAAGCACCAATAGGCCGGCAACACGTCTCTTCACCCGATCGACCTCCTTTTTCTGTACACGCAAGCTCGCCGATGACACTGTGATGTCCGGCAGCCAGCAACATAGGAACAGGCCGCCTGACACTCTTGTCCAGCGGCCTGTTGAATATTCTAGTTGTATCAAATGCCACTGGAAAAACGGCGTTGGTAATAGGCGAGCTACTATTACATCACGGTTGAGTCCAGAAAAGGTTTCAGTTAATCAGCAAAATTGTCGCTTCTCCGACAGAAAACTTCTGCCGGGACTTGTCACTACTAGCCTGATGCGACGGCAGTTGCTTCCACGTCGGTCCCTGCCTCCGCAGTCACTCGCGCCACCCGCCAGGTCTTCCAGCGGCCCCGCAGGTAAGCACTGACGATGACCATACACTCGGCGGCTTCAGCCAAGGCATAACTGAGGGCGGCGTAGATAAAGGGCAACTGCAACCACTGTACCGCTATTAACAAGAAGGGCACCTGCACCAGCCAGCGGGCAACAATTCCGGAGATCAGAAACGGCAGGCTGTAACCGGCACCTATCAAGGAAGTAGCCAGTCCGAATGTCAATCCAGCCAGGATCAATCCAGGCATCAGCACGTAAATGGCACCTCTGCCCAACTGCAGCACGGCTATGTCGTGAGTGAACAGGCCGAGTATCTGGGTGGGGAGTGCATAGGCCAGCAGGGTGAAGAACACCATGCTCCCCACCCCCAGCAGCGCAGTCGTTCTGACCGTCTGGTCCGCCCGAGAGATGTTCTTTGCCCCCAAGTTCTGTCCGACAATGGTGCCACCTGCAGACATCAGCCCTTCCAACGGAACAAAGAAGAACCGAACCACTCGCTGCACGATGCCGATCGCCGCCACAGCCAATGTGCCGTAGACGGAGACGAAGCGCAGGATGAACACTTCCGCCAAGCTACGGAGCAGCGATTCGCAGCTGACCGGGAGCCCGATCTTGATCAACTGCCAGTCTATCTGCCAGTCCAACCGCAGCAACCCCTTCAGGGTAGGCTGTACGTAGCTCTTACCAGAAAAGAGCATCCAAGCTCCGAACAGGAAGGCAGTAGCAGCGGAGATCTCGGTTGCCAGCGCAGCCCCCATCACCCCCAGCCCCAAGCCGGGGATACCCAGTCCTGGTACGCGTTCGAAGATGAACAATGGATCTAACAGGATGTTCATGCCTGCAGAAACGAACATGATGTACATCGCCCGCCGCGAGTCGCCCACACAGCGCAGCGCCGTGGCCACTGTCAGCGAGCTGAACATGATCGGCAACATGGTGAGACGCACTCGCCCATAGGCCAAAGCATCGGCCAGCACCGCCCGATCTGCTGTGAACAAGCCGAGCAACCGGGGCAGCAAGGTAAGCATGACCGCGCTGGCCATCACTGCCAACAGAAACTTGAACACCAGGGTCTGCTCCACCACCCGTCTAGTTCTGGCCATGTCTTTGGAGCCATAGCTCTGGGAGATTAGGGAGACAGAGCTATGACCGACGATGTTGTTCAGCACGAAGGAGAGCCAATAAAGGGTAGTGAATACAGTCACGGCAGCCACCGCGTTGGCGGATAGTCTGCCCACCCAAGCCATGTCCACCAGGTCATACAGCGTTTGAGCCATAAACCCCAGCATGATGGGAACGGCCGTCGTCAATAGGTTGCCTATTACGTTGCCTTTGGTTAAGTCGCGTTTCATCTGTCTCACCTCGTTTCATACCATGCCAGTATATAGAGAGTGCGAATTCGCGGCTAGGCAAAGAACGATTCTACTTGTTACCCTACTCAGTTTATCGTCTGATTTGCGTGGAACAGGGGGAAAGGCACCCTGCCCCGTTCCGAAGAGCGGGACAGTCAGCCGTCCCCAAGTCTCACCTTTTCTCTCCCTCCGTCATGGCACCAGCCATGACGGCCCCCTTACAAGGGGGCTGTCGCGTCAGCGACTGACGGAGCTGAGAGACTGGCCAGCTGCCTAGGAATGCAAAGGGGGCTGCTGTTTTGCAGCAGCCCCGAACGCTATTCTGACTCTTTTCCGGTTCTACTCGGCTCGCTGCAGCATGCGGGAGCCGGACAATGCCGCCCAAGCTTGCGGCTCGTGATTACGGAAGTAGAAGCGCACTACCCGCGGAATCTTGAAGGTGAAGACCAGGGTGTTCGCGCTGCTCATACGAGCTGCATGGGTTCCCTCTTGAGTTTCCACCTCCAGCTGGCCGGATTCCTGTTTGACAGTAATCCAACCGCCCTCAGCCGCCCGGTAAGTACCCAGCACCCGCTGAACTTCCTGCGCAGTTGGTGAGTACTCGGGCTCCACGCTGCGCGGCGTATCTAGAGGTAGACCGAGGGCGGTATTCATCGCTCCCAGCCACAGCGCACTGGCGGAAGCCCCGCTGGTGTTGGTCAACACGGCCACCACCGTGCCGGTCTCTGGAACAAAGCCAAAGGTGGATGCCACACCTACCTGGTTTCCTCCATGCTCCACCAGTGTGTAGCCGTGGTGGTCAGGGGTCACCTGCAGCGCAAAGCAATACCAGGTCTTGCGGCCGCTGCGATACATCGGTCGGCGCATGGCATTGATTCCTTGAGCTGAGACGATCTGTTCGCCGTTATACTGGCCACCGCTGGCGTACACCTGCCCGTATTTCAACAGGTCGCGCACACAGGAGCGGACGCCGCCGCCTACCTCAAAGTTGCCCAAAGCAGGCCACTCCTTGGCGTCCCAGTTCTCAGCTTGTCGGTTCCATTGGTAAGGTACCGTCACGTTTTGGAAGCGCGTCAGTTCCTCAATACTGTAGGTGGAGCGATACATGCCGAGGGCATCCAGCACATGCTGGGTCATGTATTTGCGGTAGATGCGCCCACTCAGCCGCTCGATAATCGCTCCCAGCAGCAGAAACGTGTCATTGCAGTAGCTGAAGTACTCTCCCGGTCGACCAAGCATGGTGTAATCTTCGTTCTGCAGGAACTGCATGTGCTCAGCAAATGTGGCAATATCCTGGCGACGGCGCATCGGCGGCAAGCCTGTGGTGTGGGACAGCAAATGCCGTACCTTGATGGCGTTCATGTCATCCACACCCTTAAACTGCAGCTCAGGCAGGAACTTGGTCACCGGGTCATCTACACTGAGCAGACCGGCGTCTGCCAACTGCATGATCGCCAGTGCGGTGAAGGACTTGCTGACCGATGCGATGCCGAAAATCGTCTCTGGAGTGACGGGCAACTTGTGCTCCACATCGCGGTAACCGAATCCTTGCTCAAACAGCACCTGGCCGTTTTGGGCGACGGCCACTGCGGCACCCGCGATGTGCTCACGATCCATCAGCTCGCGGGCAAAAGCGACATACTGATTCCACTTGTTGGGCATGGTTCACTCCTTGGGGCAATTCTTCCCGATGGGATAAATGTCGTCCGGGATATTTTCGTAGTGCAGTTGCGACAGGTCGGCGACGCCGATGCCAGGGGCATCCACCCGAATGTCCACCTTGCAGACGCTGTCCCAGAAAGCGCGGTGATGCACGCGGTCTTTCAGAATGACGATGTCCAGGCTATCCACATCGATCCCCACGGAAGTTAGGCCGGAACTGTCGTTGGAGCCGCGCATGCGCTCCGAGACAACCACATTGCGGTTATCACCCAGGTCGAGCAGGACAACCAAGCCGTCCTTGACGCGGGCGCCTTTACGCATCGGGCCGACCAACACATATTCAGGGCGACCGATGTATTTGATGATGCCAGTTACCTCTACCGGCTCGCCGGAGAACTCGCTAGCCCAACCGCCGATTTTCACAGTAACCTGGTCGCCCACCTGGTGATTCTCTGCCAGGAAGTGGGTTGCTTTGGGATCGGAAATGCCTGGGATGGCAAAATTCTTGGCTCCCTGCCGCAGCAACTCCCGCAACACATGGGTGCTGTCGCCGGTGCGGTCAGCACCATCGGCCAGCAGAATAGGGCGGGTGCCAGAAGCCACATGCTGCATCGCTTGTTGCACCGCTTCTGCCGGATTGGGCAGCTTCTCGCTAAAGGAAGCCCGTAAGGACCAAGCCAGATCGGCTATATCTTGAGCGATGGTGTCAGCCAGCTCTTGGTCGCCATTGGTGATGGCCACAACCGACATCCCCACGTCAGGAACATCCGCATAGGCGAACCCCGGGGCGATGGCCACCCAATAGACATTCTCCTTCTGTTCCCACTCGTTGGCGCGATCCAGCAGGTCTTTCATCGGATGGTACCCGGATGCTTGATAGATGCTGGCGGAAATGATGCCCGGTTTCTTCCACCCTACTTTCGGCTGGAAGCGGCCGCGGATGGTCTCCACCATGCAGCGAGCTGCCGCTGCACCGGTTTCCTGAGAGTCCACGTGCGGATAGGTCTTGATCACGAAGACAGCATCGGCAACCGCGGCCAACTCTTCGTCTTCGTTGGCATGCAGGTCCAAGGTGACCATGATCGGCTTGTCGCCCACCACGGCCCGCACACGGCGGACGATTTCTGCCTCGGGTTTAGGAATGCCACGCACTGCCATAGCTCCGTGCAACGCCAACAGCACGCCATCGATCTCGCCCGCTTGCTCCACACCAGCGACAATCTCGGCGGCGTATTTCTCGTAACACTCCCGATCCCACCAACTGGTGTAGGGACCAGGGGCCATGCCCACGCGAATAACGGGTACCAATTCCACGTCACCCTCAGCTTCAGCTACTTGAATGAAGCCGTTGACGTAATTGGGGATACCACGTGAAGAGTCGAGCACATCTTGACCTCTCTTCACGTACGGCTCCAGGCGCTCGATGGTGGTGGGATCAGGACAATAGGTACATGTCTCATGAGAAAACTCAGCAACAACAATCTTCATAATCTCCCTTTTCCCCCTTAGAATTGCATTTTCTCCCCGCGCTTCGTCAGAACAACCAACCCTCCCGTTGGGGACATGCTTGGGAAGTGTACTGTGAGAAATGAGATATGAGACGCAAGCCCGCCTTCTCACCCCTCATCTCCTACTAGCCACCTCCCAAGCGTGTCACCTGACCGACAGGAAATCACTCCCCGCACTCTAGATAGAAACGAGACCCATCCATTGGAGACATACTCACGCCCGCAAAACGCACTTCTCTGCTGAGGTGTGTCCCCTTACCTACAGAGAATCATCTCTCCGCTCTCCAGTTACAGGCTAGTAGTACAGACAGTTGAACAACACCTTAAACGTCCCGTGCATCTGGCCGCGGTGTTGCGGGGCAAAGGCAATCAGCACCACTTCGCCGTGACCGCACTTGGCCGCAATCATCGCAGACTTGTTGACCACATGCTCCTCGCCCATCAGCAGGCCACTCTTCAAGACGTTCTTCTCCGGATAGCGGGCGACGACATGATAGTTCTCTGCATGGAAGGTGTCAGTCACCTGCAACACAGGGCTGTTCCAGTTGAGCACCCAGGCTTCCTGGGGCATGCCGTAACCCAAGCGATGATCCGTATCCACTTCCACCCGCAAGGTGGAGCCATGGGTCTGATAAGCAGTGGCAGACAAACCGGCGACCACGTTCTTCACTTTCAACCCACAGACTTCCGCAGCGAACTCACAGGAGTTGTTCATTGCCACCAAACGGCCGCCGGCTTGAACAAACTCGCGCAAGGCTTTGATGCCCTCCTGGCCGATGCCACTCTTGTACTCGTCCGGGATAGTGTCGCCAAACCAACGCAGGAACATGGCTGCGCCGCGCGGATTGTTCTTGTCGGGCTGACTGATGTCCACGATCAGCTGTTTCCAGTCGCTCGGGAACACCAGCACATCGAAGCGTTCTTTCAAGTTGCCCGCCTTGATGTCCGTATCCATCACCGTCTCATAGGCGAAGTCGAAGCGTTCCAGGATCAGCCGGGTCCAACCCTCGTCGGCGTTGCCGCCATAGTACCGCTGGAAGAGACCCACGCGTTGCGCTTGCACAGGTTGAGTGCAATCGGTCCGCCGCTCTGCCAAGGCAACAAAGTCTACTCCAGTGTGCTGGGCAATCTCCTGCAGCAATACCTGATCGGCTTTTGGCACCACAAACATGCCAGGCGGATAATGCCGACCGTCTAGCTCGATGCTTTCGGTGCAACGGTCAACCTGCACGCCATGCTTGAGCAGCAGATTGACAGCGCGGTAGGTATCGTTTTGACGGGCGTCCAGCAGATAGCCGTGGGAGGCAACCCCAGCAACCTGTCCGTGAACAGGTGACAATTGCTCGATCGCCTTCAGTTCTCCATCCGGGATTTGCTGGCTGGCATGCACATGCACACCCATATATTCAGCCACTGTGTCGGTAGCAGTATCAAAAGCGGCGGTAGTGCCATCGGCATGCTTGGACCAATAGGTGTTAGGATAGCGGGTTTCCTCCAATAGCACCCGGATCACGCCCAGTTTGGGTTGCGCGGCCAACACCACATAGCTGCCGGCTGAGTAGATCTTCTTGCCTACCCGCATTTCACCTGCGGCTTGATGCACCTCCACGCCTTGATTCAGCAGCACCTGTACCAGTTTGCGCACAGTCAACGGATCATGCTGCTGGGCGTCGATGACGTAGGCCTTAACTGGTCCCCTGGCACCCCGGTCGGTCTGCCGCTTGGCCTTCTGATAGGCGTTCCAGAGAATCGTTTCCTTGTTGCGGGCAGCGACATCCAATAGCGCCCAGGCGGAGATTTTCTGCTGTTCAACGATGTCGCGCAAGCGCCACCAGCCCCCTGGCCAGGGGTGTGGGAAGTTGGTCTGCGGAGCATACTCCGGCAGCGTCCGCTTGTCGGCTCCACTCAGTTGACTAGACTGTATGTAAAGAGGTGTTGCCAGTTTGGCGCTGGCCGATTCGGTCAGCATGCCGGCAATGTTGTGATGGTTGGTCAACCAATGGAAGCCAAAGTGTCCCCACCCTGGGAACTGCGCTCCGTTGAGGATGCCAGTCTTCCCTTTCTCCTCTAGCTTGTAGGCCATATGCGCCCCATACCAGGAGAGCTCCCGCCAGATCAGGGGATCGGCATGCGGCCTGATGGGATCCGAGTAGGGCGAGACATAGAGGCGGGCACCGTAGCTACCCATGTGGTGATGGTCCTGGTAGGCTTGGGGCCGCCAGTCCCGCAGCAGCAACCGGCCCACGTATTGACTCTCAACCAGGTTCTGCATAAAGGCGTCACGGTTGTTATCGTGGCCAGCGTACTTGTGATACAGCCACGGCATGCTGCATCCTTCGTATTCCGTACCCAGCCAGCGGTTGTACCAATCGGTGACCATCTGCTGCCCATCGGGATTGAAGCAAGGCACCATCAAGAAGATCACGTTCTCCAGAATGCGCTCAGTGTCTTCGTCTTCACCACTGAGCAAATCGTAGGCCAGTTCTGGAGCCATCTGGGTGCCGCCGATCTCGGAAGCGTGCAGACTCATGGTCTGCAAAATGACCACTTTTCCTTGCTGCGTCAGCTGCTTGATGGCAGCCTCTGTCTGTCCCCGGGGATCCGTAATCTGGAGGTTGATTTGCCGTAACTCCTCCAGATTCTTCAGGTTGTTTGGCGAAGAGATAATTGCCAGCAGGAAAGGATTGCCTTCGGTGGAAGGACCCAAATCGCTAACCTGAATGCGATCGGACTCTTTGTCCAATTGATAGAAGTAGTCGACAATTCTGTCCCAGCGGGCGATCTTGCGGTCAGCCCCCAACTGGTGGCCAAACCATGTTTCTGGCGCGGTTACTGGTAACACTTCGTTTGAACACCCCTTTCGTAGTCCTGGCAACAATAAGTCCAGGTACCTGCATATGAACACTATTTCGTCTGGCGGAAGAATTATTCCTGCCGTCCCGGTAGAAAACTTCCAAGGCACAGACTATTGCTGCGCTTGGCCGTCTCTGTTTCTACCAGGCAAAAATGAGCAATGGGGTTTCCAACCAAAATGCTCGCGCAGGGCAACATACTTGTCTACCAAAGAGACGATCCACGATTCCGGGTGTCTTGGCCAGCCCCATACTTTGGGCAACATATGCAGCAGAATGATCTCCCGCTCCTTGGCGCTGACGGTGAAGTGCTTACAGGCGTTCTGCAGCGCCACCCGTGGATGATGCAGACCGTGGTTCGGACCCTGCCTCGCCCGCTTATAGGCTCGCCAATCGTAAAGGAAGAAATCGTGCAAGAGGCCGCCCCTGGCCGCGGCAACAAAATCTAATCCCAGCCTGCGGCACAGCAGGTAGGATAAATACGAAACTGTGTAACAGTGTTCCAGCAGGGAGGTCCCATGATGATGGAAGTCAGCCAACTGCGCGAACTCACAGTTCTGCAGGATGTCATCAATAATGCGTCTGTATTCTGCTTGCCAGTCAGGTCGTTTGCGCAATGTCTCCATCTCCTCAGCCGTTTTCAAGCAGCAGCTTCTCCAGGGACATCAGGAATATACGGCGGTCGAACTGCTTCGGTGGCTATCACGAACATTCGAATGCCTATGCAGGTTGAGCAGCTACTGTGGGTGAAGTGAGGTGAGTGAACTGTCAAACCCGGGAATAGACGCGATGCAACGATTGCTGACTACAGCCAATGCACCGCTGACAACGGATAATCAGGTAAATATTCACTGCCATGGGAGAAGAAATGGGCTGCCATGGTTCAGGATATTAAGCAAGCTAAGCATTTTATCCATTTGGAATACTTCATTGTGCGTAACGACCCTACCGGGGAACGACTGGTGCAGGTATTGGCAGAGCAGGCAGCACGGGGGGTGGCAGTGCGCTTGCTTTGTGACGGGTTGGGCAGCATTCGTCTGCCCAAAGGCTTCTTCACCCCTCTGCTCCGCCAGGGAGGGCAAGCGGCGCACTATTTCCCGCTGCGATTGGGGACACTCCATCGCCTCAATCATCGCAACCACCGCAAGATCTGTGTGATCGACGGCAACATCGGTTACGTGGGCGGGTTCAACATCGGTGACGAGTATGCCGGCCTCCCGGAAGAGTTCTCTGCATGGCGCGATCTGCATTTGCGCATCGTGGGCGAAGCCGCTGCCAACTTAAATGCCTGCTTTCAGCAGGATTGGCAGCTGGCCACAGGGAAATCAGCCCGGCTAGACGGGCCAGTTGCACCGGTACAACCAGCAACCGGGAACACGGCTATCCAAATTGTCAGCAGCGGGCCCGATACCCCGCTGCAACCAGTGAGGATGGGAATGTTGAAGATGATTCATGCGGCCCAAACCCACGTGTTCTTGCAGACTCCCTATTTCATCCCTGACCACAGCCTGATCGATGCTCTGCGCATGGCGGCGCTGTCGGGGGTGAAGGTGAGGGTGATTCTGCCCCGCAACGCCGACCACCCCTTGGTGCTGCCAGCAGGATTATCCTTCGTCGGCGAACTGCTTCCGGCGGGCGTGGAATTTTTCTTCTATCGCGCTGGATTCTTGCACAGCAAGATGCTGACGGTGGATGGGATAGTCAGCACGGTTGGCAGCGCAAACTTTGACCTACGCAGCTTCCGCCTGAATTACGAGGTCAACGCTTTCGTCTATGATCCGGGTGTCGCCCGCAGGCTGGAAGAGATATTTGAGCGGGACCTTGCCCGTTCCGCCCAACTTACATTGGCGGACTATGGCAGAAGGGGGCCATGGCAGCGGATGAAGCAGTCCCTGGCCAGACTGGCGGCCCCTCTGCTTTAGGCTTGCAGCAATCGGCCCGGCGGTTGGCCGGGCCGATCGACTTAGTGGGTCGGATTGTGCCAAGCACTGGATTGAGTGCTGCTTTGCTTGGTCACTGAGTCAAGGTGTGTCTTGTTGCTTCCTTTGGGCACAAACGTCTTGCAGCAAGTTTCCATACAAGTCTGAGCTGAGGTTGCAGGGATACTGGCTGCCTGAGTAGCATCTACTGAGTCTGGCTGTGAGTGACCAAACTGGTCGCTGACTACCAGAATTTCGTTTGCAGCACATTTGTTGCCCTGGGTCCAGTAGTGACAGTTGTTAACTGCGCAATGAATGTGTTGTGACAAGTCAGCACCTCCAACATTGGATTTTGGCTCTCGCCACCATTAGGTTCAACTGCCGGGCGAAAGAGTATGTACAGGAGCGATATCGCTGGATAGACAAAATCTTCTAGGCAGCTGGTCTGCCGATTGAAATATGCCTGTCGCTAAGATATACTCAGACTGATCGTCTAGTTCGGCTGAAGACAAGGTATAAGAACCCGCAAGTTCCTATTTCACCTCCGTTCTCCTGGCCACTGAAACAAGACGAGATATCCGGAGGAAGGAGGTTGGAACATGTATACTGACAAGACCCTAACTTGCCGGGACTGCGGTAAGGAATTTACCTTTACCGCTGGCGAGCAGGAGTTTTACGCCAGTCGCGGTTTCCAAAACGAGCCGAGCCGCTGCCCCGAATGTCGTGCAGCACGCAAGGCACAGAATGGTGGTGGCAGCCGGATGGGCGGCCCACGCCAGCCCCGCGAAATGCACACTGTCATCTGCGCCGAGTGTGGCAAAGAAACTCAAGTTCCGTTTAAGCCTAGCGGAGATCGCCCTGTCTACTGCCAAGACTGCTTCCAATCACGCAGAGCTCGCTGGTAGTAGCTTGACGGAAACCTCATGCAGCACAACTAAAGGTCCAGGCTGATCAGCCTTGGGCCTTTTTCACTATATAACCCATTTGCTTTTTGGCCGCTCATAGAGTAGTATTATAGTATCGTCGGTTGGCTGAAGACAAAGGTATGCAGACTAAGAGTCTCTTTTCACCTCCGTTTTTCCGGCCAGAGTTCATATGACGAGGATTTCCGGAGGAAGGAGGTAGATTCATGTACACTGATAAGACATTAACTTGCCGTGACTGTGGCAAGGAGTTCATTTTTACAGCTGGAGAACAAGAGTTCTACGCATCACGTGGTTTCCAGAATGAGCCGGGACGTTGCCCGGAGTGCCGTGCAGCTCGCAAGGCTCAGAATGGTGGCCGCACCGGTGGCCAGCGCGAAATGCACACTGTAGTCTGCGCCGAATGCGGCAAGGAGACCCAGGTGCCGTTTAAGCCGAGCGGGGATCGTCCTGTCTACTGCCAGGATTGCTTCGCAGCCAGGCGTTCTCGCTGGTAAGCAATAGCTCTAGCCAAGAAAAGACCCAAGGCCGTTTGGCCCTGGGTCTTTTTTCTTGCTCTGTGCTTAGCTGTTTTGGCTGACTGCCTCGGCAGAGGACGGAGTTTCGGAGAGCGAGAACATATACAGCGCCCGCTGGCTGTTCCAGACGCCGGCTGCCCGCGACTTCAGCAACCCCTTTTTGGCGGCCCATTCGCCGATCGCCGTGGAGCAGATCTGCCCACTATTCTTGTTGACGATTAGCTTAAAACTATCTTTCTTCTCGGTCATGGGCTTGACCAACAACACGTCATCTTCCACACCGATCTGCACATAACGCACATTCGATGCCACCAAGTGTTTGGTCAGCGCTGCATTCAGCCTTACACCCTTAGGCCTGTCGGTGAAGGTAATTCTGTAGGTCTTGTCTGCACCTGCACTACCTCTTCCTCTCGCCGCCTGTCTAAACCAAATTATCGACACCGAAAACACCTCACATCGAGTTTTATTTTCATCTTCTAGTATTGTTGTGTTTCCGACCATTTATTCAGCAGAGGAGGAGAATTTTTCTCTTTTTCTGCGCCAGGAAGATCAATATGCCCAAACAGCAGCATTATCCCGGCAGTATTTGCGGTTATCCAGCAAAAAAACAAGGCTAACTCTCTGTTGACGCTGAGTTAGCCTTGTTCCTGTAAAGCACCTGTTTTCTGGTGCAATCGTTTTGGTTCTTAGCTGTTCCTAGGCTGGCTAGACCAAAGCTGGCAAAGGTTGAGGACCACTTCCACCGCCTTCTGCATCCACTGCACCGACGCCCACTCCAGGCGGGAATGGGCATTGGAGCCGCCATCAAACAGATTGGGGGTGGGCAGTCCCATGTAAGTCAACTGCGAGCCATCGGTTCCGCCCCGTACCTGACGCATCACCGGCTCGGTCCCGGTCATGCGGATCGCTTCCTGCGCCAGCTGCACGATCAGTGGGTTGTCCTTGAGAATGCCCTTCATGTTGCGGTAGCCACCAGTCTTCTCCAAGTCGATAGCTGCCCCAGGATAGCGATGACAGATCTCTTGGCAAAGCCGCTGCAAAATCTCCTCTTTGTGCTGAAGACCTTGCTCAGTGAAATCGCGCACGAATACCTGCATGTTCACCCGCTCAAAGGTACCAGTGATGGTATTGGGGTGGATGAAACCACGATATCCATCGGTCGTCTCTGGGCGCATATGAGCAGGGATAGAACTAGCCAGGTGACTGGCCAGGTGAATGGCGTTGATCATCGCGTCCCGGGCAGTGCCGGTATGTGAGCTCTTGCCTGTGATTTGCAGGCGATAGTTGGCTGCGTTGAAGGTCTCGTCCTGCATTTCTCCGTAGGCGCCGCCGTCGAGAGTATACGCCAAATCGGCACCGAAAGCCTTCACGTCGAACTTGCCGATCCCGGTGCCGATTTCTTCATCGGGAGTAAAGGCCACCTTGATAGTGCCCCGCTGCAATTGAGGATTCTTCAGTAGGAAGCAGACTGCTTCCATAATGGCAGCTATACCCGCCTTATCGTCGGCTCCCAACAGGGTGTTGCCGTCGGAGGTTACCAGAGTATGACCCACGACCTTCTTTAAGGTGGGGAATTCCTCCGGGTTCAGCACCGCCCCACTGGGAAGCTGGATTACTCCGCCCTGATAATTCTCATGCACCAAGGGCCGCACCCCACGATTAGGAACGCCGGGAACAGTGTCCATGTGTGCCAGGAAGCCGACCACCGGGCAATCCTGCTTGTTGCCAGGCAAGGTGGCGGTAACAAAACCGTGTTGGTCCACCTTGGCGTCGGACAGGCCGAGGGCAAGCAACTCGTCGCACAGGACGCGTGCCATCGCCAATTGCTCAGGAGTACTGGGAGTCTGTCCGGTGCCCTCTTCCGCTGGAGAGTCAATTTGCACATAACGCAGGAACTTAGCCAGGATGCCTTCGTTCAACAGTTGCTCTCGATTCATCATCAGGATCAATCCTCCTTTAAGTGAGTTCTATGTGCTGCCAATCCTTAGCTGCCGTTCATCTTGCCTCGGCTACCAACAAGCCCAGCCGTCTAGCATACATTCCACAGCCACTTTCTTATTCCCTGCCCGGCGGCAAAACAGTCATGATACGGAAGCACCATTATGGATAAGTAGCCAGGCTCGCGGCGGTCAGACTGACGCGCTTAGGCTCTGCCGGTGTCATCCTGAGCGAAGCAAAGGATCTAGATTCTTCGCGGAGTTCATGCTGAGCTTGTCAAAGTGCTCGGAATGACAGTATCTTTCGAAGGAAAAAGACGACACAAGGCGCCGCAAACGCGACGCCTGTTGAGTGTCGTCTGGAACACAGCACTTGTGCCACGCTAAGGCAAAAGCGCCTATGCTTGCAGCAGACGAATGAAAGCAGCTTGAAACCGCTGATCGTCAGCCTTGGTGCGGGCAGCTGGCCCTTTGGTGTGCCCTCCGCCCCGCCGGAAGCGAGCCAGCGCATTCCTGTGCTCCAACATGAATGCCATTTTCCCCGCCTGGTAAACGGTTCCATTGGGTGACAGGGCTTGACCGCCCTTGCCCAACACTAGGGCGGCCAAGCCCCAGTCCTGTGTCACCACCAAATCGCCTGGGCGCAGGCGGTTGATGATCGCCAAATCCGTCGCTTGCGACTCTGGACCGACGGTGATGTGGCCCGGCACTTCAAGCAGATGATTGTGCGAAGAGACTGTCCGCAGTTGGAATCCCAACCCAGATTGCGACTGCTGCAAATATGAAAGCACCGATCGGGGACAGGCATCAGCATCGACCCAGACTATCATCGGCAACTACCTCCAGATAACGGAAATGATATAGCTTACTTCGCCGTCAAATAGCCCTCCGCCGCCAACAGCTCTGCCATCAGCACAGCCCCCCCGGCGGCTCCGCGCAAGGTATTATGGGAAAGACAGACGAACTTGTAGTCAAACACTGGATCCGGGCGCAGGCGGCCCACAGTGATGGCCATGCCTCGCTCCAGATCGCGATCTAGCCTGGTCTGCGGCCGGTCTGGTTCGCTGAAATAGCGAATCGGCTGCTGGGGTGCACTGGGTAAGCGCAGCTGCTGCGGCCTGCCTTGATATCCGTTCCAAGCGTCAATCATCTGTTGCCTGCTAGGCGTCCGTTCAAAGTCGACGAAAACGGCCGCCAGATGTCCGTCGGATACTGGCACCCGGATACACTGGGCGGTAATCTCCGGGCTGACGGCCGGCACTACCCGTCCAGATTGGACCTGCCCCCAGATCTTCATCGGTTCGTGCTCGCTCTTTTCCTCCTCGCCTTTGATCAGCGGAATTACGTTGTCCACCATTTCCGGCCAAGTCTCAAGAGTGCGACCAGCCCCGGAGATAGCCTGATAAGTGCAGACCACCACCCTGGTCGGTCCGTGCTGGAGCAAGGGGTGAAGAGCCGGCACATAGCTTTGAATGGAGCAGTTGGGCTTGACGGCGATAAAGCCACGCTTGGTCCCCAACCGTCGCCGTTGAGCAGGGATCACGTCCATATGTTCCGGGTTGACCTCCGGGATGATCATCGGCACATCCTCGGTGCCGCGATGGGCCGAGTTGTTGGAGACCACCGGAGTCTCCAGCTTGGCGTACTTCTCCTCCAGCTCTCTTGTGGTCGCTTTGTCCATATCGACAGCGCAAAAAACAAAGTCCACATCTGCCGTCACTGTTGCCACCTGGCTCGCATCGAGCACGATCAACTGACCGATGTCATCCGGCACCGGATCGCTAGAAGTCCAGCGGCCGGAGACAGCCTCGGCGTAGCTCTTGCCCGCCGAGCGACGACTAGCAGCCAACGCAGTCACCTGGAACCAGGGGTGCCCGGCCAACAGGCGCACAAACCTCTGTCCCACCATGCCAGTGGCGCCAACAACACCTACTTTGAGCTTCTGCTCCATTGTTTCCAACCCCCATGTCTCTATCTGTCCTTATAGCCTATTAGGGTGGATCGCGATTTGTTCTTGTGCAAAGCTCTCCCCAGAGCACTTACTGTTAGTGTATCATGCATCGCTCCTGCTTTTACATAAATTCCCGATATAACTTCTCGCATGGGAAGGAGTCTCCGCAAGCAACCGAGAACAGAGGGAACGAGGCGCGCTCCCGCAGCTGATGATCGTGGTCGGTTTGCCACACCAGGAAAAATCAGGCCGCCATTGAGGAGTGATAGGAATGGATGTCTATGGGTTGACACTGAGCACTGATGCGGCGAGGGGTTTCTTGGATTGGATGCGCAGCCCAACAGAGAGCGAACTGGGTCGCCTGCTGCGACATCCTGGATACCGGGCGGTGGTCAAGCATAGCCAGGCGCTGTCGTTTGCACCGGTGAGACCGGCTGATTTCTGGAATGCGATTAACGGCCACCCCAGCAATCTCTACGGGCTGCGAAACGTCAGGGACAACGCCTGCGACATTGAACGCTTGATCAGCTATGTGCAGAGGAACCGGACCCGCCTGCTGCGACTGGTCGCCGGAACGCTGCTGCAGCTGTTCCCCTCCACCAGCTGGCAAAATACCGGGTTACATTGCATTGTCGGATATGACACGGGCATCGGGCTGGATGGCAACGTGGCCATCAATCTCAACTCGCCCAAATACCTCAACGACAACCGGGAGATAGACTTCCTGTTGATCCATGAGGCTGCTCACGTAGCCTACGAACGGTTGCATGGGGCGATGCGGCTGGATTGGATGGTGCAGCCAGGTGGGTTGCGCCGACTGGTCTATACGCTACTCCAGAACGAAGGGGTGGCAGTATACGCTGCCCTGGCCCCCCGTCGGCAAGCCGAACAACTGCAGGAGCGAGACTACTTGCCACTGCAGCAGCGTCGCACACTGCAAATCAAGGCCACCTCCCTGCTGGAACTGCTGGAGATGTTACGTGACGACCAGCTGAGCGAGGCCGAAGTGGAAGAGATTCTCGGTCGCTTGTCCGACCAACGGTTGTCCTATGTGGTCGGGTGCCACCTGTTCTGCTTGATCGAGCAACAAGGAGGACTGGAGGCGGTGCGCGAGGCTATCTTGATGCCGGCGCAGAAATTCGTGGAAGAGCATCTAGGTCTATTGAGGCAGCTGACCTGAGCATAAGGCAAAGGTGTTTGGCTGCAGTAGCGGCAGTCTGCACATTCCTGATTTTGATCTAGATGGAGCACAAGTAGCTCTAAAGGAAGAGTCCTGCCGGTGGGTGTGATTGCCTGCCTTATGATCGTAGGCGATAGGGCTATAGTCCGTTCTTAACAACTTCAGGCTCGCTAAGCCCCATGCCTATACGAACAGGAGGGATTGGATGGTCGAGACAACCAAGTGGCAGACGATAACCTTTCGTCACACAGTGATGGAAGGGACCGCTTACGAGATCGGGCGAACACAAGGCGAAATGTGCAGACAGAATGAACAGTTGCTGCAGCTGCTTACTTCCCCTTGGCCTGATGCTCCTGCCCTAACTTGTCAGCAGGCGGAAAAGGTCATGCGCTTCTGCGATCGGTACTGTCCTGACCTAAATGAAGAGATTCAGGGGTTTGCCGACGCCGTAGGAGTGCCACCGGAGCAAGTCGTCTATTACTCGTTCTCTTATCAAGGCAGTAGACAGTGCAGCCAGATGGCGGTGCTGCCGCGGCAAACTCGCGATGGACACATGTACGTCGGGCGCAGCTATGAGTGGGGATTTAACGACGACTTCCGACTGGTGACCACCCGAGTGCAGGGCAGGGCTGCACATCTTGGTTTTTCATTGCTCTTTTTTGGCCGGATAGACGGGATGAACGAGCACGGACTAGTGGTTACTATGTCAGCTGGTGCACCGATGGTGCCGGTGAAAGAGGATGGAATCCGCTTCTGGGCGGTGATCCGCACCTTGCTGGACCGTTGCGAATCGGTGGACCACGCCCTCGAGGTGTTGGCCAAAATCCCTATTTCCTTCAACCTTAACCTGTTGCTGGCCGACAAAAGCGGCCAGGCAGCGCTGGTGGAGATCGCTTGCTCACACCGCGCAGTGAGGCGCATCGGCCCTGGCAGCGAGACTGCCGTGCTACTGTCCACAAACCACTTCAATCATCCAGACATGATGCCATACGACCAAGGGCGCATGTGGCAATCGGTGGCTCGCTACCAGGCGCTAGACAGAGCACTATGCTCCGGGCAGCCGATCGGCAAGGAGGACATCCGGAGCGTCCTCAGCAATCCGCTCCCGGACGGCGTCTGCTGCCACTACTACCAAGACGGTTTAGGTACCCTCTGGTCTGCCATCTATGACGTCACCGCTGGAGAGGTAGAGATAGCCTTGGGCACACCCCGCTGCAACCCTTGGCGAAAGTTCGGCCTATACGATCCGCCAGGCACTCGGGAATACAACGCGGCCTTCCCTTTAGAGTGCCCGGATGACCCCAAGGCGTTCTATCGCCGACTGGCACCGGGAGCAGTGGAGTAGACTGAAAGCAACAGGAAAACGAGCTGGAAACGCGCAAGGGTCGGTGGGCTTTATGTCACCTCCCTTGCTTCTTTCATGCGCAGATGCAGCTACAGCCCTGGAGGTCTCATGCCTATCGCCCGTCTCGAACGGTGTGTTCTCAGGAGCAAACGCGCTGTACCAGAAACCGCCCTGCCAGTGATCAGCCTAACGAGTTGGCTGCTAGCGCTCGGCAAGAAACAGAGCATTTGGAGGCTGGGTGAGTTAATGGGTATAATGGCTTGAATGATCAGGAGTGGAGCAGCATGGTGCATGCTAGATAGAGACACTCTGCCAGGGATGGAGGAATCGCAATGTCTAGGGTAAGATTGGTGGCGACTGCGGCTTTCGCGCTGGAATCGGTGGTGGCGAGGGAACTGCGGGAGCTGGGGTATACAGACTTGGAAGTGGAGAACAATCAGGTCACTTTTTGGGCCGACCAGGAGGCTATCGCCCGCTGCAACCTGTGGCTGCGGGTGGCGGACCGGGTGCGCCTGCTGCTGGGACGATTCACCGCCGATACCTTTGACCAACTATTTGAGCAGACCAAAGCCTTGCCGTGGGCCGATTGGTTACCCAAGGATGCTTGCTTCCCTGTGCAAGGCAAGTCGGTACGGTCCCAACTATCCAGTGTTCCGGATTGCCAGGCGGTGGTGAAGAAGGCGATTGTGGAATCCTTGAAGCAGCGCTACCGCCAGGATTGGTTCCCGGAAGACGGTCCCCTGTATCCGATCGAGGTATCCATTCTCAAGGATACTGTGTCGCTGACCATCGATACCAGCGGCACTGCCTTGCACAAGCGCGGTTACCGCACACTGATCAGCGAAGCACCCCTGAAAGAGACTTTAGCGGCTGCGCTGATCAAACTCAGCTTCTGGTCCCCCGCCCGCCCCTTCATCGATCCCTTTTGTGGCTCCGGCACTCTGCCGATAGAAGCCGCCTTGATCGGCCTCAACCGAGCCCCGGGCCGGATGCGCAGCTTCGCGGCGGAACAATGGCCCGCTTTGCCCAAGCAGATCTGGAAAAATGCCCGGGCTGAGGCGGAGGCGCTAGAACGGCGCGACCAAAATCTCAGCATCATCGGTACAGACATCGATGCCGATGTGCTGAAAGCCGCACGGCGAAATGCGTCCGCAGCCGGGGTGGAGCGCCATATCCACTGGCAGCAAATGGAGATGAGCGAATTACGGAGCAGCCGCAAGTATGGTGTGATTATCTGTAATCCGCCTTACGGCGAGCGCTTGAGCGATCGGGATGCAGTGGAACAACTCTACCGCCAGATGGGGCAGACCTTCGGTCGATTGGAGACCTGGTCCTGCTATATTCTCACCGCCCACCCTGGTTTTGAGCGCTTTTTTGGTCGCCGGGCCGACCGACGGAGAAAACTATACAACGGAGACATCAGCTGTCAGTACTACCAGTATTACGGGCCCCGTCCTCCTAGGCCTGATGGTCGCTAACTGGACAAAGTTGCCTAATTGGAGTAATATTTTGGTTCCTTCCGGGCATTATATACTCATCACACCTACCAATCGCTGCTAACGCAGCGATCAACCGTTCAGACGCACTTGAACAGCTCAGGAAGGAGATGAACCTATGGATACGGTAGCATTAGCGTTGGTAATCATCGGTGCTCTTAATTGGGGTTTGATCGGCTTCTTCGGCTATGACTTGGTGGCTAACCTGTTTGGCGGGCCAAACACCACCCTGGCTAGGCTGGTCTATTCATTGGTCGGCTTAGCTGGCCTGTGGGCACTGACCTTCCTCTTCAGAGGCAATACAGTAACCGGGCGAGCACCGAGAGCTCGAGAATAGCACGAGCAGTCAGGACAGGGACCTTTCCCCTCCCCTCATGTACAAGAAGAGAAGCAACTGCCACCCAAGCTCGGGTGGCAGTTGCCGTTTAGGGTTCCCTCCGGCGGTGCACGACCAGCAACAGTGCGCCTACCATCAACAGGCCGATAGACAGCGCTAGATGCCAGTCTACATTCCACCACTCTTGGGCGAGAAAAAACAACCCCACTGCAGTGATGATGGTGCCAGGGATCGCCATTGGACGCCAAGCGCCACCTTGCAGGCTGGACATCAGGAAAGCCAACCCGGGAGCCAAAACCCAGAACGGCCAAAAGCGCTGATTCGCATATCCTGCCAACGTCAGATAAAGCGGTGCGCTGATGAAGACGAACAACAGCGCCGGAAACAGGTTGTCCTGGTGCCCAGAAAAGGCATCATACAACAGAAAAGAGCCTAATAGAAACGGAATCGCCGCCACCATCTCCACGCGGAACTGAAAGTAACCAAGATTGATAGCTAGCCCCAAGCCTCCCCCCAGGACCAAGAACCAGCCGAGCACAGCATTGCCTCGATTATGCTGCATGTAGACAAAACCCCTTCCCCAGCAAGCTTCGCCATCCGCTTAGGTCTCAAGCAGATTAACTCATAATTCTGGCTCCGGGTCAACGGTCATTGCGGGAGTCTTGCACCCTACCCTGTCTCAATCTACCAACTTGGCCAGCCCTGCATTGTCGGCGAATTGCTGTAGGCTGTAAAGAAACAGCACCTCATCAATTCCATGCTGCTTTACGTACTGTTCTGCGCTGGCCGCGTAATACCTCAAGTCCATAACATGTATCTCCTGGTAGTGCGGAATGAGAAAAGGGACAAAAACATGAGCGTAGGAGTCCTTGATCAACAATATGCGGCGGTCGCTGGCGCTATCCGTGCTGATCTGCACCAGCGGATAGTTGCCACCAAGGAAGTAAGCATACTGGTCCCGGCCCTGCAGGAACTCAGACCGATACAGACTGTCTGTGGTCAGCCCCTCCCCCGGGTAGTTGACTGACACCGCTGCTCCCGTCGATGGAGCAAGCAATTCGATCTGGTCCGGCGAAATCTGGCGCAGGTTGGCTTTGGAATAGTGAGTGCCCCAAAATTCCTGGCTAACAATCTGAGAGTTCAGATCTTCAAGGGATAGCGGCACCTCCCCCCTGCTATGCATCCAGGCTGCATAGGCGTAATAGGCACCTCGCATAGTCCAGTGGTGATCGGTTCGGAAATAGATGGACTCGTCTTTAACTACCAGCAGCGCCGCCAAAACGTCGATGGGATGGACCTCGGGGCCAAGCTGCTCGACCACCTGTTGCCAATCTGCCTGCTGGTCGTCACTGGGTGCTTTCTGTGGCAGTTTCTCAGGGTAGATGGCCGTAGCTGTCGGGGGCAACAGCAGCGATACCGGGACTCCGATGTGCCGGGCAAAGTCGCCCACTGCCGCCGCATTCCTAGACAGCCAGGAAGCATCCGAACGATAGCGAGCCAGCAAGAACTGATCAGCACCAAAGTAGATGCCGTTGTTTTCACGCTTGCCAAAGAGGCGTTCCAGGTCTGTCTTCAGGAACACCCAGTGATCTCGCCCGGGGAACTGGTCATCCACATACTGCTCAAACCGCTGCATAAACTGGCCAGAAAACAGGCTTTTCCAGGAGAGCGGCGGCAGCTGGGCCAAGGAGCGATTCTCGCGTTGTGAGAAGGCGCGGTCGGGTGTATAGGCTGCCATCACCGCCACTCCGAAGATCAGCAACAGGAACAACAGCGCCATGGTGCGATTGCCGTTCACGCTATCCCCTCCTAGAAACGAAAGTAGAGAAATGGATTGTAACTGGAGTCCACCAGGTAGGCGGTGCAGAGCAGCACCAACGCCAACCAACTGATCGCCGCCAGATCTGCTGCCCAGGTTCGTGTGGCGGCTCGCGAGACCACCCAGCGCTCACGCATCAGTTTGGGCAGCGGCGTAGCTGCCAGGGCTGCCGCAGCCAACAACGCCGCGTTGCTGGAAAGCAAATAGAGGTCCAAGTTGGTGATCAGAATACGGTTGCTGCCAAGCAGGCTCGCCAAATAGCTCAAGATTTCACCCCCGGAAGAGAAAGCAAAGATCGCAAAGGACACGGCAATCAGGGCCAGTGTATAGAGATGCTGGCAGGGCCGTGGCCAGCGCTGCAGCCAATTCAACAGCCGATAGCGTTCCAGAATCAGCGTGACAGCGAAGAAGCCTCCCCACCAGACAAAATTCCATTCAGCTCCATGCCATAGGCCGGTGAGCATCCACACTAGGAGCAAATTGCGGTAAGTGGCCAGTTGCCCCCGCCGATTGCCACCCAAGGGAATGTACAAATAATCGCGAAACCACGATCCCAACGTGATGTGCCAGCGTCGCCAAAACTCAGTCACACTGCGGGCGATAAATGGGTAGTTGAAGTTCTGAGGAAAACTGAACCCAAACATGCCCCCCAAGCCAACGGCCATGTCGCTGTACCCGCTGAAATCAAAATAGACCTGCAGCGCGTAAGCGATGATCCCCAGCCAAGCACCCACCAGGCTCAACTGTCCGGTCCCCATCGCCTCTCTGATCTGGGTGAAGACCAAGCCGCAATTGTTGGCCAGCAGCACCTTTTTCCCCAGGCCAACGGCGAAACCGCGAGCACCACGCCCTATGTCATCCAACGAATGACGCCGCTCGGTCAGCTCCCGAGCTACATCCACATAGCGCACTATCGGTCCAGCGATCAACTGCGGAAACAAGGTGACGTAAGTTCCGAAGTCGATGAGACTCCTTTGCGCCGGAGTCTCGCCCCTGTAGACATCGATGGAATAGGACATGGTTTGGAATGTGTAAAACGAGATGC
Organism: Bacillota bacterium; assembly: GCA_050949055.1. Lineage (GTDB taxonomy): Bacteria > Bacillota > UBA994 > UBA5500 > UBA5500 > JAEZJZ01. Next base: position 5,889 of record JBMNFA010000007.1, on the reverse strand, counting down.
CGATAGGCAGGCGCAAGCCAGGCAAGGGCAAGGACAGGGAAAGCAGCTGATTAAGGTTGCCCAGCAGCCAATCGGAGTATTTGAATACCCCCAACAGCCCCAGGTTCCCCAGCAAAGACACCGCCAGCCAGAACCTGGCTTTGCCGGGGTTTAACCGATAGCGCTCGATCATCCGACCGCAGGTATAGTCCAACACTGTAGAATAGAGCATGAGAATGACATACCTCGGCTCACCCCAGGAGTAGAACAACAGACTGACGACGAACAACACCAGATTGCGGTGCTGCTTTGGAGTGAGATAATAGCAGAGCAGGGTCAGCGGCAGAAAGCTGTACAGAAAAGCAAGGCTACTGAGGACCAATTGCCCCCGCCCCTTTCTCGCGCAGGATTATTCGTCGGCACAACAAAGAGCGGGACCGACCCAGAGCCAGTCTCCGCTCCTTGGTTGTCACCATTCTTAGGTCACTATTCCCCTTGCAGTACAGCGTCAAAGGCTGCCTCGATCTGGTCTGGGTTCTCATAAGTGGCGTAAAGCAGGTGTACGCCTGACACCTTGATTACCGTGTTCTCCACCTTTTCGCGCTGGTTGGGCAAGTAGGTGGCCCATTGCTCCAGACGCAGCTCTTTCTCCTGCTCCAGAGCGGCTGACAATTGCTCGGCAGCAGCTTCGTCTTTTGCTTTGATCACCAGGATTTCGGTGGAGCTGGTGTTCCACATCGACTGCAGGGCAACCCCTTCCGCGATCAAATCCAGATCCAATAGCCCTTCTTCCGCCAGAACAAACCGCAGTTCACCCTCTAGCAGGTCTGTACGCACATATCCGGGCAATTCCTCTTCTGCTTCGTCCAAGTCAACGCCATTAGCCTCCAGGTCCGCCTTGATCACTGCTTCAATTTGGGCATAGATGTCTGCCACAGCGACATCGTTCACCTTGCTGCTACAGCCAGTTACTAGCAGTGCCAGAGCCAGCGTTAGCAGCCCCAGCAACCTGATCTTCTTGCTGAACATAGACTGAAACCTCTCTCTGAATAGATGTTGGTCGCGCGCCATATCTTTCGACGCCACCTGTTCCTTAATGGTTCCCAGCCACATTATGTCAATAAGACAACGTGACGTGTTCCGTGTCCCATTCCAAGGGAAGGGATGACCAGTGCCAACCCCGAAGCAGACACCAGGCCCCAGTCCCCTAGCCTGGGCGGCATCCTTTGTCATCAGTCACTCTCTGGATGCGGTAAAGCAGGACTTAGGCAGATAATGTCCAAGAAGGTAAACAGGATGTTGGGAGGAGGTTAGGAACTATGCTTGCGAGATTTCCACGGGTGAACCTGGTGGAACTGCCGACGGCGCTGGAACCGCTGCTCCGGTTGGGAGAGCTGGCACAGCACCGACAACTGTTCATCAAGCGCGATGACCTGATGTCGCTGGGGGTGGGTGGGAACAAGCTACGCCACCTGGAGTTTTGGCTAGGTGAGGCTTTGGCCAACGACTGCGACCTGGTGATAGCTTGCGGCTTGCCCGAATCAAACCAGTGTCGGCTGACGGCAGCGGCTGCCGCTAAACTGGACCTGGAATGCTGGCTGCTGCATAACACCGATCGCCCCGATTTCTGGCAGGGTAATCTATTGCTGGATAGCCTGTTCGGTGCCAAGTCGATTTTCTTGGGACCGATGGACGAAGAAGCCCGCGGTAGACATGCGGAGGAACTGGTAGCCAAGCTGCGGCAGCAGGGTCGTCGACCTTACCTGATCGGCAACGTTGCCCGCGGCACCCTGGGCTATGTCAACGCCGCTTATGAGCTGCAACAACAGGCAAGAGACCACTGCATCGACATCAAGCATGTGGTGATGGTAGGTGCCATGGGCGGCACCGCTTCCGGATTCATCTATGGCACGGCCCTGCTAGGGCGGCCCTGGCATGTGCATGTGATCAGCGTGGAATATGAGGAAGCGGAGCTGAGCGCGCTGCTGCACGCAAATTGCCGCAGTATCGCCGCTCTGCTAGAGCAGCCCACGCCAGTCCCCATTGACGATGTGTTCACCATCTACGATGCTTACCTGGGCCCTGGCTATGCCCAACCCACCCCCCAGTCGATCTACTGGCTGCGGCAGTTGGCCCAGACAGAAGGGATCCTCCTCGAGAACACCTACACCGCCAAGGTGCTCTGGGGGATGATGGACCTGATCTCCCAGCGAGTGATCCCCAGAGACAAAGGCGTCTGCTTCTGGCACACCGGCGGTCTGCCAGCCCTGTTTGGCCAGGCGGAGATGGTACAGCCGGAGTAAAGCATGAGTCAGAAGGGGGACAGAGGGACGTACGATTTGTCCCCCTCGCGAGGGGACAAACGTCCCTCTGTCCCCCATGGGCAAGGCGGAGGAGTCCTCTGAGGCTGCAGCTGAAGAGTCAAAAAGCCCGGCGACGTCTTGACGTCGCCGGGTAATATCCTTCGCTCGGGCGTTACTCCTGCTCAGACTGCCACAGACCGTGCAAGTTACAGTACTCGCGAGCGCTGACCTTTTCAGCATCGATACAGAACTCGGCCTTGGGCGGCTGCCCCGGCTGCAGGAACTGCCGATAGACTTTGCCGTCGGCGATCAGCTCGATCCACTCGATGTAATGTTTCTCCATCATCGGATGGGCAGTGCTGCCTACCGTAACCATAAAGCCATCATCCGTCTTTTCAATCACCGGCACATGCTTTTCCAAGGTCTTGTCCGCTGTTTGCGGCACCATCAGCTCCATCGGCTGTCCGCAGCAGACTAGCTCGCCCTGGCCGGCATGCACTACCTCCACCATGTTCCCACAGATGTTGCACTTATAGACCTGCTTTAACTCCGTCATCAGCAATTCCTCCTCTTGATTTCTCTTCCGGATTGCAATTCACCAAGGGGACCATCCCCGCTTTGCATTCTACGCCCGGGGATCCTTTGATAATAACATTATAGTAATTATTATCATTAGTGTCAACCATAATCGAAAGATTTTGTCGTCGGACAGCGATATTGTCACCCTGTAACGGGACAGCGATAATGTCCCTATGATGGGAGAGCAATATTTAAACATGAAAGAAGCAAATCGCCTTCGTGCCATTCAAGACACCCTTAGCGGAAGACGTACCATTGCTGACGCAGCACAATTGCTTGGACTAAGTGAACGACAAGTGAAACGGTTGAAGAAAGGGGTTCAGAATCAGGGACCAGGTTTTCTCGCACACGGTAATCGTGGACGGAAGCCCGCTAACGCTATTCCTACTGACGTTAGGCGTCTGGTTGTTGAAATGGCAACAGGAGACTACAGGGATACTAGCTGCCAGCACATGAGTGAGCTTTTGGCCGAACACAACTATATCGAGATAAGTGCCAAGAGCGTTGCTAGAATCCTACGCAAAGCGCAAGTGCAATTGCGCTTTGCTAAGAAACAGCCGCACAAACGTCGTACTCGTGACCGCAAAGCACGCATGGGCATGCTGGCGCAGTGCGATGCCAGTACCCATGATTGGCTGGAGGGACGAGGGCCTACGCTGGCTCTGCATGGGAGCATCGATGATGCTACAAGCACTGTTTTAGCACTAGTCTTTAGACCTACTGAAGACTTGCGAGGATACCATTTAATGCTTGAGCAAGTGCTTAATGACTACGGGATTCCAGATGGCCTTTATTCTGATCGCCACTCGATTTTCTTCTCCCCGAAAAAAGATAAGCTCAGTATCGAGGACCAATTGGCTGGAAAGACCGTAGCCTTAACTCAGTTCGGTAATGCTCTCGCGGACCTTGGAATCCAACACATTCCTGCACGGTCACCGCAAGCTAAAGGGAGAATTGAACGCCTTTGGGGGACCCTACAAGCTCGCCTGATTACTGAGCTCCGGATAGCCAAGATCTCAACCATGGAAGAGGCCAATGCTTTTCTACCGGGATTCATTGCTAGATTCAACAAGCAGTTCGCCGTAAAGGCACCCGAGGATGGGTCTGTATTTTTACCTGCACCCAGCCAAGAGAACATTCGCAGAATCCTGTCTATCCGTCATCCGCGTAAAGCATCTGCTGGTTCAACCATTTCCTATGGCGGTCAGTTATTTCAACTACTCGATTCGCGGGGACAAGTTATCCCCTTAAGGCAGAAAGCCACCGTGCAGGTACTTACAGCTCTAGACGGAACCGTTAGTGCCGTATACTGTGACGTGGTATACGCACTAAAGGCCATACCAAAGCCAGAGAAGAGAGTAGAGCCACCAAAAGAGAAACCGGCAACACCTGCACAGCCGCGAACCCAGCCTGCTGATCACCCATGGAAGAAACAACAGCCCAAGCCGATTAAGCGCAGGCGCTCCAAGACCGAAAAATACTTTGACGAACGACCTTGGCTGAGCGCTGCCTTGGGTGATTCAGCATTCAGGGACAACGACTAACGCTTAGGTCACCCAGTCCTCCCTGTCGGAGCCCTAAGCCATCATCCAGCTAAGTCCCTTGACCCCTGTGCTAAAATGACGTACCGAGGGGCGAGCGAAGGATTCTTGCCTTCGTCCTCCCTGCCATCGCCCCTCGCACTTAACAAGAAGCACAGGGAGTCAAGGGCGTATTCTAACCTCGAAGGTGACATTTTCCCTGTCCCGTATAACGCGATTTGGGGTGACATTTTCCCTGTCCATTGACACCATAATCGAAAGATTTTTTCGAAAATATAACAGGCAACCACCAGCGGTGGCTGCCTGTGGGGTCTTGAGAAGTCTTTGCTTACCGTTCGCCGACCTTGGTCGGCTCGGGGTACTCTACGCCGAAGGTCTGCACGCTAACCATCTGCATCTTCTGGTCCTCCCGCGGACGGTCAAAGCGGTCGCGGGCTGCTGCCACAATCCGGTCACATACGTCCAACCCTGCGGTGACCCGACCAAAGGCTGCGTACTGTCCATCCAGGTGTGGGGCGTCAGCCACCATGATGAAGAACTGGGACCCGGCGGAGTTGGGATGCTGCGCCCGGGCCATGGAGATCACTCCCCGGGAGTGCTTCAGCTGATTGGGAAAGCCGTTAGCGGAGAATTCTCCCCTGATCGAGTAACCCGGGCCCCCCATACCGGTGCCTTCGGGGTCGCCGCCTTGAATCATGAATCCTGGAATGACGCGGTGAAAGATAGTCCCGTTGTAGAATCCTTGCTGCACCAAGTGGATGAAGTTATTCACTGTATTGGGAGCAGTCTCGGGGAAAAGCTCCACCTGAATCTGGCCACCATCATCCATTTGGATGGTGACCACCGGGTTCTGCTTGGTTGTGCTCATGTTTGCTACCTCCTAAGAAGCTTATTTGTTGACCATTACCATCGGCGGCGGGTAAGTCGCCCCGAATGTCTCCACCGTGACCCGTACCATGGTGGGTGGCTCCAGCGGACGATCGTTTTCATCGGTGAGCAGGTTGACTATGCGATCCACCTCTTCCATGCCGGAAAGCACACTGCCAAAGGCAGCATACAGCCCATCCAAATCGCTGGTGTCCTCCACCATAATGAAGAACTGCGAGCCGGCCGAGTTTGGATCGTCACCCCTGGCCATAGACAGTATCCCCCGGGTGTGCAGCAAGGGGTTATTGAAACCATTGGCTGCAAACTCCCCAGGTATCCCATACCCCGGGCCACCCATGCCGAAGTGAAGTATCAAGAATTATTACGTAGAAGTGCCCCATATACGTCTTGGTGACACATTGACTTCATCACGTCCTCACACCGAGGGAATACCAATCATTCGAATAAACCATATTTCCCGATATAAACGTATTATAACTGCTCATCATTTCACCATAAGTGATATCACCATACATGTATGAATGAAAGTAAGTGGCCTTACTTTTTGCCATATAGAATTCTTCGTCCTGCAGGCAATTCTCTGCTTCAAAAGTCCGTCC
>JBMNFA010000006.1:0-76870 GCA_050949055.1 Bacillota bacterium | reverse complement strand
ACATCGCCTTCACTGGACAAGTCCAACTCGCGCCCGCTGGCCATGGTCAGGACCTTGGTGGATGGGTCATAAGCGCCCTGCTCCACGGCCTTGTTGTTCTTCAAGGTGTAGGTAATCTGCATGTTTCGCACCTCCCCTGATAGCATGAGCAATCCGGAGCCAAACTACCCCGACCCGGCTACCCGGACACCGCTGGATGGACTTTCTTGCGCCGCTATGGGGATAGTGAGCTTGGAACATCCAGCCAATCGATGCTATCATTGAAGCAGTTACAGAACAGTAATCATGGGAGGGGCTGCTACACGATGCGGAAAAATAGGTTAGGACGAACCGACATGCAAGTAACCACACTCGGCTTTGGCGGAATCCCCATCCAAACGGTCAGCCGAGGGCAAGCAGTGGAGACCGTACGCTACGCCTTTATGCAGGGGATCAACTTCTTCGACACAGCCCAAGCCTACACCACCAGCGAGAGCATCATCGGTGAGGCATTGCAGGATGTCCGCGAACAGGTGTACATCGCCACCAAGTCAGGGGGCAGGGATGTGGATACCGTACGCCAACACCTGACAGATTCGCTGGCGAACCTGCGCACGGACTACATCGACCTATACCAGTTGCACAACGTTGTCGGTGACGAAGCGTTGGACAAACTGCTGGCGCCGGGCGGAGTGCTGGACTTTGTCAAGGAACAGCAGCGAGCAGGAAAAATCAAACATATCGGCATTACCAGCCATCGTCTGGAGACTGCCATCAGGGCTATTAAGACTGGCGAGTTCTCTACGGTACAGTTTCCTTTCAACTACATCGAAGACGGTGCGGCTAAAGAGCTGTTCCCCTTGGCGCGCCAGATGGATATCGGGATTATTGTCATGAAGCCCATCGCCGGGGGAGCGATGACCCACCCCGCTGCATCCATCAAGTGGATTCTCGACCAGAAGGTTAACGTGGTCATCCCGGGCATGGAAAGCACTCATTTGGTGGATAAGAACATCGCCGCGGCCGCTGCAGGTGCACCGACGGAAGAGGAACTGCTCTCCTTGCAGCAACTCAAGGACGAGTTGGGACCGGTATTCTGCCGGCGTTGTGCCTACTGCGTGCCTTGTCCACAAGGGATTCCGGTGAATTTTCTCGCCTCTGCCGAGCTGTTCTTCAATCGCTCTGGCTGGCACAAGTTGGATGAAGGACATGTGCAGGCCTTCCTGAAAGGGCTTGACTGCGCTGGCTGCCGGCTGTGCGAGAGCCGTTGCCCCTACAACCTACCCCTGACCAAAATCGTACCCGAGACCAGCGCCAAGATGCTGGAGAAGGCCAAGGCGCTGGGCAAGTACTAGAGTAGAACTATAGGCTACCTCCCCCGCCCCGAAACAGGCTGTCCGCATTACCATCCTCCGCAGCGGTGATAGTAATAATGTACATCTCAGTGTGACGGAGGGACGGATCTTTTGTTGATGTGCTCCCCCCAAAGTTGACAGATGAAATAACGAAAATTCATCAGTCGCTGAGGGGGGGCATTCTTTTGTCCGGACGCAAGTTCACTTTGGGAGAGAAGCTACGAATACTTGCATGGATTGATGAAGGGCATCCAGTCAAAGAGGCAGTTTCCAGGTTCAACGTAGGCAAGAGTACAATACGTCGATGGCGTATTAGGTTACAGGAATATGGTATAGACTCCCTGGTCGGGCAATTGAGTAGTAATCATTATCCTGCTGAGCTTAAGATGCAAGCTGTACAAGCCTACCTGACGGGAGAAGGCTCTCAAATGGACATCTGCCTTAGGTACGGCATAAGGGAGGAAACGCAACTTCGGCGCTGGATTTTCAAGTATACTCAAGGAGAAGAACTCAAGTCTTCTCCAGGAGGGGAATCCAGAGACATGAACAAAGGGCGGAGAACCACCTACGATGAGCGTATAGAGATTGTCCGACATTGTATAGCCAATGACTGTAACTACCGGGAGGCAGCGGAGCGCTATAAGGTCAGCTACCAGCAGGTTCACTCTTGGGTTAGTAAGTATAACAAAGGCGGAGAGAAGGCACTTGTTGACCGCCGAGGCAAAGCCAAAGAAGAAACTGAGTTGACAGAGGCCGATCGGCTGAAGATTGAGCTTCGTAATCTGCAGAAGGAAGTTCGCAGACTGAGCGTGGAGAACGCATTCCTAAAAAAATTGGAGGAACTCGAGAAGAGGTATCGCTAGGCCGAGTTCCACGATTTAAACTCCATCAGGCAATCCACGAACTGCACAGCAAAGGCCACTCTATCTCTGAGTTATGCAGGGTTGCCAACATCAGCCGCCAGGCGCACTACAATTATTTGAAGAAGGAACCAAGTGAGCGAGAGCGGACAAACGAGTTAATCGCTGACACAATAGCTGGTATCTACTTGGAGGTCAAGGGTATCTACGGCTACAGGATGATGCAACTGGTCGTGAACCGGAGGCTACAGGCAACGTACAACCTTAAACGAATCTATCGGTTGATGCGACTGATGGGTCTGAAATCGGTCACTCGAAAGAAACGCAGACAATACAAAAAGTCTTCGCCTGGACATGTTGCTGAGAACCTGCTGAACAGAAAGTTCACAGCTTTGAGGAAGAACCAGAAATGGCTTACAGATGTAACCGAGTTCAAGTATGGCGACGGCCAGAAAGCATACCTGAGCGCCATTCTCGACCTTTACGACAACAGTATTGTTGCCTATGTCATTGGTAAGAGGAATAACAACAAGCTTGTCTTTAGCACATTGCAGGCAGCCTTGAAGGCCAATCCAGAAGCACAGCCCCTCATTCACAGCGATAGAGGCTTCCAATATACTTCCTATGGTTTTGCCAAGATTATCACGAATCAGGGCATGATCCAAAGCATGTCAAGAGTAAGCCGCTGCATTGACAATGGCCCCATGGAAGGATTTTGGGGTAAGCTCAAAGCAGAGCGCTACAACCTAAGAAAGTATTACGAGAGCTACGAAGATCTGGTAGCCGACGTAAGTGACTATATACGCTTCTACAACGAAGAACGACCGCAAAGGAAGTTTTCTGGTCTGACCCCGATGGAGTACAGAATGTGTGCATAAATCGCCCTTGACTCCCTGTGCTTAACGAGGGTGCGAGGGGCGATGGCAGGGAGAGCACAGCAGATACCTCATCGCCCCTCTGCGCACAAAATTGTAGCACAGGGGTCAAGGGACTCACCCTGTGGTACTGCTCAGGGCTCCGACAGGGAGAGCCGTGGCCAGCAACCATTGGCTGTATTGCTTAAGACATCCCAAGAAAGAAGGCTCCTCAGGGTCATTCCTAAGGAGCAAACGCTTTCATTATTTCGTTTGTCAACTCGACAGGGGGCACCTCATGTCACACGCGTGTGACAAAAGATCCGTCCCTCCGTCACATACGATTGGAGGTATGCCTATGTTTCCCACCGTGGGATCGGCCTCGCCCAGCTGGTCGTTGGAAGTGTACCAAGAAGGCGGCAGTCGCCAGATGCACTCGTCTGAACTGAGCGGGCGCTGGCATGTGTTGCACTTCTATAGCGGAGACTTCACGCCAGTCTGACCGACCGAGATAGCCATGATGGCCGTGCGCTATCCCAAACTGCAGGAGCTGGGCGTCGAGGTAATTGGTGTCAGCGTGGACAGCGTCAACGCACACAAGCTGTGGGACGAGGTTGAACTGAAGGAATTGATCGGCGCAGCGGTACCCTTCCCACTAGGGGCAGACCGCGGTGGGAAGTTGGGCAGCATGTTCGGCACCTACGACCAGCAGCAGGGAGTAAATCAACGGGCGCACTTCCTGATAGATCCCCAAGGAGTGGTGCAGTTGGTGGAGGTCCTGCCCTCTTCGGTTGGCCGCAACGTGGATGAATTGATCAGGATCATCCAGGCCTGCCAAGAGCAACAGAGCAGCGGGGCTTCCATACCCGCCGGTTGGCAACCCGGAGACAGCGCCTTGTCTGGGGACCTGCAGACGGCAGGACGCATCTGGCAGGAGTGGAAGCCGGAAAGGGCAGCACAGCAACACGCACGATCTGGCCTCGTTTAGCCGGTGGAAAATATCACGGGGAGTGGCCCTTGGCCACTCCCCGTTTGGCATCTCGGATCAGTGACTTGCCTGATGTCCGCTGCCAGTTTGGCACGCGGTGACTGTCCCTTCGTTCCAGTTTTAAATCGTCCACTCGCTGTGCACAATGCCCACCAAATACCAAGTGTCGTTCTCCTGCTCAAACACCGTCCTCAGGCTGCGCCAATCAGCACCGCCATACTCGGGGTGAAGGCCTGGGAAATAGAACTCGATGTACTTGCCATCAGGATATGCTTCACCGATGTTGTCGATGGTATTACCATAACTGACGGAGTAGTTGTTTCCAATTACCTGGGCGTTGACAAAGTCCTGATCGTAGACGAACCGCTGGTAGTAATCCGCAAAGGTGAGCTCGATCGGTTCACCCGAGCCGTCATAGAATCCCCATTCGTAGACGGTTTCATCTCCCATCAGGCCGGCAACTTCCTCGGCGCTGAAGCGGCGGTCCTTCTCCACTTCAATGAAGGCATAGGGTGTAAAGCGCAAGCCCTTGTCAGGGTGGACCCAATCCGCGACACCCGCAAAGTCCTTATCCCGCAGCAAGCGGATCACTTTCAATGCGCTCGGTAGCGGTTGCTGATCGCTCAGCCGTTCCCACCCGGCCAGTTGTTCCTCCAGTTCAGCAATGCGGGCGTCCTTTTCCTGCAACTGCTGCTGCATCCCCGTCTGGTCTGCACAGCCTGCCAGCAACAAACCCGCCACCAGCAATAACAGGAGCAATAATCGACTTGTTCGTATCTTCATTAGATGAACCTCCTCGTTTTCGTCTCGCGATGTGACAGAGGGACGGATCTTTTGTCACACGCCGCGTGTGACAAAAGATCCGTCCCTCTGTCACACTATGCCAACTCCAGCGCTATCTCCATCATCTGCGTGAACGTGTTCTGCCTTTCCTCAGCGCTGACCAGCTGATGGGAGACCAGCGAGTCGGACACTGTGAGAATGCAGAGGGCGTCGACGCCGGCACGGGCGGCATTCATGTACAGCGCAGCCGCTTCCATCTCCACCGCCAGCACGCCCATCTTGGCCCATCTCTTCCATGATTCGGGGTCATCGCCGTAAAAGACGTCCGAAGATAGGATGTTGCCTACTTTGACTGGGATCCCTTTGCTCTCGGCCACATCCACAGCCCGCTTGAGCAACGACCAGGAGGCGGTGGGAGCATAGGTGCCAGGCAAGGCATACTGCTCTGCGAAATTGGAGTCAGTGGAAGCAGACATGCCGACGATGATGTCTCGCACCTTGATATCTGGCTGGAAAGCCCCGCAGGAACCGACGCGGATCAAGTTCTTCACCCCATAGAAGTGGATCAGCTCGTAAGAATAGATACCGATGGAAGGCATGCCCATGCCGGTCCCCATCACTGAAACTCGTTTACCGTGGTAGGTACCTGTGAAGCCGAGCATGTTTCTGGTGCCGTTAAACTGAACAACCCCCTCCAGGTATTTGTCAGCAATGAACTTGGCGCGCAGCGGATCTCCTGGCAGCAAAATGGTCTCAGCGATGATCCCCTGCTCGGAAACGGCGATGTGTGGCGTTGGTATCATTTCATCCCCTCCAAAGTTGCAGCTGTTGCCACCATTATAGACTCTATGAAGCACGAAGACCAGTCTGCCAGGCACGGTGCCGCGCGCGTCACAAGCTATCTGCGTTGGCCTTTGCTGGGATTGAGCCTGCGGAAGAGGTGGTGCGCGCTCTCGGCGGTCTACAGCGCAGTTAAGTCCGAATCCGAGCTACTGGTCAATCAATGGCTGGCCGTTGAGCCGGTAAGGTCAAGAGCAAGGCCCCTCCGCTGATCATAGCGGCAACTCAAATGTTTCCCGGTCAAACTTGGTCAGCGCCTCTGCACCGTTTTCGGTGATCACGACGATATCCTCCACACGCAGATAATACTCCCCTGGGAACCACAACTTTGGTTCGATAGCCATCACCATGCCGGGCTGCAACTGTCGCTCGCTGGTCGGCCTCAGCCAGGGGTCCTCGTGTAGGCCAACGCCGATCTGGTGACCTAAGGTACCGTCGGGAAGGCGGGCACGCAGGCGATCGCCATAGCCGTGTTCGTCGAGGAAAGCTTCCAGTATGCCGTATAGCTGGCTGATGCGCATGCCTGGGCGTAGCTGGCTGATCAGATGGCACTGGCCGGCTTGTAGGGTCCGGTAGGCACCGGAGATATGTTCGGGAGCCGGCCCGCAGTAGAAGGAACGCCCGAAATCCGAACAGTAGCCATCGAGCACAAAACCGAAGTCAAGGGCGATGGAGGTGCCTGGCACCAAGCCTTGGTCCTGTGGATAAACGAATGGCTCTGCAGTGGGTGTAGTACCCGACTTGACATAAAGGGCCGCGGGCGTAAAAGAAACGTCCTGGGCACCGAGGGCCAGCCCTGCTTGGGCAATCTGCTGTTGCAGCTCGGGCTGGGTGATACCGGGGCGGATCAATGGGAGCACCTGTGCCATCACCCGGTCGGTCAAGTTTACCACTTTTCGGATGCGCTCAACTTCGTCGGCGTCTTTGACCTGGCGCAGCTCTGCGCCCATCTCTTCCGCCACGGGGCAAACGGCTCCAGGCAGTGCTTGCCCAACCAGCTCGCTCAGATAGGCGGCCGCCTGGCTGCTGACGCCAACCCTCTGCCCATTCAGGTAATTGCGCAGCAAAGCGACGGCCTCTTGCAGCGATGCGGCCGCCTCTATTCGCAGGTTGGCCGGGTTTACACCCGGATACCGCCTGCAGACCACCAGCGGCGGTTGGCTGGCCGTCAAAGCCAGCAGGCAGTCTGGTTCGGCCGGCTCATGTTCTCGCTGCCAGGTTTGCTGCAGGCCACTCAGATACTGGAAGTTGGCACCGCTGCCATAGACGATGCCATCCAATCGCTCGCGTTGCATGGCGCTCTGCAATCGCCGCCATCTGGCGCTGTAGTTCATGGGATCCCCTCTTTCTTCTAGCTTGTTCACTAACCGATGTTCGGCACGTGTGGTCCCTTACCCTTCTCCCAGCTTCCTTGCCGGACCTACCCAGCCACAAGACTTGACCGACGAGACCGCTTCCCCAAATCATTGCTGAACAATATGTAATGCTATGATAGACAAGCTGGCTATCATCAATGCTATACAAAGTGACAAGGCGGGTCCTTCCTGTCACAGCGGGCAAGAATTGGTCACACGCTTTATTACCATAGTCGCTGCTCAGACGCGTCTGGTATTGTTAACTAGAAAGAGTATGCGGAGGTGTCTAATGAGCCCGTTTGGATGGAAAGACCTATCTCAGCTCCCCTTTTGCGCACTGACCCTGCTGGAGGAAATCCAGCTTTCCTGGCTGCCCAGGCATGGGCGGCGGCGCGAGCTGGCGCTCACTCTACGCGCCAACCCTGACGTCGCCTGGTTTATGAAGCATAAGTGTCCATCGATCGAATCCTGGCTGAACGAGCTGTTGGCCGAATACGCCCACGAACCGTTGCCTTCAGGGGAGGAACTGCGCCAACTCGAACAGGCGGTACTGGGTAGTATGGAGGACTGGATCATCTACGTCACCGAGCCGGAGGCCTACGATCGACAATCGTTCAACCGCTGGGACGATCAGGAACTGCTCGGTCTGACCGATTTTCGTGGCACAGTGGTGATTGATGTCGGTGCCGGAACAGGCAGCCAGACTTTCCGCATGGCACCGTTGGCCAGGACCATCTATGCAGTCGAACCGATCGGCAACCTACGCCAGTTCATCCGCCGCCGCGCGCGGCAACGGGGTCATAGCAACATCTTTGTGGTAGACGGAGAGCTGTGCGCCATTCCTTTCCCGGATGCCTTTGCGGACGTGCTTGTCGCCGGACACGTATTTGGCGACCATTTGGAAGCCGAACTGACTGAGATGCGCCGAGTCGTCAAGCCAGGTGGCATGATCATCCTTTGCCCAGGCAACGCGGATAAAGACGATGCCGTGCATCATTGGCTAGTGGAGCATGGATTTTGCTGGTCGCGTTTTGAGGAGCCCGGCCCCAGCATAGGCGCCGGCTGGAAACGCAAGTATTGGCTGGTCAAAAAGTGATAGGCAAGGGCTATCCCCCCGCATCAGTGCTGATATAATTATCTTAGAAATTCGTATGTGGAGGGGATGACCGGTGGGATTGTTTGGCTTCATCAAGAGCCAGTTCATCGAGGTAATCGAGTGGACAGACGACAGCAGTGACACCCTGGTCTACCGATTCCCGGTAGCCAACAAAGAGATCAAGATGGGGGCGCAGCTGACGGTAAGGGAGGCACAGAATGCGGTCTTCGTAAACGAGGGACAGATAGCAGACGTGTTCAGCCCAGGACGCTATCAGCTGTCCACCGCCAACTTGCCGATATTGACCAAGCTGAAGTCCTGGAAATATGGCTTCAATTCGCCTTTTAAGGCAGAAGTCTATTTCGTCAACACAAAGCAATTCACCCAGCAGAAATGGGGCACAGCCAATCCGATCATCATGCGTGACCGGGAGTTCGGCATGTTGCGGCTACGCGCCTACGGGGTATTTGCCTTCCGAGCGGTCGATCCGGCGAAACTGCTCAAGGAAGTCTTCGGCACCAGCGGCCATTTCACCAGCGAAGAGATAGTGGGTCAACTGCGATCCACTGCCATCTCCGGGCTGAGCGATCTGCTGGCTGAGTCGCAGATCGCGGCGCTGGATATCTCCATGCATTATGACGAGTTAAGCGAGCAGGCAGCGCACAAGCTGCGCCCCCGCTTCGCTGAGTATGGCTTGGACATCACTTCGTTTACTATTGAGAATGTCTCCCTGCCTAAGGAAGTGGAAGCGGTACTGGATAAACGCACCTCTATGGGCATCGTTGGCGATCTCGGCCGCTATGCCCAGTATCAGGCGGCGGAAGCACTGCGCGAAGCGGCCAACAACGAGGGTGGAGGGGTGGCTGCTGCAGGCGTAGGCCTGGGTGCCGGTGCCGCGCTAGGAAAGGCACTGACCCAGGCGATGAGCGGAGAGCCAGCGCCAACTCCCACACCAGCACCTGCAGCACCTGTCAGCCAGCCTGCTCCCCAAACCGACACTTTGGGAAAGCGCTTTTGTCCTGAGTGCGGCATGGCTGTGCCCGAGTCATTCAAGTTCTGCCCTGGGTGCGGTAACAGTCTGGCGACCACTAAGAAGTGCAGCTCATGCGGATTTGAGGCTGACCGCAATATGAAATTCTGCCCTGAGTGTGGCCAGAAGCTATGACGGAGGACGGGGCGATGGAACAGCAGATCCCGAACGAAACTCATGAAATCACGGCTGTCGACCGCTTCCCCTGTCCGCAATGCGGTGCCGATATGGTCTTCGACCCCGAGACGCAAGCTTTGGCCTGCCCCTACTGCCGCCATCAGGTGGAAATCAGCAGTGAGGGCGGCGAAGTGAAAGAATACGACCTGGCCGAGGGAGAGCTGCAATGTTCTACCGACTGGGGGCAGGTCACCAAAGTGATCCGCTGCGATAACTGCGGAGCTGAGACGGTGCTGGAAGCCAATCGCGCTGCCCAGAACTGCTCGTTCTGCGGCTCGGCCCAGGTGGTGCAACTGGATCAGTTGCCCGGCATCAAGCCTGAATCGTTGATTCCGTTCAAGATCACCCAGTCGGCCGCAGAGCAAGCATTCAGGAAGTGGGTCAGTAGCCGTTTCTTCGCGCCCAGCGATCTGAAACACAGCTACCAGGCAAAACAATTGCAGGGGATCTACATCCCCTTTTGGACCTACGACGCGGACACCTACTCCGCCTATCGGGCACAAAAGGGCACCTACTATTGGGTAACGGTGCCAGTAACGGTGACCAGGAACGGCAAGACGGTCACCGAGCATCGACAGGAGCGGCGCACCAGCTGGCGACCGGTCAGCGGCACCTACGCCAAGTATTACGATGACGAACTGGTGCACGCATCGCAGCGCCTGGACGAAGTGTTGGCCGGCACCTTTGGCCACTACGATCTGGCTCAATTGACAGAGTACCGGCCAGAATACCTTTCCGGCTTCGCCGCCGAGAAGTACACCATCGGCGTCAAGCAGGGATGGGAACGGGCCAAGGCAGCCATCAAACAGAAGATTGCCCAGGGGATCGTGCGGCAGATTAACGGCGACGAGGTGCGGGCTCTGCAGTTCACCACCTCGTTCCAAAAGATCGCTTTCAAGCATCTGTTGCTACCGCTCTGGATGTCGTCGTACAACTACCAGGGAAAGGCGTATAGCTTCATCGTCAACGGCCAGACCGGTGAAGTGCATGGGGAAGCTCCGGTAAGTGCTTTGAAAGTGACGGCCTGCATAGCGCTCGGCTTGTTGTTGGTAGCCGCCATCTACCTGTTGGTGACCAGTCAATAAGCAACAAGCAGACCGCATGATGCAGCGGGACGAGTACCTTGTATCACGCGATGATACGAGGTACACGTCCCGCTGTCTCTGCCATTCCCGCGCCCTTCACTCTGTGCGCGCAGGATCCATCACCTGGCCCATGAATAGCGCAGTGTCGGTCATCCGGTCGTGAATGACGAAGAAGAACGGCCGATCAAACTTCAGCTGGATGGGCTCCACTGGCATGCCAGTCGCCACCATCTCCACGGAAGTGACTGCAGCGGCTTCTGTCCCCACCTCATCCACGGCAATGAAAGACTTGTGTTTGACCTCACTGATGTAGATATCCTGTTCGATATCTGCTATCAGGTGAAAATCGGCTTGCCCGGCGGCGAAGGGCAGGGTCATGCCCAGTGCCTGCAGGGCATCGTTTAGCTGCTCTTCATAGGCGAACTCGAACTTGGGCAGTTCCAGCTGCACCCGCTCAGACCGGAAGTCGCCCAGCCAACCCTGCCACTGTTCGGCCGTCAGTTGCTGCTGGAAGGCCTCCCAATCCTCAGGCAAGAAGAGATACATAGCCAGCTCTTCATCGGCATAGGGCAAGCGCAGCGCCTGCAGGCCATCCTGATACAGATAGTCAAACTTGTCGGTCTGCCGCATGAAGGGCACATTGACCGTCCCCTGTGGTGTATGGAATAGACCCTCCTTGGTGCGGTCCGGATCAAAAGGCATGCCCCAATCGCCCTGGAAATAGATCGCGTTGATCAGGAACATCAGCGTTAGAGGATGGATGGGACCCTCAATAATGCCGTCGATCAGATCGTTAGTCTGTTCCTTTACCCAGTTGTTGATAGTCTCCACCGCGGCATCAGAACTGAAGTCCAGGTTGTGCGCCGCTGCGTCATAGTAGGTCTGATTGCTCTGTACGAAATCCTGGTTGAATTCGATACCCTGCCGCATCCATAGAGAATTGGCTATGGACAGGGTTACGTCCGAGTCCTGCAAACGCCTGATCAGCAACTGATTGGCCTCGTTCAGCTGTTGCAGGTCACAATCCCCCAACCCCAAAGCCTCCAACATTTGCTGCCGGGTGCCCCCGTCGGCTCCATTTAGGGTCATGGACACAGCCAAGGCGATGCTGGTAGGTGAGATCAGCAGATTCTCCAGGCTACCGCTGTTCAGCTGGTGATAGAGGTCGAAACCAAACTGCTGGTACAACCCAACGCCTGCCCCCTGTTCCGCTAGCTCGGACAACAGGCTCATGTTTGGCGGCAGGGTGGCTTGGGTGCACCCACTGAGCAGTGTCAGCGTCAAGAGTACAAACAGCACTTTGCGCATGCATAGCACCTCCCGCTTTCCTTTCTTAATTGGACGCCAAGGACTGGACGTTGTTCCCAGAAAGGGACAGCGGGGACAGTAGTCAGTCCCGTTCCGAAGAGCGTAACAGAATACCCATCCCCCTGCCCCACCAACGAAATGAGGATGATGATCATGAGAACCGAACGAGAGATGATGCAACTGATACTGGGCGTTGCTAGGCGGGACGAGCGGGTGCGGGCGGTGTTGATGAATGGCTCGCGCACCAATCCTAACGTCCCCAAGGACTGCTTTCAAGACTATGACGTTGTCTACCTGGTAACGGAACTGGAATCCTTCCTCCGAGATCACAGCTGGGTGGATGTCTTTGGCGAGCGGATGATCATGCAGATGCCGGAAGCGATGGGCCTGGTTCCCCCGCTGGACAAGGGCCGCTTCACATACCTGATGCAATTCATGGATGGCAACCGGATAGACCTGAGCCTGCTCCGGCTGGAACTGAAGGATGACTATTTGCAGGAAGATAAGCTGACCGTCGCACTGCTGGACAAAGATAACCGGCTGCCGGAGATTCCCCCGCCTTCCGATGAAGACTACTGGGTCAAGCCCCCGACTGCTCGACAATTCGCCGATTGCTGTAACGAGTTCTGGTGGGTGTCACCCTATGTAGCCAAGGGCCTCTGGCGCCAGGAACTGATCTACGCCAAACAGATGCTGGACTTGGTGCGCGACATGCTGCTCCGGATGCTGGAGTGGCAAGCTGGCATCAACAGCAATTTCTCGCTCAGTGTGGGCAAGGGCTATAAGTATCTCGACCAGCACATCTCGCCCGACAGTTGGAATCGCCTGCTGACCACCTATGCCGAGGGCAGTTACCAGGCTACTTGGGAGGCACTGTTTGCGGCTGGCGATCTGTTCCGCGACACGGCCCAAACCGTGGCTGCACACTTCAATTTCACCTATCCGCTGGAGGACGACCGCCGGGTGAGTGCCCACTTACGACATGTACGCGCCTTGCCCCAAGATGCCGAGGAGATGTATAGCGAGTGACACGAGGGGACTTTCCCCCCGTGTCAGGGCAGAAACGCTAGGTCCTTCCATACTGCCAACGCTTCTCTGGCCAACATGCGCCATCGCAACCGTCCTCTCACGGAAGAGGAGCCCGGTGACAACACCAGTTAGCCCCAGGCTGCTGCGCAGATTATCTCGTGTGCTATATGTGTCTTCCTCCAACTGGACCGCTTGTGGGTTCATTCCCCGGTCCGCAAGATCGGCTGGCTCAGGATTTGCGAACGTCCTGACTTATGGCTACGCTGGGGTTGCTCCGACAAGGGAGCGGCTTGGCACCTTTGCTCTCGCACAAAGCATCTCAATTGGACGCAGCCTCTGCTTGCTGGGCAAGAACTCTGGAACGTGCAGCCGCCTTGAGGATAGCCTCTTGCATCATCTCCGCGAAATGGCGCTGTTCCAGCACCTGCAGCCCAGCCATCGTGGTTCCGCCAGGGCTGGTCACTTGGCGGCGCAGGTGAGCGGCCGGCTCGGTGGCAGATTGTAGCATGCGAGCCGCGCCCAGCAGCGTCTGCACGGTCAACTGCCTGGCTGTGGTTGCGTCCAAGCCAGCAGCCACCCCACCCTGCTCCATTGCCTCAACCAGCGCATAGATGTAGGCTGGCCCGCTTCCTGAAAGCGCAGTAACCGCATCCATCTCCTCCTCGGCCACGCGGACTACTGTCCCTACCGACTGAAACAGCTCTTCCGCCCAGTCCAGCCCGGGGCCGATCACGGATCGACCGGCACAAATAGCAGTGGCAGCTGAACCGACGGCAGCCGATGTATTCGGCATCGCCCGCACTACCTCCACGCCATGCGGCAGTAAGCTCTCGATGGTTTTGGTGGATACCCCGGCTAATACGGAGACGAGCGTCTGCCCACTGCTTAGGTGCCGGCGATAGTGTGAAGCCGCAGTCAGAAGCTGCTGCGGTTTGACCGCCAACACCAAGATCTCGGCCCTCGATACCGGAGCCGCTGCCTGACTAGGGTCAATTGCCTTCACCCCATAGCTCACCTGTAAACGATGATTGCGCTCCGGCGAGATATCCACCGTCCATAGATTCTGCGGCACTACTACTCGCTTGGCCAGGATCCCTTTGATTATCGCCTCCGCCATCGCCCCCGCACCGAGAAAACAAATGTGTTTATCAACCAAGGTGCTGCGGATTTCGCTATCATCTGTGCACATGTTCACTCCTCCTCAATCTGTCAAGTTGGCAACTCACACAGTTACTTCACCATTCGACCTTACGCAGTCAACAAGCACTAGGGAGTAGCAGTGGCGGCTTCAGATACCAGTTATTGGATCAAAAGAGGCTCTTTCGTCCCTAAGAAAGGACGAAAGAGCCAGTCTTCCGCGGTACCACCTAACTTGGATAAGCATATCCCACTCAAGCCAGTTAACGCATGGCCGCGCCTGGTTTTCCCAGGTGCTCGGGGAGTAGGTTTCGGTCCTGCATGGCGGAGACATCTTTCAGCCTTTGGATGTCACTCTCTGCTACCAGCGGCAGGGCTTACTCGTTCCCTTCATCGCATGTCAATCATTATGCTGCAATGCAGACTAGAGATCAATGGTACCAGTTTCCACTGTCCAGCCTCCCATCCCCAAGCAAAGTGGCAATACGGTGCGGTTAGCGACCACAGCCCGAATGAAGCAGGCTGCGGCCAGTCTGGAGGAAACTGAGGCTCGCGGTCGTTCCAACTTGGACTCTGGCCTGAGAGACTTGTCTCCTATTTGCGAGAACCTTCACTGGGACGGCAGCTTTAGTGCGCAGCTCTGCAGCTAGCAGTTGGCAACAAGACGACAAAAGAGGCTTCCGCCGGAAGCCTCTTTCCGCACTTCTTGCCGTGTTGGTGTTTGCCGCTGCTACGTATCCTCTCGGAGTTTCGAAGCAATAATTTCCATGCATGGAGGAAAACAACTGGGAAAGCGAGCTACTCAAATGAGTAGAAGAGAGACTTCAGGCAGGTAGAAACGAAGGGCATGCCGAAGAAACCTAGAAGCAACGAGAGTAGCTCGGGCTTAGGCTGACAGATGTGGGAAGAGAGGCATTAGTTCTTCAAGCTCCGTTCGTCGATGGACGTACCAAGCGTCAATGTGCTGGCACATCATGATGCCGTAAGTACGCATGTACCACATGCGAGAAGAACGATGCTGCCCAGACTGAAGCTTGTAGTCTCTTTTCTCACGTTTGTTAGTGCGCTCGACGGAGGTGCGCCTCTTGTAGAGAAGGTTCCATTGATCCGAGTCGCGAGGAGGGTCAGTGAACAGTCTGGGATTGTCCTTGCGGTAGGTACGACACGTTTTCCCGTAACGGGCGGTGGTACAAGGAGTTGGGCAGTTGTGAGTCGTCCTGCCTGTCATTCTGGGACACAACCACTTGTCTACCATGCGGGCACGATCTGAGCCATGATGCTTCATTTCCAGGCCAGCAGCGCAGATAGGCCTACCGTTATACGAGACTTTCAGATTGCGAATTGCCTTAGGGCTGGCGGAAGTGCGTAAGTTGAGATCAATCAATGGATTAATATCCTGGTCAAGCAACAAGTCATAGATGGGTTTGGCATCGTGCGCAGAGTCGAGCAAGACTCTCTTCACCGTGCCCAAGGTGAAACGTTGCATGAACTCAACCGAGCTTAACACGAAGCTTACAGCATCGTGTCGGGAAGCAGGATACAGGCGCTGGTACAACGGTAGATCATGAGGACTGTTGGCGGCGGTCAGGGTGTACATGTGGTACCCGTCGAAGTATTTCTCTCTCGAGCTATCCCAGCCGACGTCGCAGTCAGGCTGAGAATAGATGCGAGGGTGGTTGCAGTCAGCAAGGCCTTGGGCACGACAATTACAGGCAGGTTTGCTGCGGGGATATGCTGCGGTCTCTACAGGAGTACCATCACCTGCGACGGCAAGAGACTTCGTATCCCCAAGCAAGCCAAGCGTAGCCGATACAGCTAGGAATTCAGACTGAAAGAGACCAAAAAGCCGATCTATAGGCAATTGCGTCCGCTTCTCTGAATGCCGCTTCATCCAATTGACCAACCGTTTCACACGGCCTGGGGAAGATGTGTCAGCCTTTTGGCCTTTCCTCCCCTTCTTGGATTTGGGTCCTCTTCTCTGTATGGGAGAACGGATATTAGCGCTTGTGGCATTCCACAAGCGGGCAAAGAAGTCATAGAAGGTGCCGATTCCTGGCACACATCCAGGCTCAAAACCGCTCAAGATGGCATAAAGAGGGATTCTTTTCAGCTCACTTACCCAACCAGTAATGCTCATTTCTGGTTTAGTCGATAGGAGCAGCAAGAAAGAGCGCAGCATAGAGGAAGGGTCGCGGGGTTTGGGACCGCGAAAGCCGTAGGAGTCTCGCATCAAGGCGGTGACACCGGACAAATCGGTAATCCAGAACTTGGCGAGAAGAGGCCAATCTTCACGAAGCAAAAGCAGTGGACTCCCCGAGTAGTACTGCCTCAATCGAGTGCGGACAGATTCTTGGTATTCTTGATGCGTAACAACGACGGGTTTCATAAAGCATCACCCCAAACTTAGTCATTAAGGAAAATAATTCCTTCTGACAAATTGTTGGGGTGATCCTGAAGAAGTCAAGTCTTTTTTTGATTTCTATTGTCTTATTTTTGTGGATTACCGAAAAACCTTGAGTGAATTTCCAGTTTGATGTGCGGAAAGGGCTACTTTCATCGCAAAAGAATGGGACGTAGCCGTCGCTCCCGGAGGTGTGGAAACTCGATAGCATCGAGTTCGATAAATTCCGAGAATCTATCTACTTCACCGGGACGATCCAGCCCTCAGGGGCGGGGATATCGCCAAACTGAATGCCAACCAGCGTCTCATACAGCTTCTTCGTCACTGGTCCGACTTCTGTCTCGCTGTAGAAGACATGCAGCTTGCCCTTGTATTCGATACCGCCGATGGGAGTGATCACCGCAGCAGTACCGCAGGCTCCCGCCTCCACGAACTGGTCCAGTTCGTCGATGGGTACGTCCCTTTCCTCCACTTCCATTCCCAGATAGTCTTTGGCCACCTGGAGCAACGAGTACTTGGTGATGCTGGGCAGAATGGAAGGTGACTTGGGGGTGACAAACTTGTTGTCTTTGGTGATACCAAAGAAGTTGGCTGCTCCCACCTCTTCGATCAGGGTATGGGTTGCCGGATCCAAGTAGATGCAATCGGCAAATCCCTGCTTGACAGCCAATTCATGGGGCAGCAGGCTGGCTGCGTAGTTTCCGCCTACCTTAGCGGCTCCGGTGCCGTAGGGAGCTGCCCGGTCATAATCAGTAACGATAAAGTTGACCGGCTTCATGCCGCCTTTGAAGTAGGGCCCTACCGGTGAACAGAACAACGAGAAGATGTACTCCTGTGCCGGGCGCACGCCCAGGTTGTCGCCTACACCGATCATAAAAGGCCTTAGGTATAGAGTCGCGCCGCTCCCATAGGGTGGCACCATGGCTTCGTTGGCCTTGATCACCTGGAAGCAGGCATCGATGAACCGTTCTACCGGGAATTCGGGCATCAACAGTCGGCGGCAGCTCTCCTGCATTCTGATGGCATTTCTATCTGGACGGAACAGCTGCGCCTGACCATCCTTATTCCGATAGGCCTTCAAGCCCTCAAAACATGCTTGGCCGTAGTGTAACGCCGTAGAGCCCTCGCTAATATGTAGTTGGTTGTCCGTAGTCAGGGCCCCTTCGTCCCAATGTCCATCCTTCCAATAGGAGCGATAACGGTACTCGGTGTTCACATAGCTGAAGCCGAGTTTGCTCCACTCTATCTGCTGTCTGTCCACTCCGATACCTCCTTGTTCTTAGTGGTGGCTGATCTCATTATATCGCATTCCAGGGGATGTTATTGACTGACATTTCCGCCATGCGAAGGATATTTCTTGGGGGAACCAGGAAACCATGTCAAAGGCGCCCACTTGGTCTTCTGCCAAACAGGCATCGCAGGCCTCCAGCATGTCCTAGTCCCCTCGTGTTCCCTATCAGATCTTGCGTGTGGCCAGATCTAGTGCCGCATCACCCCCTCCTCCCCGACTCCACTGTTCTGCTTACCTGGAGAACTTTCCTGCTCCCCCACGGCGAAATGGAGTTTGCCAGCAAGGCAGGAACGCCAACTTCAAACCGCGAACTTGTTGGTCAGTGACAACACACTGAGCAGCGCTGGCGCTCGTGGAACCTCCGTGGAAGCCAGCGGGAGGGAGCTAAAGATGTCCTTAATCGAATGCCGGATGCGTCTAGCCACTGTGGAAGAACTGGGGCAAGTTGCTATGCTGGACCATACCGCCACTGGCTCAACGACGCGCAAGCAGCTGATCCAAGGAGCCATTGAGCAGGAGCAATGCTATGTGGTCATGCTTGGTCGGGAAATGGTGGCCTACGGCATCCTGCACTATCACTTCTTCGGAAATGGGTTTATAGAGTTGCTGGTGGTGCAGGAGCATAGACGCCGCCAGGGCATAGGTAAGTTCATGCTCAAAGAACTGAAGGGGATCTGCCGGACAGAGAAACTGTTTACCTCCACCAACAGCTCCAACCTGCCCATGCAACGTCTGCTGGAGAGCTGCGGGTTTTGGCGGTGCGGCTGGGTCGACCAGCTTGACCCAGGCGACCCAGAACTGTTCTATTGCCATCACCGACTGTGAGCGAACGACGGGCTCAATCGACCCGCCCCTACGAACCGCCACCGCCAAACAGAGAGGAGAGAATGGTTTGTCAGAGGAACGCAAGCCGGATTCGCCGGCAGAAGAATATCTGGAAGAGCTGGAAGAGTGGCAGCGCCACCAGTATGACCCGGGACACTACCTGGGAGGCAAGCGCCGCCACCCCATATTCGAGCGGGGCCGCCTGCGCCGGATGTACGGATTGATGCTGATGGTGGGCGCTGGTCTCTATCTGTTGGTGTTGATCGTCGCCATCCTTGTATCCTTAATGGAGCAATCCCTTAGCGACCCATCACGTCTGTTGAGAGCTGGCGGCATCATGCTAGTGGTCTTCTTAATCGGCCTGATGATGGTTAGAACAGGCAAGCGTTAGTCGAGACTGGACTCGAAAAGAGCACACCGCCTGTCTGCGGTGTGCTCCTTCAGCAATGACTCGTCTCCTCTGCTCAGGCCTTAATGCCCGGACTCTCCTGTCACAATATTAAGAAGCCTGGCGGGCTGCTTCAGCGCCTTTCGCTAATAAACGCTTCACCGCTTTCGCTCAGCCTGTACTTCTGCAGTCTGCTGTTCGGCTTATCAGGAACGGTCATTTCGATGAAACCCTCTGTCAGAAGCGGTTCGGCATTCGCTTAAACGAGCGCGAATCGCCGTGAATTTCGATTGCCTCAAAAATATCTTTGAGCGACAGCGTTTCACCTTCAAGTGCCTTCAGCACGGCGATCTGCGTGTCGCTCAAATCGACTTGGTGCTTATCCTCGTGCTTAACTTGATGCTTTTCCTGTGCCGTAATGATGCCATAGAGCGCCGAAAGCGTGAACTCGATAAACACGCCCGAGTCGTTCGCTTTCGTTGCTTCCTCGATCGCCTGATAATACTGCGGTCTGTTTTGATAATGCGCCGACTCCATCGGAATCCAGGCAAAAGGGCGTTCCATTTGTCAAGAAGTAGCGTCTGCCACAACCGCCCCATGCGTCCATTACCATCTGCAAACGGGTGAATGGTTTTGATTTCCTAATGCAGTATCGCACTCTTCAGTACGGGGTGTAGTTCTGACTCTTTCGCCCAAGCGAACAACTCTGCCACAAGCCGAGGCACGAACTGCGGACGTGCACCTATATGAACCGCCACATCGCCAGCAAACACACCAACGTCACCACTGCGGAATCTACCGGCCTCTTCAACCAGTCCGTCCGTCATCAGCCTATGGACTTCTAGAAAGTCCTTAACGGAGTAGGGGTCAAACGCCATAATCCTGTCGTAGGCTTCGTAAGCGTTCTTGACCTCATTAATTTCCGTCTGCTTGCCCGCTACTGCCTTTCCCTCAATCACAGCGGTTACTTCGTTGAGCGTCAAAGAATTTCCCTCAATGGCCAAAGACGAGTGGATAGTTCGCACCCGGTTCTCCCTATGCAGTCGGATGTCACGCTTAAACTCCGTGCCGTACTCAAGCCTGGTCACGGCTTCAACGATTCTTGCCAGGTAATCGGCGGCTAGTTCGTTATGGTATACGGCGGCTTATTAGACATCTTGCTCGTACTGGCATTCCTGGTCTGAACTGAACTACTTCCGGACGCATGCGTATCACCCTCCCACAAACAAGTTTCGTCGATCCTCCAAGACCGTTCGGGCATCTTCATTCTCCACCAGTAGGCAGATACCCTTCACCTAAAAGCACTGGCTGCAAGATCAACGTCCTTCGAAATGATACAGCGGGACGTGTACCCTGTAACATGGCTGTGTTACCAGGTACACTCCCGCTGTGTCATCGAAAGAGTGGGAATATAGCTTCCCTATTTCGCCTATTGCGCCCCAAGCACCAGATTGACCATTATTTCTATGCCGATAGGCAGGCAATCCTCGTTAAACAACACCCCTGGGTTATGCAACGGACGCCGCTTCGTCTTGTCATCTACGGCAGCTCCCAGCCAAAACAGCGTGGCCGGAACGTGGTGCCCGTAGTATGCGAAGTCCTCCCCCACCATGGTAGCCTTGGGGTGGATCAACACGTTGTCCTCGCCGATCACCTGCGCGGCTGCCCTTTGGGTGATGGCGAAGGCCATCTCATGGTTCTTGACGCCAGGGTAGCCCAGCTTGTACTGGAAGTCATAATCAGCACCGTGAGCCATAGTGATACCCTTAACTACCGCCTCGATGCGCTCCCGCAGCTTGGTCTGGGTCTCAGGCGTGAGACTGCGCAGCGACAGCCGCATCTCCGCTCTCTCTGCGATAATGTTCTGCACCGTACCAGCGTGGAAGGTGCCAATAGTAACCACGCCAGCTTCCTGAGCAGGCAGGTTGCGGCTGACGATGGTCTGCAGAGCACCGACAATCTCTGCTCCCACCACCACGGCGTCAATCGTTGTCTCGGGATGAGCGCCGTGCCCACCTTTGCCCAACACGGTGATCACCGCGCTGTCGGAGTTGGCGGTACAATATCCAGGAGTAATGCTCACCTGTCCAGTGGCAATCTCGGGTTGGACATGTAGGGCGTAGATCTGGTCGATGCCCTCCATCACCCCTTGCGCGATCAGCAGGGAAGCCCCGTTGTAGCCTTCCTCTCCGGGCTGGAACAGGAACTTGACGGTGCCAGGCACTTCCTCCCGATGGGCTGCCAAGACACTGGCCACACCCAACAGGTTGGCCGTGTGTAGATCATGACCGCAAGCGTGCATCACTCCGTGATTGACGGAGCGGAATGCGCAGTCGCTATCCTCTACAATCGGCAGCGCGTCCATGTCTGCCCTGAGAGCAATGGTTTTGCCGGGCAGACCACCCTTCAGGGTGCCCAGTACGCCAGTAACACCGTCAAAGGTCTTCACTTCGATATCCAGGCTGGTCAACACATCAGCCACGAATTTGGTGGTGTTCTGCTCCATCAATCCCAGTTCCGGGTGTTGGTGTAGGTGTCTACGCCAGTTGATCACTTGCGGCAATACGGCCTCTATACTTGCTTTGATATCCCACATACAAAGCACTCCTCTCGTTTGTCTTCCAGATGAGAGTTCGACAAAAAGCACAGACTACCTGCCGCACGACTGGATTTAGCCCTGGCAACCTTGACCATCCTTTGGCTGCGATGGCCGCTGGCGTCCGCTGTGCTTCGCCCAGTGCTCAAGCTGCTCTCTCACGGCCAGAACCAGCAACTCGGGGTCCATGTCACCGTTATGTCCAGCGAACCGACGGTGCCCCCACACCCGACCAACAGCATCTGGGCCGATCGCCCGAGCCAGCAGCAGCTGGGCGTCGATAGTGTTGGTATCGGCACCGACCGCCAGGCGGGCGGCCACCGTTCCTGCGTGTTGGCTGTGAGCGAGGGCAACGTCCGCTCCCAACTCCGTGAGCAGCATGGTGCCGTAGTACTCGTTGCCTGGCTCCACCCGCACGAACGCAAAGACCAAGTCTCCGACAGCGCAGGCCACACTCTGCCCAGCTATCTGCAGCCGCTGCATCTTCTCCATCTGGCCGCTGTAGCGCAGCTGGTGGAGCACTTCCTGCAGCGTGATTCCACCCTGCTGCATAATCGTAGCCAGTTCCATCAACGTCCGGTTGCCCGCTCGCTTCAGATTGACTGTGTCGGTGGCGATGCCGCCAGCCAAAGCGAGCGCGGTTCGTCGGCTGAGCCCATGCCCGAGAGCCTGATAGATACGATACACCAGTTGGCAGGTGGAGTCTTCTATCTGGTGCAAGGCCAGCGCCGCAGCCGCCTGTAGTGAATTCCACCGATGATGGTCTATCAATAAGAACTTGCTCGGGAGGCGGATCCCAGGCAGCTGGTCCTCACTGGCGCAGTCCACCACTATGGTCAGATCGTAGTTGGCGGGATCCGGCCCGATGCAGAAGCCTCCGTCCAAGAAATGATAGAACGAGAGGGTATGTTCAGCTATACAGTTAGGAACGCCAGGGCTGCCACCTACCAGTTCTGCCAACGCCAGCGCCGAACCGATGGCATCCGCGTCTGCATAGTCGTGGCAGAGCACCAGGATACGCTGCCCACCCAAGCCGGCTAGAGTGTTTGCGAACGTCTCTATGGTCAACGCTCTACCTCCTCTACTCTGCAACTGCAATTGCCCGTGCGCGTATCACATCCCCTGCAGCGATGCGCCTGACCTTGATTTCCCGGGCAATATGGCTGCCCTTCTGCAGTGACACGACGGGAATGTCCAGCCCTGCCATCGCCTGGAACGGCGGTTCTGCACATTCGCGAAACCTGAGCTAGACCACCCCTTTATGCCTTAGCGCTGCGATCTGCTGCTCGCTGTACCCCAACAGTTCCCGCAGGATCTCCGCTGTCGACTGCCCCAGCACTGGCGCCGGGATGCGGATGCTACCAGGCGTCTCACTCAGCTTCACCGGGATGCCCGGCATGGTCACTTTGCCGGCCACCGGATGATCCATGTCCACAATCATCTCCCGGGCTTGTACTTGGGGATCTCTGATCACCTGATCTATGCTGTTGATCGACCCGTTTGGTACCCCCGCTTGTTCCAGAATCTGTAGCCACTCAGCTGTGTTACGCTCAGCGAACACCGCGTCCAGCTGTGGCTTCAGCTCGGCATAGTATTGATTGCGCAGCGGATTAGTAATGAAGCGTGGGTCGTGCGCCAATTCTGGCCGGCCGATTGCCAGGCAAAGCTTGCCCCAGAGGGCGTCGTTGCCGGCCGCCACCATTATTTCACCGTCGCTGGTTTGAAATGGTTCAAACGGGACAATGGAGCTATGACGGTTACCCGCCGGGCGAGGCACTTCCCCGGTTACCACGTAGCGGGCAATCGCATTCTCCAGCAAGGCCACTTGGCAGTCCAGCATGGCTACATCCACTTTCTGCCCACAGCCTGTTTGGTGTCTACTTTCCAAAGCGGCAAGGATGCCGATGGTGCAAAACAGCCCGGCAGCTAAGTCGCCGATGGAGGGTCCTACTCGGGTGGGACGGCCGTCTTCGCTACCCGTGATGCTCATGATGCCGCCCATAGCCTGCACCACTCCATCATAGGCTGCCCGCTGGCTATAGGGCCCGCTGTGCCCGAATCCGGAAACAGCTGCATACACCAGGCGGGGGTTGATATCCCGCAAAGTCTCATATCCCAGGCCTAAGCGTTCCATGGTGCCCGGCCGATAGTTCTCCACCACCACATCCGCCTGCTTGACCAGGGCTAGAAAGATCTCTTTCCCAGGTTGCTGCTTTAGGTCCAGGGTGATGCTGCGCTTGTTGCGGTTGAGACTCATGAAATAGGCGCTCTCGCCGTTTTGGTAGGGGCCGTAGCTGCGCGAGTCATCGCCTGTGCCTGGCCGCTCAATCTTGATTACATCTGCTCCCATATCCGCCAGAATCATTGTGGCATAGGGGCCCGCCAAGACCCTGGTCAAGTCGAGTACCCGAATTCCGGATAAGGCTGCTTGCATCGCTGTCACACCTCCAAAGTAGAGACTTCTCTAATAGAGACTTCTCTGCAGCCAGCGTCGCCTCCTGCTACCGCCTGGCCTTTATTCGCTCCAGCTCCCGTTGCATGAAGTTGAAGAAACGCCAATCCACAGCCAACTGGCCACTCGCCTCCAGTTCACGCATTGCACTCGCCATCAGGCGGCTGAATGTACCCACAGCGTGCGGGCTGCTATCACTGGCAGCCTGGCTGACTGCATGGCGAAAAACCCGCCGGATAGCGGTAGGCAGTACTGGTTCCAGGCGCTTCATTCCCAGTTGCCCCTGGTCGGGATCGTAGCGATGCCTGAGGGCTAAGGCCAGGTGACCGGACAGGTGGCTGGCCAAGCGGTAGGCCCAGCAGCGATCGCCGCGCTGCCATGCGGTCACGAACTCCAGCAGACTGAAAGTGAAAGAGTTAAAGTTCTCGATCAGGTCAGCCGGAGACAATGCGTGTGTTTGCTGCCGTGCCAGGTACTGGCTAAGCAGACCGTGCGGATCGTACAGTACACGCATAGGTCCCGCTAGCGGAAAGCGCTGTTCGGTAACCGTGTATAGGTCGAAGTGCAACCCGTCGTCGAAAACCGCCACGATTTGCGGACCGACAAAATCGGAATGGCTATAAAACAACAACGGGCGATAAGAGCGCAGCAGGTCAAGGCGTTTGTCCAAGAAGGCTGCCAGATCGGTATCACTAACCAGACAATAAAAGTCCACGTCCGAGTATTGATCAGTCCTACCGGTGGCCAGAGAACCCTTGAGAAAGATCGCCTTTACCTCCGCGCACGACTTCGCCGCCTCCATCACCCGCTCAATCGCTCTCCACTGCTGCAATCGCAATCCCCCCCCAGGATTAGGTTCCCGACCTGCGCCCATCCTACCTCATGGCGAATGCCCAAGCAATGCGAATGGCGGCGCGGGTGGCGGCGGCCACGATTTCCTGATTGAGGTTCTCTACAGTATCCGTGGGCAAATGTAGATGCGGATGATTCTCTCTCAGGTCTCCCCAAACTAGGGTGATGCCTGGAATCTTCTTCTCAGTGAACCGCATGCTATCCACCCCACCTGCCAGTTGCCTGGAAATCTCCGCCTCGACACCAGCGGCCTCGGCCTCCAACTCCGCCCGGTTTGACCAGGGCTGATTGATTCTAAACCCGCCGTCAAAGACCACCAACGTGTCGCCCTCAACTCCTGCGATCACGTCCAAATTCAGCAACATCACCTGGTCATCCAGTGCTTGCTGCCGCAGATGCTCCACCAGAGCCTGGCTGCCGATCATACCCTTCTCCTCGCCTGAGAAGAGCACAAAGACAATGGTCCGCTCCGGCGTCAGTTCGCATTGGCTAAAGATGCGCGCCAGCTCCAGAACTGCGGCTGTCCCGACCGCGTTGTCATCCGCACCAGGATGATAGACACCATCAATAATCCCGATGTGATCATAGTGAGCGCCGATCAATAGAAACTCGTCCTTGCTCCTGCCGGGCAATACCGCGACGATGTTCTCCGAGGGCTCGCTCCTGCGAGGGAGTTGAAAGGAGTGGCGGTATTCTTCCAGCCCAGCCTCCCGCCAAGGCTGTAGACCTAGTGACTGCAGCACCTGAACGATATAGTCACCAGCCAAGTCCTCGTGCTCAGTGCCAGCCTCCCGCCCGCCGTATTTCTCCCCAGTAAGTTCCTCCACCCATGACATCATCATATCGTGATCATGCAGACTGAGCAGATGCTCCATGTCATCTTCGCTCACTTCCAGCCAGTTGCGCTGCTGGGCGCTGGAGTGGCATCCGACCGCGACAAAGACGATCGCCAATGCTAGGAGCAGCAATCGCAGCCGTTTATGGACCGGCTGACCTAAGTAATGATTCACTTCTCATCCCTCCCAAACTGATTACGGGTGCCAGACCTTGTTCTATTCCCAAACCGGGCAGACTATGCTCCGGACATGTACCAGAGGTGGCCTGCTGTAGACTACCAGCGATAATCGTAGCCGATGCAGACCTTAGGCTGTCTTACACCGTCAGCCTCGATTCGATAGGGTTGCTGCAGTTTCTCCAAAGAATCGATGGGACACGTGCCGAAGGCCAACTGTAACCCCACCCGATCCTGCTTGCGCATGGCATCAGCAACTCCCTCGGGCAAGCGCAAATGGAACTGCCAGTGCCGCTCCATCTCCTGCATGCCGAGGTGGCGATAGAAGCCTTGGGCGCCCTCATCCATGGACCAGAATTCCATGCGCCTGATCCCGAGCTCGGTTAGCCACCTCTGCGCCCGCTCGATCATCGCTCTGGCGATGCCGCGCCGCCGATAGCTGAGGTGCACCCCCAACTCCCAAACGAAGCCGCAGCAGCTATCTTGTGCGTATCCCAATTGCTCCGGCTCCGTTTCCACTTCCACATCCATAAAGCCCACCAGCTCGCCGTTCATCTCTGCCACCAACTCCAGAGCAGGACGCTGATAACGTGGCTTACGGTGATGCAGGGCTACCCAGGCATCTGAGCCCACCGCAGTCTGCCCCCAGATATTCAACCAGGCTATTTCATCCGCTTCCTTATAGGACCGCAAGACCAGCTCTCCGAAGGGTGCTGCAGTGCGAGCTGGCAGCCATTCTTGGTCCCATTCATCGGCGAAGGTTATCTCACGCAGTGGCTTTCTTGGCCGTCTCTTCTCCTCGGCCGGATACCCCAGGGGCATAAGGAAGTAGCAGCGCACGTCCTCAGGCAGTCCCAGGATGTTGCTGGCCTTGGTTATGTCCAGATGGCCAATCCAGCAGGTACCCAGCCCATGGGCAGCCGCAGCCAGCTGAATATGGGCCCCTGGGATCAGTGGAACCGAGTTCTGGAACAACAAAGCCAGGTGATAGGGGTTGGGGCAACTGCGGAACCAATCATACGCCTCTTTGCCCCAGCGCAGGTAATTCACCTGTCGAGAGAAGTCGCTTTCCTCTTCCGACTTGTATAGGCGGGCGCAACAGGCGATGACTACAGGAGCGTCGGCTATCCACAGTTGTTCGCCAGCGGCCTGCGCCAGCGCCTGCCGCTTGTCTGGATCCTTGACGACACCAAAGATGTGCGTCTGCCCGTTTCCACCAGACGGTGCCCAACGCGCTGCCTCCATGATCTGTTGGAGCACCTGTTCGGGAATCGGATCGCTCTTGTACTTGCGCACGGAGTGACGGGTCTGAATGGCATTAAAGATACTGTACATGGTTACCTCCTTAACCCTCTTCATCAAACAGCGACTAGCCCAGTCTGTCTGTCCCTTACCTCCCCAGCGCAACAATACAGTCATGATGCGGGAATCATGGATGAGAGCCATGGGGGTGGTGTTTGGCCAGACTGGCGCCCCGACGCTGGCTGCCAACCAGAATTGATGTATGGGCTCGACTCGGCCGGGCGGCGTGCTTAGGAGGGTCAACAGCCAGCCCCACCTGCTGTCTCCGACACTAGCGTGCAGCTCCCGGCTAAAGTACAACTCCTTGCTTGGGGGCCCGTACTAAGTATAGTAGGGAGTCAAGCCTAAGACCATAGGGAGTAGTGTGGGATAATAGATGAATAGTTGGTCTTGGCCTTGACGCTATGGGACTTAACCCTGGAGTTTGAACAGAAGGCGGGCGGATACTACGATTTTCAGAGGATAGTGTCAGCGGAAGCAAGGATATATGTCAACCAGGAACTGACACACTCTCAGTCTCACGCAGACAACTGCGCATAGCTGGCAACTGCACCTGGATGATGTAACGGCCACGGACATTATCTTGAAGGTAGAATACGCCGACGGGATGATCGAGGAAATGGCGATCTGGCCCGATCCGGAGAAGGCCGGGCACAGGTAGCGCAGCACAGGACAGGGGGACGTACAGTTGGTCTCGCTCTTTCATTGGGGACGAATTGTACGTCCCTCTGTCTTCCCCCACAGCCCGGCCCAACGTGGTATGATAATTCAGAAGATATTTCTCCATGAGGAGATGGGAGCGCAACGATGAGGATATTAGTATGCATTAAACAAGTACCTGGGACAACGGCGGTGCAGATTGACCCGGATACCGGCGTGCTCAAGCGGGAGGGCGTGTCCAGCAAGCTCAATCCGTTCGACCTGACGGCGCTGGAGGTAGCGGTGCGCATCAAGGAGCGTCTTGCAGGCACATCGGTGTCGGTGCTCTCCATGGGCCCTCCGCAAGCGGAAGCGATTATCCGCGAGGCGTTTATGATGGGTGCAGACGAGGGGTATCTGCTATCCGACCGGCGGTTTGCCGGTGCCGATGTGCTGGCCACCGCCTACACTTTGGCCCAGGGCATAGCCGCCATCGGACAGTTCGACCTGATCATCTGCGGCAAGCAGACCACCGATGGCGACACCGCCCAGGTGGGTCCGGAGCTGGCGGAGTTGCTGGGCATCCCCCATGTTACCTGGGTCTCGCAGGTCGAATCGGTGACGCCGCAGGCGATACGGGTCAGACAGGAACTGCAGGATCTAACTCAGATAGCCCGCTTGCCCTATCCCTGCCTGATCACTGTGGAAAAGGAGGCAGCCCAGCCCAGGTTACCTTCCTTTAGAAGAAAGCTCGCCACCGCGGAGCGTCAGATCAGCGTACTGACGTTGGATCACCTGGCCGATCCCAATCCCGGCCGCTATGGCCTCACCGGCTCAGCCACCCAGGTGGAGCGCATCTTTCCTCCTGCCGTCAACGACAGTCAGGTGCTGTGGACGGGGAAAGGCGAAGCACTGGCAGACAAGCTGCATCAGCTGCTGCAGGAGATGCGCTATGTGGGAGGTGACCACTGATGGCGCTGCCGATCATCGATCAGAATAGATGCATTCGCTGCGATGCCTGCATCACTGCCTGTCCGTTTGGGGCCATCATTGAGGTTGCCGGTTCACTGCAGATCAATGACAATTGTCGCTTGTGCAGGTTATGCATTAAACAATGTCCGGTGAGCGCCATTTCCTTGACAACGGAATCCGCCCCTACCCAGGCTGACCGGCAGGACTGGCAGGGCATCTTGGTTTATGCGGAACTGACTGCGGGTGAAGTCCACCCGGTGACCATAGAGCTGATCGGAGAGGCGACCCGCTTGGCCCAAAGGGTGCCCCATCCCATCTCTGTGCTGTTGGTAGGAAAGGAAGTGGGACGGTGGGCGGACGAACTGCTACGCTATGGCGTGGATCAGGTCTTCTGCTATGACTACCCAGAACTGGAACATTTCCGGGTAGACACTTACGCCAATGCCTTTGCCGACTGCATCCGGAACGCCAAACCGGCAGTGGTGCTGGTGGGAGCCACCTCCATCGGGCGCTCATTGGCCCCGCGGGTGGCAGCCCGCTTCCGCACGGGACTGACGGCAGACTGCACCCAACTGGAGCTCAGGGACAACGGCGATCTGGTGCAGATTCGCCCTGCTTTTGGCGGCAACATCATGGCGCAAATCGTCACCCCCCACTCACGCCCCCAATTTGCCACGGTTCGTTACAAAGTCATGAACCCAGCCCAGCCGGTCGACTGCGTGCGCGGCACGGCGGTCCATTGCGCCCTGCAGCCAGGTCAGTTGCAGTCGCAGGTTGAGATTGTCAGCTGCCAGCCTCGGGAGAAAAGCCTATCCATCACCGATGCGGATGTGTTGGTAGTGGCTGGAAAAGGCCTGAAAGACAGCAAGGGTCTTTCCCTGCTGCAGGAACTGGCTGATCTGTTGGGAGGGCAAGTGGCTGCTACCCGGGCCGTGGTGGAAGCCGGATGGCTAGAACACCAGCGGCAGATCGGATTGTCAGGACGAACAGTGAAGCCCAAACTGATCATCACCTGCGGGGTATCCGGCGCAGTGCAATTCACAGCCGGCATGCAGGGGGCCGATTGCATCGTTGCCATCAACAAAGACCCCGCGGCACCGATCTTCAAGGTAGCACACTATGGTCTGGTGGGAGATCTCTACGAAGTATTACCCGCGCTGCTGGCCAAACTGAAAGGAGGACTGCCAAAGTGACCTATAAACAGATTATTGCCGAGGACATCGCGGCGCTGCAAGCTATCTGTACCCCGGAGCGGGTCTTCTTTGGCCAGTCCATTCACGATGACTACACCCACGATGAGATGGTGGAATACGGCAAGTTCACCCCGGACGTGGTAGTGGAAGCGATCAGTACCGAGGAGGTAGCCGAGGTAATGCGCTATGCCTCGACCCAGCGCATTCCGGTCACACCCCGGGGGTCGGGCACCGGCCTCTGCGGCGGGGCAGTGGCGATCCACGGCGGGATCCTGCTGTCCCTGGCCAGAATGAACCGGGTGTTGGAGATTGATGAAGAGAACCTGACAGCCACCATCGAGCCCGGTGTGCTGCTAATGGAGTTTAACCAACTGCTGACCAACTACGGGCTGTTTTATCCGCCGGATCCGGGTGAGAAGAGTGCCACCGTCGGCGGCAATGTGATGACCAATGCCGGCGGCATGCGGGCGATCAAATACGGCGTGACCAGGGACTATGTGTTGGGCATGGAAGTGGTGCTGCCCGATGGTCGGGTCGTCGAACTGGGAGGCAAGCTGGCCAAGAACAGTTCTGGCTATAGCCTGCTGGATCTGATGATCGGTTCGGAAGGCACGCTGGGAATCGTCACCAAACTGGTGCTCAAGCTGCTCGCCGCCCCCAGTCAGGTAATCAGCCTGCTGGTGCCCTTCACTACCCTTGAGCAGTGCATCGAGACGGTGCCCAAGATCATCAAATCCAGAGTGGTGCCCTGTGCGGTGGAATTCATGCAGCGGGAAGTGATCGAGGCGGCGGAGGAGTATCTGGGCAAGCAGTTCCCGGATAAGAGTGCCGATGCCTACCTGCTGCTGTCCTTCGACGGCAATTCTGCTGCGGAGATCGAGACCATCTACGAGCAGGTAGCCCGGCTCTGCCTGGAAGCCGGTGCGATAGATGTGTTGATCGCCAACACCGCAGAACGACAGGAGTCCATCTGGAATGCGCGCGGAGCCTTCCTGGAGGCGATCAAAAGCTCCACCATGTCCGGCATGGATGAATGTGACGTGGTGGTGCCCCAAAGCGCCATCGCCTCCTTCGTCAAGTTCGTCAGCCAATTGGAGCGGAAATATCGGATTCGGATCCGCTCCTTCGGCCATGCGGGGGATGGCAACATCCATATCTACATCTGCCGGGACCAGCTGCCGCAGGAGGCCTGGGAACAGACTAACGCGGCAGTGATGGATGAGCTCTATCGGCGAGCCAAGGAAATGGGCGGACAGGTCTCGGGGGAACATGGCATCGGCCACGCCAAACGCAGCTATCTGGAACAGTCCATCGGCGCGACCACCATGGAGCTGATGCGCGGGATCAAACAGGTCTTCGACCCCCAGCAAATCCTGAACCCGGGCAAGGTCTGCTAATAGCCTGAAATTGAGCCACGGGGACGGTCCGACTGATGTGCTCCCCCCAAAGTTGACAGATGAAATAACGAAAATTCATCAGTCGCTGAGGGGGGGGGCATTCTTTTGTCCGGACGCAAGTTCACTTTGGGAGAGAAGCTACGAATACTTGCATGGATTGATGAAGGGCATCCAGTCAAAGAGGCAGTTTCCAGGTTCAACGTAGGCAAGAGTACAATACGTCGATGGCGTATTAGGTTACAGGAATATGGTATAGACTCCCTGGTCGGGCAATTGAGTAGTAATCATTATCCTGCTGAGCTTAAGATGCAAGCTGTACAAGCCTACCTGACGGGAGAAGGCTCTCAAATGGACATCT
Source organism: Bacillota bacterium (assembly GCA_050949055.1). Lineage (GTDB taxonomy): Bacteria > Bacillota > UBA994 > UBA5500 > UBA5500 > JAEZJZ01. Next base: position 45,316 of record JBMNFA010000006.1, on the reverse strand, counting down.
GCCTTAGGTACGGCATAAGGGAGGAAACGCAACTTCGGCGCTGGATTTTCAAGTATACTCAAGGAGAAGAACTCAAGTCTTCTCCAGGAGGGGAATCCAGAGACATGAACAAAGGGCGGAGAACCACCTACGATGAGCGTATAGAGATTGTCCAACATTGTATAGCCAATGACTGTAACTACCGGGAGGCAGCGGAGCTCTATAAGGTCAGCTACCAGCAGGTTCACTCTTGGGTTAGTAAGTATAACAAAGGCGGAGAGAAGGCACTTGTTGACCGCCGAGGCAAAGCCAAAGAGGAAACTGAGTTGACAGAGGCCGATCGGCTGAAGATTGAGCTTCGTAATCTGCAGAAGGAAGTTCGCAGACTGAGCGTGGAGAACGCATTCCTAAAAAAATTGGAGGAACTCGAGAAGAGGTATCGCTAGGCCGAGTTCCACGATTTAAACTCCATCAGGCAATCCACGAACTGCACAGCAAAGGCCACTCTATCTCTGAGTTATGCAGGGTTGCCAACATCAGCCGCCAGGCGCACTACAATTATTTGAAGAAGGAACCAAGTGAGCGAGAGCGGACAAACGAGTTAATCGCTGACACAATAGCTGGTATCTACCTGGAGGTCAAGGGTATCTACGGCTACAGGATGATGCAACTGGTCGTGAACCGGAGGCTACAGGCAACGTACAACCTCAAACGAATCTATCGGTTGATGCGACTTATGGGTCTGAAATCGGTCACTCGAAAGAAACGCAGACAATACAAAAAGTCTTCGCCTGGACATGTTGCTGAGAACCTGCTGAACAGAAAGTTCACAGCTTTGAGGAAGAACCAGAAATGGCTTACAGATGTAACCGAGTTCAAGTATGGCGACGGTCAGAAAGCATACCTGAGCGCCATTCTCGACCTTTACGACAACAGTATTGTTGCCTATGTCATTGGTAAGAGGAATAACAACAAGCTTGTCTTTAGCACATTGCAGGCAGCCTTGAAGGCCAATCCAGAAGCACAGCCCCTCATTCACAGCGATAGAGGCTTCCAATATACTTCCTATGGTTTTGCCAAGATTATCACGAATCAGGGCATGATCCAAAGCATGTCAAGAGTAAGCCGCTGCATTGACAATGGCCCCATGGAAGGATTTTGGGGCAAGCCCAAAGCAGAGCGCTACAACCTAAGAAAGTATTACGAGAGCTACGAAGATCTGGTAGCCGACGTAAGTGACTATATACGCTTCTACAACGAAGAACGACCGCAAAGGAAGTTTTCTGGTCTGACCCCGATGGAGTACAGAATGTGTGCATAAATCGCCCTTGACTCCCTGTGCTTAACGAAGGTGCGAGGGGCGATGGTAGGGAGAGCACAGCAGATACCTCATCGCCCCTCTGCGCACAAAATTGTAGCACAGGGGTCAAGGGACTCACCCTGTGGTACTGCTCAGGGCTCCGACAGGGAGAGCCGTGGCCAGCAACCATTGGCTGTATTGCTTAAGACATCCCAAGAAAGAAGGCTCCTCAGGGTCATTCCTAAGGAGCAAACGCTTTCATTATTTCGTTTGTCAACTCGACAGGGGGCACCTCATGACTCGTTGCGATGAGTCAGCCGAACCGTCCCCGTGGCTTGTTGCAGCAATTCCAGCTGCAGTTGATAAAGCTTTTCCTTCACCGCCAACAAGCTGTTCCCCATACCACCCTCCGCACCACATCGATCAACGTGCCGTCGCGGTGTTCCACCAGCGCCACCAACTCACCTCCGACTGCCAGTTCACCGGCGCTCTGGGGGCCTCCCTGCTGGCGTGCAATCTTTAGCCTGATACCAAATTACCCCTTGCCCCATGCTCGCTGCCAGATTATAATCGTTAGTGAATCTGTGATAAAGGAGGGACTTGCAGTGCAGACAAAAGGCTACAACACCGATTACTTCATGATCATGCATCGGATCGTAGGATTCAGGAGCACCCCCAAGGGAGTAGTATGCCCTTTTGCAGCATCTGGGGTCCCTGCGATCAGCTGAGCATGAGGTGATCATTTCGCCGAACAGCTAAAGCTATCGATAGACCGCGGGTGTTGCTGCCCGCGGTTTTTTGTGTGCCTTTGGTCATGTACCAGGATTGTGGTATTAGACTTGCGCACAGATACCCGCGGGCGAACCAACAGCCCGCGGGCTTTTGTCTGCCCAGGGCTATATGCTTGCGGACGACTTGTAAAACTGAAGGAGGACATTCAGGTGAAAAGATACCTGACTACTACACAGCTCTCGGCTACGCGGGCTTTTGACGGGGGACTGCTGTACATGCTTGGCGGCCACCTGTTGAAGCTGGCCAGCCTAGTCATACTGCTGCTCCTGTGGCGCTCGTTGGCCGCTCAGGGGGCAGATTTGGGCGGGTTCACCCTGGAGCAGCTACTGGCCTATACGCTGCTGGCATCCATACTGAGGGAACAACTGAGTGTGATCACACCGGCCACCACCGCCTTTTGGGAAGGCTCGATCATCTCCCGCTACCTGCGACCGCTGCCGGTGTTAGGCCAAATGATAGCCGAGACCGTCGGCGGCTGGCTGCCGGGGCTGGCGCTCTATACGTTACCGATGATCTGTATCGCTGGCCTATTGGGCATCAATCTGCTGCCAATACTAGCGACCAACGGCCCGTTGTTCTTGTGCAGCCTACTGCTAGCCGTTTCCCTCGGCTTTGCCCTAGACTTCCTATACGCCTCCCTGGTGATCTACGTGAAGAATGCCAGCTATCAAGCCTACACCATCAGGCAGGCGATCACCAGTCTGTTCTCGGGAGCCGTAATTCCCTTCGCCCTGCTGCCCTGGGGCTTGGGCCGGGCGCTGGAGATGCTACCCTTCGGCTCAGTGGCCAGCGCGCCTTTGCTGGTTCTGGTGGGCGTCAGCGATCCGCTACGACTGATTGGATTGCAGCTAATCTGGAATTTGGTGTTCTGGCCCGTCACCATCTGGGCGTTTCGGGGCAGCGAGGAAAGGATGGTGTCCTATGGTGGCTAGCATGAAACGCCTCTGGCAGCTTTGGGGCATCTATGCCAAGATGGACCTACTCTGGTTCCTGCGGGATACAAAATACTGCGTTGCCTGTATTCTGGCTGATGTTACGTCAAGTTTAGCTAGCACATTGGGTGTCTACTTGTTGGCAGAACGGTTTGACAATATAGGCGGGATGAACGCCGATCAAGTGCTGTTCATGCTGGGGTACGCCTGCACAGTAGATGGGGTGATATCGATGTTCTTTGGCATGAACAACGTGGCCTGGATCAGCCGCTTGATCGGCCGAGGGCAGCTTGATCATCGTTTGATTCAACCGGTGCCGCTGTGGATGCAGCTAGCCAGCGAGGGCTTCTTGCCTGTGTCCGGCAACAGCACGCTGCTCTATGGCATCGCTATCACTATGGCAGCAATCAGCCGATTGACCCTGACGGTCAGCGGCCTGTGGATTGGCAGCCTCCTGTTCAGCCTCCTTTGCTCAGTGGCAGTCATCCTCAGTTGCTCATACATCGCAGGCAGCGTCGCCTTTTACGCCCCGGTGGCAGGCGAAGAGATCAGCACCACGGCCATAGGTCTGTTTGGTGCCCTCAAGACGTTCCCCATCGGAGGGCTGGCGCTGGTCACCCGGGCAATACTCTGTACCGTTGTTCCGGTAGGGCTAGCAGCATGGTTCCCAGCCAATGTACTGCTCGGGCAGACACCAAGCGACATGCCGGGAGTTCTCTTACTGATGGTGACCATTGCATTGGCTTTTATCGCCACCAAGTTGTTTAAGAGAGGGATGAAACATTATGCCAAACGGGGCTCAATTAGATATCACGACCGGGGACATCGCAGTTAGCCTGAACAACGTCTGCAAGCAGTTTGTGCAATGGCAGCGATCCGGAAGCGTGAAAGACATCCTGCGTAACCTGGTTAAGCCGGAGAAGAGAACTGTCGACGCCCTGAAAGACGTCTCTCTGGAAATCGGGCGCGGAGAGTTTGTGGCCTATGCGGGGGCAAACGGCGCAGGCAAGAGCACCACCATAAAAATCCTGGCGGGGATTATGCAGCCGAGCAGCGGCGAAGTCTACGTTTTGGGGCTAAGACCGGAGCAGTCCCGAGTGGATCTGATGAAACGGATCGGGGTTATCTTCGGGCAGCGCACCGAGCTCTGGTGGGATCACCCGGTCGCGGTCAGCTATGAATGGAAGCGGGTTGTCTGGAACATCCCACAGTCTGTCTACCAACGCCGCTTGGCTATGGTTAGCGAACTGCTGGAGCTATCTGACTTGATGAACACTTTCGCCCGGGAACTCAGCTTGGGGCAGCGCATGCGGGCCGACTTGGGTTTGATGCTGTTGCATGACCCGGAGTTGATCTTCCTAGACGAACCCACTCTGGGGCTGGATGTGTTGGCCAAGCGCCAGATGATAGACTTTCTGAAGCAAATCAACCGAGAGCAAGGAACCACTATCGTCGTCACCAGCCACGACATGGACGACCTGGAGGAAATGGCCCAGCGAATCGTGTTGCTGTCCCACGGGCAGATAGCCTTTGACGGAAGCTTCGAAGAGCTGCGTCAGCTGACAGGTGGCCTTTGCCGATTGCGCCTGACCTTTAGGGGCGAAGCCCAGCCTCTCCCCTGCGGTAGACTACTCCATAGCGAACGAAGCAACAGTGAATACGAGTTCGATACGGCTGTCATCCCGGTGAGACTAGTGCTGGCGGAAATAGCGAAACTGGATGGTGTAATCGATATCGAAATCCGTAAGGCCCCCATCGAGCAGATTGTGGCCGAGTTGTACAAACGCTGGAGGTAACGGGCGGCTGGCAGCCCGAGACAGGGGGACGCTCTCGCGAGGAGACACTTTGTACGTCCCCCTGTCTCCTTCCTCATAGTATGGCAGCCTCGCATGGAGCAGAATATGCAGGAGGCAAAACGCCTTATCCTGTATGCAGGATGCAGGAGATCCTTGCGCTCAGCGAGAAATCTTCACCAGCAGCCAACAGTGGCTGAACTATTCCCTACAGATGATGGAGGTTATGCCATGACGAATGTGACCTATGATCCGCTGTTTTACCCCTACCCATCGCAGAGAACAGTGGTCTACGCGCGCAACGGCGCCGTATGTACTGGACAGCCCTTGGCAGCGCAGGCGGGACTTGAGATCCTGAAGAAAGGCGGCAACGCCATCGACGCTGCCATCGCCACAGCTGCCTGCCTGACCGTGGTTGAGCCCACTGCCAACGGCATCGGCAGTGATGCCTTTGCCCTGGTCTGGGTGAATGGCGAGTTGCACGGCCTGAATGCCAGCGGACGCGCCCCGAAAAACATATCCATCGATAAGCTGAAAGAACTGGGCCATGAGGAGATGCCCCGCTTCGGCCCCATTCCTGTGACAGTGCCCGGAGCACCCAGCGCCTGGGCAGCCCTCTCCCAGCGCTTTGGCCGTCTGCCGCTGACAGAAGTGCTGCAGCCAGCCATCTACTACGCAGAAAACGGCTATCCGCTGTCCCCCACCCTGGGCCGGGCCTGGGCAGCCGGATACAACCGCTACAGCAGCCTGGAGGATCCGGTATTCCAGCCTTGGCTAGATACCTTTGCTCCCGGCGGCAACGCTCCCGGCATCGGCGAGATGTGGCGTTCGCCTGGCCATGCAGCCACTTTGCGCTCCATAGCCGAAACCAACGCCGAATCGTTCTACCGGGGGGAGCTAGCCGAAAAGATCGCCGCTTTCATGGCCGAGCATGGCGGTTTCTTGACGGCGGAAGACCTGGCCGCTCATCAAGCCGACTGGGTAACGCCGGTGGGTGTCAATTACCGAGGCTACGATATTTGGGAAATTCCGCCAAACGGACAAGGCATGATCGCATTGATGGCGCTGAACATCCTCAAGGGCTGGGATTTCAGGGACATGGACAGCGTGGAAAGGTACCACAAACAGATCGAAGCCCTGAAGCTGGCCTTTGCAGACGGTTTGAAGCAGATTACGGATCCCAAGCACATGCGGGTCAGCGTGGAATCGCTGCTGTCCGAGTCCTACGGCGAAACGCGCCGTCAGCTGATCGGAGATACAGCGTTGCAGCCTGAACCCGGCGATCCGCCGCAGGGTGGCACGGTCTATCTGGCCGCGGCCGACGGTGAAGGCAACATGATCTCTTACATTCAAAGCAACTACATGGGCTTTGGCTCCGGCGTGGTTATCCCGGGCACCGGCATAGCATTGCAGAACCGCGGCCACAACTTCTCCCTAGACAAAGACCATGCCAATGCTTTGGCGCCTGGCAAACGCACTTACCATACCATCATTCCTGGCTTCCTGACCAAGGGCAAGCAAGCGGTGGGCCCGTTTGGTGTGATGGGTGGGTTCATGCAGCCCCAGGGTCATCTGCAAGTGATCATGAATACCATTGACTTCCATCTGAACCCACAGGCTGCTTTGGATGCCCCTCGTTGGCAGTGGACGAAGGACAAGACGGTGCTGGTTGAGCCCAGCTTCCCCAACCATATCGCGCAAGCCTTGGCACGCAAGGGCCACGTTATCCAGCGCACGCTGGAGACCGGCAGCTTCGGCCGCGGCGAGATCATCTGGCGCGATCCCGAGACAGGAGTGCTGGCGGCGGCCACTGAGCCGCGCACCGATGGCCAAGTAGCCGCCTGGTAGTAAACCGACCGAATATCGAGTAGGAGGGGGTGACTAACCCCCGTCCTCTCACACCACCGTACGTACCGTTCGGTATACGGCGGTTCGCGAAGTTTAACCTTTGGGCAATGCTGAAGTTAAGCTGAATAAGCCTTGGGCCTTCCAGTACTGGAGGCCTAAGGCTTTGTTTAGTTGTGGAGTGAGTGCGAGTCGCCAGTAACCTTTGCGTGATCCGCTAATCTTCTTAGCTGACTCTGGTGAGATGCCAAGCTTAATCAGCTCGCTCCTCCTGGTTTTCGGCTTCTTCCACTGCTTCAGCAAGCACATGCGCAAGCGGCGTCGAATCCACTCATCAAGTTCGCGGAACACACTTGGAGTTTCGGCCAACTTGAAGTATCCCATCCATCCACGCAGGTACATGTTTAGCGATATGATTCGAGCTTCCATGCTCATACTTTTGCGCCTGCTGGTTAGTTCCCGTATTTTGTCCTTGACTCTCTGTTTGGTTTTAGGAGCTATTCGGATACGGGCTTCGCGTTGAGAAGTGAATGAGAACCCCAGAAACTTGCGCTTCCAAGGTCGGTCAACAGCGCTTTTCTCCTCGTTGACTTTCAGCTTAAGCTTGCCTTCCACGAAGTTGCGAATGCTCTTCATCACTCGCTCTCCTGCCCGTTTGCTTCTGACATAAATGTTGCAGTCATCTGCGTAACGGACGAACCTGTGTCCCCGTTTCTCTAGCTCTTTGTCCAGTTCATCCAGCATGATGTTTGCCAGGAGTGGACTGAGCGGGCCACCTTGAGGTGTCCCTTCTTCAGTCTCCTGTACCACGCCATTGACCATGACTCCGGCTTCGAGGTATGCGCGGATAACTTTCAGGGCTCGTTTATCTCCGATTACACGGGCCGCCTTTGCCATCAATATGTCATGGTTGACTCTGTCGAAGAACTTAGACAGGTCCATGTCCACAACATAGCGGTAGCCTTCGTTGATATATTGCTTAGCTTTGGTTACCGCCTGTCTCGCGCTGCGGCGAGGGCGGAAGCCGAAGCTGTATTCAGAGAAGTCAGGATCGAAGATGAAGTTCATTACTTGTAGTAGGCTTTGTTGGATCAGCCGGTCCAGGACGGTGGGTATCCCTAGCAGCCTTACTCCGCCGTCTGGTTTCGGGATTTCGACCCGACGGACTGGGCTTGGCTTGTAGGTTCCCGCGAGCAGTTCCTGCTTAACGCGCGGCCAGTGTTCCCAGAGGTATGGTTTCAGGTTCTGAACCTCCACTCCGTCAATCCCGGCCGCTCCTTTGTTCCGAAGGACGCGTTTGTACGCTTCTCTCATATTCCGTTCTGATACGACGTTCTCCATCAGATGTGTCCAGTTCCGGCAGGATTGCTCCTCGATTCGCGCCGTCGGGAAACTAGGCGCTCCGGCAGTCCCCTGCAGATTCACTGCTTCCTCCTGCTGGTAGCTCCCTTGCGGGATTTTCTGCTGTCGTTGCTTCCCATGCGAGCTCATCGGTTGCTCTCCTTTCTTCGCGTTCGGCCCTTCCCTGAAGCGATATCTCTTCAGGTACTATGGCCTCTGCTGACTCCTGCCAGTTCAGCCAGGCATCACTGTCTGGGTTGCCAACTCTGTCGGCGTACCTGGCAGGCCTCCCCGGGTAAGAGCGCTATCTTTCCTTCCATCTACCCGTCTCATTTACCAGCAACAACCTTCGGTAGCATGGACTTTGCCTTGTGCTGCAGACTCATCCAACTGTCACTGGCCTCATATGAGCTGATATGTGTTCCTCAGGCCGGAAGTTTGCCGCCGGCTTCCTTCAGATTCCACCTCGCGGTGGACACCCTTGCCTTAGGCTACGGCTACTGCTACCTTCACCGCTTAGGACTTTCACCTAGTAGATAGCGCCCATGCCGGGCACACAGCAGAGCGGGACGTGTACGCAATAGGTACACGTCCCGCTGTATTGTGTTGACGCCAGGCAAGCAACCCCTTAGGGAAGCTGAATGGACTGACCGAAGTGGACCCTGCGCCGCTGCAACAGCTGCCCCAGGTGATCAAGGCGCCGGTGCCTGACGGGTTGGTAACTGGAGCTCAAGTGGTGCAGTCTACCCAGAGCCTTGCCCCAGCCGACAAGCATCTCATCACTCATCGTCTCGGGGTTTAAGCTCTTGCCTGGCACCGCGTCAAACACGGTGGCGTAATATGTCCCCTGCTGCGTCTCCACTGTCTCCAGTTCGTCTCCCCGCTTCGATGGGACCGGTTTCAAGCAGGGGTAGTCATTTTTCTGCAGATAATGGAGGAATTCCAGCTCTGCCAGGATCGATTCTGCCTGCTTCTCCCCTTGAGGAGCGAAGCGCAGGTACCGCAACTGTCCTTGCCAGACGAAGGGATAGATGGCGTTGGCAGAAATGCGAAATCGCTCCAGCAAATCTGGCCGATGATCGCAATCCCAGCGGGAAAGGATGTCTCTAGCCAAATCGGGATCATGGAACAAGTGTCGCAGACGTAACACAAGGCTCCTCCTCTCTTCATCCGGTGATTCCATTATACTGGTTCGGTTATCCCCGGCCTAGGGAGAGAACGCTGCTTATCTTCTTATCTGGTCGCACCACACAAGGAGGATGCAAAAACGGGGACTGTCCCCGTTTTTGCATACTGGGATGGGAGTAAACAGCCCGATCGGAGATAAGATTAGATCCTGAGGTGAGCTGGATGTATCAATGGAAGCCGAAGCGAGTGATCTTCGAACCTCAGGCTCTGGAGTATGAGCGAGGACAGCGACTATATCGCTTGTTTTCTCAGCAATCAGGGGTGGAACTGGGCAAGACGTCTTCCCATAATCGGGTAACTGGGATCCCCGGGAAGACAGCCTGGGAAATGTACGAGGAAGCCAAACGAACGCTGGTGGTGGGAGTACGAAAGAGCAAGGAGTTCGCCACCTGCAAGCCATCCGCTCATTTTCAATTACCGCTAAGCACCAGTTGTCCGGGGAAGTGCGAGTACTGCTACCTAAACACCACCTTAGGCAAGAAGCCCTACGTGCGGATCTACGTAAACATCGAGGAAGTGCTGGGGAAAGCAGGCGAATACATCCAGGCAAGTCTCCCGGAACAGACCATCTTCGAGGGAGCTGCTACCGGCGACCCTTTGGCCGTAGAGGACTACAGCGACGCGCTGAAGACTGCCATCGCCTATTTCGCCGATCAGCCTAACGGGCGTTTCCGCTTTGTCACCAAGTTCACCAATGTCGATTCGCTGCTGGACATTGAGCATAGCGGACACACTCGCTTTCGCTTCAGCCTAAACACGGAGCAAATCATCGGGCGATTCGAGCGTGGCACGCCAAGACTGGTGGATCGTATCCGAGCCGCGCGGAAGGCAGGGTTGGCAGGCTATCCCCTCGGGTTCCTGATAGCCCCTATCTTCATCTACCCAGGCTGGCAGGATGACTATCGGCAGATGCTCACGGGGCTGGCCGAGCAGATGGGCTCAGAAAACCCTGATATTACCTTTGAGTTGATCACCCACAGGTACACCGCCAGGGCAAGAAGCAACATACTAGACCGCAATCCGAACAGCAGGCTGCCGATGCTGGATGAGGAGCGCAGATACAAGTATGGCCAATTCGGCTATGGCAAGTATGTCTACCCCCAGGATACCTATGATCAAGTCCGGCAGTTCTTTCAAACGACGATCGCAGAACTCTTTCCCCAAGCGGTGATCGATTACCTGGTCTGAAACTAGAAACAGATGGGGACTGTCCCCATCTGTTTCGTCAGTACAATTGCTTGACCTGATTTTCCTGCTCCCTGCGTCAAACTGGAGCCAATAGCTGCGTAGACTGCAATGCGAGCTGTACTCCACAGCTCAGAATTGCTGGCTGCTTCTCGCGCACGGGCTGATGTGATAGACTGCGATCAAGAACTCAGGAAGAAAGTAACAAGCACTTGAGGAGGACTGTGGATGACCAAACTGGACTTGAAAAAAGAGATGAGATTTCTCTATCATGCCACCCGTTCGCCGCAGCTGGTGCAGGTACCGCCGCTGAACATACTGGCCATAGACGGTCAAGGCAACCCCAACACCTCCATCGGGTATCAACAGGCAGTGGAAGCGCTGTACAGCGTTTCCTACACGCTGAAGTTCATGCACAAGCAGCGCCTAGACAGCCACGACTACACTGTGCTGCCTTTGGAGGCTCACTGGTGGGTTCCTGACATGACCAAGTTCAGCCTGCAGGACAAAGACGCCTGGTGCTGGACGGTCATGATCGTGCAGCCGGATTTCATCACCGAGGATGATTTCGAGCTGGCCAAGGAGCGGCTGCAGAAAAAGGGCAAAGACCTACCTGCCCTGCCCTTCATGCGCCTGGAACGGTTTGAGGAGGGGGCAGCAGCACAAGTCCTGCATTTGGGGCCCTACGATACTGAAGGTCCAACCATCAAGTCGCTGCACGAGTTCATCTCAGAGCAAGGACTGACGCTCAGCGGCAAGCACCATGAGATCTATCTCAGTGACCCCCGCCGCACAGCCCCGGAGAAGCTGAAGACGATCATTCGTCAGCCGGTCTGCAAGTGACCTGTAGCTGACGGCTGGCCTAACCAAGGGTTTGGTGCTGCGTAAGAGTCAGCATTTGGGCAAGATAAAATGAACCGCAAGCAGGAAAACGGCGGCCAAGTGAGAATAGATGTTGAAGCGGACCTGAGTAGGTCTGCCATATTTGGGTTCAACTAACCGGGGAACCCCCGAAATCACTAGTTACTAAGGAGGCCTCAACAATGACAGTAAGGATTGGCATCAACGGCTTTGGGCGCATCGGCAGACAAGTGTTGCGCATCGCCGCTGAGCGGCCAGGTATGACGGTGGTGGCCATCAATGACTTGGCGAACAAGGAGACTATGGCCCATCTGCTCAAGTACGACTCAGCCTATGGCCGCTTCCCTGGGGAAGTGAAGGCAACAGAGAAGGGCCTGCAGGTTAACGGCAAAGAGATTCCGGTCACCGGCATCAAAGACCCCAAGGAGATTCCCTGGGGGGAATACAACGTAGATGTGGTGGTCGAAGGTACTGGTTTGTTCACCGATGCCACCAAGGCAGCCGGGCATCTGCAAGCCGGGGCCAAAAAGGTGATCATCTCCGCCCCGGCTAAGAACGAGGATCTGACTGTAGTCATGGGCGTGAACCACGAGCAGTACGATCCGGCCAAGCACCACATCGTCTCCAATGCCTCTTGCACCACCAACTGCCTGGCTCCGGTGGCAAAAGTGTTGGACGAGAGCTTCGGAATCGTTCGCGGGATGATGACCACCGTGCACGCCTACACCAACGATCAGAACATCCTGGACCGATCCCATAAGGATCTGCGGCGCGCCCGTGCCGGTGCCGTCTCCATGATCCCCACCACTACCGGTGCAGCCCGGGCAGTATCTTTGGTGTTGCCGCAGTTGGAAGGCAAGCTAAACGGCTTTGCCATTCGGGTGCCCACTCCGGTAGTCTCTGTGGTGGATTTGGTGGTCGAGCTCAACCGCGATGTGACGGCTGACGAAGTGAATGCTGCCCTGGTGGCAGCAGCGGAAGGTCCGATGAAAGGCTTCCTGGCTGTCAGCGACGAACATCTGGTCTCCGTCGACTACGTGCGGAACCCTAGCTCCTCCACAGTGGACACCCCGTTGACCATGGTGGTTGGCGACCGCATGGTCAAGGTTGTAGCCTGGTACGACAACGAATGGGGCTACTCCAACCGCGTGGTGGACCTGGCCGAGCATATGATGAAAGCGGCAAAATAGCCCGTTCGCGACCAAGCGCCATTGCTGGCATTAGCCGGCAGTGGCGCTTTTTGCGCACCTGATGCATTAGTCTGTTGCCTCGTCACAACCGCCAGGACTCTCTGTTTATGCAGCATTTTGACCGTAGTAGTAAATATATAGAATTGACTTGCACCGGTGACAGGTGGTATATTAAACGGGTACAAAAAAATTAGCAATTAGAACTAGTTAGGAGTTGGTGAGGATGGCCGCGGTACCTCAGGCAGTCGGCCTGGAGCAAAGGGAAGAACTGACGGTTCCCCAGGCTCGCAAGGATGTCATTAGTTTGGCTTGGCCATCAGTGGTTGAACAACTACTGATTCAGTTGTTTAATATGGTAGACATGATGATGGTGGGCGGAGTGGGGCCGGCTGCAATCGCTGCTATTGGCTTGACCACACAGCCGCTTTTCTTAGCTATGGCGGCGTTCATGGCGCTGAACGTCGGGACAACCGCTCTGGTGGCGCGTTTCATCGGAGCACAAAACGTAGCAGAAGCGAATGCGGCCGCTCGACAATCATTGCTGATCATCGGCACGCTGGGTGGTTTGGCTACTCTAGCGCTCTATGTATTCGCTGAACCGGTTGTCCTGTTCATGGGCGCCGAGGCAGACTCACTGGGCTATGCAATCACTTATTTGAGAACGATCGCTCTGGGCTTTATCCCTCAAACCATCGGTATGGCAATTACGGCAATGTTGCGCGGCGCCGGCGACTCCAAGACACCGATGCGCTACAACATCATCGCCAACGTGGTCAACGTCGTCGGCAACGCCATCCTGATCAACGGATTGTTCGGGTTCCCCCGCTGGGGCGTATTCGGGGCTGCCCTGGCCACCTCCATCAGCCGGGTGGTGGGCATGATCCTAGCGCTCAGGGCGGTGACCCAGCACGGAAATACAGTGCTGCACATCTCCATCAAGGATAAGTTCACTCCCCGCTGGGATCTGATGAAGAGAGTGATCAACATCGGTGCTCCCGCCATGCTGGAACAGGTGATCATGCGCTTTGCCATGGTCACCTTTACCCGGGTTGTCTCTGGGCTGGGCACGATGGTGTTTGCTGCGCATCAGATCGGAATGAACATCATGGGCCTGTCCTTCTCGCCGGGCATGGGCTTCGGCATGGCCGCCACCTCGCTGGTAGGGCGCAGTCTCGGACGCAAGCGTCCTGACTGGGCTGAGATTTATGGGTGGCAAACGCGTCGCATCGGCATGATCGTCGCCACAACCATGGGCGTGATCTTCTTCTTCGGAGGCGGCTTGATCGCCTCCCTCTACACAGACGATCCGAATGTGATCGCCAATGCGGCTTTGGCCCTGAAGATCATCGCTCTGGTACAGCCCCTGCAGTCCACCCAGTTCATCCTGGCCGGGGCTCTACGGGGGGCCGGTGACACCCGCTGGCCGCTGATCTCCACCTTTGTTGGCACCATCGGAGTGCGCATTGCGTTAGCATTCCTGTTTGTCACCGTCTTTCATTGGGGTTTGGTCGGTGCCTGGGCAGCTATGTCCATCGATCAGTGCACCCGTTCCGCGTTCATCTACTTCCGTTTCAGATCTGGCCACTGGAAGGCCACGAAGGTCTAGCCGTGAACAAAACAAGCCTGGCTGATTGCAGTCCAGGCTTATTTTTATGTTCCGGCCACGTGATGCCCAGAATATTCCACACCGCCTCCAGCCAGGATTCAGCTAGAGACAGTGCACCAGCATCACATAGAATTTACACGCAGCGACAATATCCGATACAGGACAGTATTCGTTGGTCATGTGAGCCATTTTCTCAATGCCGGCACCAAAACCGATGGTAGGTATTCCTAGTCTTGCCGAAGCGACACCATTGGTAGAGAAGTCCCATTTATACATTTTCGGTTCAACATTGTTCAGTAGCCAATAGGCCGAGATACAGCTTTTGGTCAGCTTGTGTTCCAGGGAAATCTCCCAGGCGGGAAGGAAGGAGCGCAGCACGATCTCCTCCCCCGTCCAACTGACGCCCCGCGCGTTGTGGATCGACCAAGTGGCCTCGGTCCCGGCCACCAATGCATCCATCTCCTTGCCGACAGTCGCTTCAGTCTCCCCCATAGTCATGCGGCGGTCTATGTAGACGGTGCAGGTATCGGGAACTGCATTCAAAGAGACTGCAGTACTCTCGATCTTGGAGAGGGCAATAGAGGGACGCTCCCCGGGAAGCTGCATGTACTTCTCCGCCAACGCCTCTATCCGGGATATGACCTCGGCCATTCTATAGACGGCATTCACACCCTTTTCTGGGGCAGCTCCGTGGGCGGAGATTCCCGGCATGGTGATCTTGTAGATAGCACGCCCCAAGTGTCCCAAGGAGATCTGCAGGTGGCTAGGTTCACAGATGACCACATAGTTGGGATCCAGCCGGTTGTCGACGATTGCCCGGTAAAGGCCTTCCCCGTCGTAATCCTCCTCCATGACGGAGCAGCAGACATAGATGGTCTTGCCTTGGGCCAGGCCCAACCGCTTGATGATCGCGCCCGCATAAACAGTGGCTGCAGCCGACCCCTTCATGTCGGATGCGCCCCTGCCATATAGCTTACCATTAGCGATCACACCGCCGTAGGGATCGAACTGCCACTGATCTGCGTCATTGACGGCCACGTGATCGATATGACTGTCAAACAACAGCCGCTCGCTACCGTTACCGATGATCCCGATCACGTTTCCGGTACGATCGATGATCACCTGATCGTAATCGAGACCACGCATCTCCTCAGCAATTCTCTTGACTATCTGTTCTTCCTGCCCGGTGCGGCTCTCAATTCGGACCAAGTCACTGGCGAAGCTGAGCATTTGTTGCTGCAGAACAGCAACCATTTCTTCCACTTTGATCTTCATCAGATGCCTCCTCTCACCCTTTGCTGCCAGATCACTTCTCTATTCACCGCCATTCTTCCTATCAGATACCCCATCACGGCAAGAAGAAAACCCCGCGTTCACCTCGGTATAGTCAGGCCGCCTGGATCAAGTCCAAGCGGCCCAGCTCTATGACTCGACCAAGATAGTTACATCCCGGCTGATCAAACGCGCTGAAGCAATGCTTACCAAGGCACCTCCGCTGGTGGCGAAGATATTCTTGTCGACAATCTCCTGCATGGCTGCCTCTACCTCAGCCGGGGTAAGGCCCTCCTTGGGATCGATCACAGAAATTGACGTGGTACGGCCTTCCGCATTGATAAATGACATCTGCAGAGTCTCTACTGCCGCCAACTTTGCTCACCCCCTTCCTGCTACCTCTCGGCTGTCCCTACAGCTCTTCTGTCAGCTCACCCTCGTCCACTCGCTTGATCGCGTACAGCGGATGCTCTTGCAGAGAGCCGATCACCAGCGCTACTGCGTAAACGTCTTCGTCTAAGGCATCCACACGCACGCCGTTATACGAGCGGGTGCGGAAGGTGGGGTTGCCTTGCCCGTCTGTTCCAGTCTGCACCACTAGCTGCAGCCGACTGGATAGGGCATTCTTGGTAATTGCCATCCTTAACTCCCCCCTCTCCTGTGGCCTGCTTCTATGCTAACGCCAAGCGGCAGCTTGGGGCTAATCATGGCTTGTTGACAAGTTGCAGCGTCCCCTGCGCGACTGACACCTAAAGCGACATTGCCTCAGGGCACTGCGGCGGATCGCAGCTGACAAGTTGCTCGTTGACACGCCTTAACGCAGAGGAGCATATATTGCCATACTAGCGAGACTGAGCGATGTCGCCAGTCTTGACAAGGGGGGCAATAGATGAAAGGTCGCATATTGGTTATCGCCGCACTGCTGTTGGTGATGCTCGGGTCGTTGGCAGGATGCAAGCCGCGGGAAGCAACTGAAGACGAGCTGCAGAGGGTCGTACTCTCGGAGGTTATTCACTCCATCTTCTACTGTCCACAATATGTAGCGATACATAACGGCTTCTTCAAAGATGAAGGGCTGGACGTGGTGTTGGAGGTGGCTCAGGGTGCTGACAAAGGCGCTGCAGCCATCCTCTCGGGCAGTGCCCAGTTCGCCCTGTTTGGTTCCGAACAGGCTGTGTATGCCACCAAGCAAGGCGCCAGCAATCCGATTATCGCTTTCGCCGCCTGCACACAGCGCGACGGCTCGTTCCTGGTAGGCCGGGTCGAGGAGCCGGACTTCCGCTGGCGGGATACCGCAGGCAAGGTGATCATCGGCGGACGCAAAGGTGGGGTGCCGCAGATGGTACTGGAGTGGAATTTGAAGCAGGATGGAATTGTGCCTTTTCAGGATGTGGAGATTATCCAGAGCATCGCCCTGGACGCCACCGCCCTGGCGTTCAAAGAAGGTACGGGGGACTACGTACAACTCTGGGAACCCTCCCCCAGCATCCTGGAGCAGGAGAATGCAGGGGTGATCGTGGCCGCTTTGGGCGAAGGCAGTGGGTTGCTGCCCTACACCACCTTCCATGCCACGGCCAACTACATAAAGGAAAACCCGGATACGGTACAAAAGTTCACCAACGCCATCTATCGAGCACAGCTGTGGATGCAGTCCCACACGCCGAGAGAAATCGCCGAAGTAATCGCCCCTGCTTTCCCAGATGCCAATATGGACATCTTGACTACCGTCATAGAGCGATATCAGGAGTTAGATGCTTGGGCCAGCAATCCAGTCATACCAGAGGCCTGGTTTGATCAATTGCAGCGGATCATGATTGAAGCTGGAGAATTGGACGAACCAGTGGAGTATAGCCGCATAGCCAACACCGATTTTGCCGAGGAAGCGGTAAAGACGATCAGATAGGGAGAAGGAGGAGGGCAATGGCTCACATAGAGCTGCGGGATGTGTCGTTGGAGTACATGACCCTATCTGGAGTTACCCATGCCATCAGCAATCTGTCCCTGAAAGTGGAAAAGGGACAATTCGTCGGCATTGTTGGCCCCAGTGGGAGTGGTAAGAGCACGTTGCTCTCCCTAATTGCTGGTATGCTCAAACCGACCTCAGGCCAAGTGTTGATCGATGGCAAAGAGGTGACCGGGTCAACAGCCCAGGTAGGTTATATGCTGCAACAGGACTATCTGTTTGACTGGCGCACCATCGAACGCAATTGTCGGCTGGGTCTAGAATTGACCAGACAATGCAGCCAGACTAGCGTCCAGGCGGTGGCCGATATGCTGCAAGGCTACGGACTGGGGGGCTTTCGCCAACGCTTCCCCAGTCAGCTCTCTGGAGGCATGCGACAGCGGGCAGCGCTAATCCGCACCCTGGCCACCAATCCCAGCGTGTTGCTTCTGGATGAACCCTTCTCCGCCCTGGACTATCAGACCCGGCTGACCATGCAGGACGAGGTGGAAGGGATTTTGAAGAAGGCTGGAAAAACGGTGCTCCTGGTCACCCATGACATACCGGAAGCGGTGGCCATGTGCGACCGGGTAATTGTGTTGACCAAGCGCCCCGGTCGAATCAAGGCAGATATCTACATCGAACTGGACGACGCCCACCTGACCCCCATGCAATCTCGCCGGTCACCTGCCTTTGGCCGTTTCTTTAACCGCATCTGGGAGGAGTTGGATGTGCATGTACAACCCGTGGACTCGGTTGCGCAACAGGATCACTAGCTCGGCGGAAACACCGGAGCACGCCCAGTACATTTGGCGGCATTGGAAACGTCGATTGACTATCGTGCTGACACAGCTGGCCATTCTGGTGGTCTGCTTTGCGGCTTGGGAGATTGCTGCCTACCAAGAATGGATAGATCCGTTCCTGGTCAGCCAACCCTCCCGCATCTGGAGCACCATGGTCAGGCTACATACCGACGGCAGCCTGTATCGTCATCTGTTAGTCACCTGCACCGAGACAGCCATCGGCTTCCTGTTGGGCACCTTGGTGGGGACGATCGTGGCCATCGTGCTCTGGTGGTCAGAATTTCTGGCCAAAGTGATGGACCCCTACCTGGTGGTACTGAATAGCCTGCCCAAGATAGTGTTAGGTCCGTTGTTCATAGTCTGGCTGGGCACGACTCAGGTGGCTATTGTGGCCATGGCTTTGGCCATCTCCCTGATCACCACCATCATGGTTGTCTTCACCGGATTCAAAGAAGTGGACCAAAACCAGGTGAAGCTCGTAAGGACTTTCGGTGCCAGCAGGTGGCAGATCCTGAGCAAGGTAGTGGTTCCAGCCAGCATCCCCACCATCATCTCTGCATTGAAAGTAAATGTTGGCTTGTCCTTTGTGGGGGTAATTGTGGGCGAGTTCCTGGTTTCTAAAGCTGGACTGGGGTACCTGGCCATCTACGGAGGCCAAGTGTTGAACATGAACCTGGTGATGACCAGCGTCATCCTGCTATCCATCGCCGCCGCGCTGATGTATCAACTGGTGGCCTGGATAGAGAAGAGATACCTGCGTGGCCGAGAAGGGAGTTAGGGGAGTGTGGGATGGGGAATGAGGAATGAGGGAGCCTGGCGACCGTTTGATCGCCAGGCTCCCTTGGATCCACGCTGTTGCTGTTACTGCTTGAGAATGAACTGACCCAGCCGTTCTCCTGTCTGCTGTCCGTTGAGCAATGCCGGCTGCCCTGAGATGAACACGTGCTCGATACCGACTGGCTTTTGGAAAGGATCGGCGAAGGTGGCCTTGTCGGTGACGTTCGCCGGGTCGAACACGGTGATGTCCGCCACTTTGCCTTCCTGCAGTAGACCGCGGTCGCTGAGGCCGAGGATATCGGCCGACAGCCCGGTCATGCGATGCACCGCTTGCTCCAAGGAGCAGTAGCCCTTCTCGCGGGCCAGGCGCAAGAAGCGCGGGAAAGTGCCGAAGTTGCGCGGATGAGGTTTGCCCTGGTTCTCTTCGGCGGCCAGCGGTAAGCCCCGACCGTCGCTGCCGATGGCATAGTCATTCTGTGACAACATATAATCCACGTCTTCCTCGCTCATCGCAAAGGAGATGCAGGTGGTCTGGGCGTCGGTCTCCAGAGTAACCTTGGCGATGGTCTCGGCCATGGACAAGCCCAACTCCTGGCTCAACTGCCAGACTGTCTTGCCGTCGGCGACGGGATAACGACCGTTGGTGGTGACCATATACAACCTGTCGCCATCAGCCTGGGTCTGGAAGTGCTCGTTCAGGTAGTCCATGATCTGCTGCCGCTCTTCCCCTTTTAGGCGAGCGATAGCCATCGCCTTGCCGCCTTGGATGGCCCACTTAGGGAAGGAGTTGGTGATGCCGGAAGAGGCCGCGGTATAAGGATAAACGTCCACCGTCACGTTGATGCCGGCTTCGCGAGCAGCGGCGACGTTCTGGACGAACTCCGGAGCCCGCCCCCAGTTCGCTTTGCCGCTGGCTTTAAAGTGGGCGATATGCACATGCGCCCCTGTCTGCCGGTTGATCTCGTACATTTCTTCGAGGGATGTGGGCGTGTTTGTTCCCTGGTCGCGCATGTGCGAAGTGATGATGCCGTCATATCTGGCCACCACTTCACCCAGAGCGTTCAGCTCTTCCTGGTCAGACGAAACTCCGGGCGTGTATCCCAGTCCGAGCGAAAGGCCCCAAGCGCCGGCTTGCATGTCGCGATCCAGCAGTGACTGCATCTCTCGCAATTCTTCGGGGGTCGCCTTGCGGTTCTCATAGCCCATCACGCCGCAGCGAAGAGCTCCGTGGCCGATCAGCGAAATCAGGTTGGTGCTCATCCGCTTGCCCTCTGCCTTCACCTTATCCATGAACTCCTGGAAGGAGGCCGAGGCGAACTCCTGGAGACGAGCGCCGGCAAAGCCCCGAATATTCTCCATGCGGTCCGCCGGGCAGGGATAGATGGTAGAACCGCACTGGCCGGCCAACTCGGTGGTCACACCCTGATAGAGCTTTCCTTCGCAACGGTCGTCCAGCAGGAAAATCGTGTCCGAATGGGAGTGGATATCGATGAAGCCAGGCGCTACCGTCAAGCCGCTGACATCGATTACTTGCGCTGCGCTGCAGGTGATCTCCGGGGCGATTTTGGCTATCTTCCCATCTTTGATAGCCACGTCTGCTTGGTAGGAAGGTGCCCCGCTGCCGTCAACGATGGTTCCGCCTTTAAGAATATAGTCGTACATACTGTGACCCCTTTCTCAGTTAAATGTTGACCCATCAATTGCGCTATGTGACATTGATGCTTCTTTATGCATCATATCACAGGTACCGAAAGATTTGGGTTATTCGAGATTCATATCTGAAAAGTTAGGCGGCGGGGATTTGCCATGGCCGTGGCTGGAAAAGAGGCTGTAGGTAATATCAGCTGGAAAACGTGCAAAGCGCTGGCAAATTACTAACAGTTATGCTACAATTCAAAACAATTAGATGCTACGGTTATAGAAAATTACTAGAATACGCTGATTGCTTCTTAAGGGTGGCCGTGGCGAGCTCGTATCATCAGTCAATCGAAAGGGGTGCACCTAATGTCCAGCAAGACAACCTTTATCGCTACCGGGGACGCCTTCATCACCCGCCGCGTCCCTAAAGCCTATCCAGGCTTTGCCCAAGTGAAACGAATTATCCAGCAACACGATGTCAAATTCTCCAACCTGGAAATGACGTTCCACGATCATGAGGGTTATCCGGCGGCCTTCAGCGGGGGAACTTGGGCGATGGCCTCGCCCAGTATTCTGGACGATATCCAGGAATTCGGGTTCAACCTCTACAATACGGCCAACAACCATTCCCACGATTACAGCCACGGTGGGGTGCTGGCCACCATTAGGCACCTGCGAGACCGCCAGATGGTCTTTGCCGGCACCGGAAAACATCTGGGGGATGCTTCCCGTGCCGCTTACCTGGAGTGCGACAACGCCAGGATAGCGCTGATTGCAGCCTCCTCATCGTTCCACGAGTCAGGGGCCGCTGGCGCCCAAAGTGGGGATATGCAGGGTCGCCCCGGTCTCAACCCACTGCGTTACGTCACCCGCTACCATGTGGAACAGAAGCACTTCGCTGCGCTAGAGCAGATCGCCAAGGCTACGTCAATCAACGCTGCCGCTGAGCGCAGCATCAAGAACGGCTATCGCAACCCGCCTGCGCCCGGCACGCTCACCTTTGGCGGCCTCAGCTTTGTCTGTTCCGAAGAAAACGGTATGCACACCCATCCGCTGCCGGTGGACATGGAGCGCATCGCGGGCGAGATCAGGGAAGCCCGCAAGCAGGCCGATTACGTGCTGGTCAGCATCCATGCCCACGAAGCTGACGGGATAGATATCACCAAACCGGCGGAGTTTCTGCGCACCTTCGCCCGCAACTGCATCGACGCGGGAGCAGACGGGATCATCGGGCATGGGCCCCACGAGTTGCGGGGCATTGAAATCTACGCTGGCAAGCCCATCTTCTACAGTCTGGGAAACTTCATCTTCCAGACCGAAACGGTCGACCTGCAACCGGCCGATGCCTATATCAACCGAGGCATGCCGCTGGACACCAAGGTGGGGGCCTATATGGACAATCGCAGCAAGAACGGAACCACCGGTTACGGCGTGCAGCCGAACATCTGGCTGTCAGTCATGGCCGGATGGACCATGGAGGATGGCAAATTGACCGGGATTCAGCTCTATCCGATCACGCTGAACATGACCCTTCCCCGCTCCCGCAAAGGGTTGCCCGCCCTGCTGCAAGACGACGAGGTGCTCAACTACTTGGCGGAGCTGTCCGCCCCCTTCGGCACAAAGATCGAGGTCTGCGATGGGGTTGGATACATACGCATCGGTGAGTAGTCAACCGTAACAGCCTTTCTTCTGGCCCGCGCGTGCAGAGACCGCAGTCATCTGGTGACTGCGGTCTCTGATTTCGACTATACCCCATCTAGAAGGCGACAATGATGCCTCCTTCGCCGGCGTAAGTAGCCATGGTCGGTCCCATGCTGTTGGTGAGGAAGCTCTGAGCAGATAACTGCTCGCTCAGTGACTGTTTGATCCGCTCGGCATCCTCTAAATTGCGGAAATGAGTCAGGCCCACTTCCCGATCGCCCAAGTCAGTACAAAATTCCTGAGCCACCTGTACCACCCGTTGCAGAAACCGCTTGCTGCCCCTCACCTTCTCCAGCAACTGCACTTCCCCGTCCACATTGTGCAGGATCAGCTTAATGTTCAGGATGCTAGCCAGGCTGCCTTGAAATCTGCTCAGGCGGCCCCCTTTGACTATGTTCTCCAAGGTCTGCAACAGAATCAGAATCTTCATCTTGCGGCGGTATTCGCTGAGCTCTCCCACTATCTCTCTGACAGTAGCCCCTGCTTGTGCCAGCCTGCAAGCCCTCAGCACCTGTAGACCGTGTCCCAGCGAACCTGCCAGGGTGTCGAATACGGTTACGTCCGCCCCCGACATCTCCTGCGCCAAGCGGGCAGACTGGTACGTCCCGCTCAGTTTGGAGGAAATGGTCAGACAGAGCACCTGTCCCAGCTCGCCCAATTCCCGAAACACATCGCTAAAGGCGGCCGGCGATGGCTGGGAAGTCTTGGGAAGCCGTCTGCTGGCCGCCATCCGATCATAGAACTCTTCCGGAGTGATGTCCACCCGCTCCCGATAGCTCTGGTCATCGATATTGACGGTCAAAGGCACTATCCGGATACTGTTGCTCTCAATCATCTCCTGCGGCAGATCGCAGGAGCTGTCGGTTACCACGTGCAGCAAGACCTATCGCCCACCTTTCGCCAGATTCTCCGCTCGCTTCATCGAATCGATCATACCACATTATCTTTGCCAGATGCGTCATGATCAACATTTTGGGGGGCTTGCCCAGCGGCTTGGAAGGTAGCGACGACGGCATGGATGAAACAGATGAAACAGAAAAACACCTTTTCCGCTGCTCTCCATGCCAGTAAGATTCCATGTAAGAGGAATTAGCCGCCAATCCCCCAGCAGTGCTACAGAAAGTTCAGGTGAATTGCAGTGATCAGACCCTTTAGCGAAACGGACTGCACTCCATTGATACCACTTGTGCAGCAGTGACGGCCGTACGCTCCACTGCGCACGGCAAGCAGATCGATCTTTGGCTCTACACCGCTCCCGCGCAACGCCGTCAAGGAGCCCGCATTTCCTGAGCCGAACCTGGAAGCATACCCATATGACGACGACTGGTTCGAGGAGTTTTGCGTGAACAGATTGGGGAAACGGGGCGTGCAGCGGGTACTGCTGGGGGTAGTTGATTCCAATCATGGGGCACGCGCCCTGTTCCAGCTGGTCGAAACCCAAAGTATTGGCAGAATGCAAAAACGGGGACTGTCCCCGTTTTTGCATGGCTATCGCTATTCGCTGTAGTAACTGTCTGCTATCAAGGCGGTGTAGACGGTAACTGGCAATTCGCTGCCGTCGGCAAAGCTGGCTTCACCGCTGAAGGCCGCCACCGGCTGCATGACCATCTCCCCGTTTTGATCGTAGGTGAGCAGATAGCCGACTGCCACATCGCTGATCATGGCATCACCCACCAGCACGTTGCCGCTGACCGGCCCCTGCAGCTGGCTGTAATCCAGGGAAATGCGGGCGTTTCCAGCCAAGACATCGTTCCAAGCCTGCTCCACAGTGCGGGTGGGATAATCGATACTTTGGATGCGTTCCATTGGCCAGACCCAACCGGCGGCGTAAATCTCCTGGTCAGCACCCACCGAGATGCGCGCGTAGGGTGCGACGCTCACCTGATTGCTGAACTCCGCTGGCACAAACATCACCGCTGCAGGAGTATCCACGCTGCCTGGGACCACGCTCAGCAACGTCACCGACTCCTCGTCTATCCCCAGTTGCGGCAGGAACTGTTTAGCCGCTGCTACCAACTCCGCCTCACTGCCAAAGGGATGCTCTGTCGCCGGATAGTGTCTGAAATAGTTGCGGAAGCCGTCTGGAAAGGCCACCAGCGTCTTCTCCCCTTCACCTACTACAAAAATGTGACTGTCTTGCCATTGCTCCTGTACCGCCTGCCCGTCAACCCCCAGCCTGCCAGCCAGCTCCTCAGCGTCCTCAGCCGAAAAGGGTACCGCATTGTAGCGATGGGCCGCCACCCGGTCCGGCAGATCTTTCAAACCAGATTGCAGTTGATAGCTCAGCTCTACGGTGAATCCCGGCCCGGCCGACGCGCCCAGCGTCTCCCGGTCAGCGGAGGCTAGCGAGGGCAACAGAGGCAGGTCGACTGGGGTCATCGACTGCCAGACCAGATTGCCGATGACCAACAGCAGGGCTGCTGCCAGCCCCATCCATTTCCAACCGCTTTGTTTTCGTTGGCGGTTTGGATAGTTGTCTAGTAAACGCTGTTTGAGTTCCATTTTAAATTCCTCCGATGCTTTCTTGGGCGGAAGGGCGGCCCTCAGGCCACGCTCCCAATTGTTTTCGTCAGGACGTTTCACCTGTTGATCACTCCACTCTTCAGATTCTGCAGGGCTCGATACTGTAAGCTGCTGACTGCCGTTTCGCTGCGGCCCGTAACCTGCGCTATCTGCCGATTGGAAAGGCCGATGGTGAACTTCAGAATAATCACCTCTCGCTGAGCGGTAGGCAACTGCTCCACCAGCCGTCTCAGTTCCTCCCCTTCGGCGGCACTCAGCGCCAGTTGCTCGGGAGATGCTGCTGCCGAAACCAAGGCCTGATCAGCCAATGGCACCACTCTGCTGCGGCGGCGAAAACTGTCCATAGTCAGGTTGCGGGCGATGCGCAGCAACCAGGCCCCCAGCCCGCCGCCGCGGGCACGCCAGCCGGAGATATGATTCAGCGCTTTCATGAAGGTGGCGGAAACGATGTCCTGCGCCTCCATCTCGTCCTTGATCCGATAGAAGACGTAACTATAGACCTTGTCCACATAACGTTCATAGATCTCTACAAAGGCTTGGCTGTCTTGGCGAGCCAGTGTCGCCAGTTGCTCGTCGCTGAGTTGGGAATAGTTCTGCTCTCGCGAAAGCAATCATCATCCCCCCTGTTGCCTGCAGGTCATTTAGTGGTCGACTCACCTATATAACGTTAGAGTGGCCGATTTGTCACGCGGAGATTATCATCCATCATCTGGCATAGTAGCACGAGGGGGCAGTTCCCGCATGTCAGACATTCGGAGCTATCCCTACTCTGGTGTTAGCAGTACAATCGGATTAGAGGTGATCAGCGATGGAGGCAGAAGTCATACATATCAGTGGTGGTAGCGAGCTGTTGGGTCTGGTGAGACCGCTATGGGAGAAGTTGAATCAACATCATGCCACGCATTCGCCGCACTTTGCTGCTGAGTATGCACGCAAGACTTTCACGGGAAGAAAGCAAGCCTTGCTGGAGAAGAGTCAATCAGGCAAGCTGCACGTGGAGTTGGTCAAAGACGACTCGGGCAGGGTTATCGGTTACTGCATCAGCAGCATAGATGCCCAAGGGGTAGGAGAGATCGACTCCCTTTACCTGCTGCCTGCGTGGCGCGGCCGGGCATTGGCAGATTGCTTGCTGATGCGGTCATTGCAGTGGCTGGAGGAACAAGGCGTGTCTAGAACCCGATTATCCGTGGCGGCCGGAAACGAGCGCGTCTTCAGTTTCTACGCCAAGCACGGTTTTTACCCGGCCAAGACAATTCTGGAGCAACACAGCCGCGACTAGCTGTAGCGCAATCTACAGACCTACAGACAACAAGGAGGCAGCTTATGGGGCAGGACTTTGACGTAATTATCATCGGTTCGGGAGTGGTAGGCAGCGCAGTCGCCCGGGAAATCTCCCGCTACAAACTGAAGGTTTGCGTGTTGGAGAAGGAGCTGGACGTATGTAGCGAGACCAGCGGGCGCAACTCTGGGGTGCTGCACGCCGGCTTCAACAACCGGCCGGGCACGCTGATGGCCAAATACTGCGTGCAGGGAAATCTTGAGTTTGACACCGTAGCCAAAGAGCTGGACATTCCCTTCAAGAGGACAGGCAAGGTGGTAGTTGGGTTTGACAACGCCGACCGCAAGAAGCTGGAGGAACTGAAGGCTCAGGGGGAAGCCAATGGCGTGCCCGGGCTGGAGTTGATTGGGCAGGACAGGCTGCAGCAACTGGCACCCCATGTCCGCGGCAGGTTCGCCCTCTATTCCCCTACCACCGCCATTCTCAACCCGTTCATCTATACGGTGGCGCTGGCTGAGAATGCCTATCAAAATGGTGTGGCCTTTAAGTTCGACCACCAGGTGCAGCAGATATTGCGGGAAGGCTCCGTCTACCGGGTAATCACCTCTCAGGGCGAGTATCTAGCCCAGTGGGTGATCAACTGCGCCGGCCTGCACGCAGACACTATCTGCCGCATGGTCGGCATCGACGACTATACCATCTACCCCTGCCGAGGAGAGTACTTCATTCTAGATCAGCGGGTGGGCGAATACTTGGACATCCCTGCCTATCCGGTGCCCAACATCAAAGAGGGTGGACTGGGTATACACATCACCCCCACCATCGATGGCAATGTGTTAATCGGGCCCAGCACCGAGTACATCGACGCCCGGGATGACTATGCGGCCACCCAGGAGATTATGGACCTGTTGATCAAAGATGGCAGCCGAATATTCCCCCATATCAAGCGGGAATTCTTTATCCGCAATTTCTGCGGCATCCGGCCCAAGCTGGTCAGCAAGGAACAAGGTGGCTTCGCCGACTTCGTGATCGAGAAGCGGCCCGAGGTTCCCCATTTTATCAATCTGGTGGGTATCGAGTCCCCCGGCCTCACCAGCGCCGTTCCTATCGCCCGGCGGGTGGTGGAACTGCTCGGGGAAGAGATGGCCCTGGAAAAGAACCAAACGTTCAACCCGATGCGCAAAGGTATCGTTCCTTTCGCCGAGCAACCACCAGAAGTGCAACAGCAGCTAATTGCGACGGACCCTGATTACGGCGAAATCATCTGCCGGTGCGAGACGGTGACCAAAGCGGAGATCATGGCCGCCATCAACAACCCCCTGGGGGTCAGCACGGTGGTGGGGATTAAGAATCGCACCAGGGCGATGATGGGCAGGTGCCAGGGAGGATACTGCCAAATGCGCATCGCCGAGCTGCTGCTGGCCAAGCACGGGCTGCCGGTAGAAAAACTCACCTACGCCAGAGCAGGATCAAATATGTTCACAGGGAAGGTGCGCAACTGATGGCAGTAAGCAAATCGATGCATAACGACGGTTGCGGGAGCTACGGCCCCATGGTTGCAGGTTGCAGGTCGCCTATTAAAGCCGATGTGGTGATCATCGGCGGCGGACCGGCAGGGCTGGCGGCGGCGGTGAAGCTGAAGGAACTGGGCGTGAACGACGTGGTCATCCTGGAGAGGGAAAAGCATTTGGGGGGCATTCTCAGGCAGTGCATCCATGACGGCTTCGGCATCACCCGCTTTCAACAGGCGCTGAGCGGACCGGAGTACGCCGCCCGCTTTATCGATCAGGTACAGCAACTGGGTATCGAGTATGTCACCGAGGCCACGGTGATCAGGCTGGATCAAAACAGGCGCGTTCTGGCAGCGTCCAGGCGAGGGCTGTTGGAATACGAGGCTAAGGCAGTGGTGCTGGCCATGGGCTGCAGGGAGAGAACTCGAGGAGCGATCAGCATACCGGGTTCGCGGCCGGCAGGCGTCTACACTGCGGGAGTAGCCCAGGCCTACATGAACCTGAAGAATATCATGGTGGGGAAGCGGGCCGTCATCCTGGGCTCGGGGGACATCGGCTTGATTATGGCTCGACGGATGACGCTGGAAGGGATGAAGGTGGAAGCGGTGT
This sequence comes from Bacillota bacterium, assembly GCA_050949055.1. Taxonomy (GTDB): domain Bacteria; phylum Bacillota; class UBA994; order UBA5500; family UBA5500; genus JAEZJZ01. Next base: position 17,249 of record JBMNFA010000006.1, on the reverse strand, counting down.
TTGAGATTCTGCCCTATCCCAGCGGCCTGCCACGCAACATCGAACAGTGCCTAAACGACTACCAGATACCACTGTATCTGAGCCACACCGTAACCGAGATCCACGGCGAGGGCCGCCTGCAAGGGGTGACCGTCAGCCAGGTGGATGAACAGCTGCAGCCGATCAAGGGCAGCGGACGGCACTACGCCTGTGACACGCTGATCCTGTCGGTCGGGTTGATTCCAGAAAATGAACTGTCGTTGATGGCTGGCGTACAGCTCGACCCCCGGACCAGGGGGGCGTTGGTGGACGAGCGCTATCAGACTAGTGTGCCTGGCATCTTCGCCGCCGGCAACGTGCTACATGTGCATGATTTGGTAGATTTTGTGTCTTTGGAGGCAGAGAGATTGTCCAAGGCAGTGGCCGATTGGCTGCAGCAGGGTCAGGACGAGGATGCAGCCATTCTGATTGAGACGGACGCCAATATTGGCTACACCGTGCCTCAAAGGATCTGCGACACAGGTGACTGCCAGATCTCGCTGCGGGTGAGGAGGCCGCTGCGCGACTGCCGCATCCGATTGCTGCAAGATGAAACCACTGTCGCCAGCAAGCGGTTGACGAAGGCTGTGCCGGCCGAAATGATCCACCTGCACCTGAAACAGCAACAGTTGGTGAGCAAGAACAACATCAAGGTGGTGTTGGAGCATGCATAGAAGCTTCGTCTGCATAGTCTGTCCTAACGGTTGCGACATCACCGCTGAGGTCGACGGTCCTCGCGTCATCTCGATCAGCGGGGCGCTCTGCAAACGGGGAAAGGATTACGTCACCCAAGAGATCCTTGACCCCAAACGGAACATCGCCTCTTCCATCAAGGTGAACGATGGAAAACTGCCGCTGGTCAGCGTGCGGTTGACCGATGTGATTCCGAAGCGAAGCATCTTCAAAGTGATGGATGCGATCAAAGCAACGCAGGTAGCTGCACCGGTGACCATCGGCCAAGTGCTGATCAGGGACGTGGCCGGGCTGGGTGTGGACGTGATCGCCACCAAGAGCGTGGAACGCTGCTAACCTTCAAGAATGCAAAAACGGGGACTGTCCCCGTTTTTGCATTACTTATCCTCTTACCAGCTGACGTGACCGATCACATGCTGGCCGGACTGACGGATGTCGATCTTGATGCCGAAGGGCTCCGAGAGACGCTGCAGCTGTTGCAGGATATCGGTCCCCATCTCCACATTAGCCAGACGAGGCTCGCCGCGCATCGAACGATGGCGGGCGCGATAGTTGAGCTCGATCGGATGCAGCTCCAGCGATGTCAGCTGCCAATCCTCGTACTGGCAAACCGGGATCACCGATTGCCAGAACCGCTCATCGGCGGCAAATCCCCGGGGATTGCCATCCTTATCCTGGTTGTTGAAGTCCTGCACGTCGGCTGGGGTAGCGTTGTCCGGCAATCCCAGCCGTTGATAGATCTCGGCTGGATAGCGCTGAATACCGGAACTGACATAGTAGAAATCACCTAACGAGTAGAAAATCGGCTTCCCCTGATAGACCTCCATGGCCCTGAGCATGTGGGGACCGTGACCGACCACCACGTCGGCACCGGCATCGACGAAACGATGGGCCACCTCGGGCAAGAAATCTGCCAAACATGGCGAGTTGCCCCGCCGACCCTTCCCCTGATGGGCATGCAGACTCATCACCACGAACTCTGCCTGGCGCTCGGCGTCGTGAATCCAGCGGCAGATGTCGTCCAAATCCCTCTGATTCACGCGTTCCTTGATGGCAGTGACCTCTCCTCTGATGAAACGTTGTCCCAGAAAGTTTATCTCCCCATCCGGCTGCACCGCCCGCGCCAGTGCCAACCTTTCCCGCGATACTTGGGCTGTCCCAAGAGCTTCGTCGATGGCTGCCAGCGCGTCGAAGTGGCGCTGATCCAGCGCGTATTCGTAGTCTACACGCAACGGGCTGATGCCGGGGCGTCCAGGCATATCTGCCCGGGAAGGTCCGGCTGGAGCACCGACAACGAAGCTGGAAGTCGCCCCCAGCAGGCCCACACGCCCATCAGCAGTATCCAGGTATGCAGGCGAACGGGCCTCGCCTAAGTTGTGCCCTCCGCCGGCAAAGACCATATCCCGCTCCCTCAAGGCGTCCATGGTATCCAGCAAGCCGTGGAATGTGTAATCGTTGGAGTGATTGGTCGCTACGTTGAATAGGTTGAAGCCCATCCATTTCAGCTCGTCCAGCACAAACTCGTGAGCCCCCAAATTGGAGCCGCCGTGCTCAGCCGAAGGGATCAGTGGCGGGCGGGGTGTGACCACTTCCAGATTGACGAAGGCGGCGTCGGCCTGACGGATCAGTTCAACCATAGCCAGAAAGGCTGGGTCCTTCTTCTGGGAGCAACGCTTGGTGATGATGGCATCGCCGGCAGCAACAAATCGAAATGACGTCATTGTTCATCCCTCCTCAAGTCTGAGGGACTACTTCGTCAATCCTGCAATCCGATCCTGCTCTACCGCAAAGCACAAGGAGATGAGAAGCCGTTGCCGTCGGCAGCAGCAGCCAGCCGAGACCGTAGCTTTCTGCTGCAATCCTCACGGCCTCTGACAGCCTTCGCTTGCCTTCCCTCAAACTAGGAGGAAGGAAAATGCAGAAGCCAAATCCGCTTGCCTGGAACGCCGGCTAGAACGATTGACAGTATGCTTCGTTTAATTGTAATATAGGCATAAACTATGGCCTAACTTTCTGGCACAATAGATAGCACTCAGGAACCAACTGCTGCGGCACAGAAAGCCCGTCGAAATGCCCACTTGCGCCATAGTGCAAACCCAGCAGCCAGATCAAGAGGTGGTCAGAGCGGTGCGGGAGCGACTCCTGCGGCTGCTCTGCCTTTTTCGCTTGAGTTGCATATCCTGTAACACGGGGCATTTTCCTGAGCAGAAAGGAGGTTAAACCAGCAGCAATAGTCAGAGACTAGAGGTAACCCCAACTCAGAAGGAGAGGTGTTGATATCATGCTGAAGAGAACCCCCCTCTACGATAAACATGTCGAACATCGGGGGAAGTTGGTTGATTTTGCCGGCTGGGAACTCCCGGTGGAATTTTCGGGCATTATCGCTGAACATAAGCATGTGCGCAGCCGAGCAGGGTTGTTTGACGTTTCTCATATGGGCGAGATCGAGGTCAGTGGAGCCCAGGCGGAAGCCCTGGTACAGAAGTTGATCACCAGCGACGCCAGTAAATTGGCACCTGGCCAGATCACCTATACGTTGATGTGTAACCAGCAAGGCGGCGTGGTGGATGACCTGTTGGTGTATAAGTACAGCGACCAGAAATTCCTGTTGGTGGTCAACGCCGCCAACATAGACAAGGATATGGCCTGGATTGAGCAGCACCAGGTGCCCGCTGCCACGGTGACCAACCTATCTGATCGTTACGCCCAAATCGCGCTACAGGGTCCGTTGGCCGAGGCAATTCTGCAGCCCCTTTGCCCCGACGATCTGAGTGCGATCAAGTTCTACTGGTTCCTGCCAGAGACCAAAGTTGCAGGAGTATCGGCTTTGGTCTCTCGCACGGGATACACGGGAGAGCAAGGATTTGAGATCTATCTGGCTCCGGAGCATGCCCAGTTCGTGTGGGAGCAGATTTTGGAGGCCGGGGGCGATGATGTCATCCCCATCGGCTTGGGTGCGCGGGACACCCTGCGCTTTGAAGCCAAGCTGCCCCTCTATGGTCATGAACTGAGCGAGGAGATCACGCCTCTGGAAGCGGGGCTGGGATTCTTTGTAAAGTTCGACAAAGGGGATTTCATCGGCCGTGAGGCGCTGCTGCAGCAGAAACAAGCGGGCATACCGCGCAAGCTGGTGGAGTTCGAGATGGTAGGCCGGGGTATCCCGCGTGCGGACTATCCGGTGGAGGCTGATGGCCAGTCTATAGGAAAGGTGACCACCGGTGCCTTCGCCCCTAGTCTGGGCAAGAATATCGGCTTAGCTCTGGTGGCGACAGAGTATGCTCGCCCCGGACAGCGCATAGAAGTCATCATCCGCAACCGTCCGGTGGAAGCTAGGGTGGGCAAAGGACTCTTCTACGTACCCACCTATCGACGCAAGAAGTAGGTTGCCCCAGTCAACTCGCCGGCTTCAGGCTAGCCTGAAACGCGCTGAAGATGAGGTTCAGAACACGAACATTGGAAAAAAGTAGAGGAGGTTATCAAATTGGAGATTCGTGAAGGATTGTACTACTCCAAAGAACATGAGTGGGCAAAGGTAGAGGGCGACCGTGCCTACGTCGGCATCACCGATTATGCCCAGGACCAACTGGGTGACATTGTCTTCGTTGAACTGCCGGACATTGATGATGAACTGACCGCCGATGACCGTCTGGGCGTGATTGAATCGGTGAAGGCGGTGGCCGATGTCCGCTGTCCGCTGGCAGGACGGGTAGTGGAAGTGAATGAGGAGCTGGAAGCGACTCCGGAGTCGGTCAATCAGCAGCCCTATGAGGCGTGGATTGCAGTTCTGGAAATTGCCGATAAGAAGGAACTGGAAGACCTGATGTCGGCCGAGGAATATCGCGCTTTTTTGGAGCAGCTCTAAGGGGGTAATGAGATGACCAGCTACGTTCCCAACCCGGCAGCGGTGAGGGAAGAGATGCTGCGCGCGCTGGGGCTGGAGAGGATGTCCCAACTGTTTGACGACATTCCCTCCCACCTGCGCTATCCGTCGCTAGAACTGCCAGACGGCAAGTCGGAGTGGGAAGTGCAGCAACGGTTGACTGAGTTGGCACTCAAGAATCAATCCACTGCGGAATATCCCTCTTTCCTGGGAGCAGGCGCGTATGATCATTTCATTCCGTCTGCCCTGGACCAGTTGCTGCTGCGGTCCGAATTCTACACCGCATACACTCCCTATCAGGCGGAGATCAGCCAGGGGATTTTGCAGTCCATCTTTGAGTACCAGAGCCTAGTCTGCGCCCTTACCGGCATGCAGGTAGCCAACGCTTCCGTCTACGATGGCGCCTCGGCGCTGGCCGAGGCCTGCAACATGGCCGCCGATGCCACCCGACGGAAGAAGATAGTCATTCCCGATACGCTACACCCTGCCTATCAACGGGTGTTGCAGACCTATGCTCGGGGAGGAAACTTTGCCACGAATGTGATCAGCACCAGCGAGGGGCAGTCGGCCGCCCAGCTGAAAGAGGCCATCGATCGCGAGACAGCGGCGGTGGTTGTGCAGCAGCCCAACTTCTACGGGCTTCTGGAACAGGGGCTAGAGCAGCTGGCCGAAACTGCCCACAGTCAAAAGGCACTGTTGATCGTGGTGGTAGATCCCATCTCCTTGGGGTTGCTCAAGCCGCCGGGAGAATACGGCGCAGACATTGTGGTCGGCGAAGGGCAGGCTCTCGGTATGCCGCTCAGCTTCGGCGGCCCCTACCTAGGCTTCCTGGCTGGCACAGAGAAGCTGATGCGGCGTATTCCCGGACGATTGGTCGGACAGACGGTGGACGCAGCGGGCGAGCGCGCTTTCGTGCTCACCCTGCAAGCGCGTGAACAACATATCCGGCGCGAAAAAGCATCCTCCAACCTCTGCTCCAATCAGGCGCTGAACGCTTTGGCAGCCACCATCTATTTGGCGCTGATCGGTCCGCGGGGTCTGCAGGAAATTGCTGAGCGCTCACACCGCATGGCAGTCTATGCAGCCAACCAGCTGAACCATGCTGGAGTACCGTTGCTTTACCAGCAACCATTCTTCCGCGAATTTGCTGTCCGTCTCGACCAACCAGCGGAATACAACCGCAAGCTGCTCAAGGCGGGCATCATCGGCGGCTATGAGCTGCCTGACGGCATGCTGCTGGCTTTCACCGAAAAACGCAACCGGGAGCAAGTTGACAGACTGGTATCGGTGCTGGGAGGTGCTTTGCATGAGTAAACTGCTGTTTGAACGCAACATACCTGGCAGCAACCGCTTCCAACTGCCGCCTCTGGACGTGCCTGAGCAGCCTGTAGCCATTCCAGAAGAGTTGCTGCGCGGGGAGCTACCGCCACTTCCGGACCTGCCGGAGAATGAAGCCGTACGGCATTTCACCGAGCTGTCACAGCGGGCCTATGGCGTGGATAGCGGATTTTACCCGTTGGGCTCGTGCACCATGAAATATAATCCCAAGGTCAACGAGTGGGCGGTACGCCTGCCAGGTTTAGCCCACTTGCATCCCGCGCAACCACCGGAAACGGTCCAGGGAGCGCTGCAGCTGATGCACGATCTGGAACGAGCCCTCTGCACCATCACCGGCATGGACCGCTTTACGCTGCAGCCGGCGGCGGGTGCCCAGGGCGAACTGACAGGGGCGCTGTTGATCAAGGCATATCACCAGCAGCGGGGTGATAGCAAACGCACCAAAATGCTAGTGCCCGATTCCGCTCACGGAACCAACCCGGCCACTGCCAATGTAGCCGGCTTTGACGTAGTTGAAATTAAGTCCAACCAACGGGGCCTGGTGGACATCGCCAGCTTGCAGGCGGCGATGAACGATCAAGTGGCTGGGATTATGCTCACCAACCCCAACACCTTGGGACTGTTTGAGGAAGACATAGAGGAGATCGCCCGCATTGTTCACGATGGCGGCGGACTGCTTTATTACGATGGTGCCAATCTGAACGGCATGCTCGGCGTCGCCCGCCCCGGAGATATGGGATTCGACATCGTCCATCTCAATCTACACAAGACCTTTGGCACCCCCCATGGTGGCGGCGGGCCAGGCAGCGGAGCGGTAGGCGTAAAGGCATTCCTGGCAGATTACCTGCCGGTGCCACTGGTGTCCCGCGGTGAGCAGGGCTATTACTTGGATTTCGACGTGCCATTCTCCATCGGCCAGATGTTGGCCTTCTACGGCAACTTCGGTGTATTGGTCAAGGCCTACACCTACATCCTTTCCTTGGGCAAGGACGGCCTGCGGGAAGCGGGCGAAAACGCAGTGCTGAACGCCAATTACTTGCGACAACAGCTGCGCGACAGCTATCAGATTCCTTTTGATCGCTTGTGCAAGCATGAGTTCGTGGCTACGCCGAGCAAGCTGAAGGCGGAGCGAGGTGTCTCCACCCTGCAAATTGCCAAGCGGCTGCTGGACTATGGCTATCACCCGCCGACGGTCTATTTCCCTCTGATCGTCTCGGAGGCATTGATGATCGAACCGACAGAAACCGAAAGCAAACAGCGACTGGACGACTTTGCCGAGACAATGCGTTTAATTGCCCAGGAAGCGATGGAGCAGCCAGAGTTGCTGGAGCAGGCCCCTCACCAGACAGTGGTGCGACGGGTGGATGAAGTGACTGCCGCCCGCAAGCCAGTTCTCCGCTACTCGGCTGACCAGTGATGGCTGGGATTTACCGAACAGTGGAGGGATGACTTGATGCGGGATCTAGTGATTATTGGAGGCGGGCCCGGCGGTTACGTGGCCGCCATTCGGGCGGCCCAGCTGGGCATGCAGGTGACATTGGTGGAAAAGGATCAGCTGGGGGGTACTTGCCTCAATCGCGGCTGCATCCCCACCAAAGCCTACTACCAGAACGCCGCTCTATTGCGCAGCCTGGAGTCGTTGGAGCAGTTCAACATCTCAACCGGCCCTTGGCAGTTTGACCTGCCCGGTGCTTACAGGCGTAAACAGGAGACTGTCCACAACCTGGTGCATGGCGTAGAAAGGCTACTGCAAGCTAACGGCGTACAGGTGATCAAGGGGCTAGCTACCATCACCTCCCCGGGGCAGGTGGCAGTCAACGGAGAGCTGCTGCAGACCAAACGGATTTTGATCGCCGCTGGATCCATCAGCGCCAAGCTCCCTATCCCAGGCATGGATCTGCCTCAAGTCCTCAACTCCGATCAAATCTTGGAGTTGCAGACCGTACCGCGGCATCTGACGGTGATCGGCGGCGGCGTGATCGGACTGGAGTTTGCCTGCATCTTTCACGCCTTTGGCAGTGAAGTGACAGTGGTTGAATACCAGCCGGAACTGCTGAGTGTGATCGATAAAGAGATTGCCAAGCGGATGAAAGCTTATCTGAAGAGGCAGGGGATGAACATCCAGACGGGGGCAGCCGTCAAGGCTGTGAGTCAGACTGGCGATGGACTGACCCTGACCGTCAGCGGTCCGAAAGGTGAATTTCAGCTGCAGACAGAAACGATCCTGTTGGCTACCGGCCGCCGAGCTTGTACCCGCTGCGTAAACCTGGATGATCAGGGCATCGCGGTGGATCAGCGAGGCTTCATCGTGGTGGATGACGATTATCAGACCAGCGTGCCGGGCATCTACGCCATCGGCGACGTGATCGGGGGCCGCATGCTGGCCCACGTGGCATCGGAGGAAGGACGGGTAGCAGCGGAACGGATGGCCGGGCTGGAGGCGCAGGTGGCGTATCATGCGGTGCCAGCAGTCATCTTTACCTTCCCGGAAATCGCTACCGTGGGCATCACTGAAGAGGAAGCCAAGGCATCAGGGATTAACTACCGCGTGGGTAAGTTCCAGTTCGCAGCAAACAGCAAAGCGGTGGCCATGGGCGAGACAGACGGGCTGATCAAGGTAATCGCAGATGAGGAAGGTGTCGTCATAGGCGTGCACATCATCGGACCCCATGCGTCCGACCTGATTCAGGCCGCCAGCTTGATGGTCAAGGAACGCATGCGCACCGAACGAGTTTCCAGCACCATCCATCCACACCCCACGCTGGGGGAGGCACTGCTGGAAGCGGTGCTGGATGTGGACGGCCGCGCCATTCACCTGGTCCCCAGGCGTCGTTAGCGAGGGAGGTACCATATGCTGCATGTGATCAATCGGCAGACAGATCCCTACTTCAACATGGCCGCAGAAGAATATGTGCTCACCCACCTGGCTGGTGATGATGACTGTTTCATGTTGTGGCAGAATCGGCCAGCAATTATCCTGGGGCGCAACCAAAATGCTTGGGAAGAGATTAACTCCCAGTATGTGCGTGAGCAGGGGATCGCTGTGGTCAGGCGATTGACCGGCGGCGGCGCAGTCTACCACGACTTGGGCAATCTCAACTTCACCTTCATCGTACACGACCAGGGAAAGGGGTTCGACTTCCACCGCTTTGGCCAGCCGATAATCAATGCCCTAGCCAGATTAGGCGTGCAGGCGGAGATGAGTGGCCGCAATGACATCCTAATCGCTGGCCACAAGTTCTCCGGCAATGCTGAATACCGCTATCACGACCGCCTGCTACACCACGGCACCCTGTTGTTCGATTGCAACCTGGGCGTGCTCAGTCAAGCGCTGCAGGTGAAACCACAGAAGATCGCCTCCAAAGGTGTGAAATCGGTGCGTAGCCGGGTGACCAACATCAAGCAGCACTTGCCGAGGGAATTGAGTCTAGAGGACTTCCGCCAAGCGGTGCTCACGGCGGCTGCAGAGCAGTTTGGCAGCACCTGGCGTGACTATCACTGGTCGGAAGCGGACTTGGCGGTCATTGCAGAACTGCAACAGCAGAAGTATAGCACCTGGCAGTGGAACTTCGGGCAAGCGCCCGCCTTCAACGTACGGCGGGAGAAGCGCTACCCCTTTGGCGAAGTGGACATCAGGTTACAGATTGAACGTGGCCACATTGTGGCGTGTCACATCTTTGGTGACTTCTTCAGCAATGCAGATGTCACCCAGTTGGCCGCTAGGCTGCAGGGTGCCGCGTTTTCGCCCACCGGTTTGCAGTCAGCGCTGGAGCAGATCGATGTCGGCCAGTTCATTCCCGGTCTGGACCATCACGAACTGCTGGACTTGTTGCTCGGGTAGCCAAACGGCGTGGCCAAGACCGACGGAATAGTCGCTAATACTGTTGTTAAAGAGGCTGTCGCACACAGCCTCTTTTCTTGATCCCCCAGTCGCTTCGCGATAACCCTTACGGGTTTGGTCAACAGCCTGCGAATGGAACATGCTAGTGATGCTACTACCCACGGGAAGGTGAGGACATGCGCAATCAGACCCTCAAGAAATACCTTTTGCTGGTTGGCGGATCCCTATCTCTGGCCTTGGGTTGCTTAGGGATATTCCTCCCCCTTCTCCCCACCACTCCATTCTTGCTGTTGACGGCGTACTGCTATTTACACAGTTCGTCAAAAGCCCATGCATGGCTGATGCAGCACCGAGTGCTGGGCAACTACATCAATACCTATCTGTCCCAGGGCAAGATTCCGGCCATCGCTCGCACCTGCGCGCTGCTGCTCCTTTGGCTGTCCTTGTCTTTGGCCATCTACTTGGTGTCAGACTTCGTGGTGAAGCTGTTGCTGTTGGGCGTCGGGCTAGGGGTAAGCATCCATCTGTTCACGCTCAAGACTTGCACCGCCACTGAGGCTGAACAGGTGGGCACCGCGCCAGCTGCTGGTAGCGAAGCCGACGACTTTACCCAGACCTTGCCGGACGCCACCCATCAGCTCCATACTGAACCTGATGTTCAGGGATAAGCTAACGATTAGCGGTGCTGGTCCACCAAAATCCGATTGCCGTCTGGGTCCTCGATCACAAAACTGGCAGGGCCGTTTGAACTGGGATCAGCCTCCGCTAGAAACTCGATCCCCTCACTCTTCAACTGTTCCTGCAGCGTCCTGACGTCGGTGAAGGGATTCACCTCTTCAGCGTTGCGGTTCCACCCAGGATTAAAGGTAAGCATGTTTTTCTCCAACATCCCTTGAAACAAGCCGATGGTGCAATCTTCATTCTGCATAATCAACCAGTTATGATTGAGGTCGCCTCCAAATGCGGTGAACCCTAGCTTCTCGTAGAACTCTTTTGACCCGGATATCCTTTACTGCCAGACTGACGGAAAAGTTGCCTATACTCATACCTAATCTCCTTTCAGCATGATGATTGTGAAATAAGGAACATTACCGCGGTACAAAACAACCGAGGCGCAATCTCTCCCTCTCGCTCTCGCTCTGGGCCGGCACATGGCACGCTCAACATTTATGTGTTTCCTCCAGGCATTAACTCCTTTCTAGAGTTGAACCGGACTTCAACACGACCATAGCAAAGCTCTATTTGGGAGGCTACCTGTCGCGAACGCAAATAGCAGTGCCGGGACAATTCTGACGCCATCCAGGTGAGGCCACCCCTGTCCCCCCGCACTCCCCTGAAACAAAGCTCGAATCGAATAAGGTATCCTCTCTAGGACTGTTCCACAGTCAGCGACCGAATACCTCTGCTCTAGCGAACTGGGCAAGAAACTGGTGCAATTGGCACCAGAAAATCATACCCTGCAGTGAGGAGTATGCGAGGGAGGAGAACCGATGAAAAGCGAAGACCTGCGGCGTCCGGTTGTCGCCGTATTTGTTGCTCCCAAGATAACTAGGGTGCTATCGAGGCAAGAAGAGCAATATGACTGCCTGCAATACGCTCTCGCCGCCAGGGCGGCCAACGTACCGCTTTATGTCTTCCAGGCTGCAGATATGGACCTGGAGACAGGTACCGTCAAAGGATGGACACTTGACCCGGATGGTCAGTGGCAGTACGGAAATGTCCCTTGGCCGGACTTTGTCTATGATTTGGCCAAGGGCGAAGCTGGAAAACGGGAGCGAGCTATGCAGATCAAAGCTGATCCGCGAATCAAACGGCTGAATGAGGTAAAGACATTCGGGAAGTGGCCGACACACCGCGCGCTGGTGGGTGATTTTCCACATTTGCTGCCCGACACTGTGCTGGGCAGGACTGCTGCTGACTTGGAGCTGATGCTCACTCGCCACGCTGCGGTGTTAACTAAGCCTAGCGGAGGCACCTGGGGTCTCGGGATCTCGAAGATCTGGAGGGAGGCGGATGGCTCCTACACCCTGCAAGCATCTCATAACGACGAACAGGAGACAGGCTTGTCCCTTGCAGATGCTTTTGCCCGAGCCAAGGAGGTCGCCGGCGGTCGCAGGATGGTGATCCAGCAAGCTATTGACTTGTTGAAAACAGATGGCGAGGTAATGGACTTGCGATTGATGATGGGTAAAGACAGCCAAGAGATGTGGCAAGTGCTGCAATGGTATATCAGAATCGGACGTTCCGGTGCGTTTGTCACCAATTGGCATAGCGGCGGTAGTTATGTGGATGTACTCCCGGGCTTAGTTTCGGCCGGAGTCGCCCCGGAACAGGCCGCTGCTCTCTTTCATCAAGCCAGACAAGTTGCCCAACAGGTGGCCGCTAAGCTGGAACAAGCTCAGACGGGGCGCATGGTCGAGGTTGGCTTGGACTTTGCCTTTGATAGAAATCTGCGACTATGGATGATAGAAGCAAACGGTTGGCCAAGCAAAGGAGAGGTAATACACGAGCAGGATCCCATCCCGCGCATCTATTCATGCGTCATAGACTACGCTTTGTCTCTTTGGGACAGATGACCCCCGGCAAACGAAAAGTGGAGCAGCGCCCAGCACTTTTGGTTGGGCGCTGCTCGCATACCCACCCGCAGTCCCATGAGCTGCATAACAATGCGGGCCCAGTCTATCACTGTCATATATTCCAGTGAATATATTGTACTACATACGAGGAGGGATGATGCCCGTGCGCAAATTGCCACGCATAAGAGCGGTCAGAAATGGACGGCCCGCCAGTTCGATCTCAGTAGCACAGCGGCCGAACGTGGGCATGCTGGTTTGGCCATCGCGCACCACTCGCCTGGGTGAAGGAAGTGCGGCTCCCAGCATCAGACTGGCAGCGGAGGCAGCCAGGCTTGTGGGAGTAAACCTGTACTTTTTCAGTGTTCGCGACGTGGATCCTGGTACACGTCGAGTCCAAGGTTGGCAGCAAAGGCCTGACGGAAGCTGGGCGAAAACCACAATGCCTTGGCCAGATGTATTTCATCCAGCTGCTGAGCTGAAGTCGAAACAAGGGCAACTGGTCAAGGCTGCCATGCTTCAACAGTGCTTGACCATCAACTCCCATGATGTGCTGGGCAAGTGGGAAGTGCACCGGGCGTTGGAAAGCTTTCCTGAGATGCAGCGGTACTTGCCCGAAACGCTCCTGTACTCCCAACCGACGGACCTGGAGACAATGCTTGATCTGCATAGAACCGTGTTGGCCAAACTTGGCTATGGTTTAGGGGCGATAAACATATCCAAGGTTTGGCGCTTGGAGTCGGGTCAATACGGCTGGGAGGACTCCAGCAGCGGAACGCGCCTGATGCACCTGTCGTTTTCTGAGATGCTGGGCAAGGTTATGGAGAATGCAAACGGTCCTTTCGTCGTGCAGCAGGAGCTAGGCATTCTAGAACGAGGTGGTAGGAGAAATAAGATCAGGGCGCTGATGAACAAGGATGGAAGCGGGGAATGGCGTCAGTCGCTGAGCTACCTTTTCGTTGGCTCGCCCGGTCAGTTCGCTGTCAGCCGACACCAAGGGGCAAAGCAACTGCCCCTAACCCAGGGATTACGGGCGATGGGAATCCGCGGACAACTGGCTCGACGGATCAGCTACCAACTGAATGAAGCTGCGACGCTTACCGTCAAGTGCCTGGACGGAGCTTTGGGACCGATGGGGGAGATCGGTCTGGACTTAGCCCTAGGCAATGACGGAAGGGTGTGGCTGATAGAGCGAACGCACGGCCTAACAAAGATATGTTGCCCTTTAGACGGCGGTCTGCGTTGCTGAAGCCATTCGTTCTGATGATGCAGTATGCCCGCTACTTGTGGCACAAGCACTTTGATCAGGAATAACAGGGGCTAGCAATATGCAGGAAGGAGGCCAGCGGGTGAACATAAAACTGCTCCCGCGACCAGTCATGGCCATTCTGGTCAATCGACGCTTCATCGGCTCGTTGGGGAATCTGTTCGCTCCAGACGAGGCTCTCTACTATCTCCGTTCTGCAGCTGCAGAAGGCATCAGTGCTTACTTCTGTTCTGTAGACGACATTCACCCAAGCGACCGCACTGTCTTCGGTTGGTCTGAACAGCTGCCAGGCTTCCTGGTGAGAACCTCCGTCCCCTGGCCTGACTTCTTCTACGACCAAGGCAAGGATATGGATAAGGACGAGAGAGCACTGGCCGACAGGCTAAGGTCGGAGCTAATCGGTATGATTAAGCCTGTCAACTCCCAACGATTTCTTGACAAATGGCTACTGCACCAGGCTCTGCGCCGCTTCCGCCGGATGAGGCACCTGCTACCGGACACCCGCCTTGGCTGGCAACCGGGACACCTGCGAGCGATGCTCAGGAGGCACCGCGCAGTGATCGCCAAGCCGACCAACAGCAGCCGCGGGCGCGGGATCAGCCTGATCACGATGCGGGGCAGACGCGGCTACACGGTGGAGTCGGCCAAGGGGGAAGTGGTTGAGTGCTCAGACTTGCAGAGTGCATTTCAGCAGGTTCTCAGCAACGCCCGGCGCACCCGGGTATTGCTGCAACAACGGCTGCCGCTGCTAGCGGCGAATGGGCGGCTGTTTGACTTGCGTCTTCTGATGGAAAAGAACTCCGCAGGGCAATGGATTCTGGTTTCGCCTCGCCTGCGACTGGGGCGTGAAGGACGCATCATCACGAACACCAACAAAGGTGCCGACCGCTTGCCGCTGCTCTACCACCTGACGAACATACTGGGCGAATCAGCCGCAAATAGAATATCCACCAAGGCAGAGCAGCTAGCGATCATGGTTTGCAGGCACATAGAGCGGGTTGTTGGCCCCATGGGAGAGATCGGCCTTGATTTCATTGTGGATGACGCTCACCGCCTCTGGTTTATTGAGGGTAACCCTCAACCCGGCAAGACTCCCATGCCAGAAGAGCTAATCGGCAATACACCGCTACTCTACCGGCATGTGATGAGCTATTGCGCCCATTTGTGGAGGCAACAAAACAGACTCCAGCGAACAACAAGACGGTCATGATGCCGGAATCACCAAACAAGGGCACGGAAGGCTATTAATTATCCTTCCGTGCCCTTGTAGCTAAATGCTCTTGCCCCTCAGCCAATCCCTCAATGAACGCGCGGAATAAAGCGGCTGCCCCGGCCAACCCCCGCGATTTCTCCGCTCACTCGGTCCGTGTAGAACCTGAGCTCGTGGTTCAGCCCCTTCTCCTTGTACACACCAACCTCGTCAGTAACCCTAACGATCTCGCTGACGCCTGTCTTGCTTTCGATCAACAAGTTGGCATCCCTCATGGTGATGGTAAACGCGTTCCCTTCCGCTGAAGCATAGCGACCGCAGAACCGTTCCGCTACCTCCTGAGGCCAGGGAGTGATGGTGTACTCCGCACGTGGGGTTTCCAGAGGAAGCCCGAGACCCAAATTAACCAGCGCTCCCCAAAGCTGGATTACTGGCACACCTCCCAGATTGGTCAGCACCACCGCACTCAGTTGCTTCTCGGGGACGAACCCGCCGTGCGATGATATCCCTTTCCCTGCCCCGCCGTGGGAAATCAGGGTCACTCCATGATAGCCCGGGCGGACATGCAGTGCGTGACCGTAGAACTCGTGCAGCGAGTATTTGTGGTGCGGAGCAGTGGTCTCCTTGACCACTCCCGCCGATAGAATCTCTTTTCCCTGATACCGGCCCTCATGGGCGTACATCTGGAAGGGACGGATCAAATCTTCCACGGTGGACTTGATTCTGCCGGCCGCCTGGAAAGCGGGAGCGCAAGGCCAGCGGGTTGAGGCTTGTAGAGTGCCATCTGCTTGTCTGGTATACAGCACCGTCACCTCGTCATGCTCATACATCTCTTCGAAGCTATAGGTGGTCCTGTGCATGCCCAGAGGCTCGATAATGTGCTTGCGCACAAACGCTGCATAGGGCATCCCCGAGACACGTCGCACCAGCGCGCCCAACAGTGCGTAGGCCTCGTTGGAGTAGTTGAAGTATTCGCCGGGACCACCCAGCGGCCTGCCTGGGAAGCGGGCTATGTAATCGATCAACTCTGGATAGGTGTTGATTGGTGGCCTGGCCAACTGCTGCGGCGGTGGCTCGACCGGATCGGGGCCACTATGGGATCTGAAGGTTATCCCCAAGGCGTCCAGGGCAGGCATACCACTGGTATGTGTGAGCAGGTGGCGCACGGTCACATCCCGGCGATCACTTCCCGGCAAACGAAAGCCGGGCAAGTGCTTGCTTACTGGATCATCAAAGGACAGCTTGCCTAACTCCACCAGCTTCCCCACCGCCATCGCTGTAAAGCTCTTGGTGATGGAGGCGATGCCGAAGATGGTGTCCGTAGTGGCCGGCAAACCCCGTTCCAAATCGCGATTGCCAATAGCCTTTGCAGTAGATCACACGTTCCCCTTGGGCCAGCGCCACCGCTGCCCCGGGCGAGCTGATGTTGTTCCATAAACCCTGTCACGAACGACTCGAACTGAGCAACGCGTTTCTCCTCCAACACTGTTAGTCACTCCCCTAGCAATAATCCTGAAAACGAGAAATCCACATGGAACCACCATCCACGAAGCATCTTGCTGTCTAGCCGCATCGGTAGCCACTTCTCAGGCTTCCTGAGCACCCGTTAACTCGGATCGGTGTTTGTGCTGAGCCAACGAGGTACCTGGGCAATCTTTCTGATCACGGGACGGGCCTGAGTGCTCGTGCTGCGCAGAGCGAAGACTATGTATATTGCCCTGCAACCGCCGGTGCTCTAGATCTCAATCTTCTCCAAGTACAGGCCGCAGGCATCGGCCATCGGACCGACCTGACCTCGTTGACCTGAGGCAAGGGCGGTTTGCTCGTCAACTGGGCGGAGCTCTCCTTTCCCTACAGCAATCAAGGCACCCACCATTTTTCGCACCATGTTATGCAGGAACCCATCGCCACATACCCTCACCAGCACGAAGCCGTCATCCTCAATGATAGCCAGGCTGTAGATCTCCCTCACCGTGGTCTTCTTCTTGGATTGGGCGTTGGAAAAAGCGGCGAAATCGTGCTTGCCCAAGAAATGCTGTGCCGCCTCCCGCATGGCGCTCAGGTTCAGGTGCTGCGGGACATGCATGCTATACTTGCGCACGAACGGGTGAGGGTAATCCCGGTTCCACAGCTTATATAGGTAGGTCTTGCGCTTGGCGTGAAACCTGGCGTGAAAATTCTCTGGGACCGAGATCACTTCCAACACACTGATATCCTGAGGCAAGTAGTTGTTCAGGTACTGTTTGACTTCGTCCGCAGCCAGCTGTTCCTCCACCCGGAAGTTGACCACCTGATGCAGTGCATGCACACCGGCATCAGTCCGGCTGCTGCCGATCACCTGTAGCTCCCTGCCAATCATCCGGGATAGCACCTGTTCCAGCTTGGCCTGAATAGTGTTCTCTCCCCTGCCCAACCGCTGCCACCCCCGG
>JBMNFA010000005.1:0-43476 GCA_050949055.1 Bacillota bacterium | reverse complement strand
AATGTGACCACGGGCATTTTCGCCCACAGTGGAGGCAGTTCGGCGACGGAAGCTGTTGCCCTAACTGCGACAGGCAACAGCTTCGAAAACGTCCTTGCGGGCATCGGGGGAACATGGAAAACGTATCTGGATGCAGAGGGGAATACCTTCGTGTCGATTCAGCCTGATGGTGAAGGAATTGCCGTTGCTGATGGTACAATTGTTGCGGGAGCCGACTACGGCTACGAGGTCGATTATCTCGTAGAGCACAACACTTTCAACTATACGGCGGCGTATCAGGTCAAGGACTACCGTTCGCCAGTATACAATGTCAGTAGCGGCCAGAAGCACACAACAATCCAGGAGGCCATTGTTGAAGCGCAAGACCATGACACCATTCTTGTCGCGGGGACACATGAGCTGACTCAGTCGCTTAATATCGGGAAGCCCCTGTCCCTTGTTGGCATTGGGGAGGAACCTGCCATCATTGACGCGAAACATAGTGAAAGCTATACATTCCCTCTCGGCAACAATGCACAGCTACGTGTTCAGAATATCACCTTCAAAGGAAACGGCAAGATCGGTTTCCGTGCGTCGTCGCAAACCCATGTGGTCAGGCTGGACTTCCTCAATTGCACCTTTGAGGATTTCAGTTACCCAATTTACCTTTCGGAACGGACACTGCTAAACGGGGCGGTGGAGGGTGACAACAAGATCGATGATCTCTCCATTATAGGATGCACCTTCGACAACAATCAACATGTGTATCTTGGCCGTGGAGTCGTTAACTCTGCCCAAGTACTAGGGAACACGTTCACTGGAGACAGCCAGATTGGGATTGAGTTCTATGATTGCTGGAGCCAACGAAGAACCGGCAATATCAGCTTTCAGGACAACAGCTTCAGCAACGAGTATCCAATTGTCTTGCTGACAGGCGGTTCCGTGACCATTGACGGCACAAACGTCACCTATGCGGAAGTGCCCGGAGGTAGGATCAATGTCGTCTACGTCAAAGCAGCTACGGTCGAAAACGAGAGAGTATCCATCTCCAACACGCAGGTGAACGGCGTGATTCGGGATCTCGAGTTGTTTGAGGTCCCAGGCCATAATGGAGATACTGTGATTCACTGTTATCTCGTGCCCGACGAGGACTAGCGAAGTACGGTTAGAAACGGCTTTGGCGCTGGGCTATTCGGTCCGCCCAATATGTACTCATAGGAGTACGCTAACAAAGCCACGCACAGAGAGTCCTGTGGGAGAGCATTTTGTCTCTTCCACAGGACTATTGTGCAACAGGAGGCAAGAAATCTAGGCGAGTGCGGAGGAATGTATGAATCTGTAGAGAAATTAATCTTGGCGCACTCATGGGGAGTGGCGCCGATGGTGCTGCAAGCCAATAAGATAACCAATTTCCAACAACACATACTGGTGAGCTATATTGACGCAGAAAATCACTTATACTTGAGCAGTGAGGGAAAACATTTCAGCCAATGGACATGAAAAATGTCACATGACGGGAGGGCACTAATGAGCGATACAGCGGTATTTATTGATGGAGGTTACCTTAGTCAAATCCTGCGCAACAGTTTCGGCACCGCAAAAATAGACTATCAGGCGTTAGCATCTTGGGCAGCAGATGGGCGCTTGATGAGGGCATATTACTACGACTGCCTGCCTTGGCAGTCGCCCCAGCCCACCTTGGAGGAGCAAAGGCGCTTTGGGGGGATGCAGAAGTTTTTTATGGCTCTCAATTCCCTGGAACGCATGACCGTGCGGGAGGGGCGTTTGGAGCGCCGGATGAACTATAATGACATGCCGTATTTTGTGCAGAAGCGGGTGGACCTGCAGATCGGGCTGGATATTGCTAGCATCATCGCCCGGGGGAGGGTAAGCAGGGTGGTCCTGCTGGCCGGCGATAGCGACCTGCTGCCGGCGGTGGAGTATGCCAAGGCCGAGGGGATGATTGTTAAGTTGGTCCACGGCCCGGCCAACACTTATCACAATGACTTGTGGCTGGCTGCAGATGAGAGAGCCGAAATAGACCAAGCTGTGATCGATAAGTTAGCGATGTAATGCGAAAGCCACCCCCGTGGGGTGGCTTTCAAAAACCGAAAATATTTTCTTAGCGTCCCAAGAGAACACTAAGGAGTATTTGATACTATACTAGCGTCAAATGTCACCGGCGTCAAGATATTCCCTTGGTTCGCCCTCTATCAGCGCCTATTTTTGTCTCAACGAGAAAGTGACCAAGCGCCTCAACTGCCTCATGGCTATTTCGCCGGTCTGGGCATCATGGCGCCCACCGACCCAAGCGCTCAGAGAAATCGGATGTACAGATTCGGCAAGTATGTTCGGCTACTGGACCACGATTGATCTTCTTGTCATTCAGCCGCGCAGAGGCGGACAAGCGATTTGCCAATCTTGTTCTAATCACCCCAAAGTCAGAGATACGAGCGCCTGTACTCACCGCTCAAACGATTCAAGGCTTCGCCGAGGGCGGATAGGAACAGCATGTCCGGTATGGCGGCATCGGTGGCATTTCAGACTCGTCAAAGCTCAAACGTATGGGCACGAGAGACAATCCCAGGCATAAAGCAGGATTATTAGCTACCAGTAAATAATAACTGCAGCAATAGGTGAAGGGAGGTAGTCAAATGTTTGATTTGCTGCTCAAAGGTTGCCGGGTGATTGATCCCGCCAATAACAAGAACGGCCTGTTCGATGTGGCCATCGCTGACGGAGTTGTGGCTGCCGTGGAGGCGGAGATTAGCCCAGAGAGGGCAAAAAGGGTGCTTGATGTCAGCGGTTCCTGGGCGGTTCCGGGCGTCATCGATCTTCACGTCCACAGTTCAACGCGCCACCGAGGGCAAAACGCCCACCGCATGCTGGCCAAGGCTGGCGTATGCACCGCCCTGGACACGGGAGGCCCCTGGGACGAGTTCATGCAGTACTGCAAGACAGAGGGTGCGGGGCTGAACATGGCCTGCCTGCAGCAGGTGCGGGAGGGCTTGACGGTTTCCACTCAGGACCCATCTATGAAGGAACTGCGGGATTTGCGGGATCGGTCTATGGAAGAGGGTGCCTTGGGGCTGAAGCTGCTGGGTGGCCATTATCCGCTGACCCCCGAGGCTTCGCGGAGGGTGATTGAGGTAGCCAACGAGGCGCAGGTGTACATCATGTATCACTCGGGCAGCACGCTCACCGGCAGCAACATCGAAGGCTTCCGTGAGACGGTGCAGCTGGCCAAAGGGCTGAAGCTGCACATCCCCCATATCAACTCCTATTGCCGGGGGCAGAAGCAGCGTTCGCTGGACGAGATCACCGAGGCGTTGGGGCTGCTGATGGCCAACCGCAATATCGTCAGCGAATCCTACCTGGCTACCATCAACGGCACCAGTGGGTTCTGTATCGACGGAGTTCCGGAAAGTAAGGCCACGCAGCAATGCCTGATCCTGGCCGGATACGAACCCACCGAGGCGGGGCTGGAGGCAGCCATTTTGGCAGGCTATGCCCGGGTGAACGTGGGTGTTGGGGGCGAAAACATCAATATGACGGGGCCCGAGGCGGTGAAGCACTGGCGGGCCCGCAACACCCTCACCTCCGTCAACTTCCCGGTAAACACCCCGGAGAGCCGCTTCTTGGCGGCCACCATGAAGGACAGTGAGGGGAACTTTGTGGTTGATGCCTTTGCCAGCGACGGGGGAGCCCATCCCCGCAACGTAACTGTTACCGGCGCCATGGCCCTAGTAAAGCTGGAGGCCCTGACACCAGAAGAAATGGTGCATAAGACATCGCTAATGCCGGCCCGCATGTTAGGTTGTTTCTCCAAAGGACACCTGGGGGAAGGTTCAGATGCAGATATCACCGGCATCGACCCTGTCAGCGGAAACCCCATCTACAGCATCGTGGGCGGAAAGCTGGTGCTTTGGCGCGGTGCCCTGGTGGGCAGCGGCACCACCATCATCACCACCGAGCAAGGTGCCAAGGCCATCGAGAAAGCCGGCCTGCCCTATCGCCTGGTGGACGTCCCCCAAACCATCCTCTACGCCGGAAGGTGAAACAAAAGGGCAGCGGCCAACTGAGTATCAACTGCAGGTTCTCTTACCTTTTTAATCGAGGCAGGCCTCCGTTTCAGAACTTCTTCCACCTAAGCAAAGAGGATTCCTGCTGATAGCTGACTAGTTCCAACCAGATTCATGAATCGCCGGGACGGTTCTTAAAGTGATGTGCTCCCCCCAAAGTTGACAGATGAAATAACGAAAATTCATCAGTCGCTGAGGGGGGGGCATTCTTTTGTCCGGACGCAAGTTCACTTTGGGAGAGAAGCTACGAATACTTGCATGGATTGATGAAGGGCATCCAGTCAAAGAGGCAGTTTCCAGGTTCAACGTAGGCAAGAGTACAATACGTCGATGGCGTATTAGGTTACAGGAATATGGTATAGACTCCCTGGTCGGGCAATTGAGTAGTAATCATTATCCTGCTGAGCTTAAGATGCAAGCTGTACAAGCCTACCTGACGGGAGAAGGCTCTCAAATGGACATCTGCCTTAGGTACGGCATAAGGGAGGAAACGCAACTTCGGCGCTGGATTTTCAAGTATACTCAAGGAGAAGAACTCAAGTCTTCTCCAGGAGGGGAATCCAGAGACATGAACAAAGGGCGGAGAACCACCTACGATGAGCGTATAGAGATTGTCCAACATTGTATAGCCAATGACTGTAACTACCGGGAGGCAGCGGAGCTCTATAAGGTCAGCTACCAGCAGGTTCACTCTTGGGTTAGTAAGTATAACAAAGGCGGAGAGAAGGCACTTGTTGACCGCCGAGGCAAAGCCAAAGAAGAAACTGAGTTGACAGAGGCCGATCGGCTGAAGATTGAGCTTCGTAATCTGCAGAAGGAAGTTCGCAGACTGAGCGTGGAGAACGCATTCCTAAAAAAATTGGAGGAACTCGAGAAGAGGTATCGCTAGGCCGAGTTCCACGATTTAAACTCCATCAGGCAATCCACGAACTGCACAGCAAAGGCCACTCTATCTCTGAGTTATGCAGGGTTGCCAACATCAGCCGCCAGGCGCACTACAATTATTTGAAGAAGGAACCAAGTGAGCGAGAGCGGACAAACGAGTTAATCGCTGACACAATAGCTGGTATCTACTTGGAGGTCAAGGGTATCTACGGCTACAGGATGATGCAACTGGTCGTGAACCGGAGGCTACAGGCAACGTACAACCTTAAACGAATCTATCGGTTGATGCGACTGATGGGTCTGAAATCGGTCACTCGAAAGAAACGCAGACAATACAAAAAGTCTTCGCCTGGACATGTTGCTGAGAACCTGCTGAACAGAAAGTTCACAGCTTTGAGGAAGAACCAGAAATGGCTTACAGATGTAACCGAGTTCAAGTATGGCGACGGTCAGAAAGCATACCTGAGCGCCATTCTCGACCTTTACGACAACAGTATTGTTGCCTATGTCATTGGTAAGAGGAATAACAACAAGCTTGTCTTTAGCACATTGCAGGCAGCCTTGAAGGCCAATCCAGAAGCACAGCCCCTCATTCACAGCGATAGAGGCTTCCAATATACTTCCTATGGTTTTGCCAAGATTATCACGAATCAGGGCATGATCCAAAGCATGTCAAGAGTAAGCCGCTGCATTGACAATGGCCCCATGGAAGGCTTTTGGGGCAAGCTCAAAGCAGAGCGCTACAACCTAAGAAAGTATTACGAGAGCTACGAAGATCTGGTAGCCGACGTAAGTGACTATATACGCTTCTACAACGAAGAACGACCGCAAAGGAAGTTTTCTGGTCTGACCCCGATGGAGTACAGAATGTGTGCATAAATCGCCCTTGACTCCCTGTGCTTAACGAGGGTGCGAGGGGCGATGGCAGGGAGAGCACAGCAGATACCTCATCGCCCCTCTGCGCACAAAATTGTAGCACAGGGGTCAAGGGACTCACCCTGTGGTACTGCTCAGGGCTCCGACAGGGAGAGCCGTGGCCAGCAACCATTGGCTGTATTGCTTAAGACATCCCAAGAAAGAAGGCTCCTCAGGGTCATTCCTAAGGAGCAAACGCTTTCATTATTTCGTTTGTCAACTCGACAGGGGGCACCTCACTGTGCCGCTGTAAAGGGATTCACCCTCTGGTGCAGAAGTAGTACACATCATTTCACAATCTGTGGCTAAGGAGTGATTCGTGTGCACAGTCGCATCGCCGAGCTGGTGCAGTCAGTTGCGCCCCACGTCAAGGCAATTCGGCATCAGATTCATGCCAATCCAGAGTTAGGTATGCAGGAGGTAAAGACCTCGGCATTGATTCAACAGGAGCTGACCAGAATCGGCATTCCGTTTCGGGCTCCCGTGGCTAATACAGGCGTGGTGGGCCTAATCACCGGAGGGAAGCCGGGCCCCTGCGTCGCTTTGCGGGCAGACATGGATGCTCTCCCCATCCAGGAGACCACCGGCCTGCCTTGGCAGTCCACCGTCCCCGGAGTTTCCCACGCCTGCGGCCATGATACGCACACTTCGATGTTGCTGGGTGCTGCGGAAGTGTTGTGGAATCTGCGGGAGGAAATCGCCGGCAGCGTTAAGCTGCTGTTCCAGCCGGCAGAGGAGTGCAACCCCACCGGCGGCATGCGCTACATGATCGAAGAGGGCATTTTGGAGAACCCCACCATCGACGCTGCCTTGGGCCTGCACCTTTCGCCAGAGTACCAGACGGGGCAGGTGGGCATGCGCCCTGGCACGATGAATGCTGCCTCCAATCGCTTCAAGATCACTATCCGTGGCAGGGCTTCGCATGCGGCTGCGCCGGAGGCGGGCGTGGATGCGCTGGTAACCACAGCGCAGGTGATCATGGGCATCCAGACAATTATCAGCCGCAGGGTGAGGGCGACCGACCCCTTGGTGTTGACTATCGGCACCATCCGCGGCGGCGACCGCTATAACGTGGTGCCCGAGGAAGTGGTGCTGGAAGGCACCTGCCGTACCCATAGTCCAGAGGTTACCGCCCGAGTGCCGGAGCTCTTGGATCAGACCCTGGCGGGCATCTGTGCATCCACCGGTGCCAGCTATGTGCTGGAGTTCGGGGATGGCTATCCGCCGGTGGTGTCGGACACCAAGATTACCGAGATTGTGCGCCAGCGACTGATTGAGGTGCTAGGCGCAGACCAGCTGATCGATGTTCCGCTGCCCCGCATGGGCGGAGAGGACTTCGCTTTCCTGTCAGCACGGGTGCCGTCGACTTTCCTGCGCCTGGGCTGCACTCCAGCTGATGCAGACAGCTATGTGGCTCCGCACAACGGCGGCTTTAACCCCGACGAGGAGAGCTTCGCCGTGGGCGTCAGCGCTTTGGTGCATGGCGCGCTGGCCATTTTGGAGCGGAAGTAACCCCGGATCGCTTAAATACCAGATGAGACCCACTGCTTGGCGCCCAGCAGGAGGGTCCAGACGGAACAAAAGTAACCGTTCCCGGTGTTTCGAATCACCGGGGACGGTTTTTCTTGTCATTCTTGAGCGCTTCGGCAAGCTCAGCATAGATTCCGCGAGGAATCTAGATTCCAATGAGCCTGCGCTGAGTTCGCGAAGCGTCAGGATGACACCCGGCCGAGTCGAGCTCAAAGTTCAGTTCTGTTGGCAGACAGCGCCGAAGCGCGTACAGCCTGACCAAGCCCTCTCAGCATTGCTTTAATCCATGACTCTTTCGCTTTAGTGTTTTCCGCTTATGCAGATAACGTGATATTTTCGGATAATTATAAAATATCGGCCCGGGAAAACAGGAATGTTTTGCATCGATGACGAATTGAACAGGGAGCCGCTCAGTTCTTAAGTTGCGAAAAAGGTTGGTGCAAGGATGAGCAGCAAGCAGAAAAGGACTCTCGGCTACATCTTGGGTGCATCCCTTGCCTTGGCGGGTTGGCATATCAGCCACTCGTCTCGTGTCTACTTGGTGTCGGATTTGCTGTATTTCCTCAGCATGGGGTTGTTGGTGGCGGGGACCTTTGGGCTCGTCAGCAATAGCGGCCTGTTTGACATCGTCGTCTTCAGTGGTCGACGGGTGCTGGCTTTGATCGCCAACAAACCGCCCGAGGAGGCGGAAAACCAGCAGACTTTTGCCCAATACGTGCAAAGAGAGCGGGAGAAGTATGACGTGAGGTTGTTGCTGATTGCAGGCGGCCTCTGTCTGCTTGCCTCGCTGCTCGCGTCTGCTGTTTCGCTGTGATCGCTTGTCTAGCAGCAGGGAAAGGGGTGACTGGTAGGGGCGAATTAGTGGTAGCAGTCAGGCATAACATCCATGCCAACGCCGGATAGGGCATGGCCCCTAATGCCGGACTCAGTGAGGAGAGCTGCGCTGGAACAAGAAAGAGACAGGAGGATGGATCAGTGTTAAGAAAGGGATTGTTGTTGCTGCTGGTGCTAGCTATGGCCGCCGGTGTTTTGGCGGGCTGCACGAAACCTACTGTTCAGGAACCGGACGAGCCCAAGGTGCTCTATTTGCCGTCGGTGCGTCCGGCTGCCACTGCCAACATTCATGTGGCCAGCCTGGATGCCGATAGCGAAATCACCAGCCTGATCACTGGAAACCTGTATTGCTGGCTGCCCCGGCCTGACCGCCTGGGTGCCGAACTGGCGCCCGAGCTGGCCGCTGGCAAGCCGGAAGATGTCAACGGAGACGGAACCGTCTGGCGGATCTCCATTCGCGAGGATGCCAAGTGGGAGAACGGCGAGCCGATCACCGCCGATTCGTTCATCTACAGTTGGAAGATGTGCTTGGATCCGGTGCTGGTCAACGCTCAGGCCAGCTCGTTCTCCAGAAACTTCATCGAGATCAAGAACGCTCGGGCCTACTTTGGGCAGGCGTCGTCCGATCCCAAGGTCGAGGTGGCCTGGGAAGACGTGGGCATCAAGAAGGTGGACGACCACACCATCGAGTTGGAGCTGGCTGGCTCCTATTCTGACGTGGAAGTGATGCGCCACCTGACCATGAACAGCTCGGGCTTGGTCTATGAGCCCATCTACGAAGCAGAGATGAATGCCGATCGCACCGCCACCCAATACGGCACTGCCGGAGACAAGCTGCTGTCCTCTGGCCGCTTCAAGCTGGTCAATTGGGTGAAGGGTGCAGAGCGCGTCTTCGAAGCCAACCCCTATTACCTGGTTCCGGAGAGAGTGAACGTGGATTCCATCGTCTATCGGGTGGTGGAGGACGCCGGAACCCGGGTGCAGATGTTCGAGAACGGCGAGCTGGACTACGTGGGTCTGGACGCCGAGGGGGTCAAAACATACGCCGAAGACCCCAGGATACTGCCGGGAGCTTCCCGTTACGTGCGTACGATGGAGATTAACCACACCCATCCCGACTACCCGATCTTTGCCAACCCCAACTTCCGCAAGGCGATGTACTATGCCATCGATCGCGAGACGATTGCCAAGCTGAGCAACACCATTCCGGCACCTTGGATTGTACCTTACACCAGTGTGGCCTACTCTGACGGCACCTTGTTCAGGGATTTGGCAGAACAGGCAGGCTATGTGCCCGATAACTACGGGTACGATCCAGAGCTGGCCAAGGAACTGTTCGACAAAGCGATGGAAGAAGAGGGTTTGACCAAACTGAAATTTGTGATGAACTTCATCACCACCGTCAATGACCACGTGATCGCCGCCGAATTCTTGCAGGAGTCCCTGCCGCAGATCTTTGGGGCGGATCGGTTCGAGATCGAGCTGGCTGGACTGCCCAGCCCGCAGAATCTGGATAACCTGAAGTCCAGCCCCACTAATCCGCGGGCTTACGCAGTCACCATTTCGCAATGGGCCCTCAGCGCGGGCGACTTCGCTCCCAACCGCATCTTCGAGGTCTATACCAGCACCTATGCCCGCAAGAATGGCCCTTACAACTGCCCTCGCCTGGACGAGCTCTACGCAGAATCCATTCAGGATGAGGTGCGCAAGGACGAACGTCGGGCCGCAGAGTTGGCCATAGAGATGGAAAAAGTGATGTTGGAGGAGCTACTGGTGGTGCCGATCAACCAGACTACCAGCACTGGCTTGATATCCGACCGGGTCATCCTGCCTTTGGACGAGCGGCATACCAGCATCGGTTGGGGACTAACTTACGCTGACATAAAGAAATAGCGCTGTAACCGGTTAGAGCCATAGCGGTGTCCTGTGCATCTGGCACAGGGCACCGTCTCTGTGGCTGCAACCGATTGCAGCAAACGGAGGGGAGACAACAAGCGTGTCAAAATACATTCTCAGCAGAGTGATCGCTATGGTCTTAACTCTGTTCATCATCGTCACCATCGCTTTCATGGTGGTGCGTTTGATGCCAGGCAGTGTCTATGATAACCCGGATTATTCCATCGAGATCATCCAGGCGCTGGAGGCCAAGGCGCATTTGGATAAGCCGATCGTGGTGCAATATCTATACTATCTGAAGGGCGTCATGGCCGGTGACTGGGGAGTCTCGGTCAAGATGGCACCCAGTGTGCCGGTGTTTGAGGTGATCAAAGAGCGCATCCCGGTGAGCATGCAACTGAATCTGATCTCGCTGTTCATCGCTTTGCCCTTTGGGATCATGACCGGGACCATAGCTGCTCTCAACAAGTCGAAGATGCCGGACTATGTTATTTCGTTTATGGTGGTCATCTTTATCTCGGTGCCTTCCTTCGTGTTTGCATCGCTGATGCAGTATTTCCTATCTTTTAAGTTTGGCCTATTCCCTATCGTCTTCGCTGCTACCGCCACCGGCGTAGCTAAGTGGCATTCGATGATTCTGCCGGTGCTGGCTTTGTCCTTTGGCCCCATTGCAACGGTCACCCGCTATTTGCGTGGCGAGCTAATCGAGACCCTCAGTTCGGAATACATGCTGTTGGCCAGAACCAAAGGGCTGACCAAGACGCAGGCTACGATCAAGCACGCCTTCCGCAACTCCTGTGTGCCGCTGGCCAATATCATCATTCCCATGTTCACCGGCATCTTGGGCGGGTCCCTGGTGGTGGAGCGCATCTTCTCCATCCCGGGTATCGGGGGCATCATGATCGACTCCGTCAACACCCACGACCATTTCCTGACGGTGGCGGTGTTGCTGTTCTACTCGATTATCTCGCTGACCACCATTTTGTTGGTGGATATCTCCTACGGCATCATAGACCCGCGCATTCGGTTAGGGGGTAAGTGATCATGCAGCTGGAAAAACGCTTCCCAAAAATACCGCCAGAGGACTTCCAGTTCGTTCAAGTGGAGCAGGCGCTGAAGGATGTTAACCTGGAAACCAAGCCGATCGGCTTTTTTAAAGATGCGATGTTGCGCTTGCGGAAGAATAAGGCCTCGGTGATAGCCTTTTGGATCATCTGCGCCATCTCGTTCTTGGCACTGTTTGGACAGGGCTTTAACCCTTATACATTCCGTGAGCAGGACCCGGAGCGAGCAAACATGCCGCCGCGCGTTCCCGGCATCGAACGGCTGGGTATTTTGGACGGCAGTTCGGTGTTGACCAACCGCCGGTTGGAAAACCTCAGCGACACCACGCTGTACCCGGAAGGTTCTATCCTGCGAGTGTTCAACGAGCGCGAGGTGCAGGGTGTGAAGATGGTGGATGTGAAGATCGATCAGTACAAAATGCGGGGCGCAGAGAACGACTACTACTGGTTGGGGACCGACTATCTGGGCCGAGATCTGTGGACCAGGTTATGTCGCGGCACCAGGGTGTCGCTGCTGATCGCCTTTGTGGCGGTGTTCACCAACATCTTCATCGGCATCGTCTACGGTGCCATTGCCGGCTACTATGGAGGATCAACGGACATGTACATGATGCGTTTTTGCGAGGTGCTCAACGCATTTCCTCAGATAGTGGTGGTGACGATGTTCATCCTGTTCTTTGGTGCGGGCATCTTCTCGATCATCATGGCGCTGGTGGTCCGCGGTTGGGTGCCGACGGCCAGGTTGATCAGGGCGCAGTTCCTGCGGTTCAAAGAGCGGGAATACGTGTTGGCAGCCAGGACGTTGGGCGTGGGCGACATGTCGTTGATCTTCCGCCACATTCTGCCCAACTCCATCGGCCCGATCATCACCCGTTCCATGATCGCTATCCCAGGGGCGATTTTCTCCGAGTCTTTTCTGGCTTTCATCGGCTTGGGGCTGAAAGCGCCGGAGCCTTCCATCGGCGTGCTGCTATCCCAGGGGCAGAAGGTGCTGCTGCAGTATCCATATCAGACCTTCTTCCCGGCGCTGTTGATCTCGGTGCTGATGATCGCCTTCAACCTGTTTGCCAACGGCCTGCGCGATGCTTTTGACCCCACCTTGCGCGGGCAGGAATAGGGGGTGTGAGCATGGGCAACAACGAACCAATCTTGACTGTCGACAACCTGGCCGTCTCCTTCCGCACCTATTCGGGCATGGTGAAGGCGGTGCGGGGAATCAGTTTTCATCTCAACAAGGGAGAAACCATCTGCATCGTGGGTGAGTCGGGCTCGGGGAAATCGGTGAGCATCAAGACCATTATGGGCATCCTGACGCCCAATGCGGTGGTGGAATCAGGCAGCATCCACTATGCTGGCCAGGACCTGACCAAGTTGAGCGAACAGGAATATACCAGCATCCGCGGCAAGAAGATCGGTTTGATCTTCCAAGACCCGCTCTCCGCCCTCAATCCGATCATGAAGGTGGGCAACCAAATCACCGAAGCATTGATGCTGGACGGCAAGTACACTCGCCACCAAGCGCGAGAAGAGGCGTTGAATCTGCTGCGGGCGGTGGGTATTAAGGACGCAGAACATAGGTATGAGCAATATCCCTTCCAGTTCTCCGGAGGCATGCGTCAGCGGGTGGTGATCGCCATCGCGTTGGCCCGGGAACCTGAGATACTGATCTGCGACGAGCCTACCACGGCACTGGACGTCACGGTGCAGGCCAGGATTCTGGATTTAATCAATCACCTGAAGGAAACGCGCAACCTCTCGATCATCTTCATCACCCACGACCTGGGGGTGGTGGCCAACATGGCCGACCGGGTGTACGTGATGTACGCCGGTAAGATTGTGGAGCACGGCACCGCCTACGATATTTTCCTGGAGCCGACGCATCCCTATACCCAGGCACTCTTAGGCTCCATGCCCGATCTGGAGACTAAGGGCAGGCTGCTGTCTATCCCTGGCACACCGCCCAATATGCTTCATCCACCCCAGGGGGACGCCTTCGCTCCGCGCAATCAATATGCCATGCGGATCGACTTCAAGCAGGAACCCCCGATGTTCCAGATCAGCGACACGCATTATGCCGCCACCTGGCTGCTGCATCCCGATGCGCCCAAGGTGGAGATGCCGGAGATTCTGCGGCAGCGGATTGCGTGGATGAGGGAGAGTGGTGGCAATGGCTAAAGCTATGGAGAACCGCCAGCCAATCCTCGAGGTGGAGAACCTACAGGTGTTCTTCACGTCGGGCAGACGCCGGAGGCGGACGGTGGTGCGGGCAGTGGATGACGTCTCCTTTGTCATTCATGAAGGCGAAACCTTTGGCTTAGTCGGAGAATCCGGGTGCGGCAAGACGACTACCGGGCGGGCCATCATTCGCCTGTATAACCCTACAGCCGGGACGGTTCGCTTTCGGGGGCGGGAGATCTCGGGGCGGATGACCAAGGAGCTGCGCAAGTATCTGACCAACAACATAGCCATGATCTTTCAGGACCCGGTCGAGTCGCTCAATCCGCGCATGACCATCCAGGAGATCGTGGAAGAGGGGCTCAAGGTCAGGGGCATGCGCGATCCGGCCAAGCGCAAGGAACTGGTGGCTAGCATGCTGAACAAAATCGGGCTCACCCAGGAGCACGCCAGCCGTTATCCCCATGAGTTCTCGGGCGGTCAACGGCAGCGGGTGGGTGTGGCCCGCGCGCTGATCACCAACCCCTCGTTGGTGATCGCTGATGAGCCGGTATCGGCTTTGGATGTCTCCATTCAGGCGCAGATCATCAACCTGCTCAACGACCTGAAGGCGGACCTGGGCCTGACCATCCTGTTCATCGCCCATGACCTGTCGGTGGTCAAGTACTTCTCCGACCGCGTGGCGGTGATGTACTACGGCAAACTGGTGGAGATGGCAGAGAGCGATGAGCTATATCGGCATCCGCTGCATCCCTACACCAAATCGTTGCTTTCGGCTGTGCCGCAACCGAACCCGCTGAGAGAAAGGAAGCGGAAGCGCATCTCCTACGACCCGGCGACCGCACACGACTACAGCGTGGAGCAGCCCAGCTTGCGCGAGGTGTACCCTGGGCACTTTGTCTACTGCTCCGCCAGCGAATTCATGGAGTACCAGCGGGAGCGGGGAAGCAGCGAGGGGTAACCAGTTGATCAGGCGAACCCAAGAAATGAACGAAATCGCGAAGCGGTTTCGTTCTTCTTTTTGGTGCGCTGTCTGCATCGCCTAGGCCTTACTTATTTTTCAAAGAGGAAACAAGAATTGTGCAACGAAATTAGACCTGAACGCGGACGTGAGGCGAGAAATAAGAGAGAAAATCCCTTCCAATGCTCGGTGCTGTTATGATTTAGGTAAAGTCAGACAAGTTAAAAAACTGGAGGAGCAATTATGATCAATGACCAGCATGATTTTCTCCGTCCCGAAGTAGTGGGTAACAATGGTATGGTGGCGGCAGCTCACCCGCTGGCAGCGCAGGCAGGGCGGGATATATTGGCGCAAGGCGGCAATGCCATCGACGCGGCTGTGGCCACAGCGTTCACCATCAGCGTGGTGGAGCCCTTCGCCTCCGGGTTGGGCGGTGGGGGCTATGCCGTGGTGCACCTGGCTGAATCCGGGAAGACGGTGTTCGTCGATTACCAGTCCACTGCCCCTGGCCTGTCCACCCCAGACATGTATCTGGAGCATCCAGAGGATAGATCGACAGGCTATCGCTCCACCATGGTCCCAGGTTACCTGGCAGGGCTTTGCGCCCTGTTGAAGAGGTATGGCACCCTCAGCCTACAGCACGTGATGGCGGCCGCCATCAAGTACGCCGAGGAGGGCTTTGTGATCACCCCTTATCTCCACAGCATGATGGTCAGAAATCATGCCAAGCTCTTGGCCAACGAGTGGGCCAGCAAATACTTCCTGGTGGACGGCCTGCCCTATGAACCGGGGCAGCTGCTGGTCAACACCGATTTGGCCAACACGCTGCGCGCCATTGCCGAGCAGGGCCCGGATGCCTTCTATCGGGGTGAGCCGGCGCGGCTGATTGAACAATTGATGATCGCCAATGACGGCCTGATCCGCCGCAGCGATTTGGCCAACGCCAGACCTGCCTTCAGAGAGCCCATATCCATGAATTACCGCGGCTATGAGATTAAGTCATCGGCTCCCACCAGCTCAGGCGGCATCACCATCGCCATGATCCTGAATATGCTTGAGGAATTTGACGTCGCCGCGCTCGGTCATAACTCCGCCGAGGCGCTGCACCTGTGGGCGGAAGTTGCCCGCCGAGCCTACGCCGATCGTTCCAGCTACATAGGTGACCCGAACTTTGTTCAGCCGCCGATCACTGGCTTGCTGAGCAAAGCTTATGCTCGGGAACGCATTAGCGATTTCGACCCGCTGGTTGCCACCGCCCCCACGACGGGCAACCCCTACCCGTACAATGAATCGCCCAGCACCACCCACATGTCGGTGATCGACAACGGTGGCAACGCGGTGGCCATCACCCAAACGCTCTGCTCTTTCTTTGGCAACGGCATCGGGGTCCCGGGGCAAGGCTTCTTGTTGAACAACCAGGGAGAGGCTTGGTATACCAATCCAGAGAGCATGAACAGCGTTGCCCCCCACAAGCGGCCGTTGTCCAGCATGTCGCCCACGGTAGTGCTGAAGGATGGCCAGCCGTTCCTGAGCCTGGGGTCCCCGGGCAGCCGGCGCATCATCACCACCACCGCCCAGATCATCAGCAACGTGATCGATCACGGCATGGGCATGCAGCAGGCTATCGAGGCCGCCCGAATGTATGCCGATGGACCGAACTTCGCCGTCGAGGATAGGATTTCGGCGGAAGTAATTCGCGCACTGGAGCTGAAGGGTCACCAGGTGGAAGTGAAAGGATCGCTGGACGACTTTTTCGGAGGGGTGAATGCGGTCATGTACGACGAGCGGACCGGCAAGTTCTATGGAGGGGCTGATCCGCGCCGTGACGGATATGCGGCGGGCTGTTGATAGGGCTGGCGGCACCAGCGGCGCCTGTCTGAAGAGAGTCGCTCTGGCATTGGCTGTGCTCCTCCTCAGCGGTCTGCTCTCTGGCTGCAGTCTGCCCGTAGAGACCGAGGAGGCAGCCTACGAGCTGGTGGACCCGGGAGTAGTGCTTGCAGAGCCGATTATCATTACCTCCATCGGGCAGAGTGTCGATGTCCACATGGTGAAAGAGCTGTGCGAACGCATGGGGCTGGAATACCAGCTGGAGCCTTTGCTGGCTCCTGCAGATTTGACCGCCAGCACAGGAACATTGGTCCTGGTATTGGGAGCAAACAGCCGCTGCATCGCCAATGCCAGGACCACACTGGCCAATGAGATCGCCCGCGCTAAGGGGCTTTTGACCAATGCCCGGGATATGGAGATTGCGACAGTGGCGATGCACATCGGTGGCAAGGTGCGCAGAGACGCCTCCTCTGACCAGCTGATCGTCGCGATCTGCCCGCGGGTGGATTATCTGATAGCGGTAGAAGAGGGGAACCAAGACGGTTTGCTTACCCGTATCAGCCGACAAAAGCAAATCCCACTGCAATTGGTGCCAGACCTGGCCAGCAGTGTAGATCCGTTTGTGCGGGCAGTGAGGTGATAGCCGGTGTCGGAACACGTGGACAGCGAAACGGTGAACTGGCGATCCATTCTCACAGGCGCGATTCTAGTCGTTATCGGGCTGCTGTGGTCCGTGTTGTTCTTCAGCGGTTGGAGCGGCTTTTTCCCCCGCCTGATTGCGGCCATCGATGGCATGGACCAAGCGCTACTGATTCTTACCACTGCTCAAGTGGTGCTGATCAACACCCTCCGCACCCTTCCCTACTACCTAGGGACTTTTCTGGTAGCCGATGAACTGCATCGGGCGGAAGCGCCATGGGGGCGCTGGTTGGGTATCGCCGCACCGATGATCGTCCTGGCCCTGGTCTATTTGACCGCCTACCTGTTGCGCGGTGTGAACTATGGCCTGATCCTGCCAGCGCTATTTGCAGTGCTCTGCATCACCATCACCGGGTACATGCGCAATGTGGTGCCAAGAAGCAACTCTCGGGCGTTGATCTTGATTGTGCTGATGAGCGGGTTCCAATGGCTGGGCGTGATGCCGATCATGCAGGTTAGCGTGCGCGGTTGGGGCGACATCTCTTCCGAGATCAAGCTGGTGGCCCGTTTCATGCGGACGGAAGCGGCGTTGGACTTCATCGGCCTGTTGTTCATCGGCTTTACTTTGGTGGTTGTGGCCTTGCTGATCAGGCTCTCAGTGATTCACACCCGCGAGCTGGAGCAGGAGCGGCTGGCCCGGGAGCAAGAACAAGAGCTGCAAAAGATGAAGATGGCCGTCTTGGAGGCAAACGCCCTCGGCCAGGTGCGCAGCCTCACCCATGATTTGAAGACGCCCTTGACCACCATCCAGGGGCTGTCCAGCATCCTGCAATTGATGGTAGAGGACCAAGTGGAACAGGCGGCAGCTATTTGTGAGCGCATCAACCAGGCGGCGGAAGACATGAACGAGAAGATCAACGACATCTTGCGGCAGAAACGAAGACAGCCCATCGATGTACGCGAGTTGATCAATTTCGCCACCGCACAAGTTTCGCCCAAGCAGGGCATCTCGATGATTCAGGTGGCCATCGAGGACGGGTTGCCGCGGATCGCAGGCAACCGCACCCGATTGGTCAGGGCTCTGTGCAACGTATTGGAGAACTCGCTGCAGGCGTTGGCTGAGACTGGCGGAACCGTGCAAGTTTCAGCCCGTGCCCTGTCTGACCACCGGGTGCGCATTGTCGTCTTGGACGATGGCCCTGGCATCGCCAATGCGGACAAGCCCAATGTGTTCAATATGGGGTTCAGCACCAAAGGAACAGCCGGGCTGGGCCTGCCCTTCGTCAGCGAAGTGATCCGCGACCACGGCGGCACGATCGATCTTTGGTCGGTGCCTGGTGTAGGCACCAAGGTAGTAATAACCCTTCCGGAGGTGATTGAGAATTAGCCCCAGAGTGCTGATAGTGGATGATGACCGCAACATCTGTTTTACTGTGGAGACCATCGGGTCTTATGCTGGCTGGACTGTTCATTCCTGCTTGGATGCCCGCAGTGGGATCTCCGCTTTGGGCGTCTTCAATCCGGACATCGTGCTGCTCGATTACCATTTGCCTTTGATGGATGGCTTGACCGCCTTGCCCGAGTTTCGCAAGCGCAACCCTTCGGTGCCCATCATTATGTTGACAGTTGAAGACGACCGACGAGTTGCCGAGAAGTGCCGCGAAGCTGGGGCCAGCGATTTTTCCCTGAAACCGATCAAAGCACTGGATCTGATCTACCGGGTCAATCTCAACCTGGAGGTGTCCCGGCTGCGTCAACAAGACTCGACACCAGTGACAGATACGCTGGAGAAGGGCTTGAACCAGGAGACTTTGGACCTGGTGCTGGAGTTCTCCAAGAATCGAGCCAAGGCCTTTACCATCAATGAGGCTGTGGAGGCCCTGCAGTTAGGATATTCTACGGTGCACCGCTACCTCAGCTATTTGGAGGAGTTGGGTTACCTGACAGTCAGTCATGGGTATGGAAAGCAGGGTCGTCCCCGCAAGCGATACACTATCCGAAAAATGGAGCTAAGCTAGCACACGAGCAGTTCGCACTGCTCGTTTCTCGTTATTTGCCAAATTGGCAGAGAATTAAGAGAGAAAATAGGGGCTTTGGCGCTGGGTAGAGAAATTTAGATCGTCGAAAGAGGAGGAGAGACAGGGTGAGAGCTCAGATATTTGCCATTTCTGACGCCTTATTTCTCGCTGGCCTGTTAGTTTTGATTGTTGCAGCCATGGGATTGGTTCTGAACAGCGGCCTGTTTGACATCGTCAGTTTCAGCACCAAGCGGTTTCTGGACGTGGTATTGACCCGGCCGCGTCAGGTGCCAGGGGGTAAGGATGGATTTGCACAGTATCTGGCTCGACCCAGACGGAGATATGATGTCCGTTTGCTGGCCATCTGTGGTGCAGTCTGTATGCTGCTATCAGCAATTGCGGCATTCATATCCCGATCAGTGTGATTTCAGGCCACAAGCCTTGAAAATCAATAACTAAAGGAGGTCACAACATGCTTAAGAGGGGACTGTTATTGCTGCTGGTAATTGCCCTGGCAGCAGGGGCTTTGGTGGGGTGCACTACCCCAGCTGTGCAGGAGCCCGAGGAGCCCAAGATTATGCGGCTTTCTCGCCCTGATGCGGGAGCTACCGGCAGCCATCACACTTCGGCCCTTGGCAACGACAACACGATGATCCGTTACTATGTGGGCACGTTATACGACACGGTACCATCGCCAGACCGGATGAGTGCATCTCTGATTCCAGAGTTCGCCGCCGATGAACCGCAAAACCCCAGCGGGGATGGCACTGTGTGGCAGATCCCCATCCGCGAAGATGCCAAGTGGGCCAACGGCGAGCCCATCAATGCGGACACGTTTATCTACAGCTGGAAGATGCTGATCGATCCGCTGATGGTCAATGGGCAGGGTGTTGCCCTCACTTCCCGCTACGTTAACGTCCTCAACGCTGACGCTTACTACAAACAGGGGAACAGCAACACTGTCGCTTGGGAAGACGTGGGCATCAAGAAGTTGGACGACTACACCTTGGAGATCACCCTGGATGGCCGCTACAGCAAGCAGGATGTCATGCGTCACTTCAGTTGGATTGCCACCGCTCCGGTTTACGAGCCGCTTTATGAGCAATACATGAATGCCGACCGTACTGCCACCCAGTATGGCACCAGCCTGGAGACCACCATGTGTTCCGGTGCCTTTAGGCTCACCTCTTGGGTCGTGGGTGCAGAGCTGGTGATGGAGAAGAACCCTCACTTCCCATTGGCGGACCGCGTGCACATGGATGGATTGGTCTACACCGTGGTGGAGAATGCTGGAACGCGCATTCAGATGTTTGAAAACGGGGAACTGCACTATGTCGGCGTGCCCACGGGTGAAATTGCGGCCTATATGGATGACCCCAGGGCCATGCCCACCAAGACCCGCACCGTGGCTATGATCGAGGTAAACAGCGCCCATCCGGATCTTCCGCTGGATAACATCAACCTGAAGAAGGCGCTCTATTACGGCATCGATCGGGAAACCATTGCCGAGCTGGGCAGTGGCGTTCCAGCCCATTATCTGGTCTCCAACTCTGTAGTCGCCTATGGCGATGGCACGACCTTCCGCCAGTTGGCAGACCAAGCTGGCTATTTGCCTCCCAACCACGGCTATGATCCTGAACTGGCTCTCCAGTACTTCAACACCGCCATGGAGGAGGAAGGCCTGAGCAGGCTGGATCTGACCATCAACTACAACTCTGGTAGCGACTACTATAGCTTGATCTGCGAATTCCTGCAGGAGTCCTGGCCAAAACTGTTTGGCGAAGACCGGTTCAGCCTGACGCTCAATGGCCGCCCGTCAGCACAGAACCTGGAGGTCACCAAGAGCGTGACGACCAACCCGAGGGCTTACGAGCTGACCACCAGCGGCTGGGGCCGTATCGCCACCGACTACAACCCGGCGGAAGCTCTCTTGGTATGGACCAGCGATTATTCCAACCGCAACGGTATGTACCAGAGCGACAAGATCGATGCGCTGTACGCTGAAGCGCGGAGCGAAGCGGCTCGCACTGACGAGAAGCGCCTGGCGGAGATTGCCATGGAAGCGGAGCAAGCCTTCATCGACGAAGTGTTGGCTCTTCCCGTTGGCCAGTCGATCGGTATGGTCTTGATGAATGAGAAGCTGATCCCCGGCCTGCTGGAGTATGAAATTGACTGTGGATACGCTTTGAGGTTTGCTGATTTCGAGAAATAGGCGGAATCTGCAGATCGGTTAGTTTGGCAGCACAAAGTGTGGTGTCCTGTGATAGCACGGGACACCACTCCTTATGCAGGCTGCCAAAAGGGAGGGGAGCGTCATCATGAGAAGATACATCATCAATAGGCTAGTCGCCATGGCCATCACCCTGATGATCATCGTGTCCATCGGCTTCGTAGTCTTGCGCCTGATGCCCGGCAGCCCATACTCCGATAACCAAGACCTGCCGCCAGAGTTGATCCGGGCACTAGAAGAGAAAATGCACTTGGATAAACCGATGATCGTTCAGTACTTCTACTATTTGAAGGGAATTTTCCTGGAAGGCGATTTTGGCGTTTCGGTGAAGATGGCGCCCAGTGTGCCGGTCTTCGACGTGATTAAGCACCGTATTCCAGTAACTATGTCACTGAACTTGATCTCTTTAGCTATTTCACTTCCTTTGGGAATCCTGGCTGGTACCTTGGCGGCGCTGAACAAATCCAAGCTCCCGGACCATGTGATTTCGGTGCTGGTGATCATCTGCATCTCTGTGCCATCATTTGTGTTTGCTTCCGTCATGCAGTACTTTCTCGCTTATCGGCTGGGATGGTTTCCCATTATTCTTAGTGCCAGCAGCAAAGGCCTCACCCGGTTCTATTCGATGATCCTGCCAGTGCTGGCCCTGGCCTTTGGCCCTATTGCCACCGTCACCCGCTATCTGCGCGGTGAGCTGATTGAGACCGTCAGCTCAGAATATATGTTGTTGGCCCGCACCAAGGGGTTGACCAGGTTTCAGGCAACGGTGCGCCATGCTTTCCGCAACTCCTGCGTACCGCTGGCCAACATCATCATTCCCATGTTTACGGGCATCCTGGGTGGTTCCTTGGTGGTGGAAAGCATCTTTTCTATCCCTGGAATGGGCGGAATGATGGTTGACTCGGTCAACTCCCTGGATCACTCGCTCACGCTAGCCATCCTGCTGTTCTATTCGATTGTCTCGTTAGTGACTATTCTGCTGGTCGACATTTCTTACGGTCTGATCGACCCGCGGATCAGGATAGGAGGTAGGGGCTAATGGAACTGGATAGACGGACCATGGACATACCGGCTGAGAAGTTCGAGTTTGTCCAGGTGGAGACCGAGATCAAGGACGACAAAATGGAGAGTGAACCGATTGGATTTTACAAGGACGCTCTTCTAAGGCTGAAAAAGAACAAGGCTTCTGTGCTTGCCTTTTATCTGATTTGCATGATCGCGTTCCTAGCCATTGTTGGGCCAAGCTTTAACCCCTACTCCTTCCGCGAACAGAATGCGGGCTTGGCTAACATGCCTCCTAGGGTACCTGGGCTGGAGAAGCTGGGCATCCTCGACGGCAGCTCCGTCCTCACCAATCGCTCCTTGGCCAACATCAACGACCCCGAGCAATATCCACCAGGCTCGGTGATCAAGATTCTTAGTCAGCGCACCGTCAAAGGGGTAGTAATGGCTGATGTCAAGGTCAACCTCTACAAGATGAAAGGTGCGGAAGACAAGTACTTCTGGCTGGGCACCGACTACTTGGGCCGCGACCTGTGGACCAGGCTGATGCGGGGCACGCGAGTGTCGCTGCTGATCGCTTTCCTTTCTGTGATCACCAACATCGCCATCGGGGTTGTCTATGGTGCCATCGCTGGGTACTACGGCGATCCGCTGGACATGTACATGATGCGTTTTTGCGAAATACTAAATGCCTTTCCACAGATAGTGGTGGTGACCATGTTCATCTTGTTCTTTGGCACCGGCATGCTGTCGATTGTGCTAGCTTTGGTGGTGCGCGGGTGGATACCGACCGCCCGCCTGATCAGAGCGCAGTTCTACAGATTTAAGCAGAGGGAGTACGTCTTGGCGGCCAGGACGCTGGGAGTCAGCGATCGAGCGTTGATCTTCCGGCACATCCTACCCAACTCCATCGGTCCGATCATCACCCGGTCGATGATCGCCATCCCGGGTGCCATCTTCACCGAATCTTTCCTGGCCTTCATCGGATTAGGGTTGCGCCCACCGGAGCCTTCCATTGGCGTGCTGTTGTCCCAAGGCCAAAAGGTGCTGCTGGCTTATCCCTACCAGACCCTGTTCCCTGCGCTATTGATCTCTGTCCTGATGATCGCTTTCAACCTCTTCGCCAATGGGCTGAGAGATGCGTTTGACCCTACTTTGCGCGGTCAGGAGTAAAGGGGTGAGATGATGAACAACAACGATACTATCCTAACTGTGGACAACCTCAGCGTATCCTTCCGTGTCTATGAGGGTCTGGTGAAAGCGGTGCGGGGCGTCAGCTTTGAACTGAAGAAGGGGGAGACCATCTGCATCGTCGGCGAGTCCGGGTCGGGAAAGTCAGTGACCATCAAGTCGATCATGGGCATCCTCACCGGCAACGCCATCGTCGAATCCGGCAGCATCATGTATGAAGGGCGGGACCTGACCAAACTGAGCGAGGATGAGTATACGCGCATTCGAGGCAGCAAGATCGGCCTCATCTTCCAGGACCCGCTATCCGCCCTCAACCCGATTATGAAAGTTGGGCACCAGATCACCGAAGCTTTGATGCTGGACAAGAAGATGAGTCGCCAAGAGGCTCGGGAAGAGGCCTTGCAGCTGTTGCGCGCTGTGGGAATTAGGGATGCCGAGGTGCGGTTTGACCAGTACCCGTTTCAGTTCTCGGGCGGCATGCGCCAGCGGGTAGTGATCGCCATCGCTCTGGCCAGGGACCCCGAGATACTGATCTGTGACGAACCGACGACGGCGCTGGACGTCACCGTGCAGGCCAAGATCCTGGATTTGATCAATCACCTGAAGGAAACCCGCAATCTCTCCATTATCTTCATCACCCATGACTTGGGCGTGGTGGCCAATATGGCCGATCGGGTCTATGTGATGTATGCCGGCAAGGTGGTTGAATACGGCACGGCCAATGACATCTTCTTTGAGCCGGCCCATCCTTATACGCAAGCGTTGTTGGCATCCATGCCGGATTTGGAGACTAAAGGCAGACTGCTGTCCATACCTGGCACGCCGCCGAACATGCTCTTCCCGCCTAAGGGGGATGCCTTTGCGGCGCGCAACCAGTATGCCATGCGCATCGACTTTGAAGAGGAGCCGCCGATGTTCAAGATCAGCGACACTCACTATGCCGCCACCTGGCTGCTCCATCCCAAGGCGCCGAAGGTGGACATGCCCGAAGTTCTGCAACAGCGAATTGCTCGCATGAAGGAGGGTATTGGCAATGTCTAATTGGGACCCGATTCTGCGGGTGGAAGACCTGAGGGTGACCTTCACTTCCGGCAGGGGCAAAAACCGCACTCAGGTGCGCGCCGTTGACGGCGTCTCCTTTGATGTTTATGAGGGAGAGACCTTTGGGCTGGTGGGAGAATCCGGTTGTGGCAAGACCACCACCGGTCGCGCCATCATTCGCCTCTACAACCCCACTTCCGGTAAGGTGACCTACAAAGGCCGGGAGATCTCCGGCCGCATGACCAAGGACCTGCGCAAGTTCTTGACCGACAACATGGCGATGATCTTCCAGGATCCGGTTGAATCGCTCAACCCCCGCATGACCATCCAGGAGATTGTGGAAGAAGGCTTGAAGGTGCGGGGGATGAAGGACCCCAAGCAGCGGCAAGAGTTGGTGTACAGCATGCTCTCCAAGATCGGATTGACCCGCGAGCATGCCAGCCGCTATCCGCACGAGTTCTCTGGCGGCCAACGGCAACGCATCGGCATCGCCCGAGCCCTGATCACCAACCCTTCGCTGGTGATCGCCGACGAGCCGGTTTCGGCGCTGGATGTGTCCATCCAGGCGCAGATCATCAATCTGCTGAACGACTTGAAGGCGGACCTGGGTCTGACCATCTTGTTCATTGCTCACGACTTGTCTGTGGTGAAGTACTTCTCCACGCGGGTGGCAGTGATGTACTATGGCAGAATAGTGGAATTGGCTGATAGCGACGAGCTGTACAAGAATCCGCTGCATCCCTATACCCGTTCGCTGCTATCGGCAGTGCCCCAGCCAAATCCGATCACTGAGAAAACCAGGCAGCGCATCGCCTATGTTCCGGAGCAAGACCACGATTACAGCACCGAGACACCCAGCTTCCAGGAGGTCACTCCAGGCCATTTTGTATATTGCTCGCAGAGCGAGTTGGAGCTCTATCGGCAAATGTGCCGCTAACGGCTCGGTTGACTTTAGCTCGGCCAGCGAAAGGGAGCGATTGATATGTTTGATTTTGCGATCAAGGGTGGCCTAATAGTGGATGGGACGCGCCAAAAGGCCTATCGGGCAACGGTGTACTTGCGAGACGGCGTCATCGCTGCCATCAGCAGCGACGACAGGTTGCCCTGCGCCCAAGCGATCGATGCCGAGGGCTTGATTGTGGCGCCGGGGTTTATTGACCTGCACACCCATTCCGATGCAGCGCCCTATTGTGGGCCCAATTTCGAAAGCGCAGTCTATCAAGGCGTGACTTTCCACGTGGCTGGCAATTGCGGTTCTTCTTTGGTGCCCAACAATCCCAAGACCCGAGCCCATGCTTTTCTGGGCCGCACCAAGCAATACTACGTGAACGCTACCGACGGGGAAGACTCCAGCGCCTGTGATATGGACAGCTACAAGCAAGAGGTGCAGGCGCTGACGCTGCCGATCAACTTCGGCACGCTGATCGGTCATGGAACTCTGCGTTATCAAGCCATGGGGAATGATCGCGGCGAGCCTGCGCCTGAGCAATTGGCGCACATGCAGGAGTTGCTGGATCGGAATATGTCCCAGGGGGCCTTCGGCCTGTCCTTGGGCCTGACCTACCTGCCTGGCCGCTACAGCAAGATCGAGGAACTGATCGCCTTGGCGCGGGTAGTCCAGGCGCACGATGGCATTGTAGCCGTGCACATGCGCAGCGAAAGCGCCAAGGTGTTTGAGGCTGTGGAAGAGATGTTGCGGGTGGCCCGGGAGACCGGGGTGAAGTTGCACATCTCGCATCTGAAGCTGATGTGGAAGGCCCAATGGGGCCAGACCGATCGGTTGCTGCAGATGCTGGATGATGGGCGCGCCGCAGGTCTGGTGATCACGGCGGATCAGTACCCCTATTGCGCCTCCAGCACCGGGGCCCAGTCGTTGTTGCCGGCGTTCGCCAAGGAGGGCAGCAAAGAGGCGTTTGTGGCCCGCTTTGACGATCCGGCGACCTACGAACGGATAAAACAGGGCGTGATCGAGAGCATCGAGTTGCGGGGTGGCCCGCATACCACCACCATCGCCAACACCCGTGGCCAGCTGCCGGAGGCTGATGGCAAGCACCTGGGAGAGCTGGCAGAGATGTGGGGCGTGGCGCCTGCCGATGCCTATTGCCGGGTGATGCGCGAGTGCGCCGGCGGTGCCACGGCAGTCTATCATGCCATGGACTTGCCGGATGTGCTGCAGATTATGCGCCGGCTGGACGTGGCGGTGGGTTCCGATGGCTACGCCCACGACTATCTGACCAAGCCGGTCTTGGGCAAGCCCCACCCGCGCAGTGTAGGCACCTTCCCGCGGTTCATTCAGACCGTACGGGAAAACAACCTGCTCAGCCTGGAGGACATGGTCTACAAAATGACGGGCCTGCCAGCCAGCATTCTGGGCTTAAGCAACATCGGCGAGATCAAGCCAGGCTTACCGGGTGATCTTACGGTGTTCGATTACCAGGCGGTTCAGGATTGCGCCACCTTCCAGTCGCCGTCGGTGAAGCCTGCAGGCATCCAGCACGTTTTTGTCAGCGGGAAACCGGTGTTGCTGGATGGCGCACAGACTGGGGAGCGGAACGGCCGCTTTATTACCAAGTAGAACATTTCGAGAGAGTGGTCCCTTTTCCCGAGAGCACTGGTTGTGGTGCCTCTGCCGGTTTGCTGGGCCAAGAGCTAGCCTTTGTGGTTCCCTGGTAGGCTGTGCGCCTAGCGTTTAGCGGCATTTGAATGATCGTCCGCGGCCAGAGAGCAGAGGGATTACATAGATTTTCCGGCCCTTCGTCAGCATGAGAATTAGCACGGGGTATGTCAGGCTTGTCTGAAGGGGCGCTGCACCAGCTTGATCAGGCCGTCAGGCCATGGATACAGACTTCCGAACCCTAATGGCGATGGGAAAGTGCGGAAGAATAGGTGCTGGCGCTGGGACATTGGCCTGAAGAGGAGAGAAGGGCCCTGCAGGGAGACCGAACCGAGCAGAACCGCGCAGAGAATACTACCCCCGCTGCGCATAGAGAGCGGTCGGTTTCCCTGCGAAGGGGAGAGCCCGCGCCAGTAGTTGGCGCGGGCTCTCCCCCTTCTACCATTTCTCAACCCATGTTAACCTTACGTCTCATTTTCCGTCATCCTGGGCGCGCC
The DNA here is from genome assembly GCA_050949055.1 of Bacillota bacterium. GTDB lineage: Bacteria > Bacillota > UBA994 > UBA5500 > UBA5500 > JAEZJZ01. Next base: position 16,096 of record JBMNFA010000005.1, on the reverse strand, counting down.
AGCCTGACCAGGCATCGCCTGTATGGCCTTATCCATGATGGTGATTCCCGCATCATGATGGTTTCACTTATGGGAGATGGCCAACACGCCGCGCTGGTGGTCCGCCACCTGCAGGATGCCGTCATGGGGGGCGATGTAGCGCTTCTCGCCCAGGCCAAACCAGGTGCTCTGCCAGGCCAGGGTTTCCCCCTCCTTCACGCTGGAGCCGGCGGTGCGCAGGATGATTCCAGGGAAGCTGCCGTCATCAACTTCCAGCTTGATGCAGGTCCAACCTTTGGAGGTAAGGTCGCTCAGTCCCGCCTGTTTGCCCCGCGTCTCGCGCACAGGTTCCGACCAGAGCAGCACCGGACGACGGAACAGCAGATCGTTCACCTGCGCCCGGTGGGCCAAACGGGTCGGGATCAGCATGGCCAGCAGATAGGAGCCGACAATAATCAGCAAAGCCGTCTGGAAGACGGAGCCATTGAAGACGACCGTCGTCCCGAGGCGGGGCTGTAGCCAGCGCATCAGCAACCAGCCCAGCAACACGCCCACCCCGGCGGAGATGCCAAACTCGATCCAGAAAAAGATGCCGGCCTCTCGAGGCTTGATACCCATAGCTTTCAGCATGGCCAGCTCACTGCGGCTGTCCAGGAAGACCAACAGCGCCATCACTCCAAAGCCTAAGGCCAGGAAGATTGCTCCCATCAACACGGCGGTATTGCCGCCGGCATATAACGAGCGGACCAGGCTGCCGGCACCTTGCGCAATGTGGTGTTTGGTGAGCAGCTCCGCTTGCCGAAAGTTGTTGGCCCATCGCTCGAGTTGTTGGCCGGCGCGCTCGGTGTAGGCCAACAGAGTGTTGTTCGGTATCTGGCGAACCCATTCGCTAACCCAGTGCATGTTAGCCAGCAGGGGAGTGAGGTATCCGCCATCTTGGTAATAGCCGGCCACCTTGGCTGTGGCCGATGTCCAGTTGCGACCATCGAATCTGGTCAGCGTGATCTCGTCATCTACCTGTTCATTAAAGACGCTTCCGCGCAGACTGGCCGGTAGCCACACCTCCCCTGGTTCTGGAACAGGCCACTCAGGCAGGCGGCTCACGCTCACTCCAGCCATCTCCACCCGCCCGCCAGGTGCGAACACTGGCCACGTAGACAGCTGCAGTTGCAGCGACCCGCTGGTGACATAGGGCAGGCCTGTACCTTGCGGCGCTCTCGCCAGGTAAACAGTCGGGATCTGCGGGTGGTTAAGCTTTCCGCCAAACTGGCCGGTCAGTGCCACCAGGTAGCCCTGATAGAGCATGATCGCCATCAGCACTGTCGCCACAAAAGCGGCGATCACCAGGTGCACAAACTTGAATTTCCATAGGCGTTTGCCAATCAAGAAGGGGATGGCCCTATTCATTGCGCAGCACCTCCATCGGGGCTAAAGACGCCAAGCGCCAGATGGGGAAGCAAGCGAAGACAAGGGAGGCCACCAGCGCCAGCGCCAGCACCACCCCGTATTCGCTGAGCATCAGCCACAGCACCCTGAGTAGCGGCACGCCGCCCCGCAGCTCCATCATCGCCCCGTAGAGGCGCAGCAGCAGGAAGCCGCTGGTCACCCCGATGAAGGTGGTGGTAGCCGCTTCGCTGATGCCCAGCGCCATGATGTCGCGGCGGCGGGCACCCAGTGCGCGCAGGGTGCCGATCTCCTGATGGCGGGCGGCGGCGTTGGTGAGCATGTGCCCGCCCAGCAGAAAACCGGCAATCAATAGGAATAGCAGGCCCAGGATGCGGTTGAAGGATGCAGGCACCGTCAGGCCGACCCGCTCTGTTGTCTTGTAGACCCTCTCGGGTGCCTGGAGAAACAGCTCCAGGTTGCCGGTGCTGAAGATCCGGTCTTCCACCTGGCCCATGTTGACGAAGGTGAGGTGGGGAAATACCTGCCCTAGCTGGACCAGCAGCTCACTTAGCTGTTGGGGATCTGCTAGCCGCAAAGCGACGTTCGCCGCCGGTAACTGACCATCCACACCGGTCTGTTGCAGCAGTTGGTCCCAGGCCTGCTGGTCCACCCAGGCCATGGAGGCACGAAACTTCCCTTCCTCGATGATTGTGCCCGCAGGCTCTTGATGCCAGGACACGGACCGGGTGGGCACTTGCACATAGTTGACAAAGGGCAGCTGCACCTCGCTGGCAGCCGCATAATCAACCTGCACAACACGGTTGTCCTCGTCGGCAGCGCTAATCTGGGGCAACCATAGCTGCACCGCTTCACCAGGCTTGTAGGTGTGAACCGTGCGGGGCAATTGCATGGCCGCATTGAGCACGATTCCCCCGCCGGCCGGAAATTGCTTGAAATCCCTGGGATACTTGACATACACTACCTGCTGCAGGCGTGGGTTTTCCGGTGCTATCACCAACGGGTGATAAACGGTGCCGTGGTCATCCCTGGTCTGCAAAACCGCAGGCAGCAAGGGGGTGACGTTCACTTCCGCAATACCTGGGAACTTGGCCAACTGTTCCATGTCGCCGCGGCTGATCATCTCGCTGACAACTGCCCCCTCCCGTGCCCAGAAGCCCTCACTGTACAACTCCGGGTAAAACCACTCCAGCCAACTGGTGCCATTGGCCGAGAGGCGGGCATAGCGGTAATTGGTTTCCTCGGTGACATCGCTCACCTGCTGGCCCGCCCAGCGCACCGGAGCCACCAGCACTTCCCCCCCGGCAAAGTTGTACAGGAACTCCGCTACCCGGGGAGGGGTGATGTGCTGATAGGACAAGGAATAGGTCAAGCTCATGGCTGCCAAAGCCATGGTCAGCACCACCAAAGTGCTGCGGCCCAGCTGCCGCCGGACGTTCAATATTCCCAGACGAAAAAACAACTGACTCACCCTCAATCTGCCTAGCGATAGTGTCTATGGCTGGCACCTCTAGTATAACTTTCTGGTGGCGTCATGTATCTAGACAAATCCCCGCCAGCCGGACTAACTTGCCCATCTGACAGCGGGACGTGTACCCTGTAACATCGCGATGTGTTACCAGGTACACGTCCCGCCTTAACATCAGTCTGCCTATACGAATTTCACTGCTGTTCCGTAAGCCATGACCTCCGCTGCCCCTGACATCACCGACGCCGATGCATAGCGGACGTTGATGATCCCATCCGCCCCCATGGCCTCGGCTTCCATCACCATGCGCTTGGTGGCCAGGGCGCGGGCGTCGTTCATCATCTCTGTGTAGGCTTTCAACTCGCCGCCCACCATGTGCTTGAACGCCTGCGTGATGTCGCGGCCGATGTTCCTGGTCTGGATGGTGCTCCCCTTGACCAGCCCCAGCGTCTGCAGTTCCTTCCCGGAGATGAAATCAGTATTTACCAAGATCATCTTCTTCACCACTCCTTATCTCTTTGATCCGCTCATAGAGCACATACACACTGACGCCAATCAAAGCCAAAATGGCGACCAACAGGGATGGGGAGTGTCTTAAGAGACCCACCTGGGCCACCCCCTGCAGGGTCGTGATCAGGTATGCGACCAGCAATATAGTGACGATCACCGGGGCAATCAGCTTCCGTGTATACCTATGCATAAACCATCACCTCTATTTCGCTTGTTGCACAGTTACATTTTACCACGTCCGCCAGGTGGGCCACCATCCATCTGCTGCTCTAGCGAATGCAGTTATCCCGACTGGCCATGTTCGGTTACCACGGCTAGTGCTATTTGCCACGAACTCTTGGGGTTTGTGGATCCCCAGTCGCGCGAGCAATTCCGCCCACATGCTTGGAGTTCCATCAGGTGAGCGGGATAGCAGCCTAACGCTACGCTGGTAGAAACGCAGAGCAGTCTGTTCCGGGTCAGAATTTAAAAACAAAAAAGGGTTTTTGCATTGTGTATGGAATACAGAATTTTCGGTAAGTCACGGCTAACTAAATTTACTAGTGGCTGATTATGAGGAGGGCCTAAATGTCACTTTTCCTGAATGATCCTCACCTATACCCGTTTGCCTCTAAGAGAAAGGTAGTCTACGCCAGGCACGGCATGGTAGCTGCCTCGCAGCCTTTGGCCGCTCAGGCTGGACTGAGGGTGCTGCAGCAGGGCGGTAACGCCATAGACGCTGCAGTGGCGACAGCTGCGAGCCTAACCGTGGTGGAGCCCACGTCCAACGGCATTGGCGGCGATGCGTTTGCTCTCGTTTGGACAAAAGGGAAGCTATATGGCCTGAACGCCAGTGGCCCGGCACCGCAAGAGATATCCATCGAGAAGCTGCGAGCTCAAGGCTATCGCGGAATGCCGAAGCATGGTCCGCTTCCGGTGACAGTGCCCGGCGCACCATCCGCATGGGCCGCTTTGGCAGAACGCTTCGGGGCTTTGCCGTTGACACAGACGTTGGAGGTAGCCATTGACTTCGCTGAGCATGGTTACCCGGTGTCGCCAACGGTAGCTGTCAATTGGGCCAAAGCCTTGGGTGAATACGCAGCTTACCGAGGAGATGCTGCATTCGAGCCATGGTTTAGGACATTCACCAAACAAGGCCGTACGCCGTTACCAGGCGAATTATGGGCATGCCCAGACCAAGCCAACACCCTGCGGTCCATCGCTGCCAGCAACGCAGAGAGCTTTTATCGGGGTGAATTGGCCGTTGCCATTGACTGCTTCTCGCGGGCGCACGGTGGTTTTCTGCGGGCAGCAGACCTGGCCAGCTGTGCTCCGGAGTGGGTAGAACCCATTGGCGTCAACTATCGTGGCTACGACGTATGGGAGATACCACCAAATGGACAAGGGTTGGTCGCCTTGATGGCACTGAACATCATGAATGGCTTTGAAACTGCAGGACTGAGTGACGTGGACACAGTCCATCGCCAGATCGAGGCCATCAAGCTTGCCTTTGCCGATGGTTTCCAATTCATCACTGACCCGAAACACATGACTTGCACAGTAGAACAGTTGCTCTCCCCTGCCTACGCGGGCCAGCGACGCGCTCTCATCGGGCCGACAGCGGCTTTACCCCAGGCAGGTAACCCCAAGGGCGGCGGCACCGTATTCCTGGCTACCGCCGACGGGGAAGGGAACATGGTCTCTTATATCCAGAGCAACTACAAGGGCTTCGGCTCTGGGATGGTGGTTCCCGGCACCGGTATTGCCCTGCAGAACCGCGGCTGGCAGTTCTCACTCAATCCTGCGGACGAGAACGCTTTGGCTGGTGGTAAGAAGACCTACCACACCATCATACCTGGGTTCATCACTCGTGGCGATCAACCAGTGGGGCCGTTCGGCGTGATGGGTGGGTATATGCAACCCCAGGGTCACCTTCAGGTGGCGATGAATGCGATCGACTTCTCGCTCAATCCACAAGCGGCGCTGGATGCGCCCCGTTGGCAATGGATGGAGAAGAAGGTGGTGCAGGTGGAGCCGCATTTTCCTAACTATCTGGCTCAGGCCTTGTCCCGGCGTGGACACACCATCGTCCCAGCCTTGGACAGCAATGGCTTCGGGCGGGGACAGATGATTATCCGTGACCCCAAGACTGGAGTGCTCGTGGGCGGCACCGATCCGCGCACCGATGGTCAGATAGCCATCTGGTAGGATGGCCCGACTGTTTTTGATGTAGGACCCGCGTTCGCGGGCTACATAGGACAAGAAAACAAAGGAGGTTAAAAAGACGAAATCTGCAAGAGTGCTGTTAGTAATGATGCTGGCGCTAGCCTTCGTTCTCAGTGGATGCGCCCAACCAGCTCAACAGCCAAACGACCAGACGCCTGACCCTGCAGCAAACTACCCTAACAAGCCTATTCAATTGGTGATTCCTTATGCTCCGGGTGGAGCAACCGATATAATTTATCGTATCGTTGCCGAGTACGCCCAGGCAGAGTTGGGTCAGCCGATCGCTGTGGTGAATATGGCCGGAGCTTCTGCTACAATTGGCTCCCGGCACGTCAAGGATGCGGCTCCAGACGGATATACCGTCCTTGGTAGTCATGACGTGATCGCCACTGCCTATTATTCAGATGTGGTGGACTATGCCTTCGAAGCGTTTGAACCGGTCTGTTTGCTCACCTCAACGCCCAACATTGCCACTACCAACGCTAAGAACCCGTGGCAGGGTATGGATGAGTTGTTGGAGGACGCCGCTGAGAAGCCTGGCGAGATTGTCTGGTCGGTCACGCTGGGGTCAACCGATCACTTCTTCTTCATGGGAATGATGAATGCTGCCGGAGCTCCCACCGAGAACCTAAGGCTAGCCGGCTATGATGGCACTGGCCCGCAGATCACAGCGTTGCTGGGGGACACACCCAGGGGTGCATGACCAATGTTACCTCCGGCATCTCCTATGTGGACAGTGGTGACCTCAGGTTCATTGGTGTGGCACATCACGAGCGTATGCCGCAGATTCCAGATGTGCCTACGTTGAACGAATTGGGCATACCCTTCGAGCATGGTACAAACCGCGGAATCTTCCTGCCCAAGGGCACCCCTCAGGAGATCGTGGATAAGTTGGCTACAGTGTTCGAGACCGTGATGCAGAATCCAGAAGTGATCAGCAAGATCGACGAACTGGGCACTTTGGTGAACTACAAAGATCCGGAAGAGTACAAATCGTTCTTGGATGACACCATGGAGCTTTATGGTAAGCTCAGCGAGCTAATTGACGAATAGCAAAGTACTAGCGGGCTAGTCGGCCAATAACAAGACCTTAAGGTCCAGGGGGCCTTGGCAGGTCCCCTGGACCCTCTGACAATAGTAAGGAGTGTGCTCGTAGTGAAAAAGGATACACTTCTCGGACTTTCTATGGCCATTGTCTCTGCGGTTATGATTTGGCAGGCAAACATCCTGCCGCCCGGCAACCGCTGGGACTTGCTGGGCCCTTCTACCTACCCCAAATATGTGAGTTGGGGATTGCTGCTTCTCTCTGCGATGCTGTTGCTTTCTTCCTTGAAAACCCCTGGGAAGGACCATTGGGACTGGTCGTCCTACGTATTGCCGGGCATCACTTTTCTTATCCTATACGCCTATGTTGTGATCATGCCAAGATTGGGTTTTATCATCTCAACTTTGGGTTTCTTGGCCGTTCTGCAGTATGTTCTATCTCCAGTCAACAAGAAGCCATGGCTGAGCATCGGGCTGGTTTCGGTTGGGTTCACCTTCGGCATCTATTATCTGTTTACTAACCTATTGCACGTTAACTTGCCCAGCTTGTTCTAAAACGGTAGCTACCGTAGGAACGCGTCATTCAGATCGTACGTTCTATGGGCGTACGGAGGAGGTGTTGCAGTCATGTCATATTTACTCGCAGCGCTGGGAGAAGTCCTCACAGCGAAGATCATGGTGTTGATGGGTATAGGCACCATAGTGGGTGTGATCGCGGCCGCTATTCCCGGGTTCACGATTGCCATGGCAATTATCTTAACCATGCCCTTTACCTTTGGCATGACCCCGATTGAGGGTTTGTCCACCATGATGGGAGTTTATATTGGAGGATACTCTGGTGGGTTGATCGCAGGGATACTATTGGGCATCCCAGGAACACCGTCTTCGGTGGCTACGGTGTTCGATGGTTTTCCGATGACCAAAAAGGGACAGCCTGGCAGGGCGCTCAGCCTTGGCGTATGGTCCTCCTTCTTTGGCGGACTGGTGGGGGCAGCGACCTGTATCCTTTTGGCGGTCCCCATCGCCCGCTTTGGTTTGCGCTTTGGCCCCTGGGAAATGGCGGCGCTGATCTTCTTTGCCCTCACCCTAATGGCTAGCCTGGGATCCAGATCGATCCTGAAAGGACTGATGGGTGGTTTGCTGGGACTGCTGCTAGCCACTGTGGGCATCGACCCGGTGGGAGGCCGCCCGCGATTCACCTTTGGGCAATACAGTTTGACCAGCGGGTTTGCGTTCTTGCCAGTGCTAATTGGACTGTTTGCTGTGCCCGCGATGATTACGGCGGTGCACGAGATTCAGGAAGCACGCAGGAAGCAAGAAGGAGGCGCGCAACCGTTCATAAGCGGTAAGCTGGAAATTCCTTGGCTGCAGACGCTAAAAGAAATGGGCAGCCAGTGGTTCAATGTCGTCAGGTCTGGCTTGATCGGTGCTATCGTAGGTGCTCTACCGGCTGCTGGTGGCAACACCGCTAATTTCCTAGCTTATGATCAGGCGCAAAGATTCTCCAAGCACCCGGAAGAGTTCGGCTCCGGCGTTCCGGATGGCATAGTTGCGGCTGAGGCGGGTAACAACGGTGTGGCAGGCGGCTCGTTAATACCGAGCATTGCCCTAGGTGTCCCCGGCAACTCCATCACCGCCGTCATGCTGGGCGTGCTCATTCTCCACGGCATCACCCCCGGGCCACTGCTGCTGAGAGAGAATCCGGTGTTGGTTTACAGCGTATTCGTAGCTTTAGTCATCGCCCACTTCTTCATGTTGGCTGTCCAGTTTGTCGGCATTCGTGCTTTCATCCGGGTGGCCCAGGCTCCTAAGTATGCTCTAGTGGCAGTGGTACTGCTGATGTGCGTAGTCGGGTCATTTGCCCTCAACAACAGATATTTCGACGTTACTGTTTTTGCCATATTCGGGCTATTGGGGTATCTGCTCAATGGAGCCGGTATGCCGATGGGTCCGGTAGTGTTGGGGTTGATCTTGGGGCCGCTTGCTGAGTCGAACTTGCGTCGCGCTTTGATGACCAATCCGGATCCGATGCAGTTCTTCACGCGGCCTATTTCGTTGGTGTTGATCATACTCTCTATCGCCTCGATCGCGTTTTCCGCGTGGCAGATATGGAAGCAAGAGAAGCAGCGCAAAGCTAATCAGGCCTCTATCTCGGCATAAACTCACGCGGAGGTCACGGCTTGAGCAATTGATTGACGAACAAAAGGGCCGCTTCAGAGTACGTTAAGCTCTGGAGCGGCCTTTCAGCTTGGTTGCTAGCGTCTGCGACGTAAACGCCTGCGCCTGTGTGACGGAGGGACGGATCTTTTGTCACACGCATCGGCGCGCAAGTAAGCGGCTAGGTCATTTTGCAGGATAGCCTCCCCCGAGATGCCAGTCTCGGAGTTGGACGGCAAGATGCGCACGAGGGCAGTGGGCGTCAGTGAGACGACCGTGGGTAAGTCGATGGTGACGGACCAGGTGGGCAGTGCCAGCGGGGTAGGGAACAGTTGATTGCCAAACCCGCCCATATCCTGGCTGACAATCACCTCGGCTAGATAGATGTCGAAGTTGCCCCAGAAACCCGGGGGAGGCAAGGTGGCGGCCACCGTCACCGCCTGAGTGCCTTGGGAGCTGATATGTACCAGTGCCACCGCTTCAGTTCCAGTGGGAACTTGTCCGACCGGCTGCAGCAGTACACTGCAGGGGTAGGGAATCTGCCCGGGAACGCACAGAACATCTCCTGGGAGTATCCGACTGGGATCGACGATGTGCGGATTCGCCCGGATCAACTCGGATAGTGGGCGGCGAAAGAAGCTGGCGATAGTGAACATGCTGTCTCCTGAGACCACGCGATATCTGCCCAGAAACCCGGCAGGGCAGTTGAGGGGATTGCGTGCTGCTGGCTGCATAAACAACACCTCCTGCCGTCAGCTTATGCGCGGCAGGAGGCAAATGACATATCTAGCCAGCGAAAGACTACCGTTCGTTCCACTCCATGGTCTTCATGCGCTGCACTGTGATTGCGGTCAGCGCCAAGATGATGCCGGCGGTGATCAGCAGTGTTTGTGGCAAGGACGACGAAGCCGCCTCGCCCAGCTGTTGCGCTTCCACCAGCAGCCCGGAGGGCAGGTAGGCATGCAGGCGCAACCAGCTTCCCAGGAAATGCAGGCTAAAGGCGGTGCCGATGGTCAGGAACCCGGTGGCGATGGGTTTCTTGCTCAGTGAGCCCCAGGCTAACACGCAGGCTAGCAGGAAGAGCATGTAAGTTCCCTGCAGCAGGCCGGCGCGGATGATGGGCGCGATGCCCAGATCGAAGGAAAACAACAGCCCGGCGTAGAGATAGTCGACGACTAAGGCGACGGTGGGGGCGAGCACGAGCATCGTGCCAAAGACTACCAACTTGGCTACGACGATGCCGCCAAAACTCTTGCCTGAACAGAGCGGGAGTACCAAGGTATTGTCCTTGATCTCCTGCGCTAACAACCCGCCGAGGGAGAAAGCCACAATGACAGTTCCGATTTCAAGAACGTCGCCCATGTAGCTCTGGATACAGCCCAGTTGACTCATCTCCAGCAGGGCGGACAAATCCTGTTGCTCGGCACCTGCAAACTGGCTCTGCAGGATGTGGGGCAACACCACTTTCATCATCACCGGCGTCAGTAGCGCGAAAAATAGGAAGCCGGCCAGCAAAATCAGGAAGCGGCTGCTGCGCAGTCCGTAGCGGATCTCTTTGCCGATGTTATCTCTCATCGCTGTTCACTTCCTTGATGAATACTTGTTCCAGGTCCCGCTTGCGCAAAGAAAGCTGGCGCACAGTTAGGCCGTGCTCACAGAGCCAGCAAAGCAACTGCTTGCCTGCGGCTGCGGCGTCCTTAACAGTCACGGTTAGAGAGTCGCCGTTGGTCGCGACCTGCAACACCTCGGGCACCTGACGCAGCTGGTCCACCAGGCCGACACTGGGCGGGGTAAACAGCTGGATGTCGAACACGGGAGCGATGTGCTCGGATAGCAGTTCCTGCAGCGGCTTTTGCAGCACCATTCTGCCCGCGGCGATAATTCCCACCGTGTCGCAGACCCGCTCCACATCGCTGAGGATGTGGGTGGAAAAAAAGACGGTCTTGCCCACTTGCTTCAGCTCTTGAATCAGCCGCAGCACGTCGCTGCGCCCTTCTGGGTCCAGAGCGGAAGAGGGTTCGTCCAGGATCAGCAACTCTGCGTCGTGGATCAGCGCGGCGGCGATGCCCAACCTCTGTTTCATTCCGCGGGAGAAACCGCCCACGCGGCGACGGGCGGCAGCGGCAAGTCCGACCCAATCCAGCATCTGTTGGATGCGTGCGTTGCTCACTCTGTCTGCCCCGCTGTTGCCCAAGTATTGCAGGGTCTCGTAGGCGGTCATCCAGGGATAGAACTGCGGGTTCTCTGGTAGGTAGCCAATGTGCAATTCGCTGGGATGCGTTATGCGGGAGATGTCCTTGCCGTTGACCAGACACCGGCCCGCAGTGGGGCGGGAAAGGCCGGTCAGAATGTTCATGGTGGTGGATTTTCCGGCCCCGTTTTGGCCGATGAAGCCGTATACCTCCCCGGGTCTTACCTGGAGGTCGATCCCTTTCAGCGCCTGGAATTTCTTGAAACGTTTGTGCAAGTTGTTGACCGTGATCATCAGACATCCTTCTTTCTGCCCACCAAGAGGAAGATTATCGGGCCGAGTAGGTTCACGAACAGGCAAATGGCCAGCCAGGCCCATTGGTTCAGGTTCTCCACGCCTTCGCGGAAGATCTTCGCCGCGCAATAGACCGCCAGCCCCACTTGGATGGCGATTAGGGGCAGCAACATCAGGAACAGCTCTTTGGTCAATACTGATTCCAACATAGTTGGCACCTCCCTCGTTAGTACAGTTTGATTGTAGAGGGAGGGGAGGTCATGTGATAAGTGACTGCGGTCATGCGGTGGGTCACTTTTCCTGTGGCAGAGACAGGGGGACGGGCACCTCGTCCCGTTCCGAAGAGCGTGACAAAGTACCCGTCCCACGGTTTCACCAAACCATGCACACATTCATCTTCTCATCAAGAAATGGTGGGCCTCTTCGAACCGTTCGAACCACTGAAGGAGCCCTGTTTTGTCATGCTGAGCGCAGTGAAGAATCTTGCGAAAGCCCGTATTTACAGGCTGAATAGACTCTTCACGGAGTCTATACTGAGCTTGTCGAAGCATTCAGAGTGACCGCCTGCGGCGGTTTGTCAGTACTCTCGAACCGTCCCCAAGAACCCAGTGCTAGAAGCTGAGCTTGCGGAAGAACAGGATGGCGTTGCTGCGGTCGCTGACGCCAATCTTGGCGTAAATTTGGCTGATGTAGTTCTTTACGGTGCCGATGGAGAGGTGCAGCTCGGCGGCGATCTCCCGGTTGCTTCTGCCCTGGGTCAGCAGGCGGATGATCTCCATTTCCCGCTCGGTGAAGTCGTCTAAGGTGACATCGGGCGGCGAGCTGGAAGCCAGCTGCGAGGTAATCTTGGCAGCCACTCGCCCCGGCAGGATGATATTGCCCTCCAGGCTATCTCGGATGGCCTGAATCAGCTTTTCGCTGCCGATGTCTTTGAGCAGATAACCGGCGGCGCCGTGGGTCATCGCCTGGATGATGTAATCCACGTCGTCGAAGGTGGTCAGGACGATGACCACCGTCTGGGGGCAGTCCCGCTTGATCAGGCGCGTGGCCTCAACCCCGTCCATCATCGGCATGCGAATGTCCATCAGCACCACGTCGGGGTGATGCTCCAGCGCCTGTCGGTGGGCTTCTTGCCCGTTTCCTGCCTCAGCCACCACCTGAATATCGGGCTGCGCCTGCAGCAGAGCCCGCAGCCCATCGCGAATGATCGTCTGGTCATCCACCAGCAGCACCCGTATACGATCGCTCATCTCGCTTTCCTCCTAACTGGGTTTTTGGGGGACGGTTCCAAAAACCCGCTTTTGAGATTTCTAGGGATCCCTCGCTGTGCTTAGGATGACAAAGCAAACATGACAGTAAACGGCGGTCTTGCCATTGGCACTGTACCTGCCCTTAGGCTGACCTCAGCGTCCGCCGCCTGTCCCCGTGGGTATGGATATCTGCACGGCAAACCCTTCTCCAGGTTCGCTTTCCACAGCCAGCTGGCCGCCGATGCTCTCCACCCGCTGCCGCATGCTGCTCAGTCCGAACCCCATGCCCAGCGCCCTCGCATCAGCACCCCGGCCGTTATCCCTGAAGGTGAGGTGCACGCCGCCGCGGTATTCCTGCAACAGCAGATCCGCCTCGGTGCTCTGCCCATGCTTCAGGCTGTTGGTGGCGCACTCTTTGATCGCCCGCAGCAACACATCCTGCTGAATGGGGAGCAGGGTGGTCTTCAGTTCCACAATCTCGCTGATGTAGAGGCCGGTGTTCTGCCGAATCTCGTGCAACAGCTGCTGCAGCCGGGGCAGAAAAGCCCGCTCCCCCTGGTTGCCCGCCTGGATAGCCCTGACGGAGTCACGGATATCCTGCAGGCCTTGTTGCACTTGTCCTCGAGCCAGGGCCAGCTTCTCTTGCGCAGCCTCCCGATCGCTATCCAGCAGTTGCTGCCCGGCTTCGATGGAGATCAGGGCACTGGTGAGGGCGTGTCCCACCGTGTCGTGGATCTCGCCGGCGATGCGATTTCGCTCGGCGATGGCGCTCATCTGCTCCAGTTGCAGGGATTGTTTCCGCAGCTGGAGCAGCGCAGTCTGCAGTTGCTGATTAGCCAGCAGCTGCTTTTTTAGCGAGTAGAATGCGGCCCAGACCAGCAGGAACACCAGGGTGTTGGCGTAGACGTAGCTGATCGCAGTCTCACTGGTGACGCCGCCATAGCGGGTCAGGCCGGTGGTCAAGGTGACGGCGAAGTAGCCTCCAAATGCTGCGATGGAATAGAGCTGAGCCAGCCGCGGAGGGAAGTTGGTGATCACCCCGGCGATCACTAGCAGCACGATGAACTGGGCGCTATGGCTGGCATCCAGGTACTCGATGGGCAGAATCAACCCGATCTGCAGCGCAGGCAGCAGATGATAGAGCAGCCGCTGCCGCTTGCTGACCAGTAACCCGTTGATGATCATCAACAAGAAGCAGGCAGCTAACAAGCCAATGATCACGGGATAGCGCGGTTTGCCCAAATTGAGTGCTATGATGCGCAGCGACAGCACTTCGTAGACCACCAACAGCAGCACGAATATGCCCTGGCGGACGTCGTTGTCGATTTCGGCGTCCTTCAGGCCCTCGGTGTGTAACCTCGAGCGATTGGTGGCCAAAAGGTAGATAGCCGCCGCCGGGATGTTGAAGAGAGCGATGGCCAAGATGATCAGCCTCTTCCGATGCACGCTCAGCTGCGGGTGCAGCCAGCAGTGCCGGATGAAGTATATCTGAATCAGGACCTGGACGATCGCTCCAGGGATCACGATAGGCAGGATGTCCTGGATAGCCATAGTTCCTCCAGTTGGTGGGATTTCCATTAGTATATCATTCCAGGACGGAGTAGGGGGAAGGCGGTGTGGCGCAGGCAGCGGATTTCTCGGAGTGCTGAGAACGCGAGGGTCGTCATTCCGATTGCAGCCAAAAGTCTGTTGGCACCGTCAGCTAGCATGCTCAAGGCTCTCGCGGAATCTGTGCTCAGCTTGTTGAAACGCTCATTATTGCGATTAGGAGGCAATGGTCAACGTTGCTGAATTAGAAATTGTCCAGGCGTCAGCCCGGCACCAAAAAGCCCCTGCAGTGGTTTGGGATTTCCACATAACCGCTTTTGCTAGGCGGCAGGGGAATGCCTATGAATGCAGAATATTTAAGAAGGCAAGCTTACAGCAATTTAATAGGAGGAGGTAGACAAATGAATCAGTGGAAAGAAAAAGCAATGAAGACCATTGATGCTCTGCAAACAGAGCTGCTTACTCTCTCACACAACATCCATGCCAACCCGGAGACATCCCTCACCGAGCACAAGGCGGTGGCTTTCATCGCCGAGCTGCTGCGCAGCCAGGGCTTCCAGGTAGAGGTGGGTATCGGGGGGCTGGACACGGCCTTTATCGCCACCAAACAGGGCAAGGGACCCGGCCCGCACGTAGCCTTCATGGCTGAGTACGATTCCCTGCCCGGCATCGGCCACGCCTGTGGCCACAACGTGATTGCCACCTGCGCAGTGGGCGCGTTCCTGGGTGCCAGCGCGGTGATGGATGATTTTGACGGGACCCTGTCCATCATCGGCACGCCGGGAGAGGAAGCCGACGGCGGCAAGGTGATTCTGCTGGAAGCTGGCGTCTTTGACAACGTGGACTTCGCCTTGATGATGCATCCGTCATCGGGCCGGTCGCTGATCAACCGCGGTGGCCGCGCAGCCACCAGCATCGACATCAAGTTCATCGGCAGGTCAGTACACTCTTCTGCGCCGGGCCATGGTATCAACGCCCTGAACGCAGTGATCAGCACCTTCAATCACATCGACATGCTGCGTCCCACCTTTGAGATGCAGGATAACGTCAACGGCATCATCACCAACGGCGGACTGGCGGCCAACATCATTCCGGGCGAAGCCGCATGCACCTTCAGCCTGAGGGCCAAGACGTTGATCGACCTGCAGAAGCTGTCCGAGAAGGTGACGCAAGCTGCCCAGAGCGCGGCCCAGCTCACCGGTGCCCAAGTGGAGATCAATGTCCATCGCATGTACGCCGAGCGCTACCCCAACCTGCCGATGTGCGAAGCCTTCAAGGACAACATGGCTGTGTTGGGTGAGGAGATGGAATACGCCAACCCCACCGGCATGTACGGTTCCTCGGACGTGGGCAATGTCTCCATCAAGCTGCCGGCTATCCACGACTATCTGGCGATTGCTCCGCGGGGCGTGGCTTCCCATAACGCTGAATTCACGGTGGCCTCCAAGTCCGAGCGCGCCGATGAGATCTGCATCAAGGGGGCCAAGGGTCTGGCTATGACGGCCATCGACATCTTCGCCAGCCCCGAGTTCCAGCAGAAGATCAAGCAGTATCATCGGGAGCAGGTGCCGGCAGAGTATCGCGAGCAGTAGCCCTAGCTGAACCACAGCAGACAATTGCAGCATGACTGGATCAAACAATAAGAGGCAGCTTCGCGCTGCCTCTGTTTTATGACCAAAGACCCGTCCCAGATTGCCAAGAGACCGTCGCAGGCGGTCATGCTGAACGTAAGTGGAGAACCCAAAACCCCGTAGCTGAGGACCTGATAGAGTTGATCGCTGCGCCCAGAATAACATATGCAGGCCTCTTCTGTGGTCCCAACCAGTCCCTCGGTCACCACAGCTGGGGCCTTTTTATTATCCGGTTCAGCTATTTGTTTTGGCGGAAGGGATTGGCAGGGTATGTGCAGAAAAGCAGCGTTATCACTGACGACGGGGGCGAAGGGTATTGGAGAGTAATAGTGCGCTGAGTCAGCAATTGCAGCGCCTGCGGACGGAGAGCACGCCGGACGAGGTATTCGCCTTCCTGGAGGAGAATATCGAGCGA
>JBMNFA010000004.1:0-5636 GCA_050949055.1 Bacillota bacterium | reverse complement strand
GCAGAATTCGGACGCATGCTGGAGGCACTGCGCGCCGTGTCAGTTGAAGACGAACCAAACCCAGCTAAAATTGACTGGAAGTGCTAATGAAAGGGCTGTATGGAGGTGTTGGCAATGAAGGAGTTTGAGGGGCTGACCTTCTTATCTATGACTGAAGCCCACGTGCCTGTGCTTACTCCCATCATGAAGCGAGCGTTTGATGACGATTCACGCCTATTCTTTCAGAAGCCAGCAGGAGGCCCTCCTGGCTATGATGACGGGAGCTTCCTGCGCAAATGGGGGCTGCACGAGAATGCCGAGGCATATCGCATAGACAAAGACGGCAGGCCCATTGGTGCGCTGATACTCTTCATTGACGAAAGGCTTCAGGTGGGGCATCTTGGCTGCCTATTCATCGATCCCGACCTGATCGGTCAGGCGATAGGAACTACTGTCTGGCGTTTTGTTGAGCATAGCCATCCCCTGATTAAGGTCTGGACCACCGAAACACCGGCCGTATCCTATCGCAACCACCGTTTCTATATCAACAGATGTGGTTTTCACGTGACTGCGGTGGTTGGGGATCAGGACAGGTTTCAAGCGCAGTTCAAATTGCGCAAGGAAATCAAGTGAGCAAGATTGCGCTTTGCTCTACTCTGATGCTAAACTGGTACTGCGATGCGCCCGTAGCTCAGTGGATAGAGTGACGGACTTCGAATCCGGAGGTCGCAGGTTCGAATCCTGCCGGGCGCGCCACCCCTTGTCTTTCTCCAACACAGCTGGTCCTGCCGGACGCCGCATCAGAATGAAACAACATTTCTGATGCAATCCTCTATGCGACTCTCCCGGGAGCATTCAGCTGTTAGCCTGGTCCTTAGAATACAAAGCGGTACCCGGAGTGATTTCCGAGTACCGCTTATTGTTGTGTTCAGCATGCAAAGGCCCAAACCAGTGCTGCGCGTGCAGACCTAAACCTGTGCTTTCTGCCAGCGCTTAGAGTTATAGCGATAATAGACGACCAGCGAGCGGGTGAACTGATCCAGCAGCAAAGCGTACCAGGCACCAACCACTCCCAGCCGTAGCACATTGACAAACAGTACTGCCAGCAGGGCACGGATCCCGGCTACCCCCACGAAAGTGGAAATGAGTGGCCACCGGGTATCCCCAGCCCCGCGCAACGCTCCAGCCAGAATGAACTGACTGGACTGAAACGGCTGGATGAAGGCACTGACCTTCAGTACCAAAGCAGCCGTACCAATGACAGCGGGGTCATCGGTGTAGAGCGAGGCGATCTGGCGCCCACCAAAAAAGAAGAGCAAGCCCATGGTGACGGCCACATATTGACCGATTCGTCTGGTTTGCCAACCGTACTTTTCTGCCTTGTCAGGGCGTTTTTCTCCCAGGCTACGCCCCACCAGGGAAGTGGCGGCCATGCCGAAGCCATGTCCAGGAGTGAAGGAGAGACTCTGGATGTTCATGCCAATTTGATGTGCCGCATAGGTGGCCATCCCTAAACCGGAGACCGTCTTGGTGAAGACGATGTTACCAAAGCGCATCAGCAACTGCTCGAGCATAGACGGAAAACCAACCCTCACCACGCGAGAGATGAGATCCCAGCGCGGGACAAACCGATCCCGCAGCGAAATGTGCAGCAATGACCTGCCGCTGAAAACCACATACAGAGAAAGGGCGCAGCCTATTAAGCGACTTACAGTGGTAGCAATGGCAGCTCCAAACACGCCCCAGGCCGGGAAACCGAAACGCCCGGCAATCAACAGGAAGTTGCCAATTACGTTAAAGACATTGGCGATGATGTTGAAGCGCATGGGGGTCTTGGTATCCCCCGCACCCCGCAACACCGCTGTTACGC
Source organism: Bacillota bacterium (assembly GCA_050949055.1). Taxonomy (GTDB): domain Bacteria; phylum Bacillota; class UBA994; order UBA5500; family UBA5500; genus JAEZJZ01. The sequence continues at coordinate 3,787 of JBMNFA010000004.1, read as the reverse complement.
ACATGCCGACGGTCTGGGGCAATAGCCCCAGGCTGATCACTCGCAGATAAGTGACCGCGTAACCTAGTGTCTCGCCAGTGGCTCCCATGAACACGACCATTGGTTTCGCGAAGATATAGACTAAGGCAGAAGCCAAACCAGCCAAAACGAAAACCACTAACAGCGATTGGCGAATAGTGGCGTTGGCTTCAGAAATATCCTCCGCACCGACAAAGCGCGCCACCAAAGCAGTGGTGCCTACGTTGAGAGCCTGAAATGCGGCCAACGCCAAAAGCATCGGCTGGTTGGTCAGGCCAATTGCAGCGATAGCATACGGTCCGACGGAACCGACCATCATCATGTCAACCATTCCAAACAGGGTGACCAATAGTTGCTCGACCACTGCCGGCCAAGCCAATGCAATCACCTGACGTCTAGCCTCTTGCTGTGTCAGTTCCGGTTTAGCTTGTTGTTCTGCTTTGGTAATTGCAGCCAAGTTAATCGCCCTGCTTTCTAGTTCGTATGGCTAATTATCGCATGTTCCAAATTTACGTCACAGAGCAACATAAGTCAAGGACAGAGATTGGCAGCGAGAAGCATGGCCGATTGGTGAGGCGCAACTCCCATGTGTTGGCGCACAGGCATATCTCCACGACGCTTCATCAACAACATATAATAAAAATCATTATTAGCAGCAGGAAATATGGACAGGGACGGTGAATAGATATAAAGAGGAATCATTATCGATAACGCTATGTGCAAATTAGCGAGGACTGATCGCCGATTTGCACGCATAGGATGGTAAGGTTCCTCAACATCTGAGAGATCATCCAGTCAAGGAGGATGCAGAGATGAAGAAGTTCGTTTGTCAGGTGTGTGGCTATATCCATGAGGGCGATGCGCCGCCGGCCAAGTGCCCCGTATGTCAGGCTCCGGCCAGCAAGTTTACTGAGCAGGTGGGCGAGATGACTTGGGCTGCCGAGCACGTTGTGGGCGTAGCACAAGGAGTCAGTGAGGATATTCTGGCCGACCTGCGCGCCAATTTTACCGCCGAGTGCACTGAAGTCGGTATGTATCTAGCCATGGCGAGAGTTGCCCATCGGGAAGGCTATCCCGAAATAGGGCTTTATTACGAGAAGGCTGCGTATGAAGAGGCCGAGCACGCGGCTAAGTTTGCCGAGCTATTAGGGGAAGTGATCACTGACAGCACGAAAAAGAACCTGCAGTTGAGGGTTGACGCCGAGAACGGTGCCACAGCCGGTAAGACGGATCTGGCCAAACGGGCAAAGGCGGCAAATCTCGACGCTATTCATGACACCGTTCATGAAATGGCTCGCGATGAGGCTCGCCATGGCAAGGCCTTCAAGGGCCTGTTGGAGAGATACTTCGGTAAATAGAGATCTGGGATAGTGTCAGATGGCGGTGTTGGGAGCAGTCTCCCAATACCGCCATCTTGTTCAGTCTCTGTGGTTGTCTTGTCCGCTAGACAGCCATCGTCATCTCAGGTTGCCTGGAGGCGCTGGCATCACTATTAGTTGGGCACCAAATTCCCGCGCCTCCTCCAGGCTGTGGCTTACCATAATCACCGTCTTGGTTTGGGTGTTGTCCTTAACATACCGCATGGTCGCCTGCTTGGTTGCTTCATCGAGGCCTTTGAAGGGTTCATCGAGAAACACGATCTCACTGGGGGCCAGCATGGCCCGGACAATCGCTACTCTGCGTCGCATGCCGCCGCTGAGCTCGCTGACTGGCTTGGCCAAGCTGTCCTTGAGGCCGACGATCTCTAGGTGCTGGATGATCTGCTGATGTCGAATACCTCTGTTGCTCACCAAGCGCACGTTAGAAATGGCATTGAAGCCCTCGCAAAGCCGATCTTCCTGGAAGACTGCGCTCATCGCTCTCTGCTCTATCCCCCTAATCTGACCGCTGTCCGGCTGTACCAACCCCATCAGGATATTTAACAGCGTTGTCTTGCCACAGCCGGAGGGTCCCATGATGCAGGTAGCCTTCCCGCCCCGAAAAGTAGCGCTGAAGCGGTCCAACACCAGCTGGGAGCCAAAGCTCTTAGTGAGATCCGAGACTGCGATATCCATCTCTACCATCTCTCCAATCCTAAGAACAGCCTCCGCAGCAGCAACAAGAACAGCTTTTCAAACACGATGCTGACCACGACGATTACGGCTGTCCAGGCGAACAAGTCACTGGTGCTCAAATAGACCTTGGCCTGGTAGAGCTTTTCGCCTATGGAGCCGTCGGGAATGCCGATCACTTCAGCTGCCACACCCGCTTTCCACGACAGGCCTACCGCCACGCTGCAGGCAGAGACTAGATAGGGCTTCAGGTGTGGCAGGTGGATGTACCTCATCCTCTTTAGCCAGCCGACCCGGAATACCTCGGCCATCTCCAGCAGTTTGCGGTCTGTGCTCCTGATTCCCTGCAAGACGTTGGTGTAGATAATCGGGAACGCCATCAACCAAGCGATAAACACTGCCAGGCTGCTGGAGCTAAGCCAAATTAGGCAAAGGATGATGAACGAAGCCACTGGCACTGACTTGATCGCGGCAACAAATGGTTCCAGAACAACTTCCACTAGGCGTATTCTTCCGGCAGCTGCCGCCAGCATGCTGCCAAAAAGTAACGCCAGCAAGAAGCCGGAGGCTATCCGCTTGCAGGAGAAGCTGATTGTGCGCAAGAAGTCGTCCTCCGCAAAGAGGCTGACCAGTCTTTGGGCTACAGTAGTCGGCGCAACCAGCAACAAATCCTGCCTCAGCAGCATTGCGCCTATCTGCCAGATTGCCAGCGCAAACACTACCGCGCCTGCTTTCTCCCAGCGTTGTCTACTTAACATAGTAGAAACCGTCGTCAGGCACCGCGCCACCTATGGCCTTGGGGTTCTGGGCAAACAGCACCTGCAAGTATCCTTGCATCATCGGCCGCATATCGGCCCCTGCCAGATAGGTGATGTTGCAGTAGGGGAGAGCCTTCTCGGCAATTGCCGCTGGCACAATGCCAAACTTCTCAACTAGTTGCGCGGCCTCGGGAATATGGGCATTCACGTATTCGGTGGAGGCTCTGTACTCATCCAGGAAAGCAGCCAGTCGTTCTGGGTGAGCATCGGCGAACTCTGTCCTAACAACCAGCACACCAGTGATTAGGGTGCTGCCGTTTCCCAGGTCGTCCCACGTCTCAGTCAGGTTGACAGCAATGCGCAAATCCTGCAGCTGTGTCTGGGCTACCGTGACATAGGGTTGTGGCAGCATGGCGACCGCGTCTTGGTTCTGAGCCAACAGGGCGACTATCTCGCCCGGTTCCGATTTCCAGCTAAAGGTGACATCCTTATCGGGGTCAATCCCATGTTCGGCGAGTAGAAACCGCAATGTGTATTCAGGTATAGAACCTTTCCCAGAAGCATAAATTGTCTTTCCCTTCAGGTCGGCAAGAGAATGGACTTGCTCACCCTGTTCAACGATATAGGTTACTCCCAAGGTGTTGATCGCCAAGAGCTTGATTGCGCCAGCGGTATTATTGTATAGCACTGACGCCAGGTTGGCTGGTACCGCGACAATGTCCAGTTCACCCTGGATCAGTTTTGGCGTCACCTCGTCGGCAGAACCATAGATGTTGAACGAGTAACTGTTGGCTGCCTCGCCCTTTTCAGCCGCCTCCATCAATCGCACCATGCCCATCGAGGTGGGTCCTTTTAGTCCGCCGACGCGAATCTCCAGGGGAACGTCTGCCACCGGTTGCTGCGTCTGACAGCCAACCAACATGACGGCAGTGAGGGCCAGTGCTAGCAACGTGGGCAATA
>JBMNFA010000003.1:0-119873 GCA_050949055.1 Bacillota bacterium | reverse complement strand
ATGAGTTGATCGAACGTCTGGGAAGCAGCGGTCTCTGCGCAGAAGCACCGGACGCGGGTTTGGTTTATCGCACACTGCGCCGGTTGGAGAAACTGGGCGTGGTTAGCTCGGAGTGGGAAACCGGTGGGGCGGGGCCAGCGCGGCGTCTGTATTGCCTGACGGCTGCGGGGGAGGAGTATTTGGCTGCTTGGCGGCAGCAGGTTGAGCAGAATTTGCGCAGACTGCAGCGCTTTTTGCAGCGTCATGATCGGTTGCTGCAGCTTCCGGACAATGAGAGACCGCAAGGATAAGGGGAAGAGGAGGTAGCTGAATGTTCTCAATCATCACTTATTCCGTAGCCGGCCTAGCTTTACTTTGGTCCTTGGCCAAGGATCGCCGAAAGACGAAACAAGCTTTGATGAAAGCTTGGAGGTCCTTTAACAACATGCTGCCTGACTTCGCAGGCATCTTGGCGCTGATCGGCCTGTTGCTCAGCGTGTTGTCGCCAGAGACCATTTCAGCCATCATGGGCAGCCGCTCCGGTATGCTGGGCATGGTCCTTGCTGCCCTGTTAGGGGCTATTACCCTGATTCCTGGGTTTGTGGCATTCCCCCTGGCTGCCTCCCTACTCAGCCGCGGTGCCGGCGTGACACAGATGGCCGTATTCGTGTCCACCCTGATGATGGTGGGCATCGTGACTATGCCGTTGGAGAGAAAGCATTTCGGTGCCAAGGCTACTTACCTGCGTAACGGATTGAGCTTTCTATATTCATTTGTTGTAGCGCTGGTGATCGGGGTGGTGGTGAAATGAAACTGCTGCGTAGGTATTGGCTCTTCCTGGCCATCATCCTAGTTGACCTGATCATCTGGTTGGGAAACCGTGAGTTGGGAACCAGCATCAGCCGGTTCACCATCGCCAACTTCCGCGAGATGCTCTTTGTTATTCCGCCGATCTTTGTTTTGCTGGGGTTGATGGACGTCTGGGTGCCCAGAGAGATCATGATCAAGTTGATGGGCCCTGGTTCCGGTCTGCGCGGCACTGCCCTGGCCATCTTCCTGGGAGCAGCAGCTGCCGGGCCGCTGTATGGCGCATTCCCCATCGGTGTGACCATGGCCAAGAAAGGAGCTTCCCTCCGCAACGTGTTCACCTTCCTGGGGGCCTGGTCCACGTTGAAGATCCCGATGTTCCTGTTCGAGACGGCGGCGCTTGGCCCCCTCTGGAGCGTGACGCGCTGGGTGGTCAGCGTGATCGGCACCATCGTGATCGCTGGCATTATCGAACGTGCCCTGACCGCTGCCGACCGGCAACAACTGCTAGATAACCTGGCAGCTTCGGGTGACTGAGCGTAGCCAGAGCGTTTCCGGTGGACCTTGAGCGAGCATTAGTTCCCTCCCGAATTACCTCGAGGAAAATCTGTCAATGGACAGGGAAAATGTCACCCCAAATCGCGTTATACGGGACAGGGAAAATGTCACCTTCGAGGTTAGAATACGCCCTTGACTCCCTGTGCTTCTTGTTAAGTGCGAGGGGCGATGGCAGGGAGGACGAAGGCAAGAATCCTTCGCTCGCCCCTCGGTACGTCATTTTAGCACAGGGGTCAAGGGACTTAGCTGGATGATGGCTTAGGGCTCCGACAGGGAGGACTGGGTGACCTAAGCGTTAGTCGTTGTCCCTGAATGCTGAATCACCCAAGGCAGCGCTCAGCCAAGGTCGTTCGTCAAAGTATTTTTCGGTCTTGGAGCGCCTGCGCTTAATCGGCTTGGGCTGTTGTTTCTTCCATGGGTGATCAGCAGGCTGGGTTCGCGGCTGTGCAGGTGTTGCCGGTTTCTCTTTTGGTGGCTCTACTCTCTTCTCTGGCTTTGGTATGGCCTTTAGTGCGTATACCACGTCACAGTATACGGCACTAACGGTTCCGTCTAGAGCTGTAAGTACCTGCACGGTGGCTTTCTGCCTTAAGGGGATAACTTGTCCCGCGAATCGAGTAGTTGAAATAACTGACCGCCATAGGAAATGGTTGAACCAGCAGATGCTTTACGCGGATGACGGATAGACAGGATTCTGCGAATGTTCTCTTGGCTGGGTGCAGGTAAAAAGACAGACCCATCCTCGGGTGCCTTTACGGCGAACTGCTTGTTGAATCTAGCAATGAATCCCGGTAGAAAAGCATTGGCCTCTTCCATGGTTGAGATCTTGGCTATCCGGAGCTCAGTAATCAGGCGAGCTTGTAGGGTCCCCCAAAGGCGTTCAATTCTCCCTTTAGCTTGCGGTGACCGTGCAGGAATGTGTTGGATTCCAAGGTCCGCGAGAGCATTACCGAACTGAGTTAAGGCTACGGTCTTTCCAGCCAATTGGTCCTCGATACTGAGCTTATCTTTTTTCGGGGAGAAGAAGATCGAGTGGCGATCAGAATAAAGGCCATCTGGAATCCCGTAGTCATTAAGCACTTGCTCAAGCATTAAATGGTATCCTCGCAAGTCTTCAGTAGGTCTAAAGACTAGTGCTAAAACAGTGCTTGTAGCATCATCGATGCTCCCATGCAGAGCCAGCGTAGGCCCTCGTCCCTCGAGCCAATCATGGGTACTGGCATCGCACTGCGCCAGCATGCCCATGCGTGCTTTGCGGTCACGAGTACGACGTTTGTGCGGCTGTTTCTTAGCAAAGCGCAATTGCACTTGCGCTTTGCGTAGGATTCTAGCAACGCTCTTGGCACTTATCTCGATATAGTTGTGTTCGGCCAAAAGCTCACTCATGTGCTGGCAGCTAGTATCCCTGTAGTCTCCTGTTGCCATTTCAACAACCAGACGCCTAACGTCAGTAGGAATAGCGTTAGCGGGCTTCCGTCCACGACTACCGTGTGCGAGAAAACCTGGTCCCTGATTCTGAACCCCTTTCTTCAACCGTTTCACTTGTCGTTCACTTAGTCCAAGCACTTGTGCTGCGTCAGCAATGGTACGTCTTCCGCTAAGGGTGTCTTGAATGGCACGAAGGCGATTTGCTTCTTTCATGTTTAAATATTGCTCTCCCATCATAGGGACATTATCGCTGTCCCGTTACAGGGTGACAATATCGCTGTCCGACGACATTACCTCGAGGAAAATCTTGACTTCCCACCTGGGCGAGGATAGAATGACGGATGACTTCAGAAGGGTAGGCCGAGCGTACGTTATGGCTATAGGCCCAAAACACTGATTGGGAGGTCGGCGGATGAACAAGGGCGGACCGATGGCTTTTCCAATCTCCATCGGGGTGTGTGCTGGCATCGGTATGGTCTTGACTTTGGCCATATACGGACCGCAAGCTATGGTATGGGGGTTGATTGGTGGAGCAGCTCTGGGCTCAATACTAGGGCTAGTAAATCTATCGGGTTCCAGAGAACAATAGCAGGAGACTCCTGACGCCACTCACTTTGGTGTCAGGAGTCTTTGCTATCGTTGCCGCTGCTTTTTCAGATAATACCAGCTATCCCCCCGGTGGAAACCGCACTTCTGGTAGAATCCATCGGCTATCCCAGCCAGGCGAATAATCTTCGACTTGGGTTGACAGCGGGCGATGGTTTCGGCGATCAACATGCGCCCGACGCCTTGCCCTTGGTGGCTGGGGCGAACGAAAAAACCAGTCCAGATCGGCTTCTCCCACCGGCGCAAAATAACAGCTGATGCCCACCCCCACCGGCCTCCCGGAATGTTTCTCCCTGGCCAGCAGCCAGAGCGTGGGGTCGAAGGCCCTGTCTCTGGTCCAGCCCCTCACCCGCTCCGCGGTTACGGTATAGCCAGTACGGGTCTCAGTGATGATTTCCGCCGCTGCCTCGTAGTCCAGTTCCTGCCTAAAATCAAAACCATCTATGTAGCAGCTTTCGCAAGCTATGGCTGGCTGCTGAAATGAATGGTCATAGAACAGCGGATAGAATTGGTCAATGCTGTAACCAGATAGCTGCCTCCTTAGCAGCAGATAGTGTTGCTCGTGCAGGATCAGTGACTCCAGCTGCTGTAGCTGCTCTGGAGGCACCATAAACCGGTCCTGTTGCTCGGACCAGTAGAAAGTCAGTTGTCGCTGACGAATGGCATATAATGTCTCTCCTACCGTCCCCATCCAGGTGGTGGAGCTCGCTTTCCCGCAGGAAACCCTCCAGCTTATGATATGCGATGCTGGACACCGCCCCTGGGTTCATTAGGTATAGGTGCTTTACCCTTTGAATGAATGAATGTCTATCCATCGGCTCACCCCTTCTTTGGACGTTAGATCCTGTTCTATCCTCACCTTGAGTATAGGCCTTCCCAAGGATTTGGTCAGCAGCTACTTTGCTACTGACAGAAAGAATATATCGTAGTCTATACGTACAGAGTGACCCGACTAGACACCTGGATTCAGGAGGGGGGTGCTGAGTGGCATGCGCTGGCCCAGCGGAATCAGCATGGTGTTAGTCATGGACATCCTTGATGCAAAAATGGGGACAGTCCCCGTTTTTGCACGAAAAAGAGCACCGTTGGGTGCTCTTTTTGTCCACCGTGGGGAGGACATCGGGTAGCCAATATCGAACATCCATTCGTATACACAGAGGAGGTGGGATTGATGGCTCGAACCGCAAGGACAAGAAGCAGCACCGGTATCTATCACGTAGTCGTGCGCGGTGTCAACCGACAGGACATCTTCCTAGAGGACGAAGACCGATGGTTCTACTTGAACAATCTGCGTCAGCTAAGAAGCGAGGAGAAATGCTCTCTGTATGGCTACTGTCTGATGAGTAATCATGTGCACTTGTTAGTCCGGGAGCAGCAACCTAACGCTGTCAGCAAGTTGATGCATCGGCTGGGCACCATCTTCGCTCAGTGGTACAACCTTAAGTACGACCGGGTCGGTCACGTCTTCCAGGATCGCTATCACAGTTCGCCGGTGGAGGACGATGATTACCTGTTGACAGTGCTGCACTACATTCATCAGAATCCGGTTAAGGCGCAGCTGGTTGAACGCTGCGGAAGCTTTCCTTTCAGCAGCTATCACGCCTATGCGTTAGCCAAGGACCCATTTGGCATCGCCGACATCGACTTGGCTGTCGGTCTCGCGGGATGTCCTGGAGAGTTGATTAGGCTGTTCAATTCGCCGGCCGGTGAGTTGAGGCAAAGCAGGAGCAAGACTTGGAGCAGCGACGATGCCGAGGTGTTGGCGACTTTGGAGTCAATGCTTCAGGATTGTACGCTGTCCGACGTGCTCTCTCTTAGTATTGACGAACGAAACAAGATTCTGTCGCAGCTGAAAAAACAGAGCGGGTATACTCTCCGCCAGCTATCCCGGGTGACAGGCCTGTCACAATCCACCATCAGTCGAGTTGGCTAATGCAAAAATGGGGACTGTCCCCACTTTTGCATGGAGCTATGCCCAGCACAGCAGGTGTTTTTGTTGTCATAGGTTACATCGGATTCGCCAACGAGGGTGGCGCCGTTCCCAGATCGACGATGCTGTAGCTGTCCCCGGCTTCGCTCCACCCATAGATAGAATTCCTTGTCCACAATCCACCCGTCCTCCACTATTCCATTACCGGAAATCCAGGCCGTCTTGATCTCTGCCAGGGTTGTTCCCGGGCCCACCTCCCTCGGCATCCGGCCGTAAGGTTGCAGTCGGAATCTGGCCAGGCAGACGAACCCATGCCCCGTTTGTCCCACCTGCTGCACCGAGTCAATGGCGTATTCCCTAATGCGCACAAAGGGGTCCGTTTGGCCAGAGCGATAGCATTCCAGCCAGGCGGCCAGCAGCTCCCTAGCCGCTTGCTCTCCCGTGGCATCTTCCAGGGTAACGCTTGGTGGAGCATACTCCTGCTGATATGTCTTCCATGGCAGCTTCACCGGCAACCAGAGACCACAGACGTCGGCCCCTATCCAATAGGCGGCCGTCGCACCCACTACAAGCACCAAGAGTATTCGCTTCACAAATCTTTTCATGTTCCTTCCTTCTTTCTAACCAATCTGGCGGTGATTACCGCCACCCTATATAACGCGGCAGCCGTTGCTCAGGTTACGGTGCTCTAAATGAAGCGCCAGCTGCGTGCAGGGAAAGTGGCCATAAATGACAAATACTAATTGCGTGTGAAAAGTTGTTCAACCGAAGTGTCTGCCTGCGGTGTCGAAATCCATCGCAATAGGCAAGTGCATCCTTACGGTTCGGGATTTGCAGTCCGCTAGAGCCGATTAGAAAGGGGGAGCCAGATGATCATCAAGGATTTGGGTCAGTATTCATCACTGCTGACGCAGTATACTGAGTTGCGCTCACAAGAGAACCGGGTGATGAGCATCGGTTATCTGAAAGGAAATCTGGTGCAGAACGTCAAGACCAGCACCGGCGGCATCAGCGCCCGGGTTTATCGCCATGGGTGCTTCGGGTTCGCCTCCAGCCCCGACATGAGCAACGTAAAAGCGGTGATCGACGCAGCCACGCATAACGCCGTCTTCTTGGACAGCCGCGAGCAGAAAGGGCAGGAGCCGTTTCAGCCGGACAGCCCTGTGGTGGAGAAGGATTTTGGCACCAGCAAGCCCCGACTCTCGCAGCAGCAGATCATGGAGTTCGTCCGCGAGATAGATGCGCACATCGCCGACTGCTACCCTGGGCTGGCCAGCCGCACCGTCAGCCTCAGTTGCCTGGATATGGAGAAGAGTCTGCTCACTTCTGACGGTGCCTCGCTGTACTCTTTGATACCTCGTTCCACTCTGCGGGTGGCCTTGTCACTGGAGAGGGATGGGGCCCCGGTGGAGGTCTACGACTCGGCCGGCGGTTTGGGGCAGTTCGAAGACAATTTCACTCAACCGCAGGACCTCTATCCGCTGATAGAACAGCTGCACGCACACTTGGTCAAGAAGAGTGAGGGTGTTTACGCCGCTGCCGGCCTCAAGGATTGCGTCCTGGATGCGGCGCTGGCCGGAATATTGGCCCACGAAGCAATCGGCCATACTACCGAAGCAGATCTGGTCATCGGAGGGTCTGTGGCGGCCAATTATCTGGGCAAGCCCTGCGCCAGCCCATTGGTTACCTTGGTAGACCTGGCTCATACCTACGATGGCGTGCATTTACCCATGCCCATCTATGTGGACGATGAGGGTACTGCCGCCAAGGATGTGGTGATCATCGATCGGGGCGTGCTCAAGGGGTACATGCACAACAAGCAGAGTGCCCGCCATTTTGGCGTTCAGCCGACAGGCAACGCCCGTGCCTATCAGTATGATGACGAGCCGCTAATCCGCATGCGCAATACGGCTATCTTGCCGGGAGATAACAAACTGGAAGACATGATCGCTTCCATAGAGGATGGCTACTACCTGATCAAGCCCAGCAACGGGCAGGCCGACACCACCAGTGAGTTCATGTTTGGGGTGGTTTTGGGCTATGAAATCAAGGACGGCAGACTGGGGAAAGCAATCAAGGACATCACCATTTCTGGAGTCGCTTTTGATCTGCTGCAAAGCGTCACCATGGTTTCCGATCAGATGAATTGGTCCAGTGCGGGCATGTGTGGCAAGAAGCAGCTGATCCCGGTGGGTATGGGTGGTCCAGCCATCAAATGCAGGGTCAATATAGGGGGTAGGTAGGATGAACGCTGCTCTTGAATACTGCTCTCAGGCACTGAGCAAGGCGGACGTGGATAAGTATCAGGCAGTGTTGACCGAGTCCAGGAAACACGAGATGAATCTGGAGGGACCAGAGTTCGCGCTGGTCCGCACTACCGAGAATAGCACCCTGAGAATCACCGTGATCAAGGATTCTCGCAAGGGAGACATCTCCATCAATCGGTTGGAGCGCGAAGCGATAGATGAAGCAATCCAGATGGCCATCGAACTCTCACAATCCTCGGGACAAGATCCCGATTACGACATCTCGCCTTATCAACAGCGCCAGGGTTTTGCTGCCGGACCTGGGCAACCGGACGCCGATCGCATGTATGCTCTGCTCAAGCGCTACGTCCAGCAGGTAACCCACGATTTTCCGCTGATCAAGCTGATGGAGACCGTCTTCGAGTTCAGCTACGGGGTACAGCAGCTGATTAACTCCAATGGGGTGGACTTTACCACCACCCAGGGCGTTTATCGGTTCTCCTCCGTCTTCGCTTCCCAGGAGGGGGAGAAGACATCTTCCTTCAATTACACCGGATTCTCGCTGCAGGAGTTGGAGCAAGACTTGCTGCAGCGCGGATCCCTCAGGCGCTTGTTGCAGCAATCGGTGGAACATCTGCACGCCCGGCCCCTGCAGGGCAAGTTTGTCGGCGACGTGGTGATCACCCCGGAGTGCCTAAGCGATCTGGTCTCCTACTATGTAGCAACCTATCTGGGCGATCGGGCGCTGATCACCGGTACCAGCCTGCTGAAAGACAAGCTGGGTCAGCCGGTGGCCAGCGGCAAACTCACCCTTTCGTCCCAACCGCTGTCCCCGCGCGTCGCCGATGGATACTTTGTCACCCCGGATGGCTTCGCGGCCGAAAATGTCACCTTGATCGAGCGAGGAGTGCTGAAGAGTTTCATGCTCAGCCTCTATGGCTCCAAGAAGACCAAACTGGAGCGGGCCAAGAACGCCGGCCAATGTTGGGTGGTGGAACCAGGGGACAAGCAACTGGAACAGATCATCGCCGGTGTGAAGCGGGGAATATTGGTGGCCAGGTATTCCGGCGGCAACCCCAGCGCCAATGGTGATTTCTCCGGTGTGGCCAAGAACAGCTACTACATAGAAGACGGCAAGGTCGTCTATCCGCTGAACGAGACCATGCTCTCGGGCAACCTGGCCGAGCTGTTCCGAAATATCAAGGAGATTTCCAGCGAAGTGGTTGATTTCGGCTTCGCCATTCTCCCCTACGTGCAGTCCAGCGGCGTGACCATCTCTGGCAAGTGATCCCTGGGCGACTCTCCCAACCTCAACCAATGCTGCGCTTCACCTGGAATCCAAGCACTAAAGCACCCATAGCCTGGAGTGCCACAAGCCGCCCATCAGGGCGGCTTCTAGTTTATAGCACTCTGACATAGCGTCCACCACGGGGAGGCGATAGGAGCAATGCCAAGATACAATACTAAACTCTTTTGGCTTGGTGAGTTTCTGGAATTAATACCCGCGACCTGATTGTATCCTCCAATCACAAGGTATATAATTAACCGCGATTTGTAGGGAAAGGTGGGAATCTCGCATGCGGAACATCCTAGAGGTGCGCGGGTTAACCAAGAGTTTTGGTAAGTTAACGGCTGTCTCAGACGTCAGCTTTCAGGTCAGGCAGGGAGAAGCGTTTGGATTGTTGGGGCCCAATGGTGCTGGGAAGTCCACTATCATCAGCATGCTGTTTGGACTATTGCAGCCAGAACAGGGAGAGATTCTGATCGTCGGCCAGCCGCTGTGGGAGGACCCCATCGCAGCCAAGCGGCTGCTGGGTTATGTGCCGCAGGAGATCGCTCTCTACCCTGAGCTGTCAGCTCAGGAAAACCTGGTGTTCTGGGGCAGGCTATACGGCTTGGTAGGGGCGCAGCTGAAGGAGCGGGTGGCCCATGTCCTGGATGTGGTCGGCCTGTCCGAACGCGCCCGCGGAAGGGTAAGCACTTTCTCCGGCGGCATGAAACGGCGCATCAACATCGCTGCCGCCCTGCTGCATCAACCCCGGCTGTTGATCATGGACGAACCGACGGTGGGCATCGACCCGCAGTCGCGCAATCACATTTTGGAGACGGTGAGGCGCCTCAATCAAGAGGGAATGACCATCATCTATACCAGCCACTACATGGAGGAAGTGGAGTATCTCTGTTCCCGCATCGGCATCATTGACCATGGCAAGATCATCGCTCTGGGCACTGTACCAGAGCTGCGGCAGATTGTGGGCGAGGACTCGCAGATTGCAGTGACCGTGCAGGGGCTGGATGACCAGGGTCTTGCCAAGCTATCGCAGCTGGAGCATGTGCGCCAAGCTAAGCTGCAGGAGGACCAGTTGCTGGTGGTGAGCCCCGAGCCAGCCTTGGCCCTGGGCGCCATCTCCACTCTGTTAGCCGCTTGTGATGTGAAGATGCGCTCGATCAGAGTGACGGAGCCAAATCTGGAGACAGTCTTCTTGCACCTGACTGGCCGCGCACTACGGGATTAGGGGGTGAGCAGAAATGCGCTCGTTGCTGATTACCTGGAAGGATCTGCGCATCGCCTATCGGGACCGTACCGGACTGTTGATGCTGCTGGCCATGCCGCTGATCCTGATTGCGGTGCTGGGAGCGGTGTTTGGCAGTTCCTTCAGCGATAACCCCAGCATAGCGGCCTTTTCGGTGGCCGTAGTCGACCAGGACCAAAGTCAGTTTTCCCGTGCGTTGGTGGAGGTGCTATCTGGTGCCGAACTGCAGGAGTTGATTGTGGCCGAGCAGATGCTGGAGGAGGAAGCGGTGGCGGCTCTACAGCAGGGCCAGCTGGGTGGCGCACTGGTCATCCCGCAGGGTTTTGCTGGCGCCATCATGGGTGATGGCGATGTTCAGCTGGTGGTGCTTAGGGACCCCGGCAGGGAGTTTGAAGCCAGCGTGCTGCAGTCCATCGCTCAGGCCTTTGCTGACCAGTTGACTGCTGCCCGCCTGACCGTGCAGCAGGCGTTACAGGCGGGGCAGTCGGTTGATCCGATGCAATTGGGGCAACAGGTGGCTGAGCAGTTCTCGCGGGCTCAGATTGTGTTGGAACAGGAACAGGTGGTACCCGGTGTTCAAATTAGCTCTTTCCAATACTACGCCTTTGCCATGGCCTGCATGTTTCTGTTGTTTTCGGGCAGCACTAGTCTGCAATCCTTGGCCGCCGAAGAGAGGATGCAAACCTACTGGCGCACCATGGCCACACCCACCAGCCGCTTTAGCTACCTGTTGGGGAAGGCCGGAGGGCAGGTGGCGGTGGCGTTTGTGCAGTTCTGCATTTTGGCTGTCGGCACGCGGCTGTTTTACGGCGTCATCTGGGGCAACTGGGTGGCTACCCTGACAGTGGGCTTGGTCTACGCGTTGACTGTGGGCGGCCTGGCTATCCTGGTTAGCTCCTTGGTCAGCAGTCCGGCAGCCGCCATGTCCGGCTGGATGATTGCAGTACAGATTGGGACTGCGCTGGGGGGCGGCATGGTCCCTTTATATGTCTTTCCTAGCTTCATGCAGAAGGTGGCCATGATCAGTCCCGTCTACTGGGGGCTGAGAAGTTTCCTGGCTATCGGCATGGGTCAACCACTGCCTTGGGCCTACGTCTTGCCCCTGTTCGCTATCGGCGCTATCTCCATTTCGCTCGGCCTGTTGCGCCTGGCCAGGAAGAATTAGGAGGCGGAGTTGATGCAAATACTGACCATCGCCTGGAGGACTTTGCGCTCTCTCTGCGCGGATAAAAAGAATCTGGTAATTATGCTGTTGATGCCGCTGGCTTTCAGCCTGGTCTTTGGTCTGCTCTTGGGTGGCGGCAAGACTGTGGGAACCACTGTCTACCCAGTGGCCCTGTTTGCTCCGGAAGCGGGCGGTCCCAGCGCCAGCCTGAGACAGACTTTACTCGACCATCCACATATTCTGCTTACCGAGGTGAGTGATGAGGCAGCGGCTAGGCAGCTGGTGCAATCCAATGAGGCTGCTGCGGCTGTGCTGTTGCCGAGCGACTTCAACCAGCAAGTGAGGGAACTGACAGCAGCTCCCGCCGTCAAGCTGGTGCGCTCCGCCGAGAGCAACCTGTCCATGGCTCTGGAACAGGACCTGCAGCAGGTCTTCTCTCACCTCACCAGCGCCGCTATCGCTGCCAATCTGATAGCTGGGAGTGACGCAGAATGGCAGCAGGTGTTCGACAGCACCATGGCGGAGTGGCAACAGCCGCCGGTGGCGGTGCAAGTGCGCGATGCAGTAGAAAAGAAGGTGGAAGTGGCGCCCACTTCGGCCATCGGCCTGGGCTTTGTGATTATGTTTGTGATGATGGGGCAGTCCATGGCTGCCGGTAGCATTCTGGAGGAGAAGGGCATTGGCACCTGGCAACGAATCATCGCCGCTCCGGTAACCCGCGGGCGGGTGTTGCTGGGCTACATTCTAGCCTATTTCCTCTGTGGTTGGATCCAGTTTCTAGTCCTGCTGTTGATGGAAAGGTGGTTGTTTGGGGTCAGCTTGGGGGCCGATCCGGCCTTTGTCCTGTTGACATCGCTGTTAGTGCTCTGTTCGGTGGCTGCTGGCATGACCATTGCCGGTGTGGTGAAGACCTATCAACAGCAACAGGCGGTTACCGCCATCGCTATGAACGTCACCAGCATGTTGGGTGGGCTGTTCTTTCCCGTTGAGATGTTCAACCCAGCCATGGTCAAACTGGCCATGCTCACCCCCCAATACTGGGCACGCCGCGGATATGTGGAACTGATCCTGCGAGGTGGGGATTGGCAGGCGCTGCAGCCGCCGCTGCTGGTGTTGGCTGGATTCAGCCTGCTGTTTTTCGTCCTTAGCCTGCGGGGAGTGCGCACTACTGAATGATGGACAAGATGTGATCAATGGGGATGGACAACTGCGCTGAATGCGCTCAAATGGTGTGCGACCAAAGCGCGGTGCTGGGAACCAGTTAAACGAGGGAAATAAGCACAGGGGTGAGACGAGGGCCGGCCTCCGTCTCACCCCTGATTTGTAGTCCCCAAGACTCAGAATGAGTTTTCGAAGAAGAGCTCGCCTAGCGGCAGCTTCTCCCGCTGCACACCGTCGCCGGCAGGATAGCCGAAGGCCATCACCAGCACCGGCTGCAGCTCGCGGGGCAGATTGATCTCTTGGGCGATGATCTCCTTGTCAAAGGTGCCCAGCCAGATGGTACCCAGGCCGTGGGCCACCGCCATGGTTTCCATTTGGGTCAGCGAGATGATCACGTCCACGTTGCTTGGCCCAGGCGTACAGCCGATCACCAAGGCGGAGGCATCCCGTACGAACTCCTGCATCTTGGCTCGCTCAGCTAGCTCCCGAACTCGCGCCGGGTCGGTGACGGTGACAAAGCGTCGGGCCTGCCGGCCGCGGGAGGTGGCAGCCACGCGACCCGCTTCCAGTACATCCTGCCACACCTCTGCCGGAATCTGTTCTTGCACAAAGCTGCGTACAGCCCGCCGGCGATGAAACACATCCATCAGATTCATTGACCATCCTCCTTCGCATAGATGCAATTGGGGTCTAGTCGTGACCAGTTCCTAAACCGGTATTCTCTCCTTTCGAGGCCAACTCCTGCTGCCGATGGGCAGACGATTGGGTTCGAAACCACTGAAGAAGCAACGGTCTTGTCACCTTGTTTCAGAGTGACCGCTTTCGGCGGTTTGTCAGCATTCTCGTTAGGTTTCACGGGTCGCACTTCTGCTTGACGGGACATCTGGGTGTAAGCTATTATGTTATACGATATATCGCATGACATAATATCGCATGACATAATAGGCCAGGGAGGTGCTGCCCAGTGGGCAAGAGCAGGGGGCCCATGACGGAAGCTATGTTTTATGTACTGCTGGCACTTCAGGAGCCGCAGCACGGTTACGCCCTGATGTCAGCCGTAGCGGATATTTCCCGGGGGCGCGTGGAGATGGGGCCGGGCACCCTGTATGGGGTGCTCTCGCGCATGCAGAAGGAAAGGCTGATCGCGCTAGACGAGGATGATGGCCGACGCAAGGCCTATCGGCTGACGTCCGCCGGGCAGACAGCGCTGCGGCAGGAATTGCAGCGGCTACAGGCTATGGTGGAGGACGGCCAGCGGCAAATGGGGGGGAGCAATTGGTGAGGAGAAAATTGCGGCGCATCTGGCCCTTCGAAGACTGGGAGTTGGAGCAGCAACAAGCTTGGCTAGCGGATATGGCCAGCCAAGGCTGGCACTTGAGTGGCTTAAGGCCATTGGCGACGTTTGTCAAAGGAGACCCTGCCCGTATGCGATACCGCGTAGATATCTCCGACAGTGAAGACGCTGAGCAAATTGCGCTCTATGAAGCAGCGGGCTGGGAGTACGTGGGGCGTCGGCTCAATGTTCAGATCTTCCGCGCGCCGACCGATGCCAGCATTCCGGAAATCTACACCGACGAAGTGGAGCAGGCAGCAACCCTACGGCTGCTGAATCGCAATCTGTGGGCAAGTCTGCTGTTCCCGGCTATTTATCTGACCACCCTCGCGATCGGGCTGTTCTATTCCCACCAGTTAATCGTCGCGGTTGTGCTGAAATTCGGCTGGATGCATTTATTGGGTGCGGCGCTGTTGACATACAGCGCTGTGCAGTCCCTGCGGGGGTTGCTGCACATTACCAGGCTACGCAGCAGGTTGCTGCGAGGGCAAGGGCTGGGAAGCACCCCTTACCAGCGCCTGTTGGGGCGTCGGTCTGCGATCATCCCTGCTTTTATCCTGCTAGGAACCCTATTCATCGGTCTTTCCCTCTATGGCAGGTTTGCAGGTGGGAATAGCAGATTTCCGCCGATTCCATCCGCAGAGTTGCCCATGGCAAGGTTGTCTGACCTGCTGCAGCAGGCTGGCTATCAGCAGTTTCGCCACTCTGACCAGGCCGCCTGGCTTTATGAGCGCGCAGGAGGCGATGTGCTCAATTACTACCGCAAGCAGAGTAGCCTGCTAGTGCCGGTGCAGGAAGAATTGCGGGAGAAGATGGAGGTCGTTGGATATCCGGAGCACTCAGCCTTCAGTCCGATGATGAGTACCGCCCGTTACGTGGCCCAGGCACCAGCCATCGCCCGACTGCTGGCGGAGGGAATGGCCGCCCGCAAGCCGGACGTCTTCCAGTTGGGCCAGCTATCGCCCGCGACGCTGGAGGGCGTTGATGGCTTCTGGCTGCGCAGCGAGGACAACGTACATGGTTTTATCTTGCTCAAAGGCAACGTGGTAGTCGATGTCTATTATCAGGGATTGGAGCCTCTGGAGCAGGTGCTGAGGCTGCACCTCGAGCGCTCACTGGACGTCACTGGCTACTAACGGTAAGATAGTAAGCATGTGGCATGCAAAAACGGGGACTGTCCCCGTTTTTGCATGCCAGCGAGCAACTGCATGGAGGTGCTGCCATGGCCAAAGGTTTGTCCCTCGGAGACAACATCATGTACACCCTGGCTGCCATCTACCATATCACTTACTTCGGGCTCAATCCCCTGCAGTTGGTGCTGATCGGAACGGCTCACCAGATTACGGTTCTGCTGTGCGAGCTCCCCACCGGGTTGATCGCCGATCTCTACAGCCGCCGCCTGTCGGTGATCATCGGCATGTTTGTGATCGGCCTGTCCAGCCTGTTGATTGGCCTGATACCTTGGATGGTGGATACTTTTCTGCCCGCCGCTTTCCCCTTGTTCTCGCTATTGTTGCTGGGCGAAGTGATCAGGGGGGTAGGGGTTACCTGCATCAGCGGCGCCCAAGAAGCTTGGGTGACCGATGAGATAGGGGAGAGGAACACCAGTCCAGTGTTCTTGAAAGCGAGTCAACTGGCCCAGGCTGCCGGGTTGGTGGGCGTGGGTCTCAGCATCGCCCTCTCCAGTTGGGCGCTGCACCTTCCCTTCCTGCTGGGAGCCGTGGTACACGCTGGCCTGGGCTTCTATCTGATCAGGGAGATGAAGGAAGAGAAGTTTCAACCTGAACCCCGTGCCGGCGTCCGCGCAAGCTCAGGTTGAGGAAGCTGTATAGTGCAAAAATGGGGACTGTCCCCACTTTTTCATTTGATAAAAGAAGGAAGATAAATCCCTCCGGGTGAATTATTAGAGTAGTCAGAAAAATAATGCTCAATAATTCAGATCGGAGGGATAGGATGAAAGTGCTATTGGCCGACGACTCCTTTGTGCGGGTGTTATTTGACACCATTCCAGCCTGGGTGTTCGTGCTTGATGCGGAACGCCGGGTCTATGCTGCCAATCGAGCCGCGCGAGAACTGATTGGTTGCACTGAAGAGGACTATTATCTACACCGTTGCGGCGGGGTCATTGGCTGCATTCATTGCGGCGAGCAGCCGCGAGGCTGCGGGCACAGCCCCCATTGCGACCAGTGTGTGGTTAGAACCACATCGCTAGCAGCGATTCAGGGCGCTGCCATCCAGCGGGCAAAGGGCAAGCTAGATTTGCAGACGGGAGAAACGTTGAACGTCCTGGTCAGCGCGTCTGCCTTTGTACACCAGGGCCAGACGTACGCGGCGACCATCATCGAAGATGTTTCTTTAGTGGTCGAACTGCAGGGCCTAATTCCCATCTGTGCATCCTGCAAACGGATCCGTGATGATCGTGGCTATTGGAACTGGGTGGAACAGTACATAGAAAGGCATTCCGAGGCGGAATTTACCCATGACATCTGTCCCGAGTGCGTGAAGAAGCTATACCCCCAGCTGGTGGGCGTAGCCAAATGAAACAGGTGGGGACGACTGTCCCCACCTGTTGCGTGCATTATACAGTCAACGGTTTGGTGCCAAAGCGGGTGCGGATGACAGTACCTAAACCCACCAGGCTATAGAACAGGCTGGCCAGCGTGCCTACCACTGGCAGCAGCGTTAGCAGTCCTAGCGCAATCAAACCCAGCACCGTGCTGAGCACCGGTGTGGTCTGCAGATTCAGCCGCGGGCTGAGCCATTGCCCGGCCAGTACTCCCAAGGCAACCTGGCCAAATACCCTGGCTGCTACCAGGATGAGTGCCAGCACAGGAATCAAGGGGATGCCCACCAGAGTGATCAACAATACCAGCACCAGGGGAACAAAAGCCACGTATCCTAGCAGGCCAAATAGAGCTGCCTTGGCTGGGTCGGCCTGCAGTGCCGCCGCAGTCTGGTTGACCTGCTGGGGCAACAGGCTGAAGATTAGCCAGCCCAAGAAGGCGATCCAGAGTACAGACCAGAGGCTATCGTCGGTCAGCCGCCGCGACCAACTGAAGTTGTGGCGCCAGCCCACCCAATGCCAGGGGCCGGAGTGGGTGCGGCCATGCACTGCAGGGTTTCCGGAACGTTCGATGCTACCCCCGATCACCGTCAAGTCACCCATAATCTCCGCCTGATCCTGCAAGCTTACCTGTCCGCCCAGCACCACCACATCGCCTGCCACCCGCCCTGTGATGGTGGCGCGCCCGCCTAGAATCACCACATCATCGTTCACGTCTCCATAGATCTCCGCGCTGCCCGCAAATATGACCACGCTGTCCACTGTCTCATCCTGATTGACCACCACATCCTGCCCAAACATGACGATGCTCCGGTCCCGACTGGCGGCTATAGCCTGCCCAGGCAAACTGACCATCAGCAATACTAAAAGCGCAATCGCAGCTTTCTTCATCATCGCTTTCCTCCTATCTCTCCAGCCTTTCTTGGCGGGGAACGTTTAGGTGACGGCACCCAGCCCAAGCTTGCTGAGCAACTCGCTCACACCACTAGTGATAACGTGGGTCCCTTTGTTTTGTCTGACCGGGATCGAAAAAACCCTGCGATTTCTCGCAGGGTGTAGGGAGGTGCCGCTATGACAGTGCCGCTCGAATTACGCTGGCGGGAATGTTGGGGGCTCTCCTGGTTCTTGCCCGTAGCCGATGGCGATGGTCGCGGTTTCGGGTAGTCACTGCTTCCACCAGATGATAATGGGTGCCGGTGTTGCCGATAGGGATGCCGGGGCCGGTATAGCGGGATACCGCATGGGCGTGCTCGCGAACAAAAGATGTCAATGATCTGATGCGGTGCACGTGGCTGCCGTTGCTGAGAACAACAGCTCTGTCCGTAATGTGCAGCACTAAATGCCGATGGTCCAAGTCAACGCTGGTAAGGCTGACCAATCCGTGTGTGTGGCCATTGCGCAGTCTAACTGCCATCAGTCCATCACCTCCTCACCAGCACAATATGAACTGTACTGACCAGAGTGTGCATGAACAATCATGATTTTGGTGCACATGGCCGCATCCATGGGGGCAGGGTCTTTGCATATCTCGCCCTGGAGAAATTTTTCTCCACTGCCCCTTTACAAACATGATCAACGGTAGTATACTAACGGCGTTAAGAGTACTAACGCTGTTAATATAACAAACGGTGTTAGCGCAAGCAGCAAAAACCTCGAGGGGGAGTATTCAATGAAGACGCTGATTCTGGTCGGTACCAAACACGGCTTTACCCAGACTGCCGCTGAAGAACTGGCTAGGCGCCTGCCTGGCAGCGACGTGTTGAATGTGGCTCTGCAGGCAAAGGTCGACTTGGCCGATTACGATCAAATAGTGTTGGGGAGTTCGATCTATGTCGGTCAGATCAACAAACAATTGGCTCAGCTGATCAAGCAACAGCTGCCTACACTGCTGACCAAGCAAATCGGGCTGTTTGTCTGCTGTGGTCAGGCGGAAAAGGCGATGGAGCAACTGGCGGCTGCCTATCCGGTGGAGTTGGTGGAGGCGGCACAGGCCAAGGGCTTCTTTGGATACGGCTTCACCCAGCTGGGCTTGGCGGAGAAGCTGGTCTGTAAGGCGATAGGTGCTCCTATCGGCACCCGCAAGATCAACCATCAGGAGATAGAGCGCTTCGCCCAGAAACTGGGGTCGAGGGTATAGGCTGGTGAGCAAGAGAGCGATTCAGCGGGAGCGCACCCGCCGCTATTTCATCGACGCGGCCAAAGAGATCGTCAAGTCTCAGGGCTTGGAGCAGGTGTCCGCTCGCAATGTGGCTGACTTAGCAGGCTATTCCTATGCCACTATCTACAACTACTTCAACGACATCAACGACCTCCTGTGGCACGTAACTGTCGATCTGTTGCGGGAAATGGGTCAGGCGCTCAATCAGATTCAGTTGCAGGGAGACGACCCTGTGGAGTGGCTGAAGCAGGGCTATCGCGCCTACATTCGGTACTACTTGGAGTATCCGGCGGTGTTTCGCTTCCTCTTTCACTCGCAGATCGGTCAACCAACGCCAGAGGTAATGGCTATACTGCAATCCAACCTGGTGGGTACCCCACAGGAGCAGGTGCTCCAGGAATGCGTCAGCCGGGGACTGATGGTGGTGGAGGACATTCCTGTTGTGGCCTCCATGTTGGTGAACTTAGTCCATGGCCTGCTGGCCTTGCACTTTGCTGCCGTACAGCAGATCACTAGAGAGCAGTTGTTTGTTGGGATGGAGATGTATGTTGACTTCCTGCTGCGCAAGTTGCAGGCAGCCGGTAACGAGAGAATAGGGGGCAAAGATCAATGAAGAAGAAAATCCTACTGGGGCTAGGACTTCTCTTGGCAGTGATGATTGTGTCAACGGTAACGGCACGCATGTCGGAAATCGGCGAGCTTACGCGATTAGCCATCGACCACATTGATCTGGCCAATGTGGCTGATGGGATCTATGAGAGCAATTTTGGTCGAGAGGTGTTGTCTGCCCGCTTGCAGGTAACAGTTTCCAATGGACAGATTGCCGCCATTTCCATTCTGGAGCCGGGTCAAGGGTTAGGCAAAGCGGGGCAAGCGATGATCGATTCCATTTTGGAGAAGCAATCCCTGCAGGTGGATGTGGTCACTGGGGCGACGGCCACCAGCAAGCTGATGCTGAAGACAGTGGAGGAGGCGCTGAGACAGGGTCTGCGCTGATGACGCGCAGGCATAGCCCGCCCCTGCGGAAGCCGGGATGGCTTTCCTGCTGCCAGGCTTTGGCGGGAGAGCGCTTATTCCCCCTGCGGAAGCGGGGATGGCTCCCTTGATCAGGGCTACAGGTGATTAATCCTTCGGGCAACAAAATTTCTTGTGATTATTATCATACTTTAGGCAGGGACACAGGCGTATTGTAGCGAAATGTCACAAGGAATAAAAAATGGGGTTTTCACCAAAAAGGTTTGAGTGAGGAACCTTATGTTGATCAGGAGGACTACAATGGACGAGGTCAATGACAGAAAAGAATATCAGCGGCCTAACCAGGAACTGCAGCAGCTGGCAGCTGGAGAGGATGCGGTGGTCATCCCGCTGCCGCGCCTGCTGGATTGCTTTCGTTACTACTTGGATCGCCTGCATGAATTGACCGACCTGTTGGGACCGGAGACCGTTGCGGAATTTGCCGACCAGCTGCAGTCGCTGACCGAAAAGGTATGCCCCCAGGCAGTAGCTGATCCTGCAGTTCACTCAGAATATGGCAACCTGCACCAGCGGCACAATACTGTCCAGCCTGAGATTCAGGCTTTGCTGAACTCTGTTCAGCGCAACCCCGATTCCATCCGCCGGATGAACAACCTGCCGGAAGCGGTGCTGCTGGCAGCGGTGGAACGCATGGGTACCGCCATCAAACACATACCCAACCCTTCTGAGCGGGTGCAGATGGCCGCAGTGAGGAGGAATCCTTGGGCGGTAAAGCGCATCAAGAATCCTACACCCGAGGTGGTGGCCTATGCTATCGAAAAGGCACCAGAGCTGAGGCAGTATTTCCGCCGTTTAGAACAGTCTCGCCAAGAAAGCAAGCCTATGGATGACAAGACAGCAGAATAACTTCCCTCTTTGAGCAGAGGTACAAGCAGCGATTCACGTCGCTGCTTGTTTATTCAGCGCAGCGCTGGCTTGCTCCATATATTGCTAACATAATCGGTGGGTAAGCTCCATTCCCCGGGGAAAACTGCATCATGGAACACTCAGTAAAGGAGGACTTCAGTGATGAACCACAATCGCTTGGCCGCGCATGAGTTGCTCGATCTGCATGAGCTGATCAACAAGAAGAACGTCTGTGCGGCGAAGGCCGCTGTTATGTCAGGCATGGTGTCAGACCCTCAGTTGCGCAATTTCTTGCAGCAGGATATGCAGACGGCTACTCAGCACGCGCAGCAGATTCAGCAATTGCTCAGCGGCACGAATGGAGGTAGGTACTAATGCATCGGACCGCCAACAGCATTTACAATCCCATGACCAACATGCCTCTCAACGACCAGATTGTAGCTTCTGATCTGCTGAATAGTGTCAAGTCTGGCATTAAGGATACTGCCGCTGCCCTGACAGAGACCGCCAGCCCCGAGGTGCACCGCATTCTGGAACAGCAGCTGCAGCAAGGCCTGCGCTTCCACGAACAGCTTACCCAGTTCATGATCAATAAGGGTTGGTACAAGCCTTATGACGTTCGGCAGATGATCCAGGCAGACCTGCAACAGACACAGCAGATCAACCAGCAGTTGGGTCAGTATCAATCCTACCAGCAGCCGGGCGGTCAGCAACAGTATCAGCAGCAAGGCAGCTATCAGCAGTATCAGCCTAGATAACTGCATAGACAACCGATGAAGGAGAGCGTGCCGCCAGGTGCGCTCTCGCTTTTTCGCCGCAAGCCCCTCTCTGAACCGATCAGTCCTGCAGACTGCATCAAGACACTGGCTACCTCGGTGCTGGCGCACCTTTTGTCCTCCCACCATATGATGATATGGGTCCTCTTTGGGGCCTAGGATCAGTCGGTGAAGACAAGTGGAAGGGAGGGATAGCATGTCTTCCAGTAGCTCGATCACTGTGGATTTGGCTGAACAGATTATCTCCTTTGTTCCCACTTATACCGAGATAGGGGATGCTACTGAACTCTGGTTGCGCAATGGGGAGAAAGAGGTTGACCCCCGCAGCATCCGCAGTTGCCTGCGGGCTTTCTGGCGTCACTATAGCTTTGATTGGCAATCTTATCGCCAGGAATACGGGGAGAAACTCAACCGCAAGCACTTGCTGCCATGGTCAGTGGACGTCTGGCGCACTTTCGCCCCTGCCAAGCTGCGTATTCCGCGGGTGCCTCGGGATCCCGCCTATGGGTACTTCGCAGTGGAAGAGGTGCAAAGCATCACGCTCGCTGCACCTGGTGCGGCGGCGACCAGCCTCCTCAGGTTTCAAGATGGCCGCACCTTGCCGGTGCATTTGACGATGGAGGAACTCCATCGCAGCCTGCAGGCGGCAGCGTATGCTTACCATCTGTATTGGGGTAGAAGAATGGAGTTGAGGCCTACCTGGATGCGCTGACGGTAACGGTCAGCGCGGCGTTGACGGCTGGGGCCAGAAATAGGCCACCAACAGAACAAGCAGTGCCTGACAACAGCACTGCTTGTTCTATGTTTACCCCCTGTCGGTAAGCAGGAAACCGTGCAGGATCAGCAACTAGTGGATGCATAGAACGGTGGTATGCCGCAGGAATTTACCGAATGCTCATAGAATTAGGCACAGATACCTCCTTATGGGAGGCGGCATTGTCGTTTTGCAGGTGGCAGACTGGATGAAAGGGCGGAGAGGCTATGGTGGAAGGCACGAACAGAATGCATACAACAGCTGATCGACGGGGGGAGCTCGCAATCCAGGAGGTCAACGCCTGGCGCAGGGAGTTTCCGATGCTTAGGCAGATCAATCATCTCGGCAACTGCTCGCAGAGCGCCCAGGCGACGAGAGTGAGGCAGGCCATCGAGCGTTATCTGGACAACTGGCTCACGGTGGGCATGGATTGGGAGTACTGGATGCAGGAGGTCAATCTGGCTAAGCATGAGTTTGCCAGGCTGATCAATGCGGACGTGAGCGAGATCGCCGTTTCCACGTCTGCATCCGAAGCAGTTGCTTCCATAGCCAGTGGGCTGAACTTCCAGACCGGCCTGCGCAGGAAGGTCGTCACCACGGAAGCCGAGTTCCCTACGGTGGCCCAGGTCTGGCTGGGCCATCAGAAGTATGGCTGCAAAGTTGAATTTGTTCCAGTGCGTCGTGGGCGGCTGCACCTCGAGGACTTTGAAAGATATATCGACCAGGAAACGGCCATCGTGTCCACTACCCATGTCTACTATCAGAACGGCTACAAGCAGGATTTGGCACCAGTGATAGACATCGCACACAGAAATGGCGCTTTGGTGCTGGTAGACGCTTACCAGTCACTGGGCACCACCCCTGTGGATGTCAAGGCGTTGGATGTCGACCTGTTGGTGTCGGGGAATCTGAAGTATCTATTGGGTACGCCTGGCATAGCGTTTGTCTATGTGAAAAAGGATATTGTCCCCATGTTCGAGCCGGCTGTCACCGGTTGGTTTGGGCAGGAAAACCCTTTCGCCTTTAATGTGACCTATCTGGATTATGCCAGAGATGCCAGAAGGTTCGACACCGGCACTCCGCCTATCATGGCCGCCTTCGCCGCCCGGGCGGGGATGCAGATCCTTAACGAGGTAGGAATTGAACGCATAGGCAAACGCATAGACCAGCTGTCCCAGCATGCCCTGCGGGTGGCCGACGAGTTGGCACTGCCTCTGCTCAGCCCTAGGGAGGTCTCAGCCAAGGGTGCTACCACCGCCATCAAGGTGCCAGACTCCCATCTGATGGAGGAACAGCTGAAGCGAAGGGACATCATCGCTTCCGCCAGGGGCGAGGCGATCCGGATTGCTCCCCACTTTTTCACAACGGAGGATGACATCACCGCTGCCTTGTGGCAGATTCGCAACTTGCTGGGCTGCGTAAGAGAGTGACGCCCGGCGTCAGCACTGAAAATAATAGTAGCAGATACCAATAAGGATCGTATATGATCATAATATGAATAGTTCGTCTATTGGGGTTGGCCTGGCCTTAATCAACTCGCGGAGTTCCAGAATTCGGAGGAGAGTGAGCATCGTTGCGTGGGAGCGGCCACATCAATTTACAGCCGAGAAATCTGGCGGTCCCGATCATCGTAATCGTGGTGGTCTTTTTCGTTGCGGGCAGTGCAATCGTCAATTCCACCCGCGACTTCTACTATCAGCATGTGGAAGAGGAATCCCGTAGATTGGCCATCAGTTATGCGCGGAGCCTGGCTATCGCAACCGAGGCAACGGAGATCGTGGACAGCCTGCTGGCAAAGAAGCTGCTGGCGGCCGGCCAGGTGGTGGCTGCCGAACTGGATCACAGCCACCCTCGTTTGGCTGAGCTGGCCACGGCGCTAGAAGTGGATGAGATCTACTCCTACAGCCCCCAAGGCGAAATCCTATCGTCCAACACCGGTCTCTATATAGGCTGGCAGGCCACGCCGGGCCATCCTGTCCATGACTTTATGATCAGTGGCCGAGACCACCTGGTGGAAGGGATTCGGCAGGATACAGAATCGGACAACCATTTGAAGTATGGGTACTTTCGGATGCCCGATCAGCGGTTTGTGCAGATCGGCGTACTGGCGGAGACGGTGCACGAGTTTCTGGGCAAGTTTGAAGTACCGCGTCTGCTGGAACAGATGAGGCAAGACCAGTGGGTCAGTTGTGCCCGTTTCATCGATGCTGAGCTGCAATTGGTCGCCACCTGTACGTATGATCACCTGGGCGGAACGAATCTGATAGAGCAGGCGCGGGACGAGATAGTGGCAGGCCGGGAGTACATCACATCGACCGATCTCAATGGTCAGCCGGCATATGTGATCATGCTTCCGGTGGTGGTGGAAGGCGAACGGATTGGCACCCTGATGCTGGCCCATGACCTGACGACCACCCATGCGCTGATCCGGCGTGTCAGCCAGGTGGGGGTGGTTGCCCTGCTGTTCATGTTCTCGGTGATGATTGCCCTGATTTACGTCAGCCATAAGAGAAACTCAGACTTGGTGCAGAGCTACTACTTTGACCATCTGACAGGCCTGCCTAACCGGAGTTACTTTAATAGATTCATGCAACAGCAGCTCGAGCTGGCAGCTGGTGACCATCGGGGTGCCCTGCTGTTGATCGAGTGTCACCTTGATTTGCTGAACCTGACCTTCGGGCCACAATATGGGGATGCGGTGCTGAACGAGTGTGCCCAGCAGCTGGCCCGTGCGTGTGGACCCGATCAGCGGCTATTCCGGCTCGCTGGAGGGCGCTTGGCCCTGTACATAGAATCCTACAGTGAACAGGATGAACTGATCGGCATTTGTGAACAGGTCATGGAGAGTTTGCGCGGCCTCCTGCAGGCCAGGAGCGCGGAAATGACCATCGGAGTTGTGGAGATCGGCGACGAGTGCCTTAGCCCCGAGAAGGCGATCAAGCGGGCTGCTATCGCGGCCAGCTATGCTAGGCGCGAGCAGGCTGGCGGTTACCGTTTCTTCGACAGAAAGATGGAGGACGACCTGCTACGGGAAAGCGTCATAGAAAGGGAACTGCATATTGCCGTAGACAAGCAGGATGAGGCTGTCATTTGCCTGCACTATCAGCCGATCCTAGACGCGCAGTCGAACCGGGTAGCGGGCTACGAAGCGCTGGCGCGCATGAACAGCCAGGAATTGGGCGCTGTATCACCGGCGGAGTTCATACCTGTCGCTGAACGGACCCGACTGATCGTGCCGCTGGGACGGATGATCGTCAGCCAGGCCTTCAAATTCCTGAAAGCGCTGCAAGGGCAAGGGTTCAGGGACGTGAAGGTGTTCGTGAATGTGTCGGCTGTGCAGCTGTTAAGCGACGACTTCGTGCAGGACATCAAGCAGACAGCTGAACAGGTTGGTGTGCCGACAGGCGGCCTGGTGCTGGAGATCACAGAGTCGCTGTTGTTGGAGAATTACGAGGTTACCAACCGGAAGCTAAGTGAACTGCAAAGTTTGGGAATCCTGGTGGCTATCGACGACTATGGGACTGGGTATTCATCGCTCGCCCGGGGACGGGAGTTGCGGGTGAACTGCATCAAGATTGACAAGTCGTTCATCGACCATCTGTTGCTGCAGCAACCTGAGCGGATGATCGCCGGCACCATCATCGCCATGGCTCACCGCATGGGGCACTCTGTTGTGGCCGAAGGGGTGGAGTCCGGGCAGCAACTGGAATACCTCCGGCGGCATGGTTGCGATTTGGTCCAGGGCTACCACTTCAGCAAACCATTGCCACCCGCCGAAGCCCTGGAATTCCTCAAACGGCATAATCAATAGACCTGCTGCAACTTGCCAGCAACACGGGTAGGCAAGCTGCACTGCTGTATTAGGAAGGTAGGGAGAAAGATGCATAAGCTAAAGCCGCTGATTCTGCTCATGCTGCTCGCTCTGTTGTTGGTCGGGTGCAGCTCTAGTGCCAGCCAACCAGAACCGCCCGAATCGCCGGAGGAGTCACCGGAGACCGAGCCTATTCCTGAGGAAGAGCCCGAGCCCGAACCCGAGCCAGGCCTTCCCGCCGCCTATATGGTGATGATCGACAACAGCAAGAATGCCCGTCCACAACACGGATTGTCCAAAGCCGATGTGGTGCATGAGTTCATCTGCGAGGCAGGGGTCACCCGTCTGTTGGCGGCCTTTTATTCACGGGATCCGGGCTTTGTCGGTCCCATTCGCAGCATTCGCTATTACTATCTGCATGTGGCCAAAGCCTACGACTTACCACTGGCCCACGTCGGTGGCAGCATGAATGCGTTGGAGTTGCGCCAGGAGTTGGGCGTCAAGAGCATCTGCGATATCACCAATGCCGGAGGTGCCTTCTACACTGACCCGCAGCGCTCTCGCCCACACAGCACCTATATCACCAGCGAGAGTTTGCTTAGCGTTGCCAGCAGGCGAGGGTACCCCACCTTGGGATTACCAGAGCTGCCTCTGGGCGATTTCGTCGGCACGCACGCTGTCAATGAAGTGGAGATTGCATATAGTCCTAGCTACAAGGTGTCCTGGGTTTATCAGCCGGAAGAACAGCATTATATCCGTCTGGTCAACGGGGAGCCCCATCCTACAGCCGAGGACGATCCTATCGTGGCCAAGAACATCATCCTGATCGAAGCACCTGTGAAGACGATCAGCGTGCCGATCAATGGCGTGCAGAGCGTAATCAATGTCTTGGGGGAGGGGAAGGCCTATTTCCTGCGGGACGGACAGTTTTGTAGCGGGAGTTGGCGCAAGGATCGGCCAGAGGACCACTTCAGTTATCGCTTGAATGACGGCACAGAGTTCGCTTACGCAGAAGGAAGCGTTTGGGTTCAGCAGGTGCCTTCGCTATCCCGGGACGTGATCGCGGAGTAGGCCACGGAAGGCAGCATTTGGAGGCCGCAAAAGCCACCTGTTCAGACGAACAGGTGGCTTGGTATTAGCTTCTACCTAGACTAAGCCTTTGTGTTTAGTGATAGGCTCTTCCCCGCAGACTGTTCCTGCATTTCGGATTGATTCTTTCTCTTCAGCCTGAGGAAACTGTTGCAGTGCTTTGTATCAGAATCGATTTCCCAATGAAGCACGAAGGTCAACAACATCCGTAGCACCACTACCGATGCCAACACCAGCATTTCATCAAGACTTCTGACGGTCAGAGTCTTCAGGATCTCCGCTCCCAGTTTGAACTCTAGTCCGATGGATAATGCTTTGGCCAGCTCGATCTTGACCGTATCATCGGAGAGATCGAACAGTCTGAACGCATATTGCAGGAAGGCTCGTAAAGCGGCAAACAAGATCACGAAAACGCCCATGGCCTCCATCAAATGAATGATGAACGGGACCGCTGTGGTGAACAGCGTATCAAATGCGCTTAACATTTAAACATCCCCCAAACCACATATTATGAACTGCAAATGTGACCCATCGCCGCTATCATACACTCCTCTCAGGGGAAAGTCAAAGTTTTTTGTGAAAGACAGAACATTTCCACAAGCCTTTGGGCTGTTGGCGTTCGTTGGTTGTCGGCAGGATTTCCGGTTTAGCCAGCTGAATACCAGCCTGTCAAGACTCCGTGCTACAGGCCAGAAATGCACGCAAGAATTCGCGAGGTGATGCGTTACGCTGGCCCGCGGATGCTGTTGTATCACCCGCTAATCGCTTTGCGTCACTTTGTGCTGCCACGCAAGCGCTAAGTGTCTCATCCTTTATATAATTAACAACGACATGAATAAATTTAAGATGTTAAGTGAATAATCCTTGACAGTGCTCCTTGACTGCCTTAACATAAAAGGCAGTGAACATGATTGTTTACAAGGGGGCGCTTAATGTGATGGCTAACGTGCTGGAGCTGGAGAATCTGCGCAAGGAGTTTCCGCGCAAGCGGAAACGAGGTCAACCGGCTCAGCCTGCCTTTGTGGCAGTGGATAACATCAGCTGCTCGGTGCAACGCGGTGAGATCTTTGGGCTCTTGGGGCCAAATGGAGCCGGAAAGACAACCACCATCAAGATGATCTCATCCTTGCTGCGACCGACCGCCGGCCGCATCAGTGTTGCCGGAGTAGATGCGATGCAGCATCCCATCCAGGCATTGCGCCACCTGGGCACTGTGCTTACCGGTGAGCGCTCAGTCTATTGGAAGCTGACCGGGCGCGAGAACCTGGAATACTTTGCTGCACTACACGGCATCCCACGCAAGTTGGCCCAGGTACGCATCGACGCCCTGCTGGACCGTTTTCAGCTGAGCAAGCGTGCCGACGAGAACGTGGAGAAATATTCCACTGGCATGCGGCAGCGCATCTGTCTGGCTAAGGCGATGCTGTCCGAGCCGGAATTGCTGATCTTGGATGAGCCTACTGCTGGTCTGGATCCCCAATCCGCCCGCAACCTACGAGAGCTGATCCTGGAGATTAAAGAGGAAGGCCGCACCGTCTTGTTGACCACTCATTATATGGAGGAGGCGGACCAGCTCTGCGACCGCGTGGCCATCATCGACCATGGCCGCATCATCGCCATGGACACTCCGCAGGAGTTGAAGCATCTGTTGGATGACCGCCGGCTGTTCTCCATCGAGACGGAACGCTGGCAAGAGCAGTGGACCGACACGCTGTTGGAGCGGGGAGTGAGCAATCTGCAAACATCGCTTAACGAGGAATTGCGCCGCTTTGCCACCACCATGCATCTAAACGGCGGCATGGGCGCGGGCGAAGTGCTGACGTATCTGGTCACGGTTGGTGCCGGAGTGACCAACTTCTCCAACCGCGAGCCCAGCTTGGAGGATGTGTTCATCCACCTAACCGGCAAGTCCTTGCGGGAGTAGGGGGTGGGAGATAGATGCCAGAGAGAGGGAATTTTCTACAGGTGTTGCGCGCCGCAGCGGCAGTCTGTCGCCGCATCCTGCTGACCTACTTTCGCTACCCCACCTTCTTAATCGCCTTAGTTGTCTGGCCGATAATCTACCCTTTTGCCTACGTCCTCGTTTGTGAGGCATTGGCCGGCCCAGACAACATGGCGGTCGGCACCTTTGTCGGCCTGGCCGGCACTGATGACTACACCAGCCATATTGTCTTTGGAGCCATGTTCTGGTGGTGGTTTAACATGATCCTTTGGGGCTTCGGTTCTTCCCTGCGGCAGGAGCAGGTGCGAGGCACGCTGGAATCAAACTGGTTAGCCCCGGCACCGAAAGTTTTTCTGTTGCTTGGGTCAGCCTGGGCAGACCTGCTGGTGTGCCTCGGCATGCTCGGCATCTCCTGGCTATCCGGGCGGTTGCTCTATGGAGTGCGCATGCTGGGCAGCATCTGGCACCTGTTGACCGTCGTGGCCGCCTCGATACCTTCTATCTATGGCATCGGCATCATCTTTGCCAGCCTGGTGTTGGTAGCCAAGGAGACGAATTCGTTCGTCTACTTCACCCGAGGGCTGATCACCGTGTTCGCCGGCATTACTTATCCCATTGCCGTTTTACCCGGTTGGATGTCCGCCATCTCCCGGGCACTGCCGCTGACCCACTCTATCAATGCGGTGAGGGCTATCGCCATCGGCAACAGCCTGGGCGCCGTTTCGTCTGAGCTGCAATATTTGCTCATTTCCGGAGCGGTGCTGCTTGCAGCTGGCTTGCTCATTTTTTTCCGGGTGCAGCGGCATATGCTGACCACCGGTACCGTGGGCCAGTATTAGGAGGTGAGGAAAATGACTATTGGAGTGAGTGGGTGGCGTCACGCCCTGATGGCGATAGCAGCCATCTTTCGCAAAGACCTGCAGGTCTTCCTCAGCTACCCTCTAAACGCAGTGATGCGACTGGTGGAGCCGGTGATGTGGATTACTCCGATGTACTTCATGGCCCAGAGCTTCCAGGTGGAGGGTGTCAACCCCGGTCTGGCTGCTTATACCGGCAGTGGCGACTACATGGCCTTTTACACTCTGGGGGCCCTCATTTCCAGTTACGTCAGCGCAGTCGCTTGGGGAATGGGCTTCTCGTTGAAGAACGAGATGGATACCGGTGTACTTGAATCCAACTGGTTGACTCCGGCTAGTGTGTTGGTGCAGTTGATTGGCCGTTCCTGTTTCAGCATCTTCCTGACTACCCTAAACAGCGTGGGAGTGATAGTTATCGTTTGGCTGCTTTTCGGCGTAAACTTCTTCAGCTTTGCGGGGCCGGCGCTATTGATCCTAGTACCGCTGATCATTGCCCTTTACGGGTTTGGGTTTGGGTTGGCAGCTGTGGTGCTGATCAGCAATAACGCCAACAACGTGATCGATATCAGCAGCAACATGCTGATTGTCCTCAGCGGCAGCAACTTCCCGATCACAGTGATGCCGCGGCCGATGCAGGCTGTCGCCCTGGCGTTGCCCCTCACCTATGCCTATGACGCAATCCGGGGCTATCTGCTGCACACCAATACACTGCTGCCCTTAAACACCGAGTTGCTGATCCTGCTTGTATTCATGGTCGCCTTCTCCGCCTTAGGGTTCTCACTCTTCCGCCGCATCGAGCGGCGTTGCCGCGAGCTAGGCACGCTGTCGCAGCACTAGGGTCAGGGCCAAATCCAGGTACAATCAGAGGGACGATGCTCTTCCACCGCTTGCACGCGGGGTGGGAAAAGCATCGTCCTTTTAGATCTGTTCAGGTGGCAGCTACGGTTTTTGAGGCATATCTATGGCAGTGAAGGGTGGCTCCAAACTCACCTGCCTCAGACAAACAGCAGCAGGCTGATGGCCATCACGGCCATGCCCAACATAGTGCCGTAGATAGCCAGATGTTCCTCGGCATAGGCGCGGGCTGTCGGTAGCAGCTCATCCAACGAGATGAACACCATGATCCCGGCTACAAACGCAAACAGCAGTCCTAGTATTACGTCGTTGAAAAAGGGCCGGAGCAACAGATATCCCAGCAGTGCCCCCACCGGTTCCGAAGCTCCAGAAAGCAGGGCGTAGAAGAAGGCCTTGCCTCTGCTTTTAGTGGCGTAGAAAATAGGTACGGCCACTGCGATTCCCTCCGGTAGGTTATGAATGGCGATAGCGAAAGCAATGGCGGTTCCCATTTGCGGATCCTGCAGCGTGGCTGCAAAGGTAGCCAAGCCTTCCGGGAAATTGTGAATCGCGATAGATAACGCTGCCAGAATCCCCATGCGCTGCAATCCCTTTTCCCCCGGCACTTCCGGAGGGCAGTCAATCTGATCTGCCGGGCAGGGATGATGCGGGTTGTTGTCCTCGGGGATGACGCGATCGATGATGGCAATAGCCGCCATTCCGGCGAAGAAAGCAGCAATAGCCATCCATGACCCTGCACTCGGCCCGTGCACTTTGACCAACGCCTCTTGCCCTTTCGGCAGAATGTCCATAAACGAGACATAGACCATCACTCCCGCCGAGAACCCCAGGGCCAGTGACAGGAAGCGAGTATTCACCTTTTTGCTTAGCAGAGCCATGGCTCCTCCGATGCCGGTCGAGAGACCGGCAAACAGAGTCAGCAGCAGTGCCAGCCAGGAGTTGTCATTCCACAATGTCGTTCCCCCCAAACTCATAACGGTAAGAGTAACTATTAACTTTGACACTCCCGCTGCATTCTCCTCTTCGAAGCACGATATTTTTCTGGGTGTTCAGGTTAGAGCCGATAGTCGGTGTTTTCCGGACAGTCCATTTCTATGTCTATGTTCTACTGCCGCTGACGTCATAGTCCCAGGCTAGATGAGGCTTGACAGAATGCAGAAATCGTCCGTAGTCGTACGGGAGGCAGGGAGAGAGTGAGAGGATTATGGGCAGGGCTTGTCGAAAACAGAGACACCAGCGGCATAGCCGTTATTAATGCTCGAAATCGGAGTGAGACAGCCCTAGCACAGGGTAAAGATGAAGAGTGTGGCGAAAGGGGACGTGCTAATGGGCTCCAGAAGCCTTCCGATCAGGACAGTCCTGCTTCTGATATTCATATCGTTGTTGGTGTCCACGCTGGTGGGCATCGGATACATCACCTATTCCAACTGGATCGGCTCAACCCGGGAGATGTTGACCGAGTTGGCGGCAGACATGAACTCGCGCATATTCGCCGAGGTGGAGGACTTCATGCAGGTCCCTATTCATATCGTGCAGTCCAACCTAGGCCTGTTGGCCAGTGGCGCAGTTGATCTGAGCAATGCATGGGAACGGGAGCGTTTCTTTGTGGCTGTGCTGGAAGCCCACAGCAGTGACGGCCTTTACAGCTTCAGTTTTGGGAGCGTCAGGGGCGAGTACTATGGCGCGCGCAGAAACGCGGAAAACGAAGTGGAGATCATGCGCAATAACGAGATAACGGGTGGCCATTCCTGGTACTACACCGTCACCCCGGATATGACCGCCGGTGAGCGCACAGTTGATGCCGGCAGGTTTGATCCAAGAACCCGGGCATGGTATCAAGCGGCAGTTGAAACCGGGGGACTCGTATTTTCTCCACTCTATAAACACTTTGTCATGGACGACCTGACAATCTCCGCGTCCATGCCAGTATACGGCAATGACGGGGTCTTGCAGGGTGTGCTCGGTGCCCATGTCACCCTGTCTCGGATAGATGGCCTGTTACAGGAACTGACGGTCGGTCGGTCGGCTGTGGCAGCGATCATGGAAAGGGAGAGCGGGCACCTGGTTGCCAACTCCCTTGGCCAGCACAATTTCATCCACCTCGCTGATGGTGGCATCGGTCGACTGACCATCGCGGATACAGGTCATGTGGCCCTGATTGAGACAGCCACTGGACACGCCAGTAATGGCGGCACCACCTTTCAGGTTGACGGCGGCGACGACCGCTTCTATACTGCCGTGGATGAGTTCAGTGCTCCGGGACTGGATTGGCTGGTCGTTTCAGCCGTTCCGGAAAGTCCGCTGATTGCGGGAATCCGCGACACTATCATGACCACCGGCGCAATCATGCTGTTGGCGCTGCTCTTATCGGTGGCGATCTATCGGGTACAAATCGGCAGGCTCTTGCGCCCCATCGACAGCCTAATCGGTGCCGCAGGCGCTGTTTCTCGAGGCAATCTGGCCGACCGGGTACCGATTGTGCGCAACGATGAGATAGGTAGCATATCGGCGGCGTTTAACCACATGGCGGACACCATCCATCGCCTGGTGAACAACCTCGAAGAGACGGTCCGGGATCGTACCAGCGAACTGGAGCAAAGCAATCGCGATCTGCAGCAAACGCGAGACCGATTGCAGCTAATCCTGGACTCCACCGCCGAAGCCGTTTTTGGTTTGGATATCCGCGGAAACTGCACTTTTATCAACGCCAGCGGCCTGCGTCTATTGGGATATGGGCATCAGGATGAATTGATCGGCCGCAATTTGCACGAGCTAATCCACCACAGCTATGCAGATGGCCGGCCGATGCCCATAGAGGAGTGCGCTATTGCCAGAACTCTAGTCACCGGGCAGGGGGCCCAACGGGATAACGAGGTCTTCTGGAGGGTGGATGGCAGCAGTTTCGACGTGGTCTACCACTCATATCCCCAATACCGCAACGGTGAGGTGATCGGTGTGGTGGTCACCTTCCTGGATAATACCGAGCGCAAGCGGCAGGAGGACCACATCAAGTATCTCACCTATCACGACCAACTGACGGGGCTGTACAACCGGGTATTCTTCGACGCCGCTTTGGATCGGCTGGATACAGACGAAAATCTCCCCATTTCCATCATCTTTGGTGACGCTAACGGGCTGAAGCTGACCAACGACATTTTTGGACACCAAGCGGGAGACGCCTTACTACAGCGCATCGCCGATACCCTGCGCTCCGCCTGTCGACCGGAGGACATTGTCGCCCGGGTTGGTGGCGATGAATTCGCCATGATCCTGCCTAATACCGAGGCAGACCGCGCCGGTGAGATTGTGGAAAAGGTGCGGGGGTTGTTGTCCCAAGAACAGATCATCGCCGTCAAGTGTAGTATGTCGCTGGGTTTTGCCACCAAGACTGAGGCGGAAGAAAACATCGCGCATGTGATGACCGCCGCGGAGGATGCCATGTATCAGCGGAAGACCCTGGACCGCCCGGTGACCAACTCCGACTTGGTGCAAACCATCACAGACACCCTGCATGCGAGAAGCCCCCGGGAGCGGGCCCACTCCCAGAACGTCAGCCTGCTCTGCCAGCGGATCGCCCGGGCTCTGAACATGTCCGAGACAGACGTGCGCAAGTTGCGGGACGCCGGGTACCTGCATGACATCGGCAAGATCGTGCTGGATGAACAAGTGCTGAACAAGGCCGGTCAGCTGACCGAAGGCGAACACAAGGAAATGCGACAGCATCCCATCGTCGGCTACCGCATTCTGAATCTGTTTGATCATACCGTGGATTTGTCCGAAGGCGTGCTTAACCACCACGAGCGCTGGGATGGCTCCGGCTATCCCAAAGGAATTAAGGGCGACGAAATCCCGCTGGTGGCCAGGGTGATCGCCATCGCCGAAGCGTATGACGCTATCCTCCGTCGCGGAGAGGGGGCGGTCAGCGAAGAGGCCGCGCTCCAGGAAATTGCGATGCTGGCCGGGCGTAAGTTCGATCCCATGATTGCGCGCCTGTTTGTGGATATCATGCGTGGCGAAGAGTGAGCCAGGGTTATGATGTATGTAGCTAGTCGCTCCGTATGATCCACCGCAAATTGCGATATTTCGCTGGACACAAGTTGTCATGCAATTGTAAGATATCTTGCATTGACATTTGCCCCTCCGCGGCGTATACTGCAAAACAAGACAAAAACGTTGACCGAGAGAAGTAGAGGTGCGTGTTTCCTCACAGAGAGCTACCGGCTGCTGAGAGGGGCGAGGAGACTGACCTTGAAATACACTCGTGAGTTTCGCACCGAACAGGCGACAACGCCCCAGTAGGCTGCGCCGGGACCGTGCCCGTTACAGCACTAGAGTATAACTGCCCTGCGCAGCGTACTCGATAAGGTTGGCATCGTGAGGTGCCGATGAACATTGGTGGTAACGCGGATTAGTCCCCGCCCTTTGCTGAAGCAAAGGGCGGGGATTTTGTATTTCTGGGGGAGGTGGTGCTTTGGACATCGACTATTGGTACGTTCGCCGGCTATTAGTCTCACAAATCAAGGAGGGCAAAACAAATGACAAGAATCAAAACCTGGAGTGGCGAATCGTTCCCCCTGGAGATGCACAAAGTGCGCATCGTACAAAAGCTGTCTCTGCTACCGATCGAGAGCCGATTGCAGGCTTTGCAGCAGGCAGGGAATAACACCTTTCTGTTACAGAATCGCGATGTCTTCTTGGACATGCTTACCGATAGCGGCGTCAATGCCATGAGCGATCGCCAACAAGCAGCCATGATGATCGCCGACGATAGCTACGCTGGCAGCGAGACTTTCGCCCGTCTGCAGCAAAAGCTGCAGGAGTTGTTCGGGTTTCCGCACTTTCTCCCGGCACATCAGGGGCGAGCTTGCGAACACATCCTGGCTCAGGTGTTGGTTCGCCCCGGTATGGTGGTCCCCATGAATGTGCATTTCACCACCACTAAAGCCCACATCACCCTCAAGGGTGGGCGGGTGGAGGAGCTGCTGATTGCAGCAGCCCTGCAACCAGGGGAGAGCCATCCCTTCAAAGGCAATTTGGATGTGGAACAGCTGGTCTCGCTGATTGAAGAGGAAGGGCCGGAGAACGTCGCCTTCGTACGCATAGAAGCCGGGGGCAACCTGATTGGCGGGCAACCGTTCTCACTGGCCAACCTGCGTGCGGTGCGGCAGGTGTGCGACCAGCACGGTCTACTGCTGGTCTTGGACGCCAGTCTCTTGGCGGACAACCTCTACTTTATCAAGCGGCGGGAAGAAGCTTGTGCCCACCTCTCTATTCGGGAGATCACCCGGCAGGTTACCTCACTCTGCGACGTCTTCTACTTCTCCGGACGCAAGCTGGGCTGCGCTCGCGGCGGGGGCATCTGCCTGCGAGACGAGCAGCTGTTGACAGCGATGCGGGAGTTGGTTCCGCTCTACGAGGGCTTCCTGACGTACGGCGGTATGTCCGTGCGGGAAATGGAAGCGATGGCAGTTGGCTTGGAGGAGACGATGGACGAGGACATGATTTCGCACGGGCCGGAGTTTATCCGCTTCATGGTGGAGCAATTGGAGCAGGCAGGGGTGCCTGTGGTCAAGCCAGCCGGAGGGTTGGGTTGCCACTTGGATGCCAGCGCTTTTCTGCCCCACTTGCCGCAGGATGTGTACCCGGCTGGTGCCTTGGCAGCTGCCCTCTACCTGGCTGGAGGGATTCGGGGTATGGAGCGGGGTACCCTCTCCGAGCAGCGGGATGAGCAAGGGAACGAAGTATTTGCTCCCTTGGAGCTGGTGCGACTGGCTTTGCCCAGGCGCGTGTTCACTCTTTCGCAGGTCAAATACGCGGTGGACAGGGTGGTCTGGTTGCACCAGAACCGCGAGTTGATCGGCGGCTTAAGGTTCACCGAAGAACCGAAGACCTTGCGTTTCTTCTTTGGGCGTCTGGAGCCCACCTCCGCCTGGCAACACCGCTTGGTGGAGAAATTCCGCCAGGATTTCGGTGACAGCCTGTAGTAAACAGTAGACAGCCCTGTCTACTTTTCGGTTGGCTCAACACTCGGGGGCAAGGTTCTTATACAAGGAAGTGCACTCCATGCAATACACTAGCAAACTGAAATCCCGCCAGGACATCTACCAGTTCTATCAACGCATGGGCTGGGCCGATTTTCTGCAACTGGACGCCGAGCAGTTGGCCGCCGCTATGGATGGCAGCTGGTACGTGCTTTACGCATACGACCAGGACAGATTGGTGGGCACTGGCCGCGTAGTCTCCGACGGCGTGATCAATGCCTACCTCTGTGGGCTGGGAGTTGACAGCGAGTACCGACGTCAAGGCATCGGCACCCGCATTATGGAGCTACTGGTGCAGCGCTGCCAGCAGAGTGGCCTGCATATACAGTTCTTCTGTGAGGAGCAGTTGGTGCCCTTCTACCAGCAGCGTGGCTACAGCCGCTTTGCTGCCGGGATGAGGCCGAGCTGCCACTGAGTCACCGGACGGTTCCGTTGACTCACTTTGAGCCACCGGGACGGTTCTTTTGACTCGCTTGGGCGTCAGTTGGCGACGGTTCGTTTGCCCATCTACCCAAGCACCTGTTGCTTGATTCGGTGACCCATAACGCCGTTTGGATCGGTACCGGGACAATTCTCATTCTGGTCAATCAGGCCATGCAGCAAGGCACCTTTTCGGTGGGTGACTTTGCCCTCTTCGTCTACTACTTGGACTGGGTGACCGGTGCGTCCGAGTTCATCGGCTACTTCCTGGCCAGGTTCAAGCAGCCCGCCGTTTCCTTCGATAGCCTGTTGGAGCTGTTGCCCGGCAGCACTCAAGCCGACTTGGTGGCCCATTCATCGCTGCCCATGGAAGGCGAATTGCCACCTGTGCAGCCCACAGGTGCAGCGGGTGGCTGCTGCTCGCATGTTTGCACAGGGCGCAGACCTAATGGTGTTTGAGACCTCTCTTCCGCCCTGGATATGGATACTGAGCGGTTGATGTGGGAGCGGGTGTTCTCCCGGCAAAGCACGACCTGTCTGGTGGTCTCGCATCGACGTGCCGCCTTGCGGCGGGCCGACCACATCATCGTCTTGAAGGATGGATCAGTGCTGGATGAGGGCAAGCTGGATGAGCTACTGATCCGGTGTGAGGAAATGCGTCTGCTCTGGCACGGTGACAACAATGGCGGATGCGCGTCCGCCAACGGCGTGGAGAGGATGCTGCGCGGCGTAGGGGCGAGCGGCCAATAGGGCGCACGGATGGAGTGGAAAGAAGGCACACCAGTCAAACCCAGTGTGCCTTCTTCTAATCTCCATATGCGTACCTGCCTGCTTTACCTCGCCTCTGCCCGGGCATCTTTGCATCCATTGCCTGCGGGCCGACCGGGGCACTAAGCTTCCAACCGTTTGCGTATTCCCCGCTCTACCACCACTCCGGCCCCGACGGACAGGAGAAAGGTGCAGCCCCAGATCAGCCATCCATAATGCGGGTATTGTGGTGGCACATCTCTGGCGAACCCACCAAACAGTTCCCCCAGGATAATCCCCAGAACATATCCTGCAAACGACAGCACGCTCAAGTGACTCTTACCCAACAATGCAGCCAGGGCCGATATGCCACCCGCCAGCGGCAGCATCCTTCGCGATGTCCAGCTTACTGTATACAGGTAATAAGGTTTGCCGATATCAAAGTACCGAGAGTTAAGTAGATAGATCAGTCCATGGAGCGCCAGCATAATCAGACAATTGACTAAGCGGACCCTCATTCTATCGCTCAATCTACTGGCCCCCTTTCCGCCAGACGTGGAGATTATCTTGCCCCCGAAGACCGCGCAAGACTACTTCGAACGCCGCCCGTGGGCAGTGTAACCAGCCCCCGAAATCCACTGTAAACCGTCTATCATCTGGCATTTCCATTCGCCGTTGTCATCCTGCACATACAGGGTTCGCCTCGGCTGCACCTCATCTCCGGCATGCTCCAAGTACTGCTCTTCAACCACCAGATAGAACTTGCATTGCTGGTTCAGGCGCACTTCCTCGTAATAGGCATCTGTGACCGTCACTCCCTGGTGATAGATGGTCGGTAAGAACGAATCCCACCTGCGGTTACCCTGCCTATCGAAGAAGGCTGCAGCGATCTTCTCGGCAGCGTGAGGGGGAAAAGTGGCAGAAAGGAACTCCACAGTATCTTCTTTAGTGGCAAACCTCTCGTCCGGCGAGCCTTCCTCGGGATAGGACCCCATAATCACCTCATACACCGACGCGTACGTTGACTGTTGCAGAGCAATTGCTTCTTCCAGAGCAACCGAATCTCCCCTGGTTACTTCCGCACGCTCTACCCGCGTGCACCCCGCAACAGAAAGCAGCAAGCCCAACACGAGAACCACAACAATCGGCCTGACCCTCATCGGTGATTCCTCCTCTGCGCGAGGTCGCGCCATTCACCGGGGCCAAGTCCGCTGGCGTTTCCTGCTAGCAGTCTCCAGGCCCCCGTGACATATTCGTTGGCAGCACCTAGCTTTCCTGCCCAGGCATGACACGAGGGGACAGTCCCCCCGTGTCAAACCCGCTGCAGCATTGGGTTTGAACCGGCTTTTCGGCCCACTTTGGACAGGTTGTACCAGCGGTCGTCT
This sequence comes from Bacillota bacterium, assembly GCA_050949055.1. Lineage (GTDB taxonomy): Bacteria > Bacillota > UBA994 > UBA5500 > UBA5500 > JAEZJZ01. The sequence goes on along the minus strand of JBMNFA010000003.1, from coordinate 80,847 downwards.
ATGCGCACGCGCACGATGTCGGCAGTGTAGTCGTTGTTGGTGCCGGTGGCGCTGCTGTTCTCCAAGAGGGAGGAGCCCACCCCGTAGATGTCCGCCGGCACCTGCAAGCTCTCAAACCGCTTGATCTTCTCAGCGTCGAAACCCCCGGTGACGACGATCTTCACCTGGCGGCAATAGTCCTGTGCGATGTCCATCTCGTCAGCGCGGCCGTCAAAGCGGAGATAGGCACTGTCGATGGCCTGGCGCAACTGCCATACCAGGCGCGGGTTCACCCCGCAGTCGAGGCTCTTGTCACCCAGGGGCGACACCGACACATCGCGCATGCTGCCGGAGGTATCCGGACGCACAGCATATAACCGGTAGGCCTCCGCCTCTGTCAGGCGATTCTCCCGGTATAGTTCTATGAATTTGGCGTACATGGCGTCAATCACTCGCAGGGTATCGCCGACGCAATCGTTGTGGAAGTCCACCAAGGCAATGCGTGGCACCTCTGGTGGGATGATGCGGGCAAACTGCAGCATCGTCTCGGCAGTGTCGCCCAGGAAACAGGCGATGGAGGAGTGGGAGACGGTGCCGCCGCCCTTGCCGCCCCACCAACCACCCTGATCGTTGGTGGAGACCAGCGCGTGGGAGCGGCGGTTATGGGTGGCGTTGTAGGCATCAACTGCCAGCGAGTAGGCGTAGCCGTGCAACGCCTGCAGCTTGTAATGGGCAAAGCGGGCGGGGAAAAACAGCACATCCTTGCCGTTCGCCGCCTGCAGCACATTGTAGACGTTAGTGGCGATGCGGCTGGCTTCCGTCAGCGCACCCAGGATGGGGGTCTCCAGCTGGGCAAAATCCCGGTAGCGGCCGCGTACCCGCAGCATCGGCTGCACCTCTTTTGGATCTCCGTCGTAGTAAGCAAAGGTGCCGTCTTCCACCGCCTCGACCTCCAGGTCGTCGAAGGTGTTGACAAAGGTCCCATCTTGGGCATAATAGCCCGTGCAGCTGCGCAAGATGGCCAACGCTTCGTCCACCCCCGCAACCAGGGTGAACGGCTTCCGCCTGGTGAAGAACTGCATCTCCACCACGATATCGCCGATGAGTACACCTTGGCCGACTGACTCGCCCAGATCGCTCTGGCCGCTGAAGCGGTATTGTTCCTTGGATAACGCCTGTAGAATGCTGACAGTGTTGCTGAAATACGCATCCGAATACCAGCCGTTGCGCATCCGCTCCACGTCGATCTGGAAGACATGGTCGGGCAAGCGCTGGCCGTTGAATTTGCTCATTGTCGCTCCTCCTCTGGCAATTATATGCCCCTGCCAGCTAGATTTGTACTCTATTATACCGTGCCAATGCAGAATTACCCAGTCTGGCGGGGCAGATATTGGGCGAGATGGCGAGCGGGGGAGTTCCCCGGTCTGAACCTGCACTTATCTGGAGGCCTAAGCAGGAAGGAACCCTTCGCTGTTATCGGGCTAGAGACTATTGAATGATCGCAGGCACGGTCCTGGCGCACCGCACCCCTGGAAATACAAGCACGGCCGATGAGACGGAGGGCTGAACCCTCTTTCCCCGGCCGCACGTCATTCAGTTATGGTCAGCTTGACGGAGGATTTCGGACGTAGGAAACAGCTTTTCGGCGTAGCCGTGTTCCCTCAATACTTGGTTGATCATCCGCAGCACGTCCTCGTCGATACCTTCCCAGGTGAGCATTTCCCGCCCGCTGAATCGAGTGAGCCAAGCCAGCGTGGTGATTTTGCGGTCGATGAAGGCCTGGCGCGACCGCGGCTCCAGCCTGTCCAGCAACACGCCGATGAGCAGCATCTGTGCCGGTTCCTTATGGGGAAAGGTGCGGTTGAAGGCAGCGGCTTGCTCTTCATCCACCTCAAAGATCGGATCTACATGAAAGGCACCTGAAATGCCGTCCAATGCCCCCTCATAGAGCGGCAGGGCCATCAGCGCATCAAAGTTCCTGCCTGTGGGCGTGGTGATGCCGAACGCCTGGGCGTTGCGAAAACCAAAGCGCGGATAGTAGTCCGGGTGGCCATAGATCACGATTCCCCGATATCCCAACCGCCTGGCTTCGGTGATGGTGTGTCGCACCAGCGCCGAACCGACGCCGCGGTTCCAGTACGCCGGCAGCACGCTGAGCGGGCCAAAGGTCAACACTTGATGTTCGGCACCTTGCCCCTCAATCACTTTGGCTTTGGAGTAGATGATATGCCCGACCACCTGGCCATCCACTTCCGCCACGCAGTCCAACTCCGGCACGAAGGCAGAAGTCTGGCGCAGCAGGTGCACTAAATAATGCTCGTCACAGGTGGGGCTGGTGTAGCCCCAGAACGCCTCCCGGGTCAGCTCTTCCACAACGCGATAGTCATCCGGAGTCTCCCGGCGCAAAACTAAACCCATGCTTCTCACTCCTATTCTCGGGGGCCAATCGGGTTTGCTGGCAGACTCCAGTGCCAGCAGGAACCCGACTCTGGTCTAGTTCTAACACATCCGCTTCAGAGTGTTAATCTCCCAATTTGGTTTCTATCCATTCGTTCCCCACCGTTCCTCTCGGCCCATCCTGTTGTTCTAATGGCGGTCGCTTCCCTATCCGGCACCCTTCCGGAGGCGACCCACTGCCGCCGGTTCATCTGTTGCAGTACTGCTAGCCCGCGGGTGCATTTGGGGAGAACATGCCTTTGTTTGCCGATAACAAAAAACGGGCGAGAAACGGTGAATCGCTCCCGCCGGTAGGACAGGCCGCCGGCTGTTTCCCCAGCCTGCGGCTATGCGTGTTTTAATGTCAGTGCAGGTGACGTAACAGGTAGCTCTGTGCTCTGGAGGACAGAGCGAAAGTCTCCAGCTCTTGCTGCAAGTCATTGGCGCTGCCGCAACCTGCGGCATAGCCATTCAACCTCGTGACTACAGGGTCTGCCAAGAACTCCTCCAGTGAAGAATAGCGCGCTCGCAGCTCCTGGTAGACTGGTCTCAGCCGCTGCAGGTAATACTTCTGATGGTAGCCCTCCGCCAGATAGAATTCGCTGGTAGGCAAGATTTCGGTGTAGATCTTGCCTGCTTGTTGTTCCTGCTGGGACTTGCTGCCTTCGGCCGCCGCCTGCTGGGCCGAGTCGTGGCAGACGATCAGCGACCGATACTGCTGGGAATAAGGCGGGCGGGTGGGATTGTGCAGCTGCCAAAAGGCAGCCAGCAGCTGGCCGTAGCTCACTTGCTCGGGATCAAAATCCAGTTGCACAGCTTCGGTGTGATCGCCCAAGCTGCGATAGGTGGGGTTAGGCTTGGTGCCGCCTGTGTAACCTACCCTGGTGCGAATTACCCCTGGGATGAGCCCAAACTGGGCATCGGGCCCCCAAAATCACCCCAAGCCGAAGGTGGCGGTGGCTGTCTTTTTGTCCATGCTCATCGTCGTCCGCTCCTTTCTGTGCAGCCTTAGCTTGCCCCGCGATGTAAGAAGAATGAACATCGCCTTGCGGGCAACCTTTCTCCAGTTTATTCGTATTCTACCACAGGTGAACAGATAGGGGGATTGGTGATGAGTGCAGCGGCAGCGATCATGGCGCGCCGAAAACGGTATATCAGCGCTTTCTATAACCAGGGGGCCTTGTCCCCGCAGGCGGCGAAAACACTGACTGAGGTAGGGCAGCGAGACAGCGTGATTTTCCGGGGGATGGCTGCTCAAGGTATCTTCGTGCAGGTGGATGGCACCGACAAGTATTACCTGGATCAGGAGACGTTACTGCAGACTACCCAACGGCAGCGCAAGGTGGGGGCAATCGCCTTGGTGTTCATCCTGATTGTCACTCTGTTGCTGCTCGGCTTGGAAAAGGTGTTGTAAGTCAGGGTGATGGTTGACGGTTCTGTTGACTCATCAAGTATCACATTACTGGCACGCGGGGACGGTGAGAACCCGCGTGTCACTGTTCACGGATGGCCTGCACCAGCTCCTGCAGCGCCAATGCGTGGGCACCTTTGATCAGTATCAGGGCAGGTTCTGTATCCAGCTGCCGTCGCAGCTGCTGCAGCGCAGCTTCCTTATCCCGAGCGGCAAATACCCGTCCTGCCGGAAAGCGAGTTGCTGCTACTCTGGCTATCTGGCGGGCAGCATTCCCCACAGTAATCACCGCATGGACCTTTGCTGGGTCCAGCAGTCTGCCAATAGCCGTATGCTGCGACCCTTCGGCGGCACCCAAATCGCGCATATCGCCCAACACGGCGATGCGACGGCCATAGCCCGAGAGCGAACACAGCACGTCCAGCGCCGCCCGCAGGCCAGCCGGGTTGGACTTGTAGGTATCATTGATGATGGTGGTGTTGCCGATCCGCAGCAACTCGCCTCGTTGCTTGGTGGGTTGGAATGACTGTAGTCCCCGACGGATCTCCCCATAGGACATGCTCAGCGCTCGGGCAGCGGCGATGGCAGCCAACGCATTTTGCACCTGGTGGCGGCCAAACACAGGTAGCCCAAACTCGGGTGCAGCAGCATCGTTGATTCTAAACCGCATGCCTATATCTGACATCGCCACTGTTGTAGCGTAGACTTGGTTATCTTTACTAAAGCCGAAGGAAATACACCTGCGCTGTGCCAGGGCAGGCTGCAGCAGCTGACTATCACCATCCAGGACCAATAATCCCGCCGGGACCAGTCCCTGCAAAATCTCCAGCTTGGCCGCGGCGATTTGCTCCAAGCTACCCAGATCCGCCAAGTGGGCCTCGCCAACGTTGGTGATAATCGCGAGCTCTGGCACCGCCAACCGCGACAGCAGCCCGATCTCACCGCGTCCGGACATGCCCATCTCTACCACCGCCCATTCAGTCTGGTGATCCAGGGCCAGCAGGGTTAGCGGCACGCCAATCTCGTTGTTTTGGTTTCCAGCGGTCGCCCGGGTGCGATACCGCTGCGCCAGAATGGAGGCCAGCATGTCTTTGGTTGATGTCTTACCGTTGCTGCCGGTAATGCCGATTACATGGACGTTAGTGAGCTGTTGCCGATAAGCACCAGCCATCCGCTGCAGTGCCTGCAGCGTGTCTTCCACAAAAATCAGGGGGATGCCCCGGGGTGCCGGCTGTTGCCTGCTCCAAAGCGCTGCTGCCGCCCCACCTTCGCGGGCTTGGCGGACAAAATCGTGCCCATCAACCCGTTCTCCCCTCAGGGGAACAAACAGGTTTCCCTTGGCCAGGGCACGGGTATCTATGGATACTCCGGCAACCAGCACGTCAGGAGAATCGGTAATGCCGCCGCACATGGCAGCAATTTCACCCAGAGTTCGTTTAATCATTGCCCACACCCCTTGCCTTCTGTTCTGCTGTTAGCTGTGCTTGCTGTCGCTCCAGCGCCAAGTTGATCAAGCGGTCGATCAATTCAGCGCAATCCATGCCGTCCGCCGCCCACAGGCTAGGATACATAGAGTAGACGGTGAAACCCGGCATGGTGTTGATCTCGTTGAAATAGACCTCGCCTGCTGCGGTCAGAAAGAAATCCACACGGGCAAGACCAGAGCAGTCAAATTCCCGGTAGATGGTGACTGCGTGTTGTCGCATCTCCCTGAGAGCTCTGGCGGGCACCGCTGCCGGTATGCGCATAGCCAGGCTCTTGTCCAGATACTTGCACTGGTAATCGAAGAACGAGGGCTCCCGCACAAACTCGCCTGGCTGCGAGCAGCTCACAGCGGCGTTTCCCAGCAGCGCCAGCTCAATCTCCCGTCCGACTATCTCTCGTTCGATCACAATCTTCTGATCGTAGCTAAAGGCTTGCTCAAGGGCAGGCACCAGTTCGCCTAAGCTCCCTACACGCGAAATTCCAATACTGGAGCCACCCCTTGCTGGCTTGACAAAGCAAGGATAACGCAGCAACTCCTCAACCTGCCGAATCAAGCTCGGCACCGCCTGTGCATACTCGCTGTAGTGCAGGCAAAGATAGGGCGCAACGGGCATGCCCAAGGCCTGGGCTATCCGTTTCATGTTCACCTTGTCCATACCCAGGGCAGAAGCGCTGACATTGCTGCCCACGTAGGGGATGTCCAGGGATTCAAACAGGCCCTGCAGGCTGCCATCCTCTCCGCCAGGGCCATGCAGCGCCGGGAAGACCACTGTCGGCAGGGTGTTGCAGGGCAGGTGGCCAAGGGCCTCCAAGGGTGAATAGTGGCGCAGGTTAGCTAGCCTTCCCATAATCTCCTGGAGACTGTCATCTGCACTTACGGGCAGCACGCTCCACTTCCCCTGCAGGTCGATATGCACCAGGGTGAGGAGATATTTCTTCCTGTCGGCATGCTGCACGATGCTGCTGGCCGACTTTAGTGAAACCGCATGCTCCGGGGACCTGCCTCCGCAGACAATGATCAGATTGAGCAACAGCAATCATCCTTTCCTTAACCTTGCCTGTATGTTAGCAGATAGGCTGACGCCATTTGGAAACGAATGCTTGCCCTTTTCTGAAGGTTTTCTTAAGCCTTTGGCCGTGGCCGGCAAACACGCACCTTTAGAAAACCTTAAGGACTGGTTTGACCTCATCTGTTACAGTTAAAGCTGGAAGAAGAGGGGTGAGTGAAGTGGAACGCATTCTGGTTGTGGATGATGATGTGGAGATATGCGATCTGATAGAAATTCATCTGCAAAATGAGGGCTATGAGGTGGTGAAGGCCCACTCGGGAAACGAGGCGTTGCAGGCGCTGCAGCAGCAGGACGTGCAACTGATCATCCTGGATATCATGATGAGGGGTATGGACGGCCTGGAGGTCTGTCGGCGGGTACGGCGACAGTGCAATATCCCCATACTCTTTCTCAGCGCCAAGAGCGAACCCTTGGACAAGATCATGGGCCTTTCCACCGGAGCCGACGATTATCTCACCAAACCCTTTAACATGCTGGAACTGTTGGCCCGGGTGAAGGCGCAACTACGGCGATATCTGCAGCTGAACCCGGTCAATAGCACAGAGGCCGAAGGGGTAATCGGCCTGGGTGAGTTGTGGATTAATCGGCTCAGCCATCAGGTTAAGGCCTATGGTGAGGAAGTGCACCTTACTCCCACCGAGTTTGACATACTGCTGCTGCTGGCCAGCCATCCCGGTCGGGTATTCAGTGCGGAGGAGATATTCTCTCGGGTATGGCAGGAAAAATACTTTGAATCCAACAACACGGTGATGGTGCATATGCGCAAACTGCGGGAGAAGCTGGAGATCAACCCCCAGCAGCCCAGGCTGATCAAAACCGTCTGGGGTATCGGTTACAAGCTGAATGTGGAGCGCAGGGATGCAGATGTTCGCTGATTTGAGGCGCGACTGGCGGCACCTGTGGCCGCTGTTGGGTTGTTGTCTGGCGCTGGTTCTCATCGGCACCGCTGTGTTTAGCTACCTGGCCGTTTACCACGTGCGGGCCTTTGGGCTGAAAGTGATTCCTGCTATTCCGGGGACTCCAGGGTTTGAGGTGCAGGCAGCGCAAGAACCAAACAGTGAGCTAGCCAGGTTACTGGCGCTGCATGATTATCTGCAGCAGCATCAGTTGACGCCGGAATCCCTGGAAACTGTCAACGCAGGCGTACTGATGGTCGAAAACGCCGCTTCGCTGCCTTGGATACTGCTGCTGCCTGCCACATTGCTGGGGGCGCAGCTGGCCGTTCGTCCCTTGCGCAGCCAGCAGACCATAGGGCAGGAGGGCTGGAGCCGCCTGTTGTTTCTGGTAGTCTGCCTGGCGCTGTTCGGTATGCTATCCCAGCTGCAGGCCTGGCTGATAGGCACACTCTGCTCCGAGGGGGGCGGACTGGGCTATCCTCAGGTGTTTAACACCCCCTTTTGGAGTGGGGCGCAGGCGTTCTTGCTGCTGCCCCGGTGGCAGGTGCTGCCCGTGCTGGTGCTCCACGGGGTGATCGCTGCGGCGTTCCTGGCCCTTGCTGCTGCCGCGGTGGCGCTGCTTTTTGCCCATTGGCTGCCCGGAGTAATTTTGGTGGTGGGGTTGGCCGCGGCTAGTCCGCGGTTGCAGTGGCTAGGCACTATCAGAGACCTGTTGAACGTCGGCGCCATCTGGCTGTGGCGGTCGACGCCCCGGTTGTTGCTCGAGCGGCTGATGCTACTGGCGGTCGGTGCAGCAGCTGCCATGGCCGCTGTGGCTTACCTGTTCACCCGGTTGTCCCTGCACCCGCGGCAAATGGCGGCTCAGGGGAAGACGTTGCTGCAACGGGTGATCCGCAGCATCCGTTGGCGCTTCATTCTGTTGTTTGCCCTCAGCGCCGGGCTGGCGGTGGTAGGGGTGTTGATCACTCTACCAATTATGCACCAACTACATCGGTCTAGATTGCTGCGGGGACTGCTGGAGTGGCTGTATGAAGTGGCAGGGTTGCCGTTGATCGTGGGTTATGGCTTTGCCCTGTTCGTGCTCTGTTTCTTCCTGCTGACCAGCCGCACCACCGTCTATTTGGAGGAGATCTCGCAGGTGGTCAGCCGCATCGCCCGCGGCGATTGGTCCGTGCAGGTGCAAGAGCGCTTCCATGACGAGCTAGGCGACCTGGCAGAAAACATCAACAGCCTGTCCAGGCAGCTGCGGCTGGCTCGGGAAGAGGAACAACGGGCAGAAGCTGCCAAGAATGAACTGATCACCAGCGTGTCGCACGACCTGCGCACCCCGATGACCTCCATCCTTGGCTACCTCGACCTGATTGTTGAAAGCGAGCCGGATGACAGCGCCCAGTGGCAGCACTATGCTTCCATCGCTCGCCAGAAGGCCCAGCGGTTGCAGCGCCTGGTTGACGGTCTGTTTGAATACACCCGCCTGGCCTATGGCGGCTTGGAAGTGCAGCTGCAGGACATCAGCCTCAGCGGTCTGCTGCGCCAGCTGGCCGAGGAGTTTGTGCCCATTTTGCAGCGCGCCAATATGCAACAAGAGCTGCAGTTGCCAGAGGAAAACGTTTGGGTGCAGGCCGATGGAGACTTACTGGTGCGGGTGTTTGAAAATCTTTACTCCAATGCTATCCGCTACGGGCAATCTGCAGGGAGAATGCGGGTAGTGCTGACCACTGCCGATGGCGTGGCCGAGGTGCGCGTGGAGAACTACGAGTCGCCCATCCCAGAACAAGACTTGCCCCACGTCTTTGAACGGCTGTACCGGGTGGACAAATCCCGTTCCGAACAGGCGGGCGGGGCGGGCTTGGGGCTGGCCATCGCCAAGCAGATTGTGGAGCTCCATCACGGACAAATTGCCGTGGAGAGCAATCAGCAAGTTACCGCTTTCATCGTCACCTTGCCGCTGCAAATGGAGTGAGCCCGGGGATCGAGCCACGGGGACGGTTCCGTGGACTCGTCAGAATGTGGAAATCCGGCGTGAGGGGACAGCCCCCTGACGCGGCGATACTGCTGCAGAGTAGCGGTGCTCGCCCGGCCGCTGCCGTACCCAATGACGAAGCACACGCTCAATCGGGTGCGGGGAAGAAGACCAAAGCTAATGATGAGATCCGACCCACTGCGACCCAGTCTAACGACAAACACAGTGAGGTGCCCCCAAGACCGAATCAGGAATCTCGCTGAGCAGTTTTGAGAATTACGTCATCTACTACTTCGTGTTTGCTGTCTTTGTCTCAATGTCCCTGATTGTTTGCAGGGGGAAGGTTGTCACTGCATTTGCTGGAAGGCCCCCTTTGTGATCATCTGAGACAGGAACCGGCGAATCGGTAGGTGGCCTTCACTGCATCCGGAGGCCGACAGCACCAAATGCATCAGCTGCAAACAGTGCGATCAGAAGTGTTCTATGAGCCTTGGAGTGCACGCCATGGTCAAGAGCGGGAGGATGGACCATGACGAATGCATCTTGTGTGGAAACTGCGTTGACACTTGCCCCAGCCAGGCGATCGTTTATGCCTTTGGTAGACCCGAAGACTGACTCGGGGGGACAGTTCCGCGTGTCAGAATCTGTCCTTCGTTAAGGCCTATACACCAGGCAGCCCTCGGTGCTCGACTCCCCGGTCATCAACCACTGTCGCTTTGGAGTAGACGATTTTGCCTCAGTGCGCCTGGTCTAACCTGCGCAGCATCACTCGTGCCAACGGGTTCATCCGTCGCAGCATTACCGCCTGCTGCGGGCACAGCTCGTGGCAGCAGAGGCAGCCGATGCACAGCTCGTAATCTATCCGTTTGCTCTTGGGGTCGATGGCCTCCACTGGGCAGCTATCCACACACATGTTGCAGTGGCGGCACAGCCGTGTATCCACCATCGGCTGGGTGCGCATGAAGTTGATTAACTTGGGCAGCAGCCACCTGGGCCCCCTCATATGCCCGCCGGTGGGCAAGCGCCACTCAGGGATGCGGGGCGGCTTTGTTTCGTCTCCCCGCAGCTCTATGTTCTCCCAGTTCATGCTGCCCAACCCCAACCGCGCGGCATGCCGCACAATAGAAACCTGCTCTGCGTCCACACCCATCATCTCGCAGGCCACCGTGTCCAGTGCCACCGGGTCGGCGGATAACAGCAGATAACCCACTTCTTTCGGTGAACCAGCCGTAGGTCCATTCCCCTCATGCCCAATCACCGCGTCCATGATGTTCAGGTCGACACCACAAGCCTGATGCAGGTCCGCCACCAACTCACCAAAGGCTTCGTTATCTGGCGCAGCCTTGTGGTATTCCGCCTTGCTTAGTCCGGGCAAAGCGCCAAACAGGTTCTTCACTGCTCCGGTGTAAATCTGAGCCGAATGGCACTTGAACTTGGGCAAGTTGATAATCACATCCGCTTCGGTAATGGCCTTGGCCACATAGAACTCCTTAAAGACGCGCTTGGTGCGGCTCGGTACCGCTACCGCTGGCTCGCTATCGAAGTTGACCAGCCGCGCACCCTCTTCCCGACAGATTGAGGCAAACCCGCACACCTCCAGCGCCCGTGCAGTCGGTGCCAGCCCGGCAATGGCCCCTCCGGCGCTATCTCCCACCCAAACCTCCGCTCCGCAGGCCTTCACCGCCCGCACCACAGCCCGCACAAACTCCGGGTGGGTGGTGGCAGCCTTCTCCGGCGATACCGGGCCGATCAGGTTCACCTTCAGCAGCACCTTTTGCCCCGGCTGAATGAAACGTCGCCATCCGCCCAACTGTTCCATCCCTGCATCCAACACCTGTTGCAGCCTATCCAATTGGTAATCCCGACAACTCTTAATTACAACAGTGGACATACGCTACCCCTCCCGCCTCTGCCTATACATCTTCCCAACCGTAGATAACCTATTCGCCAGGGTTGGCGGTGACTCCTTGATGGGATGGGGGTGCGGTGGGGACAGTCACCGCGTGTCGCCTCAGTGTTCTCGGGCCATCTACCGTAGCATCGGCCGTGCCAACGGATTGACTCGAAGTAGCAACGCCGCAAGCCTGGTGCAGGTAGACCACCAACTCGCTAAACGCTTCATTATCCGGCGCACACAGCAATCCGCGGCAATAGCAATACTTTAGAAATAAACGCGGGAATTTTCTACGGGATGTGTGTAAGCTCCAGCGTTTTTATCCTCTTGTTTATGAGAGTACAAACGCGATGCTACATTTCTTAAGAGGAAGGTGGCATGAAAGGAGAAGCACTAATGACCAAACGGAAGAAGAGTCGCAATCTGAAGGGCGTTTCTTTGAGTCCGACGCAACAGCTATCTGAGGTGTACTGGCACTGCGAGCGATGTGGTAAGCCAGCCAACCGATTCGATGCCATTTTCTTGCACATACCTTATGGTCTTTGTTTCGAATGCCATGCTGATGATCAACTGGGACCCGAGGCGGAAAGGGATGCCCGCTGGGGGTTAGACGGTTTGGACGACGAGTTTCCTCCTCAGCCCAAACGCACAGATTGCTTGAGGAGGGTAAAATGATATGGGTGAGGTTTTTCAGCTTAACAGCAGTACACCGATTGCCACGAATCTAAACTTGCGCAGCAGCGACATCCCTTCCCAGCAGCTGGATATGGAATTGGTGGACCTTAACAAATACAGTAGCTTTCAAACTGCAAATAGCGCCTACTTTGACCTGAACGCTCATCGCCAAAGTACTGTGGATGGTATGCTGCAGGTGCACCCAGGTGCAGGGTGCTGGTTAGTTGTTCATTCCTTCAGCGGGCGATTGCTTGAGCGCTTTGCCTCGCGGAGTGTCGCAATCAAGTTTGCCCACAGGCTGGCTAACAGGTGGTTGGAAGAAACCCAACACAACAGGGGTCAGGCGGTGCGCTTCAGAGGAATAGTGCATGAACAAGTGGCCAATGAGTTTGCTCATTTGGCCACTCTGCGTTTTGGCGAAGATGTATTCATTTATGCCCCTGACTTTGAACACGTGACCATGCTCAAGCTGATTGCCTATCAGGCTTTTGCTTATGGTTTTGTGGATGACTCCCTCGCCCATTATCTGCTCAGGCCATGGATTCAGCAGCGGCTGAAGGGGATCTTGGGCGAACAGGGGAATGAAGCGATGTGGGGGAGGTTGGGAGCGCTCGCGAGTGCAGCTACTAGTTGTGCTTCTAGGCAGCTAACGTGACAGCGCGGACAGCAAAACAAGCAGCAGAGCAGGGAGCCCGCGCAGGTCCCTGCACGCTATGGGTGCTTAGGCGCCGCATTCTGTTCACCAGATTAGCTGTTGATTAGCCTAAAGCGCCACACTGTACGCCCTTCTTCCTCGCTGACCGCAACGCGGCTGTCAATGCCCTGCGCCTGCAACCCCAGCCAGAAATGGCAGGCGCAGGTGCCGATATCCACATCCGGGTGCTCCCACTTAAAGTGTTTATATCCTACGGGCATGGCAATAGAGACCATCTGGCAGTCAGTGGAAACACTGAAGCGCCAGAACTGGGAGTTTGCGGCCGATGGTGCCTTGCGGGCCAAATCCAGGGCAAAGCGCAGCTCTGCCGACAGCCCTTCTTCGGTAACCTCGCCCTCAAGGAATGTGCCGAGGGGCTTGCGTTTATGGCTCATGATGGAACCAGTCATCCTGTCCATCAACCGGAGGCCCTGGCTGCTGGGATAGCCCAGCGGCGAAATAGCGATGGCCCGTCTGCCGGCCCCATCTCCCTTGCCGAAGCCCCAGGTTGGTTGCGGCAGGTTGGGGGCGGTACCCAAGTGCGGCAGTACCCGCTCCAGCTCTGCCAGCAGATAGTGCCCGAACCAGCAGGTGCCCAGACCTAGGCTGGTGGCGTAAAGGATGATCATCTCGCCGACGAAGCCCGCCTTTGCCAGGCTGAGCAGATCGGTGTTGGCAATAAAGGCGACGTTATCCGGCGGTGGATTCTTCAGGTTGTTGGCCAGCCGTTGATTTGGCCTGGCTTTGAACCAGCGCACTTGCACATCGTGCTCAAACGGCACCTGCAGCTGGCTGGCAAACTCCCGCAGGCTGGCCATGAGGTCCTCCGGCACCGGCCGCTGGTCATAGTTGCGGGTAGACTTGCGGGCGTTGATTGCCGCTTCCCAGTCAATTCCTTTCATCTACTTCCTCCTTCTGCACGATTCCCCAGCGAATCATCCCCAAGAATAGCTGTAATCTGGCCAGGGCCTGTTCCTCATCCGCAGCAGTAAACTCGGCCATATCTGCTACGTCCTGCAGGAACGCCTGTGCGTGGTGGGTGATAATCATGGTAATCAGCTCGAAGGCGTGCTGGCGGTCAATACCCTGCCTCAGCGGAACGCGATCAAACCATGCCATCCAGCCTGTCCCCTTCCAGCTCTGCATTTCGGGATATTGAACTGCGATTTCGCCCGCCACCTCTGCCGATGGCGAATGTGCAGCCTCCATGATTAGGCGGTAGACATCTGGGTTGTCCCTGAAGAAAGCGATTTTCAGCCGCGCAAACTCCAACATAGCGGCGAAGAAGTCCAACCCTTGCGGCAACACCTGCAAACTAAGTCTTTCCCTGGCCAGCTGCACACAGTCCGCCAAGATGCTGAGATATAGTTCCTTCTTGCTGCCGAAATGATGAAAGACCAGCGCTTTGGATATGCCAGCGGCTTCCGCCAGCATGGCAGTGGTGGTGCCGGCATACCCAAAACGCGCAAAGACGGCGCGGCATACTGTCAGTATCTGCTCGCGGTCATACAGATGTGCGGGAATCAGGATCGCTCCTTTCGTTCTCTTGTTAACCAGTCGGTCAGCATATGTTGATTGTAGTTGATGCTGACCGAGGCGTCAGTATAGGGGTGAGGATTGAGCTTGGCGAAGGAAGGGGGGGAGTAGTCAGGGAGACGGGTTTGGTTCGATATGCTGAAGCAAACGAACAGGTTGCCGACGAGGTAACCCGTCTGGCTTCTTTGAGCTTAGGCTATGGAATATTCATCCACACCTGGGACGCGGGACATGCATCTTTAAGGATCAGCTGGCGCTCCTTGCCAAGAAGCGAAAGGGAAAAGGTTGTTTCGTGCCGAACAATGAGCGTGGGCCAACATAATAGCACTTGGCACAGTTAGTGCCAGCTTTGCTATACCATCATAGGAGTGATAACTGATGGATGATGGCTCGTCGCTGTTGACATTACTTGTTCTGTTTTACTTGATTACTTTGCCATTTAAGAAGAAGCGAAAGAAAGCCTCACCACGGAAATGGCAACCTAGACTTTTGGGGCCTGAACAATCGCCATACCAGAGACACAAGCGGTTGCTCACACCAGCGGAATCCTCCTTCTTCAGGGTACTGTCAACGGCAGTTCAGGACCTTGACGTACACATATTTGCTAAAGTACGAATGGGAGATCTGCTCTTCGTGCCAAAGGACACAATGGAATGGAAGAAGCATTGGTATCGAATCCAGGCAAAGCACGTGGATTTCGTTCTCTGTGATAAGGCTCGTATCGAACCATTAGCCGTAGTCGAGCTAGATGACTCTTCTCACCAAAGGACTGATCGGATGGAGAGAGACAGATTTGTGGAGCGTGTGTATGGAGATGTGGGGCTACCGTTACTTCGGTTTCCGGTGAAAAGGGGACATAAGACAAACGATGTTTCAGAGCGGGTTAGGAAGGCCTTGGGGCGAGAACGAAAAGACACAGATACCAGGGTAGAAGCGCTGCGATTCTTGGATTAACCAGAAACTGACTTATGGAAAGGCACGATAACCCGCGGTAGAGGGGAGTGGTGGTTCGGCTGTGGCCAAACGTGTTTGCCAAGCTGATAATGTACAGCAGAGTCTGTTTGACAAGCAGTATGTAAATGGTAGTAAGCTAAGTGTAGTGCATATGGATTTCGTAGGAGCGGAAGAGATGCGTTGGGAGGAGCTCTTTGAGGGGTTTGATAAGCTCTATGCCATCACGTATTCATCTGGAATAGCGTTCATCTGCGCATTGCTCAAGCATTTTCAATACGCTGAAGTGATATTTGGGTTCGAAGACGTCATCAGTTACGATCTTCAGGAAATTATCGCGTACCAGTTCAAGACAATAGAAAGACTCCGGAATGAATCAGACAAGGCAAAGACAGATATGTTGGCTAGGATTGATCAGGAGGAGCTTAGGCTATATGTGGCTAAGAAGAAACTCTCTCACGAAAAGATCTATTTGCTCGAGGCGGCGGACGGAAGGAAGCGAGTAGTCATGGGCTCTGCAAACATGTCCTATGCTGCCTTTTCTGGCCGTCAGAGGGAAAACATCTGCTATGTGGATGGCGACCGTGCGTTTGATTGGTATAAACACAGTTTCGACGAGCTTAGAGAGACGAGTTCTGATAACATTCCTCGCCGTGCTCTGCAGATTGCGGACATGAATGAAAACATCGACGAAATACCAGTATTGCAGACAGTCAAGATAAAGAAAGCGATGATTATTGAGCCGGAGATTGAGGCTAAGGACGATGTTCGCTTCATCTTGGACGCTAAAGCCCTAGCCAAAAAGCTAGGTCCCTATATGCCTGCTTCGAGCAAGAAAGGTTCAACAGTATTGTCTCCTGAAGTAGTCCTGCAAACGAAGAGGCGAGTGGTTGGTGCCAATATCAAGGAGAAAGAAGCGCGCCAAGAGCGCCCCCAACTAGTAATAGACTTGTTAACGGGTTCCGTCAAGTTGAATGAACAGTCTGTCGACCTCAATCCTAGCCAAGAGGAAATAGGACATGACGTCAGTTTATTCATAGAATATATGCAAGGCTTTCTACGATTTCACGGAGACGCTATCAACATGCAGCTAAAGTACTATGCTTTTGCAAACTGGTTCTTTGCCTCTCCATTTATGGCAGCCATGCGGAACTTGGCGGTAAAGTACAATCAGAACCTGTTGCCGTATCCTGTGTTTGGTCTCGTCTACGGAAAGAGCAAAGCCGGAAAGACAAGCTTCCTAGGAACCCTTCTCAAGATGATGATTGGGCAGAAGCCGAAGATGGCCGCAATTGACTTCACCCGTTCGAATATTGATGGTCTCAAACGAATTGTTCAAGGGGCACCCATAATTGTGGATGACCTCACACAAGTGCGTTTCAACCAGCACGCAGTTGAGACGATCAAAAACGATGATTTTGGCGTGGCCGAAGACTTGAGCAATTACCCTGCGGTAGTCATCAGCGCGAATGAAGACGTTAAGGCCGTGGCACCAGAAATCATACGCAGGACCGTCCTGTGCCATGTGGAAGCGGGTTTGAAGAACACCGAGCTTATGAAAACTAGCATTGTAAGACGGGTGCAAAACAGTATAGGGACGGCAATGTATCGTGAGTACTTGCGGCGGATGCTTTATGTCGTTCCCCAGCTAGTGGACGAAATCAAGGACGATGAAAGTGAAGGTCCGCCTGATATCCTGGCTAGGTCTTCCAAGATACTCTATGGGCTCATAACAGAACACTTTGCTCATCAGGTACCTAGTTATGTGCGTACCCTCACGTTGGAGGACTACTTTGGCGAAAAGGCTACCGGCTCCCAGGTGATAAAAAAAATCGAGACAGCCTGGCAAACGAACCGTAAGGCCTTTGATGTTAACCGGAAGTACTCTCAGCTGATCTACAACGCAGGGCAAACATATGAAGCCGACCGTATCATAAAAGAGCTCCCAGAAGATCTTGAAGCAACCAGGTCTCGAGAATGCGTTGTGATGGACCTTGATGCTGCATGTAACTTTTTTGGTATAGACTTCAAGAAGCGCAACTGGATTTGGCGCATATTGGGGTAGCGGACTACCAGAATGAGGTCATCATGAACAAGAGGGCACATCATGACTAACCGATGTGCCCTCTTAATACACTCTGTCAGCAAAGGATTTCGCGGCTGGAGCCTATAAGAAGGTCGAGTAATTCTACTGCCAGCCAGGCTTGGTGGTGCTACCCTGAGTAACACCATACTCCTTCGTGTTTTTGCCTATTTGCCGAGAGAGCCATCTGACGGTGGAGATACCGTAATGACGAAGGACAATCCCGGTCCCATGTCAAATTCGACCAATGACAGTTGACGAAGGAGGCAGAACCATGTCAGATCAATTGGTTCGTCAATTCAAGGAGTATGTGCAAAGCTCTAGCCTTAACTACTCGTACAAGTTGGTACTACTGAGATCCGTGTTACCGCTTGCGGATAGTGATGGATTTGTCAGCATTGACGCCGCAACCAATGAATTTCGGGAGTTCTATATGGGCCGTTTAAATGAAGGCTTAACTGTCGACCGTGATGGAGCGGTCATAAACAGCATTTCCAGCATGAGCCTACGGGCGATACAAAACCTCGTACTTGATAATCCCTTTGCAGCTTATAGCCGCGCTGGTTGGATGCAGCGCCAGGGAAATAGGATGCGTCTTAACCCTGAACTATGGCAACAATTGACATTGGCGGACAAGGAAGATCTTTGGCAAATGGCAGACAGGCGACTGGAAGAATACTACCAGCACCGTGTAGCGACAGGCCCAGGCCTGTTGCGCCCTTTGATTGCGGAAGTGCAGTCATCGTATCTAGATGCACGCAATCAGCGCTTCTCGGGATCGGTGCCAGTAGCCAAGACAATCACTCAGGATATTCCAGCAGCTATCGCTGCCAGTGGCCTGGCTCCAGAAAACCAATACAAAGTAGTTGGTTCAGCCGGCCAGGGGAACTGGGCTTCCGTCCCATGGGTGGCTGTGCTTGATAGAAGCGTTACTGAATCGATACAATCGGGGATCTATGTTGTCTACTTGTTCAGTTCGGATATGAATTCAGTGTATTTGACGTTGATGCTGGGAGTGACGGAGTTTCTGCGTCAGCATACCGGGAAAGCCGGCTTGGAGTTGTTGCGCCAGAAAGCCGATTCCATTCGGGAACAGCTGGATTTGAGCGGGTTTCAATGGAGAGACGCAAGGATCGGTGAGGAGCGGCTGGCCAAGCAGTATGAAGCAGGGTTGATTGCATACTCGAAATATGATCGAGACCGCATTCCTGAAGACAATGTCCTGCTAGAAGATTTGAAACGTATGCTTCACCTTTACCGCCAGGTATACCGGCCGGAACCGGAATCAGCACCAAGACCCGCCGAGCTGCGAACACCGAAAGAGATGATTGAGGAAATTCATCAGTTCATAAAGAACAAAGGCTTCCAATACACTTACCCCGACCTCTGCAACTTCTACCTTTCGCTACGCAGCAAACCCTTTGTGATTCTGGCGGGTATTTCGGGCACCGGCAAAAGCCTGCTGCCAAAGCTTTTTGCCAAGGCGATTTCTGCCGAGTCGAGGATTATCTCGGTGCGGCCCGATTGGAACGACGGCTCGGACTTGCTGGGTTATCTAGACTTGGAAGGCAGATTCCGGCCGGGTGAGCTGACTGGCATTCTGGAAGAGTGCAGGGGGAATCCCAATGTTCCTTACTTAGTGGTATTGGACGAGATGAACTTGGCGCGGGTGGAGCACTACATGTCTGACCTGCTCAGCAAGATGGAGACCAGGCAAGCTGTGGAAGGCCGCATCCAGACGGAGCCGTTGTTCGAGGGACATCACTTCAGGCTGGAGGAGGACCGGCAGCGTTATGCCGGGATCAACCTGCCGGACAACCTTTATCTGGTGGGTACGGTGAACATGGACGAAACCACACATCCCTTCAGCAAGAAGGTGCTCGACCGGGCGAACACCATCGAATTCTCGACAGTGGACTTAAAAGGTTATGGATTGGCGAGCGGAGAAGCTGAGCCTGTGCTCATCCGCAATAACCAGCTACGGGGGCTGTGGGTGCATCTTTCGGATGCGCTGACTGTCGATCCGCAGTTTGTGGATGATGTGGTGGACAAGCTGGTGGAGGTCAACCGCATTCTCAGCCAGGCTAACCTGCATGTGGGCTACCGGGTGCGGGATGAAGTCGTGATCTATATGCTGCACAACAAGCAACTGGGTCTGCTGCCGGAAGCCGAGGCTTTCGATTACCAGCTGCTGCAGAAGATTCTGCCGCGCATTCAGGGCAGCTCGCAGCCGGTGAAGCGAGTGTTGGTCGAACTGCTGCGCTACTCTGGCGGGGTGGACCTCGGCACAGCCAACGATGATTTGCTGGCCAGGCTGCAGGAATTTGAAAGCGGTGGGAACATGGGTATCTATCCGCGCAGCGCGGCCAAGCTGGCCAACATGCTGCGGAGGTTTGAGGAAGATGGCTTTACATCCTATTGGATCTGAGGACGCAAAGCTGTTGTATATCGAGACCAGGGCTTTTACCCTGACCATCAAAGGCAAGCCGGTGCATCCGGTGGCTTGCGGACTGGGGATTATTCCGGAAAACCTGACCGAGCACTATGTGGCTACGCTCAGCATAGAGGGAGAATACTCGCAGGCTGCCTGTTTCGATCCAAAGGCGAAAGATCAACTGGCGCCATACGCTAAGCTGCAGCCGGTTTTTGCCTGCTTTTATGAACAGACGCCTTATGAGATTGTGATCGAGCAAGAGGGCCGGCAGGAGATTAGCTTCTACCATCGAGACCAATATCTGCGCAACGCAGTGAAACCGGTGGGCCGGCGGCAAACGCTGACAGGGATGCTCAACTTCCGCAATGACATCGGTCTGAGCACGTTTGAGGTCCGGGTTGGCGGGCTTACCGCCCTTAGGGTCACGCTGGAGATATTTCCGGTGAAGCTGCGATACAAAGAGGAGTACTGGCAGTTGCTGCATGAGGTTAACCGCGAGGTCTATAACCTGGCCTTCGACTTTCTGCGCCGCACTTATCTGCAAGCCAAGCTGAACTCCCGGCGGCAGAGCAGCCTTGCGGAGTTCTATAGCATTGTTTCCTTCTTGTTTGAGCGCCTGCGGCTGGCTTTTGCCCGAGTGAGGAAATCGCCACACCAGAGAATTGTCACCGACCATGCGCTGGTGCGACCGGAGCGAGTGCGCAGAACAGATCATGCCTCGCGGCGCTGGCTTGAACGGCATCCGCACGAGCTGCAGTTGAACGGTCACGGGTTACAGGTGGGCGGTGCCAAGTATCTGCCTAGGCGGATGCTGGATGCGCGCAAGCGCGTATCCTACGATACCTACGAAAACCGGATGCTGAAGTGGATGCTTGGCCGTGTGCAGGAAAGGCTTGGCGAGTTACGGAGGCGTTACCTAAGGGGTAGCAGACCTGATGGGGAGCTTGTTCGGAGCATTGAGCGGATGCTGCATAGCACCCGGCTGATGCTGGAGGCGGAGTTTCTGCGGGAGTGCGGCCCCTTGACTAGGCTGGATGGTCAATCACTGGTATTGCAGATGGCCCCCGGATACCGCGAGATCTATCGCTACTACTTAATGCTGACTAAAGGGCTTTCCCTGCAGGGCGAGATCTTTCAGCTTTCGGTAAAGGATGTAGCCCAGCTTTACGAATACTGGTGCTTCTTGGCTCTCGGTTCCATCTTGCGCCAGCGCTATCGGATGAAGCGGCAGAGCGCCATCGCGATCAGGGGAGAGGGGCTAGTGGTGGTGCTGGATACCAGGCACAGCGCCGAATTGGAGTTTGAGAATGAAGAGACAGGCGAGCGCTACGTGTTAAGCTTTAACACGCGACAGCCGGAGTTGCCCACGGTTTCCCAGCGACCCGATAGCATACTCACTTTGCATAAGGCCAACTCTGATGTTGCTTACCGCTATGTGTTTGACGCCAAGTACCGCATAGACCCGGCCCTGCCTGGCACCCGGTATCGCGAACAGTATCATAAACCGGGGCCGCAAGAAGACGATATCAATACCATGCACCGCTATCGTGATGCCCTAGTCTACAGGCAAGCAGGCGGCGAATACAAGCGGGGAGCTTTCGGTGCAGTGATACTCTTTCCCTATGCTGATGAGGAGCGCTACGCGGGAGTTAGGGATGGACAGGCACATCGCTTTCTCCAGAGCATCGAGCAGGTAGGCATCGGTGGGCTGCCCTTCTTACCCGGCCACACCAGCCTGGTAGAGAGACTTTTGGATGATCTAATCCTGGCCTCGCCTGAGACTGTCCATGAGCAAGGGGGCGAGACAGAGGGTACCGAGCAGTATTATGAAGAACGGTTCGCCCGGCGTAACGTAATGGTTGGCGTGGCCAATGGCAGCGACCATCTGGAGTACCATCTGCGAACGCGAACTTACCATATCCCGGCTGATCAGTTGCACAGGGGATGGTCACACATTGAGTATGTCGCACTGTACGAGCCTGCTGGAGCCAGTGCCGATGGTCTTAATGGCGTTCGCCGCTGGGGCAGGGTCGTGAACGCCAAGCTGGTTGAACGCAGCGAGATAGCGATTCCCAGCCGGCGCAGGAGACCTACCGGACAGTATGTCTTGTTTGAGGTGGACAAGTGGCAGAACGTTGGCCCGGTAGTCCCTGCAGGCTATGGCGTTCGCCGTCGCATCTATACAACTCCATACCTCTTGAAGCGTGCCAGGCAGCTTCCCGAACTCAGCCTGAAATCCGAAGACGAGATTAGGTTGTGGAAGGAGCTGCAACGCCTGAGCGAGGCCGTGCAGGTCAACCTGACGTCGAAGCAGTTGGACGAGGACACGGCAGTGGAGGGGTTTGAGATTGCTGGGAAGACGGTGAAAGTTGTTGGCGACGAGATATTGTTGGATGGGCAGCCGATTGGAACAGTGCATGAGCTAAGGGTAATGCCGATGAGGATAGTGAAGGTTCTGAGGCGATTGGATTTCACCTAACTCATTTCTTTGGTTGATGAAGAGTCCCACAGCTCTTCTTTCGTTAAGCTGTGGGGCTCTTGCGGTGATAGTGTTGCAGCCGTTTATGCCAGCGTCATTTCTTAAGCACTCGCTTGAACTCCTCTTTCGCCTTGGCCACCAGCTCAGGGTTACTCAAGAGATCGATCACCGTCATGGCCATTGCCCTCGCCGCGTTAAGCAGAGCTTGTTCACCGCCCTCGCTTACGGTAGCTGGCGCAAATTCGGGGTTATGGGTGTTGCCCACAACCGACGCTGGTCCCAGCGAGTTGTGCCCATGCACGGCGGGAACGACGTAAGAGACATTGCCCATGTCGGTGGAGCCCCGGGGCCGTGGAGGCATGGGCTCTACTGGCAGGCCCAATTGTTTAAGGTTGTCTTCCAGCAGATGAGCCAGAACGCTATTGTTGATCACATCCAGGTAGCGCAGCATGTAATAACTAAACTCAACCTTGGCGCCAGTGACCATGGCTGCGGCTTCGCCGCAGCGTTTTATTTTCTCTAGCAGCTCTTCCAGTTCCGCATTCCTCGGAGCGCGCACGTGCAGGCGCAGAACCGAGCGGGGTGACATGATGTTTGGAGCTGGTCCGGACTCGGTGATCATGCCGTGCACATAGTGGTCTGGTTTGAAGTATTGGCGGCAGGCGTTGATGTTGGTGTAGGCCAGCACCGCCGCCTCAAAGGCGTTGATGCCCAAGTGGGCGCTGCCAGCTGGCTGGGCGGACTTGCCGTAGAAGACCATCTCCAGCGGCTGCACTGCCAGATTGTTTGACCAAGCCCCATAGGAGTTGCCCGGGTGCATCATCATGGCAGCGTCGATGCCGTCTAGCAGACCGGCGTTAACCAAATAGGCTTTGCCGCCGCAGTCATCTACTGTCGACGATTGTTCTTCAGCCGGAGAGCCGAATACGTAGACTGAGCCAGGCATGTCCGGCCAGGACTTTACCAAGGCCAGCGCTGCTCCCAGGGCCGAAGTGGCAATGATGTTGTGGCCGCAGGCGTGCCCGATGTCCGGCAGTGCATCGTATTCGGCGAAGAGGGCAATGTTTGGCCCCTTAGCCGCGCCCTGGTATTTGGCCACAAAGGCGGTTTCTTTGCCTGCGGCTCCGCGGGTCACCTCAAAACCAGCTTGCTCCAGTTCGGCGGTCAGCCGTTCGACCGCACCATATTCGCGAAATCCTAGTTCAGGGTTGTCATACATCCATCGGTTCAGCCCAATCAGCTTGTCCTTGAGTTGCTCCAACTGCTGCAGCGCCATCTGTTTGCGGTCCATGGATTCACCCCTCCACAAAATGAGATTCACGTACAAACACGTCAGGGCTATTGTTCTAACTCGGCGGGATGACCTCCTTCTCTGTCTCGGAAAACGTGCAATACGACCTATACTGAGCGCTCATTATTCTTCGTATTAGAGGGCCGCATGATATACCGCGGTTGCGGCCTCCAGGGCTGCACTGGCCGAGGCCTTGAACCCTTGTGCGTTAAGAGCAGATGACAACGCTCTTAGGGCCAATATGACGTTCTTGCGATTAGAGTCTGAGCCCATCAGGCTAAGCCGCCAAATCTCTGATGCGTTTTTGGGTTCCATTGAAGGCCGCGTCAATGCTCCATTCATCCAGCAGCGCCGGTGCTCCCCCCATGTATATGCCAGACTGAAATTGATCCAAATTAACACACAAAGTCATTAGTGGATCATTTTCAGAGTATCACTTGGATCAGATTCAGATTGACATTCACCCTCCAGGAAGTAACACATTCCATCACCACCAAGGCCCTGTGGTCGTGGGAAATGCCAGGTGAAGACGAGACGTCTGCTGGTAGAGATGTGCGGTGGGGTGGATCTAATCATTGAGCACAGTGCGCGGCACCCGACCGAGACACTCGGGGTAATAATCTTAGGACTGAAGCACGCCTATCGCTTACGGATGGAGTTGCTGCTCGGACGCCCCCTTCTCGTATCGGGAATATGTGAAGCAGGACATCCGCTAAGCGCCCACGAAGTTCTGGGTGGTAGAAGAGGTGCGTCATGAACGAACTAGCGGAACGTTTCCGGCGGGCAATGCTTAACCTGCGCCCTGCCACGAACTTGCTGGCTGAGCCGGCTAGCTTGGAGGCACGCATGCGACAATACGGTGTGCCTGGTGTGAGCATAGCCGTGCTGATGGATAACCGGGCGCAGAGTTTCAGCTTTGGTTTGAAAGAAGCTGGGCAAGCCGGTGCAGTTGGTCCGGATACGATGTTCCAGGCGGCATCGATCAGCAAGCCAGTTTTCGCGTTGGCAGTAATGCGCTTGGTTGAGCGGGGCAAATTGGATTTGGATGCAGACATCCGCCACTACCTCGGCTCCGATCTCGTACGCGCTTCAGCTGACTGGCAGCCGCATCTCACCTTGCGCCAGCTGCTCAGCCACCGAGCGGGCCTGACTGTTCATGGTTTCCCAGGCTATCCGGCCGGAGCAGCGCTGCCAAGCTTGGTCCAGGTGCTAAGAGGTGAAGAACCGGCCAACACCAAACCGGTTGTGGTGGACATCATTCCGGGGCAGCAGTTCCGCTACTCTGGGGGCGGGACCACTTTGGCGCAGTTGATCGTCGAAAGCGTCTTGGGCAAGCAACTGCCGCAGATCATGGATGAGCTGATTCTGCACCCCCTGGGCCTCAAGCAGAGCACTTACGCTCAGCCGCTCCCTGCTCGGTTTGAGCAGCACGCCGCTAGCGGTCATCTGTCGTCTGGGCAGGTAGTTGTTGGCAAGTGGCATACTTATCCGGAAGCGGCTGCGGCCGGCCTTTGGACTACGCCCAGCGACCTGGTTCGTCTGGGTAACGAAGTCCAGGCGTCCCTGCGGGGCGAGAGCAAGTTGTTCAGCCAGACGATGATCGAAGAAATGCTTACGCCAAACCTGACCGACTTTGTGCCCATGGCCGATGCAATCGGCATTGGATTCTTCCTGAACGGTACCGGAAGCTGCGCTCGGTTCCTGCATGGAGGCTCCAACCATGGGTATCTGAGCAGACTGACCATGTACAAGCAGAGCAGCCAGGGTGCGGCCATCATGGTCAACTCTGACCGCGGCCGCGGGCTGATTTGTGAGATCGAGATGGCTATTGCTGCCGAGTTCGGTTGGGCAGGATATCTGCCGTTGCCTGGCCAGCAACTGGCGGGCGTCTATCGTAGTCGAGCCGGTCATCAGTTTGAGATTAGGCATGACGCTGGCTCGCTGGCGCTGCAGGTGATGGGACAACCTCCGTTGCAGCTGGCCGCGGGCACGGCGGAGCACCAGTTCAGCGTGATTGAGACTGGCGCTGCGGTCCACTTCCAGCTTGACGCCAGGGGAGAGGTTGGGGGACTGCGATTGATGCAGCCAGGCCGGACGATTGAGGCAGAACGGGAGCGGGCAGGAATCAGGAACTGATCGCCGGCGAGAATGGTTCGCACCTTCTTAGAGTGAATCAAAAGGCTCCATCCGTCCTGATTCACACCCTGGCATCCACGACACTCAGGGCTAGAGCTGGACAGCAGTGCCCAAGCGGAGATTAGAGCAGAGATCGCGGCCGGGATCCAGCGGCGAACTCTCATTGCGACGAACGCAACTATATCCACGTCGTCTGGTATTGCATCGCTGCGCTCAGAAGGACAAGTCACGCCATCGCCTATCAAGCCCACGTTGCCGAGCTGGGTCTTGGCGATGGTGGAAAGCGTCCCTGTCGAGCAGTACTTTCAGGAACGCTCCGGCATGGGCATAGATGAGCTTACACAGCTCCAAGACAACAGATATGGAGACGCAGAGCCAATAACCAGTGAACCTCATGGTCATCAGCTCTGCGTTTCATCGCATTATTCTCATCCTAGTGTCATCGCACGGCCCTGTTCCCTAGCTTGTAGTCAGCTATAAGCTCCAGGCGGCTGCCCCGACCGGTTTTCTTGAAGATGTTGCCTGCGTGGAACTTCACGGTGCTCTCAGTGATATATAGGGCGTCTGAGATCTCCGCATTGGACATTCCCTTAACGATGAGACGCAGGATATCCTGCTGTCTAGCGGAGAGGCCAAAGCGTCGTGCGTATTCTGTAAGCCGCTGCTGCTCCATCACCTCGGCAGAGACGTCCGGTGCATACAGCTTTTGATACAACAGAAAGAAAAGTACGATCACCAGCATGAATACGGCGCCGGAAAGCGCAACGAGAGGAGTACCCGTAAACAGAGCCGCACCCAAAGTCCCTGCGGCTTCTCCCAGTCTGCCCATGAGAAGCCCGAACGGGGCAAAGACGGGCAACCTGGTCTTGCTGGCTAAGTCCGAGAAAACAAGGATGCGGTAGACCGACCAAAAGCCCAAGAATAGATAGGCCAGTATCCATATGGCCGTCTCGCCCTGTGCGTTGCCGCCCAGCGCCAGCGCCGCGAAAGGAAAGGCCAGAGCAGCAAGGCAACAAACAGCGCCCCAACGCCGGTTCTTGTCGCTGACAAAACCCGCAACGACCAGCCCTACGCCGTAAAACACTCTCGTAAATTCTATGTATACGCTGTCCTGTGCGCCTCCAAGCGGGAAAGCAAAGCCTAAACTGTTCTCCATTGACAACAGAAACGGCAGCGTCGCGGCAAGAAGGATGAGCTTCTTGCCGAAGCCGGTACCTTGATATTCTCCGTCTACAGTGGTTGCGGGAGGCTCCAGCCGCTTTATAAGCAGTAGAAAGGCCAGCGCAAGCACGGCGACCGCGAAAAAGCTGCCGCTGTGCCAGAGGAAGCGGCCTCCCATCGGCAGGGATATTAGCCATGTACCGAGGCTGCCGAAGGCGTAAGCCCCGCCAAACACAAGCCCCCGCCGCTGTTGGGGAATGTCGGTGGCAAGCCTTGTGAGATAGCAGCCGGACAATACCCCAATGGCAAAATTGAGCAGTGCCCCCGAGGCGATGACGAGCCGCAGCGCGGATGAGAATATGGCCATCGACGTGCAACCAAGCGCGAAAAGCGTGGCAACAAAAGGCAGCGCCCGTCCTCCCGCAAGGGCGGCGCGCTTATGGAACAGCAGCGCCACGGCGCCTATCCCCGCCGCCTGACAGACATAATAAGCTCCACAGATCAAAAGGCTTCCCGTCTCGCCGGAAAGCCCCAGCGTCAACAACCGATATGCCTGTGCGATATAGGCCGTACCCATCCATAGAAAGCCCAGTCCGATGAGCGCAGCAACATATAGATGCTTTCCAGTAGCTAGGAAGGTTTTATTACTTCCCATATATTATCTCCCGCCAATATGTTTATCAATTAATTATGTCATAATACTCAGGGTTTTTCAAAACCAACAGGCCTACATAGGGATGCCTATACTAAAACTGTACCACCCTTTTTACCCACCTGCACCCCTTCCGTACTATGCGGAAAGGGCATTTCGGGTTATGCTGACACCGGAGCTGTTCTCTATGGCATCACAGATCCGGTGCCTTCCGTATGACAAGAGCATCGTACTCAACGCGCTGTACGATGCGATTAAAGAACGGGGACTGTCTCTCGACAGCGCCAACAGCGTGAGGCACCCTTATTGTTTCAAAGGCAGAGCATACGGGAAGGATGCGGATCTCACTCGGGTTCGGCACGGGCGACGGCCCGGCAAAGTTTCACCCGGAGGACGGAGATGCGAGCATCGCGGAAACGTGGAGCCCAATTCTCATCGACGAGCGCACGGGAAGTCTGATGCGGGGGTATCAAATTGAAATGGGTGGAAAGTAACATGAGAACAACGAGATTATATTCGGCGATTCTATGCGTTATCATGCTGTTGACTCTGATGCAGACGACGGCGCTGGCGGCGGATACTATAACGGACGTCGGCACAGCAGCTGAGCTGCGCGCCGCACTGGAAAACGATGCGGGGGCGCATGTCAGACTGACAAAGGACATTTCCTTCACGACGTCCAACGCAGCCGACCGCAATGTCGGCGTCTATCTCGGCAAGGGCTGTTATACCATCGATCTAAACGGTTTTGCACTGAAATACAGCTATAGGACAGGTGGCGAGTTCAGTGATAACGGATCCCCGGTAGACAGCGGCGAAGCGAAGCTGCTGGTGGTAAACGGCCCTGGCACGATGACCGGTGGTACGAACGGCTTGGAGCAAACTGACCAGTTCGGCACGCTTGTTGTCAATGGAGGCACGTTCAAGGGAGTCATGGGGTATGGCATTCGCATGACCGGCGGCATCGCCTACATCAACGGCGGGAATATTACCGGTAATTTCGGCGGCATCGAGCATGAAGACGGCTTATTGGTCTTGAATGGCGGCGAGATAAAAAGCGTGCGCCAGACAGGACAGCGGCAACCTCGGAAGCGCGGGCTTGTCAGGGACGGCGTGTTCACCGGCAACACAGTGCTGGAGGATGTAGTTTTGTCGGTAGACGATCTCACCATCGCTAAAGGCTCCTCCATGAGAGTGATAAGGGGCGGCGGGCTTATCGTAAGAAACAGCTTTGTCAACAATGGAACGTTCACATGTGAAGGGGGTTTGCAGTGCATAGGCGGTGAGGGGACCATCAAGCCCGACATACAGGGAAATCACACACCAGTGACTATCCTGTTTGACACGAGCTTCAATAGCCTGGAAGTGCAGGAGAAGGCTGCTCTGCAAATCGGGAACGGCGCTACAGTGACCGTCACCGGCGAGTTTTTCACCGGCAAGAACAGTCACGTGGATGCCGAAAACGGAACGTTGCGGCTTTTCGGCAGCATAGACCATAGGGGCCGTGCCGACGGTGTACCGGAGCTTGATGCGGGCAACGGAGGCAACGGACCGCGCGATTTTGTCAGGGAGACTGAGGCCGCCATGCGTCTGAAGGCGCTAGGACTGTTTCAGGGCGTCGGCACAAACCCGGACGGCAGCACCAACTTCGACCTTACCCGCGCGCCCTCCCGCACCGAGGCACTGGTCATGCTCATTAGGCTACTGGGCAAGGACGATGAGGCGAACGGCGGGAGCTGGAAGCATCCCTTCATCGACGTGCCGGGATGGGCAAATGAAGTAGTTGGCTACGCTTGGGAGAAAGGATTGACAAAGGGCATCTCCGCCACCGAGTTCGGCACCGGCAGGGCTACAGCACAGATGTATCTGACCTTTGTTCTGCGGGCCCTCGGCTATGCCGACGCCCCCGGCTTCCAGTTCACTTGGGATCAGCCGGAGGAGGTGGCGCGCAGCGTCGGCATACTGCCCGACAGTGTTCATCGGGATGACTTCATGCGCGCCGACATGGTTCTCATCTCCGAGGCTGCCCTCTCAGCCAAACTCCACGACAGCGGCATTACGCTGCTGGAGAAGCTGGTCTCCGAGGGAGCGATCACACCGCCCGAACAGAGCGGGTTGCCGGAGGACCTCACCGCGCCGGGCCTCGTCTCCGTCACATTGACCCGCGACGAGATTTTAGACGTGACCGGCCTTGCGCTGGGCGGAGGCAAGGAGATCATACTGAACGACTTTACCCTCACCCTGACGGGAGAGCTTCGCGTGACGGATGACCTCTATCTGGACATCCATCCGGGTGAGGGGCTTTCTGGGGGAGGCATTGATATGAGCGCCCTGCGCTTCGACCTGTCGCATCTGCCCCAGGGACTTACAGGTGAGATGTCATTTATTGAAATACACCCCGTTACGATGGTCAGCCTGCCGCCGCAGGGCGGCGGCATCGTGGTACACAAGCTTCCCGATATGCTGACGGTCATATCGTGTGTGCTGGGGCAATAGTGCATTAAGTCAGCCTCCAAGTCTACAACGGCGGAGTTATCGCATATGAAGAGGTTATTTGAGAGAATCCCACCGCATAATCCACCAACTTCGCCTGCAAACAATCATCCACCGGTCTCGCCGGTGGATGATTGTTTGCTTCAGTATCTCTGTTCTGTTACTAGCGTGTCGGCAAACGAACACGAAAGCTTCACTCAGCACATTTGCCTCTGTGCTAAGGCGTAGCAACTATTTTGAGATCTCTTCCCATGCTTTCATATATTCCTCTTTGTTTCTGTAAACAGGGACGAAATCTCTTATGATGTCCTCGGCTAAGGTGGCACCGTCAGAGAGTAGATCGATGATGGTCATGGCCATAATCTTTGTCGGGGCGATGTAGAACATTTCGGGATCTTCAACCTGATAATCGCTGGAATGTCCGATGCCCTTTGCGCCACCGATATAAGGGTGAATGGCTGGCATCAGGTGCATGATATCGCCGAAGTCGCTGCTGCCGGTGGTATGTCCGTTGTTTGTGATATTGTCTTCGCCCACGACTTGTATAGCGTTGGCATAGAACAGCTCATTCATCCTCTTGTTATTGAAACGCGGCATATATCCCGGTATCTCTGTGATTTCTATCCCGGCACCCATTGCGTAAGCGCCAGCGCGAAATGCCCTGTTTACCTTTTGGGATGCATCGATAACGCCCTCCATGGTCTTACCCCTAACATATGTCTCTATGCGGACGTCGGCGGGAACGACGTTAACCAGGTCTCCTCCCTTGGTGATGATGGGGTGAACGCGGATAGTGTCCTTTTCCTGGAAGGTTTCTCTCTGAAAGGCCACAGCCTGGAGCCCAAGGGTGGCGGCATTAAGGGCATTTACGCCAAGGTGGGGTGCTCCTCCCGCATGGGCCTCTTTTCCTGTGTACTTTATATGCTTGATAATAAAGCCTGTGCTTGTTTCAGCGATCTCGATCTTGTTGCTAGTGGTGCCGTGACACATCATGGCCAGATCGATGTCGTCAAAATAACCCAGCTTAATCATCTCCTGCTTTCCGCCGATGAAACTGATCAGCCCCTGGTCAATGAGGTTCTTGCGAAACTCTATTTCAACGGCTTCTTCGGCAGGGGTCGCCATCAACACCACGTCGCCGTCCAGCTCTGCCATTACTCCGCTGTGCTTCAAAGCCATACCTGTACCGAGCATGGAAGCTACCTGCATGAAATGACCACAGGAATGCGACGCACCCGTGACCGGATCGGCTTGCGGATGCCCGGGGCAGACAACTGCGTCAAGCTCACCCATAACGGCAATTTTGACCTTTGGGCTTCTGCCCTTAAGTCTGGCCACAGAGCCTGTTAGCGCTACCTTGTTCTCGTACTCGAGGCCCATTTTCTCAAATATGCTTTCGACAAAGGCGGCTGTTTTGTACTCTTTATAGCCCAGCTCTGGGTTAACCCGAATAGTCTCGCCGATATTGATTATTTCTTCTCGGTGCTGGTCGATAAACTTGCATACAGCCTCTTTCATAGCCTGCTTGTCCATGATTCTTCCTCCCTCCTAATACTCGGTTGAGAAGCTCCAAGGCAACTGTTGTACAATGGTACGCCTCGACGCCAAGTGATGGAATAACGAGAATCAACTAAGCAACTCTAGACGCGCGTTCCGGTGTCCTCTCCCCGGACACTTAGTAACTCTTTATGCTGCCTGTTAAGCAAAGCTAGTCCAGCTTATCTTTAAGGGGCGCTATCACCTCCGCAATTCCATTGCTTCCGCCGCCGACGTCTCAGTACTGCCTTGCTACGAAACAATTGCTCCCGCTATGCCCACTTCTGACCTTGCTCGTTGCCTATGGTTCGACTCTCGTGTGGCCAAACCCTCCATAAATTTGGGACTCACAGGAGGTCGCAGACTCGGGCGAATAGCGATGGCGGGGATAACGGCGTAGGGAGCTACCTGGCTCACTCTGCCGCCGCGTCATATACCGCTGTTGCGGCCTCCAGCGCGGCACTGGCTGAAGCCTTGAACCCTTGTGCGTTAAGAGCAGATGATAGCGCCGTCAGGGCCAACATGACATTCTTACGATTAGAGTTTGAGCCCATCAGACCAACCCGCCAAATCTGTCCCTTCACTGCTCCCAGGCCGCCGCTGATTTCCAAGTTAAACTCCTTGAGTAGATGTTGCCGCACTGCTTCGTCGCGAACTCCCGCTGGCACCCGTAGAGCAACCAAACTAGGAAGCCGGTAGCCTGCTTGGGCAAACGGCTGTAGCCCCAGCGCTTCGCAACCAGCCAAGAAGGCATCAGCATTCCGCTGGTGGCGCGCCCACCTTGCCTCCAGCCCCTCTGCGGCAATGATGCGCAGTGATTCGCGCAAGGCATAAACCATGCTGATCGGTGCAGTGTGATGATAAAAACGTTCCTGGCCCCAATAACGTTCAATCATGGTCAGATCCAGATACCAGCTGGGGACAGTTGTCTTGCGATTATGTAAAGCCTGTTGGGCCCTAGAATTCATGCTGATCGGCGCTAAGCCAGGGGGGCAACTGATGCATTTTTGGGTTCCACTGAAGGCCGCGTCAATGCCCCATTCGTCCAGCAGCACTGGCGCTCCCCCCAGGGAAGTAACACAGTCCATCACCACCAAGGCCCCGTGGTCGTGGGCAATGTGCACAATGTCTTCCACCGGTTGCCTGATGCCGGTGGAGGTCTCCGCATGGACAAAAGCCAACACTTTAGCATCCGGCATTGCTTTGAAAGCTGCCTCTAGCTGTTCTGGCTCGATAATCCGGCCCCATTCGCCTGGAACAACCTTCACCTCTGCCCCGGTACGCCCGGCCATGTCCACCATCCGCTCACCAAAAACGCCACAAGGAGCCACAATAGCCTTATCCCCAGGCTCTAACAGGTTGGATAACACGGTATCCATTCCAGAACTGCCAGTTCCCGACATGGGCAGGGTCATCAGATTCTCTGTCTGAAACACATAGCGCAAGAGATCACGGGTGTCATTCATCAGCTCAATAAACTCTGGATCCAAATGCCCTAGTAAGGGTGTGCTCATAGCCCTAAGCACCCTTGCATCCACCCCGCTGGGTCCGGCACCAAGCAGCACTCGCTCGGTGGGGGCTAGTTCGCCGTAAACCTTCTTTAGCTGCAACACATCAAACGCTCCTTTCACTTTTGCCAATTAACTCAACTGGCTGGTGTTGATCCGCCTCTTCTCCTTTCTCTTTCATACAGTGAAATGGTAATTTCACTGTATAGAATCTATTCCACCTGCGAGTGGAAAACCCTGCTGCATAACCCTGATTCCCCAATTAATTATTCGGCAAGCAGCACACTCGTCAGCCTAAAGGGCCAAGTGCAGCCGCGGCCGACTAATCCGGCGAAGGGGTCCAATACTTCAATCGGCATGCTGTCGGCGTGCTGTGAAGCTTGCCAAATACTGTGGCGTGTGACAGACTAACAGTAAACTAATTCAAGCTAGGTCAACCTATGGTTAGGAGAGTGGTGATGGTGGAGAAAAAGGCAGTATTAAACCAATCCGTTGAGCGGATGCTGAGAATTGTTGAGGATATGGCAGCCCATGGGAGATGCCGTCTACAAGATATAGCAGAAAGAGTGAACCTCCCGCCAAGCACCGTTCTGCGCATGATCAACACGTTGCGGCAGTATGGATATGCGGCGCAAGAAAGCCAGGCTGGATTGTATTTCTTGACGTTGAAGTTCGTGCAGTTGGGCGAAGCCATTATCAGCAAGACCAGCTTGCACGGCGTCACCCGGGCTGAGCTACAAAGACTAGTTAAAGTCTGTGACGAGTCTTGCAGTGTTGGTATCGAGCAAGGAGGGGAGGTAGTCTACGTAGATGTCCTGGATCGCCCAGATGGCATTCTGAAGACTACTCAGCGCATCGGCAAGATCGCTCCACTGCACACTACCGGAATCGGCAAGATGCTGCTGCTAAACTATTCCGAGGAACAAATCAGAGAGCGCTATCTGCGCACTAAACTCACCCGGCTTACACCAAACTCCATTGGCACCGTGGACGACTTGTTGGCAGAACTGAGGAAAGTGCGCGAGTTGGGCTATGCCTTGGATAACGAGGAGTGCGAATTAGGTGTAAGATGTGTGGCCATGGCCATTCGGGATGGGGCAGGCAAGGTTGTGGCGGGGATAAGCATTTCTGGCCCGGTACACAGGATGACGGACAAGCATATACAACAACACTTGCCGGCATTGGAACAGGCTGTTGCTGCCATTGAACGGTTCTGAGGCAGCCAGGGCACAGCGAGAAACGTGACTTGGTTTGGGACGTTGTTTGGAATGGGGCACAGCCCCGCAAAGCAAAGCCGGGGCAGCTATAATCAGCAGTGCCGCATAGATGACTAGAGAATGTCTTTGGAGAGGGCACCAGAATCAGCATCTGGTGCCCTCCATTTTCTGCTGCCATGTATTAATGTCCTGCCTGATGGCTGCCCATTAGCCACCTTAGTAGTAATGCCTGTTGCGTAAAGTTGCACACCCATCATCCTGCTTCGTCAGAAGCCGATGATACCCTTGGCTATCTGTGTTGTTCAGAAGCACCATCTGGCCAAAATCTACATCGCATTTGCCTGAAGATCCCTTCGTCACGCCTTTTGGGATAACGGGAACTATTTGCCCAGCATGGCGTATGTACAGAGGAGTACAGAAATGGAAGGGGGAGGACAAGGATGGAACGGATGCGCACCTTTGCGCCCCAAACCTGGTTGCGCCGCGAGCCTGATGTCGCTGCCGATGCTTTGCTTGGCATTCCAGCCAGTACCGAACTAGAGGTGCTGGAAGCAGTGGGTTCGTACTATAAGGTGAGCTATCGAGCTCAGTCGGGTGAAGAGATTATCGGGTATGTCTCGCAGAGCTTTCTGCGCCCCGTTGGTGAAGAGGTTAGGCGGGGCGGCTTTAAGCAGCATCATGATGGTCCAGTAATACTGTCTCCGAAGTTTGACCGTACCACCGGTTGGCTTGCTGCCGGTATTGTGATACTGCTGGTCACCAATCTGACAGAAACAATATTGCTCTGGCGCAATATGCGGGATGTGGCCAACCGCCCTGTGCATGCTACCTGCTGCGGGCATAGCGACCCAGCGGCCAGGTATACGTGGGGCAACTACGACTGGCCTATTGTTGATCCAGATTACTATCAGGATGGCAAAGTGAAGCTGCTCCTGGTTTATCAGGTACAGGAGAAACTCTCCGGTTCGGAGGTTGTGTTATGTTACCGCCTGCGGGGGGAGGAGATTTGGCAGGAAGAGGCCATGCACGCGGACGAAGAAGCACTCCACTATTCGGCTCATTTCGTCATCGATCCTGTTACAGTGATGGACTATCAGGTCCTGCAGCGCGTGAATGGCGAGGTCTTGCGGGCAGACAATCAGAGGGTGGCCAATATCTTCGAGAGCGTAGGTAATGGCGATGTGGAGTGCTACCGCAGGGGTGAACAGAATGGAATGACCACGCTTATTTTCAGGCAGTCGCCCAGTTACCCCATGCTAACCGCGCGGCAGGTAGAAGAGATCATCGTGAAGATAGAGCAGAAGAACCCGGTGGAACTTCATCTACAGTCTGACGGGTATAGCGAGCTGGTGGGGGAGTTCAAAGACGAAGGGTTCACTTCAATGACCATCACCGTGCGCTATCGCGATGACGAGGGCGGGTGGTCGAGGTTGAGGACGGCTACAGGTGATCAAACGGTAGGTACGTGGCGTAGGTTGGTCAACTCCTCCTTCCCAACGTTCATGCCACAGCAGCGTAGGGGAATAGAATAGCTTCCTGCAATAGGCGCAAAAGACACGCGCGTTGTTGCTACCTTTCTGGTGTCATGGTAAAATATAGGTAATGGGAACCCGGTGTGAAGTCGTCAATGGCTGAAGGTTGTTGCTCAGTATGGTGAGCAGTGTACAATCTGAAGGAGGGAGTCAGCTTGGTCAACAGCTTTGCCGAAGCGGCCGCATTGGTTAAGAATACGATAAGCAGTAAGTATCCGCAGATTAGCCGTGCCTTCATCTTCGGTTCCTATGCCGAAGGCGTGCAGACACCCGACAGTGATCTTGATGTGCTGGTGGAGCTAAGGTCCCCAATGGGCTTGCAGTTCATCTCTTTCGCCCAGGAGCTAGAGTCAGCCGTCGGTAAGGCAGTTGACGTAATTACCGCCAAGCAGGCAGAGAGTCTAGAGCGGAACTTTGGCTACGACATAGTGCGAAAAGCGAGGTTAGTCTATGAACGGACAGAGGACTAATGCCGTTTTGAGGCACATGTTGGAGGACATTCGGGATTCCAGGAAGTTCATTCAGGGTTTAGACCTAGAGGCATTTCGAGCTAGCTCTTTGGTGAAGAAAGGTGTCTCTATGTCCCTAATCAATATCGGTGAATTGGCTAGACAATTGCCAGATGAGCTGTTGGCTCGTCATCCGGAGATACCGTGGGGAAGTGTTGTGGCTCTGCGCAACCGGGCAGCCCATGGTTATCATGAGCTCGACCCAGAGATCATCTGGACCATTGTGAAGTCGGACTTGATTGAACTTGAACGCGCCGTCTGTTCGGAACTGCAAGCGAATCGTTCTTCCTGAGAGCTTGAACATGATATTTTGTTGAACCACAGCCATCTACGGCTGTGGTTTATTTCGTGGTGAGTCAGGCATGGGGGTATTTAGGTTCCTATCGCGCCGATGTTTAGTCTAGTTTAGGGTCGGTTCCTCAAGAGACCCCAGAAGGCGAGGAAGTGATCTGGTGAAACGGAAGAAGCCCGCCTGTTTCAGTGCTAGCCAACTGTGAGCATGCAGAAGAGGCCCCCTGGGAGCCTCTTCCGGTTGCTATGGGCACCCGCTGTGTTCCTCACAGCAGGAGCAGGAAACGCAACGAAAGTCGTGGGTTGCGTTTGAATGCTTGGACCGCTCCTTGTGCAACAGGGTAGCAATCGGGTTAGTACCTCGTCCGGAAGGAAAGTCAGAGTTTTATGGAGAATAAGAGAATAGGTGGGTGATATTTGACCATGATAGGCATTTAGGGGAGCAAGATGGAGAAATCGATTGCCTTTATCGACACTGAGGTCGGTATCGACAACAAAATCAACGACTTTGGTGCAGTGCGCAGCGACGGTGCCACATTTCACTGCGCGTCTGTTAGGGATTTCTGCGCCTTTGTTTCTGAAGCGGAGTTTCTCTGCGGGCATAATATCGTTAACCATGACATGGAGTTTCTTAAGCCGCATATCGTTGGCGGTATTACCGAGAAATGCATAGACACCCTATATCTCTCGCCGTTACTATTTCCCAAGAGGCCGTACCACGCTTTGCTGAAGGATGACAAGCTGCAATCAGATGAGCTCAACAATCCCCTGAATGACGCTCTAAAGGCAGAAACGCTCTTCTATGATGAAGTGAATGCCTTTCAAGCACTATCAGCGCAGAGAAGGCAAGTATATTGCTCTCTACTGTATCAAGTTAAGGAGTTTCAAGGGTTTTTTCAGTATGTGGATTCTGAGCCGTGTAGAGGCAATGTAGAAGAACTAATCGCCGCTGAGTTCAATGGCAAAATATGCGCAAATGCAGATGTCCCGCTAATAATCAAGCATTTCCCCGTGGAGTTAGCATATGCGCTTGCCCTGATTGGAAGTGATGACTACCATTCCATCACGCCACCATGGCTCCTCAAGAACTACCCAAAAATAGAAAACGTAGTTAAGTTTCTCCGAAATACTCCTTGTGCTGCCGGATGCAGTTACTGCTCCGAGATGCTTAACATTCACAAGGAATTGAAGAGAATCTTTGGCTATGATAGCTTCCGTACCTATGACGGGGAGCCCTTGCAGGAAAAGGCAGCCCAAGCAGCTGTAGACGGGAAGTCGTTGCTTGCGGTTTTTCCCACTGGCGGTGGCAAGTCTCTCACCTTCCAGTTACCGGCGCTGATGGCGGGGAAGACTGTTCACGGTCTGACTGTGGTCATCTCTCCTCTGCAGTCATTGATGAAGGACCAAGTGGACAATTTGAACGAAATCGGAATTGTGGATGCCGTTACCGTCAACGGCCTGCTTAGCCCTGTTGAACGGGCAGAAGCATATGAACGCGTTGCAAATGGCATGGCCACACTCCTGTACATTTCCCCAGAACAGCTGCGGTCAAGGACAATTGAAAAGATGCTAGCATCGCGCAATGTCGTACGCTTCGTTATTGATGAAGCCCATTGCTTTTCTGCATGGGGACAAGACTTTCGCGTTGATTATCTATACATCGGGGACTTCATCTGTGAGCTGCAAAAGAGCAGGAAAGACAAGAAACCAATACCTGTGTCATGCTTTACGGCCACAGCCAAGCAAAAAGTAATCAGTGATATTTGCGAGTACTTCAAACGCAAGCTAGACCTCGATTTGGAGCTATACGCGTCATCTGCTACGCGGGAAAATCTGCGATATGTTGTTCTTTATAAGGAAACCGAAGAAGAAAAATACGCAGCCCTGCGCTCACTGATAGAACAGAAGAGTTGCCCCACAATCGTCTACGTTTCTCGGACCAAGCGTGCCGACGATCTGGCTGTGAGGCTGACCAGCGACGGCTTCTCTGCAAAGCCCTTTCATGGCCGGATGGATTCCAATGAGAAGATTGCTAATCAAGAGGCCTTTATCGCTAACGAGATTGAAGTCATCGTAGCAACTTCCGCTTTTGGCATGGGTGTTGACAAGAAGGACGTGCGTTTGGTAATCCATTACGATATCTCCGATTCTCTGGAGAACTACGTTCAAGAATCCGGTCGTGCGGGGCGTGACGCCAGCCTGCAGGCGGAATGCTATGTCTTGTTTAACGATAATGACCTGGATAAGCACTTCATACTGCTCAACCAGACAAAACTCAGTATCAGCGAGATCCAGCAAGTGTGGAAAGCAGTCAAGGATCTGACGAGATTTCGCCCCAGCATTTGCTGTTCGCCTCTGGAGATTGCTCGGCAGGCCGGTTGGAAGGATTCTGGGCCTGACATTGAAACAAGGGTGAAAACTGCCATCACAGCCTTGGAGAGTGCTGGCTATATCAAGCGCGGTCGCAATGTGCCAAGCGTTTACGCCACCAGCATTCGCGCCAAGAACATGCGTGAGGCAAGTGCTCTTATTGACCGCTCTCATCTTTTTTCGGACTCGCAGAGGCAGGATGCCAAGAGGCTGATGACATCATTAATTTCAAGCCGCAGTATAGCTAAGGCAGGAAATGATGATGCAGAGTCAAGAGTTGATTATCTTGCAGATATTCTGGGCCTTGAAAAGGAAGACGTAATAACCTGCATCAACTTGATGAGGCAGGACGGACTGCTGGCGGACGAACAAGATATGACCGCTTACATCCTTAAATCGGACTCTCAGAATAAGTCGCTTCAGATTTTGGACAGGTTTGCGAAGCTGGAAGCGTTCATTTTATCCGAGCTGCCAGACGAGGGCTGCGACAGAAACTATAAAGAGTGGAATGAGGCAGCGCTGGCTCACGGCTTGGTATCATCTAGTGTTAGGGACATAAAAACGCTGCTCTATTATTTGACCATCAAGAGACTATATACACAAGGACGAAAATGCGGGGAGGAATATGGCCAACGGTTGTTCCCGCGGTCAGTCCTGCGCTCTTGCAGGGGAAATTCACTCGCAGAATAGATGTCTGTAGATTCGTTGTCAGGGAACTATATCGCCAGGCGGGCAATACTGCAGACGAATCGAAGAATGGAACCCCTATCTACTTCTCCCTCGTTGGCCTGCTAAACGGATACAAAGAAGTCCCAAGGTTGGATATGGACCTGGCTGCAGTCTCCATTGCCGACGTTGCTGACGCGTTACTCTACTTGTCCAAGATTGGTGCCCTTAAGCTTGAGGGAGGTTTCTTGGTCCTCTATAATGGCATGGAAATTCAACGCCTGGTTAATGACAACAGAATCAGGTACAAAGCAGACGATTACCGCATGCTAGACGAGTTTTACAAACAGAGGATCAGGCAGATCCACATTGTGGGGGAGTTTGCTAATTTAATGGTGCGGAATTATGATGCCGCGCTACAATTTGTCCAGGACTACTTCCAGCTAGACTTCAAGGAATTTATCTCCAGGTACTTTAAGGGCGATAGAGCAAAGGAAATTGAGCGCAATATAACGCCGGGCAAATACAACGAGCTCTTCCAGCAGCTGTCCGATGTTCAATCAGAAATCATCAACGACCAGCAGTCAAAGTATATTGTTGTGGCAGCAGGCCCGGGCAGTGGGAAAACTCGCGTTTTGGTGCACAAGCTCGCCTCACTGCTTCTCTTGGAGGACGTGAAGCATGAACAGCTGCTTATGCTGACGTTTTCACGGGCCGCAGCCACTGAGTTCAAGCAGCGACTGATTGCCTTGATTGGCAATGCTGCCAGCTTCGTGGAGATAAGAACGTTCCATTCCTACTGTTTTGACTTGCTGGGGAAAATTGGCAGCCTCGAAGGCGCAGACGATGTAGTCAAGAACGCCTCGGACATGATTAATAATGGTGAGGTTGAACCAGCTAGAATCATAAAGAAAGTCTTGGTAATTGATGAAGCACAGGATATGGATGAGAACGAGTTTGCCCTCATTAAGGCGCTTATTCGCGCCAATGGGGACATGCGTGTGATTGCCGTCGGCGATGATGATCAGAACATCTATGCGTTTAGGGGTTCCAGCTCCAAATACCTTCGCTCCCTCATTGATGATTATGGTGCCGTTACGTACGAAATGGAGGAGAATTACAGAAGTAGAGGTAATATCGTCGCCCTTTGTAATGCTTTCATCGCACCATTGCCTAACCGCATGAAGTCTTCGCCTATCCGTGCGGTTCATGTTGAGCCCGGAACGGTGGAGATTACGCGGCACGCATCAGATCACATTGAAGAGCCGCTGGCGAATCATGTAGCAGAGACGTATCGAGGGGGGAGGGCTTGTGTGCTCACAAGCACCAACGATGAGGCACTACAAATACAAAGCATGCTTGCCCAAAAAGGTATACGAGCCAAACTGATACAATCCAACGACGGTTTCAGTCTATACAACCTTGCCGAGGTGCGCTTCTTTCTCAAGAATATTAAGGATAAGCACGATTCCCCCGTAATTGATGATGAATTATGGTCTGCTGCTAAGATGAAGCTTGAAGCTGCTTATGCAGGCAGCTCTTGCCTGCCCAACTGCCTAAGAATGCTTGCCGATTTTGAGAGCATCAATCGCAAGAAGCGCCATACTGACCTAGAGGTCTTTATCAAGGAATCAAGCTATGACGACTTCTATGAGAGTGATGGCGAGGCGGTATATGTCTCTACCATTCATAAGTCCAAGGGCAGTGAGTTTGACACTGTGTACTTGCTTCTGAAGAACGTACGGGTCTCCAACGATGAAGAAAGACGAAAGCTGTACGTCGCTATGACCCGAGCTAAAGGGTCCTTGTATATCCACTGTAACACTGGGATATTCGATAATTATGATGCTGAGGGGATCGTCCATAGGAAGGATGTGGCGACATATGACGAACCATCGGAAATCACTCTCCAGCTGACCCATAGAGACGTAGTCCTCAACTACTTTAAGGATAAGAAGGAGACTTTATTGCGATTACGTAGCGGTGATCACCTTACAGTGACAGGAAATTACTTGTCCATTGACCGGAACGGTAAGCCATTTCGTGTCGCCAAGTTCTCTAGTTCATTCGTAGGTAAATTAGAGGGCCTGCGCAAGAAAGGTTATCAGCCGACTAACGCCAAGATCGGCTATGTTGTTGCATGGCAGGGCGAAGGAGAAGAGGACGAGTCAGCAATTATCCTGCCGACGCTAACTCTCGGTCAAGTACTCGTTAAGGGCAGTTAGGACGCGTATATACAGTGGATGGTGGAAACGGAAGGGGGAGGACGAAGATGGAACGGATGCGCACCTTCGCGCCTCAGACCTGGTTGCGCCGCGAGCCGGATGTCAGCGCCGAGGCGTTGCTTGGGCTTCCGGCCGGCACTGAGCTAGACGTGCTGGAAACACGGGGACCGTATTATCGGGTGAGCTATCGGATCCAGTCGGGTGACGAGATTGTTGGGTTCGTTGCGCAGAGTTTCCTGCGCTCGGTTGATGCAGAGGAGGGGCCAAGTGGCTCCACACAGCCGCAAACTGACGCAGCGCCACTGCCCCCGAAGTTTGAACGTACCGTTTGGTTGGCGGCCGGCATGGGGGTCTTGCTGCTCACCAATTCATACCTTTGCACTGTGGGGCAGCTGGATCGCGCCTTATGAAGGTGTGCAAACACCAAAGAGTGATCTTGATGTACTGGTGGAGCTAAGGGCCCCAATGGGCCTGCAATTCATGTCATTGGCCCAGGAGCTCGAGTTAGCCTTCGGTAAAGCAGTTGACATAATTACCGCCAATCAAGCAGAGAGACTGGAGCGGAAGTTTGGCTACGACATAGTGCGAAAAGCGAGGTTAGTCTATGATCGGGCAGAGGACTAGAGTCGTTCTGAGGCACATGTTAGAGGGAATAATATAGTGTTGAACCACGGCCATCCGCAGCTGTGGTTTTTTCTCGTGATACGCCATGCAGTCGGGGTATCTTAAGAGACACGCGCCTGCTCAGGCGGGGAGGAAGAGGCGACGGGAGAGCCACCCAGTCTGGTTTTAGGTCAGGGGACTGTTACATGTGTTGCCAGACGGGCGTCTATGGGATAAATTTGAGTCATAGAAGATACCGTCTGAACTTTAGGGGGAGGGGGCTTGGCATGACCTGGATTTACATTCTATCCGGGGTGTTTTTCATCCTCATGGGCCTGGCGGTGCATGTACTCAAGTGGCATTTTCTGATCGCGGGATACAACACCATGCCTAAAGAGAAGCAGGCTAACGTGGACACGGAGGGCCTCGGCCGCCTGCTGGGGTTGTATGGCTATGTCAATGGGATGCTGTTCATCGTCATGGGCATGTTGAACGCATTGGACATCAGGCCAGGCATCACCTCAGGTATGATGTTCTTCGGCTTCTCCACCGTCTATGTGTTGATCAAAGCTCAGAAGTATGATGGCAACATAGTTGACCAGCATGGCAGGCTGCGCAAGGATGCCGTCCGGCAGTTGGCCTTGCCTATCGGTATCACGGTGGTGGCATTGGTCGCTGTCGCCGTGTTGATGCTTTTCCTGTCGCAGCCGACCAGGGTGACTGTGCTTCCAGAAGGAATCAAAATCCACGGCATGTATGGCGGGGTTTATACTTGGGAGTCAATTGAGGAGGCTCGTCTGCTGCAGGAACTGCCGACCATCGTGATGCGTACCAACGGTTCCGCTTTGGGCTCCAAACTGAAGGGGCACTTCCGGACCAAAGAGCTGGGGGCAGTGAAGTTGTTTGTGGACACGCAGCTACCCCCCTTCGTCCATCTGGAGACCGACCGCGCGGAGGTCATCTTCAACCTAAGCAACGGGGATGAAACGCGCGAGATCTTCGGGCAGATAGTTGCCCGCAAGCCATAAGCAGGGTTGTAGGCACGCTTCTCCATCAGTCTACCCCCTGTACGACGAACCCGCCCCCATCCCTACATGGGATTTGACAAGGCTGCATGTTGGGTTCGGGGGCATCAGGCCAGATGAAAAGTCATCGTCGGCAGGGGAACGCAAAGGCAAATCGCTCGCTACATGGGAGGCTCTCCAAATGAGACAGTGGCAGCAGAAACATATCAAGCGGTACATGTATGTCCCGATTATCCAGAAGACAGTCTCCTATCTCTTGATCGCGGTAGCTGTTGTTTTGCTGTGGAACCGGTTTGTGAACAGGGGGCTGCTGCCAATCAGCTATGCGTTTACAGTTGGGGGGGTACTTTTTTTGGCCTCTGCCTGGGTCAGCTATCTGCGGTTGGACGGTGTCAAGGTGCCGCTGCTGACTTTGTTTCGCTTGCGGCGGAAAAAGCCTGTCGTCCGCAGCTTTAGCGATATGTCCGATCATATCGACGAAGACATAGTCTCCTTTGAGGAGCTGATTGAGGAAGAAAGGCATGCCTGCTGCTTATTGGCCAACTTGCTTTGCAGCATTGTCTTTTTCGCACTGTCGCTGACCTGATGGGTTTGACCAGATGCAGGGGGCTTCCGTCTTGGGGCTAATGCTGCACAACTTTCGAGTGAACAACGCAAGGCGGAGGGCTGACTTACCGGGCCCTCCGCCTTGCTC
Organism: Bacillota bacterium; assembly: GCA_050949055.1. Lineage (GTDB taxonomy): Bacteria > Bacillota > UBA994 > UBA5500 > UBA5500 > JAEZJZ01. Next base: position 36,952 of record JBMNFA010000003.1, on the reverse strand, counting down.
GTCCCATGGGGGTATCCATCTCATCAACCGGAGGAACAGGCTTGCTGACTCAGTGACATTTGAAAGATATTAGCTAAAGCAAACTTGATAATTTAGCTAGTTTGCCCTATGATTATGGCAAATGAGCTGGAGGGGGGTGGGCCTGTGCGCGTCAGTACCACGGATCTGCAAAACGCCTTTGGGAAATATTTAGCGCTGGTGCAAGAAGAAGATGTGGTTGTCGTCAAGAACGGTAAGAGTGTGGCCAAGCTGATCAAGTACAGTGATCCAGAATATTATCTCATGCACGAAGGGGCGCGCAGCTATCCAGCAAATAGCAGGATCAGCTACGAGGACTACATGCTGCTGGTGGAATCTTCTGATCAGCGTTACGAGCTGATCGATGGGGAAGTGTATCTATTAACTTCGCCCAGCTTCATCCATCAGGTTGTTGTCGGCGAAATCGCCGCACGTCTTCATGCGTATTTCGCTGACAAACCATGCCTCTCCCTCACTGCACCGCTGGATGTGCGCCTGTTTGGCTATGCCACCAAGTTTGAAGAGAATCCCAATGTGGTACAGCCCGATATTTTGGTTATATGCGACACTGATAAGGTGAGCGCAGACGGCAGGTATGAAGGATTGCCAACCCTAGTTGTGGAGGTGCTATCCTCGACCACCAAAGGCAAGGATATGGCCACCAAGCTGCAGCTATACATGAAGAGCGGGATCTCAGAATACTGGATTGTTAACCCGCAGGGCAAAACCGTCATGCAGTACGTCTTCACTCCGGAGCGGGACGTCGACCGTATGCAAGTGGTCGGCGGGGAAAGTACAATTAGGTCGGCGAAATTTAACGGCCTGGCGATTCGGCTGAGTGAGATCTTCCGGTAGGCGATGAGGACAGGGGCGGGCATCGCATCGCTATGCAGCATTTTCTGTCTGCGCCGTAGGGCGGTCCATTGCCAGCGCGCATGAAAGAGCGGAGGCGCCCCTCGGGGCACCTCCGCTTTTCGGCGTCCCTAGCAGTTTGGCCTCGGGGCCGAAATTTCTTATCGGTCCCATCCCGGTAGGTGTTGCCTAGATCGTCGCTACTGATCCCGATGCCGCCAAAGCTACACCCAGCTCCCAAAGCCTTTTGTAGTAGTGCCGATAGGAGATATGCCTGGGAGATCTCAAGAGGAGCTGTCGGTGTGCGACAGCTCCTCCGATTATGCTAGTAGTTGGTCTTGTATCCGTCAATTTGCCACTTCGTCCCCAACACAAAGTGCCCGGGCACAATCTCACTCCAGATTTGCTCTTCGTCGAAGTGTTCGTGTTCCTTAGGATCGTAGACGATCAGTTGCTTTTTGCGTTCCAGCACTGGATCCGGGAATGGAACCGCAGACAACAGCGCCCGGGTATAGGGGTGAATTGGCTTGCGGAACAGCTCTTCAGTTTCCGCCAGCTCTACGATGCGCCCGGCGCGGATGACTGCAATACGGTCGGATATGTAGCGCACAACCGACAAGTCATGGGAGATGAACATATAGGTAAGGTTACGCTTGGCTTTCAGCTCGTTGAGCAGATTGAGCACCTGAGCCCGGATGGATACGTCCAGGGCGGAGATCGGCTCGTCCGCTACGATAAACTCGGGCTCCATGATTAAGGCGCGGGCAACTCCAATCCGCTGCCTTTGCCCGCCCGAGAACTCGTGGGGGAAGCGAGAGGCGAATTCCGGCAACAGGCCCACCTCGCGCAGCGCCCGTTGCACCTTGCGCTGGCGGTCCTCGGCATCAGTATATAGCCTATGATTTAGGATTCCTTCACCGACGATGTAGTCTACTTTCGCTCGCTCGTTCAGGGAGTCCATCGGATCCTGGAAGATCATCTGACAATTGCGGATCACCTCCAGGTCCAGTTCTGGCGAGATCTTGCCGTCAATCCTTTTTCCTTTGAAGCGAATTTCGCCCGAGGTGATCGGGTTGATGCGCAACAGCGCCCGACCGATAGTCGTCTTGCCGGACCCGCTTTCGCCAACCAAAGAGAAGGTTTCACCGCGGTAGATCTCAAAGCTGACCTTGTCTACAGCAATAAATTTTCGGCGGCCGGTACCAAAGGCGACCTGCATATCTTTGACCTCGATAATTGCCTCCCGCTGCCAGGTCGCTTGGTCATCCGTACGCTGCGGCACGGTAGCAGCGCTCTCTACGTGGAACTGCTGCGACAAGCGCCGGATAGAATCGGGCTTCTCGATCTTGGGTGCCCTGGGATCAAGATACCAGGTCTTGGCCTTGTGGGTAGGCGAGACTTCGAAGAAAGGCGGCTCCTCGACGAAATCAATGGCCAGAGCGCGCCGATTGCGGGGCGCAAAGGCATCGCCTCGAATTTTGGTGAACAGGTTGGGGGGCGTGCCGTCAATGGCCGGAAGTGTACCCCCGCGGATCCCCAGCTGGGGGAGAGCGCCCAACAACGCCCAGGTGTAGGGATGCCAGGAATCGTAAAAGACTTCCTCCGCCGTGCCGATCTCAATGATCTGCCCGGCGTACATCACGGCTACCCGGTCCGCCACGTCGGCCACCACACCCAAGTCGTGGGTGATGTAGATGATGGTCATCTTGTACTCCCGCTGCAGGGTACGGATCAGGTCGAGGATCTGGGCTTGAATGGTGACTTCCAGCGCTGTGGTGGGTTCGTCACAGATCAAAATCTGTGGCCGGCAGGATACCGCCATGGCAATCACCACCCGCTGCCGCATGCCGCCCGAGAACTCATGGGGGTATTGCGAGTAGCGTTTGGCGGCATCGGGAATGCCCACCACCTCCAGCATGCGGATTGCCTCCGCCCGTGCTTCTCGACCACGCAGTCCTTGATGAAGCTCAATCGCCTCTTGGATCTGAGAGCCGACGCTGCGCAGCGGGTTGAGAGAAGTCAATGGGTCTTGCATCACCATGGCAATTCTCTTGCCTCGGATGGTCAGCCATTCCTTCTCGGTCTTCAACTTGACCAGGTCTTTGCCATCGAACATGATCGAGCCATTGGTAATGCGGCCGTTGTTGTCCAGCATGCCGACAAAGCATTTGGTGAAAACGCTCTTGCCGCTGCCAGATTCGCCAACAATGGCCAGCGTCTCTTCGGGGTAAACATCCAAAGAGGTGTTACGAATCGCCGTCAGCTTCTGGCCGCGCAGAGTGAACTGAACTTCCACATCTCTGGCGGAAAGAATCGGCTGTCTGTCTAGCATACTCTCCGCCCCCTTACACGTGGTTCCTGGGATCGCAAGCGTCCGAGAACGCATTACCCACCAAATAGAAGGTAATGGTGATCAACGAAACGATTACCGCCGGAAACAGCAGCAAGTGGGGGTAGTCAAGGAAGTAGGTGCGAGCGTTGCGCAACAGAATTCCCAGCGACGGCTTCTCCACACCCAGGCCCAGCCCCAGATAGGATAGCGTCGTCTCGATGGCTATGGTCGCCGGGATGCTGAGGGCCAGGCGCAGGATGATCGCGCTGGTCAGGTAAGGCAGAATATTCCTGGTCAGTATCCTGCCCATCGGTGTTCCCAGGCAACGGGAGGCCAGGTTGTACTCCCGGTCACGGTACATCAACACCAGATTGCGCACGTGCCGGGCTGGTGCCATCCAGCCGAACAGGATCAGGGCAGAGGTGAGGACAAAGAAACTCTGCCCGATTAAGAGCGCAATCAGGGTCAGGTAGATAATCCGGGGCACATTGACGAGGATGCTGTACAGTTCCGTGAAAAAGCGGTCCAGTTTGCGCTGATAACCCCAAATCAGGCCGATGATCACACCCAGCGCGATCTCGCCCACGGCCACCAGGGTGGCTAACTTGATCGAGGTCTGGGTAGCATACCAGACTTGAGCCCAGTAGTCGCGTCCCAAGTTATCTGTGCCAAACCAGTAGTGGCTGTTTGGCTTGACGAAGATCTGAGTCTTATCGGTCTTCAGCTCGCTATAGCGATAGTTTCCGATCGGGCCGGCGATGAAGGTAAACAAAAACAATACAATAAACACACAGCTCATCACCACGGCCACTCTTCTCTTCAAGAAGTTCCGCCAAACGGACTTCCAATACGAGTACTCGGAGTAGGCAGTTTCCTCAGCCGCCTCGGAGCTGTACTCCACAAACGAAAACAGCTGCTGTTCGTCCAGGGCACCGGCACCGACCTGCATGGGGGTGGTGTCTAGAATGTTGCCATCCATCATCGCGTCCCCTCCTTGCCGATCAGTCTGATCCGCGGATCGAGGATGGTCATCAGAATGTCTCCCAAGAACAGCCCGACGATACCCATGGACGAATACATCATCACCAACGCATTTATGATTAAGATTTTGCGATTAATTTCACTTTTAGCAATTGTAGCACTTTACTAATTATTAACATAATAACAATTGACTTTCTTCCTGTCAATCTTGGGCCTATAGACAACCATTTTTCCTTACCCAAAATCTACTTCTTATAACATGAGTATTCAGCGGTCGCTGCCACTAGCCCGTAGATTGCTGTAATTGTGAGAAAAATCAATCCTTCGGCCCATGTTACCCGCGCTTCGGAGGTAAACTTTAAATGAAAAAACCATCAGGCATGCTGCCGCGTCTAATAGGTGAAAGACGGGTGCACCGCTTATCACCATAAGGAGGCTAAAATGAATCGACAGGAGTTGGCCACTCGAGCCAAGAGAGGTGATACAGACGCTTTCACCACGCTGGTCGCCGAGCAGCAGAACAAACTTTACCGGATCGCTTACACCTACACCAAGAATAGAGAAGATGCTTTGGACGTGGTCAGCGAGAGCATTTACCGGGCCTTCATCTCCATACGGAAGCTCAAACAGCCGCAATACTTTCATACTTGGCTGACGCGTATCCTGATCAACTGCGCCATCAGCCATGTCCGTAAAGCTGGCCGCACCGTGCTCAGTCAGGCGGAGATGGCAGACAGCGGGCAGGCAGGTAGACCTCGTGAAGAACTGCTGGACCTTTACGCAGCCGTGGAACGGTTGGAAGAGCGTCAGAAGACCGTGGTGTTGCTGAAGTATGTGGGGGATATGACATTGAAGGAAGTGGCGGAAACACTGCAGTGGCCGTTGGGTACGGTGAAGACCCACCTGCACAAGGCGCTGCAGGAATTGAGAGTGGAACTGAAGGAGGATAGCGAATATGGACAGAAATGATAGACACCTGAAACAGGCGCTAGAAAACGTGCCGGTGGCGCCAGAGCTGGGCTCGGTGGTCACCCAAGCCGTCGCGAGAGGCCAACGAAGAGTACGCCGCGCGACCGTTATGCGCAGAACGGCAGCTTCGTTTGTCGCCCTCTTTCTGGTGTTGACTGCGACGGTGAACATTTCTCCCCGGTTTGCCGATGCCATCGGGACCATCCCAGGGGTGGGCAAGCTGGTTAACATTCTGCAGCTGAACAAGGGGCCAGCCGTTGGAGGCAACATCACCGACGGTCAACAGGTGGGGCCGATCGGTGTTGACGGAGAAACGATCACCATTTCTTTCTCCCATGAAAACCCGGGCGCCACAATGCCCTGGTATCAGGCCACCTACCAGCAGTATCCCTATAGCTTGGTGCTGGAACTGAGCGGAGTGCGTTCCCTCTTCAATCAGGGCCTGCCGTCGTTCGCGAATAGTGAACTGATTGCAGACATGTACCGGATCGTCACTTTGGATGATTCGGCCTATCGGTTTGTGATCACTTTTACTGGGCCGGTGGATGTAGAGGTGCGCGAAGTGCACGCCCCGGCCTCGCTGCAGATTTCGGTGGCGAAGGCAGAAGAACCCCAGGTAACCGGACCGGTCTACTCGGTGCGCACCCCATCCTTCGGCTTTGGCGAACGGGTAGGGCATGTTGAAGCCATGCTGAAGGACGCGTTGGGATGGGATACGGACACCGTGCGCATGCTGGCGGATGCCGATGGAGTACACTTCGTTGAGGCTGCCTATCTGCCCTCCCGGGAAGCAGCCGAAGCTTTGCGGGCAGAGCTGCTGCAGTCGGAGATGATTGACTTTGAACTGCTAATCGAAGAGCGGGACCCGGATACCCTGCCCGCCTTCGTCGCCCCATAGAGTGGGTTTGGGGGACGGTTCGAGACCACTGCAGAAGTCCGGTTTTGTCATTCTGAGCGCAGCGAAGAATCTTACAGAAGTCCGTATTTGCGGGCCGTATAGACTCTTCACGGAGTCTATGTTGAGCTTGTCGCAGCATTCAGTGTGACCGGGTTCGGCGGTTTCTCAGCACTCTCGGACGGTGCCGAAAAACCCACTGTTCAGCAGCAATAATGGGTAATCAGGCGAAGGGCCACGCCCTTCGCCTGTCTTGATCATCGAGCAGCGGAACCTCTGCCGCTGTCGCTAATCAACGGGAGAGAAGCCGCGGTCGATGGTCGCTTGCAGCCCCGTGTTGATACTTGCTGAACCTAGGACTATTGGTTGAATTGTGCTAACAGAGCAGGAATCTGCCTTGTTAGCCAACCCGGATAGGTTTACCATTCAAGTGAGGTATTGCAGCTACTGCCAACCGGGGGGGTATGGGTGTGTTTATGCGTCTGGGGATAACCAACAGTATTAGGCAGCTGGGACGCAACATGGTGGTCCTGGTGGCCATGATTCTCAGCGCCATCAGCCTCACTTCGGCCCTTTCTTTTAGCCAAAGTAACACCAATCAGAGTTACCAGAATTATCGCCGCCTGCTGGGAGGCGAGATCCTGGTCTCGCCTGTCCGCTGGACAGGGCAGCTAGCAACAGATATCGCAACTACTAACACGGTGCTAGAACCAATTCGCTTGCAGAGAACGGGTCTCTCCTGGCTGGAGGCGTATTATCCTGAGTTATATGATGACGGGTTTCTGGCCGACAGCGGGTATGAGGTCCGCCAGACCATCCCTGCCGCTTTGCTCGAGCAATTGGTCGCCGAACCTGGAATTAGCGGTTATCACCTGCAGTACCAGTTTCCAGCCAGTCTAACCAACGCCTCCGCCGACAAAGATAGATACCTGCGTGTCACTGTCCTTCCGTTGCCAGAGCCAGAGCGGCTACACTTTGAGGATCAGGAGGATGGGAGTGTCCTGTCAGACTTTCCCACGTCACGGCCATTTGCGTTGGTTAACTCCTATCTGAAAACGCCAGACAGTGTCGTACAGCGCCTGGCCGCCACTCTCACCGATTCAATGGTGATTCATGAAGGGGAAGAAGTGGTGCCTACTCCGGAGCAGCTCTTGGATCGCAAACTGCGCTGGGGCCACTATTTGGCTCTTGAGGAGATCGATCTGCCCCAAAAGGGAGAGCTGGCCAGGCTGCGTATCCCAGAGTTGCGTCCTGCGGTTCCGGGCGGCGAACTGATGCCCGATTACTCCCAAGTCTTCTTTATCGATGTTCCCACATATAGTCAGGTAGCTGTGCCAACCAGGACGGCCACTCATGTCAATCACATGGGCTACACCCAGACTGAGACAGCCTACTTGCACGGCGGTTACGTCTGGTTGCCACAAGCACTCTGGCAAGAGCTCTGGAGTCGGGCCAGCGGAGGCGCCTGTCCGGTGGTCAGCAATCTGGCACTGCGTGTGGATAACATGGACCAACTGGAACAGGTAGTTGGCGTACTGCAGGCAAAGTACCCGCAATTCACCTTTGTCAGCATAGCGCAATTCGCCAAACGTGTGGAAAAAGGTATGATCATCGACCGTTTCTACCGTCTGCCTCACCGTTTAGCTAAGCCATCCGAGGTACCGCTGGGCGTTCCGATGAATGTGGGAAAAGTGATGGGCATCCTGTTCTACCTAATCGCGGGCATGCTCATCGCCAGCCGAATATTAACAGGGGCAGCGGCTCGCCGTCTGGAAATAGGGGTTTTAAAGGCCCTGGGGGCCAGGCGCAAGGACATCGCTGCTATGGTATTGGTGGAGTCCCTGCTGATCACCGTGTTGGGGACCAGTATCGGTTTCATCCTGGTGCGCATAGGCGGAGTGATCATGGAAGTTGGCAACAATCTCCCCTGGACCACGGTTCTGTCCAGAACGGCTGGCGAATACGGCATCGTGGTGGGGACAGCCAGCCTGATCAGTCTGCTGTTCACGCTGCTGCCGGCCTGGCGGATGTCCAATCTGACCGTGATGGGAGTGTTGCGTGGTGAATAGCGCATGAGCAATCTGCTACTACTCGCACGGCGCCGTTGGAGGTGCGCCGCAAGGTCACACCTGGCAGCGGCGATAGTTGCGGTTGCGGTGATGACAGCCTGGCTTCTGTATTGGGGTTACCTGCAGTATACCGGCTCGTCCCTGTCTGGACGAGTCTTGACCCCGGACTTTCCGGCGGATTTTGCAGTCACAGTGCCGCCTGGCATCCATCACTCGGTGCCCAGCAGCAACGCCGAGATGGTGCAGGAGTATCAGGTCTTGACTGTGGAAACCCCTGTCGGGCTGCGAACTTTGGGGGGGATAAGCGTTAGCCGGCCGAGCGCACCGTTGCCCAATCCGAAACCCGGAGAGATATGGCTGTCTGAAGCTCTCAGAAGTCCAGGGCGGATTGACAAGGGCAGACCCTTTCAAATCGCCTTCTTGGATGAATGGAACTACCGTGTGTTTGAGGGTGAGGTGGCTGGCTTCTACCCAGCCTACAAGTTCTGTCCGGAAATTGTAGTAGAAAGCGGTTGGATCAATGAGGGCGGGACTATTCCTGGCGCCAACGTGGTTACGCTATACAGTTGGGTGCCCGACGCGACCCGATGGGCAGGTCACCTACCGAAGGGGGCGACAGTGCGGACGGCCAAAACGGCGACCGAGCTGGCTCGCAAGGTGGTGGAAGAGGCCTACTCGGGCGGAGGGCAAGGAGTTGGGCTGCTGTTTATCTTTCTGGTGCTTGGGGTCGGCACTTTCAATTTGCTCAACTACCTGGACAGCCGCCGTGAGCTGGCGTTGCTGAAGAGTATGGGCCTCAGGCCAAGGGAGCTCGGTGGCCTCTTTATCTTGGAGGGTCTATTCACTGGAGTGCTGGCTTTTGGGTTTGTCTTAGCCGTGATATTGGCCATCGATCGCATCAGCAGCCTCCCGTTGATGTTTTCGTTGGCCATAGTTGGCCGTGCCTTCGCCCTCGGCGCCGTCGCTTTCGCAGCAGCCACTATCATTCCATACATTCTAGCGCGAGAGGCCAGCGTCAATGAGCTGTTGTTCGGGCGTCCCGTGCCGCTGCTCAGGCGATCGGTCCGTGCGATGCGACGCAATTACCCCGCTCTGATGCCGCTGCTGGACTGCGGTCACCAAATCGTGAAGCTGCCAATTATGGACGGAGGCTTTCCTGGCATCTGCCTTTGCGAAGTTGGACGAGGCGTGAAGGCGGGCGAGACCGTAGCCTGGGAGGCATCGGCTTGGGGACTGATCGAGCACCATTATCTTGCCCCATGCGACGGGGAGGTCACCCAGGCTAACTTAACTCAAGGTCTTGTGGTGATCAAGCCCCATTAGTAGTTGGCAATATTGTCTCCCGCAGCAATCCGCTTTGCGGGGAATGTGCGGGTTTTGGGGGCGGTCACCAAAACCTATGTTAGCCGTTTTGTTAGCCGCAGTGTTGTAGAGTGCAAACTAAAGAGAGGGGAGGCTCCAACAAATGATCAGCACTAAGACCGCATTTCCGGGGCGCTATATTCAGGGGTTAGGGGCGATTGCCCATCTGGAGCGGGAGTTACCCCATTTCGGAGCGGTGGGCCTGTGCATTATGGCTCCCTCGGCCATGAAGTTGCTCCGTGATCAGCTTCCGGAACAGACGACGACGTTTCGCCTAATCTTCGAGGAATTTAACCGAGAGTGTTGTTACCGAGAAATAGGGCGCCTCGTAGACCTGGCAGCGGACTGTGGTGCAGAGTTTATTGTTGCCATTGGCGGGGGAAAGACCATCGACACCGGCAAGTTGGTTGCCGATCGTTTGGACTCCCCTGTGGTAGTCGTTCCTACCATCGCCTCCACCGATGCCCCCTGCAGCGCCTGCGCGGTGGTGTACAGCGAGGAGGGCTCCGTAATTCGGGTGGAATACCAGAAAAAGAATCCAGACTTGGTACTGGTGGATTCTGGAATCATCGCCAACGCTCCCGAACGGTTCTTGGTGTCGGGTATGGGCGATGCCCTGGCGACCTGGTTCGAGGCGGAGTCGTGCCGGAAGACAAAAAGCCGGAATGAGGTGGGGGGAGTAGGCTCCCTGACCGCCTATTCCTTGGCCAGACTTTGTTATGATACCCTGCTGCAATACGGCGTGTCGGCGTTGGTCTCGTGCAAGGCTAACGCAGTCACCCCTGCCCTGGAGCATGTGATTGAAGCCAACACACTGCTCAGCGGCATTGGTTTTGAGAGTGGCGGCTTGGCCACCGCCCATTCCATTCACAACGGGTTGACCGAGCTCCCCGAGACACACAACTACTACCACGGCGAGAAGGTGGCCATGGGGGTCCTAGCTTCGCTGTTCCTCACCGACAAATCACGGGCGGTGATAGACGAGGTCTATGACTTCTGTGAGAGCGTAGGGTTGCCCACCACTCTGGCTCAGCTAGGTCTAACCAACATCTCACTCGACCAGCTGAAAAAGGTAGCTATTAGAGCCTGTGTAAAGGGGGAGGGAATCCACCACGAAAGTGGCGATATCACTCCGGAGGCGGTTATCCACGCTTTGCTGGCGGCCGACGGCGAAGGGCGCCGGAGGATGAGGCTGAGGGAATGACACGAGGGGACACAGTCCCCGCGTGTCATTTGCGGATATAGCAACAGAATCCGGGCATGCCTAGATAGGCAAGCGGTGGGAACTTATGCATCCAGCGCACGCAAGAACCGCATGTCCCTTTCACACCGAGCCAGATGTCATACTGGGATTCTTTCCAGTGCTCGCAACTAAACCCAACCGTCGTGATCCAATACCCATCCCCATCCGTAATTCCGCCTACAGCCTTATCGAGTTCATCAATCGATAGCTCCCTAGCCGTTGGCTTTGAGTTCGCTTCTTTAAGTTCCGCCAGGGTGAAGTCGAAGCCTGCATCCTGAGCGAAAGAGATCAACCCCTCAAGATTCTCATGGTTTAGCTCTAGGTCTTTCAGCCTCTCCTGCAGTTCAGCGTTCCTCTGCAGCTCCTCTTGGAACCCCCTAATGTTTTCCTGCGTCAAATCCTTTTCCCCTCCTCATAATCGTTATCGAAGTCGACACTCTCACAGTGACACGAGGGGACTGTCCCCTCGTGTCAGCACCCCTGGAGGTGTTTGCAGTCCCAACAAGTCGTGGAGACAGTACCGTCCCACTGGCGTGAGAAATGCGGACACTCCGAATCATACCAGCGCTTCAAACGTGCCCTAAACGTAGCTTTGTCAGGCACAAGTTCACAGCTCAATGGGCCTATCTGAGCTGCGCCCCCAACCGCCCGATTCAACTCTTCATCGGTCAGTTGCCGATGGGCCAGCTGCAGCATTTCTCGGAAGTCTCCCACACTGAAGTCAAAGCCAACGCCCTTGGCTAAAGGAATCACCTGGTCCAGAACGATTCTCTCCCAGTCTTCGCCTGTTGATTGCTTCCTTTCAAGCTGATTGGTAAGGTCTTGGTACTTCTGTTTCAACTCTTCGTCGACTTCAGTGAGCAGTATGAACCTAAGAGCCTGTTGCTTTGCCACCGCTTCTCCCTCATTGGTCTTGCTCGGCAAGTTGTTGTCGTGCACCTCGATCATCGTTTTCTTACCTCCTTGTTTTCCGCTTACTTCTGCTGACAGGCCATCCATGTTGTCTTGCTGCTTACACCATAAGACATCGGAACTAACAAAACGGCTAACACCAAAAACTCAATTTTGTCAGGATGACCCTGATAACAGAAGACCCCGCGGCTGGTTTCAACCTCGGGGTCTTGCTTTGCTGTTCTGCCAGCCAAATGCCCGCAAACTGATAGATCAGGGGTTGACAAGTCTACGGCGGTGGAGGGAAACCCCGAGTTGTTCTAAGTACTTAGTATCGTTTGGAACAATGGAATTGTTTATGGACATATGAGAAAAACGCAGGTATGTATGGACATGAAGTATACTGGGCGTCGATACATTCGTTGCCCAGTGCTATTGAGGCGATGCTTCTCTGGCTCTACTTGCGGTTGTCATTGGTAGTGATGAATTCAAGCACCTGCTCGAATATCTCTTGATAGCTGATTCTCTTGGCTATTGCCCAAAAAGCTTCGAAGTCCGAGAGATACTCCCCCTTATATAGGGACAGAATCTGTTGTGCTGCCTGCTGGCTCTGCTGCAGTCTAAATGTCTCCGCCGCTCGTTCAAAGAGCTCAAAATCGCATTCTACTTCATCCCGGTCGATTCGATAGTGATTCTGGTGGTTGGTAATCACGTCCCGCAGGTCGAGAGCGGCCAAGTCTCTCTTGATGTGGGCCAAGTTCACTCCAATCAGCTTCTTCACATTATCGGACTCGGTCTCCGCCCAGATGGCGTTGTATATCTGCTCCTTGGTCGCCCCCCTGTCGCCAGCATCCAGAAGAAAGGCCAAGAGCTCACGTTCTTTCTTTGAACGCATCTTCAGTGGTCGCTGCCGATCTGCGTACGAATAGACATGCAACCCGCCAAAGGTGGAGATATACACCTTCTTCGTTTTGTATCCGGCAAAGGCCAGCATCTCCCGCGCAAAGTCAATCTCTATGCCATTGACCAGGGCAAATTGCAGGATTGCCCCGTACAACTCCCGGACCTTGAAGAAATCATAGATGCCGTTTTGGTTGCAGAGCTGAAGGTAACGGGCTGTCAGCGCTGAGGCCTGGGCATTGTCTTTTGCCGAAATAGATATGCCGGCCAGCAGGCCATAGGCAATAGTGGGGATCATCATCATTCCCGAGCGTTGGCCAATATCGATGGCCAGCTTAGCGTGTTTGACGGCGCTAGGGAAGTCGGATACTGATATGTAGTAGCCGAAGAGCCTGCCTAAGACAATGGTCTTCAGGTAATCCCCCACGTTACCCAGATTGGCAAGAATCTGGCCAATCACAGCTTCTCTTTCGTCGTTGGTGAACATCAGACTATAAACCAACCTTTGCATGCGCGCCCACTCCAGTTGGAACTCTGAAGTGCGATAGAGGGATGCGTATTCGATGCCCAAAGCAAAGTATCTGGTGGCTGTGTTATAGGTGGCGCTGTCTCCCTGCCTGCGGTTCATTTCTGCAATATGATAGTAGATTTCTGCTGCCAGCAGATAGGCAGCCCATAATTCCTCATACCGTCCCGCAGTTCTCAACTTACTTATCTCCGCTGAAATGATCGTCTCCGCTTTTTGCTGTTCACCCAGCAATTGATAGGCTTTTGCGGCATACATACCGATGCTGTGCATGTCCAAGCGTCGGTTTTCCGGTTCGGGCAGTTCTAGGGATCTCTCATAGTAGTAGACTGTTTCCTTCATGCGTCCCGCGAAGAAATGAACTGCCGTCAGATATCTTTCAAACCACGCCTTAACCTGGATATTGCCTGCCCGGGCACAGCTTTCAATCATCCGGTCGGCAGCAGCGTAGGCTTCCTGGATTTGAGAATTCCAGCACAGGTTATAAATCTTTTCGATCCCGGCTTGATAAAGCCTCTCGGGCGTTAATGACTCCACATCCGATAGCAAGTCATCCAACAGCCGGTTTGATTCTTCAAAGGAAGCGCTGTTCCTGAGAATTCTTGCCTGATGCACCACGGCATCGAAATACAGATCCCCCCCAGCCGTATCTTCCTCTGGCTTCACGTTGTCCAACCATCTCTTGGCCTCACTGAAGTTCCCTATGCTGGAAAGGAAGCTGCCTCTGACCAGAGAAATCCTTTGGCTGGAGTTGGAGGGGGTGCCGCCCAATGCCCTGAACCAGGTCCGCAGTTCACCAAAACTGCCGTTTCTGATCTGCTGGTCGTATCCGGCCAGGATTATCTCCTCCAGCATTTCTTTGTCCCGAGCCAGTATTGCGTATTTGGCAGCCTGAGCATACTGATTAATCCCATGATAGTATCTGCTGGCACTCTGCTGTAGCTGCTGTTGGTGAGCAATTTCCATATCCGCCAGCAAGTGTTGCCTGAAAAGCGTGTGGTAACGGAACAGGCCACCCCTAGTCTTGGTGGTGAAAAGATTTCGTCTTACCAGACCGTCCAGGATAGGAAGAGCATTCCCCCGGTTGGTTACCGCATTCAGCATCATCGGATCCAGTTCTTCAAAGCAAGCAGAAGTCTTGAGAAATTCTATGGTATCCGCCGACAGCCGGCTGATGCACTCATAGAAGAGATAGGAATCCAAAATGGGATTGCCCTGGGTGGGGATGTCGCCCAGGTCCACCCCGCTTTCGAGCATCACTCTAAACGAGCGGATGCCGAGAGGCCAGCCTTCGGTAACAGCATAGACGTTTTCATCCTCAAAGCCCAACACTTGGGCTGCTTCCTCGCTGGTGAAGGCCAGCTCCCTTTGGGTCAGCTCCAGCAAATTGCCTCTGGCGCGTAAGGGTATCAAATCCTGCCAGGGAGTCTCTCGACTGCCCACACAAATCCGGATATTTTCCGGCTTGTACTTGATGATGCAGGTGATCAGATCCCTAATGCTCCTGTCCTGTACCGTATGTAAATCATCCAGAACCACCGTGCAATCCTGTGAAATATCCTCCAGGCTGCTGATCAGCGCATTGGCCAGTATGGTGATGAAATTGTCCTTCCCTTCAAAGGGCAGGTATTGGGAGAAGTTGAGCTGATAACTGGGGAAGGTGTGGTGAATGGCTTCACTGAACAGGCCGAGAAAGGAGAAAATGTCGCTTTCACCATCCAAGGTGAGCCAGACCACGTCTCTCGCGCAATGGGAAACGTGAGCCAGCAGAGTGGTTTTGCCGTAACCGGCACCGGCGTGTATGTATGCAAGTTTCCTTTGGCTGCCGAGAACGGCAGACACCAGGTTCTTGCGCATGATCTCATCGCTGGTCCTGTTGGGGACCGAGATTCGAGCACTTGATATATTGGCCATTATCCCACTCCCATTTCCTTTGCTCTAAGCCATTATAACAAGATTCGACTGATTGGTGGCAAAGAAGACAGAAGATATAAAATAATGTCTGAGTATGTCAAATTCTCACTGGTTTTGCTAGCCGTTTTGTTAGCCATCATACTCTAAAGTCGAGATGGATGAGAATCATGCAGGAGGGGCAGGCCTTTGTTCTTCCGGTGTCGCTTGAACACTGTTCCCCGTCAAGACGAAGCTTGTTGGGAGCAGCTAGCCGATGCTTCCATCGTGTTAGTCGTTTTGTTAGCCCTCGTAGTTTATGGTGTGAATGACCAAACCGGTTCGTCAAGGCTGGCTGGCTTGGGCGGGAAAGGATTTTGGCATGAGCGATAGGAAAAACAGGAAACACAATATGCCATTGGATGATGACCTGCTGTCTGGCATCGCAGGGGGTTTGGAGGCTGGGCATGGTTGTGATGTGCAGGAAGGGCAGTTTCCCCTATTGGGAAGATGTCTCGCCGAAAGCAGTTCCATTGTCGGCAAGGCATTAAGCCAGGTCTGTCCACATTGCAGCATCTCCACTTCCTTGCCTGAGGGTGCAAGTCTTGTAGTGGCCCATATGCTGGAATGCACTATGTGTGGCTACGTAAAGCGGCTAAAGGAGTAATCATCAGGGGTGACCCTGCAGGAGTAATCCAGAAAGGGGCGAGGAATCAGGTGTTCAATGAAACGATTCCCAAGTTGACCGATCCCGACCTACAGGAGACAAGGAAGCCGGATACCGAGAATCTTTCAGATACGGAACTCGGGCAGGTCAGTGCCGGTCAAGGGAATAAGCTATGCTGTCCGAAGTGCGGCAGTGGTGATATTGTCTGGAACAATTCAATCGGTTTTTGGGTATGCGGTAAGTGCAACCACGTATGGACGTAGGGACTATGCCTACCCTGTCATGCTGGCGCAGGTAGTTGCGCGAGCACCTAAGCAGGCACAGGGCTGCCTCCTCCGGGGGAATCACCGACCCAGCAAGGGTTGGTTTTTCCCTCTTTTTTAATGGATGGAAGAACATCCTTTCATTGGTCTTGTATGCAGCTAGCGATCTGTTCACCCGCGCCCCTAAACTTCAGGGCCAAGAGGGTGATGTCGTCGTATTGCGCTGTCTCACTGGCAAACAGGCGCAGGTCCTTGAGCACTTTGCCGATAATCTCGGAAGTGGTGAGTTGGCCTGCGTCCTGCAGAGATTGCAGCAGTCCTTCGTTGTCCCAAAAATCTCCTGCCTTGCTCATCGCGTCTGTCACCCCGTCAGTGTAGACAACTATAGTCTCGCCGGGAGAGAGGGTGATGGTTTGGGTTTGGTAGCGGACGTCCTCCATGGCTCCCAAGGCGATTCCCCGGGCTCGGGCCAGAGGAGCGACACCCGCTGTGGACAGGTGGTAAGGCGACTCGTGGCCTGCGGAGCTGTAGCTGACTTCACCGGAAATGGCGTCGAGGATGCCGCAGAAGACAGTGGCAAACATGCTGGTGTCGTTGTCTCGGCATAGCTCATTATTGACGGCAGACAGAATCTGGGCAGGACTGCTTCCGGCTTCCGTCCGGGAGCGAAGCAGGGTGCGGGTTACAGCCATGAACAGCGATGCAGGCACTCCTTTGCCCGAGACGTCTCCCACAGCAAAGAAGAGGTGGTGTTCGTCAACAAAGGCGAAGTCATAGAAATCTCCCCCCACCTCCTTGGCCGGCTCCAACAGCGCGTGGATATCAAACTCGGAGCGCTCGGGAAACGGGGGAAAGATGCGCGGGATGATGCCCATTTGGATCTGCCGGGCCACCAACAGCTCCCCCTCAATCTGTCGCTTGGCAGCTTCCGTAGCCCTTTCCCTGATCAGGTTGTTGACCATAAAGGCAAACACAGCCATGCCCGCGCCATTGGCCAGGATCATCGGGGCGACGATCTGTTGCACCAGAGCCAGCGCCTGGGAAAATGGTTTGCTGATCGCCAGCGCGATGCCCAAGTGCATGATCTCGATGGCTACGGACAGCAGAACAGCTGTTTTGATATTGGGAAACTTTCCTTTGCGCAGCAGATATACTGCTCCGCCGATCAACCCGGCCAGCACCGTGGACAGCGAACACGAGTAGACGGTGAAGCCTCCGAGAGTGAGGCGGTGTAGCCCCCCGATCAGACCTGTTCCCAGCCCCACCACAGGCCCACCGATCAAGCCAGCAATCGTCGGGCCCAAGTCGCGGATGTTGGCGATCGCCCCCAGCAACTCAATGCCTCCCAGCGTGCCATAGATGGAAAAAGCGCCGAAAATTAACACCAGCAACAGCTGGTTGCGAGGCGTCAGCTTCTTAGCCAGGATTTCACCATAGAAACGGCTGCGGGTGATCAGGTAGGTGATCACCATAATCACCGCCATGCTGTTCACCAAGTTGAGGGCGAGTTCGACTATGGCTTTCATGGGAGATTATCCCTCCTTCGTCTTGGTGGGTTCTGGGGCGAAAAACCCACTTTTTCGCTGACCATGCTACCGTAATTGTATAAAGTAATCGCTAACAAAACGACTAACAGGCCTTGTGTAAGAGGCACAAGAAGGGTACTGCCGCTTGGTCTGAGCAAGCGGCAGTACCCTTGTGTCTGCTAGATCCTATTTGCCTTGGTTGTTGATGGTCGCTTGGGCGGCGGCCAAACGAGCTACCGGTACCCGGTAAGGTGAGCAAGAGACGTAATCCAAGCCCACCTGATGGAAGAAGGCAATGGAATCGGGCTCGCCCCCGTGCTCGCCGCAGATGCCCAGCACCAGGTCGGGGCGGCGGCTGCGGCCCAGCTTAACGCCCATCTCCACCAGCTTGCCCACACCTTTCCTATCCAGCACTGTAAACGGATTTTCCGGCAACAGCTTTCCTTCCAGGTAGCGGTGCATGAACCTGGCTTCGGCGTCATCCCGGGAGAAGCCAAAGGTAGTCTGGGTCAAGTCGTTGGTGCCAAAGGAGAAGAATTGGGCATGCTCGGCAATCTCGTCGGCCAGCAGGGCAGCCCGGGGCAGTTCGATCATGGTCCCGATCACCACTGGCAGTTCCACACCCTGTTCCTCGGCAACCTGTCTGGCTACCTCTTCCACCCGCTGGCGCAGCCAGGCCAGTTCGGATGCGTCGCCCACCAGCGGAATCATCACTTCGGGCTGGACGTCCTGACCTTCTTTCAGCAGCCGCGCTGTGGCCTGGAAGATGGCCCTAGCCTGCATGTCAAAGATTTCGGGGTAGACGATGCCCAAGCGGCAGCCGCGAAGTCCCAGCATCGGGTTCAGCTCTTGCATGCCCTGCACCCGGCGCAGCAGATTCAGCACCTTATTCATTTCGCTATCCGGAGCGCCGTTCGCTTTCAGTTCAGCCAAGGACTCATGCAGGTCCTTTTCTTTAGGCAGGAACTCGTGCAGTGGCGGATCGAGGAGGCGGATGGTCACCGGGAAGCCGTGCATCGCTCTCAGGATGCCGTAGAAGTCCTCCTCCTGTATCGGCAGCAGTCGGTTGAGGGCTGCCTGGCGCTGTTCCACCGTCTCGGCTAGGATCATCTCCTGTACTACCGGCAAGCGATCCCGTCCCATGAACATATGCTCGGTGCGGCAGAGCCCAATACCTTCCGCCCCCAGCTCTCGCGCATGGCGGGCATCTTCCGGCGTATCCGCGTTGGCCTTTACACCCAGCCGCCGGATCTCATCGGCCCAGGCGAGGATGCTGGCAAAGGCATCGTCCATGGTCGGCTCCTCCAGCGGCACCGAACCCAGGAAGATGCGACCCGTGGCCCCATCCACCGAGATCACCTCGCCCTCGTTGAGCACCGTCTTGCCAATAAAGGCGCGCTGGCCCACCAAGTCGATGGACAGAGCTTCGCATCCGACCACCGCCGGTTTGCCCATCCCGCGGGCAACTATCGCTGCGTGGCAAGTCATTCCTCCCCGGGAGGTGAGGATGCCCTGTGCATGGACGATGGCTGGCATGTCATCGGGGGTGGTCTCCGGGCGCACCAGGATCACTTTCTCCCCAGCTTTGCCCCGAGCCTCAGCCCGGCGCGTGTCAAACACAACCTGCCCGATGGCTGCTCCCGGCGAAGCTGGCAAGCCCTTGGCCATTGGCTCGACCTCTACTTCTGCTCCAATGCCGGCGTGCAACAGCCGCGACACGTCCTCCGGACGCACCCGGGATATCGCCTCGCGCTTATCGATCAGCCCTTCATCACACATCATCTTCGCCGTCTGGATGGCAGCCCGGGCAGTGCGTTTGCCGGTGCGGGTCTGCAGCAAGAACAGGCGGCCGCGTTCGATGGTGAACTCGATGTCTTGCATATCCCGGTAGTGTCGCTCCAGGAGCGTTGCCACCTGCTGTAGCTGCTCCAACATCCCCGGCAAATCCCCATCAATCAGATCCACCTGTTTCGGTGTCCGCAGCCCGGCCACCACGTCCTCGCCCTGGGCGTTCATCAGGTACTCGCCGTACAACCGACGCTCGCCGGTGGAAGGATCTCGGGTGAACATCACTCCGGTGCCCGAGTCGGCCCCCATGTTGCCGAAGACCATCGATTGTATGTTGACTGCTGTCCCTAGGTGGTCGGGGATACCGTGCACCTGGCGGTAGACGATCGCCCGCTGGTTGTTCCATGACCTGAAGACAGCGCCCACCGCCATAAACAGCTGGTTCATCGGATCGTCCGGGAACTCCACGCCAGCCTTTTCACGGATTAGACTCCTATAGCTTTGCACCAATCGCCGCAAGCCGGCCGCCGATACCTCTTGGTCCAGCTTCACCCCTTCTTCGTATTTCACCTGGCTGAAGGCCATCTCGAACACATCGTGGGGAAGCTCAAGTACCACGTTGCCGAACATCTGGATGAACCGACGATAGCAGTCGTAGGCAAAGCGCTCGTCGCCGGTGGCCTGGGCAAGGCCAATTACACTCTGGTCATTTAGCCCTAGGTTGAGAATAGTGTCCATCATTCCAGGCATGCTGATCGGGGCACCGGACCTCACCGAGACCAACAGCGGTTGCTGAGTGCCGCCAAAGGTCTTGCCAGTAGCAGCCTCCAAGTTCCGCATCTCAGTGGCGACTTGCTGCAATATCTGATCTGGAATCTGCTGGCCGCCCATGCTGTAGAATGCCTGGCAGGCTTCAGTGGTAATGGTGAACCCGGGAGGCACAGGCAGGCCAATTCTGGTCATCTCCGCCAGTCCAGCCCCCTTGCCGCCGAGCAGCTCCCGTTGCTCTGCACGGCCTTCTTCAAAACGATAAACGTATCTGACACCCATCTCGCCTTTCCTCCTTCGCAGTCTTGCATGAAAAGCACCAAAGATATAGCATACGCTAATTGTACTATAGTGTATTCCGTTCCGACAACGGGTGTGTTGTTTGTGCTGACCGATATTTCGCTCTGATTGGCAGCAAGAGCTCGTGTTATAGTCATTTACCCCCTGGGTCCGGAAGATTCGCCTGAGCGCCCTGCTATGTTGTACCTGCAGGTTTCACAAGGAAAGGCAGGCCATAGGAAGGGATTCCTTGTCTTGTGTCAAAGTTAACAAGGTCGGAGACGATAGGGCTTGGCTGTAGTTTCAGCAACTATCACTTTATTGCCAACAACACCTAAGGGTGCTGCTAGGAGGTACAAGCTGACGGTTGCTGCGCAACAATCACTTTATTTGTCCGCAACACCTAAAGGTGTTGCTAGTAGAAGGGGGACTATGTGGATGAAGGTATTTATCAGCGCGGATATTGAAGGCATCGCTACCACTACCAGCTGGAAGGAGACCCATACTGCTTCCGAGCCAGTTACAGCCGCACCCCATGCCAAACAGATGACCCAAGAGGTGTTGGCTGCCTGTGAGGGGGCGAACGCCGGGGGAGCCACCGAGATCTACGTCAAGGACGCCCATGGGTCAGGCCAGAATATCGACATCACCCAGTTGCCAGAGAATGTGATTGTGTTGCGCAACTGGTCCGGCCATCCTTATATGATGGCTGAGGGGGTTGACAGCAGCTTCGATTGCGCTATGTTTGTTGGCTATCACTCCGGTGCCGGGCGAGAAGGCAATCCGCTTTCCCACACGATGACCGGGAGGCCGGCGTGGATCAAGATCAATGGGCAGTATGCCTCCGAGTTCATGATTTACAGCTGGGCCTGCGCGTTGGAGGGCGTCCCGACGGTGCTGCTCTCGGGCGACGCGATGCTGTGTGAGGATGGTAAGGCACAGCACCCGGCACTGATCACTGTGCCCACCAAGAGCGGCGTGGGCAGTCAGACCAGGAATTACTCTCCCAGCCTGGTGGTAAAGCGCATTCGCCAAGCGGCAGAAAAGGCTGTAGGCCTGGATCTGGAGGCGGCTAAGGTTCAGTTGCCGGATTCGTTCACCGTGGAGATCTTCTTCAAAGAGCATGCCCATGCGGAAAAGGTCTCGTATTTCCCTGGGGTAAGGAAAGTGGATGCCAACATCGTGCGTTTTGCCAGCGACAGCTACTTCGAGGTATTGCGTACCCTGAAGTGGATACTGTAGGCGGCCGAGCCGGCCACACAGCGCTGTTCGGCGTTGTGTGGCTTTCTTTCTTAGCTAGTCGGTGCCTGTCTGATCTGGGAACTGTTGCCGAGCAGAAGCGTATATACAGTTTAGGTGATTCTTTTTTCTTTGTCATGCCGCCCGCGCCCCATTCCGGCCCATCCCGAGCACTCTAACCGGCCAGCAAAGGCTCCGCGAAGGATCTAGATTCCTCGCTGACGCTCGGAATGACAGGGAAAGGCGCTCGGAATTACGGGAAAGGCGCTCGGAATGACAGGGAAAGGAGCTCGGAATGACAGGGAAAGGCGCTCGGAATGATAACGCCCTAGACAGTCGCGCCGCGACTGTCACCCTGAACGCAGTGAAGGGTCTGTCAGAACGCATGCAGTAGTGAGGATTTCTCACTGACCTTCGGAATGACAAGGAAAGGAGCTCGGAATGATACGCGAGTGTTAAGAAATGTACTCCTTAATAAAAGAGAGGGAAGGGGCTGATTCACCGTTGACGAAAGAGAAGTGGCTGTATGTGGCCATGGTCATCGCCGCTTTGGGAATCTACTTCTTCGACGCCTCACAGATGCGAGGCGTCAAGCTGGTGCTGCTAATCGGGCTGGTGGCAGCCCTCAGCCTTCCTCGGAATAAGGTTCATCGCATTTTAGCCTCACTGGTTGTGGTGGCGGTGGCCGGCGTGCTTTCGTGGCAGGTGCTGGTGCAGTTTGCTGTCCAGTGGCTCAGGTCGACCGCATCCGAGGAGCCCCTGTGGTCAGTGGTGGCACCTAAGCAGCAGGTGACGCTGGGTGGACAGCGGCTTTACTATGACCTAAACAGCCAAGCTTTGCTGGGGACGGTCGGCTTTTCTCCGGCAGAAGGAGTGTTGGTGGTGATGGCGCATGCGGCAGAACCGTTAGCCGTTGATCAGCAAGTGGGCGTAGTCATTTCCGCCGACGGAAGCAGCATCAGTTGCCAGGCACAGGTGTTGGCTAACGAAGAAGCGGGGATAGTAATGGGCTTGCCGGAAGGTGCCCTGTTGGAAGGAGAGCTGATTCCTGTCGGCGCACTGCCGATATCCAGGTGGGAGCAGAGGCTCTTGTCTACACGGACTATCGTGATGCCTTTGCCGTAATGGTGGATGGATTCGTTGAATTGCACGAACACCAGATGATCGTCTTGACGCCGGGTAATCCGGCCAATAAGATTATCGCCGGTATGAGCGGCAGTCCAGTGGTACAGAATGGGAAGCTGATCGGTATGTTGGCCATGCGGGTGCAAGCGCCGCAGCAGACAGAAAACTACGGTTTGGCTAGGCTGGCGGCAGATATCTATGTCAGTACCGAAGGCTATTTCGATTGGGACCCGGCTGGTTCCGGGCTGATCGCTTATGATCCTAATCGACACTGGTCAGAGGAGCTGGCCGAGGCGGCACACGCCGCACTGGCTGAACATTACGAACTGGATCTGACAGTGTTCCAGCCGCTGGAAGGCTGGCATCAGCCGGCGTGGTTCAGCTATACACCGGCATTCAGCGGCTCAGAACTGGTCGCGCTGTGCATCCAAGACGCCCAGCAGCAGCATGGGCGAGGCGCAACCATTCCGCCCTTGGTGCTGCTGGACGAGGAGTCCAACTGCTTCTGGTGGGGTTCGTGTTCGATGATCAGACTATGGTGATGATTCGTTATGAGTTGGGGTATAGTAGTTGGACCAAGAAAGTGCTCAAGTAAGGCTTGGATGCAAAAATGGGGACTGTCCCCGTTTTTGCATTGAGGGGAAAGGTGAGGCATGAAACAGAACAAGTACGACAACCCTCAGTTCTTCAATCGCTATAAGCAGATGCAGCGGTCACTGGGCGGGTTGCAGGCAGCCGGCGAGTGGCATGAGCTGCAGCAGATGCTGCCGGATTTTCGTGGCCTGCGGGTGCTGGATTTGGGGTGCGGCTTTGGCTGGCACTGCCGCTATGCGGTGGAGCAGGGTGCGGAATCGGTGGTGGGTGTGGATATTTCGGACAAGATGCTGCAGGAGGCACGCGCGAGGACAGAGTCCCCGCTGGTGGAGTACCTGCTCACACCGCTAGAGGACATCGAATTTCCGCCGGAAGCCTTTGATGTGGTGATCAGCTCGCTGGTCTTTCATTATGTGCAATCCTTTGCGGCAGTCTGCCGCCAGGTGCAGCGCTGCTTGCGCTCAGGGGGGCACTTCGTCTTCTCGGTGGAGCATCCGGTGTTTACCGCGGAGGGCAGCCAGCAATGGCATCGGGATGCTGACGGGCAATTGCTGCACTGGCCGGTGGATCGTTACTTCGATGAGAGCGCGCGCCAGGCCATCTTCCTGGGAGAAACAGTGACCAAGTATCATCGCACGCTGACCACGTATCTGAACACGCTGCTGCAGCACGGGTTTGAAATCAAGAAGCTGGTGGAGCCCAAACCAGCCGATCACATGATGCAGCAGCCGGGCATGCAGAATGAGCTGCGCCGGCCAATGATGCTGCTGATCGCTGCTCGGAAGATGAAACAATAGATCATGAGTGACGAGAGGAAAGGTCGCCAATTTGTCTCAGGGGCAAAGGGAGGCTGAGATAAGGTATGCTGTTGCGAGATCTGAAAGGGCAGGCTTTGCTGCCCAAAGAAGAGTACATCATCAACCGTCGTGCCAATATTCGCGGGCTGGATGTGTTGCTGCTCACCTTTACCATAGATGCTCGGGCAAACAGCCTCTGGATGATCTACCGGCAGGAGGGGCAGCCCTTCTCTTGCGAACGCGCGTGGCAGGAGTTTGCCACCAATCGGGAGCGGCTGCTGGCAGGGATTGCCGAGAACAGGCTGCAAAGCGGTCTACATGTCACCCAGATGGAAGTGGGCGGGCAACTGATCAGATTTGACGAGGCGACCAGCCATCCCTTGGGAGGGGCATCCGTTGCAGCCAGCATGCAGCTGCAGCACTTCGCCGAGAAGGGACTGCTGCCCAAGCAATGGGATCAGGTGGAAGCGGAGCGTCTAGTGATCACCCAAATGAGGCAAGCGGACGGCGATGCTGCACCGCGCAGGGAGCAGCTGGCAGAGCTGCCCTTGACGCTGCACATCGCCAGGTCTTCCCGAGAGGTGCCCATCGAGTCCCGGTTCTCAGTGCAGTTTGGCAAACAGTCAGCGGAACAGAAGCACTCCTACTACGATCCGGAGCGCGGGCGGGAGAGCTGCTTTTTTGTGGACGAGGTGTATTCTTATGATCCCTATCAACAGGTATTGCAAAGATTGAACCAGATCGCCAATGGAAAGGCCAGGAAACAGGCGCGCCGGCATTTCCTGCGAGCCATGGTGCACCTCTGCCCCCAAGGCCAGCGGCTGGCGGTAATCAGATATGAGACCGAGGACGATGTGCAGCTGCGCTTCTTCACGCAGCAATACCTGGAGGCGGAGCCCGTGCACAGCAATACCGGCATTGCCTTTGCTTCTTCTAAGCCGGAAGAGCCAATCGGTATCAACGGCTATCCCCTGCGGGAATGCGTGTTGCAGCCGATGGACCCCGACTTCAACGGAGTGCTGCAATTGGAGTTGTTTTCGCGGGTGGAGGAAATCCCGGCGGAGACGGTGGTGTTTGGGCCAAACGCGATCTAGGAGAACATGCCAGGGAGTGGGAGACTGCCGCGGAGCAGGCGGAATGACAAGAGGCACCGTTAGCCTAAGATGGCTAAGGTGCCTCTAAATCATTAGCGGATTATCGTCCGGCTGATGAAACGACCGAAGGGGCAGCGCTGGGCTGTGTGGCTTGCGCATCCCACTGTTTGCGCCGCATCCAGAGCAGCAGTCCCAACATGAACCCTCCGGTAACCAGGAAGACGGTAGCCAGACCGAACAGCGAACCAACATAGCCTCCGATCACCGGCCCGATAGCTCCGCCAATCTGTCCTAGCGAGCCGGAGAAGCTGAGGGCACGGCTGCGGAAGTTGGGCGCAACCGATTTGGCAATGAGGGCGTTGGTGGCAGGCATCACTGCTGCCATGAATAATCCAAACAGAAAGCGCAGGCCGCCCAGCATGTAAAGGTTGCTGCTGAGCACCAGGACGAAGCTGATCAGCGCCGCCCCTAGAAATCCTTCCCGCAGCACTCTGGTAAATCCGATGCGTTGCCCTCGCCTACCCCAAAATGGCGCTGCCATTACCGTGGCGAAGCCGGCAATGGCATAGATGACGCCGGTGGCCACCGTGGGGTCACCGGTTTGCACCAGTTGTTCAATGAACAATGGCAACACAGGTTGGATGACATTAAACGAAAGGTTGAAAATGGCCACCAGCATGCACATCTGTAGCAGCAACGGCTTGCTTGCCGCCCAACGAAGGTCGGCTGGAATGTTGATCTTCACATTTCTATCGCCGGAGACAGCCTCGGTGGTACCCAGAAAACAGATCAGGGTAGCAAAAAACAGGCTGAAGCCTGCCACCCGCAGGGTATTCTGGATGCCTAGGAAGTAGCTGAGATATCCACCCACCAGCGGGCCAAAGACAGAGCCGAAGGCATAGCCGGTCTGAATGGTGCCTAAAGCGCTGCCCATGTGTTCTTCAGGCGTGTTGGTGGCTACCATGGCCACGGCGGTGGGTACAAATCCGTTAAACACCCCTAGCAGCAACCGCAGCAATACTACTTGCAGCGGGCTTTTGGCGATGGACATCAGCAGGTAAACGATGCCGATGCCCAAGCCTGCCCGCAGCAACTGGGGCCTGCGTCCGTACTTGTCGGCCAAGGCTCCCCAGACCGGATACAACAAAGCGCTGGTGTAGAAGGTGGCGGAAAATGCCCAACCGGACCATACTTCCAGGTTGCTGGTGGCACCCACCTGTTCCAGCAGCGATGGTAGGAAAGGACTGACGATGGAAAAGGATATGCCGGCAACAACAGTTCCCACCCAAAGCACGATCAGGTTTCTTCTCCACTGCTCCATCGAGATGCGCCTCCTACAGTTGTCCTTGAAGGATTAACCCCTATTTTACTCCTCAAACTGTGTAAAGGCCAGATGCGTTTTGGGCAGTGAATTGCGGGAATCGGCATTTGCTGAGCGGAGAGTGCGATTCTGCCGCACTGGGAACACGCCGCTGGCAAAATCGGTGTTGCTCATGGCGCAATAATCGGCGGTGTCGTCAGACTGCCAGAACAGCAGGCCCACTTGGCCCCATCGGTGGCCAGCAGACGTGGTGTACTGGCACCAGCAACCAGGGTGCAGTGCGGGAACGGCTACCACCTAGGTGGTACTCGATCCAGATTATTGTGCCGGCATCCAAATATTAATTGTGATTATCTGTTGACAGGACATGCACTGTTCCTTTAAGCTAGCAATAACTTAATAGCAAACCTCACTTTCGCGAGTGAGGTAGAGGCGCGGTGTTTAAGAATCCTCAGAGGAGCTTGAGAGGCGTTGATGCCGAGGAGGGGGAAACATCGCCGAAGTCCGCAGTATCCTCAGTATTGCGGGCTGGGGTTGCAGTTAAGAGCTGCAACACTGTCTCAATAAACGTCCCGGTTTATTGAGTTGTGCTATCTCATCTTGGGAAAGTAGGGGGGGAATAGGTATGTTTATGACCTGAGCTCGCCTCGGGTCATTTTTGTTTTCCGAAAAACAGCCCTTGTTATCAACGTGAGTGTTCGAGTTTGCTCAATTGAAGGGAGAGACAATCATGAGAAACAGATTGTTATCAGTGTTGGTGATGTCCTTTGTCGTGGTTTCGTTGCTCGCCGGATGTACTGCTAAGACCGACGGAGACGGGGGCGTCTTTAGGGTGGGTTTGGAGGCCGGATACGCTCCCTTTAACTGGACCCAGTTGGATGACCAAAACGGTGCAGTGCCGATTGACGGCACCTCCGAGTACGCCGGTGGCTATGATGTGGAGATCGCTAAACTCATCGCCGCAGGGCTGAGCAAGGAATTGGTCATCGTCAAGACCGAATGGACCGGCCTGGAGTTGGCGCTGAACTCAGGCAAGATTGACGCCATCATCGCTGGGATGTCGCCGACCGCGGAACGCATGGAACGCATCGACTTCTCGGATCCTTACTACCAGTCCGATCTGGTGATGGTAGTTAAGGCCGACGGCCCTTACGCCGATGCCAGCACTTTGGAGGATTTCTCTGGTGCGAAGATTACTGCTCAACTGAACACCTTCCACTATACAGTGCTCGATCAGATTCCCGGGGTAAACAAGCAAGTGGCGATGGATGACTTCACGGCAATGCGAGTGGCTTTGCAGGCGGGCATGATCGACGGCTACGTGTCCGAGCGCCCAGAGGGTGTCAGTGCCGAGGCTGCCAACCCGGTCTACAAGATGGTGGAGTTCACCGATGGATTTGAGACTTCCCCCGAGGACACGGCGATAGCGGTGGGCCTGGTCAAGGGCAGCGAGCTGACCGAGCAGATCAACGCGATCTTGGCTGGCGTTTCGCAGGAGCAACGGATTGAACTGATGGACGCCGCTATCAGGAACCAACCGATATCTGAATAGCAGGGGCGAGACCGAATGCGGCTCTGCGGCGTATTCGGTCTCATCGCTTAAGGAGGGCGACCATGAACCTGGAATGGGTAATGAGGATTGTGACACAATACTGGCCTATGTTTTTGCGTGGAGCAGGGATCACCTTGCTGATCGCTACCATCGGCACTGTTGCCGGCTTTTGTATCGGGTTGCTGGTCGGGGTGGTTCGTACCATCCCGGCACACGGGCGGGGGGTTGGCAAGGTGGCTTTGTGGGCAGTGAATGCAGTGCTATCCGCCTACATCGAAGTCTTTCGTGGCACGCCGATGATCGTGCAAGCGATGGTCATCTACTACGGTTCCGCCATTGCGCTGGGACTGAACTTGGACCGCTTGACCGCTGCTTTGCTGATCGTGTCCATCAATACCGGCGCCTATATGGCCGAAATCGTGCGTGGAGGCATCATCTCCATCGATAGGGGGCAGTTTGAAGCGGCTCAGGCGATTGGTATGAATCACTGGCAGACAATGGCCTATGTCGTCCTGCCTCAGGTGGTACGCAATATTCTGCCGGCTACCGGTAACGAGTTTGTGATCAACATCAAGGATACATCGGTGTTGAATGTCATTTCCGTCAGCGAACTGTTTTTTCAGTCCAAGTCTGTGGCCGGGGCAAACTTTCACACTCTTGAGACCTTCTTCGTGTCCAGTGTGCTCTACTTCGTAATGACCTTCACCGTCACTCGTATTTTACGCTATGCCGAACGCAGGCTGGATGGCCCTGAGAACTACAACCTCTACGCCAACCAGATGCAGGTTGCGACTCCAGAGGATATTCTGCGCAAGAAGCAGGCTATCCAGGGACAGTATTAGGGAGGCAGGTGAACAGCATGGAACCAGTAGTAGAGATTAGGCACTTAAGCAAGTCTTTTGGTACGCACGAGGTGCTGCGGGACATCAATTTCTCCGTCAATCAGCGCGAGGTGGTCTGCATCATCGGTTCCTCCGGCTCGGGCAAGTCGACCCTGCTGCGCTGTATCAACCTGTTGGAGCAGCCGAGCGGTGGGGAGGTCATCTACCGGGGAAACAACATTTTGCACGACCGGCGGGGCGTCTATGCCAACCGCGCCAAACTGGGAATGGTTTTCCAGCAGTTCAATCTGTTCAATAACCATGATGTGCTCCAAAACTGCGTCGTGGGGCAGGTCAAGGTGCTCGGACGCAGCCGGGCTGAGGCCGAGGAGGTAGCTATGAAGTATCTGCGGGTGGTGGGTATGGAGCAGTACATCCACGCCAAACCACGGCAGCTGTCCGGGGGACAGAAGCAGCGGGTGGCTATTGCCCGGGCGCTGGCCATGGAACCCGACGTGATGCTGTTTGATGAGCCCACTTCCTCTCTCGACCCGGAGATGGTGGGGGAGGTGCTGAAGGTGATGGAGACGCTGGCGGCCAGCGGTCTGACCATGCTGGTGGTCACCCACGAGATGGGTTTCGCCAGAGAAGCTGCCGACCGGGTGGTGTTCATGGACCAAGGCGTGATCGCGGAAGAAGGCGCTCCCGCCGAAATCTTCAGCAATCCTCGCCAGGAGCGCACCCGCCAGTTCTTGAAACGAACCCTCCACGCAGGCGAATAGTGCAAAAACGGGGACAGTCCCCGTTTTTGCATTTGACTTTGACCGGCGCTCGGTTTATCATACGGTAATAGGATTTAGTCTATGGCGATGATGGGAAGAGTAGCCTTTCCAAGCATGCACAGAGAGGCAACCGGATGGTGCGAGGTTGCCATGCTAGAAAGAGGTGAAGATCATCCCGGAGCCGGTTGCCCGAATTGGCAGTAAGGCAACCCGCTGGCAGGCGTTATCGGCAGCACGAGCGACAGGAGTGTTCGCGCCTCCTGTAAGCAGGGTGGTACCGCGGCTTGATCGTCCCTGGATTTATATCCAGGGCTTTTTTGTTGCCATTTTGGCTGCCTGGACATGGGGACGGTTCTGGTGTCCACAAGGCTCGCAGTGTCTTACATCATTACAGAGGAGAAGGTGATTTACAGTGCAGAAATTCAGAGAATTATCGGGCCAGCCAGTTGCAGCAAGGGAAGAATCCACGTCCAACTACTGGGATTCAATAGACCTGCTGCAACAGACAGTGACCAGCCGTGAGGGCAACCAGCCCTTTGTGTTCTATGAGGGACCGCCGACCGCCAATGGCCGGCCGGGTATCCATCACGTCATCTCCCGCACGCTGAAGGATGCTGTCTGCAAATACCAGACCATGAACGGCTATCAAGTGAAGCGGAAAGCCGGCTGGGATACTCATGGGTTGCCGGTGGAGATCGAGGTGGAGAAGCAGCTGAAGCTGTCCAGCAAGCAGGAGATCGAGGACTATGGCATTGATCGCTTCAACGAACAATGCCGACACTCTGTCTTCACCTATGAAAAGGCCTGGCGGGACATGTCGCGCAAGATGGGTTACCTGCTGGACATGGAGAATCCTTACATCACTTTGGACAACAACTATATCGAATCGGTGTGGTGGCTGCTCAACCGCTTTTTCCAGGAAGGGCTGCTGTATGAGGGCCACAAGATTCTGCCTTACTGCCCGCGCTGCGGCACCGGCCTGGCCTCCCACGAGGTGGCTCAGGGGTACAAGGAGATCAAATCCAACACGGTAATCGTGCCCTTCAAGCGCAAGGATGCAGACAATGAGTACTTCCTGGCTTGGACCACCACTCCCTGGACGCTGGCCTCCAATGTCTGTCTCTGCGTCAACCCGAATGTGACCTATGCCAAGGCCGAGCAGAACGGCAAAGTGTATATCCTGGCCGAGAACCTGCTGGAGCAGGTGCTGGGTGAGGACTATCGGGTGGTGGACAGGGTGCAGGGTAAAAACTTGGAGAGGGTGCAGTACGAGCAACTGATGCCCTTCCTCACCCCGGACAAACCTGCGTTCTTCGTCACCGTGGCTGACTTTGTCACCACCGAGGACGGCACCGGCATCGTGCATATGGCCCCTGCCTTTGGCGAGGATGACTATCAGGTGGGGCAGAGGTATGGCCTGCCGGTGTTGAATCCGGTGGATACTACCGGAAAATACACCGACACCCCCTGGAAAGGCATGTTCGTAATCGACGCCGATGTGGAGATCATCAAGTGGCTGCATGCCGAGGGCAAGCTGTATAGTAAACAGAGGATGGAGCATAACTATCCCCACTGCTGGCGCTGCTCCACCCCCTTGCTCTACTACGCCAAGCCTGGCTGGTACATCGAGATGACCAAGCTGAAGGATCAGCTGATCGCCAACAACAACAGCGTTGAATGGTATCCGCCCTTTGTGGGTGAGAAGCGCTTCGGCAACTGGCTGGAAAACCTCAACGACTGGGCCCTGTCCCGCACCCGCTATTGGGGTACTCCCCTGAACATTTGGCGCTGCGACTGCGGCCATGTGGATTCGGTCGGTTCCCGCCAGGAGCTGATGGAGCGGGCGGTTGAGAAGATCGATGCAGACCTGGATCTGCACCGGCCGCATATAGACCGGGTTCATCTCAAGTGCACCCAGTGCGGTGGCGAGATGACCCGGGTGCCTGACGTGATCGACTGCTGGTTTGACAGCGGGGCCATGCCCTTCGCCCAGTATCACTACCCGTTTGAGAATCAGGAGCTGTTTGCCGAGCAATTCCCGGCGGACTTCATTTGTGAAGCTATCGATCAGACCCGCGGCTGGTTCTATTCGCTGTTGGCCATCTCCACTTTTATCACTGGCAAGTCCCCGTACAAACGGGTGCTGGTCAACGATCTGATCCTGGACAAAGAGGGCAAGAAGATGTCCAAGTCGCGGGGGAACACGGTCGACCCCTTCGAACTGTTCGAACGCTACGGGGCCGATGCGGTGCGCTGGTACTTGCTGCACACTTCTCCTTCCTGGGTGCCCACCCGCTTCGACGAAGAAGGGTTGAAGGAGACCGCCAGCAAGTTCTTTGGTACGCTGCGTAACGTTTACGCTTTCTTCGTGCTCTACGCCAACACCGATGGGCTAGATCCCCGTGAGTTCGACGTGCCATATGGGGAGCGGCCGGAACTGGACCGCTGGATCCTGTCCAAATACAACAGCCTAATCCAGGGAGTGCGGGAAGCGATGGCGGCTTACGACCTCACCCGCGCGGTGCGCCGCATCCAGGAGTTTGTGATTGAGGATCTGTCCAACTGGTATATCCGGCGGGCTAGGCGCCGCTTCTGGGCGTCGGAACTGGACGATGACAAGCGGGCAGTCTATAGCACCACTTACGAGGTGCTGGCGGGCGTCTGTCGCCTGATGGCCCCCTTCGCCCCTTTCCTGGCCGAGGAGATCTACCGCAACCTGACCGACGGTCCCTCGGTGCACCTGGCCGAGTTCCCGGTGGCGGCAGAGGAACTGCTCGACGGCAACGTGGAGGAGCGCATGGACTTGGCCCGCGATCTGGTTGGCCTGGGACGGGCTGCGCGCGAGCAGGTCAGGATTAAGGTGCGCCAGCCGCTGCAGAAGATCCTGGTGGATGGCAAATACCAGGAGTTGCTCAGTGGCGGTCTGGTCCCGTTGATCGAGGAAGAGCTGAACATCAAGCAGGCCGAGTTTGTCAACAATCTCAGCGAGTATATGGACTATCGCTTGAAACCCAATTTCCGCGTGGCCGGGCCAAAGCTGGGGCCAAAGATCAAGTTGCTCAGTGGTGTGCTGGCTAAGATGAATGGTGCGGAAGTTGCGTCTCGCCTGGAGGCGGGGGAAACGATCAAGGTGACGTTAGGTGACAGCGAAGTGGAGCTGGACCAAGAGATGGTGGATGTAGCCATCTCCGCGCGGGAAGGTTTCACTGTGGCTATGGACAAGGGGCGCTTCGTCATTCTGGATACCACCCTCACCCAGGAGTTGATTGACGAGGGCCTTGCCCGGGAGTTCATCTCCAAGGTGCAGCAGTTGCGCAAGCGCAACGATTATCAACTGACTGACGAGATCAGCATCACCTTTGACGGTGACGATGAGGTGGCCGCTGCGGTGGAGGCCTTTGCTGAATACATCAGGCAGGAGACCTTGGCACGCAGCATCCAGAGGGTGACTGACCCGTCGCTGGGGCAGCAGGACTTGAACGGCCATTTGACCGGCATCAAGACGGAACGGCTATAAGACTGGACATGGGGACGGTTCTGTTTGTCCGACTGGGGACGGACAATAGAACCGTCCCCAGTGTCCGGTTGCACAGAGAAGAGTGGAGGAGGAGAGAGCGGCTATGGATTGGCAGGAAGTAAGAGCTCAGTTTGCGGTGGCCCAGGATTACATCTACTTTGACCTGGCGAACAAATGCGCGCTGCCGCTGTTCAGCACCGCTGCGATCGCAGACTATGTGGATAAACAGCAGCGCTTCGGCGGGGATAAGAATGAATGGTTTGAGACCCTGGAAGAGGCAAGGGCAAACTTCGCTCAGCTGATCAACGCGCACCCCGATGAGATTGCCTTTACCAAGAATACCTCTGAGGGATTGAACATAGCTGCCAACTGCCTGCCGCTGCAGCCGGGCGATACAGTGCTATTAAACGAGAATGAACACCCAAATAACGTCTATTGCTGGTTGAACCTGGAGAAAAGGGGCGTACGGGTGAAATGGATACCCACAGAAGGCGGCCAGGTGACGGTGGATGCCCTTGAAGAGGTGGTTGACGATAGCACACGGGTGCTATCCGTATCTTCTACCACCTACGCCCCGGGCACCAGAAATGACATCAAGCGCCTGGTGAAACTCTGCAGAGAGCGTGGAATCTATACGGTGGTAGATGCGGTACAATCGGTGGGAACGATGCAAGTGGATGTCAAGGATTGGGGCGTCGATGTGCTCTGCACCAGCGGGCACAAGTCCCTGTTCTGCCCCCATGGGGTGGGTTTGGTCTATGTGCGCAGAGAGATTATGGACCAGCTGGAGCCGGTCTATGTCGCCCGCGCCGGTATGGGTATGGCAGCTCAGATCGAATACGACCGGATTACATACAAACTGGACCAAGCGCATAGTGCCAGAAAGTTTGAAATAGGAAACTACAACTACCTGGGGATTACCGTGCTCAACCATTCGCTTAAATTTCTCCTCGGATTGGGAATGCAGCGCGTCGAGGCGCGCCTGCTCAGCTTGAACGAGTATCTGGGCAACGCACTGCAGGCAGCCGGTTTCACCGTGGCCAGCCCGCTTTTGGGCCCTTGGCGTTCTGCCATTCTCTGCTTCCAGGCTGAAGGCGCACGTGAATTGCATGGCTACCTGATGGAGCATAAGGCTATCACCACCTTGCGCAGAAACATGATCAGAGCTTCGCTAGGCATATACAACAACCGCGAGGATGTGGACGCCTTTGTCCAGCTGTTGGAGCAATGGAAACGAGCGCGCGGATAAGGCAGTAGCGGGATAAGTTGCTCAGCCAGGCCAACCATCTTTGAAAGTTCGCCGTTAATCAGCACTGCTTATATAGTATGGATAACCAGACCAGGATTTAGCTCGCTGAACCTGGTCTTCTGTTTGCAGAGTTGCATCGCTGGGCTTGGGCCAGTAGAATAGACACATGCGCCTATATCATATTATCTAGATAAATGGGGGAATGGGAAATGAGGAGAGTCAAGAATCACCAGACGTGGACTTGGGTGCTCTTGCTGCTGTTTATCGGCCTCTCGGTGGTTGATCTACGCTTTGGCCTGTTGGGTTTTCTGTGCATGGGAGCGCCTTTGTATCAGGCCTTGCGGGGTAGAGGCAAGGTGCACTGCTCGAAGTACTGCCCTCGCGGCTCGCTGCTGGGGCGCTTCCTGAAGTACGTCAGCCTGCGCTGGCCAATGCCGCCATTTCTGCGCACCCGTAAAGCGAAGCATGTGCTGTTAGGATGGATGCTGGTGATGTTTTCTGTGTCCTTGTTCCGGGCTGTGCAGCAACCGAACGTGGTGATGGCGGTTGCAGGCGCGATTTTTCGCGTGATGATGTCATCCTTGGCCCTCGGTGTATTGATGGGTGTGTTGTTTAGCCCGCGCAGTTGGTGTCAGGTTTGCCCAATGGGTCATAGCACCGCCCTGATTACCGAGTTCAAGAAGAGAAGGAATAGAGGCGAAGAGACACCCGCTGCTTGACGGGACGGATGGGGAACGCCTAAGCGAATATGGCAATCAGCTTCACGCCTGAGCAGGGTTTTGCTTGGCCCATGGCAAAAAATAAGGGTAACTGCCTGGCGGCAACTATTCTTACGAAAGGTGTGAATGAGGATGTATTTTGCACAGCCTGGTCCAGAGAACACGGAAGCGACGGTGGCGGCCGCCATCCAGACAACCAGGGAGAGGGGCATCAAGTACATTGTGGTAGCTTCCAACGAAGGGGTTACTGCTGAGCGGTTCGTGGATTGCGGTGCCCAGGTGGTCTGCGTCACCCATCCGAACGGCTTTAGGGAACCCGGACATCAGGAGATGAGCCCGGAGAAGCGTCATGAGCTGCAGTCAAAAGGAGTCAGTGTCTATACGGGCAGCCTGTTGTTTGGCGGAGCCGAGCGGGGAGTCAATCGGCGCTTTCAAGGGGCATATCCTGCCAGCATCATCGCCAATACGCTGAAGATGTTGGGGCAAGGGACCAAAGTGGCCGTTGAGATTGCCGTGATGGCTTTGGACGCAGGTCTCATCCCCTATGGTGAAGATGTCATCGCCGTGGCCGGCACTAAGAGGGGGGCAGATACCGCTATCATCGTGCGCCCGGCCCATGCCAGCTACATCATGGATACTTGGGTGTCGGAGATCATCTGTAAGCCGCGATGAGCAATTTTCAGACTAACCTCGAAGGCATCCGCCCAGAGATGCTGAACCACCTCTGCGTTGGCTGGAGATATCCCCTCAGCGGAGAGGAACTGTTTGCGGTGCTCAAGAACAGCTATCATTTTGTGCTGGCCATCGATGGCGGTCAAGCGGTAGGGTTCGTCAACTGCCTTTCTGATGGCAGCCAGTTTGCGTTCATCCCCACGTTGGAGGTGCTGCCGTCCCATCAGAAGCAGGGCATCGGGTCGGAACTATTGCAGCGGATGTTCGGGCACCTGGAGGACATTCCGAATATTGACCTCACCTGTGACCAAGATATGCAGCCGTATTACCAGCGCTTCGGCATGCTTAGGTCCCATGGCATGGTCTTCCGCAAGCATCTTGCGGCGCAGATGCCCCCTCAAGCCAGAG
Organism: Bacillota bacterium; assembly: GCA_050949055.1. Classification (GTDB taxonomy): domain Bacteria; phylum Bacillota; class UBA994; order UBA5500; family UBA5500; genus JAEZJZ01. The sequence goes on along the minus strand of JBMNFA010000003.1, from coordinate 843 downwards.
CAGGTGTCAGCCAATGAAGAAACTCGGCTTGGTGGGCGGAATTGGCCCAGAGTCAACCCTGGATATTATCAGGGGATCGTCGCAGGTTATCGCCGCCGGGTGTCTGGCGACGAATACCCGCGGATGATTATCGATAGCCTGGATCTGACAGAGATGTACAACCTGACGGCGGCCAAGGACTGGGAGACGTTCACCCGCCGCTTGCGGCAGTCGATCGAGTGCCTGGTGGGCGGCGGGGCGGAGTTTGCGGCGATGGCGGCGAACACAGCGCATATCGTCTTTGATCAGGTCAGCAGCCAATCGCCGATACCGGTGATCAGCATGATCGAGGAGACCTGTCGGCAGGCTCGGCGCAATCACTGTCACAGCGTGGTGGTCTTCGGAACAGCTTTCACCATGAGCAGCGGTCTGTACACCGCTGCCTTTGCCCGCCATGGCATCGACGCCTTTGTTCCCACGGCAGAGGACCAGGCCGCTATCCATAACATTATCTTTCCCCATCTGCAGGAAGGGATCGTGTTGCCCGAGGAGAAGCAGCAGATGTTGGAGATTGCCAGGAAGTTGATTTCCGAGAAAAACGCCGATGCCTTGGTCCTCGGCTGCACGGAACTGCCGCTGATCATCAAGGAGGGCGATCTGGATGTGCTGCTCCTGGATACCGCCCAGATCCATATCGAGGCTATCTTGGACTACATGCTCTCTTAAGCATAGGCAACAGACGGGGCCATCCCCGTCTGTTGTTTTTTTGCTCGGAAAACCCGGGGGTAGGGTGACTCGCCCGGGCGCATCTGCCAAGCGATACCTCACAAACTCCTTTAGTAATCACTCTTTTTGTTAACATAA
>JBMNFA010000002.1:0-310564 GCA_050949055.1 Bacillota bacterium | reverse complement strand
TGCTGCACACCAAGGGCGCAGAGGCAGAGATTGCCCAGTGGCTGCGGAAATACACTCCCCCACTGATTATCGTACACTGGTATTCTGGACCGGCGGAGCAGCTGGCCGACTACGTCGACCTGGACTGCTACTTTACCCTGGGGCCGGATATCAGGCTGAACCCGGCAGTGCGCGAGGTTTGCCGCCAGGTACCCCTCCCCCGCCTGCTCACCGAGACCGATGGTACGGAAGCGGTCGCCTGGGGCACCGGAGAAGCCTGCAGCATGGCTGATGTTCCCCAAGTGCTGCGGGGCATACTGGGGGAAGCGGCAATGATCAAGGGTGTTGCTGAGGAAGAAATGCATGCAACGGTCTACGACAACCTCATGCGGGTATTGGACCATATCGCTTGGCCAATCCCGTAATCTGCCCATACCCCCACCCTCCTAGACAGCAAGAGAGCCTTCAGGTTTCTGAAGGCTCTCTTGCTGTCCGCTATCACACCTACCTGCGTTTGCGCACTACCACTGAGGCACTGTTATGAATATAGCAATTTTTCTGACCACCGCCAAAGGGATTCTATTGGCGCGCGCGGAACATCTGCAGCAGCGAAATATCGGAAAGTTGGGAACGGAAAAAACAAAGGGAAAGGAGGCAGGCAGCAGGGCATATTGATAGAACGGAATCACTGAGCGGTTGGCACCAACCAAATTCAATGAGGAGGAGAATCTGTGAAGCTTTTTAAGGACTGGAAAGTGTTTGCACTCTGCTTCGCCATGGTTGTTGTCAGTGAGCTGATCGGATCGCAGCCGGTAAAGATGGGTAAACTGAGTTTTACCCTCCTGCCCATGCTGTATGCCCTGGTGATAGGTCTTGTGCTCGCTAAAGTAAGAGTGATCGATCGCCAGATGATGGTTACCGCTTCTCCGTACATTACAATCTCGGTCATGTATCTCACCGCCAAGATGGGTTCCACCATCGGACCCAATCTGAACCAACTGTTTAACGCAGGCCCTGCCTTGATCGGCCAGGCCATTGGCAAGCTGATCTTGTTCATCTTTGTCTCCATCCCCGTGGGGGTTTGGGTGTTCAAAATGGGTCGCGCGCTGGTTGGATGCGGTTTCTCCATGAGCAGAGAAAACGCGATCGCTATTATCGGCAGTATCTATGGGCTGGACTCGCCCGAGGGCCAGGGCATAATGGGAGGCTATATCACTGGCACTCTGCTCGGCACCATTTTCTGTGGGTTGTTGGCATCGATTGTCTGCGGCCTGGGCATCTTCACTCCTCAGGCGCTGGCCATCGGTGCTGGCGTTGGCTCCGCCTCGATGATGAGCGCCATCCTGGGAGCTACTGTTCAGGCTTTCCCCGAGCTCGCCAACGAGCTGCAGACGTTGACTGCGGGCGCACAAATAGTGGGCGGCGTGACTGGGATGTACATTACCCTGTTTGTGTCCCTGCCCCTGGCCAATCTCCTGTATAAGGTACTGAAAAAGGAACCGGCAATTACCAAGCCCGCCGGTAAGGAGGTGGCACGCTAATGAAGGATCTGTGGATTACCAGGATAAAGGTATTGGTCCTGAGCGGTCTCTTTGCCTCCGTCGGCAACTACATTGTCTCCGTGAAGAAGGGCGCGCCGATCATGCCGTGGGAGATCTTCCCGGCACTGGGCATGCTGTTTGTGATCATCGTCATCGGCTGCATGGTCGACGATTTCGTCAAAAGACATTCCTCGCTGAAGATACCGACCATCATCTATATCTCATTGCTTTCGATTCTGGTTGGCGTCCCCAGCATTTCGCCAATCGCGGATTACTTTGTGACGCAGGTAAACAAGGTCAATCTGCTTGCCCTCTGTACCCCCATCCTGGCTTTTGCCGGCATCTCATTGGGCAAAGACATGGATGCTTTCCGGAAACAGGGCATAAGCATTGTGGTCATCGCCCTGATCACTTTTGCCGGCACTTATCTGGGCGGCACCATCGTTGCCCAGATCATCCTGTCGCTGACCGGTAACTGAGCAGCACCAACTAAGAGCCTGACCGCCGCAGGGAGAGTGGCTGCGGCGGTCAAATGCTATCTGAAATTTCCGTCTGCAAGCGGGAACTCGTGCATCTGCTGCTAACAGATGCTCCCTCGGCTCACCTCCCACTCTCCCAGAGTAGACGCGGCAGCAAAACGGGCGTGTCCCCCCACGTTCCTCCTAGAACCTGGGCGGCACGCCCTTGCTGTGCCTACCATCAACTATGCCTGCCTGCGTTTGCTGACCACCACTGCCGCCAAGCCGACTGCCAATCCGCCTACGATCAAAGGCACACGGCTGTTCACCGCGGCAGGCTCCGGGGCGGCTTCCGCATTCATGGCCGGAGCTACGGCCAGCTGGTCCGTCTCCACCCTGCCGCGCAAGGCCATATTGGCGTCCATCGCATGCGCATAGCCGAGTTCCTCGTAGACCACTCCCACAGCCTGATGCTCGGCGATGGCCCGGACTTGCGTCGCTGTCAGTTCCGCCGAGATGTAGTAATCGGTGCCCGTATAGGCAACCCCCATATCTTCCAGCGCGGCAGAGATCTCCCGCAATGAATCGGCCATGGTCATCAGGCGCAATTGCTCCATCCCTGCCCAGAAAGCGTTGTACTCCTGCCAGTATTGCTCGTTGTACTGGCTGTCGCTTTTCTCGGGTGGCACAGGAGGCACCGGATCGTCGCCCAAGGGAGTTCGCACAGGCGGATCCACGCTCACGGCTGGGGTAACAGTAGTGGCGTATCCTACGACACAGTCCATAGCCGGCATCACCTTGCCCTCGCCAGCCGCTCCCCAGGTGCCATCCAGAAACTGACCCAATTCGATGTTCATCTCTGCGAATACGCGCGGGTACTGGTCTTGCAGTATAGCAAACTGCGCCTCGACCTCGGCGGTGATGGTTAGAGCTGGGTGTATGGTAACCTTGACGCTTTCAGTAGCGGCCAAGGTCAAAAGTTTGCGGTAGAGCGAGACATCCAGCTTGCCTGCCTCCTGCCGCAGCCTGGCCCACTCTTGCTCAGCCAAAGCAGCTTCCTCCGTGAAATAGGGCTCCATCTCGTCCATCTCCAGGATTTTGCCGGACTCCACGTGGATATACAGCACGCCGTAGACGTAATTGTGATGATAACTGTCCAGTCTCGGCATAACCGCTGGCTCTATTGTGGCCAGGGGCAGGTCCCTGGCTTCTGGCGGTACCAGCGGCGGCTCCGTCCGGCCGATATCCGGCACAGGCTTCTCGCCCGTCGCGCCCGTGGCAGGTGCCCCCGCCGGCACAACAGTGTATTCCACGTACCAGAAGGATTGGCCCGTGAACTCCAGTTCCATTATTCCATCCTGATGCATCTCGATGGTGGCGTCGTTGCCACCATATTTCTGGTTAAGGTAAGCCTCGGCCATATCGCGGTAATTCGCAGCGAGCGCGGGGCTAGCCATGCCGAGCAGCAACAATGGCACCAGCAACAGGGAGAAAAACCTTCTCATGTTGATAACCTCCACAATGGTCTTTGCCCTATTGACGCATGGCCGGGGCAATTGTTCCATTGGGTAGGAGGAAATAGGTTACAGGTAGTCTGTCGCAGAACATAATAGAAGGAGCCTCGGGTTCGGGTGGTACCGGGGCTCCTTTGTGTTTGAGAATGATGAGGAATCTGGTCCCCAAATGGCGTAGTCAGAGGGGGCTATAAGGGATTGCTGCGGAAATGCTGTCGACTAATGCCAGCCAAGCCGCTTGTCTCTACATCCGGCTCCAGGACACCCCAACATCGGAAAAGCCAGACTCAATAGGACAGCTCTATGTTCCATCTCCCAGGCTCATTCATCAGATGCGCGGATAGTCTTCATCCACACTTCCGCACGGGGCGTGACACTCGCTGTCCAGCGTGCGGATGTACTGACGACGGTTTCAATCCACACGCCCGCACGGGGCGTGACGGACCCGTGGCCCAGCACTCCTGCGATAGCGAGGTTTCAATCCACACGCCCGCACGGGGCGTGACACCCAGTCGGCCCAGTCGACTAATGGATAGAGAGGTTTCAATCCACACGCCCGCACGGGGCGTGACTCTCACCTGCTGGTGCTTTTCCCACGTCGTAAGCTGTTTCAATCCACACGCCCGCACGGGGCGTGACCCCAGTATCCCAGCTACTCTGCCAAAGTATGGTTTCAATCCACACGCCCGCACGGGGCGTGACATGTTATCGACATGCTCTATAGCGTTTATCTTGATGTTTCAATCCGCACGCCCGCACGGGGCGTGACCTGTTTCACATCCAGCTTACGGCCCCAGCGATCGGGGTTTCAATCCACACGCCCGCACGGGGCGTGACCCGGTTCCCACTGGCGCGAGGTGTCGGCATTGAGGTTTCAATCCACACGCCCGCACGGGGCGTGACACAAGCACTGGGAAGCCTACGCACATTGACGAAGTTTCAATCCACACGCCCGCACGGGGCGTGACTCCAAACCCTCCACAGTCTCACCTCCTCCTATTTGTTTCAATCCACACGCCCGCACGGGGCGTGACACGCCACGTTCTTCAGCATGTGCTTTCAAATGGGCGTGTTTCAATCCACACGCCCGCACGGGGCGTGACGAGGTTAATAGTTTGATTATCCAAAGCAATTGGGTTTCAATCCACACGCCCGCACGGGGCGTGACAGGGTATCGACATGCTCTATGGCGGGTATCTTGATGTTTCAATCCACACGCCCGCACGGGGCGTGACCTGTTGCACCTCCAGCAGTTACGGCCCCAGACGAGCGGGGTTTCAATCCACACGCCCGCACGGGGCGTGACGTGGTAGGCGGTGTTGGCGAGTGCCGCAGAGGCTGATCGTTTCAATCCACACGCCCGCACGGGGCGTGACAAATGTCGCTCCCGGCCCTCGGTGGGCGCTTAAGGAGCAGGTTTCAATCCACACGCCCGCACGGGGCGTGACGCTGGCCACGCCGGCGATCGCCCAGACCCCGGCGTCACTTGTTTCAATCCACACGCCCGCACGGGGCGTGACCAGTAGTGGGCCGTGCGCTACCCGCGATAAGGAAAGAGAGTTTCAATCCACACGCCCGCACGGGGCGTGACCCGAGCCAGTGAGTGATGTGAAGGGTCGGAGCCTCCGGGTTTCAATCCACACGCCCGCACGGGGCGTGACGCGAGCCGGTGAGTAGAGAGGAGGTGTCAAGCCATGGCAGTTTCAATCCACACGCCCGCACGGGGGCGGTGACCGGAATCGCATGCCTACAGGATCATGCGTGAGCTGTTTCAATCCACACGCCCGCTACGGGGCGTGACATTTTAGGCACCTGGTTAGCTGCCCCGCCGCTCGGTTTCAATCCACACGCCCGCACGGGGCGTGACCGGATACGCGATCGACAGTCGGGGTGGGCGTCGACATATTTTGTTTCAATCCACACGCCCGCACGGGGCGTGACGCCTATCCTGGCTGGCAGTAGTCCTGGCCCCTCGGAGTCATGTTTCAATCCACACGCCCGCACGGGGCGTGACACGTCGGCCGAGCTGCGCCTAGAGTATGAACGGGAGGGTTTCAATCCACACGCCCGCACGGGGCGTGACTCGCCGGCTGGACTACGCTGGTGGTATGCGCTGGACACGTTTCAATCCACACGCCCGCACGGGGCGTGACTCTCCGCCCTGACTACGTATTGGCGTATGCCATCACTCGCACGTTTCAATCCACACGCCCGCACGGGGCGTGACACCGGGTGCTGTTGCTCAGGATCTCAGGCATTGGTGCGTCGTTTCAATCCACACGCCCGCACGGGGCGTGACCGGGACCGGATTTGGGAATGGCTCACAAGTGCTAGTTTCAATCCACACGCCCGCACGGGGCGTGACGCTGAGCGGGTGAATTCCAATGCAAGTCTTTCTTGTTTCAATCCACACGCCCGCACGGGGGCGTGACCTGGAGGCGGTTAAGCAGCGCTGCGGGCAAGGACACTGCGGTTTCAATCCACACGCCCGCACGGGGGCGTGACTCGGACATCCAGTCGGCGTCGACGGATCTATGCAGGCTGTTGTTTCAATCCACACGCCCGCACGGGGCGTGACTCGGACATGCCAGATACGGCGTGGCAAGCCAGGCTATGGGCGTTTCAATCCACACGCCCGCACGGGGCGTGACGGGCGGCGCGGGCCTCTCGCATCTGGTCAACGGGGAGTTTCAATCCACACGCCCGCACGGGGCGTGACCCGACTCCGGCAACACGACCACCTGGGTAGACGCAGTTTCAATCCACACGCCCGCACGGGGCGTGACGTGACCATCGGGCCTCTATGGCCTGGTGGAGCATGGGAGAGGTTTCAATCCACACGCCCGCACGGGGCGTGACGAGGCGAAGCGCGGGCCTCTCGCATCTGGTCAACGGGGAGTTTCAATCCACACGCCCGCACGGGGCGTGACGTGACGATCGGGACTGCATGCTGGTATCGGGCTTGATCCTGTTTCAATCCACACGCCCGCACGGGGCGTGACCGTCAACAGGCCGCGAGTATCCTCGCCAGATGTCGTTAAAGGTTTCAATCCACACGCCCGCACGGGGCGTGACGCCACCCGTCAGTCCTCGCCCACGCGCAACGTCATGTTTCAATCCACACGCCCGCACGGGGCGTGACGGGCGCTTCGGCCAATGGAAGCTATCGCTGACCCTGGCGGTTTCAATCCACACGCCCGCACGGGGCGTGACAGGCAGCCGCTGCGCGACGAGCTTACATGACCCGCGGCCATGCTTCAATCCACACGCCCGCACGGGGCGTGACCTCTTGAGGTACCAGGCTACGACACCTAGCCAGACTCATCGGGGTTTCAATCCACACGCCCGCACGGGGCGTGACTGGCCAGTACTGGTTATTTGCCACTCTTAGGTGACCTTGAGGTTTCAATCCACACGCCCGCACGGGGCGTGACGGTAACCATGCAAAGCATACACCTTGGGCTCGCGTACGAGGTTTCAATCCACACGCCCGCACGGGGCGTGACTGGGCCGGGTCCACCACTGAGCGGGCCAGGCGATACCAAGTTTCAATCCACACGCCCGCACGGGGCGTGACGGCTAGGTGTGCTGGTTGTCCGTTCGATACGGCAGAGACTGTTTCAATCCACACGCCCGCACGGGGCGTGACTCTCACCCTCCTGTGTCGAGCATCACCTCCTACCGTAGCGCCGTTTCAATCCACACGCCCGCACGGGGCGTGACTTCTGCCGCCTGTAGGCAGCAAGGGGTGGGATCTGTTTCAATCCACACGCCCGCACGGGGCGTGACTCAGTGGTGGTGTAGTCCTCTGTAGACAACCCCTGTTTCAATCCACACGCCCGCACGGGGCGTGACGGGAGCGAGACTCAAAGCCATGCTCCTTGGCAAGAGTTTCAATCCACACGCCCGCACGGGGCGTGACCTTCTGAGCTCGATTCATTTCCTTGTACAAATGGGTTTCAATCCACACGCCCGCACGGGGCGTGACTGCCCGAATAGGACTTCAGGGCGGTGTAGATCTCTGTTTCAATCCACACGCCCGCACGGGGCGTGACTTGTAGCTGCCCTGGACAATCTTCTGGTTGGTGTTGTTTCAATCCACACGCCCGCACGGGGCGTGACGCTATCCAGGGTGGTGACATCGATGGTGTCTGCAGTTTCAATCCACACGCCCGCACGGGGCGTGACAGCAGTACTCGTTAGGCCCGGAGCCACGGGGAATTGGGAGTGTGTTTTCGCGAACCTCTCGCGGACCTGTCAAAAATCCACACTATGACGAACATTGGCTGTAAACGATACCGTATTCATGGCATCGCGAACCTTCAGGTAGAGTCATGTTTGCCCATGGTTCGCGCAGCTAAATGATCAGTGGCCCTTCAGGATCATACGAAGGCTTGGCGCCTACATGTATGACTCTTCTGTGCCAATTGGCCCCAAGTTGATAGTAACGTAGGCTATCCTTGTTGGGGTCTATTATGCTCTCCAAGAGGTGTCGAAGTTCCTTGAACTGAGTGGGGTCCAAGACGCACTCAAACACAGAGTACTGCACCCTTTGTCCATGATTTACGCAGTACCGCGAAATCTGCCTCAATCGTTTTCGTCCTACGGCCGTGGTCGTGTCAACATCGTAAGTAATGAGTACCATCATACCGAACACCCTATCGGAAAACAAAGGGCGGGTATCCATCGATATCGCCCCGAATACGTCGGGCCAATAGCAGTGCCTGTGCGTATGGTAATAGACCAACCGGCACTTTCTCATTAAGGTATGGGTGGGTTATAGTTTCCCGTTTTCTGTTTTGCCAAGCCTGCAGCACCGTTTTTCTAGTTGCGTCATCCATGTAGACAGCCCCGGACTCCCGTATCACAAAGCCGTCGGCCGTTACTTGTTTTCTGTTCACCAGGGAGAGGGCGAGCCGATCAGCGAGATATGGACGTAACTCCTCCATTATGTCTAGAGCTAGACTGGCCCGGCCAGGGCGGTCCCTGTGCAGAAAGCCTACTGCCGGATCAAGCCCTACTGTTTCCAACGCAGAGGAGCATTCGTTGACTAGCAGCATGTAGACGAAGGATAGTAGCGCGTTGAAACGGTCTTGGGGTGGTCGTCGACTCCGTGCTTTCATACAAAAGTGATCCTTTTGATCAAGGATGAGATGGTCAACAACTTCAAAATAAACCTTCGCTGCCTCTCCTTCCATGCCACGCAAAATGCTCAAAGCAGATGCGTTGGCTGCCTCTTTCACGATCCCGGCTAGTCGTGCGACCGCAGCAGGAATGGCGGAACCAATCATACGATCAGAGTAGTCTCGCATGGCACGCTGCAAAACAGTACGCGAGTTGAAAATCTTACCTACAACCATTGCCCGCGCCAGTTCCACACAAGGCTGCTCCATATCGGCGATTCGGTATTGTTTGCGACGAAGAAGCACATTCCCATGCACTGGCCCAGTGACCCTGGCCAGAAAGCGCCCAGTTTCAGTACAAAAGGATAACCCGACATTTCTCTCCGCGCACAATGCCATCAAACCGGGAGTTGCTCCAGTGTAACCGAAGTGCACTATTCCTTCCAGGTTATGTATGGGAAACCTGCCTTTCGTTTCTTCTCCCGCCAATACAACCACATTCTCGCCATCTCGAGCTAAGTGTGAGTCCGGTGAAGTCACGTATAACACGTTGAGTAGTTTCCGAATGAACAGCACCTCCTCCTATTCATACAATTCCTTGATAACACGCTTCAAATAGGAACTGGCACTACTCCTGCTGGCTAATCCGGGCAGGCAGATATCTTTGAGCGAGCACTTCCTGCAGCCTCCGTGCCCGTCTACCTTTGGTGTCTGACCAACCCTGAATAGCCTATGCATGCTTTCAGATAAGCGCTCGACTTCAAGTCTTAACTGCCTATCAAACCACACCGGCTCACGGCTGCGCACCTCCCAGTAATAAATAGCGCCAGCATCAATACTCACTCTGAACATCTCTTCTAGGCACATAGCCTGTGCGCAAACTTGCACGCGGTCGACGTCTGTAGTCTTAGGCTTACCCCGTTTGTACTCAACGGGCGATGGCCGCCAGCAACCGTGGCGGCCCCGCAATTTCACCGTATTGTCCAAATCGTCCCCTGGCTTAACTCTTTGAAACTCCACAACATCCGCCTTCCCCACTCAGTCCTAGACGGTAGGAGATTAGGGGTAAAGCACGCGCCACAAGCCGGTCGGCGCGTTTCTCCACAAGTGAAGCGTCGTCAGCGCGCTCGTGGATAATTTTCCCTTCCACGGTTAAGATGTTTTCTTCCCACTGTCTTTCAAGGTGAATCAAACCCCATTGCCTGGGACAAAAGGCCAAGTGCTGCAGCCCGGACAACGGTAGAAGGCCACCCTCTAAATACCTGGAACTAGAAGTCATAGCAGCGATAGAACTTGTACCTGCTGAGGGATGCTGGACTGGTCCAAAGTGATTTTGTAGTCATTATACTGGCGTGGCGGTCTAGTCTCGTCAGTGCGACTAACATTCACACTGTCAAATAGAAGGTGGGACGGAGCATTGCCAAGCCGGGATGCGTGCTTGAATGCTATCAGTCGGCGAGACACCATCTTGCCGCGCGCTGCTGAATGATCGTGTTCAAACATGTTGATCAGCGCTTCCCAAAGCAACCCCAAGTCAGTATCATTGAAGCCAGTCTTCTCAGCTAGCGCTGCGGAAATGAACCCTTCTACTCTATAGAGAGCGTAAGGTACAATGCTCTTGCGTCCCATAGTCCGTTCCTTCTCCAGGTCTTTCGAGTTAGTTACGGCCATACGCGTGATAGTGACTTCCTGGGCCTGAATTGGGTCAATGCTGCGCGCAAAACAAAGCTGGACGGGTCCGCGCACTTGCCCGCAGTTGGCTTCTTTAGTGCTCATTACTGCACCGAAGGTTCGAATGTCATAGAAGTTTTCGCACATAAAGCCGGTCACATCTTTGTCCTTTGGCATCTTGTTACTCGGCTTAATACCGAAGTGTTTGAAGGCCTCGGCATGCCGCTCGTTTAGCACGGCCTTTTCCTGGACATAGATACGATACCCTACTTGCCCATCGCGAGTCAGTTCTACGTAATTGCGCACTTTGCGCTTCAGGCAAACGTCGGAAACCAGACCGAGCCCTGTTTCTGGATCAATGCGGGGCATGTTGCCTGCATCAGGGTCCCCATTCGGGTTTCCATTCTCAACGTCAAAGAAGAGCACAAACTCATACCTGTTTTGGATTGACATCTTACTTTTCCTCCTTTTTCTCTTCTCCAGTGTTCTTTCGAGGACGATAGAAATCTTGTCTCTGTTGGTAGTATCCGAGCATGAATAAGCCCTGCTCCTTTAGCGACAGCGTCGACGGGAAGCCCCATCTGTTCGACGACCCATCGCTCTCCACAGCCAGGTTGTCCAACACTTTGCCAATCTCATGATCAATCCAGTTGTTTGAATCGGACTTAGAGATGTGATATTGACCCAGACGGAGAAGTTGCGGAAAAACAGTTGCCGGCGTCGCAGACGCGGAACTAAAGTAACTAGCTCGAATGGTCCTGTTCAGTCCAGATCCTTGGGCGTTTAGCTGCGCTTTTTCCAAGAGCGCAAACAGGCGGCCAAGCAGGTACCCTTTCTGCACGCTTTCCTCGTTTAGTGCCACTGTATATTCCTCCTTTTCAACACCATCTCGACGTTGCCACCTAATCAGGCAACCCTTGATAATCCCAGCTCTTGTTCCGTTGATCTCTCTCTCAGCCCTGATCCGCATTAGGATGGCGTGATAGAGACCGTGCGGGTACGGGGTTGCCTCCAGTATTGCCTTCATCGTGCTGCTGATCAGCGTGTTTGGCACGTTCTCCCTTTTGCCACCAACTGCTGTCTCCGCCATCAGCTTCCACAAAGGTGGGAAAACCCAAACAGATTGACTGTCCTGCACTATCTGCATATCATCGTGGTGCTGCATAAAGCGCCGTAGCAGTGTGCCAAATGATGAAGTCTGATAGAAGCGAACTGACAAGCGGGCTGCATTCGGAGCTAAGCCGAGAATGTGTATCCGAACGTCTTGGTCCAGCTCCAACGCGGTGATAGGCTGCCCGTTTCGCATGCGCTGCAGCGTATCGCGCAGCAATTGCGTTGTTCCCTCATCCGTGCCTTCTCCCTCTATCCCTTGGCCTACTCCCATTAACTCAGCAAGCAAAGACACTTCTTTTCCCAGTCTTTCTGCCCAGAAGACAACGGTACTATCTCCAAGTAGCATACTGTTTCGCTTGCTGCTCAGTAAGTAGTTGAGGGCGGTGGTATACTTGAATGCAGCTTCCTCCGATACTGGAGCATTCAGACTCTGCTCTTTGCCATATGAGCAATAAGCATCTGCATTGAACGAAACTATAGCCGCACCAGTCGACTGTGCGCCAACTACACCCTTGACGGAAGGATGTACACTAGCGATGGGCGCAATGGTGCCCGTTACCAAACATTGTGCCTGGGTGCCAGACTGATTTTCCATCCGGTATCGCTCCCACACCTCGCGCAGCGCTTTACGCTGATGTAGATATCCCTCGTCTCCGCTCAAGCGAAATACTATGTTCCCCCCTTTTAGCAGGTCTGGGAGGTAGTCTTGAAGTGGTAGAGCAGTGCAGTCGTCAGGATTGTGGGACCTTAGAAAGTCTAGCAGGGCGATGGCACCAGGATCTCGTACACCTCGCAATACTTCTTCATGCAATTGCTGAAAGGCGCGAAATGTCTCCATTGAGCGATCTGGATTTCCCTTGTCATCGACACCCAATACGTAGCCACTGTTGTCGCAAAGAAAGTTGGCAAGCGGCTTCTGGGTTCGCACGACCTGCTCGGGCACTATCAGCCGTTCAACGATTCTCCTTTTGCCCTCCATGTTATATAAGGGAAAGACCGCGAGCAGCCGCCCATCCGCCGACAATTCGAAGACATAGCTTACAGGAGCGCTGCTGTAGTAACGAGGAGGTATGCCACAACGCGGATCACCTGATAGCAGGTCATAATGCCGACACAAGTCTTGCAGAATCACTATGCTTCACCCCCCTTCTTACGTGCTGGCACCTCCAAGACACCGTCCAGCAATTCTGCGCGGAAAAACTGCGGCTGCATATTGTCCCGGTAATCAACGTCCAATAGCATCCACCCAAGATCACGCTTACCCTTGAGTTGTGATATAGGTATTTGTTCTACCGGTGCAAAACTGGCCGGGAATTCACGGCAGCCTAGATAGGGCTGCTGGAAGCATTGGCCTTTACGCAAACGTCTCATTACCACGTTGTAGTGCTTCTCCGGCGTGTCTGTCTCTCCGGCCTGATCAGTCATCTCAAAATGGGCTTCAATCACGTACTCCACATCACGGAGCATCAAGGTTGCTCTTTGTTGTCTGTCATCCTCAACTAGTTGATAAAGACTGCCGCTCCCCTTCTTCATCATTGCTCGCACTGTGCTCGCAGGTACCTTTCTGGAAACCTCGTTTCGCCGGAAACTATCAAATTGGATCTCTCGTAATACATGAATGCGGTCAATTACCCAACCAATCGCTGGCTTCCAGTAGATAGACTCCAGAATACCCCTGGCAGCAGACGGGGTGAGGACGTCATAGCTAACACGTTCTGCCTTCATCTCTGGCCTCGAGTAGCAGGCACGTTCACCCCAGACCCGGACCTTTACGCCATACCCCATGTTCTTTCTCACTCCTTTCCTTACTCTTCTCGCTAGACCAGCAGCGGCTCTTGCGCCTCGTCATCTACGGTTAACAGTCCCAATTCGCAACTATATCCACGTTCGTAGTCCAGCACATAATACATATCCTGTAAAGAACGAAGCCATCCTCTATTCAAATACTCTGCAAACTCGCTAGGATGAACGGTTACCGTGTAGCGCTGCAATTTGCGACTATAAAGGTTTGGATACTTACTGGTTTCGATTTCTCGCAAGATATCGCGGTTGTCGTCGCATGGAATCACAATCGAGTGGCTGCAATCGTCGATCAGCTGGAACATGTCGGCAATCTCTCTGAACTGAAACGCAAGCTCACCCCCTTTGTTACGTACATCCCCTAGAATGCCGTGTCGATCTAGACCACCTGTATCTAGAATGAAGCGCTCGGTAAAGAAGCGCTTAACCGCCTCTGGGGACAAAGGGTCATCAATCAACTCTAACACTCGCTTCCCAATACTTGCCATGCGCTCAAACCAGCCTCGCGGGAGTCCGCATTCAGGCTCGAAAACAAAGGTTCTTCCTTTCGTCAACTTGCCCTCTCTGTTACAGCGTCCGGCCGCCTGCGCAATTGCGTCAATGCCAGCCACGGCCCTCCATACTACAGGGAAGTCCACGTCAACGCCTGCCTCCATCAACTGAGTTGAAACTACTCGACAGGGCTCACCCATGGCAAGCAAGCGCCTGATTTCACCCAGCTTCTCTTCGCGGTGGGCCGGGTACATACGTGCACTGAGGTGGAAGTGCCTGGAGTCCGATTCCAGCTGCCGGTAGAGAGCAGCGGCATGCTTTCTGGTGTTAACGATTGCCAAAGCGTGCTTCTCTTCTTTCATTTGCTCTGCAATCAGGAAATCAGGCATCTCGCCCACATACTCTACGACCACGCGTCTGAGACTCTGATACAACCGCTCGGAATCAGGAATAATCTCGCGCGTCGTTGAACCCATCGGCCAGCGACCATCGAGCGCCGGCTGCGTTGCAGTACACATCACAGCAGTCACTCGATAGTGGCGCACCAATTCCTCCAGAGCTGCTAGACAAGGCAGAAGCACATCGTCAGGGATAGTCTGAGCCTCGTCGAGAATAAGTACGCTCTCCGCAATATTGTGTAGCTTGCGACATTGCGTTGCACGTGCTGCATATAGCGACTCAAAGAACTGCACGTTTGTCGTTACGATAACCGGGGCATCCCAGTTTTCTGACGCCAAGCTAAATCGCGGCAGGTCTTCATCACCAAAGGCATAATTGCTGTGATGTTCCAAAACTGCATCAGCGCCAAGAACCTCGCGAAACTTCTTGGCGGTCTGGTCGATGATCGATGTGAATGGTATTACGTAAATTACACGTTTCAGTCGATGCTTGATGGCATGTCGCATGGCGAACTCCAAAGATGATAGGGTCTTTCCCCCTCCGGTTGGCACGGTGAGTGTGAAGATCCCTTGTGGCAACTGCGATGCTTCCCGACAGCATTTCAAGACATGTGCTCTTTCGCGGTTAACCGGGGTGTCTTTGGCTGCAGAAGTAAACCTGGCCATATAGTCCTGCAGCCTGGTAAGTAGCGCGCTAAGAGATGGAAATGTGCCGCGTAAGAGCGACTTGTCCAGGTCGCAGAAGCGCTCCGCGTCCAATCTGTCTGCATCCACCAGGCAAGAGAAGAGCATGCGAATAAGAAAGAAGAAGGCAAACTCAGGATGGTCAATCAATCCCCAGGGTAGTCCGATACTGCTAGGCAACTGTATTTCCTTACGGAACGCGTCATAATCAGGTACCGATTTGGCCAGACGACGTAGCAAGCAGCTATCCTCTCCATTAGAACTTCCACAATTGGGTAGCGAACTATGGTGTCCTAGAATCTGGTAGGCAAGTAGCTGCCCAATACTCCGTGGGTAAGTGTTGACTACTATTTGTCCCCCAGCCGTAGAGTGGTCGACCTTTGCCCTGTCATCTGCAAGTCGCTCTTGAAACTCCGTGCTATACTTGCCGATGTCATGCGCCAACCCGATAACCCGCCCTGCTTCACTCCAACCAAAGGGAGCTGCAAACCGCGCGGCCATCTCTGAAACATTCAGCAGATGGCTCTTCAATAGCTGCCACTCTTCTTTCTTACAGCCTTCTTTGCAGCGTCCATAATACGGCAAACAATATCACCTCCCAACTTGACGTAATATGGCTCGGATTTAGTTTAAGTAATGTGTGAAGCATTGTCAATAGAGCTTCGGCAGAATTACCGCATGTTTAAAGATACTGGCAGGCATAAGTAGAGCAGTTATGTGCTATACTGTTCATGTCGCGCAAGCGTGGATTGAAACAGTTTTATTAAGGTGTGCAAGAAGGCGTGGATGACTAGCACCATCTGGATTTGCACACCGCCGTCTTTCGAGCTGGGTACAACACCCAGCTTTCCTATCTTTCGGGGTTTAGAAGGATATCGGCTAGGCGAACGTTCCTACACATATTTGCCAAACGAGCATCTGAGTCCATGATAGAACAAGCACCCTGTCATATAGTGAACGGGTGAGAAAATTCCTAATAATTTGCCAGCGCAGACGTCAGTTCCTGGCACACGCGGCAAGCATACTCCTCTGGGCTGAGCACGGTGGCTACAGCGCCTAACGATAACACCCAGCGAAGGGTTTCCAGATTGTCAGCCAGTCGAAACCCATAAACAACTCCGTTATGTTCTTCGCGCAATCGCCTTTGGCTGGGATGCTTTGGCTGCTCGTCCAGGTAACGGGCCTGTTCCTCAGTCACCCAGAGCTCAATATCTATCAGCTCTCCTCGCATCACCCCCAGAGAACCTTCCAGATAGGCCTGCAAACTGAATCCCTCAGAGGGTACAAATGTCTCACCCGTCAGCTCAATCTCCAGAATCCTGTCTACAGCGAAGGAGCGATACTCGTTTCGAAGTCTGCAAAAGGCGATGCAGTAACAAGCACCGCTGGTGATCTGCAGACCAATTGGCTCCACTGTTCTCACGGTCTGTTCATTGCTTCGAGGCGAATAATAGCGAATGCGGACAACTTGATGGTTCTGCGCAGCTGACTCCAGGCAGCGATAGTTTCGTTGCAGCACCTGTGGACTCCCCCGCAACGGCTCGGCAGCGATATTGACCACCGACCACTGCTCGAGAGTGTTGTGGTCAAGCCCAAAGAGAGCAGCCAGCTTGTCCCACGCCCTCTGCATCGCTGGTTCGTATGGCGTGCCCTTTGTCTGTCTCAGCCACTGGCGAGCCACCCAGATGGCCTCCAGCTCGTCCATTGCCAGGTCAACTGCAGGCAGTCGGTAGTCATGCTCATAACGATATCCTCGACGACGCCGATCATAGACAAGGGGTGCACCCAAGCGGTCTCGCATGGCATCTAGGTCTCGTCTGATGGTACTCTCGCTACACTCCAGGTGTTCCATCAAAGTGGGGACATTGGGATACCGCCCCGAGCTCACTTCCCGATGAATATGGTAGATTCTTGCCAACGCAGCCCGCCCATTCATCGCCTATTCCTCCTAACGGTTGGCATTTAACTACATGTTTCGCCATAAGCGACTGGAAACCTTTGCATTGAGGTGACATAAAGAAAAAAGTAGTTTCTGCTCTGGTTCTTCAGTTCAATTTCGGCGTTAGCATGGCAAAACCCACACCGTCTTCGAGAATGTGCGGCCTTCTTCTGCGCGCCTCGACTTGATCATCATGCATCGACTGTGAAAGTAATGCTTCGCTAAGATGGGGTACAACTTTTCAAATCCGACAATTCTCATCTGACAACTGTCGAGCACCGTTCTTGCGGCTCTGGTATTATCAGTTGCAGGGAGGTGGCTAGCAGTGCTCAAGCAGCTAAACAATGTGGTCGATTACATCGAGCGAAACCTGACGGATGAACTGTCTCTGGAGATGATCGCCAGCTATGCCGGGATCTCTGACTACCACTTTCGGCAGCTGTTCTTCTACCTTTCCGGGATGACGCTCAGCGAATACATCAAGCAGAGAAGGCTATCCCAGGCCGGCAACGATCTGTTGCAGGGGCAAACGGTGACGGAGGTGGCTGGCAGGTACGGCTACCAATCACTGGATGGCTTTACCCGGGCGTTCAAGCAGTGGAGCGGTATCCTGCCGTCGGAGGTCAGAAAAACAGGGATGAGCAAGTCGTTTCCCAAACTTTCTTTCGTGATTTCAGTAAAAGGAGGAATTCCCATGGAATTCAGGATCGTGGAGAAGCCGTCGTTCAATTTGGTGGGTGTGAGCAGGCGGGTGCCGATGCAATTTGAGGGCGTGAACCAAGAGATTGTGAAGCTAGCCCAAAGCATCACAGCTGAGCAACGGGCGGCCATGCATGCGCTGCAGAACATCGAGCCGTATGAGGTGGTCAACGCCTCCTATGATGCAGACGCCAAGTTCATGAAGGAAGAAGGCGAGCTGACCCATTTGATCGGCGTCCTGACCACAGAGGAGCAGGTAAGCGATACGTTGGACAAGGTGTCGGTGGCGGCGGGCACCTGGGCGGTATTCCCCAATGAAGGGCCATTCCCTTATACGCTGCAGAACACGATGGCCAGGGTGTATTCCGAATGGCTGCCTTCTTCGGATTACGAGGTGATCGATGTCCCTAGCTTCTGCTTCACCAAGATGGACACCGAGAAGAAGGATTACGCCTACAGCGAAGTCTGGGTTCCCGTTAGGAAGAGATAGAGGGGGTTGTCCTCGCTGCAGGCCGGATCGAGACTGCCACGATGCGGAAGTAGCCACCACCAGCGAAGCCTGGGTTGGGAGACCCTGAGCGCCAGCAAAGGAATTAGGTTCCCCGCGGAGTCTCTACTGAGCTTGTGGCAGTACTGGGAGTGACAACGTAAGTCCCGAAATGGAGCTTTGAAGGAAGAAGCACGGCAACCGGGCTGCTCGGCCTGACTGCCGTGCTTCGTTATATTTGTCTATCCCCCCACGTAGATATATGGGTCCTGCGGTTCGTCAACGGCAAGCAGGTCGCTCACCGCTATCACCCCCACGGGCTGCGCCTGATACTCCCCCATCCCGAGCGTGCCGCTGACAGTAACCCAGCCGCTCGCCGGAGGCTTGTCGCCCGCTGGGCAGTGACAAAGGCAGCTAACCACCACGGCATCGGCGGTGCAGCAAGAGATCTGATAGCGACCCAGCATGAACTGTCCAGGCAGCAGTCCCTCGTTGTAGTAGACAAAGCCTGTCAGCTGCACCGACCGACCAATCACCCCTTGGGGCCTGCTCCAGAGCAAGGTGGCCAAGTGGCGAAACTGCTGGGCCGAGATGCGCTCCTGCTCGCTGCTGCTGACCAGCAACGCCTCCAACTCCCCCACCGCCCGCTCGTCATCCTCAGCATGGAGGTGCGAGGTAAGGTTACCCCTCTGCTCCGCTAACCGGCCGTCCAGGCTGGTGGCTGGCAGCAGCAGGCCGCAACATAAGGGGAGGATGACTATGATGTAGGAGATCACCTTAGCCCGCGGCATCAGCTGCCATCCCTGCCAGCGGAACCCCATTAGGGTGGCCAACTGGTGCAAGGCCAACAGCGCCAAGCACAGGGCGGCCAACAAGACAGGTGTGCCGAAGCGGGGATGCACGTAGTAGCGCAAGTTGCCGCCAGCTGCCAGCTGGTATAGCCAATATGACCACCCCGCCAATATGACCAACCGCAGGGGGACCTCCTCGCTCAAAGCACGCTCTAGCTTACTCACTTTCGCTAATCCCTCCTCGCTATGGCTAAATCGGCAGGATGATACCCATCAGGTAGCTGTAGGCGGTGACGACCGCAATAATCAGTGGAATCAGCAGCAGCACAAAACGGGTGCGGAAGTTGCCCAGCAACATCAGGGTGTTCTTAATATCGATCATCGGACCCAGCAACAGAAAGGCAAGCACGGCTCCAGGCAGGAAGCTATGGGCAAAAGTGCTGGCCACAAAGGCGTCGGCCTCGGAACAGAGGGATAGTCCATAGGCCAGGCCCATCATAGAGAAGCGTGACGCCAGGGGATGCTGCCCCAGAGTATCCAGCACCCGATGGGAAAGCACACTCTGTAGCAACGCCGCCAGAAAGGCACCTAAGATGAGGAACTTGCCGGTGGAAAAGAATTCGTCGCAGGCATGGGATAACACAAAACTCCCTTTTTGCAGCAACCCTCCCCCACCGCTGTGGTGTTTATGTTCGTGATCGTGGTCATGCCCGGGGTGATGGTGGTGATCATGCTGATGGCCAGAACCGTGGTCGCGGTGCTCGCAGTCACTCCCATGGGTTTGCTGCAGCAACAGTTGCTGCGCTTTGCGCCCTCCGAATACTGCCTCCAAAGTCAAGCCTATGGTCAGGGCTACCAGGAAGCCGCCCAGTATCCGGTGCAGAATCATGGTGGGTTGGTGGGCAAAGGCCATGGCAGTAGAAGCGATCACCACCGGGTTGATGATCGGTGCAGCCAGCATGAAGGCGATGCCGGCGGATATTGGTACCCCCTTGTTCACCAGGCGACGCACAACCGGTACTATGCCACATTCACACAGTGGAAAAAGTAAGCCCAGCAGACAGGCCGCGACCATACTGACCAAGCGGTTCTTGGGCAACATTCTATGGATGATATCCTGGTCCACAAACACTTCTATTAATGCCGAAACTAATACTCCCACCAGCACAAACGGGAATGCTTCCAGCAGCACGCTCTGAAAAATGGTCAGCAGCAGCTGCCAATCGGGCGGCCAAATCATCCCAGTCACCTCCTAGCGACATCCTTGGATGTCGCGGGCTATAAAGCGATTGTTGCGCAGGCAACTATCGGCTTGTACCTATTAGCGACATCCTTGGATGTCGCGGGCTATAAAGTTCAGTCCATGTCATTCCGATCTACTTCGACTAAGCTCAGCACAACCCCTGTGAGGAATCAGACCCTTCGCTTCGCTCAGGGTGACGATTGCTGGAGGTCTGTATCTCCGCTAAGGATAGACATATTCCGGTTCCGGCGGCTGCACCACGGTCAGCTGTTCCGCCACTATGATCGGCATGCTGTTCACCCTTTGGGCGTGCAGGTCGTAGAATTTGACCCGCTCCAGTTTCCCTTGCACCTGAACCCACTGGCCGTCCCGCAGGTCATGCCTGTCCGGCCAGCGACAAAGGATGCCAGCCACCACCGTGTCTTCCGGCTGTTCGATAATCATCCTGCGAGCCAGGACGAAGTCTTCTTGGCCCAGGGTGGGGTCGCTGTAGACAAAGCCCAGCATCTCCACCTGACGCCCCACAATCTCATCCCCTGCCGACCACAGTGCATCCATCATCGCGGCAAAGTTGTTGGAATCGATTAGGATATTCCCTGCGGGCAAGCCTGGCATTGACTGGGTGCCGGAGACAGCCGGGTGCGAGTGGATAACTGGAGACGAGACAACGATCAGTTCGCCGCTCACTTCCGCCGGCAAAGCGCCGATGCCCAGGATGTTGGCCAACACCGCCAGCACCAGCACCGCTACGCTCACCATGGTCAGCAACTGCTGCAGAAAGCGTTGCTCGAAGCGGCGCAGCAGCCACGCCCAGTTCACCCGGTTTAGGACGGGACCCAACAGCATCCAGGCCAATAGCGAACTGCCGGCAAACCGCCCCAGAAAGGCACTGGTCAGGAAAGCGTCCGTCTCGGCGGTGAGGGAAAGCACAAAGGATAGGAGCATGAACAGCGGGATGGTGAGAAAGGTGAGTTGCCCCACGGCCTGTTGCAGTGCCGCCGGAAGCAGTGTTTGCCAAGCGGCTACCACTATCCCGGCAGTGATGGTCAGGCTCCCCCGCTCATAGATGCGATCGCAGATCTGCTGCAGTAAATCCTGCCAACTGGCTTGCTGGTCCAGACGTCGGCCCAAGTGACTGCGCCACGCAGGCGCTTGCTGATAAAAGCCACCTGGGCGCCGGGGGTTGAGCTCCGGATGCAGCCTGCCGATGATGTCTCCTGTGCAAATCGCCAACAGCCAGGCGCAGCCCAGCCGCAGCGCCGTCACCCCCACGGAATTGCCGAAAGCATGGTAGGTGGCAGCGATGACTATCGGGTTAACCACTGGGGCGGCCAGCAGAAAAGCGGTGGCAGTTCCTGCGGAGGCACCCTGCCGCAGCAATCGTTCGGCCATGATGGGCGCATCCTTGCCGCCGACAGGAAAGGCCAGCCCCAGGAACGAAGCCCAGAGCAGGCTCAGCACATCACTACGAGGCAGCATCTGTCGCAGTGCTCCGTCGGAGAGGTAGCATTGAACCAGTGCAGAGACTACGCAGCCCAAGAGCAGCCAGGGTGCAGCCGCTGTCAGCAGGCTGAGCGCAGAACCTGCCAGCTGCAGCAGGCCCCTGGTCAGGGGATGAACGACAGTCAGGCGCTGCTCCAGGCCGTCCATACCAATCAACAGGAACAGCAGCAGCCACGGCACCACCGACAGGGGGACCAGCTTTACATTGCTCCTTCTGTGCATGCCAAACAACCTCCCACTTGTCCTTGCTTATCCCTATGCATTTTCGGTCAAGCTACTGCCAGTCCACTCAGAAAAAGTGTAGGTTTTTGGGACCGTTTGCTGTTGCCCCGCAATTATGGTGGGCTTTTCGGAACCGTCCCCCGATACCCAGCTTGAGGCAGGGTTTGCCCCGTAATTGGGGGAACTAAATATGAGCAGGTAGAGTACGATTTGGAGGCGAGATGAGATGAATGAAATCAAGCGGCTGCAGGAGATGACTTGGGAAGAGATACAGCAGTTGATTGTCGATTGCCAGGGCACGATCATCCTGCCCATCGGTAGCACCGAGCAACACGGTCCTCACTTGCCGGTGGGTACGGATACGATGGCGGCCATCACTTTGGCCGAGGCGGCGTCGGAGCAGACCGGGGTAGCGGTGGCCCCTCCGCTCTGGTTCGGTTGGAGTCCCCATCACATGGTGCTGCCTGGAACCATCACCATTCGGCCAGAAATCCTGGTGGAACTGGTGGTGGATGTGGTCAGTTCGCTGCATCAGCACGGGTTTAGGAATTTCATTCTGCTCAACGGACACCGCATTGTGAACATCACCTGGCTGCAGATGGTGGGCGAACGGGTAAAGCGGGAGTTGGGGGTGAAGGCGGTGATCTTCGATCCGGCCTATATGTCCAAGGAGATCGTGGACCGCTTGGGCTGGGGCGGAGTGGGACACGCCGAGGAGATCGAGAGCTCCCACCTTTGGTATCGGTATCCTGAACTATGCAAGATGGAGCGGGTCCGCGATTATCCCCACCGCCCCAAACAACTGTACAGCGTGGACCCGCGCTACCCGCAGGACACCCTCTGCTACGTTCCCAGCAGCCCGGTTGAACAGCAAGAGCTGGCTGAAAAGTCCGGCGGGGTGTCTGGCGAACCATCCAAAGCGTCCCGTGAGGGTGGTCAGGCATATCACCAGCACTTGGTGCATAGATTGGTAGAAGTGGTGAAAATGCTGCAGGACAGCTAGCCAGGGCACCACTATCTCTCCCGACAGCAGCCATGCATATGTTTGTACTGAAAACAGGGAGGCGTAAAGCGCCCCCCTGTTGCTTGTTTTATTGTGAAATCCAGAGCAACATCATCCGGTGCAAGGCCCTCTCTTTGTGAGGAGCTGAGTTGGCTCTGACGCTACGGAAGGCAGGCTTTTCTGCCAGTCAAGGCGAATAGACTGTAGATATGATGTGCAAGGAGGT
Source organism: Bacillota bacterium (assembly GCA_050949055.1). Lineage (GTDB taxonomy): Bacteria > Bacillota > UBA994 > UBA5500 > UBA5500 > JAEZJZ01. The sequence goes on along the minus strand of JBMNFA010000002.1, from coordinate 287,678 downwards.
ACCTGCCATGCGACATCGTCGCGCCATAGCTATCTTGTTGACTCTGTTGCTGCTGATTGCAGCTTTTGCACCTGGTCCACTGCCGTCAGCAGCAGCCTTGACAGCGGAACAGGAGCTGTTTTTCACCATCATGCACACCAATGACGAGCATTCTGCTCTTTACCCCGCCCCGCTGGCGGACTATCACCCCCAGGGAAGTAATGCGTCTTCCGGTGGCTTTGCCCGCCTGGCCCAAGCGGTGCAGGATGTGCGCCAGCAGCTGGGCGATGAACCGAGCTTGCTGCTCTCGGCGGGAGACTATCTCACCGGTTCGCCTTTCTCCTGGTTGGCGTTACAGGGCCAGGCACCAGAGCTGGACCTGATGCTGCAACTGGGCTACGATGTGATCACCTTGGGCAATCACGAGTTTGATTACGGCCCCGATGTACTAGCCAATTACCTAAAGGCCGCCAGTTATCCCTCAGCTGCAGCCCAGACACCGATAGTGGCCAGCAACATCGTCATTCCAGAAGGACACCCTTTAGGCGAAGCGGGCATTTTGCCCACCTACCTAAAGACGCTGCCCAATGGCCTGACTATCGGCTTTTTCGGACTGCTAGGGGTTGAGGCCAGCGAGGTCTCTCCAGCAGCTGCCCCGGTCACTTTCTCCGATCAGCAAACTGCAGCACAGGCAGCAGTGCAGGAACTGGAAGCGGCCGGTGCCGACCTGATTGTGGCCCTCTCCCATTGTGGCGAGGATGAGGAGCCTGAGATTGCTCGAGCTGTTTCCGGCATCGACATCATCATCGGCGGCCATACCCACACGGAGATGGAGCAGCCGCTGGAAGTAAACGGCACCTTGATAGTACAGACGGGCACCAAGCTGGCCAATCTGGGCTTGCTGCGCGCGGCCTATGACCCGGCCACCGGCCAGGTGCGCCTGCGCAATGCCGAGCTCGGCCAACCCTACCTGATTCCGTTGAACGAGGGCATCCCCTTCAACCAAGAGTTCACGGCCAAGGTGGATGCCTATGCCGCCCAATTGGGTGACTTGCTGGCGGATATGACTAACAACCGCTTCCACAGCATCCATCAACCGATAGTGCGCGCAGACTTCACTGTCTCCAATAAACCCGAGCTGGCCGAGTCCCCCTTCGGCAACTATGTGGCCGATGCCATGCGGATCATCGGTTCTGAGGTGACCGGCGACCACGTGGACTTCGCACTGCAGGCAAACGGGGTAATCCGCGGCAGTATGCAGCCAGGGCAGGAGGCGGAACCGGTGGGGCAAGTGGCACTTTTGGATCTGATCAACCTGGTGGGCTTGGGAGTAGGCCCGGATATGCGGCCGGGTTATCCCCTGGTTTCCTTCTATTTTACTGGGGAGGAAATGCGGCGGGTGCTGGAGGTGGGGGCGCTGCTGTCTGAGTTGAAGGGCGACATCTACTTCCTGCAGTACTCCGGCCTGAGGATGCAGTACGACCCAGACCGCGCCATTCTGGCCACGGTGCCGATCAAAAACCTGCCCATACCCACCGGCCGCGCAGTGCTTGCCGCTGAGCGGTACACCGGGCCGGGAGTACAGACCAGTCAGCCGGACGGCGATTATCTGCCCCTCGAGCGGGGCGACCAGCAGCTGTATCATGTGGTCTCAGATTATTACCTGGCAGCCTTCTTGCCCATGGTGGGCGAGATGTTGCCCAGCTGGGCTTTAGTGATGAAGGATAAGGACGGCAACCCCTTGGCCAGCGTGGATGACGCCATCGTCTATCGGGATGGTCAGGAGATGAAAGTCTGGCAAGCGGTGCTGGAATACTCCGCATCGTTACCGGTCGGTGCCAGCGGGCTGCCGGAAGTGCCAGCCTATTACCAGACTGTGTCGGGCAGACAGATCAAAGCCGACACGCTGCCTATCTGGCTGTGGCCAGCCGCTGGAGTGCTGGTCGTGATCGTTGTTCTGGTGTGGGGCATCAGAACTTGGAGGAAGCGGCGGCACTCGGTGCCCGCCTAGCGGCAAAGGTCTAGAGCAGCCCCTCCTCCCTCCCCCATTGCTCGATCAGACTGCGGCCGGTGGCAGTGACAAAGATGCGGTCGATGATCGGTCTTAACGGCTGCGACAGGCGGCCAGCCCGGTGGCGGTTGGGCAGGTTAACCAGGGCATCGGCCTCGAAGAGCGCCTGAAAGTCCATACCGTCGATGAATTCCTGGCTGTGATGATGCCGCACGATGTAGCAGACCCGCTCCAATACGTCGGGACGGGTGCTCAGGCTTTGTAACAGGCGGCGGGCAATCGGCTCCCCTAGCTCTTCCTGGTGGGGGCCAGCGGCAGTGCCGCGCAAACGTAACGCTTCGGGGATGCCCACGTCGTGAAAGATGCCGGCCAAGGTGACCACTCTGTTGATAAACGGCTGCCGCACACCTTCGCCGCTGCAGATGCGCTCGGCGAACTGTGTCACCTGCAGGGCGTGTTGTACCTGGCGCCGATCGGGAGCAAAATACTCCTGCATCAGTTGCAGCGCCTGCTGCCGCCACTGGGACTGTTCCGGGGGCAGGTTTGTCGGTTGCATGTAGACCATTCCTTTCGCGTAAGGTGCTAGAATCGGCCGGTTGGGCCGTGATATAGAGAAAGCAAACCAGAGAAGGATGATCAGATGTTTAAGTGGTGGAACGAAACTATTTTACCAAACAGCAAAGTGAAGTGGAGCTATCCGGTGCTGTTCAGCGTCTTCTGGCTGACGCTGAAGTATTATCTGCAGCGCACATTTGTGCCAGCAGCCGCGGCACTGGACGTGTTGGCCATCATCTTTGCCAACATCGCTTTGGCAGCGGTGCAGGCGATGACGGCCAAGCCAGCCACCGCTCCTCCCGAGAAGACTGAGGTAGAGAGGGCGATGGAACGGAAGAAACGGCAACGGAAGCAGAGGAACAAGTAGAATCAGCTAAAGACCGAGGCACCCGCAACCCGGGTGCCTCGTGTTATTCTCCTCTCAGGTCAGTGCTCTTCCGAGCACGTAGACAAGCTCAGCGAAACTCTCGAGTCCCACTCCCTGTCATTCCGAGCAGCGAGAAATCTAGGCCAGCAGATAGCGGCTGAACCAATCCAGAATGGCATCCAACCGCACCAGGCGATTAGCTGGGCGTCCTCCGCGGGACAACTCGTGGTTTTCGCCATGGAACAGCAGCATCTCCACGGTCACGCCCAAGCGCTTCAGCGCCACATACCACTGCTCCGCTTGCTCCAATGGGCAGCGGAAATCCTGGTCACTATGGATGATCAGAGTAGGTGTCTTCACGTTGCGGGCGTAGCGCATGGGAGAGCGTTCCATCAGAAAGTCTTCATCCTCCCACAGGTCGCGGCCGCCCATGCCGTAACGATCGCCGTTCCAGCCGTTGTCGGCTACGCCATACTTGCTGTACAGGTTGCTCATGCTGCGCTGGGTAACCGCTGCGGCAAACATGTCGGTATGTCCAATCAGCCAGTTGGTGAAGTAACCTCCCTGGCTGCCTCCGGTTACGCCGATGCGGGTTTTGTCCACCCAATCCAGTTGGGCCGCCTGTTCAGCCATGAACTGGAGGTCGTTGGCATCCACCCCGCACCAATCGCCCACCACTGCCCGAGCAAAGTCTTCGCCATACCCCAGGCTGCCGCGGGGATTGGTATAGAGCACCCCCATGCCATGGCCGGCCAACATCTGAAACTCGTGGAAGAAGGCGTTACCATAGGTGGAGTGGGGGCCACCGTGAATCTCCATCACCAGCGGATGCTGTTCTCCCTGCACAAAACCCCTCGGCTTGATCAGCCACCCCTCCAGCTGGGTGCCATCGGGATGGACGAAATGGATCGGTTCAGGCCAGCCGATATATTTGTCGGCAAACAGCTCCGCGTTCAGCGCAGTCACCTGGCGCAATTCGCCGCCTAAGGGGCCGTACCACAGGTCACCAGGGGTGGTGGGATTGCCTACGTTGACCAGCAGTTGTCCTCGTTTCAAATCGAAGGAGGTGACGCACATCTGCCCCTCGCCAAATACTTGCTCCACCTGGCCACTGCGGCGGTCCAGGCAGAACAGATAACTGCTGCCACCCACGGTGGCCACAAAGTAAACCTGTTGACCGTCGGCGGAGAAAACGGGCCCCTGGCTGCCTGCGTCGAAGCGGGTGTCGGCTCCGACGGTATTGCCCAAGTGGTGCGGGAAATCGGGCATCAGGTTGATGTCGCTACCTTGTTGCAGATCGATCTCCCTCAGTTCGGGGTAAGCTCCGGGACAAATACCCCGCTGATGTCCCACATAGAGCAAAGTGCCGCCCGGTGCCCACTCGGCCCCGCGCACCGCTCCCCTCCCCCCGGTGAGGTTGCGCAGTTGTTTGGTGCTCAAGTCCAGCAGCCACAAGTCGTTTTGAACTTTGGTCTCATCCTCTTCCCGATTGGAGACGAAGGCCAAGTAGCGGCCGCAGGGAGAGGGCGTCACGCCGCTGCAATTGTGGTTGCCTGAGGTTAACTTCTCCACCTGATTGCTGCCGAGATCCAGCCGATAGATCTGAGTGTAGAAGTTGTCGTAGTACCCTACTCCGTTGAATTTGTAGCGCAGTCGAGTGATGCGCCGGGCGGTGCTGCCTTCCCGCTGTTTGGGCTCGTCCACCACCTCTTTGGCGATGAAAAAGATGCTCTGTCCATCGGCTGCCCAGGCGAACTCATTCACCCCTTTGGGCATCTCCGTCAGGCACTTGGCTTCGCCGCCAGACAACGACAACAACCATAGCTGACGGCTGCCAGTGCGGTCCGACAGGAACGCCACCTGCAGGCCGTCCGGCGAGTAGACTGGCGATGCGTCTCTACCATGTTTCTGGCCGCCGCGGTTGGTGAACTGGGTCAGCTGCTGCCCATCGAAACGATAGATCAGCGACGAATAGCTATTCTCCTTTTCCAACACCTCGGTTTGCACGCACAAGAATTGCTTGCCTTGCGGGTCAAGGGTAGGAGACCCGATAAAGCGCATCTTGAGCAGGTCTTCCGAGGCAAAAGCTTGTTTGTTTTGCATATTGATTCCTCCTCGCATGTGGAAGGGGACCTCATTGTGTTGCGCATCCATCCCCTGCTGTCACACCGTGAGCATAGTTACATCTACATATTACTTGATACTTCTCTCTAGATTGCACAATACCTGCCTGCATCTGCATCCTATATAAGCAGGATTTGGATACGCCCACACCGAATTATGCGAGTAGACCATTATGCCCGGAAAGGGTGGCGATAACATGCAGCGCTCAGTTGCTGCCACGCTAGCCCAGAGCCTAGTCAGGGACATTGACGTGGACAATATGACCGGCTTGGGGAACATATTTGCATTTCTGAAGATAGCCAGGCAGGAAGTGTTAGCCCTTAACACAGGGGCTAATCACAAGTTGGCGGTGGTGCTATTTGATATCGATAATACCAGCGGTATTCAAGAGGTGGTCGGTGAGCAAGCCACCGATTATGTGATTGCCACCGTAGCCTCAACCCTCTACCGGGCGATGCCCAGCGACCTGGTTAGCCGGGGAGCGATGCAGTTGTTTCGGCTGGCGGGCGACGAGTTCGCCCTGATCATGCGCTTTGCCGATTGCTTCAGCGCCAAAGCTCTGGTGAAGGTGATGCAGCGGGCAGTAGCCAAGCTACAGTGGGAGACTTACCCGCATCCCGTTACAGTGTCTGCCAGCATGGCCTGTTACCCCAGCTGTTCGGACAGTTTTGGTGAGCTGCTGTTTTATGCCAATCACTTTATGCATCAATGCAAACAGCGGCGGTGCGATGATTTGGTCTGTGCTGAAGGTGCCAAAGAGCTGGGCCCAGAGGTATTATTGACGGCATTGCACCAGGACGCCACCGCTTTGGTGGACCAGCTGGCCGCCCAAATAGTTGATACGGCGGAACAGCTGCAACGTACTACCCATTTGGCGCTGACCGACCCCTTGACCGGATTGCCCAACCTGCGTGCGGCCCGGCAGATGCTGCAGCGCCAAGTGGAGTACGCCGACAAGAACCGTACTCGCTTCGGCCTGTTAATGGTGGACGGAGATCGCCTGAAGGAGTACAACCAGCTTTACGGTTATGCTGCCGGCAACGAGATGATCCGCTGGCTGGGCAGGATGCTGCAGCAATACTCGGGAGACACCGGCTTTGTCGCCCGTTGGTTCAGCGGCGACGAGTTCCTGATGCTGCTGCCCGAGCTCAGTCTGGCCCAGTGTCGCGCCCGGGCCTCTGAGATCTGCAAGCAAGTTGCACACGAGAGCCGCAACCTGGCCATCCCCGTCACCGTCTCGGTGGGAGTGGCCAGCTACCCAGAGACGGCCACCGTTCCCGACGAGTTGATAGCTGCGGTGGAGCAGGCCAACCGCCGCGCCAAGGAAGCCGGCCGTAATCAGGTGTGTGATTGATGGCTGGCCGCCGGTGCTGGCCTCACACTGCCCTGGTAACGGGCGATCGCTTTGCCGGCACTGCTGCAATCGCTTCACCAGGTGGGATGAAGCGCTGCCCAGTTCCATACACTGATTGAGGATGGAGGCACTTGGCTGCCTGGGCGAGTTGGCAGGCAACTTGTGCAGGAGACGATGATGGTTACAGAGCAGCTGCCAGCTGTTAGAGGGTAGCGATCAGTTATCAGGAGCTATCAGTTATCATACAGGAAGCAAGGAGTGAGACCGATGAGCGAGCAGAATAGCCGTTTGTTCAGTGCCCTGCAGGTGGCTGGCCACCGATTGCGCAACCGCATCGTGTTGCCGCCGATGTGTCAATACATGGCAGACGGTGAGGGCCTGGTGAATGAATATCACCTGGCCCACTATGGCGTCAGGGCCCTGAGCGGTGCGGCGCTGATCATTTTGGAAGCCACTGCCGTGCAGCCCGACGGACGTCTTTCCGGATCCGATCTTGGCCTGTGGTCCGAACAGCAGGTAGCGGGGCAGCGCCAGCTGGCCACCGCCATTGCCGCCCATGGCTGCTTGCCCGGCATCCAGTTGAACCACGCCGGCCGCAAAGCTTGGCCAGGTGCCACCAGGAGGATTGCCCCCTCCGCCATAGCGTATTCCGCAGATTACGGGACTCCGCAGCAGATGAGCGAGCAAGACATGGATAGCATCAGGGATAGCTTTGTGCAGGCGGCACGGTGGGCCGTGATGGCAGGCTACAAAGTGATAGAGCTACATGCAGCCCACGGATATCTGTTGGCCCAGTTCCTCTCCCCCCTCTCCAACCAGCGGGAGGATCAGTACGGCGGGAACGCCACTAACCGCTTGCGCTTTCCGCTGCAGGTGGTTGATGCGGTGAAGGCAGCACTGCCTGAGGATGTGCTGCTGGCAGTCAGACTGTCGGCAGATGAATATACTGCTGATGGCGTGCACATCGAGGACACGGTGCATATCTGCCAGCAGCTGGAACAGCATGGGGTGCAACTGCTGCACATCAGCAGCGGAGGCAACGTGCCCATCCGGCCGGAAGTGTGGCCGGGGTATCAGCTGCCTTACGCCAAGGCGGTGAAGGATGCGGTTTCAGTGCCGGTGATCGGGGTTGGGCTGCTGCAGCAACCGGCATTGGCAGAATTCGCCCTGCGCGAGGGCTATTGTGACTTGGTGGCGGTGGGCAGAGGCTACCTGCATGATCCGCATTGGGCGATCACTGCGGCCAAGCAGCTCGGCGAAGCGCTGCCCGTTCCCGAGAGCATGCAGAAGGCGCTGCTGCGCTAGTAGCTAGGCTGTGTAATTAGGAGCTCTTTTTGATGTCATTCCGAGTTTAAGATTTTCTTAAAGAAGAAACCGCGGTCTAGCCGCGGTTTTGCTCATAGTGCCACAAGTCTTCCTTGGTCAGCCCTGCCTTTTGCGCCATCAGCAACCCGAAATGCACATCCTGCAATCCGGACACCCGGTGGGCGTCGGGGTTGATGGCGATTTTCACTCCCGCTTGTTTCGCCTGGCGGCACCAGCGCCAGTCCAGATCCAGGCGGTGGGGATTGGCGTTCAGCTCCAGCGCCTTGCCTAGCTGGGCAGCCTCGGTGATGATCACCTGCATATCCACCGCCGACTCCAATCGCCCCAGCAACAGACGGTTGGTGGGGTGGCCCAAGATGGTGGTGGCCGGGTGACGCAACGCTTTCAGCAGGCGGGGCATCAGCAACTCCGCCGGTTGGCGCAACTGCGAATGGACGGAAGCCACCAGGTAATCAAAGCCTGCCAACAGGTGGTCGTCATAGTCCAACTGGCCATCGGGCAAGATGTCCGATTCGATGCCCTTCAACAGACGCACCTTGCCGGTGGCGTTGTACTGGTCTATCTCCTGCCATTGGGCGAGCACCCGTTCCGGCGTCAGCCCGCCTGCATAGACTGCTGTCTGGCTGTGGTCGGCGATGCCCAGGTAGCTCCAACCAATCTGCTCGGCGGCTGCCGCCAGCTCCTGTAGGGTGGCCACCCCATCGCTCCAGCTGGTGTGGTTGTGCACCGTGCCCAGCAAGTCACCCACTTGCACCAATGTCGGCATCTTTCCTGTGGCCGCCCAGCGCACCTCGTCCTCCCCTTCTCTCAGAATAGGCGGGACGAAGGTCAGACCAAGGGCACTGTAGATGGACTGTTCATCAGGCAGGGCAGCCAGCGCGTCGATCGTTTCTCCGGCGTGTCCAAGCGCCTGCTCGATGTGGGCGGTGCTGCCGGTGCTCTGCCACCAGGTACAAGCAAACTGCTCTGGACGGCAGACATGGACAACGACTGACAACCCATTCGGCGTCTGGCCCTGGCGGGTGTCGAACTGCGCGATTTCCCAGGCAATAGTCTCCGGAAATATCTGCTCCAGGGAGGCGAGTAGCTCCCTCGGCTGGTTGCAGCTGACCACAAACTCCAACTGTTTGACTATCGGGCAGCTGCGCCGCAGCTCGCCCGTCAACTCGGCGCGCTGGCTCAGAGGGTGCTGGCGCAGCAGCATCAACAGCGGCTCAGCGGCTGACAAAGCGTCGGGCAGCAACATCTGCCCGCGCCGGGCTTTCACCTCTGCCAGACCGGCGAGCACATTCTGCTGCATCTTCGGTCCAAACCCCTTCAGCTCCAGCAGCCGATTCTCGTGGCAGGCATATTCCAACTCCGCCAAGCTGGTGACGCTCAGCACCTCATACAAAACCCGCACCCGCTTGCTGCCCAACCCAGGCACCTGCAACACTTCCCACAGGCCTTCCGGTATCTGGGCTAGCAGTTCAGTGTGCATGCCGATGGTGCCTGTCTGGTGCCACTCCTGCAAGCGCTCCATCAGGCTAGTGCCCACCCCTTTTAACTGGGCCGCTTGCCCTTCTATCAGCAGCTGTTGCAGTGTCAGTGGGCTCTTCTCTATCGCCCGGGCGGCGTTTAGATAGGAGCGGGCCCGGAAGGGGTTGCTGTCGGTCAGCTCTAGGGCAATCCCAATCTCCTTCAGCACCCTGGCCAAATCCTTCTTATCCATCTCTCCCTCTCCTCTCCCCCAAGGATACAGCGGGACGCTTACCCTGTATCCTTCTATACCCGAAGGATACAGCGGGACGTGTACTTTGTATCCTTCTATACTCGAACGATTCAAAGGGACATGTCATGTACCGTCCAAAATCTCAATCACTTGCGGTTCGTTCCTGGGTTACCTAATCATCGACTTTCAGACTGACTGTCGCAGGCAGTACGTTGAGCGGCATACAGGATAGCGCAAGGTGCACATCCGGGGCTGCAGAAAGACTGCCTAAGGCGGTCGTTGTACGCGAAATTGACAATCTAACGGGCCAGGAAGGTTGGCTTCTAGAAGATTCTTCACCGTGCTTGAGAATGATGCGCAGAGCTTCTGCAAAGCCCCTTCACGTCACTGGCTATCCGGCAGATAGGCTAAGCTTAGCCACAGGTAATAGGTATACCAGGAACTCCAGGGGTGCCAGCTTGCTGCCAGCTGGCGGATCTCCTGCTCATCCGGTCGATGCGGCAGACGATAACATCGCTCCACCGCCCGCTGCAGCCCCACATCCTTGGCTGGCAACAGGTCCGGCCGTCCCAATCCAAACAGCAGCACGCACTCCGCAGTCCACCGCCCCACTCCCCTCTGCGAGCTGAGATAGGCGATGGCCTCCTCGTCGTCCAGCTCAGCCAACCGTTCCAGCGAGAACCTGCCATCCACCACAGCACGAGCGAAGTCGATCACATACTCTGCTTTGCGTTGTGAATACTGCATGTTGCGCAGGGTAGTGTAATCCAACCGGGCGATAGCCTCAGGGGTGGGGTCAGCGTACAGCTGTTCCCCCTCCACTTGAAGCGGCTGACCAGCAATGAGCCACAGCCGCCTCTTCAACGTGGCTGCGAAGGCAAGATTCAACTGTTGTGAGATAATAGAGCTGATCACAGAAGTGAACGGGTCCCTGTCCCGGACCATGCGCGCCCCCGACAGCTGCTCGGTGATATCTGCCAAGTGAGGATCGTGGCGGGAGTGCTGATAGAACGCCGACAGGTCGACGTCCAGGGCAAACAGATGTCGCAGCGCTTTGGTGGCGGCCGCTTCCAGACTTTGATCCCCCTGGTGAATCTGTACCTGCCAGTGGGCTTGATCGTCTGTGGGGGCTACCTCCACGAAGTAGGACTGCTGCCCCAACCGCAGCGGGCACCCCAGGCGTCCATCTTTGGCCCGATAGAAGGCCCCGTGGGATGATTGCTTAATGCGGGCCAGCAGGTGTTGCCAGTTGCATGTTCCGGTCAAGGGAAAGAGATAACTATGCATAGAACCTCCTGTGCTGCGGGTTACGGAGGTGGGCGAAATGGTTGTCTGAGCGTGAGACAGTGCGCGCCAGCGGTGCCAACAAGGTATTCAAACAGCGTATCGATGTTGCACGGTGCGCGTCCTGCAGTATCCTTCGTGGACTGAAGGATACAAGGTACACGTCCCACTGTATCCTTCGCGGACCGAAGGATACGAAGTACACGTCCCGCCGTATCATTGGAAAGGAGTTGTTAGCATGCCGCAAAAGTTTCCCGTAGAAAAGACCGAGAGCGAGTGGAAGAAGAGCTTGTCTAGAGAAGCTTATCATGTTCTGCGCGAACATGGAACAGAGCCGCCCTTCAGCAACCGCTATGAAGGCCATAAGGAGTCAGGGGTGTATCGCTGCGCCGGCTGCGGCCAGGAGTTGTTCAGTTCCGACGCCAAGTATGATTCGGGTTCCGGATGGCCGAGCTTCTATCAGCCGATTGCTCCCAGCGTGCTGGGTGAGGACCGAGATACACGCTTTGGTATGCGGCGCACGGAGATTCACTGCTCCCGCTGTGGCGGTCACATCGGTCACGTCTTCCCGGATGGCCCGCGGCCAACAGGGCTGCGCTATTGTACAAACTCGGCAGCGCTGGACTTCAAGCCTGCCGAGTCAGAGGGAGAGGGAAAGGAAACCAAATCATAGCTGGGCTCTCCTATCAGGGGGGCTGGCTCGCCTGTCCCCACTGCCCCACCCCACTGTCGCTGTCATTGCCCGCCCAGCTTCGCGACAGCCTTCTTTTTGCATGGGGTCGAGAATCCCCCAGTCGCTCCGCGACAGCCCCCTTGCCAAGGGGGCCATGCCTGCGTCCCTCTGGCACCCCAGCCACTTCGTGTGAACGTCATTTTGAATGGACAGATTTCGGCCATCTTCAATGGATAAGACTAGCCACTCCCTACCGCCGATTCCGTTTATTGGGCACCGCACTACAGCGGCAGCACTTCGGAGAGTGCCGCCTCCTGCGGCTGCAGGTGTTCCAGCAGCCGCTGGTTGGCCATATCCAGCGTCAGCTGGCTGAGCACATCGGGATAGTGCAGATAGTCGATGCCGTCAAACCAGACGTCGGCCAGGTCGCTGGCCAGGTTGTCCATGGAGTTCAGGCTCTGCAGAAAGTGGCCCTGCAGGGCTCGCTGGCTGCGCTGCCAGTCCTCCCGGGAGATGCCGGCCTGCCGCAACTTGTCCAAACCGGCCAACAGACGATCGCGCAAGCGTTCCGGGTCTTTGCTCTCCCCCTGCAGCACCGTATAGCCGTAGTCAGGTTGCCCGGAGTAGCCGCTCTGGAAACTGTTATCGATCAGTCCTTCGTTATACAGCTGCTGATAGAGCGCAGAGCTGCTGCCGATCACCGCATGCAGCACCACTTCGGTCAACACCTGGCGGCGCAGCAAATCCTCGCCTCTGCCCGCCGGCTGCCGCTCCTTGAATCCCAAGGCAAACAAAGGGGTGCTGACGCTGGCCTTGAGGCTGGTGCGCTGCCGGTGGATGCTGGGCGGCTCAGCGGGAAAGATCCGTTGCACAGGCGGCTGCGCCGCAAGGTTCTTCCCAGCCATCTGCTCGGCCGCCGTCTCCAACACCTGTTCTGGATCGAAATCCCCCACGGTGACCAACACCATGTTGCTGGGCTGATAGAAGGTTTGGTAGCAGAGGTCCAGCAGCTGCTTGCTCACTTGACCCACCGACTCCACGCTGCCTGCGATGTCCCGCCGCACCGGATGATGATGATACATACCCTGCAACAGATTGAGATAGACCTGCCAACGGGGGTCATCCAGGAACATGCCGATCTCCTGCTGGATGATCCCTTGCTCCCTTGCTGTACCAGCTTCGGTGAAATACGGCTGGTAGACGAAGTCCAGCAGATAACGCAGGCACTGCTGGTAATTGCCAGTGGTGCTGAACAGATAGCCGGTGCGCGTCCAGGAGGTGAAGGCGTTGCTGCTGGCACCCAGGCTAGCGAAGCGATCGTCGGCGCTGCCGTCCGGCTGGGCAAAGAGCTGGTGCTCCAGGAAATGGGCGATGCCATCCGGCACCTCTGTTGGACGAGTCTCTCCCGGCAGGACAAACTGATTGTCGTTGGAGCCGTAGGCGGTCATCAGGATGGCGAAGTAGCGGGACCAACCCGTCCGCGGCACCGCCATCACCGTCAGACCGGATGGTAACTGCGCTTCATATACCTGCTCCCTCAGCGAGGGATATTCTCGTCTAGTAATTTTCATCGGCGTTCTCCTCATCCTGGGCGGTGCCCCGCAAGAAATAGGCTGTATCCAGTTCTGTCCCCCGTGCCACCTGTAGCACTTGCTCTCGGGTGACTTGCCGGATTCCGTCAATCATCTGCTGATTGGAGTAGGACACTCCGCTGAGCAGGCGGTCAAAGTGGGTCAGGGCGTGTCTCCCGGGGCGGTCTGCCAGTCCCTGCAACTGACTGATTAGGGCTAGCGTGGTCTTCTCCCATTCGTCTGCGGTCCAGTCCCCCTGGCGCATACAATCCAGCTGCTGCCTAATGATGTCCCGGGTGGCGGTCAGCTTCTCAGCAGCGATGCCCGCTTCCACCATGACCAGCCCTTTGGCTGCCTCCAACTGCGAGACACAGTAGTAGGCCAAGCTAGCCCGCTCCCGCACATTTTGGAACAGCTTGGAGTGGCTGAAGGCCCCCAGGATGCCGTTATAGACCATCAAGGCGAAGAACAGCGGGTCCTGGCGGCTAATGCCGGTGCGGTAGGCCAACACCAGTTTCCCTTGCGCCACTGGTTGCTCCTCCACTACCTCCAAGGGAGCGTGGCGACCAGCAGGCAGTTGACCTCTAGCGGCGGCCGGTCTGGGCGCGCCCAGGGGCTGCTTGAACACCCGGTTGCAGCAGTCCTGCACCTGTTTAGGCGTCAGATTTCCGGTGATGAACAGCTGAAAGTGAGCATCCTGCAATATCCTCTGGTGAAACTGGCGCAGCCCCGCGGCGGTGATTTGGGGCACCTGCTCGAGGTCGCCCAGGGGCAGCCGAGCATAGGGGTCCCCTTTGAACATCTCCTGTAGACAGCGTTGGTGGGCGTAATCCGCCTTGTCGTTGAAGATGGACTGGATGGCACGGATTTGCGACTCCCGCTCCTGCTCCAGATAGTCCTGCGAAAAGACACCCTGCTCCAGATATGGCCGCAACAGCAATCCGGCCAGGGTATCCAGGCCAGACTCCAAGAGTGCCGGGGCATCGGGCAGCAGAGACGGGTCGGCCAGTTCCAACTCTAGTTCCACCACGTGTCGTTCTCCCAGGCGATGGGTATGCACTTCGAAGTTGGCACCATACAGCTGGTCAAACCGACGTTCGAGAGCCAGGGAGTCAGGAAACTCCACGCTGCCCCGTTTGAGCACGTGGGGCAAGAGAGCAAACTGACTGTAATCGTCGGCAAAAGGTCGGTCTATGAACAACTGCACGGTAATGGTCTTGAATTGAGTGGTGGGACGCACATATGCGGGTAAGCCCTGTTCCGTCACCACCAGTTGGAAGTCTTCCATCTAAGCATCACCTCTCGCGGGCTGGATTCTCGCACACTCGCGCGCTATCTAAAACCGCCTGACTGTATTCTGTCCAAGATGGCTGGTTTCCTCTTCCTTCTGGCACTTTTCCTCTGGGCCCTTGCTGCTGATGCTGCGGCAACATCAATCGGCGGCGCTTGCAGAGGAGTCTGGATGCGGTGTCAGCCATGCTTTCACTATTCTTCCGAACATTTGGGGACGGTTCCGAATCTCCCACCAGTTTATGGTGGGCAGTTCGGAACCGTCCCCAAAAACTCACTTCACTACCTCCGACTGCTCTTGCCAGCAAGCAACCAATTCGGGGTGCTGCTCCAGTGCCTGCAGACCAGCTTCGCTGATCTGATAGAATCCCTTGCTTGGATGCTCGAACCAACCATAGTGGTTGCGGTATAGGATATCCCGGGTGCTATCACAGGTGCCTCTCAGGCGCAACGCCTTGGGGCTCTGGGGTCCGAGATGTGACAGCCACCATGCTATGTATAATGCCTGCTCCCGGTAGGCGGTGAGCAACCGTCGGCGGCTGCTCCCCCCCAGGTTGAAGTCCCCCGAGCGCCCAGCGATCTCGGTCAACACCGCCCGCAGTCGCTGCGGGCTCTTGCGCCGCTGGAAGGGAGCCGGGTCAAAGGCCACCTCCACATGACCAGCATCCCCGGTGAACGAAACCAGCAAGAGTCCCAACTCCAGCCGTCGCAGCAGCCTCTGTAGTCCAGTCCAGCGCCTGCGCCACTCCCGAGGCGATGGTTTGGGCAGTGCCACATATACCAGATTTGTCAGCCTTTGCCGCTCGATCGCCTGCACCAACAGGGTAGTGTTGAGGCTGAGTTTCAGCTCGACCACCAGCAGCTGCTCCTCCTTGGTGGCGGCAATATCGCAGCCGTTCACCTCGCCGCGCACCCTGTAACCCTGCTGCTCCAAATAGTCCTTAACTGGCTGGTACAAATCCGTTTCCTTCAGTTTCTGCATTCTCGCCATGTCATTCTCCCACCTGCTGTCCCTATGTTTCGTTAATACTTTAGTTCGCGCTCCGGGCCTCCTCTCCTGCTGACCAATGACCAGTAAGTTGGCGCAGGAATTTCGACGCCAAAAGTAAAACATAGGACTAGACGTTACTGAAGGAGGAGCGAAAATGATCACCAATATTCGCCGGGACAATGTGGTCGATGACTACCACGGCATCAAAGTGGCCGATCCCTTCCGTTGGATGGAGGATCCCGATCTGCCTGAGACCAAGGCCTTCGTGGCCGAACAGAATGCCCGCACTTTCGACTACCTTAACTCTCTGCCTATGCGGCCGCTGATCAAGCAGCGGATTACGGAACTGTGGAACTACCCCAAGCAATCGGCACCCTTCCGGGAGGCTGGCAGGTATTATGTCTTTCGCAACGATGGACTGCAGAATCAGTCGGTGCTTTACCGTCTGGAGGGCCTGGAGGGCGACGCGATTCCGGTGCTAGATCCCAACCGGTTCAGCGACGACGGGACGGTGGCGCTGACCAACATCTCCTTCAGCCATGACGGCCGTCTGCTAGCTTACTCCTGCTCCCAAAGCGGCAGCGATTGGCAGCAGATCCGGGTGGTATCGGTCGATGACGGCCAGGAGTATCCCGATCTGATCAACTGGTGCAAGTTCACCACCATCGCCTGGTTGCCTGATGACAGTGGCTTCTTCTACACGCGCTTTCCAGAACCGGGCAGCGTGCCACCGGAGGATGCATCCAACTACAGCCGGGTCTGCCTGCATCGCCTGGGCACTGACCAGAGCGCCGATCAGGTGATCTATGAGCGGCCAGACCATAAGCAAATGGGCTTCCGGGCCAGCATTACCGAGGACCACCGCTTCCTGGTGCTGCACATCACCCTGGGCACCAATCCCGAAAACCGGGTCTACTACCGCAGACTGGATAGCGATGGACCCTTCATCCGGCTGCTCGATGACCATGACGCCATGTATCATGTGATCGGCAGCGACGGTGATGTTTTCTACGTGCACACCAACTGGCAGGCGCCCAAAGGCAGGGTGATGGCCGTGGACCTGAATCAGCCAGAGCGAGAGAATTGGCGACAGCTGATCGCCGAATCGGAAGACGTGATCGACCAAATCCGCCTGGTCAACGAGTGCTTCGTGGTCACCTACTTACGCGCGGCCTATCATCGACTGGCTGTCTATCACCTAGACGGCAGTTTGGAGCGGATTGTTCAGTTGCCAACCCTGGGCACGGTGGAGGTTTCCGGAAAGAGAGTCGACAAGGAGCTGTTTGTCAGCTTCACCTCCTACCTCTACCCCACCACCGTCTTCCGTTATGATTTTGACTCCGGGCAACTGAGTCAGTTCTGGACGCCCGACGTGGATTTCGATGCCAATCAGTATGAGACGAGGCAAGTGTTTTATCCATCAAAAGATGGCACCCAGGTGCCCATGTTCCTCACCCACAAGAAGGGGTTGCCACTGGATGGCAATAACCCCACCTTGCTCTATGGCTACGGTGGCTACAATCTGGCCCAAAAGCCCAACTTCTCCGTCTCCACGCTGGTCTGGCTGGAGCACGGCGGAGTGTACGCGGTGGCTGGTCTCAGGGGTGGCAATGAGTTTGGCGAAGAGTGGCACCGGGCTGGCATGTTAGAGAAAAAACAGAATGTATTTGATGATTTCATCGCCGCCGCCGAGTGGCTAATTGCCAACGGCTATACCAGGCAGGAGCGCCTGGCCATTCAAGGCCGCAGCAACGGTGGCCTGCTGACCGCGGCTTGCATGATCCAACGACCCGATCTGTATGGCGCGGTGATCAGTTGGGTGCCGGTGATCGATATGCTGCGCTTTCACCGCTTCACCGCTGGCCGCTATTGGACAGGCGAGTATGGCGACGCGGAGCTGAACCCAGACCACTTCCGTTTCATGATCAAGTATTCTCCCTTGCATAACGTCAAGTTCGGCACCGTCTATCCCCCGGTGATAATCTTGACCGCAGAGAGCGATGACCGAGTGGTGCCGATGCATTCCAAGAAGTTTGCCGCCACCTTGCAGGCGGCAGCAGGAGGCGACAACCCCGTCTATCTGCGGGTAGAAAGCAAAGCCGGCCATGGCGCCGGCAAGCCCACCGCCAAGCTGATCGACGAACAGACAGACATCTTCTCTTTCCTGTTTGACCAGCTGCAGGTGAAATAGACCGCGGGGAGACAGATTGTACGTCCCCCTGTCTCCATATCGCACATTTTATTGTGCGATATGGAGATTTGCTCTATACTGAGCTTGGAGGTGAATCGTATGCCAAGCAAACCCTATGAGGAAGGGCTCGTGGTCTCAGCAACAGAGCTGAAACAGAACTTCGGAAAGTACATGGACTTGGTCGAGCAGCAAAGCGACGTGGTGATCACCAAGAACGGCACCAAGATCGCCAGACTGACAGCCTATGTGACGGACATTGAGCAATACTTCGCCGTGAGGGAGAGAGCGCTGGATTATCAGTACGGGGGGAAGAAGGTCTCGTATGACGAGTTCATGGCCATCTACGAGAAGAGCACCTTGCGCATGGAGTTCATCAACGGCGAGATCCACCTGCTGGACTCTCCGCTGATCAGCCATCAGGATATCCTTGGTCGGCTGTATCTATGTTTTCAGGCCTATTTCGTAAGCAACAAGTGCAGGGTATTCTTTGCTCCCTTCGATGTGCACTTCTTCAAGCAGGGTTTCAAAGAACCGGATGTGATGCAACCGGACTTGCTGGTGGCATGTGATTTGGAGGGAAATGTGTCGGAAAAGGGCAAGTATATGGGCACTCCCACCCTGGTGTTGGAAGTATTGTCCGCCAGCACACGCACCAAGGACATGCTCGACAAGCTGAACACCTACACCCTGTCAGGAGTGCGGGAGTATTGGATGGTCGATCCCAAGACCGAGAAGGTAATTCTCTATGCCTTTGCCGATCGGGATATCGATGACATGCAGGTCTTTACCCGCGCAGAGGTGGCCAAGTCGTTCTTCTTTGAAGGATTGTCCGTTGACTGTGGACAACTGTTCAGTGACCTGCTTTAGACCGACTCGGTGACAGAGGGACGTACAATTTGTCTCCCTAGGGAGACAGATTGTACGTCCCTCTGTCTCCCTATCTCCCGAGATCGCGCCAATGCTCCTCCGCTTCCGCCAGCTCAATCATTGCTCCTGCCTGGTCTTCGGCCATAATCGCGCCTTGCAGGCGTGCCAGGCTGACGGTCAGCCCCTGTAGTTGGTCCCGCTCGACGCTAAACTGCACCCGGATGGCCACCAAACGCCAAGCGGCCCTTAGCTTCTCCCATTCGGCCGCCGCTTGGACGAAATCTTCCCTGGCTACGCTGTCCCGCACTCTTTGGAAATATAGCTGCACATCGTCATCTTGGCCCAGGGGGCGCTTCAGCCACCAATCGCTGGTCATCACCAGTAAGAACAGCAGCAGCGCCATTATTGGGACGACCTTTCGCCACAGCTTTCCACCCATCAGGCATCACCCCCGCCTGAAGGCTGATCATCCACATCGGTCAACTGCTGCAGATGATCCTGATAACAGTCCACATAGAGCGCTCCTTTGCTGTCTATGGTGGCCAAAAACACCTCGGTCGGGTCTGACAGACCACGCATCCGCAGCTGATTATCCAACCACTGTCGGCTCACTCCCGCCTGCCGCAGGTTCTGCTCCACGACCGCCCCACTGTAGATCAACTCCACATTCATCCCATCCGGCCCGGCTTCGATCCCCATGTCCTGCCTGGTCACCGTCTGATACTCTGGCTTCTTGAGCACTGACAACTGCCCGCTTGGCTCCAGCAATGCATAAGCCACCTGCTTGATGTCAAAAACCCCTTGCACCCGCAGCTGCTCCATCAGATCGTAAGCACGATAGCGCATCCGCTGCATCGCCTGTTCCATGATCTTGCCATCCATAACCACAATGGTTGGCTCGCCATCGACGTACTTGGCGAAACTTCGGTTCTTGATGGAGGCCCACTGCAACAGCAGGACAGCCACTGTCCAAACGAACAGCCCCACCCACTGGGGAAACGCGTTGATCGACAGGTCCACCGTCATGGACGATGCAATGGAACCGATGGTGATGCCCAGGACGTATTCAAAGAAGGTCAGCTGCGACACCTGTTGTTTGCCCAGAATGCGGCAAAGTATCAGTAGCGTGACAAAGGCCATCACCCCGCGAACAGCAGTAACCAGGCTCTCGTTCATGTGCACACCCCCAGCCAGCAGATCGCTCCTTTTTCATAGTCATGCCCCAACAACCTGCAGGGAATGAAGCAGCCCGCGGGGAATCCGGACATATAATGTGGTATGGCTAGAGAAACTCTGATCGAGGTGATGCGATGTGCGCATTGGCGTGATCTCAGATACCCACATCCCCCGCCGCGGCCGCCAGCTGCCGCCCCAGGTGGCGGAGTTGTTTGCCGGGGTGGAGTTGATTCTGCACGCTGGGGACATCAACGATTGGTCCGTGCTGAGGGAACTAAATGCCATCGCCTGGACCGAGGCGGTGGCCGGAAATACCGACTCGGCGGCGATGGCAGACATTTTAGGGTACCGCAAGACTCTGCAGTTGTGCGGTTTGCAGATAGGTCTCACCCATGGCCATCTGGGCCGGGGCAGAACCACTCCAGAACGCGCTTGGCATACTTTCCCGCAGGCTGATGTGGTGGTCTTTGGCCACAGCCATCAGCCCTACAACCATGTCCACCGCGGCGTGCTGCTGCTCAACCCGGGTTCGGCCACCGACAAGCGCCGGGAACCCAAGTTTTCAGTGGCTATCCTCACTTTAGACCAGCGGCCGCAGGCGGAGATCCTGCGCTTCTGAGCTCACCTGACTCATCCAGAGATTGCCGCTATCCAGGCTCCGCTTTCATCTGCGAGCGATCAGTTTTATCTGGAGATAACAACGCCCCTCCTTCGAGGGGCTAAGTCTTTGGCTACCGCTTCTCACTGGCTATCCGTCGCAGTTCCGGCAGGCCATCCTCTTTCACGCAAAGCTCCAGGTAGCCGCAGCGCAGGCAAACCCGAGCCTGCACAGCGACGTAGGACAAAAAACCGGTGGAAATGTAGTAATTTTGGCTGCCGTGGCCACCCATCTGGGCTAGAGGGAACGCCCCCCAGGCCTCGGCACCGCAGCGCGGACAGGGCAGCAAGTGTTGATCCCTGGGGCTTGGCTCAGGCAAATCCGTTGCTTCCACTTCCAGGAAGCCACTATAGACGTATCCGACTAGATCGGAGAACCCGTCTCTCAGCTGTACCTTGGTGAATCGATCCCGTTCCTCCAGTACCTCCAGCTCGGTGTTCTTGGGCAACATCCGCAGCAGGTCGGCCCCATGGTCTGCCTCCCGCAGCATGCGGGTGTTATCTCTGTTGGTCCATCCTTTTTTCACATCGCAGCGCCCTCCTCCCGAAGCCCTCGTCTGTAGCAGGCACCTCGGCTTCACTCTCCATTACCTACGACTGGACGAGAGAAAAGTTGCATTCTTACGCCCTAACGTCCCGCCACCTTCACCAGGAGCGACCTAGACCAATCCAAGCAGGTGGACGGTCCGCGCCAGCAAGAAGCAGATCGCTATGCCACTGACGGTGGGAACAAGCAATGACAATCCGGCCCACTTCCAGCTCTGGGCCTCTTTGCGAATCGTCAGCAGCGTGGTGCCGCAAGGCCAGTGGCAGAGGGAGAAGAGCATGGTACAGACTGCAGTCAGCCAGGTCCAACCGTTGGCCACCAACAGGTCCTTCAGCTCGGTCAAGGAGGCCAGCTCCAGCATGGTGCCACTGCGCAGGTAGCTCATAATCACGATAGGGATGACAATTTCGTTAGCCGGCAAACCCAGGATAAAGGCCAGCAAAATATAGCCATCCAGGCCAATCAGCTGGGCAAAGGGCTGCAAGAAGGCAGCGGATTGCTGCAACAAGCTGTTTTCGCCTACGGCCAAGTTGGCCATCAGCCAAATTACCAGGCCAGCCGGTGCGGCCACCGACACTGCCCGCCCCAGGACAAACAAGGTCCGATCCAGCAGCGACCGGATGAGGATGCGTCCCACCTGCGGCTTGCGGTAGGGAGGCAATTCCAGCGCAAACGACGACGGCAACCCCCGGAGCAGCGTGCGCGAAAGCAGCCTGGAGATGAATAGGGTCAGCAATACGCCTAACAGGATCACCGCCAGCACCACCATGGTGGCCAGGGCAGAGCGCCAGCGGGAGGCACCGCCGACGATGAAGATGGACGCCAAGGCTATCAAGGTGGGAAAGCGCCCGTTGCAGGGTACAAAGTTGTTGGTGAGCATGGCGATCAGGCGCTCCCGGGGGGAGTCGATGATGCGGCAGGCTATTACCCCGGCAGCATTGCAGCCGAAACCCATGCACATGGTCAAGGCTTGCTTGCCATGGGCGCAGGCCCGGCGAAAGAAATTGTCCAAATTGAAGGCCACCCGGGGTAGGTAACCCAGGTCCTCCAGCAAGGTGAACAAAGGAAAGAAGATGGCCATCGGAGGCAGCATCACTGCCACCACCCAAGCGGAGGTGCGATAGATACCTTGCACCAGTAGACCGTGCAGCCACTGTGGCCAACCCCGGCTGCTGAATAGCTGAGTCATTCTCTCCTCCAGCCAAAACAGCCCCCTGGCCAGCAAGCCGGAAGGATAATTGGCTCCGACAATGGTAATCCAGAAGATCAGGCCCAACAGGCCCAGCATGATCGGGATACCCCAGCGAGTGGAAGTGACGATGCTGTCAATTCTGCGATCCAAAAGGTTGTGTTGCTGGCTTTCCTTGGTCACCACCCGGGAAGCAATCTGCTCCGCCTGGCGCACCAGGCTGCAGACAATGCCGTCCTTCAGCCGCTCCAGACTGAGAAGACGTCTATCTAGCTGTTCTTCTACGGCACGCAGACCCCTAGCTACAGCAGGATGGCCGATCAGATCTATCTGTAGATACTTGCTGAGCGAACCATGCAGCGACGGGTCTGCATCCAATAGCCTCAGCGCTATCCAGCGCGGGTTTACCTTTCCCTGGGTGAGCTCGGAAATGGCCCCTTCCAGGGAAGCGATAGCCGATTCCGTTTCCTGCTCGTACCTGATCTGCAGTGCTTCTGGGCGCTTGCGTCCGGTGGCAACCTGATAGATCGCCTCCTTCAGCTCCCCCAGCCCCGTTCCGTCGCGGGCACTGGTTCCTACCACTGGCACACCCAGGATGCTGGCGAGCTGTCGCAAGTCCACCTGTATGTGCTTGCGTTTGGCCTCGTCAAGCAAATTGACGCAGACCACCACCTTGCTGGTGATCTCCAGAATCTGCAGCACCAAGTTGAGGTTCCTTTCCAGGCAGGTGGCATCGGTGACTATGGCTGTGACATGGGGTTGGCCGAAGCAGATGAAGTCCCTGGCCACCTCTTCTTCCACCGAGTTGGCCAGCAGCGAATAGGTACCGGGCAGGTCCACCAACACAAAACGTCTATCCCTATGGCCAAATCTGCCCTGTGCGTTGGTAACCGTCTTGCCAGGCCAGTTTCCGGTGTGTTGCCTCAGCCCAGTCAGGCTGTTAAAGATGGTGCTCTTTCCGGTGTTGGGGTTTCCAGCCAACGCCACCACCAGATCATCCGGAGCCTCTAGTCTCACCTGGAATGCTTCTTTCAGTGCGCCAAACCCTGTGGATTGACTGGTCAATCCCATGGCAGTCACTCCTCCCCCCTGCGCACTTTGGCCGATTAGTAGCGGCCTTGCCTAGAATGGCGGCGGCTAATCTCAAAGGTTGTTGCCACACAACTCCACCATAATCTGGCGCGCCTCGTCGGAACGCAAGGCGATCACCGCCCCCCGAAACTGGTACGCAACCGGATCGCCGGAGGGACTCCTGCGCAGCGCCTCCACCCGCGTGTGCTCAATCAACCCCAGGTCCAGCATTCTGCGCCGGGCTACACTGTCTGCCAACAATGCCCTTACTTCACCGAACCGACCGATCGGCAATTGATCAAGAGGTAACAGGGCTCTTTCCACTATTTGCGCCCCCTTTCGGTGCTATCCCACTGGCTGAGCTTCATAAGTTAGCAGTGGGTAAGTCTCTTACTTACCGACAATATATGGCGAAACGAGGCAAAGTGTTATTCAATGAACAAGCAAAGGACTGGGTGAGTTTGGCTGCCGCGCAGGCCAACACAGGGCGGAGGAAAGAGGGGAATGGCGTGCCCAAAGATACGCGGGAGTTTCGAACGGTACGGGGATATCAGATGCTGCGTCGGGGGAGCAACACCCTCACTCCCAGCATGGAAGACTATCTGGAGATGATCTATCGCATGTATCTGAAAGAGGGGTATGCGAGGGTTAGTCGCTTGGCAGTGGAGCTCAATGTACAAGCCCCTTCGGCATCGCGCACCATCCAGAAGCTGAGCGACCTGGGTTACGTGGAATACCACCGTTATGGAATCATCCAGCTGACCGAGAAGGGTATCGAACGCGGCCAGTATTTGCTTTGTCGTCATGAGACTGTGGAACAGTTCTTGCGGAACCTGGGGGCGGGAAAGAATGCCTTTGTTGACGCGGAACTGATGGAGCATCACCTCAGCCGCAACACAGTCAAGTTGCTGCAAATGCTTAACCAATTCATGGCGACCTATCCCGAGTTCCTGGAGCAGTTTGAGCGCTTCCGACAGGAAAAAGAGGCGCAAGGCTCAGCGCAGCCGCAGGCGTAAGAAAACAGGCAGCTGGCAATCGGCTGCCTGTCGAACGTTAACTGGAGGGTTATGTGACCTAAGTGGCTGCGGTCACTGCCACTGCCTGCTGCCTTGCGGTCCATCCTGAGGCCGCCTGCCCCCACCGCTTTGGCGACGCTCATACCCACTCCGCCGGCTGCTGTGCCCCGCTGGGCGGGAAGACCGCTCACCGTAGCTGCGGCTGCGGCCATCGCGTCGGGAAAACTGGCCGCCTGAGCTGCCTCGGCGGTCGGGATAACTACGTCTGGTGCGGGCAGGCTCCTCGGAAGTCAGCTCCACCGGAGTGACATCCGGCTCGCGGGTCATCACCTTCAGGGCGGCAGCCAGCAGGGTAACCGACTCGGTTTCCGCCAACAGCTCCTCCGCCCACGGCAGGTAGCGCTCCAGTCCGCCTTCAGCAATCACCCGCTGCAGGTTTTCGGCTGCCGAACGCAGCTGGCCCTCCACCGCGTCGGTGAGGGTGGGCATGGGCATGCGTTCGATGCGGCGCCGAATCTGCCGTTCCAGCTGGCGCAGATAGCCCATCTCGCGGTGGGTGACAAAGGTGATCGCCACCCCCGTTTTCCCCGCCCTGCCGGTTCTGCCGATGCGATGCACGTACCATTCCGGGTCTTGCGGCATGTCGAAGTTGAAAACGTGGGTCACTCCGGTGATATCCAGCCCTCTGGCTGCCACATCGGTGGCCACCAGCACGTCAATGGAGCCGGTGCGGAACTTGCGCATCACCGTGTCCCGCCTCGCCTGGGTCATGTCCCCATGAATGCCCTCTGAAGAATATCCCCTGGTGGAAAGGGCCATCATCAGTTCGTCCACCCGTCGCTTGGTGCGTCCAAAGACCATGGCGAGCTCCGGCACCTGCATGTCCAACAGACGGCAGAGGGCGTCAAACTTTTGCTGCTCCGATAGTTCAATGTAATACTGCTCGATGCTGGGAACGGTCATCTCCTTGGCCCGAATGCTCACCTGCTCCGGCTGGCGCATGAAGCGCTCGGCCAGCTGCCGGATGGCCTCAGGCATGGTGGCAGAGAAAAGCAAGGTCTGCCGCTCGCTGGGCAACGCTGACAGAATGGTCTCAATGTCCTCCAGGAAGCCCATGTTCAGCATCTCGTCCGCCTCATCCAGCACCACCATCTCCACCTGGTCGAGCCGAATGGTGCGCCGGCGCATGTGGTCCATCAGCCGCCCAGGGGTGGCAGTGATGATCTGGGGCCGCTTATGCAAGGCACGAATCTGACGACCGATGTCCTGCCCGCCATAGATGGCGACGGTGACCACTCCCATGTGCTTGCCCAGTCGGTTCAGCTCCTCCGCCACCTGCACCACCAACTCCCGGGTGGGGGCAACTACCAGTGCTTGAATAACCGGGCTGTCGGTATCGATATCCTCCAGCATGGGAATGCCGAAGGCAGCCGTCTTGCCGGTGCCAGTCTGTGCCTGGCCGATCAAGTCTTGGCCAGACATCACCAGGGGAATAGCCTGTTCCTGGATGGGCGTCGCCTCTTCAAATCCCATGTCGCTGATCGCCCGCAACAGCGGCTCACTCAACTCAAAATCGGTAAACTTAGCCATATAATCATTCTCCTCTTCACATCTGCTGTGATTATTATGTCCGTAGCAGGCTGGATATCATCTACCTGCTGCCTCATTTCCAACGCACCTCGGTGACACTTCTACATACTGTATCACCTAGAGAAGCTGGATGCAACAAATTCCAACCACCTGCCTCGTTGGCATTCTGTTGGGCTAATAATAAAAGGCTCCTCAGGAGCACCCTCAGGAGCAACGGCTTCGATCATCTGTGCTTGCACTGGCAGTCGAACACCAGCACGGTCATCTTTCACTCTGCTGCTGGTCAGTTGCTCCAGGAGACTCTGTAAGAGCCGCGGGCACCTTTCACCTGCAGCTGCACCCGATAGGCCCCATCCTGCTGGGCAGTGAATGTGAGGCTTTCCCGCGCATCCTGATCAAACTCACCTTGCCAGACGACTTCACCATCCGGGTCGGAGATGCTCAGGGCGAGCTCACCCGACTTAACTTTCAGATCATACTCCAGGGTCAAGTCATCACCTTCGCGCAAATGGACTGTCTGTGCTCTAGTCTGCCGGCAGTAGGCGTACCGGGCAGTCATCGATCCCCTGCGCTCTGCACCGGCGTAGCCAATGCGCATGTGGGAAGCGCAACCGCTGAGCAGCGATGCAGCTAAGACTGCCATTGCCAGCGAGGCCCATAGTTTCTTGAACATCGTATATCACTCCTTCCCTCAATCACAGCGCCCAATATACACCAACGCTAAGGCGAGGGCAAAGGTGGGCTTTGGTTCAGAAGAATACAATACAACGGGACGCGTACCCTGGATCATCTGGCGATGATACAAGGTACACGTCCCGCTGTATCCTTCGGTTATCGAGAGATAAATCCGGCTTTTACTAGAGCGTCGATCGCCTTTTCAGCGTCTTCTGGGGCCACCATGATCACCGGGCCGGTGCAGCCCATGCCGGTGGCGGCGTAGATGCCTGCCTTCCATACAGCCTTCTGGGCGTCTTCCAGCTCCAGGATATCTATGCCAGGAATCTCTTCCGTGGTCACTTTCTCCGGCGGTGCCACCACTTCTTCTTCTGCCTTCGCGGCCGGGGCGGCTGCCTGTTTGAATAGGTCGGGCAGGCCAGCTGCGTTGGCTGCCTTAAATTCGGCTGCCGTCTTCTCCAGCAGCTTGCCCTGGGCCACCTCAGCGCCATACTTGATGGCGTTGGCAACTACCGGCGCTCCCGAGGCGCGGGACAGGATGAGGATGATCTTGTCGTAGCCCTCACCGATACCCGGGCCGTAGCCGTAACCTAGCGTCTCGTAGTCACCGCCGCTGGTGTAGGCGGAGAAGACCTTCATCAAGACGTTGCCGGTGAGGGTGTCCGTGACCATGACATCGGGTGCCCCTACCAACAGATCGTTTCCGCGCATCACCGAGCCGCCATCGGCGCGCACGCTTTCGGCGAACCGGAATTGATACCCGTTATTCTGCAGTTTCTGCAGCGCCCGCTCCACGGTACGAGCCTGATCCACGTTGAGGATGCCGACGGTCGGGTTACTGATCCCGGCTGCCTTGGCCGTGGCGATGCCATAGATTGCGTTTCTGACCATACCCTCGACCCGATCGGTGGCGGAAGTGCCGGTAGTGGTGGCCAGATACATTTCACGGCCACGCCCCGGCGTGATCACCCGCCCCACAGTGGATACTCCGATAGGGAAACTGTAATGCATCGTCACGCAGGCGTCCAGCGCTCCGCTCTCCAGCGCCTGCTCCATTGCCTTGTGCTGCGCCTTTTCGTCTTCGGCCGGGATGTGCGCCAATTTGCTGTCCACTTCCGGACCGACCAGCACCACTTCGATCCCGGGGTTCTGCTGCTGTGCCATTTCCGCACCGCGCACTATCTCTTCCGGTCCATGTTCACTGCCCAAGACGGTGACGCCGACCCGTACGCGCTGACCATAGACACCGGTTTCCAGAGCGTCGGCAATCTGGTTGAAAGCTTGAGCCAACAACTTCTTTGCTGTTTCTGACAACTGTTTCACCTCCTCGGATTGGTTGAACCAGATTTTACTCAGCCAGCTTTTGCGCCAACTCGCGCATGGCTTCAGCTATCAGCTTGCGAATCTCGTCCGAAGAGATGCCTGCTGCCTGTTCTGGCTGTAGCCCCGGGTTCTTCTCAATCACGAAGGAAATGCCATCAAACAAGTTGGTCAGGCGGGCCAGGAACAGCGAGCCCTTGCCGACGATCATGCAGCGCTCGATCTCACCGTTCAGGATCATCTCCCGGCCTAAACCGATAAAGGGAATGCCAGAAGGAATATGCCCCTGGGTGGGCGCAAACCCTGGCATACCGTGCTCTTTGACAAACTTCGGGATATCTGCCCGCTGGATGTCCCCGCGCCTTACTCCCAGGGCGGCGATCATCTTGTAGTTTGCTTCCGGAACGTTGCCAGCGCCAGCCGGAACGGTGATCTCAGGATTCTGCATCTCCACCGAGTAGCGATCGATATCGGTGATCTTCAAGCCCACCCGATCCAACGGATCGGTGACGATGGCGCTGATCACAGCCTGCGGCGATGCGCCGGAACCGATCACGTGACGCCCGACGATATCGGTGCGGACGATGGGATTTACACCGTCGTTCTCGCTGAGCAAAATAGCAAACGCACCCAGCGTGTCTTCCAACACCGGCATGTTCTTCTTCACGTGATCGCGGCCGTTCATGCCCAATTTGGCGGTGGCACCGCCGGCCACTACTACCACATTTTTGAACACACCGGACTTGACCAACGCAGCGGCGTTGACCATGGCATGAGCCGGACCCGCGCAGAAGCCGCGGATGTCGCATCCGGTGGCATTCTTAGCACCGACCATCTCGCCGATGGCTTTGGCGAAGTTGCCGCCTCCACGTTGATTCATGTCGCCAGCCGCTTCCTCAGAGCATTCGATCACGTAATCGATCTCTTCGGGGTTGATCTGGTTGTCGATCAGCAGGTGACGGAAAGCCAAGGTACCGGAAGCTTTGGACGCCAGGTTTTCGAACATGATATGGGCCGCCAGCGATTCGTCGCTGTCATGGGCCCGGCGCACACAACCGACCAAGCGCTCGCCGAGACGGAAAGCATCAGCGATGTGGCCGTTGACTGCCTGCTCTACATCGGTCAGCTCGACGCCCTCTCCGATCTTCTGCAGGTCTTTTTCGTTGAACATCGGATGGTCGGCCAGTTTGGCCTTGATCTCTGCTGCAAAACCCTTCTCCAGCAAGACCAGGTCGAACGCATCCACTATTTTCATCAAGGCGTAGAATTCATCCTCCGCCATGATCTCCCCGTAGCGGGCGAAGCGAGACACATCCGCCAGATTGTGCTCGTACCACGGCTGTGGCACCTGAGCCAGTTTGTCTGGACTGATGGCTCCGATATAGGCCTGGTTAGGCGGATAGGCTACCACTTCTTCAAATGGCCGCAAATGCTGGGGCAGTTTCTGCAGGTACTCTGCCTCAGGATTGTGAGCCCTTTCCATAGTCTGAGTGGTGCCATGCTCCAGCAAGATGTTTGGTGTGTGCACCAGGGCATAGGCCGCAGCCCTAATCACCGGAAAAGACATGGATTCACCTCCTAATAATCCGTCAACAAGCAGACAGGGGGCGTCGTCAAATCAATCCCAACCCAGCAGGATTGTGTGAATCGTGCGAATAGACGCCTCTAGTGACAAATATGAGGAATGGGTAGTGATACAACACTACCCATTTCTCGCTGCAAACGCAGACCTCTGTCAACCGAAAACCTATACCGCGGCGTCAACCCTCGGCTCAACTGATCTGGGCTTCTGCGAGACGCCGCAGCATTCGGTTTGAGACTTGAGGCCCCGCAAATCCACCTCAATCGGAACCCATCGTGCGGCCTCAAGTCTCAGTCCAACTGATATGGGCTTTCCCCAAGATTCCGCAGTATTCGGTTTGAGACTTGAGGCCTTAGTCCTCGAAGACAGTCTGTTCGTGCACTTCGGTTTCCAGTGCCCTGAGGGCCTTGGTCACCAGTTTGCGCCGCAATTCCTTCTCGTCGGCCGGCGACATGGCCGGGTTTCCGAGCGGATGCGGGATGGCCACCGTCGGCACGATGCGGTTGGCACCCACTGTCAAGGAAATGGGTACGACTGTGCACATATGCACTACCGGCAGACCAGCACGCTCAATTTCTTTCACCATCGTTGCACCGCAACGAGTGCAGGTGCCTCAGGTACTGGTGAGAATGACTGCTTGTACGCCGTCTTTGACCAGTTCGGCAGCGATCTCCTTGGCGTACTTGGCGGCGTTGGCCACTGAAGTGCCGTTACCGACGGTAGTATAGAAATAGCGATGCAGCTCGCCGATTTCGCCCTTCTGTTCCATCTCACGCAATACGTCTACCGGCAGAACGCGGTCGGCATCCAGATTAGCATAGACAGGATCGTAACCGCCGTGAGCCGTCTCAAAGGTATCATCCGTGAGATCGCTTACACCGGCGATGTCGTACTTGCCATACTTGCTGGCGCTGGACGACTCGATGCGATCCGGGTTGCCGTCGGGGACAATGCCGCCGGACGTAACCAGGGCGATCTTTGCCTTAGCTGCGCTAGCGATGGGTGGGTTGGGAGCTACCCGGTCAAATACAGGCATCGGGTACTCGGTGGTGAACTCTGCACCCTGCAGCTTCTTGACCAGCATCTCCACGGCGCGCTTGGAGCCGCGCTCGTTGAGGAAGATGTTCTTGCGCACGCCGCGCTCCATGTAGCCTTCCTCGGCAGGAGAGCCCATCTCCTCGCCGCGCCCAAGTTTGATCGCCAGCTTCGCGATCTTGGGGATAGCTTGCCGCATAGTGGCCGCAGAGTTGCCGGTCTCGACGATGTAAGCGTACTTGCGGTACATGTCCACACCGGGGTTCTCCGGGTACATGCCGGAGACGACGGGAATGCCTAGTTCATCGGTGACCGCCTTAGCTACTGCGCCACAGGCCACACCATAACGACCAGCGTTGAAGGCCGGCCCAGCCACAACCACGTCAGGGTTGTGCTTGCCAATCATCTCGATGACTGCCTTGCTGGCCGATTCGATATTCTCATTGAAGTAGCTGTCACCACAGATAACAGTGGCGACGACTTCACCATCGTTGCCTAGAGCAGCTTTCAAAGCCATGCCAGGGCCCACCACGCCTTCCCGTTCCGACGGGGGTACGTCAGCTTTTTCTTCGCCGCCGATTCCGCCGTAGAACTGGTTCAGATAGTGAACCACCCGTAGCTTCTTGTCGCTCATGTTCTTCCCCCCTTCAACAATCGTTGATAGCAACTGTTGCCGTCGCAACAATCGCCTGACTTGGGTAGCATGTACTAGAACATGCGGAATGCGCCTATTTGTGCTGTGAATATTGCTCGCGAATGGAGCTCACTTCTTCAATGATCGCATCCACATCCAGCACCATTTCCATCATGCTGATCTGTTCGTCATAAACAGCCTCGTCCACCTGGTCCTTCAGTTCGAAAATATGATAGACTCCGAGTCCTAACTGGACTCCTGCCAGAGGACCTGCAAAGGTCGGATCACCAGCGGTCACGGTCTCAGCAGCCAAGCCAGCGGCTTCAGCTTCTGCACCGCCGAGAATAACAATCAAGTTCTCGGCACCGTGCTTTTCTGCTAGTTCCTTAATCCGACGTTGATTTTCCAGGTCCATGGCGCCCGCGGCCGTTCAGACAAAGCACTCAGTCGTGGAGAACACGACATCGGCACCGGCGGTCTTGACGCATTCTTCAATGGCCAAGCCCGGGACTCCGTCCCGGTCGCCAAGAATGGCAACCTTCTTGCCTTTAAGCATGAGCACACTTCCTTTCTTCAATTTGGGATCAATACCTGATAGGGTCAGCGACCCGCCAGCAGCAAAAAGGCGACGCATCCGGTCGACTAATTGCTGATTCATACCTCCTGATCAGCTGGCGCTGATTAGAGCATGCGAGCGGACATCTTATTGAAGCCCAACTCGTTGGTGGCACCGGTGATCACTTGGATCTCGGCCACAATGGAACCGTCTGGGCGCAGGCTACCTGCGAAGCCACCGGCGATCACGTCGGCGGTCTCCACATGACCGATCACCTTGTCCATCGGCGGCAGAGTGATCAGTTCATTGGCATTGCCGGCGGTGACCACAGCGTTGGCCAAAGGATCGGCATCTGCCAACGACTGGGAAGCTCCGTCACGGCCAGCGTACTCGTCAGTAACCAGTACGGTCTTGATGCCCTTCTTCTCCAACTTGGTACAGTTCATCATCAGGTCAGCGTCCGGGTTGCCGAAGCCTTCCTCAGAGATGATTGCGCCGTCGACACCCAGCCATTCGATCAGCTTGGCGGTGAAGTTGGATGACCGCTGCTTGTCGGCCAGGGTGACGTTCTCGTTGGTCACCACTACGCCGATGAAGTTGAAGTCCTTACCATGGCGCTCCAACAGGTCGTGGACCACCGGGCTATTCAAGTGGTGATAGGTGGTGTTCTTGTCGCAGGCGGAAACGCAGTTGCCGCTGACAATGGCGCCATCCATTACCTCTGTCGGATAGATGAAGGTGGGCAGAATCTTCTTGGCATCTACGCCATAGACATAGGTGTCATGCAGCAAGCCCTGGCTTTGGAGCATGTACACGTAGGCCACCTTAGGCAGATCCGGATACTGCTTGAGTGCTTCCTGCAGCGGAGGGCAATCGTAAGTGATCACCTCGTCCGGCTGAACGTCCTTGCCGGCCTTGCCCAGGTAAGCAGCGGCCTTCAGGCCCATGACACGCAGAACCGCTTCATGGTCATGCTGCGCCAGGTCCTTGATCGGCTCGGCGATGATCACCACGTTCTGGGTTTTGGAGAAGGGAGTGAAGTCAGCACCAGGGCCACTCATGTCGATAATGCCCTCCTGGAAACCAACGATCTTGCCGGTGGTGACCACGTTGGCACCCTTCAGCACATGGGTGCGACCTGAACCGACCATGTCAACCTTGCTCACGAATCCGGGGAACAGACCGCCGTTGCCTTCCACTTTTACGCGAGGCTCGATCACGTCCTTAACCGGGATGATCCGGGTGGAATCGCCGGGTTTGGCCAACTCTACATCGATGGAGGCCAAACGCTCGTCCTGCAGTTCGGCGATTAGCTCTTCCTTATTGACGTAGAGCACACTGTTCTCCACGTGGGTGGTGGAGCCGAACTGGACGTCCTTGATGTGGATATTGCCTAGTTCCAAACGCATTGGGGGTTCACCTCCCTTGAGTTTTCCAAACTGTGGTCCTAGATGAACTGCTTGATCTTGGCTTCGATGTTCTCGCGGGTGACATCGTCCTTGGCCAGCTCATCCACCTTCTCGCCGTTCTGGTAGAAAGCGATCACCGGCAGACCCAGCACCTTCTGCGAGATAGCCAGTCGACGGTTGCCGGTGGTGTTCAGGCTGCAGAACTTGATTTTGTCGCCGTACTGCTCCGCCAACGCGTGTACGTCGGGCATCACCGCCATGCATTTTTCACACTTCGGACCCCAGAAGTCAACCAGCACTGTCCCTTCGGCCTGTAGCACCTCGGCCTCGAAGTTATCCTTATGAACCTCGATCATTTTTTCACCTCCTCCAAACCCAGATAATTATTCCTCGGGAGAAAGACTGGCAATCATCGCCCGCCTTCTCCAACGGGATGATCGTTACTTGACCACGTCCATCAAAACCTGACGAATGTTGTCCTCGGTAACATCGGTGTCCACCAGGGTGCCAATCACTTCACCTTTGTGTATGAACACGATGGTTGGGTTCTCAGTCACACCATAGCGCTTGGCCACGCGCTGGTTGCGATAGGTGTCCATCTTCCACAGCTTGACCTGCTTGTCGTAGCTGTCGATGGTGGCTTCGATCATCGGCATCGCCTGGATGGCCCTCTCCACCATCGGTGACCAGAAGACTACTGCTACTGGACGCTCTTCCTCCAAGACAGAGACGCGGAAGCCTTCCTCTTCGCCGATGAATTTCTCGGCCGCGACAGCAGCGATGGCGCCGTCGGCGGCGGCGGTAATTACCTGGCGCAGGTACTTGACTCTGGCATCACCGACAGCAAAGACTCCCTCGATATTGGTCTCCATCTGCTCGTTGGTCACGATGTAGCCACGGGGATCCAACTGCAGCCCAGTATCCTTCAGGAAGGCAGTCTGAGGAACGGTGCCGACGTAGATGAACACGCCGTTGGTTTCCATCTCAGTCAGCTCATTAGTCTTGACGTTCTTCAGCACGACACTCTCGACGATGCCGTCACCCTTGATCTCTGCCAAGGTGGAGTTCCAGACCCACTTGATCTTAGGGTTCTTGAAGGCGCGGTCCTGCAACATGGGGGCTGCATCCAATATGCCTTCATCGTGAATGACCACCACGGTGACTGTCTCCGCGAATTTGCTCAGGTAGTTGGCCTCCTCGATGGCGGCATCGCCATTACCCAAGACAACGATATCCAGTTCGGTAAAGAAGTCGGCATCGCAGGTGGCACAGTAGGAGACACCCTTGCCGCGCAACGCGTATTCGCCGGGGATGTTCAGCGTGCGGGGTACAGCGCCAGGAGCAAGGATGATGGTCTTGCCGCGGTAGCTGCTGCCGTCCTTAGTGAAGACTATCTTCTCCTCCAAGTCGACCTTGTTCACTTCACCCCTGACGATTTCGGCACCAAAAGATTTGGCATGTTCAGTGAAAGACTCCATCAAACCAGGGCCGGTGGTACCTTTAGCAAAACCGGGATAATTCTCCATATCTTCGGTGGTTGCCGCCTGGCCGCCAGTTTTTCCCTTTTCGATCAACAGTGTGCGTAGGCGTGAGCGGGCACCGTAGATGGCTGCTGCCAAGCCGCCGGGACCGCCGCCGACAATGATGATATCAAACAAATTGTCGGACACTGATTCTCCTCCTTTACAGTTGTTTTGGTTGGGAACGCTGTTTGTATCTGCACACCCCTTTTGTGGTGTCCAACCCTGGACAGGAAGCTGGAAGCTGCAAATGGACACTAGAAAGTGGTCTGCCATTCTGACCGCAGTCAGAGTCTGGTAGTTCACCTTCGCTGAAAAGCAAATGCTAACTGCTACACTATAGATAACCCGGGATCGACTGCAGTGCTTGCTCCAGCAGTGAGCAGTCTATCAGCTGGAAGTCTTTCAGCACCCGTTCTGGATATTCAGGCAGCGGCTTTTCAGCCAGCATCCGCTCGGCTATGCGCAGGCTACCCTCGATTACGGCCAGCGACTCGTAATCAACCTGCCCGCTGGCGGCGCTACTGAGCACGATGGATTTGTACGGTGTTTCGTTTGGCTTGACGCTGCCGGCCAAAGGATGGGAGATGAGGATGTGACCCTGATGTACCAGATCCCTGGCAATCTGCAGCACTTGCAGCAGACTGCCAGTGAGCGGACGGTCATTCTCGCACAGATCAGCTGCCGGATTATTGGTCACTACCAGCACCTTGGTTCGCAAGTTCAGTTCACCTCGTAAACCTTTTGCATCAGGCTATATTCTTTGCCATCCAGACTGGCCATAATCCCGGCATTTTGGTCAAAGCGCCATTTTGCGCCAGCATTTGCAGCGGCGTTGCGGTTACTGACAAAAACAGAGGCGAAAAGCATACATTCGTGCCTTTCACCTCTGTCCTTTGTTACCTGAGAGATTTTGAGAGTCGCGTGCGACTCACTGCTCCTTCGGTGCTGCTGGGCAGCTTTCCAGAGTTCTGTCCTCGCGCGGCCCTTTTGCCTGAGAGTTTGTTGCACCCGGTGGCCAGGAGTGCATGTTGCTCCTTCGGCGTCGTCAAACGAGCTCTCCCGCGCGAATCATCCAGTCAATATTAAGTTGCTTATGTTATGTAACCCCATATCAGTCGGTGACAGCTTCCTTAATTCGAATAAATCATACCATCTGTTCTTGCTTGTGACAAGAAGTACTTTCTTTTTCTTCACTGAAAAACCTTCTTCAGCCTGTCAGCAAGCTAAACACCTGGTTTGTCAGCTGCAACCTTTCCCCACTGAGCACGTACAAACCCCTATACTGCACAACGGTCGGCGTCCTATGATAAGATAGCTGTGCAGAAATGGTAATTCACATTTCGCCGAAGAGGAGGACTATTGATGCTGCAGATTACCGATGTGTCCAAGAGCTACCAGAAGGGCTCAGTCAAGGCCGTGGACAGCCTCAACCTGCATGTCAAGCCGGGCGAGATATTTGGCTTTTTGGGCCCCAACGGGGCCGGCAAGACTACTACCATCAAGCTGGTCGTTGGCCTGCTCAAACAGGATAGCGGTCAGATTGTGGTCAATGGCTTCGACGTCACCCGGGAGCCGCTGAAGGCGAAGGCCAGCATCGGCTTCGTCCCGGATAACCCCGACTTATACGACAAGCTAACCGGCCTGGAGTATCTGAACTTCATTGCCGATGTATACGGAGTACCTGCCGCGCTGAGGCGGCAGCGGATCAACAGACTGTTGGAAATGTTTGAACTGCAGCATGCCGTCGGCAACTTGATACAAAGCTTCTCCCACGGCATGAAGCAGAAGCTGGCGCTAACCGGTGCCTGGTTGCATGAACCGGCTTTGCTGATTCTGGACGAGCCGATGGTGGGTTTGGATCCCCGCTCCTCCCACCTGGCGAAGGAGTTGATGCGCGAGCACTGCGACCAAGGTCGCACCGTCTTCTTCTCCACCCACGTGCTGGAAGTGGCGGAGAAGTTATGTGACCGCATCGGGATCATCAACAAGGGCAAGCTGATCGCCCTCGGAACCATGGAAGAACTGCGGGCGATGGCCAGCAGCCAGGAGTCGCTGGAAAAGATCTTCTTGGGGTTGACGGAACAATGAGTCTGCTGTTCAAGTTGATAGCGATTAGCCTGAAGACTACCTTTGGGCTATCGGCGCTGCGAGACAAGTATCTGCGGCGCAAGCAGGAGCTGTGGCAACCGCTGCTAGTCGGCTTAGCTCTGGTGATGGGTTTTGGCACCTTCTCCTACTTTTTCATGCAAGTGGCCTACTCTTTGGTCCAGGTGGGGGACGCCTACGGACAGCCGGAGATCGTCTATACTATCGCCATTTTAGGCACCCAGTTGCTGATGCTGATCATGGGTCTGTTCTTGGTGATTTCAGCTTTCTTTTTCTCCAATGACTTGAGCATTCTGGTACCTTTGCCGCTCAAGCCAGCTTATATCGTCACCGCCAAGCTGGCCACTGTGGTGGTCAACGAGTACTTGACCAGCCTGTTCCTGTTTACGCCGGCTGTGCTGGCCTTCGCCCGTCTGATCGGTGCCGGGGTGGCCCACTTTGCCAGCGTACTGGTGGTCTTTTTGCTCACCCCCATTCTGCCGCTGGTGATCGCTTCCATGGTGGCCTTGGCGGTGATGCGGGTGATTAACCGCAAGCACCGGGACACGTTGATGATTGTGGCGTCACTGCTGTTCGTGGTGATCCTTTTGGGAGTCAATTTCAGCATGCAATCGGCGATGGGCAAAGGGGACCCACAGGAGATGCTGCAACGGCTGATCTCTACCCGCTATGGCCTGCTGGAGGCGATCGGCAATCGATTCCCGCCGGCCATCTGGGCCACCAAAGCCATCGCTCAAGCTGGCAGCGCTGAGGGTTGGCTCAACCTGCTCGCTTTCATAGGCATAACCGCGGTCGGTCTGTTGGTGTTGTACTTGCTTTCCGGCAGGCTATTCTATGCGGGGCTGATCGGCGGTGAAGAGGTTTCTGGCCGCGGAAAGCGCCTTACAAAAAGACAATGGCAGGATCATACCAGCCAAAGCAGTGCCTTGTCGGCTCTGTTTTGGCGCGAGTGGAAGCTGTTCATTCGTACGCCGGTATTCGCGCTCAACGGATTCATGGGTGCGCTGGTCATGCCAGTGGCCCTGGT
Organism: Bacillota bacterium; assembly: GCA_050949055.1. GTDB lineage: Bacteria > Bacillota > UBA994 > UBA5500 > UBA5500 > JAEZJZ01. Next base: position 250,271 of record JBMNFA010000002.1, on the reverse strand, counting down.
CTTTCCATTGATCGCCCAGGGCGAGTTGGCGCGGGTTTTGTCCGCTGTTCAGACTGAACAAGGAGCCTTCATCGCCGCCCTGGCTGTCGCTGCGATGATCATCTTCATGGGCTCCATCAACACCATCACCAGCACCAGCGTCTCCCGGGAAGGCAAGTTCTTCTACGTCTCCAAGATGATTCCGGTGGCACCGGAACTGCAAGCTAGAGCAAAAATGCTACACGGTTTGGTGGGGGCGGTGGTCAGCGCCGTACCCATAGCCGTCACCTATGCTGTGATCGTCCGGCCGCAGTTGCTGCACCTGTTGGCGGCAGTGCTGATCGGGCTGAGTGGAACGGTGATGGGGATGGCCCTAGGCTTGTATATCGATATGCGTGCGCCCAAGCTCCACTGGACCAATCCGCAGCAGGCGGTGAAGCAGAACCTGAACGCCGTGATTCCCATGTTCGCGATCATGCTGGTGCTGGGTCTGTTCGCGCTGCTGACCGTCTGGCTGTTTACCAGCGGGGTTAGCCCTCTGTTCATCTATCTGCTGCTGTTGCTGCTCTTCGTGATACCCGGGTTGCTGCTCTATCGCTTCACCGTGGGAGCGGCCGATAGGCTGTACCACCGACTGGACATCTGAAGACTGGGATTCGGGAAGGGCTGGCGGGCCCTTCCTTTTCTTTTGAGAGTTCGTGTCATTCCCACTGCTGCGATCGGCTGTGCATGAATTCCGCCGTGATCAGGAGTCTTTCACTTGGTAAAGGATTGGTAAAGGATTGGTAAAGGATGACTCCGGCAGAGGTGAGCGAGATTGTGTTGATCAACGCTGGCGACCATCTTGGCTTGGCCGTCTTCCTCCCAGGCCCAATGAGGTACCAGTAACCGAGTCAGTATGTGTGCGCGCCGACGCATTGGCTGCCCTCAGGAGAAAAAGGCGGGACCTGTAATCCATCACGCAAGGTGCTGGGAAGCAGGTCCCGCTTTGGTTATGTGGATGCCTCGCGCTTTCACAGCTGCCACTTTGATGAAAGCGGCACTACTGCCTAATGTATGCAACGCTGGCGGCGGGAGACTATAGTTTAAGGGGTGATTGGATGCGTTTCAAAGACCGTTTGCTGTCAGCTCTGGCCGCCCGGCGCCAGGCTGCCGGTCAGAACGAGAAGCCGCCAAGACCGATCAGCCGGCGACTGGAGACAAATTTGCGATATCTCACCGAGGCTCTTGCCGACAGCCATGACTTTGTGCTGAGAGAGTTGACGATTGGCAAAGACAAAGCTCGCGTTGCCGTATTGTTCGTCAAAGGCCTGACCAATGAGACCACCATTCAGGAGAGCGTCATCCGCCCGCTACTGGGAATCAAGAAAGTGCCCATGAACATTGACATGATCGCGCGTACTGTGGTGGAAGCGGGTGATGTCACCCTGCTGAGGGAGCTGGAGCAGGCCCTGTCGGCCATCCTGAGAGGTCGCGTGGCGCTATTGTTGGATGGCTGCACGCGTGCGCTGATAATCGATGCACGCATCTATAAGGGGAGAAACATCGAGGAACCACAGGCGGAGACAACCGTCACCGGACCGCGGGATGGATTTGTGGAGAATGTTACGGAGAATATGGCTTTACTGCGCAAACGCCTGCCCACTCCCCACTTCAAGTCCAAGATGATGCAACTGGGCACGATCACGCAAACCAGCGTGATCGTCTGTTACGTGGACAACCTGGTGCGACCAGGTCTGCTGGAGGAGGTGATGCAGCGCCTACAGCACCTGCAGCAGTACGACCTGCCGGAGGTGCTGGACACCAGCTACATTGCCGAAGCGATCGAGGACCACCCGGGGTCTCCCTTCCCCCAGACCATGGCCACCGAGCGTCCGGACAGGACGGTGGCCAATTTGCTGGAGGGCAGGGTCTGCCTGTTGGTGGACGGCTCGCCCAAAGCGACGATCATCCCAGCGGCGTTGCCAGATCAGTTTCAGTCACCGGACGATTACTATCAGCGGCCCCTGGCAGCTTCGATACTACGGATAATGCGCTATGTCGCCGCTTTCTTGGGAACCACCGCATCGGCGATCTATGTGGGGATCCTCACCTACCACTACGAGGTGATCCCTCAACGCCTGATCGTGAACGTGGCCAAGGCCCGCGCGCTGGTTCCCTTCACCTCCCTAGTGGAAGCCTTGGTCATGGAGGCAGTGGTGGAACTGGTGCGGGAGGCCACCGCCCGCCTGCCCAGCACTGCCGGCCAGGTCATCGGCGTGGTGGGAGCACTGGTCTTAGGACAATCGGCCGTCCAGGCAAACCTGGTCAGTCCCTTGCTGGTGATCGTGATCGCTGCCTCCACCATCGGCTCGTTCGCCATTCCAAATAACCCGATGGCCATCAGCCTGCGCCTGCTGCGCTTCCCTCTGATTCTGGCAGCGGGCTTCCTGTGAGGGTTTGGCATCATCTTCGTCTGGACGACGATCTTCACCAATTGGGCGGCGATGGACACCTTTGGCACCCCTTATCTGCGTCCGCTGGTTCCGTTCCGGCCTAGAAGCTTTTTGCGCGAGGTAATCTCCAGGCCGCTGCGGCAATCCTAGAAATGAGTGATGAGCTGTGAGGCACAATCCCAGGAGAAATAAGGTTACCAACCTGCAGCTGTTCTCGCTGGTTCTGAACGTGATGGTGGCTACCGGCGTGTTCACCATCTCCCGCACCGTAGGGGAGGTGGCAGGCCGGGGTGCTATACTGGCCATACCCCTCGCCGGTGTGCTCAGTTTGCTGCAGCTGCTAGGCATGTATTTGCTCGGCCGGCGATTCCCAGACCAGACCTTACCAGAGTATGCCCCGGAAATCTTGGGACGGCCCTTGGCAGTGGCTTATCTTCTGGGCTACTTTCTGCTGAACATGGCCCTAGCCATTCTGGTTCCCCGTAACTTCTGGCTGTTGTTGACCGCTTGGATATTCCGGCGCACTCCCCCCATCGCCTTCTTTCTGCCGTTGGCATTGGTCTGCTGGAATATCGCCCGGCGGGGAGTGGTGGTCCTGTCACGCGTGTCCGAGATGCTGCTCATGCTCACTCTGCCGCTGCTGCTGCTATTGCTGCTCCCCCACGACAGCGTTGATCTGGACTTTCTGCGGCCGCCGTTGGACAGGGGGGCATGGCAGATAGTCAAGGGAGTGTTACCTGCTTACTTCTCCATGATCGGGTTCGATATATTCCTGTTTGTCTTCCCCTTTACCCAGGAAAAGGGGGCGCTCAAAGCAGCCAGCTTAGGCATGGCGGCGGTCACCCTGTTTTACACAGTCTCCACCCTGCTCGTCATCGGCAGCCTCAGCCTAGAGCGGACCATCATTAGCAATTGGCCACTGCAAACCTATGTCAATAATGTAGCCATCGGACTGTTCGACCGCTTTGACGTGATCATCCTGATGGTCTGGACCTGGCAGGTGATCATGACCATCACCATCCCGATGTTCACTGCCGCCGCCTGTCTGCGCGGCGTCTTCCCCAGGCTGAACTCCAGGCGCGCTGCCGATATAGCGCTGGTGGTGCTACTGGTCGCCCTGCTGGCGCACGTTGACCTGCCCCGGCAGATGAAGGCTCTAGGCCTGTACAGCTACATGTCCCTCATCTATGTGGGTTCGCTCCCGCTGCTGCTCTGGTTGATCGCTGTCTTGCGCAAGAAGAAGGGAGGAAGCAGGGATGACCAGCCGGTTGAACAACAGACTGCATAAAGGTTTGGCACTGCTGTTGCTTGTCTGCTTATCCTGGGCATCGACCGGTTGTTGGGACCGCCGACCAGTGGAAGAACAGGGTATCGCCATCGTCCTTGGAGCCGATGTCAACCGGCAAAATCCTAAGCTCTTGGACCTGACGGTGGGCATCCCCTTGTTTGATGAATCCAAACAGTCCTTCGCCCGCATCAACACGGCTTCTGGGCCCAGTTTCGGGGAGGCGGTAGATGCCTGGCAGGCTGGCAGCGCCTTGGAGTTTGCTGCCGGGAAAATGCGGCTGTTGTTGTTCGGAGAAGAAATGGCCAGGCTAGGATTGCCGGGCTTCTTCAACTATCTGGAGGTGGCCAGGGCTGACAACAACGCCCTGGTGGCTGTAACCCGCGGTCGAGCGGAGGATCTACTGAGAGGTAAACTGGTGGAGACAGAGCACATCGGAACCAATACCGCCAACCTGCTGCAACTTCACCGCAAGCTGGCCCTAACCTGCGCGCCAGATGTAAACGTCCTGGTGACCGCATTTGTTGCGCCGGGAATTGACCCGATCCTGCCTCTGCTAGAGCTGTCTGTGGGCAAGGATATCGTCTCGCTGGAAGGCTCTGCTCTGTTCAAAGACCTGACCATGGTGGGTGAACTCGATCGGAGGGAAACTGAGCTCTTGCTGGCCCTGCGTAACAAAGTAAACCACATCACCTACACCCCTCTGCTGGGTGTGACTGAAGAAATGCTAGAGCCGCCGCCGCAGCTACGCATCACATCGCCGAGAGCGAAAATAGCCCCCACCTTGCAGGACGGCCTGTTGACAGTAGCGGTGGAGTTCAGCGCCAGCTACATCCTGCGCAACTACCACACCCATGTCAACATGATCGAGCTGCAAAATACAGAAAAACTAAGCAGGGATCTGGAGTCTGAGCTCAGCTTGGCCTTTCAGCAGGTGCTAGCCAAACTGCAAGAGCTGCAGACCGACCCCATTGGCGTCGGCAAGAAGTTCCGGGTGAAGAACTTCCAGAGCTTTGATGAAGATGCCTTCCGTCAACTTTGGGCTGATGCCACTCTGCAGGTGAATGTTCATCTCCGCTTTGACCGACCAGGAACGCTGACACGGACCGACTAAGCGCTTGGGAACGATGCACCACGGGTAATTGGGGACGGTTCCGAAAGCCACCATTTTCTGGTGGGCTTCCGGAACCGTCCCCCAAAAACCGCTATACTAGATGGCAGGCCACACTGTGGTCGCCACCGACGTTCTGCATGCATGGTTCCTGTTCTCTGCAGACCGGCTTCGCCAGCGGGCAGCGGGGGTGGAACCGACACCCGCTAGGTAAGGTGATGGCGCTGGGCACTTCGCCCTGTAGCTTGATCATCTCCAGCTGTTTGACGGGACCAACCTTAGGACTAGCTGCCAACAGGGCCTTGGTATAGGGATGCGCAGCGTGCAGGAAAACCTCTTCCCGGCTGCCAGACTCCACTATCTGACCGAGGTACATCACGGCCACCTGTTGGCTGATGTGCCAGACGACGGACAGGTTGTGGGAGATGAACAGATAGGAGACACCCACCTGCTGCTGCAGCTCCTTGAGCAAGTTGAGCACTTGCCCCTGCACCGACACGTCCAAGGCCGAGGTGGGCTCGTCGCAGAGCAGGATGCTGGGCTCGCTGGCCAGGGCGCGAGCGATGCCTATCCGTTGGCGCTGACCGCCACTGAACTGGTGGGGGTAGCGTTCGATCATCTCTTCGCTGAGGCTGACCGCCTGAAACAACTGCCGCACCCGACCCCTGCGATCTCCTTGGTACTTGCGCACTATCAGCGGCTCTTGCACGCTTTGGCCGACGGTCATGCGTGGGTTGAGCGTGGCATAGGGATCCTGGAAGACCATCTGGGCCGACTGTTGCAGTGTCTGCCTCCCCTCAAGCGAGCTGTAGTCTATCGGCTTGCCGTTTAGCACCACTGTACCGGCGCTAGGCTGCTCCAGCCCCCCCACCATGCGCGCCACAGTGGTCTTGCCACAGCCGCTCTCGCCTACCAAAGCCAACGTTTCGCCCTGCACCAACCGGAAACTGACCCGATCCACCGCTTGCACGCTGCCGGCGCTCTTTTGCAGCCAACCCCGCCGCAGGGGAAAAGCTTTGCTCAGTTGCTCTACTTCCAGGACATAGTTCTTAGCCGAAGTCACCCTATTCACCTCCCCTACCCAGCGCTGTCGGCAACCGGGGCGACACTGCTGTTCGCTATGGTTGACCGCTTGGCTTTGAAACATCTGGCTGATTGCGTGGCGCTGACAGACAACACCGGTTGTCGCTCTGCACACGACTGTTCACTGTGGGGGCAGCGATCGCTGAAGGCGCACCCGGTAAAATCCAACTCCCTGGGCACGGTACCAGGAATGCTGTACAGCATATCCTGAGCTTCACCCCAACGGGGTAAGGACTGCAGCAATCCCTGAGTGTAGGGATGCGACGGATGCTGAAACAGCTCATCGACCATGCCCGTCTCCACTATCTCCCCGGCATACATAACGCTGCCCCGATCGGCATATTGGGCCACCAATCCCAGGTCGTGGGTGATCAGAATCATGGCCATCCCGTTTTCAGCCTGCAATGTCTTCAGCAGGTCCAGGATCTGCGCCTGTACGGTGACATCCAGGGCGGTGGTAGGCTCGTCGGCAATCAGCAGTCGGGGCTGTCCCGCCAACGCCATGGCGATCATCACCCGCTGGCGCATACCACCTGACAGTTCGTGAGGAAAACTCTTTAAACGTCTGGCCGGGTCTGCGATACGCACCCGCTCCAGATATCCCAAAGCTTCTAGGCGTGCTTCTTTCTTGCTCATGCCGCGATGCAACATCAGCACCTCGGCGATCTGTTGCTCCACTGTATAGACAGGGTTAAGGCAGGTCATCGGCTCCTGAAAGATCATGGCCATGGCGCTGCCGCGCAGCGATCTGCGGGCATCGGCAGGCATGCTGAGCAGTTCGGCACCTGCAAAACGAATGCTGCCGTCGGTGACCCGGCCGGGATGGCTGAGCAAGCCCATAATCGCCAGAGCAGTCACGCTCTTGCCGGAACCACTCTCGCCCACAATGCCCAGCGTCTCTCCCTGATTCAGCTGCAAATCCACCTGGCGTAGCACTTGCCGCTTGGCAAAGCTGACTGACAGACCAGACACCTCTAGCAACGGCTGCATGCTGCTCACTCCCCTTCCACCAGTTTTGGATCCAGCGCATCACGCAACCCGTCACCCAGAAGATTGAAGGCCAGAACCGCCATCATGATGGCGACCCCCGGGAAAGTAGCGATGTGTGGTGCTGTCTGGAAGTAGACACGGCCTTGGCTGAGGATGCTGCCCCAGCTAGCCTGTGGTTCCTGAATGCCAAAACCCAGAAAGCTGAGGGAAGATTCCAAGAGGATCACGCTGGCCACATTCATCGTCACCATCACGATCAGAGGCGACCAACAGTTAGGCAAGACATGCTTGGTGAGCACGCGCCAGTGACTGGAGCCGTAAGCGCGGGCAGCTTCCACAAAAGGTTTCTGCTTCACCGCCAGGATTTCGCCGCGCAACACGCGGGCATAACCGGTCCAAGACGAAAGCCCGATCACCACCAAAATGCTGTTGAAGCTAGGCCCAATGATCGCTACGGCCGCGATCACCAACAGGAACTGGGGTATCGTCATGAAGATCTCGGCCAAGCGCATGATCAGCAGATCCACCCAGCCCCCAAAGTATCCTGCCGCCGAACCGAAGATGATGCCAACACCCAGCGAAAGCACACCGGCCAGCAGACCGACGGTCAAGGAGACCCTAGCACCATAAAGCATGCGGCTTAAGATGCAGCGGCCCAGCGCATCCTGCCCCAGCGGGTATTGCCAGCTGGGACCTTGCAGGCGCTCAGCGGTATGGGGCTCCTCTGGGTCGTTGGGGGCCAACCAGGGAGCAAAAATGGCCAAGAGCGAAAGGATGATCAACACTATCACGCCGGCGAAAGCCAGACGATGATGAAACAAACGGCTGAGTACGGTCATCTGGCTCCCTCCTAACTCAAGCGCACCCGTGGATCAACCCAGGCATAGAGCACATCCACCAGCAGGTTGGCTGCCACGACGGCTACCGACATCATCAGGATAATCGCCTGGACCAGGAAAAAGTCCCGTTGCATTAGGGCAGTGGTCAATAGGCGGCCGATACCTGGCCAGGCGAAGATCGTCTCCACAATCACTGTACCGACGATCATAAACGCCAACCAGGTGCCCAGCACGGTGATAATCGGAATCAACGCGTTACGCAGCCCGTGACGGACTAGCACTATCCGCTCTTTGAGGCCTTTGGCTCTGGCTGTTCGCACATAATCCTCTTTCAGCACTTCCAGCATGCTGGTGCGCACCATACGCATCAGGCTGGCTGCCCAACTGAACCCCAAGACGAAGGTGGGCAACACGTAGTGCATCCAACTGCCGGTGCCGCTGGTGGGAAAGATATCCAGTTTTACTGAGAAGGCGATGATCACCACCAGCGAGAGCCAAAAGCTGGGCATGGACATGCCCACCATAGCCAGTGCGCTGGCTGCATAGTCCATCCAGGTCTGACGCTTGGCTGCTGCCACAATTCCCAATGGGAAAGCGATGCAGAGGCCGAGCAGCGTGGCCCAGAAGTTGAGCTTCAAGGTGAATGGCAAGCGGGTGGAAACCAAGAAGGAAACCGGCAGGTTGTAGATGACCGACTTGCCGAAGTCGCCCCGCAGCACCTTGCCCAACCAGAGCAAGTATTGCACTACAAACGGGCGATCGAAGCCCCATTCCGCCCTGATCGCGGCAATTACTTCCGGTGAGGCTTCGCGGCCGGCCAACATACGTACCGGATCACCGGGGGAGAGATACATCAGTCCAAAGACGATGAAGCTAACCCCTAGCACCAGCGGGATGGCCAAAAGAACACGCTTAAGAATATACTTGGGCACTGCTAAGCCTCCTCAGCAAATCAAGATTGACGTTCAAGGCGGGCGCCTGTTTGGCGCCCGCGAGAACTCCAGTCACAGAACCGTGCCTATTCTGCCTTCACTTTGTACAGATATTGATATTGGCCAGCCGGTTCGGCAGTCATGCCAGTGTAGCCTTTGGTGATAGCAGAAAGGGTGTTGGGATGATACAGCCACAGGGTGGCCACGTCTTCGGCCATGATCGCCTGCACCTGGTCGTAGATTTCCTTACGCACCTCCGGGTCGCTCTCCACGCGGCCCTGTTCCAGCAGCGCGTCAACTTGTGGGTTGCTGTAACACCAGTCATTGAATCCGGACCAGATGGAACTGCTATGCCAGAAGTTGTATTGGTCTGGGTCAGGGCTCGGACCCATGGACAGCATCATACCCTCGTAGTCACGGTTGTCCAGATAATCGTAGAACAGGGAGCGATCCAACGGCTCCAGATGCATCTCGATACCCACGGCCTTCAGCCAGTTCTGCAGCAACACTGCCTGGTTGGTACCCTGCTGGTTACCGCTATCCATGCGGGTGGTGAAGCTAAAGCGTTGACCATTCTTGACCAAAATGCCGTCGTCACCAGGAGTCCAACCTGCTTCCGCCAACAATTGCTTGGCCCGCTCAGGATTGTACTCGTACTGCTTGACGTTGGGGTTATACCATTCCGAGTTGATCGGTGCAATCATACCGGTGGCCGGGACAGCAGCACCCTGCATGATATCGTCGATGATCGTCTGTTTGTCAATGGCGTGAGCCATTGCCTGGCGCACCTTCAGGTCTTGGAACAGCGGATGCTGATTGTTTTGCCCCAGATAGGCGTAGCGCAACTGTGGAATAGAGAAAGTGGTTACTTTGCCGTTCTGCTGCAGAGTGGCGAAATCTTCGGCAGTCAGACCGGCTGCATAGTTAACCTCGCCCTTGGACAGCGCCATCGCCCGCACCGACGGTTCAGGGATAGGCTTGAAGACTACTTTCTCTAGGGCGGGCTTGCCACCCCAATAATTCTCGTTAGCCTTGAGCGTAACGTGATCATCTGGCACCCATTCCACGAACACGAAGGGCCCTGTGCCCACGGGAGAGAAGTTGTAGGTTTCCAGCAGATCGGGCTTTTCCAGATGAGCAGCCATAATCATGATCGTCGCCATCTTGTCGAGGAAAGGACCATGGGGTTCGTTAAGGTGGAAGACCACCTGCAGCGGGTCCGGTGTCTCGATGCTCTCAATCATCACATAGTTGTTGCGGCGCACCGACTTGGTCTCCGGGTCGAGAACCTTCTCATAAGTATACTTGACGTCCTCAGAAGTGAAATCTTCCCCATCGTGCCACTTGACGTTTGGTCGCAGGTTAAAGGTCCAGGCAAGACCGTCATCACTGACAGACCAATCGGTGGCCAGGGAGGGTGTGAGCACGTAGTTGCCTTCATACTTGACCAAGGACTCGTGAATCTGTGCACTGACTGTGGTGGACACAGCATTGGTAATGATCACAGGTGCCAGATTGACAATGTCGGAATCCAGCGCGTAGACAAACTGGTCATTGGTCAGGCTGTTCTTCCCGCCACTGGAGCAACCTGTGAGCACGAAACTGAGTGAAAGCCCCAGCACCAATGCAACTAGCAGCAGTTTCTTTCCCATAATTCTTCCCCCTCTTTGATTGCAGCTTTCGCATGGCTGCCCTGTGCATTTCGATGCGTTCCCTGCATCTATATGCTAGGCTTAGGCATAAAGATACACTCATTTTTCTAATTATGCAAGCCCCTCAGCGCAATTTCTTCCCTTTTTCTCGTGCTATTTCCTTCCACGCAGGCGTTCCAGCTTTCCTTCCGGGTTTAGGGACTGGACTTGCGCCCCACCAAGCTGCCCGACTTTCCATTGAATGCTTTGACCTTTCTTCGCTGCCAACAGTACCAGCGGTCTGCACTCATTCCTTTGATCATAGGCTGATCAGAGGAGGTGAATCTGTGCCCAACTTCTTCTGGACCATCTCCCTCTTGCTTGTGCTGGCCGTAGTCTCCTGTTTTGCGGTGGAACTGGAAGTAGTGGCCGGGCCTCTTGTTGACGCCAAACAGTTGCTGCTCTGCATCCATGATCGTCAGCAGGCGCACTATGCTGCCACCGCCTTTCAGCTGATTTCTCAGCGGGTGGAAAGCTGGCGGCAAAACGGCGGCTCTGGCCATGTCGGCATTTACCTGCAGGAAGTGGATAGCGGCTTTGAGCTGGGGTATGACGCCTGGCGGACCATGCTGGATGGGCAGGGAGAATTTTCGGGCTTCTATCACACAGCGTCGGTTGCCAAGCTGCTGATTGCACACGTCTGCTTCTGGCTGGACGACCAGGGAGTTGTCAGCCTGGACCAGAGTATCTACGACCAGGTGACAGCCACCCAATATCAGCTGCGGCCGCTGATTCGGCGCATGCTCACCCACTCGGTGAATCTCTATCATAATGTCCTGCTCAGGTGGCTGGGCTCAGAACTGGCCAACGATACGCTGGCCAAGCTCAACCTCTTGGATTCGCGTCTGTCCCGCGAGTTAGCCTGGGCACCGGGGACCTCCCAAGCAACCTGACTGCAGCGTTATGGGACGCTGGAAGCGCCCCGTACCACCCCTGCGGACTTGGGCAACCTGCTGGCCTCGCTGGCTGCAGGGGACGTGCTGTCGCCTAGCAATAATCAGCAGTTCATGGATGCTTTACAGAACACCATCTATAACACCCGCATTCCGGCGGGACTGGGATACGCGGTGCCTGTAGCCCATAAGACGGGCAGCAAGGACTACGTCTATAACGACGCTGCATTGGTGCTGCTGCCAGATAACCCTTTTGTGCTGGTCATCCTCAGCCGCGGCGTGCCCTCTTCAGTGCAAACGTTGATGCGCCAGCTGGCCGCTGATATGCTGCAGTTTCATCAGCAACGCCTGCAGAGTGGCGAGCTACAGGACGCCCTGCGGCTACAAGCTTGGTTAGAACAGATGTCAGTCATACCTTCGGCCAGGGTGAACTGGTCTGGCCGCCGATGACATGCTAGCGCCCGCTGCACCCAAGGTAGCTGCTAGTGAGCAAGTATAGGCTTTGTTTGAAGGAAATGCAATGGATAGTCTTTGCACTCAATCAACACCGCCGCTATGGAGGAGGAAATCGATAGATGCAACGCAAGCGTTTATGGAAGATCGGTCTAGCTGTCACGCTGATTGTGGCTATCGTGCTGGTCGCAACAGTTTTTCTCAGGCTAAGACAGCCACGGGAGCCTCTGTTGGTCGGCATGGATCCGACCTTCCCACCCTTCTGCACAAAGCAGGCTGATGGGAATTACTGTGGCTTTGAAATAGATTTGGTGGAGAGCTTGGCAAGAGACCTGAATCGCAGGTTGGAGATAGTGGAGATAGCCTTTCGAGACCTGTTAGCAGCACTGCAGGATGGAACGGTGCATCTGGTGGTGTCGGGGATGCCTATACGACCGGACCGGGAAGCGGTGGCCAGCTTCAGTCTGCCCTATTACGACGCCACCCAAGTGGCGGTGGCAAGAGCTGCCGACCAACGCCAACTTTGTTGCTTGGCTGATTTGGTCGATCTGCGCGTGGCAGCAAAGCTGGGCACCACCGGTGAATTCGAGGCTGTGGCTCTAAAGGGGGCTGCGCAGTCCAAAGGTCTTCACCTGATGCGCGAAGAGGCGGCCATGTTTGAGGCATTGACTGAAGATGCCGTTGACGTGGTGCTGGTGGACAGACAACTGGCCATGCGGTATGTGACAAGACAGTATGCTGAGCTATGCTGCTATGAACTGGACTGCTGGGAGGAGAAATATGCGGTGGCAGTGCCCATCGGCCAGGAACTGTTGCTGGAACGAGTGAACGCGTTCCTGGTCAGCTGGATGCAGTCGCCTGCATGTGAGCAAGCGATGGATAGGTGGTTCGGGCCGTAAGTCCCTGATGGAGACAGTTGCTGGCGCAGCCTGACCTTTATCGGCACTTAATTGATGTTTCAGGAATCATAAAGAAGACGGGCAGAATGACTGCCCGTCTTCTTCCGTTCAAGTCGCCAGCCGGAGACTGACGACGAGCGCCTGCATAAAAGCTGAATACCTATGCAGTCGGTAGGTCGAGAGGAAGTAATTGCTGAAAACCGACTCCCAATCATGCAACATCTGTTGCCAGAATGATGAGATTGAAAGCGATTGAAGAGCTGATGAGCGACTTCGCTCTCGGTTACGTCTGTATTTTGCGCAGAATGATGCTATTTAGTATGCCATTTTCTTCTTGTCGAAAGGTCGGCCTTACGCTTCTTTCAGCCGATAGAGGTCCTGCTCTAGCAGTCGCTGCGCCCTTTCCTTGGACTTGCCACCTTCTGCCAAAGCGGATTGCAGAAAAGCAGGCCGCTGCAGCAGGAAGGTGCGCATGCTGACATAGGGGTCATCCAGATAGCTGAAGATCAGTCGCAATTGGTCTGCAGTGATATGTCCCTGCGACTTGGCCTCATGGAACAAGCCCCGGCTAATCTTTACCAAAGAATGCATGGGCACGCCTTGCTGGGTGAGAACCTCCCTTCCCCCCTGCTGCCGATCGATCACGGTAACGGTTTCAACCATAGTCGCCCCTCGGTCAACCAGAGCCGGTATCCAGGCCCGGAGGTAACTGGAGGCCTCGGTAATCAGGTCAGAAATGTGCAAAATGCGTTTACCTACCAATTGCGAGATCTGCCTGGCCTGTTCTCCGCATAGCACCACCTGTCGATCCTTAAAGATCATCAGGTGAGGCTGACCTAGTATTTCTGCGGGCAGCAATGAGAAGAACCAATCGCGGCGTTCGCCGCCGGAGATGGCATCCACCTGCTGCCAGTTGCAGTGGTCGCGTATGTACTGCACCAGGGCGTCAGTTACCTGTCGGAAGATGGGGTCGGCGTGGTAATTGGACCAGAGGGCGCTGCGCACCGCCTGGGCGCAGACGAGTGGCCTATCCTTGGTGTCGTCAATCAACTGCAAGAGCTGGTTAGCCTGTCCCTCGCTGCCGTAAAGAAAATGGGTGTTCACATAATAGGGGCCGATCAAACCGGATGTATACCAATACGGATTATCTGGCGGCGAGACTCGTACAGCCCCGGTCTGAAACAGCCAGCCGACGATCTGGCGCGACAGGTGATTCATCTCCATATAGCTTCCCCCTTCTCAAAACAGGCGCGGCGCAGCTGTTCCGGCCGGGTGAGCAGCAGCCCGCCCTTGAGCACGCGCACCAGATCTTGACGCTTCAACTGGCCCAGAACGCGGGTAAAGGTCTCTCGGGTGGTCCCCGCCAGGTTGGCCAGCTCCTCCCTGGTAACGCCCAAGGGCACGAACAAGCCGTCCGATCGCGTCTGCCCTGTCTGCTCGGCCAGATGAAGCAACAGCTCGCCGACCCGCGTAAAGGCGTCTTTCAGCGCCAAGTCTCGCAATTGGCCCTGGGCCATCCGCAGGCGGCGGGACAACAGCTGCAACAGACTGACCGCCAAAGTGCCGTTGGCGGCAACCAGCTGCAATAGGCGTTCGTTCTGCAGCATGCCGATCGCGCAATCGGTAATTGCTGTGGCGGTGGCGGGGTAGGGCCCGCCTGCAAACAGCACTACTTCACCAAAAACCTCTCCCTCTCCCATCAGGCTGATAGCCTTCTCCCTGCCGTCCTCTGCTACGGTGCTGATCTTCACCTGCCCGGACTCCACAAAGCAGACTGCCTCGCCCGGCTCGCCCTGGCTAAAAATCACGCTTCCAGCAGGGAAGGAGCACGTTTGCAGAGCGCGGAAGATCAAAAACAGCTCTGAGTCGCCGAGGTCCGAAAAAAGACTGACGCGTCGTAGGCTCTCAATCTTCAGCATCCGTCGCCCTCTCTCCCCGGCAGCGATTCCTTACTGCGATTGTTGTAGCGACATGCCTTTAAGCAGATTGTGGAACAGCAACACAGTGGTCACCGACCCCACGCCTCCCGGAACCGGGGTGATGTGACCGGCCACTTCCTTCACTGCCTCAAAATCCACGTCGCCAACGATGCCCTCCTCGGTTTCGTTGATGCCGACGTCGATCACAATCGCGCCCGGCTTGACCATGTCTGCTGTCAGTATCCGCGGCCGGCCCACAGCAGTGACAATCACGTCGGCCCGCGTAGTGTGGAACTTCAGATCTCTGGTCTTGGAGTGGCAGGTGGTGACAGTGGCTCCCTGCTTGAGCATCATGGCCACCAAAGGCTTGCCCACGGTCTCACCCCAACCAACCAACACGGCTTCCTGCTTGTAGAGGGTAAGTCCAGAACGCTTGATAATCTCCAAACAGGCCAACGGCGTGGCAGGGAAAAGACCGTCCATGCCTGAAGCAAGGTATCCGCGATTGAGTGGATTGACCCCATCCACGTCCTTATGCGGGTGCACCGCCGCCATGATCAGGTGGCGATCGATGTGCTGGGGCAGCGGCAGTTCGATCATGATCCCATGCACCGCCTGATCTGCATTCAACTGCTCCACCAGCTGCAGCAGCTGTTCCTGGCTGGTGTCGACCGGCAGCTGATGCAGCACCATCTGCACATCCACCCTTTGGCTGAGCCTCTCTTTGGCTTTGGCGTAATAGACAGATGCCGGATCGTCCCCAACCAGCACCACATCCAGGCGCGGAATGATCCCCTGCTCTCTCCACTTATCGGCAGCGGCCTTTACCTCTTCCCGAATCACTTTGGCGATTGCTTTCCCATCGATGATACTTGCGGTCATATGTAAACCTCCTTGTATTTAGCGTGGTTACCGTGCAAACCTAGTGCCGTCCTCGCCATATCCAGCAGGCAACGCCCAGACAAGCCTGCTGCGTTCTATTATAACCTTTTTTGCGCCATACTGGTAAACTATCTCGCTGGAGCGCGGGGTTCCGCCTCTACGGGGAAGGATTGCTGGCCCTGCTGCCGAAAGATCATTGTATTCGGACAGCATACTGAATTTGATTAGCGAGGAGGCATCTGACATGTATGATTTGATCATTCGCCATGCGCGCATCGTGGATGGCACCGGCAGCCCCTGGTTTGTGGGCGACTTGGCGGTGCAAGATGGCCGCATTGCGGCGATGGGGCCAAAGGTGAGCGGGCCGACCAAGCAGGAGATTGACGGCACCGGCCTCACCCTCACGCCCGGCTTCATCGATGTTCATTCCCATTCCGACTTCACCCTGCCCATCGACGGCGGCGCCGAAAGCCGACTGCTGCAGGGAGTAACCACAGAGATCGGCGGCAACTGCGGTCTCAGCCCAGCGCCAGTCTTGCCCGAGCGCTTGGCTTTGCTGCAGAAGTATTCTGCGTTCCTTGCCCAAGGCTTGCCCTGGAATTGGACCAGCTTCGGCGAGTTCTTGCAGGCGGTGGAAGACAGGCAGCCAGCCGTCAACTTTGGCGGGCTGGTGGGCCACGGCACCCTGCGGGTAGCTGTGATGGGGTTTGATCGGCGTCCGCCGGAGGAAAATGAGCTGCAGCAAATGCAACGGCTGCTGGCACAGAGCATGGAAGAAGGTGCCTTTGGCCTGTCCAGCGGGTTGATCTATCCCCCCGGCTGCTATGCGGATACCGCAGAGTTGGCCGCAGTAGCTAGCGCCATCGCTCCCTATGGGGGCATCTACGAGACCCACATGAGGAACGAAGGCGACGACATCCTGCAGTCGATAGACGAGAGTGCCGCTATAGGTCAGCAGGCCGGTGTGGCCGTGCAGGTCGCCCATCACAAGGTGGTGGGGCGGCACAACTGGGGCCGGGCAGGCGACAGCCAAGGCAGAATCGCCGCCTGGAGAGCCAAGGGACTGGACATCGCCAACGACCAATATCCCTACACCGCATCCAGCACCACCATCACCACCATCTTCCCGGACTGGGCCCACGAAGGCGGCGTAGATGGATTGCTGCAGCGTCTGACCACACCGGAAACCAGGGAGCGGCTGCGGCAGGAAGTGACTGAGAAGATGGCCAAGCAGTCCCGACGTTTTGCGGATATCCTGATCGCATCGGTGAATCGGCCGGAAAACAAGCACCTGGAAGGCAAGACGGTGGCTGAGGCGGCGGAGGCAGCCGGCCGCGACCCGTTGGAGTTCTGTTTTGACTTGGTGGCAGCGGAGGATGCCGGCGTAGCTTCGGTTGTCTTTGGCATGGATGAGGCAGATGTGAAGACGATCATGGCCCATCCGTTGACCATGATCGGCAGCGACGGCGCGTCGATGCCCATCCAGGGCCCGGGCAAACCCCACCCTCGCAACTTCAGCACCTTTGTGCGAGTGCTGGCCAAGTACAGTCTGGAGGAGCAAGTCGTTCCGCTGGAAGAGGCAGTACGCAAGATGACCGCTCTGCCGGCTTCCCGCATGCGGCTGTTTGATCGCGGCTTGCTGCGACCTGGCTGCTGGGCAGATCTGGTGCTGTTCGATGCGGCAGAGCTGGCCGAGACTGCCACCTACGCCGATCCGCGCCGAGCGCCAGTCGGAATCAAGCAGGTATATGTAAACGGCCAGCTGGCCGTCCAAGACGGACAGGTCACCGGCGCACGCGCCGGCCAAATCCTTCGCCACCAGTAGGATACACCGGGACGTGTACCGCGTAACCTTCGGTAATCAAAGTAACCGCGCAAATGACTCAGCGCGATGAACCACCCTTCGATACGCGAAGGATACAGAGTACGCGTCCCACTGTATCCTTCGGTAGGCGGAGGATACAAAGTACGCGTCCCACTGTATCTTTCGGGATACGGTGGGACGCGTTGGCTTTAGCGTACGGTCAGGTGCCCGGCATCGTCGTTGACCCGGCCGATGATGCTGGCGTTGACCCCTGCCTGCTGCAGTGCTGCAAGCATCGGTTCGGCCTGCTCGCCGGGGACAGCGGCCAGCAGGCCGCCCGATGTCTGTGGGTCAAACAGCAGGTCCTGCAAGCTGAGAGGGACCTCGGCGGCAAAGCTGACCCGATCGCCGACAAACTCCCGGTTGCGGTAGGCACCGGCGGGCACCAGCCCCATGCCTGCTGCCTCCAGCGCCCCGGGGAAGACTGGAATCTGATCGCTTTCAAGCTCCATCCCCACCCTGGTGTCCTGGACCATCTCCAGCAGATGCCCCAATAGGCCGAAGCCGGTGATGTCAGTGCAGGCGTGCACTTCTGCCTGCTGCCCCAGGACCGAGGCTGCCACCCGGTTGAGCGCCACCATAGCTGCAACCATGGTGGCCTGACCCTGCTCGGACAACAGGCCGGCCCTATGGGCAGTGGCCAGCACACCTGTGCCCAAAGGCTTGGTCAGTAGCAGTGCGTCTCCGCCCCTAGCCCCCACGTTGCGCCAGATGCGCTGCGGGTGCACCAGGCCGGTCACCGCCATGCCAAAGCGCGGTTCTGGGTTCTCCACCGTGTGTCCCCCCAACAATAGCACGCCCGCCTCCAGCAACTTGTCATTGCCTCCCCGCACTATTTCTCCCATCTCTTCCACGGTCAGACAGGCGGGAAAGCAGGCGATGTTCAGCGCCGTGATCGGAGTAGCCCCCATGGCGTAGACGTCGCTCAAGGCGTTAGCGGCGGCAATCTGTCCAAACAGATAAGGGTCGTCGACGATGGGAGCGAAGAAATCCACCGTCTGTACCAGCGCTTGGTGCTGGTTGAGCAAGAAGACGCCGGCGTCATCGCTGGTTTCGGGCCCCACCAACACCCTCGGATCCATGATGCGCGGCAGTTTACTCAATACCTGATCCAGAGCCCCCGGCCCCAGCTTGGACGCTCACCCGGATGTGGTGGATAGCTCGGTCAAACGGCGCTTAACTGCCTGGTCTGCACCCGGCTGCGGTGTCCAGGTACAACCGTTTCCGTTTCCGCTCATTCGCGCTCACCCCCTCGACGATGCTCCTGCCCCTGTTGTCTGAGATCCCGCAGCAGCCGATCGGCTGCTGGAGTACGAAACCGATCTGGGTGAGCCACCAGGTAGAAACTGCGTCGAATCTCCAGCCCCTGTATCTGCGCGGTAGCCACCCGTCCTAAAGCCAAGGCATCGCTGAGAGCCCACTGGGAGCAAAAGGAGTAGCCAATGCCTGCTTCCACCGCCGTCAGCACGGTGTTGCTGCTCCCCCCCACCAACACCGTCTGCAGGCTGGCCGTATCCACCCCCAACTTTCCCAGCTCCCGTTCGTAGGTGTCACGGGTACCAGACCCTGATTCGCGGGCCACGAAAGGCTGCTCTCGCAACTGATCTGCCCCAATGGTCTGCCCGGCCCAGGGGTGCCCTGCAGGAACCGTAAGCAGCAGCTGATCGCTGGCCAAGTAGCTGGCTTCGGCGCGGGTAGCAGGAGGCATGCTGCCGATCACTCCAAAGTCGATCAGCTTGTTGTCCAACCAGTCCAGAATCTGCTCACTGTCCCCTATCTGCAGCTGCACCCGCACTTTAGGATATTGCCGGACAAACCCAGCCAACATGCGGGGCAGTATGTAGGAGCCCGGAATGGTGCTGGCCCCGATGCGCACTGGGCCGCTGATCTCGCCGGTCAGTTGACTGACCAAACTGCGGGTCTGCTGCAAACGCTGAAAAGCTTCCTCAGCAAATTCCACCAACGCTTCCCCCGCAGGAGTCAGTTCGCAGGTACGGGCGTTGCGCACCACCAATTGGGCACCCAGCTCTTCCTCCAGAGACTGAATCTGCAGGCTGACAGCCGGTTGGGTCAGCCCGATCTGCCTTGCCGCCGCCGAGAAGTTGCCATACTGCTTCACAGCCACTAGCGTCTGGAGATAATTAAGGTTCATATCTTCACCTCATAATCCGCGCTTATGGTATCTATCAGGGCGATTATATCGCTCCTCCGGTAATCTGACAAGCAGACAGGGCACCCTGCGCTCTATGACTCCCGGGTCGGCGGGTGGGCACAAAAAATGCCCCCGATTAAGCAAAAAGTTTTATTTCTGAAGTTGTCTGCCTATTCTTCTGATATAATAGTCGTGACATATAATTGTTCGTGTATGCGAACTTCGCAATAGCCAGACACTGTTCGCGGCGGGAGCTTTTCAAGGGGAGGGAAACCGATTGCTGCCAAAGGAATGGGAAGACTTTTTCAATTTGATGCCTCGGATGATGAAAAGGATCTATGAGAAGAAGAGTGATGAAGAACCAAAGCCCATGCTGGAGTATACAGCGGCTCAGATCAACACCCTGCGGGCGATTGCAGGCAAGGATGAATGGAGAATGAGCGACCTCTCCCACCGGCTGCGCGTCTCGGCCGGCAGCCTGACCACGATGATCAACCGGCTGATCGAGGCAGGGCTGGTAGAGCGCACCCGCAGCCAGCTCGATCGCAGAGTGGTGACGGTGAAGCTGACTGAAAAAGGGAGACAACTGCTACAAGCATCCAAACAAAGGGCGATGCGCCGGTTGCACGCGCTACTGGACGACCTTCCGCCCCAGGAACAGGCGCGGCTAAACAACGCTTTGAGCGAAGTGGTGGACGTATTACGCCAGATCTTCTAAGGGCCAGGTGATTTGGCCACCCACCGCCGTCGTGGGTGCCGCATAGCAGCGAAACCAAAAGAACCCCGAGCAATCGGGGTCCTTTGTTGTCATATGGCGGGAGTATGTGGGAATCGAACCCACCACGCACTTTATTAGAGCGCGTTGCCGGATTTGAAGTCCGGAAGGCACACCAGAACCTATCTACTCCCGAATGCACGAAAAAGCGCGTACCAACAGTATAAAGCAAGTGGCATTTCTTTGTCAAAGTGTAACACAACCGGAGCCTGCCCAGCAATAGAAGTCGCCGGAAAGGGCGGCTGCTAGACCCTGCAGCTGTGGCGGCCCAATTATCTAACTATTGCCATTTCTCGTCCTTTCCCCTACATCGGCTTGCCACATGATAGAATTGATTTTGGCTATAGAAACTTACGGGAGACATGATAATGAGCAAGCTAAACGATGCCGGCAGAAGCTATCTGAACAAGATCAAGCGATTCCGCAAGAACGCCCAGCTGTACTTACTCTGCATCGCGCTGGGTCAGATCAGCCTGGGGGCGTACAGCGTCACCTACAACCTCTATCTGCGTTCCTTGGACTACTCCACCTCCACCATCGGAATACTGGTGTTTGTGGAGACACTGGCTGCCGGGCTTTCTTCCCTGCCAGCCGGAATGTTCAGCGACCGCTTTGGCCGCAGGCGCAGCCTGTTCTATGCGATCATCCTCAGTGGGCTGGCTGCCTTCGGACAGATCAGCTTCACCCAGACCCTTCCCCTGCTCTTTTTCTTCAACTTCATGCGTGGCAGTGCCAACACCTTCCGCACTATCTCGCAAGCGCCATTTTTGACAGAGAACAGTGACCCGGAAGAGCGCGTGCATCTTTTCTCGGCCAACCAGGCACTATCCACCATGGCCTCGGTGGTAGGAACCGCCATCGGCGGTGCCCTGCCAGCTCTGCTGCTCAGTCAATCCTTCATCAAGGGGCTGGAGATCAATGCTCTGCGCTGGACATTGGCCCTGTCCATCGGCTGCTACTTCCTGGCGGCCATCCCGGTGTTCTTCATCCGGGAGATGCCCAGGCAACACAAGCCACGGCCGGCTTTGGCCGAACTGGCCCAAGCACTGAAGTCGCCCAACATCCGCCACATGGCAATATTCAACTCCTTCATCGGGATGGGAGCGGGCATGGTGATACCGTTCTTCAACGTATTCTTGCGCGACCAACTGGGTGCGACTACCGCACAGGTCGGCTCGATTATGTCGGTATCCCAGATAGTGTTGACCGTGGCGGTGCTGATCAGTCCGGTGCTGTCGCAGCGCATGGGCAAAGTGCGGGCAGTGACCACCACGCAGATGCTGTCCATACCTTTCTTGCTCACCGCCGGCTACGTTCCCAACTTGCGGGTGGTGGCAGTGGCCTACTGGATACGCCATGCCTTGATGAACATGTCGTCGCCCATCTCGGGCACCTTCGCCATGGAGATGCTCTCTGGAGAACAGCGAGCTACCGCCAACAGCGTCTTCACCATGACCAATCAGATTATGCGGGCCATCGCCGGTGCGCTGGGCGGATGGATGATGGACCACCTGGGCAATTCGTCGCCCTACATCGTCACCGCCACCCTCTATTTGATGGCTACGATCTACTACCGCAAGCACTTTACGCCGCTGGAAAAGCAGCTGGAAAAACAAGAGCAGCAGCGGCTATCGAAAATCACAGTCTAAGTCAGCAGCCGAGCGCGCCCAATCCACGGCTGACGCCAGGCCTTCTCTCTGCGTTATGGTTTCGCCATATCTCTCCCTCCGTCACGGCTACGCCGTGCCACCTCCCTCGTCAGAGGGAGGCAAGCTCTGCCCCCTTGTCTCGGCCCCCTCTCAGAGGGGGCTGTCGCGTCAGCGATGCAACTGGGGAGCCAGAGGGAGACAACAAGCACGGCCCCCGCCACGGCGGGGGCCAGATACCTTAGCGACTGGGGGAGACAAACTGCCGATGCAGCGTACGCACATCCCCTTTGCGCTGGGTGACCTTCTCGGCATCAAAGTAGTCCAACAGCGCCAATGCGTACTTGCGGCTAGTCTGCAGCTGATCCCGCAGGTCGGCCAAGGTAATGCTTCCTTGTGAACGGATCAGATTCACCACAATCTCCCGAGCCTGGTCCACCGCTGAGCGCAGTAAGGCCAGATCGGCGCTCACCTTCACCACTTCCTCTCGCTGCGCCATAGCCAGGATCACATCCCCTACCCGCTCCGCTGTCTCATTCAGATCCAAAGCCAGATCCTCTATGTCCGGAGGCGAATAGGGACTGTTCTGCAACGCCTGCATGAGATGCTCCCTGATCAGCGCATGCTTGCCGGTGAACTCCACCTGGAAGTCAACATTGCTGATGTAGCTTCCTTGCAGCTGTAGCTGGCTCTCGCTCAACAACAAGGTCAGCAGGCTGTTGAATAGGCGGCTGGGCGAAGCCACGTTGAGGCGGCTGCGCAGCTCCTCCTTGGGCATTCCAGGCCGCAAGGGGAAGCGCCGATGATAATCGGACACCAACCGAGCGGCCCTGGACGCCAGCTGTTGCAGATAGTCGGCATGCAGGAAGTAGGGTTTGCCGTCGACGGTGATGGCGAGGGCGATGTCAGCAGCCTGCAGCTCCTCCAACAATGGCTCCAGCAACTCGGCCGGACGCCCCGCCAGGCGAAATAGCTCATCGCTGGTTAGCAACTGATCGCTGTGTTGCAGTAGTGTCTGGTTAAGGATCTCCAAGTCTCCGCCCGATTCTCGCTGCATCAGTTCCTGGATGCCAGCTTCCTTGAAACGTTTGCGTTTGCGGGGGTGGGCATCCAAAATGCTGCCTCCGCCTATGGTATACATGGGCGAATAGGTCCTGACCACAAAGCGATCCCCGGCTTGTACCGCCACCGGCTCCTCCAGACGCAGCTGCACTAGAGCCTTATCGCCCGGCATCAGCAGCTCTGCGTCCAGCAGCACTGCCCGGCAAAGCACCTCACTGGTACCGATATAAAAGCGCAGTCGATCCCGGTTTTGCACCGGCTTATCGGCGTCGGCCAGCAGCTCCAGGCGAACGTCCAGCATCAGTGTGCTGCGCAGCAAGCCAGGGGCGGCCAACACATCGCCTCGGTTCAGATCGGCAACTTCCAATCCAGCTAGATTAAGCGCCGCCCTCTGGCCAGCGTAGGCTGCCTCCACCTTTTGTCCGTGTACTTGAATGGAACGGATGCGGGTCTCACGGTTATCCGGATATACTTCCGCCGCCTGGCCCAGCTTAATGGTGCCGCTGAGCACCGTTCCGGTGACCACCGTGCCAAACCCGGTGACACTGAATACCCGATCGATGGGCAGCCGGAAAGGCAGATGATCATCCCTGCTGGGAACATCGGCGGTTAGCCGGTCCACCTCTTGCACCAACCGCTCCAGTCCTTCGCCGGTGAGGGCAGAAAGGGGGATGATCGGAGCATCCTCTAGAAAAGTCCCTTTCAGGCGGGTGCGCGTATCGTCCATAACCAGCTCCAGCCAGTCATCCTCCACCAGGTCGGTCTTGGTCAGGGCCACCAAACCCTGCTTGGTCTGCAGCAGCGAGAGGATATGCAGATGCTCCAATGTCTGGGGCATGATGCCCTCGTCGGCTGCGATCACCAGAATAACCACATCGATACCGCCGGCCCCGGCCAGCATGTTCTTGATGAAGCGCTCATGTCCAGGAACATCGACGATACCTGCCCGGCGGCCGCTGGGTAGGTCGAAGTAGGCAAACCCCAAGTCGATGGTGATGCCCCGTTCCTTCTCCTCACGCAGCCGATCCGTATCGATACTGGTCAGCGCCCTGATCAACGTGGTCTTGCCGTGGTCGATATGCCCAGCTGTGCCGACAATCACGTGTTTCATCAACAGGCACCCCCCAACGCCTGCACCAGCGCCTGCTGCAACAATGAATCTTCTTCGGGCTGTATGGTACGTAGGTCAAGCAACAGCTGTTGCTGCTGAATTCGACAGAAGACAGCCGGTTCGCCCAGGCGCAAGGCATTCTCCAGATGGTCGACGCTGGTCTTTCTCGGGTTCACGGCCAACGAAACGCTGGGGATATCGTGGCCGGGCAGGGAACCCCCGCCCACCTGAGACCAGCTTTCTACGACCGTAACATCTGCCAACTCAGCCAGCTGCTCGGTCAATCCAGCCGCTATCTTTTCCGCTCTCTCGCGCAATGTGCCTTCCTTTACAGCCAGCATACGCAGAGTGGGTATTTGCAGAGTTGCCTGCTGTGGGTCTCTGTACAAGCGCAGGGTGGCCTCCAAAGCAGCCAAAGTTAGCTTGTCTATGCGCAGTGCTCGGTTAAGAGGATGCTGCCGCATACGGCTGATGGCTGAACTCTTGCCCACCACAATTCCGGCTTGCGGACCACCCAACAGCTTGTCGCCGCTGAAGGTAACCACATCCATGCCGGATTGTAGCGATTCCACCACCGTGGGCTCATGGGGATAGCCTAGCGCAGCCAAATCTATCAGCACACCGCTACCCAAGTCCTCTATGGCCCACAGTCCATGCTGATGGGCCAACTCCGCCATCTCCTGGCCAGAGACAGTCTGGCTGAAGCCGATGATGCGGTAGTTGCTGGTATGAACCTTCAGCAAGGCTGCCGTGTCTGCGGTGATCGCGCGGGCATAGTCGCGCCGATGGGTCTTGTTGGTCGTACCGACTTCCACCAGGCGACAGCCGCTCTGCTCCATCACCTCCGGGATGCGGAAGGAACCGCCGATCTCCACCAATTGTCCCCGGGAGACGATCACCTGGCGGCCGCTGGTCAGGGCTGCCAAAGCCAACAACACCGCACCGGCATTGTTATTGACGACGATGGCGTCTTCTGCACCGGTCAGCTCCAATAACAGTTGGTGGACATGGGAGTAGCGGGATCCCCTCTCCCCCGTGGTCACATCCATCTCCAAAGTGGAGTAGCTGCTGGCCACCTGCACCATCTGCTGTTTGGCTGGTTCGGCCAGCAACGACCGACCCAGATTGGTGTGGAGAATCACTCCGGTGGCATTGATCACCGGATGCAAGCTGGGGCGCGCAGAAGATTCCAGCCGTACTGTCAGCCGTCCGTACAAGCCGGGTAGCGCAGCCTGAAGCTCGGCTTCTCCCCACTCACCACGCTGCAACCGACCCCGCCAGTCATCAAACAGCGCGCGGAGAGCGCTGACTACCGCTGGACGTCCATATTGTTCTTGCAGTTGCTGGCAAGAGGGCTGCTTGAGCACCACATCCACCGACGGCAACCGGCGGAGCAGCGATTGTCTATGGTCTATCAAATGCAAAACCTCCTAGCACTCGTCGGGCAGCTTGGCCAGACTGATCTTATGGCGCATCAGCTACCTCAGGCGTTTAGATGATCCAGATAGACCTGGGCAGACACTCCGGCCAAGGCACCATCCCCGACGGCTGTAGCCACCTGTCGAAGACTCTTCTGCCGGATATCCCCGGCAGCAAAAACCCCTGGGAGGTTGGTGCGCAGTTCGCTATCGGCCACTATATAACCGTTTTGATCGGTCTCCACCTGGCCCAGGAAAGCCTCGTTGTTGGGCGATAGGCCGATGTAGATGAACACGCCAGCAACCGACAGGGTGAAATGTTGTTCCTTCTGCCTGTTATAGAGGCGCAGCTCGGTCACCTTGGATTCGCCGACAATTTCCTCTACCAGAGTGTTCCAATGGATCTCAATTTGGGGATGCTTGAGTGCCTTCGCCTGCACCACCGCGGTAGCTCGCATGGCGTCACGCCGTACCAACAGATGCACCTTGGAGGCAAACCTGGTCAGGTAGACGGCTTCTTCTACTGCCGAATCTCCCCCGCCGACCACCGCCACTTCCTGACCACGGTAAAAGGCACCGTCACAGACTGCACAGTAGGAAACGCCCCGTCCGCGTAGCCGATCTTCGCCGGGAACGCCCAACAGGCGAGGCCGGGTGCCGGTGGCCAGGATAACTGTCCTGGCAAAGAGTTCCCCCTCAGACGTTTGCAGGCGCTTAATCTCGCCAGCGAGCTCCATCCCGCTCACCTCTGCCAGCTGCAGCTCTGCGCCGAAGCGCTGCGCTTGCTCCAGCATCGAAAAGCTCATCTCCATGCCGACTACACCTTCGGGAAATCCGGGATAGTTTTCGATCCGGTCAGTCAGAGCCAGCTGCCCGCCCACCGACAACTTCTCCAAGATCACTGTCCGCAGATTTGCGCGGGCGGTGTAGAGGGCAGCAGTCAGCCCGGCCGGCCCCCCACCCACTATGATCACATCATATATGTTTTCTTGGTTCGTCATTCTCAGCTCTCTCCTTTGCCTGATAATCCAAAAAGACATTAACCCCCAGTACTCGTGGCTAGCCTAGCCGCTGCTTGCCAGCCATGCACCGAATCGAGCAATGAAAAAACCCGGGCAGCACCCGGGCGGCAAGCAGAGCTAACCTGAGACGTCGTACCCCGCTTCCGTAATTGCGCCTTTCATCGTATCGACCGACACCTTGCCTTGGTCGAAACGCACCTTCACCCGCCTGGAAGCCAAGTCGACGTCAACAGCCTGCACACCGTCCAGACTGGACAGCGCCCGCGTGACAGCGGCCTTGCAGTGACCTCAGGTCATGCCGATAACTTCAAACACGTGCTCCTGCACATCAATAACCCCCTTCATTCCTATCGTCAATGGTTTGGCCTTTCTTTAGGCTACTTATCCCTGGCAGCGACCTATTTCAGAAATCGCGCCAGCACCTCCAATAGCTCTTCAATCGCCTCATCGCCACGGTTGTCGGCGATGGCCTGCCTGATGCAACCACGGGTGTGCCCGGCAATCAGGGCCAATCCGACCCTATCCAGCCCGGCTCTGATGGCAGCCAGCTGCACCAAGATATCCACGCAGTAACGGTCCTCGTCCACCATCCGCTGAATGCCTCGCACCTGTCCCTCAATGCGACGTAGACGGCGCAACAGAGCCTCTCTGTCGTGGTAATAACCTCTTTCCACCACTACGGTTTTGCCCCCTGCCTCTTGGTTTGGCAAGCCTGGCAGTAGCCGAAAAAGCGCAGACTGTGGTCCACCACCCGGAAACCGTTCTCTTTTGCGATGATCTCCTCCAGGTCTTCCAGCAGGTCCTCGCTGAACTCAAAGATGTTGCCGCAATCAAGACAGATCAGGTGATGGTGGTAGTGTCGGTCATGATCCAGGCTGAACTCGTAACGTCTGCCTCCCGTACCGAAGTCCAGGCGAGACACCAATCCCAATTCTTCAAACAGATCCAAGCTGCGATAGATCGTGGCCAGTCCGACGTCCGGATAGTGTTCCCTGGTGCGATCATAGATGTCTTCAGCCGTCAAATGCTCATCCTGCCCCTCCAGCAGAATGCGCAACACAGCTTCCCGCTGGGGAGTGAGGCGCAGGTCCTTCTCCTTCAACAACTCGCGTACATTGGCTACGGCTTGCTTCATTTGATTCACCAGCTTTCTTCGGAGCATCAGCCTTACGAAATTGTTCCCGCGCTCCTTTGGGACTAAACGTCGTCTGCACAGTGTTCGCCAAGCAGCCCTAGCAATCCTGCTTTCGTCGTTTGTCACCCCAGATATCTGCTATAGATGGCCAAAGCCTGCTCGGGAACATCGATGCCCTTGATAACGGCTCGGCCATCCCGAAAGACAGTGATCTGCAACAAGGAGTCCTGCGGCTGAAAGCGCAGTGTAAACCGGTTAAAGTGGGTCTTCCCCAGGGCGGACAGGCGTTCGGCCAGCGCCGCCAGGTCAACCTGCGAGGTCTGAGTCGGCCATACTTGCACCGCATCCCGCCCGCAGAGCGCTATGGCTTCCCTGGCATGGGCACCCTGCAGGAACTCCCTCCGTCCTTGCTGACAGGCGGGACAGTTGGGATCAGCTGGCAGATTCAGCCGTCGGCACTGGCCGTGCCACGGGTCAAACTCCAGCAGCCCGGTGGCCAGGCTCTCCCCCTCCACCAACAGGTGCAACACGTGCGCCGCCTGTTGGGCCGCCACCATCACCGTCACGCTGCCAAGCACCCCTACCAGGTCGCAAGTATCCAGCTGCCCCAGCGGCGGCAAGTCCGTGACAAGACAGCGAAAACAGGGAGTACGGCCCGGAACAACGGGCATCACCATGCCGGTGGTGCCCAAGGCACCGCCATATACCCAGGGGATGGACAACTCCAGGGCCACATCGTTGATCAATAGCCTGACCAGGAAATTGTCCGTGGCATCCAGCAGAATGTCAGATTCGGACAGTAGATCTCTGGCGTTGCGGTAATTCAAGTCAGCCGTGATGGCTGTTACCTCGATGGAACTATTGATTTGCAGCAGGTGAGTGCGCATGGCTTCAGCTTTCGGCAGCCCTTGCGCTGCATCCTGTTCAGTATACAGCAGTTGTCGCTGCAGGTTGCTCAGCTCCACCACATCGCGGTCGATCAGCCGCAGCCTACCCACGCCAGCTCGCGCCAAAATTTCGCCCGCAGCGGTTCCCAGGGCACCGCAGCCGATAACCGTCACCTGCGCCTGGGCCAACTTGGCTTGACCACGCACACCAATCTCAGGCAGCACGACTTGCCGGGCGTAGCGGGTCATTATGATTCCCCCTGTTTGGGATCCAATCGCAGCACCTCGTTCATCGCCCCGGTGCGATAGCCTTGCAGGTCCATGGCCACATAGTCAAATCCTAAGCCACGCAGTGTGCTCAGCATAACATCTCGCTGGGCCAGCAGCTGTTCCATCTGCTCTGGTAATACCTCTAGTCGGGCGATGCTGCCATGGTGCCGCACTCGGTACTGTTCGAACCCCAACTCCCGCAACAGGTCCTCCGCCTGTTCCACCTGTTGCAGTTTCTCTTTGGTAACGGCAGTGCCATAGGGAAAGCGGGAGGCCAGACAAGCCATAGAGGGCTTGTTCCAGGTAGGCAGTCCCAGTTGTTGAGACAGGGTTCGAATCTCCCTCTTGGTCAGCTTGGCGGCTTCAAGAGGGCTGAGAATGCCCAACTCCTGGCATGCCCGTCTGCCCGGGCGCCAATCGCTCAGATCATCGTAATTGGACCCGTCGACCACCACCTGCAAACCATGACTGGCGGCCAACTGCTTCATCTCGGAGAAGATGGCCTTCTTGCAGTGGTAACAGCGGTCGGCAGGATTCTCACGGAAAGCGGTCGTATCCAACAGGAGTGGCTCAATTTGCAGCAAAGGGACCCCCATCCCCTTGGCCAGCTCACAGACTTGGGCCCGTTCGGCTGCTGGATAGATGGCTCCGCCGGCATTGACAGCCAGAACCTTCCCTTTGGGCAAGCAATCGCTGGCCACCTTCAATAATAGGGTACTGTCCACTCCGCCGGAAAAAGCCACCAACACACTGCCCAGTGATTTGAGCATACTCTGCAGCTGCTGCAGCTTGTGCTGAAGTTCAGCCCTCAATCTATATCACCTTCCCCTGGTTTACAGTTCTACCTTGACCACATCTCGCTCCATAGCTAGCATGCATTGGTCTATCTTTTCCCTCCAAAATGGCTCCTGACCTACTGCCTTGCGCAACTGGCGCAGCACGTCGACCGAGCGGCGCAGCAGGCTAACCAGATCCCCCTCTTCGATGGTAGTCAGCCCAGTCAGCTCAGAGAAACTTGCCCCTTTGGCCCAACGGTATCCCAGGGTGGCCACATGGGGCGAATAGATCACTCCTGGCCCGAGGATCGGGTCCTGCTTCAGTTCGTCGGCTATGCGGAAATACTTGCGCAGCATTGGCAAACGATCCTTCTGCGTGAAATCGTGAAAGCGTCCGGAGAAATCCACCCCGGCCAACAGGGCGCAGATTTCGGGAGGAGTCAACTCATCCAACATCCCGGCAAACACAAATTCAGTGGTCACGATCTCCTGGAAGTTGATCTGGCTGGCCATCTCTCCCCGAGGCAAAATCTGAGTTCCATCCAAATAGCCCAGATGCTCCAAGCGCTGCTTGATCAAGCGATATTGCCCCAGCCAATCGCCAGAGCTCTCCAAGGCATTGAGCTGGTTCTCCAACTCGCAGATCTGCCCCTTCAATAGACCCAGTTGACGCTTGGCCCGCCGGCAGGAGTTTTGTTCTGCCGATGAACAAGCCTTGGGATTGACCTGAGACAGCTCCTTGCGCAACGCAGCACAAGCTCGCTTGAGATGCGTCTTGCCACGGCGCAGGTCGCGCTCCATTCCCTTCAACTTGGAGAGTTGTCGACGGTATTGCAGGGGACAACCAGCGGTGTCCAGATCGGCGCAAGTTTGCTGCTGCAATTCCTGTCGCTGGGTCTGCAGCGTCTGCAAACGTTGCTGCAACTCCTTTCTGGCTTGGACATGCAAGTATTCAGCAAAACTGGATTGGTATGCGATAGCCACCTGTTCCTCTTCACCGCGTCTGGTCAGATTGAGGATGGAGTTGCAGCTGAGACGATACTGACTGCCGATGTCCTCTAGCGGCTGGTTGGCGTAATCCACCAGCCTGGCGTCCTCCTCGTCTTGGACCAGAGTGAAGACGAAGCCCTTGCTGTCAATCCCCCGTCGGCCAGCGCGACCGGACATCTGCTGATACTCCTGAGCGGTCAACGGCCTAACAGAGGTGCCATCGAACTTGCGCTGCTCTACGAAGCAGACGCTTTTCACCGGATAGTTCACCCCGACGGCAAAAGTCTCGGTGCAATAGAGCACTTTGATCAGCCGTTGCTCAAACAGCTCCTCAACCAGATCCTTGAGCACAGGCAATAGCCCTGCATGATGATAGGCAATCCCCTTGTGCAGTAGACGGGCCATCAACTGCATGCCCGCATGATCGTGCAAATTGTACTTGCTGGCGCACTCTGCCACTTTGGCGTCAACCAACGCAGCCTCTTGACCGCTAAGGAAAGTGCGTTCCCGCAGCAACTCCTTGCTCTTCTCCACGCATTGCCGCCGACTGAAGACGAAGAACAAAGCCGGCAGGTAATGCCGGCGTAACGCCTGCACCATTTGGCGATGGTCTGTGGGACGTACTTTCTTCTGCCTAAGGGCAGCTGCCATCACTTGTAGGCTGCTGATCCCAGTGCCCACGTTGTAGAACCGGTGCACCAATGGCACTACCCGCCGGTTCTCCACCACTAGTGCCACATCCTCCTGCCGCACCTCTGAAAGCCAGCCGACGAATTGCTCCAGGTTGCCAATGGTTGCACTCAATCCCAGAAACTTGACGTGGCTGGGTGCGAAAATCAGGCTTTCTTCCCAAGCCAAGCCTCGGTCCGAATCGATGTAATGGATTTCATCGAAAATCAGGTAATGGATATCTGCAGCTCTAGCGGGGTCGGTCAGCACCATATTCCGGTAGACCTCGGTGGTCATCATCACCACCGGGGCTTGTTTATTGATCACCACATCCCCCGTAATGATGCCCACCTGCTCATTGCCCAAGCTGTTGCGAAACTGGCGATACTTCTGATTGCTGAGGGCCTTGATCGGAGCGGTATAGATGATTCGTTTGCCTTCCCGCACGGCTTTTTCGATCAGGTAATCGGCGATCAGCGTCTTCCCCACCCCGGTTGGCGCGCTGACCACCACCGACCTCCCCTGATCGATCAATAGCAGCGCTTGTCGCTGAAAGGTGTCCAGGGTAAACCCCTTATAGGTGATCGACTGTTCTGCTGGCATCTTTTCCTCCCCGGCAAACGATGGCCGCTGTCTGTTCTAAGTTGGCAAAGTCCAGGGGCACAGCTCGCTGTGCCCCCTTCCATTTCAACGCAGTCTCCCCAGCCGTTGGCTCCTACGCCCTGCATGACCGCCCTTTGCGCAAAGGGGCTTTGCTGATCGGTCCCCGGTCTAGCCACCCGCCATCGGTGTGAACAGCAGGACTTTGGCCCCATCACGCAGCTGATGCCGCTCATCCACCCGCTGACCGTCGACTACCACGGTAACCATCTTTGCCTCTATTCCCAGTTTGCAGAGCAGCTCCGCCACCGTCAGCGGTCCGGACCAAGGCAATAGCTGATTGTCTGCTCCGGGTGGCAACAGGCGTGCCACCTGGCCCCTCGCCAAGACATGAATGCTCAATTCTGGCCAACCTCCTTGAAAGCAAGCTGTCCCTACTACATTCCAGCTGGTACCCGCAACTTCCTGCAAGACGCTACTTGTGGCTACGGATTAGTATGCTAGGGCCTAAAGGGCGAGCGCATTTGGGACAAGCGCACTTGCCGCAGCGCCATCACCCACAGGATTACGGAAAAAGGCACTACCCCCACCGCCAGCAGGGAGTGTTCTGTGGACAACAGTAGATTGAATATGCCGTGCAACACGACGGGAACCAGCAAAGCCCGGGAGCGGTGCTTCCGTTCCTGAGCATCCGATTGGGAAAACTTAGCCTTGCCCAAATAGTAGCCCATGGCCGCCGCAAACAGTGCATGGGCTGGAACCGATAGCAGGCCGCGTAGCAACGCGATCTGGGGACCGCCCTGTAGCACATAAAGGACATTTTCCAGAGCCGCAAACCCCAGCGATGTTGTGATGGCGTAGATCATGCCGTCGTAAGGCTCATTAAAGGCAGGTTGATGGTAAGTCCAGCGTATGACCACGAAGTACTTCAGCCCCTCTTCCACGAAAGCGATAATCACGAAATTCTCCACTATCAGTGCCAAGAGAGCGTCGACAGACAGCACTTCGCGCACCAGAACCAGCCCAAAGACTCCTATCAGCGCGGCCACTAGCGTCGTTGTCATACCGTAGAAGAAGATCCGCAGTAGCAATTGTCTCGGCTCCTGCTCATAACAGTCCCTCAAGTAAAAGAAGGTGAGTAGAACCCACACCGGAGCCGTTGCAGCGATGATCAGGCTGATCAAGACGATTTCTCCTTCCCACAGAGCAAGCCACCTTGGCAACCGAGCATCAGGTCACCAGGCAGCTGTCAGCTTAGATCTCTCTATGTAGGTGTATTCTACCACGAACAGGATCAGCTTACTAGCAATTGTTGACAGTCGCAGCCTGCGGTGAGCCGCTGGCCAGTGCGACTGCCAACAAAGACGAAGCAGGCAGCATAAGCTGCCTGCTGGGGAGTCTACTTCTAGTGCACCCTGGCCAACGGGGGCTGATTGCTGCTCAGGACAGCGTCACCGAGCTTGGTAAGCTAAATCTAAATGGACGATCTTTCTCTCGTGATCTCGCAGACGCGTGCTCTTGCGGTCTACCTCTAGGAACGATCCGTCTGTGAAGTTGATCTTCAATCGCAAGATGATCGGGTCCATGCCGTGGGTGGTAGCCTCAGTCACTTGGATGCTACCAACAGTCTTGCCCGTAAAGGCCTTGAGCAGGTCTGCATCCGCCACAAAGTGAAAAGACTGGGCTACTTCTGGTTGTCGGTTGGCGCTAGTCTGAACGCTGATCATTTACACCTCCTCAGAATTGGACCTGACGTTCTTAACTAGTGCTTGCGGCCTAAAACACCAGAGGTGTTGCTAAGAGGAGCAAGCCGATAGTCGCTACAACACTCACTTCATCGCCCGCAACACCGAGGTATTGCCCGAGGGGTTACTACTATACATATTACTTGCCGAGCGCTTCTTTTCCTGCTAACCTCGTCCGAAATTATTCAAGCAAATTTTGCCCTAGCCCGGTTTGATCTACTCACTCAATTCTGCAGAAAACCTCTCTGTTTCGGTTCATTTTCGGCCGCAGTGGAAGAATAGAGCTCGGAGGTGCGAAACATTGGGTAAAGCCAAGCTGAGATGGCAGTACGAATTTGGCCAAGAGCAGGTAGCAGCCCTGCTCAACCCAACCGTCGGACATCCTAGGCCTAGGGAAGCATCGTCCCAGAAAGCACAACTCCAGAGCGGTCATCGACATGGCACCCGTGGCGATGTCAAACGGTGACCCAAACAGCAAAGAAGGCCCGCAACAGGGCCTTCTTTCTGCAATGATTATCCTACTAGCGTCCAGCAAGCTGGGAAGCCGTCCGTGTGGCTTCGTCCACCGCTGCCTGCTGCCGCTGGCCACCTGAAACGCCAGTCTGTCTAGCCAGCGGTAGGCGAACCGAGAAGGTGCTACCCACCCCCGGCATGCTGACTACTTCTATGCTGCCGCCATGATCGGTGACGATCTCCCGGCAGATGGACAACCCCAGGCCAGTCCCCTCTTCCTTGGTGGTGTAGAACGGCTCGAAGATGTGTGGTATTTGCTCAGGATCGATGCCACTGCCAGTATCACGCACATCCACCTGTACTTGACCAGGCAACTGACTGCAGACCAGCTCGACGGAGCCGCCTTCCGCCGTCGCCTGCAGTGCATTGCTCAGCAGGTTGAGGAAGACCTGCTTGACCGCCTCGGCCCGTCCCCTAATCGCTGGCACCTGCTTAGGCAGGTCGACGGTCAACTCCACGCCTGTGAGCAGCGCTTGATGCCGCACCAACTCGATCTGCTGGGTCAGCAAACACGTCAGATCGATCAACTGCTTCTCTTCCTTACTCGGCCTGGTCATGGCCAGGAAATCACTTAGGATCTGATTGGCCCGGTCTATCTCCTCCAATACGTAGTCGGCGTAGCGAATCTCGATGGACAAATCGGCCCGCACCAGCCTCTGCCGAAGCAGCTGGATAAATCCCCTCACCGCCGCCAACGGGTTCCTAATCTCGTGTGCAATGCCCGCTGCCAGCTCGCCCGCCACCGCCAAGCGCCCCTGTTTGGAGATCTGCACGCTGGTTTGCTCAGCCTGCTGACGCAGCATCCGGTTCCGCATGCGCTCAAGCTGTAGATGATATTCTCGGCTGATGCACTCGCTGAGCAGCCTCCCCCACTCAAATCTGCCGCCCATTTCACCTTCAGGCAAGGGATGATCAGCCTGCGCCTGATAAACGCTGGCTGCTTCAGTTGCTCGCCACGGAACCATGGTAGTCGCAACAGGCCATGGAAACTGCACACCACAGATCAGTAGTGGCGGGTAATCGGCCTGCCCTGGCCGTGAACAAGCGGTCGCCACCTGCAATTGCCCCTCCATCCCTAGCAGCCTTTGGGCTGCTCTTGTTGGTGAGAGCAAGTTTCCTTCACAGACCAAGGTCAGCTGGCCTTGGCTGATGGCTTCCGCCGCAACCTGCTGGGGCATCATCTGCCATCTGCGATTATGCTGCGCCAGTTGACACAGGACCTGCAAGCGCGAGTGGATTAGGCCGGCGTCTTCGGTCACCCAAACTTCATCAACGTGCAGATTTGGGTCCATATTGGTTGCCACTGCTGCGCTGACCAGCGCCACCACGTATCCCCAGCGAATCGCTTCCCGATAGGTTCTGATCATTTGTTGGCAACCTTCTCCAGCGCCGGCCAACAACAGAACGTCGGGGGCAATCTGCCGCACTTGCTGCCCGAAGCGCTGGCAATCGCCAGCAAGGAAGGACTGCACCCCTTCCTGCTCACACAGGCCAATCGGCGGGTCCACTGTCCATATCACTGCCAGGCAGCCAGCCACTGATATCTCCCCCTTCCTTTTCTACCCATTCCATTCACCAAAATCAGGCATGAATCCTGCTCAGTTGAAAAGAAACTCGAAATTATCTGGCATCAGAGATCGACGAGCATTGGCAGCTGTGACTCTTCTTGGGCCTATTGCACCAGACAGAAATGCCGAAAAGACACCGAAGGCGGTCATTCTGAACGAACGTGAAGAATCCAATTCCCTACGAGCTGGCTCAAGATTCTTTGCTGCGCTCAGAATGACATTCTTTCTAGAGCTTCTTCAGTAGTTTCGCGCCAGACAGTCGTTTGGCCACTGCCAACCCAAGTCCTTTACCACGCGATGAAAGCTTTCCTATGTCTAGGGCGTTGACTTCGCCAGCATGCATGGGATAAGATAATTTAACACACAGACGATGATGGGAAGAGTAACCTGTAGGTACAGCTGCAGAGAGCCGGAATGGTGGAACCCGGTGCCCAGGCCGCAGGCGAAGAACGCCCCTGAGTCTCTGCCCGAACACGGATAGTCAGTAGGCGCAGACGGTTGCCCCGTTATCGCTAATTGAGTTGACCCGGGAACTACGTACCCCGGGTAAATTGGGTGGCACCGCGGAAAATGGCCCTTCGTCCCAAGTTGTGGATGAAGGGCCTTAGTCTATTACCCGAGGAGGAATGAATGATGAAAGTAGTGGATGTGAAACAACTTTACCGACAAAGCGAAGACTGGCTGAATCAGCCGGTGGTAGTAAAAGGCTGGATACGCACGCTGCGCGCCTCCAACGCCATTGGCTTCATCGAGCTGAACGATGGCACCTTCTTCACCAACATACAGGTGGTTTTCAGCTCTCAGCTGAGCAACTTCCAGGAGATCGCCAAGCTGCCCATCGCCACGGCTCTCACCGTACACGGCACTTTGGTGGCAACACCGCTGGCCAAACAACCGGTGGAAATTCAGGCCAGCGAGATCACGGTGGAGGCAACATCGACACCCGATTACCCCCTGCAAAAGAAGCGGCACACTCTGGAATATCTGCGCGAGATTGCCCATCTGCGACCTCGCTCCAACCTGTTCTCGGCTGTCTTTCGGGTGCGTTCCGTAGCCGCCTATGCGTTGCATCGCTTCTTCCAGGAGCGAGGCTACGTCTACGCACACACACCGATTATCACCGGAAGCGACGCAGAGGGCGCTGGCCAGATGTTTAGGGTAACCACCCTGGATCTGATGAATGTACCTCTCACCGAACAAGGCGAGGTGGATTTTAGCCAGGACTTCTTTGGGAAGGAGACACACCTGACTGTCAGCGGGCAACTGGAAGCTGAGACCTTCGCCTTGGCTTTCCGCAACGTGTACACCTTTGGCCCTACCTTCCGGGCAGAGAACTCAAATACCGCCCGACATGCCGCCGAGTTTTGGATGCTGGAGCCAGAAATCGCTTTTGCCGACCTGCAGGATAACATGCAGGTGGTAGAAGACATGCTGAAGTACGTGCTTAACTACGTGCTGGAGCAGTGTCCGGAAGAGATGGCTTTCTTCAACCAGTTTGTAGACAAGGGGCTGCTCGAGCGGCTGGAGAATGTCCGCAGTTCCGAGTTCGCTCACGTCACCTACACCGAAGCCATCGAATTGTTGCAGAAAGCCGAGCAAGATTTTGAGTTCCCGGTATCCTGGGGCATCGACCTGCAGACCGAGCACGAACGCTACCTGACGGAAAAGGTGTTTGGCAAACCGGTATTCGTCACGGACTACCCTAAAGAGATCAAAGCATTCTATATGCGCCAGAATCCTGATGGGAAGACGGTGGCGGCGATGGATCTGCTGGTGCCCGGCGTGGGTGAGCTGGTGGGAGGCAGCCAGCGCGAAGAGCGGTACGACGAGCTGGTACAACGCCTGCGCGAACTCGATATGCCCCTGGAGCCCTATTGGTGGTATCTGGAGCTGCGCAAATACGGCGGGGTAAAGCACTCCGGGTTCGGACTGGGCTTTGAGCGGCTGATCATGTACATCACCGGGGTGCAAAACATCCGCGACGTGGTGGCCAGCCCCAGAACTGTAGGCAACTGTGAGTTTTAGTTGGCGCTAATCCCCGGCTAGTAGGCAACGGCGAGTTCTCGCCCTATGGTTGGATCTTCAGAGCCGCAGAGCAGTTGCTCTGCGGCTCTGTTGCCGATTGGCGTCACCAAGCGGGTGACACCACATCTGTTCTCCCGCCATCATAGCTGACGCCATGCGTCCCTCCGTCACGGCTGCGCCATGCCACCCCCCCTTATCAGAGGGAGGCAAGCTCGGCCCGTCACTTGGCCTCCTGATGTGAGAGGGCTGTCGCCCTAGCGACTGGGGGATTAAGCTATCACTGACCAGCCGGAAGATCCTCACCTGTCACCTGCTCCACGCTGGTCAACGTGATCTGCCGAGTGACAGGGTCCCAATGCACGTCCAGACTTAAGGATTGGGCCACCGCCCGTAGCGGCAGCATGGTGCGATTATTGATCAGTTGGGGAGCCACATCCAAGTTCAGCCTGATGCCATCGACCACCATCATGTCTTCCCCCGGCCACAGATCCATCCAACTCTGCCCTTGAATCACGGTAACATTTCTAGTCACACCGTCCCAGAGCACCGAGGCGTTGAGCGCTTCCGAGATGAACCTGACCGGCACCAGCGTGCGGCCACCAACAATCGTCGGGGGGACATCCATCAGTCGATTCTCCCCGTCGATGATCATCTGTCGGTCGTCGACCGTCAGCAACAATTGCTCAGGGGTAGCGATCGGCTGCCCGGGCTCTGCCTCGTACTTTTGCCGTAAGTTCTTGAAGAGCAATGTTCCTTGCAGAGGCCTTTGGTCAACCTGCTCTCCAATCACCACCGGGTAGATACGCATCAGCCGCAATTCTCCGACCCGCGACAGCTCCTGTAGGTTGAGCTGCAGCGTGCGCCAGCCACTCCAATCAATTCTGTTGCTCAGGTTAACCCGGTGAATGGTGCCGGAGGCATCCTGCAGTTCCGCCCGCAACCACTCGCCAGCCTTGCTTCCGTGCACATCAATCAGCAGTGCTTGGGCCTGGTCATCCAGTGCCAAGCCACCGTCGGCAAACTGCACGTAGGCAGCAGTGGTTCCAGTTGCGGCGTGAAAATCATAAGCCAACTCAACTACTGGGATGGCCGGATTGGTCGGGTCGGAACTCAGCCTCAGCTGACCCAAAACCTGGCTGGGCTGGCCGCGGAACGAGACATTGTCCAAAGTTTGCAGGTCGTCCAGAGTGCGCACACTGCCGAAGTGGAGCGTCAGTGGCGCACTAAAGCCCTGATAGCGAGCCACCACGAAACCATAGCTGTTGCCTGTGATCTCCTGCACCGCGAGCACGCCCTGATCATTCACAGTTCCCCGTAAACCGTGGAACTGCCAATCCACCAACTGCGCCGGCACTTGTCGACTCTTACCAGAGGAAGTGCTTAAGGTCAAGCTGAGGGCCACCTCGCTGCCTACCACCACCTGGCCAGGAGCCGCCGTCAGCTTAAGGGCATCCAAATCCCGTTTGCCAACAACTTCCACAGGGATAGTAGCGTTGACGAAACTGGAGGCAACCTGCACTTGATATGTTCCAGAGCGGTCTGCCGTAAACAGGTTGCCGTGCATACTGGCAGCAGGACCAGTGACACCCCACTTGATATCCAATCCTGAAGGCACCAGCGGGTTGTAGTACTCGTCGTAAGCCCGCAGTGAGTATTCGGCTTGCTCGCCGATCAGCACCACGTCGTGTCCGTCCAGAATGAACCCCTGCACTTCCCCTGCAGGAGCCTGGGACCAGATTCCGATCGCGTTGGCTACTCTTCTTTCGCTGCCCAGTTCGGGAGAAAAAACATGCTCGAGTTCGAAACTGCCCAGCGGCCTGGCCACCATGGTGCTGGATCCGCCGCCATCCAGGTTAAGTGCCCTCCACACCCCGAGAGACTCCATAAAAGACGCCAAGGTGTCCAGGGCTAGCCCGGCGCTGCTGGCCGTCAATCCTTCGACTCCCACTAGGTACAGGCGGCTGCCGTCCTGAGACACTCCCGCCGCCGTCCTGGCTCTGGTTCCTGCTAATGCTGGGGACGTCCGGGCATAAGGTATAGCCTGTCCTCTATCCACTAACAGTGAATGCCCTCCGATGATCATGCTCCAATCCTCAGCCGGGCTCAGTTGATAGCTGATAGCGATTTCTTCTCCCAATTGTAGGCTGTCGAGGAAGGTGGCCGCCTGCCCGTGCCCTCGGAGTATCTGCATCCCTTCCGGCACGGCGAAGTCGAAGTACTTGCCCCGACTGATGTCAACCACGTGACCTTGGTCTACCAGGACTTCCGTAGGTGTGGTGTATGAATCGTGGCCTCTGGTCAGGGCACCCCACATGTCGTCATACAGATGCAGCCGATTGGCATGGCTGTGGGTTCCGACTGGTTCTTCCCAGTAGGTGGTCTTGTTCAGCCCAGACAAAGGGAACTCCCGGCCGTCGGAGGCAACCACGCTGCCAGCAAAAGAGAAGGCCGATATGGTCGCCCGCCGCTCCTGAGTGATGCCCAGAGCGTACACGTCCTGCAGCAATGACGGTGAAGATACCAGACGTCCATTCAACACCATGGGACCGATGGGGGCGCCTTCACCTTGTGTGTTGTAAAAGTCGCCGTTCACTGCGGCAACAGCTCCGGCGTTGCCTGCCATCGCGGAGACATTCAGTCGCTCTGTGACCTTGCCGCCGCCTGGGATCACCCCCAGCTGCACGTAAGGATTTTTCAGGTAAACCTCCAGCACATATATCTGTGCCGGTCGCCCCTCTTCTGCTTCCCAGATGTATTCATGCATCGTGGTGCCTGCCGTCACCGGCCGCGAATCCAGCAAAACAGGTGCAGGCGGCTCAAAGGCCTCCTCCTCAACCAGAGGTGCATCGGCAAACGCGCCAGTATAGGGCGTCAGCACGATTATAAGAGCCAGAAACAACACTGCAACCCTGGATCTTGGGGAGTAACGTTTGTTGGAACCAGACTGCATCTAATCCACTCCTTTATGCTGAAGCAATGCCCTCTCATCTAGTAACGGTAAACAAGCCCGGAAAGTTCCCTGGGCATAAATGCTGGGCAATTGGGAAAGGTTCCGAAAGACCCGACCAGCGGGCCCTTCGGAACCTTCCCAATTACCCAGAAGAAGTGGCTGCCTAGCTCAGGAGCGAGGGCGTTGGATGTGCTTGCGCAGCAGATCGGGAAAATTGACTGTCATCCCGTCAACGCCCAACCCATAGACCTTAGCCATCAGGGTTTCGTCGCTAACTCCCCATGCCCTGACTGAAAACCCTAGCTGATGACAACGCTCAACCATGTCTTTGGTGAGCGTACTGGCATTCGGACAGATTTCTTCACCCTTGATCTCCCGCATCATTTGAAAGACATTGTCATCCACAACTGAAGTCAGATAACCCACCCGGTATTTGGGACAATAGCGCTTGGCAGTCCTGATGTTCTGAAAGTCAAAGGAGGTCAGGGTGACCTTGGCAGAGGCGTCGAACCGCTCAAGCATGTCTACGGTATCCATTTCTATGTTGGCTTGTTTGAACTCGATGGCAAAGGCCAAGTCTCTAAACATTAAGTGGCGTAGAAAATCTTCCAACCGCACTATTCTGTCACAAATGGAATTGTCTTTGCCGCCAATCACTTGCAGCTCCAGAAGTTGATCATAAGTATAATCCGCCAAACGACCGCTGCCTGCGGTCACCCGATCCAGCGTGGAGTCATGAAACAGGACTAGGACATCATCCTTGGTCTTTCGGACATCAGTCTCAATGCCGTTTGCTCCTTGCCACAGAGCTAAGTAGAACGAATACAACGTGTTTTCAGGCGCGTACGCACTTGCACCCCGGTGGGCATAGTTGATGAACATAAGCATGCTCACACCTTTCAGTTTTCCTCAGCTGGTACTTTGTTTCTCGTCAGCAAGCCGCTCAACCTTGTGGCCAGCCTCCATGTAGCACTTAGTTAAGATCATCTACGGGCACTTTTGCCAATAAAAATCACCCGGCGCTAACCATTACGTTATCGCCGGGTGATTTGTTTCATCGTATTGGTGGAGATGAGGGGATTCGAACCCCTGACTTCCACGTTGCGAACGTGGCGCTCTCCCAGCTGAGCTACACCCCCATGTGAACACTATTAGTCTACTCTTCGACAGCCTTGCAGTCAAGAGTCCCCTTCCCTTGCTCTCGAAAACCCTCTCATTCCGAGCGCAGCAAGGAATCAAGTTCCAGACTGCACTAGTGTGCTATGCTCAACATATCTATAGAAAGACTACAGACACTGGATGGAATTAGTTGAGATCACCCAGCGTATGACTAGATCTGCTGTGCTATAATCAAAGAGCTAATAATAGCCATATCTGGTTAGTTGCCAGACTCACCGGTGTCGCTAGAGAAAAGGAGGTCGAGCGATGAGAAAAGCCTTGATGACAGGCAACGAGGCCATTGCCCGCGGTGCTTGGGAGCATGGAGTGCTGATAGCTACGGGATATCCGGGCACTCCCAGTACGGAGATCCTGGAAAACGCCGTCAAGTATCGGGAAATCAATGCACAGTGGTCCCCCAACGAAAAAGTGGCTTTGGAAGTGGCCATCGGTGCTTCCATCGGCGGCAGTCGTGCCCTGTGTGCAATGAAGCACGTGGGTGTAAACGTGGCGGCTGACCCGCTGTTCACTTTCTCCTACACCGGGGTGAACGGGGGCTTGGTATTGATCTCCGCCGATGATCCCGGTATGCACAGCTCGCAAAATGAACAGGATAACCGCTACTATGCCCGTTTTGCCAAGATCGGACTGCTGGAGCCGGCAGACAGCCAAGAAGCAAAGGATATGGTGGGCCACGCGCTGGAGCTCAGCGAGCGTTTTGATGTGCCCATGATGGTGCGCACCACCACACGCATCTCCCACTCCAAGTCTCTGGTCGAACTGGCTGACCGTATAGAACGGACAGTAAAGCCCTACGTGAAAGACATCGCCAAGTACGTGGCTGCGCCGGCTAATGCCAAAGTGAGACACATATTTGTGGAGCAGCGGCTAACGGAAATGGCAGCTTTTAGCGAAGAGACTGCACTCAATCGCATCGAATGGGGCGATCGCCAGGTGGGCGTAGTC
Organism: Bacillota bacterium; assembly: GCA_050949055.1. Classification (GTDB taxonomy): domain Bacteria; phylum Bacillota; class UBA994; order UBA5500; family UBA5500; genus JAEZJZ01. Next base: position 207,578 of record JBMNFA010000002.1, on the reverse strand, counting down.
ACCAGCGGCATCGCCTATCAGTATGTGAAGGAATCACTGCCACACGCGTCAATACTGAAGCTAGGCTACACCAATCCGTTGCCTCTGAAAAAGATTGCGGCCTTTGCCGAACAGGTGGAGCAGCTATGGGTAATAGAAGAATTGGAGCCGTTTATGGAGGAGCAGATCCGCGCTGCCGGGATCAAAGTGCACGGCGGCAAAGCCCAGTTGACCAACATCGGCGAACTGACCCCAAGCATGATTCTGCAGGCGGTCACCGGGCAATCTATGGATAATGGTCGCTCCGCTGCGCAGGTGCCGGTGCGCCCGCCAGCCCTTTGCCCCGGCTGTCCCCATCGGGGTGTCTTCCACGTGCTACGCAATCAGCGCAAAATAGTGCCCGGGGATATCGGGTGCTACACGCTGGGCGCTTCTCCACCCCTATCCGCTATGGACACCACCATCTGCATGGGAGCTAGCATTCCGTCGGGAACTGGCCTAGAGAAGGCACATCCGGAGTTGGCTGATAGAATAGTCTCGGTGATCGGCGATTCTACTTTCCTGCACTCGGGCATCACCGGCCTGGTGGACGCGGTCTACAACCAGGCCACCACCACGGTGATCATCCTGGATAACAGCATCACTGCCATGACTGGCCACCAACATCATGCCGCCACCGGGTTCACTCTACGAGGTGAGCCGACCAACAAGGTAGATTTTGAGGCCCTTTGCCGCGCGATCGGAGTAAGGAGGGTGCGTACGGTGGATCCGGGCGATCTGGACGCGATCAGTCAAGCGATCAAAGAGGAGACTGCGGTGAGGGAACTATCGGTGATCATCGCCAAGCGCCCCTGCGCCTTGATCGTCAAACAGACTGAGCCTAGAATTAAGGTGCTAGCCGATCGCTGTACCGGCTGCCGGGCATGCATGCGCCTCGGCTGTCCTGCCATTAGCTTCGCCAATCAAAAGAGCAGCATAGACCCCGCCTTATGCGTTGGCTGTGGCCTCTGCGTCCAAGTCTGCAAATTCGACGCTATGGTGCCAGAAGGGAGCGATAATTCGTGAGCAAGGCTCTAAACATCCTGCTGGTTGGCGTTGGCGGGCAGGGCACCATTCTGGCCAGCAAGATTCTGGCCGAGGTGGGGCTGCTGCAAGGTTACGATGTGAAGATGACGGAAATCCATGGCATGGCCCAAAGGGGCGGCAGCGTGGTGACTCAGGTGCGGATGGCTGACCAGGTCAGCTCGCCGCTGATCGAATCTGGCCAGGCAGACTACTTGGTGGCCTTCGAGCAACTGGAGGCACTGCGCTGGCTGCACTTCCTGAAGCCGGACGGCAAGGCGGTTGTCAACAGCCAGAAGATCAACCCGATGACGGTGATCACCGGTGCAGCCACCTATCCGGAAGGGGTATTGGAGCAGATACTGCAGGCAGCACCCGGATCCCGAGTGGTGGATGCTTTGCATATCGCCAGGGAACTGGGCAATATGCGGGTAGTGAATGTTGTGCTGCTGGGTGCACTAGCCAAGGCAATGATCATTCCCATGGAACACTGGCAAAAGGCGCTGGAGACGACTGTTCCTGCTCGCTTCCTGGACCTCAATCGTCGCGCCTTCGACCTGGGCTATCGATCATAGAACAGACTGTCTGAATGTAAAGGAGTATCGTCGGATGAAGGTTGGAGACAAGTTGGTCCTTGGTTTGCTCTTGACGATCTTTCTCGCCAGTGGGTTGTACATTACCTGGCTGAACAATGCCCGAGGTGACCAACTGCTCGCCACAGTGCTCAGCGATGGAGCGGTCATCAGGGAGATTGACCTCAGCGCCGTACCTGAACCATACCAGTTTCGCGTGGAAGACGGGCGTGGCGGATACAACATCGTCTCCGTTGAGCCAGGGCGCATTCGCGTGATCGAGGCCAATTGCCCCGAACAGGTGGATGTGCGTCAGGGTTGGATCTCGCAACCCCATCAAAGCATCGTCTGCCTGCCCAATCGGTTGGTGATCCGCTTGAGCACTAAGGGACCTTCAGACGTTGATTTCATCGTGCGGTGACAAAGGGAGTACTGATGCGATTCCGCAATCAAAAGGCCAGGCGATTTGCCTGGCCTGCATTTTTGTGGTTCTTATGTTCTATAGTGCGCCTACGTTCTGCAGGATTTGCTTAATTTCGGCCGCAACCTGTTCCGATACCGGCAGCAGAGGACGGCGTGGGGTACCTCCCTTGTATCCCAAGAAGTCCATCGCCTGCTTTAAGCCCGGTATGCCGAAACGGGCAGTCACTGCGGCATTGGGTGCCAGCAACTGATGCTGCAGCTTACGTGCTTCAGCATGCTTGCCTGCCAACACTGCCTCATACAGCTGCACACAAAGGTCCGGCAAAATGTTGGCTACGGCCAGCGTGCCGCCCACTCCGCCTAGGGCTAGGGTGGCATACAGGAAGCTGCCTGAGCCGGCGAAAACGGAGAAATCATCGTCGGTGCCGGCAATTACCTCAGAAATCTGCACGATGTTGCCGCCACTATCTTTGACGCCGACGATATTCTCATGTTTGGCCAAGCGGGCGATCAGGGCAGAGGACATGTTTAGTCCAGTGTTGCGAGGCATGTTGTAGAGCATCACCGGAATTGGCGAAGCATCTGCCACCTCGGTGTAGTACTGCTCCAGCGCCGTATCGGTCATATTGCCCTTATAGTAATGGGGGGTGACTATGAGAGCAGCATCGGCACCCACGCTGGCCGCATGCCGAGTGAGCCGAATAGTGTCTTTAGTGGATTCACAGCCGGTGCCAGCGATGATCCGCTTGCTGGATGATGTGTGTTGACGGACAAACTCCACCAACTGCATTTTCTCGTCCATATCCAGCAGCGCGAACTCCCCGTTGGACCCCAGTACCACCAAACCAGCCAAACCGGTGGCTGAGTAGCGATCCAGGTTGAACTTGAGGGCTTCGTAATCGATCTCGCCATTTAAGAAAGGCGTGGCGATAGGCGCATAAATGCCAGTGAACATCCTAATCCCTCCCTAATCAGTTATATTCTTCAGCATAGACCCGCCGCAAAGTGGCAACAGCCTGCTCGCCGTCAACCGCATGACCAAGCTCGTGCAAGACGTCGGCCATGATGCGTAGAGCTTTCTGAAAGTCATCCAGGGTGGTGTTGCCCATATGTCCGATGCGGAAGGCTTTGCCCGCCAGCGAAGCTAAAGCCCCAGCTACCACAACTCCCCGTTTGGCAAGGGCAGAACGGAACTTGGCGTCATCCAGCCCTTCTGGATAGACAATGCATGAAAGCGTCGGGGCAGCCACCGATTCGTCCGCCAGAGCCTTCATCCCGTAGACAGCCAAACCAGCTCTGACCGCACGCCCCAGAGCCCGATGCCGGCGATAGCGCTGTTCCACTCCCTCGGCCATGATCACCTCCATGGCTTTGTGGAAAGCATAAACCATATTCACCGCTGGCGTGGCGAAGTACTTGCTGGGGTTGTGCATCACTGGCAGCCAGTTGTTGATATCGGCATAGTAGGCAGGAATCCGCTCGCGACTCTGCCTGGCGGCCAAGGCTTCTCGGCCCATACCCACCAGCAACAATCCCGGCGGTACACCGATAGCCTTTTGGCTGCCGGTGAGTACCACGTCAATGCGATAATTGGGGTTACCCGCATATGTTCTGCCCATGTTCTCGTCGATGGCAGCCGTAGCGCAGACGCCGTCCAATATGAACAGGGCCCCGTGTTGCTTCACCAACGGCACCAGAGACTCCAAGTCTGCTTCCACACCGGTGGAGGTATCCACATGAGTGACGGTAACTACCTTGTATTGGCGGGCATTCAACTGCTTGGCAACCGCATCCACGTCGACTCTCTTTCCCCATTCGCTCTGCAATACATCGGCTTCGATGCCAAAGCTCTTGGCCAGCTGCAGGAACCTGTCACCAAAGTATCCTTGGCTGAGCACCAGAATGCGTTCGCCGGGAGCTACCGTGTTCACCAACGCCATTTCCATGGCCAGAGTGCCGGTGCCAGCCACCAAGAAGACTTCACCGTCCTCTAGGCCCAACATTTCTTTGGCCATGGCCAGACTCTCAGCAAACATCTTGGTGTAGCGCGGATCGGTGTGAGCCCAGGTTTCCGCTGCCAGTGCCGTGCGGATCTCGTCCGTCACCGGCGTTGGTCCCGGAATCAGCAGCAGTTCTTGATTGGGCATGAATCAGACCTCCTTTTCGCTTTTCGCATGTTGAGCAGCATAGCACAGACGGTGCGGGTCTTGGATAACCGCTGCAGTCGAACACTCTATGCGGCATCAACCCTCATCAATCCCTATTCTACACCCAAAGCATTCCTCCTGCATCATACCGTCTTCACTAGGCAGTAGAGCGTCTGAAACAATGGCGGGAATTGACATTGGCTTTTTAGTTTACATAACGTATAATCAATTGCACAGAGAAAAAGAGCCGGGCAATAGAAAAGAGAGCTGCCCTGCTCTAACAAGAGGAATTCTGATCGTTTCGTGAGCGAGGTCCCTTTCTGCCATATTTAGAAAGGAGTCGTATCATGAACAAGCTAATGCAAATTACAAAAAAGATCGCAATCGTCTTCATGCTCGTCGTCGCTGTCGCCACCGCCGTGCCTGGTTTGCCGCTGCAGAACACTGCAGAAGCAGCTAGCACCAGCACAGGCTACAGACTCTATCTGACCTCCAGAAGGTATCTGGGACGTCGATATGTCTTTGGCGCCACCGGCCCACGCTACTTCGATTGCTCAGGTTTCACCCGGTATGTCTATCGTCTGTACGGCATTTACCTGCCGCGTACAGCAGCCGCACAGTCAACCCGCGGAGCATATGTTTCCAAGGGCAACTTGCGCTATGGCGACCTGATCTTCTTCCGTAACACCTACAAGCGCGGCATCTCCCATGTTGGTCTGTATGCGGGCAACAATCGCATCATCCACGCGTTCCCACGCCGTGGCGTGACCATCGATTCGCTGTCCAACTCATACCTGCGTGCAAAGTATGCCTTCTCCAAGCGAGTACTACGCTAGATAACCGAGAGTGAACAAGCCAACAGGGCCAAACGGCCCTGTTGTTTTGTTATTCTTGCGTATTGGATGAAGCTAATGGCGGTTGGCTATCAGTGACTGCCCCCACCCGAGCTGCCCCCACTGTTGTTTCTAGACTTCAACTGTTGATAATACACTGCTGCGCAAGCCAGCAACGCCGCCACCAGAGGGTTTACGTCCGGGCTAAACTCCAGCGACACATCTTTTCCCAAGACGTCACCCCCGGTTCTTCCTTCCAGCCTACCCGAACCGATCAACTGCAGGTTGCAGCTGAAACCAAAGACATCGCCTCCACAGCGCCCCTGGATGTGGTCCCCAGGCTGTTCCAGCTGCACATCGATGCCTGCAACCAGCCCGCCAATTCTGCCCTGCAATGTTTTCCCAAACAGCTGCACTGATATGTCGCGTCCGGCCAAAGCCCCGCCCATGCGCCCGGTGATGATCCCGCCGGTTGACTGCAGGTGCACATCCCAGCCGATCAAAGCTCCTCCGATGCGACCCGCGATCGAACCGTGGTCTGTGCGACAACGGATATCCAGTCCCACAAACCCACCGCCAATGCGCCCAAGAATCTCCCCCATCCAGCATCTCTCCTTGTTTGTTCCCTCTAGACTATGTACTTTTCCATACGCAACAACGCTACGATTGGTTTCATTTGCAGGCTAACAGATAATTCGACACATGGCGACCGTACAATCGGCTATAATCAGACTATATTGGCCATGAGGGGGAACAAGCACATGTATCGCGCCAAGAAAATCCAGACGACAGACAAGGTACTGTTTTACCGAGCTGTAAACCACCTGTTGACCAACCTGATAGTCGACCAACCGGATTGGCTGCCCAATCTCTGCAATGCGGCAGCCCTGCTCGGCCATCAACTGGACCAGATCAACTGGGTGGGATTTTACATATTGCGTGGAGAAGAACTGGTGCTAGGCCCATTCCAAGGAAAGCCGGCATGCACACACATCCCGTTGGGCAATGGCGTATGTGGCACGGCTGCTCAGGAGAGGCAGACTCTGGTTGTAGATGATGTGCACCAGTTCCCGGGCCACATCGCTTGCGACGCTGCTTCTGCATCAGAAATAGTCATCCCGATCATCGGCCCGCAAGGGACTCTACTGGGTGTGTTGGACATCGATAGTCCAATCAAGCAGCGATTTGATCAAGCAGATGCCAGAGGGCTGGAACAATTTGCCTCCCAACTGGCGACCCTACCTGGCTGGCCGGTTGAATAAAAAAAGGAGCCCTAACTAAAGAGGGCTCGAATAACACGTTCCGCTTCTCTACTCACAACCTTGTAGTAAACCTCCACCCCATCGCGGGTGCCAACAATCACCCCTGCGGTGCGTAACCTGGCCAGGTGCTGTGAAATTGTGGACTGAGGGATGCCCAAGCATTCTTGCATGCTGGTCACATTGCACGAACCTTCGCCCAGTAGACCACGCACGATGCATAGTCTCATGGGATGCGACAACACCTTCAGCAGTTCAGCCTTACGATTGGCCGTGTCAAAGTCCTGTCTCGCCTGTTCCATACCCTTGTTCATCTTTTCACCACCCGTTGATACAATTGTAACATAGTACTTTTCGATTGTGAACAGATGCTACAAATAACTGAGTGCACTTAGCATACAATTCACCTAGGAGCGATTCTACAGTTATGATGGGTCAGGAACGAGCAAAAGAAGTTGAAAATTGGCGAAGGTTGGGAAGGAAAACAGGCATCATAGGTAGAATCGATAGATGGTGGGCCAAAAGAAATCTCGAAAGGAGGCGTGATCATGTTTGGGCGTAAGGTATTAGTGCTCAGTCTAATCCTGGTTCTCTGCTTCGGCGCAGGCACCGCCCTAGCGCTGGACGAGAATCCCCCATCAGAACAGCTGTTAAAGTTGACCGCAAGGGCAAACGCAACGGTGGAGAGGCTGGTGGAGAACGCTGAAGCGACTGCTGCCCGGCTGGACGAACTCTACAATAGCGGCAAAATGCCATACCATGCGTATTACAGTTCCACTCAAGCTATCGCCAACGCGCTAGTCATCTCAACGGAAGCGGTGCTCAACCCGGTTAAGCTGATGTGCGCACGGGAAGGCGTCAGCTGGCGCTGTGAGTATGAAGAAGTTCACATTGGGCCGCACACTGTTTACGTTGACCCTATTTACGTGCCCGGCAATGCTAGCTAACATAAACTAGGCACGAACAAGAGGTGTTGAGCGGTGAAAGGTCTGCGGATTATTAGAAATGGAGATTGCCTAGAGGAGGTGTCCAAAAATAATACAAAGGTGAAGCTTCTGGCCAGGGCAGGCGAAATGGAAGTGATGTTGCAGACCATTAAGGCGGATCAGCCTTTCACGCTCACGCCTTGGAGCGGCTCTGAGTTCTTCTACATACTGGATGGCAGTCTCGTCTGTACCATAGACGGCGAGGAGACGGTGCTCGGGCCTGGGGACTACCTGCAGGCCACACAATTGGTGCAGCCTGCATACTTTCGGACGGTCAACAAGCTGACCATTCTCTATCTGGCTTCTCCCCCGGTGTTCAGCTACATCAGTGACACCATCCGCCAATGGCAGGATCTGGCCACAGATATTGAACTAAAGGACATGTACACGGAGGAGCACTGCCAGCGTATTCAAAAGATCGCTACCCGAATTGGGGAGCGTCTACGACTATCAGGCGGCCAGATGCAACGTCTAATCGATTCCGCTTATCTGCACGACCTGGGCAAGACGGTGGTCCCTGAAGAAGTTCTGGCTAAGCCTGGTAGGCTTAGCCAGGAGGAATGGGAGCATATCCGCCGTCACCCCACTGCTGGGCGGCAGATGCTGGAGGACACCTTCCTGGAAGAGGTCGGCCAAGTGATCGAACAGCATCATGAGCGGGAGGATGGTCTTGGCTATCCCCTGGGATTGACCGGTAGGGAGATCAGCATCGAAGCCAAAATCATCGCTGTGGCTGACGCCTTTGACGCCATGACCAGCGATCGCCCCTACCGCAAGGCGATGTCCACGGAACAAGCACTGGCAGAGCTGGTTCGCCTGAAGGGACAGCAGTTCTCGCCAGAAGTAGTGGATGCGTTCATGGAGATCGTGGCTGAGGAGGGTCAGTGGCCTCCGGCTGAAGAATAGGGACTAGACCGCAAGGTGTTGCTAGTCGGTAAGCAAATAGCCCATCGGGAGCAGACTTGCTCCCGTTTTTTATGCTGAGAATTGGCAACCTAATAGGGGCAGCCACTGCGGACGGATAACCTTGCTGCGCGGCCTGCGGACGTTTAGCGAGCATGCAATTTGCATAGGGGGAATGACCATGACTAAAAAGACAGAAGTGGACTCGAATTTGTGGGCTAGCACACCAGGTAAACAGCGGGGTGTGGTGATGTCCACAGGCGGAATGGTGGCTTCGGCCCACCCCTTGGTTACTGCAACCGGCATCGAAGTACTCCAAAGGGGCGGCAATGCCATGGACGCGGCGATAGCTATGGCTGGCGTATCCTGTATAGTACTGCCCGCCATGTGTGGCTTGGGCGGAGACACCTTCCTCATTCATTATGATGCCAAGACGAGGCAGGTGGAGGCACTAAACGGCAGCGGCATCGCTCCGTACGGGGCCACTCTGGAGCATTATGCCGCTTTGGGATACACCAGCAAGATGCCGCTATCAGGACCGTTGGCAGTGGCCGTGCCCGGTTCGCCTGACGCTTTTGCGACAGCAATGGATCGTTGGGGAAGCTGGACTCTGGAGCAGGTGCTAGAGCCGGCTATCAATTACGCAGAAAATGGGTTTCCCGTATCGGAGCTGTTAGCAGGGCAGTTACGTTCCAATCAGAGTAAGTTGGCCCAGTTTCCAGAAACAGCACGCACATTCCTCAAGCAGGATGGCAGCTGCTATCAGGCAGGCGAACTGTTTAGACAGCCCGATTATGCTGCATCGTTGCGCTTGTTCGCCCAACAAGGGGCGGCAGCATTCTATTGGGGAGAAATCGCTGATCGCCTGGTGCAACACATGGCAGCAACGGGCGGGCTAATCGGCGAACGCGAGTTACGGGAGCATCGATCTGACATCTATCAGCCAGAGCACGTGGATTACCGCGGCTACCAGATTTACCAGACTTCTCCCCCATCGCAAGGGCTGATCATGCTGGAAGAGATGGCGATTTTGGCAGGGTTTGATCTGGCCGCCAAAGGGCCCGATAGTGGCGAAGCGGTTCACCTGATGGTGGAAGCGAAAAAGCTGGCCTATGCCGATCGGTTGGCCTTCGCTCAGGATCCCAAGCTGGCGACAACGCCGTTCACCCGTCTGTTTAGCCCAGAATACGCTGCCAGGCGGCGGCAGGCAATCGACCCGCTGCAGGCTGCCCGCGTGATGCAGCCGGGGGATCCCGATGGCGACACCACATCCTTCGTGGTGGTGGACAAAGACGGGAACGCAGTCTCTTTCATTCACAGTTTGTCCCTGGCATTCGGTTCAGGGGTGACCATCCCCGGCACCGGTATTCTGCTCAATAATCGTGCGGGCAGAGGTTTTGTGTTGGATCCCGACCATCCCAACTGTCTGGCACCGGGCAAAAAGACGATGCACACGTTGAACACCTACCTGGTCACCTGGCAAGGGGAGCCCTATCTGGTCGGCAACACCCCCGGGGGTGACGGGCAGCCCCAGTGGAATATGCAGACGGTGGTCAATTGTCTTGATTTTGGCATGTCTGTATTTGAAGCAGTAACCGCCCCTCGCTGGACCAGTGTCCCCGGGACCGACCCGGCTACCATTGAACAGCCGGTCAGACTGCGCATGGAAAGCCGGTTCCCCAAACCGCTGCGGGATAACCTGGCCCAGCTGGGCCACGAAATCCAAGTGGTTGATGGGTGGGCTGGCGGCGGCAGTGTGCAGTTGATTCTGATCGACCCCCGGACCAAGGTGCGCTATGGCGCCAGCGACCCTCGGGGCGACGGCAGCTGCATCGGTTATTAAGAAGTAGTAGCCAAAAACAAGGCTTCGCCTGGCGCCGAAGCCTTGTTTTTGGTATGTAGCTAATGGGGATGCGTTCGCTACTTTGCGCCTCCTTGAAGCAGCTTGGCTTCCATCTCGCTGGCTCGATACGCTCCGCAGGCCAGCAACCACTTGCGTACTTGGCTCAGCCTGCGCTCCGTTTCCTTTTCGTTGACAAAGATGACCACGTCCAGGACGTCAGCCTCTTCTAGTTTGGCAGGCAGGCATTGACGGGGCAATTGGTAGACTTGTCCCAAAACCAGCAGCGACACGTGCTGTTCATCAATACTTTCAACCAGTGCTTGAAATTTCATGTTTGCCTCCCTTTTCCCCCTTGTTTTGGGTACGAGCCCTCCTCCTATGACTATTCCAAGCAGCCGGATAGCAGACTATAAAAATCGCGGTCGGTGATAATTGTCTGAATTTGCATCTCCATGCTAGGATGACCTACAGATATAGGCTAGCTAGTGTAGCTGTTCGCTGTGGTATAATCTTAAAAGGCCGTCAATTTTGGCTATTAGCTGGTTGTTGAAGTATTTATACACCTTAGGCAAAGCAATTGTTGCCGCAGGCAAACTTGCTGCACAGGGGGGAGCAACAGATTGTTTATTCGACTTGGAGTGCTGAGCATCATCCGTCAACTCAGCCGCAGCGCTTTAGCGCTGATTAGCCTGGTGTTGGCTGCCGTCAGCCTGACTGCCAACTTAACCATCAGTTCCGGCTATCCGGCGTTGGCTTACGCCAATTATCGCCATTACCTGGGCGGAGACATCGTAGTCTACCCGGTTCGCATCATGACCTCCCCTGACGAGCAGGGCGACTTGCAGCTATATCGTTTGGCGGAGAATGAATTCTCCACCTTGACTATGTTCTATCCCCATGTATCTAAAGAGGGCTTTCTCTCCAACACAAGACCTGTCCTGCGATCGATGACGCAGGAAGAGCTGGACGCGCTGCAGCGCCATCCAGAAGTGATGGACGTCAGTCCCCTCTATCGCTTGCCCGCTTGGCGGAGCACCGTGGCAGCCGACCTCCCGGTAGCAGTGCGCGCACTGAAGGAAGGGGACCCCCTAGAACAGTACTTGCTCAACCAGGTTCCTGCGCAGGAGTTGAGTGGCGTGATTCCAGTTTGGCTAAATAGCCGCATACCCTCTTCCACTTCTTTGCCTGAACCGGGAGCGCAGATCAAGTTAACGCTGCCCACACTGGTGATGGCACCGGATGGTTCGGTGCAAATTGACGATACCAGACTTAGCGAAATTGACGCGCAGGTAGCCGGTTATTACGCTCTCCCCACTCGCAGCATCAGCTGGCCTGACGGTCAAGGCGGGACAATGACAGAACAGGGCTACTTCAACCGCGACGAAATCTGGGTGCGGGCAAGCGATTGGCAAGCTATCTGGCAATTGGCTGCCCCCACAAAACCGCCTATGGCCTTTAGTTGTGGCGTCATTGTCAAGAACATGGGGTTCTTGGAGTCGGTAAGTGGTGAGTTGCAGCTAAACAACCCCCAATTTACAGTGGTCAGCGCCCCCAATTTGGCCCGGGTGGCCTCCCAGTCCCAATTGATCGACCACTTCCAGATGGCTCCAAAAGAATACCTGGCTGGAACAGCCAAGGCCCAGTTGGGTTTCCCTCAAGATATGGGCCGCCTGTTGTCTCTGTTTATTTACCTCAATGCCGGCCTGCTGATGGCGGCCCGCATGCTCACCGGCGCGGCTGCCAGGAGAAAGGAAATCGGTATCCTGAAAGCCATCGGCGCTCGCCGGCGGGACATAATGCTGATGGCCATCACTGAAGCGGTAACCCTCAGCGTTATTGGGTCTACGGTGGGATTCGTGATCACCTATGCCGCCGCCCTGCTGCAACAGCTGACTAACCATGTTGCATTCAGCAGCATCATTCTTGACCTTCTGCAGAGTTACGGCGTGGTGATGGGGCAGACGGTGGCCATCGGTCTAGTCTTTGGGCTGATGCCTGCCTGGCGCCTATCCAAAATGACAGTAAACGAGGTGCTCCGGTCATGAGTAAGCCGATCATGCAAACGATCAACCTGAACAAGGCGTTTTCCCTGGGCGAGACGATCTACGCTGTCAACAACGTCAATGTGTCCTTTCATCAGGGAACCATGAATATCATCGTCGGACCTTCGGGCAGCGGCAAGAGCACCCTGCTTAGCCTGCTGGGTGGCCTGGATCGACCGATGAGCGGAGACGTCATTTTGGACGGTCAGTCCTACCGGAACCTAAACGAAAGTGAGTTGGCGCTGCTTAGGCGCCACAAGCTCGGCTATGTGTTTCAGTTTTTCAACTTGATCCCACACTTGAATGCTCTGGAAAATGTGATGTTGCCGCTGCAGTTTATCGGCGTGAGTCACGCCCAAGCCAGGCAGAGGGCTGAACAGTTGCTGGAGCGAGTGGGATTGGCCAAAAGGAAGCGTCACCTCCCCCTGCAGCTATCGGGTGGCGAACAGCAGCGCGTGGCCATCGCCCGAGCTTTGGCCAATCGACCGCAGGTTATCCTGGCGGATGAGCCAACCGGCAATCTGGACTCTCGCACCAGGGACGGCATAGTCTCGCTGTTCCAAGAGCTTAACAGACAGGACGGGCAGACCTTCATCATGGTCACCCACGATCAGAGCCTGACCGATCAGGCTGACCAGGTGATCCGCATGCGGGACGGTGAGGTGATCGCTAAGTGAAGATCAAGAGTGTCCTCAGGTTGGCTTTGCGCCGACTGCGGCACAACTGGAAGATCCATCTGGCGGCTATGTTGTTGACTGCGCTGACCGGATGTGCCTTCTTGCTCTATCAGAGTTACATGTCCCAGATGGGTGCCCGCCTCAGCGAGCAAACCGATGCATTGCAGATGTTGGCAGACATCTACGTAGACCTTCCTGCCGGAAGCTTCATGAACGGGCCCGCGGAGGTGACCGGGGCATGGCGCAATCGACCACAGCCGTTACCAGTGGCTGCAGGATTCGGCTTCACTGCCAGCTCTTCCTACGGGCGTTTGCCGGTGCTGGCCATCAGTCCGCTGGAAACCTATACTGGCCCTCAGCCAGAGGGTGACCGCGTACTGGTCCCGGTCGAGCTGGTCGAGAGTCTAGGACTGCCGTTGGGTGAACAGATACAGTTGCTGCTACCAAATGGGCAAAGGATAATCGCTACCCTGCACGATGAGGCCTATACCAGCAGCGCGGCAACCGCAGAACTGCTGGTTTCCTATAGTTGGCTGGCAGAGGCCATGGTACAGCCAGGCTTCAATCGATTCTTGTACAACCTGCCAGCCAATGGTGAGCTCAGCGGGGTGCTAGCCCTGCTGCAGCGCTTCTATCAAGACAGTACTCTGCGCAATCGCTACCAGCCCGCTCAGCTGGCTCAACAGGCTGTCAAGGACACCTACAGCAGCAGTTCAAGCCTGGTGGTACTGCTATTCATCTTTCTCGGACTGGGCGTTCTGACTGCCCTCCTGCTTTCGTTTCTGGACAGCAAGCGAGAGCTATCGGTGCTGAAGAGCCTGGGACTTACACCTATGGAGCTGTCTGGCCTCTTTTTCGGCAGTGGATTTTTTACCGCCCTGCTGGGCATGGCTGCAGCCATCGGTTTGGGTATGGGGGTTGTCGCCTTGCTGCAAAGCCGCGGCGTGTTGCTGCCCTTGGCTACCGGTGAACTGTCCGCAATGTTGCTTTGGATTGGCTCAGCATATGTGGTAGCTACAGCCATCCCAGCCGGATTAGCGCGGCGGGCGACAGTCAATCAGTTGCTCTATGATCAGCCCATCCCTCTGGTCTCCACTCAGGTACGTGGTCTGCGGGGGCGCAATCCTGTTTACGAACAGCATATAAACCAGGGCTGGCAGGTAGTGCGTCTGCCCGTTATAGACGGCGTGTTGGAGGGCTTTATCTTTAAGCGCTTGGGCGATCGGGTGAAGAAGGGCGAAGTGATGGCCTACGCCCCTGGCTGGTGGGGGCTGACTTATACCGAGTATGTGGCGGCCATCGATGGGACTGTCGGATTCTGGTACCCCGAGTCTGGCTTTCTGGGAGTAAAACCTGACCATCCTTGATGGGTTCCCTCAACTCTGCGGAGTTGGGGTTCCTTTGTCTCTGCCAATGCAAAAACGGGGACAGTCCCCCTTTTTGCATTGGCACTGCTGGAACAATTATCTTGCTGCCCTCGTCTTAGTATTGATAGTATGTTATTGATCTGACCACTTGGAGAGAGCTGAAAACCGCTAACCTTCCGAGCAGCGATGCCAAGGGTTGATACATAAGAATGTTGCTGCCATTTCGTAGCTGAAGGAGTGAGGTTATTGCCGAACAATGCGATAGAGATTAGAGCCCTAAGAAAGGTCTATCATATCGGCAATGAAAAGGTGGTAGCGCTAAATCACATCACGCTGGATATCGCCGAAGGCGAGTTCTGTTGTCTGCTGGGCACCTCTGGCTCCGGCAAGTCCACCCTGCTGAACATGCTGGCCGGTTTGGAAAAACCATCCTTTGGCAGCGTGCGCATCAAAGGGAAAAGCATTGAAGGGATGAACGAGAAGGCACTGGCTCGCTTTCGCCAGCAAAACATCGGATTCATCTTTCAATCGTTTAACCTACTGCCCACGCTTACTGCGCTGGAGAACACAGCCATGCCGCTGATCTTCCGCGGTGTGCCCCGAAGGCAACGGGAGATGTTGGCCAAGCGCATGCTCACCCAGGTGGGGCTGGGACAGCACCTGCATCACCGGCCAACTCAGATGAGTGGCGGTCAGCAGCAGCGCGTGGGCATCGCCCGCGCGTTGGTCAGTCGGCCTCCGATCATCTTCGCTGACGAGCCGACAGGCAACCTGGATACCCGTACTACCCGGGAGGTAATGCAGTTGATCAGCACGATGACGGCCCGCAATCGGCAAACGGTGGTGTTGGTCACCCACGACCTGGCGGTCGCTGCCTATGCCCATCGGATCATCCATATCAGCGATGGCAACATCGTCAAAATCGAATTAAACAGGAAGAGGTCTAGTTAGCATGAAAAGAATTACCAGCCTAGTTCTTTGTCTGTTGTTGTTATTCGCTGGAGTGGCTCCGGTTGGGGTGCCGCTGGTGAGGGCAGCTGATGATCCGCCCGCCACCCCTGTCATACGGGTGAACAGCTATTCTGTCAAAGGAGTGCTTGGGGTATCCAATGTCTATGCAGTCACTCTTGAACTAGAATGGGATCCCTACAACGCCGTTCATGCTGAGGATGGGAAAGACAGTGATTTGGAGCCAATAGACGGCGTTCTCCATAGCTTAAGCATCGAGGCCAACGCAGGCAGCTTTGTGCATGCTATCAAGAACGGATCTACCTATGCTGTATCAAGCAATCCTATTCCGGCGCAATCGAGCACGATCAACGCCCTGAACTCGGGAAGTCGTACCGCCAGTGGAACGTTTTACTTCATACGCACTGGTGCAGGTGATGACTTGACCATCGGGTTCTCCTTTGAATACGGTGAAGTTGACGATGGTACGGAAACTAGGCCTAGCGGAACAAGCAGCAAGGGGCTGACAGTGATCAAGACTGCCCCAGATCCGCAAGAACCCGAATGGCCGGATCCGGAGCCCCCCGTAGATACCAGCAAGTATCGTCCCATCATTGGCGTGGACAGTGAGAAGGAGATGCCCTTGCTGACGGCCGAGAGCGATACGCTGGTCATCCCCATCAAGAACACCAGCAGTTACTCCGCCAGCCGGGTCAATGTGCAGCTGGAGCCTGCCGGGTCACAGCCACTGTTCACAGCCAACAGCATGGCGGTGGGCACCTCCGTCGGCTCTTTGGGTCCAAATGGAACCAAGGATGCGGAATTCAACGTCAGCTTGGCCCCAGGGGCAACCACTGGCATTCATGCCGTCGTGCTCAACTTCAGCTATCGCAACTCCTACGGAGATGACTTCACCTCCAGCGCGACGGCTTACATCCAAGTGCAGGCTCAGAACCTAGCACCGCGTTTGGCAGCTGTCTGTTCCACGCCGCTGCTCATCCTCGACGCTGCGACCAAGGGAGCCTTCGCCATCACCAACAGCGGCGACAGCGATGCACACAACGTGAAGGTTACCCTGCAAGGGCTGAGCGCAGCAGGCATCTCACTGCGACAGGATACCGATGTACGGTACCTCGACTCGATTGCCAGCCAGGAGAGCGCAGAGGTTGAATTCAACTTGTTTGCCGCCTCTTCCCTAACCGAGTCGTCAGCGATGCTTCAAATCAAACTGGAATACACCGACATCAGTGGCCAAGCATACAGCGAAACCAATACGGTATTCATCCCGCTGCACAATGTTGATTCCTCAGGCGACGATGGGGAAGGCGTCCCTCGCCTGATCATCGACCGCTATGATTTCGGCGGACGGGAAGTGCGGGCAGGAAGCCAGTTTGCGCTGCAGCTAGATCTGAAGAACACATCCCGCAATCAGACTATCCGCAACCTGAAGGTAACGGTACAATCCAACGATGGCACCTTTCTGCCTGTGGATGCCAGCAACACGCTGTTCATCGAAGAGATCAAGCCCCAAGAAGTCTATCCGACCGCGTTGCCGATGACCACCAAACCGGACGCCGAGAACAAGCCTTACTCGCTGAACATCACCTTTGAGTATGAAGCCAAGAACGGCCAGGCCTACAACTCACAAGAAGTGATCAGCATCTCGGTTCTGCAGCCACCCAGATTGGTGGTGGGCGATCCAGTCTTCTATGGACAGCCGATGATGTATCAGATGATGCCGGTCAACTTGGAGTTCTACAATCTGGGCAAGACCATGCTGCACAACTTGATGATCAAGGCAGAAGGCCCCTTCCAGATAGAAGGCGGCAACTATTTCGTGGGCAATTTCAGCCCGGGAATGAGCGATTCCTTCAACTTTGCACTCACCCCTACCGAGCCCGGCTCGATTTCCGGCGCTGTAGTGTTCTCCTTTGAGGATTCGGTGGGTACACCCATCGAAGTGCGGCGCACCTTCGATTTGAACGTAATGGAACCGTTCGTGCCAGACGAGGGGCATATGGGCCCGCCCATGCCAGAACCCAAGAAGACCAACGTGTTGCTTTATGTGGGCATAGGAGTGGCAGCACTGTTGGCTGTAATCGGCGGCGTGGTCTTCTACCTGCGCCGGCGCAAGAAAAGGCGCTTCGAGCTGCAGCGAGCGGAAGACATGATGGCAGCAGCTCAAATGGTGATCCCGGAAATCGAATATGTGGGCTTTGACCAAGGGTCAGAGCAAGAGCAAGGGCAAAAACCGCAATCCAAGGAAGAATAGGTGAAGCCGAATGAAGAAGATTGACCTGATCGGCTTGGCGCTGAAGAACTTCCTGCGACGCAAGGTGCGTTCATTCCTGACCATTCTGGGCGTGACCATCGGCACCGCCGCCGTCGTGGTGATGCTCTCACTGGGTCTGGGTATGAGCGAGGGATTCAAGGCGCAAATAGGCAGAATGGGCAGTCTGACCATCATCGAAGTCAATCGCTACTATGCGCCCAAGGAGCCGACCGGACGACAGGAGGAGGCGGCTGAGATCACCGACCAATTGCTGGACGAAATCAGCAAGATCGAGGGCGTCACCGCGGTTACCCCGATCATGCGCACCAGTGGCAAGCTGGTTTCAGGAAACTACATCGCCCACGTCAGCCTGTACGGTGTGAAACCGGAAGTGTTGGCGGAGCTGGGCTATGTGGCCGAGCAAGGTCGCCTGCTCAACCCGGGTGAGGGCGACATGCTGCTGTTTGGCGCAGATACCACCATGAACTTCTATAATCCCAAGACGCAGCGGTACGGCAATATCGGCGGACGGCCCCCGGTGAATGTGATGACTGACCGTCTGCAGTTGACTTTGGACTGGAGTTATGGCGAGGACTATCATAATCCCAACCAGAAGCCGGCCAAACTGTATAAGGTGCGCACAGCCGGCATCCTGGAGCGGGCTCAAAATGAGCAGGACTGGCAAGTGGTTGTGGACATCAACTACCTGCAAAAGATCGTCAGGGAGTATAACGCCTCTCAAGGGAGAACCACCACCACTACCGGCTACGAGCAAGCGATTGTCAAGGTGCCGGACATCAACAAGATCGAACGCATCTCGGAGCAGATCCGTGAGATGAAGCTAGGCACCTTCAGCCTGCAGGACATCCTGGCCAGTATGAGAGAACAGCTGTTTATGGTGCAGGCAGTGCTGGGCGGTATCGGTGCCATCTCGCTGCTGGTGGCCGCTTTGGGAATCACCAATACCATGATCATGTCCATCTACGAGCGCACCAAGGAGATCGGAGTGATGAAAGTATTGGGTTGCCTGTTGACAGACATCCGCCAGCTGTTCTTGTGGGAGGCAGGGATCATCGGTTTCACCGGTGGTATAGTGGGCATCTTGCTTAGCTTCGGTGCCTCCTATCTGCTCAATCGCTTCAGCGGCGGGTTGGGCGGCTTTATCGGCGGGGGGTATTCCCCCGATGGTAGGCCATTACCGATTTCCGTCATCCCCTTCTGGTTAGCGATCAGCTCGGTGGGCTTCGCCACCCTGGTCGGCCTGGTCTCGGGCTTTGCCCCGGCCAACCGCGCCATGAAGCTCTCCGCTTTGGAAGCCATCCGGTCAGAGTAGCAGCTCCAGAAGATACAGCGGGACGCGTACCATGTACCATCGCGATGATGGTACATGGTACGCGTCCCGCTGTAACATTGGTCTTGCGCCGATTAGGCTTGACGGTAGTGCTCGAACCAGGCCAGCAGCCGTCGATAGCGATCCACCCGGTGCAAAGGACGGCGCAAGCCATGGAACTCGCCGGGGTAACGGATCATCACGGCTACCTTGCCCAAGCGCCGCAGAGCAGTATAGAACTCCTCCGTTTGACTGATGGGCACGCGCAAGTCCCCTTCTCCGTGCATCAGCAAGATCGGTGTGGTCACCTGCTCCACGTGTGCCAACGGCGAGTGCCGCAACAGATGGTCGGAGTCCCGCCACGGCTGCCCGCCATATTCCCACTCATCTGCCCAAAGGATGTCGCTGGTGCCGTAGTCACTGAGCAGGTTGGTGACGCTGGCACCTCCGCAGGCGGCACGGAAACGATTGGTCTGGGTGACCAGCCAACAGGTCATATAGCCGCCGAAAGACCAGCCATGCACGAACAGCTGCTCTGCGTCGGCTAAGCCGCGCTCGACGACCGTGTCCACGCCGGCCATAATATCGGCGTAGTCCACCACACCCCAATTCTTGTCGATGGCACAGGTGAAATCCTGCCCGTAGGTGGTGCTGCCTCGGGGGTTGGCGAACAGCACCAGATAGCCCAGGCCAGCGAAGATCTGCCCAGCGAACATGAACGCCGGCCCATAAGCGCCGTGCGGCCCGCCGTGAACCAACAGCAACAACGGATAGCGCTGGCCGACTTGGTAATCCCGCGGATAGATCAGCCAGCCATCGATCTCCTGTCCATCTTGGCTAGGATAGGTGATCTTCTGCCACGGGCAAAGGCTAACCTCGCCCAGGAACTGATCGTTGATCCCGGTCAGCGGTCGGCCGCCCTCTGCTGTCAGCAGGAACAGCTCTTCCGGTTTGTCCGGCTGGGAGGAAGCGAACACGAGGACATCGCCATTGCCAGCGATACTGGTTATGGATTGATCATAGTCGACCAAGATGCGTTTCAGCTGCTCTCCCCTGCTGTCGACAGCATAAATGCAACCTGCGCCCCGATCGGAGAGGATGAAGTAAAGCTGTTGCCCAGCCCAGAACATCACTTTGCCGCCGTGGCGCAATTCCGGTCCCGCATGGGCACCCACCGGCCGGTCCAGCGGCCTGGTCAGGTTTTTGGCAGCGGTGACACCAAGCGCCGGCGGGCGTTTTCCGGCTTCTAGCTCTACCAACCATTCTGCGATCGGCAGGAGCCAGAGATCACTGCTGGTGGAGACGTTCTGTCGGTTGTCGTGTCCGACAAAACTGAGCACAGAACCATCTGGCGACCATAGGGGTTGCGAGATGGGTCCAGGGCCCTGATATAACAAGTGCTGTTCTCCTGTCTCCAACACGTAAAGCCACAGATCCATGCTCGGCTCATAATCAGCTTCCGCAGTTTGTCTCGCTGCTGCCACCAGATAGCGGCCATCGGGCGAAATGGCAGGCGCGCCAAAATCCCAGTCTCCGGTGGTAATCTGCCGGCCAGCAGGCTGCAGATTCTCCAAGGGAGCTTGGCTGGGAACCGCAGTGACAAACAGATGGCGGCGTTGATGTCCAAAATAGCCCATCCCGTCTCCCCGATAGCGGAGCCGGGTGATCACCTTGACTTCGTTCTTCGGCGTCTTGTCCTCAGACTTGGTCTCATCCTGGGCGCATTTGACCAAATCGGCCAAACGCTGTCCATCGCCAGCCGGTGCTCCGGGATAGGGATTCCAATCGGCATCATGAGGAAACACCCTGGCCTGATAGGCGACTTGCCTGCCATCAGGAAACCAGTGGGGCAGCCCGGACACCGCTTCCTCCGTCGGCAAATGCCACGCCTCTCCCCCGTCCAGTTCCAGCACCCAGATTTGATCCTGACCGGACCGAGCGGAGATGAACGCCAGCCGGGATCCATCGGGAGAAAAACAGGGAGAGTGATCCTTGCCACTGCTGGTCATTCGCTTGGCTTGCTCTGTCTGCAGATCCAGCAAGTAGATGTTCCGCTGATCTTTGTCTGACTTCTGGTCGCTGCCTTTCACCACATAGGCAAGGTAGCGACCATTGGGACTAACATCTGCTTCCCCCACTGTGCGCAGCCGATAAATGTCCTCAGGCTGCAGCGTACGCTTGGTCATCGTTTCATCCCCCCACGTATGTTTATTCGGCTCCCTTACAGAGAAAGTAACATCTCCACTTGCTTGAGGAATATGGAACAACCCATTGTCTGCAGCCAGGCGGCAGCTTCCGGCTCTTCCTGTGGGTGATTGAGATAGATCAGCTGGGCAGCAGGCTTGCCGGCGCTCAGGTACCGAAACAGCTCCCTGCCAATGCCCTGCCGTCGCCACTCGGGGAGCACTCCCAACTGATACAGGTGCAGCGGGTCCCTCCCAGCATAAAGTGCGTATCCCACTGGAATGTCCTTCCACAGAGCCAGCACCGCCTGTGCCAACTGTAGTTTCTCGCCATCCGGACGATTCTGCCATTCGGGGGCTTGCCGGTAGCAGGCGCTGCAGAGGGATCGCACCTCACGAGGCAACACCGGCTGCAAGGATAGTTCCGCCGGAGGCTTTGGCCGCCGCCCTCTGCTCAGGGTTTTCTCCCAGCAGGTGAGATGACGAACAATCTTGAACCCGAGCTGCTGATAGAGCTGGATAGCGCTGGCATTCTCGCTGACAGCTGTCAAAGTGATCCGTCCTACTGACAGATCTTTGGCCTGATCCAAGAGAGCTTGCATCAGCATCCGGCCTAGCCCCTGGCGGCGATAATCCGGCACCACGGCAGTTCCGGCCACGTACCCCGCAGTCTTCCGACCTTCTGCCCTGAGGCCCAGCAAAGCCAGGCCCACAGCCCGTCCGCCTGCAAATGCCACAAACGAGTCGGGTAGGGATACCAGCTCGTGGCGCACCAGAGCCATAAAGCGTTCCCGGGTGAGCTGCATCGGTACGAAGTAATCGACAAAAGCCTGGTTCCACAGCTCACAAAGAGCCTGCGTGGATAGCCGATCAGCGCGTAACCTGCTGATCGGCAACTTACCTGTCACCTGCTGCATGCCCCAGATACTCCTCTCGCAATATACCCATCAGCATCTCGCCATAAATGAGGCCCGCCTGCTGACCGCAATGGCGGCGCAAACCCTCCTGTCTGAACCCGACCGCCCGATAGCAGCAGATCGCCCTGTGATTGTAGTCTCTGACCAACAACTCCACCCGGTCGGCCATCAGTTCGCCAAACAATCGCCGCAACACCTGACGCATCACCAGCTTGCCCAGCCCCAGTCCCCGACACTCCGCCAGCAGATTGATGCCCAGCGTGTACACCTTCGGATTTCCATTGACCAGCCGGCAACCGACGACGCCGATGGGCTGGATCTGCACTTCTCCGTGCAGTTCCGGCACCCACACCAACTGTTCGCCCGCAGTCTGGCTCCACCCGCCGGCAATCGCATCACCATCGAAGTAGTGCACCTCCGGGTCCTCCGCCAGTACTGCCAGCAGCCAGGCATCCCCTGGCCGAAACTCCCGCAGCTGCAAGCCCCCAGTCACTGCGTTATCTCCTCCCAAAACAAGCGTTTCCAGGACTAGCTTAAAGCCAGGCCGCACAAAAAGCAAACCCGGTTTGACAGTAAAATCTTGGCGCGATAGAATAATCGTAAGGGATTAGCACATTTTTGTGCACAAGAGGAGGTGGCCGTCGATGAAACGGGTGGTCAGCGTCAGCTTAGGTTCATCGACCCGCAACAGCGTTGGCGAAGTAGAGTTTCTGGGTCAAAGAATCAGAATGGAGCGTCTTGGCACAGATGGAGACTGGAACAAACTGCTTAACCTCTTGCACCAGCTGGACGGCCAGGTGGACGCAATCGGAATCGGTGGCATCAAGCTGCATGTGCATGCTGCCGGGAAAGCCTATCCGTTGAGAGGTTCTGCCCAGGTGGCACGGGCAGTCAGCCGTTCCCCTTTGGTTGATGGTAGCGGACTAAAGGATACTATTGAACGGAGAGCATTTCACATCATGGAGGACGAGGGCCTTCCGGTGAAAGGAACCAAGACCCTGTTGATGTCGGCCGTCGACCGGTTCGGAATGGCCGAGACTTTATGGGAAATGCAGGCGGATGTGATCTTCGGGGACTTCATGTTTGGACTGGGCATCAACCTTCCTTTGCGCAAGCTGTCCACCATCTGGTGGTATGGTTCGGTGATCGGCCCATTCTTGAAATTCATTCCCTTCGAGTGGCTTTACCCCACCGGAAAGAAACAAGAAAAGATCACCCCCAAGTTTGGTCAGTATTATCAGTGGGCGGAGATGGTCGCCGGGGACTTTCACTACATTCGTCGCTATATGCCAGATAGCCTGGAGAACAAGGTGATTGTCACCAACACCGTGACTGCACAGGATGTGGAGTTGCTGCGGCAACGAAAGGCCAGAGCGTTGGTCACCGGCTCCCCGGAAATCAACGGGCGCTCCTTTGCCACCAACGCGCTGGAAGCGATGCTGGTGGCTTTGGCCGGCGAAGGCCGCTCACTGTCCAGCGACGAATATAACGCCCTGCTCGACCGCATTGGCTATCGGCCGCGCATCGAATACCTGCAGCAGGACGCCCAGGTGGCCGCCACCAACTCATAGCCCATGGGCCACCGGGACCCGCACCCGGTATCCCTCGCTACCCGAAGGATACAACGGGACGTGTACCCTGTATCCTTCGATTATCGAACTGACAGTTTTTCTCGAGAATCGGATGAAGCATCAGCAATGGAGCCAGCATGGCTTTTATTCATGATAGTGACTTCGGCATCATTGCTGTTTTGCTTAAGTTGCCGTTGACCAGTTGTTCGCTGAGAATAGTTGGCACTTCGAGGTGAACTCGTGACTGTAGACACTCGCCCTATACTAGCGCTTCCGTGCTACACTGTACACGCCCCGCTGTAACCATGTTACAGCGTACACGTCCGGTGTAGCACGGCTTTTTGTTGGCAAAGATAAAAGAGGGCAACCTGTGCCCTCTTTGTCGCCAGTCCTTTATGACTGTGTGTGGGAGTTGGCCAACGCTTCTTCCGCCATCTGAATCAGGCGACGAACCATCTTTCCACCGACGGCGCCGCAGTCACGGGAAGTGAGGTTGCCCCAATAATCTTCAGAACCTTGATAAACAGGCAGTCCCAGTTCGGCAGCGATCTCGTACTTCATGTTGTCCAGTGCCTGATGAGCTTGTGGTACCAACTGACGTCCGCTGGTGTCACTACCTTTAGCCATTTTTTTTGATTCCCCCTTTCATTGCTTAGGCTTCCCGTCCAGGCGCGGAAGCATGTTGCAGAATTTCAGGGGGAATTTCTATCTTTAGCAATCCCGTGCCAAAATATGTGGTCACTGAGAAATTTAATAAGCATTCAAACGCTGATCCGGTTCATAGGTTCGCAGGTTCTACTCCCGGCGGGAAAGGCAGTATGTATGTCAGTGAGGGTGAGGTGAACCTGTCAGTGTGGAAGGGCATCAGGCTTTTGTTGCTGGTGGTCGCATTCTGTGGCGTGTTAGCAGTAGGACAAAGGACGGAAATGACAATTTCGCGTTTGCTCGCTCCTCCGTTGCGTGGAGTAAGGATCGCTATCGACCCTGGGCATGGCGGGGTTGATGATGGGACGCAAGTCGCGGGACGACACCTGGAAAAGGATGTCAACTTGCAGTTGGGGTTGGCTACGCGTCAACTGCTGCAAAGCATGGGTGCGGAAGTACTGATGACCAGGGAGACAGATCGTGAGCTCAGTCGCTCTGGAGAAATATACGTGGGCCGCCACCGGGAGGACTTGTCCAGACGCGTGGAGATCATCGATAGTGCAGACTGCGACCTCTTCATCAGCCTGCACTGCAATTCTGCCCCTGGCCACCCTAGCAGCCGGGGGCCGATAGTCTACTACCATCCCGACAGCCCATCTGCTGGGCCTCTGGCTGCAGCAATCCAGACACGGCTCAATCGCATGAACCTGCAGCCCTTCGGGGCCACCCAAAGGCCGCACGTGGCGACGACGGCCGACTACTTTCTATTGCGCCACACAAAAACGATGGGTGTATTGGTGGAAGCGGGCTTCTTGAGCAATGCCACCGACCTGCGCCTGCTCACCGACAAAGAGTTTCAGCAAGCCTTTGCAGTCAACTTGGTCCTGGGTATCGCCGATTTCTTGCAGGGTGACACAGCCGCGGAAGTGGATCTCTCCTGCCATGATCATGATCTATTGCTGATTCTTCCGGTAGACGCTGAGAAACCGGCCAGTTGGGCGCATTACTTGGCCTCTCCCCTCCCTTTGACCTTTCTGTTGGACAGCCGTTCCACTCAGTGGCAGAGTGCAGCGGAACAAATTAGGCAGGCCGGACACGACGTGCTGGTCCGCGAGCAGGCGGACGCTCACGGCTCACCAGCAGCCGATTGCTGGTGGACGCTAGAAGACTCGCCTCCCGAGCGCACCACCCTGGCTATCGGTGCTCCGTCGCTGCAGCGGCGGTGCCAGTACCAAGTGAGTGGAGTGGTTAGCGCCAGCAGTCGCAACCAGCTTTTGGGACAGCTCACACAGATTTTACAGTCAAGACCACCCCAGCGCAGCATAGTGCTGCTGGAAGCGATAGACCTGTTGCCCGCAGACAACCCTGCTCTTTGGCTGGAGGTAGCACGCCTGCTCCAAACGCAGAACGTCAGGCCGATCTTCGCTTCTGACCTGTTGCTGCCGATTGGAGAGCCGGAGGAAGTGGACATCTGGCTCAGCCCAGCGAACATGGGCAGAAGCACAGTAAAGAATTGAACAAAACAAGCAGGATGCCTGCGTCTCCATTAAAAACCATGCTCGCGCTGTTCAGTCAGGCTATGCGTGCTTAGGCATTGTCTATCAACCACCCAGCGAGCCCCGCATAAAGGCATTAGCATGGCCAACTCTTGATCAAGAAAGCAGCCCACTGTTGCGGGCTGCTCCTTCTTAGCCTATTGTCACTTTCTGGTCTTGGCGTAGGCGTACAGGGCGCACTCAAGCCGCTTTCTCTGCAGGGCGCAAGCCATCGGTTCAGGCTTGGTAAAATCGCCATTGGCAAACCAAGCATGGGCCATGCAGCCTCCCGAACAGAAGAAGCGGGCCCAACAGTCCACACAGTCGGGTTTGCTATACAGGTTGACCTCCTGGAATTGCCGGGAGATGTCTGGCCTGGTGATCCCCTGAAACACCGTTCCCATCTCCCATTCCTTCTGCCCGACAAACTGGTGGCAGGGATAGAGCTCACCGGCCGGTGTGACCGCCAGGTAGTCGTAGCCTGCCCCGCAACCGGTTACCCGCTTGACTGGGCAGGGCCCGTGCTCCAGACTGACGTTGAAGTGAAAGAATGTGAACGGTTTGCCCTCCCGGTGCCGTTGCACATAGTAGGCGGCCAACCGCTCATACTCTTGCTGCAGATGCGGCAGGTCTTCTGGCTTGAAGGTGTATGATTCCGACGGAGAGCCAACCACCGGCTCCATCGACAGATGGCGGAAGCCAAGCTCGGCCATGTGGGCCACGTCGGAAGCAAAGTCCAGGTTGTAGCGGGTGTAGGTTCCGCGCACATAGTAGTTCTCGTGACCACGGGAGGCAGCAAACTGCAGCATGTCTGGGACGATCGTCTGGTAGCTGCCCTGACCGCCGACAAACGGCCGAGTACGATCGTTGATCTCCTGGCGGCCATCCAGGCTGAGCACCACCGCGATTTGCTCCCGATTGAGATAGTCCTGCACCTCTTGTGTCAACAAGGTTGCATTGGTGGTTAACGTGAAGCGGAAGTTCTTGTTGTGTTGCTCTCCCAGAGAACGGCCGTAATCAACCAGTTGCTGCAGCACTCGGAAATTAAGCAGTGGCTCGCCGCCAAAGAAGTCAACCTCCAGGTTGCGCCGCGGCCCGGAACTCTGCACCAAGAAATCCAGCGCTGCCTGCCCTACTTCCAGCGGCATCAACTCGCGGGACCCGCCAAAAGGACCTGTTCCCGCAAAGCAATAGGCGCAGCGCAGATTACAGTCATGGGCCAGGTGCAAGCAAAGGGCCTTCACCAGGGGCTGTTCTGTGGAGACTGTGGATACAGGCTCCGGTGGAGCAGTGAACAACAGCCCTGCTTGCCGCAGTTGCTGCAACTCCTCCAAAGCCTGCTGCAGTTCTGCCATCGGGTAACGTTCTCCCAACGCAGCAACGACGACCTCCTCCCGAAGGTCATCCAAGCCTAAGATATCCCAGACCATCTGGTCCACTTGATGTAGACTATTTGTGTTTTCGTCAAGGACAAAGCGCTCTCCGTTGACAACAAATCGATGCATTCCCAAACCCTCCCGCCAGTATAGCCTGTAGTTGATATCAAAAAAACATTGACCCCGGTGCACCAGGGTCAATGATTAGCCGATGTACCAATGGTTAGCGGGAGGGACGCTCGCAGACCTGGTTGCCGACGGTGCAAGAAGTCTTGCAGGCCGACTGACAGGAAGTCTGACATTCTTTGCATCCCATCTGAACGGTAACCTTGGGCAGATTACCAGCATGAATAGTCCGAATATGTTTCATTGGGGTCACGCCTACCTTTCACCACGATATTGCGATGATATTATATCACAAGCGTAAGCGAAGAAAAAGCAGCAGAAACGCCGGCCTAGTTGCCGGCGCTGCCCACTCTACTATCCGACGACTTTGCCTGGAGGCTGAGCAACTCTACGGTAGCGCCGCAGGGATCATCCATCCGTGCCACCAAACCCAAGACCTCGTCCACCACATCCATCGCCGATGACAGCGGTACCATCACCAGCAGCACTGCTCTCCGCAACAGATATTGTGGGTGCAGCCGCTTCAGCCTGGCCTCAGCGATGTGCACAGGCCCGCAGTTGAGGCGACGTCCTAGCTGATAACGAGAGACAGCGCCAAAAGCCTGTTTCATTTGGGGAAACAGCGCGCTTGCCTGTTCAAAGCTATCTAGAGTAACTACAACTGCCTGCATGCTGACTCCCCCTTCCGCAAAATCGCACGCTGATAATTTTATGCCATCTGCGGAAGAGACGCAAGCACTTTCTAAAAGTTGGAGTTATGAGAAATCGATGGTGGCTAGTACTGGCCGAATACAGCCAGGCTATAAATCTCGGACAGATCGGCCAACAACTGTACGCCTGCCAGGCTGTTGCCCTTTTTGTCCAAAGCAGGTGCAATCACACCAAGGCCCATCCTGCCCGGTGCTACGGCCATGATTGCCCCGGAAACCCCGCTTTTGGCCGGCATGCCCACCTTGACAGCAAATTCACCGGAAGCGTCGTACATACCGCAGGTATACATGAAGGTGCGGGCGATGCGCAGCACCGCCTCCGGAATAGGCGGGTCCATCTCGGGCCCCAAGGCCAGCCTTCGGCCCAGGATCGCCAAGCCCACCACGTCGATCTCAATTGAACACTGCCGGAAATACAGGTCCAGCACCTCTGCAACGTCCCCGTCCAGCGCGTGGATATCCCGCAAGAAGTATGCGATCGCCCGGTTGCGATCTCCGGTCTCCCGCTCCGAAAGATATACTCGCTCATTCAGGCTGAGCTGCCCTGGACCCACCATCGCCTCGATGTAGCTAAACAAACGCTGAAACCGCTCGTCCACGCTGTTTCCGGCGATCAAAGCGGTAGTGGCAATGGCACCGGCATTGATCAGCGGGTTCAAGGGGCGAAGCGAGGCAAAGTTCTCTAGCCTGACTAGTGAATTGAAGGGATCGCCGGTGGGCTCCATGCCGATGCGGCTGAACACGCCGTCGAAGCCGTTATCCTGCAAGGCGAGCATCAAGGCAAAGACCTTGGAAACGCTCTGCAAGGTGAACCGCAGGTGATGATCTCCGGCACGAAACACCTGGCCATCGGCAGTGGCGACGGCCACTCCCAGCGTATGGGGATTGCTGTTGGCTAGCTCCGGTATATAGGTAGCTACCTTTCCCAGCCTGGTCAAGGGGCGGTGCTTTTCCACCACCGCCTCCAATGTCTGCTGCAATGCTGTCATCCTCCTTGGCATTCACCCTGACCTGATGGGTAGTTAGTACTCAATCTTCAACCCCGCGAACAAATCCTTGACGGGGGCAACCTGCGCCAGCTGGATTTTAGCGTTCAGGGAAGTGCAGTGGCCCAAATGCACAGCATCCGGAGCCAGTAGCCGGAAGTACTCCAGCGTGGCAGCCATACGCTGCTCCGAGGGTTCCACCAGGTGTGAGCCGCCCACCACGTCCCGCACTCGCTGCTCGCCGGTGAGCCTTCTCGCCTGTTCGATGATATTGCACACCCCGGAGTGGGAGCAACCGGTCAACACGACCAATCCTTGGTCGGTGGTGATGGCCAAGGCGGAATCGTCAATCAGCCAATCGGTTTCCCACTCCCCGTCCCGCAGGATCTTCCCCGGCTTCTCCGGCGACTCAAAATCGTTTTGACGGTCGATTTGTCCCAGCCAGAGGACACGTTCGCTCAGCCACTGCGGCTCCCGGGACAAAGACAACGGAAAACGCCGCTCCAGATCCGCTAGACAGAGAACGGTGCCGGTCTCCACATCCTTCTCCTTCTTGCGGGGCAAGAAGGCTTCTGGATGGGCAACGACACGGGGGCGACATAGCTCGGGATGAGTGATGTAATGGGCCACCAGATGGGGCAGCCCACCCATATGGTCGTGGTGGCCATGGGAGAAGACCAGATAATCCAAGTCATTCAGGTCCACGCCCATCCGGGCTGCGTTGCGGCGAAAAAGGTCAGTCTCGCCGGCATCAAACAGCACCCGCAATCCCTCGACCTCCAGCAGCGCTGAGAACCCCCATTCACCATAGCCGACGACAGCTTTGTTATCCACCAGCACGGTCAACTGCATCGCATCCTGGCCTCCCTCACGTGAATTCCCTGCATACCAGGCCTGCAAGGCAGGCCTGAACTGTCTGGGCGCACCCAGCTGCTTGCCGGGCGCACCCATCTGCCAGTTGGTACCGCTCTGGCTAGAGCCAGCCCTGTCCAGTGGCTCCGGAGATGATCAGGCAGCCCATCAGCTGCTGATATGCGGACAGATAGCAGTCCGACCGCACGGCGATCACCTTGGGGCCGCGCCGCTCCACGCTGGGGAACAGGGTGCACATGTGGGCCATGCTGGTCAGCTTGGTGGTGATTTGGAACTCCACCGGAGCAGCGATTTTGTGCGGCTGAATCTCCGGCAGGCGCCGCAGTGCCCGCTTGGCACCCTCCTTGATCAACGCTTGCGAGCGCTTGGGGGAGAGCAGCTTGGCGGCATAGCGATCGATGGCTTCTTTTACGGCCACCGTCTCGATATCCCCCAAGAAGCTCTTGGCCTCGGCACAGAGGATGTGATCCCCCACCACCAGCGCCACTGGCACGCCAAAATGCCCAGCTATTCCGGCGTTGATCGCCGTCTCGCCCACCACTACACCGTTGCGCTTGATCTCGGTCACCGCGCCACCATAAATGGTATGGTTGAGCACCGCATCCTGGTTGCCCTCATGGGCGTGATACCCGATGAAGAACGCCGCGTCGTAGGTCTCATCCAATCCCTCCATCTGCAGCAGATGTTTGTTGCTGCCGCTGATCAGGGAAGCGCGCTCGTCCAGATCCTCAATCAGAATGTTGGTCATGCTGCCATGGGCATCGTTGACCAGCACTTCGGTCGCCCCCGCCTCGAAAGCGCCGTCGATGGCAGCATTTACGTCCTGTGTGAGCAGCTTGCACATGCGCACATAGCCGGCTTCACGCATATGCTTGGCGCTGGCTACGCCGGTACCGCCCTCCATATCCACCGAAATGTATACCTTCATAACAGTGAAACACCTCCACATTTTGCTGCTTAAGTGCTTCTGCACCGAAGGCAACCATTCCTGCTCTGCAGACAGCCGGACGGCGCAATTACAGCCGACTTAACAGCAAAACTTAAATGGGTTAAGGATACACGGTACACGTCCCGCTGTATCCTTAAACGGGTTAAGGAAGCTGGCGCGGGTGTTCTGGTTTTTCCTTGACAGCGCATAGTGCCAAACCTATAATGGCATGAGACAACAATTGTATATGACCGCGTTCCCACTGCCCTTTAAGTTTGATCCTGTGAGGTCATCAAGGGTGGTAAGCTGACAGCGCTTTGCTTGCACTGCCTCCTTGCCGCCCGGCAAGGAGGTTTTCTTATGCAAATAAAAGTAGTTGCAGAGCCAAAGGCGGGAATCCGATCGGTGCTGGTGATCGGCTCCGGTCCGATTATCATCGGACAAGCGGCCGAGTTCGACTACTCCGGCACGCAAGCTTGTCGCACCTTGAAGGAACTAGGCCTGCGAGTAATTCTAATCAACAACAATCCTGCTACCATTATGACCGACCCCGGCGTTGCTGATGTCACCTACATGGAACCATTGACGGTGGAATATCTACAGACTGTGATCGCCAAAGAACGCCCGGATGCGCTGCTGCCGACTTTAGGCGGGCAGGTGGGCCTGAATCTGGCCAAAGAACTGGCCACGCTAGGTATCTTGGAAGAGTATGGGGTGCAGCTGCTGGGGACCCCGCTGAGCGCGATTGAGCAGGCGGAAGACCGGATGGCTTTCAAAGCCGCGATGCAGAGGATGGGACAACCGGTGCCCGATAGCGCCATCGTCCATTCCACCGACGAAGCACTGCAAGCGGCGGAGCTGATCGGCTATCCGGTGATCGTGCGTCCGGCCTACACGTTGGGTGGTACCGGAGGTGGCATGGCCAGCACCGCACTGGATTTGCGGGTGATAGCTGAACAAGGCCTGCGCTACAGTCCGGTACATCAGCTGCTGATCGAAAAGAGTATCGCCGGCTGGAAGGAAATTGAGTTTGAAGTGATGCGAGATAGCGCTGGCAATGTGATCTCCGTCTGCAATATGGAAAACGTCGACCCGGTGGGCATTCACACGGGCGACAGCATCGTGGTCGCCCCCTGCCTCACTCTCTCGGACGACGAGTTGCGGATGCTGCGCAGCGCGGCATTAGAGATCGTCGACCATCTGCAGATCACCGGGGGCTGCAATGTGCAATTTGCGCTGCATCCCACCACCCAGGAGTATGCGGTAATTGAAGTCAATCCCCGGGTGAGCCGGTCCAGTGCGCTGGCCTCCAAAGCCACCGGCTACCCGATAGCCAAGGTGGCCACCATGGTCTCGCTGGGATATCGCCTGGACGGAATGGTCAACCCGGCCACCGGCAATAGTGCTTGCTTCGAGCCGGCAGTCGACTATGTGGTGGTGAAGATCCCCCGCTGGCCGTTTGACAAGTTTTCCACTGCCAACCGCACCTTGGGTTCCCAGATGAAAGCCACGGGGGAAGTGATGGCCATCGGCCACAGCTTCGAGTCTGCGCTGCACAAGGCCATCCGCTCGCTGGAACTGAAGCTGCACGACCTGTGGAGTGAACGCCTGGCCAACACTTCCAGCAACGGCCTGCTGCGCAAGCTGGCTCTGCGGGATGACGAGCGCCTGTTCGTTTTGGCCGAGCTGTTGCGGCGCGGCTCCTCAGTAGCTGAACTGCAGCAACGCACCGGCATCGACAGTTATTTCCTGGAGAAGATCGCCTCACTGGTCAGGGGGGAACAGGTGCTGGCCGCATCTGAACTGACGCCCGCCTTGCTGCTGCAAGCGAAACAACTAGGCTTCAGCAACCGCACCATCGCCCGCTGTCACGGATGCAGCGAAACCGAGGTGGCCGCATTGCTGCAACAGCACAGCATCAAACCGTCATTCCGGATGGTAGACACCTGCGCACAGGCATTTGCCGGCGCAACTCCCTACTATTATTCCGGCTACCGGCAGACGAACGAAGCCGTACCGCTGACCAAAGACAAGGTGGTGGTGATCGGCAGCGGTCCAATCCGTATCGGCCAAGGGGTGGAGTTTGACTATTGTTCGGTGCGGGCCAGCTTGGCTTTGCAGGAAGCTGGCATCGACTCCATCGTGATCAACAACAATCCCGAGACGGTGAGCACCGATTTTGACATCTCCAACCGATTGTACTTCGAACCGCTGACCTGGGAGGATGTGCTCAGTGTGCTGGAGTTGGAGCAGCCCCAGGGGGTGATGGTGCAGTTTGGTGGGCAGACCGCAGTGAATCTTGCCCGGCAGCTGGAGCAAGCCGGCTACCGCATCCTGGGCAGCTCGGCGGAGGCGATGGACATCTGTGAGGACCGGGAACGCTTCGACCAAATGCTGGCTGAGCTGATGATCAGCCGGCCGGAGGGACGCACCGCCCGGTCCGCCGATCAAGCGACAGCGCTGGCTCAGGAGCTGGGTTTCCCGGTTTTGGTGAGGCCTTCCTACGTGCTGGGCGGGCGGTCGATGGCCATCGTGGAGAACGCCGCTGACCTGCGCCGCTATCTGCAGGAGGCTACCCAGGTATCGCCGGACCATCCCATCCTGATCGACCGTTACCTGCGGGGACGGGAAGTGGAGGTGGATGTGATCAGCGACGGCCAGGACATCGTCATCCCGGCGATTATGGAGCACATCGAGCGGGCCGGGGTACACTCCGGCGACAGCATCGCTGTTTTGCCTCCACTGCATCTGAGCGAGCAACAACAGGCGATCATCGTCGACTACTGCACCCGTATCGCCCGCCACCTGCAGTTGGTCGGCCTGATGAACCTGCAGTTCGTGGTCTACGATAATCAAGTCTTTGTGCTGGAGGTCAATCCGCGGGCCTCCCGCACGGTGCCGTTTTTGAGCAAGGTGACCGGCATTCCGATGGTCACCTGGGCAACCCGGGTGATGCTGGGTGAAAGGCTGCGCCAACTGACGCCGCAAACCGGCCTGTTGCAGAGAGCCGAGTTGGTAGCGGTGAAGATGCCGGTGTTCTCTTTCAACAAACTGAGCGAAGTGGAGACCAGCCTCGGCCCGGAGATGAAATCCACCGGGGAAGCGATCGGAATTGGACACACGTTGACCGACGCGCTGCACAAGGCCTTCCTGGGTGCCGGATTGACTTTCCCCCCAGTGGGCAAAGCGTTGGTTACGGTGGCCGACAAAGACAAACAAGAAGCCTTGCCACTGCTGCGTGGGATGCTGCAAGCTGGCTGGCAGCTGGCAGCCACCAAAGGCACCGCCGCTTTCTTGCGGCAGCACGGCTGCCACGTGAACTGCGTGAATAAGGCGATCGAAGACAGTCCCAACGTGATCGACCTGATCAGGAGCGGCCAGCTCGACCTGGTGGTGAACACTCTCACCCAAGGGAAGGACCCGCGCCGGGATGGCTTCCGCATTCGCCGGGCGGCGGTGGAGTATAATGTGCCCTGCCTTACCTCGCTGGACACGCTGCAGGCGCTGTTAAGCAGCACTGGTGACGGGCGCTCGCCTAAGTGTGAGATAACTAGCTTTTCTCGTCCGTCAGCAGCCCAAACCGCTGAGGTTCTATGTTGCCTATTCCGCCAAACGGGTGCATAATCTAACATGTAACCGACTTCAAAACGCCAAAGCGCCTCATGTTCCATGAGGATATGGGAGCTGCTCTGGCGTTTTTGGTATTTTCCCCAAGGCAGACATGATCGCGAAGCAGTGTGTTCAACAAGACAAGAACCTAAAGAAAGAAGATGAATAATCGTGGCAGAGAGAAAGGTCGGGCTCAACGAGCTCCTGCGCTTCTTCATTCCTTTGGGTATAACATCCAGTTTAATGATGTTCACCCACAGTATCATCAGCGCCGGCTTGTCCCGCACTGTCAGCCCCGTCGTCTCCACCGCCGCACATGCGGTGGCAGTCAGCTTGTCGGACATGGCTGGAGGACCCCTCTGTCAAATCAGACAGACGGCCATGGTGCTGATCTCCAGCAGACAATCTTTCCAAACCGTGCGCAGAGTGTACGTGATCACCATGGCTTGTTTCGTCGCCATCATGCTAGCCATTGCCTATGTACCGCTGGCGGGCAGTTTCGTCCTGCAAGGGCTGTTGGGGGTCAAGGATGAACTTTTCCCGGCAACCTTGACTGCTTTTCGAGTGACGATGTTTCTGCCCCTGCTTAGTGGCCTGCGTTTTCTCTACCATGGGGTGATCACCAGTCGCCGCGAGACCAGGTATATCTCTATCGGCATGATGTTTCGGGTTGCCTTCATGGTCATCCTAATCTTCAGCTTTGTGCGTTGGCGTTTTGTAGTCGGCCCTTTGGTGGGCTCTCTGACCTTGGTCAGTGGTGTGGGACTGGAATGCCTGCTGTCCTATTTGTTTGGGCGCAAATTGATCCCCGACGGGGAGCAGACGGTCAGCGATCGGGAGGTGTGGCGCTTCTATCTCCCGTTGATAGCGTCAGCGCTGGTCTTCAGCATGGGCAAGCCCTTTATCAACGCCGGACTGGCCCGGATGCCCGATGCGGCAGTCAGCTTGGCAGCGTTCAGCGTCGCCTCGTCCCTGGCCTGGGTAATCGTCTGTCCTTCCCAAACCACGCATATGTTGACGCTGGTGTTTGGGCGAGAGCAGGAGAATCGACCGCTGGTCAGGCGTTTTGCCACCGTGTTGGCAATCGGGTCAACCGGCCTGTTGGCAGTCTTGGCCTATACACCGATTGGTGCTTGGGTACTGACAAATTTGGTGGGGGTGCCTGCTGAAACCTTAGCCGCCACCTTACTGGCAGTGCGCACGCTATCGGCGTTTCCGCTGATCATCTGCTGGCAGGAATACAGCATGGGCATGCTGCTACTCAGCCACTCCACCCGGCTGGTCAGCATCGGCAAAGCACTGAACCTGGGCAGTACCATCGCCTTTGTGCTATTTGTTGCACCGAGTCTGCCTGGCCCCATTGCAGCCCCACTGGCCCAAATGGTCGGTTTCGCCTGCGAAGGTGCCATGCTGTACGGCAGCCGCATGGTGCTGCGCCGCAATCTGGAAAACCAGCTCAGACTGTCAGCATAGACCACACAGAGGATGAAACGATGGGGACGGTCCCCATTTGTTTCATCCTCTTTGTGAATAATGGCAGCTGATGCAAAAGTGGGGACTGTCCCCGTTTTTGCATCCTGAGCGTCCCCCAAAAGCGAACATATGTGCTATAATAACAGCATAAGCGAACGCGTGTTTGCATAAACTACACCAACAAAGCTTCTTGGGGGGCTAATTATGGCCAAACGCTATCATGATCAGATCAAATTGCGCATTTCTCCGGCTAAACAGCCGGAGGCTTTTGTCTGGCGGGGGCGGCAGTATCAAATTGAGGCGGTGCTGAAGCGCTGGACGGTGAGTGGGGATTGGTGGCGTAAACAGGCGGTACAACGGCTGCATGCGGTGGTGGCTGCCAAGTGTGCCGGGCAATCCGGCCAGTACGAGCTGGTCTATGAGACCGGCCAGCGGCAGTGGTATCTGCGCTGTATCTATGACTAAAGATGCTTTTGTACACCTGCACGTCCACTCCAATTTCAGCTTTAAGGATGCTACCCCCCACCCGGCAGAGCTGATTCAGGCAGCCGCCTTTTATGAAATGCCGGCCGTCGCCCTCACCGACCACAGCACGCTGGCCGGTGCCATTCGTTTCTACCGTGCGGCAGAAGGCAGCGGGGTACGCCCGATCATCGGCACGGAACTGGAACTGGGCAGCGGCCATCACCTGACACTGCTGGCGCGGGATCTCTCCGGCTACAGCAACCTCTGCCGCCTGCTCAGCCAACTGCATTTGCAGCAGCCAGGGAAAGCCCCGTTAGCCGATTTGCCGACGATCGAACGTTTCCGTAAAGGATTGATCTGCCTCAGCGGCTGCGCCCACTCCCGCCTTAGCCAAGACCTGTTGACGGATCGGCGGCAGGAAAGCCTGGAGTGGCTGCAGTCGCTGCGGGATATCTTTGAGCAGGATTGTTTCGTTGAGCTGGAAAACCCGCTGTTGCCTGAGACTCCGCGCCTGCTGGCACAGCTGGCCGGGCTGGCCCAGGAGCTGGGGCTGCCGCTGGTGGCCAGCAACAACGTGCACTTCCTGCGCAAAGCCGACCACCCGGTTCGGGATCTTCTCACCTGCATGGGCGAGAACATCAACCTCTATCAGCCTCATCCCCGGCGACACCAAAACGATCAGCGCTATTTCAAGGGGCCCAAAGCGATGACCAAGCTGTTTAGGGACTATCCCCAGGCGGTGGAAAACACGCTGTTGATCGCCGAGCGCTGCCGCCTACGGTTGCCCCTGGGGGAATACCGCTTCCCCACTTTTCCCCTGCCACCCAAGCGCACGGCAGCGAGTTATCTGCGCCACCTCTGTCAGCAAGGGGCCAGGGAACGCTATGGTGGAATCCCCCCGGCAGTGCATACCCGTTTGGAACATGAGCTAGGGATTATCGAGCAGCTCGGCTTCTGCGAGTACTTCTTGGTGGTGTGGGACATCGTCAACTTCGCCCGCCGCTCTGGCATCCGCTGCGCCGGACGGGGCTCGGCCGCCGACTCGCTGGTAGCTTATCTGCTGGGGATCACCGCGGTGGATCCTACCCAGCACGGCTTGCTGTTTGAACGCTTTCTCAACCCGGAGCGCAAAGGCATGCCGGACATCGACCTGGATTTCGACTCCCAGCGCCGGGATGAGGTACTGCATTATGTCTACCAAACCTATTCCACCGATCATGTGGCCATGATCGGCACCGTCAACACCATCTCCTCCCGCAGCGCCCTGAGAGAGGTGGCCAAGGCGATGGGTCTGCCGAAAGCGGAAATAGACCGCCTGGCTCGCTTTTTGCCCCGTGTCCGGGCCGATCAGATGGAACAAGCCATCGCCAACCTGCCCGAGCTGCGCGGAGAATTCCCGCCAGGGGAGCCTTGGGATACACTGCTCAGGTTTTGTCAGGCGATGAACGGCTTTCCGCGGCACCTGAGTGTGCACTTAGGGGGGATGGTGATCACCCGGGAACCGATCACCGACCTGGTGCCGCTGCAATGGAGCGCCAAAGGAGTGATCATCAGCCAATACGATAAGGATGATATTGAAGCCCTGGGGTTGGTGAAGATGGATCTGCTGGGGCTGCGCATCCTGTCGGCCATCGAAGACACCGTCAGCAGCCTGGCCGAGCAAGGGATCAAACTGGATTTACAGCAACTGCCCCTGAACGATCCGGCGGTCTATGCCCTGCTGCGCTCCACCAAAACGGTAGGGCTGTTCCAATTGGAGAGTCCAGGCATGCGCGAACTGCTGGGCAAGCTGCAGCCCACCGAGTTTGAGGATATCATCGCCAACATCTCGCTGATGCGCCCTGGGCCGATGCAGGCCGATATGGTCACACCCTTTGTGCGCCGCAGGCACGGCGAGGAGGCTGTCACTTACGCCCATCCCTGCCTGGAGCCAATTTTGCACAGCACTTACGGGGTGATCGTCTATCAGGAGCAGGTGCTGCAGGTGGCCAGCACCTTGGCCGGCTTCAGCCTGGGGCAGGCGGATCTGCTGCGCCGCTTCATGACTCATGACCGTTCGCCAGAGGAGATCCGGGGGTTGGAGGACGAGTTCACCCAAGGGGCGATGGACCGCGGAGTGGAAGAAGCGGTGGCCAAAGAGGTATTTCGCCAACTGGCCGCCTTTGCCGCTTACGGGTTTAACAAGGCGCACGCAGCCACTTTTGGCCTCATCGGTTATTGCACCGCCTATCTGAAAGCGCATTACCCCGCCCACTTCCTCACGGCCCTGCTGAATAACCAGCCGATGGGCTTTTACCCGCCGCGGGTGCTGTTGCAGGATGCACGGATGCTGGGGATTCCCATCCATCCCATCGACGTCAACGCCAGTGAGGCCCGGTTTACGGTGGAACAGGGTGGCATTCGGGTTGGCCTGGGTGCGCTGCAAGGGTTGAATAGTCAGCAGATTGCCGCCATCTGCCAGGCGCGCTCGGAGCGCCCTTTCACTTCTTTTCAGGATTTTATGTGGCGGGTCAGTCTGCCAGAGCAAGCGGCGGAAAATCTGATCCGCATCGGCGCTTTCGATCGGGTGGCAGCGGAGGTGAACCTGCTGGCCGAATTGCCAGCTTACTACCAACACAGCCGCCAGCGCCCATCGGGGCAATTTGCCTTGGCCCTGCCGGCGGAGAGGGAACAAGCTCTGCCCACTCAGACGGAACTGAGGCAGCGCATCTTCACCGAGCTGGAGCTGACCGGATTATACATTTCGGCCCATCCGCTCAGCCTTTACCGGCCGGAACTACAGCGGTTTGGGGCTATCGACAGCCGCCTGCTGCGCTCCCATCAGGATGGCGATCGGGTGCGGGTGGCCGGAATCGTCGTCTCCCGCCAGACACCGCCCACCAAGAGCAAACAGCGGGTGATCTTTCTGACCATCGAGGATGAGGTCGGTTTGATCGACATCGCCATCTTCTCCCGGGCCCAGCAGAAATATGCCCAGGTTGCCCTGGGCTGTGCCTTGCTGTTGGTGGAAGGCAACGTGCGCAAGACCGGGCCGGAGAGCATCAGCCTGACGGCAGAGCACCTCTACGATCTGCGGCGAATCTGCAACAAATGAGTCCATTGCCGTTTGCCGCAAAGGAAAACCAGCGGCGACGGTGAATATCTAACGCTAGTGCAAATCTCAGCACCGAATCTAGATCTGATTTGTAGCTGAACTGCACTGTAACAACCTGCTTTGGGCTGGAGCTGACGCCATTCTCCGTCCAACTGAAAACTCATTCCCATGGCGTCAAATCTCATTCCAACTGGTTTTAGGACCGATAAACACTGTATGATATGGCTTGAGACGCTTACTAGGAGGTGCGCTTACTTTGCAGAAATCACATCAGACAGCCTTTTTCGCCGGAGGGTGCTTTTGGTGCATGGTTTCACCATTTCATGTTCTGGAAGGAATCCTGGAGGTTAAATCGGGGTATATCGGCGGCCACATCCCCAACCCCACCTACGAGCAGGTGAAGTCGCAGACATCAGGCCACTATGAGGCGGTGCAGATCACCTACGACCCGCAGATAATCAGCTACGAGAAGCTGCTGAAGGCATTCTGGATGCAAATTGACCCTACTGATGACGGAGGCCAGTTTCACGACCGCGGCCCGTCCTACCGCACGGCCATCTTCTATACGACGGACGAACAGCGGGCCCAGGCCGAGGCTTCGCTGGCCGCATTGGACGCTTCCGGCCGTTTCCCCGATCCCATCGTGACCAAAATCCTGCCGGCCACCGCTTTCTACGATGCCGAGGAGTATCATCAGGACTTCTACAAGAAACAACCTGTGGAGTACAACCAGGACAGGGGGAAATCCGGCCGGGACGAATTCATCAAGCGCTACTGGGGAGACGAGTATTGGCAGATCTTTGAGTAGGGGCTCCCCCAGTCACGTCGTAACAGCCCCCTCAGCGAGGGGGCCGAGACTCCCCCCAGTCGCTGACGCGACAGCCCCCTCACTGAGAGGGCCAAGTGGCACTCAAACCTTTACCCCTTATTTACCTAGTGAATCGACCAAATCCCGATGTCCTGGCGAGCCGACCACTTGACTAGCCTGCTCCAGGTCTACTGGCTGCTTGTGCACCCGATACTGATCCTTCAGCTGCAGAATGCGCTGCAATGACTGGTCGATGCGCGCTTCGGAAATCCGCCCCTGCTGCACCGCCTCCAGCAGAGCATCGCGCACTGCCACCTGCTTGTCGTAGGAGTGGCAGACGAGCAACATATCCGCCCCCGCCAACACCGCCTGCACCGCCGCCTCGCCGATGTTATCCTGGGCGATGGCACCCATCTCCAGGTCATCAGTGACCACTAGCCCCTGGTATCCCCACTGATCGCGCAGGAGGCCAGTGATCACCGCCTGGGACAGACTGGCGGGGTGCTCTGCATCCAGGGCAGGCACCAGCAAATGCCCCACCATCACCGCCGGCACCTCAGCCTGGACGGCTTCCCAAAACGGCCATAGCTCCCTGTCTTCCAGCAGCTTTCTGTCGGCCGCCACCAGCGGCAACTCCAGATGCGAATCGGTTGAGGTGTCACCATGTCCAGGGAAATGCTTCACCACCGGAATCATCCCCTGGGAACTGAGGCCCGCGATCACCTGCTGCCCGGCCACCCAAACATCCTCAGGAGTAGAGCCGAACGCCCGGTTACCAATCACCGGGTTCTTAGGATTGCTGTGCACATCCAGCACCGGGGCAAAATTCATATTCAGGCCCAGGGCGGCCAACTCGCTGCCCATGGCTACGGCCAAGTCCTTGGCCTGATCTGCTTGCTCGCCCACCAGGCGTGCAGTGGGAAACGTGGTCGCCCATGCTGATGGCAAGCGGCTGACCGCCCCTCCCTCCTGGTCGGTGCCGACGAACAGCGGCCAAGCCAGGTCTTCATTTTGGCGGTAGGAGTTAAGCATGACCACCGTCTGCTCCAGCGTGGTGAAGTTGCGCGAGAACAGAATCAGCCCTCCCGGCTGTAGTTCACTCAGTATGTCCTGGTTCAAATCCATATCGTTTTGCGCCAGACCGATGTACAACAGCTGACCCACCTTTTGCGGCAGCGAGAGTTCGGCGATGCGCCGATCCTCCTCCGGCGAGGGATCGTCCCCTGAAGGCGGGTTGCTGTTCACTTGACACCCGGTCACCACCAGGGCGAGCAAGAGCAATAGCAGAATAGCTGTTTTCATGGCTGTCACTCCTCTTGTTGTCGGTCGCTGCCGCCGACCGCGATCTCCTGCCCGGCAGCCGCTCGCAACTGCCGGACGATCTCCTTGGCGTTGACGATGGCGTCGTCCTCAAAACAGTTGTTGAACATGATGAACACCAGCTGGCTCTTGTTTGTCAGTTCGAGTATCCGCGGTACCCATTCCGCCAGCTCCTGTTCGCTGTATCTATAGTGAAAGCGTTCATACACCGGGATATTCTTGGCAAACCAATTGTGCAGGTTACGACCATTGAAGCGGACGACGGACAGATCCTTAGCGGTGGGCACCGCTATTGGGGGGATGGTGCGGCGGCTCGCATACTGTGGCTCATCCACGCCCACGTAGGGCAAATCGTGTTCTTTCAGCCACTGCAGTGTTTCCCGGGCCTGTTCGCGGTCGCTGAGCCAGCTGGCGTGTCGAAACTGGATAGCCAAGCGGAACCGGGGCAGGCGTTGCTGGCACTCCAAGATATATTCCTTGTTTTCCTCTGAGTAGATGAACCAAGGAGGGAATTGAAACAGAACGTATCCCAGTTTTCCCGCTTCAGCCAGCGGCAAGATCGCACTTTCGAACATCTGCCACTCCAGTTGCTCTGGTTTGCGACCCCGTTCGTGTAAGGTAAGCGACCTGTAGGCCTTGATATTGAAGATGAAATGCGCGGGCGTGCGCTCGATCCATAGCCAGGAGTTCCTCTCGGCAGGCAGGTGATAATAGGAGCTGTCCACTTCCACCGTATCAAAGTGCTCTGCGTAATAGCGCAAACGCTGTTCTGCGCTGCGCGCGCTGGCTGGATAGAAGCGGCCGCAGGCCAGCAGAGTCTTGTCTGTCCAGCTACATGTACCCACAAGAATCAACGCACATCGCTCCCCTCACCTAACCGGGCACAAACCCAATCATATGTTCTCACAACCACCAACTGCTGGCAAGCAGGAAGGGTTTAGGCATTACCCGATGGAAAGATAGGGGGACAACAGCACACAGCAACGACAAACAAGGTGGCCATGAGCGGCCACCCTGTGATCGTGTAAAACGCAAACCAGGTTTTGCGGGACTAGGTTGAGGAGCTAAACAAAAAGAACCGTCCCTTTTGTTTCGCTGTATGGCTCAGCGGGCTCCCGCTCCCCAGACCCCTCCGATGA
Source organism: Bacillota bacterium (assembly GCA_050949055.1). Lineage (GTDB taxonomy): Bacteria > Bacillota > UBA994 > UBA5500 > UBA5500 > JAEZJZ01. The sequence goes on along the minus strand of JBMNFA010000002.1, from coordinate 165,177 downwards.
TGCCGGCCACGATGTCGATGGCAGGTCGAGCCCACCCGGCCATCCCCTGACCGATCGGCGTGGGCAGCACAATAGTTGCCACGGCCATCAGCAGAATGGTGTAAACCAAGCCCACCAACCCACCGTTAAGCAAGCCAGCTCCCCCGGCCCGGGCGGCAGCGCGGCGCCCCCCAAAAAGTACTGCCAGGAAACTGGTCAGATAGGCAGCATAGGTCATATAGTTGTCCGGCAGCGAAGAGAGGGCAAAAATCACACTCCAGACCATGAAAGCGATGACTGCGAATATCAGTGAGAAGGCTAGGCCAGAGAACACTGCGCTCAGTGAAAACCCTGCCTTGGTGGGTGGAGATTGCATGGAACTGCGTCTTGACGGCTTGCGCACAGGCACGTCTTTCACCTCCCCTAGATTCCAGAGCATGTCAACGGGTGGAGCAGATCAGCCCGCCGCTGACATCTCTATTCACAGACAATCTATTAGAAAAAGGGGACAAATATGAACATCCTGTGCACATAACTATCCACGCCCTGCTAACAGTAGGTGGCCTGGTCGTAGAGGTCCGCCTTCCAGTAGGACAGCACCTTTCGGACAAATTCCATGGTTCTATCCTCCATGATCGCCTGCCGCAAACCAGCCATCAGGTCGATCAGATATTGCAGATTGTGGATGCTGATCAATTCCAGGCCCAGAATCTCGTCGGCGTTGATCAAATGGCGCAGATAGGCACGGCTGAAGTTCTGGCAGGTGTAGCAGCTGCAGTTGGGGTCTAGCCGGCTGAAGTCCCGCGCATAGGAGGCGTTGCGAATGACCACCCTGCCCACGCTGGTCATGGCTGTACCATTTCTGGCCACCCGGGTCGGCAGAACGCAATCGTACATGTCTACCCCCCGAATAGTCCCTTCCATCAGACAATCCGGCGACCCGACCCCCATCAGATAGCGAGGCTTATCCTTGGGCAGATGAGGCACCGTCACTTCCAGCATGTCATACATCACTGGTTTCGGCTCGCCAACGCTCAGTCCGCCGATGCCGTAGCCAGGGAAGTCCATCTCTACCAGCGTCTTAGCGCTCTCCACCCGCAAATCGGCGAACATGTTGCCCTGGACGATGCCAAACAGCGCCTGATCGTGTGGTCGCTGGTGTGCCGCCTGGCTGCGCTTGGCCCAGCGATGGGTGCGCTCCATGGCTGCCCGGGCGTATTCCTTGTCGCTGTCTGACGGCGAACACTCGTCAAAGGCCATGATGATATCGGCCCCCAGAGCGTTCTCCACCTGGATGGCGTGCTCGGGACTGAAGAAGTGTTTGCTGCCATCGATGTGGGAGCGGAACTCCACCCCATCCTCGGTGATCTTGTTCAGTGTGCTCAGGCTAAACACCTGAAAGCCGCCGCTATCGGTGAGGATGCTGCGCTCCCAGTTCATGAACTTGTGCAGCCCGCCAGCTTCCGCCACCAGGTCGTGCCCTGGCCGGAGATAGAGATGATAAGTATTACTCAAGATGATCTGCGCATTCATGGACAGCAAGTCGCGGGGGGCGACCGCCTTCACCGTCGCCTGGGTGCCCACCGGCATGAACACCGGCGTATCGATCACCCCGTGGGGCGTGGTCAGGCGACCCACCCGTGCCCGCGTCCGGCTGCATTCCTTCAAGACTTCAAATTTGATCGCCAAAGGTTCCCCTCCTGTCGTTTGAAACAGAGGAGACAGAGGGACGTACGCCTTGTCTCCCTAGATGATCAGCATGGCATCGCCAAAGCTGTAGAAGCGATACCGCTCCAAAATTGCTTCTTGGTAAGCCCGGAGCACCCGCTCTCTCCCGGCCAGGGCACTGACCAGCATGATCAGGGTGGACTTGGGCAGGTGGAAGTTAGTCACCAAACCATCCACGACCTTGAACCGATATCCCGGATAGATGAAAATGTCCGTCCAACCGGAACCAGGAGCGACGCTACCGTCTTCCCTGCCCACCGTCTCCAACGTGCGAGCGGAGGTGGTGCCGACAGCGATCACCTTCTTCCCTTGTTGACGGGCTTGATTGATCTTGGCGGCAGCCTCTGCGCTCAACGTATAATGCTCAGAATGCATCTGATGCTGCTCGATGTTTTCTACTTTCACCGGCCGAAAGGTGCCCAACCCGACGTGCAGCGTCAGTTTGGCGATTCGTACTCCTTGTCCGGTGAGCCGCTGCAACAGCGATTCAGTGAAGTGCAGACCGGCGGTAGGGGCGGCGGCTGATCCCAGCTCACAGGCATAGACCGTCTGGTAGCGGTCCTTGTCGCTGAGTTTGCGCCGGATGTACGGCGGCAACGGCATCTGCCCCAGGCGGTCCAGGATAGCCATAAACTGTCCCTGATAATGAAAGCGCAGCACCCGTCCGCCGGCATCGGTGTTGCCGATCACCTCGGCCATCAACTCGCCGTCCCCAAAGCAAAGCCTGGTGCCGATCCGTACCCGGCGTCCCGGCCGCACCAGCGTTTCCCACTGATCAAGGCTGGTCTGGTGCAACAAGACCACTTCCACCTGCAGACCGCTGTCCACTTTCTGACCATAGAGTCGCGCAGGCAGTACCTTGGTGTCGTTTAGCACCAGGCAGTCGCCAGGCTGCAAATAGTCGGCGATATCCGTGAATATGCGGTGCTCCAGGCGGCCATCTTCCCGGTGCAGCACCAGCAGCCGCGATTGATCGCGCACAGGCAAAGGCGCCTGAGCGATCAGCTCAGGCGGCAGATGAAAATCATAATCATGAATGCTGGTCATGCTCAATCTCCCAACCGCGTCAGCTCTATCCCTTGGAAGTAGTGCCGCAAGATCTCTTCATAGCTATGCCCGTTTTTGGCCATCGCATAAGCGCCCCATTGACTGAGGCCGACGCCGTGCCCGTAGCCGGTGCCCTTAAAGACAAATCCGCTGGCAGCGGCATTATTGCTGGCACTGGATGCTGCGCCGCGCAGATGATACTTACCCGTGCTGTTCAGGGTATGTATGCCGGCAGCCGTCGCCACCTGCAAGCCACTGGGATTGACCTGAACCAGCTGCCCGTCTGCCCCCAAAACGCTCACCGGTGGGACATCCGGCTGCACCGTATATACGCGGCTCTTCAACGTCAAATAGAGGCGGAGGGGCGTTTCTCCTGTCAAAGTAACACTCTTGCCACCGCTATCCACCAAACGCAACCCCATGGCGCGCCCGGCCGGCGTATAATCGGTCACCTGGACTGAGACAACCTTCCCTATACTGATCCCATTCTCCCGCAGCAGCGCGGATAACTCTTCTCCGCTGAACCGTTGCTCCCACTGGACGTAAGGTGATTCGCGTGGATAGAGTTCGGGCACGCTGACCAGCCAGGGCGTTGGCCGGCTACCCGTCCAAACGTTTTCTACCGCTTCGGTATAGTCTCCCCCATCGGCGCAATGAAAAGCTGAGATCACTTGGCCTTGGTAGGTCATCACCAAACCAGCTGTCTCCAACACCGCTTGCTGGGTGGAAGGTCGCTCTCCTGTATAGTCTTTATACGTCTGGCAATTGGTACTGGTGCAGAAATCGAACCCTGCGCTGGCGTGCTTGCCGCGACTGTTCACGGTCCAGTTGCGCATGGTGATCGCTTGGGCTTTCTGCACCTCCGCCGGCCAGCTGGCCCAGGATTCAGCCGCCAGCACACCCATCAAGTACTGATCTACCGTCAGATATAACACGCCCCGGTAAAGGGAGTTTGGTTGCAGTGACAGTTGCAGGAAGCCTCGATATTGCTTGCTGCCGCCGCCTGCATGCAGCGTGAACAAGGCAGGGTCCTCCAGCTGCTGCTGTTCCGCCCCGATCGCTCCCAAATAGAGATCCATTTCTGGCACGGACAGCCGCAGTCTACCTTCATGGTCATAAATCTCGCTGCGTGACAGGTCGGGGCTGGTAGAACGCCACCCCGTGGCCGACAGCAGGCCTTTCAATTCCGCTAGCAGCGCTTCCGCCTGCTGGGCGTCACCTTCGTGGCCTACCTGTACCTGCCACCCGTTCCCCATCCAAGCCAGACTGGCTGGCAGGTTATGAGCCAGCACCTGATCCCTCAGCCCTTCGGCAGTGGACAAATCTTCCAGAGTATCACTGGCCACCCGATAGCAGCCGATCACTTTGCCAGGCTGACTGGTCGCCTGCAACCCCTGCTGGACTGTAGCGGCGGAGTTGTATGCACCAAAGTGGACATAAAACTGGTCGTTTTCCTGAACCACAAAGCGGGTTTTCTCTCCCGACAAGCTAGCCAAAGCCGCGTTTGCTGCCGCTAGGCTGCTGTACGGTCCAAACTGCAGCCGAAAAGCATCCGGACGCACCGTCCACGAACTCGGCCCTGTCTGCTGATACAGCGGGACCGGAACATCGGCACCGCTGGGCAACTGTGCCAACATCAGACCAGAGGTGGCACTCAATCGCACTTCAGGCAAGGCCGTCTGGTCATGGTAAAGTCCCACCCGCACCGAACTGGCGACTGTTGTCGCCTGGGTAGGAAGCTGTGGCCAGAGAGCAACGGCCAACACCAGGGCAATCAAAAGTTGGATTCGCCAACGCTTCATATGTAACCTCCTCCGCCAAATCTTGACTAGTTTCGACGGAAGGAGCTGATAATCCTGCTGAACAAGCCGCACTGACCAGAAGCATAGCATGAACGGCCAAAGATGACACCATCAGTAACCGTGGCATCCATTATGCCAAACCAGTAGAACGTGGGTTACAACGGAATCATCCGAAGCCAAAGTTGGCTCTTTTCCCTGGTCAGGGGCGGACCAAGTCCTGTTCACATTCTCCGAGTGGCATTCTGAATACGAAAAAGGGCCGCCATCGGCGGCCCAGACCGTGCTGTTAGCGGTTCCCACTGGTACCTTTTCTGCTGCTATTGCTGTTGTCATTGCGATGTCCGTTATTGTCGCTCTTCCCGTTATTGTCACGCCGATTGCCGTTCCCACGGCTGGGGTGGGAATCACTCCGGCTGGTACTCGGCCGGTCACTGTCACCAGCTTTAGGCTGAGCGTTGCCCCTGCCGTTGCCCTTGCCTCGACCGCCAGCTTCCGGTTCCTTTTTGGCCTGGCCAGGAGGAATAGGGTCCTTCGTTTGACCGGGGGGAATGCGGTTTTGCCCAGGTGCCCGCTGGTGCCCCTCGTCTTCTGCATGCTGGTGGGCGGAGGATTCGTCCTCTTTATCCCTATCCCTGCCCCTCACCTTGTCCCGATGCTCTTCCAGCAGCCGCTCCAAGTTACCTTCCTGCCGCAGCTGTTTGATCAACTGCCCTGGATTAAGGCCCAACTCTTTCAGAGCTTGCACTACATTTTTGTTGTCCAACGACTCCAGTTCCAGCTCCACGCCTGCCTCACTCGCTTTCAGCGCCAAAGCGTATTGTCCTGGTGAAAGACCAAGACTGCGCGCTTCAGACTGCAATGCGCCTGGAACAACCAATTGTTCCACCTGGGGTTGCGATGTACCGGTGGCGGCTGAAGCCTGGACACCTGCTTTTGCCTGCTCCTGCAGACGCTGCAACACCTGGGAACTCAGCTCTCCCCTGGCAGACGTCACCGAGACCAATACCATTTCGCTGTCATCATGTGACAATCCATGTTGCCTGGCCTTGCTCAGCAGCTGCTGTACCGTGTTTTCCAAGCTTTGTCCCGCTATCCGCAAGCCAGTCAGCAACTCCTCTCCCTCTGGAGTATCTGCTTGTGCTCGCAGCACCTGGCCGCGGGCGTTGGTAGCCAGTACCACGCCCGGAATACCGTCCAGTGAAACGTAGGCCCGCACCTGTCGGGTCGGCAGAAAGAAGACCGAGGTTGTTATCAGCAACAAGACGACGGCGGCTGCAGCCACTGCTGACCAAGGCAGCTTCCGGCGGCTGTCCGCCAGCTGCACTTCGTCGCCCACTTGCACGCCAGGCTGACGCCTAATGGATCGCCAACTGCCGTCGGCAAGCATCACGATCATGCGTTGCCCCTCCACGGACATCACCATAGCTCTCTTGCTAGCCTGCATCCTCGTCACCTCCCTGCGACCAATCTATGAACGACTTGATCAATGGGTAGTCCCCCACCAAAATCACTGTTAATGTGATGATATACTTGCGCTGCCGCTCTAGTGTCTTGCGACTGACGCTGACCAGTTGCTGCAGATCCTTCAGCGGCAAAGACTGCTTCTGCATCAAGTGCTCCAGCAGATGGGGGCTTTGGGATAGGATTAGCGCTACACGCTGGGCGTTTTCCCGCGCATCCTTGTGCCGGGGCGAAATCCGCACCAAATCCGCGAAACTGATGCCATAACCCTTGAGGTCTTTGTTCAAACGGCGAATCTCGTCCTGCCGGTCTTGGCGTTCCTCCGACAAACGTTGGGCCTCTAGGGAAGCGCTGAACATCAACTGCTCTTCTATCGGCACTTCGTCCTCTTCTCTGGCCAACTGCGACCAAGCCACCTCTGGCCGACGTTGCTGGCGCTGCCAATCGATCAACCGCCTCCGGATCACCTGCTCCGCGAAAGTGTAGAACGCAGCCGCCTGTTGGGGCTGATAAGCAGTAATCGCTTCGTCCAGGGCCAGCAAGGCGATGGCATATTGCTCATCCTCAGGTCCAATGTAGCGGCGGCAGGCTCGCCCGGTCGCCCGCAGCAACCACTGGCGGTGGGAGGCGATGAATTCTTCGCGCACCAAGCAGTCCTGTTTAGCTTTCAGGACTGTCTGCTCATCCGTCTGTTTTGTGCTTGGCCTGGGGAAGAGCAAGCCCACCGCTGTTCACCCCTCGCTACATAATTCGTTGATTGCTGCTCGTTTATGGGGGTCAAAACAAAACAAACTACCGCTGCCCTCGCTCACTCCATGACTTTGGCAGCCAATGCGCCAGTGCGCTACACCTGACCCCGCCGCTGGTCAGGCATGGGAAAAGGGGCGGAAAACCGCGCCCCTTTGATCATATCTGATTGTCCGGCTCTCTGCCACAACTCAATCCCGTGTCTGCATCAGGCGCATGCCGTTGGCAATGACCAGTAAGGCGGCCCCGGTATCAGCAAACACGCCCATCCAGAGTTCCGCGCGCCCCGCCAGCGTCAAAGCCAACACCACACCCTTGATCAGCAGGCTAAGGGCGATGTTTTGTTTGATGATCGCTACCGTTCTTCTGCTGAGAGCGATCAACCAAGCCAGCTTGTTCAGGTCGTCGGCCATCAGGGCAATGTCAGCTGTCTCAATGGCGGCGTCCGTACCTGCAGCGCCCAGAGAAATGCCCACGGTGGAGGCGGCCAGTGCCGGGGCATCGTTCACTCCATCACCCACCATCGCCACCTGCTGACCATCCTGCAGCAGCTGATCGATGGCAGCGACCTTGTCCTCCGGCAGCAGTTCAGCTTTGACCAGGTCGACGCCCACCTGCTTGCCGATCGCCTCCGCTGCTTGCCGATGGTCCCCGGTCAACATGGCCACCGATTGAATCCCCGCTCGCCGCAGACCCGCAATCGCTTCCCCAGCCTGCGGACGCACTCGGTCAGCCAGGGCGAAGCAGGCTAGAATGCGGTGGTGATCAAAGAGATAGACTACCGTCTGTCCGGCATCTCTCCAGGCCGTCACCTGCTGCTGCACAACATTGTCTGCGTCCAGACCCACCTCGGCCAATAGACGTTCATTGCCTATGAACAGCTGCCGCTCGTCCACCACGGCGGTGGCACCACTGCCGGTCAATGCTTGAAATTCACGGGCAGGAGGAAGCTCCAGCTTCCGTTCTGCTGCCGCCCGCGCCAACGCTTGCGCCAAAGGATGTTCGGAATGGGCTTCCAGGGCTGCCGCCAGTGCCAGCACCTGGTCATGCTCTCCCGCCAGCGGCAATAGGTCGCTCAGAGTCACTTGCCCGGCCGTCAAAGTGCCGGTCTTGTCGAAGGCCACAGTGCGAATGCTTCCCATCGCCTCCAAATAGGCACCACCTTTGATCAACACCCCGTTACGGGAAGCGTTGCCGATGGAGGAGACGATGGAAACCGGCGTGGAGATCACCAACGCGCAGGGGCAGGAGACCACCAGCAGAATCAGAGCCCGCTTGAACCAACTGACGAAGTCAGCTCCCAGCAGCGGTGGCACGGTAGCCAGCAACACAGCCAGAGCGATCACCGCCGGGGTGTAATAGGCAGCGAAGCGGTCCACCAATGCCTGGGCAGGTGCCCGTTCCGCCTGGGCCACTTCCACCAAATGCATGATCCGAGCCAAAGTGTTGTCTGCTGCCAGACGGTCCACCTTGACTTCCAGACCGCCATTGCCGTTGATGGTCCCGGCAAAGACTTTATCCCCAGGCAGCTTATCCACCGGCATCGACTCGCCGGTGATCGGCGCCTGGTTGACGCTGGAACTGCCGGCAGTGATGATCCCATCCATGGCGATGCGCTCTCCCGGGCGCACCACGATGGTTTCTCCCACCCGTAGTTCGTCGATGTCCACCAGCACCTCTTGACCGTTGCGCCGCACCAGGGCTTGCTTGGGTGCCAGTTCCAACAGACTGCGAATGGACTGCCGTGTCCTATCCATCGTATAAGACTGCAGCGTATTGCCCAGCGAAAACAGGAAGACCACCATTGCCCCTTCGTGCCATTCGCCGATGGCCACTGCTCCCACCGCCGCTAGACTCATCAGGAAGTTCATGTCCAGGGTGCGACTCTGAAGGGACTGCAGCCCAGCCCGAGCCACATAGAAGCCACCCACCAGCATTCCCAGCACGAAGAACACCCGGCTGAGCAGCGTATGCTGCCAAGCCAGTTCCGCCATCCAGCCGGCTGTTAAGAACAGTCCAGAAAGAGCAGTAGTCAAAGCTCTGCGATTGCTGTTCCAGAAAGCGGCTACCCTTGATTGAGATGCCGCCGCGCCCTCAGGGTTGAGCGGCTCCGCTTGATAACCAGCCCTGGCCACCGCCGCCATCAACGACTTCTGCGCCGTTTTGGGAGCGAAGTGCAGCATGCCGGTGGTGAAAACCAACACGGCATGTTCCACCCCAGGTTGCAGCCGCAGCTGCCGCTCCAGTTTGGCAGCGCAATCGGGACAGTCTAGACCACGAATACGAAAGGCATGCGTCGCCGCTTTCGGAACTGCGGATGGACCAGCCAATTGCAGGGTCGCGGCCACCTCCGCATGTGCATGGTGATGATGTTCGTGTCCGCATGAGCAGTCGTGGTCGTGGGTGTGGCGATGGGCGTGGTCATGGTCGTGACCGCAGGCACACCCTGCGTCGTGCCCATGATGATCGTGGACATGTGCGTGCTCATGGCCACACGCACAGCTAGCAGCATGGCTATGAACGTGGCCATGGTCATTGTCCTGGCTGTGCCCATGGTGTTCGTGCTCATGGTTGTGTCCGCAGTCGCGACTCCCTTGCTGATCTTGGCTGTGGTCGTGGCCGCAGACACACTCAGCCAGACCAGCATGGACATGAGCATGCCCGTGCTGACAAGCGTCGTGATGTTGGTGCGCCTGTTCCTGGTTCTGTCGCTGCGCTGCTTTCTCTTCCGCCATTTAGTTGCCCCCTGTTCCTCCCGTATGCTTGACATGCTCGTAGGCCTGATTGAGCAACCCTACCACATGCTCATCGTCCAGACTGTAAAAGACCTCCTTGCCATCGCGGCGGTTGCGCACAATATGCAGATGGCGCAGCACCCGTAGCTGATGGGACACGGCCGACTGAGTCATGCCGAGTACGTCCGCCAAGTCACAGACGCAGAGTTCCTCCGCCAGCAACGCCTGGATGATCCTTACTCGCGTGGGATCGCCCATCGCCTTGAAGACAGCCGCCAATTGCTCTATCTGTCGATCGGAAGCCAATGCGGCTCGAGCGCGCTCTACCGGTCCTTGATGCACTAGATATTCCTGACATGTTTCCAGCGTATCCTTTTCCATAGCAACCTCCTCCAAAATAACATATGAGCAATTGTTCATGTGTTTCTGTCTTCATTATACGCCCTGGTTTTGGTTTTGTGAATGGGTTATTGCCAATAGATGCAGCATGAAACGGGCGGGACGTGTACCGGAGATCACGCACGCATGATACATGGTACAAGTCCCGCCCACTGCAGGAAGAACTTAATGCTTTTTCGCCGGCAAATGTCCGTACCGCTCCGCTTCGCTGTAGATGCAGCCGCAATACTGCTGGCGATAGAGCCCATATTCCTTAGACAGCTCAACGCTGCGCTTGAAGCCAGGCCGAAAATCCATGTAAAGGAAAGGGATGTCGTACTGGACGGCAAGTGCCTCGCCCACATGCTTGATTACCTCGTGCTGTTGGAAAGGGCTGATCAGCAGTGTGGTGGTGAAGGCGTCAAACTTGCCGTGTTTGGCTACCCGTGCCGTCTGCTCCAAGCGCTGCTGATAACAGAGGCGGCAGCGCACGTGTTCGCGGTAAGCTGCCTGCCGCAGCCATTGCCCGAAATCATATTCACCTGTCTTGAGCAAAGGCAGATCGACTTTTTCCGCCAGCAGTTCAAACGACTCCAACCGACGCTGATACTCCTGGGACGGGTGGATGTTCGGGTTGTAAAAGTAGCCATAAACCTGGTGCCCGGCTTTACGCAGGGCCTCGATTGAATAGGAGGCGCAAGGGCCACAGCAGGCGTGTAAGAGGACTTTCACCGTTTTTCCCCCTTGGAGATTAGGATTCTTCGCTAGCGCGCAGAATGACATGAAAATGGGTACCTGAGAGCGCGATGAGAATGACAACGGGTAGGGAAGCACCTCTGTCCCCTTGATCCTAGGCACTAAAGTGAATCAGAAACCTCCGTCCCCCTTAATTCATCCGCTACTCTGCCAACAGGCGCAGCTTACGCTCGATCAATTCTGGCATCCGGTGCAGATAGACCAACACATCCTTGGGATTGGCTAGGGTGTCCACGCTGCCGTCACCATGGATGAACTTGCTGCTGGCCCCGCCGCCCAGCCCTAGAATGGTCTGCCGCTCTTCAATCATCAGCGCGTTATAGCGGCATTCGGCACCTGGCAACGCCCAGCCGATGTTCTCCTGGCCTCCCAGGATGTTGCGCTGTCGATAGAGATAATACGGCCGATAGCCGGCGGCCCCGAGCTCCCGATAACACCAAGCGGTCATGGCTCGCGCTTCCTGGTCTGCCGGCAGCTGCTCTGCCCAAGTCGAGCGCTCCGCGCTGAACCGCGACGCCCTTTTGGGCGAAAACATGTGCAAAGTGATGTTCTCAGGCCGCATCCCCAGCACCCAGTGCAGGCTCTGTTGCACTTCGGCCAGACCCTCCCCCGGCAGGCCCAGGATCAGGTCCATGTTGATCACGTCAAAGAGTCCCCTGCACCTGGCGTAGGCATGCTCGATATCAGCAGCGCGATGGCTGCGGCCGATAGCCCGCAAGGTGCGGTCATGTTTGGTCTGAGGGTTGACGCTGATGCGCTCCACTCCGTGCTCAGTCATCACCGACAAGAGCTGGTCCGTCAGCGTCTCTGGCCTGCCCGCTTCCACGGTGAACTCCCGCCAGCCGGCTGGCATCTGCCGGCGCAAAGTGCCCAGCACGCGTCCCAGATCCGCCGCGCTTAAAGCGGTCGGGGTGCCTCCCCCAACGTATACCGAATCGATGGGGTGCCCGTGTGAGCGCAGATATTCTCCCAAGGCGGCGATCTCTTCCTCCAGTTGGGTAACAAACCTGCCCCGCTCTCGCCCCAGCTCCGCCAGGGAGTGAGATGGGAACGAGCAATAGAGGCAGCGCGTGGGACAGAACGGTATACCTACGTAGATGCTGACCGCATCCCTCTCCATGTCCGCTAACAGCTGCCGGGTGAACTGGCTTACCTGGCAGAGGAGCCTCGCTTTCTCCTCAGATACGCCGTACATAGACTGCATGCGGGCCGCCGCCTGCTCCGGGCTGAGCCCTGTATCCAGAAAACGTTGAAAGGGCTTGCTGGGGCGAACACCCTGCATTCGTCCCCAAGGCAGAGGCTGGCTCATCCAGGTTCACCTCCGGATTTGCTGAGTAAGGCATCGCATTCTCTCCCTCCGTCATCAGAGGGAGACGAATCTTGACCCCCTCATTGAGGGGGCTGTCACGAAGTGACTGGGGGAGTCCTGGCCCCTCAGATCAGCTTCAGCTGATCTGCTCCTCTATCCTGCACCTGTGGCTCTATCCCCAAGTGCTCCACGGCCAGTCGCGTGGTCATGCGCCCACGGGGTGTGCGCTGCAAGAATCCGATCTGCAACAGATAGGGCTCCAGCACGTCTTCAATAGTCTCTGGTGCCTCGCTGATGGTGGCGGCCATGGTATCCAGTCCCACCGGACCGCCGTCATAACGTTCGATAATCGCCCTGAGCAGCTGGCGGTCGGTGGCGTCCAAGCCAAAGCTGTCGATCTCCAACAACTGTAATGCCTGCCGGGCGATGTCCAAAGTCACCACACCGTCACCCTTCACTTCAGCATAGTCGCGCACCCGGCGCAGCAGCCGATTGACGATGCGAGGGGTACCTCGGGCCCGCCGGGCTAGTTCCACCGCTCCATCGGCAGCCAATTCGATGCCCAGGATGCGGGCGGAACGATAGGCGATCGTCTGCAATTCTTCGCAAGTGTAAAACTCCAGACGGCTGATTACGCCAAACCGGTCCCGTAGCGGTGCCGAAAGCGCGCCGGCACGGGTGGTTGCACCGATGAGTGTGAAGTGGGGCAAGTCCAACCGGATGGAGCGGGCGCTGGGTCCCTTGCCGATAACGATGTCTAGCGCATAGTCCTCCATAGCCGGGTAAAGCACTTCTTCCACGCTGCGGTTTAGGCGGTGGATTTCGTCAATAAATAGGCAATCGTGCGGGGCAAGGTTGGTCAGCAGGGCAGCCAAGTCTCCGGGCCGCTCTATAGCTGGGCCTGAGGTGATGCGCAGGCTGGAGCCCAGCTCGTTGGCGATGATATGGGACAGGGTGGTCTTTCCCAGGCCCGGAGGCCCATACAGCAACACATGGTCCAGCGCCTCTCCTCGTTGTTTAGCCGCCTGAATGAAGATGGCCAGGTTCTCCTTGGCCTTCTCTTGCCCAATATACTCATGCAGATATTTGGGGCGCAGGCTGCTGTCAATAGCGAAGTCTTCGGCCATCTGTTCACCAGCAACAATACGCTCTTGCTCCATCTCTACCCCTCCCGCCTACTTGGCCCTGCTGCCCAGGTATTTCAGCGATTCCCGCAGCAGTGCATCCACTTGCTCCGGCAGCGCGGGTGCCTGATTCCTGGCGGCCCGCAGTGCTCCCTGCGCCTCATCCGGGCGATAGCCCAGAGCGGTGAGGGCTGCTATCACCTGTGATCGCACCGATTGATCGCCAGACGCCGCATCCGTAGTCTCCAAACTGGACAGCTGGGGAAGGCTAGCCGCTACCTTGTCCTTCAGTTCCCAGACCAGGCGCTGAGCTGTCTTCTTGCCCACCCCTGGAATCCTGGTCAGCTGGGTCAGCTCATTGTCCACGATGGCCTGGTACAAGGCGCTTGCCCTGGTGCCGTCCACAATGGCCAAGGCCAGTTTGGGTCCAATCCCAGTCACCGTCAACAGCATCTCAAACAAGGTCAAAGTCTCTTGCTCGCTGAAGCCATAGAGGGCCAGTGCGTCTTCCCGCACCTGCAAATAGGTGTATATCGTCGCCTCCTGACCCAATGTCAGGTCCTGCACCATTCTGGCAGGCATGGCCACCTTGTATCCCACTCCCTGCACATCTATAATTATATGACTGGCCGTCTTGCTGGCCACTTTCCCCCGCAAATAGGCGTACATCCCTCATTGCCTCCGTTCAGAAGTTAACCGTTGCCACTGTTGGCTATGTAGATGACAGATGGCTATGGCCAGGGCATCAGCTACATCATCCGGCTTGGGTAGCTGCGGTAGATGGAGCAGCGCTTTCACCATCTGTTGCACCTGCTGTTTCTCTGCCCTGCCATAGCCCACCACCGCCTGCTTCACTTGCAGGGGAGTGTACTCTACCACTGGCACTCGGTGCTCCGCAGCAGCCAGCAGCATTACCCCTCTGGCCTGCCCCACAGTAAAAGCGGTGGTTGTGTTGCGATTGAAGAACAACTTCTCCACCGCCATCACGTCCGGCTGCCACTCGGTCAACAGTGCCGACAATTCCTCGTGCAACTGCAGCAAGCGGAGGCTGAGCTGGGTATGCGCCGGAGTGCGCAGGCAGCCATATGTCTCCGCCTGACCGCTAGTCGGGCCTCGCTGCTTGATAAAGCCATAGCCAGTGATGGCTATGCCTGGATCAATCCCCATGATCAGCACTCCCTCACATCCTTCCCTGGGCTAGCTCTGTCTGCACTCCTTCGACAACGGAGAAGCAAACACCTGCTTGCCCCCGAAAGGTTCACGGGTTACTTACCACACCTACTTATCCGCGCCTGGCGGGAATACCAAAGAATCGCCCGCGGAGGACTCCCGGGCGATTCCAAGTTCATACTGCGGATTGCCTTTCAACTGATCACTAATTATCCAAGCCTTCCAAAACACGAGCCAGTTCCTGCTCAGACTGCACCAGTATTCCTTCCCGCAGCCGCTGCTGCACATCCTGAGGAAGCCTGGACACAGGCATGTCTGTATAGCGCTGGATGAGCACCGCATTGTCTCGGTTGTGCCCCCTATAGACGGCGACATAACCGTCCTTCTCGCAGACCAGATAGGAGTTCTGACAATCACGACAAGGCAACGGCACCTGACCACTGAGGACAGTTCTTTCCTCCAGCCCTCCCTGCGCCACCATCGCCGTCCGCTCCAAATCGTAAACCAAGAAGTCGAGACCAGCTTCGGTTAACTCCAGCGGCGTAAAGGAGACGTCGTGTCCACAAGTGAATTGCAGGTAGTATAGTACCGATTGATCGTGACCTAGTGCCGCCCCCAGCGACGCTCCTCCTAGCCCGCCAGCAGCGGTCAGGTCTGGCTCCTGCGATCCATCACCCGTCCAATAGACATCATACCAGTAATATCCAGCAGCCAACAGGCCGATTAACAAACAGGCCAAAATTGGCTTCACCCTGCGTGACACATCATTCACCCCTAGCGTTCTTGTTCTCGACCGCTAGTATAGCCAATAGTTGCCAAGAATATTCTAGGGGCGTCGTTGGGTAGCGGAAAGGCAACAAGGGTGACTGCTGGCTGCAGCAATCACCCTCATAGCCCTACTCAACGTCTTCGATATCGGCGTTGGTGTAGACATTCTGCACATCGTCATGATCTTCCAACGCATTCAACAGCTTCAACGCCTTTTCCGCAACTTCGCCGTCCACTGCCACCATCGTCTGCGGCAGCATGGACAACTCCGCCGATTCCATCTGCACCCCTTGCTCCTGCAGAGAGCGGCGCACCGTTTCCAGCTCATCAGGGGCCGTGATTATCTGGAAACTATCTTCCTCAATCTGCAGATCCTCTGCTCCCGCTTCCAGAGCGATCAGCAGCATGTCATCCTCGGAATGAGCCTCCTTCTCGCGATCGATCAGAATTACACCTTTGCGGTCGAACATGTAGGAAACGCAACCGGTTTCGCCCATGTTGCCTCCGTGCTTGCTGAACAGGTGGCGGATGTCTGAAGCAGTGCGATTGCGATTATCGCTGAGGAGATCGACGATAATCGCCACCCCGCCCGGGCCATAGCCTTCGTAAGAAAAAGACTCATAGTTGTCACCATCCTGAGCACCGACACCGCGCTGAATAGCCCGGTTGATGTTCTCGTTGGGTAGGTTCATGCTGCGCGCTTTGTCTATCGCTATCCGCAACGCAAAGTTGGCTTCGGGATCCCCGCCGCCTTGCTTTGCTGCCATGATGATCTCTCTGGCTATCTTCGTATAGAGCTTGCCCTTTTGGGCATCAGCCTTTGCCTTCTTGTGTTTGATATTTGCCCACTTGGAATGACCGGCCATGAATTCCCACTCTCCCAGTAGATAGTCTAATGTGACTGCCGCTTTGCGGCGTCGATTAAAGAACCTATTGCATAGAAATGTCGGGTTTCAGCGGCATGCGACGCTTATGCTCACTGCCAAAGTGCAATCTGTCAACTGCCGATCGCACTTCTTTGGTAGCATTCCCGGTTAAGATGTACTCGTCCAGCTGACGATAGGTAATACCCATCTCCTGCTCATCATACTGGCCGGCCCATAGGCCAGCCGAAGGCCGCTTGTCAATAATGGATTGGGGCACCCCCAGGTACGCCGCCAACTCCCACACCTGGTGTTTGACCAGGCCGGCGAGAGGCATCAAGTCCACTCCGGCATCGCCGTGTTTGGTAAAGTAACCGATGGTCAGTTCACTGCGATTGCTGCCGCCGAGCACCAATGCCCGTCTTAAAGCCGCATAATAGTATAGCGTGGTCATCCTCAGCCTAGGCTTCAGGTTAGCCACTGCCAACCGGGAAACATCCCCCGACACACCCAGAGTGCGGCAAAGCTGGTCAAAGGTGTCGCTAAGGTCCACGGTCATATGCTCCAAGTGCAGTGCCCGGGCACATAGTTCGCCGTCAATGGCGTCCTGGGGATCGCTGTGGCACGGCATAATCACCCCCAGTGCTTCCTTGCCGAAAGCGCGTTGCGCCAGTGCGGCCACCACCGCGGAGTCAACTCCTCCGCTGAGGCCGAAAACCACTCCCCGGCAGTTGGCTGCCTCCACCTGTTGCTTAAGCCAATCAGTCAGTTGCCTAGCAACCGATTGGGTATCCATGCTGTCCACCTCACTAGTACTCAATTTGTGCGTCAATCTAAAGGCTGCACGCAGTCCGCTGCTGCCTACCACACAAGGTTCAGACTTGCCCGGCTTACACGTTGAAACGAATGTTCAGAATGTCCCCGTCCTGAACCAAATAGTCCTTGCCTTCTAGGGAAAGCTTGCCGGCTTCCCGCACCCTAGCCACACTGCCCAGAGCGTGCAGGTCCTCGTACCTCATCGTCTCGGCCCGGATGAATCCCCGCTCCAGGTCCGAGTGAATCTTTCCGGCAGCCCTTCTGGCATTGGTGCCCCGCTCAATCGTCCAGGCCCGTACCTCATCCTCCCCGACCGTGAAGAACGAGATCAGCCCCAGGGTGTCATAGGATACACGCATCACCTTGTCTATGGCTGGTTCGTCGATGCCCAACTCCTCAAGAAATAGCTGACGGTCCTCGGCTGGCAATCGGCTGATCTCCTCTTCCATCTGTGCACAGAGCTCGATCACTGGCAGCCCTTTGGTAGCAGCCACTGCCAGCAGTTGGTCACGACCCGGATAGTCTCCTTGAGAGAACTGTCGTTCATCCAGATTGACCACCACGATCAGGGGTTTGTCGGTAAGAAAGGTGTAGTTTTGCAGCGTCAGCCTTTCATCGGCAGACAGCTCCAGGTTGGAGAAAGGTAGCTCCTGTTCCAGGTGCTCCAGGCACTTCTGCAGCACTGACAACTCCGCTGTCTGCTCCGGCGTGATCTTCTTGCCTTGCTTGATACGTGTGATGCGTTTGTCCACAAACTCCAGATCCGCCATCAACAGCTCGAAATTCACCGTCTCCATATCTCGCAGCGGATCGATACTGTCCTCCACATGCACTATGTCATCGTTTTGAAAAGCTCTCACCACCTGAATCAGCGCATCCACTTGGCGCACGCCGTCCAAGAACGCGTTGCCTACCCCTTGTCCTTGACTGGCGCCGCGCACCAGTCCCGGAACGTCAATCACCTGCATTTGGGCATAGGTGGTCTTCTTCGGGTGATACAGCTGCGACAGCCAATCGATGCGTCGGTCGGGCACGTTGGCTATGCCGATATTCGCACTCGTTTTGCCTGAGAAGAAACTCGACGTCTCAACATGAGCTCCCGTAAGCAGATTGAATAATGTGGTCTTTCCTACCGTCGGCAATCCGACGATTCCGCATGATAGCATCCAAGAGTTACCGCCTTTCCGAGCGTTCTTAAGTGGAAATGTCGCACAACCGAACGGCCAGGCACGAGCCCGGCTCTGTTATGATTAGTCGTCCGATTGCTCCGGACTGACAGCTTTACCGATAATCTGGTAGACATCCTGCAACATGCGTTCTACCCGCATGGCACGCTCCTGGAATTCGCGGATGTCTGAGTGCATGAAGACAATCTCTGCCAGTTTGTTCAGCTGCGACTTGGCCTCCTCATCAACTTCCGCACCACTCATCTCCTGCATCTGCAACTGCATGCTTTTCTCCATAAAGTCATCCAGCATCTGCTTAGCGTGCGGATCCTGGTCAACCTTACGTTTTGCCTCTGCCATAGCCAAAACGTCGGGATGTTGGCGCAGTGCCCGCGCCAAACCATGTGCCATATCGTAAATGTTCATCTAATCGCATCCTCCTATCCGTTCAGATTATGCCTGTTAAGGAACCTGATCTAATTTCGCCTCGGCAGCTCGCATTTCCTGCGAGGGGCAGGAAGAGCTAATGCTGCCTCGCCCTACTCCAAAGCTTTCCGGCCAGGAATAGCGTGGCCAAGCTGACGACAAGGATATAGACCTCTACTGCCCAGAAGCCGATCAACCATTGCTGATATAGCAGCACCGAGAAGTTGCAGACAGCGTGAAGGACTGCTGCCAAGGCGGTAAAGGGTAACACCCGCCTATTGGAGAAACCATAGGCGATTAAGGCCGCCAAGCCAATGTGCAGACCGATGGCCGAAAACCTCTCCAAGACAGCGACCGGAGACCACAGCCGCCCCAGGCCCAAAGGCCAGGCAACCAATTGCCAAGCTTCCCATACACCAAAGCCCAGCCCGATGCCTAATCCCAGACTGCGCCAGTCTACATCCCAGCCCACTGGAACCCTGACAACCGCTATACCGATCGCCTTCAGCGCCTCCTGTACCACTCCGCTGGTCAGCACCAACAGGCTGCCCACCAACCAGAATGACCAGCCCAGGCTAGCGCCTTTGCCGTTGATCCAACTTTGGATCGGCACTTGTATACGCAAGGTAAGCAGCATGCAGAGTGCCCCTAGGGTGACGGAAGGCCATGCCACTCGGCTACGCAGGCTGAAACTACCTGGAAAGAACAGCCTAATCCAAAGCAATCCGAATAACAGGAAGCCCAGGGCATAACCTGCAATGTATGCCGCAGTGGCCACCTGATAGACTACCGTGTCCGACAATGCTCATACCACCTTTACAGCTAGTCTTCATCCCATTTTACCACAGCATGTTCGCAGAACATGCGGGGTCAATCATGTGATTGTTGCGGCAGCAACAATCAGGTATGTACTGCTTGCATGTTCGA
Organism: Bacillota bacterium; assembly: GCA_050949055.1. GTDB lineage: Bacteria > Bacillota > UBA994 > UBA5500 > UBA5500 > JAEZJZ01. The sequence continues at coordinate 145,975 of JBMNFA010000002.1, read as the reverse complement.
AGAACATGCGGGGTCAATCATGTGATTGTGGCAACTATAACCATCAGCATGTGCCGGATTGCGCGTTCGAGGAACATGTGGCCAGTTCGGGTGTTTGTTGCGCCGGTGCAGTGCGCCCAATCCAGAACACTTGCTGCTGCAACAATCAGTATGCACCAACTCCTTCCTGCAAGCAACCACCAGCCTCGGGCACAATGTATACGTAGAAACGGACCCTTGCTGCGACAGGAGGAGCCCATTCCATTTAGCTGCTCTCAGTCAACAGTTGCTGCTCCGGATGGCGGGTGCCACCGTCCCGACAGCTCTGAGGGAGCAAGGCGAACTGGCGGGGCAGCAACCTCTGCCAGGTGAGCATCCGCTCGATCCACGACCTGAAAAGGCGTCTTTTGGACAGTATAAGTGCTTGTCATCCGCGCTGTGAAAGTGAAATAATGAGGGTTGATTGTCTTCTGTGGCGACAGTTGTCACGACAAGCAACATGTTCCCAGAACATGTATTTTCTTGAGGAGGTGTAGCACTTGTGGTCAATTATTGCCGCCCTGGGCCTCGGCTTTGCCTGCGGCTTGCTGCCCGGCGCAGATCGCTGGCGCTCTTCAGTCAGCAGGTTGAGCACGGCGGGGTTATTGGCCCTGCTGGTCGGCATGGGAGTCGGCCTGGGAAGCAATGAAACGGTGATGTCCGGGCTGGCTAGCATTGGCTTTGCTGCTTCAATTTTCTCCCTACTTACCATTTTAGGAAGCGTACTGCTGCTGTTGCCGCTGGTGCCCTGGCTACGGGCCAAACAATTGCCCCAAGAGCATACAGAACAGCTATGACTGGGATGATGATTATCCTCGCAGTCGGTAGCGGACTGCTGTTGGGGCGATTTTGGCTCACCCCAGATCATGCGGATGTCTTTACCAGAGTAAGCCCATGGGCGCTGAACTTGCTATTGTTCGGTATCGGTTTTGAACTGGCTGACGACCGCAAGGTTTGGCGAAAGATGCTGGCAATGGGTTGGCGAGTATTCCTGGTTCCCCTGACGGGAGCTTTGGGCAGCTTGCTCGGCGCGTTGCTGGCAGGATTGCTGCTTTCCCTTGGCACCTGGGAGGCGCTCAGCGTTGGTGCCGGATTCGGCTGGTACAGCCTGTCTGGTGTGCTTCTGAACAATTTGGGCTTTACAACTTTGGCAGCAATCGCCTTCTTGAGCAACGTGCTGCGGGAAGTGCTGGCGATGCTCAGCATCCCCTGGCTGGCCAAGAGACTTGACCCTATAGCGGCCATCGCTCCTGGTGGAGCGACGACCATGGACACCACCTTGCCGATAATTTCCAGATGCGGCACTAGTACAGCTACTCTGATTGCACTGGTCAATGGGTTAGTGCTCAGCGGTCTCGTTCCCTTGCTGGTGCCTTTGTTCGCTGGGTTGATCTGACACAAGGACCTGCTCCAAAGCAGGAATTAACTGCACTGAGTAGAATATTACTTTTATAACAGGAGAAATCCGCCCGCGAGGCGGCAAGAAAATGATGTTTTGGGAGGGAGATTTCACTTGGACGACCCTGGTGGTAGTACGTATCGATTATTGATCATCGCAGTGCTGTTGGCTTTCTCAGCTCTTTTCTCAGGTTCTGAGACTGCCCTCTTCTCGCTTAACCCGGTGCGGGTGCGTCAGATGCGAGAGAAGGGAAATAGAAGTGCACAGCTGATAGAGACACTGCTCTGCGATGGTTCGCGTGTTCTGTCTTCTTTGCTGATTGGCAACACCATGGTCAACATCTGGCTGACCAGTCTGGTGACCACTGGCTTGTTGGCATTATTGGGGGGAAGCTATGGCGCGCAGGTGGCGAGTTTGTTAGCTACCGTCATTGCCACTGTACTATTGCTCGTTTTCGGCGAGGTGACACCTAAGGCCATTGCCACTGCCAACGCCGAGGGCTTTGCTTCTCGGGTAGCGAAGCCGGTGCACTACGCCCATTTCCTACTGAGGCCGCTGGTCTTTGCAGCCGATTTGGTGACGGGAGGCTTCAGCGTCGAACAGGAAGAGCCTTTGGTGACGGAAGAAATCATCAAGACTGCCGTGAACATTGGCGAGGAAGAAGGCAGTCTGCGACAGGAAGACCGAGAGATGATCTATGGCATTTTCGCCAGCGATGATACTCCGGTCAGTCGCGTGATGGTACCACGAGAGCGCATTGTGGCGCTACCCTTAGGAGCTTCCATCGACGAGGTAATCACCTTGCTCAGCAGCGAGGGCTACTCTCGCCTACCGGTCTATCGCGGCGATTTGGACCATGTGGTGGGCCTGCTGTACGCCAAAGACCTGTTGATTCACCTCCATCAACGGAAAACGACTAAACTGGAAAACCTAATCCGTCCAGTCTTGCGCTGTCGACCCAGCCGCCGGGCCAACCAGTTGCTGTCGGAAATGCGCCAGAAGCGCGCCCAGCTCTGTTTGGTGGTCAGCGAGAACGGTCAGACTCTCGGATTGGTCACGCTGGAGGATCTAATGGAACAGATTGTCGGCGAGATCGAAGACGAGTACGATGTGGTGGAAGCAGAGCCTATGGAGGTGGCAGTATGCTAGGGATAGTGCTCACCTTCATCCTCTGGCTGGTCAGCTTTCTATTGATCGGGGTTTTCGCCGGTTCTGAGACTGCATTGGTGCGCTTGGACAACCTGACGGTCAGACACTTGGTCGATCAGCGGGTAGAAGGCTCCCTGAGTATCGACCGCATGCTCAAGGATCGCCAGTGCTTGCTGGGCGTGTTGCTGATTGGTACTAACGTTGCGGTTGTGCTCTCCACAGTGTTAGCCACCGTATTGCTACGGGATGTCAGCTTTGGACGCATTTCCGGCGCAACTCTGGCAGCCGGCTCAATGGTGATCCTGATCCTCGTTTTCGGAGAGCTGTTGCCAAAACGACTGGCTCACAAGAACGCTGTCGCCTGGTCCCTCAGGGTGGCCAAACCGTTGGAAAAGTTCTACTCCGCCTGCCGACCACTAGCTTTGCTCTTGGTGCAGATTCCGCGCTTGCTGGGACGGCGCATGCCCGCTGACGACCACAACGGCGTGGATGAAGACTCGATCTTGACTATGGTGGACCTGAGCGAAGAAGGCGGCGGGGTGCTGGAGACCGAACGGGACATGATCGTTGGGGTGCTGGAATCCAACCATACGCAAGCGAAAGACGTGATGACCCCGCGGGTGGATATGGAGGCCGTTGCTGCTGACGACCCGCTGGCCGACGTCTTGCAGACGGTGGCAGAATCGGGCTTTTCCCGCATCCCTGTCTACGAGGACACCATCGATAACATTATTGGCATTCTCTATCTGAAAGACCTGCTGCAGCTTTGGCAGGGCCGCGAGCAGCTGACCATCAGGGAGATTATGCGCCCTGCTTACTTCGTGCCCCAAACCAAGAATGCTAGCGAGCTGCTGCGTGAGCTAAAGCGCTTGCACATCCATATGGCCATCGTGGTGGACGAGTATGGCGGAACCGCCGGTCTGGTGACCATTGAGGATCTCTTGGAGGAGATCGTCGGCGAGATTCAAGACGAATACGACTGGGATGAGGAAGCCGAAGTGGTTGAGCTGGGCGATGATACCTGGCTGGTGGACGCGCGCTTGCCCATCGATGAGGTCAGCGAACTGATAGGAGAAGAGCTGCCCGACGATGAGGTCGATACCATCGGCGGATTGGCTTACCTGGAATCAGGACGTATCCCCGTAACCGGCGAGGAGATCCCTCTTCCCCAATATGGTATTCACCTGACGGTAGCGGAAACGGACCGCCATCGTATCACCAAATTGCGCATCTATAAAGAAAAACAGCAACTGCAGGGTGCATAGCCCTGCAGTTCGTCAATTCAGCACCCTTGTGTCAAATAGAACACTCTGAAGGCGTTCCTGATGGGCATGTCAGTTGCAGGGTTTCGGTTGTTCAACGGGAATAGTATATAGAACAGCCCGAGCAGATATTGTCGCAGGACTTGTTGGGAATCTGTAATTTGACGGACAGAACAATATGGAGGGAGGTTGTCTCTTGCCGCGGGTTATCCTCTTACGCCACGGCGAAACCGACCACAATCGCAAGGGAATCATGCAAGGTAAACTGGACGTTCCCCTGAACCATCATGGTTTACGACAGGCTCAACTGGTAGCAACCTGGCTGCAAGACGAGCAAATAGACGGAGTCTATTGCAGCAACCTGCAGCGAGCGATGCAAACAGCCCAGCCGATAGCTGACTTGCAGGGCTGCCCCCTGCACACCGAACCCTGTATAGGCGAGATGGATGTGGGTCAGTGGCAAGGACTCACCTATCAACAAGCAGAACAGCAGTATCCGGATCTGTGGCAGGCGCTGATGAAAGAGCCAATGTACACCCGTCGCCCCAGCGGCGAGTCTTTCGCGGATGTCTACGAGCGAGTGATCGCATGGTGGCAACGGGTGATCGAGCCGATGGAGGAAGGCTGCTACTGTGTGGTAACCCACGGCGTTCCGGTCCGGTCTATCCTCGCCTATACGCTGGATATTGACCCGGTCGACTTTGGGTTGAGGATTTCGCTCAAGAACACGGGCATTTCCATGCTGGAGTATGACCGGGCTCATAGGAGATGGCTGGCACACTGCATCAACGCCACTTGTCACCTAAAAGCGCGTGTAAATGACAGTAAGCAAACATAAGGGGGAATGAAAACATGACTAAGGTAATCAAGGGTGGATGGCTGTTTGACGGCAGCGGAAGTCTACGGCAAGGAATGGCAGTGGTGCTCGAGGAAAACCGGGTAAAGGAAGTGCTACCGATTGAGCAACTGCCGGCTGAGCATGCCATGACTGTAATCGACGCTGAAGGCTGTACCGTGTTGCCCGGGCTGATCGATTGTCACGTACATATCACCAGCAGTGGCGACGCCGACAGTTCCCGGGAAGCTGGTGAGCCCGATGCCCTGCTGGCTTTGCGCGGTGCTAAGAATTCTCGCACCCTGTTGAAAGCAGGGTTCACCACCGTGCGCAACATGGGCACCAGGAATTGCATAGACATCTCCATCAAGCAGGCTATTGACCGCGGATACGTGACCGGTCCCCGGATTATCACCTCGGGCCAGATGCTGACGATGACCGGAGGACATGGCTGGATGTCTGGCCGCCAGGTGGACGGTGCCGATGACGCGCGCAAAGGCGCACGTGAACAGCTGCGGGCTGGGGCTGAAGTGATCAAGATCATGGCCACCGGTGGTGTGATGACTCCCGGGGTGGAGCCGGGGTCACCGCAGCTGACCATAGAAGAGATGCGGGCCGCGGTGGAAGAAGCTCATAAAGCCGGCAGAAAGACTGCCACTCACGCCCAGGGCACCACTGGCATCAAGAACGCCGTTCTGGCCGGCCTGGATAGCATCGAACACGGGATCTTTCTGGACGATGAAGTGATCCAGATGATGATTGACCGGGGTGTGGCACTGGTGCCCACGCTGGTGGCCCCCTACCACATAGTCAAAGGAGGCGTCGAAGCGGGCATACCTGCTTATGCGGTGGAAAAGGCCAACCGGGTATTTGAGGCCCACAGAGCCAGCTTCGCACGGGCACTGGCAGCCGGCGTGGCCATCGCTTTCGGAACCGACTGCGGCACGCCTCTCAACCGCCCTGGCAGCAACGCGCTGGAGCTCCAGATGATGGTGGAATACGGCATGAGTCCCGCCCAGGCACTGGCAGCCGCCACCTCGGTAGCTGCACAGGTCTGCGACCGGGCCGATCAGATTGGGTCCATTTCCGCCGGCAAGTATGCCGACATACTGATTGTCAAGGGGAATGTCTTGGACGACGTTAAGTTGCTGCAGGACCAGCAGAACTTCGTTGCCATCATCAAGGATGGGCAAACCGTCTAGCTTCCACTAGAACAAAACAGTCAGCAGCCCAGGCGCTGTTAAGCACATAGTCTGACCCCATCACCGACACTTCATTGGGCTTTCGTGGAAGAGAGCAGGCTCCAGTCACCCTGGAACCTGCTCTTCTCATTTCCCACTTCCCAATTCCCACTTCTCCTCAATACATCCGTTCGGGATCGAGCACGTTCAACAGCGGCTGGCCATTCAGATATCGACGGATGTTTTCGCAGAACAAATCCGTGATCAGTTCGTTCTCACGATCGCTGGTGCTGGCTGAGTGGGGGCTGACCAAGACGTTGGGCATGGCCCAAAGTGGGCTGTCAGCCGGCAACGGTTCAGTCGCAAAAACATCCAGTCCGGCACCCGCCAAATGCCCTGACCGGAGGGAATCGATCAAGTCCTGCTCCACCACCAGCTGTCCTCTGGCGATGTTGATCAGCACTGAACCTTGGGGCATTGCCTCCAACTGTTGCCTGCCGATCAGATTTTCGGTCTCGGGGGTGTGAGGAGCGATCAGCACCAAGAAATCTGTCCTGGGAAGGACATTGTTCAGTTCGGAATTGCTGTACAGTTCATCTACGTGCAGATCGGCAGGAAGGCGGCCACTAGCATTGCGCACGATGCCAATCACATGCATTCCCACCGCTTGGGCAAACTCGGACACCTTGCGGCCGACCCGGCCTACGCCAAAAATGGTCAACGTCTTGCCGCGCAAATCGCTGCCAGTGAAACGTTCCCACACCCGCTGCTGCTGCATCGCCAACGTGTGCCACAATCTGCGGCTGAACATCAACATCACCAACAAGCAAAACTCAGCTAGCGGCTGGGCATGCACTCCAGAAGCGGTGGTCAACAGCGTGCGGGGCATCCGCTCGGCATAGCGATTCTTTTTGACGAATACACCGATGCCTGAGCTGGTGAACTGAATCCAGCGGACGTTAGGGGCCAGTTCAGGTAGAGCAGTCGGATGGGTGTGATCATAGTCAAACAGAATTTCGGCATCTGCCAGCAGTCGGCGCCACCTGTCCTCCTGCTCGGCAGAGCGCCTGAAAGAAGCCTCTCCATTGTGGTCCGCGATATAGCGAGGAGGGGCAATCAACTCGGGTTCATAGATGACGTTGAGGCGTTCATCCACCGCACGGATTCGGTCCACATACTCCTGCTCTAAGAAGCTGGTGATCAGCAAATTGCGTTTGCCCTGCATATGTACAAACCTCCATCTATTGACTTTGATCTATCATACCATGGACGTTACGGCTGCAGGACCAAAAACGAAAAGGCACCTGGCATTGCAGGTGCTTTCTTGGTGATAGCGATAGTTATTCCTTGAGTGGAACTACCTTCCCAGCGTGGTCGGCCACCTGCCTGGTGGCCAGCAGATACCACGCCAGCAGGTAGTGAAGCACCAACGCCAGAATAGCAGTGTAGAAAACGTTCCAGTAGCGCAGATAGGTCCGATAGCCGGTGAGCACAAATGCCCACTCCAATAGCACTGTACCCAGCGCAAACGCAGCGATGAAGAAAAAGCGCCCTGTATTGCTGCGGATTTGCCGCAACCAGTAACCAAAGATGATCGTCGCCGGCACCCAGGAGAGGGCTAGGAAAAGCGGTATCCCTCGGTAAGAGGCGAACTGGGTGAAGTTGAACCTCCAGATGCGCAGAAGATGGATTGCCACCCATTGCACAGCCAAAGCCAGCAGAAAGCCGCCGACAACACCAAAGGGAAGCAGTTTGATCACGTCGCGACGTGGCACCAGCACTAACATAGCGATCGCCGCTAATATGAACAGCAGAACCCAGACCAGACTGTTGGCCATGCGCATTCCCCCGTTTCTTAGCTTTGTATAGGATTTGCCAAGACAGTTCTATCTATCCTTCCTGCGAGCGATTTCTGCGGTGCATCTGCGGTGCAGATGTTGGCTGTGCTACTGTCGATCCGGTTTCCCAGCAAAGCAGTGACCAAGGCCGAGGGCAGAGGTAACGGGGCGATGCTGTTTGCACATTTTCTTGCACAAGCTTGCGCCAAGCCTTACAATAGAGCTAGCAGGTGTACAAAATTGTGCAAATATGTTAAACGACCGACCGCAAGATCGCAGAGGTTAGGGAGCGCTAGCAGGCTAACCAGACAAGAGTTAGCGGACTGTCCAAATTCAGCCTGGAGGAGGATTGATCTTCAATGGATTCTACCAAGTATTCCTTGGCAGATTTTCTAGACACCCCAGAGCTTGATATCATGGGTCGAGCGAAGCTGTTTTCTGAGTTCATCGAAGACACTGCAGCTAGGCGTCACCTACAGTATCGACGGGTAACATTGAGCGGTTCTGGGCCGACCATGCAGGTAGTCGACCCCTACACTGGCCAAGTGCGGGAAATGATCTACATGGCATCCAACGACTATTTCAACCTGACCAAGCATCCCAGGACGATTGCCGCTGGCAAGGCCGCTTTGGAGAAATATGGAGCAGGGGCAGGCAGCGTTCCCTTACTGGGCGGAACGCTAGACTTGCACATACAGCTAGAGAAGAAAGTGGCTGAGTTCAAATCCTGTGAGGATGCTATTCTGTATACCAGTGGATTCGGCTCCAACTGCGGCACCCTGTTGGCCATGTTGGACAAGCGAGACGTGGCCATTCTGGACTTGTTGGTGCACGCCAGCATCGTGGATGGCTGCCAAGGGACCAACGTACAGCACTTCCGCCACAACAACATGGACTCACTGGAGCGCGCCCTGAGCAAGGCCAAGGATAAATACCGCACCAAACTGGTGGTGGTGGATGGCGTCTATTCCATGGACGGCGATATCGCCAAGCTAGACCAAATCGTAGAACTGGCTCACGCTTACGGGGCATATGTGATGGTCGATGAGGCCCACGCAACCGGAGTGATCGGTGACCATGGCCGCGGGACTCCGGAGCATTTTCACATCGAGGGTCAGGTGGATATCGTTGCCGGCACCTTCAGCAAAGGGCTGGGGGGCGTAGGCGGCTTCATCGCCGGCAGCAAAGAACTGATCGAACTATTGCATTACTATTCCCGCGCTTATATGTTCTCCACGGCGCCCACACCCCAGGTCACCGGTTCGCTGATCGCAGCTCTGGAAGTGATCGAGACCGAACCCGAACTGCGACAGCAACTGTGGGAAAACATCCACTACTTCCGCAAACATATCTTGGAGCTGGGCTATGATATCGGAAACGCGGAAACAGCCATCTTCCCCCTGATCGTGGGCGATGACCTGAAGGTGCGGGAAATGTCCCGCCGCTGCCATGAACTAGGCCTGTACGTCAATCCGGTGCAGTATCCGGCAGTGCCACGCCGTTTGGCCAGGGTGAGAATCAGCCTGATGGCTAATCACACCAGGGAACATTTGGACAAGGCACTGAACATTCTGGAGGACGTCGGCAAGGAATTTGATGTAATCTAGCAGTAAACCTAGGGGCGGTTCGAGACTATCGAACCGCCCCTGCTTGTTTTTCACCGACGCAGAGCACTCATGGCCGCTGATAGCTGCTATGCAAGCGGTATTGAGCCTGCACCAACACCAACCAGACGCAGAACAAAGCCGCCAAGCCTGCCAGACGCCACGTCGTCGCCAACTGCCACGTCTCCGCCAAGCAGGTCCAGCCAAACAGCACGAACACGGCGGCACTCCCGGACTTGACCATCCAGCCTGGAATTCGCTGCAGTAGACGTCCCAATGCAATCCCCAAGCTGTCAGCCAAGACCATGCCCACGGTAGCCCCCACCCAAGTCAACCAAGGACGACCGCTCTCCGCGGTGGCAGCCACCGTAGCCAATTGGGTCTTGTCCCCAAACTCTGAGAGGACGAAGGTACAGGCGATAGCCACCACAGGGAACTGTCCCAGCCGCCCCGCTTTCGACTCACACTCGTCGACTTCCTCTTCGTCGCAAGGCCGCAGCGTCAACCACGCAAAGGCTAGAAAGGCTATTCCAGCTAGAGTCTTCAGATAGGCGATGGGAATCAGATCACCTATCAGCCCGCCTGCCAGCACGGCAAAACCATGCATGGCTGCCGAGGCCAGCACCAAGCCCAACAAGACCTGCTGCCAGCGATAGCGGGTAGCCAGAGCCATGATCACCAGTTGGCTCTTGTCTCCCATTTCCATCAGGAAGATCAGCCCCAGGGCTGTGGCAAATGCGTTCATCAGCGGTCCTCCCCATTCGATCGTGCAAGAAAACAAAAACCTTCAACGCAGAGCAAAGCTCGCGTTAAAGGTCTCACATTTAGCGGATGGGCCAGGTGCCGATGGCACCAGCATGTTGACCCAGCCAACGCCTGCAGGCGTCTGCTACTCCCCTTTAAACACCCACGCATACTATAACAGAGATTCGCCGTGGGGACAAGGTAGATGCGGACATAACTGGCGACTGCCGGTGCATGCACCAACCACCTATTTGCCAGAGTCCCCTGCTCCCCTACACTAACTCCCAAGCTATCCGTCAACCTCTCCACCGTTAGAGGGGTACAGCCCCTGGTGATGGTGAACATGCGTAACCCAAGTATCGGCGACATAGAATTAATTCTGAGGTGGTCACAGATGAGACGCTTTTTCTGTTTAGCGCTGGTAATCTTGGCAGCTGCTGCTGTCTGCGCTTGTCAACCCCTAGTTCCCGGTAGCCCCGACGGATCGTCGCAGCCCCCGGGCCCCCAACAGCCTGTCAAACAAGGTCTGCTGCAACTGTCCGCAACCCCTAAGCCGGGCACCGCCATCTGCTCAGCCGATGGTAGGCTGTTGGCCATGGAAAGTGACCAGGGCTTGCTGCTGGTGCAAAACCGCGATGGCTGCTTGCAGGAGGTAGAAATCACCCTGGGCCAAACCCCAGTACTGGACATGGCACTTAGCTCCGATGGCCGCTGGCTAGCCATAGCCAGTGCCGACCGGCTGCAGGTATTATCCACTGAAGACGGTTCCGTAGTCAGCACCATACACTGGCCGCATCCGATCTCACAGGCGACCTTGCAGGTTTCGCAAGAAGGATTGAACATAGCTTGTTTAGGAGACGACTGCCTCTACCTTTTTCATGGTCCCCTACTCAACCTGCGCTGGTGCACTAAACTTGTGGTCAGACCGGCGGCCCAGTCATTGCTGATGTCCAACAATGGACTCACCCTGATTGTCGTTGGCGACGGCTTTACCGTCTTTTCGCCCGATGCCTCCTCCCCGCTCTGGAAGAAGGAGCTGGATGGCGAGATCAAAGCTGTTGCCCTCTCTGAGGATGGGGTTTACTTAGCAATAGAACTGGAACAGGGCCCTACGGGGGGACAACTGTTGCTGTTTGAACGCTGGAGCTCAGAACCGACCTGGGAGTTCGAGCATCAGGCAGGGGCGACAGACCTCAAATTTTCTCCGGATGGTGCCTGGTTGGCTTTATCGACCGATCAATTCTATCTCTTCAGCTGTAGACAAGCACAGCCAGTAATGCAGCTGCAGCAGGCTGGCGCAACAGCCCTGAATAATGGCCAGGTATTGCTGATTGCTGAGGAATCGCTATACTTTTTCAGCGCCGAGAAGCCAGAGGTGGTCGTCTGGCAGTTGCCTCTACATGAGGCGAGTGAATTCACCTATGTCTATTCACAACGGGAATGGCTCTACGCCATCAGCGCTGATGGCCTTGTTTCTCTGGTACGGCTGCCGGTGATATAAGCGTGTAACGCTGCCCCATCCGGCTACACGGATGGGGCATACCTAACTGCTGCCGGAGCTGCCCACCCTCGCTGCCTTGGCGATTGGACAGCTCCGGCAACTGTTTCGGGTGACTGACGTAAGGCGTACCGAAAAATACACTCGTAGAATAATGTCGGTAGACAGCAACACTCTTTTGATGCACTGCAGTCTATATATCCAGTTGCTCTGCCAAAGGGACAAATAGCCGATGGCTGGCGCCAGCCGCTTCGTGGGACAAGCGTCCTCCCTGCACAGCGGCAGTCAATACTAAAGACAGACATCAGGCCTCAGAACGCCCACAAGACAGAGATGAGGAGGATATGCATGAAACGCATCGCCATCGTCACCGACAGCACATCCGACATCCCACAGGAGATTGCCGACTCCCTGGGCATCACAATTATTCCCTTGATGGTCAATTTCGGCATGAAACAGTACCGGGACGGGATCGACATCAAGAGCGATCAGTTCTATCAGATGCTGGCGCAGGCCGAACCATTGCCCACCACATCACAGCCTTCACCAGCCGAGTTTCAACAGCTGTACGAAGCCCTGTTGCAGGAGCATGAGAGCGTGATCAGCATCCATCTTTCGGCAGGACTTTCTGGCACCCTCAACTCCGCTATCGCCGCCAAGGAAGTCGTGAAGGGGAACATACATCTGATCGACTCCCGCTCTATCAGCTTGGGGATCGGAGCCCTGGTACTTGAAGCAGTGGAGTTGGTGCAGTCCGGGTTACAGGCAGCCGAGGTCGTTGAGCGCTTGCTGGAGAAGCGCAATCAGCTGGAAGTGCTGTTCACCCTTGATACCTTGGAATACTTGCGTAAGGGCGGACGGATAGGACGGGTGCAGGCCACCATGGGTTCCTTGCTGAACATCAAGCCCATCGTGCGGGTGGTGGAAGGGGTCTATGTGACAGCAGGCAAAGCTCGTCGCCAGGAACAGGCCTTAATGGCGATGGCCAACCTGTTCACCTCGTTGGCGGATGGGAGAAAGGTGAAGCGCATCGCTGTCGCCCATGGGGCCGCACCTGAGGCGGCCAGACGTCTGACCAAGCTGCTGGAACAGGCGTTTGAGACGAAAGTAGGGCTGTTCACACAGGTTGGGCCAGTGATCGGGGTGCACACCGGTCCTGGAACTGTGGGAGCCTGCCTTACTTTTGCCTAGAGCGGCGGACTTACCACAGCCTGATAGTCGCCACCGCAGACAGGCGCAGCCGATGATGGCTGCGCCTGTTTGACCTATTGCCTGGATAGAACAAGGACCTACAATGCTCCGGAGTTGCGCGGTTCGAACTATGCTATACGGCCACTGAGCGAGGCTGACACGAAAAGTTGCCGCGGTTGTGGCCAACATGCTGCCGTCAATGACGCAGCCGGCCTCACCTCTTGCACTAGGCGGCAATAGGCTGCGCAAGCGCCACTTTTAGCAACAAAAAAGGCTGAGCGCGGGGTGCATATCTCCCGGCCCAGCTGCCTGTGGCTACGCGTTTTGATTCACTTGCTCGCCAGTTGTTGCTTGCTCCCTCGGTTCGGGCAGGTGCCTGGCACACAGGTTTCCCATGAGGATTCCAGCCCCAGTTGCCAAAAACAACACCTGCGGAGAGAGAAGCTCCAGCAACAGGCCGCCCAACAGGGGCAGAAAAGTAAACGGAGCAATCAGCGTGTTCATCATCCCAATATAGGTTGGTCGATCCAGCTCACCGACAATGTCCAGCAGATAGCTGGTAAACCCCATCCACATCCCGCCAAGGGTACCGCCGATGCTGACAAACAACACTAGATACGGGATGATCGACAACTGTCCCCAGCCCAAGCCATGCAGCAGGCTGGCCACCAAAGCCGACGCAGGGGTTGCCAGCGCCACCAGCCCCAACAGCCGCACGACCAACCGATTGCCGAAGCGGTCTCCCAGCTGCCCCCAAAGCAATCCACCCAGAATGCTTCCGGCCATCTGCGCAGAGATGAATACCCCGATAATGCTTTCAGGCAGACCCAGCGTGTCGCGGGCGTAGACAACATAAAAAGGCAGGGCCAAATAAAGGAAAGAATACAGCATGCGTACATGCATCATCCGTTGAAAGACGGTGCTTTGTCTCCAAACCAAAGGCAGGCGGCGCAAGTAGTCAACCATGGTGGTGCCGCGTCTCACCGCTCCCTGGGGTTCCTTTACCGCCATGGTACCGCCGAAGGAGATGCACATCAGGACAAAGCCAATCAGCATCAACAGGGCATAATTGGATGGGAACCCAAAACGCGGGCTGTCCAATATCTGCCTGATCAGAAAGCCGGCTGCAAAAGCCCCCAGGCCGCCGATGAACTGCATCGTCCCAAATAGTCTGCCTCGGCGAGTGCTGGGGATCGATTTCGCCACCATATCTGTCCAGGGAACGCCGTTGATTCCGTCGGTCAAAGCAAAGACAACCAAGGCGAGAAAGAAAGCTGACAATGCCAGCCCAGGAACACTGCCAGCCCAGAAATAGGCGATCGCCGCCATCACTAAAATGGCCAGACGATTGATCAGTCCCGCTTTGAATAGAAAGGGTTTCTTCAATGGCAAACGCTCGGCATATCCGGCCACCAACAGCTGAGGCAACAAATACCCAGCGTTCCGCAGCGAGCTGACCAGGCCAATTAGGACGGCGTTATTGGTTAATAGGCTGACGAAGGCAGGGAACAGCGTGTTCGCTTCCAGGAAGGCTGATCCGATGGAAAAGAAAGAGCCATCCACGATCAATGACCGGAAGTTGTGTTTGGTTCTTTTGTCCATGGCAGCTGAGAAATCTTGCCTTTGCGAGAACCGCAGGATCTTGCCCTTACTCATGCCCATCCCCCCTGCCCAAGCTGCGATTATGGTTTCATGCCATGCTCTCAGTGTAGCATGCGGTTGCTTGGCTCGACAAGTTGGCATCGAGCGTTGGAATCCGGGCACAATAAGCGAGCACAATAACATGCAGTACCAGTTGCCTGCCATTCGATCGGAGGAGATAGCCGATGCAGAAGATATATTACCTGGACAATGCAGCTACATCATGGCCTAAGCCGGAGACTGTATATCAGGAGATGGACCGATTCGCCCGGCAAGTGGGTGCCAGCCCGGGAAGATCAGGGCACTGCCTGGCCAAGCAGGCAGATACAGTGGTAGAGGAGACCCGCCAGCTGTTGGCTAGGTTTTTCCACTTGCCTGACCCGCGCAACGTGGCCTTTACCCTCAACTGTACCGACGGCCTGAATTTGGTGATCAAAGGACTCGTGCGGGCTGGGGACCATGCCATCACCAGCACTGTGGAGCACAATTCGGTCAGTAGACCGCTGCGACGCCTGGAACGCCAAGGCGTTGACGTCACCTATTTACAGGCCACTCGGGAAGGCTTGCTTGACGCTGCCGATTTGGAGCAGGTGATCAGACCTGAGACCCGCCTGGTGATCGTCACCCATGCCTCCAATATGCTGGGTGCCGTGCAGGATGTGGCTGCGCTGGCGGAAACTGCACACCGCCATGGAGTACTGTTTGCCCTGGACGCAGCGCAGACTGCCGGCCACGTTCCTATAGATATGCAGGCGATGGGCATCGACATTCTGGTGGTTCCTGGCCACAAAGGTCTGCTG
The DNA here is from genome assembly GCA_050949055.1 of Bacillota bacterium. GTDB lineage: Bacteria > Bacillota > UBA994 > UBA5500 > UBA5500 > JAEZJZ01. The sequence continues at coordinate 130,815 of JBMNFA010000002.1, read as the reverse complement.
GGCCCCTTTGGCACCGGGGCGGTATTGACTCTCCGCGACCTGGACTTGCCACCCTGGCGGGATGGTGGCACGGGAATCAAGTCTGACTCGCGGTTGCACCCTTGGGAACTCCCCCATCGTCTGGAAGGTGGTACCCTGAACGCAGTAGGGATCGCCGGACTGCGTGCAGGAGTAGAGTTCATCCTCGAGCAGGGATTGGAGCAGATCAGAAGACAAGAACAACAGCATGTGCGTAGAATCCTGGATTGTCTTGCCCGCTACCCCCAGGTGACCGTTTTGGGCCCGAGTGATCCGGACCAACGGGCCGGTCTGGTTAGCTTCAATATCAGGGGCATGACTCCTGACGAGTTGGGACAGAAGATGAACGATCAGTTTCAGATCGCCGGGCGGCCAGGCTTGCATTGCGCACCGATGGCCCATCGCACCGCCGGCACCTTTCCGCAGGGCAGCTATCGTCTCAGCCCAGGCTTCTTTACGAAGGAAGAGGATATCGAGGCGGTGGAGAAAGCAATCAAACACATCTGTGGAAACGATTGACAGGAGAGGTCGAGTTGCTTTGCGCAGGAGGAACCACGATGCAGCATTGACCGCCGCTACAGCCCCAATAATTGTGATCAGCTGGCGGTTGTGCTATAATCGTGGCGTCAAACGATGATGCGGAGGAGTACCACCGTCCTGATTTGCAGAGAGCCGAGGGAGCTGCGACTCGGCATGAAGGCGCTGGGAATAAAGCCGCGGAGTTACGGCAAGAAAAACAAGCACCCGCTTGGACCGAGCCGTACGGCTGCTCACCGTTAGAGGGCATCGAGCGGGCTGTATTGACAGCCAAGCAGGGTGGTACCGCGAGAGTTGACCTTTCGTCCCTTCAGAGGGATGAAAGGTCTGATTTGTTTTGGAGGAGGTAACAACGTGTCAGATTTTCCAGAATATCGAATGAAGAAACTCGCCGAGCTACAAGCCTCAGGTACGCAAGTATGGCCTGAACGCTACCCTACTACCCACACTCTGCAAGCAGCTGCTGAACTGCCAGACAATACCACCCCGGTGACAGTGGCGGGCAGGGTGGTGGCTATACGAAAGATGGGAAAGCTCACTTTTGCCCACCTGCAGGATCTCCAGGGAAGACTGCAGTTCGCACTGAAAAGGGACCTACTGGGCGACCGCTACGCTAATTTCCATCAGATTGTGGATATCGGTGACTTTGTGGGCGTCACCGGCTCCATCTTCACCACCAAGACCGGCGAGAAAACCGTGATGGCAGATGACTTCACCTTCCTGGGCAAGAGCCTGCGCGAATTGCCCGAGAAGTGGCACGGGTTAAGCGACATCGAGCTGCGCTACCGCCAACGCTATCTGGACCTGATCACCAATCAAGAGAGCCGCCGCGTGTTCTTGCTGCGCACCAAGACTATCAAAGCGTTGCGCAATTTTCTAGATAGCCGTGGGTTCCTGGAGGTGGAGACACCGATTTTGACCAATCAGGCATCCGGTGCCCTGGCCAAGCCCTTTATCACCCACCATAACGCGCTGGACATAGATACATACCTGCGCATTGCTCCAGAAACTTACCTGAAGCGGTGCATAGTGGCTGGATTCACCCACGTCTACGAAGTGGCCCGTTGCTTCCGCAACGAGGGGATCAGCCCGGTCCACCTGCAGGACTTCACCATGGTGGAGGGATATAGTGCATATTGGAACTACCAGGACAACATCAAGCTGATGCGCGAGCTAATTCTGCACATCCTGGGCGAAGTGTTTGGCGGTTTCGAGATCCAGATTGGCGGGCACCGCATAGACTTCTCACAACCATGGCCTGTGGTCAGTTTCCGACAGTTGCTGCTGCAAGATGCCGGAATTGACATCGACGAGCATCCCGACGCAGCTTCGCTGCTGAAAGCGATCCAGCGGCGCGGTATTTCGCTGGAACACGACAATCTGCACACCCTGGGCAAAGGCAACTTAATCGATGTGCTGTACAAGAAGGTCAGCCGCCCCAAGCTGATCTCACCTGTATTTCTCACCGAGCATCCGATCGAGCTGTCTCCGTTGGCTCGCCGCAACGACCATAACCCACAGATCGCCGATCGCTTCCAGCTGGTGGTGAATGGCGCAGAACTGATCAACGCCTATTCGGAGTTGGTGGACCCAGTGGATCAACGCCAGCGGCTGGAGCAGCAAGCAGAGCTGCGCAGCCAAGGCGATGAGGAAGCCATGCCGTTGGATCAAGATTATCTGAAGGCGATGGAGTATGGCATGCCACCCATTTCCGGCTGGGGCATGGGAATTGATCGCCTGCTGCAGGTATTGCTGGACCTGCCGAATATCCGTGACGGGGTGCTGTTCCCGCTGATGCGACCGCTGGGTGAATGAGAGCGTTACCATAAGGATGAGGAATCTGGGCAGCAAGGGGTGGCAAGAGCCACCCCTTATTCTGTCCAGAATTGAGCTTCCTTCTATGTGATGCTCATGCCGCAGGCTCTCAGCAAAGGATAATGCTATATAATTTCAATGAGACGACAGACAATATCCGCCCTTGTACGTTTTAGCTAGTGAATTTCCTACAGAAAGCAGCGGGAGGAGGGGCCTGATGGAAGACCGCGAATTGGTCGCTTTATGCCGCCAAGGACAGATGCAGCATTTCGCTACCTTGGTGAACAGACATCGGCGGCTGATCTTCGGTTTGGCCTGGCACCTGCTCAAGTCCAAGGAGGAGGCGGAGGACGCCAGTCAAGAGGCCCTGCTCCGGGTCTATCGTCAGCTGAAGTCACGCGCGGACATTGAGTTCCTGCCCTACACCAAGAGGGTGCTCTCCAACCTGTGCTTGGATAGGTTGCGCCGGCGTCAGGTGGAGAGAAAGCACCTGCAAAGGAAAGCAGACCACGACCCCTGGCACACGCAGACACCGGAGCAGGAAGTGATGCGCCAGTCGGAGCAGCAAGCTTTGCGCGAGGCCATCTTGCGTCTTCCAGCCATGTATCAGGAAGTGCTGATGCTCCACTATTCAGCCGGTTTGTCATATCAGTCGATGGCTGAGCGACTGAATCAACCGATGTCCATCATCAAGAATCGCCTGTATCGCGCCAAGAGGCTGCTGAAGGAAGCCTATCTCAAGACCGAGGGGGGAGAAGAAGGATGGGTTGTCAACAAGTAGAGCGGTTACTGGATGATTACCTGGCGGGAAAGCTAGCGCCAAGTGTGGCTGCCCAACTGGAGGCACATATTGCCGACTGTTCAGCCTGCCAGGCTTTGTTCTTGCCCGAAGACACTGAGTTGGATCTGCTGCTCAGCAGTGACTGGTTCCAGTTGGAGCCTCCTAAGGGATGGGTGAGACAGGTGGTCACTAGCACCCAGCGCTCCCTTCCTCTTTGGGCAGGGATGGGTGTTCTGGCTCTTTCCTGGTCAGCCTATGTCAGCCTTTGGATACTGTTGCTCGTTCGTTTCTGGAGACCTCCGTTGCTTACTGCCACGCTGGACATTGTGCGGAGGTTAGGAGGTATGCTACTAACCGAAATGGGCAAAGCCTACCTTGCCCTCTGGCGTGGTTTGGGCCTGGTCAAGATTAGTCCCCTGGTAGTTGCTGCACTCCTGTTGGTAGTACTGTTGACCATTGTGGGATTTAGACGATTAGAGAAAGAGGGTTTGGCATGAACAAGTTGCGAGTGTTGGCTAGCCTAGTTGTGATGTGCTTGGTTATGCCCAGCCTGGCGTTAGCCGCACAGCCCAATAGCATTATCCTGACGGGACAAGATGCTACCGTACCTGCTGGGTCTGAGGTGGAGAACGTTGTGGTTATCGCTGGCGATGCCCATATCAGCGGCAGGGTTACCGAAACGGTGGTCACTATCGGTGGGAGCATCTTTCTGCAACCGGGGGCCGAGGTCTATGGCGATGCGGTCTGCATAGGCGGACAGATCAATCTGGAGGGCGATGCCCGCATTGGAGGACAACAGGTGAGCATCGGCTCCTTCTCGCTGGATAACTTGCGTATCAGCCCCATCATTCCCTTCCTTGGCAACTGGCTGGGATTTGGATTCTCGATTTGGAGACTGGTTAGCGTGGTTTTTCTGGGAGCTGTGGTCTACTGGTTATTCCCACTGGCAATAAAGCGCAGCAGCTCTGCCCTCAGCTTCAACCCAGCGAAATCAGTCATGTTCGGCCTGCTGGGCTACCTAGCCCTGATACCGATGAGCATTCTGCTGGTGATCACCATCCTGGGCATACCCTTAGTGCCCATCCTGTGGCTATTGGTGGCCGCTGGAAGATTGTTTGGTCAGGTTGCCCTGGCGATGATTGCCGGTCAATGGCTGGTTCAACAGCTTAGGCTGCCAGCAACCGAAATCAATCAGGTACTGCTGGGGCTGATTGGCTTAGGACTGCTGACCGTGTTGCCGATAGTCGGGAGCATGGCTAGCCTGTTTTACGGATTGGCCGGTTTTGGCGCAGTCCTTTGGACCCGCTTCGGGACTCTGCAAATTGCCATCCCAAAGGAGTGAATTGATCCATGAGTTCCCGTTGGATTAAGGCCCTGGCGGTAGTAGCCATCGTCTGGTGTGTGCTAATGGTGGGGCAAGCCGTGGTCGCCAACATTGGCCTGAACTGGCTCAGTCACATGTTTGACTTCGGCGGCATGATCGGGCAAGCCAAAGCTACCCGAGAGACTAGCGATTCGTTTTCCAGTTCAGATGTGGACAGCGTACTGGTACAATCGGAAAACGGCTCGATAGTGGTTGCAGGGACAGACGACGATCAGATTACCTTGACCGCAAAGTTTTCCGCGCGGGCTGGCACACAGGCAGCCGCTGACCAAGCTTTGGCAAAGATGCAATCCAGGAACACAATTGAAAACAGAAACCTGCAGATCATCGCCGATTACGGTCGCAGCCAGAAGAATGGGTTACAGATCAGCTACGAGTTGTCAGTCCCCCATCGGATGCTGCTGCGCGCCAACACCAGCAACGGCAATATCGACGTACATGGAGTGCAAGGCCAACTGATACTGAAAACCAGCAATGGCAGCATCGAAGTTCGGTCGGAGGCTGAGCTGGGCGACGTCAACGCCAGCACCAGCAACGGCAATGTCGATATCTTGTTTGGGACGGGCCAGGCCAATATACACGCAACCACCAGCAACGGCAGCGTCTATGTCACGGGCCAGCCGAGCGGAGGCACTTGCACCTTGCGGTCATCAAACGGCAACGTAGAGGCGGTGTTCCCCGAGTCTCTGGGCGTGGAACTGGACGCCAGCGTGGGCAACGGCACCCTGGACATCGGGGAAGGTCAATGGACCATCGTGGGGGGAAAGATATCCAGCAAGAATATACAGGCCACTCGGGGAGATGGGGCGCTCAGGCTCGACATCAGCACCGGAAACGGCAAGGTCATTGTGGGAAGAAAGTAAGGCATCAGCAAGAGCCCCAGCCAGACGGCTGGGGCTCTTCGTTCTCAAGCAATTACTTACTGCAAGCCCAGCTTGCGCTGCAGTTGCTGCAGCATATCCTCTGTCATCTTGGCTAGATCATACTTGGGATTCCAGCCCCATTCTTCCCGAGCAGCGCTGTCATCCAGCGAGTTGGGCCAGGAATCGGCGATAGCCTGCCGCACAGGGTCGACATTGTAATCCATGGTGAAGTCAGGGATGTGCCGCTTGATCTCTGCAGCAATATGCTCTGGAGCGAAGCTCATGGCGGCGATGTTGAAAGCGTTGCGATGAACCAGCTTATCGGGGTTGGCTTCCATCAGAGTGGAAATGGCCATCAACGCGTCTGGTATATACATCATGTCCATATAGGTGCCCTCAGCGATATAGCTGGTGTACTGCTTGGTCTTGATGGCATCGTAGTAGATATGTACTGCATAGTCAGTCGTTCCCCCGCCCGGGAGCGTTTCATAGGAGATCAGGCCGGGGAAACGCACTCCTCGGGTATCCACACCATACTTCAGGAAGTAGTAGTCGCAAAGCAATTCGCCGGCGACCTTGGTCACGCCGTACATGGTAGTTGGCCGCTGCAAGGTGTCCTGAGGGGTCTGGTCCGGAGGCGTGGAGGGACCAAAGGCCGCAATTGAGCTCGGTGTGAATACCGCGCAGCCAAGTTCCCGCGCTATCTCCAGCACGTTGAACAGCCCACCCATGTTCACATTCCAAGCCAACTTCGGTTTCGCTTCCCCAACGGCCGATAGGATCGCTGCCAGGTGAACTACCTGGTTGACCCCATATTTCTTAATTGCATCTACCATCTGTTCAGGCTGCAGCACATCTATCACTTCGTAAGGGCCATTCTGCAAAGGACCAGCAGGGACGTCCTGCCGAATGTCACTGGCGATGACGTTGTCCTGACCGTAAATGTTGCGCAGATGGGGCGTCAGCTCGGAGCCGATTTGACCTAGCGCGCCGGTTACCAAGATCTTCTTCATAGCTTGAATGCCTCCCAAACTTTAGATTTTGCCGCCTGCCAGGTAAGCAATCAACCCGGCACTATGTTTATTATAGAACAAACTAGGCGGAATAACATGCCACGGCGGAAAAAAGAGGTGATTTCCCTCTGATCCGTTGAGTCGGCAAGTCTGCCATCCTAGTTAGGCTAGAACGGCGCTGCTTCCCCACGGCCTGCGCCGCTCCCCGCGGCGGAAGCAGGGATCAGAAAAGCCGACACCGAGTGCTCGGGTCGGCCCTGTTGGCTAAGCAACAGTATTCTGATAGCTGAAAATTCTCCAGACGGCGCATGTTCGCTTCCAGGTGGCTTTCGGGGCTAACTGAGAGCTGGATAGAACTGATCCCCTATCAGCTCTTCTTCTTGCAGGGCAAACCAGTTCCGTCGCCCTTATGCATGTTGTTGGCCCAGTGCAACGGCTGCAGATTGCTCTTGTGATCAGTCCCGCCGCCTGAGACCGGCTTGATATGGTCGATCTCCCAGCCAAACTCTCCAGTGGTGCCGTAGGAATCCTTGCGAATCTTGGCGCCGCAAGCATCTCTGCGGAATTGGTCTGGATCTACGCCGTTAATCAGGCTAGCTCTTCTCCATGCGTCAGTGATTACTTTGGGGGTGAATGGTTGCCCTTTAGCGTCGGTGTTACGTTTCCTTTCCATGCAAAAACCTCCTCCCCCGTTTACTCAGGCCTGGGGCCTTGTTCAATGCTATTCCCTCTTGAGCTAAAAGTCAATCTATTTCGTGAGGGATAATTCTGGCACACCGAGCGGCAACCTGCCTCTGCATATTAGAAGCACGGCGCTAGCTGAAAAGCCATCGCCGTGCTGGAGCTAACTGATACTTCCTACCACTTGCTGATGTTGCCGAACCCGCCATCCTCGTTCGAAAACAGCAAAGCATTGGACAAAAGCCAGGAAGTCTATTCCGCCCTGCCGTGGCGCAATTCCCAATAGCGGCGGGCCACTGCCGCGTCAGAAAACGGGATCAATTTGCGGCCGATCTTCATCCCTTCTTCATGGCCTTTTCCTAAAATGAGCACCAAATCATCCGGGCCAGCCATGTTCACGGCAGCGGCGATGGCCTTTTCCCGATCCAGCTCCACCAGATGGGGCTTATGAATACCAATCACTGTCTCCGCTGCAATGGCTGCCGGATCCTCATCCTCCGGATTGTCATTGCTCAGCACCACGTACTCGCTATAGCGGCTGGCGATCTCGCCCATCAACGGGCGCTTGCCGCGATCCCGGTTGCCGGTACATCCAAAAACAGTGATCACCTGCCCTTTGGCAATGCGCCGGGCATGTTGCAGCACCTGTTCCATACCGTCTGGGGTGTGGGCATAGTCGACAATCACCGTGGGAGCATGGCCGATTACTTCCCAGCGGCCTTTGGGAAGGGTAAGATATGGCGCCGCCTCCAGGTAATCGAAGGGGTCGAGCCCGACGCTCTTGATACTGCCGAAGGCGCTCAGCAAATTGTATAGGTTGTGCATTCCCGGCAGCGGCGTATCCACCTGGGCCTGCCTCCCGTCCATGGTCAGCCGAAAACTGAACCCGGCATCCTTGACAGTCACTTGCGCCGCCTGAATGCTGGCCGCCTGCATGGCGCTGACGGTAAGGCTGCCTGGAAACTCATTCGCCAGACGAGCACCATAAGGATCATCAATGTTGATTACCCGCCATCGGTGAGGCAGCGTAAACAGTCTCCGTTTGGCTTGAAAGTATTTCTCAAAGCTCCCGTGATAGTCCAGATGGTCCTGCGTCAGGTTGGTGAACACCACCCCCGCAAAATCCATGCCTCTGGCCCGATCCTGCTCCAGCGCGATGGAGGAAATCTCCACGGCTGCTGCGCGTGCGCCAGCTGCCTGTAGCTTGGCCAACAGGCGGGCCATCTCCAGCGCATCCGGGGTAGTGTTGATCGTGTTCTCCAACTGGCAATCCTCCGGGAAAAATACCCCTAGGGTGCCGATGGTGGCCGCCGGCAACCCACCCCAATTAAGCAGGCTGGCGACCAGGTGACAGGTGGTAGACTTGCCATTGGTCCCAGTGACTCCCACCAACTTCAGGTCCTGGCCGCGCTGCCCATAGAAGGCATAGGCCAGGTCAGCCAAAGCGGCGCGCCCGTCTGGCACCAGCACGTAATCGTCGTCAGGCAGGTCCAGTTCGCCGACAATATAAGCGGCACCGGCTTCCTTGGCCTGAGGGATAAATAGATGGCCATCCACCCGCTCCCCCCGCTTACAGACAAACACCCCTCCGGGCTGTACCTTGCGCGAATCGTGGTAGATGCCTGTTACCTGCAGCTCTCCACTGCGAATGCCTTGCAGCAACTGATCAAATTCCACAGACTACCCCCCCCCAACATGTGGTCAGGACATGCAGGTTTCAATCCTACTCGAAACTATCCTCCAGAGATCTCGGTCTGGCCTTCTCCTTGGGAAGGCTGACGCCCCCGTCGCAGCAGCTTGGTCATCCACTTGAGCAAACTGAGCACCGTGGGTGATAGGGTCCTCCAGAACCAGTATGGCAAGGCTCTAATCGGCAATTCGTACTCACCGATGAACTCCACCACATCCCCGCCAAAACTCTTCTTAAAGGAATACAGGCCGTAAAGCGGAGATTCCGGCGAAAGATCCACAGGTATTCCAAAGAAATCAAACACGCTTGCCCCTTTGGATTTGGCCCAGAGCATGCGCTGCCAATTGAGGCCGTAATAGGGCCTGAGCTGCGAGTGCTCACGCATCATACCCCCATAGACCGCCCATGCGTTCTTGCCGCAGACAACGGTCACACCGGCAGCTACCACCTGACCATCCTGATAACCTAGAATGAGGGAGGCGTTATCGCCCATGCATTTCAACAGGCGGCGATAATAGTCGGCCTCCCTCCCCAGAAAATTCTTGCGTCGGCTGGTATCTCTCAGCACACTGATCAGGTCAGGGATGTCGCTGATGTTTCCCTGGCGATATTCCACTCCTTGCTTCTCAGGATAACGAATGTTATAGCGAATCTTCTTGGGAATGCTAGCCAAGAGCTCGTCAGGATCAGCTGAGATGTCCTGCCTGACGGTCTTTTTGGGCTGGGTGCCACCGAAAGCGTTGTCACTGCGTAGCGGCAGGAAACCGACGGCCTGCATTTGTTCCCCCAGTTGGGGGTCCGTCCAGGCAGGGTCGATCTTCAAAGCAAACGCCTTGAGTTTCGCCAGCTCCTGCTTCAGCTCCTGCCAGAACTGGTTCAAGGCATGCCGCGCATCGTTCGTCAGCAGGATTGGTCCCCTGGGAGCATAAGCCAAGCAATACGGGGAAAGCGGCGGCCGACGCAACCAAACGGTGATGGCGATCAACGGCTGTCCCTGCACCTGCTGATAGAGATAATGCACCGGTCGCCAGGTTACAGATTTCAGATCAGCCCAAGCAGCTGTCTGTGCGAAATCGGGCTCCGGTGCAATAGCGATCAGATAATCAAAATGGGCACGATCCTCCGGCCCTATTTTTCGCAACATTGGCAGTCCTCCTATACACTCGAGCCGGACCAACGCTCGGGACAAGCCCAACTCTTGCTTCTAATTATAGGATTGACCAATTTGAGCGTCAAGTTAACCTGAGGGCGGGGTTGGATGGAGAAACTGACAGTAAATATCGATTGAATGCCTGCTCCTTTGGCAGGTGTTTTTGTATCCGAAGCGAAAACTGTAATATAGCCAGCCGTTTGACCGGCCTTAGCAACCACAAGGAGGGTTATCCATGACCGGAAAAGTGGATCTAGTCTGCAATCGTTATTATCAATACGAAGAACTCACCGCATACCTACAAGCGGTCGCCGCAGCGTATCCCCGTTTGGCTAGTCTCGCCTCCATCGGCAAGAGCTACGAGGGCAGGGACATCTGGGCGATGACACTGACCAACCGGGATACCGGCGAGCATGCCCAGAAACCGGCGGTGTACGTGGATGGCAACATTCACGCCGGCGAGGTGACAGCTAGCATGGTCTGCCTGTATACCATCGACTACTTGACCAGCAATTATCAGAAAGACGAGTTAGTCACTCACCTGCTGGATACCAGGACCTTTTACATTCTCCCCCGGGTCAATCCTGACGGAGCCGAAAAGTACCTGACCACGCCGGCCACGCTGAGAAGTAGCACCAAGCCTTATCCCGATCCGCTGCAAGTATTCGAGGAACTCCCCGGGCTGCACCCAGCGGACATCGACGGCGATGGCTGGATCCTGACTATGCGGGTGCGGGACGACAAAAAGGGCGAATGGAAAGTGTCTGACAAGGACCCCCGCCTGCTGGTCGCCCGTCGCCCAGGCGAACGCCAGGGGCCCTTCTATCGGCTGTTCAGCGAGGGCATGATCAAGCAATTTGAGGGTGAACCCTTTGACATCTGGCGGAGCCCGTTCGGCTTGGATATGAACCGCAACTTCCCGCAGAACTGGGACTTGGAGGTAAACGGCGGCGGGGCCTATCCCGGCTCGGAGCCTGAGGCGAAGGCGATCATGGACTTCGTGTTGGCCCACAAGAACATCAGCATCCTGAATGCTTTCCATACCCATGGCGGCTTCTTCTATCGCAATCCTTATCAGTATGGCGACGACAAGATGGATCAGGACGACCTGCGGGCCACCCGGGAGATCGCTCGGGAAGGCACCTATGTCACCGGCTATCCCGATGTGAAGTCGAATAATCGAGCCACCCTCACCGAATGGGCCTATGAGCAGCATGGCATCATTGCCTATACCACCGAGCTCTGGGACCGCCTGGGAAAAGCGGGAATCAAGAGGGAGGAGTTCATGGCTGCCGACACCCCGGAAAGGAAGGAGGAGCTGCAACTAAGGCTGTTGCAGTGGAACGACCGGGAGCTGGGCGGGAAAGGCTTCTTCGATTGGCGAGCTTTTGAGCATCCGCAGCTGGGCCTGGTGGAGATTGGCGGCTGGAACCCGAAATACGTGCTGCAGAACCCTCCACAGCAGTTCCTGCAGGCGGAATGCCACAAGAACTGCCAGTGGGTGTTACGCCAGGCAGGGGCGTTGCCAGAAGCCACTCTCGGGGAGTACCAAGTGCAGGAGGTAGCGGAGGATATCTGGAAAATAACCGTCCTGTGCGAGAACGCAGGCTATCTGCCCACCTACACCACCAACAAGGGCAAGCAAGTCAAAGCGGTGCAATCGGATCGGGTACGCATCGCAGGCTATCAGCAGCTGCTGGCGGGCAAACCGGAGGTGGAGATAGGCTTCTTGGAGGGGTATCTCAATGGCCAGGGCGGCGGGTATTTCATCCGTCCTGCCCAATCAGCGGCCAGAGTTTCCTGGTTGGTCAAGTCGCCCGCCGGTAGCAGCATCAACATCACCCTGCATAGCCAAAGGGGCGGCGTGGCTCGCATAACGGTGGAGCTCAAGTAGCGGCATGCAGGAAGGAGGCCCGAGATGAGCATTCAAACCATCAGGCAGTTGGGTGACCCCATCCTCCGGCAAGTGGCGCTGCCAGTGGAGACATTCGACCCAGCTCTACAAGAGCTGGTCTGCGATCTGCGTGATACTCTGCATGCGTTTCAGGCGCAGCACAAGACCGGTCGAGGTATCGCTGCCCCCCAGATTGGCGTCAGCCGCCGCGTGATCTACTTGGAGTGCGCCGGGCAGGCTTTGACCTTGGTCAATCCAGAATTCGTGGACAAGAGCGCGGAAATGTTTGAACTGTGGGATTCCTGTTTCAGCTACTTCGGCATCGCTTTCCAGGTGACTCGCCACCGCCAGGTAACCATCCGCTACCAGGATGCCACTGGTCTGACCCACCAGCTCACCGCCGACGGAGAGTTATCGGAGTTGCTGCAGCATGAAATGGAACACTTGGATGGCGTGTTGGCGATAGATCAGTTGATTCTCCCGGGAAAAGTGATGGAGCAATCAGAGTTCCTGAAACTAAGACGAGGTTAACTGCTCTCGAGGAAAAGGCTGGGCTTCCGAGTGCCCAGCCTTTTGGATCCTACCCTGAGCTCCCTGCTAGACCCTGCTTACTTCCATCCCCTTGGCCGTATCCTTGACAGCATACCCCAGGGCTCGCAGTTGATCCCGCAGTTGGTCTGATAAGGCCCAGTCCTTTGCTGCTCGCGCTTGGTGACGGCGGTCCAGCAGTTCCTGCACCTCCACAGGCAAGTCCTGGGGCGCTAGCGTTTCTTCCTCCTCCAGCTGACCGCTGGTCAAATCAAGAGCCAGCACCCGGTCGAAGGACTTGGCCAGGTCGAACAGGCCCCTCCCCAAGTCCGCCTTGGTCGCCTCCCACAGCACTGCCACAGCTTTGGGCAGGTTGAGATCATCGTTTAGCGCCTGCAAGAATGCGTCGCGAAAGCCGGCCATGCGCTGCTCCCCAGCGGGCGTGCGGGGCGCTGTGGCGCTCTTCTGCACCAGGCGGCGCAAGCCGCGCAAACCCTTTTGGGCCGCTTCCAGTCCAGACCAGGTGAAGTTCAGCTGTTTGCGATAGTGCGCGTTATGGCAAAAATAGCGGAACGCCAGCGGTTCGAATCCCCTCTCGATCAGATCGCTTACAGTATAGACATTGCCCAGGCTCTTGGACATCTTGCCGCCATCCACCTGCAGGAACTCCACGTGCATCCAGAAGCGAGCAGCCGGCTGACCAGTGCAGGCGGCTGTCTGGGCGATCTCATTTTCGTGATGGATGGAGATATGGTCTGCCCCGCCGGTATGGATGTCAAACAGATCTCCCAAATACTTGCGGCCCATGGCTGAGCACTCGATGTGCCAGCCTGGATATCCCATCCCCCAGGGGCTGGACCACTGCATAATGTGTTCCTTGGGCGCTTTTTTCCAGAGAGCGAAGTCGGCTGGATGGCGCTTCTCCGGGTTCACCTCCACCCTCGCCCCCGGCTTTTGCTCTTCCAGCTTACGGCCGGAGAGTTGGCCGTACTGCGGGTACTTGCTGACATCATAGTAGATGCCGTCGCTGGTTTCATAGGCATATCCTCTGTCCAGCAGTTCCTCCACCATGGCGATCATTTCCGCAATGTGCTTGGTCGCCGGCGTCGTCAGTGTCGGCTGTTTGATATTCAGCCGCTCTGCGTCCCTGAAGAAGGTCTCCGTATAGTAGGCGGCGATCTCCCAGGGAGTCTTCTGTTCGCGCTGCGAGGCCAGCAGCATCTTGTCATCGCCTTCGTCCTGGTCGCTGACCAGATGTCCCACATCGGTGATATTCATCACCATCTTCACCTTCAGCCCGTTGTACTCCAGCATGCGGCGCAGGGTATCGGAGAACAGGTAGGCACGCATGTTGCCGATGGTGGCGTAGCCATAAACCGTCGGACCGCAGACATACATGCCCACCTGTTTCGGCTTGATAGGTACGAAAGGCTGCTTCTCTCGGGTCAAAGTGTTGTATAGGTTGATCGTTGTCACTATCCCACCTCCGAAAAATAAAAGCGGCTATCCGTCCCACAGAGACGATGGCCGCGGTTCCACTCTGTTTGAAGCATCACTGCTTCCCCTCGGGAGCAAGTAACGGTGCCTACCGACCAAGCCTACCAGACCCATGGGTCGTTCGGATGGTAGCTCTCAGGTGCACTGCATTTGACACCGACGTGAAGGCCGTTTCAGCCACGCGGCCTCTCTCTGCGCTGCTGGTGTTCAACGCTATCCTGATCATCGCCTTAGGTAGATTATAACCCAGGGCAAAGGAAAGTCAATATTTGGGCCGCTGCACCTCGGGAAACCTGAAGGGTAAGACAACGCTGATCGTCCACCGTTCCCAACTATCCACGTTTGCGCCGGTACTCGGCTAGAGCCTCCAGTGTCCGATCGACGTCAACTTGGTCGTTGTAGCCATGCAATGCCATGCGCAAACCATGCCGCCGGGCACTGGCTTTGATCTTCCGCTCACCCAGAAACTGCACCAAAGACGGCGCATCTGCTAGCCGTAGACAGACGATGTTGGCCAGCTGACCCTCGGGGGTATCCAGTCTGTAGCCCAGATCCCGGGCACCTGAGGCGAGCTGGCGGGCCAAAGCTCTGACGTGCTGGGCGATGCGCTCGACCCCAATTTCGAGGATGGTCTGCAACGACTGCTGCATCTGCCCCAGACCAACCAGGTTGTTCCAGCCCGGTTCGTACAGCGCAGCGCCTGGTTTCAGTCTGTAGTCTGGATCAGTGAGAGTGCCGCCGACCACCCCCATCTCCCCTACCACCCCCGGTATATATAGGTGCTCGGGCCGCAGCTTTGCTGCCAGCTGGTTACTGATGTACATGAATCCTGAGCCAAAGGGTGTCATCAGCCCCTTGTAGGCAGCCGCTGCTACCGCATCAGCTCCAATTTGGCCAGGGTACACAGGCAAGATCCCAATTGCCTGGATCACATCCAACACTAGGTAGGCACCATGGCGGTGGGCCACATCGGCCAACTGCGCTGCCGGCAGCAACCCGCCGGGATAGAAGCTGACTAATGAAGCGGCCACCATCCTGGTGCGACCATCTATGTAGGGCCGAAAGTCCTCTGGATGCAGGGAACCGTCCTCGGACGGCACCAGGCGCACCTCCACTCCGCGCAGGCGCAGGTTGGTCCAAGGGTACAGGTTGCTGGGATGTTCAGTGCCGGAGAGCACCACGTTGTCACCAGGCTGCCAAGGGAACGCCCCGGCGATGGTGTTCAATCCCTGGCCAGTGCTGCCGACAAAGGCTACCTCGTCCTCGTCAACCTGCAACAAGCGCGCAATGTCAGCCCGTACATTTGCTTTCAATTCACGGATTCCCTTCTCCTGGTCCAAGTCCTGCCATGCTTCCAGTTGTGCAACGCCAGCCTGGGTCACCGCCTGAGGCGTCAAGCCCCGTTGAGCAGTGTCCAAATAGGTCCAGTGTGACAAAACGGGAATATCCTGCCGCCACTCTGCAAAAGAGACCAAGCGCATTCACCTTGCCCTTCCTGTTAATTGGTTTCATACCACATCCAGTTCGCAATCGCATCTTTCGATTCCTGCCGCGCGGCTTCCCATTCTGCATTCTGAACATATGCTGTTACAGAGACCTGCGAAGGAGGAATTGGATGTCAGTGAAGACGCTACAAACGGTTACATACGACCGGCGCGCTGCAGTCCGGTACGCGCTGCGGCACTACAACCGCCCAAATCCGGACTACGCAAACATGGATGCCCTCGGGGCAGGCGGTGATTGCACCAACTTCACCTCCCAATGTCTGCTGGCCGGCGGCATGCAGATGGACTATCGGCGCACCGGACAGGAGACCGAGTGGTGGTACCGCCGATTGGGCAGCGATCCTTTGGACGAGCAGCATGATGACTGGTGGTCTTGTACCTGGTCATTGCCAGAGAACCAATGGAACTATCTGGTAGCTAATCAGGGAAGGACGGCTGACCTGCTGGACAACCCGTCCCTGGCTCGGCTCCTGGATTTGGCCGATTTGGTCTTCTATGACTATCATGGCCAGGGGCGGTTTACCCATGGTGCCATCGTCACCGCCAAAAGTCGCAGTCGCATTCCGTATGTCACCTATCGTACGCTGCTACCACGCCGGCCTGTGCGCAACGTGCACTGGCAATTGCGCTTCCGTGGTCGTCCTTATCGCATCTTCGGGGTACGGTTGAACGATCAACTGCAGGTGTTTCCCAGCACCCCCGACTACTCACGGCTGATTCCCTGCGACCAAATACGGTCTTGATAGTTGCTTGTCTGCGCCCGATAGCATAGCAAAGGCCATGGGCTGTAGCGCCAACCTGCTATTCCCCAAGTGGGCCCCAGGCCCAAAAATACCACAACCCTCGAGGTGCTTTCACCAGTATCCAGGCCGAGCAGCAGATGCCCGGCCTTTTTTCGTGGCTGGGGCAGGGTATCCAGCAGGGGACAGCGAATTCTCAACGGCGAAGTAACGGCCGTCGACGGCGCAGCAGTTGGTTCCCAGTTGCGCGAAGGAACATAATCGTTGGAGGGAAAGCACCTTGATGGACGGATATCTGGAGATTATCACCGGCGGTATGTACAGCGGAAAGTCCAGCGAGCTGATTCGGCGAGTGAGGCGTGCCCAATACGCCAAGAAGATAGTGCAGCTATTCAAGCCGATCATCGACGACCGCTACAGTAAGCGACAGATCGTCTCCCACGATCGGCATGCTTTAGAAGCAGACAATTTGGAGAAAATTGAAGACATCTTAACAAAGGTTCGCCCGGAAACGGATATCGTGGCCATCGACGAGCTGCACTTCTTTGAGGCAGAGGCAACGATCCGGGTGATAGAAAGCTTAGTGGAAGCAGGCAAAAAGGTAATCGGGGCAGGGCTGGACATGGACTTCGCTGGGCGCCCCTTTGGTGCTATGCCCTACCTGATGGCGATCGCCGACGAGGTGGACAAGCTGAGGGCCATTTGCATCCGCTGCGGCGGCAAGGCTTATATCAGCCAAAGGCTGGTCAACGGGCAACCGGCAGCTTCCACCGACGAGCAGATTGAAGTAGGTGGCGTGGAACGATATGAGGCCCGCTGTCGCAAGTGTTGGGCGTTGGCTGACCGCTCGGCGGCTGCAACCTGCGGGGAGAGGGAGGCTGCAGTTACCAGGCAACCAGACGAGAGCACACATAGCTGATGGCAGCGGATGGCAACGTAACAGCGGAGGTGCGCCATGATTAGCAGGTTTCCTTTTGTAGTCGCAGTAGCCGGCGGTACAGGGTCGGGCAAGTCCACACTCTCAGAAAGGATTTGCCGCGCCTTACCTGACCAGGTGGCGCTGATCCGGCATGACAACTACTATCTGGATCAAAAACAACTGCCGTTCGCCGAGCGGGTGAAGAAGAACTACGATCACCCCCTGGCCTTCGAGACGGAGCTCTTGATCGCCCATTTGGACGCGCTACGCGCTGGCCAGAACATCTATATGCCGGAATATGACTTCACCCAACACGTCAGAAAAGAGACGGAGGTGAAGGTGGTGCCTCGGAGCGTGATCATAGTGGAGGGCATATTGGTGCTGGAAAACGCTGACCTGAGGAAGCGCTTCGACCTGAAGCTGTTCGTGGACACCGACTCCGACACCCGCATCTTGCGCCGCCTGATGCGAGACCTCAATGAGCGGGGCCGCAGCGTGGATTCGGTGGTCACCCAGTATCTGACCACAGTCAAGCCGATGCACGAGCAGTTCGTCGAGCCGAGTAAGCGTTACGCAGACATCATTATCCCTGAGGGCGGCGAGAACCAGGTGGCGATCGACATGATCGTGTCCCGGCTAAAGGCGGCCATCGCCCGCTGAGGGAGACAGGGGGACGTACAATCTGTCTCCCTAACGCTCACCGGACATGGGGACGGTTCTGCTGTCCAGTCAAATGTCACAGCGGGACGTGTACCTTGTAACACCGCGATGTTACTAGGTACACGTCCCACTGTAACTTTCGAGATGCGTACTATCTTGCGCCTTTGTCATAGGGCACGCCAGCAGCCTTCGGTGCCTGTGAACGGCGCGAAGTAAACGTCAGCACTATGAGAGTAGCGATATACGGAACCATCTTATAGAGGCTATTGGGAATAGGCAAAGCACGCAGTATGGGAATGCCTGAGTAGGTGGCTGCGATGGTCTTCATCAACCCGAAGAACAGCGAGGCGAGCAGTACGCGCTGCGGCCTCCACTGTCCAAAGATCAGCACAGCCAAAGCCAAGAATCCGTATCCAGCCACAGTGGCGTTAAAATTGGTGGAAGTGGGGATAACAAAGACCAATCCACCGATCCCAGCCAAGACACCGGAGATGATCACGCCAGCATAACGCATGCGGTAGACGTTGATCCCCACCGAATCTGCCGCTTGCGGATGCTCTCCACAGGCACGCAGCCTCAGACCAAACCTGGTGCGATACAACACCATCGCTGACACGATCAGAACAATAATTCCCAGGTAAGTGGTAATATACGTGTTCTGGAACAGCAAGTCGCCAAGCACCGGTATTCTGCCCAGGACCGGCACCGAACTGATGCGGAAGGTGTTACGGAACTGAATCTGCTGCACACCGAAACGCATTCTAGCCACGTAAATGGCCAGCGCTGGGGTGAGGGTATTGATGGCGGTACCACTGATCACCTGATCTGCCTTCATATTGATGGAGGCATAAGCATGCAACAGCGACACCAGCATGCCAGCCACCGCTGCAACCAGAAGCGCCAGCAGCAGCAGGGGTTGGCCCTGCATGCTGTCTTGAAAGATATTGATGAATAGGATGCCGGTGAAGGCGCCAAAGACCATGATCCCTTCTAGGGCGATGTTGACAACGCCACTACGCTCCGAAAACATGCCGCCTAAAGCCACAATCAGCAGGGGAATAGTGAAGAACATGGTCTGCTGAAACAAGAAATACAGCGGATTAGCCATTGGCCTTACCTCCTCCCGCCCTGCTGCGGCGACGTTCCAGATACGTCTTGATGATTAAAGAAAAGGCGCTGAAGTAGATGATCGAAGCGACGATAATATCGATCACTTCAGGCACGAAATCGTATAGCTGCATGTAGAATCCGCCCACGGTAATGTAGGCGATGAACAGACCGGCCAACAGAATGCCAAGAGGGCTGGACAGCCCCAGGAGAGCCACCGGAATACCCTGAAAACCCTCGGCGGCCAGGACGTCAACCACCTCGATGTGCTTGCCTGAGCCAGCCAAGTAGAGCAACCCACCGCCCAAACCAGCCAGAGCGCCAGCAATCAACATGGAACAGATAATGCTGCGCTTTTCATCGATTCCGGCGTACTGACTGGCAAAGCGGTTGAGTCCTACAGCCTTCAACTCATACCCAAAGGTGGTCTTGTTCAGCACGATGTGAATGAGGATCACAGCCAGCACCGCAATGAAGAACCCGCCATTGACATTGGAGCGGGGAAAGAGCGCGCCCAGGCCCATCTTGGGAATGATGGCTGACGACTTCACCGGCAGCGACTGGTTGCGAAGTGAATCGAATATGGTCCTCGCAACCAGATAGTTGACCAGGTACATGCCGATATAGTTCATCATGATGGAAGAGATCACTTCATTGACGTTGGCATACGCCTTCAGAACGCCTGGGATGGCAGCCCACAAGGCTCCCAGCACCAGCGCAGCCAGCAGGGCGATAATCCAATGCCACTGCCCCAAGGATGTACCCAATACGCCGACCAAGACAGCCCCGAACGCCCCTACGATGAATTGGCCCGGCGCACCGATATTGAACAACCCGGTCTTGAAAGCAAAGCCGACTGAGAGTCCGGTGAGGACGATCGGAGTGGCGAAGTAGAGAATCTGGCCGACACTGCGCATCCCACCAAAGGTTGCTCCCATCAGAATAGCATGAAACCCCCGGAACGCCTGTGCAGGATTGCTGATCAACAGAATGATCAACCCGAATAACAAGCCAACGGCTATGGCAAACACCGAGGACAGGAAGCCGAAGCCGATTCCAGGCCTACTTCTAAACAGCTTCAAATTGATCCTCTCCTCCTCGTCAATTTGCCGCCCTGGCGCCAACCATGTACAGTCCCAACTCCTGCTCCGTAATTTGGTTGGGGTCGACATCGGTCACGATCGAGCCCTCATGGATAACCAGAATGCGGTCACTGAGACTAAACACCTCGTCCAACTCCAGCGATACGAGCAGGATAGCCTTGCCTGCGTCCCGCTGCCGCACCAACTGCCGATGGATGAACTCGATGGCACCCACATCCAGGCCCCGCGTAGGCTGTACGGCGATCAGCAAGTCTGGGTCCCGGTCGATCTCCCTAGCGACAATCGCCTTCTGTTGGTTGCCTCCAGACATCGAGCGCACCTTGGTGTCTGGGCCTTGTCCACTGCGGATATCGTATTTATCAATTAATCCGTTGGAGTAGACAAAGATCTTGTCGTGCAACAGAAATCCATGCCGCTGAAAAGCTGGTGAAAAGTAACGCTGCAATACCAGGTTCTCAGCCAGAGAATAGTCCAGCACTAAACCATGCTTGTGCCTGTCTTCAGGAATGTGTGCCAAGCCATGGGTATTGCGATAACGGACCGATTGCCGAGTGACGCACTCGCCATTCAGGTAGATATCCCCCTGATGAGGTTTGATCAGCCCGGCAATGGCCGCTATCAGTTCCGATTGCCCGTTGCCGTCCACGCCGGCTATACAGACGATCTCCCCTCTGCTCACCTCGAAGCTGACGTTATTGACCACCAGTTTGGCGTTGCCTTGGCGGGAAGACTGCACCGACAGCTTATCCACCCTCAGCACTTCGGCTCCCGGAACAGCAGGCTGCTTGGCGATGTTTAGATCAACCTTGCGGCCCACCATCATCTCAGACAGGGTTTCCTTATCTATGTCAGCAACCTCTACCACGCCGACTGTCCGACCACGGCGAAGCACGGTGCAACGATCAGCCACTGCCAGAATCTCATTTAGTTTGTGGGTGATAAAGATGATTGACTTGCCTTCGGAACTCAGGCCTCGCATGATTTGCATCAGTTCCTGGATTTCCTGCGGGGTGAGCACCGCCGTCGGTTCATCAAAGATCAGGATCTCATTCTCGCGGTAGAGCATCTTCAGAATCTCCACTCGCTGCTGCATGCCGACGGTGATCTCCGAGATGAGTGCGTCCGGGTCAATCTTCAGCTGGTACCGTTGGCTAAGTTGCAGCACCTTCTCCCTGGCTTCAGCCATCCGCAGGAAACCGTGTTTGACCGACTCCACTCCCAGCACAATATTCTCCAGCACAGTGAAGTTCTCCACCAGTTTGAAATGCTGATGAACCATGCCTATCCCCAAACTGTTGGCATGACGGGGATCGGTGACATGCACTTCCTTACCGTGCAGTTTGATCACCCCATGCTCAGGCTGGTACAGTCCAAACAAGACGTTCATCAGGGTAGACTTGCCTGCACCGTTTTCTCCCAGCAAGGCATGGATCTCCCCCTTTTTCACCTGCAACACAACGTTGTCGTTGGCCACGATGCCGGGGAACTCCTTGGTAATGTTCTGCATTTCTATTACATATTCCACGAGACCCCTCCTGACTGGAACAAAGTACATTTCGATGATAGCATAGCATGACTGCCAGGCTGCAAGCAATTAAAAGGCAGTATCACAGCTTGCGCTGTGATACTGCAGTAGAAACCTAAACGTTAGTCGATCAGGGCAACAGTGACGATGTTCAGAGGCAGTTCGGTGGCTGACCCCACATCGCTATCCTTCAGCGGAGCAACGCTTCCGTCCACCAATTTGGCGTAGATGGCATCATAGTCAGCCTGCGTGAAGTTCTCGAAGCGAGAGTTCTCCATGGGGAGGCCGATGCCGTCAACGGTGGCGTCCAAGCTGACGCTCTCGCCGCCGGGGAAGCTCTCGTTGTAGTAAGCAGTGATTCCGTCGTAAACAGAAATGGACAGCTGCTTCATGGCAGAAGTGATCACTGTGTCGGACTCAGCTGATTGGTCTACGTCCACGCCGATGACCTTCGTGCCTGCTGCTTCAGCTGCAGCCATGACTGAGTTGCCCACAGCACCGCCACAGGCGAAGATCACCTCGGTACCATCGTTGTACCAGGAGGCAGCAAGAGCCTGCGCTTCTGGAGTGGCATCAAATCCGCCGGTGTAGTGATACTTGAGCTCGATGGAATCAATGCCCATCTCCTCGGCAGCCAGCTCTGCGCCCTGTGCATAGCCGTAGCCGAACCGCACTACAGCCGGCACTGCCATACCACCCATGAAGCCGAGCTTGGTGTAACCTTCTTTAACGGCGGCATAGCCGGCCAAGAAACCAGCCTGCTCTTCTGCATAGAAGACAGAGTAGACGTTGTCCTCAATTCTAGCTACGAAGTTGTCGTAGTCGCCGTTGTTTGGCGAACCATCAAGCAAGATGAACTTGACGTCCGGATGGTCATCCTGTGACTGGAAGACGGCCGGTTCAAACAAGAAACCAGGACAAACCACCAACTTGGCTCCGCCCTCGACAGCCAGATCGATAGTGTCGATGTAGGAGGCTGTTGTCTTCTCCGCCGGTTGATAATACTTGTAGCTAATGCCATGCTCTTCAGCGTAAGCCTTGAGTCCTTCCCAAGCGCCCTGGTTGAAGGACTTGTCGTCGATGGTCCCGATGTCGGTAACCAGCGCCAGCTCGTATCCTTCCTGCTCTTCTTCTTCATTGGGCGTTGTCGCCGTGGGTGTGCAGCCAGATAGCACGGATACCAACAGTGCCATGGCCAGGACAAACACTAGGAATCTCTTCAAAGTATACCCTCCTCTTTTAGTACCATGTGACCCACCAGTAATATACATCATAGCTTTACAGTTTTCAATAGAGATCGAGCCCTCGATAGTGTGAATATACAGAATATACAATAATCCGGAGTACACAGCTAAACTCACAATAAGCCCCTATAGAATGCAATTGCAGAGCCTCTGGGAGACGGGTGGATCCCCCTCCGCCTGGCATCGCCCTCGCTGTCCTGCCATGGTTGAGAAGTAGGGTGACTAATCGGTCAAACCGCTAATGTGGGTACAGTCTGACTTCCACCTGGCACTTCACTGGTCTTTCTACAGATAAGGAGCTGCTCACATTGCGCGAGCAGCTCCTTGCTTGATCGTGGACTAGCCTATTCAGCCGCCAGAGCGCTGATCGCCCGCTGCAGACGCTGCAACGTGCGCTCCTTACCCAACACTTCCATACTACTGAACAAAGGTGGCGAAACCTTGCCGCCTGAGATAGCCAAACGAACAGTCATAAACAGCTCCTTCGTGCTCCAGCCCAACTGCTGCTGCAAGTCCCTCGCCGCCTGCTCCAACTCCGCTTCCACAAAGTTCAAGTCAGTCAGCACAGTCACCAGGGAGCTAAGCCCGGCGACCCCATCTTTGCCCTTCAGGGTCTTCTTGATCTCTGCCAGCGGAACGTCCGGCTCATGAAAGAAATATGGGAAATTAGCGATAGCATCCAGCCTGGGCAGCCGTTCCTGCACCAGCGGCATCAGCCGCACCAGATAATCCATATCCACCTGTTCACCAACGAATCCAGCCTGGCGCAAGAAAGGCACTAAACGTGCTGCCAAGTCTGCGGCCTCTAGGCGACGAATCCACTTGGCGTTAATCCAGTCCAACTTCTTAATGTCGAACACTGCGTTGGAGACGGTGCAACGCTCCAGGCTGAACCGCTGCAGCAGGTCGTCCATGGTCATAATCTCGTCTTCTTCACCCTCCAGCGCGGGACTCCAGCCCAGGAAGGCCAGGAAGTTGATCATCGCTTCCGGCAAATAACCCATCTCTGCATACTGGCCGATGAAGGTTGCCCCTTTGCGCTTGCTCATCTTGCTGTGGTCTTCGTTGAGCATGACGCTGAAGTGGGCAAACTGTGGCAACTCCCACCCGAGCGCCTGATAAATGAAGATCTGTGGGAACGTGTTAGCGATGTGTTCGGCAGCCCGGGTAACCACACTGATCTCCATCAGATGATCATCCACTACAGTGGCAAAATTGTATACCGGTATGCCGTTTGACTTGATGATGATCGGATCTCCCATCAGAGAACCGTCGGCTTCAATCCAACCACGTACCAGATCGTGAAAGCCAACCTTTTCGTCTGGGGCAACCAGGCGCACGGTGGGCTTGCGCCCTTCAGCTCGCAAGCGTTCCCGATCCTCTGGGGACAGGTGTCGGCAGCGGCCATCGTATTTGATATCCTGCTTTGCCGCTTGTTGGGCTTGGCGCTGCTCTTCCAGTTCCTGTGGCGTGCAGAAACACTCGTATGCTTTACCACCTTCCAGCAGCTGCTTGGCGTAGCGATGATAGATCTCCAGACGCTCGCTCTGCCGATAGGGCACATGCGGTCCTCCCTTGTCTGGGCCCTCATCCCAGTCCAGACCCAGCCAGCGCAATCCCCTCTGCACACCCTCCTCCGATTCTAAGGTGTTGCGCTTGGTGTCTGTGTCATCGATGCGCAGAATAAAGGTGCCATTATGCTGCTTGGCAAGCAAGTAGTTGTACAAAGTGGTGCGTGCATGACCCACATGGGCATCGCCCGTGGGACTAGGTGCCATCCTCACCCGCACCGGTTGCTTCAGTTCCATCTCGAAGCACGCCTCCTTCAATTCCCATAACTTACTCCATGGCCCGCATGCGGCGCTGCAGGTGGTTACCCAATGCCGCCAGTAGCCAGGATACCACAGCCACAGTGAAAACGATCCCTAGAGCGAGCGACAGCTGTTGCAGTAGTTCTTTCTGATAGAACAGCAGAGCGACCAACGAACTGCTGATCACCACAAACGACCCTGCCAAGAGTGTTCGTTCCTGCCAGACAGCGATCACCACCGCCATCAGCAAAACCGCCAACATGCTGATGGAGATAGACCGGAAGTACTCCCGGGGGCTACCAGCCGCACCCTGTAACCAGCGGGCTGCGCCGGACACCGTCAGATGAATGACCAATGCCAGCAGCCACGGCCGCATTGTTGCTCGCCTCCCGGCCATTAGATCACCTTGACCAAGTGGTAATGTTTCTTCCCCTTGCGCAATTCCAGCTGTCCCTGCCGCACATGGTCTTCATTCACCAACAAATCGATGTCGTCCACCCGCTCGCCGTTCAGATATACCCCACCCTGCTGCACATTCCGGCGGGCATCACTCTTCGATACAAACAGGTCTGTGCTGGCCAGGAGATCAAGAATATTCACTCCTTGCCGCAACTGCTGGCGCGTGATCTCGGAAGACGGTGCGCCGGTCAAAGCGCCTCCGCCGCCAAAGAGGGCGTTAGCAGCAGATTCAGCCTTGATGGCTTCGGATTCCCCGTGGACTATCTTGGTCACTTCAAACGCCAACACCTGTTTGGCGCGGTTGATATCCGCCCCCTGCAGGCGCGACAGCTCCTGGACCTCGGTCATGGGTAGGAACGTGAACATGGCCAAGAAACGCCCCACGTCGTCATCCTCTACGTTGCGCCAATATTGATAGAAGTCGTAGGGTGAGGTGCGCTCAGCGTCCAACCATACAGAGCCGGCTTCAGTCTTGCCCATCTTCTTCCCGCTGGCCGTGGTGATCAACGGTATAGTCAAGCCGTAGACTTCCTGCCGTTCCAAACGGCGTATCAAGTCTGCACCGGCCAAGATGTTGGACCACTGGTCATCTCCCCCCATCTGCAGTCGGCACCCGTAGCGCCGATTGAGGACGAGGTAGTCGTAGGCCTGCAGCAGCATGTAGTTAAACTCGATGAATGATAGCCCTTTCTCCATCCTGCTTTTGAAACACTCCGCCGTCAGCATGCGGTTGACAGAGAAGTGCACCCCAATCTCCCGCAGGAATTCGGCGTAGTTCAATGGCTTGATCCAGTCAGCGTTGTTCAGCACCAACGCTTTACCGCCCTCGAAATCCAGGAAACGCGATAACTGAGACTTGATACCCACCAGATTGTGGTCGATCTGCTCCATGGTCAGCATCTGGCGCATCTCGGTCTTGCCGCTAGGGTCACCCACCAAAGCAGTGCCGCCGCCCACCAGAGCTATTGGTCGATGTCCATGGCGCTGCATATGGGCAAGGGCCATGATGGTTACCATGTGCCCCACATGCAGACTGTCCGCGGTCGGGTCATATCCAACATAGACTGTAACCTGTTCTTTCTCTAGCAGGTCGATTAGCGGTTGCTCGTGGGTCAGCTGTTGAATGAACCCACGTTCTTTCAAAGTGTCGAATACACTGGGCAAGACAATTCCTCCTTCAGCCGAAAGCCTTGTCAATAAATTACCACAGTTTGCACCGTAGCCGCAAGAACTGCGGTCACGCACGCCTGTAGGCTGCCAGCATATGCTGAATCAGTGACCTTGGGTACTGTAGAAAGGAGGTGGAAAGGAATTGATCCTGATCACCGAACACCTGGAACCACAATCCCTCCATTGGCTGGAACAACGGGCGACCTGCCATTATGACCCGGAACTAGCGCAGAACCCAAAGCTGATTCAGGCCTTTCTCGGCAACGCCAGCGGCTTGATTGTCCGCAACAAAACCAAAGTCAGCGAAGAGTTACTTCAGCATGCCCCTAAGCTACAAGTAGTTGGCCGATTGGGGGTGGGTCTGGACAATTTGGAGCTGGCTGCCCTAGCCACTCGCTCCATCACCGCTGTGTACGCACCCGGTGCCAACGCCAACGCCGTGGCAGAACTCTCCGTGCTGTTCATGCTGGCCCACTTGCGAAAACTGCTGCTGGCCGACAGGTCCGCCCGTCAGGGAATTTGGGCCCGCGAGAGCATTGCCGGACGAGAATTGCAGGGCAAAGTGGTGGGTATTGTGGGCCTGGGGGCAGTAGGCAGACGGTTGGCCGAACTCTGCCAAGCCCTAGGCTGCCGAGTGAACGTACACACCAGAAGCAATCACCATGGGTTCCCAGCGCTGACCCTGGAAGAGCTGTTGGCCTCTTCCGACTTCATCTCATTGAATGTGCCGCTTACCCCACAGACCGAAAAGTTGATCGGTGCCCGAGAGCTAGCTCTACTACAACCGCACGCCTACATACTGAACACGGCACGAGGCGCGGTGGTGGACGAAGCGGCACTCTATCAAGTTCTGAAAGAGGGCAGAATCGGTGGCGCAGCTCTGGACGTGCGCAGTCAAGAGCCGCCGGGGAAAGAAGACCCATTCGCCGCTCTGGACAACGTCATTCTCACTCCCCATCTGGGCGGTTGGACCCTTGAAGCCCAAGACGCTGTTTGCCAGATGGTGGTGGAGGATGTCTGGCGTGTTCTGGAGGGGCTCGCCCCCCGGTGTCCGGTTCCCGGCCTGAACTTCGTCAGCGCGGAAAGCGAGCGATTGATCAGCAACTAGACCAGATCCAAAGAACCGCCCCCACTCGGACATGGGGACGGTTCTTGCTGTCCACGGGCAGCAGTCTACTCAGGTGTGCTCAACGAGTTGACTGCTAACTCCAGCCGGCGCAGCGCCTCTTCAACAATGCTGCGTGGGCAGGCTAAGTTGAAGCGCTGAAAGCCTTCTCCGCCAGGGCCGAAGGCGTAGCCATCGTCTAGGGCCAGACGGGCTTTCCGGCGCATGAAGCTCTGCAGCTCCAATGGATCCATCCCCAAACCACGCATATCTACCCAAGCCAGGTACGTACCCTCCGCTTCTATCACTTTCAACCTGGGGATGCGGGCACGAATATACTCGTAGAACAGTTTGCGGTTACCATCCAGGTAGCTATTCAGCTGGGCCAGGTAGTCATCGTCATCGCGCAGTGCGGCCTCGGTTGCGAGCAATCCGAAGATGTTGCCGCTGTTACGGCCGGCGCGCAACTCGATAAACCGCTTACGCATCTTGGCGTTCGGGATGATCAAGAACGACGTAGATAGTCCGGCAATATTGTAGGTCTTGCTGGCAGACATCAATGTGATGGTCTGCTGTTCTATCTCTGGCGACAGCTTGGCTGTGGGGACGTGGGTAACGCCTTCCGTCAGCAGATCGCAATGAATCTCATCGGAGATGATTATGCAATCGTTCTCCAGGCAAATTTCGGCCAATTGGCTCAGTTCCTCTTTGGTCCATGCTCTGCCTACCGGATTGTGAGGGCTACAAAGTATCAGGGCTTTGATCCGCGGTGACCGCACCGGGAAGCTTGTCTGGCCCACGAACAGCTTTTTCAGGCCAGCGAAATCCATAGTGTAGCGACCATTCTCCAGCTTCAGTGGGTTGTACACCACTTGACAGCCTGTGTTCTTGGTGGCGGCATAGAATGGATAGTAGACTGGAGGCTGCACAATCACCTCATCGCCAGGATGAGTGAATGCCTGCAAGCAAGAGTACAGTCCGTTGACCACCCCAGCGCTGAACACGATCCATTCCTTCTTTATCTTCCAGCCGTACTGGCGATCCATGCGCTCCACAATCACGTCATAGAGGGAGCTGGATGGGAAGGTGTAACCGTATACCGGGTGCGCTGCTCTTCTCTGCAAGGCTTCAACCACCGGCTGTGGTGACGGAAAGTCCATGTCTGCCACCCACATATCCAGCACATCATCCGTGCCGAACATGAGTAGGTTGTTCTCGTGTTTGGAACTGTTGGTGCCTTTCCTCTCAATCAGTTGATCGAAATCGTACTTCAAATCATTGCCTCCTCACACTGCCTTGGTCTAGTATAATTGTATCATAAGCCCAGAGCATTCCTCGCTGTCTGCATTGGTTGCAGGCCAACAAGGGTGCTGCCAAGCGAATCTCCGAAGGGACTGGCACCCAGCCTACAATGCTGGGAAAGCTGTCTTCCGCTTAAGAAACCTAGTGGTGCAGATAAACCCCGACTGCTTGAGCAGACGCAACACCTCGTGGAACGCGTGACCGACGTGCTCCGGCAAATGGGCATCGGACCCTAGAACTATGTCCCGCTGGGCGGTGCGCAGCTTGCGCAGCATGGCCAAGCGCGGCCACAGCGCATGGGCCGGACGCAACAACCCGCCGGTATTGATTTCAACTACCACCCGTTTGTTCCTCAAGCTGGCCACAAACCCGTCCTCCAGCCGCCCCAGCTCTTTGACATCTGGCAAGTGGCCAAAGTAGCCGATGTTGCCTGGATGACCGATAATATCGAATAGATCGCTGCGTGCCGCTCGAGATAGCGCGTCATAGTAATCTTCGTACACCGCTAGTACATCTTTGCCTTCCCAAGTGGCGGGGTCAGTATCAAAACCCCAGTCGCCCAACCAGTGCACAGCCCCGATTACGAAATCCAGCGGCAGTTTTCTCAGGAAGGCCCGTAGCTCCTCTTCCTTTCCCGGGACATAATCGACCTCCAATCCCACCCGCACCGGCCACCGCTGCTTCTTGGCTTTCTGCATTAGATCCAGGTAGTCACCGATGTATTGGGTCTGCCGCTCCTCCACCCAAGGATTGAGGAACAGCTGGCGGGCCTCGCGGAAGCGATATAGATGCTCCACTACGCCCAGCTCAGCCACACCCACTTTCTTTGCCTGCTGCAGGAACTGCTGCAGCCACTCGAGAGTATAGGGACCTCGCTCCAAATGCACATGGTAATCACAGAGCATTTGCCAAACCACCCTCTTCCGTTGTTTAGCTTCCGCTAGACATATTCCCCGAGTGCAGGCTTCTTTCCTGCCAATCGTGTCCACTTGGGCGGGCTCGGGCGAAACGTCGGCTACAGACGGCCTGCTGTGCCGTGAAGGACCCTTGAGGGAGCCGGTCCGCGCTAGACACGCAACCAAATCGCTTATCCGACGGGAACAGGAATCTCGTACGCAGGATTCTCCACAGTCCACAAGGGTTCGACCGCTGGGTGCAGAACATTACTATAAACAGGGAAGGAGTTGATCATTTGTCTAGACCAGCCATTCGGTATGACACCTACTACAAGTATGACCAATTGACCGATATCCTTCGTCAGCTGTCGTCCGCCTATCCCCAGCTCTGTCAGATGGGCAGCATCGGCAAGAGTTGGCAGGGGCGAGATGTTTGGTATGTGACACTGACCAATTCAGCCACCGGTGCCGATCATGCCAAGCCAGCCATTTACATTGACGGAAACACCCATGCTGGAGAGGTAACCGGTTCCATCACCGCCCTCTACACCATCGATTACCTGCTGAAGAACTACGGAACCGATCAGGAAGTAACCTGGTTATTGGATCATCGCACTTTCTACGTTGTACCGCGGGTAAATCCAGACGGTGCTGAGCTTTACCTGACCACCCCTTATATGCTGCGCAGCTCAGTGCGCCCCTGGCCTTTTCCAGACGTCAGCGAGATGCCAGGGCTGTATGCTGAGGACATAGATGGGGACGGCTACATTCTGCAAATGCGTGTTCGCGACGACAACAAGGGCGAGTGGAAGGTGAGCAGCAGGGACGATCGGATCATGGTGCCAAGGTTGATGGATGATCGCCAGGGTCCCTTTTACCGTTTGTACACCGAAGGGCTGATTGAGGACTACCAGGGGGAGCCCTGGTCCATTCGACCCACTCCCTGGGGGTTGGATCTGAACCGCAACTACCCCTCGCAGTGGAACACCCGGATCAAGGGCGGCGGCGACTACCCGACTTCCGAGCCTGAAGTAAAGAATGTGGTGGACTTCATCCTGGCGCATAAGAACATCGGCGCATTGGAGGCGCTGCACACATCCGGCGGCATCTTCTTCCGCTCACCTTACACCTATCCGGAATCCCAGATGGACAAAGAGGACCTGCAGCTGCTGCGCACGTTAGCCCGCCGCGGCACCGACCTCACCGGCTATCCGGATGTACCCAGCACCAGCGGCGTCTTTGCAGCCACCATCGTCGATTGGGCCTATGAGAACCTGGGGATCCCGGGATTTACGCCCGAACTGTGGGATATGGCCGGTCGCGCGGGCACCAAGCCCCGCGATTGGCTGAGCAACACTCCGCCCACCCCGGCAGAAGCAGAGGAGCGAGAGTTCAAGCTGCTGCAGTGGAACGATCGCGAGCTGGCCGGACAGGGTTTCTTCCGTTGGCGCAAGTTCGATCATCCGCAATTGGGAGAGGTGGAACTGGGCGGTTGGAATCCGAAATTCGTCCGCCAGAACCCACCGCATAAGCTGCTGGAACAGGAGTGCTACAAAATGTGTCGCTTCCTGCTCAAGCACGCAGCGGCTTTACCGCAGGCAGTGATCGAGGATACGAAAGTGGAGAAACAAGCGGAAGGTGTCTATCGCATCTCGGTACTGGCGTCCAACCATGGTTTCCTGCCCACTTACCTCTGTAACAAGGGCAGGCAGATCAAGGCCATGCGCGCGGACAAGCTGACCATCGAGTTGCCGCCGGGCACGGAGCTGCTGATTGGGCGTTCGGATGTGGAGATTGGTCACCTGCAGGGCTGGTTCAACGGACAGAAGGCAAATGGGGGGCCGGCGGAATCGGCAAAGCGGGTGGACTTCATGGTCCGTGCCGAGGCAGGTACCCGAATAAAACTGCGGCTGGACTCCCAGAAGGGCGGCATCTACAGCAAAGAGGTGGAGTTGCATTAATACAAGCCCGTTGCGGGACAGCAACCGGAAAACCAACAAGAGCCTGGCAACTGCCAGGCTCTTGCTCTTACAGGCCCTGTCAGGAGTTGTGAGCGGTGCCGACTCCCTTCCCTCTCAGCGGTCGGCCAAACGGTCGGGACAACTCACAGATAGTCCCGGACATCTACCAGCTCGGTATCCCGGTAACCGGCGATCAGCTGGCGCAGAATGGCGGCGTGTCCTGAGCCGTAGATCAACAAGACCCGATCCCCCGCCTGCAGCAGATGCTGCAGGTTGCTGAAGATGCACAGGTTTCGCTGGTACCAACCGGCGATCAGCCTTGCTCCTAGGTAATTGTCGCCAGCTCCAATCTGAGTGACATTCAGATACATGTCGTGGCCCCAGTCGATTGCGTCCGGCTCGTTCAGTTGCCTGAGCGCGTCGCGAAGGGTGCACTCCTGCTGCAGCCGCTGCAGGGTGCTTTGTATCTGCTGCAGGTCCTGTAAAACGCGCTGGTACACTTGGGGATGATGGACGGCGGCGTACTCGAGAACCGGTTGGAACTCCATCGGCCCAGGCACGTCAATGGGGTATACCTGGCCGTGGCCAAGCCGTTTGGCCATCGCGAAACCCAGCTGCACCACCTCGTTGCGCGGAGAGATATCCGTCAATTCCTGCCCGCTGAGAAAGCGTCGATACTGCTCGTCGACCATCCGGGCGTTGCTCAACCGGGATTCCACCACCACTTTGTGGGGTGCAAAAGCGAGCAAACAGTTCAGCACCTCGGCGATCTCAGCCTGCTTCTCCGCTGTCAGCACATCCGGCGTGGCCACGTTCACCAGATCCAAGCCCGGGCTGGCAAAATGAAATGTGCCCAAGACCAGTACTCGCGCCGCCAGCGCAGACTTCCAGCTCCTCGTTGTCACCCTGCTTCACTCTCCTCCTGGACTGGATTTGCCCACTAGGCACCGGCAGCTTTCCCCACAGCTGCTTGGCTGGATTGCTGTTTGTGTACGCGCCAGGTGCGCCAGCGCCCCTGTAAGAAAGCGACTACTATTACCGCCCCCCCGGCCAACTCTGACACTGGAAAGCTGATGGCCGCATAGATAAAGGGCAGTTTCAGCCACTTGACAGCAATGAACAGGAAGGGCAGCTGCACTCCCCAACGGGAGACCACGCCCGAGATGAGAAACGGCAGATTGTAACCAGCTCCAGCCAAGGCAGTAGCCAACCCCAAGTAGAAGCCTGCGATCAGCAGCATGGGCAAGAGAGCGTAAATCACACTTCTGCCTAAGGCGATTACTCCTGGATCGGCAGTAAACAGACCGAAGATCTGCCGGGGAAAGGAGACGGTCAGCACCGCCAAGACTGCCATACAGCCCACACCCAACCCGGAAGCCGCCTTTGCCGTCTGTTCTGCTCTCTCTACTTTTGCTGCTCCCAGATTCTGTCCCACAATGGCGCTGCCGCCAGCCATCAATCCGTTCAGAGGAACGAAGAAAAACTGGGCCAGCCGGGTGGCAATTCCCATAGCCGCCAATGCTACCGTTCCATACACGGAAATGAACCTCAAGGTAAACACTTCGGCCAAGCTGCGCAGAGCCGATTCGATGCTGGTGGGCAGACCGATCTTGATCAGCTGCCAGTCAATCTCGTAATCCAGGCGCAATAGGCCTGACAGCGAGGGCTTAACGGCGGTCTTGCCTGAAAACAGCATCCACGCCCCCAACAAAAGGGATAAGGCCGCAGAAATCTCCGTGGCCAAGGCTGCGCCCATCACGCCCAGCCCTAGCCCTGACCAACCCAAGCCCGGAATGCGCTCGAAAATGAACAGCGGGTCAAGCAGAGCATTCAGGCCAGCGGAGAAGAACATCAGTTGCATGGCCCGCTTGGAGTCGCCCACGCAGCGCATGGCGGTAGCCACCGTCAACTTGCTGAACATGATCGGCAGCATCAGCAGCCGCACTCGCCCATAGGCCAGCGCCTCGGACAAAACATGCGGGTCATTGGAGAACAGTCCCAACAGGCGAGGCAGCAGCGGAAGAATAATCGCGCTGGATACAACCGCCAACAGGGCTTTGAAAACCAGCGTCTGCTCCACCACGAGAGCTGTTCTCTCGTGGTCCTGCGCACCGAAGGCTTGGGATATCAAAGAGACCGAGCTGTTGCCCACCAGGTTGTTCATGAAGGATGAAAGCCAGTAGATGGTGGCAAAGATGGTCACCGCCGCCACCGCCCCGGCGGACAGACGGCCAACCCAGGCCATATCCACCAGGTCGTAGAGCGTCTGGGCCATGAATCCAAACATCATCGGACCCGCCATAGCCACCAGATTGCCGGTAACACTGCCTTGCGTATAGTCGCGGATTTTCGCACTCATCAAGAGCACCCCCAATGAGAGAACGGTCGTCGCCACCACATTATACTAACCTTCCTTTACTAATGTCAAGGTCATCATTAATAACGTAAAGGGGTATCCCATAACGGCCAGTAAGCACCAGGCTAGAAAGCTCCAACTGTAAGACAGCGCGGGCCTTCTCCTCTAGCGGATGAGAATCTGGTAGGAATCTGCCAGTTCACGGTGGAAATATAGCTAAAGCAACGCCGCTTCCCGACACCGAAAAAACTACTTAAAGGAGTTGGTTAAGTTGAAGTTCCTGGACAAACGGGTGTTCCTAGAGCGACAACAGCGTATCCGCAGCTGGCTGGAAGAAGAGGATTACCAGGCTTATCTGGTGCTCACTCCCGACAACTTCTATTACACCACCGGGTTCTTCCTGGACGTGGCCCCGTGGGAACGCCCGGTGGCTGCATGCATTCCCAGGCACGGGCAGCCGTTCTTGGTGATGAACGAGCTCTCCACCAATCACGTGCGCATGGCCAAAGAGCGAGGAACCTTGGCTGTCGACGAGGTCTACCTATGGAGAGAGCATCCCTCTTCGTCCCATCGCTACTATACCCGCCTGCAATGGACGGAGCTGTTGGCTCACCAATTGGCAGCCCGCGGTGTCACCAGCGGGGTAATCGCCTGCGACGGCAGCCCCAGCGCTGTCAAGGCGGTGCAGAACGTCCTGCCCAAGGTACAATTCGTGGTGGCCAGCGAACTGCTGATCAACATGCGTATGTACAAGCAGGAAGAGGAATTGGCGCTGATTCGCGCCGGAGCCAAACTGACAGACTTTGGACAGGAAGTCTGGAGCAGTTTGGTTAGGCCCGGACGCTTGGTCAACGATGTGGACATGGAGACTTTCCGGCAGATGTACATCAAAGGTGCGGAGATGTTTCCGGGCTGCAAGGTGGAGTGCCGCGGGTTTAGCCTTAGCGGGCCGGCCTCAGCTTCGCCCCACGGAACGGGAGCGGATTCGGACATGACCTTTCAGCCTGGGCATGTGATCGTGAACATCATCATCGCCCGGCTGAACGGCTACGTGATCGAGAACGAACGCACCTGGATTCTGGGAGAACCGACCGAACTGATGGTGCGAGCGTTCAACGCCGCCTCCAAGGCCAGCGAGGCGGCGGCTAGGCAGATGGTGGCCGGCAATCTGGTATCTTCCATCGATGCGGCGGCTCAAGCGGTGATTGAAGTGGCCGGCTTCGGCGAACACATCTGCCACCGCACCGGCCATGGCATCGGCATCGCCGGGCACGAATGGCCAGACGACGTGGCCTTCAACCACCGGCAGTTAGCTGCGGGCGAAGTTTGGTCCGCCGAACCTGGGATCTACATCTACGGCGTCGGCGGTTTCAGACATGATGATACCGTGATCGTGGGCGAGACAGAGCCGGAAGTGGTAACCAAATGGAGCAAGAAGCTGGAGGACCAGATCCTTAAGGCCTAGGGAACAGATTTCCCCTTGGCGCGTGTCACAGTCACCAAGAGTGAACAAGACCGCTGCCTAGATGCTGGCGGCGGTCTTTTGCGTTCCGGTGGATCTTAGCTCACGGCAGCGACAGCCCTACGGGGAATGCCGTGCGTCGGCTAACCCTCTCGGCAAACAACCTGGTGATAGTTAACCGGATCGGTGGCTCCTTCAGTATTGAACACCAGGACTGTGGAGTGCTCATCCAGCCCTAGCCGCTGGCGATGGTAAGCCAGGTCCAGATTGCGGGACAACTCGACCAACATCCCGATGCCCACCGCGCCCGATTCTCCAGCAACGACTTGCGGATCCCCCGGCGCTGGCCTGGCCAGGGCGCGCATACCCTGCTCGGCGACGAAATCGGGACAGCTGGCGAAGGCGCAGGCGGTATCCCTCAGCAGGGGCCAGGCCAACGGGTTGGGTTCGCCGCAGGATAACCCGGCCATGATGGTCGCCAAATCGCCGGTCACCGCATGGGCCCGGCCATCGCCGATGGCTATGGAATGATGGTAGCAGGCTGCCTGTTCAGGCTCAGCAATCACCGTCCGGAAGTCCGACCCATCATGGCAGAGCCAGTATCCTTGTACTGCCGCAGCCATTGAGCCCACCCCAGCCTGCAAGAACAAGTGGGTAGGAGAAGCTGCTGCCGCCTGCAGTTGTTCCCTGGCCTCGGCGGCCATCGTGGTATAGCCCTGCATAATCCAAGCGGGGATCTGTTCATAACCTGTCAAGGCGGTATCCTGTACCAACCACCAACCATTTTCCCTGGCCTGTTCAGCTGCCAGACGGACTGCTTCGTCGTAATTAAGGTCTGTCACAACTGGATTTCCTCCGCAGTCCTGAATGGCCTGGCGGCGGGCTTCAGCCGCTCCTTGGGGCAAATAGATGACTGAACGCAAGCCCAATTGATGGGCTATCCATGCCAAGCCGCGACCGTGATTGCCGTCGGTAGCGGTGGTAAAGGTCGCGTTCGGTAACCGCTCCCTTACTAGCGAACGCAACAAGGGAAAACTCAATTCTGAGATATCCAGCTGTAGCTTATCTGCCAGCAGGCGAGCCACCGCATACGATACGCCCAGCACCTTGAATGCGGCCAGGCCAAGGCGCTTGGACTCATCCTTGACGAATACGCGCCCAACGCCTAGCCGTTTTGCCAAGCCAGGCAGTTCCACCAAAGGGGTCGGACTGAAATCAGGCAGACTGCAGTGGAAGCGCCGTATTGCTGGGTCTAGTCTCAGCCAGTCGGCGGTAGTTGGGTCGAATCCTCGGGGCTGGTTATAGAGAAAGCTGATGGTCACGTCACTAGCCTCCTTGCAGCAAAGCTGGTCTTGTTGTCTTTCATTCTCCACCGTGCCGCATAGTCCTCCAATGAACCCTCTTCATACGTCCCGAGGAGGCAAAGGGACAATGAGCGCCCGCAGACTGCACCGCCTTTGCGGGAAGTATGCCCGATCCAGCCCGGAGCGGCCGCTGGGCCGGATCGTCGGTCACTCAGACTGTGTCAAACGATGCAGCGCTTGCGAGTCAAGATGCAGGTCCACATATCCACAACCCAAGCAAACCCGCGCCTGCAGGTAGTAGCCGTCAAACACCGAACCCAGGTATACCCTGGAAAACATGGAGGAGGTGGTTCTCATAGGCAGCTGTTTCCACTCTTGCTGCCCGCAATGTGGGCATACCGGCCCACTTGACCCGGCCACAGCCAGGCTAGGCGCACCCTCCGGCAGGTCCAGCAAGGTGTTGGCCGCCCAGCCCTCCACCCGCCGAAAACCGTCATCGAACTGCACCCGGGAGTACCTTTTCCCCCGCTCCAGCAGCTCCAGTTCGGTCCCTTCGCTCACCGTCAACAACACCTCGCCGTCCGGACGAGGTTCCGTCCTGATCCTGGCGACAGGAATGGTCGTCTTGACTCGCATGCATATCCTCCCCTTCGCGGTCACGCTCTCGCAATTATCATCCACTACGTGGTAGAACAGCGAATGTTTCCATAAACCAGCATTGCTCGCTGGTCTGGCGAAAGACGCTGTTGCCCGCTGGCCCACCGCCTCCACGAGTGCCACCGCCTGCAGCAATGGGAGCTCAACAGAAATCGCCCACCATAAGCCACACGGGAATGCCTTGCCAACCAGTCGAGGGAACCGGCAGGACATTTCGTTATTTATTGTTTTTCGATAAAAATCTATTGTTTAACAAGAAGAAACCTGCTATAATGCAGGAAAGTCCAGGCAGATTCCTGATGAAGGAGGAAGAAGGCGATGTGGAATGACCACCGTTCCCTCATCTTGAGCAAAGTGTGCGTG
Source organism: Bacillota bacterium (assembly GCA_050949055.1). Classification (GTDB taxonomy): domain Bacteria; phylum Bacillota; class UBA994; order UBA5500; family UBA5500; genus JAEZJZ01. Next base: position 93,315 of record JBMNFA010000002.1, on the reverse strand, counting down.
GTGATCTTTATGCTGGCGCTGTTGGCAGTAGTCTGTTCAGCCCCATGGCTGGTGCAATGGTTGATCGGCTTTTCGCGGGCACGATTGGTAGAGAAATGGCAGTTGCTGCTGGCCACCGTCTACACCGGAGCGATTCCAGCAGCGATCCTGTTGCACAGCCTGCTGCGCCTGCTGCAACGCATTTCGGCTAGCCAAGTGTTTCTGTCTGAAAACGTGGAACACCTGAGGCGCATTTCCTGGAGCTGCTTCATGGGAGCGGCGGTTTGTTCTGTCTCGGCGCTATATTACCTACCCTGGGTCTTGGTGGCTGTAGCGGCGGCGTTTATGGGACTGATTGTCCGGGTAGTGAAGAACGTGGTCGCCCAAGCGGTGGCTTTGCAGGATGAAGTGGATTACACCATTTAGGGGGGAATGGCATGCCGATTGTGGTCAATTTGGACGTGGTGATGGCACTGCGTAAAGTATCTTCTGGAGAACTGGCTGAAAAGATCGGTATCACCCAGGCCAATCTCTCCATTCTCAAGACTGGCAAGGCCAAGGCAATCCGCTTCTCTACCCTGGAGGCAATTTGTCGCGCTTTGCAGTGTCAACCGGGCGATATCCTCGAATATCGCGACGAGCCTACGGAGCAATGAGGTGATCAAGTGATTTTCATCAGATACAGAAATAGTTTGCACGATATCAACGCCCAACCGGTGGAGCTGATCCATCATCAGCCGCAGCAACTGACCCCGGAAGAGCTGCGTCTGGGCACCCTGGTGGAGTCCATTCCAGAGAAGCCAGATACTGACCCGGGCAAGAAGCTGATCCTGTTATTCAACCCGGCGGAAAGTAAATTATGGTGGCAGGCGGTAGGGACTGAAAACAGCCCACCGACCCGATTGCAGACCGCTGGCGCGGGCGAGCAGCGGGAGGCGAAGAGACAGCAGGACCCCTTCATTCCGGGGCGGGCTGACGGCGTCTTCGCTCTGGCAGCCTTTGTGCTCGGTTTCCTGTTCATACGTTGGGTGTTCTTCTATTGGGAGGGCTACGGGGTAGCTTTGTTTACCCTGTTGTATTGCGGAATCGTCCTGGCATATTTGCGCCAGAAGGGCATTCGGCCACCTCGTTATAGTTGCTTCTGGTTGGCCATCCTGCTGCTGACCGGGCTGAGCTATGCACTCTGGCAAGGAAATGGCTTGCAGCCTTGGCGACAGTTGCTGCTCTTTGGCACCGCACTCTATTGGACCGTGACGGCGGCCGACATGACTCTGCTCGGCAAGACCAGCGATTGGCTGCCTCTGGACGGTCTGCAGGCACTGCTGTTTATACCCTGGCGCAACTTTGGAGGCCAGTACCGCAGTCTGCATGCTCTTCGTCAACGCAGACCAGGCGAGCGGAACAGCCAGAGCTGGTCTGTTGCGTTAGGAATTCTGCTGGCACTGGTGGCTGTGTCCGCAGTACTGCCTCTCCTAGTCGAGGCGGACAGCGGTGGCTTTGCTCGCATGACCAGCGGGATCGTCAGCCATCTCAATCGGCTGTGGTTCGGGTCTGTGGACTGGCTGGTGCAGCTGCTGCTGGCCATGCCTACTGCAGCCTACATCTTTGCGCTGGTGGCAGGCAGCGCCCACCGGCGTGGCCTTCCCAACCTGACCCAGAACGCAGGCGAGCAGGGCATTCAAAAACTGCGCATTCTGCCCGCTTCTACCGTCTCTATTGTCTTGGGGGCGCTGGCTGGTCTTTACCTGGTGTTCATCGGCAGTCAACTCCCCTACTTCTTTTCGGCCTTTGCTGGTCAAAGGCCGGAGGGATGGCTGCTTTACTCGGAATATGCGCGCAGGGGTTTTTTCGAGCTGTGCGGTATAGCGGCTATCAACTTGTCTGTGCTGGCTGCAGCCAATCTGGGCAGTCGGCAGCCCCGGCAGCAGAGCAAGCTGCTTAAGGGGTTGAACTTATTGTTGGCAGCGCTCACCCTGGTGCTGATCGCCACTGCCTTCAGCAAGATGGCGCTATACATTGGTGCCTACGGCCTGTCTGTGCGGCGGTTGCTGCCCTGCGTATTGATGATCCTGCTGGCAGCCGTGTGCCTAGGTGTGATTTGGCTGCAATGGCGTCAGTTCTCCATCATGCGTTTGGCCGCTGTGTTGGGAGCAGCGCTATTCTGCGCCGTCTGCCTGATCGACCCGGACGCACGGGTGGCTCGCTATAACGCGCAGCGCTATTTGGCCGGTACGCTGGACGGCTTCGATGCGGATATTCTCTATCGGGCTGGGCCAGCGGGGGTGGATGCGGCGCTGATGGTCTATGAACAGACCAGCGACCGGGAACTGAAGCGACAGCTGGAACAATACCTAGAGGCACAGCGATATCAGTCAGCGGGAAAAGGGGGCACCACCCGTGACACGCTGCAGAACGCAGCAGTTCGCCGGAGATAGGAAAAACAACCCGTTCTATACAGGAGGTGAGCATCATGCAGCGGAAAACGTGGCAGGCGTTGCTGGCCTACGCCGCATTCGCTTTGGCAACAGTCGGCTGCGGATTGCTCACCTTCTCCCATCTCAGCGGCCTCTATCCAGGCCCTAACCTGGATAATCCTCCCGCTGCATTCACCTGGTACACCGAGTACGGAGTCTATTTGCGCACCTCTTCCTGTGTGCTTGCCACAGTGATCGGGCTAACAGCTGCTGTCAACGGCCGGCGGGAAGGCAATCCAGTCAAAGGCCTGGTCATCCTTGGCGGCTGCTGGTTGCTCACCGCTTTGGTCTATGGGGTTTTGCCCCGACACTATCCGCCTCATGCCGGCGGCGACGATTTCTACGCCTGGCTGTTGTTTATGGCCTACGGGGCATATCCAGCCATCGGGGCGTGGCTAATAGGCAACCTGGTGCTATGGGTTAGCCGGCGGCGGGCAGCAGATTGATTCCAGTTGCTTGCGTTATGCAGCCGGAACAGGGTAGCATAGGCCTAAAGGCTGGCCAGTCTATGAACAACTGGGTGAAATTCCGGTGCTTGGGAGGATGAGCATATGCCCCATCGTTTTTCCCGCTTCGAACTGTTAATCGGTTATGAGCAACTGCAGCGGCTACAGCAAGCCCGGGTTGCAGTTTTTGGCCTGGGAGGAGTGGGAAGCTTTGCTGCAGAGGCGCTGGCCAGAAGCGGAATCGGCAGCCTGCTGCTGGTGGATCACGACCAGGTATCGCTGACCAACATCAACCGCCAACTTCCCGCCCTATCTGAGACCATCGGCCGCCCAAAAGTCGACGTGATGGCTGAGCGCATCTTGCAGATCAACCCTGCATGCACAGTAGAGCCTTTACAGGTCTTCTTTGGAGCTGGCAACTGGTGCGAAATCCTGACCTCCGACCTCGACTATGCGGTTGACGCCATCGATACCGTCGCCAGCAAGCTGTTGTTGGTGGAAAAGTGCCTGGAACTGCGAGTTCCCATCATCAGTAGCATGGGGGCGGGCAACAAGCTGGACCCCACTCAGCTCAAGGTAGCTGACATATCCCATACCAGCGTTGATCCTCTAGCCAAAATCATGCGCAAGGAACTACGCAAACGCGGTATCCACCAGGGAGTAAAGGTAGTCTACTCGCCCGAGCCACCAATCACCCCGCTTGCGGAGCTGGTTAATCGACTGCGAACAGCCGGCGACGTGCCTGACGAGAAACGCCAGATACCCGGTAGCAGCGCCTTCGTCCCACCCGCTGCCGGGCTGGCGATGGCCAGTGTGGTGGTCAGAGATCTGCTGCAGCGACAATAGTATAACTGGGGTGCCTCTAGCGTGTTGCCATTGTCCAAATGCTTGCATCATTAGTTCATCTCTGTCAAAATAGCTGCAGTAAGAGGTGAAGCTGGATGATTAAGGTGAATAACCTACATAAGCATTATGGCAACAAAGAAGCGGTTAGAGGCATCACGTTTGACGTAGATTCCGGAGAAATCTTTGGGTTCTTGGGGCCAAATGGGGCAGGAAAATCAACCACCATCAAGGTGCTAACGGGACAGTTAGCACCATCTGCTGGTGATGTGGTGGTTTTGGGCCATCGGCTGCCGGCTGAGCGTCACCTCCTGGCAGATCAGATGGGTGTGACACCGGAGAACGCTAACCTTTATGAGAGGCTGAGTGTGGGCGAAAACCTCAATCTATTCTGCCGTTTGTATAACGTGCCGACCGCCAAGGGTTCCGAGTGGCTGGAGAGGTTAGGACTGCTGGACAGCTTGAAGACTCCGGTAAAGCGGCTCTCCAAAGGCATGAAGCAACGGGTGCTCCTGGTGCGCACACTGCTGCATTCTCCTCGCCTGCTAGTCCTGGATGAACCAACTTCCGGATTGGATCCCAGTTCTGCGGCCAGTATTCACGGGATCCTACGGGAGCTAAACCAACAAGGCACCACAATATTCATCACCACTCACAACATGGAAGAAGCAGACCATCTCTGCCATCGCGTAGCATTCCTCTGCGAAGGGCAGATCGCCGAACTGGGGAGGCCAGAGGAACTGCGGCGCAAGTATGGCGAGGAGCGCCTGATAGCGAAAGTGCTCACGGATGGAGAGCAGGTGGAGCACAATCTGCCCCTGAGGGGCAATGCCACTGGCGAGCAGGTAGGCCGTTGGCTGAGCGACGGCAAGGTCGTCTCTATCCACTCTGTGGAATCGACGCTGGCAGACATCTTTATCCGAGTTACAGGGAGGAAACTGGCATGAGTCCAAGACGCATCTGTGCTCTGTCCCTGAAGGAAATGCAGGACCTGCGTCGTAATGGCAGCATCCTTTCCATGTTGGCGGTGCCGCTGCTGATGACCTTTCTCTGGAGTGGCCCGCTGAACATGGCACCGGAACCTTCGTTCACTATTGGGACCCTGTTCTCGGTGGTAATGATCGGTGTATACACACCAGCCATGCTACTGTCCGAAGAAAAGGAGAAACACACCCTGAGGGTGCTGATGCTCTCCCCCGCTACCCCGCTGGAAATACTGATCAGCAAAGGTTTAGTCACCTTCCTCTGCATTCTTTTGGTCACCCTGTTGCTGATCCCTATTTCCAGCGCCAGCGTACAGAACTACCTGCTGTTGACGCTGATCCTGGTTCTGGGAAGCGCTTTCGTGATTCTGCTAGGCTTCATCATCGGCCTGTTAGCACCTAACCAGATGGCGACCGGTTACATAGGCATGCCTGTTTATCTGTTGTTGCTGCTCTTGCCCATGCTCGGCCAACAGAACGCAGCGCTTGCCAGGCTAGCCAAGTTCGTGCCCAGCAATTATATCGGTGACGGCGTCTACAGAGCCCTGCACGGACAGGCTATGGCAGCCGCCGGCAGAGAATTCTTGGCACTTGGAGTAGCCAGCATCGTCTTGCTCGGCCTGTTCGTTTTGCTCTACCGCCGCCACGAGTTGAGCGACTAGGCAGGTGGAACGATGACCGTCTGAGAACTGGGTGAGACAGCTCTTTTGGCATCTAGTTTTTCAAAAGCAGGCAGCCTAGAATGCCTGCTTTTTCGTTCCGCTAAAGGAGCTGACAGCAAGCTTGCAGAACAGAAGCATTACTTCACAGTTAGGAGGCGAGAAAGCATGTCCAAACGACCCCTGCAGGCCACCGATCTGCTCCGCTTTGTCTTGCCAGGCGAGCCACAACTGTCACCGCAAGGAGAGATTGTTTTTGTGCGCCAAGAGGCCGACTTGCAGGAGAACAAGCACTACACCACCTTGTGGTTGACCTCAACGGAAGGTGCTGGCCCCAGGCCGCTGACCCACGGGCACAAGAACGACCGTTGGCCCCGCTGGTCGCCCGACGGGAAGCGATTGTCCTTCGTTTCTGGCCGCAATGAACAAAGTCAAATCTGGATCCTGGAGCGCCAGGGCGGGGATGCCTATCCTCTGGAGACAGCGGTGCCCGTACAGTCTGCTCCAGTCTGGTCGCCTGACGGCCGCAAAATCGCCTTTGTGGGCAAGGCATTTCCCCACCCAGAGAACTGGATAACATACCCCGGAGCTCCAGCGGATGACTATGCCCGCGCCAAACAGCAAGCGGAACAAGCCTTAAGCAGGGAGAAGAAGCCGCAGGACCAGTCGGCAAGCGACGTCAAGGTGATCACCCGGCTGCGTCACAAGATGGATGGGAGCGGCTACTTTGGCGACCTACGCAACCACATCTTCGTGGTGGATGTGCCAGAGCTGCCTGGGGACGACACCCGTTGCCGCCAGCTGACTGCAGGTAACTTTGACCATACCCTTCCGGCGTGGTCAGCTGATGGCCAGCACATCTACTGCGCCGCCTGTCGCTCCGCTGACGCGGACTTGCTGCTCAAGCAGGACATCTGGCGCATTGACTCGAACAGTGGAAACCTGCAGCCTGTGTTGCAGTGGACGGGCAACATATCGTTGATCGCCCCCTCTCCAGATGGAAAACAAGTGGTTTTCGTTGGCGAGAACCAGCAGTTTGCGCGGTCTACCTCGCAGAACTTGTGGTTGATTCCAGCGCAGGTAGAGAACCTGTCTGCCAGTGACGCCTGCAATCTGACTGCTGAACTCGATCGACCGATCGGCACCGCGCCCAGCTCTGACGTGCGCTACGGCAGCAGCAACCCGCCCATCGTCTGGCGTGACGACATTCGCATCCTCTTCCTCTATGGGCAGGCAGGTTCCACTTGCGTGGCGGAGATGAACCTCCAATCCGGCAGGCTGCAGACTCTGTGGCAGGATCCGCTGCGGGCTGTCAGCGCCTTCGCCGCCCATCCCCAGCAAGAAGGCTTGGTGCTGCAGGCAGGCGGCCCGATGCAGGCGGAGGAGCTGGCATTGCTGACGGAAGGCCAAGAACTGCAGTTGACCGATTTCAACCGTCATGTCTACGAAGAGTGCCAACTGGCGGAGTGCACCAGGTTCACCTACTCAGGGGATCAGGGTTGGCCGATTGACGCCTGGCTGTTTATTCCACCCGGGTCCAAAGGTCGCGAACGCCCCCTGCCCACTGTCCTGCAGATCCATGGCGGTCCCCATGGGGTCTATGGGTCCAGCTTCTTCTTCCAGACTCAGATTTTAGCCAGCAACGGCATCGCTGTGGTCTACACGAACCCGCGTGGGAGCCAGTCATATGGGCAACAGTTCGCCTACGCGGTGGTTGGCGATTGGGGCGGGGCCGATTATCGGGACATCATGGCGGTGGTCGCACACCTGTGTGATCAGGGAGTCAGCGATCCAGAGCGGTTTGGAATCATGGGATGGAGTTACGGCGGCTTCATGACCAGTTGGACTATCACCCAAACGGATCGCTTCAAAGCAGCTTTGCCCGGTGCCATTGTGGGCAATCGACACAGCTTCTACGGCAACAGCGACATCGGATACTTCTTTGGCGAACACCACTTTGGCGGCACTCCCTGGGAGGCTGCAGACAAGCTTCTGGAGCGTTCGGCTATCAACTTCGCCGATCGCATCAACACACCGGTGCTGTTTATGCACGGTGAGAGCGATCTGCGCTGCCCCATCGACCAAACAGAACAGCTGTTTACCGCCCTACGAAGACAGAACAAGCCGGCTGTGATGGTCCGCTATCCCAAAGAATACCATGCCATTAGCCAACCGCAACACAAACGGGACCGCTACCAACGCATTCTCTCCTGGTTCAGTTACCATTTGAGCTAAGACAAAAGAATGGCGCACCAAACTAGGTGCGCCATTGATCACTATTGCAGACAGAAGCCCGATTTCTGTTAAGATGCGGAAGCAGTTAGGCCAGAGCCGCTACCCATACACGACCGAGACTGAGCACAAGCAGCGCCATTAAGACCAAGACAGTGAATTGTTTCATTGAGGATCCCTTCCTGCGAATAGACTGCAACTAGGATTCTACACGGGTTTGTTGCCGCTGGCAATAGTCTTAATGGATTCGTAACAAAACCTTATGATTCTCAACGCAGCCGGTTCACTGCCTGCACCAAATAGGTTGCTGCTCTGCTACCATTGCTCCCGATGGACTTTGGCAGCGTCATACCGATTTGCCGGGTCCTTATGTTCGTCCGGGTGCCCAATGGAGATCAGGCAGAGCGGAAGGTGGCTTCCCGGTATGTTCAACAGACTAACGACCTTGGATACCGGTTCGGGGTTTGGGTATATCCCCAACCAGACTGCGCCCAATCCCAGACCGGTTGCCGCCAGCAGGATGTTCTGAGTTGCTGCTGCACAGTCTTGTTGCCAAAACTTTGCACTCGCATCGCCGCACACGGCGATGCACAGAGGCGCCTGCTTCAACATCTTGGTATATTGGTGCACTTCCGCCAGTTGATCCAATAGAGTTCGCGACTGCACGACGATAAATTGCCACGGTTGTCGGTTGCTTGCCGAAGGGGCAGCCATCGCGGCTGCCAGTAGCATCTGCAGCTGTTCTTCACTGACGGGTTGAGCCGTGTACTTGCGAATACTTCGACGCCTGTGTAACAAAGATATTGCTTGATGCACATTAACCCTCCTTATCATCGTAAACAAGTGCAGCAGAACAGGAATTCGCCATCCCCCTAGCTGCTTCCTGCCAGGATTGCCAGCCAGCGGACGGTTGGCTGCAACAAACTTCCATCTACGCCGTATAGTTTATTATGAACAGCCTTGATCGACTACACAATTTCGGGGGTGATTGGAATTGGGCTGCCTGCTGTGGCTAATCTTGTTTGTCCTTTGCTGGCCGGTGGCACTGCTGTTCCTGGTGCTATATCCTCTTGTATGGTTGTTGCTGCTGCCTTTCCGCCTGTTGGGAGTAGCAGTTGACGGAGTCTTCGCGCTGATTCGGGAGCTGATTATGTTCCCCATTAGGCTACTACGCGGATTCTAGCCCTCCTACCTATGACCCAGAGTAATTTGGGACCCAGGGCCTATACTGAATAGTGCTGTGGCCAGTTTGAGTTCAGCTGGATGCAGGCTACAATACAAACAGGTGAAGCCGATAGTGCTAAGCGCGGCAAGCACCTGTCCTCCGAAAATGCACAAAACTGTGCTTTGGCCGTTGGGTTAGTCAGCGGCCGTCTTTTTTTCTGGTGAGATATCTACTTTCATTTTGACATGTAGACAGTTCAGTGCAGGAGGCGGCCGATCGAAAGGAGAACTGTCCAAGGGATCGGAGGGGAGGCTTTTCAGTGAAAGATGCGATCAGTTCATCGTGGTTGAGCGATCAAACGATAACCGGACTACAGGCTGCCATGGACGATGGTCAGCTGACTGCCAGCGCCTTGGTTTGGCACTACTTGGAGCGGATCGCGGCGTTTGACAAAAACGGGCCAAAGATCAACGCAGTACTTGAAGTAAACCCAGACGCCTTAGCTCTGGCGGCTGCCTTGGATCGGGAACGACAGCAACTAGGTTCCCGCGGGCCTTTGCACGGTATTCCAGTCTTGGTGAAGGACAACATCGATACGGCGGACAAGATGCACACCAGCGCTGGCTCTCTTGCCTTAGCCAACTCGTATGCCGAACAGGACTCTTTCGTGGCCAAGAAGTTGCGTCAAGCTGGCGCAATCATCTTGGGCAAGGCGAACATGACCGAATGGGCCAATTTTATGACAGTAGGCATGAAGAATGGTTACAGCTCACGGGGCGGCCAGGTGCAAAATCCTTACGGCCCGGGAAAGTTTGATGTTGGAGGGTCCAGCTCTGGTTCGGGAGCGGCTGTGGCCAGTGGTTTCTGCACCGCAGCTATCGGAACGGAGACTTCCGGCTCTATTCTCAGCCCCGCCAGTTCCAATTCCGTGGTAGGCATTAAGCCGACAGTAGGGTTGATCAGCCGCAGAGGAATCATCCCCATCGCCCATAGCCAGGACACCGCCGGCCCGATAGCCCGCACGGTGAAAGATGCCGCTATACTCTTGGGGGCACTGGCTGGCGAAGACGAGCTAGATCCAGCCACCATGCATAACCAAGGGCGCTACCCTCAGGACTACCGGCCCTTCCTGAATACCGAAGGTCTCCAAGGGACACGCATCGGCATCCCGCGTGGCTTCTATGAACGCCTGGACGATGAGCGCCTGCAGTTGATCGATCAGGCGATCGCAGACCTGCTCACGGCTGGTGCGGAAATCGTGGATCCAGTGGAGATGCCGGCAGCACAAGGGGCTTGGCAAAGCAAGGTTCTGCTACACGAATTCAAGGTTAACCTAAACGCCTATCTGGGTCGCCTGTCACCGCAGGTCCCTGTACACAGTCTGCGCGAGCTGATTGCCTATAACCAGGCGAATGCAGAGAGCATGCTGAAGTATGGCCAAACACTGTTGATCGATTCTGAAGCGACCAGCGGGAGCCTGGCTGATCCCGAGTACATCAACTGCCGCCGAGAAGATCTACGTCGCTCCATCGATGAAGGAATTGACTGGGTGTTGCAGGCGTACCAGCTGGACGCTTTGCTTTTCCCCGGCAATTTTGGCGCGGGCATTGCCGCCCGGGCTGGATACCCTTCAATTACGGTGCCTGCTGGTTACACCCAGGCGGGCCTGCCTATGGGCGCAACCTTTACAGCCCGGGCTTTTGAGGAACCAAAGCTGATTCAAATGGCTTATGCCTATGAGCAAGCGACTGGCCACCGCAGGCCGCCGACATTATAGAACTATCCCGTCGAAGAAACAGCGAGGGCACTCCCTCGCTGTTTTCGATGCAATCAGAGTCAAATGGTAAATTCAAACGTCCACTTTACCTTGTCTGTCCCCTCTACCGATAAGTCCCTGCATAGCAGTGGGGTCCGAGTGGTTCCGAAAACGTTACGTCGGCCGGAACCAAGGAAGACGGCCACGATCGGGCATTCATCATTTATGAAAGCAGTCTTGCTCTGCTCTGCCAGGCGTCATCCTGAACGAAGTGAAGGATCTAGATTCCTCGCGGAGTTCGTACCGAGCTTGTCGAATTGCTCCGAACGACGAGAACTTTCGACGGAAAGAGTGCACATGAGTGACGCCGGCCGCGTACCGCTCAAGACTTGGCTGTTTGATAGAACTGATCGACGTTGAGCACAAAGATCACAGCGCCGCCCACCTGTACCGTAACCGGAGGAACAGCAAACCCGCCGAGCGCTTCGGCGTGTGTCAACGGCACCACCAGCTTCTCGCGGGTATGACAGACGCTCTTGACTACCTCAATTACCCCATCCACCTGTTCATCCTCTACACCGACCAGCATGGTGGTACTCCCCACCTTCAGAAAACCGCCAGTGGAAGCCAACTTGGTGGAACGATAACCGTTGGCCACCAACTGCTCGGCCAGCTTGGCACTATCTTGGTCCTGAACAATTACTACCAGCAATTTCACTCTCCAACCCTCCTCCTCGTCTATGCGGCGAAATCACCGCCTTGTGTAGGTTCTCTAGTGGCTAAAGAATTCCTGTTAGTCTGCGCTTAGGCCACTCAATAATCTCTTCGCAACGGCCAAAGCCAATCGTGCCGCGGCTGCCGGGTGGTAGAAGCGGCGCATTTGCCTGGAAATGTGGATTAACTCAGGGTCGGGATATGGCGTAGCACAGTCCAGAAGTGACTGAAGCTCCCTGCCATAACAAACAGATGCCAGATTTCGTGGAAACCAAACACACCGGGAAACAGATTAGGTCGCTTGGTCGCATAGACAACTGCTCCAACACTGTAAAACAGGCCACCTACAGCTAACCAGACCAATGCAGGTACGCTGAGTGACTTCACCAACGGATACCCGGCCACAACTACCGCCCAACCCATAGCCAAATAGATGCCTGTGGTCAGCCAGCGAGGTGCATCCACCCAGAGCAACGCAAAGATCATGCCCAGAATGCCAAACGTCCAGACACCTAGCAAAAGGCCAAAGCCCCAAGGGCCTCGCAGAGGGCCCAGGCAGAAGGGTGTATATGTGCCTGCGATCAGGACGAAAATCAGCATATGGTCCACCCGCCGCAGCATTTTCACCACCTGGGCATTAGCATTCACCAGGTGATAGACAGCGCTGCCGCTATACAACAGAATCATACTCACCCCGAATATGGAAAACGAAACTATCTGCCAGACATCGCCGTACTTGACAGCTGTGTAAAGCAAACACCCCAAGCCCAAGACGGACAGCAACGCGGCAGCCATGTGTGTCAGACCGCTGACCGGTTCGCGAAACTTACTTAGCAGCTTAATAACCCCCTTGGACTTTGATCAGTCCCGCCGATCATCGCCAGTTCTATTCTAACCAAATAGATTAGTTGCTGACAGCAAAGTCGCCTGTTTGCCCAATCATACGATATCTGGATAGTTTATAGCAAATTGGGGCTGGTTGGATAGCGACCAGCATAAAGCGTTGGTTAGAGGACACCTATGGCAATAGATAGCCCTTTTCCACCGCCTCTGCAACCAGTTGGCGAACATAATCGGCCAACCCGGTTGATCCTCCGGCGATACGGGCGTGATTCCTGGCCAAGACCTGGTCGCGACTGACACCGTGCTTCCGCCACTGGGCACCTTGCGTCACATAATTGTGCAGCAGAGGCATAAAGCAATCCATTGCCCCCGCGAACTTGGCCTCCGGCGTATCCTGCGCCTCAAACTCGTCCCAAAGCCCACGCATTTCAGCCCCCAGATCCTCCGGCAACAGGCCAAAGATCCTCTCTGCGGCTTTCAGCTCCCGCTCCTCCTTGTCCAAATGCGCTGCTTCGTCATAGGCATAGGTATCTCCAGCATCGATCTCGACCATATCGTGAATGGTTAGCATTTTGATCACTCTACCCAGATCCAGCTCCGGCTGATTAGCGTATTCGGACAGTACCATCGCTGCCAGGGCTGCATGCCAGGAATGCTCTGCATCGTTCTCCAGACGAGAGCCATCCAGCAGCAGCGTGCGCCTGATCACCTGCTTTACCCTATCCGCTTCCAAAATAAACTGAAGTTGTCGGTCTAGTCTCCTCATGTCCATTCGATTATGCCACCCTTCCAGAAATTGCTCGGCCATGTCCCCATAATAAAAAGGAGTGCCGCCCTACGTCAAGCCGCAATCTTTGCCTAGCGCGCTTGGGCGCTGGCTGCCAACAAGCTTAATGTATGAGCTCGCTCCGTGATGTAGGAGGATGCCTGCCCAGTGCCGGAGCCGCACCTGTGATGTCATCGTCTTTGTATCCATATGCACACCCCACGGTGCTAGTTTTATCCTACTCACTTTTCTAGCACCTTGGGGGTATTGTATCTTTCGTGCTACTGCGCGGGCTATGTACTGGCTATTTGACGCTTACGACTATGTATACTGGCTATTTGACGCTTACGTCGTCCTGACATCAACCGGACAATGAGAACCGTCCCCGTGTCCAGTTAAAAAGCCCCGAGCTAATGCTCGAGGCTGAAGAAGGATCTGGCAGCGACCTACTCTCCCAGGGCGAACCCAAGTACCATCGGCGCTGGAGGGCTTAACTTCCGTGTTCGGGATGGGAACGGGTGGGACCCCTCCGCCATTGCCACCAGACAGTCTGGAGGTTGGAGGTTAGAAGTTGGACCATGTCATCCTGAGCGCAGCGAAGGATCTAGACTCTTCCCTATCGTTCAAAATGATCTCGACTCCTCTCTATACCAACACCTTCAAAACTGAACAGTAATTCATCATTGAGATTCCTGTGATGTGAATTAAATCAAGCCCTCGACCTATTAGTACCGGTCAGCTAAACGCCTCTCAGCGATTACACATCCGGCCTATCTACCAGGTAGTCTGCCTGGGGTCTTACCCCGGCACTCAACTTTTTCTACCCTTTGCATGCCTAGGTTGCTCTTGTTGAGCAGCTAGACTCTTAATCTGATAGAAAAAGTTGAGTGCCGGGTGGGAGATCTCATCTTGAGGTGGGTTTCACGCTTAGATGCTTTCAGCGTTTATCCCAGCCAGACTTGGCTACCCAGCACTGCCCTTGGCAGGACAACTGGTACACCAGCGGTCTGTCCATCCCGGTCCTCTCGTACTAGGGACAGATCCTCTCAAATCTCCTGCGCCTGCGACGGATAGGGACCGAACTGTCTCACGACGTTCTGAACCCAGCTCACGTACCACTTTAATGGGCGAACAGCCCAACCCTTGGGACCTTCTTCAGCCCCAGGATGTGATGAGCCGACATCGAGGTGCCAAACCTCCCCGTCGATGTGGACTCTTGGGGGAGATAAGCCTGTTATCCCCGAGGTAGCTTTTATCCGTTAAGCGACGGCCCTTCCACTCGGTGCCGCCGGATCACTAAGCCCGACTTTCGTCCCTGCTCGACCTGTTCGTCTCGCAGTCAAGCTCCCTTCTGCCTTTACACTCTTTGCGCGATTCCCAACCGCGCTGAGGGAACCTTTGGACGCCTCCGTTACTCTTTGGGAGGCGACCGCCCCAGTCAAACTGCCCACCTGACACTGTCCCCAAACCCGATTCAGGGCTCCAGGTTAGAATTCCGATACTTCAAGGGTGGTATCCCAAGCTCGACTCCACCGAGACTAGCGTCCCGGCTTCTCTGTCTCCCACCTATCCTGTACATGAAGTACCAGAATCCAATGTCAGGCTGCAGTAAAGCTCTACGGGGTCTTTCTGTCCAGTCGCAGGTAACCTGCATCTTCACAGGTATTTCAATTTCACCGGGTCCCTCGTTGAGACAGCGCCCAAATCGTTACACCATTCGTGCGGGTCAGAACTTACCTGACAAGGAATTTCGCTACCTTAGGACCGTTATAGTTACGGCCGCCGTTCACTGGGGCTTCGGTTCAGACCTTCTCCGGCACTCAACTCTACACACCTAGAGCCGTAAGCTGGTTGAAATGCATTCTCTCAACCATACAGTTCTTCAGGTATACACAGTTGAGTGCCGGATAAGCCCTCCCCTTAACCTTCCAGCACCGGGCAGGTGTCAGCCCCTATACTTCGTCTTGCGACTTCGCAGAGACCTGTGTTTTTGGTAAACAGTCGCTTGGGCCACTTTTCTGCGGCCTCCTCTGGCTCTTAACCATAGCGAGGCACCCCTTATCCCGAAGTTACGGGGTCAATTTGCCGAGTTCCTTAACGAGGGTTTTCCCGCGCGCCTTAGGATTCTCTCCTCACCCACCTGTGTCGGTTTACGGTACGGGCACCTAGTCCTGGCTAGAGGCTTTTCTTGGCAGTGTAGGTTCAACCACTTCGCTACTTAATTTTCGCTCGCATTTGCATCTCAGCATATGGCCAGACGGATTTGCCTATCTGACCTGCCTACCTGCTTAGGCACGCTCAACCAACGGCGTGCTTGGCCTACCTTCCTGCGTCACCCCTTCGCTCGTAACGGACTTCGGTGGTACTGGAATTTCAACCAGTTGTCCATCGCCTACGGCTCTCGCCCTCGGCTTAGGCCCCGACTTACCCTGAGCGGACGATCCTTCCTCAGGAATCCTTGGGTTTTCGGCGGACAGGATTCTCACCTGTCTTTTCGCTACTCATACCGGCATTCTCACTGCTGTACTCTCCACAGCTCCTTACGGTACTGCTTCAACGTGTACAGTACGCTCCCCTACCACTGACGGAGGTCAGATGTCAGAAGTCAGAAGTCAGAGGGTTCGCCAGTTAGCCTCCAGTCTGTACAACTGCTTAGCTAACGTTTCATAACTCCTCCAACAATCTGGTATAGACATCTGTGTCAATGTACTTCAGATCGGACAGGAAATCAATTAGAACACGGACTTCGTTACAAGAACCTAAACCAATTCGTAAGAATCGTTTAAATTCCGCACTTGATCTGCCGTATCCTTCTGCAATGTTCAATGGGATGCTCAGCGCGGCGCGTCTGATTTGATCGCCCAAACCATATTGCTCGCGCTGCGGCAGCTTCAATGCCAATTGATGCATTTCCACCGCTAACCTATATGACCGCTGATACACTTCGAGATCCTTATAGGTTCTTATCATCCATTCCGACCTCCGACCTCTGACATCTGACCTCTATCAATCCATAGCTTCGGTGACGAGCTTGAGCCCCGTTACATTTTCGGCGCAGAGCCACTTGACCAGTGAGCTATTACGCACTCTTTGAATGAGTGGCTGCTTCTAAGCCAACATCCTGGTTGTCTTTGCAGCTCCACATCCTTTTCCACTTAGCTCGTACTTGGGGACCTTAGCTGATGGTCTGGGCTGTTTCCCTTTTGACTACGGATCTTAGCACTCGCAGTCTGACTCCCAAGCATCAAGTAACAGGCATTCGTAGTTTGACTAGGTTCGGTAACCTGATAAGGCCCCTAGCCCAATCAGTGCTCTACCTCCTGTACTCTTGTCTTGAGGCTAGCCCTAAAGCTATTTCGGGGAGAACCAGCTATCTCCGAGTTCGATTGGCATTTCACCCCTACCCACAGCTCATCACCCAGCTTTTCAACGCTGGTGTGTTCGAGCCTCCACGAAGTCTTACCTCCGCTTCACTCTGGCCATGGGTAGATCACCCGGTTTCGGGTCTACATCATGCAACTGGGACTGGCTTTGCCTGTCCATACGCCCTGTTCAGACTCGCTTTCGCTTCGGCTCCGTCTCTTCGACTTAACCTCGCTGCATAACGTAACTCGCCGGTTCATTCTACAAAAGGCACGCCATCACACTTCAGAAGTCGGAGGTCGGAAATCAGATGTCGGATTCGATTGTTGCTGGCTCCGCCAGCTTCTCTTCTGACTTCTGACCTCTGACCTCTGACCTCTGAATAATGCTCTGACTGCTTGTAAGCACACGGTTTCAGGTTCTATTTCACTCCCCTCCCGGGGTGCTTTTCACCTTTCCCTCACGGTACTTGTTCACTATCGGTCGCTAGGGAGTATTTAGCCTTAGGAGGTGGTCCTCCCGGATTCGCACGGGATTCCTCGTGTCCCGTGTTACTTGGGATCCTGTCAGAAGTCCAATTGTTTTTGACTACAAGGCTTTTACTTCCTATGGCGGGCCTTTCCAGGCCGCTTCGCCTAACAACTGGATTTTTGACTCCTTGCTCACTCTGACATGTGAGCCGACAGTCCCTCTACCCTCTATCTACAACGGTGTCAGCCTATTCCGTAGATAGAGTTTGGGCTCTTCCCCGTTCGCTCGCCACTACTTAGGGAATCAATGATTTTTTCTTTTCCTCAGGCTACTTAGATGTTTCAGTTCACCTGGTTGCCTTCCTTAACCTATGTGTTCAGTTAAGGATACAAGGGCTTCTCCCTTGTGGGTTCCCCCATTCGGACATCCCCGGATCAATGTCTGCTTTCGACTCCCCGAGGCTTTTCGCAGATGGCCACGTCCTTCTTCGGCTCCTAGCGCCTAGGCATCCTCCGTGCGCTCTTTGTAGCTTGACCTAATTCGCGCATCATAGAGAAAACTCTCCGATGAAATTACTGTGCAGTTTTCAAGGTGCTGCGAGCAAGCGTAGCTTGCTCGGGATGTCAGATGTCGGAGGCCAGAGGTCAGATTGACCATCTGTTCTCTCTCATGCTGACTCCGCCTCATTGGGCGGAAACCTATATTAGCACGCTGGCTGCTTCGGCAGCAAGCTGTACTTTCTGGAAATTACAGAGATGTCGCACGGGTCGCACATGTGCTTCGCAATGTGCACGCCAGTGGACGTCTGCTGAAGGATGTTTTTTTGTGCATGGCACGAAAAAACCCAGAACCTTCAAAACCAAACAATGATGGAGTGATGGACGTCGGAGGTCAGAGGTTAGAGGTCAGATTCCTGCCTCATGCTCTTCATTCTTCCTGCACCCACAACCAGACAATCGACCTAGGATTTAGAGCAGAAGGCCCAGCCTTCCGTCCTCTCGGACTTCCGACTTCTGACCTCTGACTTCTATTCTCCCTAGAAAGGAGGTGATCCAGCCGCACCTTCCGATACGGCTACCTTGTTACGACTTCACCCCAATTACCGGCCCCACCTTAGGCGGCTGCTCCCTTTCCAGGTTCGCTCACCGACTTCGGGTGTTGCAGACTTTCGTGGTGTGACGGGCGGTGTGTACAAGGCCCGGGAACGCATTCACCGCGGCGTGCTGATCCGCGATTACTAGCAACTCCTACTTCATGCAGGCGAGTTGCAGCCTGCAATCTGAACTGAGATCTGTTTTATGGGATCCGCTCTGCCTCACGACTTCGCTTCCCTTTGTACAGACCATTGTAGCGCGTGTGTAGCCCAAGACATAAGGGGCATGATGATTTGACGTCATCCCCACCTTCCTCCGGTTTGTCACCGGCAGTCTACTTAGAGTGCCCAACTTAATGCTGGCAACTAAGTACAAGGGTTGCGCTCGTTGCGGGACTTAACCCAACATCTCACGACACGAGCTGACGACAACCGTGCACCACCTGTCTCCTCGTCCCCGAAGGGAATTCCTAGTTTCCTAGGATAGCGAGGGATGTCAAGCCTTGGTAAGGTTCTTCGCGTTGCTTCGAATTAAACCACACGCTCCGCTGCTTGTGCGGGCCCCCGTCAATTCCTTTGAGTTTCAACCTTGCGGTCGTACTCCCCAGGCGGGATGCTTATTGCGTTAACTCCGGCACGGAAGGGGTCGATACCTCCCACACCTAGCATCCATCGTTTACGGCGTGGACTACCAGGGTATCTAATCCTGTTCGCTCCCCACGCTTTCGCGCCTCAGCGTCAGTTACGGCCCAGAAAGTCGCCTTCGCCACTGGTGTTCCTCCCAATATCTACGCATTTCACCGCTACACTGGGAATTCCACTTTCCTCTACCGCACTCAAGTTACACAGTTTCAAATGCAATCCGAGAGTTGAGCCCTCGCCTTTCACATCTGACTTGTGTTACCGCCTACTCGCCCTTTACGCCCAGTAATTCCGGACAACGCTCGCCACCTACGTATTACCGCGGCTGCTGGCACGTAGTTAGCCGTGGCTTTCTTCTTGGGTACCGTCATCCTTCGTCCCCAAGGACAGAGCTTTACGACCCGAAGGCCTTCTTCACTCACGCGGCGTTGCTGGGTCAGGGTTTCCCCCATTGCCCAATATTCCCGACTGCTGCCTCCCGTAGGAGTCTGGGCCGTGTCTCAGTCCCAGTGTGGCCGGTCACCCTCTCAGGTCGGCTACCCATCGTCGCCTTGGTAAGCCTTTACCTTACCAACTAGCTAATGGGTCGCGGGTCCATCCTAAAGCGGCCGAAGCCTTTCTTCTCCCTACCATGCGATAGAAAGACCACATCCGGTATTAGCATCCCTTTCAGGATGTTATCCCAGACTTTAGGGCAGGTTACCCACGCGTTACTCACCCGTCCGCCGCTGACTGACCGAAGTCAGTCCGCTCGACTTGCATGTATGAGGCACGCCGCCAGCGTTCGTCCTGAGCCAGGATCAAACTCTCCGATAAACTTGTATCGAACGAGCCTGTGGCTCTCGAAATTACTTAATCTGTTTCCCTTTTGGAGCTTCGCTCCCAAGGAAAAAACGGGTATTTCGTCGACGACCTCCGTCGCCGACTGAACCCAGATTTTCATCTGGTTCCATCATTGTTCAGTTTTCAAGGTTCTAGTGCGCTTGGAACGCTTGAAGTATCTCCCCGTCGTCATGGCGGGGCTTCTCACATCCAATGTTCCGCCGCTCGCTTCCCACTGCCCAAATGACAGCTTTAATAGCGTAGCACGAATTCTGTCGAATTGTCAAGACGCTAAAGGCTTACGTAAATCGCGACGCTCTTTGAAGCTATATCTCGGGTCGACCGTGCAACGCACCGTCGCTCGAGGCGACAAGAATGATTTTACCGCATACAGTATGCCAAGACAAGAACTAATCTATTCCATGCCTGGGTGAGCAAATCCAAATACACACTTCTCTTCAAACGAACCTGTTTCGGCCGCGGCAGTTGTCCTGCCGAGACGTAGTTCAACCTTCTTCGCCATTCGGTAGGAAAAACAACCTGGGATATAGAACTACTGTAACCCGCCAAGAATAATTGTTGCGCGATAGCGCGTCCATGTCATCTATATAGAAAACAAAATGCTCAATGCTGCTTAGTGCTGAGGCAACCTTGAGCAAGAGCATAAAGGGGTGGTCAGGTTCAATCTGCTGGATCAGAAATTCAAACAATACCCGCTGAAATATGTCACTCAGTGCTTGGTCGCTAGCCTAACCATAATGTTGACCCTATCTTTTCTCAATCTTTTTCACCAGACCACTATGATCGCCAGCCTGGGAGCAACCACCTTCATCGTCTTCGCTATGCCCAGCGCGCACTCGGCCAAAGCCCGTGGCTTGATAGGCGGCTACCTGATCGGTATACTCATCGGTGTTGTTTTCGATCGCCTATTTTCTTTGCTGGCAGGAAGCAGCATCATCGCTGTCACGCATACTTGGTATTCTGTTTTCGGGGCCTTGGCAGTGGGAGCAACCATCTTCCTGATGGTGGTAACCAACACGGAGCATCCCCCGCAGTCGGCGTAGCGCTATCCTTGGTCATACAGCCATGGGAAGTCAAAACACTGGTCTTCCTAGTCAGCGCTTCTCTGTTGCTGGCCGCAGCCAGGCGTATTTTGGGATCCTGGCTGATCGACCTCCAGTAAGAAAGGTCGGCAGTGTATTGAGCAACCGTTTTTCATCGCTCACCTGAGGTGGCAAGTCGTACCCTAAAATGGCCCGCCGCAATTGTCGCAAAACCTGGCATCTGGGTCGTTCAACTCACCGCACTGCTGGCATTGCTTCGATTTCAGCAAAGCAGCACCGCACTCGCTGCAGAACTTGGCGTCGCGGTGATTTTCGTGGTTGCATCGGTGGCAGCGCACTAACGGGCCTTGAGGGGAGGTAGCTTGGGCGATACCCTCACCCACTGCTTTTCCGACTTTCTGCATCGCGTCTTCCGTTTCACTAGCCAGATAGTCAACCGTATCTTTGGCAACAGGAGCTACCTCACCAGCCACGTATCTGGAGACAGCCCCCATGTACCCATAATGCATTAGGTTTCCCCCTACAGCCAGCAAGGGAAGACCAATAAAGGCACACCAAAAGTAGCGGGGAGGACCGAAGCTACTAAAGGAAGAGAAAAAACTGACAAACCCGACCAGTGTAAAGATGCCCCCAATAATGGTCACCAACAGGCCAACGGCTCTTAGGTTTTCACGGGTCTGTCGCTGCCGCTGATTCATCTCGCTCATAAATTGCCCACCTCACAGCATCCCTCAGTCTATTCAATAACAAGTACGCCAAAGCTGAAGAAAGGTTTCATATACAATAAACAGCGGCTGCCCGGCAGCCGCTGTCAACTTGTCCATCAAGCGATGGCTAAGAAACTGATCAAAGTGTAACTGGTGAGCGATATCAGCGTGAAAAGCGTGGCACCCAAGGCGATAGCCCGCAACCCCTGCTTGCCCAGGGTGTTGAACTTCACGCCCAAACCCATTGCCACCATGGCAGAAGTGATAAAGAGTTTGCTGATTTTCTTCAGGTTAAGGGTCATAAAGCCCAGTTCGTAACTGACTTTAAGTACTCCGGCAGTAGCCAAAACGCCGACTAGGATAAAACCCAACACATACATCGGAAATAAGCTCTTCGCCTTCTTGCCGGTACCGCGAGCGAAAATCGAGGTGAGCGCCAAAGCCACTGGGGCAAGCATTACCACTCTACCCATTTTCACCAGTGTGCCAATTTCACCGCTGGCGTCTCCCCGAGCAAAAGCGGCCGCGACCGCATGGGCAACTCCCTGCAACGAAGTCCCAGACCAGACCCCGTAAGAGAGCGGCTGCATATTTAACGCTTGTCCCAACAGTGGATAGAGAATTACGCCTGCCGCCCCCAGCACACTGATCACGGCCGCAGAAATGGCTACATCTTTCTTCTCGGGGCCTACAATCGGCTCGACTGCTGCGATGGCGGAAGCCCCGCAAATGGAAGAACCCACTCCAATCAAAGTGGAGAGCTTGACATCTACTCTAAACAACCGCGATAGCAGATAGGACATACCCAGCCCAAAGCAGACCATGAAAACCACCAGGAAAAGAATCTTGCCTCCCAGGCGGCCCATCAATGCAAAGTTGAGCTCAACGCCCAACAGCACAATACCCCACTTCAATACCTGTTTCTCGGTGAACTTGACTCCGGAACGGGCGGCCTCCGGAATGGGCAACAAATTATTAACTACCATACCCAGGATGATGCCCAGCGTCAAACCGTCAAAGATCGGTACATAGTCTACCAAATGACCGGCCACCAATTGCACCACAACCACTAGCAATACTCCCGGCAGCAACTTGACATACTTGTTCATTTCTAACCTTCCTTGCTGACAATTTGCGTGTGTAATCTGCTCCCTTTGATTCTAGATCAGCCCTCGCTCATTTGCTAGATATAATAGCCATCAGACGCCCACAATTCTGTGCACTCTCCACAGGAAATTGTCGCAGCGCAGAGAAATGATGATCAATGGACAACTAACCGCAATGAGGTGCACTATGCAAAATAGAAGTCCGTATCTCCCTTTGGCCTTAGGAGTAATAGCTGTATCATTTTCGGCGGTCTTCATCAAGCTGTCCACCGCACCTTCTCTAGTTATAGCTAGTTACCGTCAGCTGTTCGCCACTCTGATCCTGGCTCCAATAGCTTGGTGGCGCTATCGCAGGGAAATACGCGGCATCAATCGGCGCAATCTATTGCTGATGACAGCTGCCGGGGTATTCTTAGCCCTACATTTTGCCACCTGGATCAGTTCCTTTCGTTATACGACTGTGGCGGCTTCAACAGTCTTGGTTAGCTCTCAACCTATCTTCGTCGTTATCTTGGCGCGGTGCCTGTTTAGACAGCGCATCAATAGACGCCAAATGTTCTCTATTCTGATTGCGGTTGCAGGCAGCGGGATCATCGGGCTGGTGGATAGCGGCCCGGCGCTGGGGCAGTCCCCCCTGTGGGGCAACACGCTGGCCCTGTTGGGAGCAGCCTTTGGCGCAGGCTATTTCCTCTGCGGGCAGGCGGTGCGCCGAGACTTGCCGGTGTTGCCATATGCCGCCATCGTCTATGGCATCAGCGCCCTGACGCTGGTAGGATTCACTCTCCAATTGGATATTCCGCTAGCAACATACAGACCGCTGGATTTTCTGCTCTTTCTCTGCTTGGCGTTGTTTTGCTCGGTCATCGGGCACAGCGCTCTCAATTGGGCTTTGGCCCATATGCCGGCAGCGGCTGTGGGAATAGCTGCTCTTGGGGAGCCGATCGGCGCTACCATCTGGGCGATGATAGTCTTCGCTGAGGTCCCGAGCTTTGGACAGCTGGCAGGAGGTAGCCTCATACTAGCTGGCATACTACTGTTCATGCAATCATCCCCAGCTGCCAACAAAGGCGAACCAGCCAACAAATAACTTTCAACAATGCGCTCAGTTGAACGCGCGCAAGAAGCGACCTCGCACGAGGTCGCTTCTTCCAATATGCACTGTACTGCCGTTCTTAGGCGCTATTTAGTCATCAATTGCCTCAGGCGCATGGCTACCGCTTCTGCCCTAGCGGCATCTTTGAGGATGATCAGGATGGTGTCATCGCCGGCAATCGTACCCATTACCTCTGGGTAAGCCAATTTGTCCAGCGCTGCGGCCGCGGCATGCGCTCCGCCGCTAAAGGTCTTGAGGATCATGAAATTGCCCGAATAGTCTATGCTCAATAACGCATTGCGCAGGGTGCGCACCATGCGATCGGTCAAGCTGTTGCCTGCTTGGCCTTCCATCTGAGTATAGGCCAGCCGGCCGTCACCCACTGGGGACTTGACCAAGCCCAGCTCCTTGATGTCCCGGGATATTGTTGACTGAGTGGTACGGAAACCCAGCTCTTGTAGAGCGGCAAGCAGTTGCTCTTGCGTTTCCACGTGCTGCTGGCTAATCAATTCCAGGATCTTAGCCTGACGTCTCTCTTTCATGGCGCCTCCTTGTAGTGCATATATATCACTTCTTCCGCAGTATGCAGTCCTGTGTTCTGAAGGCAAATCGAATCTCCAGCTTCCAGGCATGGCGCAGAACACTGGGACATGCGCTCTAGTTTCATCACCCGGCAAGCGCTAGAGCATCTTCCTCATAAATATTATCCAATATGCATTGACAACGCAAGCCTACACTGGCAATTTGCAGTGCATGGATGACTGTATTTTACATTTAGCCGCTAGGAATGGCACAGCTCTATCGAGACTCAAAAAAGTTGTTGTTCTGCTCCCAAAGCAAGTCCCATATGGCTGTTAATGAGTAGAATGGCCTAGATATGCCGCATGTTCTACGAAGCATGCCTGCGGAAGGGAGCCAGGGCAATTGAAGCAGTCCAGCAAAATACGAACCAACACCATCATGTTGACAGCGACCAATGCTGCCAACCGCTTGATTGGGTTTATTTATCGCATCTTATTGATCAGGATAGCCGGGCAAGAAGCAGTGGGATTATTCCAGATGATCTTCCCTGCCTATTCTCTCTTTTTGGTATTGGCCACGGCTGGCTTACCAATCGCGGTGTCCAAGCTGGTGGCAGAATACAGGGCAAAGAACAGCCACTCCGGAGTACAGAGTGTGCTCCGCACGGCGATTGGAACAGCCTTGATCCTCGGCCTTTCGGCCAATATTCTCCTGTTCATCCTAGCCCGCCCGCTGGCCAACGACGTACTTAAGGATCCTCGAGTCTACTATGCGCTGTTGATCATTGCTCCTTCGTTGCCATTGGTAGCTCTATGCTCTGTTTACCGCGGTTATTTCCAAGGCCTTGAAGAGATGAGGGTGGTCTCGGCTTCACAGCTATTGGAGCAGTTGGGGCACGTTTTCTCCACCCTATGGTTAGTCAGCATCGCGCTTTCCAGCGGCCCCATCTATCTCACGGCAGCCCTGGCAGCCGGCTCCATTTTGGGTGAGTTCGTAGGCCTAGGCATGTATCTGGTCTGCTACCCAATTTACAGGCCCAGACCAAGAGCGCCGAGCCTCTATCCAACTTCCAAAGTGGCACAGACCCTGTTTGCGGTGGCGGTCCCAACCACAGCCGCTCGCCTGGTACAGTCACTTTCCCGCCTGATCCAAAGCATTATCATACCCAACCAACTGCGACTGGTGGGATTCACTGCCAGCCAGGCCGCCATCGCTTTTGGGCAACTGACGGGAATGGCCTTCAATCTATTGTTTGTCCCTTCTCTGTTCACTACTTCACTGGCTGCTGCACTGCTTCCACAGATATCGGCGTCACGTTCCCATCGCTCCGCGCAGCAGCCCACCAAAGCTTTCTTGAGAGCTTTGAACTGGACAACTACCCTCAGTCTCCCCTGCAGCGCCTTGTTCATCACCTTGGGGGAACCCCTCTGCCTGGTGTTGTTTAACTCCCGCTCAGCCGGACAGTTGCTCAGCCTATTAGCCACCGGCAGCCTGTTACTATACACACAACAGATATCGGCAGCCACCCTGCAGGGTTTAGGAAAACCAACGCTGCCGATGATAGCGGCGCTAGTCGGCACCGCGGTCAGCGCTGGACTGCTGTTCTTGTTCACGCCAATCTGGAACATTCGCGGAGCAGCTCTCAGCCTGACCATTGGGTTTGCGATCAGTGGCCTGATCTCCCTGTGGATGGTGGAGCGGGAGCTGCATTTCATGCGCCATTGGCGCGTCGTGCTGATCAAGTCAGTAGCAGCTGCGTTGGCCTCCGGTTACGTTTCCCATCATGCGTACATACACTG
The DNA here is from genome assembly GCA_050949055.1 of Bacillota bacterium. Classification (GTDB taxonomy): domain Bacteria; phylum Bacillota; class UBA994; order UBA5500; family UBA5500; genus JAEZJZ01. The sequence continues at coordinate 67,773 of JBMNFA010000002.1, read as the reverse complement.
CCTGGCCAACCTCGGACGGATCCTGCCCGCGCTGGTGGTGGCAAGTGTCGGTTGTGTGCTTACCTATTTTATCTGTGGCAAATTACTCCAGGCGATCTGAGCACCAGGCAACCCCGATGTGGCATATGGCCGATACTCTGATAATCGCCGTGGGGCCAAAGTGCCTCTGTAAGCCTTGCCCGGTGGCTTCACTAACGGGGCGTAACAGCGCACCACTCACGTCTTGCGACAGTTCAGCTGACGCCGGTCTAGTAAAGACATTGCCTCGCAAATCCCAGCCTTCTTCGGGGCTACCCCATCGTCTGTGGTAAAATGGCCTTAAACACACGACAAGGCTGTGATTCTTGATGAGGGTAGCTCTGTTCACGTTGAACTCCCAGTTCGTTCACTCCAGTTTGGCATTGCGGTATCTGCAGGCGGCCAGCGTTGACCTGCCTATCGAACTATCGCTGCTGGAGTATCAGATCAACGATGACCAACGCACCATTTTGGCGGAACTGGGACGACTAAATCCTGATCTCATCGCCTGCTCCTGCTACATTTGGAACGTAGAAAAGACACTGGCCATACTGCGCGACTTGAAGCAAGTAATGCCCCAGTTAGTGGTGGTGCTAGGGGGGCCAGAGGTCGGACCGAGAGCCGAGGAACTGCTGAAAACAGAGGCGTGTATCGACTATGTGATCGTCGGAGAGGGAGAAAGGGCCTTCAGACAGTTGCTTCTCGCCCTTTCCAACCAGTCGCCGGGACCGGTACCTGGCGTATTTGGGCACAGTCCTGTGGCCAGCAATCGGTTGCAGGCACCCATGCCGGTTGGAGAGGTCCCAGAAGCCTATCATCCAGGCCAATTGAACCAACTTGCGCATAAACTCGTCTATGTGGAAACGTCGCGAGGCTGTCCCCTCAGGTGCAGCTATTGCCTGTCCGCCGGCGATAAATTGCGCTTCTTCCCGATGGAGCGGGTGCTACGGGAACTCGATGTGCTGCTTGCTGCCGATATTCCCCTGATCAAGTTTGTGGATCGAACGTTCAACGCCAACCCCGAGCGGGCCATGCAGATCATGCGCTATCTGCTGGACCACCGGGGAGCCAGCCGGTTTCACTTTGAGATTTGCGCCGACTTGCTCACTGAGGACATGCTGCAGTTCATGAGTTCCGTCCCCCCTGGGATATTCCAGCTGGAGATTGGAGTACAGAGCACCAACCCTCCTACTCTCAGGGCTATCAATCGCAAAAGTGACTGGAGCAGCCTGGCAGCAACCATTGCTCGCCTGCAGGCCGGAAAGAACCTGGCTCTGCACTTGGACTTGATCGCTGGTCTGCCGGAACAAGACTGGGATAGCATTGCGCAGTCATTTAATCGGGCTATCTCGCTCCTTCCTGACAGGCTGCAACTGGGATTCCTAAAAGTGTTGCCTGGCACTCCAATGAAGGCTCAAGTAGCAGCCGGCGGCTACGCAGTTTCGCAGCACGCTCCCTACGAGGTGCTAGAGTCACCTTGGCTCAAGTTTAGCCAACTCAATCAACTGCATCTGCTGGAACAAGTGCTGGAAGACTACTACAACTCCGGCCTGGCCCGGGAGACACTGAGCTATCTGATCAAGACCAAGCCTACCCAGCCCTTTCAACTATTCAACCAGTTCGCTCAGTTTCGGCGGGCTCAGGGCTGGGATAATCAGAGGCACAACCAAGAGGCTCTGCTCGACCAGCTGGCAGCCTGGCTGAACCCCGATCGGCTGCTCAGCGATCTGCTGACCATCGATCGCGCGCGCACATCATCCAGTTGGCAAGCAGGCTGGCGCCTGCCGGATCGGTGGCGGGCCCCTTGGTCTGAATACCTCAACCGACATCTGTCGCTGTTTGCCCCTCGCACCTACAAGCAGGCTCAGCGCAGCGTCTTTCCTGTCGCTCTCGCACCGTTCACCCTGGAGTATTATCAGCAACCGCGGGGAATGGTGGCAGTGGTTGATCAGAAAAAGAAAAGCCTACTGGAGTTCATAGCTTTGCCACAGTAGCAGGAGCTCCCAGTAGACACGGCGGCAGCTTAAAAGCTGCCGCCAAAACATTAGAGCCTGCATCTCCCGCCAGCAACCCAAGCCTTGCAGATGCCAACCCGCTGGTGAATACACGTTGCCAACTGCGAATAACCGGCTTTGGGCAACATGCATATGTTGCAGGTGGCCCCTATTCTTCGCAGCGTTCGGGAGTAGGAAAAAAGCGGCGGGTCTCCCCACCGCTGTCACCAACTATTCTTTTGCGGCATGCGCGCCCTGCCTCACCCGTAGGTGACGGGCCAGCAGCCATGCTCCAGCAGCAGCCGCCACCAATACGATAAACGCTAGTCCCGAATAGTGCTTGACTAACATGGCAGCCTTGCCCAGATTGGAGCTAAAGACGTGGCCCAGGTAGACCACAACTGTACTCCAAGTGGATATCCCCAAGAATGTGAACAGGAGAAACTTCCAGGGGGGCATGCGATTAAGGCCCGCGAAGTATGAAACGCAATTTCCGATCCAAAATGGTCGAGCCAGCGCTACAATCTTCTCTCCGTGGCGATTAAAAAGATAATTAACTGCCTGCAGAGACTGCAACGATACTTTCACCAGACGGCCCACCCAAGGCAATGACTGCAGCTTGGGGATATGGTAGCCGATAACATAGGGAACTAATGCTCCTATTGTGTATGACACCGAACCAACTGCGACCGCTGCCCAAAATGCGACCTTCCCGGTGGCAGTGGCCGCGCCGGCCATCAGTAGCACTGCTAAGGAAGGGCAGGGAATCGTCAGGCCTTCCGCCAGAGTTGCCAAAGCGATAATCAAGTAGCTTAACCGAGCAAAATGGAGTGTAAACAGCTCCAGCAAAAATCTCCCTCCAACTTTCAACCGAATGAGAGCCAATCGTAACCTCTCTCGCCATTACATAGTCAGACGCGCCAAATGGACATTTGTCTCCCGATCCATCAAAAAAAGATAATATGCCATTGATTATAGCAGAAATTGGTGTGGCCTGCAAAGCAAAACTCTTCCGGTCAAGACAGTATTCCGGCGCAGTCCTGGCGTGGTAAAATCAGCATGATTGACCTCTAGCATAAGCATGAAGGGGATTATGTACATGACAACCATCAGCGATGGCTTTCGCCTACAACCAGGAATGTCGATCAACCCTCAAGGACATCTTTGCTTGCACCAGCTGGACCTGGTACAGGCTGCCCAAGAGTTTGGGACACCGCTATATCTGCTGAATGAAGAAACCATCCGCGGCAACTGCCGGCGCTACGTCGCCTCGCTGGCCAAGGAATATCCACGCGCGCGGGTGGTCTACGCAGGAAAAGCCTTTCTTTGTCAGGCGATGTGTTTGCTGGTCAGAAGTGAGGGTCTGGGGCTGGATGTAGTTTCCGGCGGGGAGCTGCATACAGCCATCAGCGTCGATTTTCCAGCCCAAGACATCATCTTCCATGGGGTTAACCGCTCAACTTCAGAGTTGGCACAAGCGTTAGCATATGGTGTTGGACGCATAGTGGTGGACAATTGGGCGGAAGCTGAACGGGTGATCGAGGCAGCCTCTGCCGCAAAGACGATCGCTCCTATCCTGCTGCGAGTCTCTACCGGCGTAGAGGCCCATACCCATCAATATGTTCAGACCAGCCTAATCGACTCAAAATTCGGGTTTAACCTGCAGGAATTGCCTGAGGTCGTCGCCAGGTTGCGGCGCTACTCGCAGATAGAAATCAAGGGACTGCACTGCCACATCGGATCTCAAATCGCCAGTGCTGAACCCTTTGTTCAGAATCTGGATACGCTCTTGCGCACAATCGCCGACCTCCCCTGCGACCTGCAGGAGCTTAACCTGGGCGGAGGGCTGGGTGCCTACTATGGCCAGGGAGATGAGGTACCGGAACCCGAACAGCTGGTGGGCCATCTAGCGCAAACAGCCAGGGACATTTGCCGGTCCCTGGGTTTGGCACTTCCCCAGCTGATTCTGGAGCCGGGCCGCTCGATTGTCAACGAGGCAGGACTGACCCTCTATCGGGTTGGCGGGACGAAGATGATACCTGGGATACGCAACTATCTGTTCATCGATGGCGGCATGACGGATAATATTCGCCCGGCGCTCTACGGAAGCCGCTATGAGACTGTATTGGCTAATCGCATGCACGAAGCAGCCAGCGAGCAATATAGCATCGCTGGCCGCTGCTGCGAATCTGGGGACATGGTGGCCTGGAACCAGATGCTGCCAGCAGCTGAACCTGGAGACATCCTGGCCGTGGCGCGCACCGGTGCCTACAACTACTCCATGGCCAGCAACTACAATCGCCTGCCCCGTCCGGCGGTAGTGCTGGTTTCAAACCGTAGGGCTGATCTGATTGTGGAACGAGAAACCTATTCCGACCTTATCCGCCTGGACCGCGTGCCCCCTCACCTGAGCAGAGACGGAGGCGCCAGATAACCAGACGGAAGGGACCGCGATTGTCCTTGGCAGTCTATCTGCCGCTATCCTGCCAGGCGCTGATCACACAGGAAAGTTTCCACAGACGCCCGTAAGTGCGAATAGCACAGATCAGCAATAAGCCCAGACCTAGAAGTAGGCCTGACCGTTGCATCATCCAGGAATTGAGCATCAACAGCAACAGACCAAACCCGCCGCTGAGCACAGCCTGGGCAAGAGCTACCGGCAGTACTTGTGACAGCGATGGCCATGCTGTTGCTGCATAACCAGCAGCCAAGCTGCTCCGTCTCCACGAAATCAAAAAGCCGAAAAACCATAGCAGTAAAGCCCCTGCCGAAGCAAGCAGCGCTAGGCGCAACGGGTGATACTGCAACATATGCAGCCAGACCAAACTCGAGGCATAGAGCAGGCACACCAGCAGGCCGCCAGTGAGCATCACCAGAACCTGCAGCCGGTAAAAAGCACGGACAGCCATGCTAGCCCTATGTAGATGCAGCAAACGCTGGTAGATGTGGACGTCCACCAACGGAGTGAGTAGCAGGCGCAGCAGAAATAGCGTGGCCAGCCATCCTAGGAGGCCGCTGCTCTGTGCCTCGCCGAACAGCAAGCGTAACACGGAAAAGTCTAAACGCTGGGCAGCCGACAGTCTAGCAGACCATGGCCTTAGCAGCAACTGGCTGGGCCAATAGAAGTAAAGCAGGCTGCCGGCTGACCAGAGGACTGCTTGCCAGGGCAGGCCACTGACTATTAAGCGTTGATAACTCCGTCGCAGCAACTGAAGAATGCGCATACCTTACCAACCTATCCATTGACTGAGTAAGTGTAAGAAGTAGCTGAGAAGCATAGCCCAACGATTGGTGGGACGGACAGCGTAGAGATTGTTGATGCGCACATTGTCCAGGATTACCTGGTAAGGTTCCGGATCCAGTTCCAGGCTAACTAGCGGCTGCTCGTGTTCCCAACTGAATGTTTGTTCCCGCCCTGCGATCGTAAGTGTCAGCTCTTCCCCGCTCTGGTCGGCGTAGCGCGCCCAGAGACGCACAGTCAGCCGGTCCGCATGAGGTTGAGCTATCCACGCTGTGGTGCTGAAAGCACTTCCAGCAGGCCCGGTCGAAGCCCGGACTATGGACAGGTCCTGCATCCCTGCCCCAAAGACATAGTCAGCAAAAAAACGGTCAAAATCCTGTCCACTTACCCGTTCCAGAACCCGCTGGAAGTCTGCCGTGGCAGGGTGACCAAATCGATATTGTCGACAATACTCCCTCAGCACTTCCCGCATCAATTCCCATCCCAGCCGTCGCTCCAGTTCATGCAGGATCAGCTTGCCACGGATGTATGCATTACTCTGGTAAGCGTAGTCGCTGGAGTACTTCCAGCCTTCCAGTACCAGTGGCTCGGGGTTGTAGACGGATGTGGCCTCCACCGCTGGTTGCACGGTGTGACCAAAAGCCTGCTCCATAATCTTATCTTCCAGGTAACTAGTGAATCCCTCATCCAGCCATGCCTCTTCAAACTCGTTAGAGGCGACCAACCCATAGAAATATTGATGAATAATCTCGTGAACCAGCACTGTGTGCAATGAATGCAGGTTCTGCATGCTGGCATCCCAGCCGGTCACCAGCATCGGGTACTCCATCCCGCCAGCTCCCAGGGCGCCGGCAGTTGGACAAACCAAGTTGAGGACCGGATAAGGATAGGGCCCTAGCCATTCAGCTAACCGGTTCAAAGTTTCCCTAGCGGCAGCAAAATACTGTTCTGCCAACCCTTCGTGCTCTGGCTGCAGATACAGTTGCACCGTTACCGGCGGTTGCTCGGCGGACTCAATAACTGCTTGGCGCTGAACAAAACTGCTGTCTGCCGCCCAAGCAAAATCGTGCACTCGGTCGGCGATGAACACATATTGCCTACGTTGGCCCTCGATCTCCTTCGGGCCGCTGGCCAGTTGCCCTGTAGCAGCCACAGAGTGGGTGTTGGGTACGATTATGGTCACCTGATAGCGCCCGAAGTTGGCATAGTACTCCGTATTTGCGTGATACTGATGGGCATTCCAGCCGTCTGCAGTGCGACCGCGGATACCCGCTGGCTCGTATGCCGCCACCTTGGGAAACCATTGGCCAGCCATCACAAATTGTCCATACTTACCCATACGGGCAAAGACCGTTGGCAGCTTGACGGTGAACGACATCGTCAGGCGTACAGATTGGCCAGGTGCCACCGACTCCGGCAGTTGAACCAATACCAGCGTTCGATCCTGCTCGTTGCCATCGTCTGGCTGTACATAACTCCAGGCTAGGTCCTTGCCACCAGATTGCAGAGATTCCAGCAATATCTCCCCGTAATCGCCTTCTTTCAGTCGTTGCCCGCGCAACCTGCCTCCGCACTCCTTCAGGAAAGTGGAGCCAGGTCGAAAGGCATTGGCATAGAGATGCAAGTACATCTCGTTAGTAGCAGCAGTGCCCAGGTTTGTCCAGGTGACTGTCTGCTTGCCATGCAACGCCTGGATGGACTGGTCGAGACTGACCGTGATGCTGTAATCAACAATCGGCACCGGTGCGGGGGCTACAGAGTGGATGGTGTGCGTTGGAACTTGCAGCAGCACCGCCAACACAACTAGAGAGAATGCCAATAGCCGGATGCGATGTTTGCGCATTTTACCAACCCCTTAGTGTATATTGAGCAGACACGATTTCAGTTCTGCGATTCATCTTGTGTATACAGGCCAATCCATGGTTCTCCTACTACCTATATTCTCCCCCAGGGAGAAATAATCCTGGCCAGGCAATACTATGAGCGGGGCAAGTACCCCAGGAAGGAGCATGACAAAGCCATGAAGAAAAACGTCGGAGACACAGACGCCTATCTGCGCATCGCTGGCGGCCTGGCGATGGTAGGTTTCGGGATCATCGATCGCTCCCGCTGGATGGTTGCCTTGGGGGCAATGAAAGTAACCGAAGGAATCACCAGACACTGCCCGTTGTTACAGCTGCTGGGGATGAATACCACTGGTCAGGAACCGGAGCCGGAAATGGTGCGTTCCGACGTTCTACTCACCGAGTAGCAATTGGGCCAGCGTCATCGTTCCTGCACAAGAAACAAGAGACCACGCTTGCATTGAGCGTGGCCTCTTGCCTCATTGCTACGAATCTTAACTTTTGGAAGCATGCCTTGTGACATGCGAACAACACAAGTAGGCCGATAAGCCGAGTTCTGTACCTCTTTGGAGGCGGCAATCATCTATCTAGGATGTCAGTTGCCTGACACCTCAAGCGACCAACCCGGAGAAGCGGACGAGCAGCCCTTAATTTCTCCCTATTTGGTCTTGCTCCGAGTGGGGTTTACCGAGCCAACCAGTCACCTGGTTGCTGGTGAGCTCTTACCTCACCTTTGCACCCTTACCGGCCAAGCCGGCGGTATCTCTCTGTGGCACTAGCCTTCAGGTCACCCTGACTGGACGTTATCCAGCACCCTGCTCTATGGAGCTCGGACTTTCCTCAGGCGCATCTAGTGCACCCGCGATTGCCTAGCCTACTTGTCTCTGTTCAGCAAACATCATCGCAAGAATTGATTATACCAGCACATTGTCCTTATGTCAACAAGTCTCAATCTGCCATCAGAGCCCGCTTATTGTCTCACCTGAGGATCGATTGTAAATCAATTATCTGTTGCTGTAAGACAGTGCTCTTGGCGGTTGCTTCTGCGGAGGTGGATTTGGACAATTGTCGCAAAATGTATTGGCGCTCGTTGATCAAAGCACTCACCTGTTGCCAGAGTAGCGTCGGTCTCTTCTGCAGATTAATTGGCCCTAATAGCAATTCCAGCTCATTCAGCGGCCGGGAAACTCCCGGTTTTGCTGCAATAATCTCATATATTATTCCATTTTCTTCTACCAAGTTCTCATCGACAATTCTCTGACCACGGGTACTCAACCAGCGACGGACGCTGGCAGCGGCACCGTTCGGTTGCAGGATCAGTCGCTGCATACCGGCGAGCAAAGGCTCTCCCTGCTCCAGAATGTTGGCTATGGTGGTGCCGCCCATGCCTGCGATCACCACTACGTCCACCTCGCCGGGGCCGATTGCTTGCAGCCCATCACCCACACGCACTTCCATGCGTCCGTCGAGGCCGTATTCACGGCAGGTCTCCAGCGAGCGACGGGCGGGATCCAGATTAACCTCCACCGCAATCGCTCTTGAAATTTTCCCATTGAGCAGCAGCCAAGCTGGTAGATAGCCATGGTCGCTCCCAATATCAGCCAATATACTGCCACTGGGCACCATTGCTGCAATTGCGCTCAGGCGCGGTCCAAGTCTAAGGTTCATGTTACCTCCCCGAGAGACTCTATAGTCCTGCCGCAAGACCGAAAAGCACACGGTTTTCTTAGAATATAGCATGTCGAGATCGATCCGTCCAATCAAAGGCCAGAACCCGCGCCTAAACTAGCAGCCTAGAAGCACTGCGCCGATAACATGCACTGTTTTTGCGACTACCACATACGCTGTGGCAACGGGCAATATGTCAAAAAGGCAGGTGACAGCTATGTGGCTAAGAATCGGGCAAACTCTTGCCCGCTCGTTCATCACCGGTCCAGTCAACTATCTGCAAGAGGCGATGGAGCAAGTACAGGTGATCTGGGGATGCCTATTGGCAGCAATTTGTTTCATCCTCTTCCCCGATCAGGCGCTCTTGGTTTCGTTACTTTCAGTGCTGGGCGCGGCAATGCTGGATATTATCACCCGGTTTTTGGCAATGCGCAGTCGGGGTGAACGGGGTTGGCACAGCGACAAACTTTGGGAAGGCACCGTAGTCAAATTGGTGGCTTATCTGGTTATCGCCTTCTTGGCTGGTTTAAGCTACAGACTGACGCCCTTCTTGCAGCAGCCTACGATCTACCTCTGGTCGGTGGCGTATGTGGTGATGTTCCTGAGGGAAGTGCAGAGCAACATGGAGAACTTGGCCGAGCTGGGTGCAGACGTAGCCTGGCTGCGGTCGTGGGCAAAACGCAAGCAGAGACAGATCCTTAAACAGGTCGACCTAGGCGATGACGATGAGGCTTAATCCAATCAACGCAAGACGGCTCCAGCCTCAGCCACCACCTGATTCTGGCATGATCCTGGTAGAGGGTTGCTCGTTACAGCTTGCGCAACTCAGAGGGCGGCACGAACCAGCTGACATAACCACACCCAAGACACACCTGTGCCATCAGGTCCACTTGATCTCCATCCCCTTTTAGCACCCCATCGCCGCCCAGATGCACCGGCGCGAAGAAGAAAGGCGACTGCTGAACTCCGGCATGGACCGTTTTCCAGGAATCGCTCTGGCAAACGGGGCAGATCCTCGGCTTTCCTCCCGGCGAGTGATTAAACTCCAACATGTTGGTGGACGCCCAACCTTCAACCTGACCGGCATCGCTGAGATAACGCACACGGGTATAGCGGGGCGAACGCTGCACCACCTCCAGCTCGGTGCCTTGGGGGAGCTCAGCCACTACTGCTCCGTCTGGACTTGGTTCACGTCGGATGATCAATCGAGGAACGGATACCTTCGCTTTCTGTCTCATGTCGATACCTCCCTTCCTTGGTAAGTACGTAGAGAAGCAGTAATCGTTTCAGTTGAAAGGGACACTGATGCGGCCCTGGCCGCCAGTGTCCCTCGTTTGCTTTCAGTTAAGCCTGGTAGACAACGTTTCCGCCCACATAGGTAGCCACCACAGGGACGCGATGAATCTGGTCGGCATTCACCGCGCTGATGTCCTCCCCCAGGACCACGAAGTCGGCCAGCTTGCCTGCAGTCAGTGAGCCTCGGCGTGCTTCGGAAAAGGTGGCATAGGCTGAACCCATGGTATACAGATGAAGAGCCTCTTCCACCGTCAGGCGCTGCTCGGGCAACCAGCCGCCTTCCGGGAAACCATGCAAATCCTGCCTGGTCACTGCCATCTGGATTCCGATCAGCGGGTTACAGCTCTCCACCGGTGCATCGGAGCCCCCAGCGGTGGGGATACCCATGGTCCGCATGGTGCGCCAGGCATAGGTACTCTGCGCCCGCTCGCTGCCGACCCGATCCTCCACCATGTGCAGGTCCGTTCCCACAAACCCTGGCTGGATGTCACAGAGCACACCCATCTGACGGATTCGCTGCAGGATATCTGGCGTCGTGATCTGCGCATGGATAATGCGTGGCCGCGCATCGGCGGTAGGCTTTTGGTTCAGCGCATGCTGAAAACCATCCAGCAGCATATCCATGGCGCGGTCCCCGATAGCATGCCCAGCCATCTGTAAGCCGTGAGCATGGGCAGCAGACAGGAGCTGGTTGATCTGCTCCTGGGACAACACCGCCACTCCGTCAGTAGTTGGATCGTCAGCGTAAGGTTGGCGCAAGGCGGCTGTACGCCCGCCCAGAGAGCCATCAGTCATCAGCTTAATCGGGCCGTATTCCACCGTTTCCGGCGGGAACTGGAACCGCTGCCGCAGCTCCAAGTAGCGCTGCAACTTCTCCATGCTGCCAACGCGGATCTGCAGGTTGACGCGAATGGGCAGCTTGCTCCCGGCCACCAGTTCGCTATAGGCTTGCAGCTTGCCTTCCATATCGTCGCTAATGTCGTCGGTCTGAACAGCGGTGAGGCCATAACTGGCAGCCAAGCCGGCTGCCGCCTGCAGCGTGCGCTTGTAGTCCTCCACCGTGTCTCGGGGGATGTGTCTGGTGACCAGTCCGCGGCATTCCCGCAGGATGCCGGTGGGATAACCGTCCTCGTCCAGGTCGATTACACCGCCCACTGGCTGCTCAGGGCAACGCCCGATGCCAGCCACCGCTAGCGCTTTGCTGTTCACCACAACGATATGGCCGCAAGCCCGGGAGAAGATGATCGGCAGTTCGGCGGAAATCTGGTCCAGGTCGTACCGCGTGGGCATCTGACGGTCTGCAAAATACTCATGGTTCCAGCCCCAACCGATCAGCCACTGCACGTCAGCATGCTCATCCAGGAAGCGGCGTCCCAACTGCACCACATCTCCCTGGGACCTGGCTGTCGTCAGCGACACCCGCTCCAGTCCTGCTCCGATTGTCTGCAGATGCAGATGGCTATCGTTCAACCCGGGAATGACGGTTCTCCCCTTTAGGTCGACTACCTCAGTCTCCGGCTGCCGCAAGGCCAAAGTTTCCTCTGTAGCGCCGACAGCGACGATGTTGCCGTCAGCGACAGCCAGGGCCTCAGCCCTTGGTTGAGCTGGATCCATGGTAATCAGATTGCCGTTCACAAAAATGCGGTCTACTCTCACTTACTTAACCCCCTTGTTATCTCTTCCCAATTGAAGTCTATGGTAGCGGCTGCCTGCACAATAATGACGAAACCGCACGGGTTATCGTTCAACCAAAGTGTAGGTGATCGTCCCATTATCCATCTTCGCTAGCCGGTAGGGTGCCTCAGTGGTCACCCAGAAGGTCTGCTCAGTGGCACCGCTGACCCCAGCGTCAAACGTGATCATCTGACATTCAACATTGCCGCCAGCAAGGGGCACCTGCTCCACCAGCGGCTGACCTCCTTCCCCTGCCATCAGCTGCAGCGAAGGCGTCAGTTTGGTGGCACTCTGGGTGGCAATCAGCACAAACTTGACCGGCTCCCCTGGTTCCAGGCGCAAAGCAGGCAGAATGGCCAACAGCTGCTCGTTATCATAGTAGGGCGGGCGCAGGTTTCGCTCTGCAGACTGGGGGCCGGTGGGGGTTTCGGCCTGCAGCAGTAGCCTGTTGTTGCCATAGGTTGCCGCGATCACATATTCCTCACCATTTATCCTCAACTCGACTCGCGAGTCTTGCGGCATCAGATCATCCCGCAGATTGACCTCGCTGAGCATCTCCCCGCTAGGCGCAGTCAAGGCGGAATGGACTGTCCACAGCCCCCCATCGGACTGCACCAGGCGTAGCTCCAGCTCTCCGCCAGCGGGGTCATCAGCTTGATAAGCAGCCTGGTATTCCGACAGCCTGTTGACATCGATAGGCAGCTCAGCAATCTGGCCCTTGCACCCCGAGAGAGCGGGTGCTAGCAGCATCACGACCAGCAATAACCATTGACGAAAACGCCCGTTTGACATATTCTAGAACCTCCTGAAGACCGGCAGGGAGCTAATCGCTTACCCCTCTGCTGGAAGTGCCCCTCAAACCGATTGTCAGTCAGTTCCTCAGGGCAAGATAACCACAATGTCCCACACTCCAGATAAGGTAGTGATTAGATGAACAAAAAGCAGCTTCTCCCGGAATTGGTCAGTTTGCTGGTGCCTATCGGCACCTTCTGTTTGAAATTATACCATGTGCAGGTAGTGCTGTCCGAGGCAACTGCAGCAAGGCCAGCTTGGCTGTTGGCCACGGCAGCAGCGCTACTCGTACTGATCTCCGCAATGATACTCTTGCGGCCGCTGGTTCGCACCTGGACTTGGCTGCTCTCTAACCTGTTATTGACAGCAGTGCTGATGATTGACTTAATCTGCTGGCGGTACTGGCACGAACTGCCTTCGCTGCACCTGCTGCGAGAGGCGACGCTGGCCAAGGGGGTGAGTAGCAGCGTCACCGCACTGCTGAAGTGGGGCGATCTCTGGTATGTCGCCGACATAGCGATACTTTCCCTGCTGCTAGCTAGCAACTCTGTTCGCTCTTTCTTGGGGCAAGCACCCCGGCTGAAGCGACGGATCAGCCTCGCCCTGGCCAGCTTGCTGCTGGTGGTTGCTGCTGCCATGAACAGTACCGTTCTGGCCAAACTGGAAGCGGAGCAAAGCGCCCAGTTGGCCTTGCAGACCAGCAAGAGGACGGCCCAACAGGTGGGGTTGCTCCACTATCATGCCATGGATGCTTGGCGTTATCTAGCTAAGCATATCAATCGCGTCCAGCTTACCTCCGCCGATTGGCAGCAAGTCACAGAGCATTTCCACCAACAGCAAGTGGCCGCCGCCCACCACCATGGCCTTCTAGAGGGAAAGAACCTGGTCATGGTCCAGCTGGAGGCGTTTCAAGCTTTCGTCTTGCAGCGGACAATTAATGGACAGGAGATCACCCCTAACCTGAATCGGCTGGCAGAGAGTAGCCTGCGTTTTGACCAAACCTACTATCAGACAGCTTGGGGCGGGACATCGGACGCCGAATTCCTGGCCAATGTCTCCATGCTGCCAGCCAAAGAAGGCTCTGCCTACTACCAGTTTGCTGGCAACAGGTTCTCATCGCTGGCACAGACTCTCAACGAAGCCGGGTATCATACAGTCTCGATGCATGCCAACGCGCCAGACTTCTGGAATCGAGCCAGCATGCACCAATCTCTAGGCTTTCAAGACTACCAGAACATCGAGCACTTTGATATCGACGAGAGATTTCTGCTAGGCTTAACAGATCACTCCTTCTACCGCCAAGCAGTGGAGAAGATGCGGAGTTATCGGCAGCCCTTCTATGCCTTTTTAATCTCACTCTCCAGCCACTTCCCATTCAAGGATGAAACCAATCCGTTGCCAGCGACTCTGGATGTAGGGAAGTTTGCAGACACACTGATGGGCGATTATCTGCAGTCGATTCACTTTGCCGACCAAGCTGTCGGCGTGTTGGTGGACGAGCTGGTTGCCGCCGGATTCTGGGACAACTCTTTGGTGGTGTTCTATGGAGACCATGCCGCCATTCCCTATGAACAGCGCTCGCTCTTGGGGCAGTTGGTTTACGGGAGGGACTCGCTCACGCAACTGGAATGGTTCCAGCAACAGCGCGTACCGCTGCTGATCCACCTGCCCCAGGAGCAATTTCGTGGCAGTATCAAGATTGCAGCCGGGCAGATAGACATCTACCCTACCGTGGCTAACCTGCTCGGAGTATCCGCTCCTTTTGCGTTGGGAAACGACTTGCTGAACACAGAGGGAGGTTTCGTCTGCTTCAGAAACAACATGTGGGTGACCGATCAGGTGATGTACTTGGGGACCCCTGGCCTGTTATACAGCCTTGAGTCTGGAGAACTGCTGAATATGGAGGAATATGGGCAGCATTTCGACGAGGCAGCCAACACGGTGAGAGTTTCGGACCTTACTCTGGAACACGACCTGCTAGACATAATCAGCACCCGGCTAAGCGATGAATGAGTATGGCACACCAAAGAAGGACAGGGCGTTCCCTGTCCTTCTTCTGTGCGTGAATAAGGATAGCCCCTAACTGCTGTCGCCAGTTCGCAACACTCCAATCAATATGTAGAGGAGGCTCAAGCTCGCTGCCACCACGACAGCCACGCTGACGGCCTGAGAAAAGAACAATGGCAACCGATCACCCCCTGTTGAAACAAGGCTCGCAGAAAGTCAATCCTGCGTATGGTTGCCCATTACTGAGCACTTTATCCCTTATTTGCTGCGTTTGGTCAACATGCGGACCCGATAATAGAGGTTCAGGTCCTGATCCAGTTCAGCGCTCACCGCAATCACCGCCGGGTGAGCCGTTCCCAACACATCCACCAATTGCTGCAGCAGTCGCCGCTTCTTCGCGATGGTCTTTTTTAATCTTTTGAGCTTGGGCAAAGAATGATCACCACCTAGGTTTCCCTGGACGAGGCGGGCCCGTTTCTAGAACCCAAATCGCACACTCCCCAAGTATATCCAAGCAGCCGCGGCTTGCCAAGAGAATCCTCTACTAAATGCGGTATATTCGATCGACATCAACCGCGATAGATAGTGTCCACCTGCCAACACCGACAGCAAATGGCGAATATGCAGGCCCAATCCCCTCACCTGACTGTCGCCAGTTGGGAAGAAAAAACGGCTTCTGACAGATGGGGCTGCATCAACGCAATTAAGATAACCTTAAGAAAGGTGATAGCTTTCCGGCAATTTTCACCTGGTACTATGGGATTGGTGTTATGGCTGGTGTGGTAAGATCGATCTAGCGCGAAACGGCGAGTATGGAGGCGGTGATTATGAACATATTGGTCTGTGACGACGATCGAGAGATTGTTGATGCGATTGAAGTCTATTTGCGCAATGAAGGGTATCAGGTGGTCAAGGCATATACCGGAACAGAAGCTTTGGCACTTCTAGAAGAGCATGATGTTCATCTGGCGATTATGGACATTATGATGCCAGAACTGGATGGTATCAGGGCGACAGTGCGGATCAGAGAGGAGCACAATATCCCAGTGATCATGCTATCAGCCAAGTCCGAGGACACTGACAAAATCATCGGGCTGAACATGGGAGCAGATGACTATGTGACCAAGCCCTTTAATCCGCTGGAATTGATGGCGCGGGTGAAGTCGCAACTGAGGCGCTACACCCAATTGGGCTGCCACCTGCCGCAAAGTGACGTATTTCAAAGTGGCGGCTTGCTGGTGGATGACAGGCGCAAGGAGGTTACCGTGGATGGCCAACCGGTGCGGTTGACCCCAATGGAATACGGCATCCTGAAACTGCTGTGCGAGAACTCTGGGCAGGTGTTTTCCATCGACCAGATCTACGAGCAGGTCTGGAAAGAACCCGCGTACAATCCAGCCAACACCGTGGCGGTGCACATCCGCCGTATCCGGGAGAAGATTGAGTTGAATCCAAAGGAGCCGAAGTACTTGAAGGTGGTGTGGGGCATTGGCTACAAGATTGAAAAGTACTAGCTGCCAGCCCTGGGTGAAGCTCTTGGCTGCTTTGCTGGCCATAGCGGGTGCGTTGCTGTCCGGTCACGCGCTGATTCACGCTGACCAGTTTTCGTTGGCGGTGCAAGCAGAGGACTATCAGCACAGCGATTCACTCAGCTGGGATCTGAATAGAGTCCAAAGCATCGTCTATCAGCTGACACAATTCCTTCGCAGTGAGGAGTTCGTCACTTCCGGGGAAAGCACCCGAGAGCACTGGGAAGGTGAGTTGCAGAGGGAATTGCAGGCGATTAGCCAGCATTTCCAGGCATGGATAGAGGATGCATACCGCACTGCACAGCCCGATCAAGCCGAGACGCTGATCAACCAAAGGGATCGCGAGTTGGAGCGTAAGAGAGCTGAGCTGGAGCCAGTACTGGCAGAAAAGCGAGAGTCACTGATTGCTCTTGACCTGTCTGTCTACCGCTCATCGCTGGCTCAACTGGAGGAACCGGACACATACCTCTACTATGCGCCGATTAAAGGTGGAGGGACCTTGCAGAACATCGGTGATGTGGACGACCTGGAAGGGTTCTTTTCTTCTCTGCCAGCCCATTCGGTGCGACAACTGCCTGACGGAAGCCAGAGCTTTGTGGGAATGACTCCGCAGCGATATGCAGCACTGGCCGAGCAGTATTTGCGGGACAGGGATATCGGTGCTAGCGGGCTGTATCAATTCCTTGGAGGGGCTGGCCTGTTTCTGCTTGGCTTCGGTTACACCCTATACACTGCTGGCAGGCAAGCCGGGAGTAGCGAAGTGCTGTTGGGAGTTCAGGACCGCATCTATTTGGACGTCGGCTTTCTCCTGTTGGCGGCGGTGGCATACCTCGGAATTAGCGCTGTCGGCGAGCTGCTGTGGGAATTTGAGCAGTCCCAATCGCCGACTTTGTTAGTCGTAGGCGCCATCCCCATCGTCGCTCTGGCCTTATCGCTTCTGCTTTATGGGTCTATGCTCAGCAAGCGCGTGAAACGCAGAGAGTTGCTGCGACATACACTGGCTTTTGCAGTCCTGAGCTTTGGCTGGAGGCTAGCACGAACAGGCTGGCAGAACACCATCATGCCTTTCGTCCGGGCAACCCCGATTGCTGTTCGCGTCACGCTGCTGATGATCGCCCATGGGCTGGCCGTCGGGTTCGCGGTTAACTTGAGACACGCGGCAGGTTTCTTCCTCTGGTTGCTGATCAACGCTGCTGTCATGTACTTCATAATGCGCAAAGTTGTGGCCCTGCAGATGATCACCGCCGGCACCGGACGTATCAGGAATGGAGACCTGGCTTATCGCATCCCCCTGGACAGAACTCCGGAGCTTGGCGCCTTGGCGCAAAACGTGAACAACATCGCCGACGGACTGACTGCGGCGGTAGACCGGGAAGTGAAAGCCGAACGCATGAAAGCAGAGCTAATTACCAATGTCTCCCACGACTTGAAGACGCCCTTGACGTCGTTGATCACCTATATCGATCTGTTGAAGAACGAGGGTCTAGGCTCAGACAACGCGCCAAAGTATCTGGCGATACTCGACCAGAAGATCGAGCGGCTTAAGACGCTAACAGAAGATCTGTTTGAAGCAGCCAAGGCCGCCAGTGGCACTCTGTCGCTGCACCTGGAGGAACTGGATGTGAGTTCGCTGCTCACCCAGGGCATGGCGGAATTGCAGGACAAGCTAGAGGCATCTGGTCTTGATTTTAGGGCCAACTTGCCCCACGGGAGGCTTTGCGTCAAGGCAGATGGCCGTCTGCTCTGGAGAGTGCTGGAGAACCTGCTGTCAAATATCATCAAATATGCCCTGCCATCTTCCCGAGTGTATATCGATGTGCTTGAACAAAGCGGCAGCGTTTCCATTACGCTGAAGAACATCTCTGCTTCCCCATTGAATATCGCGCCTGAGGAACTGCTGGAGCGGTTCAAACGGGGAGATGAATCGCGTCACACCGAAGGCTCCGGTTTGGGCCTATCCATTGCCAACAGTCTGACTGAGTTGCAGGGTGGCAGCTTCCAGATCGCCATCGATGGAGACCTGTTCAAGGCAACGGTGACCCTGCCCAGCTGCGAGTGACACCCGTTGAGAGCCTGAAAGCCGCTTGCCAGCCTGAACAACAGCTTGAGGGGCTATAGCGGCTCCTCCTGTTTCATCTCCAGCAGGTAATACCCATCCCTGCTGTATCCACTCTAGCTCAGACAAGCTCTCTAGAAATCTACAGTCCCTCACTTAGGCCTCATTACGTGGTACAATCATGGTAACAAGACTAGTACATCAGCGCTGGTCACCTGAAACATGACTGACGAGCGTTCCAACTGCGCTAGTCGCAAGCAGTAGGCAATATCGCAAGTTTGAGGCTAGTAGGATTACGGTTTGTTTGGGAGGTGAGAGGATGGACGACATGCTGAAGCAAATACTGCAGGAGCTAAAACGGCTTAACGACGGGCAGGGATGGCTGGAAAGCAACATGGCCCGCATAGAGAGCAGAGTTGACCAGCTGGAAAGCAGACTGGAGCGGGTCGCAGCCGACTTATCCGAAGTCAAGACTGAGCTGCTGTCCGTAAAGCCACTTGGTGAGGCGACTTTCCAGCAGACGGGTCTGCTAACCGAATTCCGTACGGAAATGGACCACTTCCGCCAGGAGACCAATCAACGCTTGGACAGAATTGAGGGAAAGCTGGACCAACACGGAAAGGTGATTGAGCGCCTCAGTTTCCGGTTCTATCGAGCAGGAAGCAGATATCGTGGCCATCAAGCGAGCGAAATAGGGGCGCCGCTGGCATGCTTAAATCGCAGCAAACAAGCCAAGGCTAAGGCGAGGGTAGCTGGTGCAGCCGGACAGAGGCTTCTTCGGTTGCTGCCCCATCGTCTCAGGCGCTCAGCTAGAATCCCAAAGGGACTCCTAGAACTCAGTTGATCAATCGAGTAGGAGGGGGTGACTAACCCCCGTCCTCTCACACCACCGTACGTACCGTTCGGTATACGGCGGTTCGCGAAGTTTAACCTTTGGACAATACTGAAGTTAAGCTGAATAAGCCTTGGGCCTTCCAGTACTGGAGGCCTAAGGCTTTGTTTAGTTGTGGAGTGAGTGCGAGTCGCCAGTAACCTTTGCGTGATCCGCTAATCTTCTTAGCTGACTCTGGTGAGATGCCAAGCTTAATCAGCTCGCTCCTCCTGGTTTTCGGCTTCTTCCACTGCTTCAGCAAGCACATGCGCAGTCTGCGTCGAATCCACTCGTCAAGTTTATGAAACACACTTGGAGTTTCGGCCAACTTGAAGTAGCCCATCCATCCACGCAGGTAGATGTTTAGCGATTTGATTCGAGC
The DNA here is from genome assembly GCA_050949055.1 of Bacillota bacterium. Classification (GTDB taxonomy): domain Bacteria; phylum Bacillota; class UBA994; order UBA5500; family UBA5500; genus JAEZJZ01. The sequence goes on along the minus strand of JBMNFA010000002.1, from coordinate 48,401 downwards.
TTCCATGCTCATACTTTTGCGCCTGCTAGTTAGTTCCCGTATTTTGTCCTTGACTCTCTGTTTGGTTTTAGGAGCTATTCGGATACGGGCTTCTCGCTGGGAAGTGAATGAGAACCCCAGAAACTTGCGCTTCCAAGGTCGGTCAACCGCGCTTTTCTCCTCGTTTACCTTCAGCTTAAGCTTGCCTTCTACAAAGTTGCGAATGCTCTTCATCAATCTTTCTCCCGCTCGTTTGCTTCTGACATAGATATTACAGTCGTCTGCGTAGCGGACGAACCTGTGTCTCCGTTTCTCTAGCTCTTTATCCAGTTCATCCAGCATGATGTTTGCCAGGAGTGGACTGAGCGGGCCACCCTGGGGTGTCCCTTCTCCAGTCTCCTGCACCACACCGTTCACCATGACTCCGGCTTCGAGATATGCGCGGATGACTTTCAATGCCCGTTTATCCCCGATTACACGGGCCGCCTTTGCCATCAATATGTCATGGTTGACTCTGTCGAAGAACTTAGACAGGTCCATGTCCACAACATAGCGGTAGCCTTCGTTGATATATTGCTTAGCTTTGGTTACCGCCTGTCTCGCGCTGCGGCGAGGGCGGAAGCCGAAGCTGTATTCAGAGAAGTCAGGATCGAAGATGAAGTTCATTACTTGTAGTAGGCTTTGTTGGATCAGCCGGTCCAGGACGGTGGGTATCCCTAGCAGCCTTACTCCGCCGTCTGGTTTCGGGATTTCGACCCGACGGACTGGACTTGGCTTGTAGGTTCCCTTGAGTAGTTCCCGCTTGACGCGCTCCCAGTGTTCCCAGAGGTAAGGTTTCAGGTTCTGAACCTCCACTCCGTCAATCCCGGCCGCTCCTTTGTTCCGAAGGACGCGTTTGTACGCTTCTCTCATATTCCGTTCTGATACGACGTTCTCCATCAGATGTGTCCAGTTCCGGCAGGATTGCTCCTCGATTCGCGCCGTCGGGAAACTAGGCGCTCCGGCAGTCCCCTGCAGATTCACTGCTTCCTCCTGCTGGTAGCTCCCTTGCGGGATTTTCTGCTGTCGTTGCTTCCCATGCGAGCTCATCGGTTGCTCTCCTTTCTTCGCGTTCGGCCCTTCCCTGAAGCGATATCTCTTCAGGTACTATGGCCTCTGCTGACTCCTGCCAGTTCAGCCAGGCATCACTGTCTGGGTTGCCAACTCTGTCGGCGTACCTGGCAGGCCTCCCCGGGTAAGAGCGCTATCTTTCCTTCCATCTACCCGTCTCATTTACCAGCAACAACCTTCGGTAGCATGGACTTTGCCTTGTGCTGCAGACTCATCCAACTGTCACTGGCCTCATATGAGCTGATATGTGTTCCTCAGGCCGGAAGTTTGCCGCCGGCTTCCTTCAGATTCCACCTCGCGGTGGACACCCTTGCCTTAGGCTACGGCTACTGCTACCTTCACCGCTTAGGACTTTCACCTAGTAGATAGCGCCCATGCCGGGCACACAACTAAGACGCCGCCAGGGCCGAAGACCCTGGCGGCGTAAGTGTTTTCTAATGGTGGGCGCAACAGGGCTCGAACCTGTGACCTCTTGCGTGTGAAGCAAGCGCTCATCCCGACTGAGCTATGCGCCCAAAAACTTAGTGCTTGTTTATTATAACGCCAGTAATGACTTTTTGCAAGCGGCCTCTCGTTCAATCGCCTTAGCCCTCACACTGCGGGATACACGGGATGCACCTCGGTGTATCCGGGATACACGGTACACGTCCCGGTGTATCTGAGACAACAAAAGCCGCCTTCGCACTGAAAACGGCTGCCATAAACGAGCTAACCACTTTTTCCTAAGTCGAAATGTGGTGGGCCCACTAGGACTCGAACCTAGGACCAATCGGTTATGAGCCGACCGCTCTGACCAACTGAGCTATGGGCCCGAAAGAAATGGCTCCCCAGGTAGGACTCGAACCTACAACCTACCGGTTAACAGCCGGTTGCTCTGCCATTGAGCTACTGAGGAACGCGCATCACTATTATAGAGCAGAACGCAATTTCCGTCAATACAGTAGAATGGCTGCCACTTTACTCCAGGAAATCCTTGAGTCGCTTGCTGCGACTGGGATGGCGCAACTTGCGCAGCGCTTTGGCTTCGATCTGCCGAATGCGCTCGCGGGTGACTCCAAACTCCTGGCCCACTTCTTCCAGGGTACGCGCACGCCCGTCCTCAAGACCAAAGCGCAGTTTCAAGACCTTCTGTTCGCGGTCCGTTAAAGTCGAAAGGACATCGTCCAGTTGCTCGCGCAACAACACAAAAGCCGCTGCATCGGCCGGAGCCATGGCGTCCTCGTCCGGGATAAAGTCGCCCAAGTGGCTGTCCTCTTCCTCGCCGATTGGCGTCTCCAAAGAAACTGGCTCCTGGGCAATCTTCAGGATCTCGTGCACCCGTTCAACGGGGATATCCATTTGCTCAGCCACCTCTTCTGGGGATGGCTCGCGCCCCAATTCCTGCAACAACTGGCGGGATACGCGGATCAACTTGTTGATGGTCTCCACCATGTGCACCGGAATGCGGATGGTACGAGCTTGGTCAGCGATGGCACGGGTAATTGCCTGGCGAATCCACCAGGTGGCGTAGGTGCTGAACTTGAAGCCCTTCTGATAGTCAAATTTCTCCACTGCTTTGATCAGGCCCAGATTGCCTTCCTGAATCAAATCGAGGAACTGCATTCCCCGCCCTACGTAACGCTTGGCAATACTCACTACCAGTCGTAGGTTGGCTTCCACCAACCGCTTCTTGGCCTCTTCCTCGCCTTGCTCCATACGCTTGGCCAAGTTGACCTCGTCCTCTGAAGAGAGCAAAGGAACGCGGCCAATTTCTTTCAGATACATGCGCACAGGGTCATCCAGTCGCACTCCATCGGGAACAGCGATGTCCTTGCCATTACCGCTTTCGCTGTCATCATCATCCTCGCCGCTGGCGACATCCTCATCAGGCACTTCGTTTTCGTCTTCGTGCTCTGAGACCACTTCAATGCCCATAGAGGCGAGGCTTTCGTAAATCTCATCGATCTGGTCAGGGTTGAGATCTATCTCCTGCAACGCATCCATGATTTCTTTGTAGGCGAGAACGCCCTGTTTCTTACCCTTCTCTATCAGTTCTCTAACTAACTCTAGCTGTGCTTCTTTCTTGGTCAAGGAAAACCCCCCTCTAGCACAATCAGTGCCGCAAAGCCTTTTGCTTCTCTATAAGTAACTGCAGCTCATGCAGTAGTCGCCTACGTTCTGTATCATCTTCTGTGGCGACCAATTGGCCCTGGACACGCGCAATCGCCTGTCTGATGGCCATCAGCTTCAATTTCTGCAGGCAGTCTTGGGCTACTACCTCGGCATCAGCCATCGGTGGTGCTTCCGCCAAGGCGACTTCTGCCAATCGCTGTGCTGCGGCACGATCGGCGATCTGCTCCAGCATCCGTCCGACTTCGATAGCATGGCCACTCTGAATCTGCTGCAACATCAGGGAGACCAGTTGCCGATCGGCGGGATGAGCGTAGACATTCTCCGCTTGCCAAGCCAGCAAGAGCTCCTCAGCCCCGACCAGATTCTGCAACAACAAACCCAGCAATGTGTTTTCAGCAACCAGACAACCTCTGGCGATGGGATCGACCGATTCCGCCATGCTAACAACCGAACCTTCATTAGTATTCCTGCTATTACCATTACTATTCTTGGCTTTGCCCCTTGGACTCTGCTCATGTTTGGCTAGTTCTATCATCACCGCATCGGTGGACACCTGAAGCTGGTGGGCTATGCGTTCTGCATAGCTGGCCCTTAGCACTGCGTTATCCACTTTGGCCAATTCAGCTGTGGCTGCGGTCACAAACTCTGCCTTTCCGTTGATATCACTTAAGTTGAACTGCTTGCGAAGCATGTCCAGTTTGAAGTCAAGCAGTGTGCTCGCCTGTCCCAAGATTCGCTGACGGAAGTAATCGCTACCCCGCTTGCGCAAACAGTCGTCCGGATCCTCACCAGCAGGCAGCACCGCCACTCTCACCTCTAGTGCAGCCTGCTGCAGTATTTCCGCTGCCCTGAGCGCTGCCTGCAACCCGGCTTCGTCTCCGTCATAGCAGATCACCACCTGCCGCGTGTAGCGGCCGATCAGCCTCGCCTGCAGCGGTGTAAAAGCCGTCCCTAGCGACGCCACAGCGTTGAGGATACCGTGTTGCCACGCGGCCAGACAGTCCATATACCCTTCCATCAGGACCACCTGGTCCAGCTGGACAATGGACTTGCTGGCGTTATGCAGTCCATACAGCAGTTTGCCCTTGCTGAACAACTGATGCTCAGGTGAATTCAAGTACTTAGGATGTGTGTCGTCAATTGCACGGCCGCCAAAAGCTACCACGCGGCCCCGTTGATCGGCGATGGGGATGATCACCCGTCCGCGGAAGCGATCATAATGGCCCTGCTTTTGCTGACGCGGAATGGCCAACCCCAATTTGACCAAGGCTTCCAGCGGCACCTTGCTGCGTTCAGCAGCCCTGAGCAGTCCAGTCCAATCTGGAAGAGCATATCCCAAACGGGCCGCCCTGATCAGTTCGGCGTCAAGGCCGCGACGCTGCAAATAGCTTCGCGCCGCCACAGCCTCCGGTGCCCTTAGCAGTTGTTCATGATAGATGTCCGCGGCCCATTGGCTTACCCGATGGAGCAACTTCATTTGGCGTTGGCGTTCTCTTGCCTCCGGAGAGACAACGATATCCTCTTCAATGGGGATATTGGCGCGATCTGCCAGTGCCCGTACAGCTTCAGGAAAGGATAACCGTTCAGTCTCCATGATGAAATTAAACACTGTGCCATGAGCGTGACACCCGAAGCAGTAGTACATCTGCTTTGAGGGGCTGACGCTGAAAGATGGAGTTTTCTCAGAATGAAAGGGACACAAACCCCATAGGTTCTGACCCTTGCGCTGCAGCTGAACATGTCTGCCGACTACCTCAGCAATGTCGCTGGCATGTCGAACGCGCTCGATAAATTCCTCGGAAAACTGTGCCCGCATATCCCATCTCCAGTCTTTAGACTCGTGTTCCTATAGCTTCATGGTCACCACACAATCTTCGTTGATAAAGGTCGCCTGATAGTCAGTTCCTACGATCCTTGTCGAAAGTCGGTGTCGGTTTGATATAATTCTTCACCAGACGAGCTTTTCCTGCTATCGATGGCAGAATGCTGTGTGCAGTGGGCAACAGGCGCGCAGCGAAGGCAAAGTTCGTACTACTATGGCAAACCCACTCCTCGGGATATGCAAACAAAAGCGTTATCTTGACTTTTCGTCATCAGAATGCTTTTTCCTGCCTGTTTTCACTATTCCATGCTGCTGGAATAAACATTTGTTCGAACTGACTGATGATGAAGCGGTCCGTCATCCCGGCAATGTAGTCTGCCACTGCACGCTCCACCCCACTTTGTTGATATATGCGCTGATAGGGAGCAGGCAGCAGATGCACCTGTTGACAGAACCGGTGAAACAGCATTTCGATCATCTGCACAGCTTTGTTTTCATCCCGCTTGGCCTCGGACCCGATGTACACGTGGGCAAACAGCCAATCCCGCAGCTCATCCATGGCTGTAGCAACCGGCGGTGACATGACGATCTGGTCTTTGCCCCGACTGTTGACGATCACATCGAGCACCATGCAGTGAATACGTTGGCTGTGGGTGTGCCCCAATATATCCAGGCAATGTTTGGGCAGCAACTCCATCTGAGGCAGCCTCGCGCGCATGGCGTCGTCCAAGTCATGGTTGATATAGGCTATGCGATCCGACAGCCTCACCACCGCCCCTTCCAGAGTGACTGGCAGTCGCGGCCCTGAATGGCAGAGGATGCCGTCTCGAACCTCCAACGTCAGGTTGAGCCCTTGCTCTTTCTCCAAATGGTCCACCACACGCAAGGACTGTTCGTTGTGGCGGAACCCTTCTCCAAGCAACCTGTCCAAAGCCTGCTCTCCGGCGTGACCAAACGGAGTGTGCCCCAAGTCGTGACCCAATGCTATGGCTTCGGTCAAGTCCTCGTTAAGCTGCAACCCGCGGGCAATGGTGCGGGCGATTTGGGCCACCTCCAGTGTGTGGGTCAGCCGAGTGCGATAATGGTCCCCTTCCGGACGAATGAACACCTGGGTCTTGTCTCTTAGGCGACGAAAGGCCTTGGAATGCAGTATGCGATCCCTGTCCCTTTGCCATGCCGTACGCACAGTGCACTCCTCTTCCAGCCGCTGTCTGCCCCGACTGGAGGCGGATTTCGCCGCATAGGGAGAGAGCCAGACTCTCTCCCTTTCCTCAGTGAATTGGCGGATTTCCACCTGTCCCCCTCCTACCTAAACACATTCCGATCTGTTTTCTTCAGCAGCGGAGGGCTAGTCACCTGCCTGATAGTAGGCATTCTTGTGCCTATTCCTGAAGCAAGACTGAGCCGTAGCAGCCTCCGCTTATGGGGTTAGCATTTCCCTGGAACGTGACGCAAGAAAAGGGGCGTTCCCGCCCCTCTAGCCCCGGTCTCGTTTGGCCAGCAACTCCATCACTTGACTGGCTGTCTCCTCAACCGCTCGCTTGGTAACATCGATCACCACACAACCAATCCGCTCCATAATTCGCCGTCCATGCTCCAACTCCTCGTGAATTCGCTCATCGCTGGCATAGTTGGCACTAGGCTGCAGGCCAAGCACCTTCAATCTCTCCTGGCGGATCTGCTTCAACTGCTGAGCGCTGATGGTGAGCCCGATCACTCGATCCGGTGGTAGCATGAAAATCTCTTCTGGAGGATTGACTTCCGGCACCAGTGGTACGTTAGCCACGCGATGACCACGATGGGCCAAGTACATGCTCAGTGGGGTCTTGGAAGTGCGGGATACCCCAATCAACACCACATCCGCCTTTAGCAGGCCGCGCGGGTCTTTGCCGTCGTCATACTTAACGGCAAACTCCACCGCCTCGATCTCGCGAAAATACTCTTCGTCCAATTGATGGACCAACCCAGGCAGTAGCCGCGGAGTATCATGGGTCACCTGACAGAAGGCATCCAGCATTGGCCCCATAATATCCACGCACGGCACTTGCTGCTGGGAAGCTTGCATATTGATATATTCCCGCAGGTCGGGCGAGACCAACGTGTGCACTATCAACGCAGTATGTTGACTAGCCTCAGCAACGATCTCGTCCACCATCTCCCTGGCAGTAACATAAGGAATACGACGCATGTCAAAGGACTGCGCTAGGAACTGACTCGCCGCTGCCCTAGCCACCCGATCAGCGGTCTCGCCCAAAGAGTCTGAGACTACATATACTATTGACTCCACAATCCACCCTCCTAAGCCATCAATCTTGTACTTGCGACCTGTGTATGCCTGTTGGCAGGACAACGGTCGCCAAACCTGAGCCGCACGCTATACGAACACGCTGAGGTGACCGTTAGTTGTCATTCGTGGCCAATGCCAATTTCCACAAACAGACCGGTGATGGTTCGCAGGGACACAGCACCGATCACTTCCAGCTTCCCTTCAGCTTCAGCTGCCCTGACTACAGGCAGGGTACTCACACGATGATTGATTAACTTGCGGGCAGCCTGCAGGGCTGTGTCATCCATAGTGACATGGACGATATTTGCCAGGCGGGTCATCACGACGCCGACGGGAACCTTGTCCAAGGCCAAGTTCCCCATGCTGTGCTTGAGCAGGTCGCTGCGCGAGACTACCCCAGTCAGCCAGCCTTGCCCGTCGACAACGAACAGCGTCCCCACATCTTCCAGGAACATGCTGACAATAGCATCGTAGACAGCGAGATTCTCATTCACCACCACCGGCAGCGCGTAAATTTCCCTTACCTTGGTCTGCCTTAAACGCTCGGCGGCGAAAAAACTGCTGCTTCTGCCAGAATAGGTGTACCCCACCCGCGGCCGGGCGGTTAACAAGCCGGACATGGTGAGAATTGCCAGGTCCGGCCGCAAAGCGGCCCTAGTTACATTCAGATGACTCGCCAACTCTTCTCCGGTGATCGGCCCCCCTGCCTTCGCTAGTTCTAGAATCTGTTTCTGTCGCGGACTAAGTTCGATCTGCGTCACCCCCTCCGGACAATAGGGTATGTTGTTTAGTAAATCAGTATATACACCATCTCCTGCCATAGTTCCTGCTTCAGACGAACAAAAGAGCCTGCCAGGGGCAGGCTACTCCATCGGATCGGCAGGAGGGGGGTCGTCGGGCCGCTCATCTGTCACCCTTTCAATCTCCACCGTGCACCGGGTAATCAACGCCGCGATCACTCCAACTGCTGCCAACTGGGGTGCCAGCAATGCACCCAGGGCACCAGCGGTCACCGGAAACTCGATCAAAACCTGGCCATTCTGTAGCACGCGTATGCGACGCACATTTCCCTCTTGGATCAGCCGCTTCACCGCGTCCAACAACTCGCTGCCGCGGACTTGCGCGTGTTCCATCCAATTGCTGGACGACTTTTTCTCCTCCAGCCAAATGATCGCATCCACCACGTCGTCATTACAGTGTATCAAAGCTTCTTTTGCCTCGCGGTAGCTAGCGCCGGTCCGTTCACGCAAAATATCGATTTGCTCCAATGTCGGCACCAAAACACCACCTTTCAGAATCCGGGTTGAAGAAATTGCCTGCGGAGCGCCAAACTCTCCGCTGCTAATCACTGGTTCCGCGCATATCATTCAAGAACCGATAGGATTTTGGCCTTGCATCCAACTGGTAGAAAGTGAACTGCTCCAGAGCCCGGCAGAGACTGAGTATAGTTGCTGGTCCGACTGGAGCCGACTCCGGTGGCCAACCTTCCCACAGCGAGAGAGATAGCTGATTCAACAGGTGAATAGCCTGGCCTGAGAGGGGAAAGGACCCCGTCTTGCCGACGCACGACCTACAGACCAAGCCGCCGGCGGCCGCATCAAGCGCAATCAACGGTCTGTCGCTCGATTGACAGCTGGCGCAAACCCCAGCCGCCGGAGATAGTCCCGACAGCTGCAGTAGCTGTAACAGAAAGCTACAGAGAATCAGTTCCGGCTGCGCGGCGACCTCCAAACGCTGCAGGCTGTTGCTGAGCATGTTCAGGAACTCCATTTGGCCGGGGCCTTCCACAGTGGCCACATCCAGCAGTTCGGTCATGAACAGGCCGATGGCCATGCGGTCCAACTGCTCCCTCAGCTGGCGATGGCTAGTCCGAATCTGAGCTTGATTTAGGGTGTGCAAGCTTCGCCCCAGATGAATGCTGGCTGTTATCTCTGTGAAAGGGCTGGCCACTGCGGCAAACCGCCCTCCAGGGCGCTTCGCCCCCTTGGCCACCACTCTAATCTTGCCCAACTCGGCGGTCAACAGTACCACGATGCGATCTTTCTCACCCAAGTCGTAACATTGAAGCACGATGCCGCTTACATTTACCTGAGCCAACAGCTTTCCTCCCAGTTAGTGCAGCGGGGTGATGATCTTAACACCGGCACTGGCACCCAAACGGCTGGCGCCAGCCGCTATCATCCTCTGTGCGGTTTCCAGGTCCGAGATTCCTCCAGCGGCCTTCACCCCCAGTGAGTCACCGACAACCGACCGCATCAGCCGCACGTCCTCCACGGTAGCCCCAGCAGTAGAAAAACCGGTCGAGGTCTTGACAAAGTGTGCGCCTGCCCTCATGGCCGCCAGACAAGCCTGACGCTTCTCATCGTCGGTTAACAGTGCGGTCTCGATGATTACCTTAACGGTGGCACCTTTGGCTGCCTGCACCACTTGACGGATATCGTCCTCAACCTGGGACCACAGCCCGGCCTTAGCCCAGCCTATGTTTTGCACCATGTCTATCTCCCGGGCACCGTCGGCCACAGCTTGGGCAGCCTCCGCTGCCTTCGCTGCCGTACTCGTCGCTCCCAACGGAAAACCCACCACGGCAGCGACCGGTATCTTGCTCAGGCTGGCAGCCAGGGCAACGTAGCTCCCGTTAACGCAAACACTAGCGAATCGGTGCTCGTTTCCTTCACGGCACAGTTGTTCTATCTGTTTGGGTGTGGCGGTAGGTTTCAACAAGGTGTGGTCGATCATCGTAGCCAACTCTTGTTTGTTCATACTACTTATCTCTCCTTCCTGCCAAGTTCCTCGTATCCCATTTGGCGCAGCCCTTGCAGCTGATTGCGCCAATCCTTGCGGGTCTTCACCCACAGGTCCAAATAGATGCGCGACCCGAGTAGTCTTTCTATATCTCCCCGGGCTGCTTCTCCCACCGCTCGCAGCATGGCCCCCCGCTTGCCAACGATGATGCCTTTCTGTGACTCCCGTTCCACATAGACGTTGGCCCGCACATAGACCATATCGTCATCCCGTTCACGCATTTCCTCCACCACCACCGCAACTGCATGGGGAACCTCATCCCGGGTTAGGTGCAGTATTTTTTCCCGCACCAACTCCGCTACAATAAAGCGCTCTGGTTGATCGATCACCATATCCTCTGGATAATATTGCGGACCTGCTGGCAGTCGCTGCAGCACCTGCTGGCGCAGGAACTCCAGATTATAGCCGGTCAGGGCGGAGACATGGATCACGCCGGCGGCCTGCGGCAGTAGCTGTTGCCAAGCCGCCTCCAACTGCACCAACTGCCGTCCCTGCGCCAAGTCTACCTTATTGATCACCAACAAGACAGGAGTGTTCACCGAACCGAGGCTCTCAGCCACAAACCGATCGCCCGCCCCCGGCATGGCCTGAGCCTCCACCATAAACAGTATCAGATCCACTTCCTGCAGCGTATCCAGCGCGGCTCTGACCATACCCTGCCCGAGCAGCGACCTGGGCTTGTGGATGCCAGGGGTGTCAATGAACACAACTTGATGGTCTGCGCCGGTGAGGATGCATTGAATGCGATTACGGGTTGTCTGGGGCTTGTCGCTGACGATTAGCATCTTCTCGCCCAGCAACGCGTTGAGCAAGGTGGATTTTCCCACGTTGGGGCGTCCTATCACAGTCACAAAGCCGGACTTGTAGCTCATGGCCGGTCATTCTCCCGCACCGATTGCGGGCCAAAGGGATGCGGCAGCAGGTCTCCCAAAGTTACATCCACCCGCTGACCCTGATCCGAGACAATAAATATGGGCAAGCTCTCGTCCGCCCACTCAGCGATGAACTGGCGACAAGCGCCGCAGGGCATAGAGGGCAGACTCTGTCCCCCAGCAATGGCTAATGCGAGGAAGCTGCGTTCACCAGCCGCGACAGCACCAGAGATCGCCACCCTTTCGGCGCAAATGCTCAGCCCATAGGATGCGTTTTCCACGTTGCAGCCGGTATAGATGCGGCCGGAGGCAGCCAGCACTGCGGCACCCACCTGGTAATTGGAGTAAGGAGCATAAGCCCTTTCTCTAGCAGCCATCGCTGCCTGAATGATCTCGTCTTGGTTCATGTTCACACCTCACTATGGCGTCTTCTCGCTCGCAGGCAACACCAAGTCATCCTGCAGTTCCACGATCATCTCAATCCCTCGCACCGCCCGGTAGGTGTTGGCGATCAAGTCCAGACTGCTGCGCAACACATTCGGGTTGCCCACCGCCTGAATTACCACCGGGTTGACCTCTATCTGCTGTTGATTGACCAACACAACCGCACCAGCGCAGCGAATTGACCAGTTGGCGGTCAATCGCACACCGCCCACCGAGACACCCAAGGCCCCGGCAGAGTAAAGTTCGTTGACAATATCCCGAATATCCGCGTCATGCACGATGTAGTCGTTAGTATAGCCGCCAGGAGCATCGTATACCTGGATCACTATGCCGGATCCGCTGAGAGAGCTGAGGCCGGCCAACTGATTCACCTTGTGCAGGTCAGCCTGCAGCGTCTGCACCTCCCGCTGTAGCAGCTGTACATTGTCGTACAAGGTGCGATAGTTGATCACCCTCGCCTTGCCATTGGCCACCTCAACCACAATTGCCTCAAAGGGCGTATTGAACAGGGCGTTGGTGCGCAACGCTTCCACAGTGGACTCGGACAGGATTTCAGCCTGGTCGACGATCGTCAAGCCGGACGAAGCATCACAGCTGACGGAAATATCGAACTTGCCTTCGACCAACTGGAGACTTGGATCTGCATTGATCAATGTCTCCAGCAGGGTGCGCCGCCTGCCGTCCTGCTCCATGTTCAGGACCTCTTTGGCCTCGGAACCTCCCTGCATCAACACCTGGGCTAGTTCGTCCAAAGTGCGGGCGCGGGCAACATCGTATTGGAAGCGAGCGATCAAGTCCAGTACTGTGGGTAGTGTGGCTAAGCCTTTTTCCGCAGCCGATCGCTCGATCTGGCTAACCAGAGCTAACGCCCCTTGTTTGGCGATTTCCAGCTGATCTATCTCCCCCGGGAAGCGAAACAGATTCAACGAACGCCCCAGCACCAGCGTGTTGCTGGCCAGCACCAGAGCAACCAAGACCAACAGCAGTGTTTGGTTTCCCGTGCGCCGTTCGGTCACTATCTTGCGCAAAAAGATTCCCCCCAATCCTCTCCATAGCGGTCTATGGCGAAGCCTCCTGAATTTCGATAGGCTGACAGTCGCAACCAACTTTCAGCTTATCCCATTTAGACGCGGCTGACTGGGAAACAGTTCCTGACAAAGCCACGGCTATCCAACTCAGTTGAGCCGTTGCCAAAGCCATAACCACCAGCCTGCCTCGGTCAACAGGCGGATTGTGAAATGAGCCAGGGTCTCGCACCCCATCCGCACCCAGACTGCGAACAGCAGCACTACTATCCCCGTGAGTAGAGGCAAGGTGGGGATGGCAACGAAGAGTCGCGCTAACCATGGCACCACTATCAGTGAAAAACACAGCAAACGGCGCTGCTGACGATCGGCAGGAAGCCACAGGCCAACCTCAAGCACTAAGGCTGCAGCAGCCAGTCCCGCGGCAAAGAAAGGATTCCACGAAGCTAAAGCGTCTCGCAATGCCCTCAGCCAGGGTGCCAAGGGTGCTGCAAAGACCAGATTCCCCAGCGCCAAAGCGGCCAAGGCGGTGACAAGAACCGCCCCGGCCGCTGCATCCTTGGCCATGCGGGCCAATTCAGCGTATCCGGGCGACGCCAAATCAACCACATACTCCACGGCTGTATTGATAATTTCCGCACCGATTACCAGAGTGACAGCGATGATCAGCTGACCCCATTGCAGCGAGGAAACCCTGAACCTGAAGCCAGCCAGCACAACCAACGCAGTAGCCACCAGATGAAGACGAAAATTGCGCTGGCAAAAGGCCAACCATACCCCGCGCCCGGCGCAGCGAAAGCTGTTGGCAAGGAGACGACGCGGAGGCTGCTTATCTTTCAATTCCGATCGCCCGCAACACTGCGGTCTGCTTTTCACGCATCTCACCTTCAAACTGCTCATCGTGATCATACCCCACGAGATGCAGCAAACCGTGTACCAACAGAAAGGCCAACTCGCGCTCCACTGAATGCTGGTAGCTCTCAGCTTGTTCCACCGCTCGTGGCAAGTTGATCACAATATCGCCCAGAAGTACAGTCTCACCAGCATCCACCAGCTCTTCCCCTTCCATTTGGGAGAAGGAAAGAACGTCGGTGGGAGCATCAATCTGCCGATACCGCTGGTTAAGCTGGCGAATGGCCTCGTCGTCAACCAATACTACGCTCACTTCCACTTCGCTGGGCAGCTCCAATGCGGCGATAGCATCTCTCAAGACTCGCTCGCAAAACTGCAGCAGCTCATCACCGCAAGCGACTTGGCACTGTTCATTTTGAATCAAGATCATCCACTTTCACCTTCTCGCCATCAGGCAACTTTTCCGGATACTCAACCCGCTTATGGAAGATTCCGCTCAAGATATGCACGAAAGCTGTTCCCGCCTTATCCAGTTGGCGCAACGTGATGTCACACTCGTCCAACTGACCATCGTTCAGCCTCTCTTTGATGATCTTCCGCACCAGGTTATCGATACGCCCAGGGGTTGGCTGTGACAGGGACCGCACAGCGGCCTCCACTGAGTCGGCCAACATGATGATCGCCGCTTCTTTGGTTCTGGGGGTGGGCCCTGGATAACGGAAGTCCTCCTCCTTCACATCACAGCTCTCTTTTGCCTTGTGGTAAAAATACCCCACCAGAGTAGTGCCATGATGCTGCCGCACCATGTCAGCCAAGACTTCCGGAAGCCTGTACTCCCTCACCAGTTCCACGCCATCCTTAACATGGGACGTGATCACCAGGGTGCTCAATGAAGGAGGATACTTATCATGAGGGTTTTCCATCATGAACTGATTCTCAATAAAGAAGTAGGGGCGCTTGATCTTGCCAACGTCATGATAATAAGAACCCACCCGGGCCAACAGCCCATTAGCGCCAACCGCCTCGGCGGCTGCTTCCGCCAGATTAGCCACGATGATGCTGTGGTTGTAGGTGCCAGGTGCCTCTACCAGAAGACGCCGGAGTAAGGGGTGGTTTGGGTTGGACAGTTCCAGCAGTTTAATGGTGGATGCAATACCAAAGGGACGCTCCAGGAAAGGAAGGACGCCAAACCCCAAGATAGCCGAGAACACGCCACCTGCAGCGGCCCCGAGCACATCCGCCAGCAAATCTTTCCACCCGGTGCCCAGCAGCATTCCGAAGGCCAACGTAGCCAAGCTAGCTGTGCCGGCAATGACCGCACCTGCGCGCACCAGATCGAACCGCTGATGCATGCGGGAAACGCCAAATGCTCCAGCCAAGCCACCGGCCAGGCTGACGCCGAACGTGGCAATTTCAAAGCCAGACAAAGCGGTAGCTATCAATGCCATACTGACACTAGCAACAGCGCCTAGCCGGGGACCAATCAGGACTGCGATCAGGATACTAGCCATCGCTACCGGCAACAGGTAGCCGGATAGCACCGCGCTCACCCGACAGATCACGCCCGTGAGCAGGATGATCAGGCCAATCAACACCAGTTGCTTGTTGTCCCGCCACACATCCTCTCGGAATAGCCACAGATAGAGAAAGATGGGCAATAGAGCCATCAGCATATAGGCGAAGGCACCAGCCGCCAGCATCCAGTTGAGAGCAGGGCGCAGCAAGCCTAGGTCTTCCAGCAGTTGGATCTCCCGCTCGGTAGCGATCTCCCCCTGCCCGATGATCTTTTGCCCCTTTTGCACCCGCACCGGCAGTACTCGGGACTCAGCTTCCTGACGCAATTGCTCGGTTGCGGAAGCGTTGTAGAGCATATTCGGTCTCAACAGTTGAATACCAATCTGACGCAGCAAGCTCTTCTGGCCCTCGCTGATGTAAAGCCGATCTATGTCCCGCTGCAGCTGTTCTTCGGCTGCAGCCAGCGCCTCAGCCTTGATCCCCCGCGCGTACGCTTCACCCAATAGCTGGTTCAGCATCCCTGCCAGCTGGCTATTGGCATCGCTGTTGAGACTGAACCCCAGGATTAGCAGATCGTCGTTCAAGTCCACCGACAGTTGAGGCCGGATCATCTCCAGGCGCTCTTGCGTATCCTCGGTGGCAGCAGCCACATTCAAAAAGTGGTTAAAGATGTCGTTCACTTCAGCACTGGTCGCCAGCGGAACATTAGGATCCTGTTCAAAGATGTCCTTTACACTCTGCTTCGCCTGTTCCTTCAGCTTCGCTGTGGTGTATTGATCCTCCACCGTACGAGGCGCGCCGATATAGCGCGGGCTGGCTTGTCCAACCTCCAGCTGAATTGATTCAGGGAGCAGACTGAAGAACAACAGCACCGAGAGCACAGCATAAACCAGAAATATCAGCGCTGCCCGACGCAGGCCTGGCTTTCGCCAGACACGACGGGGAAGCAGAGCGCTTGCTGCCCTCTTTGCCATGCCAACCCCTCCTCCATAATATCTTAGGAATAATCGCTATCTAGGCCTTCTAGCGGCAGCCTCATAGGCCTTGATGATTCTTTGCACCAGAGCGTGTCGGACTACATCCTGCTCGGTGAAGTAAGCAAATCCTATACCCTTCACCTTGCCTAGCACGCGGCGCGCGTCCTGCAGGCCGCTAGTCTTTCCCTTGGGCAGGTCAATCTGGGTGATGTCGCCAGTGACCACCGCCTTGGAGCCGAAGCCCAAGCGAGTGAGAAACATCTTCATCTGTTCAGGGGTGGAGTTCTGTGCCTCGTCCAGGATAATGTAGGCGTCGTCCAAAGTGCGTCCACGCATGTATGCCAAAGGAGCTACTTCAATAATGCCGCGCTCCACGTACTTTTGGTAGTTCTCCTGCCCCATGATATCAAACAGCGCATCATATAGCGGGCGCAGGTAAGGGTCCACCTTCTCCTGCAGATCGCCCGGCAGGAAGCCCAACTTTTCGCCCGCTTCCACCGCCGGCCTGGTCAGAATGAGGCGGCTGACGTCACGGTTGCGCAGGGCTGCCACCGCCACTGCCATAGCCAAATACGTTTTGCCAGTTCCCGCCGGGCCAATGGCAAAGACGATATCATTCTGCTTCAACGCCTGTACGTACTGTTTCTGCCCTTTGGTTTTGGGCCGCACTTGTTTCCCGCGGGCGGTGGTGATGATGGTGTCGGAGTAGATCTCCTCCAGGTTGGGTTCTTGTCCATCTTCAATCAACCGCAATGCGTAAGTAACTTCACGCAAACCGACAGGCGTCCCCCTTCTGTACAGTGCCAGAAGATGTGTCAGCAAAGACTCTACCTGGTTAACATGGGCCGGCGCACCGACGATGGTCAACTCGCCGCCCCGGACAGTGATGCTGACCGGAATCGCTTCTTCGATGGCTCGCAGGTTTTCATCATGGCGACCGAGAATAGCTTGTGCCTCTTCAATATCCCTGATCAGTACTTGTTTGGTCTGCTGTGCAAGCTGCGAATTCAACTACTGGTATCCTCCTTGTATGGGGGGATCAGCCATTTCCCTAAACCCCCCGATGGCCTCGGTTGTCTCTACGACCAAGCGAACGCGTACTGTATTCTGGTCCTCCAAGAGCTCAGCTTGGATGATCTCATCTTCAATTGTCGCATCCGGAGGCAACTTTGCAGTGGCTTCCTGCCTGGCCATCTCCAAGGCTTCCTGCTGGGCCTCAGAGAAACTGACTTGCTCATATTCTTCCATCAGCTCTGAATAAGTCTCTACAATATGTTCTACAGCCGCACCAAGATTCCTCCAGATCAGAGGCAGAGACTGTCGATCCACTTCGTACAGAGCGAAGGGAATCTCTGCCGGACCTCTGAGCACAATCTCGCGCCCGCTGATAATCAGTACCTCTCGTGTGAGAGTGTTCCCTGTAGGCCGACTGGTCAGACGCCTGAGGGCGCTGGTCCCATTGCCTTCATACCAGACGCGGGCAGTGACTATTCCTTCGGCATGAACATATCTCTTTTCAGTGTCATCGTCAACCTGAAAGCATCCATTGATCAACACTTGACCTGGCTGCACGGTGTCTCCGGCTTTCACCGCGGCTTGTCCGTTCATCGGAACGATCTTCTTGATCACACCACCCTTGAGAGCAACCACGTCACCGATGGGTTTAGGCTGCACCGTAACCAGCTTCTTTTCCACTACTTCGATTGTAGCGCGGCTGCCTTGCAGCTCCACACCTGCCCAGGAAAGTTCCGGCACCAGCAGAACTAGTTGCCTTGACAGCTCGGCAGGCAGCAAGCGGCCACGCCAAGCGCCCGGCCGCACTCCCAGCTGTGCTGCAGCCTGCAACACCCTAGACGGCGGCAGCTCTTCGGTACCCTTCACTTCTACGAACCAGATGACTGAGCCCATCAGGTACAAGCCCAAGATAAACAGCAGGGCCCCTGCAGCAAAGGCAGAACGCTGCCATAGCTTATGAACAAAAAAGGGCAATCCCCTGCGCTTGATAATGTGTACCCTGACTCCGGATTTCCTCACCACCGATCGCATTCGGCGGAAGCCGTCAATACTGGTCTTGCCCACAACCGTACCGTTTTTGGTGGTATAGATGTCCCAGATAGGGATGCCTTGAGCTAGGCAGAGATTGATCAGTCGCTCCACCCTGACACCGCGAAATCTGATGGCCAGGTATCCGCAAAGCAGAGCAACCAAACGGTTCACCAACACCGGCTATGCCCCCTCACTTGTAAAGCTGTCACTTGGCATAAGCGACATCGCTGATCAATCCATCGATGACGATCTCCTCTGCCACTATCGAGCGAATTTGCAGTCCCTGTCCCCTGACGATCAACTCGCCTTTATCTACCGCCACGCGAGTTCTGCTGGCTGAGTACTCTATGACCCCCCGATGGTTTTCCAGCGTAAGCTGAATGTTGCCAACCATGGTCACTCGCGGCAAATTGAGGATCAGGTCCTTGGGAAGCTCTAGGACATCGGTCAACAGACCTTGTAGCGAGTTTTTGGCGGTCCTTCTGAGCACGGGTTTTTCTTTGGCCATCCCATCTCCCCCTAAGACTCTTCTCTTTCAGTTGTATGCCGGTTGTCCTGGCAAAAGAAGCGCCTGCAGCAGCAGCCGGGACATAGGAAAAGGCCATAGGCAAAGCTGCCCATGGCCTGATCCTGCGATTTGCTTTCAGTCAGACTAGGCCAAGAGGCCCAGCCAGCCGCCGAGGATAGATTCCAAAGCGCCGAGGAGTAGGGAGATACGTCCCATCACCACGTTGCCGAAAGATACGCCGAAGGTGATCATCATCACCCAACGCCCAAACACGGACACGTATTTGACCGGTCCTCTGTGCTCCATGGAAAAGAAGAAGTAGAAGAGGATCGACAGTACGCCGAAGACCATGATGATATTGTCCAGGGAGTTCAGCGGTAACATGGCTGAACGGATCTGGGCAACAAACTGGGAGTTGACGCCACCGTAGATGGCAATACCGGTACCGATACCCACCAGGAAAGCGATGCTCCAACGGCTAAGCCAGGAGATTGACTTGAAGAAGCGCGCGTAGAGCATGAGACCCAACATAATCGGAATAATTAGTACAAACTTGCCTTCCTGGGTGAGCGGCGTCAGTGCGTTGTCGTAGATAGCCTTGATGTTGACGCTGATGGCATATCCGGCGCCGGCACCGACGTACAAGTGCTCAAAGAAGCGGTAGACCGGGTTCTCCGCAAAGATGAAGGAGAAGATAGCGATCATGCCGATGGCCTGAATCCATACCCACGGGTTGTTACTCATTCTTTCCACCCCCTTTAACGAAAGGATTGACTTGTCTTGATCCGACCTACTTCTTCTTGCCGAAGAAGTAAGCGATGTTTCCGATCAGGATGAAGCTGATGATGGCGATGTGCCCGAGGGACTGTCCGTCCATCTTAGCCACAGCCGGACCAGGGGATTCCATCAACAGTTCGTATTCAGCAGCGCCACGCAGGCCTTGCAGCAGCCCGATCACCTGGCCGGATTGCACAAACGGCATGGTGGTAGGCACGTTAACGGTGACAGCGCCAGCCGCGATCTTGATGCCCAGCGGGCCTTGTACCTGGCGCACCCACTCCTGGATACCCGGGTTACCGGAGACAAAGTCGACTACCAGTGCGAAGTCACGGGTGTCCTTGATCCCCTCCATGATCGGGTAGCTTTGTGGATCCTGGCCCCGGAAGTCCTTGCGCACGATGGTCACGTCAGAACCGAACAGACGGATAGCGTTCTCCTGGCCTGGAATGTATCCCAGGTTGATGTAGTCTTCTCCGTATACCTTGTCCGGGTACGCTGCGATCAGCTGTTCGCCGTACATGGGACCGGCATCCCAGAAGGAGACCATCACCACACGCACGCCCTTCTTCATCATGTGCTGCATCATGGCTACTGCTTGCGGATGCACGTCAGGCGAACCACCTGGAGAGTAGTCCAGGGAGAACAGTACCCGGTCGCCCGGCTGCAGCGAGTCTGCCAAGTTAAAGACCGATTCTGTGAGCGGGCTGATGGACAGCGGCACTCCGATGGGGTTGATCAGCGGAACCGCGATGGCCAACAGCACCACCACATAGATGATTCTGCGGTCTACATTCTGCAATTTGCTAAAGAAGTCCACCTCATGGCACCTCCTCTCTTATCTGATTTGATTATTCCATACCCAAGTGTCCACGCTCGATGCCGAGCAGGATTCGCAGTGAAGTAGCAAACGCACCGATAGCTGCACCGATCATGATCGCCTTTTGGCCAGCGGTGTTCGGGATGTTCAGCAACCAGGTAGCGATGCCAGGGAACTGGTTCCAAATTAGCTCACCGATAGGTGCACGACCGAGCATGACCAATACGGCAGAGATCAGCAGAATGGTAGCTTCCAGACTGCGCATACGGAATGCACGGTAGGATGCGGATGCGATGTAGAAAGCCAGGATGGCAAACATCGCTGCACCCAGCGGCGATTGCACGTAGTCGAACATGTTCTGGTACAGCTCTCCGACCGCTTCTGCCTGTGGACGCAGGCGAGCAATGGTGCCGACCACCGCAAAGGCGGCCATGGCTACGATCAGGGTGAGGCTGTTGATCCAGCCTGGACGCTGACGGGCGATATTCCTGGAATGAATCCTGATCAGGTTGACCGACGCCAAACCGACCGCAAATGCGGAGACGATGATCATCCAGACGCCCAGCTCATCGGCCCAAATCTGCAGAAAACCATCGCTTCCGTCGGCCGGACCAAAGAAGTTGGTCAGCAGCATGATCAGGCCGATCACAAAGGTGATGATCAATGGGATTTCTCGACGCAATTCTTACACCTCCCTCTCGCTTCTAGTAAAGAATCCAAGTCTCACTCGGATCCTGGGATTATTTCTTGGTCAACTCAATTAGAGCCTGAGACCCGGCAGTGGCCAGCAAAGACCCCAGCAGGATCAAAACCATGGACATGGCCTTCAAAATATCCTGACCACCGATGGAGCCGATCTTGACCTTGTCCTGGGACAGGTAAGCACCAGCTGCATACAGCTCTTCGCCGATCAGGGTGTAGTCACAAGCAGCTACAAAGAACGGGATCTGTGCCATGGCAGCACTACCAGCCACCTGGATGGCACCGATTTGAGCACCAGCCTCAGCAAACAGCAGAGACTCGGCCCAGAACGCACCCATCATGATGTTGGCAGCCACGTGACGGCGGTAGAAAATTCCCATAACGCCGGCAGCGTAGGCAAACTGCTCACTGGACAGGAACTGCACTGTGTCTTCCTGGAACATGTCCGGCTTGCCAGCGGCAACGTAACCCTGACGGACGATCTCCTGTGCCAGCGGGAATACGTTCGGCTGACGGATGGTGACGATCAGCTCGGTGTTGTACCGCGCAGATAGCTCGGTGACGAACCCCAGCACTTCCAGACCAGCGAAGGTCTGAGGAGCAGTGTCAGCGGTGACGTCTGCCAAACCAGGGGTGAAGTGCACAGGGGCACCCATCTCGGTGGCACGACCGACAGCCTCTTCCACGGAGTCCAATCCGGCCATCTTGCGGATGTTCGGCACCCACTTTCCCCTCTTAGCCAAGGTTAGAGAGCTGTAGACTACGATAGCCATCACCACGATCACAGATAGCAAGAAAATGGTTCCTTCTAGCATTTCTCTCTTTCACCTCCTTCTATTTTGACATCCTGAAGGATGCGCACCAGTCAGCCTCCTTCAGAGATGCCTAAGAAGACAAATTCGACACCCTTCGACAAAATCCTTCTGCACTATGTTGAATTATATAATTTATTTCACTGTTTAGGTATATACATCAAGGGTTGTCTTTAATATTCTGAATAACCTTATTGTTGCTCTAAATGCAAAACCAGGCTATGCCACATATTCGCAGTCGCGTAGAAACTGCCTCCAATACAGCCTGCAGGAAGACCGTCCAACGCCAAACAAAAAGCACCGCCCAAAGCGGTGCCTTGTTTTGCCATAGCTATTACATAACCTGCATCCTAACAGGCTGGCAGCCGCGTCGCGGCCACCAGTGGCTACCCTATTTACTATTAATAGAAACGACGCTTCTTCTTCCTAGCTGCTTCTGCCTTCTTCTTACGCTTTACGCTAGGCTTTTCGTAATGTTCGCGCCTCCTAGCCTCAGAAAGCACACCAGAGCGTTGACATTGACGTTTAAAACGGCGCAGAGCGCTGTCTAAAGACTCGTCTTTTCGGACCCTTACCTCGGCCACTCAGTTCTCCCTCCCTCCGCCACTTGGAAGATGCTCGGAGTTTTGCTGTCTCTAACACTGTGACTTAAGAAATGAACCTCCTGCAATTATATCCCTGGGGCTAATCGCTGTCAACCGAGAGCCGGCAGATCATCCGCCGATCGGCCACCGATCACGTGCACATGCAAGTGCGGAACCACCTGCCCGCCCTCTTTGCCCACATTGATCGCTACCCGGTAACCACTAAGGCCAGCTTCTTGGGCCACCTTATTAGCGTGCAGCAACAACTTGCCCAGCAGAGACTGGTGCTCATCTTCAGCCTCTGCCAAGGACCCGATATGTCTCTTGGGGATGACAAGAATATGCACGGGCGCAACTGGATTGATGTCGCGGAAGGCCATAACGGTATCGTCTTCGAACAACACATCCGCTGGCACCTGCTTGGCCACGATCTTGCAGAAAATGCAATCAGCCATTAACTCACCCCCTCACAACGAATATTCGACAGGCTGTACTTGTCCTCCTGCTTGAACAGACAATTGTTCACCCGATGCGTGCAGATTGCTCATCTTCTTGCAGCAACTCTGCAACCACCCCGCCCCCTTTCACGTGTAAGGCCCTGGCTGGGGTGATTCGATTCTGCAGTTGCTGCTTGCTGCGGGCAGTGACCTGCACATAGGTATCAGTATGTCCGGTCCAAACCCCGTCCTGTTCATGCTCCCAGAGCACCTCTACTGTCTTGCCCAGCAGTCTCTTGGCATAGTTGGCAGCCAGCATCTCCCCAATGCCGATCAAAGTGCGGCTGCGGCGCTCCTTTTCGGCGGCCGGAATCTGGTTGGGCAAAGTGGCAGCTACCGTTCCAGGACGACGTGAATAACGGAATACATGCAAGCGGCTAAAACCGATTTCTTGCACAAAGTCACAGGTATTAGAGAACTGCTCTTCGGACTCACCGGGAAAACCGACTATCACGTCGGTGGTAATGGCGGCCTGCGGCAGGAAAGAACGTACCAGAGAGACAACCTGACGGTATTCATCCGTGCTGTAACGCCTCTGCATGGCTTTCAGCACCTGATCGTCCCCCGCTTGCAGAGGTATATGCAGATGGCGACAGAAGGACTTGTGTTGGCTGATCAGTTGCAGCAACTTGGCAGTGATATCGTTAGGCTCAATGGAGCTCAGCCGGAGACGGCCCAGCCCCGGCAAGCCCAACAGCTGCCCCACCAAATCCGCCAAGTCCATCTGCGGCTGCAGGTCTCGTCCATAACTGCCCAGATGAATGCCAGTCAGGACTATCTCCTGAAACCCTTCGGATATCCGCATCCTGGCTTCTTCCAGCACACTTGCTGGTGGCCGGCTGCGCTCAGGACCCCGCGCGTAGGGGATGATGCAATAGGCGCAGAACTGACGACAACCATCTTGAGCCTTCAACGTAGCTCGCGTGCGCTGGGTATCTTGGCCGGCAGCGATGTGAGAAAACTCGGCATCCTCACCCCAAGCCGAGACAGCCACCACTGGTTGTCCAGCCTGCTTGGCGTCCGCCACCAAATCAACAATGCGATGCTTATCGTTACTGCCCACGATCAAGTCAACATCGGGCAAACTGGTCAATTGCGCTTTGGCCGCAACTTGCGGGTAGCAGCCCACCATCACCGTCAGCGCTTGTGGATTGTGTTCCCGAGCCCGACGCATCATCTGCCTCGACTTCCGCTCTGCTTGCACCGTGACGGCGCAGGTATTGACAATATAGACATCGGCGATATCGGAAAAGTCCACCACACTGTAGCCCGCTTGCCGAAAAAGGTGGGCCATGGCGGCAGTCTCACTTTGATTCACTTTGCAGCCCAGCGTATGAAAGGCTACCGTTGGCATGTTGTTCGTCCCCCTAAATCTCCCCATTGATACTGCAAAACGCTGAGCAGCGCTAATGGGGCCGTCTCTGTGCGCAGGATGCGTGGCCCCAAGCTCACACTCTGAAAGCCGATCCCGGCAAGAAACTCTGCCTCATCCCAGTCTAGACCGCCTTCCGGCCCCACCACCACCTCGACAGCCTGCGGCTGATGCTGGGTTAGCAGGTCGGCCAGGGGCTGCTTAGCCTCCTCCCAAGCCACCAGACGTAATCGGCCAGAATCGGGTGGTAACTCCCGTAAGGGCAGTGGTTGGCGTATGGTTGGTATCGTAGATCGTCGGCTTTGCTTGGCTGCTTCCTCAGCAATACGCTGCCAACGCTGCAGTCTTTGCTCGCCTGCGGAGTGACGCCACTTGACCACCACCCTGGCACTGAGCAGCGGGATGACCTCCTTCACTCCTAGCTCGGTGGCTTTTTGGATGATCAGCTCCATCTTGTCGCCTTTAGGCAAAGCTTGGTACAAGTATATCTCCAGTGGAGATTCGCTATCCGACAGCCTCTGGGCTAGCGTGGCCGTCACAACCTCCGCACTGACAGTCTGTAGCTCGGCCTGATATGCTTGTCCAGCAATCACTACTTCTATCGTCTCACCAGGCTGCATGCGTAATGATCGGGCAATGTGCTTGGCGTCATCGGCAACAATCGTTACTTCGTTGGATACCGCCACTCCTGGCAGAAAAAAACGGGCCATGGCCCGTTCACCTCCGTTTACAGGTTAATGCCACCCAATCGCCAGATCGCCGGTCTTCGATTACCACGTAACCGTGGTCGTCTAGAGCCTGCAACACCGCCGGGAGCTTCTCCTCGATGATGCCGGAAGCGACAAAGGTACCATCTGGCTGCAGGTGGGCCTCAACCTCAGGGATCAGGTCAACGATCACCCGGGCGATAATGTTGGCTACGATCAAGTCTGCCTTGCCCGCCGCTTCGCTGAGCAGGTTGCTCTCTCGGGCAATCACCCTATCGTGCACCCCGTTGAGAGCCAAATTCTCGGTGGTTACCTTAATGGCCATCGGGTCGTAGTCCAGCGCCTGTACCTGGGCGGCCCCCAGTTTGGCACAGGCGATGGAGAGGATGCCTGAACCACAACCGACGTCGATCACCTGCTCGCCGCCGCGGATTAGCGACTCGAGAATCTCCAGACACATCACGGTGGTGGGATGGGTACCAGTGCCAAAGGCCATTCCAGGATCCAGTTCCAGCACCACCCGCCCATCCGTGGTGACATCTTCCCAAGTGGGCTTGATCAACAAATTCTTGCCCAAACGAATGGGCTTATAGAAAGCTTTCCAGGCGCTGCCCCAATCGGTGTCTTCAACTTCCTGCAAGGCGATCTCCGCAGGACCTGGATCCAGATCAAAATCTGCCAATGCGGCAACTGACTGGCGGATGGAGTCTATTTTGACTGCCAAGGACTCGTCGATGGGTAAATAGGCTACTAACCTGACCTCCTCCAAAGGAAAGCTCTCTTCGGGAAGATCGGCATAGTCTTCCACGTCGGCCGCCAAGAATGCTGGCAGCGAGTCTTCGATCACGAGGCCATTCGCCCCGCTCTGGTAGAGTATATCAGCAGCTGCTTCCTTTGCCTCCTGCGAGGTGGTGACTGTGATCTCCATCCACTTCACTTCAGTAAGCCCCCTTAATCATTCTTGCCAAAGACATCGCGGACTTTGCCCAAGAAGCCTTTCTCCTCAGCCACTTCCTCACCCATGCTCTCTGCCAACGCCCGTAGCAACTCTCGCTGTTTGGTAGACAGTTTGCGCGGTGTTTCCACAGTGGTCCTGACCAGCAGATCTCCGCGGTGGCTGCCGCCCAGCCTAGGAACTCCCCTTCCTTTGATGCGCAACACTGTACCAGTTTGAGTTCCCGCAGGAACTGTCAAGTCCTGCACATCTCCATCCAGTGTCTCCACCTTGATCGTTCCCCCTAAGGCAGCCTTAGGGAAACTAATGGTCTCATTACAGATTAGGTCCAGACCTTCGCGGATAAAGCGGCGGTGCGGCCGTATCCTGATAAAGACATAAAGGTCTCCCGGGGGACCTCCCCTTTGCCCGGCCTCCCCTTCCCCGGCTAGGCGCAAACGGGAACCGTCGTTTACTCCAGCAGGCACCTTGATAGTCACCCTGCGGTTGCGTCGCACGCTGCCCCCACCGCCGCACTGTCGGCAAGGCCGCTCGATGAAACTGCCGGTGCCTCCACAGCGGCTGCAGGTGCGGGCGGTCATGATGCGACCAAAAGGCGTGTTTTGTGCGTACTGCACCTGGCCAGTACCATGACAGTCTGGACAAGTCTTGGGGCTGCTTCCTGGCTCGGCCCCGGTGCCATGGCAAACATCACACGTCTCTGTACGCGGAAGCTCCAACTCAACCGAACGCCCAAAGACGGCGTCGTAAAAATCAACTTCCATCTGGTAGCTGATGTCTGCGCCCCGCTCGGGCCCTCTGTGACGGCTACGCCTGCCACCAAATCCACCGCCAAACATCATATCCAGGATGTCGTCCAAGCCGCCAAAGTTGGAGAAGTCAAATCCCTGGCCGAAATCGAAACCCTGCTGATCGAAGGCAGCATGGCCCATCTGATCATATTGAGCCCGCTTCTGCGGGTCGCTCAGCACCTGATAGGCCTCGGTCGCCTCCTTGAATTTCTCCACCGCCTGCGGGTCATCTTTGTTGACGTCCGGGTGATATTTATGTGCGGCCTTGCGATACGCCTTCTTAATCTCATCTTCGCTGGCATCCTTGGGGACGCCCAGTATTTCATAATAGTCTCTCTTTGCCAAATGAGCTCCCCCCTGAATAAAGCAGGGGGGGGTTAGTCATCTAACCCCCGCCGCGTCTAGATGGACCAATCAACATCATCTTGGAAGTTCTAGGCCGGGCCCCTACTCATGCTTGGGATCATCGTCTTCCACTTGATAATCCGCGTCGATGGTTTCACCGTCGGGGCCCTGCTGCTGATTGCTGCTACCAGCAGCCTGGCCCTCTGCCCCAGCCTGATTATACAGCATTGTCGACAGTTCGTTGACATGCTTTGTCAGCTCTTCATTGGCGGCTTTGATAGCCTCCAGGTCCTCACCCTTCATCGCAGTGCGCACCTTTTCCACCGCGCCGGTGATGGTGGTCACCTTGTCGGCCGGAACTTTATCGCCCAGATCCTTCAATAGCTTCTCGGTGGAGTAGGCCAGATGATCAGCGTTGTTTCTCAGCTCGGCCAATTCCTTGAACTTGGCGTCTTCCGCAGCGTTTTGTTCGGCATCCTTGACCATGCGCTCTATCTCGGACTCAGATAGGCCACTGGAGGACGTGATGGTGATATGCTGCGACTTGTTGGTGGCCATATCGCGGGCCGTAACATTGACGATTCCATTGACGTCGATATCAAACTTCACTTCGATCTTGGGCACGCCCCGCGGCGCAGGCGGAATGCCATCAAGCATAAAGCGACCCAGGGTTACGTTTTGGGCTGCCATCGGCCGCTCCCCCTGCAGCACATGGATCTCGACGCTGGTCTGCTGATCAGCCGCTGTAGAGAAGATTTGACTCTTTTCAGTGGGGATGGTGGTGTTGCGCTCGATCAGTTTGGTGAATACGCCCCCCATAGTCTCGATGCCTAGAGATAGCGGAGTTACGTCCAGCAGCACCACGCCCTTGACGTCGCCAGCCAGCATACCTGCTTGCAGAGCAGCGCCCATGGCCACTACCTCATCAGGATTGACACCCTTGTGCGGCTCCTTGCCGGTCAGTTTCCTGACAGCTTCCTGAACGGCCGGAATACGCGTCGACCCGCCGACTAGAATCACTCGATGAATGTCTGACGGCTTCAACTTGGCGTCAGCCAAAGCCTGGCGGGCAGGAACCATGGTTTTCTCCACCAGGTCATGGGTCAGTTCCTCAAATTTAGCCCTGGTCAGAGTCATATCCAGATGCATAGGCCCGTTGTGATCGGCGGTAATAAAAGGCAGATTGATATTGGTGGTCAGCAGACTGGAAAGCTCGATCTTCGCTTTTTCAGCCGCTTCCTTCAGCCTCTGCAAAGCCATGCGATCCTTGGAGAGATCGATTCCCTGCTCCCGCTGGAATTCACGCACCAGATAGTCAACCACTCGCTGATCGAAGTCGTCTCCGCCCAGGCGATTGTTTCCGGCGGTTGCCTTGACCTCAAAGATGCCATCACCCATCTCCAAAATTGAGACGTCAAAGGTACCTCCGCCCAAGTCGAAGACCAGAATGGTATGGTCCTGACTCTTATCTACGCCATAAGCCAGAGCAGCAGCGGTGGGTTCGTTGATGATGCGCAGCACTTCCAGCCCGGCGATCTTGCCGGCATCCTTGGTTGCCTGACGCTGACTGTCTGTAAAATAAGCCGGAACGGTGATCACCGCTTGAGTGACCTTCCCACCTAAGTAGGCTTCGGCATCCTGCTTCAACTTGCGCAGTATGAACGCCGAGATCTCCTGGGGGGTGTACGCCTTGCCGTCGATCCTGGTATTCCAGCTGGTCCCCATATGCCGCTTGACCGAACTGACAGTGCGGTCTGGATTGCTCACTGCCTGGCGCTTGGCGACATTGCCAACCAGCATCTCGCCACTCTTGGAGAAACCAACCACAGAGGGAGTCAATCTTGAACCCTCTGCGTTGGTGATCACAACCGGTTCACCACCTTCCAGCACTGCCACAACCGAGTTGGTTGTTCCCAAGTCGATACCGATTACCTTGGACATCTGCTTCCCCTACCTCCTAAGCGAGTGCTTTAGCACTCGCGAACTAAATAAAGTGATTGTTGCGTAGCAACCATCGGCTTGCACCTAATACAAGTCGAAAGACTTGCGAACTAAATAAAGTGATCGTTGCGTAGCAACTATCGGCTTGTTCCATATCGAGTGCTTTAGCACTCGCGAACTTAATAAAGTGATTGCTAAGGTTTGTTTGCCACTACGACCATACTAGGCCTGAGCAATTTTCCTTTGTATTGATAGCCGCGCTGCAGTTCCTGCAAGATCGTGCCATCGGGTTTCGCGCCACTTTCATCCCGCATCACAGCTTCATGCAAATTGGGATCAAAGGGCTGTTCACAATCGATGGCTTCCAATCCTTGCTGAGACAAGACATCCATCCAGTGCTTGTAGACAAGTTTGACTCCCTCTGCCCACGGTTGTCCCGCTGGCATTGCTTCCAGAGCCCGGTCGAAATTGTCCAGCACCGGTAACAGCTTGCGCAACAACTCAGCCTCAGCCAAGGTGGCCTGTTCTTCACGCTCCCGCAGGGTACGCTTGCGGTAGTTGTCAAAGTCGGCATGTAGGCGCAGAACCCTATGCTCCAGTTCTGCAATCATCTGTTCTTGTTTTGCTACAAGCTGGTCGCTTTCAGTCACAGAAACATCGTCCAGTTCCTCCGGCTCTCGTTCCTGCTCCTGCCCACATGGCTGCTGCTCATTGATGGTTTCTTGCTTGTCATCCTGTTTCAAAAGGTATCACCTCACTATCCCTACTAGTTACCTCCCGCGCCTCCGCTTAGGCCCCTTTCTCCGCTTTCGCCATCCTTTTTCTTGATGATCGTGTCAATGCGCAAGATCGCCTCGGCTATCTCCGCAGCTGCGCGCAAAGCGTGTAGCTTGACCAAGGTTGGGTCCACTACGCCCAGGGCAAGCATATCGGCCACGCTGCCGTCATCGCAATTGATGGCCAGACTGTCCTTGCCATGCTCCGCTTGGGCAGCGATCACATCTTCCACCTTCTCCAGCGGGTTGAAGCCAGCGTTAGCCACTATCTGCGACAGTGGACGGCGCAAAGCCAAAGCTACACAATCGACCCCATAAGCCGCCATTCCTTTGATGGTCTCACGGGATTTCTCCACATCCCTGGCGGCCGCCAATTCCACCGAGCCGCCGCCGGGGACATAACCGCCCCGTAAAGCCGCCTGGGTGGAGGAGGCCGCATCTTTGGCGATGCGTTCACGCTCGCCGACCACTTCGGAGGTGGCTGCCCCTACCAACACGGTAGCCATCGGCTTGCCTCTGCCGCCGATCAGACGCCACTGCCCTAGCTTCTCATCCTCATAGGCCTGTTCCGCGTGTCCTAGGTAGCGCGAGAGCTCACTGGCGTCCTTTTTCAAAGCGCTGCGCTTGATCATTCTGGCACCGGTATGCTCGGCTGCCCTACGCAACTCGCGGGAGGACACTCGCGACAAGACGGTGATACTTGCGTCTGTAAATACTTCTTCTGCCTGATCATGCACACCGCGGTCCACCAACACCAAGTTGACTCCGATGGAAATTATTTTCTCCAGGTTCTCTAGGAACTCCTGCTGCAGCTGCAGATACCTGTTGAAACCGGACTCTGTGCCTAGGGCCTCGTCATCAAGCTCCTCCGGCTCCAAAGCGTCATCGATCACCAGTACCTTTACAGGATGCTGCTGCTTGGGCATCTGTTTGCTCAGCCGTTCTTTATCCAGGATTACGCCCATGAAGACCTCATTCTGCGCGCCTTCCTGGGCAAGTATCGTATCAGCCAACTTGAATGACCTGTCTTGCAGTTTCTCTTCTCCGATCAACCTGGCTGCAGACACCACTAACTCCGCGATGTCTGAGTGCTCTCTGCCGGATATGTAAGCGATACGCTCCAGCACTGGGTCACTCAGACTATTCACTTGGCGAGATCTCGCCTCCACAGAACGGAGCGCGCTCTGCACACCCACCCGCATACCTTCGATCACCCTAGCTACCGGCACTCCTTTGACGACCTGGTTGACGCCTTCGGTAACTAATGCGCCTGCCATTATGGTCGCCGTGGTGGTGCCGTCCCCAATTTCGTCCTGCTGCGCTTTAGCAATATTGATCAGCATGCGGGCCGCAGGATGGTTAACCTCCATCTTATCCAGGATGGTCACCCCTGCATTGGTGATCACCACGTCGCCGAACCGATCCACGAGCATGGTGTCCAATCCCTTTGGACCTATGGTCCCCTCCACGGCAGCAGCAATGCCTTGAATTGCCGCTGCATTGGTCATCAGCGCCGCCAGCTTCTCATCCACCTCGGAACTGCTGTTCAGCTGTTTTGTCGCCATCTCACTTCCCCTTTCGAGTGTCATGCTGGTAAGTACTTCGCAATCCGCGGCGGCACAAGGAGGGGGCGGGCCCCCCCACCCCCAGCAAGCCTGCAGGACTTGCGCGTCAACAAAGTGATGCAGCTACCTACCCTGTGGCGAATCAAGCCGTTAAGACTCGTTCCCTGTGCTACTCAAACAACTGATCCAAGGTGAGGCAGATGTGTTGCACCAAGGATACGACCCGATCATAGTTCATCCGGGTCGGCCCCAGCAGGCCAAAGCGGCCCATCAGACCACTGGGCAAGCGATACTCGGCTGTGACCAGGCTGCAAGACTGCATGGCTGCAAACGTATTCTCGGCCCCGATGGACACGCTTCCCGGCTCAGACTGCATCAGCCAGTTCCAGATCAATTCTTCCTGCTCCAACATCTGCAGAATAGCCTGCACCTTGTCAAAGTCGCGAAACTCAGGTTGCCGGAACATGTTGGTTGTGCCCCCCAGATAGACCCTGCCGGTGGAACTGGCAGCCAGCCCATTCAACTCGTCCAGGATGCTATCCAGCAGTTCAATGCCACTGTTCAATTCATTCTGTAGTATCCGCATGTCCCGCGACTTGATCTGCTCCAAAGTGAGGCCCGTCAAGCGACGATTGAGCCAATGCTGCAGTTTCTCCAGACTGAGCACATCCACCTCTCCGGGCGCATCGATCAGGCTATTCAGCAGCAAACCGCCATCGGTAATTCCCACCAAGAGCAGAGAGCGTTCATTGAGAGGCACCAGCTGCACTTGCCTCAGCCTGGCCTTTTGCTCACTGGGACCGATGACGATTGCGGTGTAGTTGGTCAACGATGACAACAGCCGTGCCAACTGCTGCACTATCTGCTCCGCTCCTCGGATGCGGGAAGAAAGCAGTCTTCTGATCTGTGCTTGCTCTTGACTGGTAGGTGCCGACACCTCCATCAACGAATCCACATAGAAGCGATAGCCGAGATCTGAAGGGATGCGCCCAGCTGAGGTGTGCGGTTGTTCCAACAGACCCATCTCTTCCAGGTCGGACATTTCATTGCGGATGGTAGCCGGACTGACCCCCAGGTCATAGCGGCGAGAAACGGTGCGCGAACCTACCGGCTCAGCAGTCTGAATGTAGTCATGGACAATCGCGTACAACACCCGTCGTTTCCTTTCATCAAGCTCCATGACTTCACCCCAATTGTTAGCACTCTCCTTCATAGAGTGCTAATATACCTAGCTTTAAGATAGCACCGCCATTCGGGCGTTGTCAAGTATTGGCTTGCTGAACATGGTGGAGAAGAATGGCCGCCCAGTCTGCGCCCTGACCAGGGAACAGATGGCGCGGCCAGCTAATTCATGAATTGCAGCATCACTTGGTTAGCCAATAGCAGCAGCCCTTGGGGAATGGCGTAACCCCGCTCGGTACGCTGCAGTGACCCTTGCTGCAACAAGCGCTCGATAGTTGGACCAAATACGCCCTCCAACGACCGGCCAAATCGACGTTGAAACAGCTCGGCGTCCACACCGCTAGTCAAACGCAGTCCCAGAATGACCGTCTCCACCATCTGCTCCTCGGGTAGCAACTGCTCACATTCGGCTGGCGGTGTCTGCCCCAGCCAGAGAGCGTGGGCCCATTCTCCCCAATCGGCATGGTTGCAGCAGCGTTTTCCCCGCAGATGGGAGCAGGCAGCTGGACCTAGCCCCAGGTACTGGCCGTTTTGCCAGTAGTTCAAATTGTGACGACAAACCGCCTCGTGGCGGGCGTAGTTGGATATCTCATACTGCTGCATATCCTGCAAGGGCAGGTACGCCTGGGCGCAATGATACATCTCCGCTACCAGATCGTCTTCCGGCAACCGACAGGTACCCGCCGCCACTGCCCGGCCCAGCGGGGTTTCCTCATGCACCTCTAAAGCATAGAGAGAGAGGTGATCGATGGGCAGCTGACAGGCGGACTGTAACGTCTGTTGCCATTCATCAAGGGACTGTCCGGGAATGCCATAAATGAGGTCCAAACTCAGGTGCTCAAAGCCGGCAGCCTCCGCCCAGTGGACGGCTTGCCAAACATCATGCACACTATGCCTGCGGCCCAAGAACCGTAACAGTCGCGGGCTGAATGACTGCACCCCCAAGCTGAGACGATTGACGCCGGCGTCTCGGCATTGACGAAGATATGAGGCGCTGACGGTTCCCGGATTTGCTTCCATGGTCACCTCTGCACCCCGTTGAATATGAAAATATCGGCCGACCATATCCAGGACGGCCGACATGGCTGAACCTGTCAGCAGGCTAGGGGTGCCTCCCCCCAAAAAGATGGTACTGAACTCCATACCCCGATAAAGCCGTGCTTCCCGTTCCAATAGCTCCAGGTACTCCCGGTGATCGGCCTGCATGATGGAATAGAAGTCGCAGTAGGCGCACTTGCTGCTGCAAAAGGGCACATGAATATACAAGCCAGGTGCGCTCATTCTTCCACCTTCAGCACAGCCATGAACGCCTCCTGAGGGATCTCCACGCTGCCTACCTGCTTCATGCGCTTCTTTCCTTCTTTCTGACGCTCCAGCAGTTTTCGTTTGCGGCTGATGTCACCGCCATAACACTTGGCCAGCACATCCTTGCGCATCGCTTTCACAGTCTCGCGGGCGATCACTTTATTGCCGATGGCCGCCTGCACCGGAACGTCAAACATCTGTCTGGGAATTAAGCGACGCAGCTTCTCCACCAGCGCCCTGCCTCGCGCATAAACCCGGTCCTTATGCACTATGGAGGATAGTGCATCCACCACTTCTCCCCCGATCAGAATATCCAATCGCTCCAGTTGGCTGGGGCGATATCCTAACAGATCATAGTCCAATGAAGCATAACCCTTGCTGCGCGACTTCAGTTGGTCAAAAAAATCGTAGAGGATCTCGGACAGCGGCAACTCGTAGGTCAGCACCACCCGACTGGTATCCAGGTATTCCATGTTCCTAAAGGTGCCGCGCTTCTCCTGGGCCAATTCCATCATGTTTCCGATGAACTCGGAGGGAACGATGATCGATGCCTTGACGAAGGGCTCTGCCAGTTCTTTAATCTGGCCAACCGCGGGCAGATCGGCCGGGTTATGCACCTCCAGCACCGTACCGTCGATCATTGTGGCCTGGTACACGGTGTTGGGAGCGGTGGTGATCAGATCCAGGCCGTACTCGCGCTCCAACCGCTCATGAACTATCTCCATGTGCAGCAACCCCAGGAAACCGCAGCGGAAGCCGAAACCCAAGGCTTCCGAAGTCTCCGGTTCAAAGATCAGACTAGCATCGTTCAGCTGCAGCTTCTCCAGCGCAGTGCGCAAGTCTTCATATTGAATGGTATCGATGGGATAGAGGCCGCAATAGACCATGGGCAACGCCCTCTTGTATCCTGGAAGGGGCGTTGTGGCGGCGTACGTGGCGGAGGTGATGGTGTCGCCCACCCGGGCATCACGCACATTCTTAATACTGGCCGCCATATAGCCGACCATTCCAGTAGTTAATGAAGGCATCTGCAGCGTAGCAGGAGTAAACACCCCCACCTGGTCTACCTCGAACTCGCTCCCGGTAGCCATCATGCGCACCTTCATCCCCGGAACCAGTTCACCGTCCACCACCCGAACATAAGTGATTACACCGCGATAGTCGTCATAGTGGGAGTCAAAGATCAGGGCGCGTAACGGTTTCTCTTCTCCCCCGCTGGGGGCAGGTACATCGCTGACAATGCGCTCTAGAATCTCGTCGATACCGATGCCTTCTTTTGCTGAGCAGAGGATAGCACGCTCGGCATCGATGCCGATCACGTCTTCTATCTCCCTCTTTACCCGGTCCGGATCCGCACCGGGCAGATCGATCTTGTTGATCACGGGAATGATCGTCAGGTCGTGTTCCAATGCCAGGTAAACATTGGCCAGAGTCTGCGCTTCAATGCCTTGCGCAGCATCCACCACGAGCAGTGCCCCTTCACAGGCAGCGATGCTGCGGGACACCTCGTAAGTGAAGTCCACATGACCGGGGGTGTCGATCAGATTGAGGGTGTATTCCTGTCCGTCGCTTGCCCGATAGACCATGCGCACAGTGGTCAGCTTGATGGTGATGCCGCGCTCTCGCTCCAGATCCATGGAATCCAGTACCTGTTCCACCATTTCCCGTTCAGCGAGAGTGCCTGTAGCCTGGATCAGGCGGTCTGCCAACGTCGATTTGCCGTGATCTATATGGGCAATTATGCAGAAATTGCGTATCTGGCGTTGCACTCTCATCTCCCCCTCGTTATGCGGGCTGAAGGCCAGCTGACGTCAAAGTATTATATCACAAGCGGGAAAGATCGACCAAGGTGGTTGATATCCAGCAGAACAACCCATACTCTCCACTCTCTGTGCGCTCAGCCCGGTTGGCGCTCCAGCCAGTCATTGGTTCCAGCGCACGGCAGTGAACAGTTGTCCATAGAAAAACCTGCCCCCCCGTTGCGCTGGGGACAGGTTCATACAA
Source organism: Bacillota bacterium (assembly GCA_050949055.1). Classification (GTDB taxonomy): domain Bacteria; phylum Bacillota; class UBA994; order UBA5500; family UBA5500; genus JAEZJZ01. Next base: position 12,915 of record JBMNFA010000002.1, on the reverse strand, counting down.
ATCCCTTTTCCTAAGGTTGCAGGTCCTTAGCCACTGCCACGATTGCCTCTGCCAAGAAGCGGACAGCCCGCAAGGCTTCATCCATGGTATTCTTGTCGCTGCCCACTTCGATCAACAATGCCTTTTCTCTCACATGCTGGTTATAACGGGACCGGTCTGTCACCCGGACGCCTCGCGACAGGCCGGGATAGAGTTCATTCAACTTGTTGTTGAGTTGGGTGGCAAAAGCGATGTTCTGCCTGTAATTGGGATGGCCTAGGGTGGTGTTGGTGCCCACTACGATGTAGATGCGGGCAGTGCTCTGTCCTTCGACTACGGTGGTGGTGGCTGTGCGAGGCAGGCCCCCATCGCGATGCAAGTCAAAAGCATACTCAATGCTGGGTTTTTGCTCCAATATGCTGGTAACAGTCTTCAACGATTGACTATAGGCGAGGGTGTAGTTCTTGCTGGAATTGTCGGCCGTGCTGTGGATGACATCCACCCCCGCATTGGCCAGATGTTCTGCCAGTTTGGCTCCCACCCGTACGATGGTCTGCTCCGGATTGTCATACACGTGCTGCTTGCCCGACGTGGGCACAAAGGATTCAATGTTGTGGGTGTGGTAGACCAACATCTCCGGCACAAACCTCCATCCCAACGCCTCCGCCTCGGGAGAGGGGGGCTCTTCGGCCGCGACCAGCGGCGGCACAGGCGGCTCATTGGCTGGCAGCAAGACCTCGTCTGGGTCTGGCATCGAGACATTGCGCAGAACCGGAATGCCCAGCGCCAAGAAAGTCGTGGGTGTGGAGACTCTCATCTGATAGAGAAGGCTGGCCATAGTGCTCGACCAGCCGCCTGAGGCTGGCAAGTGCTGTGACTGGTATACTGATTTGGGCAATGCGCTGGCCATTATCTGCCGCCAAAAGGTCCCACTGGCCAGCAGAAAGCGATTGAGCAAGTTATTACCAAAGACTTCCTCGTCTCCTTCAGCAAACTCCCCCGCCAACAAGGCAGCAGCCCCTTCCATCTGCTTGATCCCCAGATACCCGGGATAAAACAGAGAGACCAACAAGACCAGGGCCAATAGTGGCACCACCACAGACTGCAATTTGGTTGGACGTATCCTCACGGGCAACAATTCACCTGCCTCCCTGATCAGAGATGTTCTGACTTGCGATCTTACTATATGAGTGCGGACAGGCTACTAGAACAGAGACAACCTCAGCGTTAATCCGCTGAGGCCGTAAGGATCGCCGTATGTCCTGATGACACAGGGAAATTTGGGTCGCTCTGGCGGAGAAGATACGACTTCTCACCTACCCTAGAAGGACTAACCAAAGACGAATCCAGACAGAAAGCCGACGATTAGTCCCACGTTCGCAGCATGACTGTGATACTGATGGGACTGGGGGATCAATTCGTCGCTAACGATGTAGACCATTGCCCCGGCGGCGAAGGCCAAAGCCCCTCCGACTAAGCCTTTGCTGACAACAAATAACAGGCCTCCAATCGCTGTACCGATGGGGGTCATCAGTCCAGCAATGGTAGTCAGCAGCACCACCCGCCATCTTTGCATACCACCCAGCAGCAGCGGGGCGGCAGTAACCATGCCTTCTGGGACATTGTGTAAGGCCAAGCTGACCACGATCACCGCACCCAATGCGGAGCTGGACGTATAGCCTGCGCCGATGGCCAAGCCTTCAGGAAGATTGTGCAGGGCAATGCCGATGACCAAGAAGATTCCGCACCTAAGCAGGTTGTTGCAGCTCAACTCCCCAGAACGACGACCATCAGTCAGCCTACCATTCACGACCAGCTCGTTGGTGGCCGCCGCCTCAGCGGCAGGTAGGCCTTCAGAGCTTCTGAATCCACGATGAATATGTGGGATGACCACGTCCAGCAACATCATCATCGCCGCTCCTGCTACCACTCCCACCACCGCAGCGACTGAGCCGCCTAGCTCTCGCGCTTCTGGCAATAGCTCGAAGGCAGAAACAGAAAGCATCACGCCTCCGGCAAAACCAAGCATCACGGATAGAAATTTCACCGATGGTCGCCCGAAGATCACTACGAACAAAGCACCCAGACCGGTTGCTAATCCTGCCATGGAGCTGTATATGATCGCCTCTAGCACGCTAAAGCCCTCCTGATCAAACAATGATGAATTGAGAACGATTATCTCTCCCGATTCATTCTATCATAGTCTGACCGCTTAATGGGGCTTTTTGAGTCCGCGGAACACTTTTGATCGCCCCAAAGGGCATGTGATCAAGAAAGAGCCGCAACTGCTGTACGGCTCCCTATCCACTATCGATCACTTAACGCAGATTGTCACTGTAGGTAGCGTAGAGTATCGCTGGTCTCCAAGCCCGGTTGCAGAGCAACATTCAGACCTCCAGCAATCACTTTGCTCATTTGTCTGATCTGCTCATCGGTCTCCTTTGGCGTGACCACCAAGTCCCCCCAATAGGGTCGGAGCACTTCTTGCACCAACTGACCTCGTTCTTGGTCTGTGAGGGCTACTAGCATCCCCGGTAAACCCTGCTGACCGGCTGACGCCTGCTGAATGCCATCAGTCATCTTGTCCAGTGCATCCAGAACTATGGTGTTGGCATAGACCACAGATGGTACACCCACGGCAATTACGGGGACTCCCAGTGAATCCTGATTCAAGGGGCGGCGCTTGTTCCCCACTCCCGAGCCAGGAGCGATACCGGCGTCTGTGACTTGAATGGTAGTGCAAAGGCGATCCATGCTTCTGGCCGCTAAAGCGTCAATGGCTATGACGGCAGTCGGCTTTACCTTTTCCACCACACCAAAGATGATGTCACTCGTCTCTATGCCGGTGATGCCCAGAACCCCTGGTGCCAACGCACAAACTGAACGCATGCCTTCATCCACAAATTGCGGAGCGTACTGAAACAGATGACGGGTGACCAGGAGTTCCTCCACGACCCGCGGCCCCAAGGAATCGGGAGTGACGTTCCAGTTGCCCAGCCCGACCACCAGGGTGCTTCCACCCTGAGTAGATGGCAGAATTGCGGCCAACTCTTGAGCCAATACCTGACTGGCAGCTTGCCTCAGCTCCAAGTCGTGTTCACGCAAGCCAGGTGCCTCGATGGTAATGTAGGTTCCAACAGGCTTTCCCAGCCGCGAAGCGCCCAACTCGTTTTCCACTACCACTCTTGTGATCGACCCACCGGGGAATTCCTCGGTGGTCACTCGTACACCCTGTTGCTCGGACTGAGTGCCGATTGTTGCCTCGTGAGCCTCCAGAGCCAAGTCAGTATGCACGGATAAGGGGCAGCGGTGGCCTCGGATGCTCATGGCAGGTTTCACCTAATTTCTGTCGGCACTACCGCATCTATCAGACCAATGACGAACGATGCCAACAAAGAGCCCAAAATGCCAACGCGGAACCCTGGGACAAACCAACCGGCTACATAGATAACGACAGCCGCTACGATAAATCCAACCCAGCCTCGGCTGCGAGGAGAAATGTGTCCTCCAAACAGCGTTTCCGCCAACCAGCCCAGTGCGGCGATTACCAATGCGGCGATGATGGCAGTCGTAAACCCTGTCACCTGAACACCTGGCAGCAGGAACCCAACGAACATCAACACCAATGCAGAGACAATAAACCTGACGATTGCTCCTAACATCTTGCCACCTCCTCGGTTTTCTGCTAAAATTTGATGGACGTTTTTAGTCTGTCCGCACGCCCTTCGCCGTATTCCCGACACGGTGGAGGTTTGCCGCGTCTCAGGTTGCATCACCATAGACCCCGTGGTAGAATGACCAAGGAGGTGAATCATGTGCCTAACATCAAGTCCGCAATCAAGCGTGTTAAAATCACGGCTAAGCGTACCGCGCGCAACCGCCATGTTAAGTCAACGGTCCGCACAGCTATCCGTAGTTTCCGCTCATCGTTGGAAACCGGCGATGCAGAGATGAAGCTGCGCACTGCTGTTCGTGAAATCGATAAAGCTGTCAGTAAGGGCGTTTTGCATCGGAATACGGGTGCTCGCAAGAAGTCTCGTCTGATGAAGCAGCTAAACAAGCTGCAGGAAGCAAAGTAATAGCGAATAGAAAACACCTGCTATGCAGGTGTTTTTTTGCACAGGCGGTCTGCACTGTCAGTTTGATCCCGGAGCGCAAACACTGGTCCATTTGCTTCATAGGTAACTGCGCCTTCATGCCTGTGCCAAATTCAACAACAGCTGGTCCAGTGCTCGCCGGTCTGTCAGTTGCCCTGTCTTGATCGCTTCGTCCATAGCCAGACAATCTGACACTGCCCGACGCAGAGCCGCAGCCGTCCACTGCTTCGCCTGAACGACGCATTTTCCAGCGGGGTAGCGGTGAATGCCTAAAGTCGCTGCAGCCTGTTGGTCGCTCGCCCCGCGATCCAGTTCTTCACGGGCTGATAACAAGAGGCGCATCTGCCTGCTGATCATGCTGAGGATGTAAAGGGGGGCCTGCCCTTCCATCTGCAGCTGGTCCAATAGATGTAATGCCTGTTGCAGTCTGCGTTGGCCGACGGCGTCAACCAAATCGAAGATGCTGGTTTCCGGGTTCTTGCGCACCAAATGCCACACGTCTTCCCGTTGCAGCGGTTGACCAGCTGCGTAGGCGATCAGCTTTTCCACTTCCAAGCGCAAAACTCCCAAGCTGCTACCAGCTTGTTCAACCACCTGCCTGCCCAAGCCCCGATGGGGTACGCCACCTCTTCGCAGGCGGTCATCAACCCAGCGGGCAGCCTCCGCGGCAGTCAAGGGAGAGAATTCGTAGGCTCTCTTGTCCTCCAGCAGCTGCTTGACTAGCTTCAGCCGCTTATCCACCTGTGGTGCCAAGAAGACGGCGCAGCTATCTTCCGGCCACTCTGCGAACAGCCGAGTCAGCTGGGCAGAGACTTCCTGCGTCCTAACTAGAAAGCCAGGCTGATCCACCACTACTAAGCAACGGCTGCCAAACATGGGCGGAGTTTGTAGGGCGGACATCAACTCGCCATCGGTCATCTTGCGTCCATCTAGCCGGCGATAGTTGAGGGCGCGCGTCTCCGCCGGCAGCAATCGTTCCACCAAAAGCTCCACCAGGCTTTCGGCTAGTGCCTGTTCTTCACCATACAGTAGATACAGGTTGGCCAACTTCCCCTGTCTGATCTCTGCGGCCAGTTGGCGATAGTTGTCCAGGGCTGTCGCCTTCACCTGCCACTCCCCCTCCATTCTCTCACTCGATAGCGGCGTAGGTCAGTCCAAACCGAAATGGCTCCTGAATGATCCGTGCGCAAAACGCGGCCTGAGTACCGGTGCAACCGCATCAGCGCTGCTGGCGCCGGGTGACCGTAGCGATTGGCCCCGGTGGAAATGATGCTCACTGTTGGCCTGAGCGCACTCAACCACTGTTCGTGACTGCTGCCGGCGCTGCCATGGTGGGCCACCAACAGAATATCGAGGGGCTGCTTCACCCTTGGCAAAACGGCAGCCTCGTCCGTGTAGCTGCCAATATCCCCTGGCAGCAATACCTGCAGATTAGGCCAGGATAGCTGCAACACCAGTGAGTCCTCGTTGGGCGACTGAGCGAGTGCAGCAGTCGGATGCAGCACCGATATGCGCAGTGCCTGCTCGACTAAGGAGTCTCCCGCCCACAAGGTGTCCTGCAGGGACATCAAGACGTCTCCGCCCAGCAAGGTCGTCCAGCTCGCCGTACCAATCCTGTTTCTCGGCCAGATGGGATACGTAGATCTGTTCGACCGAAAAGGCTTCCAGCACCGCCCGGAGGCCACAGACATGGTCGTGATCTGTCGATCGAGTGCGAAAGAAAGATGCCGCCCACACTCAGCGTGCCTTGATGACGCAGATAGGGAACGATGATGTTTTCGCCAACCCTATCGCCTGCTCCACCCACATCAAATAGGAGGGCTTTGCCTCCAGGCAAGTGTAACACAGTACTGACACCCTGTCCTACTGAGAGCACGGACAATTGGTAGCGATTCAGCACAAACCGGGACAGCGGTTGCCAGGAGAGTGCCAGCAGTATCACCGTCAACCAGCCGGTGAACAGCCATGCTCGCTGGCGTGGACTCTGTAGCCGCCAAAGTAAGAAGAGTAGCACCACAGCCAACATCACCAAAGGGACTGGGGGCTGACCCGTACTGAAACTCATGGCCGGGATCTCCGCCAACCAATCCACCAAACGCAGTATCGCCTGATACAAGCAGGCGATAACCCCCGCAAACAACGGTGCACAACACAAATACAGCACTCCACCCGCCAACAACACAGGAAACATAGCGCAAGAATTATAGAAGGAAAAATGAAGGCGAGAAGCCTTGTGAACAAGTTACTCTTTATTGAGGATAGCTTTCTTTTCATAATCTGAGTTCTTATCAGCCAAGATGCTCTTTGCGGAGCAGGTCGGCAACCGTTTTTACAGGGTTGAATGTTATAAGGGGGACCTCAACGAAGGTGGTGTTCCAGTTGCTCATCGCCCCATTCCAGAGACCGGGAAGCTCAAGTGCCTTGAGTTTGCGTCCCTCATAGCTTTTGGAGGAGATAAAACCGGCATCATCATTGACAAAACGGGAGAGGTCATACCTTTTGCCCTCTACATCGGTAATCGAGCATACCAGATCCACAGGATTGAAGTGGGTACCGGAAGCAAAGAGTCCGGCTGTACGAGGATCCGAAGGATTGAGCTCTACGCTCTCAAGTATCTGAAGAGAAGTACAACCATCCGCATCCCTGACTATGAAAGGTCCTCCTCCGGGCTCACCTTGATTGCGTACCATGCCGCAAACTCTGACAGGACGGTCGAGCTTGGAACGAAGCAATACGGGAAGCAGTTCATAAGGAATTTTTTCAGGCAAGGTAATGCAGAATTGTTCGTCAAGAAAACCGGAAACCTCATTACACAAAGCTACGATATCATCTTTGCAACCTATTTTGAGCGCATTGTCGAGACGTGCGATATAGTCGAAACAACGTTCGCGAAGTATAACGAGTTTACCGATAAGTAACTTTTTCCATAGTACGGTCTGCTCGATAAAATCCTCTTTAACTACATTGTCTATATTCTTTATTACAACGATATCCGAATCAATCTCATTGACATTCTGGATCAGAGCACCATGTCCTCCGGGACGGAAAAGCAGAGAGCCATCTGCTTTGCGGAAAGGCTTGTTCTCCTCAGTAGCAGCAATGGTATCGGTTGAAGGTGACTGGAGCGTAAAATGGATCGAATACTTCACTCCGTAACGTTGTTCATACCTCTCCTTGACCGAGTCAGACAATCCCTTGAATCCTTCGAGATGCTCCGGCGAGACGGAAACCACGATGGAGATGGTACCATCCTTCATTTTGGCGTAAAGGGCACCCTCTACCAGTCGGCAGCATAGTCAATGTATTTCTGCATTCTAGGAGGAGCCATAATGTATTCGATATTCTTCGGTATTTCAAACACACGACAACGATTACGAATGCCCAGGGACTTCATGGCGGGAGTAATTGCGAGACAAATAGTTTTTTCTGAGCGTTCTGGATCTGCAACCACCAGGTTAGTAGTCATGGGGTCCAACCCACGCTCTACACATTCTACGGAAGCATAAAAGGATTTTAGGTCAATACAGAGATAGATGTGTTGCTTTGCCATTTTTTCCCCTCCTGACCCTTGAGTTTCCAAAAAACTCCTTCCCCTTGAAACAGACATGGGGTACTACTTAAAATGGGTTACTCCCACTCTATTGTCCCAGGGGGCTTGCTAGTTATGTCAAAAACTACTCGATTAACATGTTCAACTTCGTTAACGATTCTATTAGAAATTTTCTCTAATAAATCATAGGGTAGCTTTGCCCAATCAGCACTCAAGGCATCATCGCTTTCTACAGCCCGAAAAACTATTGGATAAGCATAGGTCCTACCATCACCCATTACTCCTACTGATTTAATGGTAGGTAATATAGCAAAAGTCTGCCAGATTTTTTCATAAAGGCCAGCCTTTCTAATTTCCTCTAAAATTATCCTATCAGCTTCTCTTAAAATATCCAATCTTTCTGGAGTTATTTCACCAATGATTCTAATGGCTAAACCAGGTCCCGGGAAAGGTTGACGATTAACAATCTCAGAAGGTAAGCCTAATTCTCTGGCTACCTGTCTTACTTCATCTTTAAATAGATTTCTCAGAGGTTCGACTAATTGGAATTTCATATCTTCGGGAAGGCCACCCACATTATGATGACTTTTAATGGTTTCCGCTGTTTCTGTACCACTTTCAATAACATCAGAATAAAGGGTGCCTTGAACTAAAAATTCAATATTACCAAGCTTAGCTGCTTCTTCTTCAAATACCCTGATAAACTCTTCCCCAATTATTTTTCTTTTTTCCTCGGGATCAGTAATACCAGCTACTTTATTTAAAAATCTTTCCTTGGCATCCACAAAGTCTAAGGGGATACCAAATTTCTCTCCAAAGATTTCCTTAACCTGCTCCTTAACCTGCTCAGGTTCGTTCTTTCTCATAAATCCATGATCAACAAAGATACAGGTTAGTTTATCTCCTATAGCTTTATGTACTAAGATTGCTGCTACTGAGGAGTCTATACCACCACTTAACCCGCAGATAACTTTTTTATTACCTACTTTTTGGCGAATACTTTCAATCTCTTCACAAATAAAGCAACCCATAGTCCAGTCTGCCTGACACTTACATATTTCGAATAAAAAGTTTTCTAATATTTTCGTACCATTGACAGTATGTTTTACCTCGGGATGAAATTGGACTCCATAAAGGGCTTTCTCCTCATTGGCAAAGGCCGCAAAGGGTGTATGGGCTGTTTGTCCGATACTGATAAAGCCTTCAGGAACCATAGAAATATAATCCCCGTGACTCATCCAACACTCTTGCTCATTATCCATATTTAAAAAAAGTTTGCTCTGGTTATCGGCCTTCATAATGGCTTTACCATATTCCCGAGTGGTGGCCTTTTCTACAGTGCCACCCAGTAGGTGGGTTATTAATTGCATACCGTAACATATACCTAATATGGGAATACCTAATTTCAATATCTCGGGATCACATTTGGGAGAGTTTTCTCCATAAACACTAGCTGGGCCGCCAGAAAAAATAATACCCTTAGGATTATATCCCTTAATTGTTTCTAGGAATACATTGTAAGGTAACATTTCCGAATAGACATTTAAATCCCTCAATCGTTTTGTTATCAGTTGATTGGTCTGGCCTCCAAAATCTAGTACTAACACGGTATCATGTTTTCCCCAATCCATTATTAGGCCTCCTCAAGTTGGTTCATAATATTAATAAAGAAGATACCCCCTGTGGGGTATCGAACTTGTCTTATTTATATGCTTCTGGATCTAGGACAGCAACATAAGGAAGATTGCGGTATTTCTCCGCAAAATCTAAGCCATAACCTACTACAAATTCATCGGGAATAGAATAGCCACAATAATCTGGTGTTATATCAGCCTTTCTTCTTTCTGGTTTATCTAAAAAGGTACAGATTTTAATACTGGCTGGACCTCTGCTTTTCAAGTTTTCAACTAGGTACTTCAAAGTTAGACCAGTATCAACAATATCTTCCACGATTATTATATGTTTGTTTTCAATGCTTTCATTGAGGTCTTTTAATATTCTTACTACCCCAGAGGAAGAAGTGGAAGATCCATAGCTAGAAACAGCCATAAAGTCAATATCAACGGGTATTTTAACTTCCCTGATTAAGTCAGCCATGAATACTACAGCACCTTTTAAAACGCAAATCATCAAAAGGTCCTTTCCTTGGTAATCCTTGCTTATTTGGGCGCCAATTTCCTCAATTTTTTCCTTAATTTTTTCCTCAGAAATCAGTACTTTCTTTGTATATTTATCCATCTTTAAAGCCCGCCTCCTCTATAAGTGCATCTATTTATATACCCTTTAAACACGCCAAAATTATATCAACGAGCCTACTTTATGTCAATGTATGCTATAATCGTGGTATATAGAAAAGAGGTTGTGCTTTAAATGTTTAAAACAGACTTGTTTAAAAACTCTAGACAGCTTGTTCTAATAATCTTTGGATTGATCTATATTCTCTCGGCCTTTATCTATAATATTTTTTTTCTCCCCTTAACAGCATTCTTCATAGTGATTATTCTTATTCAATCTTTTCCAGTAGCAAATAAATCTAATCGTAATATCTCCCTAGTTCTTTTAATTATAGGCAGTGCTATGCTTCTTTACTTTAATGCGGACCTTGAACATTGGGTTAGTGCCCTAGGCTCAAATACCGGTCTAGTGGCTCTATTTATTTCCTTACCTTTCTTAAGTTTTCCCCTAAAATATGAAAATTACCAAAGTTCCCTTGAAAAATTTTCTCTAAAATATATTAAAAATACCGTTACTTTAGCTAACTTTTCCGCCCTATTGACATTTTTCTTAGCCTCCCTTTTAAATCTAGGGGCAATGCAAGTAGTTTATAATTTGCTTTACCAGAAAAAAGCAAGTTTAGATTATGAACGCATTCTTTTCCGTTCTATGTTAAGAGGTAACCTGGCGGCTCTTTTTTGGTCTCCTAACTATGTTGCAGTAGCTGTAATTATTCATTCCTTAGATATACCCTGGATTAGCATCGTACCCCTTGGATTATCAATATCAATACTTATCCTCCTTAGTAATTGGTTATTAACTACAATAACAACCATGAAAAAAGAAAATGACTTGGTCAGCGAATTGGAAAAGGCAGTTTTACTAGACCTTACCTCCCAAGATAAGAAAAATCTTTGGAAGCTAGTAGGTATCTTTAGCCTTTTGATTTCTTTTGTACTTCTTTTAAATATTTTTACTGATTTAAATATTTTAGTGATTGTACCTATTGTGGCAATTATTTACCCTCTTGGTCTGGCCATAGTACAAGGGAAGATGGCTATCTATCAAAATGAATTGAAAAATTATTATCAGGTTGGCCTATTAGATAAAAAAGATGAAATCATTATCTTTGCAGCTGCAGGTTTTTTCGGTAAAGCACTAGAGATAACTGGGATAGGAAAATTAATCCCCACTCTTCTCCATCTGAATACAATTACTATTCCCTTTTTGGCAATTTTATTAATCATTTGCATCATAGTTCTCTTAGCAGTACTAGGGGTTCACCCTGTGATAACCTGCGCTACCTTTGCTACTACGGTTAGTGCTCAAACCTTAGGTTTAACAGTGGAGGGTTACGCCATGGTCCTTTTGGCCTCCTTTGGCCTAGCTGTTATGACTTCACCCTTTTCCGGCACTGCCTTAGTGATGTCTGGTATCTGTAAATATAGTCCTTGGCAAATGGGTCCCCTTTTAAATTCCCGCTATGCCCTAGGTATGGGAATTATCCTGGCCCTATTCATCCCCTTTATCGGGGGAATCTAAGTTCTAGAATATAAAAGGTGTAGATAATATTTTGCTATTATCTACACCTTTTTTGCTCTTACCAAAGTCCAAGAACTTTCCACCAAGCTCCACCAATGAACACCCAAATTACGATATGAACTAAAGAAACAAAGAACCCTATTCTCCACCATTCCCCTTGAGTAACATAGCCAGAACCAAAAAATACTGGCGCAGGTCCTGTACCATAATGGGTAGTGGAAGAGAACAAACTACTGAAGAAAGCCAATACTAAAGCAGCAAGCATTGCAGGAGCACCGGCAGCAATCATTACAGCTAGGAAAGCAGCATACATGGCACTAACATGGGCTGTATTACTGGCGAAGAAATAGTGACTGTAATAATAGACAAGAGCTAAGATAACAAAGGCAGTAAGCCAGGACATACCTCCAACAACACTAGCCATAGTTTCACTAAACCAAGGAATCATTCCTAAGGAATTAAGAAAACTAGCCATCATAACAAGAGCAGCAAACCAACATAAGGTGTCCCAAGCTCCTGTTTCTTTCTTAACATCTTCCCAGGAAAGTACACTGGTCAACAACAACACTGATAATCCGATTAAGGCAGTGGTAGTGGCATTAATTCCAAGATTTGATCGACAATAGGATCGCTTTCTCCAATTATTTCTATTCCAAATTGATTAAATTGTCTAAATCTTCCTGCTTGTGGTTTTTCATATCTAAAAAATGGTCCAAAATACCATAATCTTACTGGTTGAGGAAGAGATAGAAATCCATTTTCAATATATGCTCTCATTATTGGAGCCGTTCCCTCTGGTCTTAATGCTAAGTAATCTTTTCCTTTTGTTTTTAGTATAAACATTTCTTTTTCAACAATATCTGTATTCTCTCCAACGCTCCTAATAAAAAGATTGGCATCCTCCAATATAGGGGTATCTATTTTTCCAAAATCATAAAAATTAGCAATATCTTTAACTACCTTATAAATCTTATCATAATATGCTTGATTTTGAGGCAAGATATCATGAGTACCAGTTGGGCTTTGAAATTTTGGTTTTGGCCATATTTTATTTAATTTGTTGACATTGCATTTATTAATATTTCTGTTGGAGAAAATCTAAACATCATTCTTCCAGTGATATTTTCTCTAGGAAGAACTCCCCACCTCCTCGAATCAGAAGAATAATTTCTATTATCTCCCATCACAAAATATTCATTTTCTTTTAAAGTAATTGAATCTTTATTATTATTAATTGTCCATTTTTCTAAATCACTTTCTGATAAATAAATGTTTTCATCAACAATAAATTCATTATCATCTTTTTTGATAAAAATTTTGCCATCACTTATCTCAATTGTTTCTCCTGGTAAACCAATTATTCTCTTAATATATTTGCTTGTTGGATCGAGTGGATATTCAAAAACAATCACTTCACCTCTTTGAGGGTCTCTAAATCTATAAGATAACTCGTCTATAATTAAATAGTCACCAGAGCGATAATTGGGTTCCATTGAAGAGCCCTTGACTATAAAGGGCTGAAAAAGGAATGTT
>JBMNFA010000001.1:0-1106130 GCA_050949055.1 Bacillota bacterium | reverse complement strand
GCCAGCCAGGCCCATTGGTTCAGGTTCTCCACGCCTTCGCGGAAGATCTTCGCCGCGCAATAGACGCCAGCCCCACTTGGATGGCGATTAGGGGCAGCACATCAGGAACAGCTCTTTGTCAATACTGATTCCAACATAGTTGGCACCTCCCTCGTTAGTACAGTTTGATTGTAGAGGGAGGGGAGGTCATGTGATAAGTGACTGCGGTCATGCGGTGGGTCACTTTTCCTGTGGCAGAGACAGGGGGACGGGCACCTCGTCCCGTTCCGAAGAGCGTGACAAAGTACCCGTCCCACGGTTTCACCAAACCATGCACACATTCATCTTCTCATCAAGAAATGGTGGGCCTCTTCGAACCGTTCGAACCACTGAAGGAGCCCTGTTTTTGTCATGCTGAGCGCAGTGAAGAATCTTGCGAAAGCCCGTATTTACAGGCTGAATAGACTCTTCACGGAGTCTATACTGAGCTTGTCGAAGCATTCAGAGTGACCGCCTGCGGCGGTTTGTCAGTACTCTCGACCGTCCCCAAGACCCAGTGCTAGAAGCTGAGCTTGCGGAAGAACAGGATGGCGTTGCTGCGGTCGCTGACGCCAATCTTGGCGTAAATTTGGCTGATGTAGTTCTTTACGGTGCCGATGGAGAGGTTGCAGCTCGGCGGCCGATCTCCCGGTTGCTTCTGCCTGGGTCAGCAGGCGGATGATCTCCATTTCCCGCTCGGTGAAGTCGTCTAAGGTGACATCGGGCGGCGAGCTGAAGCCAGCTGCGAGGTAATCTTGGCAGCCACTCGCCCCGGCAGGATGATATTGCCCTCCAGGCTATCTCGGATGGCCTGAATCAGCTTTTCGCTGCCGATGTCTTTGAGCAGATAACCGGCGGCGCCGTGGGTCATCGCCTGGATGATGTAATCCACGTCGTCGAAGGTGGTCAGGACGATGACCACCGTCTGGGGGCAGTCCCGCTTGATCAGGCGCGTGGCCTCAACCCCTGTCCATCATCGGCATGCGAATGTCCATCAGCACCACGTCGGGGTGATGCTCCAGCGCCTGTCGGTGGCTTCTTGCCCGTTTCCTGCCTCAGCCACCACCTGAATATCGGGCTGCGCCTGCAGCAGAGCCCGCAAGCCCATCGCGAATGATCGTCTGGTCATCCACCAGCAGCACCCGTATACGATTCGCTCATCTCGCTTTCCTCCTAACTGGGTTTTTGGGGGACGGTTCCAAAAACCCGCTTTTGAGATTTCTAGGGATCCCTCGCTGTGCTCTAGGATGACAAAGCAAACATGACAGTAAACGGCGGTCTTGCCATTGGCACTGTACCTGCCCTTAGCTGACCTCAGCGTCCGCCGCCTGTCCCCGTGGGTATGGATATCTGCACGGCAAAACCCTTCTCCAGGTTCGCTTTCCCACAGCCAGCTGGCCGCCGATGCTCTCCACCCGCTGCCGCATGCTGCTCAGTCCGAACCCCATGCCCAGCGCCCTCGCATCAGCACCCCGGCCGTTATCCTGAAGGTGAGGTGCACGCCGCCGCGGTATTCCTGCAACAGCAGATCCGCCTCGGTGCTCTGCCCATGCTTCAGGCTGTTGGTGGCGCACTCTTTGATCGCCCGCAGCAACACATCCTGCTGAATGGGGAGCAGGGGTGGGTCTTCAGTTCCACAATCTCGCTGATGTAGAGGCCGGTGTTCTGCCGAATCTCGTGCAACAGCTGCTGCAGCCGGGGCAGAAAAGCCCGCTCCCCCTGGTTGCCCGCCTGGATAGCCCTGACGGAGTCACGGATATCCTGCAGCCTTGTTGCACTTGTCCTCGAGCCAGGGCCAGCTTCTCTTGCGCAGCCTCCCGATCGCTATCCAGCAGTTGCTGCCCGGCTTCGATGGAGATCAGGGCACTGGTGAGGGCGTGTCCCACCGTGTCGTGGATCTCGCCGGCGATGCGATTTCGCTCGGCGATGGCGCTCATCTGCTCCAGTTGCAGGGATTGTTTCCGCAGCTGGAGCAGCGCAGTCTGCAGTTGCTGATTAGCCAGCAGCTGCTTTTTTAGCGAGTAGAATGCGGCCCAGACCAGCAGGACACCAGGGGTGTTGGCGTAGGACGTAGCTGATCGCAGTCTCACTGGTGACGCCGCCATAGCGGGTCAGGCCGGTGGTCAAGGTGACGGCGAAGTAGCCTCCAAATGCTGCGATGGAATAGAGCTGAGCCAGCCGCGGAGGGAAGTTGGGTGATCACCCCGGCGATCACTAGCAGCACGATGAACTGGGCGCTATGGCTGCATCCAGGTACTCGATGGGCAGAATCAACCCGATCTGCAGCGCAGGCAGCAGATGATAGAGCAGCCGCTGCCGCTTGCTGACCAGTAACCCGGTTGATGATCATCAACAAGAAGCAGCAGCTAACAAGCCAATGATCACGGGATAGCGCGGTTTGCCCAAATTGAGTGCTATGATGCGCAGCGACAGCACTTCGTAGACCACCAACAGCAGCACGAATATGCCCTGGCGGACGTCGTTGTCGATTTCGGCGTCCTTCAGGCCCTCGGTGTGTAACCTCGAGCGATTGGTGGCCAAAAGGTAGATAGCCGCCGCCGGGATTTGAAGAGAGCGATGGCCAAGATGATCAGCCTCTTCCGATGCACGCTCAGCTGCGGGTGCAGCCAGCAGTGCCGGATGAAGTATATCTGAATCAGGACCTGGACGATCGCTCCAGGGATCACGATAGGCAGGATGTCCTGGATAGCCATAGTTCCTCCAGTTGGTGGGATTTCCATTAGTATATCATTCCAGGACGGAGTAGGGGGAAGGCGGTGTGGCGCAGGCAGCGGATTTCTCGGAGTGCTGAGAACGCGAGGTCGTCATTCGATTGCAGCCAAAAGTCTGTTGGCACCGTCAGCTAGCATGCTCAAGGCTCTCGCGGAATCTGTGCTCAGCTTGTTGAAACGCTCATTATTGCGATTAGGAGGCAATGGTCAACGTTGCTGAATTAGAAATTGTCCAGGCGTCAGCCCGGCACCAAAAAGCCCCTGCAGTGGTTTGGGATTTCCACATAACCGCTTTTGCTAGGCGGCAGGGGAATGCCTATGAATGCAGAATATTTAAGAAGGCAAGCTTACAGCAATTTAATAGGAGGAGGTAGACAAATGAATCAGTGGAAAGAAAAAGCAATGAAGACCATTGATGCTCTGCAAACAGAGCTGCTTACTCTCTCACACAACATCCATGCCAACCCGGAGACATCCCTCACCGAGCACAAGGCGGTGGCTTTCATCGCCGAGCTGCTGCGCAGCCAGGGCTTCCAGGTAGAGGTGGGTATCGGGGGGCTGGACACGGCCTTTATCGCCACCAAACAGGGCAAGGGACCCGGCCCGCACGTAGCCTTCATGGCTGAGTACGATTCCCTGCCCGGCATCGGCCACGCCTGTGGCCACAACGTGATTGCCACCTGCGCAGTGGGCGCGTTCCTGGGTGCCAGCGCGGTGATGGATGATTTTGACGGGACCCTGTCCATCATCGGCACGCCGGGAGAGGAAGCCGACGGCGGCAAGGTGATTCTGCTGGAAGCTGGCGTCTTTGACAACGTGGACTTCGCCTTGATGATGCATCCGTCATCGGGCCGGTCGCTGATCAACCGCGGTGGCCGCGCAGCCACCAGCATCGACATCAAGTTCATCGGCAGGTCAGTACACTCTTCTGCGCCGGGCCATGGTATCAACGCCCTGAACGCAGTGATCAGCACCTTCAATCACATCGACATGCTGGCGTCCCACCTTTGAGATGCAGGATAACGTCAACGGCATCATCACCAACGGCGGACCTGGCGGCCAACATCATTCCGGGCGAAGCCGCATGCACCTTCAGCCTGAGGGCCAAGACGTTGATTCGACCTGCAGAAGCTGTCCGAGAAGGTGACGCAAGCTGCCCAGAGCGCGGCCCAGCTCACCGGTGCCCAAGTGGAGATCAATGTCCATCGCATGTACGCCGAGCGCTACCCCAACCTGCCGATGTGCGAAGCCTTCAAGGACAACATGGCTGTGTTGGGTGAGGAGATGGAATACGCCAACCCCACCGGCATGTACGGTTCCTCGGACGTGGGCAATGTCTCCATCAAGCTGCCGGCTATCCACGACTATCTGGCGATTGCTCCGCGGGGCGTGGCTTCCCATAACGCTGAATTCACGGTGGCCTCCAAGTCCGAGCGCGCCGATGAGATCTGCATCAAGGGGGCCAAGGGTCTGGCTATGACGGCCATCGACATCTTCGCCAGCCCCGAGTTCCAGCAGAAGATCAAGCAGTATCATCGGGAGCAGGTGCCGGCAGAGTATCGCGAGCAGTAGCCCTAGCTGAACCACAGCAGACAATTGCAGCATGACTGGATCAAACAATAAGAGGCAGCTTCGCGCTGCCTCTGTTTTATGACCAAAGACCCGTCCCAGATTGCCAAGAGACCGTCGCAGGCGGTCATGCTGAACGTAAGTGGAGAACCCAAAACCCCGTAGCTGAGGACCTGATAGAGTTGATCGCTGCGCCCAGAATAACATATGCAGGCCTCTTCTGTGGTCCCAACCAGTCCCTCGGTCACCACAGCTGGGGCCTTTTTATTATCCGGTTCAGCTATTTGTTTTGGCGGAAGGGATTGGCAGGGTATGTGCAGAAAAGCAGCGTTATCACTGACGACGGGGGCGAAGGGTATTGGAGAGTAATAGTGCGCTGAGTCAGCAATTGCAGCGCCTGCGGACGGAGAGCACGCCGGACGAGGTATTCGCCTTCCTGGAGGAGAATATCGAGCGAATTTTCTCCACCCCGGATGTTTATCAGGCGTACCAGGTTCTGCAGGAGCTGGACGTGGACCG
The DNA here is from genome assembly GCA_050949055.1 of Bacillota bacterium. Classification (GTDB taxonomy): domain Bacteria; phylum Bacillota; class UBA994; order UBA5500; family UBA5500; genus JAEZJZ01. Next base: position 1,101,292 of record JBMNFA010000001.1, on the reverse strand, counting down.
GTCGCCCCGGCTGTTGGCCAAGCTGATTGTGGCCTGGATGGCTTTTCTCTGCGGCGACAATGCCAGGCTGTCTGCCTTGCTGGCCGGCGTTCGGGAGGCCGAGTTGGACACACCTCAGGTGAGCTCATTGTTCTATGCACTGAAGGCGTTGGTCAGCGGGATGATGGCTGGCGGCGAAGCGGAGCGCTATGCCCAGCTGGCTTTGGACATCTTGCCTGCGAACGAGGTGAGTATATACATGGCCAACGCGCAGCTGACCTATGGTCAGATACTGGCTGGCCGCGAACAGTATCACCGGGCGGCGGAGATGTTTTCAGCAGCCCAGGGCAACTTTCAACAGAGGAGAATGCCTTTCCCAGCGATGATCGCCTTGGTGAACGAACTGCTGAATCGCTTTCACCTGGGGGAGGTTGCGGATGTGGTGGACAAGTGCAACCAGGCGTTGCTGATGTCCGCGAGCTATCAACGGAGGACGGGCGACTACTGGGACGTGGTGCATCTGCCGCTCGGCATGTGCTATTACCAACTGCATCGACCTCATCTGGCCATCGACCATCTGCAGAAGTGCATCACGGCCGTCAATCGGCTGCAGCTGCTGCATCTGCACGGGCTGATCGAGGTCTACTTGTTCAAGTCACTGTTTCTGGCGAGGGATCAGGAGGGGATGTGCAAACTGACCGCTGAGGCTATAGCTCAGTTTGGTCACTTAAACTATCCGCAGATGGACCAATTGCTTTCGGTGTTTCGCATTCTGTCTGCCCCCGAGCTGACGGATGAGTTGCAGTTGGATGTGGAAAGGCTAGAGCTTTGCTACCAGGAGGCCCTGCAAGACGGCTTCTCCCTGGTGCCGGAAGCGCTGGTTTGGTTACGGCTGAAGGGCCAGAGCCAATTGGTGCAGCCGGGGGATCTGCTTCCCCGCCTGAAACGCTTTCGCTTCATCGGCAACATTCCCCAGGTGCAGTTGACCGAGCTGCAGTTGGCCGAGCTTTACCTGCAGGCGGGGCAATCCCGGCAGGCCAGCCGCCACCTGCAGGCAGCGGTGCAGATCTACCGGGAATACGGCATCAGTGCTTGCTTCGGCAGCCTGCCGCTGGGGTCGGCGGAGATGATTCTCCGCCTGGACAGCGAGCTTTATCATCGCATACTTCAGGTCCAGGCCACCGCTCTGGCAGAAGCCAGGTCTGCCCAGGGCTCGGCTGAAGCAGTGCTCTCTCCGCGAGAAAGGGAGATAGTGCAGCTGATGGCCGCCGGCAAGAGCAATCAGGAGATCAGCCAAGAGCTGTTCATCAGTGTGGGCACCATCAAGTGGCACATCAACCGCATCTTCAGCAAGTTGCAGGCGAAGAACCGCGTGCAGGCAATTGAGAAGGCCAAGGCATTGCGCGAAATAGTCGTCTAAACAACCATGGGAGCATGAGCCGCGCGCACCGCTACTGGACTTGAACCTAACCCAGATCCTAACCTGGGTTAGGTTTCTTCTGTCTCGGCTTGTTGTAGACTGAGGTCATTACAAGCCGAGGGGGTAACACTGATGGTTGAGACTCTGGAAAGTCATTTTGGCCAATGGGGTGGTGTGGTCTTCTTCACCCTGCTCTACGGCATTGCGCTGTTGTTTGTGCCCTTTTACCGCCAGGTGAATCGGAAGCCGGCTACCGCTTATCTGGCGTTTGTGCTCGCCTTTGCCGTGGAGATGCATGGCATTCCCATGAGCATGGTAGCCATCTCTTGGGTGATCGGCAGAAAACTGCCTAACGGCATCCTCTGGGGGCACACCTTGTTTGAGCACATCGGAAACGCAGGGATGTATGTGAACATCGTCCTGTCTCTGATCGCGCTGGCCATCATCGCCAACGGCTGGTATCACATCTATCATCAGTCGTGGTCCAAGAATAGCGGTGAAAAACGCCTGGTGAAAAGTGGGGTCTATCGCCACATCCGTCACCCCCAGTATACCGGCTTCATCCTGCTCACCCTGGGGATGCTCTGCGAATGGGCCACCCTGCCGCTACTGCTGTCCTGGCCGCTGATTGTGCTGATGTACTATCGGTTGGCTAAACGGGAAGAACGTGATATGCTGCTGGAGTTTGGGGAGGAATACGCTGCCTATATGCGTAAGACCAAGCGTTTCATCCCCTTCGTGGTGTGACACTGGGATGATGGCCAAGGGCTATACCTATGAACCCACCCCTGCGGAGATGGTGCTGACCGAGTTGGTGGGCAACACGCTGCTGTCGGGATACTATCGTGATTTGGTCAGGGGCTTTGACTTACCTGGCACCGCCCGGGTGCTGGACTATTGCTGCGGCAGCGGCATCATCGCAGCCAAGATCGCCACCCAGCTGAGGGCAGGCGGGCGGTTGGTGGTGGCGGAAGTGTCAGAACGCTGGTTGTGCCGGGCAGCGGGCAGGCTGCAGCGGTTTCCTGGTGCGGCCTGTGCTCACTTGACGGGGCTGCAGGGCAGGATTCTCGGTGGTGACTATGACGCCATCGTGGTCCATTTTGTTCTGCATGACTTTTTAGCCCAGTTGCGTCCGCTGGTGCTACAGCAACTGCTGCAAAACCTGAGGGGGCAAGGGACCTTGTATCTGAGAGAGCCGCTGGGCGAACGACATGGAATGCAGCTGTTTGAGCTGATCAATCTGCTGGAAGCGACTAAGAGCTTGGACTATGATTATCAGGTGCGGCGGCAGGCGTTGGTGGGGTGCTTTGTTGATATTCGCTGTCGCTTAAAGCCCGGGCCGTCGAACCAGCCGAGCACAGGCGAGGCGGGCCGGCCAGCGTCAAGTGCAATCGCATCTGCAGGCTGATAGGAGGCCATGTCCAGTGACAGACGACATGCTTTGCCGTTGTGCAAGTATGAAAGCGGAGTTCAGATAAAGACGATGGGCGGAGAGAGATTGGGGGAGACGAACAAAGTGAGAGTTGCATCCAGAAGCAGAACGATCGCGCTCTGCATGCTGCTGGCGGTGATTGCTGCTGTTCTGGCTGGCTGCGGCCCGGGAGCCAAGCAGCGGGGAATCTATGACGACGAGAGCCAGATCGTAGAGAGCGGGGACAGCTACAGCTTTGCCGAGCGCTTGGGAGGAGCCGATGAGGGTGCGCTTGACTTGGAATACGCCGGTTTCTATGGGGTGCAGACCATCTGGACGGTGAGCAGCGAGCAGGCGACCAAACTGAGCATCGAGTTTGATTCACAGGTGAGGAAGGGCAAGTTCAAGCTGGTATTGGTCACCCCAGAACAGCAGCTGATCACCGTCTTGGATCATGAGGGAGACGGCAAGGGGGAGGTAGCCATCTCTGCGGGAGACTACGCTTTGAAGATTGTGGGTTACAACGCCAGCGGGCAGATCAAGTTGCAGTTGAAGGCGGAGGATGAGGTGGAACTCACCCCGCATCAATAGGCCCCGAATGAGACGGCGGGACGTGTACCTTGTATCACGCGACGAGGTACGCGTCCCGCTGTATTGTATAGATTCTCGGAATTTATCGAACTCGATGCTATCGAGTTTCCACACCTCCGGGAGCGACGGCTACGTCCCATTCTTTTGCGATGAAAGTAGCCCTTTCCGCACATCAAATTGGAAATTCACTCAATGTTTTCAGTAATCCACAAAAATAAGACAATAAAAATCAAGAAAAGACTTGACTTCTTCAGGATCACCCCAACAATTTGTCAGAAGGAATTATGTTCCTTAATGACTAAGTTTGGGGTGATGCTTTATGAAACCCGTCGTTGTTACGCATCAAGAATACCAAGAATCTGTCCTCACTCGATTGAGGCAGTACTACTCGGGGAGTCCACTGCTTTTGCTTCGTGAAGATTGGCCTCTTCTCACCAAGTTCTGGATTACCGATTTGTCCGGGGTCACCGCCTTGATGCGTGACTCCTACGGCTTTCGCGGTCCCAAACCCCGCGACCCTTCCTCTATGCTGCGCTCTTTCTTGCTGCTCCTATCGACTAAACCAGAAATGAGCATTACTGGTTGGGTAAGTGAGCTGAAAAGAATCCCTCTTTATGCCATCTTGAGCGGTTTTGAGCCTGGATGTGTTCCAGGAATCGGCACCTTCTATGACTTCTTTGCCCGCTTGTGGAATGCCACAACCGCTAATATCCGTTCTCCCATACAGAGAAGAGGACCCAAATCCAAGAAGGGGAGGAAAGGCCAAAAGGCTGACACATCTTCCCCAGGCCGTGTGAAACGGTTGGTCAATTGGATGAAGCGGCATTCAGAGAAGCGGACGCAATTGCCTATAGATCGGCTTTTTGGTCTCTTTCAGTCTGAATTCCTAGCTGTATCGGCTACGCTTGGCTTGCTTGGGGATACGAAGTCTCTTGCCGTCGCAGGTGATGGTACTCCTGTAGAGACCGCAGCGTATCCCCGCAGCAAACCTGCCTGTAATTGTCGTGCCCAAGGCCTTGCTAACTGCAACCACCCTCGCATCTATTCTCAGCCTGACTGCGACGTCGGCTGGGATAGCTCGAGAGAGAAATACTTCGACGGGTACCACATGTACACCCTGACTGCAGCCAACAGTCCTCATGATCTACCGTTGTACCAGCGCCTGTATCCTGCTTCCCGACACGATGCTGTAAGCTTCGTGTTAAGCTCGGTTGAGTTCATGCAACGTTTCACCTTGGGCACGGTGAAGAGAGTCTTGCTCGACTCTGCGCACGATGCCAAACCCATCTATGACTTGTTGCTTGACCAGGATATTAATCCATTGATTGATCTCAACTTACGCACTTCGGACAGCCCTAAGGCAATTCGCAATCTGAAAGTCTCGTATAACGGTAGGCCTATCTGCGCTGCTGGCCTGGAAATGAAGCATCATGGCTCAGATCGTGCCCGCATGGTAGACAAGTGGTTGTGTCCCAGAATGACAGGCAGGACGACTCACAACTGCCCAACTCCTTGTACCACCGCCCGTTACGGGAAAACGTGTCGTACCTACCGCAAGGACAATCCCAGACTGTTCACGGACCCTCCTCGCGACTCGGATCAATGGAACCTTCTCTACAAGAGGCGCACCTCCGTCGAGCGCACTAACAAACGTGAGAAAAGAGACTACAAGCTTCAGTCTGGGCAGCATCGTTCTTCTCGCATGTGGTACATGCGTACTTACGGCATCATGATGTGCCAGCACATTGACGCTTGGTACGTCCATCGACGAACGGAGCTTGAAGAACTAATGCCTCTCTTCCCACATCTGTCAGCCTAAGCCCGAGCTACTCTCGTTGCTTCTAGGCTTCTTCGGCATGCCCTTCGTTTCTACCTGCCTGAAGTCTCTCTTCTACTCATTTGAGCAGCTCGCTTTCCCAGTTGTTTTCCTCCATGCATGGAAATTATTGCTTCGAAACTCCGAGAGGATACTTGTATAGATTCTCGGAATTTACCGAACTCGATGCTATCGAGTTTCCACACCTCCGGGAGCGACGGCTACGTCCCATTCTTTTGCGATGAAAGTAGCCCTTTCCGCACATCAAACTGGAAATTCACTCAAGGTTTTTCGGTAATCCACAAAAATAAGACAATAGAAATCAAAAAAAGACTTGACTTCTTCAGGATCACCCCAACAATTTGCCAGAAGGAATTATTTGCCTTAATGGCTAAGTTTGGGGTGATGCTTTATGAAACCCGTCGTTGTTACGCATCAAGAATACCAAGAATCTGTCCTCTCTCGATTGAGGCAGTACTACTCGGGGAGTCCACTGCTTTTGCTTCGTGAAGATTGGCCTCTTCTCACCAAGTTCTGGATTACCGATTTGCCCGGGGTCACCGCCTTGATGCGTGACTCCTACGGCTTTCGCGGTCCCAAACCCCGCGACCCTTCCTCTATGCTGCGCTCTTTCTTGCTGCTCCTATCGACTAAACCAGAAATGAGCATTACTGGTTGGGTAAGTGAGCTGAAAAGAATCCCTCTTTATGCCATCTTGAGCGGTTTTGAGCCTGGATGTGTGCCAGGAATCGGCACCTTCTATGACTTCTTTGCCCGCTTGTGGAATGCCACAAGCGCTAATATCCGTTCTCCCATACAGAGAAGAGGACCCAAATCCAAGAAGGGGAGGAAAGGCCAAAAGGCTGACACATCTTCCCCAGGCCGTGTGAAACGGTTGGTCAATTGGATGAAGCGGCATTCAGAGAAGCGGACGCAATTGCCTATAGATCGGCTTTTTGGTCTCTTTCAGTCTGAATTCCTAGCTGTATCGGCTACGCTTGGCTTGCTTGGGGATACGAAGTCTCTTGCCGTCGCAGGTGATGGTACTCCTGTAGAGACCGCAGCATATCCCCGCAGCAAACCTGCCTGTAATTGTCGTGCCCAAGGCCTTGCTGACTGCAACCACCCTCGCATCTATTCTCAGCCTGACTGCGACGTCGGCTGGGATAGCTCGAGAGAGAAATACTTCGACGGGTACCACATGTACACCCTGACCGCCGCCAACAGTCCTCATGATCTACCGTTGTACCAGCGCCTGTATCCTGCTTCCCGACACGATGCTGTAAGCTTCGTGTTAAGCTCGGTTGAGTTCATGCAACGTTTCACCTTGGGCACGGTGAAGAGAGTCTTGCTCGACTCTGCGCACGATGCCAAACCCATCTATGACTTGTTGCTTGACCAGCATATTAATCCATTGATTGATCTCAACTTACGCACTTCCTCCAGCCCTAAAGCAATCCGCAATCTGAAAGTCTCGTATAACGGTAGGCCTATCTGCGCTGCTGGCCTGGAAATGAAGCATCATGGCTCAGATCGTGCCCGCATGGTAGACAAGTGGTTGTGTCCCAAAATGACAGGCAGGACGACTCACAACTGCCCAACTCCTTGTACCACCGCCCGTTACGGGAAAACGTGTCGTACCTACCGCAAGGACAATCCCAGACTGTTCACGGACCCTCCTCGCGACTCGGATCAATGGAACCTTCTCTACAAGAGGCGCACCTCCGTCGAGCGCACTAACAAACGTGAGAAAAGAGACTACAAGCTTCAGTCTGGGCAGCATCGTTCTTCTCGCATGTGGTACATGCGTACTTACGGCATCATGATGTGCCAGCACATTGACGCTTGGTACGTCCATCGACGAACGGAGCTTGAAGAACTAATGCCTCTCTTCCCACATCTGTCAGCCTAAGCCCGAGCTACTCTCGTTGCTTCTAGGCTTCTTCGGCATGCCCTTCGTTTCTACCTGCCTGAAGTCTCTCTTCTACTCATTTGAGCAGCTCGCTTTCCCAGTTGTTTTCCTCCATGCATGGAAATTATTGCTTTGAAGCTCCGAGAGGATACACCTGTCACATCTGTTACACGTCTCCTGTCTCCTTCATCATCTTCACGAAGACCAGCAGTTCTTTGCGGGAAGTGACGTTCAGCTTTCCGTAGATGCGCCGGTTATGGGTCTTGATGGTGTTGATCGAGAGGCAGAGGGTCTCGGCGATCTCGCGGGCGGTGAGGCCTTCCACATACAGGTCGAAGACGGCTCGTTCAGCGGGTGAAAGAGTGGCGATGTTGGCTACGAACTCCCGGTAGAGGGCGGAGTGTTCCGCCGCAGTGGTGGCTGCCCCCCCTTCTCCGCTCGGCTCCAGCGCATCTTGGGCCGCCAGGAAAGCGATCAAGTCGTCAATTTCGGGGATGTTGGTCTGGGCATTCGGGCGGGGGTGCTTCGCCTGTTCTAACGCCTGCAGTACGGGTTGGATGTAGCGGCGGCTGATCGCTATCGCCACATTCACGCTGGCCAGCGTGAATGCGGCCAGCCGCCTGACCAGGGCGCGGTTTGTACCGGACAAGAGGGCATCCACATCCTGCTCCGGAGCCATCAGGGCCAGTGCCCACTTCTCCTCAGCGTAGGCGGAATCCTGGGGGTAAAAGCTGATCAACTGATGCAATCCGGCGTAGCGCTCCCCTGCGGTAAGTTGGTAGCGGTTAAATCCGTCCTTCCGGCCGCTCACTTGAAAAGAAATACATGCTCGGTCTGGCAGGCCGCCAACACTGTCGGCCACCAAACCGTTGGACAGTTGCAGGGTTTCTGTTTCCAGCGGTGCCAGGACACGAAAAGCGCGCCCTGAGATGCCGGTGGAAGGGGCATAGGAGAGCTTGAAGAGCATCTCGCTGACTACAAACCCGGCGGCCCCGAAGACGGTTCCGTCAGCGGCCACCAAAGGGGCGGCGCAGAGTAAGACTCGTTCGTCATTATTTGGAAGGCAAACTGCCGGGCTCCAGCGATAGAGCCGGGAAAGGGGTAGCTGCGAGGAGCGGGCGACGGTCATCACTTCTGACAAGTAGGGCAGGTCCCCGATATCCATCTCCATCTGCCATTGGGGCAGCACATACAGCTGGTTTCTCCTGGCGATGGACATGGGGCCAAAGCCGTATTGGATGTTGGCTTCGCTGCGGCTGACTATGTTGGGGTCCATATTCTTCAAGTAGATGCAAGCCCGGGAGTTCTTCGCTCCAGCTAGGTCGGGATTTACGGTGGCGTCTAGCAGCAGGAACACGCCGCTGGCCCGGGACTTCTCCAGCGCTCCTTTGAGCCCACCCAGTTCCAGCTCCAGCAGATGCTCCAGCAGATGGGGCGTAGCCTGGAGCTCCCGGGGAGATCCGCCATTCATCTTCAGATTGCGGGAAATAGTCAGCGAGAGATCCTCGGCCAGATTGGAGGTGAGCAGCGACCAGTTCCCGCCGGCCTGATATAGTTCTTGCGCTGCACGGGCCAGTTCTGCTGACCAGACCTCCCGATGATGGGAGGGGTCAGCTTGAAACACCCCCGCGCTGGATAGCACCAGCAGCACTCCCAGCATGATCGTATTTAGAAATAGGAGCAAGAAACCGAATAGGCGCAAGAACATAGGCCAGCCCCTTCGCTTCCTAGCCTGGCGTAGGGCTTCCCAGTACAGCCTCGCACTCTTCGCCAAACGTGATACAGCAGGCATAGGCGTTCCTTTCTCAGCGCAGGGAGGCTACGAACTCCTCCAGCAGGCCTGCGGAGGCCCGCTCATAGGCCGTGACCCGGTCCGCGGAGGATAGAACGTACTCTGCCCGCCCTTGCTCTGCCAGGATTAAGAAATTGGTCTTGAACCTCTCGGCCAACGCATTCAGGCCATCGAAGGGGGTAGGGGTGAAGAAACTGTATTCCTCATGCATGTGCATAGCGGTCTCCAGCAGTCTTCTGATGTTTGGGTTACGGTTTTCTCTTGCTTCCCGTTCCAGGTGATGAGCAAACGCAGAATGAGTGACCGGCAAGTAGCCGGTGTCCGCTACGAAGCGCATGTTCTGTTCCGGTGACGTGAACCACTTGAGGAAAGTCGCCGCGGCCGCTTCTTTGGCGGGGGTGGAGCGGGCCACAACCAGGCCGCCACCCCGTTGAATAGCGATACTCTTGCCTTCGGAAAAGACGGGGTAAGGCAGGACAGAGTACTCCACCGGGACCCGGGTGTTGTCCGGGAGGATGATCTCATCGCCGTAGAACAGGATGCCGGCTGTAGACCCCAAAGAGCAGACCACGTCCCCGGTCTTGGCTAAATCAGAGGAATAGCCGGGGTAGATGGCACACCCGCCCCGCAGTGTTGGCTCCAAAGTGGTGTTCCAAATACGCCGGAACGCCGGCGATTCTGTATTCAGCTTTCCTTCATCGATCAGGTTTTCCCCGAGCTGTTCCATCCCCAGCTGGAAGAGGTTGAAGATAGAGTCGACTGCTAAGAACTCTTTGCCGCCGGACCATTGGAAATACCGCTGGGCGACCTCCGCCACGCCTTCGAAGGTGGACAGGCTCTCTATGTCCACGCCGACAGCAGCAGCAAACGGCTCGAACAAGGTGCGATTGAGAATCAGCACTTCCGTTGACTTGGCGAAGGGGAAGACGTATAGCTGGCCGTCGGACAGCCGCCCCTCCTCCACGAACTCGGGCAGATAAGCGGCCAGCTCCTGGTCAGTGAGATGGTCGTCCAAAGGGGTCAGCAGGCCTTTGGCGCTCAAGAGAGCGGCTGTGGCCGGGTAGCAGGTGGCGATATCCGGCATCTGCGGTGCCCCTGGGTCCCCAGCCGCGATCATGGCCAGCTTTGCCTGCAGGGAAGCGGAGCTGGCGACGGAAGTAACGTTGACAATAATGCCCTTCTCCATGCCCAACGTAGAGTTGAAATCCTGCAGCAATCCATCCATGGCCGCCTGCATCTGGCCTCCAAAATTGTGCCACAAGTTGAGAGTGATCGGTTGTCTCGGCTCCAGCCCAGTCTGCAGCGAGCAGGCAGGCAGCAGCGCAGCCAGGAGCACCAGCCCCACCCAGAGGGCAGGAATTCGCTTCATTTGCTCAATCCCCCCAAAAATCACCGGTCATTTCGCCCAAAATCACCCCAAGGATGATTACAGCCCAGGTCTCTAGCTATAGAATTTACAATACGGATTAGTGTGTCTAGTTGTGTTTATTCTATCAAGTTGGTCTGATTAAGTCGACCGCACCCAGAAGCAATACAACGCGTGGCCAAATTGTACGGGAAAGGCAGGGTGACGGCATGGATGGGAGAGCGCTGCCACGGTTTACGGCTAAATGCCTGACCGACCAGGAACCCGGGGGGTTTCATTTCACCTTCTTTTGCGCACTCTGCAACCACAGCTATACGGTGTCGCTGTTCGCATCAGGCAGCCTACAGAGCTGTCTGCGCCTGGCGGAACAGGAGGCCAGGCTGCATTTCAACCGCTGCACCAGTTGTCATCGCTGGGTATGCGACGAGCATTACGACGAGGATGTCATGAAGTGTACTATCTGCGCTCCTCGCGCCCGCTAGCCCATACGTTCCTTTTGGTGTACAGCGGTAACGATACTGCTCAGCGTGTGAGACCACAACGATTTCTTGAAAAAAGTAGGGAGGGGATCGGCCAAGATGGCTAATCGTTTTGGTGGATTTGGAGGTCTGATCAAAGGGCTGACCGGGTTCATGCCTCAGGATGATCCCAACGTCCAACTGATCACCGCGCAATCGGATCTGGAAGAATCGCGGAAGCGGGAACTTGAGCTTTACGCCCAGATCGGCAAGGAGGCACTGCGCCAAGGAGCAGGCCAGTGGCTTGACTTGGAGGATAAGCTGCGGCTGGTACAGCAAGATATAGCCCTAGCGGAGGACAGGCTGCGCAGCGCCCAGCGGGAGCAGGAAGCGAAAGAAAGGGCAAAGCAGGCGCAAGACGCGAAGCGCACTTGCCAGGAATGTGGCCATGTCAACCCGGACGGTGCCCGCTTCTGCCAGGAATGCGGTCAGAAGCTGGGTCCCGCCCGCTGCCACCAGTGCGGAGTGGAACTGCTGCCAGGCACTCGTTTCTGTGGTGAGTGCGGGGCCAAACAGGTACAGGAGGGTTAAGGGATGGCACTGCAATCGTTTACCCGCAACTACCAGGATAATTCCACGGAAGCTGGCTTTCAGTTCACCTTCTACTGCGACGTCTGTCAGGACGGATATCGCAGCAAGTTTGTGGAGTCGGAGACATATAGGAAGAGCAAAGGCTTGCGCAGCTTAACCCGGGGTATGGGTGCCTTGGGCGGTATTCTGGGAGGCCGGCTGGGGAGCCTTGGGAGCCAGTTGGAGCGGGGTGGAGACATCCTGTCCGAACGATTCACCGGGATGAGCCCCGAGTGGCAGAAGGAGCATGATCGGGCGTTCGAACGGGCCAAAGCGGAAGCGCAGCAGCATTTCCACCGCTGCCATGGTTGCAACAGATGGGTCTGCGACAGCTGCTATAACGAAGATGAGATGCTCTGCACCGACTGTGCCCCGCGCCAGGAGGTGGAGGTGGCCCGCGCGCGGGCGGGAGCTTTGCGCCGGAATATCGAGGAGGCGGCGCAAGTCGCCACCGTCTGGACAGGTGAACTGGAGTCGAAGACGGCGGTCTGCCCTTCCTGCGGCAAGCCAGCCGGAAGCGGCCGATTCTGCAACAATTGTGGGGCTTCCTTGGCTCTAGCCATCTGCCCCAAATGCCAGGCTAAAAACGCCCAAGGGGTGCGTTTCTGCAATCATTGTGGAGCATCCATGATCGAGTTAACCAGCTCCAAGTGCCATGCCTGCGGCCACGAGAACCCTGTGGGGACCAAGTTTTGCGGCCATTGTGGAGCCAAGCAGTAGTCATTTTTGAGTCCATCAAGGGATATATGCTAGTGGGCTTTATCTCAGATAAAAAAGGGAGTGTGGGTCATGACTAGGCAAAGAAGACATAAGGCCATATCCAAATTGATCAGCTGGGTGTTGCTCGTGTTGATGTTGTTTGGCCATATGGAAGGGGCCATTCGCCCGGCATTCGCGGCACCTGCCTCGGTCCCAGCTCCCTTGGAAGCTGCCTCCCAGGGGCATCATTACCCTGGCGAGCAGAATGTGGAAAATCCTACAGAAACAGGTGGAGAGTCTCTGGAGGAGCCGGAGGGTGAACCGGATGCAGGCATAGGGGAGCCTGAGCAAACCCCGCAGCCAGGCTCTGGGGAAGATCCTGGACAGGGTTCTGGTGAGGTGCCAGCGGGAGATCCTGGGCAAAGCGCGGACGAGGAGCCGATTGGAGAGTCTGGACAGGATGCTGAAGGCGACCCGACTGAAGTGCCAGGTCAGGATCCCGAAGAGGAGTCGACTGGAGATCCTGAACAGGATGCTGACGGGGACCCGGCTGAAGAGCCTGGATCAGGCTCGGAAGAGGACCCGACAGAAGCGTCTGGTCGGGATTCCGAAGGGGATCCGACGGGAGAGACTGGACAGGATTCGGAAATGGATCCGACGGAAGAGCCCGAGCAAGCTCCGCCAGAGGAGCCGGGCGAGATCCCAGAGGGAGGGCCGGAGCAGGATCCAGAGGATGCTCCGGAAGACGAACCCGGGCAGAACCCAGAACCTGCCTCGGAGGGCGATCCCGATGGCTTTGACCCCAATCTGGCCGAGAACCCCGCACCGGAAACCGCAGAAGGTGACCCTACCGGGTCATCAGCGATGGCGACGGAGTCGGTTGGCTGGCTGGATTTGACGATCACTGCGAATGTTGACAATGATGCTTTGGTGCTCACCTGGGAGACACCACCCGGCTATGATTTTGCGGACATCTATCGCTCTGCCGATGGCGAAGAGAAACTGGATTATTACGTCTGGACGAGCGAAGACAGCTATACAGACTGGGACGTGCTGCCCCGGGAGACGTACGTCTACCGGGTGGAGCTCTATGACTATCTAGGCCGTTTCCTCGGCGAGACGGTGACAGCCACCGGGAACCTGAATCCGCTGTCGGCCAGCCTCTATCTGCAACTGGGAGGCGTGGCCACGTCGGAGTCAGTCGATTGCTTCCCGGCCGAAGCCTTCTTTGCCTCGGAGCAGGAAATCCTGGATATCGAGTACTCCTACAGCAGCGATGGGGAAGAGTGGTTACCCTTGGAGAGCCAGGATGATGAAGGAGTGCAGTATCATCCGCAGGTGCTCCTCTGGTCTCGGGCCGTGGAACTGGATCTCAGCTCGCTGCCGGACGGCGACTATTACATTAGAGCCATCGCCACCGTTGCCGATGGCGCTTCCCTCTCCATCGAGAAAGCTCTCTTGGTAAAGACGGTCGCTGGCAACGCCAGCAACTTGACGGCTGCCCCTAATGCGGAAAACACCGCTCTGGTGCTCACTTGGGACACCCCCCCTGACTTCTATGAAGCTGATATCTTCCGTTGGGATCCCGATCGGGAACAATGGCTGTTGCGTGATTGGACCGCGGGCAACACCTGGACCGACCGCAATGTGTACCCCGGTGAGGTCTACACCTACAAAGTAGTGGTCTATGACCAATACTGGAATGAAAGCCTCGAAGCGCCCACGGTGGAGGGTGCTTTGGAGGAAAGGCCCATCTACTTGTATGAGTGGTATCTCTACAAGGGTTGGGTGGCTTCCTCGCCGACTATAGATTGGTTCCCTGTGCTGGCCTCGTTCCTGGCGCAGGGATCCTTAACGGCCATCGATTACGCCCTTTCTGCCGACCGGGATGTCTGGCACCCAGTAGAGGGGGAAATGTTGGTCCACGATTATGGTTTGGCTTACGATGAAGGACGGCAATGCGTTTACCGGGAGATCGTTCTGGACCTGAGCTCCCTTGCCGACGGCATCTATTACCTGCGAGCAACAGCCACCGATGCTGATGATAACGTCTTGGCGGTGGAGACGGAGATCAGGGTGAAGACGGTGGGCGACGATGTGATCAACCTGACCGTCGCCCCAAATGCGGAGAACGATGCCCTTGTGCTCACCTGGGAGAGGCCGCAGGACTTCGACTATGCACAGGTCTACCGCTGGGAAGAGGGAGGATACTACTATGCGGCGGCCGAAGACGAAGGCGGCAGCATGGACGAGCCGGGCGACCAGTCCGCTGCAGCCAGTGGCGAAGGCCTGGAAGCGGGCCAGACGAGTGAGGACGGCTACTGGAATTGCTTGGACTCTTATGCCTGGGGAAACACCTACACGGATCACTATGTAATGCCTTATCAAAGCTACACCTACAAGGTGGTTGCGGTAGACATCTATGACAACGTCAGTGCAGATCCGCCGATCGTTACCGGGGAACTGGTTTCCGATCCGCTGATGTTTGATCAGTTGTATCTGAGCAACGACGGGGTGGCCTCTGCTAACAATCTGGAATGGTTCTATGTGGAGGCATCCTTCTTCGCAAAAGAGGAGCTCATGGCCATAGATTACTGCTATTCGGCAGACCAGGTGGACTGGTTGTCCGTCGATCCCTTGATCAGCTGGGATTATGAGCTGTATGGCTATGACCACAGCTGGAATCGGGGGGTGGAGTTGGATCTGTCTGGCTTCGCCGACGGCGTCTATTACCTCAGGGCAACCGCCACCGATGTGGACGGCCTCACTCTGTCCGTTGAACGGCAGTTCAAAGTGAAGACGGTGGCTGACAACGTGACGAACCTGGCCGTCGCCCCGAATGACGACAACGACGCTCTCCTGCTCACCTGGGAGAATCCGGCGGATTTTTCCCGCGCCGAAGTTTACCGCTGGACACATGACAGCAGCGACCCCAGCGAGAAATGGACGCATGTTTGGACGCTCTACCGCTGGAGCGATCCCAACTGCGAATACTTGGACACCGATGTTTACCCCTACAAGACCTACTCCTATCGGGTCAGGATTGTTGATGGTTACGGCAACATCAGCGTTGACGAGCCCACTGTCTCCGGCGAACTGACGTCGGAAGGCGAGTTAGCATTTCTGAACTGGGATCTCAGCGATGATCAAGTGATCGCTTCCGACGATGTCGGCTCGTTCTATATCGGTGCTTACTTCAGCGCGCGCCACCAGATGAGCGAGATCGAATTCAGCTTTTCCTCAGACAATGAAAACTTCCAGAGCCTGGAGCCTCTGCTCAA
This sequence comes from Bacillota bacterium, assembly GCA_050949055.1. Lineage (GTDB taxonomy): Bacteria > Bacillota > UBA994 > UBA5500 > UBA5500 > JAEZJZ01. The sequence continues at coordinate 1,085,937 of JBMNFA010000001.1, read as the reverse complement.
CTATGACAACGGGTTCTACTGGATTGCCTACCGCAACCGGGGTTACCGGACTGCGCGGTTTAATCTCACCTCCCTGCCCGAGGGCGACCTGTGGTTGCGTGCTGTGGGCCGGGATCAGCTGGGTAACGAGTTGGCGGTCACCAAGCAGATCTACAAAGACACCGTTCCGCCGGGATTGGTGACCGAGTTCACCGTCCAGGTGAATGACGATCTGTCCGGATTCGTCCTCAGCTGGGTTAACCCGGAGGATGAGGATTTTGATCATGCCGTGGTGCAGGGGCGCCTGTCCAGCTCCAGCTATTGGTCAACCTTGGGCAACGTGCAGGATGGCACTTATACCGACTTTGACGTGACGCCCGGGTTGCAGTATGAGTACCAGATTCGCACGGTGGACATCTGGGGCAACCACTCGCCGGCCTCTGAATCCCGGCTGGTTACGATCCCGGTGGATGCCCCCGTGCTGGTCAGCCTGAAACCGAGCGACGGCACAGAGACGAGCCACACCAATATCTACTATGCGGCTGAGTTTATCGACGATCACGAGATCACTTCCATCGTTGTGGAGGTGTCCTTGGACGGGGAGACTTGGCAGCCGCTGAACGCGAACGCCACTCCCTCTCGCAGCAACAACAGGTTTACGGTCAGTGGCTACTGGGATCTCACCCCCATCGGCGAGGGCCTGTATCAGGTGCGGGCCCGGGCAGTGGATGTGGCCGGCAGATCGACCACCTCTCAGCTGCACTGGGTGACGGTGGACCGCCTGCCACCGGCCATCCCCGCAAACTTTACGGCGGAGAACGTGGCCAATGGTATCCGTCTAGCCTGGGATCCGATCCCAGATGCTGAGCGCTACACCTTGACCAGGCAGGTTCCGAGCGGGGATGGTTGGAGTTACTCTGGGCAATGGACAGTCTATCCTCCTGACTGTAGCCTGGTGGACACTTCGGCTGCCCGGGACACTGTCTATCGCTATGCCCTCTATGCCCGTGATGCCATGGGGAACACTGGCGATACTGCCTATGTCATCGGCGAGCATTTTGTGGGACCAGCGCTGGAGTTGGAGGGCGGCGTCCACGTGCCCACCAACCAAGCTGCCTATACCCTGCGCGGGCAGACCGTTGCTGGGGCGACCGTCGTGGTGAACGGGCAAAGCGTGGCCGTCAACCCGGATGGAACCTTTGCCCAGGTGGTCAATCTGGTCAGCGGCTCCAATGCGATCACCGCCATCGCTTCCCTTGGCGGGCAGAGCCATGCCAAGAAACAGACGGTGCTGCTGGACAGCGCGGCTCCCTCTATCTCCAGTTTTTCGCCCGGTGAAAACGCCCGCATCGGCGGCAGCCGGGTATCCATCTACGTTTCGGTCAGTGACAGCGGCAACTCCGGGGTGGATTATGTGGACCTGGAGATGACCCCGGATAACGAGGCCACCTGGCTCAGGATAGGGAGATGGGAGAGGGATGACCTTGATCATTACAGCAATGGAGCCTATGGATACTATTACTGGGATTCCACTGCGGCCATCGCGGACTACGGTCAGCTGGTAGACGGATCTTACAAATTCCGGGCCATCGCCTATGACCGGGCAGGGAACGCCTCCAACGGCTTGCCGGTGCGGGTCTGGACGGTGGACAATACGCCTCCGGCTGCACCGGTGAATGTGCAGGCGACGGGCACGGCCGATCAGATCACCGTCACCTGGGGTTCGAGTGGAGAGAGCGATCTGGCCAGCAGTCCTTATCGGGTTTACCGATCGACCTCCCCCGGCTCCGCATACCAGCAGGTATACAGCGGTGGCGCTACGCAGTATGTGGATACGGCGGTGGAGGCGGGGGTGAACTACTATTATGTGGTCACCGCCAGAGATACGGTGGGGAATGAGAGCGCCTATTCCCAGGAGGTGGTGGCGGCAGCGGTCGCCGACAGCACCTCTCCCACCATCACCTATACCAGTGTCACCGAAGGCAACACTTATGGTGGCCCTCAGTTCAACCTGGAATTCCGGGCCACCGATGATTCCCCCAAGCCGATTTCCCTGTTCACCTTTGAGTATTCCAGCGACGGGGGTGAAACCTGGTCGCTGATCGCTTCCGATGTTCCTTCTTACTACTCCTATGGAGGGTATTATTATCTCAGTCGGCCGTGGGTTACCGAGGGACTCACTTCTGGCAGTTACCGGCTGAAGTTCAGCGCCCAGGATGCAGCCGGGAACGTGAGCTCCCTGGAACGAAATATCATTCTGGATGTCTTCGCCTCCACTCCGGCCAACTTTGCCGCCATCACCGGGGAAGGCACGGTCACCCTCACTTGGGAGCCGGTGCCTGATGCGGACTTTAACCGCTACGAGATTTGGCGGGCGGAGAGTGCAGACGGCTCCTATACCCGGGTTGGCTCCAGCATCACGCAGCGCGCTACTGCCTCTTTTGTCGATAACACCGGCACCATCGGGGCTACCTACTATTACAAAATCAGGCATTATGATACGCGGGGCAATCTGGGAGAGTCGGCAGCCATCCCCGGCACCTTTTTGGATGACTCCACGCCGCCGGTGGTTACCGAGATTGGCAATCCCAGCCCTTTGTACAATGGCGCAACCGGCGGCCCCACTATCCGCTTCTACGCCCGGGCAACCGATAACAAAGAGGTCTCCGCCTTGGCCGCCGAATATTCGGCCGATGGGGGCGAGACCTGGATAGATGCCGGGATAGGCGGCGAAGGCCTCTCCAAGACCACCAACTATTACTATCAGTACTTCAACTGGGACACCGCCGGACTCAGTTCTGGCACCTACCTGGTGAGAGCCACCGCCACTGACGGAGCGGGGAACACGGCCAGCTTGGTCGCCGACCCGGGGTGGACGGTGGATCTGAGTGCCAGCACGGTCACCGGTCTGACGGCGACGCCGGGTGATGGCCAGGTGGTCCTCGCTTGGGAGCCGGTGGCTGACCCGGATTTCTACTACTACTATGTCTACCGGGCCAGCGATCCGGAGGGACCCTACAGCAATATCAGATCCATCAGCTCCAAAACCACCACCACCTATACTGATACCACGCTGGCGGCGGAGACTACCTACTACTACCAGATCGAACACCGAGACAGGGTGAACAATCGCTCCCGCACGGAGCCTATCGCTGTCACCACTTTGGCGGATCAGACTCCTCCCACGATCAGCAGCGTCAGCCCTTCATCTGGGGGCAGAATCGGGGGTACCAGTTCCAGCTTCAGTTTTAACGTTTACTACTCCGACAACTGCGGGCCCACCGGCGCCACCGGCACCATGTACTACTCCCAAAACGGGGGAGAGGAATCCTCCCGGAGCATGGTGTTCTACACAAATAGATTCCTGGGGACGTTGCAGGCCGAGGACCTGGTCGACGGCACCCTGGACGTGCGCTTCGTGATCCGTGATCAAGCCGGGAACGCAGCGGAGCGGGAGGCCACTTACACGGTAGATTTCACCCCGCCGGCGCCGCCCCAGAACCTGATCGCCACCTATGGGGCGGGGGAAATAGCGTTGGCGTGGGAAGCTCCACCCGACTTGGATGTGAGCAGTTACCAAATTTACCGGGCCAATAGCGCGGCGGGCCCCTATACCTCGCTGACAACAAGATCCGGCCGGAACAATGTCACCTATGTTGACAAGACCGTAGTCTCTGGACTCACCTACTACTACAAGGTGACGGCCAAAGACAGCCTGAACCTGATCAGCGCTGACTCAAACATAGCGTCTGCGGCGGCTGTCAGCGACACCATGCCGCCCGAGGTCACGGCCATGACTCCGGTGTCCGGGACGGCGTTTGCCAAGAGCGCCAGCATCACCGCCTTCGCCACCGATAACTTGGCCCTGCAGAGCATTCGTCTGGAGTATCGCCAGGCGGGCGGCGACTGGATAGCTATCGCCACCAGAGCCACCCCTGATCAGACCACCTTCATCTGGGACACCTCCGCTCTGTCAGGCGAAGTGGAGGTGCGAGCGATCGCGCGGGACTCCCACGGAAATGAAAGCGAACCGCTGGTGAGAACTTACCGCATAGACAACACGGCGCCTCCGGCACCCCAGGGAGTGGTTGCCGTAGCCGAGATCCTCTCCGTAACTGTGAGCTGGGAGCCGGTGGAGGGCGATGACCTCCACCAGTACCGGGTCTACTGGGGAGAGCACCCCGATAGCCTGGTTGCCTGCGCCACCGTGAATGCTGCCACCCTCTCCTACACCAAGACAGACATGGCCCCCGGCGTGGAGGCTTATTTCGCCGTGTCCGCCCTCGACCAGCTGCAGAACGAAAGCCAGCTCTCGGAGGTGGTCAGCGCAGAACCCATCTTCGATACGGCACCGCCCGAGATGCTCTCTTTGCTGCCGGCGGAAGGAGCCCGGCTAAACGGCCTGGTGCGCTTGACCGCCACCGCCAGTGACGACCTGGCTGTTGAGCGGGTGTTCTTCTCCTACGCCTCAGAAGGGAGCGAGGAATGGGAGGCCTTGGCTGAGGTAGGGACCTTTGGGCAAGGGGATGCTTATGTTGGAACCTACTTCTGGAACACTGCGGGCCTGAGCGGCAATTACACCATTAAGGCAGAAGCGGTAGACAAAGGCGGGAATAGCGACTTCCTGACCACCTCTATCGTTTTGGACAACACCCCACCCCCCGTACCGGAAGGGGTGACGGCTACCGCTTTGTCCGGGGCGGTTAACCTCGGTTGGACGGCAGTAGTTGCCCCCGACGTTACCCGCTATCGGGTTTACAAGCGGACCGAAGGCGGCAACTGGAACCAGGTGATTACCGTCAATGCGAACACTTTTGCCCATGTGGACGGCAATGTGGTGGTGGGGAGCACCTATTATTACGCGGTGGCCGCCCTCGATGATCTGAACAATGAAAGCGCCAAGTCTGCAGAAGTGCAGGTGACGGTGAGCCCGTTTGCCCCTACCCTCACGGTGACGCCACACGTGGCCGCGCCGGAAGCGCTGCTCACTTTCCAGGGCGACGGTTTCAAGCCGGGAGAGTGGGTCGATCTGACCATGGATGATGGACGTCAGCTGAAGCACTTCTTCGCTGACAGTGAAGGCAAGATACTGACCACCTGGCTGTTTGCGGTGAACGTCTTCCCTGGCGAGCATGTCTTCACAGCCACCGGCCGCACCAGCAAGGCTTCGGCCCAGACTACTCTCACCGCCTTGTTTGACCTGCCGGCGGCACCGATGGTGGAGTCTCAAACGGCGGTGGTGGAAGCCAACTTGAGCTGGACGGCAGTGGCCGGGAAGACCGCCTACTATCGGGTCTATCGGGCCGTGGAGGATTCCGGGTCCTTTGGTGACTACTCGCTCCTGGCCGACCGGATCAAAGCCAGTGCTTTGGCCTACACAGATCAAGCTGTGTCAGCCCGCCTGCGCTATCGCTATCGGGTGGCGGCGGTGGACATCTATGGTAACGAAGGGGCCTGGTCCGAACCGGTGGAGGTCATCCCATTGCCGGACATGACCCCGCCAATCCTGTCCGCTTTCACCACCTCCCGCACAGGCGACGTGCTCACCCTGCAGGTGAACGCCTGTGACGACATCGGGGTGACTTCGGTCTCCTTTGCCTACTACCAGGATGATGCCTTCGTCGAATTGCCTGCCGTGAGCGTGAACAGCGGCCGCGGCGAAGAGATCACGGTCTCTTACGATTTCGACACTTCGTTGTTGCCGGACGGCTACTATGACCTGCGGGTGCGGGCCGTTGACGCGGAAGGCAACAGCAGCCAACCCCTGACCACCATCGTCTACGTGCGCTCCAGCCCGCCCGAGGCGCCTAGTGAAGTTTCGGCCACTCCTGGGCAGATGCGGATCGATGTGTCCTGGTCAGTGGTGGTTGACGACGAGTTGCAGAGCTATCGGTTATATCGCCAGGCAGGCGAGGGGGAGTGGATCCTGCTCCAGACGGCGAGGCTGCTTTCCTATAGCGACCTGGATGTGGAGGCGGGAGTAGGATACACCTATAAAGTCACTGCCGTCGACACCTATGGTCACGAGAGCGAAGGCACCCTGTCCTCGGTGGCTGTGGCTTTGAACGATACCACCCCGCCGGAAGTCAGCGATTTGCTCCCGGCGGAAGGCAGCCGCATTCGCAGCATAGCAAAGATCAGCGCTCTGGCTTGGGATAACGTGGGCGTCAGCGCGGTGGATTTCGCTTATTCCTCTGACGGGGAAGAATGGTCGGACTTGGCTCTGGCTACGACCGGCACCGTCTCTTGGGATACGACTGGTATCCCCGATGGGCTCTACTACATTCGGGCCATCGCTACGGACGCCGCTGGCAACCAGGCCGAGCGGGAAGGTTCTTACACGGTGGATAATACTCCGCCTCCACCCCCTGCCGTTATGGGCAGTCCGGCGGAACTAAAGGTGACCCTCACCTGGCTGCCGGAAGGTCAAGCAGAAGACTTCGACCACTATCGCGTCTACCGGGCGGCTGCGGTGGAAGGAACATTTGAGTTGCTCGGAGAGACGACGGCTACCGTATATAGCGATTTAACCATGCCCCAAGGCGTCCCCAGCTTCTACGTGGTGGAGGCATGGGATCAGGCGGGGAATAGCAGCGCGCGTTCCAACGTGGTAGAGGTGACCCCGGGACAAGACGTCACCCCGCCTCTGGTCGCAGTGTTCGAGCCGAGTGCAGGCACGCCTTTGCGCAGCGCGGTCACGCTGGTGGCACAGGCCACCGACAACGTGGCAGTGGCCCAGTATGCCTTCTACTATCGGCCCCTGGCAGACGACCCGGATGCTGATTGGATCCTGTTGGGCGCAGTGGACCAGCCAATGGAAGAGGCCCAGCTTACTTGGGACACCCTGGCCACCGGGTCTGAGGACGCTTTCCTCTACCCCGACGGCAATTACCAGGTGAAAGTAGAGGCTGTAGACACCACTGGAAACGTCTCTTTGAGGATTCAGGACTACTCCGTGACCAACAACCCGCCGTTACCTCCCAGTGACCTGCGAGTGGACGCGGCGGAATGGAAACTGGTAGTCAGCTGGATGCCTGTGCAGCGGGCCGATGTGGACTATTACCGGGTCTACCGATCGGTGGACAGCTCGCATGGACCCTGGGAGTTGGCTATTGATCAGGTCACTGCCAATGTATACGTGGACACGATGTGCGATCCGGAGATGACCTACTATTATCGGGTCTCGGTGGTCAACGATTTAGGGCGGGAGAGCGATCTTTCGCCTGCCATCAGCGGCCGCTCGCGCCATGAGACTTCCACGCCGATCATTCTCTCGCTTAACCCTGGGATTTGAGCCGATTCAACGGGTCGCTGCGCTTGGCAGCTACGGCCACCGACCAGGTGGGTATCCGCACCATCACCTTCTATTACGCGATTCTGGAGGATCCGGGAGTGGTCCCGGAAGACTTGGTGTGGAATGAAATCGCCACCATCGTGCCTCTGAAGGAGCGGGACAAATATTCAGCCACCTGCGATTGGGAGGCCTCCCAGTTACCTCCCGGCTACTACGCGGTGAAAGTGATCGCTTTCAACTACGGGAATCTGGAGAACAGCCAGATCAAACGGTACCAGATCGACCGGGATGTACCGGAAGCCCCCTCTGCCGTGATGATCAGCGACTCCAAGTCCGGCGGAGAACTGGTCATTTCCTGGGAGCGGAGCAGCTCTACGGATACCGATCATTACGACATCTACCGCAGTGAAGATCCCGACGGAATGTTCCAGAAGATCGGGGAGTCCAAGAGCTTGGTCTACCGCGATGCGGAGCTGGAGAACGGCCGCTCCTATTATTACATGGTGAAAGCGGTGGATGGAGCCGGCAATGAGAGCGCCTTCACCCAGCGGGTAGGCGGTGTTCCGACTGCCCAAAGTGACTTCGAGCTGCTGGAAATCCTGTGCGAGCCGACAGCGCCGGCCTACGGCCGGGCAGCCAAGCTCACGGCCAAGGTCCGGAATCAAGGCTTTGCCTCCGCTTCCGGTACGGTGACTTTCACCCTGATCGATAACGGTGAGCCGGTGGAAATCGGCGTCGCTCCCATTTCCTTGGCCCAGGGAGCCCAAGGGTCGGCCAGCCTGGATTGGCTGGTGCAGGAAGGGCTCTCTTCGCCGGCGGAAATTCGGGCGCAGGTGACCACCGCTGCTGGCAGCGCGGACATGAACCTGGACAATAACGCTGCCGTGCAGACCTTCAGTTTGAACCTGCCGCCCCAGGCAGTCATCTCCCTGCCGCTGACGGTGAAGTCCGGTGAAATGGTGGAACTGGACGGGAGGGACTCTCTGGACAGCGACGGAAAGATCGTGGCTTATCTGTGGCAGACGGGCGACGGCAATGTGGAGAAAAAGGGTGCATTGGCCACCCACATGTACCAGATTCCTGGCGAGTACACCGTGACGCTGACCGTACGGGATAACCATCAGGCGGAGAGCACCGCTACGGCCAAGCTCACCGTCACCGAGAATCGCCCTGACCTGGTCGTCAGTCGCCTGACCTGGTCGCCGACCGACCCCCAGGAAGGGGATACGGTGCAGATCACGGCAACCATCGGGAACACCGGCGTCGGTGCCGCCCACATGGGCTTCCTGGTGGGCTTCTACATGGACGGCAAATACCTCGGATACCGGAAAGTTGAGCAGCACTTAGGCGTGGGACAGACGGTCGATGTGCCGTTTAACTGGATAGCCACGCCGGGCATCCATGTCCTGAAAGTGGTGGCCAACGACATTCTGGATAACTTGAAAGAAACCAATCTGGAAAACAACTCCCTCATGCAAGCGCTCAGTTCGGAAGCTGTCAACTTCCCCGACGTGGAAGTGACCTCCGTTTCCTGGTCGCCTGCGGATTCGTTGGAGTTAGTGAGCGAGGATCCGTTTGTCTACCGGGCCAAGATTACCAATCTGGGTACCCGGGTAGCGGAGCGATTTTTCGTCTCCCTGTACATCGATGGGGTCTGGCAGATGAAGCAGCATGTGAACTATCTGGCCCCCGGGATGAGTCAGGACCTGAGCTTCGTGTTGAAACCCTTGTCGGGCCAGCACACCATCACGGTGAAGGCCGACGACCCGGTGCCTGCGTTGGTGGAGCTGGAGACGGACAACAACTCCAAGTCGGTCACCACTCCCCAGTTCACTGTCCGCTATCCAACCTTGGCTTTGGCACCGATTACCTGGCAGCCCCAGGAGACGGTGCTCACGGAAGGCACTTCACTCACCCTGGAGACCAAAGTGGTGAATACGGGGGATATCAATATCACCCACCGGTTCTTTGTGGACTTCCTGGTGGACGACGTCTTGGTCAAGAGTTTGCCGGTGGATCGGTTGGCTGCAGGGGAAGAGAAGGATCTCTGGGTGAGGTGGCCGGTCGCTCCGGGCACCCACCGGGTGCAGGTGGTGGCCGATGCGGCAGGACAGGTCACAGAAGGGGTGGGAGCCTCGCGGGAGGCGGAGACGCCTGAACTGGCGCTGATCTATCCCGACCTGACCATCACCGATGTCACCTGGACTCCTCTGTCATTCACCTACGGCAAGACGGCTACCTTCTACGTCTGGGTGAGCAACCAGAGCGTATCCACCGTCTTCGATAGCTTCTCGGTGGCCATCTACAATGGCGACCAAGCAGTGACTCAATTCACTCTGGATGGACTGCGCGGTCACAGCACTGCGGTGGTTGCCCTGCGGGCACCGCTGCAAGTGGTGGGAAGCAACACTTTCCGCATTGTGATCGATCCCCAGGAACGGCTCACGTTGGCTCCTCCTGGCCCCGATACCCGGCGTAGCTGGGAAAGGACTTTTGAAGTGGCTGACGCTCTGGTGATGACCGTGCATGCTCCCAAGGCGGGGGAGGCAGGGGTGGCCATCTTCACCGCCAGCGATGACTTCATCCCCATGGAAGCTAGCTTGCATCTGGGCAGCGACCGCGACACTCTCTTGGGACCGGAGGAGGGAGTGTTGGTCACCTATACCTTGGTGTCGGCGGATGAGAGCATGGACACCCATACCGGAGTCTTCGGGTTTGATCGCTTCAGCGGGAAGTTCAAAGGGCAACATCCTTTGTTGAACCTAGACCCGGGCTACTATGACCTGACCATCGAAGGCACGGACGGCATCGAAACGCTCTCGCAGAGCATCCCCTTGTTGATCATTCAAGAGATGCGAGGCTATATCGACGCGGACAAAGAGAACTATCTGGCGGGAGAACCGGTGATCCTGAGTGGAGAGCTGCGCTTCATGGACGGTACCCCTGCCCCGTATTACAACGCGGAGATCAAGATCGGCGCAACCCTCTATCCGATCCAGACCGACGAAAACGGCAGGTTTGAGCGAGTGACCTATCGGGCTCCTGGTGCCGCCACAGCCGGGATTAAAGTGGGTTCCCAGGTGATCGGCAATGCTAGCTTCGTGGTCTGGGGGCTAGGGGTGACCCCGGCAGACCTCACTTTCGTCGCTTCCAAGAACTCGCAGTTCTCCCGGACGATCACTATCTATAATCCAACCGAAGACAGAGCGGTAACCGGCCTCACGGCGCAGCTGATCGATCTCACTCCCGGCAGCAATGTGCGGGCCACTTTGGATACCTCGACGCTGGGCGGTTCCATCCCTGCGGAGAAGACTGCAGAGGTAGTGTTGAACGTCAATGCTCCCCTTGATGCCGCCGATACGGCCGAGTATCGGGTGGTCTTTTCCACGGCAGAAGGGCCGCAGACGGAAGCCAAGATTAAGATTCTGCTCCGCCCGGCAGTGCCTTTCCCGGTGCTGGATATCACTGACCTGTCTGTGGCCACCAATCCGGGCAAGAGCTTGGTGCGCACGGTGAAGGTGACCAACAAAGGGTTAGGCACCATGACCGGGATCCGGGTGGTGCCTCCAGCCACGCTGCCTTGGGTGGTCCCTCAGCCTTTGGGCACCACCGAGCTGCAACCGGGCGAATGGACCACCTTCGATATTCTGGTGTCTCCCACCGCAGCTACTCCGCTGGGCTACTACTATGATTTGATCACGGTGACCGACGGCAAGTACAGCGCGTCCATGGGTGTGGGGGTGGAGGTGTCCAGCGCCACCACTGGATCCCTCGCTTTCCTGGTCCAGGATGAGGGAGGCAGCCCCGTTCCGAATGCCGAGATCACGTTGATCGGGAAAGAGCCCTATACCCGTCAGGTGGGGGGGAAAGAGTCCGTCTACTATCAGAACTTCCTGGCCCGCACCGACGAAAACGGCCTAGCCGAGTTCTTGGATAAACCTCTAGGCGATTATACCTACACCGTCAGATCCCTCGGTACCCGCACCACCCAAGGCGAAACCCAGGTGATGCCGGCTACGGAGCCGTCCTTGGTGGTGGTGACCGTGGAGACGGAACCGGTGAAGATCGAATGGACTGTGGTGCCGACCACCATCGCCGACGAATATGACATCGAACTACGCATGGTCTTCGGGATGAGTCTGCCTGCGCCGAAGTTCGGGATGATGCCTCCGTGGGTGATCATCCCTACCATCGTGGAGGAGACCATGTTGATCGATGTCAAGGTTACCAACCTCAGCCTGATCGCCATCACGGATGTGGTGGCGGAAATCAGGCGCGACCAGTTCACCGACACCGGAATCAGTATCGTCGGTGGCGGGTACATCGGCGAGCTGCTGCCCCATGAAAGTGCTACCATTCGGGTGCGGGTGGCCCCTGGCCGCTATATCCTCCATCGGGATGAAAACGGGGAGAACAAGAATATCCTGTTTGTTCAGGGCAGCTATGTCAGCTTCGACCCCGATACCGGGCTGCCAGAGGATCCGCCTAAGCTGCTCAACGCATCGATCAACTTCTGGAATCCCACCCCGCACAAGGTGAAGGTGGAAGTAGAGTATGGCCAGGAGATCGTTCCTTTGGTGATCGACTATCCGAACACGGGCGAGGGCCCTCCTCGCGCCGGTGGCCCCCTTGACACGGGTGGAGGCGGCGGCGGTGGGGGAGGCGACGCAGCCGGCGTCTACGAAGTGGTGGAGCTGAAGCTGGACCAGAAAGCTACTCTGGAACGGCAGGCATTCAACGCCACCTTAAAGGTCACCAACGGTTATAGCAACAAGTCTCTGGAGAATCTGGCGGTGCGGGTGGTGGTGACCGACTTGGATGGAACAGACGTCACCGACCGGATGTTCGTCATCCCCACCGATCTGACTGGACTAAACGCTTTGGACGGTTCCGATTCCTTGCGGCCCGGCAAGGCTCTGTTGGCCAATTGGCAGCTGATCCCTGGAGAGGGGCTCGGAGGCACCGACCCGGAAGGGCAGGTATATTTGGCCAAGGCCTTGATTTCCTACTATGTCGACGGGCGATATGTGGAGACCTCCACCCAGGCAGAGGAGATCACCATTACCCCTCAGCCGAAGATCATCCTCCACTATTATCTCCCGAAGGAAGTGGAGGCGGGTCAACCGTTCCGCTTGGGGGTGGTGGCGGAGAATGTCGGTGATGGATGGGCCCGCAACCTGACAGTGGACTCCGGCCAGATCAAGATCGAAACCAACCAGGCGGGAGTCCAGATGGACATCCGCATCGTGGGCACCTCTTTCGGCTCCTATAACGGAGAGGGGTTCCGCCTTACTCTGGGCGACATCGCGCCCCATAGCCAGGTTGCCGGCTACTGGATCATCAACTGGACCATGTATGAGGATCGACAGGATTACGATAAACCTCCGACAGGGGAATTTCGGGAGTTTACCGCCACGTTGAGCCATCGGGACTATAAGGGTGTGCAGCTGAATCCTTTGATCGTGGGCGTGACCACGGAGATCATCGGCCGGGATAATCTCTATGCCGATGCCGTTGACCCGGACATGGTCTTGACGCTGATCGACGAAGGCTACACCGGCTTCCCCAGCTACCTGATGAATATGCAGTACGGCCTCAGGATTCCGATCTATGTGCCGCAGATGCTGGAAGTGCTGAAGCAGCCCGAGACTGAAGACCGCACCTTGCTGTTCAGGGTTCCAGCTCCGGAAGGTGACCCCAACGCTCCTGATACTCCTCGGTACCAGGTGCTGCTGTTGAAGGATCCGTTGCCGGGAGTGCCGGTGCGCTCTGTGCAGCGGGATGTGGGGGGCGATGGTGTCTACGAAGCTACCTTGAGTCATAACAACGTCTGGAAAGCCAACGGTAACATCTATATCGTGGATGAAGTGCCACGGGGCGAAGAGGAGTACTATCAGTGTTACTACTTGGTAGATTTCCGCAGCGGTGCCCAGATCACGGCGGTAGAATACGCTCAATGGACCTTTGTCAATACGACAGCGGTAGGCAGCGAAGAGAAGTACCTGGTCTGGTACGACATCGGCCACTATCCTGACGAGGGCGACCTGGTGGAACTGCGAGCCCGCATAGAGAACCTGGGCAGTGACCAGGAGTCCGGAACGGTGGAGTTCTTCATCGTCAAAGAAGGCTCGGAGGAAGAGGTGTTGGTCGGCTCGGGTGGTTACCGGGTTGATCCCCTCCGCCATGCCTACGTGTATACCACCTGGCGTTCTCAGGAGGGAGGCAATTACCGGGTGATCGCCCGCATCAAGAATAACGATTCGCCGGAGGCCACCGGTTCCACCTGGATGCCGGTCAATTTCCGGCCGATAGCTGACGCCGGAGTGGATTTCTCTGCGGATGTGCTCACCTGGGCCCGGTTCGACGGCACTCGCTCCTATGACCAGGATGGCTATATCGTCAGCGCCTTCTGGGACTTTGGCGATGGCGAATCGGGTGGAGGCCTCACCCCCACCCACAAATACCTGCACTCCGGCACCTATAAAGTGACGGTAACGGTGACCGACAACAACTGGGCTACCGATACGGCGGAGATGCAGATTACCGTGCGGGAGACCCGGGCGGACCTGCGGGTGCGGGATATTCGCATCTCCCCAGAGGATCCGAAAGAAGGAGACACGTTGGCCATCACCGGGACCGTCTATAACGGTGGCTACAAAGCCACGGATAAGCCGTTCCTGGTCACCTTCTACGCGGATCATCGCTACCAGGATTATGTGCGCTGGTTGGATCCGATCGCGCCGGAGGAGAGCGTGGAGGTATCTTTCACCTGGGTAAACACCCCGGGGAACCACATCTTCACCATCAAGGCCAACGACTTCGGCCATCCGGTGGACGAAGCCGATTTCGACAACAATCAGCGGAGCGTTCCCTTGGATACTGCTCACGCTTACTTCCCCAACCTGCGGGTGTCAAGGATCGAGTGGGATGGGCCTCACCACGGGCAATGTGGTTGGAACGAACTAACCACCATCCGGGCTCTGATCGAGAACAACGGCAGTGCCGACGCGGGCAGTTTCAACGCCGCCTTCTATGTGGACGGCGAGCTGATCGGAACCCAGCGGGTACCAGGCCTTTCCGACAATCCAGCCGACAACCTGGTGGAAGTGGGCATCCCCTGGCGGGTGACGGAGGCGGGGGTCCATACCCTGCGGGTGGTGGCTGACGCTCCTATTGCCCACTTGCAGGAGTTGGATGATGCGGATAACGCTTGGGAGATTGAGACTCCGGCTCTAGCCATCCATTATCCTGATTTGGTGGTTAAGGAAGTTACCTTTACCCCGAGTAGCGGGTCGCTGCGGGAGGGGCAACCGCTGCTGATCCTGGTTACCTTGAAGAACCAGAGCGCCTCGCCGATCAACCGGCCCTTCAACGTCACGCTCTATGCCGGTGGCGAATACTTGGGCAGTCGGGCGATCGCCAAGCTGGGCAGCAATGAGGAAACCGGCTTTGCCTTCAACTGGAATCGTCCTGCAGCGGGGATCAACGCGGTGAAAGTGGTGCTGGATGAGCGGGATGAAGTGGCGGAAGCCGATGAAACCAACAACAGTTACAGTTGCTTCACCCCTGAGCTGTTCGTGCGCTTGCCTGAACTGGTGATCGAACAGGTGGTCACCGACCCGCCTTCCGGCGTGGCCGGCTTCGGGGAAGAGCTGAACAGCACCGTCGTCGTGCGCAACACCGGCATCGCCCCTGTGGAGCAGAGCTTCGATACCGCCCTGTTCGTAAACGACAAGCAGGTGGGCTATTTCACCGTTCCGGCCGGCTTGGCCCCAGGCAGCGAGGCCATGGGTACGATCACCTGGAAAGCAGATCTGTTGCCCACCCATCCCTATTACCGGCTGAGTGCCTTTGCGGACATCAGGGGAGCAGTTCCCCTCACCAACCGGGATTACGCCAGTTTCCGCACCACTTATCAGGTGCGCGGTTGCTTGGAGATAGACGCCTGGGTTGAGCGGGAGACGTATACGGTGGCGGAAGCGCCTGTGTTCAACCTGCTAGCCCGGTCCACCGACGAGCCATGGAGGCTGCTCGGTCCGGATAATGGCGTGGAGGCCAGTGTGTCCCTTTACGTGGCGGCGGCCTTTGACGAAGTGGAAGGCACTTTCTCGGGCGATCCGTTGTTCAGCGGTCCCATGGGCTACGACCCGGTGGAAAGCAAGTTTGAGATCCAGCTGGATATTGCTTCCCTGAATGGCGGCCTGCTCCCTGGTTCCTATATGGCGCTGGTCAAGGCTGAGCGGGGAGAAGAGACGCTGGTCAGCACGATCCCACTCCAGCTGGTGCCCGATTATACCGTGGCAGTGGATCTTACCCAGCAGAGCTACAACGTGGATGAGCCGATCCAGATCAGTGGTCAGGTGAAAGACGCAGCCGGGAATCCGTTGGCCGGGATCCCGGTGCAGCTCTCGGTGATCGGGGAAGAGGAGTTGGTCTGTGACCTGACCTCCGACGAGGAAGGACGCTTCAGCTCCGAGCTGCTTCTCCCCTACGGCTACGGAGGAACCTATTCCCTCACAGGATACGCCTTCCTGGACGGGGCGGAAAAGGCCAGTGCAGCGAGAGTGTTCTATGTGGAAGGGCCCTATCTGGCCCTCCCCGAGACAATCACTGTGGTTCAAGGTTACACAGTGGAGGAGAGCATCACTCTGACCAACGTGGGCACTATTCCCCTGACCGGCCTGCAGTTCGTGGCGGAGACGCCGGCAGACGGGGGACTATCGGCAGCCTTCTCGGGAGCCAGCACATCCCTGTCCCCCGGGGAAAGCCGGCCTTTGGTCTTGGCCGTGAGCGCTTTGGCGGATGCTGAGCCTGGCGATGCCTACGAAGCCGTCTTCCAGGTGCTTTCGGAAGAAGGCTACCATACCTCCATGCCTGTGACCATCGTGGTGGAAGAGGCCGTGCCCGCATACCGCATCGATATCAATGGCGTAACCACCGATCGCTGCGCCGTGGCGCTGCGTCCCGGTGAAGTATCCACCAAGGTGATCAGCATCACCAACATCGGCACGGCGGCGATTGAGGATATAGCAGTGACACCGCCCCAGAGACTGCCGTGGATTACGGTCAGCGCTTCGGGGACTGACCTGGTGTTGCCGATCCAAGGGCGCACCATTCGGGATGAAAACACCAAAACCACCGTCTTGGTCACTATCGCTCCGGAGACTGAGGTGCCCCCAGGCCACTATGTGGATACCATTCAGTTCAACTCCAATGCGGGGCAAGCTTCTGTCACCCTGCAGGTCTATGTGGGCCCGGAGACGGTGGGGACTGTGGTGCTGCGGATGGTGGATCAAGATTACATTCCGATCCCGAAGGCTCGGGTGGCCATCTATGGTCCTCATACTACTCCCGGCGAACAGCCACCCACCCCGGTCACCTACCGGGCGGAAGCTGACGCCGATGGCCTGGTCACATTCATGAACGTGCAGGCCGGCGACTACACCTTATCTGCCCAAGCGGCTTATCATCGGGATATCCAGACCAGGATCGACGTGCAGGGCATCGTGGACCTGGAGCCGCGGCCGATTCAGCTGGAGAAGGTACCCTTTGTGCTCAGCTACGATTATCGCACGCTCCACGAATCCCAGACGGCTACGCTGACCGGTGGCGATTACGAAGGAGCAGTGCTGCGCGCCATGTTGCCAGCAACAGGACAGCTGTCGCCGTCGCTACAGGCCAACTTCCCTGGCACGGAATTCTGGTACAATTCCTTGAGCTCCCAGTATGGCCAAGGAAACAACTTCGTGATCAGGAATCCGGCCGAAGAAGGAAGCGTCTACGACGTGGAAGCACGGCTGATAGACGTCGATCCAGCTCTTCCGGAAGGAGCCTTGCTGCTCAAGCTGGCCAACCAGACCGGGGGCGGTTCGGCGCTGATCCTGGATGAGTTTGAGCCAGGAGCAGCGGAGGAGATCCATTGGGAAGTAAACGCCAGCGCGTTCTACGATCTGGCGGTGATTCAGCCTCTGGAGTCGGAGTGGGACTATCAGGTAACATTCCCTGTAGGCGTTTCTGCCGAGCGGATTGCCGCCTGGGAGAAGCTGCTGGACCGCAGTCATACCCTCTCCAACAAGATGTATCACCCGGATAGTGGAAGCTACACTTACCGCATCGTGCCTGATCGCACGGTGCAGACGCCGTACATCCCGGATGCCCGGGTGCCCAAGTTCTCGGGTGAGCATTTCATCTTCAACTTCGTCATTGAGTTCACTGGCAACCGGGTCAACGAGATAGGTCAATGGGAGGCCTGCACTTGGCGGGTGCCTGGACGCCTGCACTGGCAGCCGGAGGACGTGGCGGGAGATCCGCCGAGCGACGACAAGCAGGGTCCCAAGGTGACGGCCGCCTTTACCAAGGAATCCAAAGATCCGCCTCCCAAGAAGAAGCGGACCTACCCGTGGTACCCGCCGACCAAGCAACAGCTGCGCATTTGGGCCCAGCTGGACCAGGACAAAGGCACACAGCGCTATTTCAGCAAGAACTTCTTGGCTGAGGTGAACATGGTGGTCCCTGAGGCCCCTGAGAACGTGGGGCCGGCCATCGGCAATCTCACCTTCTCGCAAGATGTGGTCACCGAGCAGGAAGTGTTCTCTGCCAAGTTCGAGCTGTTCAACCCGTCCAAGTACGAGTTGATCAGAGATATCAAGTTGGAGCTGATTATCACCGATGGAGCTTTGGACGAGAACGGTCGGCTCCCGGAAGGTGCCCGCGTATATAACGATCGGTTCAAGATCAAACCGATCGTGGCTTACCGGCATGCTCCTGTGTTGGTGACCAATCCCGGTGACCCGCCCCAGCCGGAGCCCCCAGATGGCGAATATGACGACGAATCGGGCAACAGCATCCTCGGGTGGGACCTGCTACCGGAAGATGCCCTGACCGTGAGCTGGCAGCTGGCGGCCGATCCGGGACTGGCCGAAACCCGCATGTTCAACGACGAGTTGGATAACGTGCTAATGAGTTTGGCAGAGCACCTGACGACTACCATCAGCGTTAACTCGTACATCCGTTACAGCTTCGAGCTCGACGGGCAGCGTTACGAAGGTTACAGTCAAGGGAAACCGGTGCGGGTGGAACCCCAGCCCAAAGTCTTCGTCAGCTATTCCTTGGAGAGCTTGGGCGGCGACCTCTATGACTTGGTGGTGAGGGCGACCAATGCCGGCTTCGGCAACGCCTATAACTTCACCCTCGGCCTTCCCTCCATTCCGGGGATGGGCGAAGGGCAACAGGTGCAGATCGTCTCTGTGTACTCGGATAAGATGGGCGAAGAGAAGGGGCCTGCCAGCCTCAACCTGGGCGATATCGCACCTGGGGAAACCAAAGCTGGCAAGTTCACCATCCTCGGAGTCGGTCTGCAGGAGATCGCGAAGCTGCCGACCATCCCGGTGGAAGTGACCCGGGATCCGAATAACCCGAATATTATCGCTCTGCCCCTGACTATGGAGCGGGCCTTCGACGGCGATTTCGCCACCGAGTTGCAGGCCGAAATCGACGAGATGGAGAGCAACCTGCACAAGATCCTGGTGCGCAGCGCCAGCGAGTTGGGCGGGGTGGTGACCGATGCCTTCGATTTTGTCAGGGAACAGCAGATCGTCGGCGCTTGGGGCACCATGATTAATCACACCAAAGCCTGGATCAATCTGCTGAACTTCGCCAAGTCTCTGAAGCCCAAGTACCTGGCTGTGGAAGACAAGAAGAAAACTGCACCGGATGAGCCGGGGGTGAATAAGCGGGAAAAGGCCGATTGGGAGATTGAAGAGGATTGGCAGGAGCTGGTTGATGCCGGGATCTTGACCTACAAGTCCAAGTACGGCGAGGGCAACGGCCTCTACACCAACGACTATTTCCAGAAGGGCTTATCCATCGTGGCTGACAACATTAAGTCCTGGCTCAAAGGATCGCCAGAGGAGCCGCTGAAAGGCACCATGACCCTGAACGCCCTCTTGGGTCGGTCGGAAGAGGAGTCGGCGCTGCTCTATTATCACTTGGTGCAAAGGAAAGAGTATCTCCACGAAATCAAGACGTTGGAGGGAGAAATCGAGAAGGCCGCAGAGGAACTGGCTCAAGCCGGCAGGCATGTGGTCAGCGCCCGGGCGCATGCCAAAGAACAGGCTAGCCTGATCGACCTCCTCACCTACGGGTACGGCTTCGACCTGGAGCAGGAAGCGGCTACTTTCCTGGCCTATGAGGCAGATGCTGCATACTACCAGGAGCAGGCTGGGGTGGCGTTTACCGCAGCCTTGGCCCACAGCGGGGACCAGCAGTACGCCTGGTTCCGCAAGGGGCGGGAACTGTTCCAGACTGCCAAAGAGATGTATATCTTGGGTGAATCCGCCTTGGCTCAAGTGACCCAGGATGCCCCTGCGGACGTGAAAAGTGTCTTAGAGCGACTGCGGCAGGCTTACCTGGAGCGGGCGATCAAATCCAACCAGCCTCTCATCCTGGCCCAAGCCCAGTTGGAGCGCATGTTTGAGAAACGTGAGTTGGAGGATAAGGTGGCAGACATCGAGAGCTTCCTCCGGTCGGAGGGGATTTCTCCGGATGTGATCGATCTGAGCATGCCCAGCCTGGGCGGGATCATGCAGGTGCTGGATGCATTCACCGACCTGAAGCAGATCACTTCCGTGATGAACCTCCTGCCCCAGTGGGCAGAAAAGCTGGCTGAGTTGGCCAACGCCGTGCGGAATGCAGCCTATGATGTGGAGAGCTCTGCGCAGCTGCTGCAGGCATACGTGGATGATATCTACGCGCTGAGCGGGGGTAAGGAGATTCCCGCGGAGCGGTTGAATCAATTCAAGGCAGAGCTGGCCGCCATTTCCGGCGACTCTTACCGCTTGCGGAGAGTCCTCAGTGAAGCGATCAACTATATGCCGTTCTATGCTGACGTGAGCCGGGAGTCGCTGACCGCGATTGCCAATGAATATGTCTATCAGTCCACCGACCGCTTCATGCTAGATCTGCGTGAGGAAATCGAAGAGGCGGCTCGTTTCAACGTCTATGACATGCAGCAGGAAGTGAGCAGCCTGCTGGAAGAGGCTAATGCGATCCTGGAGCAATATGAGAACCCAGCCGATACCCCTGCTTACTATCCGGCAGAAGTGCTGCTCAGATACTTGCGCAGTGTGAATGCCAAGCTAAAGAACGGCTGGGAATCGGGGAATTATCCTAATCTCTGGCTTTACAACGGACATGGGGAGAACCTGGAGCCGGTCAACCTGAACCTGGGAGGCACCTGGCGCTCACAGCAGGAGTTCTATAAGATACTGGCCTCCGGAGGCCAGGAAGTGCTGGAGCTACGCTATATGCTGGAAGCGCAGAGGATGGCTAGCTTGTTCTTCGGCTTGGCCACGGCCACCATGCAGGCGGCCACGCTGGGAACGGCTGGTGGAATAGCTAGCATGGCCTTCGGCACGATGACTGACATCTACGACGAAGCCCTGGGCTCCATGGAAGCCACCGTTGTCTCTATCCAGGCTATGCATAATCGGGCCGTGGCGGAAGCGCTGGCCGACAACTATCTGGCTATCGGCGACACCCTGCAGCAAGAGGTGGGGGTGGCCTATTCGGTGCGCGGGTTGCTGGCAGCTGTCGACGAGTGGCGCAAGATCGACCCGCCGTTGCCGGTAACTGTGCTCAGCTTCCAGATCCCCCATGCGGTGGTGGAGCAGGGAGAGCGAGCAGCTGGCATCGCTGCCCTCACAGTGAGAAACGATCATACAGGCACGTTGCATGTGGTTCCTCACCTCACTATCTACGACCAACGCGGTCCGTTCAGTTACAACGACGGGGAGCCGTTTGCCATCTCTCCCGGCGAGACGATCGTGATCGAGATTCCGTTTGACATTGCCCGCTCGACCCTGGTCGATGCGGCCGGCTACTTTGGAACTGTGATGTTTGACGTATCCGAGCCAGGCACCATGTCTATCGGTGGCACCCACGGCCCTTATCTGGATCACTTCTTTGCCGGCACCAGCAAGGAAATAGAGGGGGCGCGTCTGGCTCTCCGGGCCTCTCAGCCCCTAGGGCGAGTGTTGGGCGCAGGGGAGCAGGAAGAGAAGGTGTTCAGCGTGGACCCTGGTACCGCCGAGCTACGCCTGTTTTTGGCGGCCGGCAGTGGGGCGAGGTTGTCCTGGAGCCTCCGCGATCCGGCCGGCAATCAGTTTGCCGCTGTCCTCGGCGCTGAGGAGCGGGAGACCAACGAGTTGGCCACCGCTTTGGTCGGCAGACTGCAGAACGTTGGAGACTACTTGATTATCAAGAACCCCGCAGCGGGTGATTATCGGGTGAGCGTGAGTGCAGAAGAGGATGCGGAGGATACGTTCTACGCCCTAGGGGTGCTGGAAGTCCCGCTTCTCGGCGCGGTGCCCGATGTGGCCATTACTGATTCGATCCACACTAATGAACGGGAGACCAGCTTCCTGCTGCGGATATTTGAGACCGGGTATCAGCAGGGGATCGAGCAGCTGGCGTTCTCCATCAGCGATTTGGAGGACGAGGAAGGAAACGTCATTCCTGGGGACGGAGTCGTCTTCAAGGGTCAGAACGAGGCAGAGCTGCCTACCTATCTGCCCGCCGGCGGAGGGGCCGCCGTGTGGGGAGAAATGATCATTCCAGACGAGCTGCCCGACGGAACCTACAGCGGGATTGTCTCTGTAACTCTAGAGGGAACCCTAATCAACCCAGGGCTATATAGCTTCAGCGGCGAATACCCCGTGCGCATCGCCGGCTCATCCTGGGAGGCTTCCGACGCTGGCGTGACTTTCCATTGCCCATTCACTTTGGTCTTGGATACGGCAGTGCCGGAGGCTCCGGTCGAGTTCGTAGCCCGCGATCCGCAGCCCACCATGCCCAACATCGTGCGCGTGCAGGGTAGGGTGACGGATAGTCCCTTGGTAATCATCCTCATTGACGAGGTGCCAACTGCGCTGCTCACCGTCTCGGAAGAGGGCGAATTTGACGCCACCATCGTCATGTACCGGCCAGGAACCTACCAGTTCGCGGCTTGCGCCACCAACTTCCTAGGCACCATGAGCGAAGCAACTGCTTCCCAAACCGTAGTGGTAGCGAGCACTGGCTCCAACTTTGGCCAGGATGCCACCTTGAACGCCATGTGGGTAAACGGGGAGTTGATTGACGGCTTTGCGCCTTGGGTCTACGACTATAGTGTTGACTTGCCTTCGGGAACCACGGCAGTTCCGATTGTCTCGGCTACGGCTAACGATCCTAAAGCCAAGGTCACTGTGACCCAGGCACCCACGGTGTCCGGGGTTGCCATCGTCACGGTGACGGCGGAGGATGGTGTCCAGAAGAACATCTATACCGTTGAATTCGGCGTCGCGTCCACCGACGTGGCTACCCTCCGCGAGCTGAAAGTGAACGGCACCGTCGTAGAAGGCTTCAGTCCCCTGGTGACTAACTATCTGGTCCTCCTGCCCTATGGGACCACCCAGGTACCCCAGGTGACAGCCGTCGCTACCGATAGAAATGCGCAAGTGCTGATCACCCAGGCAGAGGGGCTGCCGGGAACGGCACAAGTGGTGGTTACGGCGGCCGATGGCACAGCTACCGGGACCTATACCATCAGTTTCGAGGTGCTGGCTAACGCGGATGCTAGCTTGAGTGACCTGCAGGTGGACGGTCAGACCATACCTGAGTTCGACGCAGATACGCTCACTTACAGCCTGGTGCTGCCCTCAGGCACCACCGCGGTGCCGCAGGTGACAGCCACCGCTACTGATGCCAATGCTGTGGTGGAAATCACTGATGCCGTAGGCTTACCGGGCTCGGCCACCGTGACGGTGACAGCTGCAGACGGTGTCACCACGCTCACTTACACGATCGATTTCACCGTGGCGGTGAATGACGACGCCAGCTTGAGTGACCTGCGGGTAGACGGCCAGACAGTAGACGGGTTCGATCCTGAGACTTTAGCCTATACCGTGGTGTTGCCCTCAGGCACCACCGCAGTGCCTCAGGTGACGGCTACGGCTACGGATGCCAAGGCTGAGGTGGTGGTCACCCAGGCTTCTGAGTTGCCGGGAACAGCCACTGTGACTGTGACCGCCGCAGACGGTGTCACCACGCTCACCTACACGATCGACTTCCTCGTGGCAGCGAATACGGACGCCAGCTTGAGTGACCTGCAGGTGGATGGGCAGACAGTAGACGGGTTCGACCCTGAAACCCTAACCTATACTGTGGTGCTGCCCTCAGGCACTATCGAGGTACCGCAGGTGACGGCTACGGCAATGGATAGCGACGCTGAGGTGGTAATCGTTCAGGCTTCTGAGTTACCAGGAACAGCCACTGTTACAGTGACCGCCGCAGACGGTGTCACCACGCTCACTTACATGATCGATTTCACCGTGGCGGTGAATGACGACGCCAGCTTGAGTGACCTACAGGTGGATGGGCAGACAGTAGACGGGTTCGATCCTGAAACCCTAACCTATACCATGGTGTTGCCCTCAGGTACCACTGCGGTGCCGCAGGTGACGGCTACGGCAACGGATAGCGACGCTGAGGTGGTAATCGCTCAGGCTTCTGAGTTACCAGGAACAGCCACTGTGACTGTGACCGCCGCAGACGGTGTCACCACGCTCACTTACACGATCGATTTCACCGTGGCGGTGAATGACGACGCCAGCTTGCGTGACCTGAAGGTGGACGGCCAGACAGTGGTAGGATTCGATGCGGAGACATTGACCTACACTATGGGGTTGCCTTACGGCACCACCGCGGTACCGCAGGTGACGGCCACTGCTACCGATGCCAACGCTGAAGTGGTAGTCACCCCGGCCACTGAGTTGCCCGGTGTAACCACTGTGACTGTGACGGCAGCGGATGGCGCCACTATCTGGACCTACACCATCAACTTCCTCGTGGCAGCGAATACGGACGCCAGCTTGAGCGACCTGAGGGTGGGGGGCCAGACGGTAGACGGATTCGATCCTGAAACGCTAACCTATACCGTGATGCTGCCCTACGGCACCGCCGAGGTGCCGCAGGTGACGGCTAGCGCAACAGACGCCAACGCTCAGGTGGTGGTCACCCAGGCTTCTGAGTTGCCAGGAACGGCTGCTGTGATGGTGACCGCCGCAGACGGTGTCACCACGCTCACTTACATGATCGATTTCACCGTGGCGGTGAATGACGACGCCAGCTTGAGTGACCTGCAGGTGGATGGGCAGACAGTAGACGGGTTCGATCCTGAAACCCTAACCTATACCATGGTGCTGCCCTCAGGTACCACCGCGGTGCCGCAGGTGACGGCTACCGCTACAGATGCTAATGCTGCGGTGGAAGTTACTGATGCTGTAGGCTTACCAGGCTCGGCCACCGTAACGGTGACAGCCGCAGACGCTGTCACCACACGGGTCTACACCATTGATTTCACCGTAGCGTTGAACACCGACGCCAGCCTAAGCGACTTGAGGGCAGATGGACAAACGGTAGCCGGGTTCGACGCGGAAACCGTGACCTACAACCTGGTGCTGCCATCTGGCACCACCGACGTGCCGCAGATGACGGCCACCGCTGCAGATGCCAACGCCCAGGTGGTAGTCATCCAGGCTTCTGGGTTGCCAGGGACAGCCACTGTGACGGTGACAGCAGCGGATGGCGCCACTATCTGGACCTACACCATCAACTTCCTCGTGGCAGCGAATACGGACGCCAGCTTGAGCGACTTGAAGGTAGATGGGCAGACAATCGCGGAGTTCGATTCTGACACCCTAACTTATACGCTGGAGTTACCGTATGGCACCACCGACGTACCGCAGGTGACTGCTACCACTACGGATGGCAATGCTGAAGTGGTAATCACCCAGGCTTCTGGACTACCAGGAACGACCACTGTCACCGTGACGGCAGCGGATGGCATCGCCACGCTCACTTACACGGTCAACTTCACGGTGGCAGCGAACACGGACGCCAGCTTGAGCGACCTGAGGGCAGATGGACAAACGGTAGCCGGGTTCGACGCGGAAACCGTGACCTACAACCTGGTGCTGCCATCTGGCACCACCGACGTGCCGCAGGTGACGGCCACCGCTGCAGATGCCAACGCCCAGGTGGTAGTCATTCAGGCTTCTGGGTTGCCAGGGACAGCCACTGTGACTGTGACAGCTGCGGACGGTACCACTACGCTGACGTACACGCTCAACTTCACCGTGGCGGCGAACAACGACGCCGGCTTGAGTGACCTGAAAGTGGACGGTCAGACGATAGCCGGGTTCGCTGCGGAAACCCTAACCTATACCGTCGTGTTGCCTTTTGGCACCACCGCGGTGCCGCAGGTAACGGCTACTGCTACGGATGCCAACGCCCAGGTGGTAGTCACCCCGGCCTCTCAATTGCCAGGCGCAACTACGGTGACCGTGACGGCTGCGGACGGTGTCACAACGCGAACCTACACGGTTGCCTTCAAAGTGATTGTCGCCGTAACAGTAACAAGCCAGCCCGCAAAGCTCGGCTATGTTGAGGGCGAAGCGCTCGATCTGTCTGGCTTGGTAGTTACGTTCACCTATGACGACCATACCACCGAGGACGTCTCTGTCGTAGATTTCGCTATCCGCGGCATCGCCGTCTCCCTTGCTGATGGCACCGAACTTACATTGGCCCAGCATGGCCAATCCATAGCCATTACCTTTGGCGGCCTAGTTGCCCACACCGACGAACTGTCCGTGGTTGCAGCAAGATATGCTGTCATGGTAATCGGCGGCAGCGGCAGCGGCGATTACGCAGCCGGAGAGATTGTCACCATTGAGGCTGAACCGAGGAGTGGTTACGCCTTCGAATCTTGGGTAGTCAAAGAGGGCGAGGTGACGCTGGCCGACAGCAATAGCGCCACTACCACCTTCGCTATGCCTGCGACTCCTGTCACCTTGGAGGCCCGGTTTACCAGAGTCAGCAGTCCGCCACCAAGTGAACCGACCAGGCAGCCGTTCGAAACGACGCACAGTGAGACGGAAACGGGCCACGTTCAGCAGGAGGTGAGGGCAACCTCCGCATTGATTCCTGAGATCGCTGGCGCTAGGGCTAGCGGACAGACGGTTTTCACCGTCGAGCTCGCTGGTCAGTTGCCGCAGGGGATTGCCGCAGACGTCCTGTCGGTGGAGGTGCCCGCGGATGTTGCTGAGCACCTGGATGGCTTGGAGCTCGAGGTGATTACTCCTTTCGGTGCACTCAACTTGCCTAGCGGGCTGCTATCGACCTTGGTCGGGAGCGGCAACGGCATCAGCTTCACGATCCAGCGGGCGGAGTCGGCGGCTTTCCGCGAGGAGTTGGGCGAAGGCGCAGAACTGCTGACGGAGCCCATTGATATCGCCAGTGAGTTACAGGGTGTGAACATCACCCTCAACTGCCAGGTGCCTTTGCCCGCCGCAGGGCCGGAGCGAGAGGCCTTCTTGGCTGAACTCTACGTGTTTGCCGTGCATAGTGTCGGCGATAGTGAGCGAATTCTTGACCTAGACTTCACCATCGACGAAGCCACTAGCACACTGACGGCGGTCAGTTTCCGGGCAGAGCGCTTCAGTGCGTTTGCGCTGGCAACCGGCAGCGTAGAACAGCCCCAATCGCTCCAGTTGGTAACTGTTATCGACAGCCGCAGCTACACGCTGAATGGTGAGGAGAAAGAATTCGACAACCTCACTTCATTCAGGGTGAATGAGGGCACTACAGTAATGGCTGTCCGCCTATTGGAGGAGTTGGGAGCGACGATTGAGTATGAGAAGAAAAGCGGCGTAGGTATGGTCACCGTCGTTTACGGAGACATACACGCTACTTTGCGGGAGGGGTCCACCGTAATGACAGTGGTAGACGCCGCCGGTACGCGCCACATCGACATGCGCACAGCTTTCGCCAATCTGGCCGGGCGGACCTATCTGCCCACCCGTGCTGTGGCGGAGAACCTGGGGTTTGCTGTGCATTGGGATGCTTTGGATGACAGCATCACCATAGCGGCTGAATGATGCAACCGGTCAGGCAATCTCCCATCCAAGAAGAAGTGGAGGCTCCGTTACTGGGGCCTCCATTTTCGTCTTGCAATTGAAGGCTGTTACAGTGTTGTTGGGTTGTAGAATTATAGTTGTTGACTATATAGACAAGCTCTATGCTAGAGTCAACTAACAGCATCAATCTAGGCTAAACATCCATCCTCATTCGACAGTCTTAGTGCTAGTTTGCAGTTATGTTGTATATAATATTAGTAGAACAAGTACCCAACAAAACAGGGAGAACTGGGGGATTAATAGGATGGAGATTAAATGGTTTGAACAGCTGCAAAGAGGGCAGAGGAGTACGGTAGAAAAACCGCTGACACTCACCTTTACCCTCAAACCGAGGGGGGTAAGGTTAAATGCCAGCCTCACCCGAGCGCTGCAAGAGAAGAACATCGAATACGTAAGGATGGGCCTGTTGGAGGACAACGTGTTTGTCCTCAGCCCAGCCAGCAAAGAAGATGGGGGGCTAAAGGTCTCCACTGGCAGCAAGTCCAGCTCGGCGGTAATCTCGTCGGGCGCTGTTGGTGCTTGGGCCAAGGAGCATGGCCTTTCTTCGCACAGGGTCGTTGGCGAGTTTGATCAGGAACTGGGTCTATTCAAATTCCCTCTGGAACACCTAGCCAAGAAAAAGAAATAACAGCATAGCTTTGTGAACAAGTGCGATCAGCGGTCACAGGAGGCTACCCTAAGCGGGGTGGCCTCCATTTTTTGACAAGGAGCAATCAGGCGCTTGTATGTGTAGTAAGCCGCGGAAGAGCTTTCCGTGGTCAAAGAAGTGCCAATGAACCGGGTCTTTCCCCGGTGGCGTCCCCCTAATCAACATACTTTAGGTCGCCTAAGTGTGTCGAATTATGTCGACATTTTTGTCAACCGTAAAATTAGCCTCCCAAAAAAGGAGTTTGTTCTACTTTAGTTGAATACTTAATTGCAGCTCGTTCTTCGGAGAACAAAGTGCTGCCGTATATTAACATTCAGGGAGGTGAAAAAAGCATGGGTATTGTTCAAGGTCATGTGTTTGGTTTCTGGATGTTCATCGTTTTGGCGGCCGCCAGTCTATGGGTGATCAATGCTTCTAAGAACGATAAGTACAATGTCAAGCTGCGTGCTATCGCGGGACTGGAGGCAATAGAAGAATCTGTAGGACGCGCCACCGAAATGGGCAAGCCGGTCCACTTCACCCCTGGCCTGGGTGACATCGTGGCTACCAACGCCGCCGAGACCTTCGCAGCAATGGAGATCCTGGCCTATGTGACCAATCTAGCAGCCAAGTACAACGCGCAGTTGGTGGTAACCATCCGTCAACCTAACGTGTTCCCATTGGCGCAGGAGTCGGTCCGTCAGGGCTTCTTGGCCGCCGGCAAGCCGGATATGTATCGGGAGGACACGGTGCGGTTTATCTCCAACAACCAGGACGCCTACACTTCCGGCGTGGTAGGATTCCTGCATCGCGAACAGGCGGCAGCTAACATCATGGCTGGTCTGTTCATGGGAGAGTCGCTGTTGCTGGCAGAGGCGGGTGCCCAGATAGGTGCTATGCAGGTAGCTATCACCGCGTCCACCACCCAGCTGCCTTTCTTCGTGGCCGCCTGTGACTACACCATTATTGGTGAAGAGCTGTTTGCTTCCGGCGCCTACCTGTCCAATGACAAAGTAAAACTCGGCGCAATCGCTGCTCAGGACTACTTCAAGCTAGCAGTGATGGCCACCATCATCCTCGGCACCATCCTGACCACCGCCGGTAGCCGCTTCGTACAAGAACTGTTGGTGAAGTAAGTGAAAGCCCTCGCCGGGCTACTGGAACAATTTCTAGCTAAAAGGAGGTGCAACTTGTGCGTAAGGAAGTTCCTTTGTTGATTACCTTTGTGGTTGGCGTGGTCGTCATGCTCAGCTCGATCACCACCGGCCCGCTGCCGGACGTCTTCCGTAACCATATCAGCCCGTGGATGACCATCGTTTCCGCCTTTGCCATCGGCTTGGCTTCGGTCAACTTGGCTCGCGTCCATGGCCGTAACATCAGTCGCAAGCGGGACGGCTGGATCTACAGCCTCATCCTGATGGTGACCATGGCGGTCTACGCGATTTTCCGCGCCTACGTGGAGATCAACCCGACCGATGCGGCTGCGGCAGCTAATTATGCCCTGATCTATAACCACATTCTGTCGCCGTTGTCATCCGGTATCTGGGCCTGTCTAGCCTTCTACGTCGCCTCGGCTTCCTATCGCGCTTTCCGCGCTCGCAGCCTGGAGGCAACGGTGCTGTTGATCGCCGCTGTGGTGGTGATGTTGGGCGCAGCTCCCGTGGGCGCACAGATTTGGAGCAAGTTCCCCGCCATTCAACAGTGGTTGATGAACGTGCCCAATATGACCGGACAGCGGGGTATCCTGATCGGTGCTGCTATCGGTAGCTTCGTGATCAGTTTGCGTGTTCTGCTGGGTATTGAACGAGGCCACTTTGGTGGCTCGCTGTAATTCAAACTAACTAAGGAAGGAGGTGCCTGGATATGAATTGGACTAAGCTGCAGAACATCGATCGCAGAATCATCTATGTCCTCCTGCTGTTGGTGACCAGCATTCCACTGCTTTCGCCGCTGGGAATGCCCTTGCAGGTGAACCCGATGACTGAGGCGGTCTACAACATCATCGAAGACTTGGATCCAGCAAAGGATGTGGTTCTGCTCTCCTTTGACTACGGCCCTGGTGCCGGTCTGGACGCCCATGTGGTTCCCACGGTGGTGGTAGACCATCTCACCACCCGCGGCATCAAGTGGGTATCGGTGTCGTTCGCGCCTGAAGGGCCGATGATGGCCGATCAGATCATTGCCGGCCTGGAGCAACGCGGCTACAAGTATGGCGAGGACTTTGCCAATTTGGGTTACATGGCGGGCGAAGAGAACGCTATCCGTTTGTTTGCACTGGATAGTCAGGTCATTCCTACCGACACCCGCGGCAATAAGGTAGCGGACTTGCCGATGATGAAGAACATCAAAACGGTCAAGGATTTCGCTTTCGTGCATCAGTTCACCTCGAATGATCCTGTCTGGTGGATTCGTCAGGCGGTGGATCCGATGGGTATTCGGTTTGCCGCTGGCGTGGTTACGGTCAGCGTGCCTTCGGCCATGCCTTACTACAACTCCGGACAGATGGTCGGTTTGCTCGGTGGACTCAGGGCTTCGGCTGAGTATGAGCTGCTGATCAACAAACCAGGCCGCGGTTTGGCCATGATGGATGCACAATCCATGGGGCACCTGCTGATCATCGGCTTTATCGTGTTGGGTAACATCGGCTATTTCCTCAGCAAGAAGCAGAAATAGTCTTCCTGATCCCCTATTTGAGGAGGTGAAATGATGAACATCTCAACGAATATCTGGCATTGGACGACGGTGGCGGCAATCCTGGGAATGTGGTCCTTCCTGTATAAGGAGAACCCTGCCTTCCGGGTAGCCGAGCATGTTTTCGTCGGTAGCACCGCCGGTCACGCGCTAGGCATGGCCATCGGCAACATCTACCGTTTTGGCTGGAACCCGCTGGTGCATCAGCAGCAGCTGCTGCTGTTTGTTCCGTTGATCCTGGGTTTGTTGCTGTATGCGCGCTTTTTCCCATCGATGGCTTGGCTCAGCCGGTGGCCAGTGGCATTCTTGGTGGGCGTCGGTACCGGCCAATCCATCTACAACTCCATCCGTACCCAGGTGATCAACCAAAGCATCGGTGCTATGAACTCCCTGACAGGGGGCAGCCTTGGTCAGAGCCTGAATGCGATCATCGCCGTGGTTGGCCTGCTGGCCGTGCTCACCTACTTCCTGTTCTCCATCCCACAGTCAAAGCCAGTGAAGAGCTTTGGCATGGTGGGACGATGGATCATGATGATCACCTTTGGGGTTTCGTTCGGCAACGTGGTTGCCGGTCGTATCTCCGTGTTGTTGGGCGAGTTGACCAAGATCTTTGGCGACGCCTTGGGCATGTTGTAGGCCTTATAACCGTACACAATTACTATCGACCCAGGAGCGAGACTACGGGAGCAATCGGCTCCCGCTTTTTCTTGCGCTAGACGATTGCACTTCCTGAGTTTCGCGTTATGCAAGACTCAGCGTCAAGTCGAGGCAACGCGGTCTTGATGACGGTGGCCCTGTGAATTGAACAATTCAGACTACCCCAAATTGCCGGTGGCGTGCTACAATGAGACATCCAAATGAAGCCCGGATGGGCAGAATTAACAAGACAGCTGGTGAACCCATCTGCAGGAACGGATGTGCTTGTGCAGAATATGCTAGAGAAAGAGCAGTACTTGGAGGCGATTGCTTTGCTGCAGGGCAAATCGAGTTACAGAACAGGGGTGGCCCTGTGGTTGGCTGGGGATCGGGCAGCTGCTATCGCCGCTTTTCAAGCAGGCCGTAGATGCGTCGATCGGCGCTATCGCTACCTCTGCCGAGGGTTTACATATTTCCTGTCGTCACCCGATGTTCCCGGTCGCATGGCGGCGCTGCGAGAGTTTGCCAACGCCGAATTAGTTGGGGGCAGCGACTTTTCCATGCTCTTTGCCAGTGGGTTGACGGCCTGGCAACTGGGCGAGTCTCTGCTCATCGACCAGACCTGCCAAGCCAATAGCGCAGTTTTGTTGCTGCTAGCCCAACGGGCACTGTATGCTGTGCAGGTGGAAATGCCCAAACCAATGCTACAATCTTTGGAGCTGCAGTATGACTTGGTGGTCTCCCATCTGACAGCTCAACTGGAACATAAGCTAGAGCAGATTAGGCAAGGCTCTCCGCAGACAGACTCTTTGCTGACACGTTTGGCCTACCCAAGCTGCAATCTGTCACTATTGGTTGAAGAGCTGGGACTGTCACCGGTACCGGAGCAACTCTGCTTGGTGGACCGGCTACTGGTGGCCGGGGCTTTCCTTTCCCAGCGCCTGTTGGCTGGCCAACCGGCCGACCTAACCGAACTGCTGGCTGCGACCTGATACACCAGGACAGGTACACTGTACCATCCGTTTGCAGTGGCAGGGTGCACAGAGTGTCAGCATCGCCGCACAACTTTCCCTCGCCCGCTTGCGGTACAGCTTGCGGGCGAGTTCTGTTTCACCCAGCAACCCGCACTCCTGGCAGCAGGCGCAACATCGCGGGACAGCCATGCGCCGCAACTGTGTGACCGTTGTATCAGCAGCGATTAGCTGGAGCGCCGTTTCCCTCCTGGTTGCCCGCTAGCTGTAGACAACCACACCCGATAGGGGTAGACTGATACAAGAATTCAGAGACTCTGGAGGACATAGATGGATAAGACAATTGGGGAAGTCCTGCACGAATTGATGGATCGCCACCCAGCAGTCAGCGAGTGGGAACGGGCCGGTTTTCATCGTGAGATGCTGGCCGATTTCAGCCTCAGTTATCAGCTGGGCCGCCTCACCAAACACGAATTGGACCAAATTCGGCAGTACTTGCGCGTGAGGAAGGCCAGCACCCTGCGCAAGCAGGAACTGATCGTCGTGCTTAGCCAGGCGATCAAGCTGAAGGCCCCGCAGCTACTGCAGGTGATCGATGAAATAACCTACGATTACATCCTGGATCTGGTGGAAAACAAAGGCTTGCTGCGCCAAGCGGATCAGATCTTTCTGGGCACATTGTTGTTTTTGCAGCAGGCAGGCCTGGCTTTCGCCGGTGAGATGCATAGTGTCGGCCCTGTGCTGGTGATGCCGAGGGAAATCGTGGACGTGTTAGCTCCGTTATTGAAGCAGGACGCCGTCAGGCAGGCGGTGAGGGATAACCAGAGGCTATTGATGGCTATGCGCGGCATAGTGGCCCATTACGGGGCAATAGACGGAGTACAGGCGCAGCGGATGCTAGAGGGGATGGGATTTTCTGTCTCCACAGCCCGCTTCTTTGCCGTCCAGTTCGGTTGTGGACTGGCCAACGGCTACTTTGATTGGCAGGAAGGTTACCTTTGCGACAAGCGGCTGATGGATAGGAACGAATTACTACTGGAGCAGCGGAAGTACCCCTATTTGCACTACTACCCGTTAACAAGGGCCAAAGCGGTGGCCATGGGTGAACAGTTGTATTTAGATTGGGCGGAGGAACACAGGGAGCTATTCGATCACCTGCAGGACGCAGGGGGCTTGGACGACGACCAAACCTCCGAGCTGGTGGCTTTTCTGCTGTTTTGCATGAATAACGGCCTTTCGTCCGCCATGTTGTTGAGCGAGGTGGCCAGGCTAGGCGTGCCCACCAAGGGCTATGCTCAAGCGGCAGAGATCCTCAGGTTGACAGAGGCAGCCCGCCAGCATACCCGGCTCTGGGCCTTGAAGGGCTATACGCCTATGGAGGTGGCGGAGATAGAACGTCGCCCCCGGTTGCAGGTACTCACCCGGGATGGGACTAAGCCACACAGCCCCAACCCGCGAAGCAAGGGCGGCCGCATCAGCGGAAAATAGGCTGACATAGTAGGTATCAACTGGAGGCGCAGCTGACGCAGCTGCGCCTTGATCATTTTTGCAGAGCTACCCCCATAAACAAGCATCCAGGTACGAATGAAGTGATGTACAACATATGCTGGGGAGGTCGCAGAGGATGAAGAAAATCGTTGCAGGTCTGTTGTCAGTACTATTGTTACTGGGGGCGGTTCCCACCGCTATGGCCCAGGACCCGGCGGGCGATGCGCAGCCGGCCACCGAAGTCGTTGTGGCTGCGGGCATCACGCCAGACAGTCTCTTCTATGGTTTTGACCGGGCGGTAGAGCAGATCGGGCTTTTCTTGGCCCAGGGGCAGGCGTACAAGGCAGAATTCTTGTCCAAGCTGGCAGCTGAGCGCTTGGCCGAGGCGGAGGAGATGGTCTCGGTTGAGAAGCAGAATCTGGCTCAAGAGATGGTGGATGAATTCGTCGCCATACTGAAAGCGATCACTGAGAACTTGGAGGCGGCTGCTCTGCAGGCAGGCACCACAGAGGATGACGAAGGACTAAGTGAGGCGTTGCGCTCTGTGCGTGCCTTGCGAGGTGGCTTCCGTCAGCGTGTGAATGAGTTGCTCGAACTGATGGATGAGGACCCGCTTGAGGACCCGAATGCAGCCATCGATGAGAACGAGGATGTGGCTGACGCCATCGAAGAACTAACCGAGGGTGAAGCAGAGCAGGATACGGCTGAGGATGAAGAGGCGGACGAGGCTGAGGATGACGAAGAGGGCGAGACTGACGAGCAAGACGATGACGAGGAAGCGACAGAAGATGAAGAGGGTGCGGCGGAGTCTGACGATGAAGACAGCGATGAGGAAGATGACCAGAGCAAGGATGAGGTAGCTCTCAATGCCATTCAGGCAGCGATCATCAAAGTCTACGGTTTAGATGAGGACATCTTCGAGCAAATGGCTGCGGCCGGATTGAACCCTGGCCAGTCCAAGATGTTGGCGATTCTGATTGGTCGCGCCAATCAAAGGCAAGGTGAAGACGACGAGCCAGTGCTGACGCTGGAGGAAGCGTTGTCGGTATACCGCCAGGGATGGGGGCAGCTGAAGAAGAAATATGGCCTCAAGGCTGGCGAGTTGGGACTGGCTATCGGTCACATTCTGAAGCAGGCCAGGAACTGGGATGAGCAACACGAAACCTGCCCGTCTGAGGACGAGGAGCAGCGGCGGGAGCGTCGGGCCGAGCAGGAACGAGAGCGGGAAGAGCGCCGAGCCGAATTGGAGAGAGAGCGGGAGAAGCATCAGGCCAAGGCGGAGCGAGAGAAGGAAAAACATCAGGAGAAACAGCGCAAGGAATTGGCGAAACGCCTGGCCGCGAAAGTAAAAGGGTGGGGAAAGGCGTTCAGCAAGAAGAAATAACATACAGCGGCCTATTACGCAACGGAAGAAGCCCGTTTGGGGGTCGCTTACGGCAAGTCGGTCGACGTGTAGACAGGTGGCACCTGTTAGCCGTTACCCCGAGATAACCTAGGGCCAGTCCTCCTTGTAGGCGGACTTGGATAAGATAGAAGCTACCGGGAGGGCTTACGCTCTCCCGGTAGCTATTTGCGTCGCTTGACTACGGGCTAGTCAATGCTCACCGTCAATGGTTGTTCAGATCTGCTATCAATGCCTGGGCGTTTAGTCTGGCACCCGTTGCCGTCTCAATCTTCTCCATCCACGGAACCATCGCTCCTGGGGCGATATAGTGCTGGATCACGAAGTCGTAAGCAGCTGGCGAGTTGTACAGCGAACCGTATGACCGCTCTAGGTGGTGATGCACCTGGCTGGACATCACGTCGGCCAGCACGTAGTTTTGCCAGTAAACGGGGTAGCTGACATACCAGGCGTTTGCCGCCCAGCGTGGCGTGTGGTCCAACCGGCCGCCAGTGATGGCAGCTTCTGTCCGAGCAAACAACTGATCCATGTTCTGCCCCGGGTCCTGGTAGGCCGCATATTCGAACAGGCAGTAGGCGGTGCGCTGGCGTAGATAGAAGAACCATGGACCCAGGCTGCCGGCCAGCGCGCTCCTGATCTCTGCGTCGTTGAGCCCCATCTGTCTCATCCACTCCGGGTGATGGGATACGTAGCCAAACACTTCTGCCAGTCCCTCGGTGAAGATGCCTGATTCGCGGCGCAGCACCATGCTGTCCACTTGCTTCAGCGCCGAGTGCAGGGCGTGCCCCAACTCGTGGAAGGCTGTCTTATAGTAAGCGTAGCCGTCGGTGGGGTTGCCCAAGATGCGAATGTCATTGCGGCTGAGAGTCATGGTCAAGCCGTTATAGGGGATGTCGATCCAGTGGTGGCTGATGCCCAGCTGCTCCAGATCGATGCCCATTGCATCACACCACTGGCGCAGCGCTGGCAGGATCCGGTCCTTGGGGAAATGGTGATTGGGGACTTCACCCGCTTGCTCCAGGATGTATTGGACATCCCAGGGTTCGATGCTGTCCAGGCCCAGCCGTTCGGCCCCTGACTGCAGGATTCTTCGATAGGTGGACTCGGTGGCCTCCGTCAGCTCTTGCAGGATCGCTTCTACCTCTGCAGTGGCCATACCGTTGATGTGCAAAGACATATCCACGTAGTTGTTGAATCCGGCCTCTTGGGCGGCGGCATTCCGCAACTTGAACAGCTGCAGCATGTCCGCAGCCAGCGCATCCGATAGTTCGGAATAGGATGACCAGGCAGCGCGCCGCAGGCTCCTGTCCGGATTGGAGCGCACCAGGCCGCGGATGGTGCCCAAATCGTAGCGGTTGCCGTTGACCAAGTAACGATGGGAGATGATGCGATCGGCCAGACTGCGGGTCAGTTGCATGATCTCCGGACGGGCAGTGACCTGGGCTGCCAGCAGGTTATTACTCCATGCCACCAGGCGCCTTTCCAGCACCGGGCAATCGGCCTTGCCCAGCCAGCGGTTGACCAGCTGGGATAGGGACTGATCCAGCATAATTGCCGCGCGCTGCTGCTCCAGTTCAGCCAGCTTGGGGTTTGGCTGTTTGTCCACGTACTTCTGAAAGGCCAGGCTGGAGATCTGGTTGTTCAAAGCCTCCAGTTTGCTCTCCAAGGAATCCAGGTAGGCCTGTAGTTCGGCCTGATTGTTGATCTGCTGCACGAGGCTCCCTCCCTATCTAGCTATGTTGGCGCTTCTGCGCCCAAATACAATCTGCGATCTACTTGGACATCAGTAGTGGCAACTCCTGCCTACGGGCATACAAAAGCACCCCTTCCGGGGTACGCTGAAGACTAGTGGATTGTGCTGTGGCAGAATCGGGGGCCCACTCCCAATTCCTTAGCGAAGCAACAAGATGACGACGATGTTGACCAGTATCGCTCCCAGCACCAGAGCCGCCTGCAATAGACGCATACGGTCTTTGGCAGTTAGCATCTCTTCCGGGGGGAGTCCAGAACGGTTCCTCCGTAGTAGCTTTTGCCAGAGAGAGTATTTCTTGCGCATGGACAACCCCTCCTTCCATTCACCGCCCAGAGGCTGTCGACCTTAGCTGCAAGGTGATTATACATCCTTTGCCCTGTTAGACAAATCCTTTTTTCAGCACATTAGATGGCCAATGCCCTAATCAGACTTAGTTTACCGTTTTCGGGCACAATTTCCTAGCTAGAGCGCAAGGATTAGTAGCAGCCGTTGGTGAAACGCAGTAGTGGAGGTGTTTTACATGCAACGGAGAGATGTCTTGGATCGGCTGGCCGGCGAGGACAGGGCGCTGCTGGCCGCCGTTTGGGATAAAGCGGATAGGGCATCCCGAGTGGGATCGACCGAGTTCACCTACTTTTTGGACCCAGGGCAAAGGACGTTGATTGAGGGTTATCGTCATCTGTGGCCGGTGGAACTGCATAGTTTCGGCGGCTACGACCAAGCGGAGAGGCGGATAATCGCCATCACCCATGAGACAGAGGGACGGGTCTTTTGTCTCACAAGTGGCACAAAAGATCCGTCCCTATGCCTCAACCCCTGGCCACTGGCTGCGGTGGAGGTGCAAGGCAGTTTCCAGTTTGCCCAGGTCACACACCGGGATTACCTCGGTTCGTTGCTTTCGTTGGGGTTAAAGCGGGAGTTGTTCGGCGATATCTTGGTGCTCCCGGGCGGCTGCCAAGCGGTACTGCATGAACATGCTTTGCCCTTTGTGCTCTCCAACTGGGTTGCGGTAGGGAAGGTGGGCATCAGTGTACGGCAGATCGAGCTATCCGACCTGCAGCCTCCCGAGCGGCAGCAGGTGGTGCGCAAGGCCACCGTATCCACACTGCGCTTGGACGCGGTGGTGGCAGTAGCCTACGGTCTTTCCCGCAGCAAAGCGGTTGCGCTGATCAAGGGCGGCAGGGTGAAGCTGAACCATCGTCCGGAAGAGCGCCCAGACAAGGCGGTGGACGCCGGGGCGATGCTGTCGGTGATGGGGATGGGGCGGGCCCAACTGCTGTCCGTCGGCGGCACCAGCAAGAGCGGAAGGGTTTTCATCGAGGTTGGGCGCTGGACTTGATGATCCGTCCGCTCTGCCATGCGGCATCAAGTCTCAGTCAAACTGATACTAGAGGTTTCGAAATTGCTGTCATTTGGTTTGAGACTTGGCGCCTATGGAGCAGGAATCTACTTTGCCGGCGCGGAACTCTTGTGTATGCGCAACAATCTGCGGCCATGGATGCCGTTGATCAAAAGGAGGTCGAATGATGGATAAGCAAGTGATGAAGGAAAAGGTATGTGCAGCCATCGATGCCCGCCGGGAAGACATCATCGCCATCGGGCGAGACCTGTTTCAGCACCCAGAGCTAGGCTACAAAGAGTTTCATGCCGCTGAAGTGGTGAAAAAGGCTTTTGCAGATTTGGGACTGGAGTATCGCGATCAGATCGCCATTACCGGGGTGCGCGCCGAGATGAAGGGCAAGCAGAGCAAGGTGAAGGTGGCCGTGCTGGGCGAGCTGGATGCGGTGGTTTGTCCTGAACATCCCCATGCGGACCCACTGACCGGGGCCGCCCACTCCTGCGGGCACAACGCTCAGGTGGCCGGGATGTTGGGCGTGGCCATGGCCCTCAAAGACACGGGGTTGATGGACCAGCTGGCCGGTGATGTCGCTTTCATGGCTGTTCCGGCCGAGGAGTATGTGGAGATCGAGTACCGCAACAAGCTCCGCTCCGAAGGCAAGATTCAGTTCTTGGGCGGCAAGCAGGAATTCATCGCCCTAGGCGAGTTCGATGACGTTGACGTGACCATGATGTTCCATACCCGTTCGGGCCCGGACAGCAAGATCACCGTCGGTGGCACCAGCAACGGTTTCATCGGCAAGCTGGTCAAGTACAAAGGGGTGGAGGCCCACGCTGGCGGTGCCCCTCATAATGGTGTCAACGCCCTCAATGCGGCTATGTTAGGGTTGATGGGTATTCATGCCCAACGGGAGACACTGAAGGATGCCGACCACATCCGCATCCATCCGATCATCACTAAAGGCGGAGACCTGGTGAACATCATTCCCGCCGATGTGCGCATGGAGACCTATGTACGGGGCGCCGAGATGAACGCGATCATCGACGCCTCCAAAAAGGTGGACCGGGCGCTCCGGGCAGGGGCTGACGCCGTTGGCGCGACGGTGGAGATCACCCAGATTCCTGGCTATCTGCCGCGCCTGAACGAAGAGACTTTGGTCAACATCTTCACCGCCAATGCCAACGCTCTGGTGGGCGAAGATGCCGTCAGCCAAGGGGGCCACGGTTCCGGTTCCAGCGATATCGGCGACGTCAGCATGCTGATGCCGACCATCCATCCCTATGTAGGCGGCGCAGTCGGCCGCGGGCACGCCAACGACTTCATGATCGAAGACGAAGAGCTGGCCTATATCACCGCCGCCAAACTGATGGCCATGAGTCTCATCGATCTGTTGGCAGACGATGCTGCTTTGGCACTGTCAGCCAAAGAGAAATTCCAACCCGTCTACACCAAAGAATCCTATTTGAAGATGTGGGAGGACCTGTTCGCCGGCGAATAGTCGGGGAGGAACTCCGAGCGGGAGACCTCGCCAACACAAGTTAAATCCAGGCAAAGCAGGGGGGAAGCCTTCTGCTTTGTCTTTGTTGTTTGGCGGGTTAGCAGTCGCACGGGGATGTAAGCAGCCTCCCTGTTTATTACCCACTTCTGCCTGTGTAAGGCCGTTTCTCACTGCATCGTGCAACAATAATTTCAGATCATGGGCCATTTTTAGACAAGGATAACTTTTTTAGCCGCCAGCGACGGTTGGTCCTCACACTATCCTTCCGTATAATCGATCCTAGACTAAAAATGGGGAGAGGATAGGATGCGGGTGGAAGCGATTGCTGTGCCTTTTGACCGCGGGTTGGGCTTGGACGTGGTTGTCTACGACGCAGCGGCCACAGTGGAGGACTTGGCGAAGGCCTATGCCGCAGCTGCTGACGATGTTGACCTGCATAAGGAACAACGCCATGCCTCCTCTGGCGAGACTTGCGGCAGTTGTTTCGGCTGCACCTACT
Organism: Bacillota bacterium; assembly: GCA_050949055.1. GTDB lineage: Bacteria > Bacillota > UBA994 > UBA5500 > UBA5500 > JAEZJZ01. The sequence continues at coordinate 1,045,747 of JBMNFA010000001.1, read as the reverse complement.
GTTGCCGACGGTTCAACATCTTCCTCTCTCGCCTGGACGTGCTGCAACTGGCGGCGGCAGAAGGCGTTGCTGTGGAGGAGTTCATGGCCTTTTGCACTGCCTATGAGCCCTGGAAGGTAGACAGGGTGCGCTTGGCCGATCCTCGCAGATACTGCTTGCGGGACGACGGTCAGGGATGTGACAAGTACGAGCAGCGCCCTTTGATCTGTCGCCTATACATCTGTTGCCCCCACAGCGAGCGCGCCCGGCAGCTGATCGGCGAGGTAAACCGCTGGGCGGAGGAGGACTTGGTCAACTGGCGGTCAAAACGCACCGATGAGGGCAACCCTTTCAACAACAAATTTGCCTACAGCCAGGTTTTGCTGAAAGACTGTGTCGATGAGCAGCTATGGCGGCAGTTATATCAGCCGGGACACAGCTTCCGCCCGGTAGCATAAATAGTCGGCCCCAGGGAATAACCATCCTTGGGGTTTTCTTGTTAGGGTATAGTCAAAGAGTTCCATACCGCATAAACTAAGGTCAGGCTGTCATGGGGGCGCGCGATTTGTCTTTGCTCAGGTGGCAGTCGGGGAGGTGATTTGGTGCGCAAGAGGGAACATATCTGCTATCGCTTACTGCCCTGGTTGCTGTGGATGGCGGTGATTTTCTATTTTTCCAGCCAGAGCGGTGATCAGGTCAGCGCTTGGCTGCGGGCTTTAGTGGAGCCGATCATTCCTGCTTATGCACCTAATGCGGGCGTGATCAAGTTTTCTGTGCAGAAATCGGCCCACTTGATCGAATACGCGGTGCTGGCCATACTCTGTTGGCGAGCAGTGCAGCCCCTGTGGGCCAGGCGTGCCTTCCGACTCAGTCTTCTGCTTTCGCTAGCTTTTGCTGTCAGCGACGAGTGGCACCAGTCTTTCGTCCCAGGCCGCGGTCCCAGCTGGCGGGATGTGGGCATCGATGGATTAGGCATCCTATTTGGGCTGTTGGTGATGCATTGGATCGGGTTTGCGCTTGGCAGATTGTGCCGCGACACTTCTGCGGACTAAGTGGGTCTATAGAGATGTAAAAGGCTAGAGGAGAATCGTTCTTGGAGGTAATTCTATAATGAGCAAAATAACTATAGTCACCGACACGGCGGCATGCTTGCCGGCCGAAGCGGCGGCCAAACTGGGGATAGAGTTGGTGCCGATGAGCGTGAGCGTGGGACAGCAGACGTTCAGAGAGGGTGTGGATATGGACATGGCCGCCCTCTACGAGCTGTTGCGCCGGGGAGAGATGCCCACCACTTCGCAGCCTGCCCCAGGGGATTTTCTGCAGGTGTTTCAACCGCTGGTGGACGCTGGACATCAGGTGATCGGCGTGTTCGTCACCGGCAAGGCTAGCGGCACGGTGCAAAGCGCTCGCATCGCCGCTGAGATGCTGCCCGCAGGGGCGGTAACCGTGTTCGATAGCGAGTCATTTGCCATGGGCACCGGTCTGTTAGCCATCGCTGCCGCCGAGGCAGCCCTGGCAGGCCATCCGGTGGACCAGATCATCCATCTGCTGGAGCAGCTGCGTTCGGCGACCCATGTCTATGCAGCTGTGCCCACGCTCAAATATCTACAGAAGAGCGGACGGGTGAACATGACCAAGGCGCTGATCGGCCGCATGCTGAACATCAAGCCCATCCTAGGAACGGACCAGGGGAATGTGCAGGTGGTGGATAAGGCACGCAGCTGGCCGGCTGCCATCAACCGCATGGTGGAGTTGATCAAAGAGGCAGCTGGCGGCCACCCAGTGGCGGTGGCAGTACATCACGCCGAGGATACGGTTGCGGCCGGCGAATTGCTGGCCAAACTGCAGGCAGAGTTGGACGTGCGCCAGCACTATGTCTGCGATATCAGCGCATCGCTGGCCATGCACGGCGGTCCCGGTATGCTGGGCGTCGCCTTCCATCCCGCTGTAACCTCTATAGCATCTAGCTAATTTTCACCAGCTTCAGCTTCACTCCTTGCACAATCGCCTGCACACGGTCGTTGACATCCAGTTTGCGCAGAATGCTGCTGACGTGGTTCTTCACCGTCTTCTCACTGATATACAGCTGCTGGGCTATCTCCTTGTTGCCCAACCCCTTGGCCATTAAGTCCAGCACTTCCTGTTCCCGGGCGCTGAGCAGTTGCTCTTCTTCCTCATGCGCCTTGTACAGGCGGCCAAACTCGTGAATCAGCCGTCCGGTCATCGCCGGATTGACCACCGAGCCGCCTCTGGCCACCGTGCGGATGGCTTCGATCAGCCGCGCAGGTTCCACATCCTTCAGCAGATACCCGCAGGCGCCTGCCCGCAGCACCTCAAACAGATACTCGCTATCGTCGTGGATGGTCAGCACCAAGATGGCCAGATCCGGCACTTCCTGCTTGATGCGTTTGGTTGCCTCCACGCCATTGCATTCGGGCATGTTGATATCCATCAAAATAACATCCGGTCGCAGGCGGGCGACGGAAGTCATGGCCTCGATGCCGTTTGCTGCTTCACCGACGATGGTGATGTCGCTCTCCAACTCCAAGATGCGACGCAAACCCTCGCGAAAAAGCTGATGATCGTCTACGAGCAAGATTCTAATGGCCATTGGATTCCCTTTCCTCCTTGACCGGCACCGTGAAGGTAACTTCCGTGCCCTGTTTGGGGGCGGATGACAGTCTCCAGTCTCCTTGCAGCAACTCCACGCGCTCCCGCATGCTCAGCAACCCGAAGTGGTCCCCCTGTCGGTGTAATGCTTCATCCGGCTGAAACCCAGTTCCGTTGTCTTTGATCAGCACCGATAGCTCGTCCGACAGGAACTCTATGCGGACCAGAACCGATGAGGCATTGGCATGTTTGAGCACATTATGTAATGCTTCCTGCACCACTCGAAACACCCCCACCTCCACATGGGAGGGTAGGCGGCACTCCTTGCCAACAACAGAGAAATCTATGAACAACCCCGGGCGCTCCTTCATTTCGTTGATATACCGGCGCAACGTGGGGATCAACCCCAGATCGTCCAGGGTCATCGGTCGCAGATCGTAGATCACTTTGCGGATATCCTTCAGGCTGCGCCGCACCACTTCCTTCAGCTGCTGCAGCTCCTGCCTTACTTCTTCCAGATCCGAGTCCAGCAGCTTCTCACAGATCTCTGCCCTCAGCACCACATTGGCCAAGGTCTGAGCCGGTCCATCATGGATGTCCCTGGCGACTCGCCGCCGCTCCTCTTCCTGGGCCTTAATCACCTTGATGCCCAGCAGATGCCGCTGCTGATAGCTGTCTATCTGCCCAGATAGTTCCTTCAGGTTGCCGCGCAGGTACTCGATAGCCACGTTCACCTGGCTTACCTGCTCGTCAGCTGAACGGATAGTGCCCTGCTGGTTGTACAGTGAGCGCTCCAAGTCGTCCCGTTGGTTGCGCAGATGGGACTCGCGTTCTCGCAGCACCACCAGATCCAATTGAGCAGCTTGCGCCACTTCATAGGCTTCCTTGATATGCACTTCTGAATAGCGCTCGAAGTCGCGGCTGACTTCCATCAGGCGCAGCCGAGCCATGCGATACTGCCGCTCGCGCTCGTTCACCCGACCGATCACCTTTCTCAGCTGGGTCTTCACCTCGGCCAGCTGCATCTCCAGTCGGGTGCACTCGGCACGGGCCATCTCGGAGATATCAAACAGCTGCTGTTTGCTCTCTTCCAGCGCCAAAATGGTATCACGGATAATCTGATCCATCAACTGAGTGCTATCAACCATCAAAAATCAATCCTATCCCCGTAGACCGGTGGCGGAACCGGTCGAATTATTATTCATGTGCGCTAATCCTGTCCCTCGTTGTCATTGTCAGAATTCGCTGTAGCGTCTACATAGTCCTGCCAGTAGTAACAGCTATTCTGCTAATTGCTTTCCCGCCAGTCATGCAGGGACTGCAAGCAAGCAGACAGTATCGATGTCAGGAACTAGCTGGACTGGGCCGGGCTGCCTGCAATAACACCTTTCAAACGACAGAAATACCATAACTAGATAATTGCCTTCATCCATAGAAGCGGCTTTGCTAGACCCTATGAGGCGTCATCTTGACGCTTTGTGAACTCAGCGTAGGTTCCGCGAGGATCCAGGTTCTGCTCGGGGTTTACGCCGGGCTTGTGGAAGTGCCCGGAATGATCCGGGTTAACGTGCATGATTAAGCAACGCACCGATCGTCACTGTCTTCAAGAGAAAAGGGACCACGGTTTCGTGTACCGTGGTCCCAAACTCAGTTCAGTAGTCCGACTATAGCCCGGCGTCTGCCCGCAGCGCCTCAGCCTTGTCCAGCCGCTCCCATGGCAGGTCCAGGTCATCCCGCCCGAAATGACCATAGGCTGCCGTCTGGCGATAGATGGGCCGTTTCAGGTCCAGGTCCCGGATGATCGCCGCAGGACGCAGGTCGAAATGACGCCGGACCAACTCCACGATGCGTTCGTTGCTCACCTTGCCGCTGCCAAAGGTTTCAGCCATGATGCTCACTGGCTGGGCTACCCCGATGGCATAGGCCAACTGGATTTCGCAGCGGTCGGCCAGGCCGGCTGCCACCACGTTTTTGGCCACATAGCGAGCTGCATAAGCGGCGGAACGGTCGACTTTGGTGGGATCCTTGCCGGAAAAAGCACCGCCCCCGTGACGGGCCATGCCACCATAAGTATCCACGATGATCTTGCGTCCGGTCAGCCCGGAATCGCCCTGCGGTCCGCCGACCACAAAGCGACCGGTGGGGTTGACGAAGATGCGAGTGTTCTCGTCCAGCAGATGCTCCGGGATCACTGGCTTGATCACCTGCTCGATCACATCGGCCCGGATCTGCTCCAGCTCCACCGTCGGCTTGTGCTGGGTGGAAATGACGATGGTATCTACCCGCAGCGGTTTGTACCCTTCGTACTCCACCGTCACCTGCGTCTTGCCGTCCGGGCGCAGGTAGGGCAGAATACGGGTGCGCCGAACTCCAGCCAAGCGACGGGCCAGCTTGTGGGCCAGCATGATCGGCATGGGCATGTATTCATCGGTCTCGTTGCAGGCAAAGCCAAACATCATCCCCTGATCTCCGGCGCCGATCAGCGCCGCCTGGTCCTGCTGCTCGCCGCTCTTGTGTTCCAGCGCATCGTTCACGCCCTGGGCGATGTCGGGAGACTGTTCGTCGATGGAGGTGAGCACGGCACAGGTGTCGCCGTCGAAGCCGTATTTGGCCCGGGTGTAGCCGATGTCCTTGATGGTCTGGCGCACCAACTTGGGGATGTCCACATAGCAGTCAGTAGTGATTTCGCCCACCACCAGCACCATGCCGGTGGTGACTGTGGTCTCGCAGGCCACCCGGGCAGCCGGATCCTGGCTGAGAATGGCGTCCAAAATCGTATCCGAAATCTGATCGGCGACTTTGTCGGGGTGCCCTTCGGTCACCGACTCGGATGTGAAGAAGTAGTGGTTCTTGGCTAGCATCTATCGTTCCCTCCCCATGAAATCACCGTGGCAGCATCGGGGAGGGACCAGACCAAATCCCGGGTGTCTCCCCTTTGCCATGACAAAAGCCGCTTCTGGTGAGAAGCGGCATACGGGTTCCCTTCTGCTCCTATCTCCCAGAACTCGGTTCTGCAGGAGTTAGCACCTGACGCCTGATCGGCGCTGGTTGCTGGGTTTCATCGGGCCCGTCCCTCCACCTCTCTTGATAAGAGTACGCGATTCATTATAGGGTCATTTTTCCCGGCTGTCAACGATTTTAGCCATCCGGGGTTAAGCCTCTAGCAGCGGCGGCACAGTGGTTTCGGGGGGTTGTTCCGACGGCGTGCCAGTAATCTTTCTATAGAAGATGAATAGCACCAACTGGTAATAGGTGGCCCAGATCACCTCGGCTAGGCTGGTCAACAAGGAGGCTAAACCTCCGCTGTCTCCGAACCCCTGTAAGATCCGGGAAGCCAGCCAACTGATCACGCTGAGAGCCAAGAAGGGGCCCAACTGCGCAACCACCAGGCGTACGCTGCCCAGGATAGCGGAAGTGGCGCTTAAGTCTTCTATGGCAACTAGCTTGGTCCACATGGAGAGAAGTATCCCCGCCACCAGAAAGAGTACCCAGCCAGCAATGGCTAGGGGAGCGGTGGACAGGGCCCAGGCGAACAATGCGCCCATATCCAGGCGGGGGTTGGATTGCAGGTGAAACCACAGTTGCTGCATCAGGCCGCCAAAAAAGATCACTGTGAAGACAAAACCGGCCGCTGCCAGCAACAGGTTGCCTCCCAAGAAGCGCCAATACATGCGGCGGATGCCGTCAAAGAAGTGTCCTATGGTCGCTGGCTCGCCAGCCGACGCACAGGCATACATGTTGGCCTGCCCGGCCAGCACCGCCATCGCCGCCAAGAAGACCAGCACAGCCAGGAAGGCAAAGCGCCTGATCAGCAGGACAGCCTCCGACCAGTAGAGCCGGTCCAGGTCCGACAAGTGACGCAACCCTCCCGAACTGAGTGCCATCCCGACCACGATCATAATCAACAGCAGTGCCAGCCCCAGTACGATCAAAAATGGAAACCAAACCAGAATCCAGTTTCTATGCAGTGTCCTCCAGCCGTCAGCAAAGGATTGCCATACTTCCTGCAAATGAACCCCTCCCTGCGATTCTTATACCCATTGTAGCACGGGTACTACTGCGGCACATGCTCTGCGGCACAGTTTATAGTGCTATCTCATAGGATGAAGCAAATACGAGGGAGGGGTGGGAGCATGGTGCTGCTGTTGCTCGCCGGGTTGGCGCTGCTGGGAATTTGGACGGCATGGGCTTTGTACATAGCAGAGAAACAACGGCCGGTGAAGGTGAGTCTGATGCTGCAGGTGCAACACGGGGAAAGGTTCTTGGATCCCTTTTTGCGTCTCTTGTGCCAGCTGCTCAGCCATAGCTCGCAGATCGAGGTGGGCGAGATCTGGATCCTGGCAGAGGACGACGGCCAGCAAGTGATGCCGATTGTCGAACGATTGAACAACACCTATCCGTTCTTCCGTTTCCGGTCTGGGGTCAAACATAACCTGGTGGATTTTGACCAAGCCGAGGGCCAATTGCTGTTGTTTCTGGACCTGACAGATCGCCTCACTCCGTTGGCTGCGCTGCAGGCGGTGGCTCAACTGCTGACAAACGGTCCTACACCCATTGGGACCGCAGCCCTACCGACAGGGGGCTAAAATTAGGACTGGATACTTGTACCAAAATGAGACCGGCGCAGCATGTGTCGGTTCTTGTTTTTTTTTAAGATATGGTCAGAGATACAGGCACCTATGATATGTCATCACAACTGCAGAGGAAGATCCCCAAACGGCAGGGCGAGTCCATAATAGCTGTGACACCGCCAAGTGGACAAGCTCAGGATAGTCTCATCAGCCATATGGGGTTCTTCAAAAAACCAGAGGTTAGTGGTTTACCGAGTTGTTTAGATCCGGAATAGGGAGGTGAAAAAGATGACAAAGTTTTTCACTCGTCTCTGGAAGGACGAGTCCGGTCAAGGCATGGTGGAGTATGGATTGATTCTGGCGTTGATTGCGATTGCTGCGTTGGCGTTCCTTGGGCCGATTGGCGAGTTGGTTAAAGGACTTTTCTCAAACGCTCATGATCAAATAGAAACCCCTCCAACAGAAGTCGGTGGCTAATCATTGAACTCTTGAAGACAAAAAACAGCCCTACTTATGGCCCACAAGTAGGGCTGTTTTTTCCAAACTGCGCGATGAGACAGCGGGACGTGTACCTTGTCTCACATCCACTGAGCCCGATCACTGTCGTTCTGAGCGGAACGAAGAATCCAGATGCTTCGTTGCGCTCAGCATGACAATAGGGGCAGAGGAGCGGACGGGGAACGCTGCAGCGCGAAGCGCACCGGGGCAGCCGAACGGCGCGAGGCGCGAAAGCGGGTTGGTCGGAACCGTCTCAATAACCCGAGAGGAGGATGCGCATGTTGCTGATCGTCACCTATACCGCCCTGCTGCTGGTGCTCTACTTCGACCTGAGGGAACGGCGCATTCCCAACTGGCTGACGCTGGGGATGGCTGGAGTTGGGTTGCCGCTGCAGATCTGGCTGCGAGGCACCGAAGGCCTTAAGGATAGCTTCCTCGGTTTCGCTTGCGGCCTCCTGATCCTCTTGCCGCTGTTTGCTTTCAATAAGTTTGGCGGTGGCGACGTGAAGCTGCTGGCCGCCTTGGGCATCATGCGGGGCTGGGCCTTCTTCTGGAAGGCGTTGCTGCTCGGTGCCGCGGCAGGCGGGCTGTTCGCTGTGCTGCACCTGCTGCTGCATCGGGAACTGCTGCTAGCCTCCTACGGCCTGGTCACAAATACCTACCGCACGCAGCGCACCTACCCCTATTCGCCGGGGATCGCTCTGGGAGTGTTGCTGGCAGACTTGGGGTGGCTGCTATGAATAGATGGCGGGAGGATCGGCGCGGTCAGGCGATGGTGGAGATGGCCATCGTCCTGCCTTTGCTGCTGTTGGTGTTGATGGGGATTATCGACTTTGGCCGCATCTATCACGGCTATTTGACCGTGACCACGGCGGCCCGCGAGGCGGCCCGGCAGGCGGCCCTGGGAGCCAACGACGACGAGATCAGGCAGACGGCGCTGGCAGCGGCCGCTCCTCTGCCAGTGGCAGCGTTGACGGTGGACGTCAACCCGGCGGCAGCCAACCGCTATCCCGGCACCGCCATCACAGTGGAAGTGCGCTGCCGCTTGCCCATTCTTACGCCGATCATGCAGGGCCTGCTGGAAAGCCCGTTCACAGTGCTGGGACAGGCGGTGATGAAGAAAGAATGAAAGGCAAAGATGGACAGCTGAATGAAAAGGGAGCCGTGGCTGTCATCGTCGTGCTGGCGATTACAGCCATCTTCGGTTTTGGCGCGTTGGTGTTGGATGGCGGCATGATCCATTACCAAAAGGCGCGCCTGCAGACCGCGTTGGATGCGGCCGTTTTGGCCGGAGTGCGGGCGCTGGAGCAAGGCAGCAGCGCTGCTGAACAGGCCGCCGTGGAGACGGCGATGGCTAACGGTGTGCAGACGGGCGAGTTGACCGTGTCGGTGGACACTGCCCAAGGTATAGTGGAAGCAGAGGCCACCCGCGCGGTGCCCATGGGACTGGCCCGGGTGCTGAAACTTAACTCAGTCGATGTCAGTGCATCCAGCGCCGCTGGTGCCTTTGCCGTTTCCGGCATTCAGGGAGCGGTCCCGCTGGGTGTGGTGGTGCAGGAGTTCGTCTTCGGTGAACTGTATGACCTGAAGTTGGGCGATGGAGAAAACGGCAACTACGGCGCGCTAGCCCTGGGGGGAACCGGCGCTGCCAACTACCAGGAGAATCTGCGCCATGGCTTTGCCGATTGGGTGCGCATCGGTCAGCAGATCATGACCGAACCTGGTAACATGGCCACGCCAACAGAGACTGCTGTGTTGGGACGCATCCAGGATTGCCTGCATCAGCCGCCCTGCACCTTCGACCATTTTGTGCCCGGTTGCTCCCGAGTGCTGAAGGTGCCGATTACCAGCGCCTTCCCCAACGGGCGGGGTGAAGTGACCGTACTTGGTTTCGCCGCCTTCTTTCTAGAAGGCTTCAGCGAGAGTGATAACTCTGTCCAGGGTCGCTTTGTGCGCATGCATACGCCTGGCGAAGTTGAGCCAGCCGGCAACTATGGGCTAGAGATGATCAAGTTGCTGCGATAATCCAATCACAGCTGCCAGGTGCGGCCATCACAGGAAGGCTGCACCAGCTGAAACAACTGCTGAGGAGGAGCATCATGGAACGGACCAACCGGCGTCTCATTCTAATCGCCTTGGTCTTTGCCTGTATGGCGGGGCTGGGGATCTATCTGTTCATGGATAATCTGCAGACAGTGACCACCATTGAGCATACCGATGCGGTGGTGGTGGCCTTGACCAACATCCCGGCTCGCGCAGTAGTGAATGGCAATATGGTGGAAGTGCAGCGGGTGCCCAAGGGCACGGTGCATATACAAGCAGTGACCACCCTGGACCAGGTAGTGGGCAAGACCACCACCGGAGCGATCGTGGCAGGAGAACAGGTGCTGCAGAGCCGTCTCTTTGCCAATGCTGAAAGCGCCGGGCTCAGCTTCCAGCTTCCGGAAGGTAAGCGGGCGGTGAGCGTGGGAATCAATTCGCGCATTGCGGTGAGTTACTTGCTGCGCCCGGGAGACGCGGTGGACGTCCTGATTTCATACGAACAAACAGAGGGAAACCAAAGGGAGTCCCATACAGCGGTGATGCTGCAAAATATCAAGGTCTTGGCCGTGGGCAGCGAGCTGCGCGTGGGTGCCCGTGCTCCCGGTGACGCGGAGACGATCACCTTGGCGGTGTCACCCGCTGAAGCAGAGAAGCTTGCCTGGGCAGAGGATTATGGGCGCATTCGCCTGGCCCTGAGACCGGCCACCGACGAAAAACTGATAAGCACTCCCGGCCAGTCTGCCACCACTGTAGCCGGGGGAAGATAGGAGGTCGACAGATCATGGCTGAAAAGAACATCACGGTACTAATTGTGGACGATGCTGAGGAGACAAGGGAGAATATTCGTCGCTTGCTCAGCTTCGCCGTCGGCTTCACGGTGGTAGGGGAAGCCAAAGATGGCGAAGAGGCGATCGCACAGACGGCACAGCTGCAACCGAATGTGGTGTTAATGGATATCAACATGCCGGGGTTGGATGGGATCGCGGCCACCCAACAGATTTGTGCTGCCCATCCGGGCACGGTGGTGATCGTCATCTCGGTACAGGGCGAGATCGAGTATCTGCGCAAGGCGATGATCGCCGGGGCCAAGGACTACTTGGTGAAGCCCTTTGGGGCCGACGAGCTGGTGGACTGCATTCAAACCACCTGGGAGCGAGAGCTGGAGCGGAGGGTGGTGCAGATCAACCAGCACCCCACCGTGCGCTTGAGCCAGTCCCGGGGCAAGGTGATCTCCTTTTACAGCACCAAAGGCGGTGTGGGCAAGACCACCATGGCTGTCAATATCGCCAGCTATATGGCCGCCGAGCGGCGCGAAAATACCTGTCTGATCGATCTCGATCTGCAGTTTGGGGACACCTCGGTGTTAATGAGCCTGATTCCGCGGCGTACGATCAGCGATCTGGTGAACGAGCAGACGTTGGACAAGGAGACATTGTTGTCCTACTTGCTCAACCATCCCTGCGGCCTGAAAGTGCTACCCGCCCCCCTGCGGCCGGAACTGGCCGAGTACGTGACTGCTGACCATGTGGCCAAAGTGATCTCCCTATGCCGCGAGATCTTCGATTACGTCTTTGTGGACCTGCCAGCTACTTTCCAGGACACGGTGTTGACCGCCTTGGATCTGAGTGACCGCATCGTGATGATCGGGGCCATGGACATGCCCACTTTGAAGAACGTCAAGCTGGGTCTGGAAGTGATGAACCGTTTGGGCTACGACGACCAGAAGATCTTCCTGATGGTCAACCGCGCCAGCTACGAGTACGGCATCCGCTTCAAGGACCTGCCGGGCGCCATGGGCCGGGGGGTGGACTTTTACCTATCGTCCGAGGACAGCATCATCATGACCGCCGCCAATCGTGGCATCCCCTTCGTGCTGGACCAGGCCAACCACAAGCTGAACAAGCGCATCGCCGAGCTGGCCGATGCGGCTTGTGGCGAAGAGAAACAAGCCGAAGCTGCTGCTTCCGGCGGGGGATTCTTCCGCCGGCGCAAGGGGGCTAAGTGATGTCCCTGCTCAGGCGATTGGAGAGCAAGGAAGAGAAACAACCGAAAGCCAACCGAGTTGAGAAGAGCAGCGTCGTAGCGGGAGCCATCAATCCGGAAAAGGAAGTCAAACAGAAGATTCATCAGGCTATCGTGGAGGAAGTCAAGCCCGAGTTGCTCAGCGACGTCACCCGGGAGGAAGAGCTGCGCGCCGAGATCATGGAGATCGCTAACCGGGTGATGGCGGAAAGCGGAGTGCTGATCACCCGCCAGGATAAGCAGCGCATTGCCCAGGAGCTGGCCGATGAGGTGATGGGCTTTGGACCGATCACACCGCTGCTCAACGACGACGAGATCAGTGAAGTGATGGTGAACAGCCCGCAGCGGGTCTATGTGGAACGGCGGGGCAAGCTGGAGCTGACCGGCGTCACCTTCCGGGACAACGAGCATGTGCTGCAGATGATCGAGAAGATCGTCGCCCCGCTGGGCAGACGCATCGACGAAAGCTCGCCGATGGTAGACGCCCGCTTGCCCGACGGCTCGCGGGTGAACGCCATCATTCCGCCGCTGGCCATCAGGGGGCCGGCTGTGACCATCCGTAAGTTCAGCCGGGATCCCTTTGGCATCGAGGATCTGGTGGGCTTTGGCACCCTCAGCGCTGCCATGGCCAGGTTCCTGCAGGCGGCGGTGGTGGGGCGGTTGAACATCATCGTCTCCGGAGGCACCGGCTCCGGTAAGACCACCACCCTGAACTGCCTTTCTGGATTCATCCCCCCCGACGAACGTATCGTGACCATCGAGGATGCGGCTGAACTGCAACTGCGGCAGGAGCATGTGGTCACGCTGGAGACGCGTCCCCCAAATATAGAAGGCAAAGGGGCGATCAGCATGCGCGACCTGGTGCGCAACTCCCTGCGCATGCGGCCCAACCGCATCGTGGTGGGAGAGGTGCGCGGAGGGGAGGCGCTGGATATGCTGCAAGCGATGAACACTGGACACGATGGCTCACTGACCACTGGCCATGCCAATTCTCCCCGGGACATGCTGGCCCGCTTGGAGACGATGGTGCTGATGGCCGGTATGGAACTGCCGGTACGGGCTATCCGCGAGCAGATAGCGGCAGCCATCGATCTGATCGTACAGCAGAGCCGCCTGCGGGACGGCAGCCGCAAGATCACCCACATTTCCGAAGTGGTGGGCATGGAAGGCGACATCATCACCCTGCAGGATATCTTTGTCTTCAAGCAGACCGACCGGGACGTGGCCGGCAAAGTGGTGGGAGAATTCCAACCCACCGGTATCCGCCCGCGCTGCTACGATCTGCTGCAAAGCAGCGGCGTGATGTTGCCGCCGGAACTGTTTCAGGCCAGATAAGCCGGATTAGTAGGGCGGTCAAGCCTCAAACCATTTAGATTTAGTTCACAAGCTGGATCGAGACGAAACTCTCAGCATCCTCGGACTGGAGCTTGATGCTGCACCGTAGATTTCTGGTTGACAGTGTACTTATGGGGGTGAATGCGATGCCCACGCCTGCTTTGGTGGCCTGCTCTGCAGCCATTACCCTGGGCACGTTGCTGCTCAGTGTGCTGCAGCGCTTGTTTGGGCCGCGAAGAAATCTATCCGGGCGCATTACCGCCTACATGGCCACCGCCGAGAAGGGAGCTGGCAGCACTGTTCGCCGGATGGCGGGCTGGCGGGGTGTCTGGCAGTCGCTAGGACGGCTGGCCCCTAAGGGGTTGAGTCAGCATTATGATCACGTGCTGCAGCAAGCCAGTCTGCCCATCAAAGGTGAAGAGATGGCAGCGGCCATCGGAGTGTCAGCGCTGGTGGTTGGTGCGATCTTTGGCTTGCGGATGGGGCTGCTGGGGTTACCTCTGGGCGGGATCGTCGGCGGTAAGCTGCCGGGATTGTTGCTCAAGTCTCATCTCAGAAGCCGTTTGCGACAGGCGGACCAGCAGCTGGTAGATTTTCTGCAGCTGTCTGCCAACGCCATGCGGGCGGGACATAGTTTTTTGCAGGCGCTGGAATTGGCCGCCCGAGAGATGCCCAACCCCACCGGGCAGGAGCTGAACCGCACCCTGCGGGAGATCAGCCTGGGGCTGACGGTGGAAGAGGCGCTGTTGCGCCTGGTGGATCGTGTGCCCAGCGCGGATTTGGACCTGATGATCACCGCCGTGCTGATCCAAAGGCAGGTAGGGGGCGATTTGGCCAGCATTCTGGACAATATCGCTTCCACCATTCGCGAGCGCCAGCGGATCAAAGCGGAGGTAAAGGCGATCACCGCGCAGGGAAGGCTGTCTGGCCTGGTCATCTCTGTATTGCCTATTGGGTTGGCCTTTTTCCTGGCAACTATGAACCCGGACTACATCAGTTTGCTTTGGACCCATCCTATTGGCTTGGCCATGCTGGGGGCCGGGGTGGTTTCTTTGCTGCTGGGCATTTACTTTATCAATAAGGTAGTCAAGATTGACATCTAGCGTGGGCGATCGGTCCAGAGCATGGATGGTGAGCCCTACTGCGTAAGCTAGTGTTTCGGTTGAGCTGACGATCGACGCCCGATGGTTTGTTCGACAGGGCTGGGGGAGGGGTGGAGTATGATCCTTTATGTCAGCGTGGTCTTGCCCTGCCTGGTTTTCTACTTGGTCTATGGGCTGCTCTGCATCATCTTTCGCCGCCGGCTGCAGCTGGAACAGCGGCTGAAGGAGATCCGGCAGTTGGAGGCGGAAGAACAGCCGCTGCTGGACGAGCGCTTGCGCTTGCCCTTCTCTCAGCGTGTCTTTTACCCCATGCTTAAAGCTTGCGGCGAGCGCTTACAGCAATTTGCTCCTTCCGCTATGCGGGGGGCAACCGAGCGCAAGCTAACCATGGCGGGGATCAGGCTGACGGTGGAGCAGTGGTCCGGGTGGTACGTGCTGGCCAGCGTCGGTGGGCTGCTCCTGGGAGTGCTGCTCGGTGGCCTGCTACGGCCGGGATTCAGTGGCAACCTGCTGGGCGGGGTGGGCGGCCTGTTGCTGGGCGCGTATATGCCCCGTTTGCTGCTCAGCCAAACCATTGCCAAGCGGCAAAAGGTGATCCTGCGGTCACTACCGGACGTTTTGGATCTGCTTACGGTCAGCGTCAAGGCCGGTTTGGGTTTTGACAGCGCCATGCAGCGGGTGATCGAGAAGATGAAGGGCCCGCTGCCGGAGGAGCTAGCCAAGGTGCTGCACGAGGTGAAAGTGGGAGTGCTGCGCAAGGACGCGCTAAAGGCCTTGGCAGAGCGGACCGGCGTGGCGGAACTGCATGGTTTTGTCAGCACCATCATCCAAGCGGATCAACTGGGCGTGAGCATCAGCAACGTGCTGCAACTGCAGTCGGAGAGCCTGCGCCAGCGGCGCAGCCAGGCCGCGGAAGAGCAGGCGATGAAAGCGCCGGTGAAGATGCTCTTCCCGCTGGTGATGTTCATCTTTCCCACCCTGTTCATCGTGCTCTTGGGCCCGGCGGTGATTCAATTCCTGGAGAACTTCTAGCGACACAAAAGGGACGGTTCTTTTTGTTTCGCTGGGAGCCAAGTGAAGCACCAGCGATAGCGGTCAGGTTGTGTAGCAGTTGGCAGACGGCGCTCAAGCGCGCTAGCCTGTACCAAGACCAGTTACGCTCCAAAAATCAGGCTTTACGAAAGGAGCAGCACCTATGATCATCAACCCGAACAGCAATGGCTACTGCCTGGTGCGAGAGCTGCAGCCTGCAGCTACTTTTTGGCAGCGTTGGCGCGGCCTGATGGGGCGGGCCAGTCTGCCAGAGGGGAGCGGTCTGTTGATCTCGCCCTGTCGCTCAGTGCATACCATGCACATGCGGTTTCCGATCGATGTTATCTTCCTGGACCGGGCTTGGACGGTGGTGGGGTTGGAGCCAAGTCTGCGCCCTTGGCGCTTCAGCCGCAACTATCCCAGCGCCTGGTTCGCTATAGAGCTTCCTGCCGGTACTATCCAAGCCAGCGGTACTGAGATCGGCCATCGTCTCCAGTGCGCTGCCGATTGACAGCGGTGGGGAGACAGAGGGACGTACAATTCGTCTCCGCGAGGGGACGAATTGTACGTCCCTCTGTCTCCCGGGGACGAATTGTACGTCCCTCTGTCTCCCATAGATTCTCGGAATTTATCGAACTCGATGCTATCGAGTTTCCACACCTCCGGGAGCGACGGCTACGTCCCATTCTTTTGCGATGAAAGTAGCCCTTTCCGCACATCAAACTGGAAATTCACTCAAGGTTTTTCGGTAATCCACAAAAATAAGACAATAGAAATCAAAAAAAGACTTGACTTCTTCAGGATCACCCCAACAATTTGTCAGAAGGAATTATTTTCCTTAATGACTAAGTTTGGGGTGATGCTTTATGAAACCCGTCGTTGTTACGCATCAAGAATACCAAGAATCTGTCCGCACTCGATTGAGGCAGTACTACTCGGGGAGTCCACTGCTTTTGCTTCGTGAAGATTGGCCTCTTCTCGCCAAGTTCTGGATTACCGATTTGTCCGGGGTCACCGCCTTGATGCGTGACTCCTACGGCTTTCGCGGTCCCAAACCCCGCGACCCTTCCTCTATGCTGCGCTCTTTCTTGCTGCTCCTATCGACTAAACCAGAAATGAGCATTACTGGTTGGGTAAGTGAGCTGAAAAGAATCCCTCTTTATGCCATCTTGAGCGGTTTTGAGCCTGGATGTGTTCCAGGAATCGGCACCTTCTATGACTTCTTTGCCCGCTTGTGGAATGCCACAACCGCTAATATCCGTTCTCCCATACAGAGAAGAGGACCCAAATCCAAGAAGGGGAGGAAAGGCCAAAAGGCTGACACATCTTCCCCAGGCCGTGTGAAACGGTTGGTCAATTGGATGAAGCGGCATTCAGAGAAGCGGACGCAATTGCCTATAGATCGGCTTTTTGGTCTCTTTCAGTCTGAATTCCTAGCTGTATCGGCTACGCTTGGCTTGCTTGGGGATACGAAGTCTCTTGCCGTCGCAGGTGATGGTACTCCTGTAGAGACCGCAGCGTATCCCCGCAGCAAACCTGCCTGTAATTGTCGTGCCCAAGGCCTTGCTGACTGCAACCACCCTCGCATCTATTCTCAGCCTGACTGCGACGTCGGCTGGGATAGCTCGAGAGAGAAATACTTCGACGGGTACCACATGTACACCCTGACCGCCGCCAACAGTCCTCATGATCTACCGTTGTACCAGCGCCTGTATCCTGCTTCCCGACACGATGCTGTAAGCTTCGTGTTAAGCTCGGTTGAGTTCATGCAACGTTTCACCTTGGGCACGGTGAAGAGAGTCTTGCTCGACTCTGCGCACGATGCCAAACCCATCTATGACTTGTTGCTTGACCAGGATATTAATCCATTGATTGATCTCAACTTACGCACTTCGGCCAGCCCTAAGGCAATTCGCAATCTGAAAGTCTCGTATAACGGTAGGCCTATCTGCGCTGCTGGCCTGGAAATGAAGCATCATGGCTCAGATCGTGCCCGCATGGTAGACAAGTGGTTGTGTCCCAGAATGACAGGCAGGACGACTCACAACTGCCCAACTCCTTGTACCACCGCCCGTTACGGGAAAACGTGTCGTACCTACCGCAAGGACAATCCCAGACTGTTCACTGACCCTCCTCGCGACTCGGATCAATGGAACCTTCTCTACAAGAGGCGCACCTCCGTCGAGCGCACTAACAAACGTGAGAAAAGAGACTACAAGCTTCAGTCTGGGCAGCATCGTTCTTCTCGCATGTGGTACATGCGTACTTACGGCATCATGATGTGCCAGCACATTGACGCTTGGTACGTCCATCGACGAACGGAGCTTGAAGAACTAATGCCTCTCTTCCCACATCTGTCAGCCTAAGCCCGAGCTACTCTCGTTGCTTCTAGGCTTCTTCGGCATGCCCTTCGTTTCTACCTGCCTGAAGTCTCTCTTCTACTCATTTGAGCAGCTCGCTTTCCCAGTTGTTTTCCTCCATGCATGGAAATTATTGCTTCGAAACTCCGAGAGGATACTCCCGTCCCTCTGTCTCCTCTTTTTGTGCCCGCAGCCAGGCAGGATTTCACCTGGCGAGCGTGAAACTGATCTGTTAAGGAGGCGAGAGCATGGAACGACTGCTAGGAACGCTGGAGCGGATCACTTTCCGCAACGAAGAAAACTTCTATTCTGTGCTGCGCCTGCGCTGCCGCGAGCATAAAGACTTGGTCACCGCCGTGGGCAACTTTCCGCAACTGGCGGTGGGAGAGACGCTGGATATGCAGGGAGAGTGGACCATGCACCCCGACTATGGCCGCCAGTTCAAGGTGGCCAGCTATCAGTCGGTGGTGCCTGCTACCCTCGCCGGCCTGGAACGCTATCTGGGTTCTGGATTGGTGAAAGGGGTGGGACCAACCACTGCCAAGCGGATTGTGCAGAAATTTGGGATGAAATCCCTGGAAATATTGGAGCGGCAGCCACAACGGCTGGCGGAAGTGTCCGGCATCGGGGCGTCTCGGGCGGAGGCCATCGGCAAAGCCTTCGCTGAACAGCGGGAGATGCGGGAAATGATGATCTTCTTGCAGGGATACGGGGTCACCCCCGGTTTCGCCGCCAAGATCTGTCGCCACTATGGACAGGATACCAAGCGGATGATCGAGGAAAACCCCTATCGCTTGGCCGATGAGGTGTTTGGCATCGGTTTCAAAACGGCAGACAAGCTGGCGCAGCAGATGGGGCTGCAGCCCGACTCGCCGGAACGGTTGATCGCCGGGATCAAGTACACCTTGAGTCAGCTGGCTGAACAGGGTCATACTTCTTACCCGTTGCAGGAGTTTTACCAACAGGCGGCGGAAATCCTGCAAGTGGAACAGGAACTGCTGCAGGTGCCCTGTCAGATGCTGCGCCAACAGAAGGAAGTTTTTCTGGTGGAAGTGGAGCAGCAGACGATCTATTTGGCCCCCTTTTTCTACGCCGAGCAGGGTGTGAGCCGACGCTTGGCGGCGCTGGTGCGGCAGCCGCTGCAGATGGAGCTGCTGCCAGCGGTGGAGCAGGAACTGACCCAGCTGGAGCAGGAGCAGCGACTGCGCTTGGCCCCGGAGCAGCGGGAAGCGCTGCTAGCAGCGCTGCAACACGGGGTGACGGTGATCACTGGAGGACCTGGCACGGGCAAAACCACCATCGTGCGCACGCTGCTCAAGCTGTTGGCCAATCGGGACAAGTCTGTCCTGTTGGCTGCGCCCACTGGGAGAGCGGCCAAGCGGATGTCCGAGACTACTGGGGCCGAAGCTAAGACTATCCACCGACTATTGGAGTACTCCTTTGTGGAAGGGGAGGGCATGGCCTTCGGCCGCGATCAGGAAAATCCGCTGCAGGCGGATGTGATCATCCTGGACGAGGTTTCCATGGTGGACATTCTGCTGATGTACCATTTCTTGCGGGCTATCCCTGACGGTTGTCGCCTGGTGCTGGTGGGAGATGTGGATCAGTTGCCTTCGGTGGGACCGGGTAACGTGCTGCGGGACATCATCGATTCAGCGCAGGTGCCCACGGTGCGCCTGAAGACCATCTTTCGGCAGGCTGGCAAGAGCATGATCGTGGTCAACGCCCATCGGGTGAACCAGGGTGAGTTTCCTTATCTGAATGTGAAAGGCAAAGACTTCTTTTATGTCCCCGAGGATGATCCGGAGAAGGTGCTGGCGGAGATCCAGAACCTCTGCCGCAGTCGTCTGCCCTCGGCTTATGGCTATCACCCGTATGAGGATATTCAGGTGTTGACGCCGATGCGGCGCACCATCGTGGGCGTGGAAAACCTCAATCAGTGCCTGCAACAGGTGCTGAACCCGCCTTCGCCCCAGAAGACTGAGCTGCAGCTGGGTTGGAACAAGTTTCGGGTGGGCGACAAGGTAATGCAGATCAAGAACAACTATCAGAAGCACGTCTATAACGGTGATGTGGGCCGTATCCAGAGCATCGACCCGGAAGAGGGCGAGCTGCACGTGGTCTACCCCGATGGGCGAGGGCAGCGATTGGTTCCCTATGAGTTGACGGAGGCAGACGAGCTGACTCTGGCCTATGCCATCTCGGTGCATAAGAGCCAGGGCAGCGAGTATCCGGTGGTGGTGATGCCGGTCTGCACCCAGCACTACATTATGCTGCAGCGCAACCTGATTTACACGGCGCTCACCCGGGCCAAGAAGCTGGTGGTGCTGGTGGGCACCAAGCGCGCGCTGGCTATGGCGGTAAAGAACAACCGGGTGGAGCAGCGCCACACGCTGCTCGGCTGGCGACTGCGGCAGGAGTTGCAGTGAGCAAGTTGTAACGCACGTCGAATCACTGTCGGAGGAGGCGAAGGCTATGCGGTGCCTGCCATTCTGGGTCTATCGCCTGCAAGGCGCAGCGCGCCGGCAGCGCTACTTTATCACCTGTCATCCGGCTCTGGACGCCTGCTATTGGCAGCAGCGGGGGTCGGGGCAGGTGTTGGTGTTGACCCCTCCTCTCAGCATCGCCAGAGCGGAAGAGTTGCAGCATCTGCTACAGCGCCGTTTACCTGCTGCTGACCAGGAGGCTGCCGTGATCAGGCGGCAATTGCGGCGTTGGCAGCTGCCGGCCCCGCTACCGGCGGAGCCGGTGCAGCCACTGCCCGAGTGGGAGGGGCAGCTAGCGGCTGCTCACCTGCGGCAGCTGCTGGGCGGCCGTATTCTGATGCTGGAAGAAGTGGAGCGGGCGGTGAAGGAACGCCGCCTGTGGCTGTCACATGGGCTGACCAATCTGCTGCAGTATCTCTATTTGGAGGGCGAAGTGGACTGCCGCGCGACAGTGGGCATCGTACCCCATCGGCGTTGCTTGCGCTGCGGCAGCAGTGATCTGCGCCAGGAGACCTGCCTGGAATGCGGAGAGACGGAGGTCTGGGTATGCAACAGCTGTGGCGAGATGGGGGCAGCCAAGAGCTGCCGCCCCTATTATGCGGCGGCTACCACCGAGGGGCCGCCTCCTGGTGCCGCCATGCAAGAGGTGCAGCTGCGCTTGCCCTTTTCGTTGACACCTGCCCAAGAGCGGGCGGCCGCTGCGCTGCAGCGCTTCATTGGAGCTGGCCCCGCCGGACCAGGCGTCTGTCTTTTTTGGGCCGTCTGCGGAGCAGGCAAGACGGAAACGACTCTGCCTGCTCTGGCGCAGGTGTTGTCGGCTGGCGGGCGTGTGCTTTGGGCTACCCCGCGCCGGGACGTGGTGCAAGAACTGGCCCCCCGGTTGCAGGCGGCGCTGCCACAGGTGCCCTTGGCCGCCTACCACGCTGGGACCTACGAGCGGTTTGCAGACACTCCCTTGGTGATTGCCACCACCCATCAGGCTTTGCGTTTCTATGCAGCCTTCGATCTGGTGATTTTGGACGAGGCAGATGCTTTTCCCTACGCCCATAATCCGATGCTGGAGTTGGCAGTTCGCCGGGCACTGCGTTCCCAGGGCAAGCTGGTCTATCTCACCGCCACCCCCAGCGAAGAGTTGTTGCGGGAGGCCAAGCGGGGACAGGTGGAGCAGGTATTGCTGCCGGCCCGCTGGCATGGCCAGCCGCTGCCCGAGCCAGAGTTGCATCTGCTGCGCTTGCCGCGTCCCGACCAGGAAGCGTGGCCAGTGCCGCAGCTGTTGTCCCAATTGCTCAAGGACAGCGTAGAGAGGGACCTCTGCCAGACGCTGGTGTTCGTGCCCAGCGTGGCCCTGGCTGAGAGCGTGGGCAAGGCGCTGCAGCAGCACTTTGAACAGCAAGGGATCGAGAATTGGGTGGAATACATCCACGCATCGGACCCGGGCCGCCTGCAGAAGCGCACCCGCTTCTTTGCAGGGGAATTCCCAATTTTGGTTACCACTACTTTGATGGAGCGGGGGATCACCATCCCCAGGCTGAACATCATCGTGCTCTATGCCAACTGGGAACAGATTTTCAGTGAAGCGGTGCTGATCCAAATCGCGGGCAGGGCAGGGCGGGCAGCCGATTACCCCCGGGGACGGGTGTGCTTTGTGGCTGAACGCAAGAGCCGGGCCATGCAGTCGGCAAGGCAGAAGATCATGGGGTTGAACGCGATAGCCAAGCAGGTCGCGGCCACCAAGGAGACGCACTAGGCGGTAGGCACCATCTATCGGCACTGCATGAGGAGGAACGAAGTATGTACAAAGTGGACCTAAACTGCGATATGGGAGAAGCTTTCGCCGGCTACCAACTGGGGCCCGATGCGGAGATCATGCCGCTGATCTCCTCCGCTAACATAGCCTGCGGTTGGCATGCGGGAGACCCGCGGGTGATGCGGCGCACGGTGGAGCTGGCCTTGCAGCACGGAGTGGGCATCGGTGCCCACCCTGGCTATCCGGATCTGCTGGGTTTCGGCCGGCGTAACCTGGGATTAACCCCGGAGGAGCTACGGGATTACGTCATCTATCAGTTGGGTGCCCTGCTGGGATTTGTGCGGGCGCTGGGAGGCCGCCTGCAGCACGTGAAAGCGCACGGCGCCATGTATAATCAAGCGGCGGCGGACCAGCGGCTGGCCAGGGCTTTTTGTGAAGCGGTAGCTTCCTTCGACCAGTCACTGGTGCTGGTGGGGCTGGCCGGTTCCCATCTGATCAGCGAGGCGGAGCGAATCGGCCTGTCGACTGCCAGCGAGGTGTTTGCCGACCGGGGGTATCTGCCCAACGGCTCATTGGTGCCCCGCAATCAACCAGGTGCCGTGTTGCACGACAGCCAGCAGGTAGTAGATCGGGTGGTAGAGATGGTCACCAAATCGCATGTGAAGACCAATGATGGTACAGTAATTTCGCTGCAAGCGGACACTATCTGTGTGCACGGAGATACCCCCGAGGCGTTGCAGCACCTGAAGACGCTGCGCGCCGGGCTGCAACAACGGGGAATCCAAGTGGCGAACTGGAGTGGGAGATAGCATGTCTAACCGAGTGCGTATGATGCCAGTGGGCGAAGCGGCGGTGCTGGTGGAGTTTGGCCAATGCATCGCACCCGCCATCCAGGCACAGGTGGCGGCATTGGAGCAGGCAATAATGGCCGATATGCACCCGGCGATTGCGGAGTGGGTGCCCACCTACCGGTCCCTGTTGGTCTACTATGACCCGTTGCAGGTTGATTACCGACAGATGTCCGCCTGGCTGGCCGAACGGGCGGGCCAAGCAGGGGCGGAGGAGTCTGTGCTCCGCCGCCGGGTGACCATTCCTACACTTTATGGCGGCACCATGGGACCTGACCTGGATTTCGTGGCCGAGCACTGCCGCTTGTCGCCGCTAGAAGTGATTCAATTGCACCAGCAACCGGATTACCTGGTTTATATGCTGGGCTTCATGCCCGGCTTCCCCTATTTGGGCGGTTTGGACGAGCGCATCGTCACGCCACGTCTGGCCACGCCCCGTACCAAGGTGCCGGCTGGATCGGTGGGCATCGCTGACCGTCAGACTGGCGTTTACCCCTTTGACAGCCCGGGCGGATGGCAGTTGATCGGGCGTACACCTCTGTGCTTGTACGCGCCGCAGCTGGAGGATCCGATCCTGCTCAAACCAGGAGACTTGTTGCGGTTTAGGTCCATCGACCAGGCGGAGTACGAGCAGATAGCGGCGCAGGTGGCTGCCGGGACCTTCCGGCCGGAGGTGGAAGAGGGGGTGCATTATGGGCAGCGTTAGGGTAGTTGCTCCGGGCCTGTTCACCACCGTACAGGACTTCGGACGGGGAGGCTATCAGCGTTTTGGAGTGCCCACCGCCGGGGTGTTCGATCGGTTCGGTGCCAGCGTGGCCAATTGGCTGGTGGGGAACCCGACTGACGCAGCGGTGCTGGAGATAACCTTCCTGGGGCCAACCCTGGTGGCCGACTGTCCTCTGCAAATGGCCATCGCCGGTGGGCGGGTGGCCGCCTGCTTGGACGATCAGCCCCTGGCGGAATATCAGTCATTTTGGTGGCAGCCAGGGCAGACGCTGACTCTGGGCGGCATGCAGGCCGGCGCTCGCGCCTATTTGGCCGTTGCCGGCGGTTGGCTGGTGCCAGCAGTGATGGGCAGCAGTGCGACCTATGTGCGGGCGGGCATTGGAGGTTATCGGGGCCGGCAGCTGCAGTCGGGGGACCAGTTGACGGTGAACCCATCGCCGACGGAGCTGCCAGGCAAGCGCCTACCCCGGGCGTTCTGGCCGCAGCTCAGCTCGTCGGTGCGGCTTCGCTACGTGCCTGGCCCCCAGGACGATCACTTTCCGCTGGCCGAACTGGAGGCCTTCCAAGGGCATAGCTATCAAGTGGCACCCCAGTCGGACCGCATGGGAGTGCGCCTGACTGGGCCGGCGGTGAGACCGGAGCAGCCGGACATCGTCTCCGACGCTATCGCCTTGGGCTCCATTCAGATTCCCCGGGACGGGCAACCGATCGTCATGGGCCCGGATCATCAGACCACCGGCGGCTACCCCAAGATCGGGACTGTGGTCAGCGGCGATATGGACTCTGCTGGCGCAGCTGCGGCCTGGCGACAGCGTCAGTTGGCAGGATGTCTCGGTTGACGAGGCGCGCCAGATCTATGTGCATACCGCTGCCTATCGCCAGCGGGTGCAGCAGGTGATCTCCGGCCAAATCCGCGGCCGGGAATATCGCGTCCGGCTGGACGGCGAGGACTTCTACAGCTTCGTCGAGCGGTGAGTTGGGACGGTTTCCCTGTCCAACCCGTTGGGCGGGAGAACCGTCCGAGAGTGCCGAAAAACTGCCGCAGGCGGTCACTCTGAATGCTTCGACAAGCTCAGCATAGACTCCGTGAAGAGTCTATTCGGCCCGTAAACACGGGCTTTTGCAGGATCCTTCGCTGCGCTCAGAATGACAAAACCGGGCTTCTTCAGTGGTTTCGAACCGTCCCCATGTCCAGGTGAAAAGGAGTGGTCGGATGATCGACTGGCTGCGTCGCCTGAGCACTGTTTGTTTGGATTTGCTGTTTCCCCCCGCCGAGCGCTGCTTGCTCTGCGGGCGCACCTTGCGCGACCAGCAGGAACCGCTCTGCTCTGTCTGCGTGGCCGAGATGAAACACCCTCCGGGAACCATCTGTATCCGCTGTGGACGTCCGCTGACGGACTTTCCCGGCGACCTAACCGGGCTCACCTGGCGCTCGGCCACTGGCTGCCGGCTTTGCCAAGGAGCGCAGTGGGCGTTTACCCAGGCGCGCAGCATTGGCCCCTATGAAGGGTCGCTGCGGCTGGCGGTGCACCGGCTGAAGTTTCGCGGTCAGCAGCACTTCGGACGCGCGTTGGCGGACTTACTGTATCAGTCAGCCGATCGGGACTGGTGGCAGAACGCAGAGGCCATCGTTCCGGTGCCGCTGCACCCTGACCGGCTACAGCAGCGGGGCTTCAATCAAGCTGAGGTGGTGGCGGAGCAGTTGGCCCAGAGGACCGGCCGACCGATGCTGCGATTGCTGATGCGCACGTTGGCCACCACCCCGCAGATGGGTCTCACCCGCCGCCAGCGGCAGCAGAATGTGCGAAGTGCCTTCCGGATGATCCCGGGCCCGCCGAAGCGCTGGCCAGTGCGGGGACGGACCCTATTGCTGGTGGATGATGTGTTGACTACCGGCAGCACCGCCGATGCTTGTGCGCAGGTGTTGCTGCAAGCCGGGGCAGCCGAAGTGCGCGTGGCCACATTGGCAATCACCAACCTGGATTGATCGGGTCGCCGCCATTGTGGTGAAAACCTCTGGTCCCACATCGCGCTGGGGTCACTGCTGAGGATTCTCCCAGCAATCTGGCCTCTAACCGAGGACGGGCTGAGTTCCTCTCGCAGTGCCTGCTCAGCCTGCGCAACGCCCGTGATGACAATCTTGCGAGTAGACAAGCAGCAGCGCCACCCTAGGGAGGCGCTGCTTGAGTTTGCGCAGATTAGTCGATGGGGAAGTCGGGGTGCAGGTAGCGGGCCAAGAATCGCCAGATCTCCTGGCGGGATTCGCGGGCGAACTTGGTGTCGATGCGGTTGAATACGTGTCCGCCAGGCGCATCCTGATAGATCTTGTACTCAAACTCCTTGCCGGCCGCCTTCAGGGCAGCGATCAGGTGCTCTACTTCCAGCACATTGACATCTTCATCGTTGGTGGTGGTATGGATCAGCAGCGGAGTCTGCAGCTTATCCGCATGCCAAGCGGGCGACCGCAGCTTGTATTCCCGCGGATCCTCGTAAGCGCTTTTGCCGATGTGGTAATCAGCTGAGTACAGCTTTTCGTAGTTGGGCCCTTTGTAGCCCATGCGGGCCACCAGGTCGCTGACCGGGACACCAGCGTAGGCCACCTGATACGCTTCCGGGTGGAAGAAGATGTTCATCAGGGTGTGCAGGCCGCCGTGGCTCCAGCCCAGGATGCCTACCCGGTTTGGATCCACCAGTTCCAAGTTCTCCACGGCCCAGTTGCGCGAGGCAAAGGTATCCTCGATCTCCAACCCGCCGTAGTCGATCAGCTTCCAGAAGGTAGGGCCGTAGCCAGTGCTCCCCCGGTAATCCGGCGCCACCACGATATAGCCCTGTTGCAGCACCTCCTCGATGATCTTGTGGTTCCCGCTGCTGGCGAAGTTGGAGTGGACTCCGCCATGTACATAGACCAGCAGGGGGTGCTGTTTGCTGCGATCGATGTGTCTAGGGATGAAGGTGTAGGCGCGGAACACCACCGGGTTCCCCCGGTCTTGGGGTGATTGGGCCAAAGTGTTCTTGGGAGGCGGGCCGATCAGGCGCACCTTATCGATCTCCGCCACTGCGCCCAGCCTCTGGTACCAGAGGATATCGTCGATGGCTTTGTCCATGGCCGCCACCTGGAACGATACCTGAGCTTTCATCAGTTGCAGCTCTTCCATCAGTCTTTTTTCGTCCAAAATGTCCCCTCCTATCCTTTCGGTTAAGCACTACTTCGTCTAGCGAAGCACCTATTCCTCTTGGACAGGAGAGTTTTGTCATATTATTCTGGCGTGCTCAGCCCGGCAGCCTGCATGATCGCTGACCAGGCCGAGTCGGGCACCGGCACCACCGACAGGCGGGGTTGGCGCACCAGCCAATCTGACAGCTGTGGCCATGACTTGATCTCGGCCAGAGTGACCGGTCGAGGCAGCGCTGTGCTGGGCACCAGGTCAAATACCAGCAACTTGGGGTCGCTTTGCTCCGGATCCGGATAGGGTGCGGTGACCACCTGGGCGACGCCCACGATCGCCCGCTGCTTACCCGTGTGATAGATCAGGGCCGAGTCACCGGGAGCTAGCTGTTGAATGTTCTTCAGCGCTTGCCGACCGCGCACGCCATCCCAGCGCGCGCGCCCTTCTCGCTCCAGATCAGCATAGCTATATTCCCCTGGTTCCGTCTTTAGCAGCCAGTAAGCCATTGTCTCACCTCCTTGCCTTGCGGCGCTGGCAGCCAGTTGCCCACAAGCATGAACTTCCACCGCAAGTCTTGCCCTCACGCATGCGATCCCTCGAATAGGGGTATGTAAAAAGAGAAAGCGATGTGTGGTGGCCGCCCGCCGGTTGGCGCAGGTTATCGCCGAGAGGGAGGATGTATGTCTATTAGTAAAATTTGACTTCGGCTGATGGTGATGGTATAGTTAGTCTGCGCTGTAAGCGCCGCATTTAACTCTAGGAGGAATGTCTTCAATGATCGGTACGGTTAAGTGGTTCAACCAGAAGAAGGGCTACGGGTTTATCACAGCCGAAGACAATCAGGACGTCTTCGTGCACTTCTCTGCCATCGAGGGCGAAGGTTTCAAGAGCCTCGATGAGGGACAGCAGGTGGAGTTTCAAATTGTCGACGGGCCACGGGGGCCGCAAGCAGCCAATGTGGTAAAGAAATAGCATATCAGCCTATCAGCCCTAGGACTAGCTCCTGGGGCTTGTTGCTGCTCAAGGGAAACATCAAGCCTGCTTGACAGTGGCTACAAGGGCACTAATCCGAAAACCACAAAGCGCGTCCTTTCTACACTCTCGGGACCAGTTCCCTCGGATTTGGCGCCTGACGACGCTATAGGCGTTGACCGGGCACCATTTCTGCTGCGGCAGAGTGCAGGCGAAATTTGTGCATGTATTCTGAATACTTGACTGGACCATGGGAGCAAACAGCAGGATTTTTGGGCTCCGAATGCGAATACTATTAATCAAACCGCGAAGGGAGCTGATCAGCGTGCAAATTACGGTAAGGGGTAAGAACGTCGAGATTACCGATGCCCTGCGGGATTATGCGACGAAGAAGGTCGGCCGTCTGCAGAAGTATGTGGACAGACCTCTCGACGCTACGGTGACGCTGGTGGTGGAGCGGGATCGGCATAAGGTGGAGGTTACCGCCACTGTGAACGGTCTCATCCTCAGAGGCGAAGAATCCAGCCCCGACATGTACGCCTCCATCGACCTGGTTATCGACAAGTTGGAGAAACAGGTTGAGCGCTACAAGACACGGATTGCCCGTCGCCTGCGCAGCGAGGACCCGAAAGCTGGTCGCCTCAGCGAACCTGCACCGTTGCCGGAAGAAGAAGACGGCCCTCAAATCGTCCGCTCCAAGCGCTTTCCCATCAAGCCGATGGCTGTGGAAGAGGCAATCATGCAGATGAATCTGTTGCAGCACGATTTCTTCGTCTTCTCCGATGCCGAAACCGAGCAATTCGCCGTGCTCTATCGGCGTAAGGATGGCAACTACGGGTTGATTGAACCAAGTTATTAGGCTGGATCGCCCAATAACCGAGCAATTAGACCGAGCGCCTAATAGCCAAGTCATTAGGCTGAGTGCCTAATAACGTCAATCGTCTCACATGTCCGTTGTTTGCAGTGACTATCAGCAATCAAGAATCGCAAGCGCTAGCAGCAATAGCAAGCCGGCCGGTGGCCGGCTTTGTTTTGTTTCCGCCCAGGGAAGCAATTATCCTGCCGTTGGTGGGTCTCGGAGCAGGATTGTACCACTACATTGGCGAAACCAGTCAGGATAACCGGCCTATGCCCTCCAGCCGCTGTCTGGTGGGGACTTACGCCCGGTTAGTCGGAATTTGTTTGGTACATAATGCTACCAGATGCTTTGTTCGCGTCGGTTCCCTCGAAAGCCCAACGTAGTGTCAGTGATGGAGGTCGAATGTGTGCGCTCATACATCAATTCTGGTTGGCAGACAGCGCCTGAGCGCGCCAGCCTGATTAAGCGCCGCCAGCATGGCTTGCATCCATGATGGTGATTCCCGCGTCATGACTGTTTTGTCACGCAGTGAACCGAGAAGCATGCTGGCAGTTGCCAATGTCCGCAACCCCCCAGGCTAGTCAACAGCTTCCGGCAGCTTGCCTGCAGCCGTTGCAGGCGCTGCCAAGGGATCAGAGAGGGTGAAGATCATGCACCGACAGGAACGTGTAGGCGTAGTTATTCTAGAGGGTGGTCGACCGGTCGATCTGGTGGAGCGGCAGATGGTGGGCATTCGTCAGGCGATGACGTTGGACACCATCGCCAAGCTACAGACTGTGCCCGAGATCGATGACATCTACCTATCCACCAACTATCCTGACTTGGCGACCGAGGCCGCCCGGCTGGGGGCGATTGTGGTACCCGAAGAGGAGCCATGGCACTTCGGCACTTGTTTGCAGCATGTAATCGGCAAGCCGATTTGGATGGGGTGATCTATATTGGCGGCGCTTCCTGCCCGCTGTTGACCACCGATGAGTTTCGCAGCATCGCCAGCGACCTGCGCTCGCGCAAGCGGCTGGTGCTGACCAACAATCCCCAGTCATCAGACATCGTGGCTTTCACCCCCGCGGCGGCCATCGATCACATCCAGCTGCCGGACAATGATAAACGTATTAGCCAACCTGTTGCGCAACCAAGCCGGGTTTAGAGCGGGTGTTCCTGCCCCATTCAGTCGGTGTGCACTACGATATCGACACTCCCAGCGACGTATTGGTGCTCAGTCTGTCCCCCAAAGTCGGTCCGCGTACCCGCCAGGCTTTGGATCAGTTGGATTGGGACCGCTCCCGGGTGCAGCAGGCCTTGCGGCTGCTAGCTTCACCCCAAAGCCGCTTGCTGCTGGCCGGACGGGTCAATCCCTGGACCATGTCCCATATCGGCATGATTTCCCGCTGCCGATTGCGGGTGATCTCTGAGGAGCGGGGAATGCGGGCCATGGGCAGGGCAGAGCGGGGCGAAGTACACTCTTTGTTTGGCTTCTTGCTGCAGCAACTGGGGGCGCAGGCGATGGTCGATTACATCTGCAGCATCGCCGATATGGCCTTCATCGACACCCGGGTGGTCTTTGCCCATTTGGGCTTGCAGTTGACAGAAGGACAGCGTTTCAACTCAGACCTGGGCCGGGTGGAGCAGCTGCCTGACCAGTTGATGGCCGACTTCGTCCGCGCCTGCCATGCCGCTCCGGTGCCGATCATCCTGGGCGGACATTCCCTGGTAGCAGGCAGTATGTGGGCCTTGATGGATGCCTTGCTCTACCTGCGGGGCGAGGAGCAGTTGCCGGCCCAATATCAGCTGGTGCAGATCGACCGCGATCACCCCTGGGTAGGTCAGCCTCACCATCGACTGATTTTGGCTGGCCGGGTGCCGGGAGAGCTGTTGGCCTATCGCCAAGCCGGATTGCTGAACAACCATCCCCGTTCGGACTTCCTGGTATCCCCCGGGATGAAGCTCTATTACCGCATACCCACATCGCTATCTGCCCACTAGCGGCGTGGCTTCGCCTTGTCCAGCCTGTTTGGGGCATGATAAAATGAGTAAACTAGAGCTTTCATTATGCAACATGCCGATAATGAAAGCTCTTTGTCTTGCCGCAACCACTTGTCTATGGATGGTGACTGCATCTTCGCCAGAGAACGAGGTGAGCGAGTGTTAAACGTCTTTCGGAATATGTTTGATTACAACAAAAAAGAGCTGAAGAGGCTGGAGCGCACCTTGGCATTGGTCAACCGGCTGGAGCCGACCATGCAAGCGCTGTCGGACCAACAGTTGAGGGAGAAGACTGACGAGTTCAAGCGGCGTTTAGCGGATGGTGCCACGCTGGATGAGCTGCTGCCGGAGGCCTTCGCTGTGGTGCGAGAGGCATCGCAGCGGGTGTTGGCCAAGCGGCATTTTGATGTGCAGATTATCGGTGGCGTCGCCCTGCACCAGGGGCGTATCGCCGAGATGAAGACCGGCGAGGGCAAGACCCTGGTGGCTGTGCTGCCAGCCTATCTCAACGCTTTGGCTGGCAAAGGGGTGCACATCGTCACCGTCAACGATTACCTGGCCCGCTTCCATGCCGAGTGGATGGGACCCGTGTACCGCTTCCTGGGGTTGTCGGTGGGAGCGATTCTGCACGATCTCGGCTTTGCCGAGCGCCGTGCCGCCTATCGGTGCGACGTCACCTATGCCACCAACAACGAGTTGGGGTTTGACTATCTGCGGGACAATATGGCCGTGGAACCGAACCAGTTGGTGCAGCGGGGACTGCACTATGCCATCGTCGACGAGGTGGACAGCATTCTGGTGGATGAGGCGCGCACTCCGCTGATCATCTCCGGTCAGGGCGAGCAATCCACCGATCTATATTATCGTTTTGCCGCTATCGTCTCTCGCTTCAAAGAGGAAGAAGACTATGTGGTGGATGAGAAGGCCAAGTCGGTCACCCCCACGCCGGAAGCTATCGCCAAGGTGGAGCGGGCATTGGGCGTGGAGAATCTCTACGACAACACCAACATGGACCTTTCCCATTACCTCAATCAGGCTCTGCGGGCCAAATCGCTGATGAAGCGGGATCGCGACTATGTGGTCCGGGATGGCGAAGTGGTGATTGTGGACGAGTTCACCGGCCGGCTGATGTTTGGGCGCCGGTACAGTGCCGGTCTACACCAGGCCATCGAGGCCAAGGAAGGCGTGAAGATCGAGCGGGAAAGCCAGACGCTGGCCAGCATCACTTTCCAGAACTTCTTCCGGATGTACGACAAGCTGGCCGGCATGACCGGTACGGCGGCCACCGAGGAGAGCGAGTTCCGGCATATCTATGGGCTGGATGTGCTGGTGGTGCCCACCAACCGCCCGCTGATCCGCGAGGACTTACCGGATGTGGTCTACAAGACCGAGTCAGGTAAATTTCGGGCGGTGGTGGAAGAAATTGTGCGCCGGCACGCCACCGGTCAGCCCTTGCTGGTGGGGACCATCTCCATAGAAAAATCTGAGCTCCTGTCCGGCATGCTCAAACGGCGAGGAGTGCCCCATCAGGTGCTCAACGCCAAGTATCACGAGCGCGAGGCGGAAATCGTGGCTCAGGCGGGGCGCTTGGGCGCGGTGACCATCTCCACCAACATGGCCGGTCGCGGCACCGACATCCTGCTGGGAGGCAATCCCGAGTTCCTGGCCCGCCATGAAGTACAGAAGCGGGGAGTATCCCACGATCAGCTGATCGCTGCTCTGGACTATGGTTCCCAGGACGGCGAAGCGGCAGAGGTGCGCAGCCTGTACCGACAGGTGCTGGAGGAGATGGAGCGGCTCTGTGCCAAAGAGCGGGAAGCGGTGTTGGCGGTCGGCGGACTGCACGTGTTGGGCACCGAGCGGCACGAGTCCCGGCGCATCGACAATCAGCTGCGCGGACGTTCCGGGCGGCAAGGGGATCCGGGCTCGTCCCAGTTCTTCATCTCCCTGGAAGACGATTTGATGCGCCTGTTCGGCTCGGACAACGTGTCCGGCTTGATGGATCGCCTGGGCATGGAGGAGGATGTGCCATTGGAGCACGGGTTGCTGACCAAGGCGATCGAGCGGGCCCAGAAGCGGGTGGAAACCCGCAACTTCGATATCCGCAAGCACGTGTTGCAGTACGACGACGTGATGAACAAGCAGCGGGAAGTGATCTATCGCCAGCGGCGTCAGGTGCTGTTGGGCGAGTCCATCGAGGAATCGGTGCAGGCAATGATTGGGGATGTGGCCCAAGCGGTCTGCGATCAGTTTGCTCCCGAGCGGGTGCATCCGGAAGAATGGGATCTGCCAGGGCTGCAGAAGGCGTTGGTGGAATACTTCCCTCAGGCGGAGGCTTTGGACGTGTCCCCATGGGCCGAACTGACCCGTAACGGCCTGTGGGAGGAGATAGAGCAGTTCGTGCAGCAAGCCTACCGGCAGCGCCAGGCAGAGTTGGGCGCCGAGACGATGCAGCAGCTGATGCGCTTCCTGATTCTGCGGGTGGTGGACAGCAAATGGATGGCGCACCTGGATGCGATGGACGAACTGCGCGATGGAATTGGGCTGAGGGCTTATGCCCAGAAGGATCCGCTGGTGGAATATCAGTTGGAGAGCTACGAGATGTTCGAACAGATGAGCGAAGAGATCAAGCACGATGTGGTGCGCTATCTGTTCCACGTGCAAGTGCGGGAAGCCCCCCGGGCACAGGCGGTAGCGCGGCCCACCCAGGCCACCGCGCCGCAGCCGGCGGGACAACCGGCCAAGACGAAGCAGACGGTGGGGCGCAACGATCCCTGCCCCTGCGGCAGCGGCAAGAAGTATAAGAAGTGCTGCGGTCGCAACCGCTAGCAATACCGATGCGATGGCGCAACGCTCATTGCACAAGGGGCTATGCGGATGGCAGCGCAAGTTGGCCAAATAGGGAGGAGTAGTGAACCATGTATATAGATACCAGCCTGCTGCGCAAGACGCTGGCAGAACTGCAGGAGATCATCGTTGAGGTAGGTGATTCACTTTGACACTGCCTGCCAAGCAGGCCAGATTGGACGAATTGACGCGCCAGCAGTCCCAGGACGGCTTCTGGGGCGATCAGAAGCAGGCACAAGCGGTGATCGCCGAATCCAATCGCCTGCGAGAGCAGATCGCATCGGTGCAGCGGCTGCGTCAACAGGTGGCCGACACGGGGGAGCTGCTGGACCTAGCCAGCGAAGCAGGGGACGAATCCTTGCAGCAGGAGCTGGGTTCCCAGATCGGGCAGCTGCAACGTCAGGTGCAGAAGCTGCAGCTGGACACGCTGCTCTCCGGCCCCTACGATCAGCACAATGCTATTTTGAATATTCATCCCGGCGCCGGCGGAACCGAGTCTCAGGATTGGGCTGCGATGTTGCTCAGGATGTACACCCGTTGGGCAGAAGACCGAGGCTACCGGGTGGAAGTGCTGGATTATCTGGGCGGGGACGAAGCCGGGCTGAAGAACGTGACGCTGCTGGTCAGTGGCCCGTTGGCCTATGGCTATCTGCGCTCGGAGAAGGGAGTCCATCGGCTGGTACGCATTTCTCCCTTCGATTCATCGGGGCGGCGGCACACCAGCTTCGCCTCGGTGGAAGTGATGCCGGAGATCGACGACAACGATCAGATTGAGATCAAGCCGGAGGATCTGCGCATCGACACCTACCGTTCGGGAGGCGCCGGCGGTCAGCATGTGAATAAGACCGATTCCGCTGTGCGCATCACCCATCTGCCCACCGGCATCGTCACCCAGTGTCAGAACGAGCGTTCTCAGCATGCCAACCGCGAGACGGCTATGCGCATGCTGCGCTCCAAGTTGTTGGAGCGGCAGATTGAGGAACAGGAAAGTGAGCTGGCGGAGCTGAGGGGAGAGGTGAAAGATATCGCTTGGGGCAATCAGATTCGCTCCTACGTCTTTCATCCTTACAGCCTGGTCAAGGATCACCGTACAGACACCGAGATGGGCAACGTGCAGGCCGTGATGGATGGTAACATTGATGACTTCATCGATGCCTATCTGCGTTCGCCGCTTCAACCGCCGGGCCTAGAGGGGACGGGGTTCACCGGACCCTGGGATGGGTTAAACCAAGTTGAGTCACTGGGAGGTTCGAGAGTGCTGACAAACCGCCGAAAGCGGTCACTCTGAATGCTTCGACAAGCTCAGCATAAACTCCGTGAAGAGTCTATTCGGCCCATAAATACGGGCTTTCGCAAGATTCTTCGCTGCGCTCAGAATGACAAAACCCTGCTTCTTCAGTGGTTTCGGAGGTTACGCTGACTCAGCGTGCTGAGTCAACGAACCGTCTCTGTGACTCAGGACTCAGGATCACCTGATATATGGGAGGTATACTGATGCGCAAGTTCAGTCTGCGGCTGGTAGCCGCCTTAGTCTTTGGCTCGCTGTTGATTGGTATCTGGTGGGGCACCAGCGTCGCCGCCACTTCTGTCCCTAGTCCCGGCAGTAACCAGGATCCGTTGGTCAGCAAGAGCTATGTGGATCAGGCTGTGGCCACCCTGGAGCAGGCCATGGCTGCACTTCTGGATCAGGGAGTGGAGCAACAGAGTGAAGGCGTCTCTCTGCAGGTAGTGGTAGTCCCTGCTGGCCAGAAGCTGATCGCGTCTCAGGGCACAGAGTTTATCTTGCGCTCTGGCTCCGGCAAGATCATCGCCTCTGCGGCCGGTGGAGTTCCCGATTTGTCGGCTGCCGTTGACTTGCAGCAGGGAGTGGAGATTCCCAAGAACCATCTGTTGCTGTTTCCCAAGAATGATGGCCGAGGCTTTCTGGCCACCACCGAGTTGATCGTGATGGTGCGCGGTCAGTGGGAATTACAACCATAATGGACGCCAATTGGGGAAGACAGCGGGACCAGGCGCCGCCCCCTCGTCCCAGCTTGAACGTACTGTTGATGACCATGTCTTTGGACTTTGGAGGTGCCGAGACACATGTAGTCTCCTTGGCCAAAGCACTGAAGCGGGAAGGACTGCAAGTGTCAGTAGCATCCAACGGGGGCCGTCTGGTGTCGCAATTGCAGGCAGCGGATATTCCCCACCACCGAGTGGCGTTGCATGCACGCAAGCCGCTGCAAATCCTGCATAGCATCGGTCTGATCAAGCGGCTGGTTTGCTCGACCGGCTGTGACCTGATGCATGCCCACGCTCGTATCCCTGCTTGGGTGGGACAACGGGTCCAGCGTTCCACCGGTGTGCCTTTGGTGACCACCTATCATGGCCTTTATGACGACCATTGGCTGCTGAAGCTGTTCACCACTCCGGGTCGTCAGACGATAGCTGTGAGCGGGGACGTGAAGCAGCATCTGGTCTCCCGGTTGGGAGTGCCTGCCAAACAGGTGACGGTGATTCACAATGGCATCGATGTAGATCAGTTTGCCTCTGATCACTCACCTTCCCACCCGTGGAGAGTTACCTACATCAGTCGTCTGGCTGGTGAGCGGGGTGGCGTGGCGCTGCAACTGTTGCAGGCAGTGCGGATGCTGTTGCCCGAACTGGAGCAGCTGCAGGCGGTGATTGTGGGGGAAGGT
Organism: Bacillota bacterium; assembly: GCA_050949055.1. Lineage (GTDB taxonomy): Bacteria > Bacillota > UBA994 > UBA5500 > UBA5500 > JAEZJZ01. The sequence continues at coordinate 1,009,878 of JBMNFA010000001.1, read as the reverse complement.
GACCGTTTGGCGGAAGTGCAGGCGCTGGCAGCCGACATCAACCGACAGGCCGGAAAAGAGTGTTGCCTGGTCTTGGGCGGGCGGTCAGATATTCCTGAGCTCATGGCTGAAGCCGGCGTGGTAGTTGGTGTCGGTAGAGTCGCCCTGGAGGCCATGGCCAGTGGCCGTCCGGTGATCATTGCCGGAGAATACGGCAGTTATGGCCTGTTGAATGAACAAACCTTGCCGTTGGCGATTGAGCATAACTTCAGCGGTCGTGGTGCCAGGGTTAGCACCGATGCTGACAGCTTGGTCTATTCCTTGCGAAAGGTATTCGATCAGCCCCGGCAGGCCAGCGCCGCAGCTGCTATCTGCCGGGATTTGGTGATCAGTCGGTATTCGGTTCAGAAGAAAGCGCAGGAAGTGTTGGAGATCTATCACAGGGCGCTCTCCGCTTCATCTGCAAGGGGGAATGATTGTGATCGATAAACGCGGCAGACTGTTTGGGAAAGTGAATGTCCTGGATCTTTTGATCATCCTGGCACTGTTATTGGCCGGTGGAAAGCTGGCTTGGGATCGGTTGAATGTGCAGGAGATCGTCGCTCCACCCCAGGATGATGTGATTATGGAGTTGCGAGCCTATGTGCTCACACCCATAGCTGACAACGTGCAACTGGGTCAGAAGGTGACTGACAAGCGTACTGGCATCTACTTAGGGGAGATCGCCCAACTGCAAATCTCTGATATGGAGCCGGGCAGCGTCGGCACTCTCGGTGCCCCTTATCAGGAGATCAGGATGCTGGTGACCAACAAGGCTCATGTCACGGATCAGGTCTATCGACTTGGCGGGCTGGAAGTACGTATCGGTGACAGTATCACTGTATTGGGCCCCAAGTACTCCCTGTCCAGCACCGTTATCGACCTGAATAAGAGGGATTAAGCCATGTGGCACAACTTGGCCTCATGGGCTGCCGCCTCGGCGGTTGTGCAGCAGGTGGAGGCGTTGGTGGGGCGCTTGGTCCAAGTGTTTAGGGGCAGTTGGCTGGCGGTGCTCCTCTCCGCCCCGTGGCAGGAGAGACCGCCTGCATACCAGCACAGCCGCGTGCGCAGCTCGGTGGGGTGGTTGCTTCGTACCGCATTGCGCTGGCGCATTCCTACGGCTTGGCTGGAAGGTAGTTGGCTGCTGGGCCGCTGGCCCCAATGGCTGTGGCAGGATCTGGTCTGGCTGTGGGAAAATAGCCTCCTGTCCGGGCTGTGGATCGGCTTCGGTCGGTGGGTGTTGGATGATCAATGGAATCAGACTGAGCACGAGCAGGCATCCGCCCCTCCCCTGTGGCGTTGGCTCTTCTATAGTCTGGTGTTGGTAGCCTTGGCAGCTGTTAGCTGGCAGTGGCCGACCATGGGGCAGCGGGCAGTGAAGCTGTTGCTGTTTGGCGTGGTCTTGTTGTTGCTCTGGGCTGAGCCGACAGGGACGGTCTATGTAGCGGCCTTTGCCTTGCCATTCCTGCCGGTGTTGAGCAGTGCCTACCTGATCGCTTGGGGGTTGCTAACCAGTTGGATTAAGGGTCGCTTGCGAATTCGCTCATCGTTGCTGTTGCTGATGGCCGCCATGCTCTGCATTGTCCTGCTTCTGGCTGCTTGGCATAGCACCGATGTTAGCCATTCCCTGCGCTATTTGCGCTACTACTTCGCCGGGCTAGCCCTGCTACTCTTGATCGATAGCCACATATTGACGCCGCGGCAACTACGGCAACTATTGGCAGCGGCGCTGGTGGCAGGTGCTTTGGCCGCATTCTGGGGCGTGGCCCAATATATGTTGCGCTTCGCTACGGACATTTCCTGGGTGGATATCCGTGTTTCCGCTATTACCACCAGGGTGATCGGTCCCTTTGACAATCCAAATATGTTCGCCGGCTACCTGGTGGCGCTGCTGCCTTTTCCGCTGGCAGCGATGATTCACTCGAAGACCCGGTTGCCAGTGCGCCTGGCCAATGCAGCCCTGACCGGCCTGTTGGGACTGGTGTTACTGCTCACCTTTTCCCGCGGCGCTTGGTTGGCCGCTGTGGCCGCAGGCTTTGTGCTGGCCATCTATCTGCAGCCGCGGCTGTTCTGGGCAATCCCTCCACTGCTGCTCTTGGCCCCCTGGATCCTGCCGGAAGTGGTTTGGCAGCGCTTGGCTAGTATCGTTAACCTGGAGGATACCTCCAATATGGTCCGTCTGCACGTTTGGAACAGCTCCCTGAACATGTGGCTGCACAATTTTTGGCTGGGCGTCGGAATGGGGATCGCGCCCTTTGCGACCATCTATCCGATTTTCCAGTACGGTATCGTCCCGGCTCTGCATGCGCATAACCTGTTCCTACAGGTGGCTGTCGAAGGAGGAGTAGTGGCGCTAGTGGCTTTTCTGTCATTTAGCTTGGGCCTATGGCAGGCAGCCGTCAGCCGTTGGCGGTTAGCGCCGACCTTGGCCGTGGCCACCGCTGCGGCTCTGGCCGGGCAGTTGGCTTACGGGTTGTTTGACTACAACTGGTATGATCTGCGTCTGTTGCTGCTGTTCTGGTTGCTCGCCGGACTGGTGATTGTCGCCTATCGGCAGCGCACAGATGAGAAGGTGCGCCCATGATCGATCTGGTGCATGTGATCAGCGATACCGGTATCGGCGGTGCCGGACGCTATCTGTTGGCATTGCTACCTGGGGCTCGCTGCCACGGTTGGCAGGTCACTGTCTTGGCACCCAAAGGCCCACTCAATGCAGCCTTGCAGGATACTGGCCTCTGTCGGGTAATAGACTTACCACAAGGGGAAGTCTCTTTCACGATCCCTCTTTGGAGCTGGCTGGTGAAGCATCTACCGCGGCAGGCTGATTTGGTGCACACCCATGCTAGTCTGGCCGCGCGGTTGGCAGCCAAGCAGCTAGGTCTGCCCATAGTGATGACCCGCCACACTTTGGGTCCTGAGTTGCCTGCAGGAGGTGTGCCGACCTGGAAACGCCTGATACAGGGGGCGGTGGCAGACCATCTTACCCAGGGTATCATCGCAGTCTCGGCGGCATGTCGGCAGCGGCTGATCGCCGAAGGGGTAAGCCAGCAGTTGATCAGTCTGGTCTATCATGGCGTGGATGCGCAGGCATTCATGGAGGCAAAAGGCGACGGCTGGCGCCGCCAGTGGCAGGTACCCAAACAGCTGCCGGTGATAGTTACCACAGCCCGTCTCACCTCGGTGAAGGGGCTCGGCACCGCGCTGTCGGCGGCAGCGAAGCTGCAGGCAGCGGGGCATCAGTTCCTGTGGTTGTTGGTAGGGGAAGGCCCAGAGCGTCAGCAGCTACAGCAGCAGATAGACGATTTGAACCTTGGCGGGTGTGTGCGCCTGCTGGGATTTCAGACGGATATTTCCGGGATACTGGCAGCTGCCGATCTTTTTGTCTTGCCGTCATTGCAGGAGGCATTGGGGCTGTCGGTATTGGAAGCCATGGCTGCCGGTCTTCCCGTGGTGGCCAGCGGTGTAGGTGGCATTCCGGAGCTGATTTCCAGTGGAGATGATGGCTTGTTGGTGCCTGCGGCCGAACCGAAGCAGTTGGCAGTGGGCATCGCCCGCCTCTTGCAGGACCCAGAATTGCGTCGGCAATGGGGCGAGCAGGCCAGGGAGAAGATTTTACGTCAGTTCACGCTGCAGGAAATGTGGCGTCGCACTGACTTGGTTTATCGGTCAGCGCTGGGGCGCAAGGGGGCGAAGCGATGAGAGGAAAACAATGGCTATTGTTGCTGGTGATCGCCGGATTGGTGGCTTCAGGGGTACAGCTGAACGCTAAAGCTGAAACGGAGACCCTGTGGCGCCAAATCGGTTTGGCAGTAGATGCGGCCGAAGTGGATCCCAGTTGGTGGGCACCATTGCAGGACAGCGGAGTCAACTATGCACTGGTGCATCATCCGGTAGAGATGGCAGGTCTGCCGCAGGGCATATTGGCAGTCGCCAGGATATCTGCCGAGAATTGGCCGGCCTGGCAGGTGAACGCAACGCTGCCTGCCATCGCAATTCTTGAGGATAACTTGCTACCTGAGCAAGCACCGGCAGGTTTGGAACAGTGGCCGCAGGTTCCCGTCGGTTTGATCGATCTGCTTCCTCCCGGCGAGTTTGCTCTGCGGCCCGGGGATTGGGCAAATCGCCTCCTGCGGGTCTACGATCGCCCTGCACACCGATTCATCAGTGAATTCACAAGCGCAGTGCGGGAACGGCAAGCAGATTTGGTGGTGGTCCGGCTCTTCCCCGACGCTAGCCGGGAGGAGAATCTCAGTCATGTGCAATCAGTGGCTCAAGCGCTGCTGGGTGACGGCCACCAATTGGGCGCACAGCTGGGGCCGCGGCTGGGATTCCCAGTTTGGCTCTGGGTGTACTATTTGCAGGCGATCGGCCTGGGAGCTTTGCTGATCCTGGTGGCGGGACTGCTATGGGAGCCCCAGGGCAAACAGATTGTAGTCGGTTGGTTGCTGCTCTTGGCCGGCATGGTGGCGCTGGCTTCCACCCTGCCAGAGGTGCTTGGATGGGTGATGGTGCGGCAACTGTGGGCACTGGCCTCAGCCATTGCCTATCCATTAGCCGGTTTCATCTGGTGGTGGCGTCGCGTGCAGCAAGGAGTGGTCGGCTGGGCGACCGGCCAGGCGCTGGTGGACTGGCTGATCGTCAGTATTAGCGCCTTGGCTGGAGGCCTGTCGGTGCACGCTTGGCTCAGCCTGCCTGTCTTCCAGCTGAAGCAGTTTCAATTCTTGGGGGTCAAATTGGCTTATGCCATTCCCATAGGTATAGCCTCTCTGTTGATCGTTTGGCTATGGTGGCGGCAGCCAGGGCACGCAGGGCAGCGAACCCACGGTCTCTGGCGTGGCCTGGGTGCGATCATGGGCCTTGCAGTCCTGGCGATAGCGGTATATGTGTTGCTTAACCGGGCAGGCAATCAGTCAGCTGTGCCCATCGGCCAGTGGGAATTGACCCTGCGGGAGTGGCTGGACCGGGCGTTGTGGGTCAGGCCGCGGTTCAAAGAGTTTCTTGGCTACCCGGTGCTGATCGCAGGCTTCTTCCTTTGGCGACGGGGCAGTCGACTACTGGCCGCTCCCGCTGTTTTGGTGGGGTTCATTGCTGAGCTCTCCCTGGTAAATACTTTCGAGCACCTGCACCATCCCTTGTTGCTCAGCCTAATGCGCAGCGCACTGGGATTGGGGATCGGCCTGGGTCTGGGTCTGATCGGGCTGGTGGTACTGCGATCCCTTTGGCCTGTCCGGGAGAGCTGGCGATGAGCAGATATCTGATTTCCGGGTACTATGGTTTTGGCAACGCCGGGGATGAGGCCATTCTGCAGTCGATCATCGACAGCCTGCGCGCTTTGGATGGGGAGGCCGATCTCACTGTGCTCAGTGCCAATCCGCAGCGGACTGCCGCTGAACACGCGGTGATGGCAATTCCCCGTACCAATCTGTGGCGGATAGCCGCCCAGATGCGACGGTCCGACCTGTTCATCAGCGGCGGAGGTGGTTTACTACAGGACAGTACCAGCAGCCGTTCTTTGCATTATTACCTGGGTTTGATCCGCTTGGCCCAGCTGTTAAGACGTCCCACCATGCTTTATGCCAATAGTCTGGGGCCAATTGCCAGACAGAGCAATCGCAAGCGTACTGGAAAAATACTGCAACGAATGCATTTCATCACAGTGCGTGACCAGCAGTCGTGGCAGCTGGCACAGCAGCTGGAAGTGCCAACATCAAGCATAGAGATTACTGCTGATCCAGTGTTGTTGCTCCGCCCGCCAGCTAGACAGCCCCAGCAGAAGCGGCTAGTGGTGGCGGTGCGGGAGTGGCCCAGCCAGCACCCCTTCCTGGAGCAGGTGGAGCGGGCGACAGCTGGCCTGGTGCAGCAAGGTTTTGACGTACAGTTTCTGCCGCTGCATTACAACCGCGACTTGGCGGTAGCTAGGCAGTTGGCCAAATCAACCGGAGGCGTCTGTGTGGACAATCCTCTGCGTTTTGATCAACTGCTGTCTGTGCTGTCTGAGGCGGAGCTGGTGGTGGCCATGCGGCTGCATGCCTTGATTATGTCCGCCATCTGTCTGCGGCCTATGGTTGGAATTGCTTATGATCCGAAGGTAAGCGGATTTCTGCAGAGCATAGGCCAGCCGGTGGCAGGCACGACTGACGATCTGCTGTCAGAGCGCCTGCTGGCATGTGTGCTGGACAGCTATCAGCGGCGCCAACTGATCGCCGACGAACTGGCAGGGCGCTTGCAAGAACAACGGCGCCTGGCTGGCAGAAATGCTGAGATAGCCGTCGCTTTGGCTAGAGGGAGACAGATATGAGTGACAAAATAGAGGTCTTAGGTAGCTCAGTGGATGCGCTGACCATGCGGTCGGCGGTTAGTCGGATTGCGGCCAGCATCGCAGAGCGACGGACCTGCCAGGTGGTCACCGCCAACGCGGAGATCCTATACACTGCCTGGCGCGATCCCAAATTGTTCTTGGTGTTGCATGACGCCGATTTGGTAACCGCGGACGGCATGGGAGTGGTGTTGGCCTCGCGCCTGCTGGGCAAACCGCTGCCTGAACGGGTGGCCGGGGTTGACCTGGTGCACGAGCTGGCAGATTACGGACAGCGAGCCAGTTGGCGCTTCTACCTATTGGGGGCGCGGCCCCAGGTGGTGCAGGCGGCAGCTACCAGGCTGCAGCAGCTTTACCCAGGGATAGTGATCGCCGGTTATCGGGATGGATATTTCACCGCCGACCAATTGCCGATGGTGCTGCACGACATCAAGCAGAGCAAAGCAGACATCCTCTTGGTGGCCATGGGAGCACCCAAGCAGGATCTATGGCTGCATCAACATTTAGCGGGTAGCGGTGTGCCGGTGGGTATCGGAGTGGGTGGCACCTTTGATATACTGGCAGGGACGGCGGAGCGGGCACCCCTATGGATGCAGCGCTCTAGCCTGGAATGGCTGTTTCGCCTGTGGAAGCAGCCGGGACGTTTCTGGCGCATGCTGGTGCTGCCCAAGTTCATCTGGGCGGTACTTTGGCAGAAATGGACCAGATAGAGAGCTGGTCACGAGAGGAGAATGCCCTGATGGGAAAGCGCTTGTACAAGACCAGCCAGGGAGCGATGCTGGCTGGTGTTTGCGCAGGATTGGCCGAATATCTAGCGGTGGATGTGACGTTGGTACGTCTGGGGTTTGTATTCTTCTCCCTGGTGGGGGGATCCGGAGTTCTGGCCTACATCGTTGCGGCGATCATCATGCCTGATCAGTGGCAGGTGGCGGACAGGCAGCGGCCGGACCATGGGTTTTCGCAGCAGACGGAATGGCATTCCGCAGAACCGGATCGTCCTTACAGGGCAGAGCAAGGGGAGCAGCCCTCGTCTCAGCAGTCTGGCTCCCAGTACACCGGGCAGGACAGTGGTAGCGGCCAGCGGCTGTTGGCTCTGATCCTGATCGGTATCGGCAGCTACATGCTGGCCAACCGCTTCTTTAACTTGAGCTATGTCTTCCGCCATTGGATCCGCGTCTGGTGGCCGCTGATCCCGCTGCTGCTGGGGTTGGTGCTGTTGGTCAGCAGTTTTAGCCGACGGAAAGAGATGTAGGGTATGCCAGTGACTTAAGTGAGGCGAAGCGGGTGGCGCAGACGCCAGCCCGCTTCTTCTGTGCAGAAGTCGTAACCGCAGCAACACGAGCAGAAGAAAGGGTGTCCACAGTGCACCAGAAGGGGCAGAGGTTTTGGGCCGCGTTGTTAGCGGTGATCCTGATGGCCTTATCTACCGCCTGTCAGATTGTGGCGCCGTCACCACCGACGGTGACAGAGCCGCTGAAGGTACTGCTGCTTCCGCTGGACAGCCGGCCTGTAAATACTCAGCATGTCGCTCTCCTAGCCCGTATGGCCGGTTATCGACTGTTCATACCCCCCGGGGAGATGCTTGATCAATACCTGGAGCCGGGCGATAGTGCCCGCTTGATGGAATGGTTGAGCGGGACGCTGCCTCAGGTGGACGCGGCCATCATCGTCAGTAACGGCTTGCTCTCCGGGGGCTTGATCGCATCCCGCCACCCGCGATCCTATAGCGAGTTGTCGCAGCGAATGCAGTCCCTCAGCGACTTGTTGCAGGAGCACCAGGCTTTGGATGTTACCCTGATTAGCGTCCTGCCCAGGCAGCTGCCCACGCAGCATGGTAACGCCGGATGGGCATACCGAGAACAGCTGACGCGCTACGGCCAACTGGCGGACATGGCGGTGCAGAGTCTGGCTACCACCAGCCAATTGGCTGAGCTGACTGAGTTGCAGCAGACCCTGCCGACGCAAATCCTGCAGGACTACCAACTGGTCTACACGGCCAGCAGAGCTATCTGCGAACAACTGCTGCACTTGACCACTTCTGGGGCGGTAGACCGCTTGGCCATTACCCTGGACGACGCGGCACCGTTCGGGTTAGCCAACCTGCATCAGCGGGAGTTGATGCAGCAGGCCGAGCAACTAGGGGTGCAAGACAGGGTATACGGTCTTACCGGCGCAGACGAGATCAGCATGCTGGCCTTGGCCCGCTTGGTACTCGACCGCAGTGGAGTCAGTCCAGAGTTCTGGCTGCATTTTGAGCAGCCAAGTGACGCTGAGACGGTCGCTTTATTTGAATCCGCTCCGCTGCTGACTGCTATTCGGGAGAAGATCGAATTCTCGGGTGCAGTCATTGGCGACTCTCAGGCAGGCAACCAGGTATTCGTACATGCCCGCCCGGGGGACGCCCATGCGGGGACGGTGGCCGCATCGGTGAGCGCCCAGCGGGCCCTAGGGCGCCAAACCGGTGTGATAGATGTAGCTTTGGTCAATCAAGCTGATTTGGTCTTCACCGCTGAGCTATATCGGTTGGCAGGCGCAGACGCCATCGACTCCTACGCAGGCTGGAACACCGCCTCCAACGCAATCGGCTCGGTGATTTCCCATCTGGCTGTTCGCAGTGCAATTAGGCCTCAGCTAGCCTCGCTACAGCCTAGCGACCCTGAACTGCGGGACAGGCTGGGGGCGGACCTGGAGTACCGCCTCCTGCATCTGCTGGATGCAGCTGGCTACCAGGCGTCAGTGAGGGGTCAACTGACTGACTGGGCAAGGCAGATGCGTTTTCCCGCTGAACTAATTCCGTCCTACCAACTGCAGGAGACGAATGCCGAGCTGACCAGGCGCATGCAGCCCCTGATTGACCAGTGGTCAGATATTATGCGTGGCCCATTCACCTATCAGCTTGTGCCGGGTCACCTCACCGAACTAGCGGTAGAGAGCTGGGAGTGCCAAGTGCAACTGCCATGGCCGCGTCTGTTCGAAGTGCAGATTACCCCTAAGGTGCACCTCGCCCCCTGACCTTGGGTCAGCACTGCAGCCAAGCTTTCCATGACTTCCGCAACGGCTGTCAGGCGCATAGGCTCCACGCCTATAGTGGATATCTGCCAAGCCTCCTAGTTACTGAAAAAGCGAGTCACGTCCGCGCTTCCAGCAAAAACGCGGGGTGACTCGCTTCCCTTATCTCACTTCACACAACCCACATCGCACATCGCCCATCCCACATCACACTTCACGCTTCCCAACTAAACCTCCATGATGATCGGTAGGATCATCGGTCGACGCCGGGTACGCTCAAAGAGGAAGCTGGACAAGGCGTCTTTGGTTGCCGCCTTCAGTGTCGACCAGTCGGCATTGGCACCCTTGAGGCAAGTCTCCAAGCTCTTTTTGACCTGCTCCTCCGCTTGCGCGATCAGGTCCTCCGATTCGCGGACATAGACGAAGCCGCGGGTGATGATATCTGGGCCCGCTTTGATCGTCTGGCTGGCCTTATCGATGGTCATCACCACCACTAACACGCCATCTTGGGCCAACTGCTGCCGGTCGCGCAGCACCACGTTGCCCACGTCGCCGATGCCCAAACCATCCACCAGCACCACGCCTGAAGGAACTTTGCCTCTGATGCGAGCGTCTTTCTGGGTGAATTCCAAAATGTCGCCGTTGGCCATGACGAAGATGTTCTCTTCCGGAATGCCGACTTCCTTCGCCAGTCGGGCGAAGGCGCTCATGTGGCGGTATTCGCCGTGCACCGGAATCGCGTACTTGGGCTGCACCAGGTTGAGCAATAGCTTCAGCTCCTCTTGGCTGGCATGACCGGAGACGTGGACGTCAGCCGTTCCCTGCGAGATGACCAGCGCGCCTGCCCGGGACAAGCCATCGATCACCCTGTTGACCAGTTTCTCGTTGCCAGGTACCGGCGTGGAGGAGAGAATCACGGTGTCCCCCGGCACGATACTCAGCTTGTTATGGTTTTGATTGGCCATCCGTGCCAATCCGGACAGGGGCTCTCCCTGGCTGCCGGTGGTCAAGATCAGCACCTTATGGGCGGGATAGCGGTTGATCTCGTCCGGTTCCACCAGGATCTCTTCAGGGAAATTAAGATATCCCAATTCGCGAGCCACCCGCACGTTGTTGACCATGCTGCGCCCTACCACCGCTACCTTGCGGCCATACTGCATGGCTACATCCAGAGCTTGTTGGATGCGATGGATGTTGGATGCGAAGGTGGCGATGAAGATGCGGTCTCTGGTCTGGTTGAAGATGGCGTCGAAGGTGCGCCCCACCACCCGTTCCGATGGAGTGTAACCAGGCCGATGGGCGTTGGTGCTATCACAGAGCAGAGCCAGTACGCCTTTGCGGCCGTAATCCACTAGAGCCCGATAATCCGTGATCCGACCGTCCACCGGGGTCTGGTCCAGCTTGAAGTCGCCGCTGTGCAGGATCACGCCCAGCGGTGTTTCTACGGCCATGGCCAATCCATCAGGAACGCTGTGATTGTTGGCAATGAAACCTACTTTGAAATTCTTGCCCAGCTTCACTTCATCCCCGGCTCGCACCTCATGCAAGTCCGCCTGTAACCCATGCTCCTCCAGTTTGCCTTTCAGGATGCCTAAGGTGAGGCGGCTGCCGTAAATGGGCAGGCTGATCTGCTTCAAAATGAAGGGAATAGCACCGATATGGTCTTCGTGCCCATGGGTGAGCACAATGCCTCGGACCTTCTTCTGGTTTTCCACCAGATAGCTGATGTTGGGAATGACGAAATCGATCCCCAGCATTTCGTCTTCTGGGAATTTCAAACCGGCATCAATGATCATGATGTCTTCGCGGCATTGCACCACGAACATGTTCTTGCCAATCTCCCCGATGCCGCCCAAGGGGATGATTTGCACTGTCGTTTCGTTACTCACTGTCTTATCTACCTCTTTCTAATTTTGAACCTGTCAGCAATATCCGGGATGTTGCGGGAACAAAACGATGCTGCAAGAAAACAGTGGCCACCCCTCCCCGCAAAATCCGAGGATGTTGCGAGGAACAAATCACTTGTTGGAAGCAACTATCAGCTTGTGTGTCGCGGGTCCTGGGACAAGCCCATACCTATCGCCAGGCCTGAGCAACGGAAAGAATAGCGGGGCAGCAAGCGGCTGCCGGTTCTCTCCCGCAGGTGATCAGGCCGACATGCCTAGTCACGTGCCTCCGGCAAAGTAACGTAGCACCTGCGTTCCAGGCAGCCGGCGAAAGCGCTGCCTAGTTCAGGCAACTAACAGCTGTTATTCACTATTGTTCCCAACTATCCAGCAATTTGAAGCAACTCCGGGCCGTCAGGCTAGGAATTTTGGCCAACGGGGCCTGTATGCAATTCCTAGGACGCGCGCGTCAATTACTTCATTTTAACATAGAGAAGTCCGATCGCAAGTGCTGGTGCCCAACTATTCGCCGCAATTGACCGCTGGCCGGGTTGACCGGCTGGCAAAAATGACATAATTAGGCGAGCATTTTCGGCGGCATCCGACAAGGAATTATGTATCCTAATGTCGAACAGATGGGGGTGGATCGCTGTATTGAGCAACTGAACCAGATGTGGGATATCTGAGCTGCCCAGCAACCGGTGTACGCAGCAGTGCTTGCGCGGCTGCTAAGACACCAACTTGACTGACACTAGCTGCCCGATTTGCGCTAGATCCGTCACCCTGTGAGTGCTGCGTAGGCAAGGTCGTGTCAGGTACAAGGAGGAAGACAAGTGATCGAGCTTTACTCTGTCAGTAAGATATATGGGAATGGTGTTGTCGCACTGCGCGACGTGAATCTGAAGGTGAACAAAGGCGAATTCGTCTTTATCGTCGGCCCCAGCGGGGCCGGTAAGACTACCCTGACCAAGTTGCTGTTGGCGGAGGAGAAGCCAAGCAAAGGGCAGATCGTCGTCAACGGCAAGGCTGTGAATGAACTGAGGCTCCGTCAGATACCGTACCTGCGGCGGCAGATAGGGGTGGTCTTCCAGGATTTTCGCTTGATGCCCAATTGGACGGTGGAGGAGAACGTGGGGTTTGCCATGCGGGTGGTGGAGGCCCCTGGACGGGCCATTCGCAAGCGGGTGCCAGAAGTGCTGGAGATGGTGGGGCTGGGCGGAAAAGCCAAGCATCTGCCCCGAGAGCTGTCTGGAGGCGAGCAGCAACGGGTGGCGCTGGCTCGGGCCATCGTCAATCAGCCTTATGTGCTGTTGGCGGACGAGCCCACCGGCAATCTGGATCCGGAGACTGCTTGGGGAATTATGCACCTGCTGCAGGACATCAATTCGCAGGGGACCACTGTGCTGATGGTCACCCACGCCAAGAACATCGTCGATTCCATGCGCAAGCGGGTGGTCGCTCTGGAAGCTGGCCGGATTGTGCGTGACGAGCACAGGGGGTCTTACGGATATGAAGATTAGAACGTGGGGCCAGTTTGGCAAGCAATCGTTAGTCAGCATGTGGCGCAACAGTTGGATGACAGTTGCCTCAATCGGCACCGTAGCCGTGACCATGTTGATCGTGGCCATTTTCCTGCTGTTTGCCAACAACCTGACTAATCTGGCCGGCAGCCTGGAATCGCAGGTGGAGATATCCGTTTACCTGCAGGATGAACTGACCAGCGCACAGATCGATCAGTTGGCGCAGGAATTCACCGCCATGCCCCAGATCGCCACGGTGAAATATGTGAGCAAAGAGGAGGCATTGTTGCGTTTGCGGGACTGGTACGGCGAGAGTGCTGATTTCTTAGCAGGTCTGGAAATGGCTAACCCCTTGCGCAACGGCTTCGAACTGGCCACCCATGAACCGCAGCATGTGCTGGAAGTGGTTCCGCAGATCCAGACTTTCTCGGGGGTGGCGGAGGTGATTTATGGCCAGGGAGTGGTGGAGAAGCTGTTTGCCATCACTCGCATCGTGCGGCTGATAGCTGTCGGACTGATGATCGGTTTGGCCATAGCTGCCTTGTTCATCATTTCCAACACCATTCGTATCACCGTGTTCGCCCGCCGGCGGGAAATCAGCATCATGAAGTATGTGGGTGCCACCGATTGGTTCATCCGCTGGCCCTTCATCATTGAAGGCATGGTGCTGGGTCTTACCGGATCCCTGATTTCCTGGGGTCTGATGGTCTGGCTATATCCGGCTGCTGTCGAGACGCTGGCGCTGTCCATGCCTTTCTTGCCTTTGGTCCAACCTTGGCCATTGCTGCTCACCACCGGTGCTTGGGTGGTGGGTATCGGGGTGGCTATCGGCGTTTTAGGCAGCACGGTTTCACTGCGCCGCTTCTTGCGGGTGTAAACCCGCTGCATCCTAAGATACAAAGCACAAGCGAAGTGGGCAGGCGGACGGCGTTCGTAGCCCATGCTTATGATCCAAACCTAAGGGAAAGGGGGGAGACAATTGGCAGGTTTGCGACGCACCATCACTATCGCTGTGGCGCTCTGCTTGGTTGTAGCCTTGACGCTGCCGGTGCTGGCGGCGGATGACTTGGCCAGCAAGCAAGCGGAATACCAGAAGATACAGAAAGAGATACAGCAGTTGGAGCAGAAGATCAACTCCGCCAACAAGGCGGCCAAGACGGTGACCTCCGAGATCAACCGCTTGGACAAGGAGATCAGCCAGGCGGAACAACAGCTGGTCTATCTGGAAAATCGGTTGGCAACCACGGAAGCGGAGCTGAAAGCGACTGAAGCGGAGCTGGCCAAGACGGAAGACAACTTGGCCCAGCGGGAAGAGATGCTCAAGACCCGCATCCGTGCGCTGTATGAGCGCGGCCCCGTCAGTTATTTGGAAGTGTTGCTGGATGCCCATAGTTTCAGCGACCTGATCAATCGCGTTGGGCTGCTGAAGCAGGTGGTCCGTCAGGACGTGGCCATCGTGGACACGATCAAGATAGAGAGAGAAGAGATAGTCGAGCGTCAGGCCTACTTGGAGAGCAGGCGTCAGGAAGTGGAGATGCTGGTCAACGAGACCAGCCGCAGCCGCAACCAGCTGGCTTCGCGCAAAGCTGATCGCACCAGCTATATGCAGAAGCTGACCAGCGACAGCGCTTCCTATGCGGCTGCGCTGGCCAAGCTGGAGCAGACTGAGAAAGAGCTGGAACGGCTGATCAGGGAAGCTCAGGCGAACAGCCCGGGCGGTGCTGTCGGCACCGGAACATACACCTGGCCAGCGCCGGGCTACAAAAAGATCAACTCACCCTATGGTTGGCGTACGCTGCTGGGCAAGCGCAGCTTCCACGCCGGGGTAGATATCGGTTCGCCGATGGGGGCGAAGATCGTCGCGGTAGACAATGGAACTGTGCTCTATTCCGGCTGGTTGGGTGATTACGGTCAGGTAGTGATTATCGATCACGGCAAGAACGCCAACGGCAAGAGCATTTCCACCGTTTATGCCCACAATTCGGTGTTGCTGGTGAAAACCAACGACAAGGTACTCAAAGGCCAGCAGATTTCCAAGGCGGGAAGTACCGGCTTCAGCACCGGGCCGCATCTGCACTTTGAGTATAGGATAGATGGAGCAAAAGTTAATCCTCTAGATTATGTGAAACCATAGCCTGGAACAGTCGGATTCATCCGGCTGCTTTCTCTTTTGTCTGCTAAGAGGAAGCGGGACTGGCTTTCCTGTCAGGTGCTGGTCAGGCCTGCGTGCCTAGTCACTGTCTGCCGAGCTAATGGATGAGCTCACTTCGGCTGGCGGCAGCAGAACTCGTCCCCGTCTATCGTGAGACCTACCTGATCCAAAAGGGGCCGTTCATTACTTTACCCAAGCCGGAACAACAGGGGCGACTCAAACAACTGCTGCCTTTGCTCCATCCTCGTTCGCTCTTTGAATGGGCAGCCAATGTGACTGTTGCACGCAGAGCCTGACCTCCGTCGCTGCCCCAGTGGGAATATGGCATTGTCCCGCCGCTGCAGCGAGGAGCGCTTGCCCCCACCGTCCCGCCCTAGGTGCTGGTCAGGCCTGCGTGCCTAGTCACTGTCCCCACCGCTCCGCCCTGTTCCTACAGGTGTAAAGTGGTAACTGGCTCCGCGCTTGTGTATAATTCTACTATCGGCAGGAATGTGTGAGCGGAGGTGTGAGACCGATGCCCCCATTAGGGAAAATAGCCAGAATGTATCTGCTATCGTTGCCCAGCTATCTCAACGGCAACACCGCTTGGGTGCTGCTGGGAGTGGGTGCCTTGATCAGTTGGCAATATTACCGGGCGCAGAAGATGGAACTGGCTCTGTTTGGCCGGGTGCGGCATGCTCTGCCCCAGCGGGTATTGATCTCTGTCGGCCTGGGCTTGATCGGAGGCTTGGTGGGCAGCCTGTTGCTTACGGGGGTGGGGGTGGCTATCTCCACCCAGTGGGTCAGCTATGTGATGTACGGTTCCCTCGCCTTGGCACTGGTCGATATGCGCCTGATCTGCTTCGCCTATTCCGGTGGCCTGCTGGCCATCAGCCATTTGCTGTTCGGCTGGCCGCAGATTGACGTGGCTTCGCTGTTGGGATTGGTAGCCGTGTTGCATATCGTGGAAAGCGTGCTGATGCTTCTGTCCGGCCCTCGGCTGGCTTCTCCGGTGTATGTGCGGCGGGAGGACGGGCACGTGGTGGGGGGCTACACCCTGCAGGTATTCTGGCCCTTGCCCATGTTGGCTTTGGTATTTATCCCCCACGCAATAGGGGGAAATGGGGCTGGCATCCCCATGCCAGATTGGTGGCCCCTGATCCGGCCGCTGGGGGCACCCCTATCAGGAGATTTCACTTTGTACATGATTCCGCTGCTGGCGGCGTTGGGATATGGCGACTTGGCTGTGACCGCCTCTCCCCGGGCGAAGGTGCGGCAATCGGCAGCAAGGTTAGTGCTGTTCAGTCTCATCCTGTTGGGGTTGGCTTGGCTGGGGAACCGACAACCGGGCTGGTTGTGGGCGGCAGCCATCTTCTCTCCCTTTGGCCACGAGTTGCTGATCGTTTTAGGCAATCGCCAGGAACAGACGGGGCGAGCGCTTTGGCAGCATCGCGGTCCAGGGGTGATGGTGATGGAGGTGCTGCCCGATGGATGGGCCAAGCGGGTGGGCCTGCGTCCGCGGGACGTGATCCTGGCAGTGAACGATCAGCCTTTGTCGAGTGGTGCTGCCTGGCAGGAGCAACTGGATCTGAACCACGCAGCGCAGCAGGCAGAGAGTGCCGGGGTGGGGCTGCGTTTGACCGTGTTGCGGGCGTCGGGCAGGCGATCAATCGTCCAGCTGCCGCCTGGTCCGCTGTCTGAGCCGGGGTTGCTGCTGGTTCCCGACAGTTCAGCGCACAGCTACGTGGAGTCACGCTTGCGCAGCCCGTTGCTGTGGTTGTGGCGCCAGTGGCAGCAGCGCCGTCTATCCGGAGAATGAACCCGCGCTCAATAATCAGGAGATGAAACAGCAACAGGGGCGAAAATACATTCGCTCCTGTTGCTGTCTTGCGATAGAATAATGATATACTCTGGGGCATGTCATGGAGACGTGTTCTTGCAGGAGCTGTCAGCCGCACGGTAACGAGTAGCTCAACAGCTCCACACGGGGGAGGACTATGATGTTTCAACTAGTTTCAGATTTTCGCCCTACAGGCGACCAACCGCAGGCCATCGCCCGCCTGGCGCAAGCGATTCAGCAGGGGGCTCCTGCCCAGACGCTGTTGGGCGTCACCGGCTCGGGCAAGACCTTCACCATAGCCAACGTCATCCAGCAGGTGCAAAAGCCCACCTTGGTATTGGCGCACAACAAGACCCTAGCTGCACAGTTGTGTAGCGAGTTTCGCGAGTTCTTCCCGCACAACGCGGTGGAATACTTCGTCAGCTATTATGACTACTATCAGCCGGAAGCTTACATCCCTTCTACCGATACCTACATCGAAAAGGATGCGCAGATCAACGATGAGATCGACAAGCTGCGTCACTCGGCCACGGCGGCCCTGTTTGAGCGCAGGGATGTGATCATCGTGGCCAGCGTATCCTGCATCTACGGTTTGGGTAACCCGCACGAGTACATGAAGCTGTGTGTGTCGTTGCGTCCCGGGATGATCAGGGATCGGGACGAGGTTCTCCGTCGCTTGGTAGATATCCAGTACACGCGCAACGATGTCAACTTTACCCGCGGCACCTTCCGCGTGCGCGGTGATTGTCTGGAGGTCTTTCCGGCGTCGGAGAGCGAGCGGGCTGTCAGGGTGGAGTTCTTCGGCGACGAGGTGGACAGGATCACCGAGATCGATACCCTGACCGGAGAAGTGTTGGGAGAGCGCAGCCATGTGCTGATTTTCCCGGCCTCCCACTTCGTCACCTCGGATGACAAGATGCAGAGGGCTATCGCTAGCATCACCGCCGAGCTGGAGGAGCGCTTGCCGCTCTTGCGCCAGCAGGGCAAGCTATTGGAGGCACAGCGGCTGGAGCAGCGCACCCGTTATGATTTGGAGATGATGCGGGAGATAGGGTTTTGCTCCGGTATAGAGAACTATTCCCGCCATTTGGACGGCAGGGCACCCGGACAGCCACCGTATACGCTGTTGGATTACTTTCCGGATGATTATCTGCTGATCGTGGATGAATCCCATGTGACCATCCCCCAGGTGAGGGGGATGTACGCCGGAGACCGCTCCCGCAAGCAGACGCTGGTGGAGCACGGGTTCCGTTTACCTTCGGCCATGGACAACCGCCCCCTCAACTTCCGGGAGTTTCAAGAGCGGCTGAATCAGGTGATCTATGTCTCGGCCACGCCGGCAGCCTATGAGTTGGGTGAAAGCACCCAGGTGGTGGAACAGATCATCCGCCCGACAGGGCTGATTGACCCCGAAATCATTGTTCGTCCGATCAAGGGTCAGATCGACGACCTCTATGGCGAGATCCGCCGGCGGGTGGAGAGGGAAGAGCGCGTCTTGGTCACCACCCTAACCAAGAAGATGGCCGAAGACCTGACCGATTACTTCCGGGAGATGGGCGTGAAAGTGCGCTACCTTCATTCGGACATCGATACCCTGGAACGGATGGAGATTATCCGGGACTTGCGCCTGGGCGTCTTTGACGTGTTGGTGGGCATCAACCTGCTGCGCGAGGGATTGGACCTGCCGGAGGTGTCTCTGGTGGCTATTTTGGATGCGGACAAGGAAGGTTTCCTGCGTTCCACCCCTTCGCTGATCCAGACCACCGGACGGGCGGCGCGAAACGTCAACGGCCAGGTGATCATGTACGCTGATCGCATCACCGGCTCCATGCGGGAGACCATTGAGGAGACCAACCGCCGCCGCCGCAAGCAGGTGGAATATAACCAGCAGCACGGCATCAAGCCGCAAAGCATTCGCAAGAAAGTGCGCGATGTGATTGAGGCAACCAAGGTGGCAGAAAAGGGCGAGGTCTATCGCCTGAGCAGCGTCAAGGTGCAGTCGCTTGGCCGCCGCGAGCGGCAGGATCTGATTGCCAGCCTGGAAAAGGAGATGAAGGACGCCGCCCGACGGCTGGAGTTTGAGCGGGCGGCTGAGCTACGCGACATCATCGCTGACCTGCGCCAGCAGGCACGGTAGCGGCAGGACTGCTGAGCCGAACAGCAGAGCCGTTCCCATGTCCATTTTTTATTCCGGCCAGCCTAGCTCGCCCAAGGCGGCTTGCAGCTGCTGCAAGTCCTGCCAGGCAGCGCGCTTCTCCGACGGGTTGCGCAGCAGATATGCCGGGTGATAGGTGGGCAGAATGCGTAACCCCTTGCGCTCTATCCATCGGCCGCGGACGCGGGTGATGCGCGTCTCAGGGCCGAGGATGCCTTGGGCAGCCGCCGAACCCATCAACAGCATCAGCCTCGGTCGCAGCAGGCGGTACTGCTGCCTCAGATGGGGCAGACAGGTCTGCATCTCCTGCAGAGTGGGCGTGCGGTTGCCAGGCGGCCGGCACTTGATCACGTTAGTGATATACACCTGTTCCCTGGCCAGGCCAATTGCCGCCAGCATGGCGGTGAGCAGCTGGCCAGCCTTGCCAACAAAGGGCCGCCCCAGCTCATCTTCAGTGGCACCCGGCCCTTCCCCAACCAACATCAGCGGACTATCCAGGCTGCCTTCTCCCACCACCACGCCCATGCAGCCGCCGCGCAACGGGCACCGGCGGCAGGATGAAATCTCACTATGCAGTCGCTCGTAGGCGGCCCTCTTATCTTCCATGCACAAACCGCTCCTTTGCTGGCAGAAGACTTCTCTATTTGCTCAACAATTTCCTTGTGGCGAACGCAGCCAACTTGGTCAAGCGGCGTGTTTTTCCGCTTTACTGCGGGGTTATCCATATGCTACTCTTAGACCAGATGGTCTAGACCGAGTGGTCAAGAAGCTTGGCAAAGGGGCGGGATGGATGATCAGAGTGGAAGGGCTGTGGCACGACTACAGCGGGAAGGGTCAATACGCGGTCGCGGACGTGTCCTTCACCATTGAAAAGGGAGAGATCTTTGGCTTCCTGGGACCCAGCGGAGCCGGGAAGAGCACGGTGCAAAACATCATGACCGGGTTGCTGCCGCTGCAGCGGGGCGTGGTGGAGTATGATGGTCTATCGGTGCGCCAGCTGACGCCCACCTTCTTCAATCGGGTGGGAGTATCCTTCGAGCAGCCAAACGTCTATCTCAGTCTGACCGGGTTGGAAAATCTGCGCCATTTCGCCGGCCTGTTCTCGGTGCCGACCGAGGATCCGCTGCAGCTGCTGGAACGGGTGGGATTGCGGACGGTGGCCCATCGCCGGGCAGGACAGTACTCCAAGGGCATGCGCCAGCGCTTGACCTTGGCTCGGGCACTGCTCAACCGCCCGGAGATCCTCTTCCTGGATGAGCCCACTGCCGGTTTGGATCCCACCACCGCCGCCAGCATGCGGGACCTGATTCTAGAGCAGAAGGCACGGGGCGCCACCATCTTTTTGACGACGCACAACATGATGCTGGCAGACACGCTCTGCGACCGGGTGGCGTTTATAGAGAGCGGACGGATCGCGGCGCTGGATACCCCCGGCAACCTGAAGCTGAAATACGGCCAACAGGCAGTCACCGTCACCTATTTGGAGGCCGGGGTGAGCAAGACCCGCAGTTTTCGCCTGGACGCCGCCGGCAAGGAGCAGTTCGCCCAGTTCATGCTTGCGGTGGAGCCAATCACCATCCATTCGCAGGAGGCTACCCTGGAGGACATCTTCATTCGGGTCACCGGAAAGGGGTTGACGCCATGAGGCGCATCTTCAGCCTGTTGGGACAGGACCTGAGGCTGTTGCTCCGCAACGCCATTTTCTGGGTCGTTTCCGTCAGCCTGGTGTTGATCGTGATCACTGTCCGCTTCCTGCTGCCGGCCGATTCCCAGTTGCCCAGCAACGCACTGGTTACCCATGGGCTGGACCTGGCAGGAGCCGAGCGGTTGGACAGCCCTGCAGCCGTAGAGGCGCAGGTGCGCGAGCGCGGCGCCATCGGTCTGATCATGGAGGATGGGACGCTGACGGTGGTGCACAGCGGCTGGAGCGAGCAGGCGGTCGCCGCCTTGGTAACGCAGCTCACCCCTCCCGACGGCCAGCTGCCGGCGATCACCACCCAGGTGTTGCGCCAGTCGACTGGCGATGTGCCCCGGAACTTGCGCATGATGCCGGTGTTCATCAGCTTTGAAGCGGTGGTGTTGGGCTTTCTGATGGCTGCCATCCTGTTGCTGGGCGAGAAACAGGAAGCTGTTCTGCGGGCATATCGGGTGTCGCCCGGCGGCACGTGGGCCTACCTGGCCAGCAAGTCGCTGCTATTCATCTGCGTCGGGACTGTCTACGCGCTGTTGATGGCGGTGCTTACTCTGGGGTTCTCTTTCCACGCGGGACAGTTCGTGCTGCTGACCGCGCTGGCTTGCCTGTTTTATACCCTGCTGGGGCTGAGCGTGGCCGCCTTTTTCGAAGATATCTCCGGCTGGTTTGCTGTGGCCGTGCTCATACTATCGCTGAACATGCTGCCCATGTTCAGCTATGTGGTGCCCACCTTCTCGCCAGCCTGGATGCAGCTCATTCCTTCATATGGCGGGCTGTTTGCCTATGAAGAGATTCTCTTCCCCACCGGCAAGTCGCTGCAGGCTGTGTATCTGACCCTGGGTGCCTGGACGTTGGCCGCCTTGGGGCTTTGCTCCCTGGTGATCAAGCGCCAGCTGTTGACTGCCAAATAGGAGGTGGCTGAAGCGTGCGAACGATCCTTGCCATCATAAGAACTGACTGGGTGTTGATCAGCCGCAACAAGATTGGGCTGTACATGATGTTTTCACCCGTGCTGCTGGCGCTGGCCTACATGGCAGTGGTGGGAGGCGTGAATCAAGGTGCCCTGACTTTTGCCGTCCCGGCGCAGCTGGACGCTGCCCAAGTGGCGCAGCTGCAGCGGGTGGCCCGGGTGGAGCAACTGGCTGACGAGCAAGCGGTGTTGCGCCGGGTGGGCCGCATGGACAGCGTCGCTGGCGTGCTGCCGGGAGCCGGAGGGTTTACCTTGGTGCTGGAAGGGAACGAGCCGCAGGGGTTCGCCGCGCAGGCGCAGTTGCTGTTGCAGCGGGCGCTGGCGGGGGGTATTCCACCCTTCCAGTCCCTGCACATCCCCTCCTCCGGGGGCCACTTGGCCGAGTTCATCGCCGCTTCGTTGTTCTTGTTGGTGATCTTCATGGCGGGCACCGTGCCTGGCTTCAACATCGTAGCCGAGCGGGAAAGCCGCTCCCTGCAGGCGCTGGCCGTCACTCCGCTCACCCTGGGCCGGTATCTGCTGGCGCGCATCGTCAGCGCGCTGATTCTGGCGGCGGTGAACACAGCGGTTGTAGGGCTGGCTATCAGGCGGGCGGACATGTTGCTCCATTTGCTGTTGACTGTCCTAGCGGCTGCCCTGCTGCTCGGACTGTTGGCGGCGGCTTTCGGTTACACAGCCGACAACCAGATTACGGCCATTGCTTCGCTGAAGCTGATGATGCCACTGGTGTTGATTGTGCCGCTGTCCAGTATGTTCCTGTCGGAACAGCTGCAGTGGCTGTTCTATTGGCTCCCCCAATACTGGTATTTGGCCGCACTGCGCCAGGCATGGGCGGGGGCTGCTGCTCCTTTTGCCTTGCTGGCGTTGTTGGTTACCAGCTTGCTCTGGGCGCTGTTACTCGGCCGGCCGATAGCGCGTCGATTCGGACTGAGATAGGGGGTGAAGCGGGTGCAGTGGTACCATTGGGTGTTGGTGGTGGTCGGTTTAGCGCTGTTTGTGTATATTAAGGTGAAGGCCGCGAGTAGCTTTCTGCGGGCAATGAAGCGTCGGCAGGAGGAGCGTGAGCGACAGTTGGAGGAGGAGCTGTAATGCCACAGGATCAGCGCCGGCAGGCAGCATCAGTTTGGCAACACCACCCGATCCAGGATAATCCACTCCAGCAGTTGCCGGCGCTCTATGAGGCAGCGTTGGACGAGTTTTCGCAGAAGTCGTTTGCCGAGGCCTCGCTCAACGATATCATCAAGCGGGCGGGCACGAACAAGGGCAGCTTCTATTATCGGTTTCGGGACAAGATGGCTCTCTACCTGAGCCTGTTGGACCTGATCACCCGCCAGAAACTAGCCCATTTCTCAGCCAAGTCCCTGAACGAAGACTTTCCCAGCGACTTCTTTGCGCAGATCAAGCTGTTGGCACGGGCGGGCATGGAGTTCGCGCTCAAGGAGCCCCGGGTTTGGGCTGTAGGCAGACAGTTCATGGCGGAGTCGGAACAACTGAAGCAGCAGGTGAAGCAGGCCTTCCCTGACCGCGGCAAAGATGCACTGCGCCGCTTGGTGGAAGCAGGCGCGGCTAGCGGCCAGTTTCGGGATTGTTTCCCGGTAGAGTTCATATTTGCGGTGGTGAACCTGCTGTTGAACAACTTTGATGCCCTGATTTGGCCGCAGATGACCGAGGACCAGCTGCTGCAGCAGGTAGACCGTTTGGCGGAGCTGCTCCAGCACGGCTTCGCTGGCTAGGGTGGTGATGGGGACGGCTGTTGCCCCCATCACCACCCTTTCCTCATCCCCTGCTCACATGCGATTCCCAGTTGCTGTGTTAGGCGGCGAGTGGTACAATAGCGAATGTATGTACGATGGGCAGGAGGGATGCAGAATATGCCCAGCAAGCAGATTATAGTGCGCGGTGCGCGGGCCCACAACCTGCAGAGTATCGATGTGGATATTCCTCGCGATCAGTTGGTGGTGATCACC
The DNA here is from genome assembly GCA_050949055.1 of Bacillota bacterium. Lineage (GTDB taxonomy): Bacteria > Bacillota > UBA994 > UBA5500 > UBA5500 > JAEZJZ01. The sequence continues at coordinate 986,373 of JBMNFA010000001.1, read as the reverse complement.
GGGCTGTCGGGCTCCGGAAAATCATCGCTCGCTTTTGATACCATCTATGCCGAAGGCCAGCGGCGCTACGTGGAGTCGCTGTCTGCGTACGCTCGGCAGTTCCTGGGTCAGATGGACAAGCCGGATGTGGATTACATTGAAGGACTCTCGCCTGCCATTTCCATAGACCAGAAGACTACCAGCCGCAACCCTCGTTCTACCGTCGGCACGGTGACCGAGGTTTATGACTATTTGCGTCTGCTGTTTGCCCGGGTGGGGCATCCGTTCTGTCCCAACTGCGGCACCGAGATCAGCCAGCAGACGGTGGAGCAGATCGTGGATCAGGTGCTCAGTTTGCCTGAGCGCACCCGCATCATCGTGTTGGCGCCGTTGGTGCGAGGCAAGAAGGGCGAGCACAACAAGCTGCTCGAAGACCTGCAGCGGGATGGCTATGTACGTGTGCGGGTGGACGGCAACATGGTGGAGCTGGGAACTGAAATCAACCTGGAGAAGAACCGCAAGCATAGCATCGAGGTGGTGGTCGACCGACTGATCATCCGGCCGGATATCGGTGGCCGTTTGGCCGACTCCATCGAAACAGCCACCAAGCTGTCCGGTGGCCTGGTGATCATCAGCCAGGTGGATGGACCGGAACAACTGTTTAGCCAGAATTTTGCTTGCGTGGACTGCGGGTTCAGTTACCAGGAGATCAGTCCGCGCATGTTTTCTTTCAACAACCCGTATGGCGCTTGTCCTACCTGTGCTGGCCTGGGGGCACAGATGGAGTTTGATCCAGACCTGATCATCCCTGACCCGAACAAGTCCATTGCGGAGGGCGCTATTGCCCCCTGGGCAGACAGCAGCAGCAACTACTACTCGGAATTGCTGACGTCTGCCTGCAGCAAATACGATATTCCTCTGCAGCGGCCAGTGGCTGAGCTCACTGACGAGCAGATGCAGATTCTGATGCACGGCGGTCCGGAACAGATCAAGGTGCGCTATACCGACAGCAGCGGCCACCGCCGGGAGTTCAGCCTGGTATACCGGGGAGTGATCCCCATGCTAGATCGCTATTACCGCGAGACTAGCTCCGACTATGTCCGGGAAAGTCTGGAGCAGTATATGAGTGACCGGATGTGCCCGGATTGCCAGGGCCAGCGTTTGAAGCCGGAGGTGCTGTCGATACGCGTAGGCGGCAGGAACATTGCCGAAGTAGGCCAAATGTCCATTTCCGATGCCTTGCAGTTCTTTCAAGCCCTGCAGTTGAGTGAGCGGGAGAACTTGATCGCCCGCCAAATTCTGAAGGAAGTGCGCGAACGCTTGGGCTTCCTGGTCAACGTCGGCCTGGATTATCTCACGCTGAGCCGCAAAGCAGGTACCCTTTCCGGAGGAGAAGCGCAGCGCATTCGCTTGGCTACCCAGATTGGCTCCAGCCTCACCGGGGTGCTGTACATTTTGGATGAGCCCAGCATCGGGCTGCATCAGCGCGACAACAGCAGGTTGATTGAGACGCTGAAGCGCTTGCGAGATCTGGGGAACACAGTGATTGTGGTGGAGCATGACGAGGAGACCATGCGCGAGGCAGACTATATCGTGGACATGGGGCCTGGGGCCGGAGAGCATGGGGGGCGTGTGGTGGCTACCGGCACCCTGGAGGACATCTGCCGGCAGCCCCAGTCCATCACCGGCCAGTATTTGTCAGGACAGCGCAGCATTCCCATCCCCGCTGAGCGTAGACCTTTGAACGGCAAGTGGCTGACAGTGACTGGGGCCAGAGAGAACAATCTGCGGGATCTCACCGTCAAGGTGCCACTGGGGGTGTTCACCTGTGTCACCGGAGTGTCAGGTTCCGGCAAGAGCACCCTGGTCAACGAGATCATCTATAAGCGCTTGGCGCTGGAGCTGAACCGGGCCAAGCGCAAGCCAGGGGCGCACAGCGAGATGCTGGGATTGGAGCATTTGGACAAAGTGATTGAGATCGATCAGGCTCCCATCGGGCGCACCCCGCGCTCGAACCCTGCCACCTATACGGGCACCTTCGACCTGATCCGTCAGCTGTTTGCGCAAACGCAGGACGCCAAAGTGCGGGGCTATATGCCGGGCCGTTTCAGCTTCAACGTGCGCGGAGGCCGCTGCGAGGCCTGCCGGGGGGACGGGATCATCAAGATCGAGATGCATTTTCTGCCAGACGTCTACGTGCCTTGCGAGGTCTGTGGCGGTAAGCGCTACAACCGGGAAACGCTGGAGGTGCGATACAAAGGCAAGACCATCGCCGATGTGCTGGATATGACCATCTCGGAAGCGCTGGATTTCTTCCAGGCCATTCCCCGCATCCAGCGCAAGTTGCAGACTTTGGTGGATGTGGGTTTGGGCTATATGCGCCTGGGGCAGCCGGCGACCACCCTCTCCGGCGGTGAGGCGCAGCGGGTGAAACTGGCTACGGAGCTCAGCCGCCGTAGCAACGGACGCACCCTGTACATCCTAGACGAACCGACCACCGGCTTGCACATGGCGGATATCCAGCGGTTGCTGGATGTGCTGCAACGACTGGTGGAGGCCGGCGATACTGTGCTGGTGATCGAGCATAACTTGGATGTGATCAAGACCGCCGACTATATCATCGACCTCGGTCCGGAGGGCGGCGAACGGGGCGGCCTGGTTCTGGCCACCGGCACGCCTGAGCAGGTGACTGCTGTGGCCGAGTCTTACACCGGGCAATTCTTGCGTCGCATTCTACCTCGAGCCTAAACTCGTTCAATCTGGATAAACTAGTAGGGCGCAGTCTCAAGCCGGACCACACAGGACCTCAGGGTTCTGCAGCCAGTAGGGCTGAGACTTGACGCCATGCGCTAGATTATCAGGTTGCTGAGCAGCACCTGTGTCAGCCCTGATGAGGAGGTTATTCAGTTGAGCGAACAGGACAAGCGTCTCTGGCGGGATGTGCTGCATGCTCTGCAGAGCAAGCTGGAGACCGAGGCAGCCGATATCAATCTGATCATCCAAGGTGGCAAAGTCACCCTGTCCGGCGTGGTGGATGTTTATGCTGACAAGCTGGCCGCCGCTGAAGCGGTGCGGGCGGTGGACGGGGTCGAATCGGTGGAGAACGGCCTCACTGTGGCTACCGACGGGGAGATTGATGATGGAGAGATTAAAGCAGCTATCGAGCGCAAGCTGCGCCAGAATCAGCTGCCGGTGGTGGGGATTGAAGTGCATCATGGCGACGTCTTTCTGCGGGGAGAGGCGCGAGACAAGTCCGAGAAGGCAGGCATCGCCTCAGCAGTGACCGAAGTGATGGGGGTCAAGTCGGTCAACGACAGCGGCCTGCGGGTGAAGAAGGAATAATGTAGCTGTCACGAAGTGACAGGGGGATTCAAGAATGGGCTGTCGCGCGACAGCCCATTCTTGCTGCCCGCTTCTGATATAATTAGGGTGAATTTCAGTGCTCAACACTGCGCATTGCTGATAAGGAACAACCTGATAGTTGCTACCGCAACAATCACTTTATGGAATGCGCAACGCTGCGCGTTGCTGGGGGGTGAGGGGGATTAGTAAGGTCAGGGATAAGTTGGCGCTGTTGCCGGACAAACCGGGTGTCTATCTGTTCAAGGACAAGAATGGTCAGTTGATCTACATCGGCAAGGCGATTTCGCTGCGGCAGCGGGTGCGTTCATACTTTCAGCCGGGTGCCCAGCACAGCGCCAAGGTGCAGGCGCTGGTGCAAAAGGTAGCCGACCTGGACTTCATCATCACCGATAATGAAGTGGAAGCCCTCATTCTGGAGAGCAATCTGATCAAGCAACATCAGCCCTGGTATAATATTCGCATCAAGGATGACAAGCACTATCCCTATTTGAAGCTGACCATGCAGGAGCCATATCCGCGTCTGGTGGTGGCTCGCCGCATCAGCAAGGATGGTGCCAAGTACTATGGGCCTTACCCTAGCGCCACTGCCATGCGCAACACGATGAAGGTGATTCGCCGCCTGTTTCCTTTACGCACCTGCAAGCAGTCTCTGACGGGGGAGCCCGTGGGGCGGCCCTGTTTGAATATCCACATCGGCCGCTGCCAGGGCCCCTGCACCGGGCAGGTGACTCCGGAGCGCTATCGAGAAGTGGTGCACGAGGTGGATCTATTCCTGTCCGGACGTTACGAAGCGCTGGTGGAACGCCTGCAGCAACAGATGGAGCAGGCGGCGGAAGGGCTGTTCTTCGAGCGGGCAGCCGAATTGCGGGACCAGCTGCACTCGGTGCAGCAGGTGATGGAGAAGCAGAAGATGATTTCGGCCGGCTTGGAGGACCGTGACCTGGTGGCATTGGCCCGAGGGGTAGAGGAGACCTGCGTCAGCGTGTGGCTGATGCGGGACGGTCGCACCATTGGCCGCCGCAACTTCTTCCTCACTGGGACTGAAGAGATGAGCCGGGGCGAGGTGTTGGCTGCTTTCCTGAAGCAGCATTACGCCCACGTCAGCGATCTGCCGCCGGAGATCCTACTAGCCGCAGAGCTGCCGGAAGAGGACGAGCAGGTGGTAGCTGATTGGTTGTCCGGTCGGCGGGGGCATAGGGTGCAGCTGGCCGTGCCCAAGCGGGGGCCGAAGAAACAGTTGATCGAGATGGTGGAAAAGAACGCGGTGGCGGCGCTGGAGGAACGATTTGCCCGAGTGCTCAGCGAAGGTCAGCTGCTGCAGTCGGCGCTCCAGGAACTGGCGCACTATCTGGGTTTGCCAGAGGCTCCGCGGCGTATCGAGTGCTATGACATCTCCAATATCTCCGGCACCGAGGCAGTCGGATCCATGGTGGTGATGCTGGACGGCCAAGCCGCCAAGGAAGAGTATCGTCGCTTCAAGATCCGTGGCATCGAAGGACCCAACGACTTCGCCATGATGCAGCAGGTGATCAGTCGCCGCTTGCGGCGGGTGCAGCAGGACGATGCCAAATTCAGCGACCTGCCGGATCTGATCATAGTTGACGGCGGCAAAGGGCAGCTCTCCTCGGCACGGACGGCTATGGAAAGCCTGGGGTTTGGTCACCTGCCGACGGTGGGCTTGGCCGAGGAGAACGAGTGGTTGTTCAAGCCAGGCCAATCGGACCCGATCATTCTACCGCGCCAATCCCAAAGTCTGTATTTGGTGCAGCGTATCCGGGATGAGGCCCATCGTTTTGCTATCACCTATCATCGCCGCTTGCGGGCCAAACGCCAGGTGGCATCCTGGTTGCAGGAATGCCCAGGTATCGGAGCAGCCCGGCGCACGGCTCTGCTGCGCAGCTTTGGCTCCCTGCAGAAACTGCGTCAGGCTGATGTGTCTGAGTTGGCTGCTGTGCCGGGCATGAACCAGCGGGCAGCTGAGAATCTCTACCGATTTTTGCGGCAAGAAGCGCCGCCAGGGGAAGGACCCAGTAGTCAGAGAAAGAAGTAGTAAGTTTGGTGAACAGAAAGGAGTTGAGCCCATGCAACCAGGCAATCGGGTGTACCTGGCAGACGATCGCCAGAGCTTCAGCATCATCTATCATGAACTCTGGGACTACTATCTGCCGATGATCGGGCCGGCAGCGACGCTGCTCTACTGTTACTTGCTGCGATTGGTTAAGCATGGGTTATCTGGGCCGGGTGGCTCCGGCTGGCAGGCAGAGATATGTGGGCCTTTGGGCATGACCCTGAACGAAAGCTATCAGGCCTGGGCCAGATTGCAGGAGTTTGGATTGGTGATCGCCCAATCGGATGGCAGCTATGCTTTGACGTCACCCAAGGCCAAGGATGATTTCCAAGCCGCATTCGCCGACGCAACGCCTTTACAGCAGCAATTGAAGCCCGTGAGCAGCGAAGCGCAGATCAGGACGGAAGCCCTAATGCGCGGTCAGCGGCGCAGCCGCGCCCAAAAGAGCATGCTGTCCATAGTCGAGCAGGAATTTGGGCGAGCTCTCAGCACCACCGAGATGGATAAGCTGCTGGTGTTGGAGAAGGCATATGCCCGCGACCTGCTGGAGTTGGCTGTGGAGATAGCGGTGATCAATCAGGCCAGGAACTTGTCCTATATCGAGCAGATTCTGATCAACTGGCGGCTGAAGGGCATCACCAGTGCCCAGGCTGCCCGGCAGGATGCCGCGGAGCATCGGATGCAAAAGGCTCGCCGACGGAGCGGCAAGAGAACCGAGAGCTCCGCAAAACAGAGCGACAGCGAATTGCAGGAACTGTTGAATGACGTCCGGCTCTATCGAGCCCTGCCGCCAAAGGAGGAGTAGTATGAGCGAAGCCAAGCGACTGGCCAAGATGGCCGCCGCCCGAGGCAGGTACGAGGCGGTGCTTCGCCTGCATCCTCGTCTGGATCAGATTGAACAACGACTGATCGCCTTGCACACCGACCGTGTATTGCGCAGGGGCTCCTCGGCTCTGATCGAAGCTGAGCTGTCACAACTGATGCAACAACGGGAGGAGTATCTGCGCGAGCACGGCATCCCCGAGCGGTTTGCGGAGCCGGATTGGGATTGCCCGCTGTGCAAGGACACCGGGGTGGTGGATGGACGCCCCTGTCGCTGCCAGCAGCAGCGCCTGCTGGCCAATCGCTTCCAGGGTGCCCGGCTGCCGGAGCGGCTGCGCGAGCAGACCTTTCAGCAGTTCAGTTTGGATTGGTATGCTGCCGACAAGCTTACCCCGCTGGGCATCAGCGAGCGACAGAACGCGCAGGAAGCGCTCGCCACCTGTCAGGCCTTTGTGGCCCGGGTGATGGAAGACGCCAGGCAGGCGCCTAGCCTGTTCATCAGCGGCAAGACGGGGTTGGGCAAGACCTTTCTCTGCAGTGCCATCTGCCACGCGCTGTCTGAGAATGGGATAGTCTCCCTCTATGCCACTTACTCAGACTTGATCACCAGTGTGAAGGCCGGTTTTGATAGCCCCTCTTCCGGCGGAGACCTGTTGACGCTGGCGCGGGAAGTTCCGGTGCTGATACTGGATGACTTGGGGGCAGAGTATGTGACCGAGTTCTCCACCCGTTGCTTGTTCGACATCGTCAACCATCGTCGCAACCAGCGCTTGCCCCTGGTGATCTCGTCCAATCTCAGCCTGGCTGACGTGGCCATCCGCTACGACGATCGCATCGCCTCTCGCCTGCTGGAGGTTTGCCTGCCCGTGCTGCTGTATGGCAGCGATATCCGCGGAAAGATCTTGCAGCGGAAGCGGGGTCTGGCTTAGGTGTCTCTTGAATAAAATTAAAGCCTATCTTTAAAATATTGATATTCGGCTGCAAAAGGGTTACAATAGCTATCGAGAGATGGCTATCTAGCCAGGGTTGCAGCTATTTTCTTTAAGGAGTGAGATTGATGAGTCATCCCTATCCTGGACTCTGTCCCGTCTGTGGACATAAATTGGCCGTGAGCAAGCTCACCTGCCACCATTGCGATACAACCATCGAGGGGGACTTCGAGAGCTGCCGCTTCTGCGGCCTGAATAGCGAGCAGAAGCACTTCGTCGAGGTCTTCCTGCGCAGCCGCGGCAATATCAAGGAAGTGGAGCGGGAGTTGGGTATCTCCTATCCCACAGTGCGCAGCAGGCTGGATAACGTGCTGGAGGCTATGGGGTTCCGGGTGGATGAGGCGGAACGGGCAGAGGTCGCCAGCCGTCGCAGGCAAGTGTTGGATCAGGTGTCTAAAGGTGAAATCTCCGCTGAGGACGCGGTCAAATTACTGAAGGCCTTGAGCTAGGCAAAGGGGTGATCGCGGTGGCGCGACCGAGTTTTTTCCTGGTCTGCAGCGTTCGGACGCCAGAAATGCGCCGCAGGCTGGTGATCCCGTTACCCCTGTGGGTACTGGAGGATCTGCTGCGGGCCGGGCTGGATATCTGGCAGCTGGTCACGCGCTTCCTGCCCAGCCTGAGCCGCTCCGCCGATCGCTACCTGTCCATCGCCAATACTCTGGTGCCCGATCTGGGGCGCGTTTTTGTGGTGTTGCGCAAGGCCGGGCCCCTTACTCTAGTAGAGGTGAATGACCCTGTCCACGGGGTGAAGGTAACCATTCGCACCTACTAGTGACGTTGCAGGGCAGTCGGCAGGATTAAGCCACGGCAAACTGAAAAAGATTAAGTTGGACATTTAAATTATAAATATATCTGTTGACGTCATCAAGGGACAGATAATATAATGTGTTCAGAAGCTCCCCGCTGAGGAGCAAATGAGGGGGTCATGCTAATGGAAAACGAGCGTTTGCAGATCCTGAAAATGGTGCAGTCAGGCAAGATAACTGCCGAAGAAGCCAGTAAGTTGTTGCTGGCTGTGGACGAGGGCAGTATGGGCTCCACTGCAGTGGCCAGCGAAGCAAAGTGGCTGAAGGTGAGGGTGACCGATCTGAACACGGGCAAGGCCAAGGTAAACGTCAACCTGCCGATCGCCTTGCTGGAAGTGGGCCTGAACATCGGCATGAAGTTTGTGCCGGAGGAGACCATCAGCCGCAGCGGCGGAATCGACCTGAAAGAGCTGGTGACGGCCATCCGCAAGGGGGCCATAGGCAAACTGGTGGAAGTGGAGGACGACGACGAAGGCATTCGGGTGGAGGTTATCGTAGAGTAGCCCGCACACCCTAGTGTCGCAGGCCTGTTACAGGTGCCGCAAACAGACGCAACAATCGCTAACGGTTGTGAGGGGAGAGGTAGATGAAGAACAAGTTCTGGTGGCGAGTAGTGGTCAACGCGGCCGCTCTGTATGTAATTTCCCGTTGGTTGGTGGCCGGGTTGGTATTTCGTAGTCAGGTCTCCATTCTACTGGCGGGGCTGGTTTTGGGCGTGGTCAATGCGCTGATTCGCCCGCTATTTATCATCCTCTCCCTGCCCTTCAACTTGCTGTCGCTGGGTTTGTTCACACTGGTGATCAACGGTTTTATGCTGACCATCACCGCTTGGCTGGTGCCAGGGTTCGCGATCATCGGATTCGGGACCGCCACTTGGTCGGCGATCTTGCTCAGTCTGTTTGGGGTGTTGGTCAACGCGCTGATCGGCGACAACCGCGGCTAGCGGTTTGTGGGGGGAGGAACTGCTGTATTAGGAGTTCGAGTGCTGAGCTCGGGCTCTTTTTATTTGTTTGGAGGTTAGTTTTGGGGACGAATGTTCTGCCTGCAGAAGGTTGACAGGGGCTGCCAGTCGGTCTACAATCATATCAGACATTTCATACATTTCTGCAGAGTGAAACGCGGGGACTGTCCCTTCGTGTCACTCACAGGGAAGGGGGAGTGATAGTTGAGCAGATTTTCTCGCAGCAACTTCTTGGGCTCCGCCACTGTCGGTGAGCGGGGGCAGGTGGTGATTCCAGCCGACGCCCGCAAGGCCTATGGCATCGAAATTGGCGACAAGCTGCTGGTCTTCAGCCGCCCTCGTCATGCGGGGTTGCTGCTGATTAAAGCGGACCTGGTGAACAAGCTGGTCAGCGATGCCTTCGCCGAAGCCACTCAGCTGGAGAGGTTGCTGGATCTGGTTAGTGAACGCATGCAGGAGGAAGTGCCCGATGCTTAATTGCGTATCAGAAGAATAGCTCCGTCAGGGAGGAGGTATGACGTGCAAGTAGTTGTTCGCCTGTTTAGGTACGTACTGCGTTACTGGCCGCGGGTGCTGTTGGCCACGTTGTTGATGCTGTTGGCTACCGGCATGCTGATGGTACAGCCCAAGATCATTCAATGGACCTTTGATGCCGTATACGAAGAGGGACGCTGGAATCTGTTGATCCCTATGGCCTTGGCAGTGGTCGGCGTGCAGGCACTGATGGGACTGCTCAACTATGGCCGAGGAATCACCATGGAATGGGTGGGCCAGCGTACCATCTATGATCTGCGCAATGCTATCTATCGGCAGCTACAGTACTTATCTTTTAGCTTTTATGATCAGGCGCAGACCGGCCAGCTGATGTCCCGGGCGACGGCTGACGTGGAGCAGCTGCGCCGTTTCGTCAGCATGGGTAGCATGCGTCTGTTGAGCAGCATTTTCACCTTTATCTTCGTGCTATTTACACTCTTGAACATGAACTGGCGCTTGACGCTGCTCTCCCTATGTACCATGCCACTGTTGGTCTGGGCAGTGGCCCAGTTCAACCGCAAGGTGCGGCCCCGCCACCGCATGATCCAACAGCAGATGGCTGTGTTGACCAGCGTGCTGCAGGAGAACGTCACCGGTGCCCGGGTGGTGCGAGCTTTTGCCCAGGAGGATCGCGAGATCGAGAAGTTCCGACAGCAGAACTGGAGCTATCTCAACTTCAACGTGGAGACGGTGCGGCTTTGGGCCTTCTATTTCCCGCTGATGTCCTTCATCACCGGTTTGGGCACCACCCTGATCCTCTGGTATGGAGGCCGTTCGGTGATCGAGGGCACCATGACCATCGGCACTCTGGTGGCTTTCAACTCCCTACTGATGCGCTTGATCCAACCGGTGCGCATGCTGGGCTGGCTAGTGAACATGTATAACCAGGCGGGGGCAGCCGCCCAGCGGGTGTTCGAAATTCTGGATACTCAGCCGGACGTGCGGGATTTGCCGGGAGCGGTACAGCTGCCGCCGATCGCCGGGCATGTACGCTTCGAGAATGTCTCCTTTAGTTACGATGGCCGCAACCAAGTGTTGACCGCGGTGGATATCGATGCACAGCCGGGGCAACGCATCGCCCTTTTGGGTGCCACCGGTTCAGGCAAGAGCACCGTGATCAATCTGATCCCTCGCTTCTACGATGTTACTGCCGGCCGGGTGACAGTGGATGGCATCGACATCCGCGATGTGACGCTGGAATCCCTGCGGCGACAGATCGGCATCGTGTTGCAGGAGACTTTCCTCTTTTCTGCCTCCATTAAGGACAACATCTCTTACGGGCGCGCCGACGCGACCATGGATGAGATCATCGCAGCAGCTAAAGCAGCCCGCATCCACGACTTCATCGTCAGCCTTCCTGATGGGTACGACACATTGGTCGGCGAGCGAGGGGTCGGCCTTTCCGGCGGCCAGAAGCAGCGGGTGACGATTGCCAGGGCACTGCTGATGGATCCGAGGATTCTCATTCTGGATGACTCGTTGTCCAGTGTGGATACCGAGACCGAATACCTGATTCAGCAGGCGTTGGAGGAGCTGATGCGCGACCGTACCACCTTTGTCATCGCCCAGCGCCTATCGACGGTGAAAAACGCCGACCAAATCATCGTGCTGCAAAACGGCGTGATCGCCGAACAGGGCGATCATCAGCAGTTGCTGCAGCAGGGAGGCATCTACAGCGAAATCTACGAAATGCAGTTCAGGCAACAGGAATCGCTGCAGCCGGAAAATGTGCTGGCTGGCGCAGAAGGGGGTGGGTGCTGATGCACAGGCACGGACACGGATTCGATGCCGATGCGATCAATGTCAAAGTGGATACCCACGTACTGAGACGCATTGGGCCGTTCATCTGGCCCTATCGCAGGCACCTGTTCCTGGGCCTGTTGTTCATGCTGGCAGTATCGGTGACCGGGCTGGTTACCCCGTTGCTGCTACGGACAGCTATCGACGTCTTCATCGAAAACGGCAACGCCGCCGGTCTGGACGGCATCGCCCTGCTCTATCTGCTGGTTTATGTGCTCAACTGGTTGTGCACTTACTGGCAGACCTACTTCGTCTCTTGGGCGGGGCAGAATATTATCTACAGCATCCGGCAGCGGCTGTTCGAGCACCTGCAACGGCTGTCCTTCAGTTTCTACGATCAGATTGAAGCCGGTCGGGTAATGTCCAGGGTAACCAACGACGTCAACGCCCTCAACGAACTGGTCTCTTCCGGCATTCTGAACGTGATCAACGACGCATTTAAGCTGGTGGGCATCATCGGCATCATGCTGTACATGAACTGGCGCCTGGCCTTGCTCACCTTTACCACGCTGCCTTTCCTATGGCTGCTATCCACCAAGTTCCGCTTTCGCATGCAGATGGCCTATCATCAGGTAAGGCGAAAGATCGCCACCGTCAATGCCAATCTACAGGAGAGCATCTCGGGTATTCGGGTGACCCAGTCATTCACCCGAGAGAACCGCAACATGCAGCGGTTTGATGCCACCAACATGGAAAACCTGGAGGCCAACATGCAGGCCGCTCAGCTGCATTCTCTGTTTGGCCCCCTGGTGGAGTTGGTGGGTGCAATCGGTATTTGCATGGTGCTGTGGTATGGCGGTTCGCTGGTGCGGGCGAACATCCTCACCGTGGGCACCGTCTACGCCTTCGTCAACTACGTCAACCAGTTCTATATGCCCATCCGAGATCTCTCCCAGGTATACAACGTGTGGCAGTCGGCTACTGTGTCCACCGATCGCATTTTTGAGCTACTGGAGGCCGAGCCCGATGTGCAGGACAGCCCGGAGGCCACGGAGCTGCCTTTAATCGAGGGACGGGTGTCTTTTGAGGACGTCACGTTTGGCTATAAGAAAGGCCAGCCGGTGCTGCACGATATCTGTTTCGCAGCTGAGCCGGGCCAGACGGTGGCCTTGGTAGGGCCGACTGGAGCCGGCAAGAGCTCGATCATCAATCTGTTGGCCCGTTTCTACGAGCCTGACCAGGGCCGAATTACCATCGATGGCGTCGACCTGCGTGACGTCACCCAGCAGTCACTGCACCGGCAGCTGGGGATAGTGCTGCAGGACACCTTCCTCTTTTCTGGCACCATCCGCGAGAACATCTGTTACGGGAGGCCTGATGCCAGCGAGGAAGAGGTGATCGCAGCGGCCAAGGCTGTAGGAGCGCATGAGTTCATCATGCAGCTGGCGGACGGCTATGACACAGAGGTACATGAGCGTGGCTCCCGTTTGTCCATCGGGCAACGGCAGCTGATATCCTTTGCCCGCACGCTGCTCTGTAATCCGCGCATTCTCATTCTGGATGAAGCCACCTCCAGTGTGGACGCCTATACGGAGGTGATCATCCAGCGGGCTATGGAACATCTGCTCCAAGGCCGCACTGCTTTCGTCATCGCCCATCGGCTGTCCACCATTCGCAACGCGGACAAGATTGTGGCCATCGAGGACGGGCGGATAGTGGAGGAAGGCACCCACGACGAACTGCTGGCCAAATCGGGCGGAGTGTATCATACTCTTTATGAGATGCAGTTCAAGCATCAGGAATCTGCTTAATGGTTGAAGGGGTTGTGGCAATGACTGCAGATCAGAAACTGCGCTTGGTGGCCATCGATTTGGATGATACACTGCTGAGACCGGACCGCACCATCAGCCAGCGCGTGAAGCGCAGCCTGAGCGCTGTACAGGCTATGGGGTGCACGGTTACGTTAGCCACCGGGCGCATGTTCAAGTCGGCCAAGCAGTATGCCGACGAGCTGGAACTGGATGTGCCCCTGATCACCTATCAGGGCGCTCTGGTCAAGACCTCCCGCACCGGGGAGACCCTCAGGTCGGTGTCGCTAGCAGCGGAGGTGTTGCAGCCGCTGTTGCGCTGGCTAGAGGAGGTAGGGGTGCACATCAACCTCTATGTGGGTGACGATTTATATGTGGCCGAGCTGAACCGCATCGCCATGGATTACGCCCGCTTTACCCGGGTGGACGTGCAGGCAGTGGGTCAGCTGAGCAGCTTCCCGTTGCCAGTGGCCACCAAGGTGGTGGCGGTGGCCGACCCAGATTACCTGCGCGATCATCTGCAGCCGCAAGCGGAGCGGCAGTTTGGGGACCGGTTGACCATCAACCGCTCGCGGCCGCACTTCTTGGAGTTTGGTCATCCCCAGGCCACCAAGTCCCAGGCGTTAGCCTTCCTGGCCAACAGATTGGGCATCGGTCGGGAGCAGGTGATGGCTATCGGTGACGGCGAGAACGACTTGGACATGCTGCAATATGCCGGGGTAGGCGTGGCCATGGGTAATGCCGAGCCAGCGGCGCTGGCGGTGGCCGACTTCGTCACCAAAAGCAATCAAGAAGACGGCGTGGCGGTGGCACTGGAGCACTATTTCCGCTTGGGTTAGTTGGGCAAGCAGCGGCAAAAGAGCTGGCCAGGTTCGGACAGTCGCCTAGCGTCGGTTGCCTAGAGCTCAGTCCTAGGTATAGATCCTTCGTTGTAGTGTAGAATGACAGCCTTTTGGGAGCAGGAGTGTGTAGGAGTGGCGCGGGGTGGTTACCCCGCGTTTTCTCATTTCACGCCTGTCCAGTATAATAGCCCTAAGTGGATAGTAGAAGGGAGTAAACCACATGGTTGTGATCATGTCCAGCTCAGCCACGAGGACCGAGATTGAGGCGGTCCTGGAGCGGTTGCGCTCGCTGGGTTTTACGGTACAGGTTAGCTGCCACGGAGGGCAGTGTATCATTCTGGCTCTAGGCGAGAGGATGCCCGATGGGCGGGGAGTGGAAGCGCTGCCCGGGGTGGAGCGAACCATGCCCGTCTCTCGCCCGTACACCTTGGTCAGCCGAGAGGTGAGGCCGGAAGGCACGGTGGTCTGGGCCGCCGGCAGGGCGATCGGCGGACATGCGGTGACGGTGATGGCCGGGCCGTGTTCTGTGGAGAGTGAGGAGCAGTTGCTGGTCACCGCCCAGGCAGTGCGGGCAGCCGGAGCACATTTTCTGCGCGGTGGCGCCTATAAGCCCCGCACGTCGCCCTATAGTTGGCAGGGGTTGGGCGAGGAGGGCCTGCGGCTGCTGCAGTCGGCCAAGAACGCTACCGGTCTCGGGGTGATCACCGAGGTGCTGGATCCGCGGCAGATCGATCTGGTAGGGAAGGTGGCGGATATCCTGCAGGTAGGCTCGCGCAATATGCATAACTACGAGCTGCTGAAAGCGCTGGGGCAGGCCGGGCTGCCGGTGCTGCTCAAGCGGGGCATGGCCGCCACCGTGGAGGAGTGGTTGCTGGCGGCGGAATACATTGTGGCTGCAGGCAACCCGAACGTAATTTTGTGTGAGCGGGGCATTCGCACCTTCGAGACCTACACTCGCAACACGCTGGACATTTCAGCGGTACCGTTGGTCAAGCGGTTGAGCAATCTGCCGGTGATCGTCGATCCCAGCCACAGCGGCGGCAAGTGGTGGCTGGTGCCGGCCCTCAGCCAGGCAGCTCTGGCCGCCGGGGCCGATGGGCTGCTGGTGGAGGTGCACCCTCAGCCTGATTTGGCTCTCTGCGATGGCAAGCAGTCGCTGTCCCCCGAGAACTTCGCCCAGCTGATGACCAAGCTGCGGCGGGCGGCAGCGGCGGTGGAGCGTACGCTGGAATAGTAGAGTGACTGAAAGGCTCGTTTGGGAGGCCAGGCCTACGTGCTTAGCCGCTGTCTGCCGAGCTAATGGATGAGCTCGCTTCGGTCGGCGGCAGCGGAACTCGCCACTCGTCTTATCCCGGCGAGTGAGCCCTCGAGCAAGGCTTTTCTTGGCGGCAGCAGAGAAAAGGAAAGCAGGATGGCTCAGACAGCCGCTGCCTTGTATCCGCCCTCTCTCGCTCTTTGAATGGGCAGCCAATGCGTCTGTTGCACGCAGCGCCTGACCTCCATAGGGGCGGTGGAGCGCCTGCTGGAGTGGATAGAGAGGCTGAAGGGCTCGTTTGGGAGGCCAGGCCTGCGTGCTTAGCCGCTGTCTGCCGAGCTAATGGATGAGCTCGCTTCGGTCGGCGGCAGCGGAACTCGCCACTCGTCTCATCCCGGTCAGTGAGCCCTCGAGTAGGGCTTTTCTTGGCGGCAGCAGAGAAAAGGAAAGCAGGATGGCTCAGACAGCCGCTGCCTTGTATCCGCCCTCTCTCGCTCTTTGAATGGGCAGCCAATGCGTCTGTTGCACGCAGCGCCTGACCTCCATAGGGGCGGTGGGGCGCCTGCTGGAGTGGGTAGAGAGGCTGAAGGGCTCGTTTGGGAGGCCAGGCCTGCGTGCTTAGCCGCTGTCTGCCGAGCTAATGGATGAGCTCGCTTCGGTCGGCGGCAGCGGAACTCGCCACTCGTCTTATCCCGGTCAGTGAGCCCTCGAGTAGGGCTTTTCTTGGCGGCAGCAGAGAAAAGGAAAGCAGGATGGCTCAGACAGCCGCTGCCTTGTATCCGCCCTCTCTCGCTCTTTGAATGGGCAGCCAATGCGTCTGTTGCACGCAGCGCCTGACCTCCATAGGGGCGGTGGAGCGCCTGCTGGAGTGGGTAGAGAGGCTGAAGGGCTCGTTTGGGAGGCCAGGCCTGCGTGCTTAGCCCCGTCACCTATGAAGCGCGCAGGCCTGGCCTACCCGATAATGAGAAGGGGACGGTGCCAGCAAGACACCGTCCTCTTCCGCATACGTACTATTGACTTCTCCCCATGGTCTGCAGGTGGGTCATCGCGCCGTAAAGCTGCTGGGCATGGGAGAACTGCTGTTGATCGTAGAACTGGCACTGTCCAGCACCGAACGCTTTGGCTACCTCCAGGCAGAAGCGGGTGGCGGCATCCAAGTCCGGCAGATGGGACGCACCCGTGGCGCAGCCGGGGACCGGGATCTCGGCGGTGATGGCCACCCCTACCACCGGAGCAGCGGTGGCGGTGGCCGGCTGCAGGATGCTGTTCACATGCTGCAGATCGTTCCCATAGGGAGTGATGTCGTAGGTGGACAGGGGCAGTGCATTGGCCAACCGGCCGGTGGCAAACTGCAGCAGGTCGATCAGATCGTTGCTGACGGGCAAAATGTATCCCTGCTTCACCGTGGGGGTGATCGCCACCCCTTTCACATTGACGATGCGGTTGCCCTTGGTGGTATCGACGGACAGGATGGCATCCATCTCCTCAGCCACTTCCTGGCGGTTCATCGTCTGCATATCCACGGGCGCCCCCATGAACGGCACCGGGTCGTGCGGAATGGTGGGGGCGGTGGGGCAGATGTGGGTGCCGATGATCACATCCCCAGGCAGCTGGTCGCCCTGCTGCTGCATGTGTAGCGCCTTCAGAGCGCAGGCCAAGGCGACGATGGCACCATCGCCATCGGACACCAGGCCGATGCGGGCCGGTCGGGCACCGATGCCGCCCAAACGACCGATGATGCCCAAAGTAGGCGCTTGACCGCCGCGGAGCTTTCCGTTGGCACCCGGGATCATCACCCGCACAAAGTCGGTATACCCTTTCGCCCCTTGCATGCGCGTGACGGCGATGTCGGTTGCGCCAGCCGACCTCAGCCGGTCCGCCACCTGTTCACCGTCCACGCGGGCAGAATCCAACAACTCGTATACTTCCATCACTTGTTTGAAGCTCATTTGCAGCCCTCCTTATTGACTGTTGTACTGGCTATAGTGTGTGCCGCAACTGCCAGCCTTGAACCACCCCTTGTCATCTGGAAGCGCAGCGAAAGGCCCTTTTTCTGGCTGCGGCTCACTGAAGGCGAAGAAACTCATCTCAGATGACGGGCTGACCACCCGCGAGCACTGCCCTATATCCTTCGATAACCCATCCAAGCTTCCTGCCAAACGCAGCAATTATCTCACCGATGGCAGCGGCATAATAAGTCTGGCGTCGATCACTAAGGAGGTGGTTCTGTGCCCCCAAAAAAGAGCAAACCGATAGTTTCCGAGCAAGAATCAACTGGGCCAGTGGGCGGGCAGCGGCAGCAACTTACAGATATTATTACCCCAGCCCTCCGCGTACTCTTTGTCGGCTACAATCCTGGGCTGCGTTCCGCCGCAGTGGGGCACCACTTCGCCGGCCCCAGCAATCGCTTCTGGCGCGTCCTCTATGAAGCGGGCCTGACGCCAGTGCGGTTGTCGGCGGAGCAGGATGGGACGATGCTCAGCCTGGGCCTGGGCTTGACCAATCTGGTGGATCGCCCCACCCGGGGAGCAGCTGAGCTGACAGCTGCAGATTATCGGCAGGGGAGAGAGCGGTTGCTGCAGAAACTAAAGGAATATCGGCCCCAAAATGTCTGTTATGTGGGCATCGGTGTCTACAAGGCCTTTGCCGGGCTGCCCAAGTGCGACTATGGCTGGCAACAGCAAGCGGTGGTGGAGGGATGCAACGATTTCGTCGCCCCATCCACCAGCGGGCTCAATCGCATGCCTTATCCGGAGCAACTCGCCATCTACCGACAGCTGGCGGCAGGGATCGACCATCCCAACTAGAACAGTACCCATAGGGATCTGCAGTTCATTAGGATACACGGTACACGTCCCGGTGCATCATCGGTTCCGGCGTAACACGGTGTAACATCAGAAGGAGGGGTTGCCACGTGCAACTGATCGCCGATTTACATACCCATACCATCGCCAGCGGGCATGCCTACAGCACGCTGCAGGAGAACTTGGATGCGGCCCGGGAGAACGGCCTGCGCTACTTGGCCACCACCGAGCACGGTCCATCCATGCCCGGCTCTTGCCACGCCATCTATTTTGCCAATTTCCGCGCGCTGCCCGATCAGATCGCGGGCGTGCGCCTGGTGAAGGGTATAGAAGCGAACATCCTGAATACAGCTGGCGAGCTGGATCTGCCGGAGAAGTATCTCAAACGGTTGGAGTACATCGCTGTCGGACTGCATCGCGACTGCATGCCGCCGGGTTCGGTGGAGGAGAATACTCAGGCGGTGCTGAACGCGTTGCAGAATCCCTATGTGGATACGCTGGTACACCCGGGCAACCCGCGCTTTCCGATCGATTGCCGTCGCGTGGTGCAGGCTGCCACCGACCTAGGAGTGATGATCGAGATCAACAACTCCTCGCTGCTGGGCAGCCGCAAAGGCAGCAACCCCATCTGCGCTGAAATCGCCAGGCTGGCCGCCTCCAGCGGTTGCACGGTGGTGTTGGGCAGCGATGCTCACTGGTCAGGTCACGTGGGTCGCTTGGATTTGGCCCTGCAGTTGGCCTTGGAGGCTGGGGTGCCAGAAGCGGCGATTATCAACCTGCATGCCGAGCGCATGGAGGCCCTGCTGCAGCGGAACGCGCACCGCCGCCAGGGCGGCCCCCGGATTCCCATCCGATGAACCGATGGGAGTTATTTGCCGACTGGCACACACATACCATCTATAGCGATGGCAAAGGCAGCATTGCCGACAACTTGCGGGCTGCTAGCCAGGCGGGCCTGGAGCAGGTGGCGATCACAGACCACGCACCCAACAACTTGGGAGTGGGTATTAAGGACATGGAGCAGACGCTGGCTGAAATGCGAGCGGAGATCGATCGCTGCAATCGGCAGCACCGGAAGACGAAAACACTGCTGGGGTTGGAGGCCAATGTGATCGATCACGAGGGCAAGCTGGATGTGCCCGAATACCTGCGCTCATCCCTGGATTTGTTGGCCGTCAGCCTGCACCCGCTGGTGCGCCCGGGAAACGTCTGGGACGGTGTACGCATGTTTGCTCCCAACCTGCTGCAGCGGGCCACCCAGCTGCGCAGCCGGCGCTTGCGCAATTTGAACACCAAGGCGATGGTAGAGGCCGTGCAGCGGCATCAGGTCAGCTTTGTCGCTCATCCCGGCCTATGGATAGATATCGACACCGCCGAACTGGCTAGGGTCTGCGCCAGCCGCGATACAGCCATGGAGATCAACTGCGCTCATGCAGATCGATTGGCCGGCTACGTACAAGCGGCCTTGCCCAGCGGCGTGGATTTTGTGATCAACAGCGACGCCCACACCCCAGAGGAGGTGGGGAAGTTGGAAGCCGGAATTAAATTGGCCCAAAGGTTGTGCTTGGACCCAGAGCGGATCAGAAACGCGAAAGTGCGGAAGTGAGGTGGATGGATGAACCGGGGAGTGAGATTTGTGGTGGTTACCGGCATGTCCGGCGCAGGCAAGACCCAGGCCCTGCGACATTTTGAAGACTTGGGTTTCTTCTGTGTCGACAATCTGCCTCCGGCGCTGCTGCCCAAGTTCGCCGAACTGTGCAGCGAGTCCTCCGGCAAGTTTTCCCGGGTGGCTGTGGTGATGGATATCCGCGGGGGAGAATGGTTCGATAGCGTGACTGAGGCGCTGCTCTACCTGAAAGCCAACAACTATCGCTACGAGATTCTCTTTTTGGAGGCGGAGGAGGATGTCCTGATCCGCCGCTACAAAGAAGTGCGGCGGCGCCATCCGCTTTCGGGGGACGGCAGCATCCTGGATGGCATCAGGCACGAGAAGGAACGCCTGGAAGAGTTGCGGCAGCGGGCTGATCGCATCATCAACACCACCGATCTGACACCACAGCAGTTGAAAAACGAGATCCATGCCTTCTTCATCGGGGAGGGGTCGCCGGAGAATCTGATCATCCGGGTGCTTTCCTTTGGGTTCAAACATGGCCTACCCCTGGATGCCGATCTCGTCTTTGATGTGAGGTTTCTGCCCAATCCCCATTACGTGCCCCACTTGCGGCACTTTCCGGGCACCGAACGTCCAGTGAAAGAATATGTGCTGCAGTGGCCGGAGGCCCAAGAGTTTCTAAAACATCTGGGGGAGATGCTGGAATTCTTGATTCCGCTCTACATTCGGGAGGGCAAAACCCATCTGGTGATCGGCATCGGCTGTACCGGCGGTAAACATCGCTCGGTGGTGATCGCCGAGCGGGTGCGGGAGATGTTGCAGGCCAAGCATAGGGTCTATCAGCAGCATCGGGACATTCCGGTGAGGTAGCAGCCATGCCCAGAATCACCAAATGGCTTTATCCAGGCATCGGGATCAAGCGCTGGCTGGCACTGATCACGGCTGGCATCCTGCTGTTGGCCCTAGGGGCAGAGGTGCTTTGGGGTTGGCAGTTGCTCAGTTTTGTGGAGCTGCGCTTGTTGAACATTATCGGTCTGTTCACCGGCCAGTCTTACGGACGGGCGGTAGGTGTAGGAGCCTTGTTGTTGTGCATCGGTTTGTTGACCGCTGCCTTAGGAGTGCGCGGTGCTGTCCGTTCGTTGGCTCGGGTTTTCTTGCCGAAACAGGAGGAACAGCTGGTCGATCTGTTGGTGGAGCAGAACGTGCTGGCGCGGGCACCGCGAATAGTGGTCATCGGCGGCGGGACCGGGCTGCCGGTGTTGTTGCGTGGATTGAAGGAGTTGACCAGCAATCTGACTGCTATCGTCACTGTAGCAGATGACGGCGGCAGCTCCGGCCGGCTGCGGGGCGAACTGGGGATTTTGCCACCCGGGGACATCCGCAATTGCCTGCTGGCCTTGGCTACCACTGAGCCTCTGCTGGAGCGGTTGTTTCAGCATCGCTTCAACAGCGGTTCAGGCTTGGAGGGCCATTCGTTCGGCAATCTGTTCATCGCGGCCATGTCTGAGATCACCGGAGACTTTGAGAAGGCGGTCAAGGAGTCCAGCAAAGTGTTGGCCGTGCGCGGCAGGGTGTTGCCTGTCACTCTGCAGGATATCGTGCTCTGCGCGGAAATGGAGGATGGCAGTACGGTCTGCGGGGAGAGCAGCATCTCCGCTTCCAGCCTGTCCGTCAAGCGGGTGTTCCTTCGTCCTAAAAACGTGGAGCCGTTGCCAGAAGCTCTGGCGGCGATAGAGGAAGCCGACGCCATCGTCTTGGGTCCGGGCAGCCTGTTCACCAGCGTTATTCCCAACCTGCTGGTGCCGGGTGTGGTGGAGGCTATCGCTGCTTCAGCGGCGGTGCGCATCTATGTCTGCAACGTGATGACACAACCGGGGGAGACCGATGGGTTTACCGCCGCCGACCACCTGCAGGCGCTCCTGGCCCACAGTTGCCCCGGCCTGATCGATCAGATATTGGTCAACTCAGAGAGGATAGAAGAGCGCTTGTTGCAGCGCTACCATGCGGAAGGTGCCGACGTAGTGTCACTAGATCAGGAAGCGCTGGAGGCCATGGGCGTGAAGGTGGTGGCCGCCGATCTGATCTCCCAGGATGAGGTGGTGCGCCACGATCCCAGCCGCTTAGCCCAGGCAGTGTTTGGATTGGCTCTGCGCCGCACCATGCTTCAGGAAGCCCGCAAGCTGCACCAGAAGTATGTGAAGAGGATGAAGCAAGTAGAGCTGTGAGGCAGCAGGACTCTAGAGAGTATCTACAGCGAACTGTGCTCTAGCGGAGTAGTCAATAGAATAGGAGGTATTCTGTGAGGGAAACCGAGCAACTGCCCGAGAGTCTGCCCTGGTTGAAGCGGCAACTGCGGCGGATGAAGCGCCAAGAGCAGGCCATCCGCGGCGGAGGGTATGATAACATGATCAGGCGCAGTTGGGTGTGGGACCAGTTCTTCAGCCTGCGCGCAAATGACTCGGGCAGGGTCAAGTATCCGCTAGCCACTCTGCTGGCGATGAGCCGGCAGGAGTTCAGCGGGGTGGTGGATGAGTTCTTCTTTCAGGTGTACTATACCTACTATCGAGAGAATCGGCTGCTGCAGACTTCCTTGTTCAATCCAGCGGATCTGGTGGAACTGGGCTTGCCGGCTGATGCCGGCGTGAGCGACATTCGCCGCCGCTTCCGCCAACTGGTTAAGCAGCACCACCCGGATGTGGGCGGCGATAGCCGACAGTTTATCAAGCTGCTGCGGGCATACGAACGGTTACGCAGCGAGTGGTGATAGCATTGAGGTCAAGAGAATGATAACAGGGTGCCGTCAGGCACCCTGTTGGTTTGAGATCCATGATCAGGATGGGATTACTCCTCGCCGGTGGTCAGGTAGGCCAGCAGCAGGTTGCCGGTGGCCAGCAGCGCGTCCTGGTGGGTGCGCTCGTGGGCGTGGGAAGCATCTACGCCCGGGCCGATCAGGCCGGTGCGAATGTCGTTGCCCGCCCGCAGGGCTGGACCGGCATCAGACCCGTAGAAGGGAAAGATATCCACCGCATAGGGGATGTTGTTCTGCTCTGCCAGCCGCACCAAACGCCGACGGATGCCCAGATCGTAGGGCCCGCCGCCATCCTTGGCGCAGATGGACACGGCAAATTCGTTGCCGTCCAACCCATCGCCGACGCAGCCCATGTCTACGGCGATGAATTCCACAGTCTTGGCAGGCGTGCCAAAGGACGCACCATGGCCCACTTCCTCGAAGTTGGTAATGAAGAAGTGGGTGGTAGCCACCGGCCGCAAGCCATTCTCCACAAAGTACTTGGCTACGCCCAGCATCACCGCCACGCTGGCCTTGTCGTCCAGATGGCGGGACTTGATGAATCCACTGGGGGTGACTTCGGTCCGCGGATCGAAGCTGATGAAGTCGCCGATGGCGATGCCCAGCTGCTTCACGTCATCCTTGCTGGATACCTTCTCGTCCAACCGTACCTCCATATTGGCCGGCTCCCGCTCCAGTTTGCGGGCTTCCTGGCCCCAGACATGGGTGGCTGCCTTGGTGGTGAGGATGGTACCGGTGTACTGTCGGCCAGCCGCGGTGCTGACCACCACCCGTTCTCCCTCCACCGAGTGCATCATGTAACCGCCCAGATTGGTGAACTTCAGCCGACCGTTGCTCTTGATCTCGCTGACCATCGCACCCAGAGTGTCCACGTGGCCGGACAGCACCCGCTGCCGCTCGTCATCCAGCCCAGGCAGAGTTGCCAACAGGCCGCCCTTGTTGGTGCGCTGACAGGCCAGTCCCAGTCGCGTGAACTCCCCCCGCAGGTAGTCGACGATGGCCTGCGTGTCTCCCGTGGGGCTGGGGATGGTGCACAGCCTGACCACCTGTTCGGTGATGTAATTCAGATCCAATGCTTTGCTCATCGTTTCTCCTCCTCTTCTTGACTCAGTTCAAGGTCGTTCTGGACTGATTGCTATGTATCATTTTACCATAGGTTCCTATGACGGTCAGTGGCTGTCGCTGTGACGTCCGAAGAAAAGGCGGGTCACAGGGGGTTGTTGTACTTTGATAGCCTTGGCAGGGCACATTTCCTGACAACAGAAACAGCGGATGCATTTGCGGAGATCCACCTGGGGTGGATAGCTGGCACCCGACAGGGCTTGGGGTGGGCAGCTGTTGACACAGACGCCACAGCCGACGCAGACCTCTGGGATAAACACCGGCCGGGGACTGGCCCAACGGGTGATGCGCTCCGCCAGGGACCGCGGTAGCCATCGGGAAAGAAAGTCTGCCCTTGGCATCAGCTGTGGGGTGGCGAACTGCCGGCAGATGCCGTCCAGTGAGCCCAGCAACTGCACATCCTGCAGCAGGCCGCTGTGCAAGCCCATTTGCTTGGCAGCAGCGACGGTGGTCACCCGTTCTGGCTTTACCCCGGCCAAAGTAGCTGCCACCACATCCAGGGCAAAAGGATTGGGGCTGGCTGCCACTGCTCCCACCGCTATCGGGTTGCCTCCCGACGGCCCGTGACCCTCCATGCCATAGACGGCATCCAGGATGGTCAAGTCAGGCTGCACCAGCCGGCACAGATCCACCAAGAATGAACTGAAGTGCTGGTGATCCGGCAGGCGTAAGTGGTATTCTATTTTGGTCAGCCCAGGGATCAAGCCGTAAAGGTTTTTTACTGCGGCGGTGATCAAGGTGATGCCGTGAGTCTTCAGCTTGGGCAGGTTGATCAGCACATCGGCTTCGCGGGCCGCTTTGATCAGCGGCACATGCTGCATGGTGCGTCCATCGGGGAAATGCACTTTCGCGCTGCTACAGTCAAAGTTCAGTTGGCAGCCGGTGTGCTCCGCCACTGCGGTCAAGCCGCAGGTATCATAGATACCCTGCAGTGATTTGGGGGTGAAGGGGCCGCCGGGGCTGTCGCCCAGAATAGCGATGCCGCCTACCTGTTGCACTTGGCGCACCACCGCTTCCACCAAGGCCGGGTGGGTGGTGGTGGCCGTTTCCGGTCTACGCTTCATCAGCAGATTGCATTTCAAGAAGACCTTCTGCCCGGGTTTCACAAACCGCCCTATGCCGCCTAGCGGGGCCAGCGCTTCCGCCACCGCCTGGTCCAGCCGCTCGGCCTGGTAGTCGGGGCAACGGGCAACGGACACTCTGTTGTCCATCGTGTTCTCCTTTCGACGGTTGGTTTTTCGTGTCAGATTTAATTATCGGCCAATCGCGGCATAATGCAAGCACCCCGTATCACACCAGATAAAGTTTCTGACGAGCCGCAGGGAAAGCGCGGTTTCCGTCGAACCACTATATCTAGACTCTTTTTTTGTCATGAGCTCTATAGATTGGGGAGGTTAAGGTAGTGAACTTGACGCCGAATGCCGTTACCGTGTTGGAGCGGCGGTACTTGAGAAGAGAGAATGGGCAGTTGGTGGAGACTCCGGAGGGGATGCTCCGTCGCGTAGCTGAGAACATAGCGGCTGTGGAGGTGAGCCACTACGGCCAGACAGCCGAACAGGCGGCTGAGATTGCAGACCAGTTCTATCAGATGATGGCCAATTTGGACTTTCTTCCTAACTCTCCTACCCTGATGAATGCTGGCCGCGAGCTGCAGCAGTTGGCTGCTTGTTTCGTGTTGCCTGTGGGCGATAGCATGGAAAGCATCTTCGAAAGCTTGAAGAACGCCGCTTTGATCCATAAAAGTGGCGGCGGCACCGGTTTCTCTTTCTCCCGCTTGCGCCCTAAGAACGATCAGGTGCAGTCCACCGGCGGCGTGGCCAGCGGTCCCATCTCCTTCTTGCGGGTATTCAACGCGGCCACCGATGCCGTGAAACAGGGAGGCACGCGCCGCGGGGCGAATATGGGCATCCTGCGGGTAGACCATCCCGACATTATCGAGTTCATCACTGCCAAGGCCGACCCCAACGAGTTGACCAATTTCAACCTATCGGTGGGCATCACCGAGAAGTTCATGCAGGCGGTCAAGGACGACAGCGAGTTTGATCTGATCAATCCTCGCGACGGCAGCGTGGTGGCCAGCAAGCGCGCCCGCGAGGTGTTCCAGCTGATCGTGGAAATGGCTTGGAAAAATGGTGAACCGGGCATCGTCTTCCTGGATCGCCTCAACCGTTTCAACCCCACCCCGAAGTTGGGCGAAATCGAGAGCACCAATCCCTGTGGCGAACAGCCGTTATTGCCTTACGAAGCCTGCAATTTGGGCTCGCTCAACTTGGCTCACATGGTCACCGGTGACCAGGCGCCCCAGATAGACTACCCACGCCTGCGTCAGTTGATCAGCCTGTCGGTGCGTTTCTTGGATAACGTGATCGATGCCAACCACTATCCTCTGCCCAGCATCGAGCAGATGGCCCAGGGCAATCGCAAGATCGGGTTGGGCGTGATGGGTTTTGCCGATCTGTTGATCCAGTTGGGTATACCCTACAATTCCGAGGCGGCGGTGGAGGTTGCCCGAGAGTTGATGGCTTTCATCGACAGAGAAGCCAAGCTAGCTTCCGCTACTCTGGCAGAGGAGCGGGGCGTTTTCCCCAACTTCCCGGGGTCGGTCTACGACCAACCGGGGGGGCTGCAGTTGCGCAACGCCACCGTGACTACCATCGCTCCTACCGGCACCATCAGCATCATCGCTGGAGCATCCAGCGGCATTGAGCCGCTGTTCGCCGTCTGCTTCCAACGGCATATTCTGGACGACGATCGGCTGGTGGAGGTGCACCCCCTGTTTGAGCGGGTAGCCAAGCAGCGGGGGTTCTACAGCCAGGAGTTGATGCAAAAGATCGCGGAGCGCGGCGGGTTGCATGGTTTAGAAGAGGTTCCGGAAGATATTCGCCAGCTATTCGTGGTGGCCCACGACGTATCGCCGGAATGGCATGTGCGCATCCAGGCTGCTTTTCAGGAGTACACCGATAACGCCGTCTCCAAGACGGTGAACTTCCCCCACGAGGCGACCGAGGAAGACGTGGCCCGGGTATTTCAGCTGGCTTTCGAGCTGGGCTGCAAAGGCGTGACCATCTACCGCGATGGCAGCCGCCAGTTCCAGGTGCTCTCCACCGGCCATAGTTCAGCATCGGGGGCAGAAGAGGCAGCCGCTGCTGTGCAGCCGCTGGGTGCACCTGCCGGCCAGTCCGCCCTCAAGCCGCGCCCCCGGCCGGACGAGACCTTTGGCATCACCAAGAAGTACAAAATTGGTGGCTGCGGCAAGCTCTATGTGACTGTCAATTCCGATGAGAATGGCGTCTGCGAGGTATTCACCAATACCGGAGAGGAAGGCTGTTCATCCCTGTCTGATGCCGTCAGCCGCTTGATCAGTCTGGCGTTGCGCGCCGGTGTGGACGTGGATGCCATCCTGGATCAGGTGAAGGGCATTCGTTGTGTGGGTTGTATCGTGGATCCGGAGACTTGGGTGCTCAGCTGCCCCGATGCCATCGGCAAGACCATCGAGAAGGTGGTCAAGGGTAGCGTCAAGTTCGATTTGAACGTGGCCAAGGGTCCGCAATCGCTGTTGATCTGTCCCGATTGTGGCGGCGTGGTGGTGCCCCAGAACGGCTGCATCACCTGCTCCAACTGCGGTTACTCTAAGTGTGGCTAGACGAGCTGAGCAGTAAAGACAGTGGTCGCGCGGCGGCCACTGTTTCTTACTAGTACAGAAGAATATGTCGGGAACTGTCTTTGAGAGGGGGATGCGCAGTGGCGGATTTCTACCAAGCTTTGGCCGCTGTCTATGAAGACGTTTTTCCGCTCAATCCGGGGCAGGTGCAGTTTGTGCTGGAACAGCTGCCGCAGGCACCACAACCAGTGGTGGACTTGGGCTGCAGCACCGGGGCGCTGGCACGCAAGCTGGCGGAGGCCGGTTACGATGTGTTGGGGATTGACCTGTCGGAGAACATGATCGCCCAAGCCCAGCAGGCCGCCGCATCTCAGGCCTATAGGGGCTCGGTGGAGTTCAAGGTAGCCGATATGCGGCAGGTGGCCGCCACCACCCAGGCAGCTGGGGCCTTGCTTTGTCTGGGGAACACGCTGGTGCATTTGACGGCGGCAGACCAGCTAGCCCAGTTCTTGCGCTCCTGCAATCAGGCGCTGCAGGGCGACGGCCCGTTCATCGGGCAGATTGTCAATTACGATCGGGTGGCAGTGCAGCAAGTCACCCAATTGCCCACCTTGCAGGGTAAGCGAGGCAATCAGCTGCAGCGCTTCTATCACCCGCGGGAAGACGGGTTGCTTGATTTCGCCACCACACTGATCCTGTCCGACGGTACCGAGATTGACAGTACGGTCACCCTGCGTCCGTTGCTGAGACAACAACTAGCAAAGTCGCTGCAGGGCGCTGGATTCAGCAACGTTCGCTGGTTCGGATCCTATCAGGGCGAAGCGTGGTCGGAAGGGACTTTTCACACTATCTTTGTGGCCAGCAAGTAATCGATCACTAGGGGAACTCGGTCGGACGGCCCGGGTTCTTTTTCCTTCTGCAGATGACAGCACATGGTAGACATGGAAAGTGGAAATATTACGGGTGGTAACGGTGTTGCGTCAATGGACGCACACCCAATTCACATGGAGGTGTCAACATGTACGGCAATTACGACGAGCGAGGCCTGCGCATTCCACAGTATTATGGCGGTAATGCAGCAAGGCAGGGCAACATTTCCGGCGGTATGGGCAGCAACTACGCCCAACAGGGTATCGGCACTACCCGTACAGAACAGATGATGCAGGGGAATATGGGCGGTCTATCCAGCATGATGCAGGCGGACCATCGCACCCAGGGGTTCTACGGCCAGAACTTCGGTGGCCAGTTTGGTGGCCCCAGCAACCAGTACGGCCAGTCCACCCAGTATGGTGGGGCCAATCGTTACCCCCAGGCCAACTATGGCCAAGGCAATCAGTATGGCAACCAGTCTCAGTTTGGCCAGTTCGGCTACGGAAATCAGTTCGGCTCCCCGATGCAGTACCAGCAGAGCGATATCGGCACCACCCGCAGCGAACAGATGATGCGCGGCGGCATGGGCGGCGTATCCCCAATGATGCAGGCTGACCACAACATCCAGGGCAGCTACGGCCAGGCGATGCAGTACGGCCAGCAGATCAGCCAGTATGGCCAGGGAGGCTACGGAAATCAATTCGGGTCTCCTATGCAGTACCAGCAAAGCGATATCGGTACCACCCTCAGCGAGCAGACGATCAGCGGTGGCATGGGTGGCATGTCGGCGATCATGCAGGCCGATCACAACCTGCAGGGCAGCCATGGTCAGGGCAACCAGTACTATGGCCAGCAGGGCAACCAATATAGCCAGAGCGGGTTTGGCTCCACCACCCAGTATCAGCCACGGGATATCGGTACCACCCGCAGTGAGCAGAGCATGAGCGGTGGCATGGGCGGCGTGTCCACGGCGATGCAGGCCGACCAGAGCATCCAGCGGGGCTATGGTCAGGGTAGCCAGTATGGTCAACAGACCGGCCAGTATAGCCAGGGCGGGTTTGGATCCAACACCCAGTATCAGCAGCGGGATATCGGCACCACCCGCAGTGAGCAGAGCATGAGCGGTGGCATGGGCGGCGTATCCACCGCGATGCAGGCCGACCGCAATATCCAAAGCAGCTTCGGTGGGATGGCCAGCCAGTATGGGCAGAGCAACTATTATGGTGGCACCAATCAGTACAGCCAGCCCAGCCAGTATGGGCAGTCAAGCTCGACCCAGGGCTTTGCCAACACAGGCTATGGGTACGGCAGCCAGTACAGCAACCAGATGAACCAGAACTACGGCTCTTTCAACCAGCAGGGTGGCGTCCAGAACCCTGGAGACACCCCGCTGGAACAGGCCGCCAAACAGAATATCAATCCCGGCGGTTTTTCCCCGAGCGATGAGTTCTAGCGAAGTACTATCACAGGCAGGCCAGGCGTACGCCTGGCCTGCCTGTGATTATCCTCTAGTTGCTGCCTGCCGCCACGCCTTCCACTGGCTTTTGCCTTCGTCTGGGTTCTGCCACCGCAAGATAGGCCTGCAGGTGCCAGCGCCGTGTCGCGGAGCGCAGCAGTTGGAGGCAACTCTCCAGAGTGGGGCCGATGGCTAAGGCGCTGAACACGGTGCCAAAGCCAAACGGTCCGCCCAGGATGATGCCGACCACCAGCACGCTCAGCTCGATGCTGTTTCGCACCACACCAATGCCCCAGCCGCTGCGCTGGGTGAGTGCCAACATCAGACCGTCCCGCGGACCTGCCCCCAACTTCACGCTGATGTAGAGAGCCGTCCCCGACGCAGTGAGCAGCACCGCCACCACCAAGAACAAACAGCGCAGCAACAGGGTGCTGGGGGTAGGAACCAAGTTTGTAGCGTTGAACAGATCGTACACTCCACCTACCAGCAGCATGTTCGTCAGGGTGGCTAAAGATGGCTTGATGCCCATGCCGTAGCTGATGACGATGATCCCTAGTCCCACCACCTGACTGACCCGGCCCTGGGTCCAGCCGATATGCTTGGCGATGCCCAGATGAAATACTGTCCAGGCGGAAGCTCCCAGCTCTGCCTTGACGCTGAACAGGATGCCCAGGCTGAGCAGCGACAAGCCAAGCACCATCAACAGACAACGGACCAACAACGCCAGTGTATTCTTTTGCATGTCAAGACTCCTTTGGCTATCTGTGATCGAAAAGACAGCTGATTAATACAGTTCTTTGTGCCGAGGCGACTTCCTCCTGTACCCTGAATGTGGTAAGGTTCAGATAACAAAGCTGACATGACCAACACGTTGCGGGCGGTGAGATGATGACTTTTACCGAAGACGTGAAACGGGAACTGGCGCGCCAGGACAGAGCGGAAGATTGCTGCCGGCGTGCCGAACTGGCGGCGTTGATCCGTTTGAACGGCAGCATTGAGCACAGCCGCACTGCGCAGTGGGGGCTGGTGGTGACTACGCAGAATCCAGCCACGGCGCGAGTGATCTTCAAGTTGTTGCGGGCGGTACTTGGCGTGCAGGCAGAGCTGTACATCAGGCGCAAAGTGAGGTTGCGCAAGAACAACGTCTATCTGATCCGCTGCCGCGGCCAGGTGATGCAGCTGCTGCGGCAGGTAGGGCTGTTGGAGGACGGGCAGACTCTGGGGCATGGGGTAGCCAAGTGGGTGGTACAGAAGCGCTGTTGTCGCCGGGCATATTTGCGAGGGGCGTTCCTGGCAGCTGGGGCGATCAACGATCCTCTGAAGGTCTCTTATCATATGGAGATATCCACAACCGAGGCGGAACAGGGGCAGGTGCTTTGCCGATTGCTGCAATGTGAAGGCTTGGCCCCCAAGACGGTCAAACGCAAAGAAGATCTGGTGGTCTATCTGAAGGAAGGCGAGCAGATAGTGCGCTTTCTGAACATCATCGGTGCGCATACTGCCTTGTTGAAGTTCGAGGACGCGCGGGTGCGTAAAGAGATGCGCAATCAGATAAATAGATTGGTCAACGCCGAGACAGCCAATCTGAACAAGACTGTGGAGGCGGCGGTGCGACAGATGGAAGCGATCAGGACCATTCAGCTACATCAGGCTTGGGATATGCTTTCGCCGGGCCTGCGCCAGATTGCCGACTTGCGCTTGGAGCATCCGGATTTGAGCTTGTACGAGCTGGGTCAGATCGCCGACCCGCCGCTGAGCAAGAGTGCAGTCAACCACCGTCTGCGCAAACTGCTGCGATTGGCGGATACTTTGCGCCGCTCGAGTGCTGCGGGGAAAGAGCCACACTGAGTTTCCGATCGACTGCAGTCTCCAGCGGCGGGGCAAACTGGAACATGGGTTAGATTCTGCCGCAGGGTAGGCGAATAGGCTGCACTAACGATGCATTGTGATATAATCTTGATGGAATATTATATGCTATTTTGTCGACGCATCCTTACATATTGTTGACAGAGCAGGGAGGTAGTGACATGCAGAAGCTTGGGTTGAGGGATATCTCGGTAGCCGGTAAACGAGTGCTGTTGCGGGTTGACTTCAATGTCCCCTTGACGACTGACGGAGGAGTGGCGGACGACACCAGGATTGCCGCCAGCCTGCCTACTATTCGCTACCTGTTGGAGCAGGGAGCGAGGCTGATCATGGTCAGCCATTTGGGCCGGCCCAAAGGCAAAGTGGTGGAGAAATACTCGCTGAGGCCTGTGGCCCAGCGCCTGTCTGAGCTGTTGGACATGGATGTTGCCTTTGCCGCCGATTGTGTGGGGCCAGAGGCTAAACAGGCGGTGGATCAGCTGCAAGACGGACAGGCTTTGTTGTTAGAAAACCTGCGTTTTCACCCGGGCGAAGAGGCTAACGATGCGGCCTGGGCCGCTGAACTGGCATCCTTGGCTGATATCTATGTCAACGATGCCTTTGGTGCAGCCCATCGGGCCCATGCCTCCACCGCGGGGGTAACCAGGTACCTGCAACCGGCGGTCGGCGGCTTCTTGCTGGCCAAGGAGCTAGAATATCTGGGTGCTGCCTTGCATAATCCCAAACGCCCATTTGTGGCTGTGCTGGGAGGTGCTAAGGTCTCGGACAAAATTGGTGTGGTGCAGAGCCTGTTACAGCGGGTAGATGCGCTGTTGGTGGGCGGTGGCATGGCCAACACCTTTTTGGCTGCCCAGGGATTGGACATGGGTAGATCGCTGGTGGAAGCCGATCGTCTGCAACTGGCCAGCCAGCTGCTCAAGGAAGCTGCAGAGCGACAGGTGGAGATCGTCCTGCCGAGCGACGTGGTGGTCGCCGCTAGTTTGGATGCCACGCGGGGCACCGTCGTGCCGGTGGAACAAATTCCCGCCGATATGATGGCGTTGGACATCGGTCCGGCTACCATTCAGCGTTTCACTGACATGTTGGCTCAGGCCGGTCTAGTGGTGTGGAACGGTCCGATGGGCGTGTTCGAACACTCGGCGTTCGCCGTCGGCACCAAGGAGGTGGCCCAAGCTCTGGCCAAATCTTCTGCGGAGAGTATCGTCGGCGGGGGAGATTCGGCGGCAGCCCTGCAGCAAGCTGGGTTGGCTAACGCAATTACCCATATCTCCACCGGAGGTGGTGCCAGTTTGGAGTTCTTGGAGGGCAAGGAATTGCCGGGAGTAGCGGCACTGACAAACCGGGTATAGGAGGTTTGATGGCATGACGAAACCCTTGGTGGTGGCCAACTGGAAGATGAACATGACGGTGCCTCAGGCGGAGGGGTTCTGTTCCCGTCTGAAGGCGCTGTGGCAAGATGATCTGGCGGCAGAGGTGGTCATTTGTCCCCCCTTTCCCGCTTTACATGCGGTGAAGAACAGTTTGGCTGGCACCGGCGTGAAACTGGGTGCCCAGAACTTCTTCCCCAAGCCACCAGGGGCTTACACGGGGGAAGTGTCAATCGATATGCTGCAGGCCCTGGGTTGCGAGTATGTGATTGTGGGCCATTCCGAGCGGCGCACGTTATTTGCCGAGACCGCCGAGACGATCAGCGAAAAGGTGTTGACGGCGGTGGATGCCCAAGTCACTCCCATCCTGTGTGTGGGGGAAACCATGAGCGAGCGCAGCTTGGGGTTGACCAGCCGGGTGATTGGACAGCAGTTGTTGACTTGCCTGAAACACCTGCAGCCGGAGCAGCTGGGGCAGGTGGTGGTGGCCTACGAGCCCCTCTGGGCTATCGGCTCGGGTCGCGCGGCCACCGCGCAGGATGCCAAGCAGGTGGCGGAATACAGCCGGCAGAAGCTGCAACTGCTCAGGGACGGAGAGATGTTTAGCTTGAGGGTGCTGTATGGCGGCAGCGTCAACCCCGAGAATATGCCCGAGTTTGCTGCCCAGCGCCAAGTGGACGGAGTATTGGTTGGCGGGGCATCGCTTGACCCCGATAAGCTGATGGCCATCGCCAAGGCTTATGGCCGTAAGCAAGCATGAAGCCAGTACTGCTATGCATTTTGGACGGCTGGGCCCTGCGGGATGCCCAGCCTGGGAATGCCGTCCGTTTGGCCAAGACTCCCCATCTGGACCGCTTGTTCAGACAACATCCCCATTGCCAGTTACAGTGTTCCGGAGAGGCCGTGGGCCTGATGCCTGGGCAGATGGGCGACTCCAATGTCGGGCATCTGAACATCGGTGCCGGGCGAATTGTCTATCAGCCGCTGGTGCGGATCAATCGAGCTATCGCCGATAACAGCTTCTGCAAAAGTGAAGTGTTGTCGGCGGTGATGCAGCAGGCTGAGGGAAACTCGCTGCATCTGCTGGGTTTGCTATCGGACGGGGGCGTCCATAGCCATATTGAGCATGTTTATGCCTTGCTGCGCTTGGCGCGCCAGCGGGGGTTGCAGCAGGTTTACTTACATATATTCCTGGATGGGCGGGATGTCCCGCCCCAGAGCGCCTTGGAGTATATCTCGGCGTTGGAGGCCGAAATGGAACGGTTGGGCGTGGGCACCATCGCCACGGTGATGGGCAGGTTCTATGCTATGGATCGCGACCGGCGCTGGGAGCGGGTGCAAGCTGCTTACCAGGCACTGGTGCACGGGCAGGGTCAAAGGGCAGCCACCGCCTCCGAAGCGGTGCGCCAATCCTACGCTGCTGGCCATACCGACGAGTTTGTGCCACCGACGGTGATCTGTCCCCAGGGTATGATCAAGCCGCAGGACGGTGTGTTCATGTGGAATTTCCGGGCGGACCGGGCTAGGGAACTGATGCACGCCCTGCACGACCCTGAATTCGCTGGATTTCCGAGAGCCGAGCTGCCGGCTCCCCATTTGGCCGGCATGATGCAATACGAAGCAGGCTACCCCTTGCCGTATGCCATTCCCGCCCAGGATTTACATTTGACGCTGGGGGAAGTGGTGAGCCAAGCTGGAAAAAGGCAGCTGCGGGTGGCCGAGACGGAGAAGTATGCCCATGTCACCTTTTTCCTTAACGGTGGCCGGGAGGAGCCATTCCCCGGCGAGGAGCGCGTCTTGATCCCCTCGCCCAAGGTGGCTACCTACGATCTCTGTCCAGAAATGAGCGCTGGCCGAATCGTGGAGCAGCTGCTACCGCGGCTGCCTGACTATGACCTGGTGGTGGTCAACTTCGCCAATCTGGATATGGTGGGGCACACCGGAGTGTTGGACGCCGCCATCCGTGCGGTGGAAACGGTGGATGCCTGTGTGGGACAGTTGGAGCAGGCGCTAAGGCAGCTGGCTGGTGCCATGCTAGTGACGGCTGATCATGGCAACGCCGAGCAGATGGTCGATTTGGTCACCGGTGAGCCGCACACCGCTCATACAGCCAACCCGGTGCCCTGCTTGTTGGTTGCGCCCGGAGAGTGGAAATTGCGTCCGCAAGGAATCCTTGCCGACATCGCGCCAACGGTGCTACAGTTGATGCACCTGCAGCAGCCGTCGGCGATGACCGGCCAATCCTTAATCGTATTCGACGAAGACCGATAGCTGTTTATACAACAATCACTTTATTAGGTTCGCAAGTTGCAGTGCAACTTGAACAAGGTACAAGCCGATAGTTGCTTGCGCAACAATCACTCTATTAGCCGCGCACATTGCAAGCAATGTGCTTAACTGAGAGGAGAGGTTTTGGTGTCTACCATTATTGAATGCTATGCTCGCGAAATCCTGGATTCTCGAGGCAACCCCACCGTGGAAGTGGAGGTAGTGTTGGAAGACGGCACCGTGGCCCGGGCAGCCGTGCCCTCCGGAGCCTCCACCGGACAATTTGAAGCGGTGGAACTGCGTGATGGAGATGCAGCTCGCTATTTGGGCAAAGGTGTGGAGCGAGCCGTGGAGAACGTGAACAGCTTGATCGCCAACGAGATCGTGGGCATGGATGCCCGGTCGCAGGTGGCTATTGACGAGATGTTGATCAATCTGGATGGCACTCCCAACAAGTCTCGTTTGGGTGCCAACGCTACCCTGGGTGTGTCTCTAGTTATCGCCAAAGCTGCCGCCGCCAGTGCCGGAGTGCCGCTGTATCAGTATCTCGGCGGCGTGAACGCTCGGGTGCTGCCAGTGCCGATGATGAACATCTTGAACGGCGGCAAGCATGCCGATAACAATGTGGATATCCAGGAGTTCATGATCATGCCGGTGGGGGCCAGCAGCTGGAGAGAAGCGCTGCGCATGGGGGCGGAAGTGTTCCATGCTTTGCGCAAGGTGCTGCAGCGGCAAGGTTTGGCTACCGGCGTAGGCGACGAAGGCGGTTTTGCCCCCAACCTGGCTTCCAATGAGGCCGCTCTGCAGGCGATTATGCAGGCGATCGAATTGGCTGGCTATGTTCCCGGTGAAGATATCGCGTTGGCTTTGGACATCGCCGCTACTGAACTGTTTCAAGAAGGATTCTATGTCCTGGCAGGCGAAGGCAGGCAGCTGACTTCCGCTGAAATGGTCGATTTTTATGCGGACTTGATCGACCGGTTCCCTATCGCTTCCATAGAGGACGGGTTGGCGGAAGAGGATTGGGACGGTTGGCGACTGATGACCGAGAAACTGGGACATCGCGTCCAACTGGTGGGCGACGATATCTTCGTCACCAACACCGAGCGCTTGGCCCGCGGCATCGAAAACAAGGCGGCCAACTCGGTGCTGATCAAGTTGAATCAAATTGGCACGCTGACCGAGACCCTAGAGGCGATTGAGATGGCTAAGCGGGCCGGCTTTACCGCCGTCGTCTCCCATCGGTCAGGCGAAACCGAGGATACCACCATCGCCGACCTGGTGGTGGCGGTGAACGCCGGCCAAATCAAGACTGGCGCTCCATCCCGGGGCGAGCGGGTGGCCAAGTACAATCAGTTGCTGCGCATCGAGGAGCAACTAGGGACTGCCGCCAGCTACCCGGGAGTAGCCTGCTTCTATAACTTGGAACGGCACTAGCCCACTTCTATTGTCAGTGCATGTCCGCTGTGCTAGAATATAATGAGCTTTGGGGGTAGGGAGGTGGACTAGTGATTACACTGTTACAGATCATCTGGTTACTGCTTGCACTGGGGTTGATTGCGACTGTCGCGCTGCAATCCGATAAGGCAGCAGGATTAGGAAGCGTTGCCGGTGGCTCTCAAGCCTGGTTTGGTAAGAAAAAGGGCATGGATGAGATGCTCGCCAAGTGGACCACCTACATGGTGCCAGCTTGGATGGTGATCACGCTGCTATTGTCGATCCTCGCACGCCGCCAAGGCTAGGTGTGACCTGCTAGCATACCCTGGAAATACTGGGGTATGCTTTGTCATGGAATGGACAGCATTTAAGTATGCATGTCCAGCGTTCCCTAAACTAAGACTGATGGCATTTTAGTTAGGAGGCATAGTTAGAATGGACAACCTAATCTGGTACGCCCCGGTTGCAGGGGGGGTAGCCTTGGTTTTCGCTCTGTTCATCGGCAGTTGGATTACTCGGCAAGATGCCGGCAACAAGCGCATGCAGGAGATTGCTCACGCTATCCATGAGGGTGCCATGGCCTTTCTGCGGCGCGAGTACAGCATCCTGGTGGTATTCGTCATCGCCTTGGCCGCAGCGTTGGCTATCCTGATCGATCCGCGCACAGCCATCTCTTTTATAGCCGGAGCCATCGCCAGCGTTTTGGCCGGATATATCGGCATGAACGTGGCCACCAAAGCTAACGTGCGCACCACCAATGCAGCCCGGCACGGGCAGAACCGCGCCCTGAGCATCGCCTTTGGCGGCGGTACAGTCATGGGCATGTCGGTAGTCGGTCTGGGCCTGTTAGGCGTCGGAGTCCTTTACTGGCTCTACCGCGATCCGGTCATCGTCAATGGATTTGCTTTGGGTGCCAGTTCCATCGCGCTGTTTGCCCGTGTGGGCGGCGGCATCTACACCAAGGCAGCCGACGTCGGTGCCGACTTGGTGGGTAAGGTGGAAGCTGGTATTCCGGAAGATGATCCCCGCAACCCAGCCGTTATTGCCGATAACGTGGGCGACAACGTGGGAGACGTGGCTGGTATGGGAGCCGACCTGTTTGAATCCTATGTCGGGTCGATTATCGCAGCCATGTCTATCGGGATGGTGGTCATTGGAAACATCAGCGGCATTTTGCTGCCGATGCTGTTGGCTGCAGCAGG
The DNA here is from genome assembly GCA_050949055.1 of Bacillota bacterium. Classification (GTDB taxonomy): domain Bacteria; phylum Bacillota; class UBA994; order UBA5500; family UBA5500; genus JAEZJZ01. Next base: position 948,792 of record JBMNFA010000001.1, on the reverse strand, counting down.
CATCGTCGCTTCCATTTTGGGCAGCCGCTTTGTCAGCGCTAAAGAGGGTGCTAACGTACAGCAGGCGCTGAATATGGGCACTTATGTCAGCAGCCTGCTGACCGTCGCAGCTGCTTACTTCCTGGTCAGATATCTGGGCATGGACATGGGTGTGTTCTATGCGGTGATCGCTGGTTTGGTAGCCGGAACTGCTATCGGTCAGATCACTGAGTACTATACTTCCGCCGATAAGCCTCCGGTGGCAGGTATTGCTGACGCTTCTAAAACTGGACCAGCCACCAACATCATCGCTGGCTTGGCCGTGGGTATGAAGAGCACCGCGCTGCCGATTTTGGTGATTGCGCTGGCCATCTTTGTCTCCTACAACTTCGCCGGATTGTACGGCATCGCTATCGCTGCCGTCGGTATGCTGGCTACCACCGGCATGGTGGTTGCCGTTGATGCCTACGGCCCCATTGCCGACAACGCCGGCGGCATCGCCGAGATGGCTGAGCTGGATCCCAAGGTGCGCAAAGTCACGGACACACTGGATGCCGTGGGTAACACTACTGCCGCCATCGGCAAAGGGTTCGCCATCGGTTCAGCCGCTTTGACGGCGCTGGCTTTGTTCTCAGCCTACACCCAAGCCGCTAACCTGGATGTGGGCATCAACTTGCTGGATGCCAAGGTGATCATCGGCCTGTTTGTCGGCGGCATGCTGCCGTTCCTGTTTGGCGCTATCACCATGGAAGCTGTGGGTAAGGCAGCTTTCGAGATGATCGAAGAGGTTCGCCGTCAGTTCCGTGAGATTCCTGGCCTGATGGACGGCAAGGCCCGTCCGGACTACGCTCGCTGTGTGTCCATCAGCACTACCGCTGCGCTAAAGCAGATGATCGTGCCCGGATTGCTGGCAGTGGTTGCACCGTTGGCTACCGGCCTGCTGTTGGGCAAAGAGGCTTTGGGTGGCCTACTGGCCGGGGCATTAGTTACCGGCGTGCTGGTGGCCATTCAGATGTCCAACTCCGGCGGTGCCTGGGATAACGCCAAGAAGTTCATCGAGTCCGGACATCATGGCGGTAAGGGCACACCTACCCATGCGGCAGCCGTGGTAGGCGACACCGTGGGCGATCCTTATAAAGACACTTCCGGCCCATCCATGAACATCCTGGTCAAGCTGATGACCATCGTCGCATTGGTCTTCGCTCCACTGTTCATGTAGATTGCGAGCTAGGCCGGGCGGGTGCCGCAAGAGGCACTCGCCCGGTTTCTCTTTGGTAGAGGGAGACAGGGGGACGGGAGACAGGGGGACGTACAAACTGTCTCCGCGCGGAGACAGTTTGTACGTCCCCCTGTCTCCCTGAAGAAACGTCTGGGGAGCAGATTGCGTAATACCTGATAGAGTGTTCAGAAAGGAGGAGCGGGCGTTGCGCAAATCTTGGGTGCTAACCTTGTTTCGCCGGCGGGTACTGGTGGCGCTGGTGATTCTGTTGCAGATTGCCATTCTGCTGGCGATGATTGTTGGGTCGAGCAGGCAGTCGGACCTGCTGAACAAAGCGTTGACCACAATCAGCCTGTTGGCAGTGCTATATATCATCAGCCGGCATGACTATCGACCCTACAAGTTGGTGTGGGCTATCCAGATTTTGCTTTTCCCAGTACTGGGCGGCGTCTTCTATCTCCTGTTTCGCTATCAGTCATCCACTAAGCGCTTCAGGCAGCGCCAAGCCGAGATAGACCAAAAGGCTTGTCACCTCCTGCCGCAGGATGAGGCAGTCTGTCTGGAGATGAATCGGACGAAGAGTCCCTACCTGCGTCAGGTAAGATACCTGGCAAACTACGCCGGGTTTCCAGTTTATCGGCATACCACTGCTACCTACCTGAGGTCAGGCGAGATGAAACTTGCCGTGCTGCTGCAAGAACTGCTGCAAGCCGAGAGGTACATTTTCCTGGAATACTTCATTATTCAGGAAGGGGTAATGTGGAACAGCATCCTGGATGTCTTGGCTGAGAAAGCTAAGCAGGGCGTGGAAGTGCGGCTGTTGTATGACGACGTGGGGTGTTTTCTCTCGCTGCCCAGCGACTATCCCCAGCGCCTGGCTGCTCTGGGTATCAAAGCTGCGGTCTTCAACCCCTTCCGGCCGGTGCTATCGGCCACACAGAACAACCGGGACCACAGAAAGATCGTGGTGATCGATGGCAAGGTAGCCTTCACCGGTGGAGCTAATCTCTCGGACAAGTACATCAATGCAGCAGCCACTCCCGGCCACTGGAAAGACGCCGCCATCATGATTAAGGGGCAGGCAGCCTGGAGTTTTTCGTTGATGTTTCTGAAGATGTGGAGCCTGTGTCAGCAGGAAGAAGTGAACTTCGAGTGCTATCTGCCGGAGCTGACGGCCGAAGAGATGGTTTCGGACGGGTATATTCAACCCTATGCCGACAGCCCCATGGACTACGAGAATGTGGGGGAGCATGTCTACCTGCAGATCATCAACAGTGCCAAAGACTATGTTTACATCAATACCCCCTATTTGATCGTGGACGACGTGATGCTATCCGCCCTCTGCCTGGCGGCCAAGAGTGGCATAGACGTGCGCATCGTCACCCCCCACCGTTGGGACAAATGGTTTGTGCATATGACTACCCGTTCCTACTATCCCGAGCTGATCGCCGCCGGCGTGAAGGTGTACGAGTATAGCGAGGGGTTCAACCACGCCAAGACCTTTGTTTCGGATGACCGGACAGCCACCGTAGGCACCGCTAACCTGGATTATCGCAGCCTGTATCTGGCCTTTGAGTGCGGGGTTTGGATTCACGACAGCCAAGCGGTGCAGGACATAAAGGAAGATTTTCTGGACACACTGCAACACTGTCAGCAAGTTACCTTGGAGGATTGTCGCACCAATCGGCTGATGCGTCTGTTCCAGGAGATCCTGCGACTATTCGCTCCCTTAATGTAGTAGCCCCAAGGGACCAGGCCTCTTGTCTCGTTTCCTCTGTCCCTGCGGTGGCACCTTCGCTGCAAGTCTGCTAAACTGAGGACAAACCCATTTATGTAACTAGTCAGAAAGGAAGAATCAAAGATGCTTAACCGTGACCAGGCAATGCAGATGGTGAAGAAGCACGTTAAGAACAAGAACTTGATTAAGCACATGCTGGCGGTGGAAGTGATTATGCGCCAGCTGGCTGCCCACTTTGGCGAAGATGTGGAGCGGTGGGGGTTAGCTGGCCTGCTGCATGATGTTGATTACGATAAGACAGCCAAAGAGCCCGAGCAGCACAGCTTGCTGGGAGCTGAGATGTTGGCCGAAGCCGGTTTGGGTGAGGACTTGGTCTATGCGGTGAAGGTGCATAACGAGGCTCACGGTCTGCCCCGCAACAGCCTGTTGGACAAGGCCCTCTATGCAGCCGATCCGCTCTCTGGCCTGATTGTGGCTGCCGCGCTGATTCATCCTGAGCGCAAGTTGGCCGCCATCGACGTGCCCTTTGTGCTCAATCGGTTCAAAGAGAAAAGCTTTGCCCGGGGCGTCAGCCGGGAACAGCTGCAGACCTGCAGCGAATTGGGACTCACTTTGGAGCAATTCATCGAGTTGGGGCTGCAGGCGATGCAGGGCATCAGCAGCGAGTTGGGACTCTAGACAATCAACACCTGGGGCCAGTGCAGATCTATCGGTACCGTTCTATTGATCTGCATGTGGCCCCGCGCCTTTTGCTGATGGCTAAACAGCTCTAGCGCCTCTGACGCCTGGGGCAGGCGCTGGAAAAACTATTTGCATCTTGTCTCGCTTTCACCTACAATCAGAGTATATCTTTGTGCACACTTTGTGCACAAAATCACCACACACACGGTTGCTTCACGGCAATCATCATATTACAGGGAGCAAGTTCTGGGGCTTGCTGACGTAAAGGAGCACAGGGGATGAAGGTATCGTCATGGCGCATCGGAGAGCTGAAGATTGAGTTACCCATCGTTCAGGGTGGCATGGGTGTTGGGATTTCCATGGCAGGGTTGGCGTCGGCAGTAGCCAATTGCGGCGGCTTGGGCGTGGTCTCCGGAGTAGAAACCGGTTTTTACCGGCCCGATTACGCTAGCAACAAACGGCAGGCCAATCCACTGGGGCTGCTAGAGCAGCTGCAGCTGGCGCGACGTAAGAGCCCGAAGGGCGTGATTGGTGTAAACATCATGGTGGCGCTGAACAACTATGCCGAAATGGTGGCAGCGGCTGTCAAAGGTGGAGCGCAGGTGATCTTCTCCGGTGCCGGTTTGCCGCTCAATCTGCCCGAGCTGGTGGAGGGTGCAGCCGTCAAGTTGGCCCCAATCATCTCTTCAGCCAGGGCAGCCAAGCTGATGTGTCGTAGCTGGCTTCAGCGTTACGGACGGGTACCGGACGCGATAGTGCTGGAAGGGCCTCAAGCCGGTGGCCATCTCGGATTCTCTCCGGAGCAACTGCACGATTCTGCCGAGATGGAGCAGTTGCAGTTAGAACGGTTGATCCCCGAGGTTTTGGAGGTGATTGAGCCTTATAGAACCGAAGAAAACAGTATCCCCCTGATTGCTGGCGGTGGGCTGTGGACCGGTTACGATGTTGCTCGGGTGCTCAAGGCCGGGGCGTCAGCCGCACAGTTGGGATCCCGTTTCGTACCCACCGCAGAGTGCGACGCCTCAGAGGCGTTCAAACAGGAATACGTCCGGGCACGGGAAGAGGATATCGTCCTGATTCAAAGCCCGGTGGGCATGCCCGGGCGGGCTGTGAAGAATGATTTCCTGCAGCGAGTCCAGGAAGGGGAGACGAAGCCCATCCGTTGTGCATATAATTGCCTCAAGCCCTGTTCGCCAAAACAAGCGCCCTATTGCATCGCCGATGCTTTGATCAATGCGCAACGGGGCAATCTGAACAGTGGATTTGCTTTTGTCGGTGCCAACGCTTGGCGGGCGGAGGGCATCACGTCGGTGGCCGAGGTGTTTAACGAACTGATGTCCGAATTGGAGCAGGCGTAGCTACGCAAGGGCGGCGAAAGAGCCGCTCTTTTTGCTGGGATTATTCCCACTCGTTCGACGAAAACTAAAGCTGTGCAACTGAAGCGACGGAGGAGGTATCTCCATGATCGATAGCGAGAAATTGATTGGCCTGATGCGTGAGCGGGTCTACAAACCGCTGACCGAGGACGAATTGGTAGCCACCCTTTCCGCCACGGTGGAGGAAAAGCAGCCGTGGCGCGAACTGATCGCGCGTCTGGAAAAGGAAGGGCGGATCATCAAAACCCGTTATGGGCGCTACGGACTGCCTGAAATGATGAACCTGGCGGTGGGCAAAGTGTTGGCCAATGCCAAGGGTTTTGCTTTCCTGTCCGTGCCGGGAAGGGAAGAGGACATCTTCTTGTCTGCCTCCAGCCTGAACGGTGCCATGCATGGGGATCGGGTGGTGGTGCGGTTGAACGAGCGCAGCGAAGGTAGGAAGGACGAGGGCGAGGTCATCCGCATCCTGGAGCGGGCCACCACACAGGTGGTGGGGCGTTTTGAGGGAGGCGAGCAGATCGGCTTTTGTGTCCCCGACGACCGCAAACTGGGGCAGGACATCGTCATCTCCCCTGGCGGCACCGGTGGTGCCAAGAGTGGGGACAAGGTGGTAGTGCGCATCACCCAGTACCCGCATGGCAGGCATGCGCCCACCGGCGTGGTGGAGACAGTGCTGGGTCGGGCGGGAGACCCGGGAGTGGATGTGCTCTCGGTAGTGCATCAATACCAGCTGTCGCAGGAATTTCCAGAGGCAGTGCTGCAGCAGGTGGCCAAGATGCCTCTGACCATCGGTGAGCAAGACCTGGCCCGGCGCAGGGATCTGCGTGGTCTGCAGATCGTGACCATCGATGGCCCGGACGCCAAGGACTTGGACGACGCCATTTCGGTGGAGATTCTGGAGAACGGCAATTACCGCCTGGGAGTACATATTGCTGACGTCAGCCATTACGTCACCCCCGGTTCACCTTTGGATAAGGAGGCCTTTGAACGGGGTACCAGCGTCTATCTGCTGGATCGCGTGTTACCGATGCTACCCAAGGACCTCTCCAACGGAATCTGCAGCCTCAACCCGCGGGTCGATCGCTTGACTCTGAGCGTGTTCTTGGAGATCGACCAGAACGGTAAGGTGCAGCAGGATGAGGTTGTGGAAAGCGTTATCCGCACCGAGGAGCGGATGACCTACGAAGAAGTGAACCGCCTGCTTGAGGGCGAGACCGGCGACCTAGCTGAGCGCTATCGCGAGCAGCTTCCCCTGTTCAAGCGGATGAAGGAATTGCGAGACATCCTGCTGCAAAAGCGAACCGGCCGGGGGGCAATTGACTTTGAAGTGAGCGAAGCGAAGGTGATTCTGGACGAAGACGGCAAAGTGCTGGATATCGTCCCCCGCTCACAGACGGTAGCTGACAGCATCATCGAAGAATTTATGGTCGCCGCTAACGAGGCAATCGCAGAACGTTTTCACTGGTTGGAGGCCCCTTTCATTTATCGAGTGCATGAGGAACCCAAGGTGGCCAAGATCACCGAACTGAACCAGTTCCTGGGTGCCTTTGGGCTGCGCATCAAGGCTAAGGCTGACAACATCCATCCGCGCAGTTATCAGGCGGTGCTGGACAAGGTTGAGGGCCGACTGGAGCAGCGGCTGATCCATCGCGTATTGCTGCGCTCGATGATGCGGGCACGTTACAGCCCAGAGTGCCTGGGTCACTTTGGACTGGCGGCCAAATACTACTGCCACTTTACCGCGCCGATACGGCGTTACCCCGACCTGGTGATTCATCGCATTATCAAGGAGCACCTGCGGAAGAAGCAGCTGTCGGAGGGTCGAATCGCCGAACTGACCGCCTTTGTAGACGCTGCAGCCATCCAGTCATCTGAGCGGGAGCAAGTGGCCACCGAAGCCGAACGCGCCGTGGTGGACATGAAAAAGGTGGAGTTCATGCAGGGCAAGGAGGGCGAGGTCTTCCCGGCGATCATCAGTGGCGTCGCCAGCTTCGGCTTCTTCGCCGAGCTGGACAACACCGTGGAAGGGTTGGTGCACGTCAGCACCATGGCCGACGACTTTTATCAATTCGACGACACCGCTTACGCACTGATCGGCAAACGCACCAAACGCCGCTTCCGCCTGGGCGATCGCGTGCAGGTCAAGCTAATCAACGTCAACCTGGAGGAACGGCGGATTGACTTTGAATTGGCTGAGGAAGAGGAAGAAGCCTGAACGGCAACTGCTGCGGCATTCCCGGGCACTCCATTCTGGCCATTCTGAAAGCAGCAAGAAGCCTCAGGAGCTCGAGAGCCTTGATGGGTGGGAGATGTTAGCGGACGAGATGGCGGGACCGGAGAACTGACCCTACTGTACCGCTCTGCGGATCGGAACAGAGGGCCTGTCCCCACTGTCCCGCCCCCATCTCCGGCGAAAAGTCTTTGTCATTCTGATGGCTAACTGGTTCGGTTGTTCTGATGGTCATTCTGAACGCAAGGAAGAATCTGTGTCCGCATTTGACCACAACTCATTCAAGTGCTATAATTAGTGGTAGCCATTCAGCCCGCTTGCAGAGCAAGTCGGGCTAGATTTTTCTATGGAGCAATGCTTTATGAAAGAGCGAGGCACCAAAACACTGGTCGAAAACCGCAGAGCCCGTCACGATTACTTCATCGAAGAAACCTATGAAGCGGGTATAGCTCTGCGCGGCACGGAAGTTAAATCCATCCGCGCGGGCAAGGTTAACATGCGTGACAGTTTTGCCCGGGTTGAAGACGGCCAGTTGGTCCTATATAATGTTCATATTAGCCCTTATGAGCAGGGCAACCGCTTCAATCAAGATCCCTTGCGCCCGCGCGTGCTGTTGATGCATAAGCGCGAGATCGCTAGGTTGCTTGGATTGACGCAGGCCAAAGGCTACACGCTGATCGCTTTGCGCCTTTATCTGAAGGACGGCAAAATCAAAGTCGAGATCGGCCTGGCCAAAGGTAAGAAGCTTTACGACAAGCGTGAAGCAGCCGCCCAGCGCGACGCGCAGCGCGAAATTGCCAAAGCGATGCGTCAGCGCGAGCGGGGCGAAGATTAGCTAACAATGGGGGCGACATGGTTTCGACGGGGGTACTGTGGGTTAGAGTAGCGAGCCGGGGATCCTGGGACCCGTTAAACAGGGAAACCTTCAATTAAACGCTAACAATCGCGTAGCGTACGCAGCCTAGCGGCTGCCGTCCGCCTGAACTGTGTCTACTGGGTTCAGTGCCGGGCGTCATGAACAGTAGCACTACCGGCTAGCAACGCTTCGGCGTTGCGGGTAATAAAGTGATAGTTGCGCAGCAACTATCGGCTTGTACCTTTGGAGAGCGCCTGGTATCAGCCGGGAAATTAACGGGCTAGCACGGTAGCGACCCTGTCCTTGGGGGCGAGACCGCGCGAAATTCAAAACAAGGACTGCGCTCGGAGAAGCTCTGGCTGGCGGACTTTCGGACGGTGGGTTCAAATCCCCCCGCCTCCACCAAGCATAGTGCCATTTATTGGTAGAATGATATCTATCGATGGGTGGCTTTTTGTTTGCCTCGAAACCGTGGAGCATGGAGCTCTAGAAGTTATGGAGATAGCGAAAACTCCTTTCTGAGACACGATTGAGGTTCTTTGGCCAAAGTGCAGAGTCAAGAAAAGGCTTCCGAGAATAATCGTCTGGCCTTGGGAGGGTGCGCAAATTTGTGCCAAATCGTTTGGCATTTCGTCGCGCGTAGTTGACGGTGTGTCTTCTCTAGAATCTTCCCCAATCGCTTGGCAAAGGCCGTATTGCCACCGTTTGAAGGATTTTATCCGTTGATCAGGCTCACGCAATTTTTCCGCGATCATATGCGCTAATTGTGGAAAACGCCAAGCCTGTAATGATATGCTTATTACGCATACAAAAATAAATATGGAGGTGAAGGTGGGAAGTCGCGGGCCCCCATTTGTGCCTAAACGAAGGAGGAGAAAGCGTTGAATAGAGAAGCATTTGATCAGAATCAGCAAATCGCCATTGACTTCTTGCAGAGCTGTGAAACTAGGAAAACGTTGGCGGAAATTAATGATGCAATTTGGAGCTATGCAGAGTTAGGGTTAGAAGAATACAACACTGCAAACCTACTCATCAATTATTTGGAAAAGCAAGGATTCGAAGTTGAAAAAGGCGTCGGAGGAATGCCAACTGCCTTCGTTGCTACTTTTTCTAACGGTCCTGGACCAACTATCGGCGTATTAGGTGAGCTGGATGCGCTGCCAATGCTATCCCAAGAGGCAGGAAACCCTGCTCACGCACCAATGACTGAGATCAAAGGAGCAATTGGGCCGGGTCACGGATGTACTCACAATACTATGGGTACTGCGGCCGCCGGTACGGTTGTAGCAGTTAAGAAAGCAATGGAAGACGGAGGATTTACCGGAACGATTAAGATGTTCGGGAGCCCTGCTGAAGAAACGGTAATTAGCCGTCCTTTCATGGTTTATGCCGGGTTATTTGATGGCGTAGATGTCGTGATTGATAACCATGGGGGAGATGGATTTGCTGCATCTTACGGAGTAAGCAGTAATGCCAATTGGTCCTTCTCCGTTACCTTCCACGGAACAACAGCTCACTCTGGCGGAGCCCCATGGCGCGGAAGATCAGCTCTAGACGCTGCTCAAATAATGAATATGAGCACTGAATTCCTACGTGAGCATTTACACTACACATCCAGATTGCATTATGTAATGACCGAAGGTGGAGAAGGCCCCAATGTAGTTCCAGATAGGGCAACCACATGGTATTACGTGAGAAACTCAGATAAATTGGTTAAGTCTGATTTTGAAAGGGTATTAAATTGCGCAAAAGCTGCCGCCCTTGCCACAGATACCAAAGTGGAGATTACCCCCTATACGGCAATCCATCAGTGCTACAGAAATGAGACTCTTGCCAATATGGTTCAAGAGAATATCAAGAAGGTGGGTATGCCTGAGTGGACTGAGGATGAACAAGAGTTCATCAAGGCACTACAGAGATCTGTAGGTGCAGAAGAAAAGGGTCTTCCCGACGATTCAGTAATTGAGGAGAAGCCAAAAGGATCCCCTGAAGTATTTGTAGGCGGAGGGTCTTCTGACATTGGCGAGGTTTCGTTAGTTGTGCCTCTTACAAGTGTAAGATTCCCAACTTCTGCCCCGGGAGCTATTGGCCATCATTGGACTACTACTGCGGTGACCGGTTCCACTGTTGCCCATAAAGGGCTGATAGCGGGAGCCCAAGTAATGGCAGTAAGTGCCATAGAATTGATGACTAATCCTGATAAAGTAACTGAGATTAGAGAAGAGTTCAGAAAGATGCAGGAAGAGCACTTCTACAACTACAAGAACGATGGTAAGAATTTGATACTGGATGAAAACGGGGAAGCCCAGTACGAGTCTTACTTACCTTATATATTTGCTCGGGCCGGAAAATACGAGTATGATCCGGAAAACGGCAAGTTCTTCGTTCCGGAAGGTAGGGAAGTTGCCCCACCAGTAGGATTCTTGAGTGAGCAAATGGCTAAGTATCGCCCTCAAATGGCTAAACATTATAAGACTCCAAAGTGGTACGATGGACCGGAGATTATAACGGAATAGGTATTTGGTGAAGCCGAGAAGGCATTTCAAGTGTGAGCGTCAAATAGCCCTCGCCCTGTCAAGGTGGGGGCCATTTGACGCTTACGAATGGAGACTCAATCCAGTATCTTAATGCAGGAAAGTGCATTGTTGGGGCGAGTATGTCACGTATAGGTACAAGCTGATAGTTGCTGCGCAACAATCACTTTATCGCCCGCAACATCTGCGATGTTGCTAAATAGTAGGAGGAGATCTTGTTGATAGACAAATTGAAGCTCGCAGCCATGATGTCAGCACATCATAAGGCATTCGAGGAGATGAGTGACGCGATTTGGGATTATGCTGAGCCTCCCTTTGGCGAATACAGGTCTTTCAAACTGCAGAAGGACTTTCTGCAACAGCAGGGTTTTCGCATTACAGCACCAATCGGTAGCCTGGAGACAGCCTTTGTTGCAGAATACGGCAGCGGGAAACCGGTAATTGCCCTTCTGGGGGAGTATGACGCACTGGAAGGCCTGAGCCAAGAGGCAGGGCTGACAGAGAGAAGCCCCATCATAGAGGGGGGTAATGGTCACGGCTGCGGGCATCACGTGCTGGGCACTGCCTGTGTTGAGGCCGCGTACGCTGTTAAGGAGGTAATAGACCGACAAGGCCTGGCAGGTACTATCCGCTACTACGGGTGTCCAGCCGAGGAAGGCGGAGCAGGTAAAATCCACATGTTACGCGCCGGTGCGTTCGATGATGTGGACATTGCCCTCACCTGGCATCCCCAGACCTTCAATGCAGTGGTGGAAGGCATCTACGCCAATCTCTCCTTCACCTACAGCTTCCGCGGGAAGGCATCTCATGCCGGTAAAGAACCGCATTTGGGCAGGAGCGCTCTGAAGGCAATGGAGTTGATGAACATCGGCGTGCAGTTCTTTAGAGAGCACCTGCCTCCGGAAGTGACCATTCAGTGTGCGATTCTAGATGCAGGGGGCACCAGATCTAATATCGTGCAGGATCATGCGAAAATCCTGTACACGATTCGCTCCTCCAAGAATGCGAATATCAAGGCAGTATTCGAACAGTTTGCCGATATCGCAAAGGGAGCAGCTCTGATGACTGGTACAACCGTAGAAGAGATGCGCATTCAAAGCGCTTACAGCGATCTGATACCGAACCGTACCCTACTGGAACAGTTTATCAAGAATGGGGAAGAGTTCGGGCCGATTGCCTATTCCGACGAGGATTATCAGCTTGCCTCAAAGTTTCATGCCGTCAGCAACGACAGCTCAAACATCGTGCTCGACAGTTCCAAATTCTACTACCGCTATCACCAAGCCAGTACGGACGTCTGTGATGTCTCCTATTTCGTGCCTACGGCGATGTTCTTTGCCCCAGTTTACGCCAATGGTACGAACTTCCACAGCTGGCTAAACGTCGCCCAGGGCAAGTTGAGCTATGCACACAAGGGGATGCATCAAGCTGCCAAGATCCTGGCTGGCACGGCCATAGACCTCATGGAAGACCAGGAGCTGGTCAACAAAGCCAAGCAGGAGTTTGAGGATCGGACATTCGGGCTTACCTATAGCAGTCTGCAACCTGACATCTCATCAGGCCCGCTGGCGTGAGGCGCTCGGGCTAATCAGCCAAGCATCTCCACAGTTTTCTGGTCACTGTCGAGGGCGACCTGCTACCTCTCCGCTCTTAATCGGAGATGAAACAAGACCTCGTCGCTTTGCCCTAGGGGCAGGGCGACGAGGTCTTTGACTATCCAAGGATATTCACTGGTGACGACGACCGCCAGGTGCAACCTGTGGCGCATAGCGCCAGTTGTCGTCGGCTAGAGCGACGAGCATATGGCCTATGTAGTGCGTGTGGCGAGCGCCCTCAGATGAAAGGGAGCAACCGTTATGCAGTGGCCTGAAATATGAACCAGCCATCCTGAACCGAGAACTGATAGACACCGCCATGCTTTTCCACGATATGTGCCATACTCTTTGTGCCGAAGCCGTGCCCAGGCTCTGTCGAGACCGGAAAACCCTGATGGAACACCGGCTCTGAATGGTATCGGTTGCGGATGTCGATACACAGTTTGTTATTCCGGGCATAGATGCGCAGTCTGATCTGGCGCTGCTGGCTGTCCGCCATCTTATTCGTGGCCCGGATGGCGTTCTCCAGAGCGTTTGACAACAGCGAACACAGTTCGGTGTCGCTGAACGGAAGCTGGTCGGGCAGTCTCGCCTCCACCGTCAGCCGGCCGCCGGAATGTTCCGCTCTGGCGGTAAAAGCGGACAGAATCAGGTTGACGGTTTCGTTTTCGCAGAAGCGCCTGGGCGTGATGGCGTCGATGTCGGACTGGGCGGTATGCAGATACTTCTTGATTTCTGCGATGTCTCCTCTGGCGGCCAGTCCCTGCAACAGGGATATATGGTGGCGCATGTCGTGCCGATAGGCAGCAGCGTTGCGGTGCAGTTGCCGCAGCGAAGCGAATTCCCTCTGCGCCAGCCTAAACTGTGCGTCCAGCATATCCCGTTCCCTTTCCACGCTGGCTTGCTTCTGTGTTTCGGCGTAGTAAAGCAGGACAAACACAAAATAGAATGCCGAGGTCAAGAACGGCATGAATTGCACCGCTGCCCGCGTTCCGCTGTACAAAAAGTCGGTGTAGACTGTGGTGCCATAGTCGAACAAATAGTAAAAGGCTGGCATGGCGCCAAACAGCAGACAGGATCTGACGGAGCGTTCTATTAGATGGCGAACAGAGCTGACCACATATCGATGCAGGAAATAGTACACCAGCGCGGCAGTCACGATATAGCCAACATGGTTCATGGCCGCGCTGGCGAAAGCGTCCCCCACCACGGTGCCGATCCAACGGGGAGGCTGGCAGCAGAGAAAGGAGACAAACATGCTGGTCAGCGCGGTCAGCCACGAACGCTGCATGTAAACGACGATAAAGACAACCACTGGCACATGGGAAAGCAGCGGATATAGTTTCATCGTTAATGGCATGCCCCAGACTTGCAGGCAGACGATCTGCAAAGCAAATAGACCGGTGACAAAGGACCCGAAAGCCAGGGAATTCTTGCGCGTGAACGTCATCCCGGCGAAGCTGACCGCCACTGCCGTGCCGAACAGTAATGCAGTAAAGTAACGGGAGAAAGCGATAAATATCCCTGTCATTCGCTTACGACCCTTCCATCTGATATCTCAAGTATTGCTGCTTAATCTCCCTTGCCTTGCCCTGGGCAACAGGGATGGAAGAAAGGGTTTGCAGGGTGATCTGGCGGTTTTGAATGGTATCCACATACTGCATGTTCACCAGGTAGGAGCGGTGGGGTCTGATAAAACATCCATAGCGCAGCAGGCTATCGCATACGGAAGCAAAGGATTCTGTACACTCGATCACCTTGCCAGAGCGCAGGTGGTAGAGCACATTTCTGCCAATAACCTCTGCAAAAACCAAGCTGGAGATCAGAATTCTTTGTAGCCCCTCTTTGCTCTTGACGACTATTGCCTGCTCAGCCCGGTCCACCTTGATCTGCTCCAGCACCTCATCAAAGGTGAAGAACAGCTTTTCTTTTGATATCGGTTTGAGCACATAGTTGATGGCTTTCACCGAGTAGCTCTCCAAGGCAAAATCGGGCGATGAGGTGAAAAACAGAATCGGCGCGGTTTTATCAAACCCCCGGATTTCCTTAGCAACTTCAATGCCTGTAAAGCCAGGCATAATGATATCCAGGCAGTAGATATCAAACCGCTTTCCTTTTTCCAAGGTGGAAACCAGCTCAAAACCGTTGGGAAAGACGGCGTAATGGCAGCTGAAATTCCTTGATGTCCTGTATAGGTCGACGAACTGTACCATATTGGATAGCTCATCCAGGCTGTCATCACAGATCGCGATCTGAATCATAGGCAATCCTCCGGATTTCTGCTTCTACTGAGCTAAGTTTAGCATAATCATCGGCGGTCCTGAGCTAGGGCCGCGGATTGTTTTTGTCTATTGTTTCTGCTCACCCGGCAGGTGCCCCTAGTCTGGAAAATTCCTGCGCCAGGACAAGTGCGGACGCCAGCCGCCCCGCCAGCGTTAATCAGGCCTGTTTCATGACGAAAAAGACATATCTCATGCAGTGGGCGGTTTTGAGCCTGGATTACTCGCTAAAGTGGCATGAGGGCACAAGTTTTTGTTTCGCCCAAACAAGGGCGATGGGAGGAGGAAAAGGGGGTAATGTGCTATGCTGCCAACATTCATCGCGATTATCGCCATTGTTGCGGTGATTGTTCTTTGGGTGGTTTCCACGCAGCGCAAACTGGCGGCGCTTGATCAGAATAGCAGCAATGCCATGAACCAGATCGGAGTACAGCTGTCCTGGCGTTTCGACGCGCTGATGGCCCTTCTGGATTGCACAAAAAGTTGTGCAAAGGACGAAATCGAGACACTTAAGGAAGCGATTAAATCAAGGAGAAGCGCGATAACGGCAAGCTCCGCGCCGGATGACGTGCTGCGTCAGGAGGTGATTATCTCCAAGGTCCTGGGCTGGATTGCCCTGGTAGCGGAACAATACCCCAAGCTGCAAGCAGAGCAGGCCTATGTCAAAGCCATGGGGGCCGCACAAGCCTTCGAAAACATGATGCGTACCAGCCGCCTGATCTACAACGACAGCGTGGCTAAGCTGAACCGTGAAATCCGAAAGTTCCCGGTCTCCATGATCGCCGGGACCTTAGGGTTTCGGCAAAGAGAATACCTTGAGGAACAGACCGCCAAGGCTGTTATGCCAAGCAGCAAGTGAGGTGTTCTGCGGTTAGGATATTTCGGGCAGCTTTCCAACGAAGGCTGAAATAGTTGCAGGCAGGTTCGTCGCGCGCCGAACTAAGTGTCTATTCCGACATTTTTGTGGACCATGATCTATTCCTTTGCTAGTGCAAACCTAGTTGTCGCTTAAGATGAAGGAAAGATAGGGGAGGAATATTAGCTAGATGCTTAAGAAAGCAATCGCCGTATACCTGATACTATCCCTGATTGCTGGCCTGTTGCCGCTCTCAGCCCTGCCGAGCGCCAGCGCCAGCGCCGACGATGAGACGGACATCAGCGAGATGAACGCACTGCAAGCCCTCGGATTCAACACGTCTGAGGTTCCGGATGGGGTTGATTTGGACAGCCCGGATAACCCTTACGGGCGGGAAACAGTCAATATCAACCCTGTGCATGAGCTGTTCATCCAGGGCAAGAGTTCCAGCACCCTCTACGGCCACAACAAGGCCCTGGGCAAGTCTTGGGACTATTTCTATGACTCACAGGGAGATGACAAGAATATAGCCGTCAGCGGCGAGTATGCGGCCACCGCTACAGCTTCCGGCAACTTCACCGGGAGCTTATCCGGTGCAACGGGCCAGACCGTCACCGTGGCTGCGGGTCAGCTCAGCGCCAATGGCGGATTGTACCTGTATTTCTCCGATCCGGTGAACAACCAGAAAGGCACAACCAGCAAGGTTCTGCTGGGCACAGACAAGGTGATCGGCAACACCGGAAACCAGATGAACGAAGATTTCGCTGCAGACCCCTATTTGATGCAGAACTACTTGCAGATTGTCACTGGGGACTTTGACGGAGACGGCGTGGATGAAGTAGCTGTCTACGTTGCGCAGCAGGGCAACTCCCGTGTGGAGATCTACGACCTCCAGCTCGATGACACCTTCAGTGAGGATACTGCTGCTACATACTTTCTTAATCTCGATAAATGGGCTAAGGCCTGGACTTACTATTTCAATGAAAGCCCCTATGTATCGAACATGGTCTCGCTGACCAGCGGGGACATCAACCAGGACGGCACCGATGATTTAGCGCTGACCTGGGGCTATTACTACGGGCTGAACAATTACACCAACAGCAGAGCTGTGTTGCTCTGCGGCTCAAGGGCTTCCATGCTGCAGAAGTCGATGAACATCAATCTGGAGTATGGCGGATCGCAGATTGTTCGCGCTGCATTCACTTATGGTGATGTGGATGGCGACAACGTGAACGACTTGATTCTGGGTGGCCAACTGAACAGCGACATCCTGGGCGGCAACCTCAATAGCCGCTTTGTTGCTGTCTACAATTACAATGGGGACAGTGACACCTTCATCCAGAGTGTGGCGGAGAACTTCGATCTGTTTGCCACGGAGAAAAACGACGCCGGCGAGGATGTGTATATCCACGCAGTGATGGCTGGGCACAATCAGGTATTCTACAGTCTGCCGACCATGGTAGCCAACATCGCCGCCGTCAATATGCGGGGCATCGGCTATGCCTGCAACATCTACATCGATAGCCTCATCCTGGAGTATGGCGACCAGGGGCTGGTGATCACCGCGGCCTTGGATCAGAACAACAGCTTCAACAAGCACTTCCACGTGGTCTATCCTGACTGGATTAGGGACATAGACGGCCGCTTCTATACCGAATACGGTGTTGTCGCCGCTGACTTCACCGGCGACACTGCCCAGTCTTTGCAGGTGATGCTCAGCTACTCTGCAGAGAGTTATTCTACTGAAGTGACTTATGCTGTCCCATCCTACAAGAACTGGTGGAACAGGCTGTGGCGCATCAAGTCCTGGACTGACGTCACTGAAACGCTGTCCTTTGCAGTTGATGCGGATACCGTCATGGCTGCGGTGGAGGGGAAGATGACGGAGGGAGCTGGCGGAGACTATACCTTTAATATCAATGTCCAGGCATCGTCCGTTGACTTCGCCACCTCTTTCTGCAAGTTGAACTCTGACAACGACACCTCTTTTATCAGTTACACCAGCGAGCACGGAGTGATCTATTCGGACCCGCAGGTGCTGGCTGTGCTGGCATCTCCTCCGCATTTTGCGGACCTGGCCAGCGATCAATTGAGCGGGAGTTACATGGAGTCATCTACCAGTTACAGCAGCACCCAGGGCAGCGGCACTGAAACCACCAAGTCCCACACCCTCAGTGTCGGCGCTTATGTGTCTTATCAGCATGACTTCGAGGTGCCGCTTACGGGCGTCAAGGTGGGTGGCATGGAGACCGAGTTGTCCTATACTCACGGCTGGACATGGGAGACGACCAACTCATCCATGGTGGAGATGACTATCACCTATGAGACTGTCGTCGGTCAGGACTCGGTTGCTTTCTATTCCATTCCCATGGAGTACTACATCTATGATTCCTGTGTGCCGATCATCGATGAAGCCACCGGTGAGGTAACCGGTTATGATCAACAGAAGATGTCAGTCAATCTGCCTCATACGGCGGCAGTAGTTGTACTCTCGTTGGAGAAATACGAGAAAATCGCCGCCGACTACGACGAGTTGCCCCAGATTGCCGGGACAGTACTGACCCACACGGTGGGCAACCCGGCTACCTATCCCAGCAGCTCGGCCGGCTACAATAACGTAATCGAGTACGACGGCAGCTGGGCTGGTGTCGACTATAGCGCTGCGGGCGCCAGCGTCACCCAGGAGATCGCTATTACCGAGGAAAACGGAGATGGTCTCACCAGCACCAACACCGTGGACTTTAAGATAGGCGCCGGCCCAGGCGATTTCATCTTCGGAGTCACTGCCGGTTATGAACATGGTTCCAGCAAAGTGACAATTTCCTCGGAAGGCAGTACATACGCTGGCACGGTCTACAACATGCCGATCGAAGCGGAGGAATATGGCTACTATTATGCTTGGAAGCTGTTTACCTACAGCTTTCCCATCGGCGACAGTACCGTTCCTGTGGTCAGCTATTTGGTTAAGGATGTGACCGCTCCGCCCTCCCTGCCATCCGATTTTGCGCAGGACAACACTTTGACTACTGACCAAGCCATCGGCCTAATCTGGTCTTATCCAGCGGAGTCGTCCATCGCAGGTTTCCAGATCTATCGGTATTACGAGTTTTCGGATGGCAGCGGCAGCTACGAGCTCGCCTTTGTTCCCGCATCCGAGGTTAGCTACACCACCAGAGATGCAAGCGGCAAGCTGATTCGCCACTATCATTATGTGGACGAAGGACTGGCCGACTACACAAGTTACGATTATCAAATACAGGTCATTCGGGCTGCCGTTCCGACGGCCACCATCCTCAGCGATGTGCTGACAGCGCGCACTAAGGCCAGCCTGGGTTATCCCACGATCACTCTCAGTGGCGTTACCCCAAGGGTAACAACTATTTACGATGAGCAGACCGGCGAAGAGATCGGTGCAGTCACCGATTACTCGCTGCTGGTCTACCCAGACACCAGCAGCACCGTGTCAGTATCCGTGGCTGAGCATTACGATCAGGCGCCACGGTGCCAGTGGCAGAAGCTAACGGCCGAGGGCTGGACTGACATTGCCGGCGCCACGAGAGCGACCTATACCTTCTCCAACTCTGGCGTTTCTGATGAAGGCGAGTACCGCTGTCGCCTGAATGTGATCTACGAGGATGCTGATGTGGGGCAGATCTACTATATCTCTGCCTACTCCAACACCTTCACTCTGGACTATAGCCTGCGCAGTGCGAAGGTGGCAGATGGCGGCTTTGCAGTGGACTTGGCCAGCAAAACCGTGTCCTTGGCCCTAAAGTCCAATCACAATAACCATACCTTTGCTCCTTCGGGTAATGTGACCTTTGTGATCGCAGGCGCTGATTACAGCTCTTCCTACACCGTGAAACTTGGCAGCGCAAATCCGGAGTATGTGGCCACGGCCACGCTCCATCTAGGAGCTCCTGCTCCCGGCTACATGGGCGATGACGTCTACGTGGACTTGCCGGCCGGTGTCTATGATATCACTGCCTATTACGGTGGAAGCCGCGTGTTTGGTTCCCTGGACGTCAGTGATTCCATTTACTATGTCTCTGGAGACAGCAGCGGCTACCTGTTGAACATGAACAGCTCATTTACTTATGGCGACGCCATCGCGCCCCAGCTGATGTCGGTGGGCCTGGCCGCTGGGCAGGTCGTTGCCACGGAGGTCACCGCTGGTGTGACGTACAAGGTATTCGAGGAACAGGCCAAAATCAACACGGGCAGCTACACCATTGTTTGGCCCTGGGGCTCCCGTACTACCTATACTTACACCTACAAGACTTATGAATTTGTGGAATGTGACGGCTTCGTTTTGGGTGACGGTGCTGTCACCGCCAGGTCCGCAGGCAGCTATCGGCTGGTGGCTTATGTCAACGGTACCGAGGTCGCCTCGCGAGACATCCGCATCGCTCAAAAGCAGATCAGCATCGGCTTTATCAATGCGCTGACCGGTGTCGCCGGCAATGGCTCAATCAGCCATCCCACTCACAGTGTCTTGAAGTTGGTGGCTGGCCGGCTGGCGTACGGTGATACCTTGGGAAATCTGGGCCTAGTGGTCAAGGCATACGATACCGCGGGCAGGGCTGTTACCATCAGCCCGGCCACTGATCCCGGACTCTATACCATCGTGGGCGCCGCGGGCGACACCCCATCCGCCAATTACGCAAATTACAGTATCAACTATCTTCTGAGCACCTATATCCTTACCGGTCCCAGATACGACATCACCATCGAGTCCAAGCCGTTTGGCGCAGATCAAGCCATTGTGGGCACCGTGGCGATCATCCGACCGGAAGTGAAGGAAGATAACGGTGAAGTGGTCAACATGACTACTTCAGCGACTAACGGCAGCTTCTTCCGGGATGATACCTTTACTGGTGGCACCGGCATCACTCTACGCGCAGAGGCGCAGACCGGCTATCAGGTAAAGAGTTGGACAGTTGCAGCCGGTAGCACTGTGACCACTACGGAGACAGCAGCGACCACCTTCACTTATCAGATGACCGCTAATGACACGGTGATCACCGTGGAATTTGAGCTTGCCAAGAACAGGCTCCATTTTCAGTCGGCAAACAACGGCCAAAACGATGGGACCGTGACCCCCGTGGGCAGTGCCATTCAGAGCGGGGCCGTGGCGCAGCCGGGCGCCAGCTATACCTTCCTGGCCATTCCCGCGCCGGGTTACCACTTTGTGCAGTGGACCCTGGCCGGAAGCACCAACAGCAATTTTCTCGGAGAGTATGATCCGGCAACCGGAACCTCGCGCACTACCTTGACCATGGGTCGGGTCGACACGATTCTCAGTGCCGTGTTCGAACGCGACAGCTACGAGCTTACCCTGGGTGCCGGCTTGGAGGCTATCTATCTGCTTGACGATGGCTTTGGCAACCTGGTGCCCACGATTGGCACTTCCGGAGTCAGCATTCCGGGGGATACAGTAGTTACCGTCAAGCCGAAAACAGGATACAGCTTGTCCGACACCGCCAGATGGTTTGTGAATGGAGACCCTGTCGGCGAGGTAGGAGACTCCAGTTGCACCTTTACCATCACCAGCGATACCAGCGTCGAGGTGGGAACAAATCGCAACGACTACCGCGTTTCGGTCACGATTCAGCAGCCCGAGACAACCTCGAACAACCAGGTAACCGTAAGGGTAGACAATGTGCCTACTGATTTCTCATCACCTCTAGACGTAGCTGGCAGCAAGTCCCTCAGCTTCACCGCAGTTGAGGCCTGGGGCTATACCTTCAGTCACTGGATGGTGAATGGTAACGCCGCCGGAAGCAGCAAGACTCTGAGCATTGCGCAACTGGGCGAGACAACAGCCGTGGAAGCCGTATTCGTTGTCAATCCAGACAGCTACACGGTGACAGCCTCCCATAACTCCGGTGGCAGGTTGACCTATACCGTGATTTACGGCCAGCCCGGATACTCCGACAACGCGCCCACCAATGCCGAGCTTGCCAGCGGAGCCAGCATTACCGCCTATGCGGGAGACACCGTGGTGATCACGGCCATTCCCGAAGACAACTACATGCTCAGAAGCTGGACAGTAGGCGATGTGGTGGATGAGTCCCCGGAGAACGTGCTCACCCTCGAGTCGCTGGCTGGGAATGCGACCGTGGCGGCACGCTTCATCCCGATGTCCTTTGCCACGGTATCCTACGCCGCTGAAGGCGACGGCAGCATCACCTCCGCCACCAGTAACGGCGTGCCCTTTGCCAGTGGCAGCTTGGTCGGCAACGGCATCAGGGTTGTGCTCACTGCGGCTCCAAACGCCGGGCAGATGGTTGCCGCTTGGACCATAGACGGGGAAACCGTGAAGACTGGCGAAGACATCCCTTTCATCGGTGAAACACTGGTCATCGATCGCCTGGCGGCGAGCAGCACGGCGGAAATCAAGGTCTACTTCACTGATTTGGTGGAGAGAACGCTGACCTACCAGTTGACCAATGTGACCGTGAGCAGGAAGTATACGCCGGCCACCTACGCCGGAAGGACCGCCAGCACCGAGACGACGGACTATGTCCAAGACGGTAGTAAGGTGGAGCTGATCGCCGAGCCGATCAGCGGTTACCGCATTACGGAGTTTACCGTGAATGACGTCAGCGGCAGCGAGCAGCCCAACGGCAGCTGGCTCTACACCATCGACCAGCTTGACTGCGATGCGCTCGTGGTGGCTGAGGCAGCGGAGCTTTATCCATTGTCCGTGGACAGCAACCTGGTGGGAGGCAGTATTACTATCGCCTCCAAAGAACAGGGTCGGGCCATTGCCGGAGAGACCATCAGCCTGGCTGCGGTCACGCCTGCTCTGGATTACCGATTCGACGGTTGGTCATACGATGGCAATGACATAGCCAGCACGTCTTTCACCATGCCTGCAGCGGCCACCACCGTCAGTGCCAGTTTCGTGGCGATACCGACTGTGGACATAACCTACAGTGTGTATGACACCAATGGCGGTGAAGCGGGGGGGCTAAATGGCACCATTTCCGCAGAGATCAGCCGCACCGATGACAACAACCAGCCGGTGAGTGGCTATCCGCTCACGGACTGGGACGGCAGCATCTCCGTGAACCGAGGCTACTCTGACTCCTGCGTCACCTGGCCCGACTCTGTTGTCACCTTCACGGCTGAACCCGCCAGCGGATACATGGTTAAGTTCTGGCGCATCGACGGCGTGGAGGTGGCGGCCAGCCGGCCGAACCAGCTGATCCTGACGGTGGGGCAGGAGGCTGCAGACCACTATGATGTGCAGGTGCAGTATGAGTTGATTGGCGACAAGGTCACCTATGCAGTTGCCGATGGCAACGGCACCATCACCGAGGCGCTGCTGACCAGCGAATTTGGTGAGACCACCAGTATCAGCAGCGGACATACCTTGACCATCGACGGCACCATCACCTGGTTCGGCGAGCCGGCCAGCGCGGACTATCAGGTCGAAGGCTGGTATGTGAACGGCGTGAAGCAGGTCGGTGAGACGGGGACAACATTCGTCTATCAGGCAACGGCCGGCGTCGGCGCTGTTGTCACCGTGCAATTTGAACGCGTTTCCTATGTCGTCTCCTACAGCGGTGTGAACGGTTCAGTCGTGGCCGCCATCGGCGGGAACTCCCTCGGCCACAGCCCTGCCGTGGTTGTGGGCGACTCCACGGTCACTTTCACTGCCATAGCCAATCCGGGCTACGCCTTCAGCGGATGGCTGGTGGACGGCCTGAGCAGCGAGGAGACTACCGACACCTTGAGCCTGACTATTACCGCCAATACCACCGTGGAGGCCTGTTTCATAGAGGATGAGAACTTGCCGATCACATATGGCGTGGCGGGCACTGGCGGTTCATTGACAGCAACGCGGAATGGTATCTACTTTGCCAGCGGCAGCCATGCGGCGGCGAATGACGTGATCACCTTCACCGCTATCCCAGAGACAGTGGCAGAGGGTGGCGCTAACAACTACCGCGTCGCTGGCTGGACGGTGAACGGCATAGCCGTTGGCCACAACGAACCGGGCCTCCAGTTGACCGTCGATGGGGTTGCTTCGGTAGCCGTCGTTTTCGAACGGTCCGATTATGTGGTTGATTTCGGGGTAGCTGAAGGTGCGAAAGGCGAGGTCAGCGCAGCTCTTGGCTCAGCGCAGATAGCCAGACTGGATAGAGTGACTGCTGGCAGTACGGTCGCCTTTACGGCTTCACCGGCGGATGGCTACCAGGTGAAAGCGTGGACCGTTAACGGCACGGCCATTGAGACCGGGAGTGCCGACTACACGATTGACAACCTGTCTGCAGACACGACGGTCACGGTGGAGTTCATGCCCATCCCTACTTACACAATCACCATTGTCACCAGCGGTTCTGGCTATGGCTCCGTCACCGCCCAGGTGGGCGATGCCCCGGCCGTGGCCAACGCGACAGTTGTGGCAGTCCCTCGCCATGGAACGGTCACCTTGACCGCGATACGTCATGATGCCAGCAATGCCTTTGCCGGATGGACTATCCTCACGAGTAACATCAGTACTGAGACGCAAGCCGATGGCATCGTGCTTACTCTCACGGGCGTAGCTGAAGACATCGAGATCAGTGCAGCCTTTATGCCGGCGACCATGATCGAACTGGCGGCATGCGAGGACGACCCGCACGGCACCCTTGATTACAGCGGGGTGCAGGTGGGCTATCTCAACGCCAACTTGATGAGTACTGCCAATCTATCCGCCTCCAGCGTGCAGATCACGAGCGGCATGGACGTGGTGATCACAGCGGTGCCGGATAGTGGCTACATGGTCAGGCAATGGACGGTCAACGACGTGGTACAGGACGAGCTGTCCAAGACCCTCACCCTGGATAATGTCACCGTGGACACGACCATCCAAGTGGCTTTTGAGCCTCTGATGACACACTCCATCCCCAGCAGCGGGAGTCAGACACAAGGGGGATATTACACCGTGATCCCCGGCTTGAAGATCCCCGCCGACGTGGGCACCGCCAGGGAGATTCGCGACAGGGGCACCGTGACTTTCACGGTTGAAGCTGATGCGGGCAGCTACTTCACCTCGTTGAACATCGGCGGAGTGGACTGCCTGTATGAGGATAGCAGTGCCGACGGCATCACAGAGAATGTGGTCTCGGTGGTGCGTCACGATGGCCGCTACCTGATCACCGTAGTCAATGTGCAGGAAGACATTCCAGCGATCATCAGAGCGGTCAAACCTGTCGTTCACATTACTCCACCCACAAATGGGACCATTGACGTCACCTATGTGGACGAGAATGGAGACCTTCAGATCATCGGCGATGGCAGCGAAGTCGCAGTTGGCACTGAGCTGTGCATCACCGCCACTCCTGAAGTCGGGTACTTGCTTAAGGGATGGAAAGATGATCTGGATGGACAGATGGGCAGCGTGATTCGGTTGACGGTGGACGAAGTAGAGGAGATTATGGTTACCGCCGAATTTGCCTACCCGACGGCCGCTGTCACAGTTCCTAAGAACGGGTCAATAGCTGTGACCTACGTGAACGCGAGCGGAGAGACGATCACCTTGGCCGACACCAGCACGGCGACCGCCGGCGAGCCGACGTTGGCTTTCACCATCCCGGTTGGAACCGAGCTGACGATCACTGCAACGTCTCGCAGCGGCTACTACCTGAGTGCATGGGGTGGTGCTGCTGCTGGAAAGTACGGTAGAGTGATCAAGCTGACCGTGCCCAGCAGAGACATCGCTATCTCTGCAGTTTTCACCGCTCAAGAAAGCGGTGGAGGGGGGACGCCTCAGCAGCCGCCTACACCTCCAGAGCCGCCTGTGCCTCCTGCGCCCGAGAGTTCACATAAAATCACCACCGTCTCTCCTGATGGTACTGTTACGGAAGTGGCGTTGGAGTCAGAGAGCATGACTTTGGATGACGGCAGAAAGCTGGAACGGATCAGCGCTCCTGCTGACGTTGCCCAGTCGATCTTGGCAGATAAGGCAGCGGGCAGTGATACGGTGAACATCAGTGTGGGCGAGTTCGAACTGGAGGAAGGGGAGCGTCAGCCCGTAGTGGAAGTCGCCATCCCAGCAGAGGTCCTCGCGGCAGCATCTGGCATGACTCTGAACCTTTCCACACCGCATGGCACACTCGCTCTCCCACCGCAACTGGTGGAGGCCATGGCTGCTCAGCAACAGAGCCTGGTTGTCGCCATTGATCGACAGCCGTCCGAGACTATGCGCCATCTGTTGCCAGCAGGAACAGAGCCCGTCGGTGAGGCGATGAGCGTAGAGACGGACCTCACTGGCCCTACCAAGGTCACGATTGACCTGGGGACTGACTTGCCAGAGGATGACGCTGCCCGTCAGGCCTTCCTTGCAGGGCTGATGACCTTTGCCGTCCATAGCAGCGGTGCTCGGGAGATGATCTACGACGTCACCTACGACATACTTGAGACCCCGTATGTCGATGAACTGGGTGAGGAGCGGATTCAGTACACCCTGCAGAGCGTGAGCTTCATGGTCAACGAGTTCAGCAGCTTTGTCGTGGTGAAGCCCAATCAGGGGTATCTGGTCGCCACAGTTGGCGTCCCTGGATTCACCATCGCTGGGCTTAATCGTGACATGGTTGCCTGCTACTATCGTAATGGGGACACCATGATGCCCGTCAGAATGCTGGAAGACTTTGGAGTGAGCTTCCAGTGGGATGACCTTACCAAGACGGCGACGCTGACCTACAAGCAGAGGAGCGTGGTGCTGACCATCGGTTCCACTGACGCGTATATCAATGGCGTGAGAACACCAATTGTCGGCGCCAGCGGGGCACTGATCGCACCGGAACTGTCACCAGGACGGACCATGATTCCTTTGCGTTTCGTCAGCGAACATCTGGGATTCGAAGTCACTTGGGATCGCAGCCATGTGATCACCATTCGCCTGGCCGATAGCCAGTAGCAGCCGAGCACACAGTAGACAAGAGCCGCGCTCAGGGGAGCGCGGCTCTTTTTTCGTTTCGACGGTCAGCGGAATAAACGTAAGCGTCAATTCTCCAGTACCTCGTCTGCGAAGTCGTATGGGGGATACAGCACTCCCAACGACAGCCTGACGTGTCCCATTCCTGTTGCCTGAATACCCCAAGACAAGCATCCGGAGACTTCGTCTGTTGCCAGCAGCGGTACAGATGGAATGTCTCTGTCTTGCACGTTGGCCTTGATCGCTGCAGCTTGTCCAGAGTCCAACAACCTGTTTGGAACACGCTTTGCTGACTCGCCTTATGGGGCGGGGGAGAGAGACCGAGGTTTCGGCACCTTGGCGGAGCTTTCAACAGGTAAACCGGCTGCAAGCACAACCGTTCAATTACCGGCCAATGTTACATATGTTATCATAGAGCATGGATAAGTAACCTAGAAATGAGAGGCGCTCTGATCGTGGAGTTTGTAGAACCCATCAGGGATATCGAGTCGATCAACAAAATAAAGAGCCTCCTGCAGCAGAAATCCCACCGGGATTATGTGCTATTTGTGTTGGGGATAAATACCGGATTGCGGATCTCTGACCTACTCAATCTAACGGTTGACGACGTTTGGGACGGTAAGAGGATAAGGGAGTTTCTGACCATCGCAGGCACCCCGGAAGACAAGGCAGTATTCCTCAACAATAACGCCAGGGATGCATTGGGTGCTTATCTGCGCGATGAAGAACTCAGCAATGATAGTTTTCTTTTCGGAACGAAGAAACGCAATAAGCCAATCACTAGACAACAGGCCTATCGCATCATTAACCAGGCTGCAAAGGACGTCGGCGTGCAGGGCAAGGTGGGAACGCATACCATCAGAAAGACCTTTGGGTACCACGCCTACCGCAAAGGAATAGCAATTTCCATCATCCAAGAGATCTTTGGACACGCTTCCCCTTCGGAGACGTTGAAATACTTGGGCATCGACAAGGGGGCCAGCAAGGGGCTGGTCAGGGTGGATGTGAATCTGTAATTTAGGCAGCTGGGCTGGAATCGCCAGGTGTCTTCTTGGTCTCCTATTGTTTCGTAATGCCGGCGCTCCGCCGGTGCCAAAACTCTGTCTTCCGACAGAAAACAATCCAGGGGGTGTAGGAGCATGGGTACTGCGGACGTTTGCCAGCTTATTGTGACGGTTGTGGCCAAAGAAAGAACAGAAGAGGTGTTGAACGCGATCGAGAAGGAGGGCGTAGCCAAGAGCACAGTCTGGTTTGGTAGAAGGATAAGCGATGATAACCCCACTTTTCTGGAGCTGAAGATCGAACCTCAGCGCGAGATCATCTACACCCTCGCGCCCCAAGGGAAAGTCGATCGGATCTTTGAGGCTATTATGGAAGCCGGGGAGCTTGTCAAACCCTCCAACGGTTTTGTCTTTGTCTTGGATGTGGCGAAAGCGGGAGGTGCTGACAAATACTAGGGCGAAGATTCCTGGCTGCCTCGCTCTTGCTTAAGAAATAGGAAAGGGAAGTGGCGCAATGAAACCGATGGATATCCTGGGGCCGCTATGGGAGTCGGCAAAAGGGATTATACCGATAACAGTGATCATGATTTTCATCCAGACGGTTATACTGAAGAAGCCGATTGAAAATGTCCGGAATTTTACAATCGGTATAGCGGTTGCTACAATAGGATTACACCTGTTCTTATATGGAACCAGTACTAGCCTGATCCCATTAGGCGATGGTGTCGGTAGAAACCTCGATGTAGTGAATAGTGTATGGAAGATCGTCTTGATCGGGTTTGTGATAGGATATGCAGGAACTTTGGTAGAACCAGCTCTAAAGACGCTAGCGCTCCAGGTGGAGGAGTTGTCCCAGGGTGCCATTCCCCAGAAAATACTGATTCACGGGGTGGCGTTGGGTTTTGGATCTGGCATGGCTTTAGGGCTATATAAGATTCTGACCAATGCAGCATTCATCAAGCTGGCTGCTCCATTACTATTGCTGGTAGTAGTCCTTACTTTCCTCACCCCGGCACCATATGCGGCTATCGCTATGGACTCGGCCAGCGCAGTCACCGGTCCCGTAAACATCCCGATCAATATGGCGGTGGCCATCGGTCTGGCTAGTATCCTTGAGGGCGTCGATCCATTGCTTTCAGGATTTGGAATCATTGGTCTTACGTCTATCGGTTCGATGATATCGGTAATGCTGCTAGGTATCTTGACGAAGTTCTAGCAAAGGGGGCAATAAATTGACTGATCATAGTTTGGACATTAGAGCCATAGTTGCCATTGTAGAGAGGGGCAAAGCGGAGAGAGTCGTGGATGCAGCCAAGGGCGTCGGTGCCACAGGCGCTACCATACTCTACGCAAGAGGTACCGGGGCCAGCGAGGCACGAAAGTTCTTGAAGATGCATATCGAGTCCTCCAAGGAAGTGATCCTTATCCTCACTGAGGCGTCCAAGAAGGACAAGATCATGAAAGCGATGATAGATGCCGGCAAGTTGAATGACCCAGGCACAGGCATCATCTTCTCAACTCAAATATCTGACTTGGTAGGGCTGCACCATAGAAGCGAGTTCTAGCAGGCTGAAAAACCACCTCAAGATGGTGGTTTTTTTACATATTCGGCTGCAGGATCAGGGCAGGCGCCCTGTGCTGTTTGGTGGAGGGACACCTAACTAGGGCCAAAATGCTCGTGAGATGAGTGGATAGTGGCGCGTTGAACGGCATTCAGAGGTGTTCTTGAATGCCGCCCATATCTTTGGTTCTTAAGCAGCAGGAGAGTTCTTCCACCATCGCGAATCAATGGGGGCTAGATGATACGAGGAGGGGATGGGGTGAGGGAGTTTTTTAGGGACAAGGTTTGCGTTGTCACGGGCGGTGCCAATGGCATCGGCCGTTGCCTGGTGGAGGTTTTTGCCAACCAGGGTTGCCGCGTTGCTTTTATTGACCTTGATCAGCAGGCCGGGTCGAGGTTACTGACCAGGCTGCCTCGCTCTGCCGAACATCTCTTTTACTGTGGAGATGTGGGCTCAGAAGCGGTGTTGACCGAGTTTGCCGACCAGGTCATTGAGCGATTCGGCCAGGTGCACTTCATCTTGAACAACGCGTGTTTCAGCAACGGAGGCATTCTCAGCGGCTGTTCCTACGAGCAGTTCAACCAAGTTCTCAAGGTAGGGGTGGTCGCACCTTACTACTTGACGTTGCTGTTGCGGGATCATCTGGCGAAGGGGGCGTCAATCATCAACATCGCTTCCACCCGGGCGTTTATGTCCCAGCCCGACACCGAGAGCTACAGCGCAGCCAAAGGCGGGATCGTTGCCCTCACTCATGCGCTGGCGATCAGCTTAGCCGATAAGGCGCGGGTTAACTGCATCAGCCCCGGCTGGATCGAGACGGCTGCCTTTCACGCTGATCGGCCGGTGCCTGAGCACTCGGGGCCGGATGCCAGTCAGCACCCCTCGGGCCGAGTCGGCGTGCCTTTTGACATTGCGCACCTGGCTTTGTTTCTGTGTAGCGAACAGGCGGAGTTCATTACTGGAGAGAATATCAACGTCGATGGTGGCATGTCCAAACTGATGATCTACCATGGCGACCACGGATGGCAGTTGGAGGACAGCATGGACAACAAGGCTTAGTAGTCCCCAAACCTGCTGCCCACAGTGCAGGCCGCTGCCATTCGGAGCGCTCAGCGCGGAGCAGCTTGGCACGGAGCAGCTTGGCACGGAAACCGTCACTTAGTCCAATACCTTGGGAGGTGCGTTGATGTTTTCTCATTATCTGTTGTTCAACTGCAATTGCGCGGAGGCGTTGGAGACCTACGTGAGAGCCTTCGGCGCTGAGATCCTAGAAATGCAGCGATACAGAGACATGCCGCCGGGCACTGACTTCCCGGTTGCGGAGCATGACCGGGACCTTGTGCTCCACGCGCGGCTGCAATGGGGTGGTACGGAAATCATGTGTGCTGACAGCCCCGAGCGTAGCCAGGCGGGAAGCAACATGTATGTTTCCGTTACCACGCAGGACGTTGCGCTGGTTCAGCGGGCCTGGGACATTCTCAAACAGGAAGGAACAATCTACATGGAGCTGGCACCGGCATTTTTCGCCGCAGCCCATGGCTCCCTGCAGGACAGGTTCGGCATCAACTGGATGTTTACAGCGCTGAAATAGCAGCTGACGGACGGCGGCCAGGGTGGTCGCCGTACCAGGACCCAATTAGCTCTGGTTACTCTAGCCGCGACACCGTCGCGGACGCACAGCGCCCTTGCTCGGGAGGATTTTCTGCGCGGGACGGAGAAAGTTCATTCGCCAGAGATTCTGCCGGCAGAGCACCTGAACGAGGCGTCGGGCAGGACGATCGGGGCGGCTCGGTCCTGCCGGGAAGCCATGGCTAGCAATCAACAGGGCAGCAGGATTGAGCCTCAATTACCGCTCCACGGCAGCCTCGTGGAACAGGGAGAGCAATCAAGAGCGAATTGGAGGTAGACTAATTATGGATCGCATCAAAGCTATTGCAGAACTATCCAATGCCTTTGGGCCACCAGGCTTTGAGGATGCTGTGGTGGACGTCATCGTCAAGTATTCCGGCGGGCTGGACATAGAAGTCGACCCGATGAACAACGTTTATTCGCGGCTGCCGGGCAATGCCGGCAACCGGCCAGTGGTCATGCTCGACGCCCATTCGGATGAAGTAGGATTCATGGTGCAAGCCATCACCCCTAAGGGTCTGATCAGCTTCCTTCCCCTCGGAGGGTGGGTGGTGACCAATATTCCCGCGCATCCGGTCGTGATCAGAAACAGCAAAGGGCAGCTGATCAAGGGAATCACCACGTCGAGGCCGCCGCACTTCATCAACGAAGCGCTGCGAGACAAGAAATTGACGCTGGATGACATCTATGTGGATATCGGCGCCACCAGCCGTAAAGAAGTCGTCGAGGTTTTTGGCATCGAGCCGGGAGATCCCATTGTGCCAGATGTCAGCTTTTCCTACAACGAGCAGACCGGGGTGATGATGGGGAAGTGCTTTGATAACCGGATGGGCTGCCTATGCATCCTGGAAGTGATGCATCGTTTGCAGGGCGAGAACCTGAAGGTTGACGTGGTGGGAGCGTTTGCCGCCCAGGAAGAGGTGGGCACCCGCGGGGCTGAATTGACTGCCAGGGCTGCCAAGCCGGATCTGGCCATCGTCTTCGAGGGTTCTCCCGCCGATGATATCTATTACGACGAGTTCACCGCCCAGGGCTGCCTGAAAAAGGGCACGCAGATCAGGCATCTGGATCGCTCCATGGTCAGCAACCCGCGCTTCATCGGTTACGCCAAGGAGCTGGCCAAGGAGAAAGGCATTGCCTACCAAAGCGCCGTCCGCGCCCAGGGCAGCACCAACGCTGGGAAGATCCACCTGTCCAACAAGGGTGTGCCGACGCTGGTGCTGGGAATTCCGGTCAGGTATGCCCATACACACTACGGCTACTCTTCAGCCTTCGATCTAGACGCAACCGTGGACCTGGCAGTAGAAGTGATTAAGAACTTGACGATCGCGAAGGTAAAGGAGCTGTTGGGGAATAGATAGCATGGCCTTGTACCGGCGACTGCGTTCGGAGAAGCTTTAGCTGCCGGGCTTTCGGATGGTGGGTTATCACCCCATCTCCACCAGATGAAGAACCACCTATTGATAGAGAGGTTTATCAGTAAGTGGTTTTTCTTTTCGCCTCAAATACCGTTCTCTGACTATTACAGGTCATGTGAGCTTCGAAAGTCTCAGTGTCCAAGCGAAATTCTTTCCAGCAAGCTCCGTCTATTGAGTGCAAAATCCAACGTTATACTACTGAACGGCGGTCATCAGGAAAGGGAACTGGCGGCTATTCTGCTGCCGCCACCACAAGCAGTCGTGTACAATACATGGGACAGAGAAGATCCATCAGGTTGGAGGCGTTAGTGATGCCTGACTATATCCTGGCGTGGGGAGCAGCCTATCTACTGGGTGTGAGCCTGTGGTCAGGCGGGCTGGTCTTGTACGACAAATGTGCCGCCCCACGGGGCTGGCGGCGCATCAGAGAGCGCACGTTGTTGCTGGCGGCAGCGCTGGGCGGAGCTGTGGCCATGTTGTTTACCATGCGCCTGGTCCGCCACAAGACCAAGCACGCCAAGTTCATGCTCGGCATTCCAGCAATCATCGTGCTGCAGATTGCCGTTGTAGGATGGATTGTGTGGCTGCGGCTAGGGGCTAGGTGAAGGGACCGGTCGAGCGCTTTGTACGCCACCAAAACAGATAGGTTCTCGCGGGAGCTTTTGAGGGATAAAGGCCATCAGCTAATTTGCTGTGGCGCTTGCCTGCATCTCTCCCTCGGGTATAATGATCGTGTTTGGCTACCACGAGAAAGGCAGGAATCTTCTATGCCGTCTGCAATTGCTCCAGGGATGTGGTCTCGGCTCAGAGCCAGGTTTATTGGCGACAGAAAGTTCTACCAGACAGTCTTCGCTCTGATTGTGCCGATCATCATCCAGAATACCGTGTCCAATGTCGTCAACCTCCTAGACAACGTTATGGTCGGTGCTCTGGGCACGGCCCAAATGTCGGGGGTGGCGATCGCCAATCAGCTGATGTTCGTCTTCTACCTGGCCGTTTTTGGCTCAATTTCCGGCGCAGGTATCTATGGAGCTCAATTCGCGGGGGCGCGAAACTGGGAAGGCTTCAGACAAACCTTTCGTGCTAGGATACTGGTGTCTCTGGTGATCACCGTCTTGGGGGTGCTAATTCTCTCGCAATGGTCCGGCTCACTGATTTCCCTGTATCTGCAAGGCGAAGGAGATGCTGGCCATGCCGCAGACATGCTGCGTTACGGCAAGGATTATCTGCTGATCATGCTTTGGGGGCTGCTGCCCTTTGCCTTCACCCAGTGTTATAGTGGCGCCTTACGGGAATCGGGAGAAACGTTGCTGCCGATGGCCTCCAGCCTCACGGCAGTCGGCGTAAACTTTGTCTTTAACTATCTGCTTATTTTTGGGAAGTTCGGTTTCCCTGCTCTGGGTGTGCGAGGCGCAGCCATTGCCACCGTGCTCAGTCGTTTCGTGGAATTCGCCATCGTATCTCTCTTCTCCCACGCCCACCGCGATAGATATCCCTTTATGGCAGGCGTTTACCGTAGCCTGCACATACAGAAGGACCTGGCCAAAGGCATAGCCGCCAAGGGGATACCGCTGCTGGTCAATGAGTTTCTCTGGTCTTTGGGCATGATCACCATTACGCAGATCTTTTCTACTCGAGGCCTGATCGTTGTGGCTGGCCTAAACATTGCCAGCACGGTTGGCAATCTGTTCAATGTTTTCTTCATCTCCATGGGGACGGCAGTGGCTGTCATGACGGGACAAGCTCTGGGAGCCGATGACCCAGATCTGGCCAAGAAGCAGATTTGGCGGTTTATCTCTTTCAGCGTCAGCGTGTGTCTTGTGTTGGGTGCCGCTCTGGCTATCAGTGCGGGGCCCATAACGCAGATTTACAACACGGAGACAGAAGTGCGCCGCCTAGCTGTCCTATTTATGCGCACAAATGCCATGTACATGGCTTTCCATGCAATTGCACACTGCTGTTACTTTGCCATCCGCTCCGGGGGCAAGACATTGATTACCATGCTGTTTGACAGCGTGTATTCATGGGTGATCGTCGTTCCCTACACCTATTTCCTGGTCAATTTCACCGCCATCGGTATCCGGACTCTATACCCTCTCTGTCACCTGACTGACCTGCTCAAAGCCATTTTGGGCATAGTCGTCGTCAGCACCGGGTTCTGGGCCCGCAACTTGGTGGATCAAGAACAGACAAAGCCTTCGCCAACAGACATCTAGGCGTGTTAATGCCGGTGGGGGAAGTATGTGCCGGAAGGCTGATGGGCGGGCCATATACTGTTGCCTACTGCTAGTCGATCCTATACACTCCCTGATACTCTGGACTAAGCATTTCGGCTATCTTCCTCATTGCGGTAAACACACATCTTTCATCCCAATCATCACAGTCACGATTCCTTTTCTCCAACCGGAACGGCTGTCCGATATGAACTCGCACTGTTGCCTGCTGTGGAGTTTCCTGACTCATGTCATCTTCGTTGATGGGCAGCAGGCGCTCCGTTCCCTCAAGTGCTATTGGAACAATGTCCGCCTGAGAAAGCCTGGCCAACAGCAGGAAACCCCTTTTGCCCTTGATCATGGCGCCGGATCTGCTCCTGGTTCCCTCGGGGAATATCAGAATCGAGCCTCCCATTTTCAATATATCGAGAGCCTTGCGGATGGCATCTCTATCGGCTGAGTTTGGGTTCACCAGAATGTGCTTAACTGTCTTCAGGAATATTGCTGTCAGCGGATTTACGTTCAGCTTTACGCCCGCCAGAAAGGTGACATCATTCTTTTTGAGCACCTTATTGAGAAGCAGGCCATCCACATTACTCAGATGGTTTGCTATGAATATCGTTGGCTTGCCTATCCGTCCGGCCAGAAGCTCGCTGCCCACGATTTCCAGTTTCGCATATTTGTTCAGGATGAAGGCGGATACTTTGTTGCCAATATACCAAGTAACGCTTTCTGGGAGATTGTTTACCAGTGGGGCTAGCACGCGTATGATTTTCATCGTTACCTCGCTTAGCAGTTGATAATGGGCTCGAGAATTGCTCGCCAATTCCGACTAACATTATAGCAGACCTCGGCGATCTCACTCCACAACCACATGCACCGCGACCGAGGGGATAATTGCCTCTAGATTCGGATGCACTGGGTCTCCCACGAGCGAACTGAACGACTACCGGGGCTTCCGTCATCTTATTTTCTTGCATAACGCTTGTATTGTCGTAGCGCCTCCCTTTGGGTGATAATGGTATGAGGGGCCAGGTGAAGAACCTGATCTTCATCAATGGTCCCATGGGTGTTGGTCACCAGGCTGCCATTGTTCCACCAGCGGCGAACGCTGGCTATGGATACCACCAACTTGAGCCCAAAGCAGATGGCTCAGCTGCTGGCAGCCATGATTACGGGAGAGGCTGACCATGAAGGAGGATGACCATGGCAAGAATCCGCAAGATGCTCAACAACTGGGAAGCGCCATACATTCAGTCGCTGGTGAAACTGATAGAAACGCAGAGCAAGTTAACCCTGGCCAATTGGGCGATCGATTACGCGCAGCAGATCATGTTACCCCTGTGGACCAAACACCATCCCAACGATCAGCGTCCGCAGAATGCACTGGATGCCGCCCGCAGCTGGTTATCCGGGGCCATAAAACTGCCGCCAGCGAAGAAGGCCATTTTGGAGTGCCATGCAGCCGCCCGCGAGGCAGAAGGCAATCCGGTTGCGCAGGCGGCGGCGAGAACGATTGGCCAGTGTGCGTCGACAATTCACTCCCCCAGGCACTGTATCGCACTTGCCCTCTATGGGGCGTTAGCGGTTGCATATGACACTCTCGGCACTGGCGCTCCGTGGCAGCAGCTAGAGCAGTGTGCCGCCGCAGAATTCGGACGCATGCTGGAGGCACTGCGCGCCGTGTCAGTTGAAGACGAGCCCAACCCGGCACGGATTGATTGGAAGTGCTGACGAAAGGTCTTCCATGACCTGCTACAGGTATCAGTGAGTGGCTTTGGAATCTGTTTGCCAATGCCGCTTTTCCCTATGGTGTGGAAACGAGCGGTCGAAGACATTGGTGTGAGCAACAACGTCTAGCTGGTTTTTGGTGTGGCTGGGGTGATGGCTAGTGGTTATTACCTCGCCCGCGAGATCCTCAGAGCCGAAGGCATCGACCTGAAGAAGGACTTCGCGGAGTACTTCAACTCCTGATGGCACTGTTGATATCCCAACAGCACCGGTGTATAATACTCCATAATCAAATATCGGAACAGACTATGAAGAGCAGAGTAGGCACGGAAGATAGTCCAAGCGAGCTGGTGGCGGTGTGAGGCCAGTACGAAGGTCCGTGATGAAGAACAGCTCGGAGTCTCCAACCGAAAGCTTAACCGCGAGTAGACTTGGACGGGGCCATACCGTTAACATATGGACGGCATCGAGCAATTGTCTCTGTGCCGATTAAGTTGAGCCAACTGCTAATTTGGGTGGTACCGCGGAAGCATGAGCCTTTCGTCCCTTACTTTTTGAGGGATGAAGGGCCTTTTTTATTGCGATGAGGATATCACGAATGGAGGAGATCTGATGGTTGCCCCGGATAAAAGCACCGAAACTCCAGTCACAAGGCCCAGCCCGTCTGTTCGAGAGACTGAAATCGCCATCAAGACGGTCAAGGACTTTTTCGAGATGAGATTGGCAGAGACGCTGAATCTGATCAAAGTATCTGCACCAATGTTTGTCGATCAAGAGTCAGGCGTCAACGATAACTTGAGCGGGGTGGAGCGCCCAGTTGAGTTTGAGGCTAAGAGTATTCCTGGTGCCCTGGAGATAGTGCATTCGCTGGCTAAGTGGAAGCGTGTGGCACTTGGGAGGTACGGGTTTGTCGCAGGCGAGGGTCTGTATACCGACATGAAGGCCATTCGCCGGGACGAGGATCTGGACAATTTGCACTCCATCTACGTGGACCAATGGGATTGGGAGAAGGTGATAGGGAGAGAAGAGCGCAATCAAGCGTACCTGCAGCAGACGGTGTGTCAGGTCTATGGGGTGCTTCGGGCAACCGAAGCTCATCTTTGTGAGGCTTTTCCACGACTGAGGGCACAGCTGCCGCCAGAGATCGCGTTCATCACTACCCAGCAACTCGCCGACAGGTATCCCACCCTCAGTCCAAAGTTGCGGGAGAATGCTATAGCCAGGGAGCTAGGCGCTGTGTTCTTGATGCAGATTGGGGACGTGTTGCTCTCTGGTGAGAAGCATGATGACAGAGCCCCCGACTATGATGACTGGTCGCTAAACGGAGACATCCTCGTTTGGTATCCTGTGCTGCAACAGGCTCTCGAGCTTTCATCCATGGGTATTCGGGTGGATGCGCAGACCTTGGCCCGGCAACTCGCAGCAACAGGGCGAGAGGAGCAGCAGCGCTTAACATATCATCGTCGCGTCCTCTCGGGGCAGCTGCCTTTAACCATTGGGGGCGGCATCGGTCAATCTCGCGTCTGCATGTTCCTGCTGCAGAAGGCGCACATTGGTGAGGTCCAGGCTTCTGTTTGGCCAGAAGAAATGCTGCGTCAGTGCGAGGCAGCTAGCATCACCTTGCTCTGAGTCGTGCCTGTTAGTAAGGTTGCGAAGGAACAATACGTGGCGTGACTTAAGCCAGGTGATAGAATATGGAAATAAATAAGAGTCGCTAACGAATTGCACAGAGTGCTATTGAGGCAGGGCGCAATAGCCTCTTGCCTGATTGCCCCTATCACATTCTCATAGCCAAAGTCTGGGTTGTGATAGTGCACCGGACACGTGAACAGCGGCGTTATATTCTCTCGTGGGGCATTCCCCTATCAGAGTTCCAAAGATTGTATGTTGCTATCTTCACCAGCCAATCTCCCTTCATAGCCATTTGGATGTCTCTACCTTAAACTATTTTCTCACTAATTGGAGGGTAAAGGTCTTCACACAATCATCTTTTCCTTTCTGGAGCTCCCCTAGTGTCCAGTGTTCTAGTCCTTTGAGTCTATAGCTTAGCCCATCAGACATACGTGGTGCTTAGATGGCTTTCGAGTAATGCATGCACGCATTGTGGCGGTACTAAGAAAAATTATTATTACTAGCAGGAAAAACGAGATGGCCGTTGAATACATATAATGAGGAATCGTTACTGATAAGGCAAGCAAGACGTGAGGACTGTTTGCCGGTTTGGTGCATAGAATGGGAAGGTTCCTCATGTTAGATAAATCAACAAGCCAAGGAGGATGCAGAGATGAAGAAGTTCGTTTGTCAGGTGTGTGGCTATATCCATGAGGGCGATGCGCCGCCGGCCAAGTGCCCCGTATGTCAGGCTCCGGCCAGCAAGTTTACTGAGCAGGTGGGCGAGATGACTTGGGCTGCCGAGCACGTTGTGGGCGTAGCACAAGGAGTCAGTGAGGATATTCTGGCCGACCTGCGCGCCAATTTTACCGCCGAGTGCACTGAAGTCGGTATGTATCTAGCCATGGCGAGAGTTGCCCATCGGGAAGGCTATCCCGAAATAGGGCTTTATTACGAGAAGGCTGCGTATGAAGAGGCCGAGCACGCGGCTAAGTTTGCCGAGCTATTAGGGGAAGTGATCACTGACAGCACGAAAAAGAACCTGCAGTTGAGGGTTGACGCCGAGAACGGTGCCACAGCCGGTAAGACGGATCTGGCCAAACGGGCAAAGGCGGCAAATCTCGACGCTATTCATGACACCGTTCATGAAATGGCTCGCGATGAGGCTCGCCATGGCAAGGCCTTCAAGGGCCTGTTGGAGAGATACTTCGGTAAATAGAGATCTGGGATAGTGTCAGATGGCGGTGTTGGGAGCAGTCTCCCAATACCGCCATCTTGTTCAGTCTCTGTGGTTGTCTTGTCCGCTAGACAGCCATCGTCATCTCAGGTTGCCTGGAGGCGCTGGCATCACTATTAGTTGGGCACCAAATTCCCGCGCCTCCTCCAGGCTGTGGCTTACCATAATCACCGTCTTGGTTTGGGTGTTGTCCTTAACATACCGCATGGTCGCCTGCTTGGTTGCTTCATCGAGGCCTTTGAAGGGTTCATCGAGAAACACGATCTCACTGGGGGCCAGCATGGCCCGGACAATCGCTACTCTGCGTCGCATGCCGCCGCTGAGCTCGCTGACTGGCTTGGCCAAGCTGTCCTTGAGGCCGACGATCTCTAGGTGCTGGATGATCTGCTGATGTCGAATACCTCTGTTGCTCACCAAGCGCACGTTAGAAATGGCATTGAAGCCCTCGCAAAGCCGATCTTCCTGGAAGACTGCGCTCATCGCTCTCTGCTCTATCCCCCTAATCTGACCGCTGTCCGGCTGTACCAACCCCATCAGGATATTTAACAGCGTTGTCTTGCCACAGCCGGAGGGTCCCATGATGCAGGTAGCCTTCCCGCCCCGAAAAGTAGCGCTGAAGCGGTCCAACACCAGCTGGGAGCCAAAGCTCTTAGTGAGATCCGAGACTGCGATATCCATCTCTACCATCTCTCCAATCCTAAGAACAGCCTCCGCAGCAGCAACAAGAACAGCTTTTCAAACACGATGCTGACCACGACGATTACGGCTGTCCAGGCGAACAAGTCACTGGTGCTCAAATAGACCTTGGCCTGGTAGAGCTTTTCGCCTATGGAGCCGTCGGGAATGCCGATCACTTCAGCTGCCACACCCGCTTTCCACGACAGGCCTACCGCCACGCTGCAGGCAGAGACTAGATAGGGCTTCAGGTGTGGCAGGTGGATGTACCTCATCCTCTTTAGCCAGCCGACCCGGAATACCTCGGCCATCTCCAGCAGTTTGCGGTCTGTGCTCCTGATTCCCTGCAAGACGTTGGTGTAGATAATCGGGAACGCCATCAACCAAGCGATAAACACTGCCAGGCTGCTGGAGCTAAGCCAAATTAGGCAAAGGATGATGAACGAAGCCACTGGCACTGACTTGATCGCGGCAACAAATGGTTCCAGAACAACTTCCACTAGGCGTATTCTTCCGGCAGCTGCCGCCAGCATGCTGCCAAAAAGTAACGCCAGCAAGAAGCCGGAGGCTATCCGCTTGCAGGAGAAGCTGATTGTGCGCAAGAAGTCGTCCTCCGCAAAGAGGCTGACCAGTCTTTGGGCTACAGTAGTCGGCGCAACCAGCAACAAATCCTGCCTCAGCAGCATTGCGCCTATCTGCCAGATTGCCAGCGCAAACACTACCGCGCCTGCTTTCTCCCAGCGTTGTCTACTTAACATAGTAGAAACCGTCGTCAGGCACCGCGCCACCTATGGCCTTGGGGTTCTGGGCAAACAGCACCTGCAAGTATCCTTGCATCATCGGCCGCATATCGGCCCCTGCCAGATAGGTGATGTTGCAGTAGGGGAGAGCCTTCTCGGCAATTGCCGCTGGCACAATGCCAAACTTCTCAACTAGTTGCGCGGCCTCGGGAATATGGGCATTCACGTATTCGGTGGAGGCTCTGTACTCATCCAGGAAAGCAGCCAGTCGTTCTGGGTGAGCATCGGCGAACTCTGTCCTAACAACCAGCACACCAGTGATTAGGGTGCTGCCGTTTCCCAGGTCGTCCCACGTCTCAGTCAGGTTGACAGCAATGCGCAAATCCTGCAGCTGTGTCTGGGCTACCGTGACATAGGGTTGTGGCAGCATGGCGACCGCGTCTTGGTTCTGAGCCAACAGGGCGACTATCTCGCCCGGTTCCGATTTCCAGCTAAAGGTGACATCCTTATCGGGGTCAATCCCATGTTCGGCGAGTAGAAACCGCAATGTGTATTCAGGTATAGAACCTTTCCCAGAAGCATAAATTGTCTTTCCCTTCAGGTCGGCAAGAGAATGGACTTGCTCACCCTGTTCAACGATATAGGTTACTCCCAAGGTGTTGATCGCCAAGAGCTTGATTGCGCCAGCGGTATTATTGTATAGCACTGACGCCAGGTTGGCTGGTACCGCGACAATGTCCAGTTCACCCTGGATCAGTTTTGGCGTCACCTCGTCGGCAGAACCATAGATGTTGAACGAGTAACTGTTGGCTGCCTCGCCCTTTTCAGCCGCCTCCATCAATCGCACCATGCCCATCGAGGTGGGTCCTTTTAGTCCGCCGACGCGAATCTCCAGGGGAACGTCTGCCACCGGTTGCTGCGTCTGACAGCCAACCAACATGACGGCAGTGAGGGCCAGTGCTAGCAACGTGGGCAATATTCTTTTCATGTCTATCCTTCTTTCATACGCTTTTGCTTGGCTACAGTCGTCTTGGCAGTGACCCCGTTTAGCATCCCAAGCTTACCTGAGAGTGCACTGATCACATCTCCCGGTGCATCCATCACAATGCAGATGATAGCTACCTCCCGTTCCCGATAGGGAATACCCAGCCGGCCGATGATGTACTGACCAAAGACATGGAGCAGTTCGTTTACTTCCGCGGCCACCTCCGTATCCTCGATGATTATGCTGACGATGGATATTCTGTTTTCCACGCAACACCCTCCTTTCCGGTTCCAACAAAAAACCACGCCCAAAAAGGCGCGGTAAACTAATCCTTCGTTTCCCCGTCGCCTTTCCATCCGGGCGTACCCAAATCGTCAGGACCGACACTATGTGAATTCAAGAACATTATAGCGGTCCTAGGGGAGGAAGGCAACCGATAGATCAGTCAATAAGTCTTTTGGTTTCTTGCAGGGATTTGATAGCGACCTATGGAATGATGGAGACGATTGGTGAGATAACGGTTGTGGTGCGCAGTTATCTGGCCAAAAAGACGACCATGACTGACTACACAGAGGTGGTGTTGAGTGATGACGACCGGTGGAAAATGGCTGCACAAGCTGCCTGAGATGGAACCTCTACGGAGGGCAGTGGTTGTGTGGCTGCTGTTTCAGGCTGTGCTATGGCTCACTTTTGGGCTGGGCTATTTGACCAATCCGGGGGCGTGGGTGGATGCGCCCAGCGTGCCGCCGTCGGACGCGGCGGTCGGGGGCTGGTTGAGCACTTTCCTGTTTATCGTGGTCAGCAATACGCTAGTTACGTTGATCATCGTTGTCGGCAACGTCTTCGTTCGTTTCGGCTGGTTGACCCCGGGGTTACTGGCGTTGCTCCTCCAAGGGGTGACCATCGGGTGGCTCGCCGGGACCAACGGGTTTGAGGTTCCGTTTGCCAGTGTGGCAGAAGCAAACATCCAGTTTCTGCGAGTGGGGCTGTGGGAAACCACTGCATACGCTCTAGCCTGTGCGGTGACCTTGCCCAAGTCGCTATTTGTCTCCAAGACGTTTCCCGCCAAAGAATGGGCAGAGGTGCACAAGCTGCGGGACATAAGCTTCTCTAGCACCGAGAAAGCGCTTGGATTGCTGACGCTGGTCGCGTTGCTGGGAGCGGCGTTGGTGGAGGCGAACTATCTGGTCGGCTGAGCAGGGGATGATCCTTGACCCCCTATCTCCTACATGCAGTAAAAGTGAACGCCGCGAGGACAGAGTCCTGGCGGCGTTGTTTCCTGCTGCATTGCTCTTACTCTACCAACTCGATGCGCAACTCTTGAGCGCCTTCCCAGAGCACCTTTCTGCCGAGTTCCCCGAATCGGTCCAGATCATCCTTGATGGTCATGAAATGGTTACCCGCCAACTGGCCTACGGTACTGGCAAAACAGAACCAGCCATAGGGAAACACGATCTCCATCTCGCTGATGCCCCCCGGATAAAGCAGGACCTCGCCTTTGCTGGGGTGGCTGGTGTTGTTCTCAAACGGGATGCTCATCCTTTTCTCCCCATAAGGAATCCAAATCCCTTCACCGCTCCAACGGACGTGAATCGCCTTCTCTCTCAGCGGCAGCATTTCCAAAAACGCTGCACAGGTCTTGGGCGCCTTTTCCTCCTCCAGCTGGGCGAGGAATGAATACTCACCAGACGTTATCCTCACTTGTCTCACCTAAACCAGCGCTCCTTTACATCTTGAATTGCGGCAGGCTACCAGCACCTGCGGTGGCATACTTACCACACTTATTCTGACCATGCTGCATAACTCCTGCCTAGCCATGCGATCCCGTTGGTTGCATCGCTCGGCAGGTGCCAGCGAGCGTTGCGGCGAATCCAGCTGAGGTAGATCATTTATCCAGGAGGTATGTCTATGCTGTTTTTCTGCTATCCAACTTGAATCACCTGCCGCAAGGCAAAGAAGTGGCTGGATGACCACGGAATAACCTATCTGTATCGAGATATCAAGACCGAGCGTCCGACAGCGGAGCAGCTGCGCGCTTGGATTGAGGAGAGCGGACTACCAACCAAGCGGTTCTGGAACACCAGCGGCGCGCAGTACCGGGCACTGCAGTTGAAGGATAGACTGCCGCAGATGACAGAGAACGAACAACTGGAGCTGTTGGCCAGTGACGGCATGTTGATGAAACGGCCGTTGTTGGTGGGTAACGGGGTGGTGCTGGTGGGCTTTAAGGAACAGGAGTGGCAGGTCGCGTTGATCAGTAACTGAGCTAAATGACTGGAGTACTTAGTATCCGGCGACAGAATGGGCCGACGACCGCCTGTGAGGGGTCCCAAGTTGAAGGCGAGATGCTATGAGCGTTTCGGGCGACCACCTGAGGGGCTTCTACTGGGGAGCGAGCGCCAGCGTGATCAGCTGGCGCTTTTGAAACCGGCCTCGCTTCTCCCTGTCAGAACCTTGAGCAATACCAGGAGTCACTTGGCCCCTGGCTGCGTTCTTGTCCGCGGAGTGATGGGTGCTGGGCAGGGGAGGAAAGCTATTACCGTTGTTGAATACCAGAAGCCAAGCAGGACGATCAGGAAACAACGAGGTGTATGAAAGGAGCGAAGAGACAATGGTAGGTGTGGAGATTGATATGGTTGTCACCGATAGTCTGAAGGCGCTAGATCTGTACGAGCGCATCTTCGATACGGAAAGGGTGGAGGTGACCAACTACCAGCAGGGCATGAACGAGGCGGTTTTCACCATGTACGGCACCAGGTTTCATCTGTTGGACGAGAATTCGGAGTATCAGTTATTGGCGCCAAAGCCAGACAACCCACAGTCAATGTGGGCCAATGTGCTGATTCCAGATATCCAGGAGACCTATGACAAAGCTATTGCTGCTGGCTGTACAGAGATTCAGGCGGTCACCGAGATAGCCGATTTCGGAGTGAGCAACGCCATCTTCTCCGATCCTTTCGGCTATGTTTGGATGCTGCATCAGCTCCACCGTGTGGTTAGCTTTGAGGAGCGGAACCGGATCCTGCAGGAGAAGATGCAGGCATAACCTGGGTCGTCGCAGCTAAGCGCCGTAGAGTATCCCTGCCAAGCCGGCGACTTCGTAGGCTACAGCACGGCTTCAGTTGCCTGTCCGACTCCGGGAGCCAGCTTGAGCCAGCGGTTGCTTCTGTAGCGAAGCCAGCAGAGACTGGCACCAACCAGCCAGGAGCAGAGCTCGCTGGTGGCGATGACATCCGATCCTAAACGGCTGGCCAGAGCATAGGAGAGGAACACCCGGATAGCCAGTGCGCCGATATGGGTGAAGGAAGTGAATGCGACATCTTTGTTTCCCTGCAGGAATCCGGCCAGCGCATTCCAGAGGCCCAGGATGGGGTAGAACAGCGCCAGGATGCGGAAGAAGCGCTGACCGAGCGCGGCCACGTCGTCGGACACGCCAAAAGCCTGCATGAACAGTCCGCCGAAAGTGACAACGACGGTCGTGATGCTGACCGCTACCAGTAGGCTCATGGCGATGCCCCTCTTCAAACCTTCCCTTGCCCGGGTCAGATTGTTGGCACCCACGTTCTGGCCCACGAAGACGGAGATGGCCACCGAAATGTTGACCAGTGGCAGGATAGTCAACGAGTCGATCTTGTAGGCCGTGGTGATTGCGGTTACCACGTCCAGGCCGAAGGAGTTGCGGATGTTCTGCAGCAGCAACGAACCAACCGAAGAGATGCTGGATTGTATGATGCGGGGAATGCC
Source organism: Bacillota bacterium (assembly GCA_050949055.1). Taxonomy (GTDB): domain Bacteria; phylum Bacillota; class UBA994; order UBA5500; family UBA5500; genus JAEZJZ01. Next base: position 903,973 of record JBMNFA010000001.1, on the reverse strand, counting down.
CAAGCGGATGCATTCCCACAGCAGAGCTAAGTCCAGCGTTTCCCTGCGAAAGGACAGCCGGAACACGGGATGATGTCGGTGGACAAACAACAGGAGGAAGAGGCTGGAGAACAACTGCGCCACTACTGTGGCCACGGCTACTCCTTTGATTCCCCAATCAAGTAACTGAGTGAAAATCACATTCAGCACTACGTTGATAATCGTGGAGACAATGATTGAATAAAGGGGCGTACGGCTGTCACCGATGGCTCGCAGCATGGAGCTGTAGAGGTTATAGAGAACCAGGAAGGGCACGCCCAGGAAGACAATAGACAGATACCCGCTAGCCGGCTCCAGCAGTTCCGCTGGTGTGTTCAGGGCGGCGAGGATGCTGCCCTTCAGTCCGAAGCCGGCGATGGCAGCTAAACCAGCGCAGGCCAGCACGAACAGAAAAAAGGTGTTGGACAAGCGCGAGGCTTTGGCATCCTCTTTACCGCCAACGTACTGGGAGAGCAGGATCATGTATCCGGATACCAAGCCGGTGACCACAAAGATGAAAACGTTTAGCACTGGTGCGGAGACTCCCACGGCAGCCAGGGCATGTTCGCCAAGCAGGTTGCCGACAATCAATGAGTCGGCGATGTGGTAGCACTGCTGCAGCAGCCCAGATAGAATCAAAGGAATGGTGAAGTAAGCCAGCGCTCTCAAGATGTCGCCCTTGGTCATGTCTCTGTTCATACTCATCCTCCCTCGGTCATGATTGAATTCGTCAGATGCTTGCCCACTCCTCCCCGATATGCCGGGGCATTCTGGGAATGGCTTGTTTTCCAGGAAGGAGTCTGCAGCTGCCGCGCTGCACACCTGGCAGGGTATGGTCGTCATCTGGCGAATACTAGGCGCAGGAGTGAGTATGGATGGACCGGTGGCGATTCCTAGCTGTGGGAACCCCCATGCCCACCGGCCTCTTGTAAGAGGTGACATGAAGATGTACTCGGTAGTTGAAGAAAGAAACCGGCGGACCCAATGGTTCCGGCAGGCTCGCTTCGGGCTGTTCATCCATTTTGGACTGTACGCCATCCCAGCCCGGGGCGAGTGGGTGATGAGCAACGAGCGGCTCAGCAAGCGGGATTATCAGTCATACTTTCAGGAATTCAACCCGGTGCACTACAACCCGCGTGCCTGGGCCAAGGCAGCCAAAGCCGCCGGGATGAAGTATGCGGTGCTAACAGCCAAGCATCATGATGGTTTCTGCCTGTTTGATAGCGCCTACACCGACTACAAGGCGACCAAAACGCCAGCGGGACGCGACCTGGTGGCTGAGTTCTTGTCGGCTTTCAGGGAAGAAGGGCTGCGGGTGGGGCTGTACTACTCGCTGTTGGATTGGCATCACCCGGATTATCCGCACTTTGGCGATCGGCATCATCCCATGCGGGACAATCCGGAGTACCAGGGCCTTACCCATGACTTCACTCGCTACCTGGACTATTTGCACGGCCAGGTGAGGGAACTATGCACCAACTACGGCCAGCTGGACATCTTGTGGTTTGATTTCTCCTACGATCAGATGGTGGGGGATAAATGGCGCGCCAGCGAATTGGTGAGCATGGTGCGCAGCCTGCAGCCCCAGGTGATCATAGACAACCGGCTGGAGGCCAGTGGGGAAAGCGCTGGCAGCATCCGTACAGCTAATCCAAACCCGTATGCAGGCGATTTTGCATCGCCGGAGCAGATCGTGCCGCCCCAAGGAATTGTTGACCAGTCTGGTCACGCCGTGCCGTGGGAAGCCTGCATCACCATGAACAACAGCTGGGGCTACGCTGCCGCTGACCAAAGCTATAAGCCTGCCAGCTTGATCGTGCGCAAACTGGTTGAATGTGTCAGCAAGAATGGCAATATGATTCTCAACGTCGGCCCCAGCGCCAAAGGAGAGTTTCCGCCCCAGGCTTCGCAATTACTGCGGGAGATAGGAGAGTGGATCAGGCTTAATGGCGACAGCATCTATGGCTGCGGCAAGGCCGAGCTGCCCAAGCCCGAATGGGGGTATTACACGCAGCGTGAAGACAAGCTGTATGCCCATGTACTGCAAGGCAGCATTGGGCCACTGGCGTTGCCAGGGCTGCGAGGCAGAGTGCAGCGGGCGCGGCTGCTTAGGGACGGCTCGGAGTTACGTCTGATTAGCCCCTGGAACACCTTTGAGTTCAGCGACTGTCTGTTCCTCAACTTCGGCAGCCCCGAGCACTTGACCTATCCGTTACCGGATCAGCTGGACACGGTGGTAGAGCTGTCTTTGAAATCGTGCTAGGAGCATTTCCCGGGCAATATTTACCAGTTTATAGCTGGAACACTGTGGAATAAGGGTTGAACAGCGCCACTAGCCCAAGATATGAAGGCGAGGGGCCGCTTCCGCGGTCCCTCGCGCCTACTTCCAGAGGTCCTTCATCAGGGCCACTATTCTCTTGCGTCTGACGGCAGTGGCCTCCTCGTCTACCACATATCCATCTGGCGTTTCCTGCAGTACGTCACCCTCCTGGGCACCACCAGGGATCAGGTGGCGGGGGATGTTGATCATCTCTCCGTCTCGCTCGCACACAGCGAACTCGCCCTCGAATCTGTCGATAATCAGCACGCCGATCACTCCTCATTTACGAGAGATAAGCCTTTGGTTGGCGTCATACAGCTCGGCCAGATCGCCGCTGTTGTTCCAGATATCATTCTTCGTCCACACCAACACGCCGGCACCTGCTGCGGCATCCTTGCCGCTGACTATCTGAACAGTCGCCCCGGCTGCCAGGATGGTCCCTGGCGGGAAGTGAAAGACCTGTTCTCCCTTCACACTGACCAAGCGCCACCCGGACAAATCCACTGTTTCCGTCCCACTGTTGGCGATGATCACCACCTCCGCACGCAGGTCCACGCTGTCGATCGCCACCCTGCTGGCTGGATCTGCACCAGACCCTGAACATCCCAGCTCGCTACTGAAGTTGATTCCCTGGCCGTCAGTGACGGCTACGATGGTGCCGCACAGATCGGTGCGGTACACCGGAATGGCAGCAGCCTGTAGTTTCTCCATGATCTCCTGGTGGGGGTGGCCATACTCGTTATCAGCACCCAGCGAGATTACTGCGTATTTCGGGGATGCCTGCGACAGGAATGTATCCGAGGTAGAAGATGAGCTGCCATGATGTCCCACCTTCAGCACAGTGGCTTGCAGGTCCAGGCCCCGATCGATCATCTCCTGCTCAGCGAGGGCTTCCGCATCCCCGGTGAGCAGGAATGAGGTGGAGCCCAATTCTATCTTCACTACTACGGAGTAATTGTTCAGGCTACTGTAAGTCGACCCGTTGGGACCCAGCACCTTTACCGTGGCATCGCCCAGAGAAAATTCCTTGCCCGGCTGGGGGGTGGCGATCCGCATGTCCCTCTCTGCAATGGTGGTTAGGAGCCGCTCATAGGTGCTGCTGGTGTGCGCCACCTGCGGCATGATTATCGTCTCCACCGGAAACGCCCTGATCACGGCAGCCATGCCGCCTATGTGGTCCGAGTGTGGGTGGGTGGCCACCACCACGTCCAGTTCCTTTACCCCTCTGTTCCGCAGGTAGTTAAGCACGGTGTCCGCTTTGCTCGCATCGCCTGCATCCACCAACATGAAGCGCCGGGCACTTTCCACCAGAATGCTATCGCCTTGTCCAATGTTAATGAAGTGAACCAGCAGAGATTTCTGCTGGTCTGTCGCCTGTTCTGCACATCCGATCGGTAGGCCGATCAGGGATAGCAGGAGCAGCAATAGCGCGATTTGCTTGGAGCGGTGATTGAACTTCATGATGACCTCCTCGTCTGTCATTTCACACCTCAGTACCAGGTAAACGCATCCGATGTCGTAGGGCGTTAAACCTAAGTGTATGTTGACGCGGCCGTTGGCTTCCAAATCGGTTGGACATAGGTTTGACGCCACGGGAAAAACTCTTAGCGGTTACCAGGCGCTAGTTACTATTACGCCGGGAGAGGGGCAGTTCCTCTATTTCACACGCTGCCCCCACAAGGAGGCAGACTTTTCCCTGTGGTATAATCAATGCGCAGTTCTGCCAGCGCAGACTGAACATTAGCCCGACTTGAGCACGGCCCCGGAAGCAGCTGGGGATGCCGACCATCTTAATAGATAAGGGAGAATATCAAATCATGGAGACACCGTCCAATCTGCTCAACGAGAAGTTCAACGACCGGTATTTCGACGTGGTCAACGCACTTGACGAAGCACAGCAGATCCATTTCCGTAATAACGACTTGCTGGCACGGATCGCCTGCAGTGTCGCGTCAGCTAGCCCCTTCGTGATTGGCGAAACCGGTTTTGGTGCGGGACGAATCGTGGTGGCCCTGATGGAGTATCTCAGGCAGTGCCGACTGAAAGATGTTCACATTCAATACAATACAGTGGAGCTATATCCCATTAGTCCAGACAGAATGTTTTCCATCCTGGGCGGATTTGGGGAGCGGGTAGGCGAGGAGATAGCTACACTGGTGGAAGCCTATCAGGGCATCGACATCGCAGTTCCCGGCTGGCACTCCCTGCTGCTCTTGCGGCCTTTTGGCAGCATTCATGTCAACCTCTGGATCGGGGAAGCGCTGGAGATGGTGCAGGCGTTGCAGAATCCCTGTGATGTCTGGTTCCTTGATGGTCACGGGCCAAAGAAGAACCCCTCCATGTGGCGAGCGGAGTTGCTGCTGGCTATCGGACAGAAGACTAAGCCCGGCGGCAGCTGTTCCACTTATACTGTGGCCAGCGTGGTCAGGAAGGGGCTGATGGCAGCCGGATTCCGGCTGCGGCGGCACCCCGGCTGTGGTGGAAAGAAGGAGGTGCTGCAGGGGCTGAAACCGCTGCCACCTGGTTCAGCTGAGCATTCTGATGCCCAGTAGTATTGTGTTGATAAGATAGACTCATTTGTCTGGAGGGGTAGAAGTGAGAGATAACACCGTCCGTAATCTAGCCTTGTCTGGTCTGTTCTTGGCCCTCTGCCTGTTGCTGCCGTTCTTTACCGGTCAGATTCCCCAGGTGGGCAGCATGCTCTTACCCATGCATATTCCTGTCCTGCTTTGCGGATTTGTCTGCGGCTGGCCATACGGCTTGCTGGTGGGCCTAATTGCCCCGGTTTTCCGCAGCCTGATCTTCACCATGCCCCCCATGGTGCCGGTCGCTGTGGCTATGTCTTTTGAGCTGGCAACCTATGGCCTGGCGGCGGGATACCTCTATCGGTCAGTGTCCAGCAAGGGTTGTGCCGTTTTCCGGGCGCTGATTCCGGCGATGATTTTGGGGCGCGTTGTTTGGGGCGTTGTCAGCGTAATCATCTACGGACTGAGAGGCAATGCATTCTCCTGGCAGGTTTTTATCGGTGGTGCCTTGTTGAACGCAGTCCCAGGGATCCTCTTGCAGCTGATTCTGATCCCAATGATCATCGCTGCCTTGAAAAAGGCCAATCTGATCGACCATGCATAGGCAGCTGGCCCAGATGAGGCCCTTGTTGGTGCAGCACTGCAATCGATATCCCCAGATGACCATTCAGGATCTGGTGAAGCTGCTCTTCCAGAGCGAATTCGCTGGGGGGCACATGATCAGCAGCGAACAGGCCAGTTTACAGCGCCTGCAGCAGGAGTGTCGGTTGCTGTCTCCTGCTGAAACGCAGATCCCCATGTTTGAGGATATCGGCAATCGCCTCTGTCGCTTGCACCTGATGCCTCTCAGCCAGAGCAGGATCAACTTGGAGACAGTCAATCGTTTTTTTGTCAATACCGCCCGCACCAGGCAGGGGCAAGTGTCTCGATTTGAGGCGAAGCTAGAGCTGCTCCGGGATTGTTGTCGGGAAGGGCTGCTGCCTTTCTCGCTACCGAGTGTGGATGACTACCTGCGTAACTACAGAGAAGAAGGCTATCCGGCTGTCAGTCACAGTCTGATATATAGAGAGACGTATCGGCCTGCTTATCGCGTGGTTGGGGCCGAATACAGGGACTTCTTTCCGCTTTTCTCCCAGCTGGATCAACTGCTGCAGCAGGGCCGGGACAGCGTCACCGTGGCCATCGACGGCCACAGTGGTGCAGGCAAGAGCACCTTGGCAGCCCAGCTGAAAGGAGTTTATGACTGCAATGTCTTCCACATGGACGACTTCTTCCTGCCTCCGCAGTTGAGGACTAGGGAACGGTTGGCGGAAGCTGGCGGCAATGTGCATTACGAACGCTTCCGAGATCAGATAATCGCGGGGATCTCCGCCGGGAGGGAGTTCTCCTATCAACCCTATGACTGTAGACAGGGTGGGCTGAAGTCAGCTATCCCGGTGACCCCCACCAGGCTGAATGTGGTGGAAGGCGTCTACAGCCTGCATCCTGCGCTGTTTGGTAGCTATCAGCTGAGGGTATTCCTAACCATCGACAGGGAAAGACAGCTACAGCGCATTGCCGCACGCAGCGGTGCGGCGATGCTGCAGCGATTCATCCAGGAATGGATTCCTTTGGAGGACTATTACTTTCAGCAGCTGCAAATAGCTGAGCAGTGCGACCTGGTTTTTGCCCAGTAAGGCAGGACGCTGGCTGGCGCCTAGCTGCCTTGACGCTTCAATTCTAAATAGCATATATTGGAGTTAATGGTGCATCGTGCACGTTTGTCCTCAGTTCTGCCTACGCAGCCCATCCAGTCTGACAGAGTGACTAAAGGAGGTCTGTTCGCCTATGGAGTTCACTGTTGCCAATCGCATTCAGGGAGTACAAGGTTCGATTATCCGCGAACTGTTTAAGCAGATGGCTGACCCGAGCATCATCGCCTTTGCCGGCGGCAACCCTGCGCCAACCACCTTCCCCACCGCGGATATCGCCCGAATAGCCGCTGATATTCTGCAAAGAGAACCCGTTTCTGTGCTGCAATATGGGTTTTCTGAGGGTTATCCGCCCTTAAGAGAGACTTTAAAGAGACGGCTGACAGCGACCGAAGGCATAGACTTTTCCAGCAACGAGTTGTTCATCATCTCCGGTGCACAGCAGGCTGCCGATCTGACCACCAAGGTGCTGGTGAACGAGGGAGACGTCATTCTCACTGAAGAGCCATCCTTTATTGGCTGCCTGAATGCCTTCCGCTCCTACGGCGCCAAGTTGGTCGGCATTCCGATGGAGGCTGACGGCCTCAACTTGCAGCAGCTGGAGCAGGCGCTGCAGCAGCACCGAAGGGTTCGTTTCCTGTACATCATCCCCAACTTCCAAAACCCCACCGGGTTCACCACCAGTCTGGAAAAGCGCCAGGCTATCTATCGGCTGGCCCAGCAATACGACATCGCTATCTTCGAAGATGATCCCTATGGCGAACTGCGTTACGCTGGCGAGCCAGTCCCCAGTATCAAGTCGCTGGATACCGACGGTCGCGTGATCTACGCTGGCAGTTTTTCCAAAGTGATGGCGCCGGCATTTAGGCTGGGCTATGTGGTCTTTGATCGCGGGTTAGTCGCTAAAATGACAGTCGCCAAGCAGTGTACAGATGTCCATTCCAACTTGCTGTTTCAACGCATCGCTGATCAGCTGATCAATCAATCCGACTTCGAAGGACACCTGCAGGCAGCACGCCAGCTATATCGCCACAAATCAAGCCTGATGATCGAGGCCATGCAGCAAACGTTCCACCAAGCGGTGAGCTTCAATCAACCTCAAGGGGGGCTTTTTGTGATGGCCTTCCTGCCGCCTGGCACAGACTCGTTCCCCTTTGTCCAGGAGGCACTCCGCCGGAAAGTGGCCTGCGTGCCCGGGATTGCCTTCGCCATCGACCAGAGCATTCCCAGCAACGGTTTCCGCATGAGCTACTCTACGGCAACTGACGAAGATATCGTGCGGGGAATGGAGATCCTGGGACAGCTAACCCACGAATGGGTGAAATGATCCCAGGGGGCTATCCCCATCCCCACAGTAAGCAAACGGTCCCTTGGCGGAGCAGACACGCCGAGGGACTGTTTTGTTAATGAGTTTTCTTCACGTCGTTGTTGACATATGCCCAAAAAGGCGCTAAGATAATAATGAGCATATGCCAAGAACTCCTGCAAAGGGAGTCTCTTCTGCCAAGCTGGCAGTGTGATCGGAGGTGAAAAATGTGCCGAGAGGTGACCGATCTGGCCCGATGGGAAGAGGCCCGCTGACTGGACGTGGTGTCGGTTTATGTGCTGGGTACAAGAGCCCCGGATTCATGAATGCGAGGGCTGGACGTACCTACGTCGGTCGGGGGCTAGGCAGGCGGATGTCTCGTTATGCCTGGCTGATTCCGGCGTGCGGCTACCTAGCCAACCGCTGGAGAAGGCGTAGAAACACTAGGTGAGTTGAAGACGAAAGGATGGGGAAAATGCCAAGAGGAAATGGAATGGGTCCGATGGGAATGGGTCCGATGACTGGACGTGGTGCAGGCATCTGCGCTGGCTATGGGGTTCCAGGATGCGTAAATCCTGCTGGGTACGGCGGCGGCTATGGTCGCGGCCGAGGCCGGGGGTTTGGTTTCGGAAGGATGTATTGGGGCCCAGTTGCACCGTGGCAGGCGGGCTACGCGCATCCCGCAGCATATGCCGAGCCCTACGAGATGGACGAAAAGGAAGTGCTCAGTAGGCAGGCGAAGTACCTGGAAGAAGAACTGAAGCAGATCAAAAGACGTTTGGACGAAATCGGCGAGGACGGAGAGTAACCGAACCACGGAGTGACCGTGGTACAGCTCTCAAGTCGTAATCAAGCCGGGGAATGCCCCGGCTTTTTTGCTGTGTGCCCGGCATGGGCGCTATCTACTAGGTGAAAGTCCTAAGCGGTGAAGGTAGCAGTAGCCGTAGCCTAAGGCAAGGGTGTCCACCGCGAGGTGGAATCTGAAGGAAGCCGGCGGCAAACTTCCGGCCTGAGGAACACATATCAGCTCATATGAGGCCAGTGACAGTTGGATGAGTCTGCAGCACAAGGCAAAGTCCATGCTACCGAAGGTTGTTGCTGGTAAATGAGACGGGTAGATGGAAGGAAAGATAGCGCTCTTACCCGGGGAGGCCTGCCAGGTACGCCGACAGAGTTGGCAACCCAGACAGTGATGCCTGGCTGAACTGGCAGGAGTCAGCAGAGGCCATAGTACCTGAAGAGATATCGCTTCAGGGAAGGGCCGAACGCGAAGAAAGGAGAGCAACCGATGAGCTCGCATGGGAAGCAACGACAGCAGAAAATCCCGCAAGGGAGCTACCAGCAGGAGGAAGCAGTGAATCAATCTGCAGGGGACTGCCGGAGCGCCTAGTTTCCCGACGGCGCGAATCGAGGAGCAATCCTGCCGGAACTGGACACATCTGATGGAGAACGTCGTATCAGAACGGAATATGAGAGAAGCGTACAAACGCGTCCTTCGGAACAAAGGAGCGGCCGGGATTGACGGAGTGGAGGTTCAGAACCTGAAACCATACCTCTGGGAACACTGGCCGCGCGTTAAGCAGGAACTGCTCGCGGGAACCTACAAGCCAAGCCCAGTCCGTCGGGTCGAAATCCCGAAACCAGACGGCGGAGTAAGGCTGCTAGGGATACCCACCGTCCTGGACCGGCTGATCCAACAAAGCCTACTACAAGTAATGAACTTCATCTTCGATCCTGACTTCTCTGAATACAGCTTCGGCTTCCGCCCTCGCCGCAGCGCGAGACAGGCGGTAACCAAAGCTAAGCAATATATCAACGAAGGCTACCGCTATGTTGTGGACATGGACCTGTCTAAGTTCTTCGACAGAGTCAACCATGACATATTGATGGCAAAGGCGGCCCGTGTAATCGGAGGAGATAAACGAGCCCTGAAAGTTATCCGCGCATACCTCGAAGCCGGAGTCATGGTCAATGGCGTGGTACAGGAGACTGAAGAAGGGACACCTCAAGGTGGCCCGCTCAGTCCACTCCTGGCAAACATCATGCTGGATGAACTGGACAAAGAGCTAGAGAAACGGGGACACAGGTTCGTCCGTTACGCAGATGACTGCAACATTTATGTCAGAAGCAAACGGGCAGGAGAGCGAGTGATGAAGAGCATTCGCAACTTCGTGGAAGGCAAGCTTAAGCTGAAAGTCAACGAGGAGAAAAGCGCTGTTGACCGACCTTGGAAGCGCAAGTTTCTGGGGTTCTCATTCACTTCTCAACGCGAAGCCCGTATCCGAATAGCTCCTAAAACCAAACAGAGAGTCAAGGACAAAATACGGGAACTAACCAGCAGGCGCAAAAGTATGAGCATGGAAGCTCGAATCATATCGCTAAACATGTACCTGCGTGGATGGATGGGATACTTCAAGTTGGCCGAAACTCCAAGTGTGTTCCGCGAACTTGATGAGTGGATTCGACGACGCCGCTTGCGCATGTGCTTGCTGAAGCAGTGGAAGAAGCCGAAAACCAGGAGGAGCGAGCTGATTAAGCTTGGCATCTCACCAGAGTCAGCTAAGAAGATTAGCGGATCACGCAAAGGTTACTGGCGACTCGCATGTGAATGTCAATCTGAATTTGATCCACGTGACATTCTGAATTTGATCCACTTATGACATTTTGAAACTGAGCCACCTCAGGTTAAGCTCAGTGAGTTAACGACTGTTCAGATGTCAAAGTGCGTCTTGGTTCGATCACCTCCCCTTGGATGAGGGCAGGGTTCCCTCCCCCGAGGGGGAGGGAAAAAATGCTAGTCTTCCCCCAAGAATTGGTTTGCTTGCGCTAGCCGTTGCTTCAACCGGTACGAAGAACCGTTCGTGTCGATGATGTGCGACTTATGAGTCATGCGGTCTACCGTTGCTGCTGTCAACATGGGGTCGCCGAATATCTCTGTCCATTTAGAGAACTCCAGGTTAGTGGTGACGATGACGCTGCCGCGCTCATTACGTGCCGAAAGGATTTGAAAGAGTAGAGCTCGGCACTTGGCCGACTGAAAGTTAGGTAGGATAGCTCGTCAAGCACAAGTAGCTGCACTTTGTTTAACTGTCGCTCCAGACGGGATAACCGTTTTTGTTCCTGTGCTTCCAGAAGATCGTTGACAAGGGCAGCTGCTGTATAGAAGCGAACGCGGTAGCCCTTCTTGCAGGCCATCAGCGCCAGGCCGGTGCTAAGATGCGTCTTTCCAGTGCCAGGATTTCCAATAAATACTATGTTTTCCTGCTTGTCAATGAAGTTGCATTCCGCCAAGTGCCAGATTAGCGCTGGGTCTATGTCTGGTAGGTTGCTGAACTCAAAGGTGTCCAGGGTCTTCATGCTGGGGAATTTGGCTTGGCGAATACGTTGTTTACGCTGGTTCTCTTGTCTACTGTGTATCTCGGTCTTCATCATCCGGATTAGAAACTCTTCATAGCCAAAACCATTCTGCTCAGCTTCGCGTGCAATCTGTTCATACCGTGCGAAGCTAGGTAGCCGCAACTCCTTAGCATAGATCTTGATCAAGCTCTTGCGCTCATCCATTGTTGGGGCAGCCCCCTTGCAGAGCGTATCGTACTGGCTCAGGTCGACTGCTTTTACGGTGGGGAGCAAGGGGTCTACGGGGATAGTTGGGGTATGAGTTGTCGGGTTCTGATCTTGTAGTAACTGAAAACGTACAGCTTCATAGGTATACTGCTCATTGCCTGCTGCTCGTTCAATTGCGCTCATAACAGCAGCTTGGCCATGGTCCACCGCTAGTTTTAGGACAGCCACGAAATCTTTGTCGGGCAGCCTCTCTCCAAAGGCACGAATGCGCTTATCCACATCACGTTTCACTGGCGCGGCATCACGCACTGCTCGCGTTTTCCTTTCCAGCACTGGGATGTAGTGCTCAATTCTGTACTCAACGTGGTTCTGCTCATACGACCGTTGATGTTGGGCTACTTTTTCGCCTTTGTGCCAGACTTCAACGCGGAGAGGATAGGCCTTTACGGTAAGTACTTGTCCGGCGAGCCTGGCGGGCACTGAATAATAGATCTTGTCGTAGCGTACGAGGGCATGGCGGTTCACCTTGGCTGTGACGGTCATGGCCGGGTCAAAATCTCTTCTGGGGTAGGGACAACATATGCTTCTGCTCAACCAATAGCATTTTGCCTACCGGTTCCGGCCGGCTTTGGATTTTGTGATCTAAGTATGCTTCGCAATACCGATGGAGCGTCTCGTTCAACTCAGCAAATGAGGCCACCTTGGGCATCGGCGCCATGACGTTTCTGCGGCATAGCGACACCAGGTTTTCCACTAAACCTTTTTCATTGCCAGAACGAGGGTTGCAGAATCTGGTGCTAAACACATGATGAGCTCTTAGCAGTTTAAAGGGTGCCTGCTCTTCCTTAACATGTTTTCCCCAGCCTTCTTTGACAGCTGTTCTCAGGTTGTCATAGATCAGCGTCCGAGGCACGCCAGAGAAGAATTCAAAGGCTTGTACGTGCCCCTCCAAGAATGATTCGTAACGTTGGGTTGGGAACGCCATGACAAAGATGCTGCCGCTATTGCAGAGGCGCATACAGAAGAGCTCAACTTTGGTCTTCTTCCCGCCGATGTAGGCCCAAGCCGAACCCCAGTCCACCTGGGCAGCTTGTCCGGGATCAAACTGCAAAGGTATGTACACCTGGCTGGTGCCCTTCAACTCACGAACCAAGGCTCTGACTGTGGAATACGCCCCCTGGAAGCCGTGTTCAACGCGGAGCCTGTCCCAGATACGCTTGGCATGTTGTTTCTGCTTAGCTGGAGCGCCGTCATTCTCCGCTAAGTAACCAAGAACAATACCCCGTACCGGTTCTGTCACTGGCGATTTTCTCTCTGTTGGCTTCCGTTCGCCTGGCATGGCGGCTCCAGCCTTGTACTTCCTCACAGTGTTGCGCGAGATACCCAGCAGTCTTGCAATCGCTCTCTCAGACAGCCCTTCTTCTTCGTGGTAGCGTCTGATATCCTTATATAGATCCATCTCGATCACTCCTCATGCCCCCTATGCTATGAAGTCTTGTCAACCTCAAGCATACTAGGGTTTGTGGTCGAGGTGGCTCAATTTCTAAATATCATTTGTGACCAAAATGGATCACTTTCAGTCTGTCATATACAACTCGCACTCACTCCACAACTAAACAAAGCCTTAGGCCTCCAGTACTGGAAGGCCCAAGGCTTATTCAGCTTAACTTCAGTATTGTCCAAAGGTTAAACTTCGCGAACCGCCGTATACCGAACGGTACGTACGGTGGTGTGAGAGGACGGGGGGTAGTCACCCCCTCCTACTCGATGCTCACCAGGCTACACTGGGAATTCAGACTGACTCTAGAGGTAAATGATGCTTGATGCGAAGGGATTAACACTTCAACTCAAACGAGCCCACTTCTGAGGAGAGAGGAAAAGGATATTGCGGGTTAGTTGTCAACTGTAGTACGGTGGGGGTGTTCTTATGACTGACGAGCAACATCTGACTCTGAATGCCAGCGAGTGGCCAGTGATGGAGTGCCTGTGGAGCGGCAGCACATCAAGAGCGGTGTTCAGATCATCTTCCGGAAATTGCCTCACCTGACTGAGACAATCACGGTGGAAGTCTTGGGTTTGTACCCATTTGATACCTTCGCCGAGCTGTACAACAACTTCGACTTCTCTGAGTTCGGCTGTGCTGGATACACCATGGCTGAGATGTTGGCAGGTACTCGCAGGATTTACACAGAAGAGCAGGAAAAACGCCATGGTGCCCTGGGGATTAGAGTCAGGTTGCTGAATCGGTGATATAGTGAACTGAGAAGATCTATCAACTAGCATTGCTAGCCGCAGACTGGGAGGCAAATCGTGCGAGCACCGGAGAAAGCCTATGAACGACGCAAACGAGCTTACGATCGGCTGTTGGCCAGACAGCAACAGGCTGACAAGCTCCTGAGCAACTATCGCCTGTTTGCATTTGCAGCCGGGCTGACCACAACCTACTTGGCCTATCAGGCGTTTGGGCTGTGGCTGGCCGTGGCCGCTATTTTGCCCTGGCTATGCATCTTTCCATTCTTGGCCCTGCAACACCAACGTGTTCGTGGCCAAATGAGGTACGCCCAGGCACTGAGCCAACTGAACTACCACGGACTGAGGCGCATGGCCGGGGAGTGGGGTTCCTTTAACTGTTCTGGAGCGGAATTCGCCGAGAAAGATCATCCCTATGCGTCGGACCTGGACCTATTCGGCCAGGCATCGCTCTTTCAGTGGATCAACTCAGCCGCAACCCCTGAGGGACGGGCGCGCTTGGCCCAGTTGCTCAAACACCCGGACTTAGACATCGGCGAGATAGGCAGGCGACAGCAGGCCCTGTTGGAACTGGCTGAGAATCTGGCTTGGCGGCAGCGTTTGCAGGCCGAAGCACTCATTGTCTCAGATCAGTTCCAGGCGATGGGGGCGTTGCTGCGTTGGGCTGAACAATTGGGTGGAAGAACACGATTGACTTTCAGGACGATTGTACGGACGCTACCCATCATTACCTTGGCCACACTAGCCCTCTTGGCTTGGACCCCATTGGTGCCGTGGCAGCTTCCGGTTCTGCTGGGTGTTGTTCAGTGGTTGCTGTTGCGGCTAAACAGCAAGCGTCGCGGGCAGGTCTTGTCTGCGGTCGAGCAGCGTGCAGCCTCTCTACAGGCTTGTTCCCAGATGCTCACATTGATCGAAGAGCTTCCCGCCAGCTCCGTTTAGCTGACCACACGCCAAAACCGCCTGCGGGATTCGCAGGGCAGGCTGGCCGCTCAGCAGATCAGGAGACTGTACAAGCTTGCCGAGCGAACCTCCAACCGTAGAAACCCGTTGTTCTTCTTGGTGAACGTCCTCACCCTCTGGGATTACCAGTGCCTGTTTGCTTTGGAGGATTGGAGGCAGGAATCGGGACAGAGGTTAAGGACATGGCTGCAGGTGCTGGCAGAGGTGGAGGCTCTCTCCAGCCTGGCGAACATCCGGTTTGAACACCCGGAGTGGGCCATGCCCCAGATTATCAGCGAGCGGGGTCAGCCAGCCGCTGGGTCCGACGTTTTGCATGCCGAGAACATGGGTCATCCCTTGCTGCAACAGCCGGTCACCAACCATTTCTCTCTGGGTTCGTCGGCCCAGATTGCGCTGATCACTGGCTCAAACATGTCCGGGAAGAGCACTTTCCTGCGGACGGTGGGCTGCAATCTGGTGCTGGCTTACGCAGGGGCACCCGTTTGCGCGAGCGGATTTCGCTGTTCTCTGTTCCACCTATGGACGTGTATGCGGGTCAGCGATAATCTGGAGCAAAGCATTTCCTCCTTTTATGCGGAGGTTCTACGCATCAAACGCATCGCAGCCGCCGCCAAGAACCAGCAGCAGGTTTTCTTTCTCCTCGATGAGATCTTCAAAGGTACCAATTCCCAGGACAGGCACATCGGTGCCAGAGCGTTGATCAGCCAGTTGCAGCGGGACGGCGCGTACGGGCTAGTCTCGACCCACGATTTGGAGCTGGGAGACCTGCAAGCGGCCAGCAATGGAAAGATTACGAACTACCATTTTCGCGAGTACTACGAGAACTCGCAGATTCGCTTTGACTACCGCCTGAGGGCAGGTATCTCCACCACGCGCAATGCTCTCTATCTGATCAGGATGGCTGGGATTGAGCTCGAAGACGAACTGGAGGTATAGGATGAGGCCACACAGTGATTGGGCGCTGCCTGCCGCTGTGTGGCCTTAGTCCATCTTCTGGGCAGGGTGTCAAGGGTCGCGCGGCGAAATACCTGTACATCGCAGCCAGCGTGCGCTTTACCATTTTCGATGATGCCGAAGCGAACAGATGAAAGGAGTGGGTTGCTTGTCGGATATGAAGATGGAGGCGTTCCAGTGTATTGGACGCAACAGCCAGGCCATCGCGGCGGTGGGGGACAGCATTTTTGCCTTTGCGGAGGTGGCTATGCAGGAGACCGAAACCTGCAGTTTTCTCTGCAACTTGTTGCGCGACTTTGGCTTCGCCGTGGAGACCGGAATCTCGGGATTTCCAACCGCCCTTTTGGCCACCTATGGTTCAGGCAAACCCGTCATTGCAGTACATACTGAGTACGATGCCCTGCCTGGCGTTTCACAAGCAGCAGGCATAGCCGAGCGCAAGGAAGTGGTGCCTGGTGCCCCCGGACATGCCGAGGGCCATAACTGCGGTTCAGCTGTGGCCATGGGGGCGTTGTTTGCCATCAAGCAAGCGATGGACAAGTATCAGCTGCCGGGCACCCTCAAGTTTTTCGGAGTGCCGGCGGAAGAGCTCGTGCTGGCCAGGCCCTTCTTTGTCCGTGACGGATATTTCCAGGACGTGGATGCGGCCATCTGGTGCCATGTGGCCAACGGCTGGCAGAATAGCTATGGCGTGCGCAACTATGGCAACATGTCTGTGGAGTTTGAGTTCTTCGGTAAGACCGCACATGCTTCCACCAGTCCCTGGTCGGGGGTGAGCGCTGTGGATGCAGTCAAGCTGATGGACATCGGCTGGGATGTATTGCGTGAGCATCTGCCGCCTACCCAGCGCAGCCATTCGGTCATCCTGAATGGCGGCAGCCAACCGAATGTGGTCCCCGATTACGCGCGGATCTGGTATATGCTGCGGGAAGCAACCGGGGAAGGTGTGAAGAGCCTCTATGAGAAGGCCAAGCAGGTGGCTGCAGGTGCCGCGCTGATGACCGGATGCAAGTGGAAATCCCATGTCAACGCGGCTGTCTGGCCTGGCATGGATAGCCGGGTCTTGTCAGAGGTTGTTCAGTCAAACATCGAGTTGGTGGGAATGCCTGAATGGACGGAGGATGAAGTGGCGCTGGCCAAGGAGATCCAAGAGGCGGCTGGAGTTCGAGTAAAAGGCTTGGAGACAGCGGTGCCTCCGCTAGGGCCCGCCGTGCAAGGCACCAGTTCCAACGACCATGGCGATATTACCTGGGTGGTGCCCCACGCCAGAGTCCAGTTCCCCAGCAACGTCCCCGGTGTACCGTTCCATCACTGGTGTGCGGCCATCGCTCCAGCCACCTCAATCGGGCATAAAGGGGAGGTTGTTGGCGCTAAGGTGTTGGCCGGTACCCTGCTCGACCTGCTGACTCAGCCGGACCTTATCCAGAAAGTGCGCGAGTGCTTCCAGCAGGAGACCAAGGACGTGGCCTATCAGCCGCTGCTGCCCCTGGAGGCAGCTCCGCCAGTCGACCTGAACCAAGCATTGATGGATTCCTACCGACCGGCCATGCGCCAGCACTATCTGAACAAGTCGGTGAGGTTCGTGTAGACATGATTGTCGCATCAGATTAGGAGAGGTGGACCTAGGTCCACCTCTCCTGCTGCGATCAGCCCTGTTCCGTCTCTTCTGGCAGGTCGATCCTTCCGTCCCTTGCTGCCATCTCTGACTCGGCGAATCGGACCATCTTCCGTACCATGTTGCCGCCGATCTGGCCAACTTCGCGGGTAGTCATTTCGCCCCAACCTCGTTCTTCGATGTCGTCAGCGAGTCCCAGTTCATCTGCCACTTCATACTTTAGGCGGTCCAAGGCTAATTCAGCCTTTGGAAGTAGAGCTCGTCGTCTGCGTCGGTTGGTCACGCTGGACAAACCTCCTTCCATGGAAGGGGCTCCCTTCCTATCCCCTAGTATGACTCGTAATCATACATCGCAATGCCGAGCAAAGCCGTTAGGTCCTACCTGCGCTTGCAGAGGGTGAAATGGGCGGTCGTTTTGTTGACGCTTCCTATAGCCATTTGCATATGATGCAGGAACAGAGCGTAAGCGATGGGGGTTGCGGCTAGATGAACATCAAAGAAGCTTGGGTAACTGCGCGACGGTTCGGCGTACAGGTGAAAAGAGTTCGGAGAATTGTCAATGGGGTGTATCGGGTTAGGAGTTCAGATGGCAGGCAGTTCGCGCTGAAGCCTATGGCCTATCCGCTGGCTCAGTTACGCTGGATCGATAGTGTTTTGCATCAGCTAAAGGAATCTGGTTTTGCACACATCTCCTGGCGTGATCGCAACCAACCCGAGGGAAGGAAGCTATACGTCATATCCAGAGTTGGGATACCATATGTGCTCAATCCCTGGATACCTGGAAGATGGCCTGCGCCGCAGTCCCCGGTAGAAATGAAGGCCTGTGGCGCAGCGCTGGCTGAGCTTCACCAAAAAGGTGTGGTCTCGCCCCGCTCACCCAGGCGCATGATCATGATTGGGAAATGGCCGGCAGAGCTACAGGCGAAACATGCGCGTCTGGTCAGGCAGATTGCCATCTCCAAGAGGTCTGCTCATCCTCACCGGTTGCACTCGTTCCTCAGGCGTCATGGAAATGAGCTCCTGCGTTACTCACGGGAAGCGCAGTCGTTGCTTGGGTGCAGCGATTATGCCCAGGAGTGCAAATCCGCCCGACCACTTCATGTTTGTCATGGTGATGGCGGGCCCACCAATTTCACTGTCAACCGAGAGGGTGTGTACCTAATCGACTTTGAGACTCTGCGCATAGACTTGCGGTCTTACGATCTCTACCGTGTCATCTACAACTCCTGCAAAGACCACAACTGGGACTTTACAATTGCCCAGCACATCTTCGATGGTTATCAGACCATCTCTGAACTGAATGCAAACGATATTGACTTTATCAAAGCCTGGCTAAGGTTCCCCAGAACCACCACACTCCTACTGAACAGATACTACGTTTCCAAATCGACCAAGGAAAAAACTAGAATTACAGCCAAGCTGCCTGCCGCTATACGAGTGGAAAGGCGTATGACCGCGTTCCTGGCTCAACTGAGTCGATACCAAATGGACGGGCTTCAGAGCACAACCTGAATAGTCTTTTGCAGAGCATGGCTGTAAAGGCGACTCGTTTCCTGGTCGCCCCCTTGACTACGCAGCGGTCACTTGGACCTCCCATTATGCTCGACGGCATAGGCAAGTAACCTGGGCGATGCATATGCTGTGTCTAGGAAGTTTGCAGGAGGTGAGCCAGTGAGGATATTGATCGTTGCTCCCGAAGCATATCCTGTTCCATCTGCTAAGGGAACTTCAGTGGAAACCTGCATATTCAACATAGCGGTTAACTTGGCCCGGCATCACTCCGTGACAGTTGTTAGCCGCGGCTGGAAATATCTACCGCAGATTAGTGTTTGGGGCAATCTGCGGATCATTCGAGTGCCTGCGAGGAATCAAAAAGAGTATATAAGAGCCGCTTTGCGGTCAATTGGCCGGCAGCGATTTGATCATTTGCAAGTAAGACAATCGGCCAGGGTTTCTCGCCGCGGTGCGGAGGCGGTTTCCCAACACGCCCTTGTCCCTTTTCCTACACTCCTTGACTTTCATCACCCCACCCAAGACCACCATTAGTCGAGCGCGAAGGCAGCTGGCGTACGCAGACCTGATTGTGGTCAACAGCTTTTCCTTAGCATCCAAAGTGCGGGAACTATATCCAGCACGAAGCCTTAAACTTGAGGTGGTTCATCTGGGTGTTGACTCGTCTCGCTTTCGCCCCCCCACTGGTCGTGAACGAGAGCGTATCCGCCAACGGCTGGGGCTGAAGCAGTCGTTCGTCATCGCCTACGCCGGGCGTTTCACACCCCTCAAGGGCATCCCTGTGCTGATCAGGGCAGCCGAGCAGGTCCGGCGGCACGTTCCCAACGCGGAGCTGCTGTTAGCTGGAGGTGGGAGGCGTCGCTACGTATCCTATATAAGGTCACTGGGCAGCAATGCGAGAATCCCCATACGTTTTCTTGGCCAAGTGCCGAGGAAAAAGATGCCGTTGGTCTATTGGGCAGCCGATTGCTTCGTGTGTCCATCACAAGGGCATGAGGCGTTTGGGTTAGTGGTCATTGAGGCAATGGCTAGTGGCGTGCCCACCGTTGCGTCCGCTAACGGGGGAGTGAGAGAGATAATTGCCCATGGTGTGAATGGTCTGCTGGTGGAGCGCTATAGAGATCCCGGCTGCTTCGCCAAGACAATGATTAGCATTGCTAGAGACAGCGCCTTGGCGAAGAGGTTAGGGGTTCAGGGGAGAGTTACTTGCCAGAGCAGATTCAACTGGCAAACGACAGCCAACCATCTGCATGCTCTTTATTCTGGGGGTGCGTAGCATGCCTGTGACTCCACGACACCTGTGGGTGATGACTGCCGACTACCCTCCCCATATCATTGGTGGACTCGGTGTCACGGCAACTCATCTTACCCGCGAGTTGGCTAGCCTAGGGTTACGCATTACGGTGATTACGACCACACCTCGCCGCCAGGCCTCCATAAACGAGAGGGGCTGCCTGACAGTTGCCAGGTTTCCAAGCCACTATAGCCCCCGCGAAATCGTGAGAGCTCTCGTCGCCAGAGGGGTATCTGCTCCGGACGTGGTCCACGTGCATAGTCTAGAGTATTTGAAACTACTGCTGTACTGCAAAAGGGTGGTAATGATGCCTAGCATTTATACCTGTCACTCCGTGGTGAGAAAGAAGAGGAAGAACCCGGCATTCTCTCCATCTAGACAGGCTTTAATGCTGCGTAGCGTGGACCACGTGGTAGTACCCAGCGCGCCTGCACGTATCATACTGATTCGCAGATATCCCCTCTGTGCAACAAAGACTACTGTCATTTCTCATGGCGTGCATAGCTCCGACAATTGGGCTGGAAAGGTCTCCAAGTATCGCCTCCTCTACGCAGGGAGAGTCGTTCCGAACAAGGGATTGGAGCAGTTGATTGATGCTATTGCTCTCCTCAGGGTTAAACATCGCCGTGTAAGGCTTTATATCATTGGTGCTGGCAGCAGGGGCTATGTAAATCAGCTCAAGCAGAGAGCAATCAGCAGGCGCGTCAATGACTTGGTGCATTGGCTAGGGCGCTACGAACACAGACGATTGCTGCGGGCATACAGGCGCTTTGGAGCTGTGGTCATGCCCAGTAGAAGGGAATCCTTTGGGTTGGTAGCCCTGGAAGCTCTGGCCAGCGGGGTACCCTTAGTGGCCTCAAGAACAGGAGGTCTGCGCCAGTTCGTCGATAACGACGTGGCTTGGGTGATCGAACGTGTAGATGGTAGGGCAATTGCGCAGGCAATCGCTGCCATGTGGCAATACCCCGATTTGACTAGAGAACGTGTCGAGGCAGGCAGGGCGCTGGCACGTAACTATGGTTGGTCACAAGCTGCAAAGATGTACCTGCAAATACTCGACTCTCTTAATAGCCCTAAGCAGACGGTTGGGACCTGATCAGCGGGCCTGCATAGTCCCAAGTCTGCTGTCATGGCTGGTAGCGCGCGCCCCATGCCTGCACAACGCGTGTACTTGACCTAAAGGGAGGAGCATGAGTAGATGGCGAGAAGTCACATCAAGAGTAAGCTTCTGAAGTCGGCCTTGCTGCTCAGGGATGATTCAATATCCCCCTGCATGCCTGAGACCCGTGGCCTCACCCAAGAAAACCTGAACCTGATGCTGCAGTCGTATGGCATGGTATATGTCAAGCCAGACAGGGGCAGGTATGGACGTGGCGTGATGAGAATAGACTTACTGACCGAAGCTGGACCCCACTTTCAGTTGCGCTGTGGCCGTAGATCCAGGGTCTATACCTCTTGGGCAAGTTTGGCTAAGGGGATGAGAAGTATGCAGGTCGGTAGAAACTACCTGGTGCAACAGGGGATTCATGCCTTGCAGCACGAAGGCCGGCCGTTCGACATTCGCGTCATGGTGCAAAGGTCTCCATCTAGGCAATGGAAGACCACCGGCTACATAGCTCGGGTAGCGGCCCCCCGGAGTATAGTGACCAACTTTCATAGCGGCGGCACCCCAGCTACGCTGGAACCAGTTCTCGCTCATCATGTGGCCGGTGATCAGGTATCCGGGCTGATCAGCCGCCTCTGTCTTCTCGGTGAGACGGTGGCCGCGCGCCTGCACGCATCCTTTCCAGGGTTGACTGCCGTTGGCCTGGACATTGCCCTTGATCAGGATCTGAATCCCTGGATACTGGAAGTGAATACCCGGCCTCTGGCAGACCTGTTTGCTCGACTGAAGGATAAGACTATGTTTCGCCGGATGTGCCGCTATGCTAAGGCGGTTGGGGATTTGCGCCCGAAACGGCGGAAGAGATGACATGGGTGTGATGACAACTATCAGAGGATTGACGGGAGTACTAGAGGGCGTCTAGGCCAAAATTATGCCGTAGTAATATCGCTGGAGGCGACTTGTCCGTCTCCAGCTCTTTATATTTCTCAGGCACATTTCGGTGAGTACGACAGCAGGGAAGTGTATCAGCTGGAAAGAATTCAGGAAAACAATGGCCAGTGCCCCGACGCATCGTTCGTAGGGCAGGAAGGATGAATCCAACAGATGGTTAAGTGGGGCAACCTGACGTTGAAAGGAGATTTGCGCAAGTGAAGGTTTTAGTTATCGGTGGTACCCGGTTTATCGGCAGGCACCTTGTCCCTCGGCTGTTGGAGGCCGGGCATGAGGTATACCTGTTCAACCGGGGGCGGCACTCGCGACCAGACGAACTGAAAGATGTGACGGTCCTGGTGGGAGATCGGCATCAGCCAGGCCAACTGGCGGAGACACTGCGTGGGCACGAATTCGACGCCGCCATCGATATGGTGGCTTATAACGCGGAGGACATCAAAACCAGCGTGGAAGCGCTACAAGGCAGAGTGGGCCACTTCTTGTTCATTAGCACGCGCAGCGTCTACAAAGAGAAGACGGCGCCCGCACCCATCCGTGAGACCGACCGTTTAGAGGACGATCCCAAAATGGCCTATGGCTACAATAAAGCCAGAGCCGAGGAGGAATTGATGGCGGCCTATCAATCCAGCGGCTTTCCAGCCACGGTATTGCGCTTGCCCGCCGTCTATGGTCCCTATGACTATCAGGCTAGGGAATGGTATTTCATCAAGCGTTTTCTGGATGGCCGACAGCAGATGTTGCTGCCCGATTTTGGGTGGGGGGTTAATCAGCGCGAGTATGCGGGCAACGTGGCTGAGCAACTGACTTTCCTGCTCACCCAGCCTGCCAGTATCGGTCAAATCTACAACTCTGGCCATCGCCATTTCCAGAATTTCCGCGACTTAATCCACCTGGCGGAGGGGTTATTTGGCAGGAAGATGTCGCTGTATGGACTGCCCAAAGAGGATATCCCCTGGAAGGTGCCGCTGTCCGAGCCCGGCCTCTACGTGCTCTCCACTGGAAAATTGGAATCCCTTGGCTATCGGGAGCGCTACGACTTACGGGCAGCTTTGCAGAAGACCATCGAATACTTCGTTGAGCATCCGGTCACCGGCCCTTGGACGTTTGAGTCACGGCAGAACAAGCAGCTGTTTGACTACCGCATGGAAGACGAGTTGATCGGAAAGGCTCTGCCTTTGGCGGGGTATGTTCATCAGCACGACTGACCTTGCAGGGATTCGGCACGCCGTCGAACCATTTACCTCCAATGGCATATCTTGATGTAGATGAACATCGAGGTCTGTTTGTCTACCTGAAGGAGGTGGCTGGCAGCGTGCTCAATTTGGGCAAGCCGATCATTGGGATTCTGGTGCTACCCTCTTACCTGAAGCAGCATGTCTGGGGCAGTCCTCCCAGCTCGGTCCCCAGCTTGAATGTGTTGGCTGCCGAAATGGTGGGAGCGAGCGCTTATTATTTCTGTCTGGCGGATGTCCGCGGCAGTCAGGGACCGGTCAGTGGTTTGACCCGGGATTCCCGAGGGCGCTGGATAAGGGCTTGGTTCCCCAAGCCTCAAGTGATCTATGCGCAGGGGGGGTATCCAACCGATAGGGATCAGCAGCAGACTTTTCGGCACCTATCCCGGACTGCGGTGAAGATCAATTCCCAAGCGATTTTACCCAAATGGCTTTGTCATCAGGCCTTGTCCGCCTGCCGTGACGTCAGTGGTCACCTACCCGAGACGTGCCGCCTGATCAGCCCGCGGCAAGTCCTGCAGATGTTGCAGCGCCACAGGGGAGTATACATCAAGCTGGACCGGGGGGCCGAAGGTAAGGAGGTCTACCGGGTCCGCACGCGATCACCCGGGAAATATGCCTGGGCTGCTTCCACTGGCGATACCTCCGAGTATATTCTCACCGAGGAGCATTTGCGGAAGCATCTGCAGGGCCTGGCTTGGTGTCGTCAATTCGTGGTGCAGCAGGAAGTCTCGCTGCTCACGATGGCCGACGGCAGAAAGGCGGATGTGCGTGCTTTAATGCAGAAGGATGGGGCGGGCCGCTGGACGGTGGGACAACTCGGTCTGCGCATCGGCAAGCCTGGCTCCATTGTCACCAACTGCTTCCAAGGCGGCGAGTGGCTGTTGATCGATGAGGCAGACCAGCGCGCCGGTTGGTTGGAGGAAGAACGGGTGCTGCTGCGGGACAGATTGGCGGACATCTCCTTGCGCTTGGTACAGCGCCTGGAGAGTCAGCTGGGTAGGATGGGTGAGATTGGGCTGGATTTGGCCGTGGGTGAAAAGGATAGGGTCTGGCTGTTGGAGGCCAACGCCAAACCGGACAAGGATGATTACGTGCCCACTGAAGTTCCTGGTTCGCACTTCATCCGACTGATGGAATACGCCAAGTATCTCCATCAAAACCGCAGGTCGTTAAGAGGCCGGTGATGGAGGCAAGGATGCACGGCTCCCCATGCTCAGCAAAACAGGAGAAAGGGCGCTGTTGATGCAGGTGTTGACCGCTGGTGTGGCTAATTAGTCAACTGCGTCATCGGACCGGGCATCTGGTCATGAGCATCGGATAACCAAACGATCAGCGTGGGGAGATGGTCTTCGTTGAAAGTCAAACGAGTTCTGGGCATCATTCTCGCTTTCGTTCTGTTGCTGTGTCTCCTTAGCTTGGTTGCCAGCGGTTCGCTCTATCTGCTGCAGAAGTATCTGCTGCAAGATGAAGATGTGCAGGAGTACAGCTTCTGGCAGTTCTCGCTGTACATACTGGGGTACGGTGAGTCTCCTAACGTTGACTCGGCCATGCAGCTGATACTGAGTGTCACCGGGATCATCATGATCTCCCTACTGTCGGCAATGCTGACTATCGATCTGTTTCGGCGGGCAAAGGATGTCCTGATCAGCAAGAACTTGGTTGTCTGGTGCGACGCAGCTGGCGACTACTATGCGACGATATTGATTGGCAATCAGGGCAATCCCATCTGCAACGTGTCGATTGCCGCCCAGCTGTTTGACCAACGGGGCGAGAGTATCGACCTGGAGGACAATACCTACAGCAAGCCGATTATTATCAAGAATCACGTGTGGAGAGTCAACTTTCCTGTCAGGGTTGGAACCTTCATGTGGGACTATTTCCGTGCGCAATGTAGACAGGGCTCGGCCCTGCAGCTGTATATGCTGGCGTCTTTTGTGGACGTGGACACGGGCCAGGACAGCATTATCTGCAAAGAGTATCGCTTTGAGGATGTTGTGGTGGTGAGGAGAATGCCAGGGGTAACCCCTCTGGAGACAGCGGATACTGAGGTAAGGGAACCGGCGCTGAATGCAAGGGCAGTGTGGAGGCAGTTTAGGCAAATCACCGAGGACTCAAAGGCCAGAGAGCAGTTCCGTCAGTTTATCGATGCCAAGGTGGCCCAGATTGACCTGCGCCCTGCCGTCCCCATAGCGGCAAACGGGCATCCGCAGGCGATGATCATCGAGCATAGCCTGAGCAACAGCGGCTCCCAGGTGATGTTGGCGCGCGCAAATTTCGCTCAGCCCGACCAGAACACACCCAGCCCAGGCTTCGTGATGGCGTTGCTGGAGTATGTCCCCTCTGAGAATTGGGGCCCCTACTGTCAGAAGGGCTATCGGCTGGAATTTGACATTTCCGCCTCTGCACAAGTCGAGGCTGTGCAGCTGGAAATCAAGGATAGGATGAAGAGCAAATTCGTAGACGAGAGGCTTACCCCCGGAAGGTTCTCCAAGCCACTGAGTGAGTTGGGCAGCGTGGAGCAGTGGGCAGAAGTCCATCAGCTGTGCTTCACGGTCTTCAGCCACTACACCAACGGACCTAAGGGTTCGTTTACAGTTACTGGGCTACAGCTGGCTGAGCCGCCATCTGGGAGTTGATGGGCATCAATCGTACGGCCATGGGCCCGCCGCTGCGGGACCATGGCCTTTAGCGTTCCGTTGGCAGACTGGAGCTGAAGGCAGGTAAGGCTTTCGAGGAAGAGTCTCTTGTCTATTGCAGTAGTAGGCGCAATGATGGAGTTCTTGACGTCGTGTGGGCAATGTGCTAGTCTGTCTATAATAACACTAGACAGAATAAAGGAGTGTTGGAATGTGGCCAGCGTTTCTGATCTATTTTGGCAGGCTCCGCTAGCGGATATTAAGCGTGGTTACACCTACGAAGCGACCAGCGACGAGTTCGTCTGCCTGGTCTGCGGCCAGCGCTTTCCGAACGGGGTAATCTATTCGCACGAAGGACAGCTGTACCAAGCGCGGAAGTACCTGGAGATACATGTCGCAGTCGAGCATCAGTCTGCCCTCCACTACCTGCTCAATCTGGACAAGAAGCTCACCGGCCTGACCGACCATCAGAAGCAAATCCTGGAGATGTTCGCCGCAGGAAGCAGCGACCGGGAGGTGGCAAAAGCCCTCGGCACGGCCGCCTCCACTGTGCGCAATCACCGCTTCTCATTGCGAGAAAAGCAGAAGCAGGCCAAGGTGTTCTTGGCGATCATGGAGCTGATCGGCGAACATGTGCCCAAAAAGCAGACGTTCGTCCCCATTCCACGCAGCACCACCCTGGTTGATGAGCGCTTTGCCATTACCCAGGAGGAGAGCCAGGAGATCCTTAAGACCTATTTCCCGCAAGGGTTGAATGGCCCGTTATCCAACTTTCCGTTGAAAGAGAAACGGCGGGTGGCCATCCTGCTGCATTTGATCAAGCGCTTTGAGCCAAACCGCAAGTATACCGAGAAAGAGGTCAACGCTGTATTGAAGCCGGTCTATGAGGATTATGTGTTGCTGAGGCGGTATCTGATCGCTTATCAGCTCCTGGACCGCACTCCGGACGGGAGTGCTTACTGGGTGAAGCCATAGGGCGAACAGAATAGACAACAGAGAAGCCGGCGCATGTAGCACCGGCTTCTCTTTTTGGGCAAATATTCATTTCATAATTGACATATACTCGCATCCCGAGGTAAGGTAAGATCGATAAAAAGAGAACATGCTCTCGAACGAGGAGGGGATGCAAGCTTTTCATAAGAACAGCGGCTTAGTCATCGGCCAACATAGCTTAATTGTTGGCAATCGCGCGTTCCCGAGGACGAGTTGTTAGTGGTACATACTAGGTAAATATTTAGGAGGTTAAGCGAATGTACAAACGTAAAGCGAAATGGCTGGTCCTATCTCTATCCATCGTCATGCTGGTTTCGTTGCTCACCGCCTGCGCACAGCAGCCGGCGGTCACTCCGAATCAGGATCCAGATCCGCAGCCTTTGGTTGCTGCAGAGGTCTTGACCGAAGCCGCTAAAGACCTGCTAAATAACCTTCCAGATGGCAACTTTATCTTGGCTGCTGACAAAGCCCTGTCCTTGCTGGAGCAGAATCCTGATGCCATTCTCTGGGTAGACATGAGGACCGCCGATGTTTACAGTGCTGGTCACATCCCCGGCGCAGTTAACATCCCTTATGCACAGACAGCACAGTTCTTAGAGGTCCTACCAACTAATAAGCAGATCATCTTCCAGTGCTACTCCGGACAGACCTCGGCTCAGGTCACTGCCCTGGCAAATTTGCTTGGCTTCAATGCAGTCTCCTTTGCAGGTGGCATGAACTTCGGGTGGGCACCACTCGGGTTAGCCGAGGATACTCTGGAAACTACGGAGAACCCTCTTCCTGCTGCCAATACCCCCGACCTGGACGAGCGTGAACAGATCATCTGGGATGCAGTGGTGGATTATTTCTCTGACACTAGTTTGGTTACCTCCCCGGCTGATCTGCATGCACTGCTGGAAGAGAATCCGGACGCCATCATGGTGCTGGATATCCGCAGCGAGGCAGACTTTGCCAATGGGCACATCGAGGGAGCTGTAAACATTCCGTTCAAACAAGTGGGTGCTTCCTTTGATCAATTGCCCACCAATAGGCCAATTTACATCACCTGCTACTCCGGCCAGACCGCTGGGATTACCCTCGCCGCCTTGCGTGTGGCAGGCTTTAATGCCTTCAGTGTAAGCAGAGGCATGATCGGCTGGAATGGGGCAGAGCTCCCTGTAGTCAAGTAGGGTTCTGCCTTACTGCGAACATAGACACTAGCACTGTGTCATCAGACATAATCAGGTGCCGAGTCCACTGCCAACTCACTCATGCTTTGATCCAAATCGGATGGTTATGGGTTTGGTGCCCTACCTAGGAGGTGAGTCAGTGTCGCAACACCCGAGAAGATTTGACAGCCGCCTGGCTTTGTTGACCATTCTGGTTCTGGCCATGGGTGGTGCTCTATATGGTCACGGTTTCATGGCCAGCAGCGGTCTGGGGCCGACCCCCGGCGTAGTCTACGAGTCCATCGACAGCTCTGCTTGCATCGCGTGTCACACCAACGAAAGCGTGATCAGCATGTCTACCGTTGGCCAGGGGGCAGTAGTCGAGAACACCGGTGGCTGAGGTGCCCCCGGACCACAGCTGGAAGCTGTGCAGATGTTTCTCGTCTCCGAGGAGTTCTTGAGCTCCACCCACGGCAGCCTGGGGTGCATCACTTGCCACGGGGGAAAGAACGAACCCGACAAGCAGGTGGCCCATTCCGGGATGCAGCCTTATCCATCACGCGATTTTAATGCTACCTGTGCTGAGTGCCATAGTGACGTGACCGACACGTTCTCTAGTTCCATTCACTTCACCCTGGCAGGGATGAGCAATGGTTTGCTGGAGTTCACTAACTATGGTGCTCTAGCGGAGTCGCCTCATCACGAAGAGGTCTTCAACAACGACTGCTACAAGTGCCATGCCACCTGCGGTGACTGCCATGTCAGCCGCCCCAAGAACTATTCGCAGGGACTGGTGGCCGAGCACACATTCTTTGACACGCCC
Source organism: Bacillota bacterium (assembly GCA_050949055.1). GTDB lineage: Bacteria > Bacillota > UBA994 > UBA5500 > UBA5500 > JAEZJZ01. The sequence goes on along the minus strand of JBMNFA010000001.1, from coordinate 875,073 downwards.
CCGATGGATGAAACCTGCTATGGCTGCCACAATGCCAGGAACGCGGGAGAATTCATGGGCAAGGTGGGATTCAGTGGCGATGTTCACTACTCCAATGGCATGACCTGTATGGACTGTCATCAGATAGACAACTTCCATGGCAGTGGTTCCCAGGCCGCTAACATGTGGGAGGAGAATTTGCCCACCTGTATCGGCTGTCACCAGGACAAGGATCCGGCGGTGGCCAGCGATTCTTTCCATAGCGTCCATGGGGATTCGCTCTCCTGCCAAGTTTGCCATGCGCAGGCCAGTAACAACTGTTTTGAGTGCCATCTTGACCCCAATGACGAAGGCAAGTTGGCCAGTTCATCACAAACACGCTTGATGTTTAGGATCGGCTATAATCCGGAGATTACTGAAGAACGGCCCTACAAGTATGTGGTTCTCAGGCATGTTCCCACTCAAGCCAGCATGTTGGAGGTGGTGGAGGATGATATGCTGCCCAATTTCGACCAGAAATCAAATTGGAAGTATTCCCCGACGCATAACATCCAACGCAGTACCTTCCAAAACGAAAGCTGTGAATCCTGTCACGACAACACTCGCATTTGGCTGCGCCTGGAGGACCTGCGCGAGACCGACAGCAAAGACAACCAGCGCCTGATCCCGGAATTGCCGCCACCGCTGGGACACTGATTTGACAGGGTTGGCACGCCCGTAGCCAACATGTTGCAGCCGACAATCACACGAAAGGGGAGATTTCTCCCCTTTCCTTTTCCAAAGATAACCAGAAAGGCGTCAAGTCTCAAACCGCATGCTGCAGGGTACAATGACACTTCAAACAAATGGACTGAGATTTGACGCTGCACGATAGATTTTGGGTTGATAGTATACAGGGGGTAGAGTGTCATCAAGAGGTTCAGTAGACTGATCACCAGCCTTGGGTTCGCTATCGCTCTCTTTGTGATCATAGCCGCGTATTCAATCATTGGAACCTTGCTGCCGCAAGGGCTTGAGGCTAGTACCTATCTGGAAAGATACCATGCGCTGGGCCAGGCGATCGTTTTCTTTCAGCTGGACAAGGTATATAGCTCGTTTGTCTTCAGAACTCTCTCGCTGCTGTTTTGCATCAACTTGGTCGGTTGTACGCTAAAGATATTGCCGGCACAGTTGAAGAGGGTTGAACGAACCTACTTTCCTTTGCCTGCGCCAGGTTCCGAGAACCTATATCACCCGGCCTTGGACGTCGAGAAACTAAAACAGTGGCTGCGGAGAAAGCGTTATCAGGTCACTGCTACAGATAGTGGCTTCAAGGCTGCCAAACACAGGATAGGGAGTCTCGGTTCCAGCGTCACTCACCTGGGGGTAGTGGTGATCATGCTGGGCGCTTTAGTGGGTGGCTTGCTGGCTGAGGAAGGGTTTTTTGACATGCTGCCGGGTGATATTCGTGCTTTTGGGACGCAGGGATTCTCCCTGCGTTTAGATGATTTCTTTATTCAATTTCGCGAGGATAATAGCGTTGAGCAGTACTATAGCCAGCTAACCGTGATGGAAGCTGAACAGGCGGTCCGCAGCGGGACCATCTGGGTTAACCAACCGCTTAAGCATAGAGGGATAGAGTTCTTTCAGACCAGCTATGGTTGGGCTAGTGAGCTGAACATCACCGATGCTGCTGGCAACCTGCTGGCCAGTCAGATGCTGCGCGACAACGAAACCTATTTCTATCAACCTGCTCATCTGAGCGTATACCTATATGGGTTTTTCCCGGATATGGTGGTCTCAGAAACTGGCCAACCGCTGACCATGACCGAACAAAAGAACAACCCCTTCTATGCGGTGATCCTGCACCAATACGGTCAGCATATCGGCTCCTATGTGCTGGAGCCAGGACAACCCCTCGAGCTAGGCGAACTGAACATTGTCTTTCCTGATTCAGTCCTGTACACTGGGATCACTTTCCGCAAAGACGTCGGATATCCTTTGGTGCTGCTGGGCTTCTTGCTGCTGCTCTTGGGTCTGTTCATGTCCTTTTACACCTATCCCAAGTATATTCTGCTCGATGGTGAAAGCCTGCGAGTTGTCAGCCGCAAGAATAGCTGGGGCCTCAACTATCAGCTGCAGCGCTATGTTGCCCAGGTAAAGCGTCGGGGCTCCGAAAACAGTTGAGTGGGTGAGGCCGAGTCTATTCCGACCTATTCAGTAGACTGGACTGGACAGCTGCAGCACGCGGTCCTAGACATCCCGCACTGCCTAGAGAAGGAGAGAAGAGACGGGTATGGTTTACTTCGAAGAGCTGTTTTTCACCTTGGCCTTAGCTATCTATCTGATTGCCGCTGTGGCCTTCTTTGTCTTTGTGCTCACCAAGAAACAGCAGGTGGGCAAGGCGGCTGTGTTAATCACCATCGCCGGCTTCTTGGCGCACACGACGGCTCTCGTGTTGCGAGTAATTGAGTCTGGGCGACTCCCCTTCAGCAACCAGTTTGAGTTTGCCAACAGCTTCACTTGGAGCATTGTGCTTTGTTATCTGCTGCTGCATTTTGTCTACAGGTTCACATCGGTGGGAACTTTCGTGGTGCCTCTGGCCTTCTTGATGATGGGCTATGCAGCTATGCAGCCCAAGACCATCAAGGCGCTGATGCCCGCCCTGCAAAGCCGCTGGTTAGGGCTGCATGTGGGCACAGCGATCATTTCCTATGGATCCTTTGCGGTGGCGGCAGGGCTGGCTGTGATGTATCTGCTGGCAGAGCGCCAACAACAGGGCCACCTGACACAAGCGAGCCAGCAGGGGGGACTAGGTGACAGCCACGTGCTTCCCGACGCCGAGGTTTGCGATTACCTCAACTATCGTCTCAGCGCTTTCGGCTATCTGATGCTCACGTTGGTGATCATCACCGGTGCTATTTGGGCTAAGAGCGCCTGGTCCCGCTACTGGGGTTGGGACCCGAAGGAGACCTGGTCATTGATCACCTGGCTGATCTACTCAGCTTATCTGCATCTACGCTTCAACCGCGGGTGGCGGGGAAAGCGGGCAGCTTGGTTCTCAGTGATCGGCTTCGCTTGCGTCATCTTCACCTTCATCGGCGTGAACATTCTGTTGCCAGGCATCCATAGCTACCGCTGACCCGTATGAGTACTAACAAGCAGGGCTATCCCCATTCAGGTGTGGGTGGCCCATTGTTTGTATTTACTCCTGCCTGCGTTTGCGTTCCACATAAGCTGCAGCGCTGAGACCAGCAACCAAACCTTCGCCCACCGCCATGGCCAACTGCAGCGGTCGCCCGGTGACATCCCCGGCCGCGAACACCCCAGCGATGTAAAGTCCCGTTCGCCCGGCAAATAGCTGGCATGGGAGACTCCGGTGGCGATAATCACTGCTTGGGCCTGAAAGAGTTCTGATTTGGCGACTAGCATGAAGCTATCATCGCCGTTTTCGTAGATGTTGTCCACGCGGGTACGATAGATCTCCACTCCCATGCTGCGGGCGTGGTTGATGAACCGGTCGCGCAAATTCTGGCCATCAATACGCTCAAACCCCAAGTAATTGTCCACCCAAGGGGCGCTCTGCAACTTGGGGCTACAGATTTCTACTCCAAACACTCAAACTGTCTTGTTTCGTATCTTGGCGTTAATGGCCGCAGACAGCCCCGCTGGGCCACAGCCGACGACGGCGATATCGAAATTTCCCTCCACATCCCGTTCGCCCAGTAGTCTCTTTGCTCGTTATTGTCATCATATATACCCCCACGGGGTATGCCTAGATAGTTTAGGTATCCTCCAAACCTAGGTTGACCTTTCTGGGGCTGACTACGGCTCTGTGGCAAGTGGGGTTAAGCATCGCGCCAGTACCGGCAGCTGACGGCAAGTCATCCTCCAAGCATAAGGGCACTCCCCAATGCGAGAGTGCCCCCTAATCTAGCGGTTGAGCATAACAACCAGCAACACAACCCCCATCGCGATCACCAACGCCACACTTAGCACGATCAGGACCACCTTACCTTCGCTGAGGCCATAGGTAGTACGGTAGGGATCCAGCGTGGCATGCCTGTCCAGTTGCCTGCGTTCCACACGGCGCTTGAAGCGCACCCGGTAGTCATCGAACTTCTCCACCAGCTCCCAGCCGTTTTCAGCTTCCTCCTGGCAGAGCTGCCTGAACTTGTCTCCTTTAATGCGCGCTGACGAACGGACGATTTTGAATTCCCAACCGTCCAGGTCGCTGCTATTATATGAGGTCAACTTCTCTTCCTCCTTCCGCATCTCGGCCTGATGGGCAGCCGCAGCTGCTGCGGCTCCGCCTGCAGCTACACTCATAGTCCAACCCCCGCTTCAGTTCAAATCGCTCCGCCTGCAGCCCGTCGCATTTCGCCTGGCAGCTAATTCGTCTACAGGCCACCATATAGAAAATAATACGATGATGCTCCTATTTAGTTGCAGTCGGCGTTATGCTAGCGCGCCACAATCACTGCTCCTTTGCTCACGATGGGCAAGGGGTGGCATCAGCGTTGTCTGGCCAGTTCCGGTAAGTGGTGATGTCACAGATTTGCTCCTACTGAAGCATGCTCAACGTCGGACGCCCCCCCACAGGGCCTTCTAGAGCAGGAAGGACAGGCACCCACCGCCTGAACAGTGGGTGCCTGACTGGGATGGTCAGGTCATATTTCGTCTCGACGCACTTCCCGGTGCAGGTAAGGGTGGAAAAATAGCCACTCCACCAGGCTGACCGCCGCCGTGGTGTAGATGATTCCAGCCCAGCTGAGCGGAACTCCTAAGCTGCGTAACGCCCACAGGATTAGGAAGGCCAGGCCGATATCCGCCAGGGTGGCTAGCGAGTTGTTGCTGCGGGGCAGCACAAACAAGTCCCCCAGGATGTAGGCAAAAACGGTGAGCATGATGGCCACAACGACAGCCACTCCTAAAGACAATTGGCCGCTGGTGCTGAGAATAGCGATGGCCGGGATGCCGTTGAACAGCGACTTGATCGCAATTCCTCTGATGTGATCCATAGGGCACCTCCCTCATGGGGTTAGGTTGCCCAATTACCTTGGTCGCTAGAGCGAGCAACCAGGGCCTGGCAAGCAGATCAGTTGTTCTGAGCTGCCTGCAGTTCTGCCACTATCTCCCGCAAGGTGTCGTCATCGCCCACATTGCCAGGGAAGATGATGTAGGGCAGCCCCGGATACTTGCCTTGTCCTCTGGTGTCCCAGACCGGAATGCCGGGGCGAATTTGCCCCCAGACCAGGGCTCGCTTGACTAGCAGCGCCTCCGTGGCGATGTCGCTGGAGGTGATGCCGCCTTTGGCCACCAGGAACGCCGGGGCCGTCGGCAACTCACTCACCAACCTCACCAGCGCTGCCGACACACTGCGCGAGATATCCAAGTTGGCCTCGCTGATCGCGTTCACCACAGTCTGCAAGCGGCGGGAGGTATAGACAATGGTGGTACGCCCACTGGCCAAACCCTCAGCACACAGGTTGGATGCCCGTTCCAGTTCCCTTTCGCGCCCCCCGGAGAGTAAGCGGGGTACGGATAGCTCAATCGCCTGTACGCCAGGCAGCTGGCAAGCCTGCTGCAGTTGCGTGGTCGTCTTGGCCACATGGGAGCCTACGACCACCAAGCCGCCGCCTGTCCTGTTTGCCAGCAGTTCGCGGCCGGTAAGCAGGGGACGATCGCTGATGCCGCCTCGCACCTTGACGAAGGAGGCGGCCGACCGCACCAGAAAGCGCTTACCCGCCTGCTCGGCCAACAGGAGGCCAAGGGTGAAGGTGCGTAGATCGTCATAATCCAGCGCATTCACCACATAATGACCAAATCCGCCCCCCGAGAGTAGCAGGTCCCGCACAGCCAGGCTGCCTGCTTGCCGCAGCAACTCGAGCGAGATCGACTGCACCTGGTTGGCCTGCACGCGGCCGGCGGTCTTCTCCTCGATCCATTGCTTCAAGTTCGATTGTGTATAGCCGAAGGTAGCATCCTTGGCAAACTCTGTCTCCGCCGCCGGAACCCAGCGATCAGGTTCCTGTACCCAATGGATGTCGTCACGAGTAAACCGCCCTCCCTCGGCAAAGAACGGGATCAAAATCTCACCGTCAAACCGATATCCGGCTTGCTGCAAGCTGCTCTGCGTCGCCTCGCTTTCCAGTGGGTAGTGGCCCCGCAGCGTGGAGTCGCTGCGATGAATAATGGAAAACTGCCAACCCGTCTCGGTGGCCAGGCGGTGAATCCGGGAAGAAATAGTGCCGTACATCACCGCTACCTTTGACGCCGGCAAAGCGCGGCTATTGGTGAGCAGATAGACCAAGCGGGAGGGCTCAGCAAAGGCCGACCGCAGATCGTCCTCGTGCCACGAGGTATATACCGGCACACCATGCACTGTCTGGGTACCCGTAGGGTCATCGTCCAGCACAAATATCTTTCTGTGTTCAGCCGCAATCAGCCGCTGCAAGTCCGAATTTCCAGTCATGGGTATCATCCTTTCCCGATGCAAAAACAGGGACAGTCCCCACTTTTGCATGCATCTATCTTGGTCTTTCCTACCGCAGCAGACTCCGCAGGTAGGAATCGGGGTTGTTCAGGAAGCTCCGCATCAGCCTCACGTGCTCTAGCTGCTCATATTCTGTTTTCTGTGGCGGCGAATGGTCCAAGTCGTAAATGGTGGCGCCGGGATAAGCCATTAGGATGGGCGAGTGGGTGGCGATGATGAACTGGCTACCCTCTTGCACGGCCGCCTGCAGCACCGCCAGAAATGTCAGCTGATTTTGCGGCGACAGCGGCGTCTCTGGCTCGTCCAGCAGATAGAGCCCCTCTGGGATCAGGCGTTGGCTGAAGAAATGCAAAAAACTCTCTCCGTGGGAGCGGGACTCCAGCGCCTGGTATTCATCGCGCAAGCGAGCAGCCTGCCCCTTGATCGTGCCCAAGGCTAAATCCAGCGAAAACTGACTGCGTCCTTGCCGGTGATAGTCTTGCTGCAACTGCTCGGCCTCTTGTCTCAGGTGGGCTTGCAGGTAATGCAGGCGGCGGCAATAGCCAAAGAAATCTTCTGCCCGCAGGAAGAACCCTCGCTGCGTGCGTCGGGACCAGGACAGGCGCAGTCCGGAGGCCAGCAGGCGGGCCGCAGGGAGACTGGGATCATCCGCCAGCTCTTCTGCGCCAGTTACCACCCGTTCGCTGGCCACCGCCAGACCCTCCAGCAGGGTAGATTTGCCGGAGCCGTTTTCACCCACCAAAAGCGTCACCGGCGCGTGAAAGCTGAGCTCAAAATCAGGGCCAAACAGCGGCAGATTGAAAGGAAACGTTTTCTCGGCATGCCGTTGCGCCTTCATACGCACTTCCTTGAGGAATAACATCGGCTCGCCCCCTGTGTGGGTGATCGTACATATTCTTGTTCGTGATGGTGAGGCGGTCTCCTCCTTCTGAGGGTGCCCCTTGCCTTGACGAGGCCGTTCAGACGGCAGATCAAGACTCATACTATGTTCATGCTCAGCTGCACTCTCCCAGGCGGCGTGGCGTTTGTGGGCTCAAGGTCTGTATGCCGACCCCCAGATTGGCCGCTACCACAGGCGCTGCATGGGTCGTGGAAATTAGCTATAATAGTTTTATAGCTTAACCGAATCATGGGCAGAAAATAATGGTTGAACATGTTAAGCATCATCTATATGATCATGCACAAGATTGATTAACGATGGCGGTGGTTGTCGATTGAAGCTTGGCAATGGTATCACTGATTATGTACGGCTGGAAGAACTGCGCATACTGGTGGACGCGCTGTCTACCCGCCTGGGATTGGTTTTGGCTCTGCTCAACGTTGACGATGGCACTGTCATCTACAGTACAGGAATGGACAGTGAGGGCATCTTCAAACAGAAGTGTTGGCCCAGTTTGGTGGCTGATGTAACGCTGCTGCCCGCCGGCCAAGTGGCGACCATCGAGTATCAAGGCCATCACTTGCTTTGCAGTCGCCAAAGCCTGGCCGGCATGGATTTGGCGCTGTTGACTGGAAGCCTGCTGACTGACGCATCCGCGAACTGTCGCATTTGTCCCTGGCCAGATGGGGCGATAGGAGACGCGTGGCCGTCATCAGCTGAACTGGCTGTAGCAGCATCAGAGTTCCAGTCCAGTGCGCAGGTGGTGTGGCAATATCTTGAGGGCTGCGTTACCCAATTGTACGAGCAGGTATTCTACTTGTTGGAGCAGCGCATGGCGCTTCCCGAATGCAACTTAACCAGCGATGTCTGTTACCAGCAGGTAGTGGATTTGGCAGCCACAGTGCCAGGGGTTGTTGTAGCTGGGGTGCGGGCGATTGCTCCCGGCAACATCGGCATATTGAAGGCTACAGCAGGGCATGGCCCGGGAGGTATGCCCCAGGAACTGCCCCTGGCTGGGGTATGGGGTCGCTGTTTGCAGGATGGCAAAGTACGAATTCTGGACAATTTGGCTGAGGATCCAGGGCTGCCTGTCCACCTGCTGGATCGGTTATCTGGCCTCAGTGCCATCTATCTGCCGCTGGGGGTCAATGGCGAGATACTAGCGGTGATGGTCGTGGGCTTTCGGCAAAGGCGGCTTGTGCACAACCTGCAGACGCGCAAGCTCTTGGGGATGGTGCGGCACTATGCTTCGGCTCTGGTTGCCTTGGCCCGCGCCAGAGAAGACCGTTTGTTCGGCATCCGTCAGATGGCCGCCAGGGCCCAGATTTTTGAGCAGTTGGTCAGCGGCGATCAGCCGATGAGAGTGTTGTCCGAAGTGGAGAGATTGGCCGCCATGCTGTATGGGCTTTCCTTTGTGAAGATCAGGCTGCCGGAGTTCGACCTGCCGCAGACGCTTCCCGATGATGTAATTGAAACACCCTTAAGACACAATGATGCGGTGGTCGCCTATCTCGGCCTGAAGCGTTCTGAACTTCACACCAAAGGAACCGAGTTGCTGAAGACCTTGACTACTGAGTTCACCAGAATCGTCACTCTCTGGTCCAAGCTGAACCTGTTCCCTGAGCGGCCTCCTGCGCGGCTGCAGCAGCTGACCAAGCGAGAGCGGCAAGTTGCCAGCCTGGTAGCGGCAGGGGAGAGCAACAAACTCATCGCCTCCGCCTTAGGTATCACTGAGAAAACTGTGAAAACCCATGTCTCCAATATACTGCGCAAACTACAGCTGCCGGATCGCACGGCGATAGCGCTGTCCATCGCAACGGGCAGTGACAGTAGCGTGCAACATACTCAGACCTAGGACAGGGATGTTCGCGGACAACCCTGGACCTAGGTCTTTTTTCGACAGGATTAGGGCTAAAGTACGATTTTTCGACAATTCGTCTATCGATATAATCAAACCAGCGGGTTTGGCAATTTTTGATTTAAGTCTAAAGGTGTATCCAAGTCTTCTATTGTCAGCGTTACCAGGTGGTATCTAGGAGTGAGCGTCAATGCAAAAGGTGCTAATCGTGGACGATGAGCCTGCCCTGCGGTTTCTGATCTCTTCTTCTTTGGAGGACGAGGGTTATCAGCTGCTGGTAGCGGCTGATGGGAGGAGTGCCTGGGAGCAGGCGCAGGCAGACAGGCCGGATCTGATCATCCTGGACGTAATGATGCCCGGTCTCAGCGGTTTGGAGTTGGCTGCCACGCGTCGTGACGATCCTGCGACTGCGAATGTAGCCGTTTGCGCCAGACAAGCTAGTGCAACTGGCTCAGGCGCTGGAGGTCGAGTATAGGGGAGAGATGGGAGGTGCCGAATGACTGTTCTAAGCATTGAAAGCCTGGAGAACATCTTGGATTTGATCCCCGAGGCCATCTTCGCCATGGACTGCCAAGGCAGAGTGGTGCTTTGGAACAGCAGCATAGAACAGTTGACCGGACTGCCGCGCGATCAGATCGTCGGCAAGGACTCCCAGGTATATGCAGTGCCTTTCTACGGCCGACCGCGGGCCACTTTGGTCGACCTGGTGATCAACAAAGCCAGTCTGTCTGAAATCCAATCACGGTATGAGAATGTATCGGTACACGGCAACGCAGTGGAGGCGTTTGTCTTCTCCCCACTGCTAGAGAAGTACCTGTGGCTGAAAGCGGCGCCGTTGTTGGACAACCAAGGCCGGCAGGTGGGGGCAGTAGAGATGGTGCGTGACGTTACCGAGGACAGGCGCCGAGAGACTTCGTTGCGTGAAAGCGAGGCTAAATTGATTCACTGGAGCCAGCATGACCCGCTCACGCGCTTGCATAATCGCCATCGTTTTGAACAGGAGCTGCGGCGTGTGGACTCGCTGAAGAGTGAGCACGTGGGGGTACTTTCATTTGATGTGGATGGCCTGCGGCTGGTAAACCAGCGCTTAGGGCATGAAGCTGGGGACCAGTTGCTCCGCGCCCTGGGGAAGATCGTCAGGCAGCTCTGCCCGTCAACAGCTCTTGCGGCTCGCGTGGGTGGTGACGAGTTCGCGATCCTCTGGCCTGATTCAACCCAGGAACAGGTGGAGCAGCTGGCGGAGCAGCTCAGCCACGAGTTCCAGGTGCACACTTTGGTCAATCCTCAGGCTCCAGTGACGCTGTCTGTCGGTTGGTCCTGCAGTGATGGCCAGTGGGTTGAGGCCGCTCGCCTGTTCGAGGCTGCTGACGACGAGATGTGTAAGAAGAAGCTGCATAGCGCCAACAGCGCTCGCAGCGGCATTGTCAGCACCTTGATGAAGGCGCTGGCAGCCCGCGACTTCATTACGGAAGGCCACGCAGAGCGCCTGCAGAGGATGGCCGTCACTTTGGCCGCTGAACTGGGCCTGACATCCCAGGAGATGCTGGACTTGAGTTTATTGGCCCAGTTTCACGACATCGGTAAGGTTGGCATTCCGGACAGTATCCTGTTCAAGCGAGGCACCCTCACCGCAGCTGAGAAGATCGAGATGCAGCGCCATGCGGAAATTGGCTACCGGATCGCCCAATCTTCGGTGGAGTTATCATCCATTGCTGAGCTGATCCTGAAGCATCATGAATGGTGGAACGGGCAGGGATACCCCTTTGGCCTCAAGGGAGAGAGTATTCCGCTGCCCTGCCGTATCCTTGCCATCTTGGACGCTTACGACGCGATGACCAACAGTCGGCCCTACCGTCAGGCGATTTCACCGCAGGCGGCGCTGCAGGAACTGGAGCAGGGTGCTGGCACCCAATTCGACCCGTGGTTGGTGCGCAGTTTTGCCGAATTGTTGAGAACCTCCGGGGTGTTGGAGGTTGTTTCCAGCTAGCGGAGTACAGCACCGCCACGCGGCAAACGGGCTGCAATTGAGCAGAGGAGGCGGTTTGACTGACAGACAAGAAATCGCAGGCGCTGAAGCAGGCAAGGGGTACTTTCCTCCGGTGGGTGACCAGGTCCTGCGCGAGGTGGCCGCGAGGCTGGATAGTCAGCTGCGCCGTAGCGACGTGATCGGTCGCTATGGGGGAGAGGAGTTTGTGATCATCCTACCGCACACCGACATGTCCGCTGGCGCGCAGGTGATGGAGCGTGTACGCAAAGCTGTTGCGGGCCGGCCAATCAGCTTGCCGGAACAGGAGCTACGGATCTCACTTACCGTCAGCATTGGCTTGGTGGAATACCCTAAGGATGGCCATAACGGCCCCGCTTTGATTGCTGCTGCAGACCAGGCTATGTATCGGGCCAAGGCACGGGGAAGGGACCAGGTGGCGGTAGATTAGCTTGCTGCTATCGACTGGTCGCAGAAGTTATTTGCATCTTTCACATTGTGGATGGTCGCACGGATTTCCAACACTGCTTAGCAGCGGTGTTGCATTAGGTAAGGATAGAGCTCTCGCACCTGGAGGAACAGGTGCGAGAGCTTTTTGCGTTTGATGGGCAACGGAAATCAACCCTTTAGCTTTGGAGAATAGGTTGCCACTTATCCTCGACAGAGGCATGCCCGAGGAACGTGTCGATACTTTCCGGAGAAAACGGCAGAGGATTCAGACAGCCCGAGGCAGAATCTATCCCTGACACAACAATTTCAGGAGGTGCTGTTTGTGATCGACCCACGGGAGATCAATCTGTCGGAACTGTGCTGGCAGCCTGGCCCCAAGAAGACGGCAAAGGGGCTGAAGGCGGCTGTCAGCACGGACAACGCCGTCGTCACCTATTCCATGCTGAACATACTGCGACAGGGCGGAACAGCCTTCGATGCGGCCATTGCTGGCTGCCTGCTGCAGGGGACTATCGAGCCCTTTATGACCAATCATGCCGGTTCTGTCACCTTCCTCTGCTATCAGGCCAAGACTGGTCAGTATTATCAGATGGACAGCACCGGGACATATCCGCCCCATCTGCCGCTGCATCGCCCCATCCCGGTGCAGAGAAGCGGATACGCCGCTGGCGCGGTACATTCCTGCATTCCTGGGTTCATGAAAGGGCTGAAGGCGATACATCAGCGGTTCGGCACTTTGGGCTGGGACGAGCTGTGCAAGGAAGCTATCTACTGGGCGGAACACGGCAACCACGTCTCCCAGTTTGAGCTGGAAGCCACCATCGCCGGAGGGGATATCCTCACCTACTTCCCGGAAGGGCGCGAGTTCTATTATCAGGGAGACTACCTCCCCCGCGTGGGCGAGCGCTTCCCCAAACCTGCCCTGGCAGCTACCTTGCGCAAGGTGGCTGTAGAAGGCCCTGATTATATGATCACTGGCGATTGGGCGGAGGAATTCGTGGCCAAGGCCAATGAACTCGGGTGGAAGATTACGCTGGATGACATGGCTGCCAACCCGCCCCGCTGGATAGAGCCGCTGCGCTTCTCGGTGCGTGACTATGAGCTGGTGGTCTTGGGGCCGCCGCAGCAACAGGGTCTGCAGGTGGCTTTGGTGTTGGGCATCCTGGATCAACTGGGAATCGACCAATATCAGCCCTATTCGGCAGAGCACCTGTATTTCATGGCGCATGCATTGCGTGTCGGGAACCTGCTGGTGGGTTACGTCAACGACCCGGTGGTATCCGAAATGGACGCCCGCTTGTTCACAGACCCGACGTACCACAAGTACTGGGCGGAAATAATCAAGGGGCACATGCCCAAGGTGGACCTGACCAAGCACATGCAGCTGACAGCCAAGACCAGCGTGGCTAACCACACCGGCATTCATCGGTTGGCCTTTGACGACCATCAGCCGGAGGCCAAGGCGGGCAGCTGTGAACTGAGCGTGGTGGATGCCGAGGGTAACTGGGTGCAGATGATGAACACTCTGCAGGGAGGAGGCATTCCCGGCATGGTGATCGGCGGCGTGCCCATGATTGGCAATCACTCTTCCACCAACAGCTTCCGGGCGATGGACATCAAGCTGGTGGAGGGTGCCCGGCAGCGGCTGATTATGGGACACACCATGTTGCTCAAGGACGGCAAACCGGTGCTGCAGATCGGGACCCCTGGCTCTCCGCCCAACACTCAGGCCCAGGCGCTGTGCAACCTGATCTTCTTCCAGATGGAACCCTATCAGGCGATCAGCGAGCCGCGCATGTATGCGCTGATGGATGATAACAGCCTGGTGATCGAGAATCGCATCGCGCCAGACGTGGTCAAGGAACTGGTGGCGCTGGGGATCAATGTGCGGGTGAATCACATTTGGGATTGGCACATGGGGTCCTTCCAGTGCTGCTATCTAGACCGCAAGACCGGTCAACTCTGCACCACGGTGGATCCGCGCCGCTGCGGAGTGGCGGACGGACTGCCGGCAAGCCAATAGTTCGCTGACAATGCGCCATAATGAATGCTAGGAGCTGGAACGCGGAACCTTAATCCTGCGGCAAGCGTCACAACCTTGGGGGGTGTTGGCAAGATGAGTAAGAAAATGTGCATCATCACCTGCCTGGTCTTGCTGCTGGGGGCACTCGGCACCGGCTGCAGCAATTTCGACGAAGAGAACGCGTTCCTGGGTGGGCTGTTGCCCACCCGGGCGGGGTTCCGCTGGGTGTACTCTGGGATAGCCGAGTACGGGCATACCATGGAGTTGGATGAACTGACGGCTAGCCGGGGACAGACGGTGTACAGCATCAGCGGCGTGTTGGACGATCCATCAGGCGGCGAGGCTCCCGGCCCCTTTGACTTCACGTTGACCTATCAGATCGAGCAGGGCCGATTGTTCAGAACGCTCTCGTCGGAAGCCAGAGTGCTGGATAATCGCTTTCCGGTACTGGAACTAATTCGCACTCCCCTGGAGCGAGGCAGCAGCTGGCAGCAGACTGTGGATGACCGGGACGGAAAGCAGACAAAGTTGAACTGCAGCATCGTTGAGGTGTCTGAACAGGATGGCCAGGTGGTCTATCGGGTACGCTACGAGGATACCGCCAGCGAGTACTGGGAAGAGCGGGTAATTCGCGAAGGAGTAGGTGTCGTCTCGGTAGAGATGCTGTACGAAGACTTCACCATCGGTTATCAGCTGTACGAAGAGGCGAGCGGATATCCCGAGCGGTGGCAACTGAACGCGCTGCTGCCGCCTTTCGATCAGATGCTGCGCTATTTCGGCATGGCAGAGTATGCACACACCGGCTCACTATACCTGGTCAGCGATAGCGCTGACGAGCGAGTGGTGGAGTTTGAGGGAGAATTTGAAGATGGTTCGGGCATTCCGGGCTCATTCCAAGTGCAGTATCTATTGGACTACCAAAATGGCGTAGTCATGGAACAAGTGTTGAGCAACAGCCGCACCGGCAAAGCCGAAGTGAACTCCCGCATGCACGATCCGGTAATCCTGCGCTTGCCCTTGCAGGAAGGAACCAAGTGGCAACAGGCGGTAACCATCCTGGGATCAACTCGCACCATGAGTGCAGAGATAGTGGAAGTCACTTCTACCTATTGGGGGCAGCCCCAGAGTGCGCCGGTCATCCGGGTGCGCTACCAGGTGGAGGGTGTGCCAGGCTACTTCCGCGATACCTATCTGGAGGAGCGGGTGTTTCAGGCGGGGAAAGGCATGATCGGATTTTCACAGCTACTCCCAGGCGACATCGGTTTGTCGGAGGAGCAATTGCAGGACGAACGGCTGGTAGAAGAGGCGCTGATTCAGTACATGTTTGGCTACGGGATGTAGCCCCGGACATGGGGACGGTTCTGTTGTCCGCCTTAGTGGAACATGAGGTGCCCCCTGTCGAGTTGACAAACGAAATAATGAAAGCGTTTGCTCCTTAGGAATGACCCTGAGGAGCCTTCTTTCTTGGGATGTCTTAAGCAATACAGCCAATGGTTGCTGGCCACGGCTCTCCCTGTCGGAGCCCTGAGCAGTACCACAGGGTGAGTCCCTTGACCCCTGTGCTACAATTTTGTGCGCAGAGGGGCGATGAGGTATCTGCTGTGCTCTCCCTGCCATCGCCCCTCGCACCCTCGTTAAGCACAGGGAGTCAAGGGCGATTTATGCACACATTCTGTACTCCATCGGGGTCAGACCAGAAAACTTCCTTTGCGGTCGTTCTTCGTTGTAGAAGCGTATATAGTCACTTACGTCGGCTACCAGATCTTCGTAGCTCTCGTAATACTTTCTTAGGTTGTAGCGCTCTGCTTTGAGCTTGCCCCAAAAGCCTTCCATGGGGCCATTGTCAATGCAGCGGCTTACTCTTGACATGCTTTGGATCATGCCCTGATTCGTGATAATCTTGGCAAAACCATAGGAAGTATATTGGAAGCCTCTATCGCTGTGAATGAGGGGCTGTGCTTCTGGATTGGCCTTCAAGGCTGCCTGCAATGTGCTAAAGACAAGCTTGTTGTTATTCCTCTTACCAATGACATAGGCAACAATACTGTTGTCGTAAAGGTCGAGAATGGCGCTCAGGTATGCTTTCTGGCCGTCGCCATACTTGAACTCGGTTACATCTGTAAGCCATTTCTGGTTCTTCCTCAAAGCTGTGAACTTTCTGTTCAGCAGGTTCTCAGCAACATGTCCAGGCGAAGACTTTTTGTATTGTCTGCGTTTCTTTCGAGTGACCGATTTCAGACCCATCAGTCGCATCAACCGATAGATTCGTTTGAGGTTGTACGTTGCCTGTAGCCTCCGGTTCACGACCAGTTGCATCATCCTGTAGCCGTAGATACCCTTGACCTCCAGGTAGATACCAGCTATTGTGTCAGCGATTAACTCGTTTGTCCGCTCTCGCTCACTTGGTTCCTTCTTCAAATAATTGTAGTGCGCCTGGCGGCTGATGTTGGCAACCCTGCATAACTCAGAGATAGAGTGGCCTTTGCTGTGCAGTTCGTGGATTGCCTGATGGAGTTTAAATCGTGGAACTCGGCCTAGCGATACCTCTTCTCGAGTTCCTCCAATTTTTTTAGGAATGCGTTCTCCACGCTCAGTCTGCGAACTTCCTTCTGCAGACTACGAAGCTCAATCTTCAGCCGATCGGCCTCTGTCAACTCAGTTTCTTCTTTGGCTTTGCCTCGGCGGTCAACAAGTGCCTTCTCTCCGCCTTTGTTATACTTACTAACCCAAGAGTGAACCTGCTGGTAGCTGACCTTATAGAGCTCCGCTGCCTCCCGGTAGTTACAGTCATTGGCTATACAATGTCGGACAATCTCTATACGCTCATCGTAGGTGGTTCTCCGCCCTTTGTTCATGTCTCTGGATTCCCCTCCTGGAGAAGACTTGAGTTCTTCTCCTTGAGTATACTTGAAAATCCAGCGCCGAAGTTGCGTTTCCTCCCTTATGCCGTACCTAAGGCAGATGTCCATTTGAGAGCCTTCTCCCGTCAGGTAGGCTTGTACAGCTTGCATCTTAAGCTCAGCAGGATAATGATTACTACTCAATTGCCCGACCAGGGAGTCTATACCATATTCCTGTAACCTAATACGCCATCGACGTATTGTACTCTTGCCTACGTTGAACCTGGAAACTGCCTCTTTGACTGGATGCCCTTCATCAATCCATGCAAGTATTCGTAGCTTCTCTCCCAAAGTGAACTTGCGTCCGGACAAAAGAATGCCCCCCCTCAGCGACTGATGAATTTTCGTTATTTCATCTGTCAACTTTGGGGGGAGCACATCAACAACAGAACCGTCCCCATGTCCGGCCAGACGGGGTCGCGTTGGCCTTGTCTGGCTTTTTTGTGATCTTGTCTAGACCAGCTCGTTCAGATCCGGTTGCCCGAAGAAGATCCTCTTGCCCTCGTCGACCACAGTGCAGGGTAATCCTACCCGACCGGCTTGGCGAACCTCGGCAAAGGCCGGGTGATGATCCCGATACTTGAGGAAAGCCTTCAAGTTGGCCATGCTTTCAGTGATGTTTACGTAGGTAAACTGGATGCCATGTTGTGAAAGAGCCTCTTTCACCGGTGCGCAATTGGGTCACAAGTTGCTGCCGAATAAAGTAATCATCAATCAAAAACCTCCCTCTGTGGTTCCAGTTCTATTCTACTGGATCGGTGTGACGGGTTCCACTGTTGATTGGAGAACGTCATCCTGCTGCCACGCTCTCTTTGGCAGGAGAATGGGCCAGTACGTCTAACTTAGCAGCAGGTGCCAATCGTAATTCTTTATGGAGGGGATGGCGATGAAGAAGATCAAGCTGGACAAAGAAACAGTTCAGTTGATGGTGGAAGAAGTGAAGCAGTTCTTTCTCGAACAGCGGGATGAGGAGCTGAGCGACTTCCAGGCTCGCGTATTCGTGGAGTTTATCTTGAGCAAGGCAGGCTTCCATATCTACAACCAGGCCATCCAGGATGCCCACGATTACATGGTGGAGCGGGTGGAGGACATGTACGGCCTGGAGAAACGACAGCGTTGACCTCCCTCACCTGGCTCTCTCAGAGGGGGCTGTCACGAAGTGACTGGGGGAGTTCAAGCGGGCTGTCGCGCCTGCGACTGGGGATAGGAAGAGGCTGTCATGCGACAGCCTCATTTGTGCAGTCCTTCTTCGGTTTAGTTGAAGCTTCTGGCCACTTCGTCTACCAGCGAACCAACGTATGCGACCGCAGCGCGGATGGGCTCCTTGGTGGACATGTCCACGCCAGCCATCTTGGCCAGCTCCAGCGGCTTCTTGGTTCCGCCGGCCTTGAGCACGTTTACCCAGCGCTCGGCTGCCGGCGCGCCTTCCTCTTGGATAGCCTTGGCCACGTTGGTGCCGATGGTCAATCCTGCCGAGTAGCTGTATGGGTAGAGTCCGCGATAGTAGTGGGACTGGCGCATCCAGACCAGGCAAGCGCCTTCGTCGATGACCAGGTCTTCACCCCAGAAGTCGGACAGGATTTCGCCCTGGACCTTATTCAACACGGTGGCGGTGATCGGCTGGCCCTTCTCAGCCATGGCGTAAGTGCGGCGCTGCAACTCGCCCTCGATCAGATGACGGATGAAGTTGTGATGATAGGTCATCAGGAACTGCATCAGCAGCCAGCGGCGCATGCGCACGTCATTGGACTGGGACAGGATGTAGTTGCCCACCAGGATTTCGTTGATGGTAGAAGGCGCCTCGATGAAGAACATGGTCGGTCGGGTGTTGGCCAGGCGCTGGTACCGCTGGGCCATCACGCCCTGCCCGGCATGCCCCAGCTCATGGGCGAGGGTGAGGGCGTTGCGCATCTGGTTGGACCAGGTCATGCTGATGTACGGGTGTACCCCATAGACCGAGCTGCAGAAGGCACCGGTGCGTTTACCGACGTTGTCCGCTCGGTCGATCCAGCGGTTCTTCAACCCATTACCAATCACTTCCAGGTACTCAGGACCAAGCACAGACAGCCCACCGAGAATGATCTGCGAGGCTTCCTCGTATGTGGTGGACGGATTGAACTCCGGATCCAGGGGGGCTTCCAGATCGCAGTAGAGCAGCTGCTTTAGCCCCAACACTTCTTTGCGCAGCCTGGCGTAGCGGCGCATGTGCGGCGCCAGCTCGCTGAGGATGACATCGTGCAGGTTATTGTAAATGTCGATGTTTACTTCCTGCAGATCCAGCAGCATGTGGATGGCGGAATCGAATCCGCGCAACCGAGCCTCCACCACATTCTTCTTCACTTCAGTGCCCCAGCAGGCGCCGTAGGTGTTGTTGTAGGCCTTGAGGGCGTTGGTAGTGGCGGCATAGGCGTTGTGACGCAGGGTGATGTCGGCGGCGGTCTCATGCCGTCCCATGGACATCGGGTGCAGCTGGCCCTTGGAATCAGGTACAGAATCGAAGGACATATCAGCTGTGCGGGAGTTCTCATAGATGCTGCCGGGAGCGTTCAGCACTTCGGTGAGCGCGGCCAGCACCATTTCCGTCTCCGGACTGAGCAGATGCGGCTTTTTCTCAATCCACTTCTCGATGGTGATGCGGTAGGGCTCCAGCCCTGGCTCTGCCTGCAAGTACTCTTGCAGCCGTCCCTCTGGTAGGCTGAGGGATTCAGATTGGATAAAAGAGGTCGCCGCCTGCACGCTGGCCATCAAGGACCTGGCGCGGGCAAACATCGCCTGATGGGCCGGGTTGGTGCCGTCGCTTGACTGATGGAAGGAAGCGTAAGACGACGCCTTAATCAGCCTCTTTTGCAGTGCTTCCTGCGCCTCCAGGCATTGCAGCAGCACCTGCGGCCCATTGCCCAACTTGCCCTGGAACTGGGTGACTGTGTCAATCAATCCAGGGAGGGCAGCCATTTCTTCTTCCCATGCCTCCAAGGTAGGGAAGATATCCGTCAGGTTCCAGGTTTGTTCCACCGGAACCTCAGCACGGGTTAGTCGCTTTGCCAATAAAATCTCCTCCTTTTTCTGGTGGCTGTCCAGGATAACTATGGTTTTAAGCTTTCCAGATTATCTTCGATACTCGAATCAGCTACTCCTGCCTGTTACACCGGCATGCATACCTCGTAAACTGAAAAAACTGTCTGCCGAGGGCAGCGTTGCTGCCGCTGGGCAGGGATAGTATCCACTGGTTACGAATATTGCTAGTGGGGCGTCCTGTCTAGGGGCAACCTATGCATCAGTTGGACCTAGATTGACACCCTGTGTTGGTCTTAGTGTTTACATAGTCTACGGATGTTGAAACACAGAAGGAGGGGTTACATGAAGAAGCGTTTGCGTCGGTCGGAGGTTCCGGCCCATCTCACCTGGAACTTGGACGACATCTTCCCGTCCACAGAGGCTTGGGAACAGGAACTGGCTGCCGTAGCCGTCGACTTGACGACCGTTACGCAGTATCAGGGCAAGTTAGCCGATGGCCCTGGCACACTGCTGGCCTGCCTTAACGCCATGGAGCAGCTGCAGGCTCGTCTGGTTCGGGTGGTCAACTTTGCCTCGTTGAAACAGTCCGGCGATGGCACCGATCCGGTCAACCAGATGGCCATGGGGCGGGCTGCCTCGCTGGCTGCACAGGTTCAGGCCAAGACAGCCTTCGTGCAATCGGAAGCGTTGGCCCTGCCGGAAGGTACCTTGCAGCGCTATCTGCAGGAGGAACCGGCGCTACAGGACTTTGCCCGGTTGATCGGCAAGATCATCGAACAAAAGCCTTACGTCTTGCAGCCGGAGACCGAAATGGCATTGGCTGCTCTTAGCGAAGTGTTGGGAGCCCCTGCTGTCATCTACAACCGCTCCAAGGCAGCGGACATGACCTTTGATCCGATTGAAGACAGCCAAGGGAACAGCTATCCTATGTCTTTTGCCCTCTATGAGGAAACCTACGAGAAATCCCCGGACCCGGTGTTGCGCCGCAACGCCTATGCCTCCTTCACCAAGGGGCTAAAGGCCTACCAGAACACCTACGGGGCCACCTGGGGCACCGAGGTGAAGAAGCAGGTAGTGCTGGCCCGCTTGCGCGGCTATCCGTCGGCTGCCCACATGTTGCTGCACGGGCAGGAAGTGTCGTTGGATGTGTACCACTTGCTGCACGATGTGATTCTCAGCGAGTTGGCTCCCCACATGCGCCGCTACGTCAGATTGCGCAAGCAGGTGCTGGGCCTGGATAAGCTGCTCTATTGCGATATCGAGGCTCCGCTTGACCCGGAGTTTAGCGCGCCCACCACCTTTGAAGAGGGGGCCAAGATCATCTTGGCCGGCTTGCAGGTGCTCGGTTCCGAGTACGCCACCATCATTGAGAACGCGCTGACCAAGCGCTGGATCGACCTGGCAGACAACGTCGGCAAATCCACCGGTGCCTTCTGCAGCTCGGTTCCCGGCGTCCATCCGTATGTGTTGGTCACCTGGACCGACAGTATGCGCAACGTATTGCTGCTCAGCCACGAACTGGGGCACGCTGGCAACGGCGTCCTCTCCCAGCGCTATCAGCGGCTGAGCAACGCCCGCGGTTCCATGTTCTTTTCGGAGGCACCTTCCACCACCAACGAGCTGCTGGTGGGGAACTATGTCAAGTCCCAAACCGAGGATCCGCGCATGCATCGCTGGCTGAACATGCAAGTCTTGATGACCTACTACCACAACTTCGTGCGCCATTTGATCGAGGGCGAGTTGCAGCGCCGCATCTATGTCCTGGCCGAGCAAGGCCAGCCGATCACCGCGTCGGTGCTCAGCCGCGTGCAGGGCGAGATTTTGGAGGAGTTCTGGGGTGGAGAGGTGGAGATCGATGACGGTGCTCGCCTCACCTGGATGCGGCAACCCCATTATTACATGGGGCTCTATCCTTACAGCTACTCTGCGGGGCTGACGGTGGGTACGGCGGTGGCCAAGGCTATTCAGGAAGAAGGACAGCCGGCCGTCGAACGCTGGTTGAGCGTGCTCAAGTCCGGCGGAACCAAGAAGCCGTTGGAGTTGGCGGCCATGGCCGGCGTGGACATGACCAAGCCAGACGCCATCAGGGCGGCCGTGGCCTATGTCGGCGACCTGATCGACCAGGTGGCTAAAGGCTTCGGCTACTAGACCGACACAAAAGGGACGGTCTTTCCCCTCGAAGCCCAGCGAAGTACCAGGGATGGAAGTCAGGCTGACCTAGCGTCGCCGGCATGGCTTTCGTTTGCACTGATGATTTTCCCGCATCATGACTGTTTTGGTTCGCTCTCGCGCTGAACTGTTCAACGGTTGGTTGCAGGGAAAGGACCTGTCTGAAAGAATTTTTGCCTACTATTCTGACAACGGAGGCGGTATAGTGATCTTGGGAAGAGGTCTCGATACCGGTTCAGAGGCCGATTCCACTCTCTATGAGAGGGGGTGGTCTTGAAGTGTTCAGGACTAGGAGGTGGCTGGCTACCTAACGCCAGCGCTCCCAAGAGGCGGAGACAGAGGGACGTACAAAGTGTCTCCCTGGCGAGGGGGGACACTTTGTACGTCCCTCTGTCTTCTATAGGTGAACCAGTTCGCCGCTGGCAGCCGATTGATACAACCCCTCGATGATGCGGGTGATGGTCACTCCTTGTTCCGGTGTGCTCACGGGTTCTTCCTCGCCCAGGCAGCAACGCAAGAAGTGCTCCGCCTGCAGCAGATAGCAGTCGCGTGGCTGCTGCAGATATGCAGGGGCCGTATCCAGCAGCGCTCCGTGCCGTTCCTGGAAGATACGCAGAGGGAATAACTCCGCACCGCCCAGGTTGCCCATCAGCTTCACCTGCATCGTCTCCCGCTCGGCCACGTTGGCGGCGAAAGCAGTGTCAATCAGGATGGAAGCGCCGTTTTGAAACCTGATCATCCCGCGGGCCATATCCTCCACCGAGAAGTCCCGATAATCCCACTCACCCAACAGCCCTACTCCCGGCCGCCGCCCCAATTGCTGATAGGTGGCCCCATAGACCGCTTGCGGCCGGGGATATCCCAGCAGATAGAGCGCCGCGTCCAGCATATGCACGCCGATGTCGATCAAAGGGCCGCCACCCTGCAGCTCGCGGTTGGTGAAAACCCCCCAGCCAGGGATGCCCCGGCGGCGGATGGCCACGCAAGTGGCTGCGTAGATCTCGCCCAGTTCACCCGCCTGAATGAAGCGGTGCAAAGTGCCCACTTCCACCGCGTGCCGATAGTGGAATCCATAGTAGAGCAGCTTCCCACTTTCGGCGGCAGTGACCGCCATTTGTTCAGCCTCGCGGGCAGTGATGGCGGGCGGCTTTTCGCAGAGTACATGGCAACCGGCCGCTAGCGCCGCCACTGTTGCTGGCGCGTGGTACTTGTTGGGGGTGCACACAAAGACTGCATCTAGGTCAACCTGTTGCAGCATATCCTGGTAGTCGCTGAACCAGTGGGCCGCTTGATAATCCCAGGCGGCCCTTTGTGCTGTCTCTGGATTGATGTCGGCGACAGCCACCAGTTCTGCTAGTTCCCGCAGTTCCTTCAGGGCGGGTAGGTGGGCTAGGCGAGCGATGCCGCCCACTCCGATCATTCCGATGCGCAGCTTGCGTTGCACGCAGATTCCTCCTCGCATTTTTGTTCCCGTTGGTTGTGGGTAGACTATTAAGAGGTTGTTCACCGTTCTGTGCACCATATTCTCAAGTCAGCCCAAATCCGGCAGGAGCAGATGGTTAGGATGGCGAACAGGCTAATATAATAGGCTGCTGGTTGTTTCGCGGCACTCACACTACTCCTAAGCTATCTGCCGGAGCAACTCGCTGTACAGATAATGGGAAAGGAGCAGTTCTCATATGTCGAAAGTGAAGATCTTTACAGACAGCGCGGCTGATCTGCCCCAGGAGATGCTGGCTAAATATGACATCGGAGTGGTTCCCCTGCTGGTTTCATTCCCCGATCGAAGCTACGCCGACGGTGTAGACTTGACCAGCGACCAATTCTATAGCCTACTGGAACAATCACCCCAGTTGCCGGTCACCTCGCAACCATCCCCCCATGACTTTATCGAGGCTTTTTCACCCCATCTGGAGGCAGGCCGCACCATCGTGTCCATCAACCTATCCTCTGCCCTCAGCGGAACTGTGGAAAGTGCCCAGATCGCCAAAAACAGCCTGGAGGATAAAGCAGCTAATTTGTACCTGGTGGACTCTCGGGCCGCTTCGATCGGTGAAGGAATCCTGGTGCTGCTGGCAGCTGAGTTGGCCGAGCGCGGTCGGACCGCTCCGGAGATAGTGCAGGCGGTGGAGTCAGCCCGCCAGCGGCTGGTGCATCTCTTCACCTTGGATACCATGGAAAACCTGATCAAGGGAGGGCGCATCAGTCGCGCTAAGGGCACCATCGGCAATTTGCTGAACATCAAACCCATTTTATGCCTGGACGATCAGGGCGCCATTGACACGCTGGATAAGGTGCGGGGGCGGAAGAAGTCGCTCAGATACCTGTTGGACCGCTTTGCTGAGCAGGCCAAACCCCGGCCTTACCCATTCATCGGTGTCTGTCATGCCGATTGTCCAGACGAGGCGCAAGAACTGGTCGCGGGCTTGCAGCAGCTGCAGCCGGACTCCCAAGTGGTTGTGGGCAACATTGGTGCCACCATTGGTACCCATACCGGTAAAGGCTGCATCGCCGTTTTCTATTTCAAATAGCGAACTAGCCCTGACCTGTCCCCCTCAGTTGACCACGCATTTTCAGCATCAGCCCCGGCAACAAAGTGCCAAGGGCTGATGCTTTGTTGTCAGCAGTCCTTGGCGGGCGCCTGCTGCAGGTACTCCTTCAGTGCTGCTACCATGTCTGCCAACTCTTGCTCCAGCGTGAAGTAGGCCACCGTGACCCGAATCACGCGGTCGTTCAGCCAGCGAGGGCAGATGCCCCGTTGCTCCAGGTAGGCGATCAGCTCCTTGGCATTCTGGCCAGCTATCTCGAAGGCCACCAAGCCACTGGACCAGCGCGCTTCTCTGGGGCTGTGCAGGCGGCATCCTGGGACGGTCAGCAGGTCCGCTTTCAGTTGTTCCGTCAGCTGCAGCACTCGGGCGCGGATGTTGTCCAGGCCGATCTGATTGACGTAGTCCAAGCCTGCTCCCAGGCCGACTATGGCTGGCCAGTTGCGTGTGGCATACTCATAGCGACGTGCCCCTTGTGGCGGCACAAAGGTTCTTCCTCGGGGATAGTCCCATTGCTTCTGTGCCACATCGCCCATGAAGCTGGGACGAACGAGTTCTATCCGATCGCTCCTCACGTAGAGAACGCCGGTGCCAGCCGGGCCAAACAACCATTTGTGGCCGTTTGTGGTGTAAAAATCGCAGTCCAGTGCGCGCAGGTCCACCGGCAACTGGCCCACCGCGTGGGCTCCATCCAGCAGCACCAGCGAGCCATTCTGATGAGCCAGGTTGACAACCTCTTCCACCGGCAGCACCTGTCCGGTATGGCTGAGCACATGGGCGATGGATACCAACCTGGTCCTTTCGTTCAGGGCCTGGCGCAGATTCTGCAGGAACTGGTCTGGAGTGACGGCCGTGGGAACGATCCGCAGTTTGATTCCGAAGCGTTGCTCGTTGTACAGCCAGACCACAGCATTGGCTTCGTGCTCAGCGTCGGTGATAACCACTTCATCTCCCGGTTCCCAGTCAATGCCAAAGGCGATGATGTTTACGCCTTCGGTGGCGTTCTGGGTGAAGGCCAGCTCCAGGGGCGAACAGCCCAGAAAGTCGGCCAGCCGCTGGCGCACCTCATCAATCACCGTCTCCCTCCAAGCCACATAGTGTTGTGGCAAACCTGCCCCCAGCTCATGCCACCGGCGATAGGCGTCAAAGAAGGCCTGCATCACCGGTTGCGGGGTGGGGAAGAGGGTGCCGGCGTTGAGAAAGGCATACTTGCTCAGTACCGGGATATCTGCTCTCACTTGTGCCACTGTCTTCATCGGTTGGTCACCTCCGTCATCTTTCTCTCAGGTATTTCCCCGTCACGATACGGTTTCCTGCCTTGCATCCGCAAACAGGTGGAAAGGGCGGCTGCCACTTAGTCCCAGGATCAAAAATGAGGGACAGCGCATCTGCTGGACGCACTGCCCCTATGTATATGGCTGGCAACTGTGGCTAGGTTGGTGGCAACGGGCGTCAAAATCCACCATTGCTCACCAGCATGATTCAGTAGGGACTGTCCCCCAGTTCCGGCAGCTCGCGCATAGTCACCGTGGCCGTCAGGTTGATGCTGTTGATGGTGTGCCTGGCCTGCAGCAGCTGTTCCAGCACTGGTAGCACGGCCGCAGCCACAGTTCCTCCGATGTCGTACAGGTCGTAGACAGCTCCCGTGGCTACTGTAGGTGCATCGCTGCCGCTGACGGCAATGGTCCAATCCCAGGCAGCTGAGCCGGAACCCACACGATTCATCGCCCGTTGCATGCATTCCAGCGCGGCAATATAGGCCAGGAATGGTATTTCCGAAGGCAACGGGGCGATTTGCACCTGCAAGGTTTCAGTATGGTCGCGGTCCTCATCCCTGACCGTCAGATGGAGGGGGATCAGTCGGGGCTTTACATCCAGCCTAGCGTAGATGCCCGCCGCCCGATCCTGCAAAACCGTGCCGATCACTTCGCTCATGTTCCCCAATTTTCTGGGCCACTCCCCCCGCGCAACTTCAGCAATTTCCGCAGTGGTTAGAGCCATGCTGGAAGGGCCACTGAACAACAGTGGGTGGCCGAAGGCCAGGACCTGGGTATCATCCACCACAGTGGCGGTCCCGATGAATCCCAACTTGATATCCCCAGTCATTGCTGCCGCAGCGATAGCGCTGCCGGGTTGTAGCGGGGCTGTGGCCAGGCAGCGAGCAGTTGGCAGGTTGTGGCCAAGAACTGGCGAGCCAAAGCGGCCTGCCACCTCGCCCAGTGCCCTGCCGGAAGTGAGCCCGATCACGGTCGCTTTGGTGGGCGCAGGGACAGCAGCCCCTATTGACTGATCTGCCTCTGGCGACCCTGGTTCGGCGGCTAGGTTGCGCATATCCTCTATCGGAGTGACGCCCATCAAGGCGGTGTCGGGGAAATACTGTGCCGAGATAGCGCCGATCAGGCGACCGCCTATGTAAACTGGGCTGCCGCTGGTGCCATCAGGCACTCCGCCAAACAGCTGGATCTGATTGCCGCCGGCTCGGACCAGGATAGAGTTCAGGCCGGTTATCCCAGAGTCCGGAAGGGAGCCCACCAACCTGACCGGAAAGCGGCTGATCGAGCGACCAGCGAAGACGGTCAAAGCGTACCCCCCATCGCTTGCGGCTTTGGCTCGTCGCGAGAGAAGGCGAGAACCCCTTGTCCTCCGTGAATGTCTTGGCAATATGTTCACCTCCTCCCGCATTTAGCAGTGCTACAGCATATGCGGCAGAGGCCTTCCGTGCGACCTAAAAGGCAGGCCCACCTAATTGGCGAGCCTGCCATCTCCAGTCTGCGTTATCCTAGCATGGTGACCAAGTCCGTAGCAGCATCCCCAGTCAACTTCAGGTTGAAGTGCTCCTGCAGCACCTTCAGCACGCCTGGAGTAATGAACTCCGGTGGCTTCGGTCCAATGTAAACGTTCTGCACGCCCAGACTGAACAGCCCCAGCAAAATGGCAACGGCCTTCTGTTCGAACCAGGAGAGGACGATGGAGAGCGGCAGTTCGTTGACGCTGCAGCCAAAGGCGTCCGCCAAAGCTACGGCGATCTTCACCGCAGAAATGGAATTGTTGCATTGACCCAGGTCGATATAGCGCGGAATGTCGGTGCCCGGCACGGTGCCATAATCCACGTCGTTAAAGCGGAACTTGCCGCAAGAGGTGGTCAGGATCACGCAATCCTCTGGCAGAGAGGTGGCCAGTTCGCGGTAGTAGTTGCCGCCTTTGCCTGGTGCGTCGCAGCCAGCGATGGTGAAGAAGCGGCGGATCTTGCCTGCCTGCACCGCCGCGATGATCTCCGGCGCGATGGCCAGCACATTCTCGTGGTGGAACCCGGTAGTCAGCGTCTTCTGGGAGGCCACGTCGGCTGCCGGCAGTTCCAATGACTTGGCGATCAGAGGCGAGAAGTCATCGTTCTCTACCTTCTGCACATTCTCCAAGCCAGCCACGTCGTAGGACCAAAAACGATCGCTATAGGTGCCGCGGATAGGCATCACGCAGTTGGTGGTGCCCAAGATCACCCCTGGAAACTCCTCAAATACCTTGCGCTGGTCGAACCAGGACTTGCCCACGTTGCCCTTCAGATGGGGATATTGACGCAGTTTCGGGTATCCGTGGGCAGGCAGCATCTCGGAGTGGGTGTAGACGTTAACTCCCTTTCCGGCCGACTGCTGGAGTAGTTGTTCCAGGGCAAACAGGTTGTGACCGGTGACCAGGATACAATGCCCCTCGATGCGGTCCTCGCTGACCACTGTCGGTTGGGGAACCCCCAGCAGCTCCGTATGTGCCCGGTCCAGCACTTCCATGATCTTAATGGTGGCCTTTCCCACCTTCATGGCCATGGCCACATGCTCTTCCAGATTGAAATTGACGTTGGTCAACGTCATATAGAGCGCCTCGTGGGTAATCGCTTCCACTTCCGGATCACTGTAGCCCAGCTGCCGGGCGTGGGTGGCGTAGGCGGCGACTCCTTTGAGGGCGAAGATGATCGTATCCTGTAGGCTGGCGATATCCTCATTCTTGCCGCAGACACCTACCTTGGTGCAACCGCCCTTGGGTGTCTGTTCACACTGATAGCAAAACACCGATCCATCCATCCCTTCGCAGATTATAGTTAACCAGGTTAACCTATTTCGAAGTCAGTTTATCCAATCCTGGTTAAGTTGTATGTGATCTATGTCACATTACGAAAAGATTCTGCGAAGATTGTCTTCACTGTTGCCCCGGCTTGATGGTGCGCACAGCACCGGGGACGTGCCGCTTGGCCATGCGTTTCACCAGTTTGCGGTCTTCCTTGCTGATCAACACGATGTTTAGGTCATAGTTTTCGTGATCCGGGTACAGCTCCTCCTTTTCCAGCTGCAAGGTGACCCGCTTGTGATTGACCCTCATCGGTTGGCGCTGCACAATCACAGTCATCATGCCCTGCCGATCTGGCAGGCTGGCCACGATGCCGCTTTTGCCTAGCGAATGCACCATCACCCGGTCCCCGATGGATAGGTTTGCGCCGGGAGCTGCCCGTTGGGGCGGACGAGGAGCAGCGGAAATCTCCAATTCGGCCGATTCTTGATCAGGTGGCCGCAGGCCGCCCGAGAGTGACTCTTGTTCCGATTCGTTCCCAAGCAGCCGTCTAGCCCGCTTGATCACCTGCTCCCCAACCCCCAGACGTTCGGCAATCCAAAGTCCCTGACTGGCTCCGGACTCGCCGATGATCAAATGGTAAAGCGGGCGCAGAGTCTCCTGATCGAAGTCCATGCGGGCATTCTGCCACCCCGGCCGTTGGGCGGCATAAGTCTTCAGGGCACCGTAGTGGGTGGTGACCACGGTAACTGCGCCTGCTTGGTGCAGTTGCTCCAGGATGGCCGCCCCCAGGGCGGCACCCTCGCGCGGATCCGTGCCGGTGCCGATCTCATCCAGCAGGATCAGGCAGGCAGGTGACACTCGCTGCAAGATGCCGGCTATGCGCCCCATATGGGATGAGAAGGTGCTCAACGATTGCTCCAGGCTCTGATCGTCGCCGATGTCCGCCAGAATCTCCTGGAAGATGGCTATCTCACTGCCAGCCTCCGCCGGGATGTGCAAACCTGCTTGGGCCATCGCCGTCAACAACCCCACCGTCTTTAAGGTCACCGTTTTACCTCCGGTGTTCGGCCCGGTGATCAGCAACGTGCGATATCCGGCACCGATGGCAAACTGCAGCGGTATCGCCTGCCTGCCCAGCAGCGGATGGCGGGCGCTGAGCAGCTGGATGTGGCGATGGGTGTTCAAAGCAGGGCAGGTGGCCTGCAAAGCCCGGCTGTAACGGCCCTTGGCTAGAGCGAAATCGAAGGCGGCCATAGTCTCCAAGTTCAGCTTGATGGCCGGCAATTGCGCGCCCACCTCGCCACTGAGCATGGCCAACACCTGGTAGACTTCCGCTTCCTCCGTTGAGCGCAGCAGCTGCAGCTCATTCACCAGTTTGCGCACCGCGGTTGGCTCAATGAACACCGTGGACCCACTGCCTGAGCTCTGGATGACGATGCCATCCACCTGATGCCGATGGCTGGCCTTTACCGGGATGACGAACCGTCCATCCCGCACACTGACAAAGCTGTCCTGCAGGCAGGCTTGCAGGGTAGGGGAGGAGAGCATCGCCTGCAGTTTAGTTTGAATGCGGTCTTCCGTAATCCGGATCTGTTGCCTGACCTTGTGCAGCTTGCGGCTGGCGTTGTTGCTGACCAGGTTGCCCTCCAAGCAGCCCTCAATCAGTTGCTCGGTATCGTCCAGTTCGGTCAATGATTGGCTATAGGCTACCAGCAATGGGGCCAGGTCTTTACGTTCGGACATATAGCGGCGTAGCCGCCGAGCGCTGCGCAGCAGATCGGCAATGGGCAGCAGCTCCTGAGGCTGCAGAACGCCCCCCCGCTCCACCTTGTCCAGTTCCTCCGTCAGGTCGGTTATACCGCCCAACGGGACGTGACAGCCCGCGTCCAACAGCCTTCTAGCTTCACTGGTCTCCTGCAGCAGGTGTTCAATTGCCCGTTTATTTGTCAGCGGCTGCATCCGTTCCACCAGCCGCTTCCCCAGGCCGCTTTGGGTATACTGAGCCAGGGCTGCCTTGATCTGATCAAACTCCAACAATTCTAGAGTCCTTTGGTCCATGGCTGTTTGCCTCCTTTGGCGGTGTCAGCAAAAAGGCGCTGTGGCCCAAGCCACAACGCCCTGAAGAAACCGACTGCCAGCCGCAAGCAATGCGGCCTAGCTTTCTGATCTCGATTTGTGTGGATTGTCCTTAACACAATGGGGACGCCAAACCAGCCTCTCGCTTCGTGCCGAGATGGCCAGACAACAGCTCCCCTTTTTGAGTTTATTTTGTGTTAAGAACGACAAGGGACATCAACATACCTCCCAGTTGATCGCAGCATACTCCAGGTTACCCCGCATGGTCAACCGCTATCCTGGGTAGAAAACCGCTGGAAACGAACATTACCTGTGCCGACAACTAACGCGGGTTCCTTTCCATCACCATGTGCTTCTCTTCTGGCATCCTAAACCACATCTTCTGGTTGAGTCACTACTTCCGTTATCCCGAGCTACTTCATCAGTCACCCTGAGCGCAACGAAGGCTTCAGCCCCCTTGCATGCCAGGGGTACAAAAACAGGAGGGAGCGCCTGCCCCCTCCTGTAAGTCTCTGTTAGCTTCTACTCGCCGATTACCGTGATGCGGCCGTCCACGCTGGCACCGACGCTGCCCTGCTGCTGGATATATTCCATCAGCACGATGTCCAGGCTGATACCGGTATCGACCAGCTCAGTGCCTTCAGCGAAGGCGGTGTAGCCGTCGCCCCCGGCAGCGAGGAAGTCGTTGGTGGCTACAGTATAGACAGCTGCCGGATCCAGCTTCACTCCGCCCACCTTGACCTCAACTACCCGCTCGCCCTCCGGCAGGCTGGGGTCGAAGCTGAAGGTGAGGCCGGAAACCTGCATGAAGCCGCCGTTGGTGGCCGGATAGAGCCGCACCGAATGCTCCAGGACAGCCAGTAGCTGCTCGCCAGTTAGCTTGATGGTGCTCAGCGTGTTGCCGAAGGGCAATACCGTCACCACATCATTGATGGTGATCTCGCCGGGAGCAATGCTCGCCCTGATGCCGCCGCCGTTGGTCATAGCTACGTCGGCACCGGTGCTGGCGCGCATCACGTCAGCGATCAGGTTGCCCAGATTGGTCTCCTTGGCCCGCACGTTCTCGCGCACGCCGTCCAACAAGGTGGTAGCGGTGCCGATCACTGCCTGCATTTCCTTCTGCACTCGCTCGTGAACCGTCTGGATCAGCTTGTTAGCCCGAGGGGAGACAGCGATGGTCTCGTCAAAGCTGACCGGATCGCTGAACACACCCACCAATTCGCCTTGATAAAAGACCAGATGCTCGCGCCCGATGTTCTTGGTGTGTTCGCCGGTTTGGGCGATATAGGTCTGGTTTACCTTTTCTGCGTCTAGCACTTCCGTATGGCTGTGACCGCCGATGATCAAGTCTATCTCTGGAACGGAATCTGCCAACTGTCGGTCAATATCGTGTCCCACGTGGGTCAAGGCGATGATGCAATCGGCGTCGGCCAAGTCCTCAACCATCGCGGCGGCAGTGGCGATCGGATCGACAAAGGTCAGTCCCACCACATTCTTGGGATGGGTGAGGGTGGGGGTGTCCACCGACGACAGACCGAAAATAGCCACCTTCAATCCAGCCAGCTCGCGGATGACATAGGGCTCGAGCAGGGACTCTCCGCTTTCTCCGTCGGTCGCAGCGAGCACGTTGCTGCTGACGATGTCAAAGGCGGCGTCCTGCTCCAAGGCCAGCAGGTGTTCGTACCCATAGTTGAAATCGTGATTGCCTGGAACCATCACATCCACGCCGACGCAGTTCATGGCGTTGACCACCGAAGCGCCAGCAAAAAACTGCGCTTCATTGGTGCCGTGCAGTGCGTCGCCGCCATCCAGCACCAGCGTGTTGGGGTTTTCGGCGCGGGTCTGCTCCACAATGGTGGCTACGCGCGCCAGTCCCAGGATCCCATTGCTGTCGTCGCCAAGAATGCGACCGTGGACATCATTGGTATGTACTACGGTGATGGTCTTGCTGACTGCACCTCCCAAGGCACGCAGGAACTGTCCGCGGGAAAGTTCCGCCGTGGGAGCTAGGTCGAGGGTCAGGCCCGCCTGCTTGGCGATGGCAAAGACCTCGATGGAACTGAGCTTTGCTGACGGGTTGGCCTTCCCTTGCTCCAGCTCAATTACGCCGTTGGCAATGGCTGCTTGCATCGGATCATAGGCCCAGTGGCCGCGGGGCACATCGGCGATAGCCACCTTTTCAGATGGTATGGACCAGTTCAATGCCCGTTGCAGGAAGGCCACTACTTGTGCTTTGGTGATGCTGGCATCAAGCTCCAAACCTCGGTCTGTTCCAGACAGCAGTCCCACCTGCTCCATCCACTTGTAGTGCTGGGTGTGGTCCACCTGTGCAGCCTGCAGCGTGCCTGCAGCTGGTGCCAGCAGCAACATCACTGCCAAAAGGACAGCCCATACACGTTTGAACATCCGACTACCTCCTTTGGAATCTATATCGTAGGGATAGTTCTGCAATCAGGTCGTGTATCCTTGCAGCAACAAGAAAAAATTTCTTCATCACTGTTTGTTAGCGCTAAACTTGCCCTCTGTCAAATTGCTGGGGATGATTTGGCTTTCCTCGAAAACGTGATTTAGGCATGTGCTTTGGGTGAAAGATAGTGTTAGGAGGTGTATAGAGATGAAGAACCCGCTGCAAGTTCGTACTGTAAGCCACTTCTTGCACAAGCGGCTGAAGAGGCGGCGTCAGCATAACAAGACCGGGTTTTATGTGGCTGGGCTGGGAGCCCTAGTCTCGGGTGCCGGATTGTTTCTACGCAATAGACGAGTGGGCAATGGTGTACTCGGATTTGGTCTAGCCCACGTCGTTCTAGGCGGTCTGGACCTGATGCGCCCAGCCTTGCGCAGGTAATCTATGCCTCCTGCCGGAGCGTCAGCTCCGGCTTTTTTGATGCAGTTTTGCTTTTCCTGGGCCAAGTAGCAGGGGAACTTAATACGAGCAGCGAAGTAAATCAACCGGAAAGGCGTGCGGTGCCCGCACAGCGGCTAGCCGACCCATCTATCACGAGAAGGAGGATGAACTGGATGAAACGACCCGTCGTAGCAGAGGATCTGCTGAAACTGAAGTTCTTAGCCGATCCGCAGATTTCACCCTGCGGCAGCAAGGTTGCCTATGCGGTGACACATATCGACGAGAAGGAAAAAAACTACAAGACTGACCTCTATCTGACCAATGTAGCGGATAAACAGACCTATCGTTTAACCAAGAACGGCAACAGTCCCGTTTGGTCACCTGACGGCAAGCAGTTGGCCTTTATCTCCGATCGCAGCGGCAGCAAACAGCTCTGGCTGCTCAAGCAGGGAATGGGCGAGGCTGAACAGCTGACTACCATGCGCTACGGAGTCTCCAATCCCATCTGGTCTCCAGACGGTAAACAGATCATGTTCACCAGCGCCGTAGGTGCCGACGACACACCGGAAGCTTTGACCAAGGAAATGGATAAGGCCGAGAAGGAGAAGCAAGCCAAGAAACGCACCGACGAGGCCTATCTGGTGGAAAGTTTGCGCTACAAGTTCAACGGTGCTGGACTGCTGCCCAAACGCACCGCCCAGCTCTGGGTGCTGGACGTGGCCAGCAAGCAGGTGAAGCAGCTGACCTCAGGCGATTACATGATTGCCAGCCCCGCCTGGGCCCCTTGCAGCAAGTATATCGCCTTCACCAGCAACCGCCTGCCCGAACCCGATCTGC
This sequence comes from Bacillota bacterium, assembly GCA_050949055.1. Classification (GTDB taxonomy): domain Bacteria; phylum Bacillota; class UBA994; order UBA5500; family UBA5500; genus JAEZJZ01. The sequence continues at coordinate 840,977 of JBMNFA010000001.1, read as the reverse complement.
AGCCGAGCATCTCGGACCTCTACCTGGTACCTGCAGCCGGTGGTGATCTGATCAAGCTGACCGAGAGCAACGGTCGCGCCGCCGCCCCCGTCTGGTCTTTGGACGGCAAGGATATCGTCTATCTCTGGCATCAGAATGAATACAAAGGGGCAACCCTGCCCAAGTTCTATCGCATACCCGCTCAGGGCGGCGACCCGGTCTGCCTGAACAGTACCATGGAGCTGCCGGTGGGCGGCAGTGCCAACAGCGACTCCCACTACGGCGGTGGTTCATCCACACCTGTGTGGGCCACCAACGGTTATATCTACTTCTACGCCGCCCATCGCGGCTATGCCAACCTCTACCGGTTGCCGGCTGACGGCGGCGAAGTGGAAGTGGTCAGCGAGCTTAAGGGTGCCATCTATGGCTTCACCATGGACAACACGGGCAAGCAGGCCGCCTTGGCCTTGGCCGAACCGCTTTCTCCGGGCGAGCTGTTCACCTTCGACTTGGTGACCAAGCAGGCCGTGAAACTGACCACGCTCAACGATGAGCTGTTGGATTCATTGGCTCTGTCCACGCCGGAAGAGTTCATCTGCCACGCTGAGGATGGCTGGGAGCTGCAGAGCTGGATCATGAAGCCAGTCAATTTCGAGCCTGGTAAGAAGTACCCGGCAGTTCTGGAGATCCATGGCGGCCCGCATACCATGTTTGGCGATGCCTTCTTCTTCGAATTCCAGCTGCTCTGCTCCCGCGGCTACGTGGTAGTCTACAGCAACCCGCGCGGCAGCCATGGCTATAGCCAAAAGTTCGTCAACGCCTGCCGCGGCGACTACGGTGGCAAAGACTACACTGACTTGATGACCGTCATGGACTGGGTGCTGGAGAATATCGACTATGTCGACGCTGACCGCCTGGGCGTGACCGGGGGCAGCTACGGCGGGTTCATGACCAACTGGATAGTCGGCCATACCAACCGCTTCAAAGCTGCCGTCACCCAGCGCAGCATCTCCAACTGGACCAGCTTCACCGGTGCATCGGACATCGGCAGCTACTTCACCGAGAACGAGCTGGATGCTAATCCCTGGGATGATCCGGAGCAGATGGTCAAGTTCTCGCCTTTGACCTACGTGAAGAATATTGAGACCCCGCTGTTGATCATCCACGGCGAGGAGGACCTGCGTTGCCCCATGGAGCAGGCAGAGCAGTTGTTTGTGTTCATGCGCCGCTTGCGCAAGGTCGTCTCCTTCCTGCGCTTCCCTGGATCCAGCCACGAGCTGTCCCGAAGCGGCAAGCCGGTGCTGCGCCTGCAGCGGCTGAACGCCATCGTTGACTGGATGGACAAATACATCCCCGACGCCAAGTAATAGCCTGAAGGTGCAGAGGAACGATGGGCTCCCTCGCGGGTGCCCATCGTTCCTCTTTCTTCGTCCGTGCATCCCCGGACACGGGGACGGTTCTTGCTGTCCACCCGGACAGTGAGGTGCCCCCTGTCGAGTTGACAAACGAAATAATGAAAGCGTTTGCTCCTTAGGAATGACCCTGAGGAGCCTTCTTTCTTGGGATGTCTTAAGCAATACAGCCAATGGTTGCTGGCCACGGCTCTCCCTGTCGGAGCCCTGAGCAGTACCACAGGGTGAGTCCCTTGACCCCTGTGCTACAATTTTGTGCGCAGAGGGGCGATGAGGTATCTGCTGTGCTCTCCCTGCCATCGCCCCTCGCACCCTCGTTAAGCACAGGGAGTCAAGGGCGATTTATGCACACATTCTGTACTCCATCGGGGTCAGACCAGAAAACTTCCTTTGCGGTCGTTCTTCGTTGTAGAAGCGTATATAGTCACTTACGTCGGCTACCAGATCTTCGTAGCTCTCGTAATACTTTCTTAGGTTGTAGCGCTCTGCTTTGAGCTTGCCCCAAAAGCCTTCCATGGGGCCATTGTCAATGCAGCGGCTTACTCTTGACATGCTTTGGATCATGCCCTGATTCGTGATAATCTTGGCAAAACCATAGGAAGTATATTGGAAGCCTCTATCGCTGTGAATGAGGGGCTGTGCTTCTGGATTGGCCTTCAAGGCTGCCTGCAATGTGCTAAAGACAAGCTTGTTGTTATTCCTCTTACCAATGACATAGGCAACAATACTGTTGTCGTAAAGGTCGAGAATGGCGCTCAGGTATGCTTTCTGGCCGTCGCCATACTTGAACTCGGTTACATCTGTAAGCCATTTCTGGTTCTTCCTCAAAGCTGTGAACTTTCTGTTCAGCAGGTTCACAGCAAGAACCGTCCCCATGTCCGGGCCTGCGCAAACACGACAGCTACTTCTTGCCGTACTTCTCCTCCAGATAGGCAATGGCCTGGTCGTCATCGTCAGCGATGATCACATCGCCGTCCACCAACACCGGGACGAGAACCTGGCCGCTGATCTCTACCACTTGGCGACGTTCCGACTTGGCCTTGGGAACATCGATTTTCTGGTACTCCAGGCCGAGTTCCTGCAGCTTCTCCGGCACCCGGCGGCAGTAGGGGCAGTTTTCCAGATTGTATAAGACAATCATCGTCTTACACCTCCCATCAAACCTAGTGTCATTGGGTGGTTACCTGATGCAGGCTACTGACCAGGGAGTGCATCGCCCGACTGATCAGCAGCGTGTCGATGCTCACCCCGAGGAAGCTATAGCCGAGCTTGGTGGCCTGTTTCACCGCCGCAGCGGTTCCGGCGAAAGAGCCAAATGGAATTCCGCTCTGCTGCGCAGCTTGCGCTATGTCAGCCAGAGCTTCTGTCACCAGGGGGTGCTCAACCTGTCCGGGAATGCCCAGGGACTGCGACAGGTCGTAAGGTCCCACGAAGATGCCATTCAGCCCTGGACAGTTCAGGATTTCAGGCAAGTTCTGCAGCGCAGCCTCGCCTTCCACCTGAGCGACGATCACACTCTCCCGATTGGCACCGGTGAGATAGTCGCCGTGGGGTCGCAACCCATAGCGGGCAGCTCGCACCGCCGGATGCACGCCTCGCTCTCCCTCGGGGGCGAAGCGGCAGGCGGCGATGATCGGCCGCAATTGGTTAGCGAAGCTGACTTGGGGGACGATGATCCCATCAACTGCCGCATCCATAGCCAAAGCTGCATCCCGGGCAGATGTTCCCGCCAGGCGATAGTAGACAGCAATCCCAGCCTTAGCCGCCTTGGCCGCCATCAGCAAGGGATAGATGTCCGCCGGAGGGATGCGGCCGTGCTCTCCATCCAAGACGATAAAATCGAAACCTGCCAGGGCTGCCATCTCCGCCAATTCGGCGCAGGGAATGCCCAAAAAGAGTCCGTACTGCGGCCTGCCAGCCAAGGTGCTAAGCATCTTTGACCGCCACCAGCATCTCTACTTCCACCGCGATGCCTTCCGGCAGTTCCGGGGCTCCAATCGCCGATCTGGCATGCCTTCCGGCTTCCCCAAACACCTCTACCAGCAGGTCCGACGCACCGTTAAGCACCGCCGGCTGCTCTACAAAACCAGGAGCACTGGTGATAAAGCCCAGCACCTTGAATACCTTTTCCACCCGATCTAGCGTGCCCAGTTCAGACTGAATGCACGCCAGGCAGCGCAGGGCCGCTTCCCGTGCTGCTGCATATCCTTGCTCGACGGTGAGGTCCTCGCCCAACCGCCCGATAACACTGCGCGATCCCTGGCCGGATGTGTATAGCAGGTTGCCGTAGCGATTTACCGGTATGTAGTTGCCCAGAGGATTCGGCACCTCCGGCAGCATAATTCCCTTCTCCTGCAGCAGCTGTTCAATTTTTCCCATGTTCATGCCTCCCTTTCATATGCCCGGCAGTCCATTTGCGCCCCGGACTTTGTACGACGATTTTGAAACTCTCTAGTAACTAGACCGCTTCTTCGCCAAAAGTACGCATTTTCCCTGCTGGAACCGCTCTGCCGCCGCATAGGCAATAGAGAGGTGATCACACATGCATGTGCAGGTGGGGAAAAAGCACTTGGGGGTAGCCCTGGGAGCAGGAGGGATCCGCGGTGCCGCGCACATCGGTGTGCTGCGCAGCTTGGAGAAGCATGCAGTCCCGATACACGCCTTAGCGGGCAGCAGCGCAGGCGCGTTGGTGACCGCCCTCTACGCCACCGGGTATTCGCCCGATCAGATGGCGGAGTTGGCTATGTCCTTTAACTGGAGGCAGTTGTTCGATCCGGATATCGGGTGGAAAACTTGGCTCGGGGCGGTGGCGAACGGCCTGTTCGCCTGGTTACGCCTGCCGCCTCAGCTGCGCCTGCCCTTCCCGCAAGGTTTGGTCGGCGGCCGGGCGTGGGAAAAATGGCTGCTGCGCCATCTGGGCAGGCTCACGGTGTCCGAGGTGGTGATGCCCTTGGCCATTCTGGCCACCGATATCGACAGCGGCGAGGGAGTGGTCTTCTCTCAATATGCGAAATGGCCAGTAACTCTGCCGGATCAGCAGCTGGCTGAGGCGGTGAGAGCTAGCTCAGCGATACCGGGCATCTTTCCTCCGGTGCGTATCGCCGGGCGGGCTCTGGTAGATGGGGGAGTGAAGTGTAGTGTTCCGGCTAGCCTGATGCGCGATCTGGGTGAGGACGTGGTGCTGGCCGTCGATTTGAATTCCGACCTAGAGCGGCAGGATCCGGTGGACAATATCTATGAAGTGATCTCCCAGTCTTTGGACATTATGGGTGAAGAGCTGACGGCCTATCAACTGATCGGCAATGCCGATCTGGTCTTGCGGCCGGTGGTGGGCAGCTGGGGTTGGCGTGATTTTGGCCGTATAGAGCAGTTGATCGATATAGGTGAAGCAGCTATGGATCGTCAGATGCCCAGACTAAAGGCGTTGCTGGCCACTTAGCAGCGAGCGTACGTAATTACACTCATCCCGTGGCGATCCATATGGCTATCTGATACACTAACTATTGGACTAGCGCCGACCAATAGTAGGTGCAATTGCAGACATCGGAGGTTAGATCATGCAAGACTTGCTGCAGGGGTTTCTGGCATTTAGCTGGGGCAACGCCGTCATGTTTCTGGTGGGCGGGTTGCTGATCTACTTGGCCATCAAGAAGGATTACGAACCAATGCTGCTCTTGCCCATCGGCTTTGGTGCCATCCTGGCCAACATACCGCTCTCGTCGGCTATCGGCGAGGAGGGGTTTCTCAGCGTGCTGTTCCGCGCCGGCATCACCAACGAGCTGTTCCCGGTGTTGATTTTCATAGCCGTCGGGGCGATGATCGATTTCACCCCGCTGCTGCAAAATCCGGGATTGCTGTTTTTCGGAGCGGCGGCTCAGTTTGGGATTTTCTTCACCATGGCTCTGGCTGCGGTGATGGGCTTTACTCTCAAGCAATCCGCCTCCATCGGCATCATCGGTGCAGCCGACGGGCCAACCTCCATCTACGTGGCTGCGCGCTTCGCTCGCGAGTATCTAGGCCCAATCACTGTAGCCGCATACTCGTACATGGCACTGGTGCCGATCATCCAGCCACCGGTGATCAAAGCCCTCACCACTCCGGCTGAGCGGCGCATTCACATGGAGTATAGCTATAACGACGTATCCCGCCTGGCTCGCATCCTGTTTCCCATCGTGGTGACCGTTGTGGCCGGGATAGTCGCTCCCATCAGTGTCGCCCTGGTCGGTTCTCTGATGTTTGGCAATCTGATTCGCGAGTGTGGTGTGTTGGAGCGGTTGTCCAAGTCCGCCCAAAACGAACTGGCTAACTTGGTCACGCTGGTGCTGGGTATCACCATCGGTTCCACCATGACCGCTTCTGCCTTCCTGACGCCGGACACGCTGAAGATCATCGGCATGGGCTTGATCGCGTTTGTCTTTGACACCGCCGGCGGGGTCATTTTCGCCAAGGGGCTGAACTTATTCCTGCCGAAGAAGATCAATCCCATGGTCGGCGCTGCTGGCATCTCCGCGTTCCCCATGTCTGCCCGGGTGATTCACAAGCTAGGGCAGAAGGAGGACCCCAGCAACTATCTGCTGATGCCAGCTATCGCCGCCAACGTTGCCGGACAGCTCGGATCCATCATCGCCGGGGGCCTGATTCTGGCCCTGGCCAAGTGAGGTGAAGCGCGATGGCATTAGCTGAAACTCTGGAGGTAGCTGCGCTGGCTTATCCGACCATCTTTGCTGTGATGATCGTTTTTTACGTGTTAATCAAACTGCTGGGGCGCTTGTCGCCCAGAAAAGAAGGTTGATTTCCCGGGGCTGTAACACTGCATGTCTGAAGGGTGCAGTGCTACAGCCCCCTAATTTCCCAGTAGCTGACGCGATAGCCCCCTTGCAGGGGGCCGAGACTTGCCTCCCCCTGGCTCACCCAGTCACTTCGTGACAGCCCCCTCCACGAGGGGCCGAGTGAGGGAAGTGGCGTGGTGCCAGCCGTGACGGAGAGTGAGAAGACATGGCAGCAGCCATGACGGAAGCAGACGTAGCTAGAGCCCGCCAGCTACTGGACGTGGGCGGCCCCCTTCTTACGAATACCGAAATTCATCCAGCATGCTGGAAGGGAATTTTCCATTGACGGTGTATTAGTATATGGTAGATGGACTAGCAGGGCAGGGCGACTCTGTAGAATTGAGGGGCTCTCGAGGTTATTGAATAAGTGCCGCAGCGGTCATTCTTTAACAACATGGTGTTGCGGGCAAGCAACTATCAACTTGTTCCCTAGACGAACGTGAAGAATCAAAAGCCCAATCAATGCGGTCTTTGGGTTCTTCGCTGAGTCTATGCTGAGCTTGTCGAAGTGCTCAGGATGACACTGGAGGATTTCTGTGTAGCCCTCGGTTGGTGTTCAGAGGACCGTCTTTGGTAGTCTCGGTCCGGCTAGCCTGATTTCTTAGTGGGAGGTTAGATAGAGTGAAGCGAAAAGTGGTTGCCAAGGATATCACCGTCCTGCGTTTCGTCGGCGATGCGCAGCCGAATACTGACGGCCGCGTAGCCTACACGCTCACCGAGAGCAATCTTGACAAGAATGGATATAGCACAGCCGTCTGGGTGCATACCCCGGGACAGGGCTGCAAGCGGTTCACCTACGGACAGCGCGCTGACGGTGGCCTAGTGCGCGAACTGGCTCCCCGCTGGTCCCCCGATGGCAAGCGATTGCTGTTCCTGTCCAATCGCAACGGCCGTCCGCAGCTGTTCCTGCTGGATGAGCAAGGCGGCGAGGCCAGACAGTTGACCAACGTTCCGGAAGGCGTCAGCGAGCCCACCTGGTCTCCAGACGGGCGCTATGTGGCTTTCACCAGCAAGGATCCGGTGGACGAAGAGGCCGAAAAGGCCAAGAATCCGGACGTCCGCCATATCACCCATCTGCGCTACAAGTTCAACGGCATCGGCTTTACCGACACTAGACACCGTCACCTATACACCGTGAATGTGGCCACCGGCGAAGTGCAGCAGGTGACCAAGGGAGAGTTTGATGTCTCCAGCATCTCCTGGAGCCCAGATAGCCAGAAGTTGGCCTTTGCTGCTTGCATCTCGCCCGACTGCGAGCTGCGCATGATCATGGACATTTGGGTGGTAGACAAGAGCGGGGCTAACCTGACCAAGGTCACCGCTGGCAAGGGTAACTGCAGCAACCCAGTGTTCTCGCCTGATGGTAGTCAGTTGGCCTATTTCGGGCATGAAAAGGGTCAGATCGGCTATGCCAACATTGACCTGTGGGTGGCACCGGTGGGCGGCGGTCAGACCACCAACCTGACCGAGGCCATGAATCGCTCGGTGGGCAACAGCGTCGGCGGTGACTCGCGCATGGATGGGGGCAGTTCCCAGCCCGTCTGGTCAGCCGACGGCCGTCATATCTTCCTCACCATCACCGATGGCGGTAGCTCGCACCTCTATCAGGTAACCGTGGCTGACAAGCAGATCAAGCAATTGACCACCGGCAACATGTCCATCACCTCCTTCGGACACACACTGGTGGAGGGCGAAGAAGTCTTCGCCTATATCGCCGGAAGCACCCTCAACCCGGGAGACGTGTACCTGTTCAAGGGTGGGCAGAGCAACCGTTTGACCAGCGTCAACGAGGCTGAGTTGTCCACCTGGGAACTGACCGATGGCGAGCGGATCGAGTTTGCTGGTGCCGAAGGCTGGCCTATCGAAGGCTGGATTATGAAGCCGGTCGGTTTCCAACCCGGGCAGAAGTACCCCTTGGTTCTCCACATCCACGGTGGCCCGGCAGCCACTTACGGCCACGGCTTCATGCACGAATTCCAGATGCTTACCTCCGCCGGCTATGGCCTGCTGTACATCAACCCTCGCGGCAGCAAGGGCTACGGCGAGCAATTCGCTAAAGGCGTGATCGGCGACTGGGGCGGAGGAGACTACGCCGACTTCATGGCGGCAGTGGACTATGCCCTGGCCAATTACAGCTGGATCGACGATCAGCGCCTGGGCGTCACTGGCGGCAGTTACGGTGGCTATATGACCAACTGGATCGTCACCCAGACCGATCGTTTCGCCGCTGCTGTCACCTTGCGCAGCATCAGCAACATGTATACCAAGTACGGCTGCAGTGACATCGGCTGGTATGGCAACAAGGCTGGTTTCGACGGCCGCGACCTGTGGGATTCGGAAGACTTCATCATGTCTCGTTCGCCCATTCGCTATGCACCAAAGGTGAAGACCCCGCTGTTGATCATCCACAGCGAGCTGGACTTCCGCTGCCCGATGGAGCAGGCGGAGCAGTTCTTCGTTGCCTTGAAGCGCTTAGGCAAGACGGTCGAGTTCGTGCGCTTCAGCGGCGAGAATCACGAGCTCTCCCGCTCCGGCAAACCGCGCAATCGCGTCGACCGCCTGAACTTCATCTTAGGTTGGTTCGAGCGCTACTGCAAATAGTCACCACTGATAAAATCGACGAGAGGCAGCCCTCAGGCGAGGCTGCCTTTTTCTCTACCCAGAGCGAGTTGCAGGCGATGGTGAGCTGCCAAATGCCGCCCGTTTCAGCCCAGGGCAACTGCTTTGAGCTGCAGCGGACGTGAATGCATTGCCTGCATCACTGCCAATGCTTGCAGACCCCCATGTGAGCGGAACTGGCAGGATGCAAAATACTGTTATCCCAGTTGGGGCCGTACCGACAGACTGAGCGCGCCTGATCTGGTAAGATGTTATTGATCGCTGCCTGCCGTTTGCTGGCAAGAGGAGGCTGTGGTGTTCAGATGCTAGATCTGCCGGGATACACAATCAGTGAGAAGCTGCATGTTCGCGAGGGAATGAGCTTTTATAGGGGACATGCCACCAACGACCGGCGGCCGGTGATCGTAAAAGCTCTGGATACGCGAGCAGCCACTCCTCTTGAAATCTCCAGGCTGATGCGTGAGTACGAGATTAGCCGCAGCGTGGACATAGCTGACATCGTCCAGCCTAGCCGGCTGGAGCAGGCAGGGCCGGTTCTAGCCCTGGTCACAGAGGATACGGGGGCTATACCCCTGCGATCATACCTGCTGAATCGGTCTGCAGACCTGTGGAACTTTCTGGACATTGCTGTTAGGCTGACAGAATCTCTTGTCCGTTTGCATCAGAACGGCATCATCCATGGGGGCTTGAAGCCGGAGAGCATTCTTGTTCATCCACATACAAAAAAGATCTACCTTACCGATTTCGGCGATGCGTCAAGCCCAACCTTGCAGACCAATCAGAGCCCATCTTCCAGCAGCCCGGGGGGAGCTTGGGAGTACATTGCTCCGGAACAAACGGGCCGACTGAGGGTAGCTATCGACCACCGGACAGACCTGTATGCGCTGGGAGTCGTCTTCTATGAGATGATCACCCACCGGCTTCCGTTGCAGGCCGCAGGTCCCGCCGAGATGATCTACGCGCACATCGCCCAGCAACCGCTGCCACCGATTGATAGTAACCCCGGTATTCCATTGGCTGTATCAGCGATGATCATGAGATTGTTGGCCAAGGAGAAGGAAGAAAGATACCAGAGCGCTGCTGGGCTGCTTTGGGATCTCAAGGAATGCCGCCGGCAACTGCTGCAAACAGGCATCATTCAGAGCTTCTCTCTGGGCCAGGCAGACAGATACGCCCGTTTACGACTGCCCCGCAAGCTCTATGGAAGGGAAAGAGAGATGGCTGCTCTGCAAGCTGCTTTTGATCGCGCCCGCGATGCTCAGGGCGGGGTGGTACTGGTTTCTGGGTCGCCGGGGGTGGGCAAGACCACGCTGATCAAAGAGAGTCTGCAGGCGATGGTGCAGGAGAACGGTTGGTTCTTGACTGGTAAGTTTGATCAGCTCGCCAAGAACATCCCTTATGCCCCCTTTGCTGCTGCCTTCGGCCAGCTGATTAGGCAGCTGATGACCGAGAGTCAGGAAGAGCTGGACCGTTGGAAAGGCAGACTCTCGCATGCCTTGGGGCGAAACTGCGCAGTCGTGGTGCAGATCGTCCCGGAACTGGAGTGGATCCTGGGAAAGCAGCCGCCTGCGGATGTGCTGCCACCGAAAGAGGCAGAGCACCGTCTGTGTATGCTGTTTGCAGACTTTGTACGCCTGTTTGCTCAAAGGGGACATCCCCTGGTGCTGTTCCTGGATGACCTGCAATGGGCCGACCCGGACTCCGTACACTTGCTGAAGTACTTGACCGAGGATGCTAATCTACGCTCGCTGCTCTTTGTCGGCGCTTTTCGGGAGACTGAGGTTGATGCAGCCCACCCGCTGATGGAGCTATTGCAGGCGGACCATCTGCAGGGTTACCATGAGCAACGCATCGCCCTCATGCCCTTAGGCAGAGATCAGGTTATGCAGTTGGTAGCTGAGACGCTGCACGACAGTCCAGAGAATCTGGCAGCGTTGACGGATGTATTGTACCGTCAGTCCGGGGGGAACCCCTTTTTTCTGGGCCAGGTGCTGCTGCTGATTCACGCCGAAGGCCTGCTGTCTTTCGATGCACAGCAAGGCGGCTGGGAATGGGATCTGGCAGCTATCCAAGAACTGCAGCCGGGGGTTGATGTGTTGGCGCTCCTCCTGAGGAAGCTGCAAAGGCTTCCAGAGGACATCCAAGCGGTGCTCAAGCTGGCAGCCTGCATGGGCAATAGCTTCCATCTACAGACAATAGCCGCCCTGCGCGGCCAAGCTATCGAGGAGATAGCCGACCTCCTGGTGCCGTTGGTGCAGCAAGGACTGGTCATTGTAGCAGGAGATGAAAAGGAAAACCCGCGAGAGTCCTCCGTCCAGGAGGCCGCTGCCTGCGAGTTTCGGCATGACTGGGTACAGCAGGCTGTCTATGCCCTCATTTCTGCCGATGAGATGCAGCAGCTCCACCTGCACCTGGGGCGTTTCATGCTGCAGCAGCATGCAGGTGACCATGCCCTGGCGGACAATATCCTGACCATCATGGACCATTTTAACCGCAGCCTGCCCTTGATCCACGATCCGGTAGAGAGGGCCCGGTTGGCCCAGTATAACCTCTTGGCCGGGCAAAAGGCCAAAGCTTCAGCGGCGCATGTTTCTGCGCTGCAGTATTTCCGGTCGGGGGTATCCCTGTTGTCGCCCGACTCATGGGGAAGTAGCTACGCACTCAGTCATCAGCTTCATCTGGAGCTTGCCCAGGCGGAGTATCTGTCTGGCAATTTGGAGGCTGCCGAAAGACTGTTTGATCTCTGTCTCAGCAGGGCGTCCACTGAACTGGAGCGGGCGGGTATCCAGGGCCTGAAGGTGACATTGTACGCGAGCATGGGCAAGTATACTGCAGCGGTTGAGATCGGCGTCCAGGCTCTGGCAAGCTTGGGAGTGAAGCTGCCCATCCATCCCCATAAATGGGATTATGCCAGGGAGTTGCTGCGCTACAAATGGCATCTGCTGCACAAGAGAATTGAGGATCTGGCTCACCTACCCGAGATGCAGGACCCGGTGCAGAGGAAGATCTCTGAGCTCTTGACCCGGTTGTCCTCTGTGACCATGTCCAGCTATCCTGACCTATATGGCTTCATTATTCTGAAGACCGGCAACCATGCAGTTCGCTACGGCAACAACGAGATGGCTGCGGTGGGCTACCTTGGGTACAGCATTACTGCCGGAAGCATATTGGGGGATTATCAAGCCGGGGAACGGCTGGGCAGGGTATGTGTCCAGCTGGTGGAACGGTATGACCGCAGTCTCTTCAAGTGTGTCATCTACTTCGTCGTTGGAGCGTTTATCTCCCACTGGACCCAGCATGGGCGGATCGGGTTGGACTACCTGAGCAAGGCTTTATCCACCGGGATGGAGTCGGGGGATGTGCTGATCATTGGCTATGCACATTGCATGATGCTGGAAAATAGATATATCCTCGGTGTCCCTCTGAACGAAATCGCGCAAGAGCTGGAGGAAAAGCGGGAGATTGCCAGAAGATTGAAGCATGAAAACCTCGCCCTCAATGTGGCGATTTATGATCGGGTAGTGTCCGCGCTGTGCGGGGACAGAGCGAAGTCACTGCTGGTTTGTGGGGAGCGGCTTCAACCGCAAACGCTGCGGTTGTCAGAGAAAGATCAGTCCTCCTTGGCCACTTGCTATCTCTGGAGAATGCAGTTGTGTTACCTGGCGGGTGACTTCCGCGAGTCTTTGGCGGCTGCACAGTCATTGCAGCCCCTCTCGGAGGCGATTCTCGGCTTCATCGCCAGTGCGGAGTATAACTTCTACCATTCGCTGGCCATAACGGCTCTGCTTGACCAAGTGGCGGAGGCGGAGCAGCGGATCCTTTGGAAAACACTACGCAAGAACCAAAGGCAGATGAAGAGGTGGGCAAAGAGCTGTCAGGAAAACTTTCTGCATAAGTACCTGCTGGTGGCCGCCGAGACTGCGCGGTTACGGGGCAAGCGGGAACAGGCTATGTCGCTCTACGAACAAGCCATTCGCTCAGCTCGTCAGAATGGGTATAGGCAGAACGAAGCCCTGGCCAACGAGCTGGCCGCCAAGTTCCATCTGCAGCAGGGCTGGGAGAGAATTGCCGCCACCTACCTGAGAGATGCCTGCCGCGGATATGGCAGCTGGGGTGCCTCAGCCAAAGTCCGGGAGCTAGCGGAAAGGTATCCTAGTCTGCTGCAAGGTGCATTTCCGCAAGAGGAGGCGCCCTCTGGCGAAACATACGAGGGCCTCTGGATTCCCGCTTTGACTTATGACGAAGTAGCCAGCAGTTTGGACTTCCACGCCCTGGGCAGAGCAGTAGAAAACGTCTCTCAGGAGACTGATACCAGCAGACTGCTGGAAAGCCTGTTGGAGATGACAGTCCAGTCTGCCGGTGCAGACAGCGGGTACTTCATCCTCGAGCAGGATGGCGAGCTGTTCATCGAAGCCGCCAAGAACAGTGGCTGCAGCCAAGCCACTGTGGTGAGCGTTCCGCTGGAAGAAAGCCAGCAGCTTTCTCGGGCAGTGGTGCGCTACGTTGCCCGCACGTTGGAGACGGTGGTTCTCAACTGCGGCGAATCGATCGGAGTGTTTGCCAAAGACCCATATATATCCGCGCTGCGCTCGGGCTCCATAGCCTGCCTGCCTTTGTTGCTGCAGGGGATACCGGTCGGTGTGCTCTACTTGGAGAACAGCCTGATGTCCAGGGTATTTTCACCTGATCGGTTGCAGGCACTGAAACTCTTGTCCACCCAGATTGCTTATGCCCAACGACTGGGGAGCTATCTGGAGGAAGACCTAGGTAAGACCGGGACCGGAGGAAGAGGGTATCCCCAACTGGTTGAGCCTCTTACTGAAAGGGAAACAGAGGTGCTGCGGCTAATCGCGGCTGGGTTCTCCAACAAAGAAATTGCGGCCAAGCTGCGGCTGACCTTGAACACTGTGAAAACCCATATTAAGCACATCTACGGCAAGCTCCAGGCGAACAGGAGGGTTCAAGTGGTTGAGCGGGCCAAGGAATTGGGCGTGCTGTGAGTTGTTCAGGCACATTCCTCAGGCTGAGGTTGAGGGGTGTGCCTCCTGTTATTCCCTATTGAGTCACTCCTATCACCCTTTTGGGTGATTTTTTTTGCGGACATCTCTAGTATCCTGTTACCAAAGTGTGCTTCAACTCCAGTCCGCCTAACGAGAACGTGAACGGGTGAAGGGAGGTGTTGTTGGATGGATGCGAGTAGGCGTAGAGCCGTCAACTTCTATAAGACCCTGATCGTCACGGCTTTAGTGATCATCCTGATCTTTCCTTGGTTGGTGTCAATCACCGCCCTAAACAAAATCGGCAAACTGGAGGCACAATTGGAGAGCATGCTCGCCAACTGCGAGCCACCTGCCAATGCGGTGGCCAAACTCCAGCAGCTATCGCCATTTCCAGACAGCCTTACCGCAGTTGAGGCCGCACAGTTGCAGAGCTCACCGTTGACACCGTCCCTTCGCCGTTGCTGCCGTAGTGCTGCACCCAGAGAAGAGCCTTAGCGGCTCAATGCTGCTGGTACGGCGGAAAGTTCAAACCGAAACACAGGTTATCTCAATATGGAATTGCAGTTCTGCTGTAGCAAGTAATAGCGGGTAATTATCCCCCCGGCAAACGCTAGAGGACGAATGAATCTCATACATCTGAGGAGGATATTCAACCGATGAGTGATAAGCACCCTCTCTCCCAAGCTTTCAGCGAGTTGTTCTCCACCGTCAGCGCCAAGCCAGGCGCGACTGCAGCCGCTCTCGCCAAGGCAGACCTTAGGCCTGATCCGGCCAAGTCCAGTGCGGAGAATCTAGCTCCCAGTAGCATAGCGGATCAGCCCAGTCCTCAGCCCGAGGGCAAGGAGCTTGAGAAGACAAGAAGTGCCCGCCATAGGGAAGTTCCAACCGTAAACTCGACTGCCGCGATGGTCGAGCTTCACCCCCGGCAGCGCCAGGCCAGCCGAGAGCAAGTGACCAGCATCGCAGTCGGCACCACCATCTTGGGCAACATGGTGGTGAACGGTCCAGCCGAGATCAAAGGTACCCTCAGCGGAGACATCGAGTGCTCTGGCTGCCTTACCGTCAGCGGAGAGATCATCGGCTGCTGCAAGACGGCCGAAATTGATGTTCTGGGTGCGCGGATCGAAGGCAATATAGAGAGCCAGGGCAATGTGCAGATTCGCGATGGCGCTGTGGTGATCGGGAATGTGGACGGCCAGTCCATGCAGGTGTTCGGCGCAGTGAAAGGTGACATCCTGCTGCCTGGGCATCTGACGGTTGGGTCCACCGCTGTCATTGTGGGGGACATCCAGACTGGTACGCTTGACATTCAGAATGGCGCGATTATCGATGGACACGTGAATGTGCAGGCGGCGGAAAAAGCCAATACCGTTTTCACAGTCAAGCCCGGCAAGCAGTCACATCAGAACGGGCCGAGCTGTTAAGCTCACTCATATTTGACCAAACTCCTAGATCAACCTCTACGTTTAGCGGCATGCCCGAGGAAATGGTGTGGCCAGAGCAAATCCCCTGAATGGTAAAGCCCGGGAACCTCACTCTAAGGTACCCGGGCTTTGTGCCACTCGTCTAGAGGGTGCTAATTGCGTCTCTGCTACGTTCGCTCCACAACCCCTGTGTCGCTCACCATCTGTCTGCTTCTCTGCAGCCTAAAGCCCAGATAATTGGTGCCGTAGACGCCGACCAGGATCATCACCGCCCCCAGCGCGTGGTACCAGTAGAACGGCTCGTTGCGGAACAGCACCCCGGCGGCGATAGAGATCACCGTGGTCAGGTTGGCAAATACAGCCGATTGGGATGCCGGTATCTGTGACAGGGTGTAGTTGATCAGGAAGAAGGCGATCACCGAAGAGACGATGCCCAGATAGAGTAAGGCTGTCAGTACTCTGGGGTCAAAGAGATGTTCGAAGTAAGAATCTAGGTTGCCGGAACTAGCATGGACGTACAAAGCCATCAGATTGAAGGCAATGGCTCCCACCCACATCATTACGAAGGTGATTTGAAACGGCGTGTAACTCTCGGAGGAACGGCGGGAAAGGATGTTAAAACCAGCGGCAGACAGCACCGCCCCCATCAGGACCAAGGGGCCGAGCCAGTTCCGGCTCTGGCCGCCCAGACCTTGCTGCAGGATGATGAACATCACGCCGCCCACCGAGAGGATGATGAAGCCCAGCTGTCCGATGCTCGGCTTTTCCTTGAGGAAGATGGCGCTGGCGATGGTGACGAAGATGGGAATGAGGGCGATCATCATCCCGGCTTGCGATGTGGTACTCAAGCTGACGCCGAACGTCTCAAACAGGAAATACAGGATCGGCTGCAGCAGGGCAGTAAACAACAGCGGGCGCAGGTCCTTACCCCACAGGTTGAGCGGCACAATTTTCAGTAGGGCGAGCATGCTGACTACGAAAGCTGCCAAGGCGAAGCGGAAGGCTACCAGGCGGAAGGAGTCCAACACCTCCAACCCCTGTTTGGTGAAGAAAAAAGAGAAGCCAAAGATGCTGGATGAACCAAGCCCGGCTAGATATGGCTTCAAACGCTGCCAGTTCATAGGTTGCTGTTCTCCTCTCAATTAGCAGATCCATTTTAAGCATACCTGATGAGGACAATGGGCTGCAATAAGCACTGTCATGGGGACGCAATCCCGTCAGGCAATGGGACGGCGCATCTCCCTTGCCGCTGGTTAGCTCTCCAATAGGCTCGCTGTCCCTTTCACGCTGCCTGAAAAGGATAGATAACGAGTGTGCCGGGAAGACCTCACCTCTTTGCTTAACAGCACTAAGCAGGACTCAGCCCATACACAGTAGTGGGCAGCGACCTGGTGGGTCTCACAAGGAAATGGGGCTGCAGCGTTTGCTGCAGCCCCTGATGATTGTCGTGATACCCCTAATACAGTTCCGCCAGCCGCTTGTAGTGGGCCAAGCGAGCCTGTGCATCCTTCTCCGCCTGCTTGAGCAGTACTTCCGCTTGCTCCGGGAACTTCTTGGTCAGCGAGGAGTAGCGTACCTCGCCCTTTAGGAACTCAGCAAAATTGCCGGTCGGTTCCGTGAAGTCCAGGATGAACGGATTCTTGCCCTCGTCAGCCAGTTCCGGATTGTAGCGGTAGAGCGGCCAGTAACCAGCTTCTACTGCCAGCTTGGCTTCATTTTGGCTGAGGCTCATGTTGATTCCGTGGTTGATGCACGGTGCGTAGGCGATGATCAAGGATGGTCCATCATACTTCTCGGCCTCCAGAACCGCCTTCATCAGCTGGTTCTTGTTGGCACCCATGGACACGCTGGCCACGTAGACGTAGCCGTAGGACATGGCCATCTGGCCCAGGTCCTTCTTACGCGTCTTCTTACCGGAGGCAGCGAACTTGGCCACTGCGCCGGTGGGGGTTGCCTTGGAGGACTGACCACCGGTATTGGAGTAGACTTCGGTATCCAGCACCAGCACGTTGACGTTGGCACCGGACGCCAGCACGTGGTCCAATCCGCCGAATCCGATGTCATAGGCCCAGCCGTCGCCACCGAAGATCCACATGGACTTCTTCACCAGGTAATCGGAGTAATCGTTGATCTCCGACAGAACGCCCTTTAGCTCGCCTTCAGCTTGCTCCATCGCACCAGGCAGTACTGCCATCAGTTGCTCCGCTGCCTTGCGGGAAGCTTCGGCGTCATCCTTACCTGCCAGCCAGGCGTTGAGAGCCGCTTGCAGCTGTTCGCAGTCAGTCAGTGCCAGTGCCGACTGGGCCAATTCGGCCAGTCTATCCCGCTTCTGCCCGACGGCCATGCTCATACCAAAGCCATATTCGGCGTTGTCCTCAAACAGCGAATTGCCCCAGGCCGGGCCGTGTCCCTGCTCGTTGGTGGTGTAAGGGCAGGTAGGAGCGCTGCCGCCGTAGATGGAGGAGCAGCCGGTAGCGTTAGCCACGATCATGCGATCGCCAAACAGTTGAGTAACCAGCTTGATATACGGTGTTTCACCACAGCCGGCGCAAGCACCAGAGAACTCAAACAGCGGTTGCTTGAACTGGCTGCCCTTGACGGTATTCGGAGAGATCTCCACATCCGGCTTGGGCATTGCTTCGACGAATTCGTAGTTGGCGATTTCCTCCTGTGCCACGTCCTCTAGTGGCTTCATCACCAATGCCTTGTTCTTGGCCAGGCAGACGTCGACGCAGTTGCCGCAGCCGGTGCAATCCAGCGCATTGACCTGAATCGTGTACTGGAGTCCAGCCAATTCGCGGCCGATGGCCTTCTTGCTCTGCAGCGACTCCGGCTTGTCTGCCAAGTCCTCCGGCTTAGCCAGGTAAGGACGAATGGCCGCGTGTGGGCAGACAAAGCTACACTGGTTACACTGAATGCAGTTTTCGCTGATCCAAACGGGTACGCTCATCGCGACGCCACGCTTCTCGTACTTGGTGGTGCCAGTGGGGACGGTGCCGTCCGGACTGAATGCACTCACTGGCAACTTGTCGCCTTCCAGCGCAGTGATGGGGAAGATGACGTTTTGCACGTAGTCAGGTGCGGCGGAAGTGACGGCGGCCTCATCCAATGCCTCGGCCCATGTTGCCGGGTAATCAACTTCTTTCAACGCGTCGGCGGAGTCGACAGCAGCGTAGTTGGCTGCCACCACTTTGTCTCCCCGATGGCCGTAGCTCTTCTTGATCGCATCCTTGATGTAGCGGGCTGCATCTTCATAGGGGATCACGTTAGCGATCTTGAAGAAAGCGGCTTGCAGCACCGTGTTGGTGCGGTTGCCCAGACCGACCGACTGAGCAATCTTCTGAGCGTCGATGTTGTAGAATTTGAGCTTCTTCTCAGCGATAGTGCGACGCACGTTGGCGGGCAACCTCTGCTCCATTTCCTCCAAGGTCCACGGAGAGTTGAGCAGGAAGACTCCGCCCGGCTTAATGCCGTCCAGCAGGTCGTAACGGCTGACGTAAGAAGCGTTATGGCAGGCGACGAAGTCAGCCTGGTCGATCAGATACGGTGCCTTGATTGGGTTCGGTCCAAAGCGCAGGTGGGAGATGGTCACACCGCCAGACTTCTTGGAGTCATAGACGAAATAGCCCTGAGCATACAGGTCTGTGTGATCACCGATGATCTTGATCGAGTTCTTGTTGGCACCGACCGTGCCGTCAGAACCCAGGCCATAGAACTTGGCGCGGAAAGTGCCCGCTGGAGCGGTGACGATATGGTCCTTCACCTCCAAGGAGGTGAGGGTGACGTCGTCGTTGATGCCGACGGTAAAATGGTTCTTTGGCTGATCTTGATCCAGGTTGTCAAAGATGGCCTTAACCATGCTGGGGCTGAACTCCTTGGAGCCCAGGCCATAGCGGCCGCCGACGATGGTCATGTCTTGACCCAGCTCACTAAAGACAGTGCAGACATCCTGGTAGAGAGGCTCACCCAGGGAGCCTGGCTCCTTGGTGCGATCCATCACCGCAATCTTCTGCACAGATTTGGGCAAAACATTTAGGAAATATTCCGGTGCGAACGGGCGATACAGGCGTACCTTGATTACGCCAACTTTTTCGCCTTGCTTGACCAGATGGTTGACCACTTCTTCCACGGTGTCGGCACCGGAACCCATGATCACTACCACGCGCTCGGCATCGGGGGCTCCTACATAGTCAAAAGGCAGATAGTGGCGGCCAGTCAGCTCGCCCACTTTCCGCATCATCTCAACTACGATCGCCGGGGTGGCTTGGTAGTACTTGTTGCTGGCTTCGCGGCCTTGGAAGTAGATGTCAGGGTTTTGGGCAGTGCCGCGCTGGTGCGGGTGCTCTGGGTTAAGCGCCCGACGGCGGAAAGCCTTCACTGCCTCCATGTCCAGCAGTGGAGCCATATCTTCGTAGTCGATAACCTCAATCTTTGACACTTCGTGGGAAGTGCGGAAGCCATCAAAGAAGTGCACAAATGGCACGCTGGACTTGAGGGTGGCCAGGTGCGCGACTAGGGCCAGGTCCATTGCCTCCTGTACGGAGGCGGAAGCCAACATGGCGAACCCGGTTTGACGGGCGGCCATCACATCGGAGTGATCTCCGAAGATGGATAGGGCATGGGTAGCCAATGAACGAGCAGAGACATGGAACACCGTCGGCAACAACTCGCCGGCGATCTTGTACATGTTGGGGATCATCAGCAACAAGCCCTGGGACGCGGTGTAGGTAGTGGTCAGCGCGCCAGCGGCTAAAGAGCCGTGTACCGCACCGGCGGCGCCACCTTCGGACTGCAATTCCACCACTCGCAGCGGCTGTCCGAAGAGGTTCTTGCGGCCGTTAGCCGCCCATTCGTCAGCAACCTCACCCATGGGCGAGGAAGGCGTGATCGGATAGATCGCTGCCACCTCGCTAAACGCATAGGCTACGTGCGAAGCAGCAGTGTTTCCGTCGATGGTTTGTTTGTGCATCTCCACACCATCTTTCTTTTATAGTCTGATCGTTTTGTAACAAAAGAGTATGGTCATAGTCCCCTACTCTATTACATCACCTCTTACTATAAAAATAGGGCATAGCTTGTGTCAATCGCTATATTGGGCATTTGGTTGCGATCTAGGGCGGTTTGTGCAGTTTGGCAGCGAAAGTCGCAGCCATATCCAGGTAGATGTATAATGTATACTGGCTAGCAACGCATATCGCGTTGCGGGCAATAAAGTGATGGTTGCTTTAGCAACCATCAGCTTGTACTGATCAGGAGGTGGAAAGATGCTGTCGAAAGAACAATTGGCCAGGATAGGTGAGCTGTCCCGCAAGCAGAGATCCGACGGGCTGACCGTAGCAGAACAAGCGGAACAGCACGCGCTACGTCAGGCTTACCTAGAAGCCTTTCGGAAGTCATTCCGCTCACAGCTGGAGGCTTCTGGGCTGGTAGCAACTGAAGGAGCAGGTGAATGCCGCTGCAAAGACCCCAACTGCGGTCATCATCCCAATTTGCCCCACTAGGACAGAGAGGGCAGCAGGTGTTCCTCCGGTCGAGAGAGAAAAGATGAGACGAAGTGTCTGGCCTGCGTCTAGTTTGCCGCCGGCATTGCTTTCATCCATGATGGTGATTCCTGAATCATGACTGTTTTGTTGCGAATGGAAAGGAGGTTGCTGATGATGTTGCAGGTAAACGGCCAGCGGCTGATCCGGTGGCTGCACGAGCTCTCCCAAATTGGTAGGACAGCTTCGGGGGGTGTTACCCGCTTTGCCCTCACCCCCGCTGATCGGCAAGCGCGACAGTGGTTGATCGATCGGGCAGCTGAATACGGGCTGGAGCATCGTTTTGACGCAGTGGGCAATTTGTTCATCCGCCGGCCAGATGCTCCGAGCGGCCCAGTGATTGTAGCTGGTTCCCACGTGGACACGGTGCCGGAAGGCGGCCGTTACGACGGCGCTCTCGGTGTGCTATCCGCTTTGGAGAGTCTGGTGCGCCTACAGGAGGAAGCCATACCGACCAAGCACAGTGTGGAAGTGGTTGTCTGGACTGAAGAGGAAGGCACCCGTTTTAAGAGCGGGCTGGTGGGCAGCCGCGCATTTATCGGAGAGGTGTCTCAAGAGGAACTGCAAGCGATAGATGAGCAGGGCAACTCGCTGGCCGACGCTCTCAGGGATTGGGGCTTGTCGCCGCAGCAAGCCCTCACCTTGGCGGCGGACAGGCCCGAAGTTGCTGCTTATTTGGAGCTACATATTGAACAGGGTGGGATCCTGGAGCAGGAAGAACTGCACATCGGAGTGGTCAGCGGCATTGTGGGAATCAGACGCTACGATGTCAGCGTGATCGGGCAGGCCAATCACGCCGGCACTACCCCCATGCCCCTGCGCCACGATGCTTTGGTGGGAGCTGCCGAGATGGTGTTGTTGGTGCCCAGCGAGTTGCAGGCTATGGATTTTCCCCAGGCTGTGTCCACCGTCGGCAAGCTGGAGGTGCATCCCGGCGGCGTGAATGTGGTGCCGGGACGGGTGGACTTCACCTTGGAGGTCAGGGATCAGGAAACCCAGGTGATGGATCAGATATCTGAGCGTATGCTGAAAAAGTTTGCCGAGATTGCTGACCGGCGTGGACTGCAGCTTAAGTGGCAGCAGACCGCCGATGTGCAACCGGCACCGCTTGATCCAGCCATGCGCCAAGCCGTGCGGCAAGCCGCCCAGGAGCTTGGTTACCGCTGGCGGGACATGCCCAGCGGCGCTGGACACGATGCCCAGCACCTGGCGCAGATCTGCCCGACGGCGATGGTCTTCGTACCAAGCCAGAACGGGATCAGCCATTCGCCAGCCGAGTTTACGGCTGATGAGGATTGCGTGCGCGGCGCTAACGTGCTGCTTAACGCCATTTTGCGGGCAGATACCCGATAAAGGAAAGTAACATGCTCCTCAACCCGGTTCCCTCATCGCGGCCCCTCGCATGGCCCTTCCCAGAGGGGCTGCCGCGTCAGCGACTGGAGGAGCTTGGGAGCTGTCGCGCCAGCGATCGAGGATCCAAAATGGGCTGTCGTGCGACAGCCCATTTTTGTTATGCAGCTATCTATGGCCGGGCTAAACTGATCATCGTGCGCAATCCGCGGAAAGCCACTATGTAGTCATCGTGGGTGAAGCTAACCGTGTTGCCATTTTCCCGCACCGCGCCCGGCATCACCGACGCGGCATCGGCCATGCCCGCGTTGATGAATTCCAGCGTGAAGGTATAGGGGCCTGCTGGCAGCAGTGGCTGGTAGCGGCTGAGGTCGCTCAACGCCTGCTCTGCAGCTGCCTTGATTACTTCGCAAGCCCGTTCCGGATGCAGTGAGCGGGCAGAGAAACGGGTGATCGGTGTCTTCACTATCGCCGTCTCCACCTGGCCCAATGTAGCCTGGGCCTCCTTGGCCACTTCCGCGTCGCCGGCGACCATGACCACAGGAATGCCGTAGTATCCTGCAATACAGGCGTTAAGTGCTGTCTCTCCCACCAGTTGGCCATTGAGCAAGATGTTGCTGACCGTGGCACTGCTGATGGTGTGGCTGAGAATACCCGGCTGGCCCATGCGAGAGTGGTAGCCAACAAACATCGCCGCGTCAAATCCTGCTTCAATTCCTTCCATCATGGAGAGCGGCTTGGGGCTACCCTGGATCAGCTCCGCAGCCGGATGCAGCTCCGCCGGAATCAGGTTGGTCATGCTGCCGTGGGAGTCGTTGACCACTACGGCGGTGGCACCGGCGGCCAGGGCACCCATTACTGCCGCATTTGCCTCGGCAGTCATCTGTTTGCAGGCCCGCTGATAGTCTCGCCCTTGGGGACCGGTGCTGGTGGAGTTCACAATTGTACTGATTCCTTCAATGTCCACAGAAATGTAAACGCGCATTTAACCAAGCCTCCTTTTTTGTGGTACAGTCTATTCTATTAGTAATTTGCGCCTGCCCGACATTTTCCTGCAACCGACCTGGACAACCCCCCGTCTAAGACAAAGAAAAGGCCGCTTCGCCGGCGGCCGGTAGTTATTTTTGGAATCTCCTCCAGGCTTTCGCTACTTGGGGCAGCAAGAGTGCAGCCATCACCAGGGACCCGGTAGCTTGCACGCTGTTTCCGACCAGGCTCCCTACTGCGCCAACCCAGCCGTACATGATGTTCTCGGCGATGAAATATCCCAGAGTCATCCAGGCACCCGCCACCAACATGGCCATTACCGGTGTCCAGAACCGCTGGTGGGCAGCGTAGGCTCGGTGGGCCAACAGGCCGACCAGCAGACCTTCCAAACCTTTAATCACCAGCGTCCAAGGGGCATAGTGGGCATATCCGGAAAGCAGGTCAGCCAGCCATGAACCCACACCGCCAGCAAACAGCCCTCCCAGGGGCCCCAGCAGGACCCCTGAGATGAAGATCAGGGTATCGCCGAAATTGATGTATCCTTGGGTGGCCGGGGTAGGGATCTGGATCACCATCGTACCCACGGTGACCAAGGCAGCGAACAGGGCAGTAATCACCAGACGAAAGACGGCACTCATCCTTTGCACTGTGTCAACCTCCCTTGGGATTGAGAATGGCACCAGAGTGAGTATAGCACAGGCCAGCGGGCGTGCATAGAACTGTGCACGAAGCCGGTATGCATAATTATGTCAAATCGACTTAGGTAGGAAAGGTGCCCTGGGTTGTCGAAATAGTTCTGTCGAACAGTAGAGAAAGATGTCGTCACCGATCCACTTGCAGCTTGGCGGCCAAACAAACCGCATGCTGATCGTCGCTACCAGGAAAGCACGCTTGCCAGCCTCGGCCAATGTCGCTTGACCCTTCGCAACTCAGGGCGGGCTCTGCAAAGGAGCTAACTGTAGCGAATTCCCACATACTTCGCTGCGCTCAACATGCCACCAAGGTCGTCAGGACAAACATCCGAGACAAATCATTGTTGCGCTGGCAACCTCAGTATACACCCAATCAACTCTACCGGAGGGACAACATGAAAAGAACCTGCAGCTTGATTACCCTTCTCTGTCTACTGATGATGTCAATTCCCTTGCAGTCTGCCGCCTTGGCGGCACCAGCGATCGGGCTGTTCTTGGATGGCGAGCGGCTGGCTACTGACGTACCACCGGTGTTGGTGAATAATCGCACACTGGTTCCGCTGAGAGTGATCAGCGAATCCTTGGGGGCCGAGGTAACTTGGACTTCTAATCAGGCACCGATCATCATTCGCAAGGGATTGGACCAGATCAGTCTGCAGATGGGCGATAAGACGGCCATGAGGAATGGACAGCCACTGGTGCTGGACGTTCCTGCTCAGCTGATCGGCAGCCGCACCATGGTGCCATTGCGCTTCATTGGGGAAAGCCTGGGGGCAGGCGTGCAATGGGTGTCCTCTCCACCCAGCGTGTACATAACCTCGCCGGTGGGCGAACTCGGTATGGCGGAGGTACAGCAAGCGGACGGTGTGGCCACCGCATTGACCTTCACTTCCTCTCGGCCGATTGTTCTAGGTCAGACCAGCGTATCGGACCAGGGGAATGAGTTCGCGGTATCTATCGGCAACATAGCTGCGCAGGCGGAAGACGTGAGCGGGCTGGAATTGGGTGCACTGCTGGGATATAAGGTGGTTCCAGGGGCAGATCACACTGCGCTGGTCTCGATCAGCATCGGCGACGATGCCCCCTTCCGTTCTCCCAGAGCCGAACTCTCGGCCGACGGGATGCAACTGACCATCAGCTGGCCCTTGACCATCAAACAAACCCAGTTCACCCAGACGGGTGGAGTGGAGCAACTCTTCTTTGCCGTAAGTCCCAGTGTTCAGCCGCAGCTGACGGCCACCGACATCGAGATCACCAGTGCCGGCACCCTGGTGGGAAGGGTCAACGCCGAGGTAGGAGTGAACCTGCGCTCCGATCCCAGCACCGCTTTGGATCGGATTGCTCTCGTTCCCTATAACGAGCTGGTGACAATTGTCGGGGAGACTACAGGATGGTATCAGGTGCGATTGGCCGATGGGCGAGAGGGTTGGATGGCCGATCCCTACATTGCCGTCTATACCAATACCGAGGAGAAGGTGGGGGTAAACGTGCGCAAGACTGCGAGCCTGCAGGCACCCGTGCTGGCCACCTTGCCTTTGGGTCACCCCATCACAGTGCTGAAACGCTTGGACGGCTGGTGTCTGGTGGATTACGGCAACGGAAAAACCGGGTATATCGCCGACTGGCTGGTTCCGATCAGCAGTCGACTGACCGAATCGAGTACGGTGCCCGCGGTGAAAATCTCGTTCCCGGGAGTAGCCCGGGATTGTCAGCTGCTGGGCGAGCTTGCCGATTCGGCACATATCGACGCCTTCACTTGGGAGGAAAGCAGCCAGGGTGTGGCGGTGGTAATGCAACTGAAGCATCCGGTTAGTTACCGACTAAAGGAATCCGCTGGTGGCTGGAGCTTTACGCTGGGAACTTGGCTGGAGAACCTGGTGCTGACAGAGACTAGCGTGGGCAGCAGCCTGCAGATTGCCTTGGATGGACACAACCAACCGAAAGTATCGTATGCTTCCGCCAGTCAGGCGGTGGTGGTGACGCTAGCCAACTCTACCCTGGCGGGGGACGCGGCCACGGCGCTGCCTGGAGACAATACCTTGGTATCCGGCGTGCAGGCCGAACAGGTGGGGAGCGACGTGCGAATTACCATCCCCCTGCTGCGCAAGGTTGCCTACAATCTGCACAAGACAGATGATCTGCATTGGGAGGTTAGCCTTTTTTCCCCAACCGTGGTGGGCAAAACCATCGCTTTGGACCCCGGCCATGGCGCAACTGATCCCGGTGCCACCGGGACGCTGGGTTGGAATGAAAAGGACTACACCCATGACATCGTCAATCGGCTACGTGCCATGTTGGTGGATGCAGGGGCTAAGGTGGTCACCACGCGTGAGGTGCACAGTGCGCCCATCGTGCACCACGAGCGGGCGGCATTGATCAATCGCTCTGGAGCAGACTTGTTCCTCAGCGTGCACATCAATTCGTTTACCAATCGTAACGTACGGGGATTGGAGACATTCTATTACCCGCGCGGAGATAATGAGCGGTTCGCTCGCTTGATCCAGGGTGAGCTAGTCGCCAGCCTGGGTTGGCTGGATCGGGGGGTTAAGTCCAATAAGGCCTATATCCTCACCCGGGAGGCGCTAACCACCGGAGCACTAGCGGAAGTTGGGTTTATCTCCAATCCTGACGACGAGCGTTTGCTGTATCAGGCAGCGATACGCCAACAGATTGCCGAAGCATTGTATCGGGCGATAGATCGTTACTTTGCAGATTAGCTGGTCATACTTTCCTTAATTGTTGACTTGCCCGAGAGTTTTCTGGTAGTATTTAGACAGTAGTTTCGCCAGTAGAAGTTTTCTTGCGGCAGTTGACGATGCAGCCGCCTAAATGCTAAGGTTTGTCAGCTAACTACATCTGCACATTCAGTTCAATAATCAAACTAAAAGTAACGGGGATGGGGTGACAACGAGTGTCCGGGAATCTGGAACAGAAGGTTGCGTATGTTGATGAGCTTGAACGTCTACTTCGCACTGTCAGCAGCATCATCAAACGGCGAGGGCGTGATATTCTCTCGAACTTTGACATTACCCCGCCTCAGTTCAATGCTCTGCTTATCCTCCGCAATCATGGCAATTTGACCATCGGTGAGTTGGGCGAGAAGATGTACCTCGCCTGTAGCACAGCCACCGACCTGATCGATCGCATGGAGCGTAACGGTTTGATGGAGAGAAGGCGCGATCAAAACGATCGCCGAGTGATCCGTTTGCACGTGAAGGAGAAGGGTATGGAGATGGTGCAGGCGGTAATGGCGGCCCGAAAACGCTATCTATCCGGCATTTTGGACCAAATCTCCGAAGAAGAGATTTTGGTGATGATCAATGGTATGCGGCACCTGCAAGAGCTGATGACGGGAGCTCATCCCGATAAGTAGAGTGCGGCCAAACCAGAGAGACTCTTGAGGCGGTAGGTCAACAACCTGCCGCCTCTTGGCGTTACCGCGACCATACTGGCTTGCATTTCTGTCGGTTACTTAGGTTGAGTTGGCCTACCTTGCATGAGTCAAAGAGTACGAGCATATCTTGTACTGCCTGGGTGATGTCGCTTCAGGCCAAGACAAGCAAGGAGGTTGGTCCGTTGTATAGAAAGCTGGCACTAGTGATATTGCTGTGTATGTTGCTGCTATTAAGTTCAGCCTGTTCCCTGGTCTGGCCTTTCAATACCAGGGAGGATCCGGACGACACCGGAGGCATCAACCAGCCTGCGGGGTCGCGGTCGGGGACCTTCATGCCCACTGTGATCCCTACTTCCGGAGCTAACCAGAGCCTACGCACTGTGTACCTGATGGATTACCAACAGCGATTCCTGGTGCCGTATGTGCTGGGCGTTGACAACGCCGAAGGCATCGCCAAAGCGGTGCTGTCTCGCCTGGTGGACAACCCGCAAAACGCCAGCGCCTTGGCTGGAACCGAGTTTAGATTGCCGCTGCCGCCCGGTACAGAAATCTTGGGCATGACCATCAGGGACGGTCTAGCCATTTTGGATCTGTGTGAGGAATTTCTGCAGTTTTCTGATGCTACCCACGAGCGCTTGGCCATCGACGCCATAGTCTATACACTGACGGAGTTTTCTACTGTGGACGAGGTGGAGTTGCGGGTGGCCGGACGTCCTCTGTCCAAACTACCCAGCGGCCAAGCATTGCCGACCGTGCTCAGCCGTCAGAATCGCGATTTGAATCTGGAGGTCTCCAACGCTGTAGTCGATATCAATGCCAGCAGTAAGGTGAAGCTGTATTTCTCAGCAGCCGGGCCTGGAGGTGGGCTGGTCTACTTCGTACCAGTGACTCGCATGATTCCGGTGAACAGCGACCAGATGACGGCAGCCGTGTTGGAGTTGCTCAGCGGCCCCTTGCCTGGTAGCGGCCTGTCGGCCGACTTGCCCCAAGGAGCTGAATTGCGCAGTGTGCAACTAAACGGCAGTACTCTCGTGGTGGACTTTTCGGACGGTTTGACTGGGTACGGGGGAGGCAGAACAGCAGAACAAGCGATGATTGGTTCGCTGCTGCTTACGCTAACTGAAATACCTGGGGTGGACAATGTGAAAATTACCATCAACGGTCAGGTTCCTAACCTGCCGGAAGGAACAGACTTGAGTCAGCCGGTGAGCAGGCCTTTGCTGGTCAATCCTTTTCTCATTTAGTGCCGTCCAGTTGACATTCAGCGTGGGTGAGCGGGTAATTGGTGTGATACACTAAACTACAGGTGGCAGTAGGCCATACAGGCTTATTGCCACCTGTTTTGGTGAAACTAGTACCATATAAGCATTAGGAACCATCGTCGGGCGTCAAGTTTCAGTCAACCGTTTAGGCCATGGGGACCCCAGGGGAATCGGTTCCAGATTTGACGCTTCACTAAGGACAAGCAGGAGGAGGTAATCAAATGACGAGCAGAGTTGATGGTCGTCAACCAGGCCAGCTTCGTCCCGTCGAGATCACCAGGAACTTCATCAAGCATGCTGAAGGCTCCGTATTGATTGCCGTCGGGGACACCCGGGTGATTTGCACCGCCACCATCGAAGAGAAAGTGCCGCCTTTCTTGCGCAACGCCAATACCGGCTGGGTCACCGCCGAATATGCTATGATCCCCCGGGCAACTGCCGTTCGCAACCAGAGGGAGTCGGCTCGAGGCAGAATTGGGGGGCGCACTTACGAGATCCAGCGGTTGATCGGGCGGGCTATGCGTTCGGTAGTTGATCTGGCAGCGCTGGGGGAGAGGACGGTTTGGCTGGACTGCGATGTGATTCAGGCGGATGGGGGAACCCGCACCGCCAGCATTACCGGAGCCTTTGTCGCCCTCTGTGACGCCTTACATACCCTGGTGCAGAAGGAGAGTATCCCTTATCTGCCGATCAAAGACTTCTTGGCTGCAACCAGTGTCGGTCTGAGAAATGGTGTGCCCTTGCTTGATTTGAACTACATAGAGGACTCCAACATCGATGTGGACATGAACGTGGTGATGACCGGCAGCGGAGATCTGGTGGAGGTGCAGGGCACCGGCGAAGAAGCCACCTTCAGCCGACAGCAGTTGACTCAGCTGTTGGATTTGGCCAGCCACGGTGTGTCTCAGTTGGTCGCCTTACAGCGGCAAGCGTTGGGGGCGGTAGCTGATCTGGTGGGGGTAAAGGCAAATGCCACAAATAGTATTGGCTAGTAGCAACCGGGGTAAGATCGCTGAATTCGCCCAGTTGTTGCAGCCGTTGGGGTGGCAGGTGTTGGCGACGAACCAATTTGATTTGCCGCCGATAGAGGAAGACGGCGATACCTTTTTCGAGAATGCCAGGAAGAAGGCAGAGACGGTATGCCGGGCTACCGGTTTGCCTACTATTGCTGACGACTCTGGTTTGGTTGTACATTACCTAGGTGGCGCTCCCGGTGTATACTCCGCCCGTTTTGCCGGCGAGGATGCTGACGACAAGCAGAATAACCTCAAATTGCTGCAATTGATGGAGGGCGTACCCGAGCGCAAGCGCCAAGCTCACTTCACCTCGGTGTTAGCCTGGGCTCGTCCGGATAGCGCCACCAGGCTGGTCTGCGGGCGCTGTTTTGGTTCCGTCGCCATGGAGGAACGGGGAGAGCGCGGCTTCGGCTATGACCCGCTCTTCCAGGTTGACGAGCTGCAGCAGACCTTTGCCGAAATGGACTTGCAGACAAAAAACCGCATTAGCCATCGCAGCAAAGCCATGGCCCGGTTACTGGAGTTGATCAAAAGCGAAAAGTTCTAGCGAAACAGCAGGGTCGGTTCTTTTTCCTCGAAAGCCTAACGAAGTATCGGTGATGGATGCCAGGATGTGCGCGCAACAGGCGCATTGGCCGTTTTCCCTTGTGTTATGACCTGGTGCGATGTATAATATTATTTGCGATTTATCGCTGCGCTTGTAGCTCAGCTGGATAGAGCAACGGACTTCTAATCCGTAGGTCGGGGGTTCGAATCCCTCCAAGCGCGCCATACGAGAAACCATGCCCCGCAGGTATGCGGGGCTTTTTACATTGTTCATTAGTTCCGCTAACCTGCCTCATTTTTGCGTTTTGTCCAGCCCTGTCTACCTCTTGTTTGCTTATCACCCCCGTGGTAAAATTATCGTTAGAGCTCAATGGGCTGAGACACTGCCGCCTATGGCAGCACCTCTGCGCATTTCTGCCCAGATCTTGCCCTTGTGGTCGTTTGGTCATTGTGCTAGAATAGCTTTTGTCTGATTGATGGTGGATGTAGCTCAGTTGGTTAGAGCACCAGATTGTGGCTCTGGGGGCCGTGGGTTCGAGTCCCATCATCCACCCCATATTGCGCCCGTAGCTCAGCTGGATAGAGTAACGGACTACGAATCCGGTGGTCGCAGGTTCGAATCCTGCCGGGCGCGCCACTTTGCCTTCTACGGTTCCACATGGAACCGTTTTTTCTTGTGGAGCCTATCAGCGTCCTGACGCAGCATTAGCATCCTGCTTGACAACGGGTTCGGCTTGTCTTAAAATATTCTCTGTCAAGCGGAAGTAGCTCAGCGGTAGAGCATCGCCTTGCCAAGGCGAGGGTCGCGAGTTCGAATCTCGTCTTCCGCTCCAACCTATGAAGAAAAGCTTGCCAAGTTGGCAGGCTTTTTTGCTACTTTTTGGTTTAGTTGCCGCGGCCGCGGTGAACAATGTAAAAACAGCACCAGCTGCCTGGTGCATACTTTACACCTTTGTGCTCTCAGTGATTGGGCTTGGTTTGTCGGGGTGCCCTTGTGCCCCATATGTTCTATGGTATAATGTATTGGTTATTGAGGGGCGTCATGTGGATCCCGTCGTTTGGGCACTGCGCCACCGACCCAAGCTCTTGCTCGGGCTTTTTGTTTAGTCAGGAGGAGGAAGGCAAACGATGAAGTTTGAATTGAAAAAACTGGACGACAACAAGATGCAGGTGCAGGTGGAAGTGGAAGAGGCACAGGTGGCCGATGCCCTGCAGCAGTCTTTTAAGAAGGTAGTGAAGCAGGTCAGCGTACCAGGTTTCCGCAAAGGTAAAGTACCCCGGGTGATCTTTGAACAGCGTTATGGCGTGGAAGCTCTGTATGAGGACGCGATCGACATCCTGCTACCGCAGGCGTTTGAAGCAGCACTGCAAGAAAACAAGCTGGAATCCATTGACCGTCCCGAGGCTGACGTGATCGCCTTCGAGCAAGGGAAACCTGCTGTGTTTCAGTTCATCATCCAAACACCGCCGGAGGCGGAACTAGGCCAGTATCTGGGACTGGAAGTCGAGCAGCCTTCATTCCCAGTCACCGCCGACGACGTAGAGCAGCAGCTGCAGAGGCTGCGGGAGCAGCATTCCCGGTTAATCGATGCTGCCGATGAGACTGTGGCAGATCAGGATTTCGTTACTCTTGACTATCAAGGCTTTGTCGATGGTGAGGCCTTCGCTGGAGGACAAGCCAACGATTACTCGCTGCAGATCGGTTCAAACACCTTTATTCCTGGCTTCGAGCAGCAGTTGATCGGAATGACTCGCGGACAATCAGCGGAGATCGAAGTCACGTTCCCCGAGCAGTACCACGAAGAATCGTTGGCGGGCAAGCCTGCCACCTTCCAGGTGACCATTAAGGAGATCAAGCGCAAGGAAGTCCCCGATTTGGACGACGACTTCGCTGCAGAAGTCAGTGAGCACGAAACGGTGGAGGAATTACGCCTGGATACGCAGAATAAACTAGAGAAAGCTGCGGCTCTACGCGAGAAAAACGCCTTCGAAAACAACGTGATCGAGGCCGTGGTGGCAAATGCCAGCGTGGACATTCCCCAGGTGATGGTCAACCGTGAGGTCGACGAGATGATTGAGGAACTGAATTACAATCTCACCCGGCAAGGATTCCCGCCAGAGTTCGCTCGAGAATATATTAGTGGCAGAGTTGACGCCATTCGTGCAGACTATCAGGATACCGCCAAGGACCGGGTGAAGACTAGACTGGTATTGAAGAAGCTCACTGAAACCCTGGAAGTCACGGTTTCCGATGAGGATTTGGAGCATAAGCTGCAGGAGATGGCGGAGCTGTATCAGCAGGATGCGGCAGAGATTCGGAGCTCGTTGGAGTCCCGCGGCCAGTTGGAGGCTCTGCGTGAAAGCATCGCCACAGAGAAGACCATCGAACAGTTGGTGGCGTCCGCCAAGCCAGTGGCACCGGCGGAGCCGACAGAGGTGCCGACTGAGGAGGCCAGCGAAGAAGTTGGCGAGTAACTCTATTTAGAGTAGAATAGTAACACCAAAGCAGGCCAAGTTGAAACAGCTTGGCCTGCCCAAATCTAAAGCTGGGAGGTTGTCTTGATGAGCTTAATCCCAATCGTCATTGAACAAACCAGTCGCGGGGAGCGCAGCTACGACATCTATTCCCGCCTGTTGAAAGAGCGCATCATCATGTTGGGTACCCCGATCGATGATCACGTGGCCAATTTGGTGGTTGCCCAGTTGCTGCATTTGGAGGGCGAGGACCCAGAAAAAGACATCAGCATCTACATCAACAGTCCTGGCGGCTCCATTGACGCAGGAATGGCCATCTACGACACAATGCAATACGTCAAGCCAGACGTGCGCACGATCTGCGTAGGCATGGCGGCCAGCATGGCCTCCGTCCTGTTGGCTGCAGGCGCCAAGAAAAAGCGCTTGGCATTGCCCAATGCCCGCGTGATGATCCATCAACCTATCGGCGGTGCTCAGGGGCAAGCCAGGGATATCGAAATTCAGGCTAAGGAGATCCTGCGTCTGAGGGATCGGTTGAACCACATCTATGTGGAGCACACCGGGCAACCTTTGGAAAAGATTGCCCGCGACGTTGACCGCGATTTCTGGATGGATGCCGAAGCCGCTTTGCAGTACGGTCTCATTGATGAGGTATTGGTCCGTCATAAGTAGGTCCGGAAAGTAGGTGAAACATGCTTAAGTTCGACGATAAGAATGTCGTCAAGTGCTCGTTCTGCGGCAAGTCTCAAGATCAGGTGAAAAAATTGGTGGCTGGCCCCGGCGTTTATATCTGCGACGAATGCATTGAGCTATGCATGGAGATAGTCGAGGAAGAGACGCATCAGGAAGCGGAGATGGATCTGAAAGAGATTCCCAAGCCCCGAGAGATCAAAGAGTTCCTGGATCAATGGGTTGTGGGACAAGAATCCGCTAAGAAGATTCTCTCTGTTGCGGTTTACAACCACTACAAGCGCATTTACAGCGGCTCGTCACGCGGTGACGAGGTGGAGTTGCAGAAGAGCAACATTCTGCTGGTCGGACCGACTGGAGTGGGAAAGACCTACCTGGCGCAGAATCTGGCACGTGTGCTGAACGTTCCTTTCGCCATCGCTGACGCCACTTCGCTCACAGAGGCAGGCTATGTGGGCGAAGACGTGGAGAATATTCTCTTGAAGCTGATTCAGGCCGCCGACTATGATGTGGAGCGGGCTGAAAAAGGCATCGTCTATATTGACGAGGTGGATAAGATTGCTCGCAAGTCAGAGAATCCGTCCATCACCCGTGACGTTTCTGGGGAGGGTGTGCAACAGGCTCTGCTGAAGATCCTGGAGGGCACTGTGGCCAGTGTGCCACCGCAAGGAGGCAGAAAGCACCCCCATCAGGAGTTTATCCAGATTGACACCACCAACATTCTGTTCATCTGTGGTGGTGCCTTCGATGGCGTAGATAAGATCATCCAAAACCGCATCGGTCACAAGGTGATGGGTTTTGGTGCCGACGTGAAGGGGAGACAGGATCAGAATGTGGGCGAGATCCTGCGTCATATTCTACCGGGTGATCTGCTTAAGTTTGGCTTGATCCCAGAGTTTGTGGGTCGCATCCCGGTGATCGCAACCCTGGACAATCTGGACGCCGACGCCTTGATTCGGGTGCTCACCGAACCGAAGAACGCGCTTACCAAGCAGTATCAGCGCATCTTCGAAATGGATGGGGTGCAGTTGGAGTTCAAGGATGATGCTCTGCATGAGATTGCCGTGGAAGCGATCAAGAGAAACACCGGCGCTCGGGGCCTCAGGGCGATTATGGAAAAGACTATGCTGGAAGTGATGTATGACATCCCTTCCCGTACGGATATCAAGAAATGCGTGGTTACTCGGGAGTCAATCCTGAACCAGGAACCACCGCTGCTGATCACCGGTCAGCGCAAGAAGAAACAGGACACTGCTTAAGAGACCTAAGAGGGGGCTGTCATGCGACAGCCCTTCTTTGATCCCCTCGGACCCCTCTGGAGGTGCTGTCGCGTAGCGACTGGGGAGTAAGAGGGAGGTGGTATGTGTCATTACCAGCGCAGCGAGATCTAGACCGACGCTGAAGGTGATGCAGAAAACCTCGAGCATTATGCAGGAAAATGTAGGATAGCTGCCGTCCCCTTCGTCAATACTAGTGGATGACTGTGACAAGTAAGGACGGTGGGGCAATGGGTCTTTCAGGCGCTATTACAATCATACAGGTGTTCTTCGCTATCGTCATCGGACTGTATTTCTGGAATCTGCTCAAGACTCAACAGGGCAACCGGGTGGCGGTGGAACGGGAATCGCGCAAGGAGTTGGAGAAGCTGCGACGGCTACGTGAAATATCACTCACCGAGCCATTATCGGAGAAGACCCGCCCGGCCAGGTTTGAAGACATCATCGGACAGGCTGAGGGGTTGAAGGCCCTGCGGGCAGCCCTGTGCAGTCGAAATCCGCAGCATGTGATTATCTATGGCCCGCCGGGCATAGGCAAGACGGCAGCAGCCCGCTTGGTATTGGAGGAAGCCAAGCGGACGCCCGGTTCGCCGTTCAGCCCTAGTGCCAAGTTCGTCGAAGTGGACGCCACCACCGCCCGCTTTGACGAGAGGGGTATCGCGGATCCGATCATCGGGTCTGTGCACGACCCCATTTACCAAGGTGCCGGCGCCATGGGAGTAGCCGGCATTCCCCAGCCAAAGCCCGGGGCAGTGACCAAAGCGCACGGTGGGGTGTTGTTCATCGACGAGATCGGTGAACTGCATCCGGTACAGATGAACAAGCTGCTGAAAGTGTTGGAGGATCGCAAGGTCTTCCTGGAGAGCGCATACTACAGTTCGGAGGACAACAACATCCCCCAGCACATTCACGATATCTTTCAGCAAGGTTTGCCGGCCGATTTCCGCTTAGTCGGTGCCACCACCCGCTTGCCGGACGAAATCCCGCCAGCCATTCGCTCCCGGTGTTTGGAGATCTTCTTCCGGCCGTTGCTTCCAGACGAAATAGGGCAAATCGCCCGCAATGCGGCCATCAGGATCCAGGTCGATCTGCCGCCCGAGGCTGAAGAGGTAGTCAAGCGTTACGCCCAGAACGGGCGTGAAGCGGTGAACATACTGCAGATTGCAGCCGGCATAGCGGCCGGGGAAGGTCGGCAAAGCCTGACTCGGGAGGATTTGGAGTGGGTGGTGAACAGCAGCCAATGTTCTCCTCGTCTGGAGCGAAAAATTGCCCCGCAGGCTCAGGTGGGGGTAGCCAACGGCCTGGCTGTAACCGGTCCCAACATGGGTGCTTTGTTGGAGATCGAAGTGACCGCCATCCCTCTGGGACAGCAACAGGGCAACATCATCGTTACCGGTGTGGTGGAAGAAGAGGAGATTGGGGATGCACGTCACGTGATCCGGCGCAAGAGCATGGCCAAGGATTCGGTGCAAAACGTGCTCACCACTCTGCGGCACGTGATGGATTACGACCCTCGCAGCTACGATATCCATGTCAACTTCCCGGGAGGGATGCCGGTGGATGGGCCATCGGCAGGGGTGACCATGGCGGTGGCTATCTACTCGGCGCTCACCGGGCGTCCGGTGGACAATCGGGTGGCTATGACCGGGGAGATGTCCATTCGGGGGCTGATCAAGCCAGTGGGCGGTGTGGTCTCCAAGGTAGAGGCAGCGAGGTTGGCTGGATGCAGCCGGGTGCTGGTTCCAAAGGAAAATTACCAAGAGATGTTCCGCCGCTTGCCCATCGAGGTGGTGCCCATCGGTTCGCTGGAAGAAGCTCTGCGATTCGCCCTGTTGGAACGACAAGTTCTCTCGGCATCATCGTAGCCCTTGGCTCGCCAGGGGTTACTTTTTTGTGGCGGGACCGCGGGACCGGCCCCACTGTTCCGCTCTCTGGAACTGAACAGAGGGCCTGTCCCCCGGTCTCACCCTTCCTAGTCAGCCTGATTGAGACTTGACGCCGCATGGCAGAATTCCGGTTGACAGCTCGAGATGCAGGGAAACTTACCGAAGGAGGAGAATATAGGGTCCGTTGGGCAATCAGCGATCATTCTACGCAGGAAGGGACAACATACGACGGAGGTGAGGCAGATGTCAGCAAAAGTGCAAATTCTGCCACTGCTGCCGCTGCGCGGCTATTTGGTCTTTCCATACACCATTCTCAACTTGGATGTTGGCCGTCCTCGCTCCATCGCAGCTTTGGATCAGGCGATGCTGGGCGAGGGTCAGATTATGTTGGCGGCCCAAAAAGACCTGAAACAAGAAAAGCCAACGAAGGACGACATTTACCGCATCGGCACCATTGCACATGTGAAGCAATTGCTCAAGTTGCCCGGAGGAACCATCAGGGTATTGGTGGAAGGAATCTCCCGTGCTCGCATTATCGGCTTTGAACAGCAGGACGAGTACTTCTTGGTCAGCGTAGAGGAAATCCTGGAGGACCAGTCCGTGTTGCCGGAGACGTCCGCTCTGATGAGGACGTTGGTCTATGAGTTTGAGCAGTATAGCAAGCTGTCAAAAAAGGTGTCGCCGGAAACCCTGGCCACCGTGAATGGCCTTGAGGAGCCAGGCAGGCTGGCGGACGTGGTGGCGTCGCACTTTTCCCTCAGCATAGAGGATAAGCAGGATATCCTGGAGAGCATCGATCCGTCTGAGCGTTTGGAGCGGATGGTCAGCATCATCGCCCGTGAGCTGGAAGTTCTGGAGTTGGAGCGCAAGATCGGATTGCGGGTCAGAAAACAGATGGAGCGCAACCAAAAGGAGTACTATCTCAGGGAACAGATGAAGGCTATCCAGCAGGAGCTGGGTCAAAAGGACGAGCGCATGGCTGAGGCGGAAGAATTGCGGCAGAAGCTGCAGCAACTGGAGCTACCCGAGGAGGTGGCGGAGAAGGCAGCGAAGGAGATCGACCGGCTGCGGCAGATCCCACCCGGAGTGGCGGAAGGGGTAGTCGTGCGCAACTACTTGGATTGGCTGCTGGGCATGCCCTGGAACGAAGCGACGGAGGATCAGCTGGATGTATCCAGAGCCGAGCGAATCCTGGATGAAGACCATTATGGGTTAACTAAGGTGAAGACACGGATAGTGGAGTTCTTGGCTGTACGCCAGCTGGTGACCAAGGTAAAGGGGCCGATCATCTGCCTGGTGGGTCCGCCTGGGGTTGGCAAGACGTCCTTGGCAAGATCTGTGGCCAGGGCGATGGATCGCAAGTTCACCCGCATCTCCTTGGGTGGGGTGCGCGATGAAGCAGAAATCCGCGGGCACCGCCGAACCTATGTGGGGGCCATGCCAGGAAGGATTATCCAAGCCCTGCGGCAAGTTCGTTCGCGCAACCCTGTTTTTCTGTTGGACGAGATAGACAAGATGAGTACCGATTTCCGCGGCGATCCCTCTGCGGCGCTGTTGGAGGTGCTGGACCCAGAACAGAACAACACCTTCGCTGACCACTACCTGGAGGTCCCGTTTGATTTGTCCGGTGTGTTGTTTATCACCACCGCCAACTCTCGGTTTGGGATTCCCAGGCCACTTTTGGACCGCATGGAGGTTCTGGATATCGAGAGTTATACCGAGGAAGAGAAGTTCCAGATCGCCAAACGCCATCTGGTTCCCAAGCAACTGCAGGCCCATGGCCTTTCTCCTCAGTCGGTTAAGCTCAGCGACACGGCAATTCGCAAGACCATTCAGGACTATACCCGGGAAGCTGGAGTGCGCAACCTGGAAAGGGAACTGGCCACCATCTTCCGCAAACTGGCCAAGCAAGTGGTGCAAGGAGCCGCAGGACAGCAAACAGTGACCAAGCAAAACCTGCACGTCTTTTTGGGTCCGGAACGCTTTCGCCACAACCCGAAAGAGAAACAGGACCAGACCGGCGTAGCCACCGGTTTGGTTTGGACTGAGGTAGGTGGTGATACCGCGGCGGTGGAAGTGGCGGTATTGCCGGGCAAGGGGAAACTGATTCTGACCGGCAAGTTGGGCGAGGTGATGCAGGAGTCGGCTCAGGCAGCGTTCAGCTATATCCGTTCCAGGGTGGGCGCTTTAGGTATCGACGAGGAATTCTATCAAGAAAAGGACATTCACGTGCACGTTCCGGAGGGAGCCATTCCCAAGGATGGACCATCGGCTGGCATCACCATCGCCACTGCCTTGGCTTCTGCCCTCTCCGGGAAACCGGTGCGTTCCGATGTGGCTATGACCGGTGAGGTGACGCTGCGCGGTCGGGTATTGCCTATCGGCGGGTTGAAGGAGAAGGTGCTGGCGGCCCATCGCGCAGGCATCGCCACAGTGGTACTGCCGGCGGACAATAAGCGTGACTTGGCCGAGCTGCCTCCGAACATCCGTCGTCAACTGCAGTTTGTCTTGGCGGAGCACATGGATCAGGTGCTGGATACCGCCTTGGTGCCCCACCCATGAGCAATCGTCAGGCGCAGTTTGTTCTCAGCGGTGTGCGGCCCGATCAGTACCCCAATTCCGGGCTGCCGGAAATAGCGTTGGTTGGAAGATCAAATGTAGGAAAGTCTTCGCTGATCAATGCTCTGCTCAATCGCAGGAACTTGGCTCGCACCAGCAACACTCCGGGGAGAACCCGCACAGCCAACTTCTATTTGGTGGATGACCAGTTTTATTTTGTCGATTTGCCCGGCTATGGCTATGCCAAGATATCTCAAGTGGAGCGCAGGCGCTGGCAGCGGATGCTCTGGGACTATCTCAGCCAGCGCCAGCAGCTCTGCCTGATCGTGCAAGTGGTAGATTTCCGTCATCCGCCTACGGCGCTAGACCGGGAAATGTATGCAGCCTTGCGCCAATTAGGTACTCCTAAGCTGGTGATCGCGAATAAGATCGATAAAGTAAACAGGTCCCAATGGGCAGCCCATCAGCGCCAGGTGCTACAGGGACTGGCTGGCCTTACGCCCGGACGGTTGGTGCTGCTGTCTGCCGAGACCAAGCAGGGGGTGGGAGATGTCTGGAACATTATCTCGTCTGTCTTAGCCGGCACAAACAGCTAACATGAACGCCATATTCAGATGCGGCCCTGCGGCGGGCAGGGTCTGCCGGAGAGGAAGGAAGAAGCATGGGCGTGCAGATAGCTCTCCTGTATAATTTGGCCGAGGAAGAGATCTTGGGGGCTGATGACCCTCCAGACAGACAAGCGGAGCTGGACTCTGACCAGACAGTCTTTGCCATCAGAGAGAGCCTGCAGGCTGCCGGCCACCAGGTGAGGCTGATTGCAGGCAAGTTGCCCGAATTGCTGCAATTGCAGACAGATAGAGTAGACATAGCTTTCAACATCTGCGAAGGGTATCACGGGCGAAACCGCGAAGCCCATGTACCGGCGGTGTTGGAGATGCTGGGGGTACCGATGACCGGCTCGGATGTGTTGACGCTGGCGGCTTGCCTGGACAAACCCACCACCAAAATGTTATTGCTGCACCACCGGGTGCCTACGCCCCGGTTTCAGGTTTTCTACTCGGCGTTGGATGTGTTGGATGATTCACTTCGCTGGCCGCTGATAGTTAAGCCAGCCCACGAGGGTTCCAGCATGGGCATCTCCTCCAAGTCCCGGGTGACGAATGAAGCAGAACTGCGCGAGCGGGTAGCCTACCTCAAGCGTCATTACCGACAGCCAGCGTTGGTGGAGGAGTTCATCGTGGGGCGCGAATTCACGGTCGGAGTGTTGGGCAACGGTGAATTGACCACCTTGCCCGTGATGGAGATCAGTTTTGACAACGTCCCGGCCGAGGCCAACGGCATCTACTCCTATCAATACAAGCGGGAGTGGACCGAACGTGGCAATTTCCTTTGTCCAGCTCCCATCGACGAGTTCACGGGCCATCTGCTTGCGGAGACGGCTAAGCTGGCATTTCGAGTGCTCGGCTGCCGGGACTTTGGCTGGGTCGACTTTCGTCTCAGCCAGGATGGCATTCCTTATGTGATCGAAGTAAACCCCTTGCCGGGGCTAGCGCCTGGGTACAGCGATTTCCCTGTGGCGGCCCAGGCGGGGGGAATCAGCTACGGGCAGTTGATCAACCTGATTCTCAATCACGCTTTGGAGCGCTATCAAATTAGGACTCAGCTGCTACACGCATAAGCCAAGAGAACAAATGGTCAACGCGGGCGTCTGGCCGCTATCTTGCCTGTAGTAGCTGTCCGTTCTTCCACAGCCGGCGCTCGTTGGCGCACTGCGCCAACCAATGCAGGGGCAGTAAGCGGAATCCTTCCTGCGTAATGACCTTCACCAGGTTGCCATCGATGGACAATATCGCGTAGGCGGCTTTGTTGCCGCATATCTGTTCTGGCTCAAAGGCCAATTCGTCGCCTGGGCGCAGCAGATGGCGCAACTGCAGTTGGTCCATGGGCCTCACTCCTTTCTATGCAACTGACGTTCGCCAAATCTTAGGTGCTATCCTTTCGCTGCTATTGGTCTTTGCCCCCTACGGTGAATGCATTTCACCTCCTTTTCTATTCGCGAGTCGCCACCGCCCGGGAGGTAAACGCAGTAGTAAATAGCAGCTCGCTCTCTATCGCTCGCTCTATCCGGCCGGTCTGGATCATCAAATCCTGCAGGTCATCCACTAAGCGAGGGTTGAGGGAGGGGTCGCTTCCCCACACGTCCAGCTGCATGTAACGTTCGATGGAGTCGGTCAGCAGAGCCAAGTCTACGTCGGGGAAGGACGGAGCGATGGTGGTGGCGATTTCGCTGGCGGCATGCTGGTCGATCCAGCGTAGCGCCTGACAAATGGCATTGGTGAACTTTTGTAGCGTCTCTGGACGGTCGCGGACCATTTCCGCCCGGCTATGAAAGGCTGCCAGAGGCACTTTCCTGGTCCAAGGGGCTAGAGGTGTTAACACGCCCCCAACCTTAGCCTGTTCCAATTGGCTGACGCTCGGTTCATATAGCTGGGCAAAGCTGGCGGTTCCATCGGCAAAAGCTTTGCCGGCGGTGGGGCGGGGGTAGCTGTATAGCAGCTTTACATCTGGCCCCGGTTGAATCCCTTGTTGCCGCAGGATCGATTCCAGAGTGAGATTGGCCGCATCGCCCTCCGGCCCAGCGATCACCGCCTTGTTCCTGAGCAGATTCCAATCGACCTCTGTGC
This sequence comes from Bacillota bacterium, assembly GCA_050949055.1. Lineage (GTDB taxonomy): Bacteria > Bacillota > UBA994 > UBA5500 > UBA5500 > JAEZJZ01. The sequence goes on along the minus strand of JBMNFA010000001.1, from coordinate 799,356 downwards.
TGCTTGTTTGACGCGTGAAGAGAAAAGTGCCATCTCGCTGACAGAGCAGGGCAAAGGCAATCGGCGCTTGATCTCCTGGCTGTTGCGCGGCGAGCAGCGCTTGTTCCATACTACAAAGCGCTATTTCGGCGGTCCCGCTGGCTAAGGCTTCGGCGGCTGCCGCATCTGACGAAGCCACCTGCAAGTGCACATTTAGCCCTTGCTCGATGAAGAAGTTCTTATGCAGGGCGACATATTGGGGAGTATAGTAGACAGAGTGCCATGCCTCGATCAACGACAGGTCTTCCACCGCAACTGGACGCGTAAAAGTCATTATCCAGCCCGCGGTGCCGGCGAGGGCGACCGCAACTATCAGTAGAACAATCAAATCGCGCCTATTCATTGACTATCCACTCCTTTCTTTGCAGGCAAAATAAGATGCCAAACCTGGACGTGGGACTGTGGGTTGTCTACAGACGCATAATCTGGGCAGAGATTTGGCGCTAAGCTGCCGTATGTTGGGTGACAGAGTGCTAGTTCAATATATGCAAGGCCAAGCCGATAGTGTCTGGACAACCAGCTGGAAGAGTGTGATATTTAGCACTTGCTTTATGCAAGATATTCTGTATACAATGTTCTTGAAGCAGTCGATGTACGAGTGTGACGGATGTTATTGCCACCTGCCGGCCAGCAGCTTTGCATTCGCTACCGGCTTGTACCGCGGCAAGTTCTCGGACTTGCAGAACCCGTTGATTATGAGCGAGAGGTGAAATGCTTTGGCTGAAAAACGTGTAAGAATTCAAGACACCACCCTGCGTGACGGGCATCAGTCGTTGTGGGCAACCCGCATGAAGACCGAAGACATGATCCCCGTGATGGAGATGATGGATCAGGTCGGCTTCCATTCCATTGAGATGTGGGGCGGCGCAACCTTTGACTCCTGCCTGCGCTACCTGAATGAGGATCCGTGGGAGCGGTTGCGCATGTTCCGCAAACGCATGCCCAACACCAAGCTGAGCATGTTGTTGCGTGGCCAGAACTTGGTTGGCTATCGTCACTATGCAGACGACGTAGTCATCGCGTTTGTCAAGAAGGCTATTGAGAACGGCATCGACATCATGCGCATCTTCGATGGCCTCAACGATATCAGAAACATGGAATTGCCCATTCGGGTCGCTAAAGAGGCCGGTGCACACGTTCAGGGAACCGTGGTTTACACCATCAGCCCTGTCCATGACTTCGAAGCCTATGGTAAGGTCGCTCGGGAGTTGCTGGAACGGGGAGTTGACTCCATCTGCTTGAAGGATATGGCCGGAATCTTGACCCCTTATGAGGCTTACGATCTAATCAAGTATCTGAAAGAATTCGTCAACGTGCCGATTCATCTGCACAACCACTACACCAGCGGTATGGGCAGCATGACCCTATTGAAGGCTATCGAAGCCGGCGTGGATATCATCGACTGCGCCCAGTCACCGATGGCCCTGGGTACGTCGCAGCCAGCCACCGAGCCCATGGTGGCAGTTCTTGAGGGAACACCTTACGACACTGGGCTGGACCTGAAGCTGCTCAGCGACATCTCTGAGAAGCTAAAGGTGATCAAGAAGAAGTATCCTCAGTCCCAGAACACTGCGGTTCTACAGGTGGATGCCAACGTGCTACGCTATCAGATGCCGGGCGGCATGATCAGTAACTTTATCTCGCAGTTAGGCAACCAGATCGACCTCCTGCCGACAGTTTTGCAGGAAGTTCCGCGTGTGCGCAAGGACCTGGGATATCCGCCATTGGTTACTCCGTTTAGCCAGATCGTCGGTTCCCAGTCGATGATCAACGTGGTCAGCGGCGAGCGCTACAAGATGGTCTCCAACGAGGTAAAGAACTACCTCATGGGTATGTACGGACGCGCTCCTGGCCCCATCGACGAAGATTTCCGCCGCAAGATTATCGGCGATGCCAAGGTGATCGACCATCGGCCGGCGGACATCTTGGAGCCGGACATGGAGAACTCCAAGCAGGCAGTGGCAGAGTTCATGGAGCAGGAGGAAGACGTTCTCTCCTATGCTCTCTTCCAGCAGGTGGCCTTGAAGTTCATGCAGGAACGCCATGCGAAGAAATACGGCGTGGATTACCAGCTGGCCGAGAAGGCCAAGAGCGAAGGCTATCCAGTATAAAACTAGCCGAAAGCCCAGGGGAAGCAATTGTTCTTCCCCTTTTTTTGTCGCGAGAGCGGCGTGACTCGGGGCGGGGGTCTTTCAGCGGGAAGGAGTGTCTGTCGTCACCATTCCGCCGTTCGCGCACAACTTGTGCCTGACTGTATCAAAACATACTCCCGTAGCAAAATACTGCCAGGAGTTTGTTGAGTAGGGGTGAGGTCAGTGGAATATCAGCAGGCATTGGATTATATCGCCTCGTTTGGTCGATTCGGTAGCAGGCCGGGGCTGGAGCGGATGCGTGTCTTGCTCAAGCAGCTGGGGTCCCCCGAGCGGGAGTTGAAGTTTGTGCACGTAGGGGGCACCAATGGCAAGGGCTCTACTACTGCATTTATCCATGGTATCTTGCAGGCGGCGGGGTATCGGGTGGGGTTGTTCACCTCTCCTTATCTGGAATCCTTCACTAATCGGATCAGCATCAATGGAGCGGACATCTCGGAGGACAGTTTGGCTGCCCTTACTACCCGGCTGCAGCCGCTGCTGCAGCAGGTGCACGAGAGTGAACTTGGTCCGATCACTCAGTTTGAAGTGACCACCATCCTGGCGCTGCTGTACTATCAGCAGAGTGCGGTGGATGTCGTCGCTTGGGAAGTAGGCTTGGGCGGCCGCCTGGATGCTACTAACGTGGTCACCCCTCTGGTCAGCGTGATCACCAACATCGGCCGGGAACATACCGAACTGCTGGGAGAAAGCCTGGCAGCGATAGCCGGTGAGAAAGCTGGCATCATCAAGAGCACAGTCCCCCTAGTTACCGCAGTGGTGGAGGAGGAACCCTTCCAGGTGATCGCCCGGCGGGCAGAGGAGTGCCAGTCTCCGCTCTGGCGGTTAGGAGATGACTTCTACTACATCAGAAGAGAGCATAGTTTGACCAGTCAGAGCTTTGATTACCAGGATCGGCGGGGTTTCTCCGGCCGGTTTGAAATCGCCCTGTTGGGTGAGCATCAGTGCCGAAACGCCGCCTTGGCGGTGGCTGCCGTGCGGCAATTGGAGCAGGATGGGTGGAGTATTAGGCCAGATGCATACCGTCAGGGGCTCAAAGACACCCGCTGGCCTGGTCGCCTGGAAATCATGTCTCAGAACCCCCTGGTATTGGTTGACGGTGCCCACAATCCCCATGGCACCCGTGTACTGCGTCAAGCGCTGCAGGACTACTTTCCCGCCAGGGAAATCACCATGGTGCTGGGGATTCTCAAGGACAAGGACCGACAGGAAATGTTCTCGCACCTACTGCCGTTGGCCAGCCGGGTAGTCTTTGCTGCCCCCCAGTACGGAAGGGCAACCGACCCCGCAGTCCTGCTTGCAGATGCGCTGGAGTATCCTGTTTCCGCCTGTTGCGGCGGTTCCGTCCCCGAGGCGATAGATATGGCACTGCGGGAACTGCAGCATGAGCAGGTATTGCTCATTGCCGGCTCCCTCTACACTGTCTCCGAAGCCAGACAGCACTTGCAGCAAGTACTTTGACGTACCGGGAAGGATATTCACTCCTGCTGCTCGAAGAGCAGCATGGAGTTGAGGCTGATGCCTCTTGTTTGGCGAGGGAAGTTCCTCATCTCCGCCCTCACTTGGCCCCCTCATAGAGGGGGCTGTCGCGTTAGCGACTGGGGGAGCGGGGCTGTTGCGTTGGCGATAGCAGGGGCTGTGCGTCAGCGCCTAACGCGTTATCACCCTAGGCCAAACCGGCCATTCGGTTGCCGCTTTCAACTTTGGCAGTCCTGAGCAGGAGTCTGAGTTGAAGTGGCGAAAGCCTAAGTAGTCTAGATGATGCATTGGACACTGGAGGTGGGAGAATGGCGAGAAGATCCCGCAAGCGCAGAAAGAATGGGGTCGGCAAACTGGTGGTAACCTTGCTGCTGGTCGGATTGCTGGCCATCGGTTGTGGCTGGTTGATCAATAGGCTGATTGTGCAAGGTTACTTGTTCGGTTCCGACCTCGAGCCCAACGGTCCCAACACCGGGACCCTGCCGCCCGATAACCCGCCTTCTGAGCCGGGTGGTCAGCACGAGGAGCCACCACTGCCAGCGGTCACTGAGGCTCAGCTCAGCATGCAGTCCTTTCGCTGCTACTTACCCCAGGTTGGAGCCCTAAGCAACGTCTCTGGCGCGGAAGGATTGGTGCAACAACTGTCACAGCAAAATTACCCCGCCGCATATGCTCAGGAGGGCGGGTTCTTCAAGGTCTTCGCTGGCATCTATGCGGAACGGGATGCGGCGCAAGCGGTCGGCACCCTGTTGCAGCAACTGGGTCACGATGTGTTCATCAAGGAAATTATCCTCCCCGGAGGCCGGTATGACGTAGCAGGCAGCATGGCCGACTATTTTGCCCAAGCTGCTCAGCAGGTGACAGCGCTGGAAGGTGCGTTTGGCCAGATGCTAAGGCCCACGGCCATCGATGGCGAGCAGGCCGCCAGCTTGCAGAGGCAAGTTGATGCTGCTCACGAGCGCCTATCCACCATGGGTGCAACGGGTGACGCGGTTCGCTTCCACTCCCAGCTGCTGGAAGCATGTGCTGATTTGCTGGGAGCAGCCAACCAATTGTGCTCCTATTTGGATAGCAGCAACGAAATGGACTTGCTGCAGATGCAGGTATCTCTGATGGAATTCGTCCTGGATTATCTGACCGTACAACAAACCGCCGGCGAAATCTTGGCCTAGTGGGTTGGAGTGAAAAATGTAACGTGGTATAATTGGGCGAATTGTTTGAGGAGGATGAGAGTGATTGAAACTAGCTGACGCCGTCGCCTTGTTGAGAGCAGAAGTGCTCACAGGCCAGTCTGCGTTGGGTCTGGATATTACTCACGGGCAGGGCGCAGATCTGTTGAGCGACGTGTTGGCCACTCCTAGAGATGACACAATTCTGCTGACCGGTCTGACCAATCTGCAGGTAATCCGTACAGCTGAGATGTTGGATATCAAAGCTGTCGTTCTGGTGCGGGGGAAGCGTCCCGATCCGGATAGCCTGCTACTGGCTGAACAGTTGAATCTACCGCTGTTGGTGACGGATTACGGTTTGTTCGAGTCCTGTGGAATCCTATACCAGGCGGGCCTGCGGGCATAGAGAAGGAGGGCGACCCTTGGCAACAGAACCACTGCTGGAGCTGAGGTTTTTGGTGCGGGGAGGCGACTTCTCCCAAGCGGGAGAGGCTTCCAGCAAGATCAAGCGTGCCTTGCAGCAGATCGGGTTGGTGCCAGCTTTGGTCCGGCGGGTGGCAATTGCTGCCTATGAAGCGGAGATTAACATTGTCATTCACGCCGCGTGCGGCTCCCTGCAGCTGACCATTTGGACAGATGCTGTGGAAGTGATGGCAGAGGACAGCGGTCCTGGGATCAAGGACGTTGGCTTGGCCATGCAGGAGGGCTATTCCACGGCCCCAGAAACCGCTCGAGAAATGGGGTTTGGTGCGGGTATGGGGTTGCCCAATATGCGGCGGAATGCTGACCAGATGTCGGTGAATAGCATGGTGGGTGTTGGCACCACGGTGCGCATGCTGTTTAACATTTAGTTATATCTACCGGTGGTCGTTGTCTCACTACGCCCAGGTGCGGGGCACTCGTTCTCTTATCCCAATTGCATCCATACGGATAGTTGCCTTCCCAACCTAGCTCTGCGAACAGCGATCCTCAAGACAGATGCTAGATTCGGCGACATAGAAGCCATATAAGATCACATGAGTTTAGAGCGCGGATTTTTCGTAACATGTTAGAGGGGGCGGGTGCTCTGGCGCGGTATTTTCATTCCGTTCAATTGGATCCTGCTAGGTGTAAAGGTTGCACCAACTGTATCAAGCGCTGCCCCACTGAGGCGATCAGGGTGCGGGATGGAAAAGCAAGGATCATTGAAGAACGCTGCATCGACTGTGGTGAGTGCATCCGGGTTTGTCCAAACCATGCCAAGTCAGCCATCACCGATGACATAGATAGGCTAAGCGAATTCGACTACAACATTGCCTTGCCTGCTCCCGCACTGTTTGGGCAGTTTGCTGAAGTTAAGAGGCCGGAGCAGGTGCTTAACGGCCTGCTCAAGATGGGGTTTGACGAGGTGTTCGAGGTGCCGCTGGCCGCCGATTATGTCTCTGTGGCTGTCCGCGAGTACATCGCCATCCATGGGCCAGGCCCATGGATTTCCAGCAGTTGTCCGGCCATTGTTCGCCTCATCCAGGTTCGCTATCCCGAACTGCTGAAGTATCTGCTGCCGATGGAGACGCCGATGGAGATTGCAGCTGTGCTGGCCAGGGGACGGGCAGTGAAGCGGTTGCAGATCGCTTCCGAGCGTGTCGGGGTATGGTTTATCACCCCTTGCCCAGCCAAAGTCACAGCCATTCATCAGCCGGAAGGCAGGAACAGCTCCTGCGCCAATGGGGCATTTGCCATCACAGACGTCTATGGCGAGCTGATCAAGTTGCTCCCTACCGAGAATCAAGTGTCCTCTAGCATGCAGGCCAGCGGTTTCGGGCTGGGCTGGGGCAGGGCCGGCGGAGAAAGCGCGGCATTAGGGATAGAGAATCGCCTGGCAGTGGACGGCGTACATAGCCTGCTGGCTTTGTTCGATGAAATGGAAAGAGGGAAGCTGCGGGAGATTGGCTACCTGGAATGCCAGGCTTGTGTAGGGGGCTGTGTAGGCGGAGCGCTGACTGTGGATAACCCATTTCTGGCCAAAGTGCGGTTGACTAAGCTAGCGGAACAGCTGTCTCCGGTAGTCAGTAGCCTGGCGGAAGACCTCCCGGATGCTGCCACGACAGATCTATTCGCCTTGCGTGGGACCATCGAGCCACGCCCGATCATGCCGTTGGCTGGCAACATGCTGTTGGCTATTCGCAAGATGGAGCAGTTGGAGCAAATCGCGTATTCGCTACCCGGATTGGACTGCGGGGCCTGCGGTGCTCCCAGTTGCCGCGCTCTGGCGGAGGACATCGTGCGTGGCATCGCCACTGAGACCGACTGTGTGCTCAAGTTGCGTGAACGGATGAAAGACTTGGCGGCGGAAATTCATAATTTGGCGGAGAAGCTGCCTCCAGCCATGGGCAGGGATCCGCATAAGAGGGGGTGAGCCCATGCTGCTTTCGGAAGTCATCCAAGCGCTGCAACTTACTTGCCTAACACAGATGTCGGAAGGAGACGTTCCGGTGAAACTGGGCTACGCAGCCGACTTGCTCAGTGACGTGATGGGGAACGCCGTACCGGGATCCATCTGGGTAACACTGCAGTGTCACCCCAACGTGGTGGCAGTTGCCTCACTGCTCAATCTGGCGGCGGTAGTGATTGTCGGGAAGGCGGTTCCCGATCAGCAGACGCTGCAAAAGGCAGAGCAGGCGGGGGTGACTCTGTTGCGCAGCCAATACACCGCCTTTGAGACGATAGGTCGTCTGTACCAGCTGGGGATCAGTGGCGCTTCGCGAGATGACTGATTGGCAAAAGGCTGACCTGCATATACACAGTGCGTTGTCACCCTGTGCTGACGATCAGATGACTCCCCATAACATCGTCAATATGGCCAAGCTGCTTGGCCTGTCGGTGATCGCTGTTACCGATCATCAAGCCGCAGATAATGTGCCAGTAGTCTGCGATTTGGCTGCAGAGGCAGGTATCATCTGCTTGCCGGGGATTGAGGTGCAATCGCTGGAGGAAGTCCATCTGCTGGCCTACTTCCCCGACCTGAAGGCTTTGCAGCAGTTCTCTACCCAAGTTCAGGCACATTTGTTGGATCAACGACGGGCATCGCGTCATTTTGGGCGCCAGTTGATCTTTGACTCAGGCGGACAGGTGGCCGGGGAACAACCGGCGTTGTTGCTGCAGTCAGTGTCATTTACCCTGGAGCAGGTGTGTTCCAGGGTGGTGAGACTAGGTGGATGCTGTGTGCCGGCCCATCTGGATCGACCGGCATTCAGCTTGTACAGCCAGTTGAGTTTCATTCCTGACGGTCTGTCCATAGCCACCGTGGAATATACTCAGGAGTATTTCACCGGGCGACAGACAGCAACGCCAGCGCGCATGCTGGCCGTCACCAGCTCGGATGCCCACTCGCTGGGGGAAATGGTCACCAGAGGGAACACTTGGTTACACGGTTCTCTGGACAATCCCCACAGCATTTGCCGTGCATTGCGGCAAGGAGACCGCCGACTGGTGCGCAGTTACATCAGGAACGCTTAAGCCAGAGGAAAGGGGATGAGATAACGCTAAAGCCTTTTATTTTAATATCCCAAGTGAAAGATGTAACATTCACAAACTTTTAGACTAACGGAGGCGAAGACTGTGGACGTTAACAGCAAGGAAAAAACCTGCAGTTGCTGCCAGGAAGCGCAAGACCCCCGCTATGACGAGCTGGCAGAGATTATCGAGCAGAACCGGGGCCAAGAGGGTGCTCTCATTCCAGTGCTCCATCAGGCCCAGGAGTTGTTTGGCTACCTGCCTGAACGGGCTCAGCGTCAGGTTGCTGATGGGCTGGGTGTGCCGCTAAGCGAGGTCTATGGTGTGGCCACGTTCTATTCTCTGTTTACCCTCAAGCCACGGGGGTTGCACAAGATCGGGGTTTGCCTGGGTACGGCCTGCTATGTGCGAGGGGCGGCGGAGATTGTGGATGAGCTGCAGCGGGTGTTGGGCATCAAGGTGAACGACACCACCGAAGACGGCAAATTCACGCTGGAAATCACCCGCTGCATCGGTGCCTGTGGTTTGGCACCGGTGATGACTATCGACGACGATGTCTACGGCCGCCTGACTGCAACCAAAATTAGCGAGATTCTCTCTCGCTACTAGGCGATATGGAAGAACTGTCCCTGCACATCCTGGATCTGGCGCAGAATTCGTTGGCTGCTGGGGCAACGCAGCTGGAAGTTGCCATCGTTGAAGACCTAGCGGGCAATCGACTGACGATAGAGGTGAGCGACAATGGCAGCGGTATGTCCGAAGAACAGTGTCGAGCTGCATTGGATCCCTTTGTCACCTCCCGGCGGACCCGCAATGTGGGCCTAGGATTGCCACTGTTGAAATTGGCGGCTGAACAAGCTGGAGGAGGATTGTGGATCGACTCGCGGCCAGGTGCCGGGACCCGTGTGCGGGTAGAGTTTCAACACGATCACCTTGACCGCGTCCCTTTGGGGGATATGTCCAGTACGCTGGTCAGCATCCTAGCGCTGAATGAAGACTGCCGACTACGTTATCGGCATCAGAGAGGTGAGCGGCAATTCAGCTTGGATAGCGAGCAACTGAAGACTATCTTGGGGCCGGTCCCATTTGGGAACCCGCAAGTAGCCGTATGGCTGGGACAGTACGTGAAGGAGAACGAACAATCACTGGAGGTGTTGGAGCCGTGAAGTCATTGGAAGAGCTGAAGCAAATTCGGGAAGCGGCCCAGAAGATGATGTACCTGCGCCAAGGGGAAAGCACAGTGCGGATTATCGTCGGAATGGGTACCTGCGGAATAGCTGCCGGTGCGCGGACGGCGCTCGGTGCGATCATGGACGAGTTGGAGCAGCGGAATCTGACCAACGTTGTGGTCACCCAGACCGGTTGCATTGGGCTCTGTGATCAGGAACCGCTGGTTGATGTGATCATGCAAGGGCAGCCTAGGGTGACCTATGGCCGCGTTGACGGGGCAGTTGCTCGTCAGATCATCGCCAGTCACGTGGTCGGTGGAAAGATCCTGGAAGAATGGGTAGTCAAGCGGTAATTACGTCCAGCCTCACACTGGAAATCCTCAGAGGGAGACTAGACCTATATAGACGTGTTGCTAGAACAAGGAGGTAGGTTGACATGGCTTTTTACCGAGCTCACGTCCTCGTCTGTGGCGGGGCCGGTTGCATCTCATCTGGATGCAAGGATGTACAGGATGCGCTGGTTGAAGAACTGTCCAGCCTAGGGCTGAGTGAAGAAATCATGGTGGTTGAGACCGGTTGTATCGGCACCTGCGATTTGGGGCCGGTATTGGTTATTTACCCGGAAGGCACCTTCTATCGTAAGGTGAGCCCAGAAGATGCTCGGCGCATCGTGCGGGAACACCTGCTTAAAGGACGGGTAGTGGAGAGCTTGTTGTACCACGATCCGGAGACCAGAAAGCAAATCCAGGAACAGGAACAGATAGACTTCTTCGCTGGTCAAACCAGGATTGCGTTGCGCAATACAGGCGTGATCAACCCGCAAGTGATAGAGGAGTATATCGCTCGGGATGGATATGCGGCCTTAGGCAAAGCGCTCACCGAGATGACCCCTGAGCAAGTGATTGAGACTCTGGAAGCTTCAGGGCTAAGGGGCCGCGGCGGCGCTGGCTTCCCCACCGGTTTGAAGTGGCGGCTGGTAAGCAAAGCGGCTGGAGATGTCAAGTATGTGGTCTGCAATGCTGACGAGGGCGACCCTGGCGCATTTATGGACCGCAGCGTGCTGGAGGGAGATCCCCATTCCATTCTGGAGGCGATGGCTATTGCTGGCTATGCAGTGGGTGCCAATCAGGGGTATGTCTACGTCCGCGCCGAGTACCCCTTGGCGGTCTCACATCTGAAGCTGGCCATCTATCAGGCCAGAAAGCATGGTTTGCTGGGTGAAGACATCTTTGGCACTGGATTCAAATTTGATGTGGATGTGCGCGTCGGTGCCGGTGCCTTCGTCTGTGGTGAGGAGACGGCGTTGCTTGCTTCCATCGAGGGTCGGCGAGGTGAACCTAGGCCGAAACCACCGTATCCCAGCGATGCGGGACTATGGGGCCGACCCACTCTCATCAACAACGTGGAGACTCTGGCTAACATCTGTCCGATCATCCTGAACGGTGCTGATTGGTTCAGTACCATTGGCGTCGGTCGTAGCAAGGGAACTAAGGTGTTTGCGGTAGCCGGCAAGATCAACAATACCGGTCTAGTAGAGGTGCCGATGGGGACGACTCTGCGCCAAGTCATCTTCGACATCTGTGGTGGCATTCCCCATGGCAAGAAATTCAAGGCGGCGCAGGTCGGCGGTCCTTCCGGTGGTTGCTTGACTACGGAGCATCTGGACGTGCCCCTGGAGTACGATGGATTGACCAAACTCGGCTGCATGATGGGGTCGGGCGGCTTGATCGTGATGGATGAGGACACCTGTGCCGTGGACATTGCCCGCTATTTCCTGGATTTCACCAAGGACGAGTCCTGCGGCAAGTGTACTCCCTGCCGCATTGGGACCAAACGCATGCTGGAGATTTTGGAGCGAATCACTAGTGGCGACGGTGAAGAGGGCGATATCGAAGCGCTGGAAGAGCTGGCCGGGCATATCAAGAGCTCCTCGCTTTGTGGCTTGGGACAGACGGCTCCTAACCCGGTGCTGAGCACTCTGCGCTGGTTCCGTGATGAGTATGAGGCCCATATCAAGGATAAGCGGTGCCCGGCTGGAGTCTGTCGAGACTTGGTCTCGTACCGTGTCCTGGCTGAGCGTTGCCGCGGATGTGGTGTTTGCACCCGGGTCTGTCCAGTAGGGGCAATCAGCGGGAAGCTGAGAACTGCGCACGTCATCGACCAAGAGCAGTGCATCAAGTGTGGGGCTTGTATAAGCAAGTGTCCCTTTGACGCTATTGTCAGGGATTAGCAGGAGGTATTTTGCCATGGAACAGGTTACTTTAACTATCAATGGGCAGAGCGTCACAGTACCCAAGGGCTCCACTGTGTTGGCTGCTGCCAAACAGGCGGGCTTTCACATTCCCACCCTATGCTATATGAAAGATCTGAATGAAGTTGGGGCTTGCCGAGTGTGCGTGGTGGAAGTGGAAGGTATGCGAGGGGTGCAACCATCCTGCACCTTGAAGGTCAGCGAGGGTATGGTGGTCAAAACCAACTCCCCCGCAGCAGTTCGTGCCAGACGTATGAATCTGGAATTGATGCTCTCCACTCATCCCCAGGATTGCCTGACTTGCGTCCGCAACGGCGGCTGTGAGTTGCAGTCCCTATCCGAGGAAATGGGTATTCGCGATATCCGCTACTCGGGGGAGCGTAACGAGTATCCGCTGGATACGAGTACCCCGTCTATTGTCCGCGATCCCAATAAGTGCATCCTCTGTCGGCGCTGTGTGGCAGTCTGTCATCAGGTGCAGGGTGTAGGTGTCCTGGGGCCTATACAGCGTGGGTTCGAGACCATCGTGGCGCCAGAAGCGGCGCAAGAGTTGAATGATGTTGCCTGCGTGCTTTGCGGCCAGTGTGTGGCGGTCTGTCCGACCGGTGCCTTAGCTGAGGTAGACCATATTGAGCGCGTTTTGTCCGCCTTGGCGGACCCCCATAAGCATGTGGTTGTGCAGACAGCACCGGCAGTGCGAGTGGCTATTGGTGAAGAGTTTGGCCAGGCAGCTGGAACTGTCAGTACCGGTCAGATGGTAGCGGGACTCCGGCGCTTGGGATTCGATGCAGTGTTTGACACCGACTTTGCGGCTGACTTGACCATTTGGGAAGAAGCAACTGAGTTGGTGCAACGTCTGCAAAATGGCGGCAAGCTGCCGCTGCTCACCTCCTGCAGCCCTGGCTGGATCAAATTTATCGAGCATTTTTACCCTGATTTGCTGCCTCATCTTTCCACCTGCAAGTCGCCCCAGCAGATGTTCGGTGCCGTGGCCAAGACCTATTATGCGGAGAAGATCGGAGTATCTCCCGAGGATATAGTGGTTGTATCGGTAATGCCTTGTACAGCCAAGAAATTCGAAAGCCAGCGGCCGGAGATGGCGGACAGCGGCGTCACGGACGTTGACGCTGTCTTGACTACCAGGGAACTGGCGCGCATGTTCAAGCGGGCTGGCATCAACTTGCGGCACTTGCCTGAGGAAGAGTTCGATGCTCCTCTCGGCATTTCCACCGGGGCCGGTGTGATCTTTGGTGCCAGTGGGGGAGTGATGGAAGCAGCCGTTCGCACAGCCTACGAGTGGTTGACCAAGCAGGACTTGACCAACCTGGAGCTGACGGCGGTCAGAGGTTTGCAGGGGGTAAAAGAGGCGAAGGTAGATTTTCCCGAAACAGGCATCGAGCTAAAAGTTGCGGTTGTGCACAGCCTCAGCAATGCGCGGGCGCTGTTGGAGGCGATAGCTGCAAAGCAGGCGGACTATCACTTTGTCGAAGTGATGGCCTGTCCCGGGGGCTGCATCAGTGGTGGTGGCCAGCCCCGTCCGACCGATGTAAATGAGTTTACTGAACTGAGACAACAGCGTATCGCTGGCATCTATCGTGCCGATGAAGCGTTGCCTGTGCGCAAGAGCCATGAAAACCCGGCAGTGAAAGAGCTCTACGACACGTTCTTGGGCGAAATTGGTGGCGAAAAAGCCCACCATCTGTTGCACACCAGCTATCGGGCCCGGGGAAAGTATCCCCGCTAAAGCGCTGTCTGAACAGACCTAAGAGTTGCCAAAATCGGCGCAGGATTCGTCCTGCGCCGATTATCTATTTATGTTATTATACATATGTCATGCTTTACTGTTCTATATAGCGCTGATACATCAATTACCATGTCGGCTTCTGATCCGAGAGTGCTTGTCGCTGTAACTCAAAAAGGCTAAAATAAGTATCGTTAGCCAAGGTGCTGTACACAAGATTCTGTATTTCGAGGCGGGTTTGCCCGCCTCTTAGCGTATTAAGTTCACGTTATATTTATCACAATTTGTGCAGAGAGGTGAGTAGTTTGGCGACGAAGACGTTTGTTGGCGGCGTTCATCCTGTCTACAACAAGGAACGAACCGCAGGACAATCAATTGAGCTAGCCAAGGTACCCAATGTGCTCGTCTTCCCTATGAGCCAGCATATCGGTGCCCCCTGTCAGCCTTTGGTGAAGGTGGGGGATCGGGTGCTGCAAGGGCAGAAGATAGGGGAGAGCGAAGCCAAAGTTTGCGTTCCCGTGCATTCCTCTGTCTCCGGTAAGGTGATCGCCGTTGAGAACCGGGCGCATCCTCGCGGCCAAATGGGATTGGCTGTAGTTGTGGAAAACGACGGAAAGGATGAGCAGGCTCCGCCTTTCGCCGATCCTAGAGGATGGGAAGAGCTTTCTCCCGCAGAAATCGTGCATATCGTGCGCGAAGCAGGTATAGCTGGACTGGGTGGTGCAGCTTTCCCCACTCACGTGAAGCTGGTGCCACCAGCGACAGCCACCATTGATGCTGTAATTCTCAACGGCGCTGAATGCGAACCTTTCTTGACCAGCGATCACAGGGTGATGGTGGAACGAGCCGGACAAGTGATCGAGGGTCTGAGGATCATACTCAAAGCTGTGGGCGTAAACAAAGGATACATCGGGATCGAAGAAAACAAGCCGGATGCAATTCTTGCTTTGACCCAGGAAATCGCTGGCGATGCGAACATCGAAGTTGTTCCCCTTAAGGTAAAGTATCCTCAAGGTTCAGAGCTGCAGTTGATCCACTCCATTCTGGGGAGAGAAGTTCCTTCGGGCAAGTTGCCTGCCGACGCGGGCGTGGTAGTGAACAACGTTGGTACAGCTGCCGCTATCGCGGAGGCGGTACTCACTTGTCGCCCTATGATTCAGCGGGTAGTAACCGTCACCGGTTCGCTGGTCGAGAACCCCAAGAACCTGCTGGTGCGCCTAGGCACACCTTTCCGGGACTTGCTGGAACAGTGTGGTCTCAAAGGACAACCGGCTAAGGTGATTAACGGCGGCCCGATGATGGGTGTAACCCAGGGCACTCTGGACGTTCCAGTGATCAAAGGGGTCTCTGGAATTGTGGTGCTCTCAGAAGCGGAGGCAGCCCCCCTGGAGCCTCGCGAGTGTGTTCGCTGCGCCCGTTGTGTAGACGCATGCCCCATTTCCTTGCAGCCGTTGTTCCTAGCGCAGTTTGCCGAACACGAGATGTGGGATAAAGCCAAGGCATACCACGCCTTGGACTGCAAGGAGTGCGGTGCCTGCAGCTTTATTTGTCCTTCCAGACGTCCACTGGTGCAGAATATTCGCTTGGCTAAACGCCATATCCTAGCCAAGCGCAACAACGGTTAGGGGGGAGAGAGATGGAACAGAATCAACTGCTGGTGACCTCGTCCCCACATCTGCATGCGCGCCAAGATACCAAGCAGGCTATGCTGGAGGTGCTGCTGGCCTTAGCCCCAGCAGCTACCTTAGCGGTGTTCTTCTTCGGGGTACGGGCGCTGTTGCTGATGGTGGTGTCCATAGCTGCGGCTTTGGCGACTGAGGCGCTGATTCAAAAGCTGACCGGACAGAAAGTGACAATCAGTGACTACAGTGCCATAGTGACCGGTCTGTTGCTTGCTTTTAACGTACCGGCTACCCTGCCGCTATGGTTGATGGCCATTGGGGCAGTGCTGGCAATCGGTCTGGGCAAGCAAGTGTTTGGCGGGCTGGGTCATAACCCGTTCAATCCGGCACTGATTTCCAGAGCGATCTTGCTGGCTTCCTGGCCTGCCCAGATGACCGCCTGGGTAACACCTTTCACCATGGTTACCTCCGCTACTCCGTTACAGATGGCACAGATGGGCGGAGAGAAGGTGGCCTGGAGCAGCCTGCTGTTGGGGCCGGTGGGAGGTAGTTTAGGCGAAACCTCGGCTTTGGCGCTGATCGCTGGTGGCCTCTATCTGCTGTGGCGAGGGATCATCGACTGGCGCATCCCTGCCGGATTCCTGGGCACTGTGGCAGTCTTCACCTGGGTTGCCGGAGGCGAAGGACTGTTTGGCGGCGACCCCGTTTTCCACTTGCTGGCCGGCGGGCTGATGCTGGGTGCCTTCTTCATGGCCACCGACTGGGTTACGTCTCCGGTGACCAAGACCGGCCGTTTGATCATGGGCATTGGTTGTGGTTTGATCACCAGCATTATCCGTCTTTGGGGCGGTTACCCCGAAGGGGTATCATACTCTATCCTGTTGATGAACGCGGTTACACCGCTAATCGACCGCTATACCCAGCCACGCAAGTTTGGTGGTGCGACTAAATGAAAAGCTACATTTTTGATGAGTCTTTGTTTTGGGTAGATTGCCCGTCCTGCTGTTGTCAGAAATCGCTGAGGAGGTGTCAGCCGTGAATTACCTCAAAGAGATCACCAGGGGTATCGTCAAAGAGAATCCGACGTTTGGCTTAGTGCTAGGGATGTGTCCCACCCTGGCAGTGACTACGGCTGCTATCAACGGCGTCGGCATGGGGCTGGCCACGCTGTTCGTGCTGGCCGCCTCCAACCTGATTGTCTCTCTCATTCGTGATTTCGTTCCGGGTAACGTACGCATCCCGATATTTGTTGTGGTCATCGCCACGTTTGTCACCATCGTCGACCTGGTGATGAATGCCTTTTTTCCGGATCTGCACAAGGTGTTGGGGCTGTTCATTCCCTTGATCGTGGTCAACTGCATCATCTTGCAGCGTGCGGAGGCCTTTGCTTCTAAGCACAATCCGCTGGCGTCAATGGCCGACGGAGTTGGCATGGGGCTTGGTTTCACTTTGGCTTTGACATTGCTCGGCACCATCAGGGAACTGCTTGGCGCCGGCAGCGTGTTCGGTATCGCTGTCTTTGGGGATGGATTTCAACCGATGAGGCTGATGGGACTAGCGCCCGGCGGCTTTATCACGCTCGGCCTGCTGATCGGACTAATTCAATACCTGCGCACCAGGCGCACCGCTTAGGAGGTAGATACTATGACAAACTTGGTAGTCATTTTCCTGAGCGCGATCCTGATCAACAATTTCGTGCTTTCCCGGTTCCTGGGCATCTGTCCTTTTCTGGGTGTTTCTAAACAAGTGGAGACGGCCACCGGCATGGGTATCGCCGTTACCTTCGTGATGACGGTAGCCTCGCTGGTAGCTTGGCTGGTGGAGAAGTTCGTGTTGGAACCAATGGACTTGATGTACCTGCAGACGATCGCCTTCATTCTGGTGATTGCCGCCTTGGTGCAGTTTGTGGAAATGGTAATTCAAAAGACTAGTCCTACCCTCTATCAGGCGCTAGGCGTCTACTTACCTTTGATCACCACCAACTGCGCTGTGCTGGGCGTGGCTCTGATCAACTCTACTAACGAATATGGTCTGCTGGAGTCGATGGTCAATGGTTTTGCCGCTGCCCTTGGCTTTTCACTGGCTATTGTGTTGTTTGCCGGGATCAGGGAGCGCTTGCAGTTTTCCAAAATCGCCAAGCCGCTGCAGGGTTTTCCGATCGCTCTGGTTACCGCAGGATTGCTTTCCATCGCATTTCTCGGCTTCCAGGGTCTGCTTTAGGCAGGGGGTATAAGATATGAGCGCTATGTTGAAGACGATTATCAGTGCAGTTGGTGTGTTGGGCGGTTTTGGGCTGGTTTTTGGAGTTGGTTTGGCTCTTGCAGCCAAGAAATTTCACATCGAGAAGGATCCTCGCCTGGATGCGGTGCTGGAAGTTCTACCTGGTGCCAATTGCGGTGGCTGCGGCTACGCAGGTTGCTCAGCCTACGCCGAGGCGATACTCGGCGACGCGCCGATCAACCTTTGTCCTGTTGGCGGAGCGAGCTTGGTGGAGAAGCTGGGCCAGATCATGGGTACCACCGGCGAGGCCGGCGAGAAGCAAGTCGCCACCGTATACTGCAGAGGTGGCAAGGAGGAGTGTGGCACCCGCTTCCGCTATTCAGGCCTGGGTACCTGCCAGGACGCCCAAATGGTGGGTGGCGGCGACAAGATGTGTACCTATGGCTGTCTGGGTTATGGCGATTGCTTCCGCGCCTGTCCGTTTGGGGCAATCACCATGAACGACAACGGGCTGCCGGTGATCGACGAGGAGAAGTGCACCGGATGCGAACAATGTGTGGCCGCATGTCCGCGGGGGATCATTGCCATGCGTCCGGCATCCAGCAGCGTGGTCATTCAGTGTCGCTCGCAGGCCAAAGGGGTGGAAGTGCGCAAGACCTGCAAGACCGGTTGTATCGCTTGTGGCCTCTGCGTCAAGGCATGCCCCTTTGATGCCATCACCATCAACAACAATCTGGCCATAATCGACCATCACAAGTGTCGCAACTGCGGATTGTGTATCCCCAAATGTCCGACCAAGGTGATCGCCGGGCAGTTGGAAGGCAGACCAAAGGCAGTGATCGGCGATGATTGCATCGGCTGCACCATCTGCAAGAAGGCCTGCCCGGTAGGGGCAATCAAGGGCGAGCTGAAGCAGAAGCATCAAGTGAATCCCGAGGAGTGCGTCAGTTGTGGCCTTTGTGTGGAGAAATGTCCGAAGAAAGTAATAGAGATGCGGTAGTTGATCTGTGCAAGTACCAAGGCGCCAACCTTTTTGGTTGAGCGCCTTTTCCAGTTTGGAAATCAACCTCGATTGGTTTTCCCTTGCTGTGTTACAATGGTAGGCAGTAGGGAACGATAACGTATCTTGCCCTGCTGTCTTTCCACGGTGGCATAGGGTGAGACTATAGCGGGAAATATCGTAAGATGTAGTAGTTTTGTGTGCACAGCAAGGGGGCATTGGACGTTGCGCAAAGGTAAGAGCATTTGGTTGCTGCTATTGTTCCTGATTATCGGCTCGTTCATCGGCAGCTTGCTGGGACAAGCCTTGGGTAGCACTCTCCCTTGGTTAAATCTCGCCAGTCGGGCATATGGTCTCAATCCTCCGCTGGTGTTGGATTTTGAGTTGTTCACCCTGACCATCGGCTTTACCGTCAAATTGACCGTTGCCGGGGTGTTGGGCTTGGTGCTCAGTCTGCTGGTCTACGCATGGCTATGAAGGCTGAACTGATTCTGGCCTCCGCATCACCCCGTCGGCAGGAGTTGTTGCGGCAAATAGGGCTCAGCTTTTCCGTCTATCCCAGCAGTTTTGTGGAGAACGGTGACGGCAGCTTGTCAGCGCTGGATATGGCCATCAGAAATGCTGTTGGTAAAGCCAGGCAGGTGGCGAAGGAGCACGAGTCCGGGTTTGTCCTGGGGGCCGACACGGTGGTGGTCTATCAGGACCAAGTTTTGGGCAAGCCGCGCGACAGGGCGGATGCCAGACGCATGCTGCAGTTGCTGTCAGGTCGGTGGCATCAGGTGATCACGGCGGTAGCATTGGTTGATGCGCCCAGCGGGCGGCTGATGCAAGACGCTATTTCCACCCGCGTGCACATGCGGCGGCTAACCCCAGATGAAATCGAGGACTATCTGGACAGCGCTGAGCCCTACGACAAGGCTGGTGCCTATGGAATTCAGGGCCGGGCTGGACAGTTTGTTGACCGTATCGAAGGCTGCTACTTCACCGTAGTGGGGTTACCATTGAGCAGAGTGGTCGAGATGATCCAAGCCATGCACCACGAGGCCAAAACCAGATGACGCCTGGTAGGCGAGTGAGAGAGACTGGGCCCAGCCTCAGGTCTTGACAGCCAGCTAATAGCTTACTAGTGATGGTTCTGTTTCCACTTGTGCTAGATTAGTTGGAGGTGCGAGATGGGCAAGAGATCACTGATGATCAAGGAGTTGCCGGAACAGGAACGACCGCGGGAGCGTCTGGCTTTATTGGGGCCCCGTGCCCTCAGCAACGCAGAGTTGTTGGCGGTGATCATGCGCACTGGCAATCGTGGTGAATCGGCCGTCCACTTTGCCGAACGCCTGTTGGCCAGTTACGGTGACCTGCGTGGCCTGCTCAGCTGCTCGGTGGAGGAGCTGCAGGCTGTTCCGGGCATCGGACCAGCCAAGGCGTGCCAGTTGGCTGCCATTGTGGAGCTAGCGGTGCGGCTGGCGGCCGCCCGTCAACAACAGATGGTGATCAGGCAGCCGGCCGATGTGCGGGATTTGCTGATGCCTCGGTTGCAGCATCTGCCGCAAGAGGAATTCGTGATGTTGGCGCTGGACACCAAGAACAAGATACTGGCCATAGAGGATGTGTTCCGCGGCAGCTTAAACGCCTCGATCGTGCATCCACGGGAAGTGTTCAAGCGGGCGATCAGCCGCAGTGCAGCTGCCGTCATCGTAGCCCATAATCACCCCAGTGGCGACCCCACCCCTAGCCGGGAGGACATAGAGGTGACTAGGCGGCTAGTAGAGGCAGGTAAGATCATCGGTATAGAGGTTTTAGATCACGTGATTTTTGGTGATGGTAAGACTGTGAGTATGAAAGAAAAGGGCTTAGTCTAGTCGGGAGGGCTATTGAATGGCGAACTTCGTGCAGAAACACTTTTCGCGGGATCTGGGCATCGACCTGGGGACCGCTAACTCGTTGGTATACGTCAAAGGCAAGGGCATAGTGCTCAATGAGCCGTCGGTGGTAGCGATCAAGCGGGATACCGGCGAAGTTCTGGAGGTAGGGGAAGCGGCCAAGCGTATGGTGGGACGTACCCCTGGCAACATTGTGGCTATCCGGCCTTTAAAGGACGGTGTCATCGCTGACTTCGACACCACCCAGAAGATGTTGCACAAGTTTATTCGCAGTGCGTTGAAAGGGCGACCACTGATCTCGCCACTGGTGATCGTCTGTGTGCCGTCCGGAGTCACGGAAGTGGAGAAACGGGCTGTCTATGATGCTACCAAGTCGGCTGGCGCACGGGACGCTCTGATTGTCGAGGAACCGATGGCCGCTGCCATCGGGGCTGGGTTGCCGGTGGAGGAACCTACAGGAAACATGATTGTGAACATCGGCGGGGGCACTGCGGAAGTGGCGGTGATTTCCTTGGGGGGAATTGTCACCCACCGTTCCATTCGAGTCGCTGGCGACGAGATGGATGACGCGATCATCAATTACGTCAAGAAGCACTACAACCTGATGATCGGCGAACGGACGGCCGAGGAAACCAAGAAAGCCATCGGATCGGCCTACATCCTGCCCCAGGAAGAGAAGATCGAAGTGCGTGGCCGCGATCTGGTCACCGGGCTGCCCAAGACACTGGAATTGACCTCCGCTGAAGTGCGGGAATCGCTGGCTGAACCGATCAGAACAATCGTGGATGGAGTGAAATCCACCTTGGAAAGGACTCCCCCCGAATTGGCTGCGGATATCATGGATCGCGGGATCATGATGAGTGGCGGCGGGTCCCTGCTGAAGGGATTGGACAAATTGATCAGTGATGAGACAGGAATGCCGGTGCACGTGGCTGAGGAGCCACTATCGTGCGTGGCCTTGGGTACCGGAAAAATCTTGGAGAGCGCAGAGTTGCAGCGTTTGGTGGCAGCATCGCCGCGCAAATAGATAGCCACCGTGGTACTGATACACCGGATAAGATATCCTGCTTAAGGACGTGAAGTCACTTGCTGTCCTTCTGGAAGAGGAACAATGGATTCATCATTTTCGGCCTCGTTCTGGTGTTGCTGATCGGATTCACCAGTTATTATGCTAGGCAAAGGGATCACCTCAGTTGGCTGGAAGAACAGATCTTGCGGCTACTGTCCCCACTGGAGCGAGGCTCCAGTTTTGTTGTGCACTCGGTGCAACGTTTTTTTAGCGAACTGGGGCAACTGCTATCCCTGCGGGCGACGAACGCCGAGCTACAGGCTGAGTTGGCAGCTTTAAAGATGCAATTCAATCTGCTGGTGGAAGCGGAACGGGAAAACCAGCGCCTGCGACAACTACTCTCCTACCAAGTAGAGAACCCCAGATTACGCTTGCAGATGGCCCAGGTATTAGCCATCAGCGACAACCCTTGGCAACAGGAACTGGTGATCGATCAAGGAACCCTCGATGGCTTGAGCAATGATATGGCGGTGATCACCCACGAAGGCTTTGTCGGCCGCATCTACGAGGCTGGAGAGCGCACCAGCAAAGTGGTCTTGATCAGCGATGCCCGTGGCCCCGTGGCCGGACAGGTGCAAGAGACCAGGGTGCGGGGGACGGTGGAAGCCGATCCCGCTAATCCTGGCTGGCTACGGATGATTCGCTTGCCTCGAGATGCAGCAGTGTTGGCAGGCCACCGGGTGATCACTTCTGGAACAGGTGGGCTGGCGTTGCCTGCCGGATTGCTGATAGGCGAGGTAGTGTCAACAGAACCAACACCGGACGGACTGCAATTGGTCGCGGCGATCAAATCGGCTATTGACTTCAACTCACTGGAAAATGTCTTGGTGGTTACCGGCATGGAAGGACACTGATATGTGGAAGCACGTTTTGTGGCTATCGGGTTGGTTGCTGCTCGCCCTGCTGTTGCAGGCCACGGTGGTTCCAGTCCTAGGTGGATTTCTGGGTAGACTGGACCTGGTGTTGGCAGTGGTTGTTTCTGTCGCCCTGCTCCATGGGCATCAAGCGGGAGCAGGGTTTGGTTTGATCGCAGGATTGCTGCGGGATGTGGTATTGGGATTTGGCTTGGGGTTTTATGCTACCGTCTTTTTCACTATCGGTTACAGCATAGGTCATCTCAGCCGCCTGGTCTTCCGCGATTCGATCCTGGTCCCATTGCTCGCTGGATTGACCAGCTCAGTCGCCTTCTGGATGCTGTTGACCGTGGGGCAAGGATTCCTCTATGGGCATTGGATAGCAGGGCGCTATTGGAGGCAATTGTTGATCGTATTGCTGGCAAATGGCCTAGCGATTCCTGCTGTGTATGCGCTAATTCGCCGCCAGGACCAGCGCCTGGTGGCTAGAAGTAGGGGGGAGTAACAGGGTGCGAAAACAGTTCGAACAGCGAATGAACCGCCTAGGGCTGGCCATATTTTTTTTGGCTCTGATTCTGGTGGGCCGTTTGGGATACATGCAACTGGTGCGAGGTGATTATTACTCCCTGCGAGCGCAGCAGAACAGCACCAGGTATTTGGTGATCGACGCGGCCCGCGGCGACATCGTCACCAGCGACGACGCACTCCTGGTTACTAGCCGCCCGGCCTATGTGGTTTCATGGCTAGTGCCCAGCGACGCGGGCGAGCGACAGCGGGTGATCGAGCTGTTGGTGAAAATGCTTGAGGAGTATGGTGTTACCGCCGAGAGAATTGAGACGCTGGTGCAGGAGAACGTATGGAGACGTTATCAGCCAATTCGCCTGGCGGTCGATGTCAGTGAAGAGACGGTTCTCGCCATCGACGAGCGGCGGATGGAATTGCCCGGGGTGATGGTGGAGAGACAGGCTGTGCGCGATTACCCCTTTGGTGATATGGCCTGTTATTTGATCGGCGGTCTGGGGGCGATCACCCAGAACAAGTTGCCCGAATACCGCAACGCCGGTTATCGCATGGACGCCACGGTGGGCGTCTTTGGGCTGGAGAATGCCTATGAGCTGGTGAATCCTGATATCAGCTTGCGAGGAGTAGATGGGTATCGCCAAGTGGAGGTGGACCACTCCAATCGCTTGATCGCTGATCTGGGTGAAACACCCGCCATCAAAGGGAATCAGATGACACTGACCATCGACTCCCGACTGCAGGCAGCCGCTGAACAAGCTTTGGCGGAGACCATAACCAGATTAAACGACAAAGATAGTCGGTATCCAGACAAACCGAGCAAGGGAGCGGCCGTAGTCCTGGATGTGCATACGGGGGCGGTGCTGGCCTGGGCATCTTATCCGCCCTTTGACCAAGGGAACTGGGCTGGGGCAGACTTTCTGTGGACGTCGAATGTCCCTCTGTATGCTTACCCAGTCGGCTCCACCTTCAAGCCGATCACACTGATGGCCGGCTTGGCGGCCGGGGTGGTCGATCCCGACGAGACTTTCTATTGTCCTGGCCATTACTCGGTGGGGGCGACCAAGAAGTATTGCTGGCAAAGATCTGGGCACGGGCACCTGAACCTGACTGAGGGCTTGAAGGTTTCCTGTAATGTGGTCTTCTATACCATAGCCCAGCGCCTGGTCAACGAGTTTGGCAGAGACGGTGGCATGGATCAGATCGGGGCTATTGCGCAATTGTTCCAAATGGATCAGGAGTTGCCTATCGATTTTGCTCCGGGATACTTGAGGGCTTCCGGCATTATCCCCACCAGCGAGAATTTCAAGCGCATATACAAGTACACTCCCTATCCAGGCGAGGTGTGGAGCACAGCCATCGGACAGGGTATCGTCGAATTTACGCCTCTGCAGATGGCATCCTATGCTGCGATGATTGCCAACGGAGGCTATCGCTACCAGCCCTACGTCGTTCAGAAGATCAGCTCTCCTGACGGGGAGGTGACCTTTCAGGCGGAGCCGAACCTGCTCAACCAAGTGTCACTAGATTCAGAGGCGCTGGAGATAGTCCGTGCAGGTATGCACGAAGTGATGTTGCCAGCTAATCGCCCCGGTGGCCCGGGATACGGATCCGCCTATTATCGCTTTACCGTGGATCCCATCCTGCGCGACGGCCAGAAAGTGGAGTTAGCGGGCAAGACGGGGACGGCCGAGGTGGCTGGCGTCACCCCGCACAGTTGGTTCATCAGCTATGGCCCTTATGAGGAGCCGGAAATCGCCATGGCTATCTTTGTCGAACATGGTCGCTCTGGAGCAGCTGGTGCCGTACCGATAGCCCATGCCATCTACAAAGCCTACTTTGAGCAGGCAACGGCATCGCCGACACTTCCCTAAACGGCGAAGTTGCTGTTGCCTCTTGAGTGGCTGCATCTTGGTTTACTCCGTTTAAGAAATCGGCATAGCTGTTGATTGGGCTATGCCGATTTTTCCTCGTTTTCTCTACTACTTTGCAGAAGGGAGCGTAAGCTCTACTTCACTAGACTAATAGCATCTATTTTTGTCGAATCGCGCAGGAACTGGTCCGTCGGAGGCGAAATATACCCATTGATAGTTTTTTCTCTGGGGGGATAGAGTTTGCCAAATGAAGCTGTCTTGTTCAGGGGAACCCGTGAGGGTATACATATCTATTTCAATGATGAATACGATTTTCCGCAGGTTGTCAACTCCTTGGAGGATCGCCTGTCCGATGCTGGTGCCTTCTTTCGTGGTGCCCGCATTGTGATCAATACTGGACGTCGTTCGTTGTCAGCCGAACAGGTGGAGACTGTCCGGCAGGTGCTGAACAAGCATGACGGCGTGCAACTGCTGCGCTTAGAGCAGGCCAAGCCCGAGCCGGCAGAGGGGGAAATGACCGCTTTGGTTGTGGAGCGGACGGTGCGCTCTGGCCAGCAATTCTACCACCCTGGACATGTGGTGGTGATTGGAGATGTCAATCCTGGAGGAGAAGTGATTGCCGATGGCAACATTGTCATTCTGGGAGTGCTGAGAGGATCGGCCCATGGCGGATACTCCGGACGCAAGGACGCCATTGTCGCGGCTACGGTGATGGCCCCTACGCAGGTGAGCATCTCCGGCGTCTGGGCGCGCCAGCCGGACGATCCGGTTGCAGAGAGCACTCGGGGTATCCCGGAAGTGGCTCGGCTGCGGGATGACCGAATTGTGATTGAACCCTATCTGCCAGGGCAGGATTGAGGGAAAGTGAGGGCTGATCAGTGGGTAAAGCGATTGTAATCACTTCAGGCAAGGGCGGCGTCGGCAAGACAACCACTACCGCCAATCTGGGTGCTGCGCTAGCAGCTTTGGGACAAAGGGTGGCTTTGATCGATGCGGATATTGGGCTACGCAACCTGGATATCTTCATGGGGTTGGAGAACCGCATCGTCTATACCCTGGTGGATGTCACCGAAGGCAGGACCGCCTGGAAGAAGGCCGCTGTCAAGGACAAAAGATTCGATACCAACTTGGTGCTGCTGCCTGCTTCGCAAGCTAGGGATAAGTCTGCTGTCAAGCCACCCCAGATGCGCCGCCTGGTGGAGGAGGTTAAGCAAGAGTACGATTTTGTGTTGATCGACTGTCCAGCGGGTATCGAGGAAGGCTTTAAGACCGCCTCCGCTGGGGCAGACGAAGCGATCGTGGTGGTCAATCCTGAGGTGCCCTCGGTACGGGATGCCGATCGGGTAGTGGGGTTGCTGGAGGCTAACGAGGTCAAACACATTCGCCTGATCGTCAACCGCATCAAACCTGCTATGGTCAAGCGGGGCGAAATGTTGGAGATCAAAGATGTGGTGGAGCTCTTGGCTATTCCGTTGCTGGGAGTTGTACCCGAGGACGAACATGTGGTCATTTCCACCAACCGGGGTGAGCCGACGGCCCTCGATCAAGGGAGTAAGGCAGGGTTAGCTTATCGCAACATGGCCCGTCGCCTTACCGGAGAGGACGTTCCGATAGTGGAATGGCAGGATGATACATCCTTCTTCTCTCGGCTGAAGCGGCTGGTTGGCCTAGGAACTTAGATGGTGGGTGAAAAATGTTTGATCTGAGACGTCTTTTGTTGGGGAAAGGCAGCCGCGGACAAGCCAAGGAACGCCTGCAGCTGATCCTGGTGCACGATCGCTCCAGCCTCGCCCCCGAGATGCTGGAGGAACTGAAACGGCGAATTATGGAAGTGATCGAGGAATTTGTGGAGATCGATGAGAGCGGTCTGATGATCGACCTGGAACAATCGGATGAGGCAGCAGCTCTGATCACCAACATTCCTATCAAGGCGGTGAAACGGGGTCTGGGTGCCAGGTAGGCGATGTGTTGGGAGGCGGCAGGGGAGGTGTGTCTTCCTCTACTGCCTCCCTTCAACGTGCCGCTCAACTCTAGGAATGTAATTGGCGTGGTTGCAGTGCTGCCCAATATGATAGACTGAACAGATAGACGGGAGGTGTGGCGATGGGCTTCGATCGCAAGTTGCTGAAGTACTTGGACTGGCAGCTGTGGCTGGCAATGCTGGCGATCTCGCTGTTTGCGGTGGTGGTGATTCGCAGCGCCAGTGTCGGCGCTATAGCTGGCAATCCTCTTTATTACGTGAAGAATCAGATCATGTTTATCGTGATCGGAAACCTGGCTATCGCCGTCTCCCTGCTGTTTGACTATCGCTTGCTGCTGAAGTTAACCAAGCCCATCTATCTGGTCAATCTCGGACTGCTGGCCTCAGTGCTGCTGATCGGCCAGGCAGGAGGGGGCGCGCAGCGCTGGGTGAGCATTGCCGGTTTTCGGCTGCAGCCATCGGAATTTGCCAAAGTGTTCATCATCGTCGTCCTGGCTCATTTCCTGGAGTCCCAGGCGGGCAAGAATGACCTCAAGTCGTTCCTGCTCTCCGGTGCATTGGTGGCACTGCCGATGGGACTGATCTTGATACAGCCAGACTTAGGCACTTCCTTGGTTTTTATCGCGCTGTTCTTTGGCGTGATGTATGCTGCCGGAACGCACGCCAAGTTCCTGGTGGGTCTGATCGCGATCGGTCTGCTGTTGTTCCCGCTGATTTGGGCACACGGTTTGCAGGACTACCAGCGCAATCGTCTGCTGGTGTTTCTGGATCCGGAGGCCCCCCAGTACCGAGCCCATGGGGGTTACCAGGTGATCCAGTCCATGATCGCCGTTGGCTCGGGCGGGCTCCTGGGTCAGGGATATATGCAAGGCACGCAGAACACCCATAACTTCCTGCCGGAACAGCACACCGACTTTATTTTCTCAGTACTGGCGGAGGAGTTTGGCTTTGTGGGCACCTTAGCGCTGATTGCAGCCTACGTATTCTTGATGCAACGGATCCTCTCCATTGCTTTGGAGGCAAAAGATCTGTTTGGTCGCTTGTTAGCCATCGGAGTGCTGGTGCTGTTCTTGTTTCAGGTGTTTGTCAACATCGGCATGACGGTGGGGATCATGCCCGTTACCGGACTGCCGTTGCCGCTGGTTACCGCCGGAGGCAGTTCCTACTTGGCGTTTTGTATGGCCATCGCTTTGGTGCTGAACGTGGGAATGCGCCGCCAGAAGATATTGTTCTAACCAAGCGGAAGGACGGGTTGCTGCTTTTTTTGTACCATAGCCTACTATGCCGGCATAACGGCCATGCCTCGTCCATATACATTAGATTGAACAGAGCTTGTTCAATCTTCAGAAGATGGGGTGGCAGCCTTGAGGTTATGGTCTGGCCGATCCAGAGAACGAGGAGTAAGAGAGCGCCTCTCAGCAGTGCGATACAGTGGTAGATTGCGCAAAGCGCGCACCAGTTCAGCGAACGCGAGCCGCTGGCTTCTCTGTGCCTTGGTGGCCTTGTTGGTGGCCGGCATGAACTACTTGCCCTTTGGCGTGATCAACAGCTGTCGCTCTTTTCTCTCCTACTGTTTTCAACCCGGTGCAGCGGAAGGCACCGTGTTTGCTGCCTGGGCTGACTGGCAACCCAACGGCGAGCGCCTGAGCACGGTGTGGCGAGCACTTACCGGGCAGGTAGAAGAGGACGAAGGGCTGGCATATCCTTGCACCGGTCGCGTGTCCTCCGGGTATGGTTGGCGTTATCATCCAGTCAGCGGGAAATTGGAGATGCACTATGCACTGGATATCGTCTCAGCGGAAGGAGCTGCTGTGCAGTCAGCCGGGGCAGGTAAGGTGATTGAGGTAAGAAACGATGAAAACTTGGGCATCTGTTTGCTGATCGATCACGGCCAGAGTGTCTCTACCGAATATGGTCATCTGCAAGGGGTTTCCGTGGCTGTAGGCGACCAGGTGAAGAAGGGCCAGGAGATAGGAACGGTCGGCATGACCGGGGTCACCAACGAAGCCCACCTGCATTTTGCTGTGCTCGTAGACGGTCAGCCAGAAGACCCGTTGCTCAGACTGCAGCAACCCCGCTAGTGGGAGGTGCCGCAGATGCGACTGGGTAGGGTGATGGGAGTGAACTTGCGGGTTCACTACTTTTTTTTGCTCCCTTTGTTGGCCTGGGCCATCGGGGGACAGCTGACCGAGGGTCTGTTGGCTTTCCTGACGGTGATCCTGCATGAGTTAGGCCATCTATCCACAGCCCGCGCCATCGGCTGGACTCCCAAGGAGGTGGTGCTGCTTCCTTTTGGTGGCGTCGCTAGTGTGGAAGAAGAGTTGGGGCTGGATCCTGCCGCTGAGGCGAGGGTGGCTCTGGCAGGCCCGTGGGTAAACGTAGTGATCATCGGGGCGGTGGTGATCTGGCGAGCCAACTTCGGCGGCAGCCCCGCTTTGGACTTCTTCTTGGAGACGAATATTATGCTGGCAGCCTTCAATATGCTGCCCGCTTTGCCACTGGACGGGGGCAGAGTATTCAGAGCTCACCTGGTGCGGGAGCACGGGTTCAAGTCGGGCACGGTACGTGCCGCCCGTGTCAGCCAGGCCTGCAGTCTGATCCTATTGCTCTCGGGACTGGGCTTGTTTTTCTTCAGCAGCCAGAGCATCAGCCTGCTGGTGATGGCGGTGTTCTTGTATATTTCTGCCCAGCGCATTCGACAGCAGGCGCCATATCAGCTGATGGCATATTTGGCGGGGAAGCAGCGGGAGATAGCCGTGGTCGGCAGCATGCCAGCGGTGACGATGGCGGTGGCTCCAGATGCGCATGGGGGCGATGTGATCCTACAATTAGTGCCCAGAAAGTACCATCTGTTTTACGTGGTCGATCGCGCCGGTCATTTGCAGGGAGTGGTCAGTGAGCAACACTTGTTGCAGGGAGTGATCGATCATGGGCTGCAGATACAGCTGGGGCAGTTATTGCACTAGCACGGCGTCAAGTTACAAACCATGCCTTACAGCTGCCGCCCACGCAGCCAATCGGGCTGCGGCTCGACTGCGAAACATCGATCTTGGTTGACAGAGCACTAGTCTTTGGCGGCGAGCTAGTTTTTGGGTATAATATGCCTGTATGCACTTAGGCTGTTAGCAGGCAGGGAGGATTACTCTTGCGACAATTGATAGAGCAACTGCTGGAGAGAGTGGAGAAGCCAGCTCGCTATTTGGGGAACGAATGGAACGCAGCGCACAAGGCGGACCCTGACTTGATCAGGGTCGCTTTAGCATTTCCCGATGTCTATGAAGTGGCCATGTCTCATCTGGGTTTGCAGATCCTTTATCACATGATCAATCGGCGCAGCGACGCAGTAGCCGAGCGGGTCTTCGCCCCTTGGGTGGACATGGAACAAGAGATGCGGCAAGCCAAACTGCCGCTATTCACTCTGGAAAGTTGGCGGCCGGTACGGGAAAGTGACTTGCTTGGCTTCACGCTGCAGTACGAGATGAGCTATAGCAACGTATTGAACATGCTGGATCTGGCTGGAATACCCCTGTTAGCCGCCGATCGGGGTGAGGAAGATCCGCTGGTGATGGCAGGAGGCCCCTGTGCCTACAATCCAGAGCCGCTGGCGGAGTTTCTGGATTTCGTCGTCCTAGGGGAGGGCGAAGAGGCGATTCTCGACGTGCTGGACGTCTATGCCGAGTGCCGTCGCCAGCAGGCTAGCCGGCGGGAGACACTGGCTGCGCTGGCGGAGGTCCCCGGGGTGTACGTGCCTTCCCACTACCAGGTTAGCTATCACGACAACGGCACTGTCGCCGCCATCACCCCGCTGAGCGGCAAGCCTACGATCCAAAAGCGGGTGTTGTCTCAGCTGAAGCCGCAGTATTATCCGGACCGTCCGATCGTTCCCTATTTGGGCGTGGTGCATGATCGGCTGATGCTGGAAGTCTTTCGTGGATGTACCCGCGGATGTCGTTTCTGTCAGGCGGGGATGATCTACCGTCCGGTAAGGGAGCGCACGCGGGAAGAGTTGCTTGCGATGGCGGCCACGGCTTTGCGGAATTCGGGCTACGATGAGGTTTCGTTGATGTCGCTGTCCACCATGGACTACAGCGATCTGGCGCTGCTCTTGGACTCCTTGTTGGAGCAAACCTCTTGCCAGCAGATCAAGGTCTCCCTGCCTTCCTTGCGGGTGGATTCCTTCTCGGTGGAATTCGCCCAAAAAGTACAACAGAATCGTCGCAGCGGGTTAACCTTGGCACCGGAAGCCGGCAGCCAGCGCCTGCGGGACGTGATCAACAAACAGGTGACCGAACAGGACCTGCTGACGGCCGTCGCCGGTGCCCAGCGGTCGGGCTGGCAGGGAGTGAAACTCTACTTCATGATCGGGCTGCCGACAGAGACCGACGCCGATCTGGAAGGTATCTTTGATCTGGCGCGGAAAGCTGCCTACGCCCATAAGCATGTTGGACAACCAGGTCGCCCCATGCGGGTAACCGTCAGTGTGGCCTCCTTTGTGCCGAAAGCCTGGACGCCATTTCAATGGGAGCCCCAGGATTCACAGTATGAGTTGGAGCGCAAACAGAGGCGGCTGCGCGAGCTGTTCTCCCAAGATCGCCGCTTGAAGCTGAACTATCACGACGCCGACGTCAGTCTCTTGGAGGCAATCTTTGCCAGAGGGGATCGGCGGCTGACTGCCGTGTTGCTTCACGCCCATCGCCTAGGCTGCAAGTTTGACGGTTGGTCCGAGTTCTTCTCCTATTCGCGCTGGATGCAGGCGTTTGCAGTGGCAGAGATTGACCCTACATTCTACGCCAATCGCTTGCGCTCCAAGGACGAGGTGCTGCCTTGGTCCCACCTTTCCCCGGGTGTCAGTAGCCAGTGGCTATGGCAGGAGCGGATGCGGGCATTTACGGCTGCGATTACGCCGGACTGTAGACTGGATCGCTGTCCTACCTGTGGGGCCTGCCAACAACTGCCCGTAGTGACCCGATTAGCCAAGAAGGTGAGCAGATGAAGTATTGGTTGCGCTATAGCAAGACCGGTTTGATGCGTTTCGTCGGGCACCTGGACACCCTGCACCATTGGGAGCGAATCCTGCGCCGTGCTAATCTGCCCTTAGCATTTTCGCAGGGATTCTCTCCCCATCCGCTGCTGTCTGTCGCCGCCCCTCTGCCAGTAGGCCAAACAAGCTTGGCGGAATACCTGGAGCTGGAACTAAGGGAAGAGTTGCAGCCAGCTGATCTGATCGCGGCCATCAAACCGGCGCTGCCCGAGGGGATGGATCTGCTGGGGGCAGTCGCCGTCCCGGCTGGGGTAAAGGCATTGATGAGCCTAGTGCGTTTTGCCGAGTATCGCATCACAGGCTCCCAAACTGAAGACTTGAGTGGCAGGGTGCAGGCCCTGCTGGAGAAGGAATGCTATCTCCTGACTGTCAAGCGCAAGAGTGGCCAAAAAGAAGTGAACATTCGGCCCTTTGTGCGCAACCTCGCTGTGGACAGCGATGATCAGTTGCGTGCCTGTTTGGCCACAGGTAGCAGAGGTAACCTGAGGCCTGAGGACTTGTGGCGAGCGGTGACCGGCGGTGAATTGCCGCAGAGCATCCAGCGTTTGGAACTCTATCTGGGCTCGGACGACCGTCTGTTGACGCCTTGGCAACTGGTGGAGGCGGAAGCATAGTAATCTGCTCGGCTGTTTTCGATTTAGAAGAGAGGGTTTAGATGAGCAAAGAAGTGATCATTAATTGCGACAGCCGTGAAACCCGTGTCGCAGTCGTGGAGAACGGGCGTCTGGTGGAAGTGTATCTGGAACGCCCGATTGAGCAGAGAGTAGTTGGTAACATCTATAAAGGTCTAGTGGATAACGTCCTGCCGGGGATGCAGGCAGCATTTGTGAATGTAGGTTTGGAGCGCAATACTTTTCTTTATGTGGCCGATGCGGTCCCGGGACTGGATGAGCATCCGGACGGGGTTCCCAAAGCCAGCAAGCGGGCGACGATCAAGGAGCTGGTGCATAAGGGCAAACAGATCCTGGTGCAGGTAACTAAGGAGCCTTTCGGCAACAAAGGAGCGCGGGTGACGAGGCATGTCACGCTGCCCGGTCGGTATGTGGTGCTGATGCCCACCGTCGACCACGTAGGGATTTCACGCAGAATTGAAGACGATGCCGAGAGGGATCGCCTGCGCAAATTGGCCCGCGAGTTGAAGCCAAAGCACATCGGCTTGATCGTGCGCACAGTGGCCATCGGGATTTCGGCCGAGGACCTGAAACAAGACATAGATTTCCTGGTCAAGTTGTGGCGCAGCATCCAGCAGCGCAGTAGGAAGCTCAAGGCACCGGCGCTGGTCCACCGGGATCTGGACCTGGTGGGGCGTGTGGTGCGCGATTCACTGGATGACAGTGTGGACAGGGTGATCATCGATAGCGTTGATCACTACAAGGCCATGCTGGAGCTGTTGGCGGTGACAGCACCGCAGTATCAGGAGAGAGTCTCCCTGTTCCAGCAGCAGCGCCCGATCTTTGAGACTTTCGGATTGGAGGCCGAACTGGATAAAGCGCTGAAGCGGCGAGTGTGGCTGAAAAGCGGCGGCTACTTGGTCATCGACCAAACCGAGGCGCTAACCGTGATCGATGTCAATACCGGCAAGTTTGTGGGCAACACCAGCCTGGAGGATACAGTGCTCAAGATCAATCTGGAATCGTGCGATGAGATCGCCAGACAGCTGCGTCTGCGCAATCTGGGCGGGATCATCGTCATCGACTTCATCGACATGAATCAGCCTGAACACCGGAAACAGGTTTTGAGCCAACTGGAGGAAGCGCTAAAGGCGGACAAGACCAAGACCTCCATTTTAGGGATCACGCAACTGGGTTTGGTGGAGATGACCAGGCAGAAAGTGCGTCAGGCTATCGGCGAAGTGCTGCAGAAGCCCTGCCCCTACTGTGACGGTACCGGGCATGTGCTGCATGAAGAAGTGCTGGGCAGCCGCATTGAAAATGAGCTTTGGCGCTATTTTCGCTCGCATCAGGATGAAGCTGTGCTGCTGGATGTGCATCCGACAGTGGCCGCCGTGCTGATCGGCAGCGGGGGCAGCAACTTGGAGCGGTTGGAGAAGGAAACGGGACGCCACGTCTTTGTGCGGGGCAACTCCGAGCGTCATCTGGAGGATTGGGCCATCGTGCTCTCCGGTAACAGCGAGATGGTGGAGAAGGTGGCTTTGCCGGTGCACGTAGGCGAGGTGTTGACCGTGAAGCTGGAGGATGTGCACCAAGGGCGGGTCCAGGATGCGATCGCTCGCAGGGATGGCTTTGTCATTCAGGTGGATAAGGCGGCGCATCTGGTCGGTCAAAAGGTGCTGATTGAGATTACCCGTGCCTTTCGCACCTACGCCAAAGCGAGGCTGGCCGGGGAACTCGTTGACGCTGCCCATTGACTATGGTAGAATTAACAATCGTAGGTGTCCGCTCTGTTGGGGCACCGAAACCGCTCGGAACGGGCTATAAGTGCGGCCGACAGCCGCCGCCTGGGTATCCGGCGAGTCTAACTTAAGGAGGTGGCGGAATGTACGCCATTATCGAAACCGGTGGCAAGCAATTGAAAGTGGAACAAGGTCAGGTGGTACGGGTGGAAAAACTACCTGTGCCGGCTGGACAGGCTGTCAGCTTTGAGCGGGTATTGATGGTGGTTGACGGCAGCGACGTGAAGATGGGTCAGCCTTTGGTTAGCGGTGCAGTGGTAGAAGCTACGGTGCTGGAACATGGCAAGGCCCCTAAAGTTTTCTCCATGCGCTATAAGCCCAAGAAGCGGGTGCGCGTCAAGCGCGGTCATCGCCAGCCGTTTACGGCTGTCCAGATTACTGGCATCCGCTGCTAGTCATTGAACAGTGATTACTATTGCCCTGCGGCGCGGTAAAGATGGTCGTTTGCACGGGTTTTCCGTCAGCGGGCATTCAGGTTATGCAGAACACGGATCTGACATTGTCTGTGCTGGCGTATCTGCTATAGTACAGACTGCTCTGCTGGGGTTGCAGGAAGTGCTGGGAATAGAGTGTTCAGGATATCAAGTTGACGGAGAGCTGAGCTGCTGCCTCCCTGAAGGCTTGTCGCCCTCATTGGGACTGCAAGCCGATCTATTGCTTCGCACCATGCTCGTAGGGCTAAGAGAATTGGCTTCGGCTTACCAAGATTATGTCTGTATCCTCGATTCAAAGGAGGTGTAACCATGCTGTTTAGGTTTGATCTACAACAGTTTGCTCACAAGAAGGGCGTTGGTAGCTCCCGTAACGGCCGTGACAGCAACGCGCAGCGGTTGGGTGTAAAGCGGCAGGCAGGTCAGTTTGTCACCGCTGGTTCCATTCTTGTCCGTCAGCGTGGCACCAAGATTCATCCAGGCAACAACGT
The DNA here is from genome assembly GCA_050949055.1 of Bacillota bacterium. Taxonomy (GTDB): domain Bacteria; phylum Bacillota; class UBA994; order UBA5500; family UBA5500; genus JAEZJZ01. Next base: position 764,471 of record JBMNFA010000001.1, on the reverse strand, counting down.
TGGCATTGGCAAGGATGATACTCTGTTCGCCATGATTCACGGAGTGGTTTCATTCGAGCGCAAAGGCCGCGATAAGAAACAGGTAAGCGTTTATCCGCTGTCAGAGCCTGCAAACAACTAGTCTGTGCTTAACACCGGTGCTGATGCACCGGTATTTTTTTGCCCTGGGCAGCAGGAAGGTTCCTGAGAACAGATGGGGGTAAGTTCTGTCGACGCCTTGTCGAGCTGCGCAACCCTTTTCTACCGGCCTGAGATATCGCAATGTCTTCCCGAGCAGCGGTACAAGCAACGACGGAGCAGTTAAAGGTCTCTATTCATTGCTGTTTTCTTCCATGAGGACTTACCAACCGTCTCTCGGCAGTGTAAGATAGGAGAAAGGACGAGTGGGGGGCAAGAAACAATGCGCATTGAGGGACTAGAGCTATTCCGCAGGTTTCGTCACGACTTGCTGAACGAACTGCAAATACTGAGCGGCCACATGCAACTGGGCCGCCCTCAGGATGAGTTGCGCCGGGACCTGCAAAATGTAGTCGAGCGCATTCAGGAAGTGAGCTACCTATTCTCCTGCAGGAACGACCAGTTGGGCCTGCTGCTCTGGAAGTGGTTACAGCAGGCGAGGGATGCGGAGATTTCCATCAGTTTTGAGCTGTTGCCAATGGAAACAAATTGCTGCAGGAACTTGGCTGCTGCTGACGGGTTGGTGCAAGCGCTGCTGCTGCAGATCGGCACTCTGGCAGAGCAGGATCGCTGGCTACATGTGCGGTTGGAGGGTAACCAACCCATGCTTTCAGTCATTGCCCCGCAAATGCCACTGGAATTCTTATTGCAGACAACTCCCAAGGCTTTGCAGCAACTGGAAAGCAACGATGGAGAAGAGTTGAGGTTTACCTTTGGTTTGAGTTGACGTCAGGCCCAAAGGTAAGCCGGATATCATCATGGCTCATAATAGGGGTAGGTCTATGTAGGGGGGAGCAAGCCGTGTTTATCGATCAAGTGAGGATATATGTGAAAGCCGGCGACGGTGGTAATGGTATGGTCCATTTTCGCAGAGAGAAATATGTGCCCCATGGAGGACCTGCTGGAGGAGATGGCGGCCACGGGGGAAACGTGATCCTGAAGGTTAGCGACAACGCTAGCACTCTATTGGATCTGCGTTATCGCAAGCACCACAAAGCACAACGGGGAGAGAACGGCGGCACCAACAATATGCATGGCAAGAATGGAGAACATCACGTCATCCTGGTTCCTGCCGGAACGGTGGTGTTTGACGACGATACCGGGCAGCCATTGGCTGACCTGACCGAATCAAACCAAGAGGTGATCATCGCCAAAGGGGGTAGGGGGGGGCGAGGTAACGCCCGGTTCGCTACTGCTGTGCAGCAGGCGCCAACCTTTGCCGAACAGGGTGAGCCGGGAGAGGAAAGATGGCTACGCCTGGAACTGAAGCTGCTGGCGGACGTTGGTCTGGTTGGCTTTCCCAATGCTGGCAAGTCCACTCTGTTGGCCCAAGTGAGCGCTGCCAAGCCCAAAATCGCCAATTACCCCTTTACCACTCTGGTGCCCAATCTGGGCGTGGTTTCGGTAGATGGACACAGTTTTGTCATGGCAGATATTCCGGGGTTGATCGCCGGCGCGCATCAAGGACAGGGACTGGGGCACGAATTCTTACGACATGTGGAACGCACGCGGCTGCTGTTACACGTACTGGATGCAGCCGGTTGCGACGGCAGGGATCCTGTGGACGACTTTCACACCATCAACCGAGAGTTGCAGCTATACACACCAGAACTGGCCGAGCGGCCACAGATCGTAGTGCTGAACAAGCTGGATTTACCGGCTGGGGCTGAACGCGAGGCGGAGTTGACCAGTGTTCTGAATGAGCTGGGGTATATCGTCTACAGCATTTCGGCTGCCACCGGGCAGGGCGTGCTGGAGCTGATGCGGGCTACCTACCAACAGCTGCAACAAGCCCCGGTGCCCAAGCCAGTCGTGATTTTGCAGGATTTGCCTGAACAGGAGGAACCTTTGACTGTCCGGAGAAGTGATGACGGTGCCTTTGTGGTCAGAGGCACTTGGATCGAGCGGCGGATTGCCATGACAGACGTACAGAATGAAGATGCACTGATCAGGCTGCAGCGGGCGCTGCGCCGCTATGGAGTGTTTGACGCGCTCAGAGAGGCGGGAGTGACCGAGGGCGACACCGTGCGCATCAACGAACTGGAGTTTGAATTCACTGATGATCCGGGTTTTGATCGCCGGCGCTAGCAGTTGAGGGGGGCACCGGTTATCTTCGTTCTCGAGATCGTGCACTGGCCAATAGGGTGGCTGCTATGCCGCAGCCTCGGTTAAGGCCAGGCGGACAGCCTGGTCATGGATCTGCTAAAATAGAGGCAAAGGTTTTCCCAAGGAGGAGCAGCCCATGCGCAGAATTGGGATCATGGGAGGAACGTTTGATCCTATCCATATCGGCCACTTGGTCACGGCGGAGGCAGCCCGGCATGAATTCAGCCTGCAGCGGGTCTTCTTTGTCCCATCGGGAAACCCGCCCCATAAGCAGTCCCAGAATGTCTCCAAAGGGGAGCATAGATACTTGATGACGTTGCTGGCGACGGCGGCCAACCCCGCTTTCTATCTTTCGCGGGCAGAAATCGATCGCAGTGGCTACTCGTATACCTACGATACAGTCAGGCTATTCCTTCGGGACTACGCCCCCTGTGAACTCTACTTCATCACCGGTGCCGATGCAATCTTGGACATCACCAGCTGGCACAACTATCAACAACTGTTGCAGATCTGCCACTTCGTTGCCGCCACCCGCCCGGGTTTCCGCCTGGAGCAGCATTTGAACAGGCAGAGCTTCACCGCTGAGCAATTGGCGCACATTCACTATATTGAAATCCCTTCCCTGGCCATATCTTCTACAGATATTCGTCGGCGAGTGCGCGAAGGTCGTCCGATCAGCTATTTGGTGCCAGAAGGGGTGGAACACTATATCCACAAACATCGTCTATACATTGACAGCTGATCGCCGCCCACCGCTGACCATTGTTTCGATTTGTCATTGATGTTATAGTTAATAGCATTAGCATAGACATTTTCAGCTAATTGATGCGGTTTCTTGCTTTATATCGCTTGCCTTCATTTGCCGGCAGTTTAGGGGGAAATATATGAGCCGGAGATTTTCTTTTCTAGTGATACTGACCTTTTTCTTGGTGATGACTGGTGCCAGTACCTATTGGTTTTGGTTGCGCACGCCGGATGTGATCGATGGGGCTGAGCCAGGGCCTTTGCCCGCAGATGGCAAGTTGCACGTACTGATTCTGGGGGTCGACCCCGGCTGGATCGCCCCGGGACAACCTGGCGTCGGCCGCAGCGATACCATCATGTTAGCCACCTACGATCCCAAGGAGGGAGAAGTGAGCCTGCTTTCAATTCCGAGGGATACTAGGGTGGAGATCCCCGGGCGAGAGGGTAGGGACAAAATCAATCATGCCTATGCATATGGCGGCGTGCAGTTGGCCATGCAGACTGTGCAGAACTTCCTCAACGTACCCATTCGCTACTACATCACAATTGACACCAACGGGTTCCCACGCCTGGTCGATACCATCGGCGGGGTGACCATTGATGTGGAGAAGAACATGGATTGGGATGACGAAGCCGGCAACCTGCACATCCACCTGAAGAAGGGCGTGCAGACATTAAACGGCGAAGATGCACTCGGCTATGTGCGCTATCGCCATACAGACAGCGACTTGGCCAGGTCACAACGTCAGCAGAAGTTCATCGCTGCTGCCATCAAGCAACTGCTGAAGCCAGCCAACCTGCTGAAGATTCCCGAGTTGATTCGCATCGGCTTCGAGACGGTGCAGACGAACATCCCGTTTAGTGTAGCTTTGCGTCACGCTCCGGCGGTGGCTTCTCTCAAAGATAAGGTTAACAGTTACACTATCGACGGCGCAGATCGATATATCGACGGAATCTATTACTATGTGCCGAACATGGAAAAAGTAGAAGAGATGGTCGAGGCCTACTTCTATGCAGGTGTCGATCGTCTTGCTAACAGCGGTGTCAGGGTGCAGTTGCAGTATGGCAACGGAAGCCGCCAGAATGCCAATCAGGTGGCTGAGTTGCTGCGGAAGAACGGTTTCCAGGTCGTGAGTATTCGCGAGGCAGACGGAAAGTACCCGGTAACCCAAGTGTTCAGCGTAACCGATCAGACTGACGGTGCTGTCAGGGTGGCCGAAGCGATCACCGCACAGGAAGTGTTGCTGGATCCGGAGGCTGGCACCGATGTGGACGTGGTAGTAATTCTGGGCGAAGACATGCTGCCATAGGCGCATGTCTTTTTCTTCAATTGGATTCGGGCTTTCGGACAGATTTCCATTGGTGGATGATTGGCCGGGTGCTCGTCAGGGAAGCTTAATCACCGGAGGTGTGAGCATGGACTCACTGGAGTTGGCCAAGCGGATTGTACAGCTGGCGGACGATCGCAGGGCTAAGGACCCGGTCATTCTGGGGCTGCAATCGTTGAGCATCGTCGCTGATTATTTTGTGCTGCTCAGCGGCACTTCCCGCACACAAGTGCAAAGCATTGCCCGCCACATCGAGGATGAGCTATCGCGACTAGGTTTGCCTGCCCCACAGAAGGAAGGCGACCAGGATGCGAAGTGGTTCTTGCTGGATTATAATGACGTGATCGTCCACATCTTCCAGGACGAGACCAGGAACTTCTACAACTTGGAGCGTCTTTGGAACGACGCTCGGCGCATAGACCTTGATGAGCTCCCACTATCGTAGCCTGGCCAGCCTTTATGATGGCCTGATGGCAGGGGTGGACTATCAGCACTGGGCGGGCTATCTGCATCGGCTGATCGCGCACCACGGTGCGCCAGGGCACCGTTTGCTGGACCTAGGCTGTGGCACCGGAAACCTGGCCCTGCCCTTGTCCCGCTTGGGGTATCACGTCATCGGTGTTGATTTGTCCCCTGAAATGCTGGCTATTGCCGCCGATAAGGGCTTGGCAGCGAACATGGGACTGTCCCGTTGGCGCTGTCAGGATATGCGCCAGCTGCGCTTCCCGCAGGACAGCTTTGATCTAGCTGTCTGCGCTTGCGATGGTATCAACTACCTGGCCAGCGGGGCGGAATTGCAGCAGACGTTGCAGGGGCTCGCTGCTTGCCTCGCGTCAGGCGGCCTGTTGTTGTTTGATCTGCATAGCGAGTACAAGCTGCAGCACGTCTTTGACGGCGGGCTGTTCGTGCAGGAATGCGAGAGTGGGTATTGTGTATGGGGCTCGCAGTTTGAGCAGGAGAGCGGGGACTGTTGGCACGAACTGACCATCTTCTTACCTGCAGGGGACGGCCTGTATCGTCGCTACAATGAATTGCACCGCCAGCACTACTTTTCTCTCCATGAAGTAACCGCAGCCTTGACTGGAAATGGGTTTGAGCTCTTGGATTTCTGCGCGTGGGGAACGCAGTCAGCCCCCGCTGCCGACACGGAGCGATGGCAGGTAGTGGCACGACGGACTGGTGAATGATGGCTCCAGGGTTATCGCGGCAAGAGGTGTCAATGGACAGGGAAAATGTCACCCCAAATCGCGTTATACGGGACAGGGAAAATGTCACCTTCGAGGTTAGAATACGCCCTTGACTCCCTGTGCTTCTTGTTAAGTGCGAGGGGCGATGGCAGGGAGGACGAAGGCAAGAATCCTTCGCTCGCCCCTCGGTACGTCATTTTAGCACAGGGGTCAAGGGACTTAGCTGGATGATGGCTTAGGGCTCCGACAGGGAGGACTGGGTGACCTAAGCGTTAGTCGTTGTCTCTGAATGCTGAGTCACCCAAGGCAGCGCTCAGCCAAGGTCGTTCGTCAAAGTATTTTTCGGTCTTGGAGCGCCTGCGCTTAATCGGCTTGGGCTGTTGTTTCTTCCATGGGTGATCAGCAGGCTGGGTTCGCGGCTGCGTAGGTGTTGCCGGTTTCTCTTTTGGTGGTTCTACTCTCTTCTCTGGCTTTGGTATGGCCTTTAGCGCGTATACCACGTCACAGTATACGGCACTAACGGTTCCGTCTAGAGCTGTAAGTACCTGCACGGTGGCTTTCTGCCTTAAGGGGATAACTTGTCCCCGCGAATCGAGTAGTTGAAATAACTGACCGCCATAGGAAATGGTTGAACCAGCAGATGCTTTACGCGGATGACGGATAGACAGGATTCTGCGAATGTTCTCTTGGCTGGGTGCAGGTAAAAAGACAGACCCATCCTCGGGTGCCTTTACGGCGAACTGCTTGTTGAATCTAGCAATGAATCCCGGTAGAAAAGCATTGGCCTCTTCCATGGTTGAGATCTTGGCTATCCGGAGCTCAGTAATCAGGCGAGCTTGTAGGGTCCCCCAAAGGCGTTCAATTCTCCCTTTAGCTTGCGGTGACCGTGCAGGAATGTGTTGGATTCCAAGGTCCGCGAGAGCATTACCGAACTGAGTTAAGGCTACGGTCTTTCCAGCCAATTGGTCCTCGATACTGAGCTTATCTTTTTTCGGGGAGAAGAAGATCGAGTGGCGATCAGAATAAAGGCCATCTGGAATCCCGTAGTCATTAAGCACTTGCTCAAGCATTAAATGGTATCCTCGCAAGTCTTCAGTAGGTCTAAAGACTAGTGCTAAAACAGTGCTTGTAGCATCATCGATGCTCCCATGCAGAGCCAGCGTAGGCCCTCGTCCCTCGAGCCAATCATGGGTACTGGCATCGCACTGCGCCAGCATGCCCATGCGTGCTTTGCGGTCACGAGTACGACGTTTGTGCGGCTGTTTCTTAGCAAAGCGCAATTGCACTTGCGCTTTGCGTAGGATTCTAGCAACGCTCTTGGCACTTATCTCGATATAGTTGTGTTCGGCCAAAAGCTCACTCATGTGCTGGCAGCTAGTATCCCTGTAGTCTCCTGTTGCCATTTCAACAACCAGACGCCTAACGTCAGTAGGAATAGCGTTAGCGGGCTTCCGTCCACGATTACCGTGTGCGAGAAAACCTGGTCCCTGATTCTGAACCCCTTTCTTCAACCGTTTCACTTGTCGTTCACTTAGTCCAAGCACTTGTGCTGCGTCAGCAATGGTACGTCTTCCGCTAAGGGTGTCTTGAATGGCACGAAGGCGATTTGCTTCTTTCATGTTTAAATATTGCTCTCCCATCATAGGGACATTATCGCTGTCCCGTTACAGGGTGACAATATCGCTGTCCGACGACATTATCGCGGCAAGAGGTTGACATTCCGCTCTGGCATCCGTATAATATTCAATGTACCCGCTGAACGCGGGGCACAGAATCGCATCTGGGGGCGTGGCGCAGCTGGGAGCGCGCTTGAATGGCATTCAAGAGGTCAGGGGTTCGATCCCCCTCGTCTCCACCAGAAATGACGACGCTTTCGAGAAGTCGAAAGCGTTTTTTGCATGCACGTATCTTGCAGTCCGGACGCGTCCTTTCGACGGCAACTTGGCAGAAGACGAGGAAGAATAAGGATGTCTAAGGAGCTGGCAGGTAGCGAGGAGGCAGATGTCCGCACCAGCTTGGCTTTTCATCCATGATGGAGATTCCCGCATTACAGCGTTTCGTCTCACCAGAGGCCGGGGAACAGCCTATACTTCACCTTCTCCGCATAGGCGGGATAGGACTGCAGGCTTTCTTGCAGATGATCGTCTTCTTCGCCTGTGCGATAGACCACCAGCAGCACCAGCCCCAGGGCTGGGAACAGTGACATAGCTGAGCCCAGCATCAACGAAGTAGCGATGCTGCACATGGCAAGGGCCAAATAGCCAGGATGGCGCAGGAAACGATAGGGGCCCGTATCAGCTACCTCGTCTGCGTGGGTCGAGATTGAGGCCAGCGGTAGGTTCCAGTGCCGATTGTGCAACATAGCCCAGTGGAGCAAGAAGAAGCCCACAGCGAACACCATGGAACCGGTCAGGAACCAGTGGTCGCCAAAGTTTGCCCCCCGCCATGATGATAGCTCCAGCGCAGCGATGGCGGGCAGCACCAACAGGTACAGCACCAGACAGCCGCTCCGCCAGTAATGATCACTGGGCTGCAGCTGTGACTTGCCGGTGCGTCGGTTGACCAACTCAGGCAGACAAACGGCCACAAACAGGCCGGAGAAGAAGGCTCCAGCGGAGATCACTGCCAGGTAAGCGATCGCTCGGGCCGACGGGATGCTGCGGAAGACGCAGGCGAATACTAAGGTCTGCATGAAAGCTCCCAGGCAGGGCGTAAAGGCCTTGAAAAAGCCTTTGCCAGTCAATCGGCGAGTTCTTGCTGTCTGTGTCTGGTCCAATCGGTTCACCTCCAGATTGCGCATTACCCCATTTCATCTCTTGCGGCTGAGCCACAGGATCAACACCAAAAGGCCTGCTACCACGCTCAGGCGCAAACAGTTGCGATTAGGCAGCTGCAGCAATACGTACAGTTGGGTCGGTTGATCGTATTGCAGCCACCAGCCCAATGTGCGCCCCCGCCCCTCCACAAAGTCTGCATTGTGTTCTTTCGGCAACCAGGGGAGGGTGACCTGCAAACTGGTCTCACTGCTGTCCATCACCAACTCGACTAGATACAATTGCCATGGAGCCAGGTATTCGGCCAGCCAGTCGTGCAGGGTAAGGTTCAGCTTGCCTGGTAGCGGTCCCGGAGCAGGCCGTGTTGCACCTTTATGCCGCCCGAGTCAGGTTGTTTCAGCGCTGCCGCTGTCGGCATCAGGAGCAGCAGCTCGTCCAAATCGTCAACATGCTTGTCTATGGACAGCACAATCTCGGACTCGCTCTCGGCATAATGCAGTGCCAGTCCCCGTTGCGCCAGCAGAGGTTCCGCTGCAGCCACGATGCCTTGGGCTGTAGCCGCCGCAGCCGGCGACGAATGCCAGCGAGCAGTGATGGTTAAGTCGGCGCTGCCATCACGGTTGACGATCAAGTGGGACGTGGCGTCCGCGCAGCCGATCATGGCCAGCGCCAGAACCAATGTTATCAGTGCCACGAGCAGCAGCTTGTTTGTGCGATGGCGCACGACCCTCGCCCCCCATGCAGCCAGCGGCTGTATTCTTTAAAGCATACGCCGTAGCGGAGAGAGACATGCCTCTAACCAAGCATTCATCTGGCCAGAGCCGAAAATAGGGACGGTCTTGCTGCCCCCCTGGCATGAGGTGCCCCCTGTCGAGTTGACAAACGAAATAATGAAAGCGTTTGCTCCTTAGGAATGACCCTGAGGAGCCTTCTTTCTTGGGATGTCTTAAGCAATACAGCCAATGGTTGCTGGCCACGGCTCTCCCTGTCGGAGCCCTGAGCAGTACCACAGGGTGAGTCCCTTGACCCCTGTGCTACAATTTTGTGCGCAGAGGGGCGATGAGGTATCTGCTGTGCTCTCCCTGCCATCGCCCCTCGCACCTTCGTTAAGCACAGGGAGTCAAGGGCGATTTATGCACACATTCTGTACTCCATCGGGGTCAGACCAGAAAACTTCCTTTGCGGTCGTTCTTCGTTGTAGAAGCGTATATAGTCACTTACGTCGGCTACCAGATCTTCGTAGCTCTCGTAATACTTTCTTAGGTTGTAGCGCTCTGCTTTGAGCTTGCCCCAAAATCCTTCCATGGGGCCATTGTCAATGCAGCGGCTTACTCTTGACATGCTTTGGATCATGCCCTGATTCGTGATAATCTTGGCAAAACCATAGGAAGTATATTGGAAGCCTCTATCGCTGTGAATGAGGGGCTGTGCTTCTGGATTGGCCTTCAAGGCTGCCTGCAATGTGCTAAAGACAAGCTTGTTGTTATTCCTCTTACCAATGACATAGGCAACAATACTGTTGTCGTAAAGGTCGAGAATGGCGCTCAGGTATGCTTTCTGGCCGTCGCCATACTTGAACTCGGTTACATCTGTAAGCCATTTCTGGTTCTTCCTCAAAGCTGTGAACTTTCTGTTCAGCAGGTTCTCAGCAACATGTCCAGGCGAAGACTTTTTGTATTGTCTGCGTTTCTTTCGAGTGACCGATTTCAGACCCATCAGTCGCATCAACCGATAGATTCGTTTAAGGTTGTACGTTGCCTGTAGCCTCCGGTTCACGACCAGTTGCATCATCCTGTAGCCGTAGATACCCTTGACCTCCAGGTAGATACCAGCTATTGTGTCAGCGATTAACTCGTTTGTCCGCTTTCGCTCACTTGGTTCCTTCTTCAAATAATTGTAGTGCGCCTGGCGGCTGATGTTGGCAACCCTGCATAACTCAGAGATAGAGTGGCCTTTGCTGTGCAGTTCGTGGATTGCCTGATGGAGTTTAAATCGTGGAACTCGGCCTAGCGATACCTCTTCTCGAGTTCCTCCAATTTTTTTAGGAATGCGTTCTCCACGCTCAGTCTGCGAACTTCCTTCTGCAGATTACGAAGCTCAATCTTCAGCCGATCGGCCTCTGTCAACTCAGTTTCTTCTTTGGCTTTGCCTCGGCGGTCAACAAGTGCCTTCTCTCCGCCTTTGTTATACTTACTAACCCAAGAGTGAACCTGCTGGTAGCTGACCTTATAGAGCTCCGCTGCCTCCCGGTAGTTACAGTCATTGGCTATACAATGTTGGACAATCTCTATACGCTCATCGTAGGTGGTTCTCCGCCCTTTGTTCATGTCTCTGGATTCCCCTCCTGGAGAAGACTTGAGTTCTTCTCCTTGAGTATACTTGAAAATCCAGCGCCGAAGTTGCGTTTCCTCCCTTATGCCGTACCTAAGGCAGATGTCCATTTGAGAGCCTTCTCCCGTCAGGTAGGCTTGTACAGCTTGCATCTTAAGCTCAGCAGGATAATGATTACTACTCAATTGCCCGACCAGGGAGTCTATACCATATTCCTGTAACCTAATACGCCATCGACGTATTGTACTCTTGCCTACGTTGAACCTGGAAACTGCCTCTTTGACTGGATGCCCTTCATCAATCCATGCAAGTATTCGTAGCTTCTCTCCCAAAGTGAACTTGCGTCCGGACAAAAGAATGCCCCCCCTCAGCGACTGATGAATTTTCGTTATTTCATCTGTCAACTTTGGGGGGAGCACATCAGCAGCAAGACCGTCCCTATCTGCAAAACACAGGGGCTATGCCCGGCACTTCATCATTACGTCCAGAATCACCTTATCCGTCTCCACCATACCCGGGTTGCTCACTTGCCCCAGGTTTCGGATGGTGTCCTCCACACTCTCGGCGATGATCCCGTCGGCCAGTGGCGCAGCCAGGCCGGATTGGGCTAGCAGCGCTGCCTGGACGGCGGTGCTGGCAGCCGTAGCCAGCTTGATGCTACAGGAGATCTTGGCCCCGTCGCAGATCATGCCTGTCAGGTTGGCCACCATAATCTTGATCGCTTCACCCATGACGTAAAACGGTTGCTTGCGCAATCTGGCTACCCCGCAGGCTGCACCGACGGCTGCAGCCACAGCGCAAGCGCACAGCGCTGACAGCTTGCCGATGTGTTGTTTGACGTAGATGGTCACCAGCTGGCTGACCGCCAGAGCCTCCGCAATTTCCCGTTGGCTGCACTGCAGCGCTTCCCCTACCGTCAATACCGGGATAGAAGCGGTAATGCCCTGATTTCCACTGCCGTTGGTGCTGAACACCGTTTCATCCCACCCGCTCATGCGCGCATCGGCCGCGGCGGCAGTGCAGGTCATCGCTTGGTTGGCCAGGTCATTCCCCAACAGGCCTTCTACCATCAGCTGCTGATAGTGCCAGCCTAGCCCCAGACCGAGATTGTGCTCCAGGCCGGCTGCGCTGACCCGCTGATTGGCTTTCGCACACTCCCAGACGTATTCGTAGGCAGAGTCAGATAGTTGGGAGCAGGCGGCAACCAGCTCTTCCAGCGGGTACTGCAGCAGATCCCGGGGGGACACCGTGGTTTCCGCTTGCACCAACTCATTGTCCTCCCAAACAATCTGCCCGTTCTTCTCCAGGCGAGTGATGTGGGCGTGGGCGTCCCTGATCTCTGCCAAAGCATATTCTCCGTTGCTTTGCTCTACTTTGGCAATAACCGACAGCCGTCCCGCCGGCTGGCTAGGCACAACTTCAACTGCCCCTGTGGCGATCAGTTGTTCAGCCTGCTGCAAGAAATGGTTACATCCCGTTAGCACCTGCAATTCCAGGGCAGGTTTGGCGGATAGCGCCCCCAGGGCGGCTGCCCACAGCAGCCCGCTCTTGCCTGTCCCTGGAATGAATACCCCCATACCGTTCTTGTAGATGTTGGGATCGGTCTGCACCTGCACCCGACATACAGCACCGCCAAGCTGTTTGGCGGCTGCGGCACAGGCTAAAGCGACCGCTGCTGGTTCAGTGCATCCCAGTGCAGGGCGGATTTCCTGTTTGAACAGCTTAAAGATATCTAAATTATTCATCAAACACATCTCCTTAGAATTGCATCTAACCTAATTTAAATTAGCCATTTTGCCGCAAATTCCTGCCGCCTTTCAATAGTTAAGAAATGGGACGAGCCTGTGCTCGCCCCAACTCGGTCAAGACCAGTTTTCAACGTTGCGGATAGCCTGCTCGGGGGTTGCTCCGCCGTAAAGTACGCTCATCAGGCCAGGGTAATAACGGTCCATCGTCGCGCAGTTCACATAGACCAGACCATGGATGGTCTGGGGATTTAGCCCGGCATCCTTCCACCTGAAGCTGGTCTTGTAGCGAACCTCTCCGTCGTTCCAATCCATTTCGAAGTTGCCCAGCACCAAGCCGTAATTGGCCCTGGTCAAGTATTCGGCCACAGCGCCACGGCCCTTCGCCGGAATGTGCGTCGGGGAGACAGAGTGAACCACCAGGTTATCCCCCTGGATGTGTGCGTAAAGGCGAAACTTGCCGTGCTCGCCGTTGATGCCTGTCCGTACCAGCAGATGCTCTGCACTCGCGTCGACACCCCATCCGTCGTCTCTAAACCAGTTCTGAAGCATCATGAAAGCTTCCTGCTCTGTCATCTGAACGACCTCCTTTGGCCCTGCTAGCTACTTTGCTCCTTGCCGGTGCAGCAAAATTCTTCGTCGAACAGATCTCCTGTCCGGCAATCATATGCCGGGGACAGTGAAAACAGACTAGTGGGGAGCCAAGAGTCGCGTCGTCTGCTGCAGAGGTACTCGCTGATCAGGCAGGGGCTTGGGGTCAGCCGAGTGTTGAGAACTATTGATCGCGTTGGCGGGCCTTCCCAGTGAGTTGATCTATGCGGATGCCCACCACGACCACCCGTTCCGCTGCCGTTTCGTTGACAGGGGCAAACTCAGCGCCCTCCGCAGCATGATGGGCAGTCAGCTGGTTGAGTATGCGCACCTTCTCCGCTATGTCGGAGACCAAAAATGCAGTCCCAAAGGCGATAGCGCTTTCATAAAAAGCGCCATATTCGCAGGCACTGGGCGCGCTCTTGATCCCAAGCATGCGGTCTACTTCGTAGCAGACCTTGGGATTCTGCTGTAGCAGGTCAAGTTTGCGGCCAGTTGTGGCACAGTGAAAGTAGATGGTTCCATCCACCAGGACGTGATTGAGAGGCACCAGATAAGGCTGTCCTTGTTGATCGCACATGGCCAGCCTACCCACCCGTTCTGTCTCCAGCAGCCGCAGGCAGTCAGCCTCTGCCATCGCCCGGTCTTTTCTGCGCATACTGTATTGTTTCATCTCTGCATTACCTCCGTGGAGCTCTCGCTCAGATTCTAGTATACTGGTCATATGATGCATCCAAGCCAGCCTGATCATCTGGATCAGGCCATATTCTTGTTGCGGCCAAGTTTCCGGCGCGCGATTACGGGAGGAAGCCAACAGCGATGATCGAAGTCTTATTCTGTCAGGAGAACCTAGATAGCCAGGGCAGCGAGGCATATAGACGCTTGTCTGCAGCCAACCACCCCAAGCTACGGGTACAGGTGGTGAAGTGCATCGTCGCCTGCGGCGATTGTGCGACCAAACCGATAGCCCGGGTCAACGGACAGCTGGTGACTGCAGACACAGCCGCCGAGCTGCTGCAGGCCATAGAGCAGACGATCGGGTTCTCCGTCAATTGAACTGATGGGAGGCCGCGGCGATGACCTCCCATTTCTGCATCAGTGACATCAGACCTGCCCGCACCAGCTGACGATCAGCCGAGCCAGCGTTTTGGCCATCGGCACTAATTGCTCGATGGGCACGTACTCGTCGGCAGCATGGGCGGCCTCAATGTTGCCAGCGCCAAACAACACCGTGGGAATATGGGCGTGATTGACCAATAACCGTGCATCGGAGCCGTAGGTCACGCCCAGCAGCTGCGGCTCTTTGCCGAAAACATCCCTGTAACATTGCTGCAGGTGCTGCAAAATCGGTTCGTCCTGCCGTACCGCGGCCGATTCGAACTGACCGTCTATCCATTCTACCACGGCTGGGTTCTCCCGCAGCCATTCGTCTCCCGCGCATACCTGCTGCACGCAGGCCTCAAATTCCGCCATCGCTTCTTCGATGGTCTCGCCGACCATCACTCCGTAGCGTCCTTCGGCCACCAGCTGATCCGGCACGCTGGAGTGCCATACTCCGGCGTTGATCGTGCCGATGGACAGTGGGATCTTATTGGCAATTCCTTCAAAGAAAGGGTGCACGAATTTCCGATTGCGCTCCCGCTCCAGTTCCAGCAGGGCGGTATGTAGACGAATGAACTTCTCTATCGGGTTGACCCCCTCATCCCGCATGCAGCCGTGGGCTGCCTTGCCCGGGATAGTCAAGCGGAAGGTGGCCGCGCCAGCCTGAGCCGGCACAATCTCCAGTTCAGTCGGCTCCAGAATAATGGCGGCCGCTGTCTTGTAGCCACGGACTATGGAGTAGAGGGCTCCCAGTCCGCCTGTCTCCTCGCCGATCACCGAATGGAACTGAATCTCGCCCACAGGCTGATAACCGATCTCTCGCAACAGCTTGAGCACATATAGCCCCACAGCGGTGTTGGCCTTCATATCACAGGCACCGCGGCCGTAGATCCTGCCATTGGCGATTTCTGCGGCGAACGGCGGATAGGTCCAGGTTTCCAGGTCGCCAGGTGGCACCACATCAGCGTGGCAGTTGATGGTCAGGCTGCGGCTGCCATTGCCCTCGGCACCTGGCAGCTTGCCCACCAGACCGGGGCGCCCCTCCATCCCGCGAGCATCCACCATCTTGTAGGCTGGATGCTGCTTGATCTCCTCTTCAGCGGGGTACCAGAGATCCACCTCCAAGCCGATCTGGCGCATTTCTTCAGCCAAGAGCAGCTGGTAGGCATTTTCATCGCCCGAAATGCTAGGGGTCTGCACCAGGCGCTGTACTAATCCGATCAACTGATCCTGGCGTTGTTCGATCAGCCCATCAAGCCTCTTCCACACAGCAGATCATCTCCTCATTTTTCCCTTGCTCCAGACTAGTTCTCTCTGGCATTAGAGAAATCCTGCCCCATTCTTACAGGGCAGGACTGTACGCCGCACATCCTGACCGCCAACTCCAGCAGCCAAGAGGCTCATTCCTGGTGTTCCACGCTCAGGCGGCAGGTGAAGGGGTGTCCAAACGCGCGCTCAATGTATAGATCCTCTAGGGACCAGAAGTCCCGCAACTTCAGGTAAGATTGCACGGCAGACTGGCGGTTGCGCTGCGGATTTCTCACCGCCCTAATTAGTACGTTCTTGGGGGTATGCTCGGTGTCGATGAATTCCACTAATTGCACGTCGTAACCCATAACCTCAAGCGCACAAGCCCGCAGAGTGTCGGTGATCAGCGTGGCTAACCGGTCTTTGATTATCCCGTGCTTCTCCAAGGGGGCAAATATCGGGTGGTGCACCTTGGGGGCCAACTCATGTTGGCAACACGGCACGGCAAGTATTACCTCCGCATTCCACTGCACCGCTTTGGCTAGGGCGGCATCGGTAGCTGTATCACAGGCGTGCAGACTGACTACCATGTCCACCGGACCAGACCCCTGGTAGTCAGCGATGTCGCCCACAGCAAATCGTAGCTGTTCATAGCCCAGGTGCTTGGCGATGCGGCTGCATTCATCGATTACGTCCTGCTTCAAATCCAAACCTAGGATCTCCACGTCAAGGCTTCGCACTTGTCGCAGGTAGTAATAAAGCGCAAAGGTGAGGTAGGACTTGCCGCTGCCAAAGTCAATGATCTTCAATGGTCGGTCAGCCGGTTGCGGTAATCTGTCTACCACATCGGTCACCAGTTCCACAAAGCGATTGATTTGACGGAACTTATCGTACTTCTGCGCTAGAACCTTGCCCTGGCGATTCATTACCCCCAGCTGCACCAGAAAGTCGTGGGGCACCCCCTCCGCCAGCAGATATTTCTTCTGCCGGTTGTGCCCTAGCTCGGGTGCCTCTCTGGAAGGCGGTCGCTTGATGATCCGTTCCCTGCCGTCTCGATTGCTGAAAGCCTGGTAGTCGGCCGTCTTGGTAAAGACTTGCCCTTGCTTGAAGGTGGTTTGCCAGATCTCCAGCAGCTTCTCCAAAGCTAGTTCCGGCGTCAGGTTCTCGTGGGTCACCTTGCGTGGAAAGTGGTAGGTAAGCTGGTAGTGCAGCTCGCTACCCAGCAACACTGGCTTCATCGTCACCTTGCTGAAGTCGGAGTCGACTCCTTTCTTCAGCCCGCTGAACACCAGATAGTACAACGTCCCTTGAGGCAGCTCCCGCCCCAGCAGCTCCTTCAGTTCCACAGGAATCACTCCTCTAGCTCCAGCAAATCAGTGCAACTCGACCGATACATCTATTACTTCTGCCCCAGGAGCGCGTTCAGCCATCTCCTCTGCCGAGCGAAACAGGTTTCTGATCACTGATTCACTCAGGCTGACGGCGGCCAGTCCTACCACCGCCCGGCCGACCTCGTCCAATGCGTCCACCTCGGCTACGCTTAGATTCAGTTGTTGGCGCAGGCGGGTGGTTAAGCCCTTGATGACCGAACGCTTATCCTTTAACGACTGGGTGGCGTGCAACCTGACGGTGATGGTGCATGTCCCTATCAGCACTGTATCATCTCCTTGGTCCCTGGCTGGCTCCATTATACCAGAGAACCTGCGCTCCTCATGATGGCCGATTGGCATGCGATTCTGGTTAAGAAGGTCCACAGTCCTTGTCACAATCTGCTGCCTCCTGATGTATGATGTAGGGCAATCTACATTAGCTGAAGGAGGTTTTGTGAGTGCTCGGCAAGGTAAAGAAGGTTTTTGCCGGCGGCAATACAGGCTACGGATTCTATTCCCATTATGATCAAATTATCTCGGTAAATGAACAAGCGCTGTACATACTGAAGGGCGGCCCAGGGACCGGCAAATGCAGCTTCATGCGCTGGATTGGACAACAGATGCGTGAGCGGGGATACGACATTGAGGAGTTCTATTGCTCCTCGGACAACAACTCGTTGGATGGAGTGCGAATTCCGGCGCTGGGAGTCGCTTTAATGGACGGGACCGCGCCCCATGTGATGGATCCCAGATATCCAGCTGCCTTTGATACCATCGTTCATCTGGGAGACTACTGGGATGACGCAGGAATCAGGGAGAATAAGGACTCCGTGGTGGCCTTGATCCGGCGCAACAGCTTTCTGTTCCGCCGTGCCTATGGCTATCTACGGGTTGCCAAGGAGTACAACGACCAGTTGCAGGCTTACGTGGGGGAGTTGGGAGTGTTGGACACCGTTGGCCTCAATCGGGTGGCCAGGGAGACGATCGACTCCATTTTCGAAGGAGTACCGGTGAACGGCGGTCCCTCGCGGCAGCGTCATCTATTCGCCAGCGCAATTACTCCCCAAGGGCTGGTCAATCACCTGGGCAGCATCGTAGGAGAGCTGGATCGCCGCGTCTTGGTGCAGGGCCGCCCCGGAACCGGGCGCACTAGCATAGTGGGGAAGGTCGCCCAAGCGGCTATAGACAGGGGCTATGACGTGGAGATCTTTCACTGCGCATTGGATCCCCAGCGTATCGACCATGTGGTGATTCCAGATCTGTCATTGGCCGTCGTCAACTCCAGCGAGCCCCATAGCTACTATGCGGCTGACCCGGGCGATGCGATCATCGACGCCGAGCCGTTTGTCGATTGGGCCAAGCTCGCGACCTACGACCACGATATCCTGAGGCTGACCAGGCTCTACCATGAAGCACTGAACTCAGCAATTTGCCTGATCGGGAGGGCCAAGAAGAACCACGATCAGATTGAGGCTCATTACGCTCCCCATATGAACTTCGCCGCCTTGGGAGAGCGGAGAGCAGAGGTATTAGCTAACATTTTGGCACTGGCCAGGTAGTCTTCAACAGGCAATTTAAGAGCGATCATAGACCGGGGAGGAAGATATCCCGATCTTTGAAGGGCAGCAGGGGCGAATATTCCCCTGTTGCCCTTTTGTTACCACATGTTAGCGTTTGGCTACGTCGTCGGCGTGCAGATTCTTCGAGTCGCGGGGAACAAACGTCTTGCAGCAGGTTTCCATGCACTTGTTCACGGGCGTACCTTGCATGTTGCTGGCCACCGGAGCGTCGAAGCTGTCAGGCTCGCTGGCACCCACCTGATCGCTGGTGATCAGAATTTGCGATGCGTAGCAGGCTCCGTTCTCCCAATAGTGGCAGTTCTCAACGCTGCATCGGACTGGCAGTTGATGCATGACTAGATCACCTCCTGCCCTTATCCTTTCCCATCCAGCAGAGCGAATTTCTCGCTCTCTTAATATGTTTTCACGCCCACGGCGTCAGGTCGGCTATGCAGCTCCATGCTCAACTATTCTTTCTTGGCGAGGAGCTTTCCCCTATGATATAATACTGCTCCTGCTGGATGGTATATCTAGACAGCAGCGGGATTTTGTTTGTCCATCTTTCAGCAAGGGGGTGGTTTCTTGCTCTGCTATTGGCTGCTGGCTTCCAAAACCTACCAACGAAACCTGCAATACCGGGCAGCTCATCTGGTCAGCACTCTGGGTGGCGGCATCTTTGGCTACATCATGATCTACATTTGGACCGCCGCTTCCAGCACCCAGGGCGGGGTGGGCCTCTATAGCAGGCAACAATTGGTGCTGTGGACGGCTTTTGGCCAGTGCCTGTTCGCCCTGGTGAACCGCAAAGCAGGATTGGAGATCCAGTTGTCTGTGCGCAGCGGGGATGTCAGCCTGGAGCTGTTGCGCCCTGTCGATTTCTTCGGCTACGTTATCTGCCGGTCCTTTGGCGAACACGCATATGCGCTTATCTACCGCTCACTGCCACTATGGTTGTTGTACGCAGTGACGGTGGGTTATCGCATCCCCACCTGGTCAGCACTGCTGCTTCTGGTGCCCAGTCTCGCCTTAGCCCTCTACGTTTCCCTCTGCCTGGGCTATCTGGAGGGAATAGCCAGCTTCTGGACTACTGACATTCGCTGGGTGACTTATTTCAATATGGTCTTTCTTACTGCGGCTTCCGGGGTGCAGTTGCCAGTGGACCTGCTGCCGGGCATCCTAGGCCGCATCTTTCCCTACCTCCCCTGGGCTTCATTTGCGCATTATCCCAATTTGGTTTATCTGGGTCTACAGGGGGCGCAAGCGTTGGCTATTCCAGCCACTTGGGCTGTCATCCTCACCATTGCTTGTCGCAGGGCGACACGCCTAGCCCGGAGGCGCCTGGAGGTGCAAGGAGGATGAGGGCGGCGATTCGTCTCTATGGCCGCTTGCTCAAGGCCAGTTGGCAATCGGTGTTACAGTACAGGTTCAGTTTTATCGCCTCCGTGATCTTCCAGACCCTAGTTACGGTGTCCGACTTCCTGGTGGTCCTGACTATCCTCTATCGCACCAAGTCTGTCGGCGGCTGGAGTGCCGCCCAGATCGGAGTGATCTACGGCATCACCAGCATTTCCAGCGCCATGTTTCGCGTATTCGGGTGTGAACTGCATATGTTCCAGAACTACATCATCCGCGGTGAATACGATGGGATTCTGCTGCGGCCTTGGCCCAGTTTGCTAGTGCTCTTGGGAAGAAAGGTGGAGTTCTTCCGCCTGGGAGGAGTGCTGCAGGGATTGACTGCACTGCTGATCTCTCTGCATTATCTAGGAGGCATTGCGTCTCTGGGCTGGATGTACGGCTACTTGCTGCTGATGCCCATCTGCGGCACAGTGATCTTCTTTTCCATCAGCATAGCCACCGCCGCCTGTGCCTTCTGGTTTGGCCGGGTGCGTGACCTGCAGACATTGACCTATTACGCTGCGAACTACGCCGCCTCTTACCCAACCAGCATCTACCCCGTTTGGTTACGCGGGCTGCTGACCCTGCTGCCGGTCTCGTTTATCGGTTATCTACCGGCCAGGTTCGCTTTGGGGCTGGGTGGCTCGCCATGGGATCTGTTGCTTCCCTGGCTAGCGGCCGTGGCATCGCTGTATTTGGCCCTAAGGTTCTGGCGGGTGGGAGAGGCCGCCTACCATAGCAGTGGCAGTTGACCTGCGGGGCACTGCCCTTTGATCAATCGTTGAACCCATCAGTCGCGTGACCAATAGGGAGGGAAATGCCATGATCGCTGTCAAGGCCTTACGCAAGGAGTTCTTCGTTGCCGAGACATTGCCCGGTCCGTTTGGTGCCGTGCGTAGTCTGCTTAGCCGTAAAGGCAGGACGGTAACGGCAGTCGAGGAGATTAACTTTCAGATTTCGCCGGGAGAATTCGTGGGTTACATTGGCCCCAATGGTGCTGGCAAATCGACTACAATCAAGATGCTCACCGGGATATTGCACCCCACCTCTGGTTCAGTCCAAGTGTTGGGGCATAGCCCTCAACAGGAGCGGCAGCAGGTAGTGAGGCAAATCGGGGTTGTCTTCGGTCAGCGCAGTCAGCTTTGGTGGGATCTGCCACTGATCGAGTCCTTTGAGCTGCTGGCAGCGATGTATCAGGTGCCACGGCAGAATTATCACCGGATGTTGAATTCCTGCAACGACCTGCTACAGCTGGGGCAGTTCTGGGATACGCCGGTACGCAAGCTTTCTCTGGGACAACGCATGCGCGGTGAGATTGCAGCGGCCTTGTTGCATCAACCGCAGATACTGTTCCTGGACGAGCCAACCATCGGCTTGGACGTGGTCGCCAAGCAGGCCATTCGCACGTTCCTGCAGCAGATCAACCGGCAGGGCGTGACTGTGCTCCTGACCACGCACGATTTGCGGGACATCGAGCGGCTATGCCAGCGGGTGATGGTGATCAACCATGGGAGAATCCTCTTGGATGGGACTATAGACCAACTGCTGACGCAGATCGGAGTGGAGAGCGTGATGATTGTTGACTTTGCCCGGCCGCTGCCGCTGATGGAGCCCATGCAGAACGGCATCAAGCTGCAGTGGGTCAGCGCCACCCGTGCAGTGGTCCATTTCGACCGCTCCCGTCATACAGCCAACGGGCTGCTGCAGCGCCTCTCTGAACTGGGTGAGATTCGCGACCTGCGCATAACCGAACCGGATATTGAGAGCGCCGTAGCTAGGCTCTTTTAGCGGAACAGTTGTGGCCAGACTTATCACCCCTTTGCGGCCACCCAGGCGTGTGAGATTAGAAGATTCTCCAGAATGAAGAACCGTCGCTGCTGTGGAAACAGTTCTTTTGTCGGGTGACGAAGGTGCCGGGCCTACTTGAACTGCAAACAGAGCGGAGCCTCTACTGGCAGTGTTCAGGCGGCGACAAACATCGCGCCCCAGTTCAGTCTACTCAGGTGAGGAACAGACTCAATCACATCCAGTTTTATCAGCTGAGGGGGCATCAACCCAGGGTTGCCACGACCGGGAGAATAATCGCTGTGCAGGTTTAGCTGACTAAGAACTTGCCCATGCTCTGTAAATAGAAGCAGAGAATGGGGTGGGCAAGTGAACAAGCAGGCCATCGTCTTCTGGGGCACTATGTATATCGCGTTAGCCATACCTGCAGCCATGCTGTTGGGCAGGTTGCTGCGCCGGGCCCTCTGTCGGTCAATTCCGTCCCTTTGGGTGCAGCCAGGGTATAAACTGCCTTGCCCGGATTGCGGTGGCCTAGTGGAGATCCGCTGGCAGGATGACGGAATTTGGCTATGCTGCGCTGCATGCGGCAGCCTGCTGTCGGCAGAGCGCTATCAATGGCTGAGGGAGAGTAAATTTGAGCCGGCAGACTGACTGCCGGCTCAAACTTGTTGAGAGCAGAAGAGCAGCTGCTAGCTATGTTGCCTATCTACCCGCCAAGCAGGATTCACCTCAGGCTCCAGCGAAGGAGGGAACAAAACAAGGAGTGGAGGTGGTGGTCGTGCCATTGGCAAAGCCGAATTACTTGGTGCAACTGCAAGGCCCGGAGCTGCAGCAAGCGTTACCTGACTTGGAGAGAGGTGTCTGTGGTCTGGAAGTGAGCGCCTTCGCTTCGCCGCAGCTGTTGGACGGAGATTGGCAGCGAGAGTTGGAGCAGTGGAAAGCGCTCTGTCGGTCCGTCCCTGGCTTGATCAGCGTTCATGGCCCGTTTCTGGATCTCAGCCCAGCTAGCCCCGAGCCTGGGTTGCGTCGGTTGACCGCCAAGCGCTACCGCCAGGCCTTGGCAGTTGCCAAGGCGCTACAAGCGAGCTACTTGGTGTTGCATACCCAGTACAATCCTAACTTGACTCAACCCGATTACTCTTACATCTGGGAAGAGGCTAGTCTGCGCTGGTTCGAACAGTTGTTGCCGGAAATAGAGGATGCTGGTGTAAAGGTTGTGTTGGAGAACGTATGGGACCAAACGCCTGAGCCACTGGCCAGGTTGTTGGACAGGCTGCCCCCGTCCCGCTTCGGCGCCTGCCTAGACGCTGGGCATGCGCATGTCTATTCAACGGTCCCTTGGTCAGAGTGGGTGGACACCTTGGGGGAGCGCCTGACCTACCTCCACCTTTCAGATAACCACGGCACCTGGGATGAGCACTTGGCCCTGGGGCAAGGCAATGCTGACATCCTGGGTTTGTTGAGCACGTTGCAGAGCCGAAACCGTTACTTGCCGTGCGTGCTGGAGCTGGAGAGGTGGGTGGATGTGGAACAAAGCCTACAGTGGCTGGGCTGGGGAAACTCAACCATGGAATAGAGAGTGGGGCTGCCTCAGCACAGCTGATGCAGCCCCAAGGGGTTATTTGGATAACGCCCGGTCGCCCCTACTTTTCTTTGCATTCGGCTACTTCTGCCTCTTCAGGGCAGGGTGTCGCAGCCTCTTCTTTACAGCAGGCGGCTTCTCCGCTGCTGGTTGTGGCTTCAGGAGTCGGCTCCTGTTCGCAACATCCTTCCGCCTGCTCAACTTGTACTTCTTCCACCGTCTGCTCCGCAGAGCGTTTGGCCTTAATCTGCTCCACAGCTGCCATCACGCCAGGGAGTGCGGTAGCCGCCACTCCTCCAATGATGAAATACTTGGCGTACGGGCGCAACTTTTTTGCAGCCAACAGGCCTAGACCGAAAATTGTGGCTTTACTGCCCAGTTCCATCAACATTTTGTCTCGTTTCTTCATTACCTTAGCCTCCTCCAAGCTTAGAATATTACTTTTCTTCTCCGCCAGACGCTTCGCCATCCGTTCCTGACAGCGGTGCAATTGCACCGCTTTCTCGATGGATAACATTAGTTGGTACGGGTTTCTGCGCAGCCAGGTTGCGCTGGCACAGCTTAGCGACTGCACAGACATGAACAGAAGCCATCTCTTAGTTCTTATTCCCGCTCCGGCCTGCCAAGTCCTGCTTCTTGGCTGCCCTGCGGGAGAAAGACGATTCGCAACCGGCTGATCACATCCTCGATTGGGTTCACCACGGTGAGGCCATTCCCGCCGGCAAACAGCAATCCCACGGCACGATTGTGCATATCCAGCACCAGTGAGCCGCTATCTCCCGGGCCGCTGCTGATGTCGCTGACCAACTGGTTGGTGAACAGGCAGATTCCGGCCTCCCCATAGTCCACCCGCAACGCCACGTTTTGCACCAGGATGGTGCCTGTGGTGTAGTCAGTGGTGCGCCCGCTCTTTTGCACCTCCAGATCCAGTTCCCCCTGCGCAACTCCTATCACCACCCCGATACCCAGTATGTACGGTGTGATCATGTCTGGCTGTAGCGGCTTGGCTAAGGCGGCATCCACCTCATTGGTCAGTGCCTGATTGGGTTGCCCAGCCAGCGCCGCCCAGTTCACGGGCATGGTGGCGGCAGCCGCCGCTGTGGCGCTGAAGGGAGAGTAGTTCAGCGGTATGTAACGCTCCAAGGTTCCGATTTGGTCATCGGCTAGATTACCGCCATCATGACTGCCAGGTTGCAGGATCGGATCCCCAACTCTGGCCCTGCGGTCTCGTCCGCTGCTCGAATTGGCCAGCACGTGGTTGTTGGACAAAATCAGCGGGTGACCATTGGCAGCATCGTAGACTACTGCCCCGAATGTGCCGGCAGTTACCCGGTAGTGACCGATGCTCAGCCCAGGACGGGCTGGGCGCATCTTTTCAGTCTGTGCCAATGGTCGCACAGTGCCGCTCTCCAGCACGTCGGTACGCAGGCCCTCAATGGTGGCCGGAATTACGTCAGCGCTACCCAGTGCTTGCAGAGGTAGTTTTTGACTGACCAACACTGTCAGGCAACGGTGGGGCAGGCGTCTCCCGGCTCGGACTTTGCGGCCGATGCCCACTCCAACCACGTTGCTGCGGTTCATCAGCGCCGCAGCGTGCCGCCTCAGAACTTGCAGTTCATCCATTTACTCACCTCCTCCTGTTTCAGGGTATGCTTACCGGCTGTGCCCGGGCACATCTGGGTATTCCGTCGGCATAGAGTATCTAGAGTGGGGTGACGGCGGTGTGGAAACAACTGAGTACATATCACTTTTATCCTTGGGGAATCCGGCGGCTGCATCTGACCTTTCCAGCGCAGAAAGGCACCGACATCTGGTTGATGGAACGCTGGTTAAACCGTGTGCGGAAATTACAGCCCGGTTGGTGGCTGGAGCCCACCGCCGAACAGGGGAGATTCACGGGGAAGGTAATGGCCCAAATTCGGCGGTTGGCCAAATACTTGTTGGTCTGGCAACCATGGCAGGTGGAGCCATTGACCTATTCCATCTTTGGCCTGGATGTGGGGTTGGGCAGGAAAGCAGGGCTATTTGGCCTCCGCCCGTTGCTGGTAGGTGATAGAGGAGAGGACGTCAGGGCGCTCCAGAACCGACTGGTTGCCTGTAACCGACGCCTAGCCCTCATTTTGGGGCGTCCGGCAGATGGGGTGTACGATCAGCGCACTGCCCGTATGGTCAGGGCCTTTCAGCGGGACAGCCAGATGCTGTTTCCTGGAATTCGTGCCTCAGGTCAGGTGTTCAGCGATACGATGTTGGCCCTGTGGGATCGCACCCTCTTGGGCGGCAGGGTCCTGCAGCTGGGGGACCGCGGATTGGATGTATTGGCGTTGCAGGACCTACTGAATGGGCTAGGCTATCCCTGCCAGCTATCAGGGATCTTTGACTTGACCGTAGCCAAGACTCTCGCCGGCTGGCAGCGAGACCTCGGCCTGCCCCAGACCGGGTTGTTCGGATATGAAGAGTGTTGGCATCTGGGGTTAATGCGTGGCTATTGAGCTATGCATTTGTTGCAGGGGAAACCTGAGCGGTGAAGAACTTGTGTACTGGCGGCTCTCTGCAGAATAGCGTTGCCGCTGATAGGAGTGATATATTGAGTAAGCCAATGGACCATGTGGGTGCCTTGTCGGCGGAGATCGGTACTCGTGGCACCGCGAGCCATGGCGAGGAGCAGGGCGCCCGCTATGCTGCCCAGGTGTTGCGCAGCCAGGGGTATCAGGTGGAAGATCAGGAGTTCCAGACCGTGACCACATTCTCCTGGACCTTTCTCATCCTCTATCTGCTGCCAGTCTTGGCCTGGGCCGTTTCCTGGTCGTACCCGCTGGTCGGAGCGATCGTTGCTCTGCTGGCTGCGTCACTCTTTTTCTTGGAGTTAAACACGGTGGAGGTGGTCAGCCGACTGCTGCCGAAAGCAACCAGCCGCAACGTGGTGGCCCATCGACCTCCCGTGGGCACTGAGCCGCGGCAGCAAGTAGTATTGGTGGCCCATGTGGATACTTCTAAGGTGGCCCTCAACTTCAGTCCGCAGATGGTGAAGGGCTTCCGCACCTCTTTCCTAGTGATGGTCTTCTCGGTGATTGCAGTGCCGCTCTTGACCCTGCTAAGGCTATGGATCCCGTTGGCTGCCTCTTGGTGGCTGCAGATCCCATTTGTCGTCTATCTGCTGATAACCTCCGGATTCCTACTCCATCGAGAGAAGTGGAACCGCTACACCGATGGTGCCAACGACAATGCTTCCGGCGTGGGTATCGTGCTAGCATTGGCGGAGCAGATGCGTCAGCGAGTGACAAATCTGGATCTGTGGTGCCTAATCACTGGAGCGGAGGAAGCGGGCACTTTTGGCATGATTCGGTTCTTACAGCAAAGAGGTGAGCATTTTCGTAACGCTTATTTCATCAATTTGGATAACATGGGCGCGGGGACAGTGCACTTCATGAGCGGGGAAGGCATGTTTCCTACTTGGAGTGCGTCGCCTCAGCTGTTGCAGTTCTGTCAACAGACCCAGCAGGAGCATCCCGGTCTAGGGGTTCGGCAAGGGGTTTATAACCTGATGTCCACCGATGCCCTCCCCGCCTTGGCCCGGGGTTATCAGGCAATCAGCTTCCTAGCTGTGGACGATGCCGGTCTGCTGCCCAATTGGCATTGGCTCTCAGATACTTACGAGAATGTCCGGGAAGCTACCCTCGGTCAAGGCCAGGCGTTTGTTGCCCGCCTGCTGGAGTTGATAGATCGTCAGGCATAAAGAACCGACCCGGTCTCATGCAGACCGGGTCGTTCACTTTAGGGGGTGGGACAGTTGGCCAGGCGCCAACTGGGGTGGATATTGATCCCGTGAGAGGTTATCTGCACCGGCAGCCGTGAGGGAGCGACGACGGTCAATTGGGCCAAGCCAAATAGGCAGTTGGGGAAAGCAATCCACTGGCTATTTGGAGACCACGCCAGTCGCTCGCCCAGGCAGGCCACATCGGTTAGATCGTTTACCAGTTGCCCTTGGCGGTTGACCACTCTGATCATCCCCTGAAAGTTCTGGTCGGGAGTGAAGATGGTGGAGTTGTAGGCCAGAGACTCCCCATCGGGTGACCAGACCGGGAACAGGTCTCTGCCCAGCGGGCCTGCGGGAGTCATGCGGATCCGGCCGGTGGCCAACTCCGCTATGTAGACGATGGAGACACTGGCACCAGGGGAAGTGAAAGCGATCAACTCTCCCCTGGGGTCCACGCTCAGATCTGAGATATTGCCTGCCTCCGGAAGATTGGTCACTTGACGCAAGCCTGTGCCGTCCAGGTTGATGGTGAATACCTGTTCCACGAATTCTCCGGTTGGCCGGGTGAAGACGATGGACTGCCCATCGGGCAGGAAGGCTGGACTGTCGCCCGTAGTGATCGGGCGGGTAGCTCCAGTGAGGGCCTCGATCAGAATGATCTGCTCATTCAGGCTGAGAATCAGGGCTTGGCTGTCCGGCGACCAGTTGAACATGGTGAAGCCCGGCAATTGGCTGAGCAGGCTGCGTACCTGCCGGGTGGTGGCATCCCAGACGAATAACGTCCCTGCTTCCCCGACAAAGGCTAAGCTCTGACCATCCGGTGCCCAAACAGGAATACTGGCGGGCCCTCCCAAGCTGAAGGTGAGACGGGAAGAACCCACCCGGGACGGGGTGCGTGCCCACAGGTCATAACGACCGGCCGCCCTGGTGGAGAGGAAGGCTATGCAGCCGTCCGCAGGTACCAACGTGAGCGGAATCCGCAGCTCTTGTCCAGGAAGAATCGTAAACGGAGGGGTCAGGTTGTTGGCGGCAGCGATCACTTCCACTGGTAAATCAAATCGGCGTGCCAATGTGAACAGCGATTCACCGGGCTGCACCTTCACCATGGTACCAGTCAATACCGGCACCAGCAGCTTCTGGCCCACTGCGATGACGTCGGGGTCGTCCAGATTGTTGGCGGCGACGATCAGGGCCACTGTGCTGTTCAGACTATTGGCGATGCCGAGCAGCGTGTCCCCAGGTTGCACAGTATAGATTAGCATCCTATGTTCACCTCCTTTTTGCAGAGAGTAAGGGCAGCCAGCGAGGGCCACCTATTAACAACCTGCTACATTGTATGCACTCCGACCACCTGTGCAACTCGTCCTGGCGGGCATGACCAACGGAAGTTAAAGCGGGCTAGCAGAGCGGTGATAGTAACAGGGGCGAGAGCCTCGCTCTCGCCCCTGTGTGCAGTCAATGCTCCACGCAAATCCCAGTCTGGGCTTTCTCCCGCGAACATACCGCCCGCCGTTGGTAGCGGGTGGCTACGGTGGCTATGCCCAGCCGATCCAAAAGAGTTCTCTCTTCAGGCAACAGATCATCTGTCCGCACATTGACCAGCCATCCTCCGCAGACACTACACCGTTCCAGGCCGAATTGCTGCGCAATCTCTCCCGGTAGACGCAAGCCAGACCCTCCTTAGCATTTTCTCCCTAAGAGATATGCCCCCGAGGCCAGTACCTATGACACCGGTGATCTCTCATAGCCGCTCAAGAACAGGATAAACTAGCAGCGGTGATCGCATGAAGAGTATATGTCTGCTATCCGCTTTGCTGCTATGCCTGGGCTGTCTGGCTCCGGATCAGCCGATCATCTATGAGCTGGTGACAACGGATGGCCGCGTATTGGCTCGCACAGAGGTCAAACCGAGTATTGGAGACTCCTATTGGGAAGCCTCCAGCGACACCTGGTACACCGTGATATCCATACACGGCACCCGGGCCTTGGCGGGAACCGAGGCTGAGACCAGAGCCTTCACGCGGGAACGAAATACTAGGCTGACCATCGGTGCAGTCCTGCTGCTGGGCGCTGCCTACTATTGGCACCGCCGGGTTCGCCCTGGCAGGACCCACGATTGACAGCTTCACCAACGCCCTTAGCGTCAGCCTCATGCCTTGGCGGATGCGGTTCGGTGCAGGCTGATCGACCCCGCCGCAAAAGACCAAGCGATCGTCGTCAGAGGCGTCAGCCAGCAGTACAAGGCATGGGGAGAGTAGACAAGAACGGCTACCCCCAATACGCTGTGCATAAACAGCCCATTCAGATTCCACGGGATCAATGGACAGATGATGCTGGCCGAATCCAGCAACGTACGAGCCAAGTCCTCCTGGCTGAGGCGCAGGGATTGGTACTTGTCTCGGAATGCCCTGCCCATGACGATGATCGGGAGACTCTGATTGGCGCTGACTATGGACACTAAGCTACCCAGGGCAGCCGTCGCGACCACGGCTTGCGGCACGGTCCGCAGCCGCTTCAGTACCGGATCCAACAGGGCTTGTAGCATGCCAGTTCCCTCCAGCACTCCCGAGAAAGCCATAGCGATAATCAGCAAAGTCGTCACTTCGGTCATGCTGCTGATACCCCCGCGATTGAGCAGCTGACTGATCACGGCGTTTCCACAGTTACTGTGGAAGCCGCTTTGTACCGCTGTAAACAAGGAGGCGGCTGAAACCCCTTGCCAGAGGACTGCAGTGCCAGCCCCGAGGCCAGCCCCGATGGTCAAGGTGGGAATGGCCGGCATCCGCAGGGCAGCCAATAGCATTACGGCCGCCGGTGGCAGCAGCAGCCAGGGGCTAAGAGTGAATATTTGGGACAGCTCCGAAGCGAATTCCCGGGTGCCCACCACGGGTGCCGCCGCTGACACCCGGCTCCCTTGCCAGGCGTAATAGGCTAAAGCGATCAGCAGCGGTGGTACGGTGGTGATCAGCATGTGGCGCATGGTCCTATAGATGTCCGTTTCTGTCACCGCCGCCGCTGTGTTGAGGGCGCTGCCCAACGGTGACAGACGATCCCCGAAATACACGCCGGAGACGATTGCTCCAGCTACCAGCGGCAGCTGCAGTCCCAGAGCCTGCCCTACTCCCAGCATCGCCAGTCCGATGGTGCTGGTGGTGCCAAAGGCGGTGCCGATGGCCAGCGACACTCCCGCGCAAAGTAAAAACGCCAAGGGCAGAAAACTGCGGGGCCCCACCAAACGCAACCCATAATAGACCATGGCAGGAACCGTGCCGGATGCTATCCAGATGCCCATCAGGGCACCTACCATGATCAGAATCAGCACCACCGGCAGAATAGGGGTGATGCTGGCGACCATCATCTGCTGCAGATCAGCCCAGCGATACCCCAACCACAGACCAATCCCGCAAGCTACGATTCCACCGACGATCAGCGCTGCATGCATGCTGGTATATAAGGTGACGGAGCAGAGCAGCAGCAGTGCAGACGTGACACCCACTGGGACCAGTGAGGCGATGAAGCCCGGTTTCTTTGTCATAGTTGACCTCCGTTCATAGATGCCTAAGGGAATATGCTTCGCTGTGGTTGACGCAATTCCTTCCCGAAGGCTATGCTAATCTAGCAGGGTGTCAAGCCTTAACAGCATAGTACAGGTTTCTCCAATTATCGAAGCCAGTCGGACCGATACTTGGCCCACACGGTGGGCTTTCGGCTGACGTAGTGCTAGGGATTGTTTGCTACGAACGCAGCCTTGGTTGTGCATCTACTTGCTGGTCCGCCTGCTATCTGTTTGGTGCGGGGAAAAACCGGAATGTGCGCATATTCCATTTTCTAATGGCCCGCACAGCGACCAGCTTACTTGGGGGGAGACAGATGGATATAATCGAAAGACTGGCAGCGGAGCTGAAGCTGCCGCCGAATCAGTTAAGCAATGCGGTGCAACTGCTGGATCAAGGCAACACCGTACCGTTTATCGCCCGTTACCGCAAAGAGCTGACAGGCGAGATGGATGAAACCAGGCTGCGCCAGCTTTCCGACCGGCTCACGTACCTGCGCACCCTCGCCGCCCGCCAAGCTGAAGTGAAGCGTTTGATTGCGGAGCAAGGCAAGCTCACCGATGAATTGGCCAAGAGCATCGATGCGGCCGAAGCAATGCAGCAGGTGGAGGATCTTTATCTGCCTTATCGGCCCAAACGCCGCACCAGGGCCACCATGGCCAGGGAAAAAGGATTGGAGCCGCTGGCTGAGTCACTGCTGGACAATCGCCAGACGGATGCCTCTGCGCTTGAGTTGGCCAGGATGTATGTTGATCCGGATAAGGGTGTACATACCGCGGACGAGGCTATGGCCGGGGCGCAGGACATTATAGCAGAGCGGGTGAGCGAGCACTTCCTGATCCGCGAACTGGCGCGGAATTTCTACCGCACTTATGGAGAGGTGGTCAGCGAGGCCAAAGATGACACCGCCACCTCTGTCTACGAAATGTATTACCACTATCGCGAGCCTCTGCGCACAATTCCCGCCCACCGGGTGCTGGCCATGAACCGGGGAGAAAAGGAGGATGTGCTCAAGGTGAGCCTCTCGGTCAATCAGCAGCAGTTGATTGACCGTATCATCCGGCATTTCGCTGCTCGCAGCGCTGTGCCTGAATATCTCAGTTCCGCCATTGAAGACGGTTGTCAGCGGCTGCTCTTCCCGGCCATAGAACGGGAGATTCGGTCTGCTCTGACAGGGACTGCTGAGGAACAGGCCATCAAGGTGTTTGGCGACAATGTGAAGAACCTGTTGCTGCAGGCACCGGTCAAGGGCAAGACGGTATTGGCCGTGGACCCGGCGTATCGCACCGGATGCAAGTTGGCGGTAGTCGGACCCACCGGGCAGATATTGGCCACCGATGTAGCCTATGTCACTCCTCCCCAAAATGATTTCGCCCACGGGCGGCCCTTGTTTCTGCGCCTGATTGCCGATTTTCAGGTGGACGTGATCTGCATCGGCAATGGCACCGGCTCCCGCGAGTGCGAAGAGTTTGTGTCTGCGCTGATCAGCGAACATAACCTCGCCGTCACTTACACCATCGTCAGTGAGGCGGGCGCTTCCGTATATTCCGCCTCTGAGTTGGCGGTTGAGGAGTTGCCGCATCTGGATGTCACTCTGCGCGGGGCCGTGTCCATCGGACGCCGCCTGCAGGACCCGTTGGCGGAGTTGGTGAAGATTGACCCTAAGTCCATCGGTGTCGGGCAGTACCAGCACGACGTCAACCAGAAACGGTTGGCAGAGACCTTACAGGGAGTGGTGGAGGATGCGGTCAACAGTGTTGGCGTCGATCTAAACACGGCTTCGCCGGCTCTGCTGCGCTACGTTGCCGGCATTTCATCTACGGTGGCTAAGAACATTGTCGCCTATCGTGACGTCCATGGCCGCTTCCAATCGCGGTCCCAATTGCTGCAGGTCCCCAGGCTCGGCCCGGCTGCATTTACCCAGTGCGCCGGTTTCCTGCGCATCCCCCAAGCCGAGAACCTACTGGACAACACTTCGGTCCATCCGGAATCTTATCAGCTGGCTAGCGAGTTGTTGCAGGCGCTGGGAGTGAATGCTGCGGACATGGCCAGAGGCAGATTGAAGCTCTCCGAGGCGGAGTTGGCTGCCCTGGCTGAGCAGCTACGGGCCGGTCTGCCTACGTTGCGGGATATCTATCAGGCGTTATGTCGGCCCGGTCGGGACCCGCGGGAGGATCTGCCCGGACCCATCTTCCGCCGCGATGTGCTGCAACTCTCCGACTTGCAGGAAGGGATGGTTCTTCCGGGGGTGGTCCGCAACGTGGTTGATTTTGGTGCCTTCGTGGACATTGGCGTTAAGCAGGATGGGTTGGTGCATATCTCCCAGATCTCCGACCGCTACATCAAGCATCCCAGTGAAGTACTGCACGTCGGCCAAGCGGTCAGCGCCCGGGTGATCAGCGTCGATTTGATTCGCAAGCGTATCGGGTTGTCGTTGAAGTGAGCAGTCGAGCTGCCTCCTGAGCCTTACTGTTCGTTCCAGGGCGATCAGGACCGCTCATCGGCCCCTGGGGAGAAGCCGTTGGGTGAACTTCAATTGCACAAAACCGTTTGGCTGGGATTTTCCTCATAAGAATTAGCGATTCCCTTGTTTCAAACCTATGTTCGACATAGAATCGAAGTGGGACCAGAGGAAGGAGGGGATTATCTTGGCCGAGGAGCTGCTTTACCTGCACTTCGGGCGACAATGCCCGGGCACGTTTTTCTCCGAACAGGCCAGCCGCGCGGCAGAGTTGCTGCAGCTGCCTTATCGGGAGGTGGATATCAGTCAGCGACCGGACTTGGCCGAACGATACAATCTGTTTTTGCCGGGAGCCGTGGTGATCGGGGAATTTCGTTTGGATTTCCCCGGACAGGCGGAAGAGATGGTGGAAAGCTATCGCCGCCAGGGTCCTCTGCTTGGCAAACACGATTACCAAGCGATGCCCCCCGGACAGGTAGAACGGGTGGAGGAATTGCAGGCTCAGAACTGTGCCTGCGCTTTCCGCAGCTGCCTGCGTCAGCTCACTGCAGACCAGGGGCAGCGGAAGGCCGAGTGGCTCGGAAAGGTGATTGATGACGGCTTTGCTGGCTTGATCGGTTGGCAGGGGGACGAGGTGGTCGGTTTTGTGGAATTACTTCCGGAGACGGCGATACCATATCCGCTGGGGGTAAAGCGCTCCCAGTATGGATTTATTACCTGCCTATACAGCCCCATCGATTGGGGCCTGCAGAATGACTATCGCACCAGTCTACTCACCCATCTGTTTGTGCATGCTAAGGAGCATGGCTACCGGGGCCTTTCAGTGATCGCTGGCCTGGAGACTCCCTATCCCAACGGACCGATCGCAGTCTTTGACCAGCTGGGCTTCCAACGGGTGAAGTACATGGGCAAGGTAATGCTGCGTTACCGCTGGGAGGATGCCTGGCTGCTGCAGAAGCAGCTGGAGGACTGACATGCAGGTTAAAGTCACTGTGAAATCCTGTAATGGCACATGCTCCCAGGGACATCGGGTGGGAGATGAATGGACAGTCTGCAATCAGACGGTGGGTGGGATCTGTTTCAGCGCCTTCTGTTCCTTGTTGCCTTGGATTCAGATGTTGCGCTTTGATGGTCGGCCGGAGTGGGATGTCGATGTGGCCTGCCCTGATCCGGACAACCAGGTTGTGTTTCGGCTGACCAAGCAATCCAATGCAGAAGCCAATAATTAGGCGACTGCCTGCTTGACTTCCCGCAGAGAAGGTTGTAGATTAAGGAATAAGCAAGCGCGATGAACAGGCTAAAGGCCGACGATCTGCAGACAGCGAGCCGACGGGGGTGGAAGGAGCGGCGGCAGGCGACGGTCAGAGATGGGGCTTGGGAGCGCCTGATCGAAAGATCGGCGTGCAGCCGCGTTAAGGCAGGCAGCTTTGGCTGCCGTGAGGCGCATCCCTATGGATGAATTTGGGTGGTACCGCGGAATTTCTCCGTCCCGATTTGGGGCGGAGTTTTTGTCTAGTAGTACAGGAGGAGGTTTCGAATGATGAAAACGGTGTTTTCCGGTGTTCAGCCCAGCGGAGTGATCACCTTGGGCAACTATCTGGGCGCTATGCGGCACTTTGTGTCCATGCAGGACGACCATCAGTGCTTCTATGCGGTAGTTGACCTGCATGCGCTTACCGTGCCCAAGGACCCCAGTGTGTTACATGAACAGGCGGTCACTTTGGCAGCCCTTTACTTGGCGATGGGGATTGATCCCCATAAGTCCACCTTGTTCGTCCAGTCCCATGTGTCGGCCCATAGCGAGCTGGCCTGGCTGCTACAGTGCAGCAGCTACATGGGGGAACTCGGCCGCATGACCCAGTTCAAGGAGAAGTCCGAGGGCCAGGAATCGGTGACCGTAGGGTTGTTCACCTATCCCACCTTGATGGCTGCCGATATCCTGCTCTACCAGACCAACTTGGTGCCGGTGGGGGAGGATCAGAAGCAGCACTTGGAGCTGACCAGGGACATCGCCATGCGTTTCAACCACCGCTTTGGTGACATCTTCACCATTCCAGAGCCGGCGATTGCAGAGGTTGGTGCCCGCATTATGTCATTGCAGGAGCCGGAGAAGAAGATGAGCAAGAGTGACCATCCAAATACTCACATTTCCATGCTCGATGACGCCTCCACCGTGAAGAAGAAGGTCAACCGGGCAGTAACTGATAGCGAAGGTTCTGTGCGCTATGATCCGGAACGCAAGCCCGGTGTCAGCAACCTACTGGTGATTCATTCGCTGTGCTCAGGCGAGTCCATCGCCGACCTGGAAGACCGCTACCGCGGACAGGGTTATGGCGCTCTCAAGAAGGGTGTGATAGACTCAGTGGTAGCAACCCTGGAGCCCATTCAGAGACGTTATCAGGAGTTGATCAGCTCTGGAGAGGTGCTGGATCTGCTCCGGCAAGGGGCTGAGCGGGCGGAGCAGGCAGCCCGTCCTACTTTGCGGCGGGTGCAGCAGGCGATGGGTCTGATCAGTGTGGGCAAGTAGGCGGGGGTAGCGTTCGCCAGGAAGGTGAATCCGGAACGGGCTCAGTGTTTGCCGTTCTGAACGGTTGGAGGTATCACGGGTGACGGAACGAAATCGTCGCGAACTATTGGAGTGGGGCAAGGCATTGCTGGTCGCTCTAGTCTTGGCCCTGGCCATACGCAGCTTTTTGCTGCAACCCTACTGGGTGTTGGGTCGCTCCATGCTGCCCACCCTGCATGATGGAGAACGGGTGTTTTTGAACCGCCTCGTCTATCGGCTGCAGGATCCTGTGCGGGGGGATGTGGTGGTGATTCCTCTGCCAGATGAGGATATCTCCATCATCAAACGAGTGATCGGGCTGCCCGGCGAATCGGTGGAGATTCGGGAGGGTTCTGTCTGGATAAATGGTCAACGTCTGCTGGAACCCTATTTAGAAGGAGATACACAAGGCGAATATGGCCCAGTAGAAGTGCCTGCAGGTCACGTCTTCGTGTTAGGAGACAACCGACAAGAGAGCAGGGATAGCCGTTATGCGTCGATTGGGTTTGTGGAGTTTGAACGCTTGACCGGCAAGGCGATTCTGGTGTACTGGCCGTTGACACATCTGAGGACGATTCCCCGCTAGCACCAGTCCGCACCATGGTTTGATCGAGAAGTGGAAGAGCCCGCTGGTGACGGGCTCCTCTTAATCCCTGGATGGTGCTGTCAACTGCTCCAGATAGTCGGGTTCGAGCAGCCACTTGCCATAGGAACCGAAATAGCGACAGGTGAGGCTGACGGTCATCCGGTGTTCCCGAGGATCACCCACGAAGAACACACTGACAGTGTAGTCCCCAGTCAGCTTTCCCTGCGCGGCAGGGCCGACCTCGTCAGACCAGATGCGGATGTCTCGGATTTGGCCAGCCAAGGCGGCCCAATCGTGACCGCTGTTCTGAATGATTAAATGGGTGATTTCGGTGTTCCCTTGCCCCGCCAGTTCCAGCGCCACCAACTGCAGTTGTTCTGGTGGCATGCGGTCCAGATACTCGTGTAATTCCCCGGCAGCATGATGTACCATCAACTGATGCATCGGATCGTGATTAGATCCCCCGTGCGTGGTGCTACCCAGGAAATGCAGACAGTGGTGGCCCGGGAAGCCGTTGACCAGGGCTCCAGCGCCATGGGGCATGCCGTTGATCGATGCGGCGATGCGCCTACCGGCGTGCTCCACTACCACCGCCCGCCGGTTCCAGCTCCAAGCCCCGTCGTAGATGGTCTTCAGCGTGGCGGTGTCGGCCTTGGTCAGCGGCTGAATGTCCGCGTGCCGACTGCCGCCGCGACGCTGGCTCCTCCAGGCCAGGCCGGTCTCCAGATCTCTGATCGTGAACGTGCTGTAGCGGGGGATCAGCTGGCTGGCCTCGTCCCATGGCAACAGCTCGCCAAACTGCTGTCGTTTGAGCTTGCTCAGATAAGTGTCGAGCAGCTGCAGCCCGTCTCGATTGAGCAGGAATTCTTCGTTGAGTGACGGGTTGAAGATCCGCAGATCGTGGGTGATTAGGTAGACTCCCTGACGATCTGCAAAGTCCAGGGTTAAACGGTACATAGCAAGCTCCTGGTTGGGAGGAGTGGACTGAATTGCGGTACACGAAGTGAACGCTCTGCCTAACAGCCTCAGTTCCACTGCGTCGCTAATCGTCTCCGTGCTGGTCCAATTGTCCTGAGCGAATTGGAGTTCCGCCATCAGCGGCGCTTGCCGACGGACCTGGCGGCTCGTCCACCAGAGTCCTCCGGCCGAGAGCAGCGTGCAGGTCAAAATCATCGCTGCAATCAGCAGCTTTGCTTTTTGTGGCATCGATCGCCCTCCCTGTGCATGTGCAAGCCGATAGTTGCTTACGCAACGATCACTTTATTGCCCCCAGCACCTTCGGTGCTGCAGTGAGTGTTCAAGGAATATTACGCTTTCCGGACGAGTTTATGACCGTTTTCGCAGTCCCCTAATCGGTTGCGTTGCCCATCAGCGGATGGGGGATACTAGCTTCAAGTCTATTAAGGTTGGGAAGTGAGGATCATGTGGAAGAGATTCTTTGGCGTTGTGATGGTCTGTTGTTTATTGGCGCTGGGGGCGACTGCTTGCCGCCGGGCTGCCCCTCCGCAGGCAAATTTGCCCACCCCCACACCTTTAGGTAGCGGAGCTCCGGTGGCGATCAGTCCGGATGGGCAGTCGCTGTTGGTGGTCCGTTCCAACGCTGAGCTGAACGAGGGTTGGATACAACCCGCCGATGGCAGCGAGGGCCGAAAGGTGCTGGAGTTCCAGTCCACCAGCTTCTACGCCGCCTATTCTCCTGACGGACGACATCTCGCATGGACAGCCGATGGCCTATGGTTGGCCAATGCTGATGGCAGCAACCCCGAGCAGATTGTGGCTGCAGAGCTGGTTGGTCCACTGGCCTGGTCGCCGGAGAGCGACCGCCTGGCCGTCGTTCTGGGGGACAGCTTGCTGGCAGTTGATTTGACCGGACAGGAGCGGCGAGAGATTGCTCAGGCAGAGGCTATCCGTGCGTTGGCCTGGAGCAAGCTGGGCAACGAGGACCGATTGTTCTTTGTCAGCTACCCAGAGCAGCAACCGCCCTTTATTGCCACTGTGCGCTTGGATGGCCAAGACCAGCAACAGCTGGCGGTGGGCGAAGCCTTTGACCTGGCCGGAGAGTATCTGTATGTGGCGGAGCCGCTGTCTGCAGGCCCGTTGCGCCGCTTGGCTGCCACAGACGGCTCCGGAGAGACGACGGTGGTGGACAGCGGTGTGCAGTCAGTCTCTGCCCGCCCGCCTCAGTATGACCAGGTGGCCTATCTCAAACAAGGTCCTGACGGCGTCACTAGCGACCTGTGGCTGGCACAGTCCGACGGCTTCGCACCGATACAGTTAACCAGCGGGGAACCGGTATTGGGGCAGCTATGGTCTCCGGATGGACAGCGCCTCTATTATGCGGTGTTTGACCTGGAAGCTTCCGAAGAAGAAGAGCCTTTTCGGGTACAGGTACTGGACATTCCTCCTGTCGGCGCAACGGGAGGCTAATATGGCGGCAGAAATGAAACAGGCAGCGCCTCGGTAGAGGCACTGCCTGTGTTCGCTTTTCCTCCATTATCCCGGTCATTCCCAGCGTGTCAGCAAGCTGAGCATAAACTCCGCGAAGAATCCAGCTCCTGACGGGGCTTGCACTGGGTTCGCGAAGCGTCAGGTTGACGCCTGGCCGGGTCGAGGCCAGACATCAACTCTGGCAGGCAGCGCACGAGCGCACTTGGCCTGCATTCATACTGGTGATTCCGGCACTATCCTGTTTTGTATCCCGTTGACTACTCGCAGTACTCGCTTTCGTTAGTGGGGATGTATTTCTTGAACCAGTTGAGAATGTGCTGCAGCCGCTCGGTGCGATGCCGCGGCTGTCCGGAACGGGACAACTCGTGGTTCTCGTTGGGGAAGCGCACAAACACAGCTTCCTTGCGTAACCACTTGAGGGCTGTGTACCACTGTTCGCCTTGCTCGATGGGACAGCGCAGATCCTGTTCGCTATGGATGATCAGTACCGGCGTCTCCACGTTGCGCACATAGGTGATCGGCGAGCGCTGCAGGTATCCCTCTGGGTTGTCCCATGGGTTGCCGGGGAACTCATACTGGCCGTTGCCAAAGCCGACGTCGCTGGTGCCAAACTGGCTGTAGCGGTTGCAGGTGCTGCGCGCCGTCACAGCTGCCTTAAAGCGGTTGTTCTGGCTGATGATCCAGTTGGTCATGTAGCCACCATAGCTGCCGCCGGTAACGCCCAGGCGCTGTTCGTCGATGAATCCCAAAGTCAACGCCTGGTCCATCGCTGCCATCACTGCCCGGTAATCCAACCCACCCCAATCGTGGTGGGTCTTGGCCACGAACTCCTGACCGTACCCCTGGCTTCCCGGCGGATTGGAGAAGACAACTGCATAACCAGCGGCGCAGAGCAGGTGGAATTCGTGCATAAAGGTATACCCGTAAGCCACATGCGGGCCACCATGGATTTGCAGCACTGCCGGATACTTCACTCCAGGTTTTGCACCTACCGGTCGCATCACCCAACCCTCAACTTCCAACCCTTCACACTGGAAGGAGAACGGCTCGGGGGATGTCAGCGTTAGTTCGCTGAGCAACTGTTTGTTCTGCTCGGTCAGCCGCACAAACTTGCCGTCCTTGAGCAGATGAATATCCCCGATCATCTGCGGATCAGTCAATGCCACTGCACAGGTGCCGCCGCGATAGGACATTCCATAGACTACCTGATCCACGTCTGGGCTCAGCTGTTGCACTGACGGCTGCTCGTCGACGCCGACAGAATATATCTTGGTGCGGCTATGGTCAGTGGAGATAAAGTAGATGCTCTGACCATCGGCTGACCAGACTAGGCCGGGGTCAGTGGCTGAGACCATGTCGCTGCCGCAGGAATTGCCCGGCTGCCGATCCATGGCGGCCGTCAACACCCGCGCTTCTCCGCCAGCCGCCGGCACGACACAAATCTTATCCAGCGTGGCCACGCTATATTCGCGGTCGTGTCCGAGGTATGCAATGTGCTGGCCATCCGGAGACCAACTGGGGTTTCTGCAGGGACCTTGGCCGCTGGTCACCTGGCGCAACTCACCTCCAGTAACCGGCACCACCCAGATATGCGATGCCATGCGGTTGTACTCGCTGTCTTGGTCGCGGTTGGATGCGAACGCCAGGTACTGGCTGCATGGAGACCAGCTGAGGCCGGCGCAGTCATAGTTGCCGCAGGTCAGCTGGGTCTGCTCACCGCTGGCCACATCCACCACGAACAACTGCGCATAGCGATCATCCAGGAAACCTTCTCCGTTTTGTTTGTAGTGTAGGCGGGAGATCACCTTTACGTCGCTCTTCTCCTCGTTCTCATCCCCAATGCTGCTGGAGACTTTGGCTATAAAAGCGATTTTGGTCCCGTCAGGTGACCATACCGGCGTGCCTACCCGCGTCTTTCCCTTGGTGAGTTGCTTAGCCTCTCCTCCCGAGACGGGCAGCAGGAAAATCTGGTTGCCATCGGCACGATTGGATGTGAAGGCCAGGGTAGAACCATCCGGAGACCAACGGGGGTTGTTGTCGGTCTTTGGCCCGGCAGTCAGCTGAACAGGATCACCGCCTGCAGCCGGCACCAGCCAGATGCGGGACTGGTACTTGGTTTTGTCCTCTGTATCGGCGGTCTTGACCACGTATGCGATCTGCTGGCCATCGGGGGAGACCTGCGGATCACCCACCCACTGCATGCGATAGATGTCATCGATGGTGATGCGTCTCTTGGTCTTAGTCAATCTGATCCCTCCATCAATAAAAGGTCCCTTCAAACTTCCGCACCCGAAGCTGTTTTTCCTGCTTGTATACAAGCTGATTTAACAGTGCGTCCAATCCTACAACTCTTCACAGCAGCATAAGGCGTCTGATGACCAAGATGGACATAGTCTGCTGCCTACGGTAGTTGTGGATTCTGCAGCAAGGGACAGAAAAACGCCTGCTTACGCAGGCGCATCGGCTTAGTCTTGTTCAATACTGATCACTTGGCCCAGGGGGATCAACGTCAGGTGCCGACACCGTCCTAAGTGCTGAGTCAGCTCCACGAAATCGCGGCCTATCTGAACCAGCCGTCCCCTGACAGTGCGATCGTGGGCAGTGCGTACTGTGACGCGACAGCCTGGTCTACGCGCACAGCCGCGGGGTATGATGATCTGATCTAGATTTCGTTGAACAAAAAGTTGTCCAGATACCCTGATCATCTGACCACAAACGGCCTGCAGTCGGCCTTCTTCGTCACAATATCCGGCCGCCTCCAGCACTACCCTGCGGCCCAATACCCGCCGCAGCCTCCGGTTAAGGGTCATCTTGGTCACACGCAACCGGCGACACCTCCTTTGGCCCCTTATTGCTTCAATATACGAAGCTGAAGTAGGGAAGGTTAAGGTGTCCCAGGTCAGCGCCTATGCTTTTCTCCGAGCCAGGCCCGGGCGCGCGCTGAATGCGTTGACCGGCGTCGAAATCCTAATCTTGCGGTTTTTCCAAGAGCCTCTTTTCGCCCTGTAGTTGACGGATGGCGGTGACGTCTTGCGACACTTCCAACACGCCCATATACTCGCCGTGATCATCTCTGACTGGGAAGTACCGGATGTAGATCAACTTGCCGCCCAGCTCCAGCCAAAAGTCTGCGCTGTCTCTGCGCTTGGCTTTGAAGTCGGCCACGATCTGTTCCACCACATGCACGCTTTCCGGTGGGTGGCATTTCTCCACCTGTCGCCCGATGATCGCCGGGGTGCGGGTGAAGATGCGCTCGGGGCTCTGCGAGTAATAGCGGACTTGATTGTGCTCATCAACGAAGGTGATGTCAATGGGCAATGACTTCAGCATCTGATTCAGTTGTTTCTGGGTCAGGGAGCCTACATCCAAAGGAATGGAACCCGGTGGTGTCTTGGTCACGCGCTGCGGGGCTTCCGTCGCACCGCAATCGGCCGCCTCTGGTTGCCACTGGCTGCCAGGCCGGATCAGGGTATAGCCAATCTCCTCGCCGGCTATCTGCACCTGCTTCCACTCCGCTTCCGTCAACAGCTCCAAGCTCATTGGGAAGAGGATCTTCTCCTCTTTGTAGACCATTTCCTTGATGGCGGTGAGCAGGGGCAAAGCGATATCAGCGATCACCCGTTTGAGCTTCGGCTGTGCGGGGGGAGATTGCTCCAGCAGCTGCTCTATCTGCTTCAGCTGGGCCCGGATATCATCGTGAATTGACCACATTACACCGGGTGGGCCGCTGATGCCATATTTCTCCAGGTACGGGAACAACGCGT
Source organism: Bacillota bacterium (assembly GCA_050949055.1). Classification (GTDB taxonomy): domain Bacteria; phylum Bacillota; class UBA994; order UBA5500; family UBA5500; genus JAEZJZ01. Next base: position 722,336 of record JBMNFA010000001.1, on the reverse strand, counting down.
TTTCTTTGCGACTATAATGCCTTTCAATCTGGCGTAGATCCTGATGCATCTGATGCCAGCGGTGCCAAAGCTCTTTTGGCACCTGGTCGGCATCCTGCAATTGCCTCAGCAACGGTTCCAGTTTTGTCAGTAGACCGGAAACGGCCGCGTTTTCTTGACGGAAGGTGTGAATGGGATGACCTGGTGCTTCTTCTGCCTCAGTCTGCTGCTCCAGTGATTCTCTGAATACCGCCACATGCACATCACACAGGCGCTTGATCTCCTGCTCGGGCAGTCCTTCTTCGATTAGTGCTTGTTCCAGATTGGCGATTTCGCCTGGCCCGATATCCTTGATCAGTCGGAGGAAGCGGGCTTTCACGTCTTCCACAGAGGCCCCCTGGTGCAGGTCAGTGATGATCTCCTTCAGCACCCGCTGTCGGTACTCGCGGCTATGTAGTTGTTCACTCATGGGTTGGCACCTCCTGGTCTGGTTTTCCCTGCTAGTTTACGCTGTGCTACACCAGACATACCCAGCAGGTTGGAGGAACCTGTGCCTGTAGCAGGGATACGGGCGTCTTCGTCGAATTGTTTCTTAGTGAAGCGAAAATTTGGGAGGGATTGCTGATGATCGATCTACACCTGATGCAGCGACTGCAGGAATACTTTACTGCACACCATGAGGACATGATCGCCGAGAACATCGCCGTCTGCGAAGTGGCGGCTCCTCCGTTCCAGGAGCACGAGCGGGCCGAGTATGTCGCTCGCCGCTGGCGCGAAATTGGCCTGGATAACGTTTATGTGGATGAGGTGCCCAATGTCTACGCGGAAATCGTCGGCGACGAGCCGGGACAGACCTTGTTGGTGGCGGCCCATTTGGACACGGTCTTTCCAGCGGGAACCGATGTCACCGTGAGAAGAGACGGACACTTCCTGCATGCTCCAGGGGTTAGAGATGATTCCACTGCGGTGGCTGCTTTGATTCAACTGGCTGCCGCGTTGAAAGCTCTGAATATCACCCCCAAGGGACGGATCATTCTGGTGGGCACGGCAGGAGAGGAAGGGTTGGGCGATCTGCGAGGGATGAAAGCTGCCATGGCCAAATATGGCCCGGAAGTGGACGCTGTCATCGCTGTGGACGGCAATCTCAGCTCCGTAGTTCATCAGGGCATCGCCAGCAGAAGGCTGCAGGTCAACGTTTCCACCGGTGGTGGCCACAGCTGGGGCAACTTTGGTGACCCTAACGCTATCCACGTGATGGGCCGGATGGTCGCCGATATCTCGCATTTGGAAGTGCCCAAGGAACCCCGCACCAGCTACAACGTGGGCGTCATATCTGGTGGCACCTCCATCAACACCATTGCGCCCAATGCAGAAATGCTGATCGACATGCGCTCCACCAGTACGGAAAGCCTGGCGGACCTGGAGGGAAGGCTGCGGGCAATCCTCACCCGCCACGCTGAAGAGGGTGGAGTGGAACTGAAGGCGACCGTGGTAGGAGACCGCCCCGGCGGAGCCATTCCATCTGATCACTACTTGGTGCAGACGGCGCGCGAGATTCTTACTACCTTGGGTGTAGAACCGGTGTCTGGACCGAGCTCCACCGATGCTAACGTGCCCCTTAGCCAGGGCATTCCCGCTGTCTGCGTGGGTATCACCGCTGGGCGGGGCGCACATCGCATGGACGAGTCGCTGGATGTGCGGCCGATGCCGGTGGGAATGACTCAACTGGCAATGCTGATCTTCACCGTTGCCAGCCATGTTGGATAAGTCTTGGATGCACCCCTAGTACGACAACCGTGATCGCAAGGACCCCCGACTGATTGTTGGTCGGGGGTCCTTGTCGGTGCACGTAGGTAGACTGCAGGTGCAAGCGCTGCTGCCTCAACTTGTCATCACCGGCGGATCATCCGATTAGAGGCAGCAGGGCTTCTGACACCTCTATCAACTGGGAACGGGTGAGCGCACGCAGCAGCATCAGGGCGGTGAAACCAACAGCCAGGCCAGTCAATCCGGCTGCGGCGATCAGCATTGGCAAGTAGAGCATGATCCCTATGGTCTTGACGATAAAGGCGGCCACCAGTAACTGCCCGATGTTGTGAAACAGGGCACCGATCACACTTATCGCCGGCAGGCTGAGCCAGCGGTGCAGATATCTTGCCAGCAGGTACATTACCAGCATGCTGAACAAGCCGCCCGATAGACTGAAGAGAAATCCGCTCAGCCCACCGCCAAATATGGACGAGAGGGTGGTGCGGATGATCACAAACAGGAATACCTCGTGGAAGGGCAGCATGAAAATGGCTACCAGGGTAACGATGTTGGCCAGTCCCAGCTTCACTCCCGGCACCGGCACGATGGGGAGGGGGATCATTCTCTCCGACACGTGTAAGGCCAATGCCAATGCGATCAGTATCCCTAAGAGGACGATTTTCTTCGCCTTGTTCATATTGCCTCCCGATCAGCCCTGATCAGGGCACGAGTTGGTAACGCTCGTTGAGCACAGAGACGCGGTTCTTCAATCCAGTAGTGACGTAAACGCGATGTTCTTTGTCGATGACCACTGCTTCGATACCGGGCAAACTTTCGATCAACTGCATGCCCTGTTCACGCCCGAGGATAAATACGCTGGTGCTGAGTGCATCTGCGTCGATAGAGCTGGTGGCGACGATAGTGGAACTGAGCACATCTGTCTCCGCTGGATATCCGGTGTCCGGGTCAATGATGTGGTGGTAGACCTTTCCGTCAGCTATTAGGTAGCGTTCGTAAGCGCCGGACGTGACCATGGTCTCGTCTACGGGCTCCAGCACCGCAACATAGGTGTTACGGGTATCCTCTGGGTCCTGCACTCCAATTCGCCAAGGTCGATCGCCGGCGGGGTTCTGACCTATTGCGTAAAGGTTGCCACCTAAACTGATTATTCCATTCCGAATACCATATTGGCGCATGATCGTCACCGCTTCGTCTGCAGCATATCCTTTGGCGATGCCGCCCAGGTCCAGGCCCATTCCGGCCAAGGGCAGGAAGATGGACTTCGTTTTTGCATTTAACTCAATCAGATGATAGTCAACAAAAGCCAAATAAGCACCAATCTCTTCCGGGGTCGGCACCCGAGCTTCTGGAGAGCCGATCTTCCACAGCGAAACTACCGGTTGAATGGTGGGGTCAAACTTGCCTCCGGTGAGCTCAGCAAAGCGCAGCGCTTGCTGTACCACCTCGAAGGTGTCAGCGCTTACCTGGACAGGCTCGCTACCGGCCTGTTGGTTGACTTGACTGATCTCGCTATCAGCTAGGTTGATGCTCATCCTCTGTTCTATCTCTGCCAGGCGGGCATAGACTGCGTCCAGAGCAGCCTCAGCACGTCTGCCATAGGCCCTGGCCTCAATATAGGTGCCCATAATGAATTCGCCACGGGTGGCTTCGCGTTGGTCGCCGGAGCGCCACCAGCCGACGAAGCCGAGGGCGATTACCAGCAGGACTGCTATCAGAGGATAGATCTTGCGCATGGGGAACCCCTTTCTGTGGGTGATAATTGACGTAAGGCTAGAAACCAACAGGTAATTATAACATGAAAGGGCGGCTGCTGATAAGGTCTGACCAGGCTGGTCAGCCAAGTCGGCCCGTACAGGCCTCGTCTGCTACCCCGTCTCCCAGCAGAAAGAGAAGCCGGAGCTTTGCTCCGGCTTGCTTTACTGGTGGGGACTTCAAAGGGACAATGCTATTTTGCCATCTCCACTAGAGCCTGCAGGGCAGCGGCGACATTGTCGAAAGAGCCGGTTGCGCCGGTGACGAAGTCCACGCCGTACTGGTTTTCAACCACTTGCTGCAGATGCTCGCGGGCCAAGAACTGCAGGGCAGGTTCCCATGAATAGCCGGAATCGAGTTTCGACACGCCCTCTGCATTGACTTCGGCGTACTCAAAGCCGACGATGCGGCCGTTGTTCAGGGCCAGAGTGGCCACATTCTTATATCCGTGGCTGTCCGCTTCGGTCTCATAGGTGTAGACGCCGTCATGGGCGGCTGCCAGATCCAGCGCCATCTTCACCATGCTCTTAAAGGTGTTGGACGTACTAGTGGCACCAGTGACATCGTCAACCTGCGCCAGGTCCAGAGTGTCATTCATCTGGCTGTTCAACTGCTCAATGGCTGCCAGAGCCTCGGCATACCTGTATTCCGCTTCTGCTTTGGTCTTGCCTTCAGCAGTATACTCGTTGTAATCAACCTCGGTCAGCTGGTTGCCAGCGATGGTCACTGTCAGTTGCGAATAGTAATTGTGGGAGTCCAGACCGCTCTTCAGGGTGTAGGTGCCATCGCGCAGGACAGCCTGATAATCCTTGTCAGCCTTGGCCAGCGCGGAGTTGGCCGCTGCCTTGAATTTGTCAACCGTGCCGGTGGCGCCGGTGATGTTGTCAATCGCTTCTACATCCTTGGTTTCCAGCAGCATGCCGGGTAGGTCGGCGATAGCCTGCAGGGCTTCCTCATAGGTGTAGTTTTCAGATGTCTTCGGAGCACCCTTTGCCATCTCGTCGAAGGTGACCTCGCTGATTTCACCGTTTGCGATGGTGACTGTCACAACGCCGTATCCGCCACGCGCATCAGCCTCTGAAGTGCCGACGTAAGTACCGTCCTTCAGGTTGGACGTTGGTTGCGGATCTGGATCTGGCTCCGTAGTAGTTGGTGTGCAACCGCCGAGGATTGCCACTGACATTGCGGCCACGGCCAGAAATGCAAGAAACTTCCTCAAAGATTTCTCCCCCTTACTGAAATTAGCCTTCTGCAGCATCATATGGATCTGCAGGTTGTGAAAGTCCCCTTTTTCACAATATATTAATATCCATCACTCTGCAATACCGAAATATGCGGATTACGCGGGATAATTAAAGAGAGAACTCGCGCCTGCAAGTTCTCTCTTTAGCCCATCAATTAGCTTTGGCCGCACTCTATTCGGTTCCGGCGCTATCTCCTATCTTCTTGGCCACCCGGTCCAGCACCACTGCGGTGCAGCGAATGCCATTCAGGAAATCCTGTATGCCCATCTTTTCATTGGGGGAGTGGTTATCTTCATCAGCATTGGCATACGGAACCCAAATTGACGGCAGACGCAGGTGCTTAGTCATCAGGTAATCTGGAGCACTGCCACCCAGGCGGGGCTGCACCACCGGTTGTTGCCCAAAAGCTTCGGCGACTGCTTCAATCACAGTCTGGCAGATCGGCTGCTCGATTGGGGTGCGTGAAGGTAGGTACGAACCATGGGAAATCAGTTCCGCATCCGGTGCGTGCTCAGCCAGGAATTGTCTCAGCGACTGCATGATCAAGTCAGGATCCTGATCAGGGACCAGCCGGAAATCGAGTTTGGCGCTGGCCTGGGCTGGGATGATCGTCTTGGAGCCGTCGCCTTGATAACCGCTGGTCAATCCGCAGATGTTGCAGGTGGGCTCAAACATCAGCTTCCGCCAATAAGCGGCAGCATTCAGCTCCGTGTCCGCCAGGCCGGTCAGGCGCAGGAACTCATCTCGATCGAAGGGCAATGTGGCCAGCAGTTGTTCTTCAAACTCAGTGGGTTCCACCACCTGGTCATAGAAACCGGGCAGGTGACAGCGTCCGTCTTCACTCCGCAGGCGCGTTAGCAGATGCACCAGTCGCCAGGCCGGCAACGGAAGCACTCCACCCTTGTTTCCAGAGTGGAAGTCCTGCTTGGCCCCCCTGAGCACGATTTCCACATATAGCAGACCGCGCACCCCGAAAAATACCACCGGGCGCCCGCTCTCGTGTTTGGGGCCATCAGAACTATAGGCTAAGTCGGCTTGGAAGAGGCAGGCGTGCTCTGCCAGGAACGCAGGCAGGCTGGGACTGCCGCTTTCCTCCTCTCCGTCAAACAGGAATTTGACATTCAGCTTTGGCCAGCCAGAACGCAGCAGCGCTCCTACTGCCAACACGTGGGCCAGCAGCTGCCCCTTGTTGTCCGCGCTACCCCGTCCATATATTTTCCCGTCTCTGATCGTGGGCTCAAACGGAGGGCTCACCCAGGCCGCGAGGGGGTCAGCCGGTTGCACGTCGTAATGGCCGTAGATCAACACGGTGGGGGAGTCAGGGTGGTGCATCACCTCTCCGTAGACCACTGGCAACCCCGCGGTCTCCATCACCCTGGCGGAGATGCCCTGTTCCTGCATGATCTGAACCAGCAACTCGGCGCACTCTCTGACTCCCTCGCCGGTGGCGCTGATGCTAGGTTGTCGGATCAGAGTAAACAAGGTCTGCAGCGAATGTTCTTCTTGGCGCTGCAATTGTCTGAGAGTCTCCTCTAGATTGGACATTTCTTGTTGTCTCCCTTCTTGCAGATGGCGACTTATGCTTCCACGCCTACCTTGATATTGCGGAATCGAGCCGGTGCCGCGCCATGCCCCACATTGGCGATCTGCACTGGCTCACCTTTGGCGCAGGAAGGCATGCCATAACAGTGCCATGCATCCTTATTGGCCACCGCATCGCAAGCATTCCAGAAGTGCGGTGTGAGGTCGGTGTAGGCTACGTTCTTCAGCAGACGGGTGATCTCGCCGTTTTCAATCTCCCAGCCAATCTCACAGCCAAAGTGGAAGTTCATCCGCTTATCGTCCAAGCTCCAGCTCTTCTGTCCATCCATCATCACTCCGCGCTTGGTGTCTTTGATCATTTCCTCCAGCGTCCAATCTCCTGGTTGCAGGCTGATGTTGGTCATGCGAATCAGGGGAATGTTGTTCCAGCCATCGGCAACCATGGAGCCGTTGCTCAGCTGTCCGAACGCCGGCGCCGTCTCCCTGGACGTGGTGTAATCGACGAAAATGCCGGATTTGATCAGCGGGGTGTCCTGGGCGGGGACGCCTTCATCGTCATAGGCGAACGTACCCAACCCCTGGGGGATGGTTGCATCCATGTTGATATTCACTTCCGGCGAACCATAGCGGAACTGGCCCTTCATCTCTGGCATCAGGAAGCTGGTTCCTGCGTACGTCGCCTCGCTGCCCAGGACACGGTCCAATTCAGTCGGGTGGCCGGTGGATTCATGCAGTTGCAGCGCCACCTGATCGCCGCTAAGGATCAGGGTGTTGTCTCCCACCGGGCAGCTGGCCGCGTTCAATAGCGCCACAGCCTCCTTGGCCATCTGGGGTGCTCGCCCCAGCGGGTCGAATTGTCCGATCAACTCGTAGCCTCCCGTGCCGTGATCGGTGAAGGTCCGGTGCTCAGCCCGGCCGTTGCTGGTAGCTACAGCTCCCGTGCTGACGCCAGTTTGGGTAATAGTCTGTTCAATATAGGAGCCTTCTGTGCTGGCAAATGTCTTTTGGTCCCGAAACAGCCTCAGCGAGGCGGTGGTCAGGCGGATTTCAGGCTCACCCTGCAACTCCTTAGTAATATCCACCAGATCCTGCAGTTTCTGCTCCAAAGGCAACATGAACGGGTCTATCTTCAGTGGGGTGGAGTAGGTGTCCCGTATCGTCTTGGTGGGGGCCAACTCCACCGGTTGGCGGTTCACTTTAGCAGCAGCTGACGCCAGCAGCAGCGCCTTGGCCACCGTCTGCTGCATCTTCGCTTCCAGGTCGCCCTCTTGGGTGATCGGTGTAGCTGCAAACCCAAAGGCCCCGTCTTTCAGCACTCGTACCCCGAAGCCTTCGTTACCGCCCCGGTTGATGTTCTCCACGTTGCCGTTTCTGACAGCAATGTCTTCCGTATCCCGCTTGGTGACTCGAATATCGGCATAGGTTGCGCCATGTTGCTGCGCCAGGTCCAATCCCTTACGCAGTATCCTCTCCATCACAGTTCACCTCCTGCTAATCTTCAATCCTAAACCTGTCACGCGCCGTCAAATCTCTGTCCAGGGATCATGGTCATCCTTTAGAATGTGGTGGCTCCGGTGAAGTGGAAACCATCGATGCGCAGAGCTGGCAGCACCGAGATGAACGTTGACCACCAGTCCCGTGTCAACCGCCGGTCCGGAGAGATGCCCGAAATTCTCCCAAAGGCGGAGAGCAGGCTCTCGGTGAAGCGGAGGTTGCGCAGGCGTGCCACAATCTGTCCGTCCTCAATCAGGAAGGTGCCATCCCGCGTAGTGCCGGTGGCTACCACCCGCATCGGGTCAGGGCAATGGGTATAGTGGAACCGGGTCACCAGGATGCCCCGCTTGGTGGTCCTAATCATCTGATCCACCGGCATATCGCCGGTGGCCATCAACATGTGGCTGGGCACCACCCCGTACCAGCGACGACCCGACGCGCCATGGCCGGTGGACTGCCTGCCTTCCCGATGGGCCGTTTGGGCGTCGTAGGTAACCCCAGCGGCGACTCCTCTGTCGATCAGCATCACCTTTTGCTTCGGCGTCCCTTCAGCGTCAAACGCTTGCATCAGACATTCGGGGTCTAGGGCGTCGTCCCAGATGGTCACGTTGGTGCCCATCACCTGCTGTCCTAGCTTGGAGGCCATGAAGCTGCGCCCGTCCTGTTTGGAGGTAGCGCCGAAGCTGGTGTAGCCCAAAAAGCGCACCAAGTCCGCCACTGCCACCGGCTCAAAGATGGTCACGTATTCTCCCGGAGCAATATCCCGAGACTGGCTGAAGAGGGTGGCCTTTCGTTTGGCCTCATTGGCTACCGCCACCACGTTCAAGTCATTCACATCTTTGATCACCCGGTCCGCGTAGCCGGTTATCTCTCCATTGTTCATGATCGTACGGTAGAAGCCTGATGTGGATTGCTCATAGGCATCGACGCCCAGCGAATTGCGTACCAAGCGCTGTTCGATACCCGCGGAAATGGTGCCCGAGGAGGTTAGTCCGGCGCTCCGGGCAACCTCGATGGTTTTGCTGGCGGCTTCTGCCCTTTGCTCTGCTGAGAACTCCGCCGTACTTTGGATGAAACTATTGGCAGGGCGCAGCGGTCTGGGAGATGGCAGCGGACCCAGATTGGGATTAGGCTGCTGCAATCGGGCGAACAGCAATGCTTGCTCGGCAGTCTGCTGGATGGCTTCTTTGGTCAAGCGACTGGTGCTGGCTATGCCGACGCGGTTTTGGTCGATCACTTTGACGGTCAGCAACACATTTTCCCTGGTAAGAGTTTGATGGATCTGGTTGTTGTTAAAACGGGTCAGGTGGAAGGTTTCTGCATTGACGTTGACTTGGGTCTGCTCGGCTCGGCTGGCGGATAATGCTGCATCAGCTGCTTCTAGGAGCAGCGAACGACTGAACAAGAGCAACGCCCCTTTCATGGTAACTTTCTCTACGGGGCACAATTCGCTATCTGGCCTCACTCCTCCTGCTGCCTGGGATATTACTTCCTGCGGTGGCAGGGGATAATAGCGCTTGTCGAGAAGTACCAGGACAGTGCTGATAGCATCCTTGGGGACCTTTGTTGACATAGGGAGGCACACAGAATGGAACGGGAGATTATCACTCTAGAAGAGCCACAGGTATTGCGGTTCTACGATCGTCTGCGAACTGCCACGGTTGATTGGGCAGCGCAACACGCCGGGATCTTGGGCGGCGCATTAGTTAACCTGCTCTTGCTGGCCCCCGATGTGTTTATCCTGCTCTGGAGACTGCAGCAGCGGAGCGAGGTGCCCAGGAGGCATCGCTTGCTGTTTCTCCTTGCCTTGACCTACTTCATCTCTCCGGCGGATCTGGTGCCAGACTGGGTGCTGGGCCCCCTTGGCTTCGCTGACGATCTGATGCTGGCAACGGCGGTCCTGCGCGCAGCTTTTGTGAACACTCCAATGGAAGTGCTGCTGCAGGAGTGGAGCGGTAATCAAGGCTTGATTGCCGTTCTCAGTCAAGGCAGCCGCTTGGCAGACCGACTGTTGCACTTTCCGCTCTTTCGACCCGTGAAGCGACTGATCCGTTTCTTAATCTGAGCAGCAGAAAGCCGCCGGAATTCCGGCGGCTTCGAATTTGTCTGGCCGAAGCTGTTGATTGTGGATAAAGGATGGTACCTGCCCGTGGTCGGGTTAACGAATCACTTTGATCGTCTCTGCGGTCGGGTCCTCCGTCCCGTAAATGTGAGCATCCTGCTGCTTCAGACCCAACACATAATCGATAATTTCCTGGGTGAGAATCTCTCCCGGCGCGATCAAGGGGATGCCGGGCGGATACGCCATCAGCATCTCCGCGACTATTTTGCCAGCTGCCTCAGTCAGCGGCACCTTGCGGGTATCGGCATAATACGCCTCCCGCGGCAGGTACGCCAGCTCGGGAATGGGAGGCAGCACTATCCTCTGCTCCCGGATGTCCCGAGGGCGGAAGCGACTGGCGATTTGACGTAGAGCTTCCACCAGTGCTCGGACGGACTCAGCGGTATCGCCGATGGTGACCACGCAGAGCACGTTATACAGATCGGACAAGTCGACTTGAATGTGGAAGCCGTTACGCAACATGCGCTCCACGTCGAAGCCGGTCACCCCCAGAGCCCGCACATTGATCACCAACTTGGTGGGGTCGTGGGCCGGGCAGCCAGGGAGTCCGTCCAGATCGCTGCCATAGATATACAGTCCCGGGATGGTTTCATTTACTTCTTCACGGGCCCAATTAGCCAAGTCGATGGTTCTAGTCAGCAGTTCCTCGCCCCTGAGCGCCAGCTGTTGCCTGGCTGCGTCCAGCGAGGCCAGTAACAGATAGGAGGGACTGGTGGTCTGGGTCAGGTTGAGCGTTGCCTTCACTTGGTATGGGTCCAGTCTCTCCCCCTGTAACAGCAGCATGGAGCTCTGGGTGAGGGAGCCGGCCAGCTTGTGGGTGCTGGATGCAGCCAGATCTGCCCCCGCCTCCATTGCAGCCGGAGGTAAACTGGGATGGAACTTGAGATGCGATCCGTGGGCTTCATCAACCAGCACCGGTATGTTGTGTTGATGAGCCAGCTGAACAATCGACTCTAATTCTGGTGCCATGCCATAGTAGGTGGTGTTGATGGTAAAGACCGCTTTAGCTTCCGGATATAGCTGCAGGGCCTGCGCGACATTGTCAGCCGTCATCCCCATCACCACACCCAGATAGTCATCGATCGGTGGTTGCACGTAGACCGGTTCCACGCCTGCCAGGATCATACCGCTGACCACAGACTTATGCACGTTTCGGGGCACGATCACCCGATCGTTCGGGCGTAAAGCAGCCATCAGCATTCCTTGAATGGCGCTGGTGGTGCCATTGACCATGAAGTAGGCATGTTCGGCACCAAATGCCTCTGCAGCCAGGCGCTGTGCATCGGCGATAATCCCATGGGGTTTATAGATGCTGTCCATGTCGGGCATGATGGTCAGATCATGGTTGAACATCGTCTTGCCCCAGATTCTAGCCAAGCTGGGCAGTCCGACGCCATTCTTATGCCCGGGTACATGAAAGGAGATAGTCCCTTGCCGCTGATATTCGCGTAAGGCCTCCACGATCGGCATTCTCTTTTGTGCATTGGTACTCAACGGCTTGTCCCCTTTCTTGCTATTCTCCTAGTATGCACTGCGCTGGACGCTCTATTATCTTTCCACGCGAGCCAGTTTCCTACCTGACCCAGCCTGTCGACGAAAAAGGCCGATAGCTGCGCAGGGAAGGCTATTTCTATTGTCGAATAATTATCCATAAGGCGGCAGCGAGCTTGCTGCGCCGCCAACTACTACCAAGAGGTGGGTGATTGAATGAAACCAAGACGCGAAATTTCGAGCCCAGAGCAGCACCTAGGATTCCCCGTCGGCAGCGATCGCAGATTGGCCAACTGGGAACAGATTGCAGGCTACTTCACGCTGTTGGCCGAACAGGCCGACTGCCTGCAATTGGAGGAGCTGGGTAAGAGCACAGAGGGAAGACCTTTCTTGTTGGCCACCATATCTTCGCCGGAAAACTTGGCCCGGCTGGATCACTATCGAGCCATCCAGGCGCGGCTGGCAGATCCGCGAGGGTTGTCCGAACAAGAGGCAGCCGAGCTGATTGCAGAGGGCAAGACCATTTGCCTGATCACCTGCAGCATCCATGCCAGCGAGGTAGGTGCGGCCCAGATGTCTATGGAGCTGGCTTATGACCTAGTCACCAGAAATGACCGCGAGACGGCAGAAATCCTGGACAACGTCATCTTCCTGTTGGTGCCTTCGCTCAACCCGGACGGGTTGGACATGGTTGTCGATTGGTATGAGCAATCCCTCGGCACTGCATATGAAGGCATGATGCTGCCGGAATTGTATCAGAAGTATACCGGACATGACAATAACAGAGATTGGTTCATGGCCACCCAAGTGGAAACCCGCTTGGCCATCGAAAAGATACATAATGTGTGGCATCCCCATATTGTGCACGATCAGCATCAGCAGAGCAGTGAAGGGCCGCGCATGGTGCTGCCGCCGTTCATCGATCCCTACGACGAGAACGTAGATCCCATCCTCCGGGGCATGGTCAATTGGTTGGGCATGAGCATGGCCTCCGAGCTCACCGGACGAGGATTTAAGGGAGTGGCCACCAACCTCAAGTACGACGCCTTCTCACCCAGCCGGGCCTACCAGCATTACCACGGGGGAGTGCGCATCCTCTCCGAGGCTGCCAGTGTGCGCACGGCCAGCCCAGTGGTTATCTCGCATAAAGGCGAGGTGGGCGGGTTTAACCCACAAGTAGCCACTTGGAACCACCCGCATCCTTGGCCGGGCGGCGACTGGCGTCTCAGGGACATCGTCGATTACGACAAGGCCTGTGCCTGGGCCTGCCTGCGTCATGCGGCCCGCTATCGCGATAGCTGGGTGCAGAACTTCTACCAGATACACCTGAATGCGATCAACTATGCACAGGCTCCCTATGCCTTCATCATACCGCTGGCGCAGGATGACCCGGCGACTGCGGGCGAGATGTTGGATGTGCTCATGTTTGGCGGAGTGGAGGTGCATCGGGCAAAGGAGTCCTTTGTCTACGATGATGTCACCTATCCGGCAGGCACCTTGTTGATCCATCTCAATCAGCCCTATGGGCGGTTCGCCAAGACTTTGCTGGAGGCACAGCCCTATCCCGACTTGCGGCTTTATCCCGGTGGCCCTCCCCGCCGTCCGTATGATATCACCGCCCATTGCCTGCCTATGCAAATGGGTGTGAAAGTGGTGGCGGCCAATCAGCCACTGTCAGTAAAGGGCGAGCTGGTCCCTCAGGCGCCGCTGGCTGTAGCACCACCAGCTGCATTCCAGGCTAAGTCAGCAAAGTCAGCCTTGTTGATCGACGCCAGGAGCAATCAGTCGCACCGCTTGGTGCACGCCTTGCTGACTGATGGCATACGAGTTGCCCGCACCAGCCAGTCGGTAGGCGAATATGCCAGCGGCAGTTTCTTGGTCAGTGGGGATTCTGCCAAGTTGCTGCAGATAGCAGATGAGTGCTCCAAGTACGCCATTCCTCATCAGGATGCATGCCCGCATACTCCAGCTCGCCAGCTAAGGCAGTTGCCGCGGGTTGGCCTCTACAAGTCCTATGTGCCCAATGCGGATGAAGGATGGACCCGGTTTATCTACGAAGGGCTTGGCATTCCCTATCGCACTGTAACCAACCCTGATCTGCGGCAGGGAGATGTGCTGAGAGAACTCGACTGCCTGGTACTGCCCAGCACCCGGCCGCAGGCGATGTCCCATGGTTTGCCCGGGGTGTATCCGCCACCTTATGCCGGAGGGATTGGCCAGACAGGAGCGGAACAGATAGCGCGCTTTGTCAACCGGGGAGGCACCCTGGTGGTTTTGGACAATGCCAGTGAGTGGGTCATCCAGCAGCTGGGACTGCCGGTGAAGAATGTGCTGGCTGGACTGCCATCGGAGCGGTTCTACGTGCCCGGCTCCTTCCTGCGGGTGCTGCTGGATACCGAGCACCCGGTGAACTATGGCCTACCCCGGGAAGCGACTGTGCTGTTCCAGCACAGCCCTGCTTTCCAGTTAGGACATGGAGCCAGCAGTCTGGGAGATTATCCGCTGCACAACCCGCTGGTGGCCGGTTGGATTCTGGGCGACGAGCAGCTTCATGGGAGGAGCGCTTTGGTGGAGATCCCGCTGGGTAAAGGTCGGGTGATCCTGGTCGGCTTCCGTCCCCAGTTCAGAGCGCAGAGCCGGGGCACCTATCGCACTCTCTTCAACGCTCAGTTGTACAGTGTGTTGGATTAAACGTCGGCAAAGAACAGGTGAGGAAAGCGTTCTTGACATTGTTTGCCCTTGACGATTTCGCTCCGATGGTTCAGACTGCTAGTAAGGCGGCTGGCCAGTTCGGTCTGGCCGTCTGGTTCCACACTATGGTACGTCATCGCAACAGCAGCTCTGCAACCGCTATGGAGAGAGGGGAGGGGGTCGTGAATAATGAACGCCTTTACTACCATCGCTGTGATTAACCGCGCACCATCGGTAACCAACCTGCATCGGGACGAACCAGTGCTGAGAGTTCACGGCTATGACCCTGACAGCAAGCTCCCGCTATTGATCAAGTACCGTGGAGAGGACGCGGTAATCAAGGCAGCTTCCATCAAACCGCCGACGCTGTTGTTGGTGATTGGTGAAATAGTCCGTTCCGCCAAGCACGCACGCCGACGTGGACCGTTGTTGGTCATCGATGCCCAGGAAGTGCAGGTGGTTCATCTGGATATGGCTGATAGCCTGTCCATGGTCCTATCGTGGGAAGTGCAGGCTCGCACCTTTGATACCCCTCACCTACCATTTCTGGACGTGGACGACGAAGGCAATCAGCGCAAGTGGCGTTAGCCGGACAACTCCTAACTCCTGACGCTCAAAGGTCCTGAAGCCCTATGGCTTCAGGACCTTTTTACATGATGTTCTGCAACAGCAGTCTTTCTTTTGCGGGCACGTGTTCCAGCAGAACCTTGGCCACCTCCAGCTCAGCTAGGGTTTCGCCTTGCTCTCTGGTGCTCAAAAACTGCGAGATTCTGGCGAAGGCAACTTCCAGTTCGTCAATCTCCTGGTGCCTAATTACCACCGCCCAGACGCTGCGGGTCTGTTCCCACTTTTCTGTTGCTTGCTGGAAGTTGAACTCTGCGTCGGCCCAGCGCTCCGCCAGTACCGCCTGCTGCACCAATTCTAGCTGCCCGCTGAGCTCCAACGCGGTGCGCATCAGGTGCATATTCATCCCCATGCTCATCAATACGATGGCCAGCACGGTGGCCGTGGTCCAGAGTATGGTCTTCACCTGCCGCCCCCCTTATCCTTGGCCTGCATATGTATCGAGCCTGTCTCATCCACATTGGCAAAGAAGACATCCTTCAGCTGTGCAATCCCCCTGGCCTGTGCCGACTGTTTCAGACGGTCAATGGATATGCCCGCCAAACGCAGGTTGTTGTAGTTGATCTGTCCGTCCAGGATCAGTGTGATCGGCAAGCCAGCTTCAGGCGGCTGCAGTCTCAGGTCATGCACAGTCGGAGGGCTGCTGGCCACCTTGGGGATCAGGCTCAGTTGGCCGTTGGTCTCCAGAATGGCGTAATGTACGTCTGCCACATTGGGATAGTCCTTGTTGCGCAGCTGTTCCAGCAGGTCGTTAAGGTTGATCCTGAGACGCCTCAGTTCCTGTTCCTGAATCTGACCCTTGGCGATCAAAATGCTCGGCCTGCCGCAAATCACTTCCCGCGCCTTCTCCGACCGGAGTGTGATTTCCGACAGCAGCACCTGCAACACCAACAGGATCACGATGGGGATCACTCCGTTCAGCAACGGGATGTCTGTATCTGCGACTGGAATCGCTGCTAGCTCGGCGATCAGCACGGTGATCACCAGTTCGTAGGGCTGCAATTCTCCTACCTGACGCTTACCCATCAGGCGCATGGTCAGCGTGACCGCGAAGTAGATGATCGTTGTTCTGATGGCTGATAACAGCACCTTGCTCACCCCCTACAGCAAGCATTCTAACCGCTCTGCAGGTTGCTTATGAAAAACCCCCCAGGGGCGAGGAATAGTCTGCCAAACAGATCGGATAAAATACCTGGTAGGTCATTACAGGAGGAACGCTATGCGAAGCCTTGCCTTTATCTCGTCTATTGCGCTGCTTTGCCTGTGCATAGGTCCCCTGCCTGCGGCTGCTCTTGCCTCGGACCCGGGGCAGGAGTGCATCATTCTGGTGCAAAGCACCCCTGCTCTGCTGGCCCGTCAGGCAGATACTCTGCATCGATTGATCGACCTGATGCCAGCACAGTGGCGTTTAGGAATGGGTTTTTGTGGTCAGACTTCGCTGCTGAGGCCGGCACCCCTTACACTGGAGCGGCGGGCGGACTTGCACGCGGCGTTGCAGTTGGCCACTGACAACAGCCTGTGCAATGAGCGTGACTGGCAGCGCCTGACCATGCAGGCAGCTGAGGAACTGGCCAATAGGGCTGCTAGAGAAACCGATGCCCACCTGATCATGATCCAGCAGAGCGGCGATACTGCCGTCGACTGGAGTTACCAGTCTGAGGTCATTCGCGCTGCCCGGATCATGGTCACTGTGCTGACTGAGCAACCCAACGGCAGCCTGCACCCGCTGGTGCAACAAGTCAGCGGACAGCAGCGGCCCCTGGACGGCGACTACCTTTCAGTCCTTCTGCAGCAACTGGGTCTGGGCGCAGGCTGGCTGACTCAGGCGGTGTTCAGTCGAGATCGCAGTGTATCCACCCACAGTTTCTTTTTGGATGATGCAGTCGATGGTTTCATCTTGCTGGTCGAGCACGCGCCAAGCGAGGCCGTCACCCTGATTTCCCCCGCTGCTGAGCCTTGGTCGGTTGCGGATACAGAGGGCGAATACCTCACCGCTGCCGGATACACCTGTTGGCACGTGAACAAGCAGCAAGCGGCGGACAACTCCTGGGTTGGTGATTGGCAATTGACTATTCCTGGACAAGCCAATGCCAGCCTTTGGTTGCTGGACCGGGTGCGGCTGGAAGGCGCAGTCGTCTGGGAGCCCGCCGGGAGGGTAGTCACTGCATCCATTTGGCGGGGTGGCGCGCGAATTCGTCCGGATGCAGCGTCGAGTGGAATGGTGGCCTTGCGCGACCGGAATCGTAATGGGTTGATCATGCTGAATGATGTTGGACTGAATGGTGATCGGGTAGCCGGCGATGGAGTATTTAGTGCCTGGCTGCCAGACTTCGTACATCCGATAGCGGGAGCAGCCACCCTGGAAGTGCAGGGCTATGTCTATCGACAAGCCAGCCTGTTTGTCCCCGGTGCCGCCAAGCAGGTACTGCAGCCAGCAAGCAGGCGGCCGATTCTGCCCTTGGCAGTGGCGGCGATGGCGGCCGGAGGTCTGGGGCTGATCGCCATGCTTCCCGTGAGCTCAAGTGAATGGCGGCTGCAGCATCGCTCTTCTACCGGCTACCTCCGCCGGATCAGCCTCGGCCGCAGAGCCATTTACGCTGGGTCAGGCCAGGGCTGTGTCATCCGTCTTTCTGCCAATAGCGGCAGACGTCATTTGCGATTCTCCCTAGCTGGTCAGGCCGAGGTGAAGTTACAGGTCCTACAGGCGGAACCGCCGACGGTGGTCAACGGACGGCGTATCTTCCTGAGGGCGGAATTGACGCACGGCGATACGGTGCAGGTGGAGAACGAGCGAGTGATTGTAGAGCATTTGCCCTATCTGCGTCTCGGACGTAAGCGTTCAGTCACACCAGGCAGGGATCCGGCTGCCGATGGCAAATCAAATCAATGATGATTTGGTGAAGGGAGAGCGGGAGATGGACTATCGTCGAACCAGAGTGGAGGCCTTTGTGGTGCGCAACAACCACTTGCTGATGGTACGGGAGCGGGATCACAGTGAAATGACGGCTTGGAGACTGCCAGCCGCCGATTTGGAGGAAGGGGAGACTCCGGAAGAAGGTGTCATCGGTGCCCTGGTCACGGAAACCGGGATGGAGGGGCGAGTGCTGGATTTTCTGCGTCGCAAGAAGCCTAAACAAGGCGAGTATCGACTTGTATTGACTTACCATTGCGAACTGCTCCCGACGGCGGATACTATCGGTTATGATCCGAAGGATCGCTTGGGAGGGCCCAACGCCTACGAAGTGTCCTGGCGTTCGCTGCGCAATCCCGAGTTGCAGGAGGAGTATCGCGAGATTCTACGCAAGGCCCGCTTCTGAAATCATGGACAGCAGCCGATTGCCAAGCAGGTGCGGCTGCTGCTTTATGCCATGGGCAGCCTGGTATCAGCCTGCAGCCCGGTGAATAAGCTGTAGCAAAAGCCCCCGGGAGGTAAGCCCATGGTCAAATGGAAAGTGCCGCAGGTTGGGATCGCCAGATTGCTTTGGCTGGTATTGACTCTTATGTTCTTGACTGCTGCGATCATGGCCGCGCGAGAGTCGGCGCAGTTGATCGCCGGCCTGAGATCTGAAATGCTGGTTTCTTTGGAGGATGTCGCCAATGCCTGCAACGGCGGCGACATGATTGCCGCTGAACGGGCTGCGCTCAGGTTCTGGCGATTGGCCACGCTGGAGGCCGATACACTTCTGGCTGCAGCGGAGGGCAGAGAGCTCTGCAATCTGGCCAGCGCTTTGGCCAACGCCGCTGCCGGGTGGAAAGCGGTGCCGCTGCAGCCCTCGGAACGCCTGCAGGTAATAACACAGCTGTTGAACATTAAGCAGATGATCCAAACTGGAGACTACTCCCATGCAGACAGTGTAATGGTTTGGCTGGAGCGTTAGCTGTCCCTTTCGACAGAATTTTCAACGATGCGAGTTTTTTCGTCCTTGAATAACAATGTAGCTTAGACAAATTATCCAGGCCTTTGGTAAAATGCTACTGAGGTGATTGTTATGCGCCGACAGTGGGCGACTATCGCCGTGGTAGCTTTGCTGGTGGCCTTATATGCAAATCAAATCATGGCCGATAGATTGGCGACCCCTACTTTGGCCATGGTTGCCGCAGACGTGGGAGGCATGCTCACGGATTCGTCGAGTGAGCTGTTTCAGGCGATGTTGGCGAGCACCAACATAGATGCGCCGGAGGAGACGGCGGAGGAAGACTGTGCAGGGCCTTTGCCGCAGGTAGTGGAACATGTGGTGGCCGAGGGGGAGACCCTCGATGTCATCGCTCACCGATATGGCACCGATGCTGCGTCATTGATGCTGGCCAACGACCTCTATGAACAGTCTTCGCTGGAGGAGGGGCAGCGGCTGCTGGTGTTGACTGAGCCGAGGAGTGCTGCATGTTATCGGCCGAGGGGATACCCTCTGGGACCTGTCCCGTACATATCAAGTACCGTTGGAAGCCATCTATGCGGCCAATCCTGAGATCAATCCAGGTGCCCTAAAGATAGGTGCCCGTGTGATTGTGCCTGATGTCAGTACTGCCGTAAGGCGGCAAATGATCGTTTCCAGAAGCAGCACAGCTTCCAGGCAAGGCTTCTGTTGGCCGTTGTCTGGACGCATCACGTCCGGTTACGGTTTGCGTTGGGGGAAACTGCACGCTGCTATCGATATCGCTGTGTCTGTGGGCACAACTGTGAAGGCTGCTGCGCCAGGAACCGTCACCTACGCCGGTTGGTCTGGCGGTTATGGATATTTGGTTAAAATCAGACATAGCGGCGGGTACGAGACCCGTTATGGTCATAACTCGAGGGTTCTGGTCAAGGTTGGTCAGCAGGTTGATCGGGGACAAGCCATTGCCCGCAGCGGCAGTACGGGATACTCCACCGGGCCCCATCTGCACTTTGAGGTGCGCAAGAACGGCACCCCGATCAACCCCATGACAGTCTTGCCCTAGGAGCTGACCGTTCGTCCATGTGAGTGGTTGTTGCCCGCGCCCCAATTTGGCTACAAGTTGCAGGCAATTGACGGGGAACGACACTCGCACGCCCCAGATATCGGGTTGCCCGTTCATAGGGCTGGAGCCGGTCGATGACCTTGCTGAGGTGGTGGATAACGATTTGACTTTTCACTGTTCAGTTCGTGTTCGTTATGGGGAAACCGATCAAATGGGGATTGCCTACCATGCCAACTATTTGGCTTGGTTCGATGTGGCGCGTACTGAATATCTGCGCTCTCTGGGGCCTGATTATCGGCAGGTGGAGGAGATGGGCCTGCTGCTGCCGGTGGTCGAGGCCAGTTGTCGCTATCTGGCACCAGCTCGCTATGACGATCTGCTGCAAATCAGGGTAGAGTTGCTTGCCTTGGGGGCGGCTACTCTCTGTTTTCGCTATCAGGTTCTGCGTGCGGATGATGGGCAACTGTTGGCCAGTGGCCAGACGCGACAGGCCTTTGTCAGCAAAGACTTGCGGCCGCTCAACTGTAAGCGTCGTTTTCCTGAGTTCTGGCAGCTGTTGCAGCAGCATTTGGTTGGCAGCTCTGATCACAGGAAATGAGCATCAGGCTGTTTGGCTGCGCCCGCGGACATCAGGCGCAGGAATTCGTTTGTGACTGGAGAATACTATAGTGACCAGCGGGGAGAACATACCAGTAGCTGGTTGCTCAAGCAGCCAGTGAAGCGCGCTCTTCTACGTTTAATTTGTATTAGGAGGGGATTTATATGACTGACCGCCTGGCTTTTATCGATGAGATCATCGGAGATCTCAAGCAACAGAACTTGTACAATACTATTCGCACTGTGCAGAGTCCGCAGGGTGCCTGGGTAGGGATTGAAGGACGCAAGGTGTTGAACATGTGCTCCAACAACTACCTGGGGTTGGCTAATCATCCCGCACTGCGGGCGGCAGCAAAGAAGGCTATAGACGACTATGGGGTAGGCCCGGGTGCAGTGCGCAGCATTGCTGGTACCATGACCGTACACGATCTGCTGGAGCAGGCTGTGGCAGAGTTCAAGCGAGTGGAAGCCGCCATTACCTTCCAGTCAGGGTTCATGGCCAACTGTGCCGTTATTCCAGCCCTGGTTGGCAAGGCCGACACTATCGTCTCAGACGAGCTGAATCACGCATCGATCATCGACGGTGCTCGTCTCAGTCGCGCCAAAGTCAAGGTCTATCCCCACAACGACATGGCTGCGTTGGAGGAGATCCTGGCCGGTGACAACGATGGACGGGTATTGGTGGTCACCGATGGCGTGTTTAGCATGGATGGCGATGTGGCCAAGTTGCCCGAGATAGTCGCCTTGGCTCAGCGTTACAACGCCCTGACCATGGTGGACGATGCCCACGGCGAAGGCGTGCTGGGCGAAAACGGACGCGGCATTGTGGATCACTTCCATCTGCACGGTCAGGTGGATGTGGAGGTCGGCACCTTCAGCAAGGCCATCGGCACAGTGGGCGGATTTGCCGCCGGCAGCCATAAGCTAGTCGAATATCTGCGCCAGAGAGCCCGTCCTTTCCTGTTCAGTTCTGCCGTCACTCCACCTGATGTGATGGCCACTTTGGAAGCCATCAAGATTCTGATGCAGAGCGGCGAGCTGGTGGAGAGGCTGTGGGACAATGGCCGCTATTTTAAGGCCGGCATGCAGGAATTGGGCTTTGATATCGGCGTCAGCGAGACCCCGATCACCCCTGTGATGTTAGGCGAGGCAGAGGTGGCCACCGAAATGAGCAAGCGGTTGTTTGATAACGGCATCTTCGCCACCAAGATTGGATTCCCCACCGTACCCAAAGGCAAAGCGCGCATTCGGGTGATGATTTCCGCTGCCCACGAGCAGAAGGATTTGGATTTTGCTCTGGAGCAATTTGCCAAAGTGGGCCGCGAGATGGGGATCATCAGCTAACATAGCTGGCACCGTCAGCTGAACGCAAGTGACTAGAAGGACAGGTGACTGCATCAGTCGGTCGGCTGTCCTTGTTTTCTCCCCACGGCAGGGATTCTCCCCGGCGGAGGCGAATTCTCTAGATCGCTCAATCGATGCGCCAGCCGGGAATAAAGATACAGGCCACATGCAACGGCAGCGGGAGATATACAGGAGGGCAAATGTTGAAAAAAGAGTTTGTAAAGGATTTTGAGATCGGTCAGTCGGTGTTAACTCCATTGGCCGTCTACGACAAGCGCCTCAACCAGTTCACCAACCGATCCGGACAGCCAGCCTACGGCTTGATGCTTTCCGTAGGTGACCGCAGCGGGCGCATCAGCGCCATCAACTGGAACGCAGCACAAGAATTGCACCAGCGGGTGGGTATCGACCAGATTTGGTTGGTAGGGGGTAAGGTTCAGGAGTATCGAGGCAGCCTGCAATTGGTGGTGGAGCAGATTCTCCCGGCACCCACCGCCCAGGTGGACCTGGCAGACTACCTTCCTGAGTCGGGCTTTGATCGGGAGGTGCTGTGGCGGCGGCTGCAATCTGTGATGCAGTCCATTGGCAACTCACACCTGAGAGCATTGCTGCAGCAAGTGTTTACCCCCGAACGGCGTCAGAGTTTCTGTACAGCGCCAGCGGGAAGGGGTGTACACCATGCCTATGTGGGCGGCCTGCTGGAACATACGCTAGAGGTGGTGTCCTACGCGGAAGCGATGGTCTCTGAGCAAGGCATGTACCTAAACCGGGACCTTTTATTGACCGGCTGCGTCCTGCACGACATCGGCAAGATTGAGGAATATGATTTGGCCAGCCTCAGTTTTCAGATGACCGATCGCGGAAAGATGATCGGTCACCTGCAGATGGGCAGCCAGTTGGTGGGAGAGCTCGCCTCCGGGCTGGAACAATTCCCCGAGGAGTTGCTGTTGGAGCTGCAACATATGATCCTGGCCCATCACGGTGTGCCGGAGTGGGGGTCGCCCCAGCAACCGCGCAGCATCAATGCGATGGCGCTGCATCTAGCCGACCTGACCAGCGGTAGGCTGGCCCAGATCGGTCGGATCATCAGCGATCATCGGGCCGAGAATGGTCACTGGACAAACTATGATAAATTCCTGGAGCGGAACTTTTTTGTTCCCTCGGAATTGCTGGAGTAAATGGGAATACGTGCAACCAAGGAGAGACCCCGGGACGGCCAGGGTCTCTCTCTTCATTGGTTTCCCACAAGGTTCTGGCACCCCTGAGCCCAGGCGGCAGGCAGGCAGCTTCACAGCCATGCCCCCGCGAAACGAGGGGAATGCTGTCATTTGGCGTCGATGAGTTACCCTTGATCTTCAGTTCGATCAATCAGTAAAATGGACTCGTCGCGAAAGGAGAGAGGGTGTCTTGTTCATCACGTTGTTGTCCCGTAATCATTGCCTGGTTGCAGAGGTAGAGTGTAGAGAAGACCAGGTAGTTATTCACACCAAAGACAAAGGGCTATTGGCAGACTTGCACAAGATCTATCATCGAGACATGAGCATGGTGGAATTCGCCCGCGCCAATTACCGCCTGAATCGGTGGAAGCCCTATGGTCTTAGGTGGGAGCTGGTGTTAGCCAGCGAGTACCGCAGACGCGTCAGTTGACTGAACCACCTCGCCGCTGCCAAAGGCAGCGGCTTCGTTTTGTCCTGCGTCTGGCCAGCGCTGCGCCAGGGCCTGCAGGAACTCGCGCGTTGCCACGCTGGGAGTCCTGCTCCGCAGGCGGATAGTGCTGGTTTGCCGGGATAGGGGCGGCAATCCCCGCACTGGAACCTCCACCAAGTGCCCCGCCTGCAGTTGCTCTGCTACCGCGCTGCGGGGCACGAAAGCGTATCCCAGGTTGGCCTGAACCATGCGTTTGATACCCTCAATGCTGTCCAGCTCCAGGGCAACCCTTGGCACCACCCCGTTCCGATGCAGCGCATCTTCCACGAAGCTGCGAAATCCCGAGGGCGCATACAGGATCAACGGCAGAGAGCCCAGCTCCTCCAAGGAAATGCTGATGCCTGCCAATGGCAGCGTGGAGTCTGAAACCAATACGATGTCATCGTTATACAGTGGAGTGACTAGGCAGTCCGGATGTTTCACCGGAGAGGTGACAAATCCGATGTCTATCTGCCGCTCCAGTACCAACTGCAAGATCTCTTGGGTGGTGCCGGTGCGGATGGATAGATCGATGTCCGGCAGCTTGCGCTTATACTGCCAAATTATCTCCGGCAGCGTAAACGCGGTGGTGGTCAGACCGGCTCCCAGCAGCAGGCGGCCTCGCCTTCCCTTGCGTAAGTCCAGGAAGGCCGCTTCGCAGCTGTCTAGAGCCTGCATCACTTGCTCGGCGTAGGAGTGCAGTATTTCGCCGGCGCTGGTCAAAGTGGTCCGCCTGCCCTGCCGCTCGAACAAGGGCATCCCGGACCAAAGCTCCAGTCGCTGCAGTTGTCTGGTGACTGTCGGCTGACTGAGGTGCAGGATGTCAGCGGCCTTGGTGAGATTTCCGTGCCTAGCTACGGTCAGGAATGTCTTCAACTGGGCAATTTCCATAGTGAACCTCCTCTGGCGAACGGGATGAGGCCGTTCTCAAAACCCCCCGGCCGCAATAGTGCAAATTTCGTTTTGCGGTGGAGCTCCCGAGATGGCTTTACTGACGATCTTTGTCTGCGTGTGTTGGCATAATAGGGTTGAATAGCCTGCTCATGATGCATCGCGTGCATAGATTCAATTAATATTATGCATTGGAATTAGGTTTTGGCAAGGCTTAGAATTGATCCTGGTATTAGACCGATGAATAGGGGGGAGCTCAATGCCTGTTACTGCCGTAGTTGGTGCCCAATGGGGCGACGAAGGCAAGGGTAAGATTGTCGACTGGTTGGCCACAAGAGCCGATGTGGTGGTCCGCTTTCAGGGCGGAAACAACGCTGGACACACGGTTGTCAACCAATTCGGCGAGTTCAAACTGCATCTGGTTCCGTGCGGCATCTTCAATCCTGCCACCAAGTGCATCATTGGTACCGGCACAGTGGTGAGCCCAACCATTCTGCGCCAGGAGTTGGACGATCTGGCTGCACAAGGGGTGGACACGTCCGCTTTGGTCATCTCTTCCCGGGCCCACTTGTTGATGCCATACCATGTGTTGTTTGACCAGTTGGAGGAACAAGCCCGCGGCGAGCAAGCGCTGGGGACAACCCTGCGGGGGATTGGCCCTTGTTATGTCGATAAAGTGAAGCGTTGCGGCATTCAGATGGGGGACCTCTTCGACCCGAAGCTGTTCCATGCAAAGGTGGCCTTGCAGTTGGCGGAGCGAAACCTGTTGTTGCGAGCCTTATATGGGCAACCGCCTTTAGATGCAGCTGTGGTTTGTGAGCAAGTGCTCTCCTGGTGCCAGCCGCTCATGCCCCATATTCAAGATACGTTACCGCTGCTACACCAGGCGTTGCAGGCGGACCAAGCGATTCTGCTGGAAGGACAGCTGGGGGCGCTGAAGGACCTGGACTGGGGCACATATCCCTATGTCACATCCTCTAATCCGCTGGCAGGTGGGGCATCTGTCGGGGCGGGCATTCCACCCCACCAGATCACAGACGTCCTGGGAATCGTCAAGGCGTATTCCACCTCTGTCGGCAAAGGGGCGATGCCCAGTGAGCTGTTCGACCAGACCGGTGAGCAAATTCGCGTGGTGGGCAACGAGTACGGGGCTACCACTGGCCGGCCCAGGCGCTGTGGGTGGTTTGATGCCATTGCTGTCCGCTATGCCCACATGCTGAATGGTTTTACCCGGTTGGCATTGACCAATCTGGACGTGTTGGATGGGTTTGCCCAGGTGAAGCTGTGTGTCGGTTATGTTGTTGATGGTCAGGTACACGAGCAGATGCCCGATCCCCGTCTGTTGACCAGGGCGCGGCCGATCTATGAGACTCTGCCCGGTTGGCAAAGGGACACTAGCGGTGTGCGTTCCTTTGCTGACCTGCCGCCCAACGCCCAGCGCTACTTGCGCCGTATAGAGCAGCTGGTGGGGGCAAGAATAGGTATTGTCTCCGTCGGCCCCAAGCGCGAGCAGACCTTTGAGGTTGAGTAGCAGGACGCAGGCGAGGCTGGTCGATGGTTGAGCAACTGTCACCTGCGAAATGGGTTCGCAGCTCATCTCTCTTTGGCGGGTGACAGCTTGCGAGATGGTCGGCTGGTTGTCGCTGAAAGCACGCATTTCCTGCCCTGGGGCGCAGGAAAGCTCGGACTTTTCGTCGAATTAAGGGAGAAGATGTAATGTGAGGCCGTTCTTTTCGTGGATCTGCAATTTCGACAACGCTAATGTTGAGGAGGCGCCATTTTGGACTTCAAAGAACAAGCTTTAGAGTTGCATCGTCGAAATAAGGGTAAGCTGGCCATCGCCAGCAAAGTTCCTTTGCGCAACCGTCAAGACCTGACCCTCGCCTATACGCCGGGCGTGGCCGAGCCGTGCAAGGAGATTGCCCAAGACAAGAATCTGGTTTACGACTATACCAATCGCGGTAACACGGTGGCGATAGTCACCGATGGGTCAGCCGTACTGGGTTTGGGCAACATTGGCCCTGAGGCGGCTCTGCCAGTGATGGAAGGCAAGGCGGTGCTGTTTAAGTCGTTTGCCGACGTGGACGCAGTCCCCGTGTGTCTGGCCAGCCAGGATACCGACGAGATCGTCCAGGCGGTGCGGCTGTTGGCCCCCGGTTACGGCGGGATCAACCTGGAGGACATTGCTGCTCCCCGCTGCTTTCAAATAGAGCGGCAGCTGCAGGACGCGCTGGATATTCCAGTGTTCCATGACGATCAGCACGGCACCGCAATCGTGGTCTTGGCAGCTCTGCTCAATGCCCTGCGGCTGACTGGAAGAGAGATCAAGAACAGCAGAGTGGTGATTAACGGAGCCGGTTCCGCCGGGATTGCTATCGCCAAACTGCTGGTCGGCGCCGGTGTGGCAGATCTGATTCTATGCGACCGCCATGGCACCGTCCATTCTGGGGCAGCTGGCAATAATCCTGCCCAGGAGGAGATGGCCGCCATCACCAATCCAAGGCAGGTAAAAGGCGGGCTGGCAGACGCCCTGCGGGGGGCAGATGTGTTCATCGGAGTCTCTGCCGGCGGAGTGCTGAACGCACAACTGGTGTCGCTGATGTCCCGGCAAGCGATCGTCTTCGCCATGGCCAACCCCGTACCCGAGATCTGGCCGGACGAAGCAAAAGCAGGCGGCGCGGCGGTGATCGGCACTGGCCGCAGTGACTTCCCCAACCAGATCAACAACGTGCTGGCTTTTCCAGGAGTCTTCCGCGGCGCTCTGGATGTGCGGGCTGCTGTGATCAACGAGGAGATGAAGCTAGCTGCAGCCGACGCCATCGCCAGCATTGCGGTGGAGCAGGGGCTATCCGCCGATTATATCATCCCTGATGTCTTTGATTGCCGGGTGGTGGAGCAGGTAGCGGCCGCCGTCGGTGCCGCAGCCAGATCCACTGGAGTGGCCCGAACTTAGAATGTTTGCACAAATATTGACCAGCCCTACCCCATACAAATATAACAGGCGGCCCATTCGCCTGCCTGTGCCTCTGGGGCGAATGTGAATCTGTTTGAGGGCTTTTGGCCGTTAGATCTAATTTGGCTCCCGGCATACTAACAATGAAAGGTGGTAAATATGGCAGACCGGCTGAAGGTGCGTGCGCTGGGCTTTGGTGCGTTGGCATTGGCGTTGTTCTCATTGTTCTTGCCAGGCGGGAGGAGCGTTTTCCTGCTGCTCTATTTGGCTGCCACTGTTGGATTCCTTTGGATGGCCAGGCGCAAGGACCTGCTGGGTTATTGGCTGTTGACCATTGCCCATGGACTGCTCGGTCTGGGCCTGCTCTTTCAGGGCAGAGTCTTGCTCTTTCTTTGGTTGCTGGGTGTACCCTTAGGATTGCTCGGTTACGTCAATCTTTCCAACTTGGTGGATTGGCAGGACGTGTTTTGAGAACTGACAGTTGCGCGGGACGTTTAGCAGGCCTTAGTCGGCCTGCTATTTTTTGCCCAGTGCGGCGTTGGCTGGGGACAAGGATGGCGCTGGCCAAAGCAGCGTGGCCGACAGCGCCTAGGGCTGCAGTTGGGTGAGGCAGTCCGGATGGTAACGTCCCGTAGGCGCGCCCGCCCCCTAGACGTCTGCCCTGGAATTGGGCGCTGGGGGATGGCACGTCTCTTGGATATTAGCCGTTTGGGCGAAGCACACTGGTTTTGGATGGGAGGGTGATGGCGATGACAGGGGATGGGCTGCTGGAGCAGATCGCCAGCCAGGTGCCCGCCCAGGCCTGGGTGGTGGGAGGCGCGCTGCGCGACTGCCTACTGGGAGTGGAGGCACGGGATATAGATCTGGTGCTGGCTGACGCCAACTCGCCGCTGCTCAATCCGGACTATTGGACGCGGCCAGGCCTGTCCGCTTTCTGGCTGGACCAGGACAGGGGCACGGTGAGGCTGGTAAATGCTGACATGGTGCTGGATTTGGCGGCCATGCAGGGCAACATGCAGTCAGATTTGAGCCGGCGGGACTTCACCGTCAACTGCATGGCGTTGCCGCTGACTGACTGGTTGAGGGGAGAGCTATCGGGGCTAATCGACCCGTTCCAAGGGAGGGAGGACCTGGAGTCCAGGCGCCTGCGCCTGGTACACCGGGACGCCATCCAGGGCGACCCGGTACGCATTCTGCGGGCTGCCCGCTTGGGGGTGGAGTTGAGTCTGCAGAGCGACGCACAGACCAGCTCCGCGCTGATCGCTGCAGCGCCCGCATTGAACAGGGTGCCAGGGGAACGTATCTGGATGGAACTGTCTCTGATCCTGCAGCATCGGCAGGCTGCGTCAGGCCTGGCCAACCTCGAGCGCTGGGGAGCCGTCGCCGCCCTGTTCCCGGAAGTGGCCGCCATGCAACGGGTCGGTCAGAACAAGTACCATCAATTCACGGTGGACGTTCATAGCCAACGGGCCTTCGCTGCCTTCAGCAGCATCATTCACCACGGCAGCCATCTGCCCAGCTCCATGCAGGCCTACGTCAGGCAGTATTGGCAGCAATTGAGTGCGGCTGAACAGTCCGCCATCATGCTGGCTGCCTGGCTGCATGATATCGGCAAGCCAGCCACCCGGGTGGACCGGGGTGACAAAGTCACCTTCTATGAGCACGAACATGTGGGGGCAAAGATGGCGGTTAAGGTGGCGGAACGCCTACGGTTGAGCAACGAACAATCCAGGCTGATCCATACCTTTATCGCCTACCATATGTATCCGATGCAGCTATGGAGGACCGGTCATCTGGATGACCGGCTGATCCACCGTCTGTACCGGCGCACCGGCGACCTGGGTGTGGCCATCGTGCTGTTTACTTTGGCAGACCACCTGGCCAAGGGGGAGCGGGTGGCAGCCGCCCCTGAGTTCCGAGAGCACCAGCAGGTGGCGGAAAGGATGCTGCTGGCCTACTTCTGCCGACACGACCAGGTGGTATCTCCCCAGCCCCTGTTGGACGGGGAGCAGATCATCGCGGCCGTGGAGAAGCAGCCCGGGCCGTGGGTGGGCGAGTGAAAAGCGGCACTGCTGGAAGCGCAAGCTGCCGGCCAGGTGAGTAACCGGCAGCAGGCTCTGCAGTTTGTCCGCGCCTACACCCCCAAGTGTCGGCGCCAGCACCGATAGCCGCTCTCCCGGCAAGGGCACTCTACTCCGGTAGATAAGCTGTTGCCTGCACCTCCACCAGGGCACCGTAATGCATTTCTTTCACTGGCACCACCGCCCGGGCAGGAGGCACCGGCACCCCGGCCAGCATTTCCTGGTACACTTGGTTGACTGCCGGCCAATGGGCGATGTCGCTGATGTATACGGTCACCTGCACCAGATTGTGCCAGCCTGCATTGGCAGCCTGTAGCACATGACGCACATTGCTGAGGGCTTGACGCGCCTGTTCGGCGGCAGTCTGGCCGACAATCTGGCCGGAAATGTCCAAGGGCAATTGTCCGGCGATGAACAGCATCGGTCCCGCTTGCACAGCCTGGGAGTAGAAGCCTCGCGGAGGCACGACTGCAGCGCTGGCAATCTTCTTCTGCATTTCCCTACCTCCTTGCAGAGTAGTGGTCGACTATTTTGTCCGTTGCTTTAAGGCCGCTGCCGGTCAGCTGTACCACCACGTGCTGCCCTGGAGACACCAGTCCCTGGTGCCGCAGCTGCCTGAGTGCCGCTGGTGCTGCCGCTGCTGTCGGCTCAACGTAGATGCCCCGTTGGCCCAGTTCGGTCAGCATATCCCAGATTTCCTGGTCCTCGACCGTCAGCACCACCCCGTCGGTGGCTCGGATGGCGCGGAGGATGTCGCGCCCTTTCACTGGTTTGGCGATGGAAATGCCCTCGGCCGCGGTCTCCTGTTTCTGCACTGCTGGAACATCGGTCAAGCCTTGCCTCCAAGCGTGAAAGACCGGGGCGCAGTTCTTGGCTTGCACCGCCGCCAGGCGCGGCAAACGGTCGATGATCCCTGCCTCTTCCAGGTCCTTGAAACCTAGATACAGGCCGAGAATGGAACTGCCGCCCCCCACCGGAGCGACCACCCAATCGGGGGCCTGCCAACCCAGCTGTTCCGCGATCTCATAGGCGAGCGTCTTCAATCCGTTGAGAAAATAAGGGCTCCAGTTGTGGCTGGCATAGAACTGCTGCTCGGCAGCGTCCCAGGCCGCCTGCGCCGTATCCTCGCGGGTTCCGGGTACCTTTATCAGGTCAGCCCCGTACATGGCGATCTGCGCCGCCTTGCCTGCGGAAGTGTAGGCGGGTATGTAGATGTGGGCTTTAATCTTGGCCCGGCTGGCATAGGCGGCCACCGAAGCGCCGGCATTGCCGGATGAGTCCTCGATCAGCTCGCCAACGCCCCATTCCTTCAGTTTGCTCAGCATTACCGCGCTGCCGCGATCCTTAAACGAGCCGGTGGGGCAAAGCTGATCCAGTTTGAACAACACCGGTTGGTCCTCCAGCCGATCGGCTACCAGCGGAGTAAAGCCTTCGCCCAAGCTGACCACGTTGGCGTCCGAGAGGATGCCCAGCGGCTCCCGGTAGCGCCAGAGGGTGGTGGGGCGGCCGGCCAGCTGATGCGGCTGGAACATCTCCTCAGGGCGATAATGCAGGTATCCCCCGCAAGGGCAGCGCCAGCGGGGCTCATTTTCTGGATAAACCGTGTCACAATGTGCACAGATGAGCATGATTACGCACCTCCTAATGCTTAGTGTACCTTTTCCTGCAGCCACCCGAAAGTCACGATTCGGGAAGCAAAACCCTGCAGTGTTTTCTTCTCCACCGCAGGATGCCGTCCGGACGCTGCCCAGACTGGGCGCAGGCTGCCCATGAGGAACTGCATTTCTCATCTGCGGTCAGAGACAACTTGGAACAGTTCTTGGGAAAGCAGGACGCTGTTCTGCGTCGTGGCATATCAGACAGGCTTTGAGGGTCTGTAAAAGGGGATGCATCTGCAGACAGAGCCTACACTGCGGCCCTTGTCGCTTGCCGCGTTTATCACGTTAGCGAGCAGGAGATTTCCGCAGATGCGCCAATCTATAGAGTAGTACCATGTCAGAGGGCAGGCGAACATCATGGGCCGAACCTGAGCCCGGCCGATGAACGGCAGGGCACATCACCTGAAGACGGCCTGCACCCTGACGCCCAGAGGACGGTGATTTTGATGCGGCATACGAAAATAGTCGCTACAATCGGTCCGGCCAGTGACCACCCGGCGATGCTGCGACAGCTGGTTGCGGCCGGGGTGGATGTGGCTCGGCTCAATCTGTCGCACGGTGTGCATGAAGAACACCGGCAGCGCTTCCAGCGCATCAGGGCGGCTGCCCAGGAGGTGGGCAAGTTTGTGCCGATCATCTGGGATACCAAAGGCCCTGAGATTCGCTTGGGTGTCTTTGCAGCGGGCAAAGTCGAGCTGCGTTCCGGACAGTTGTTCGCCTTGTGGATTGACGACCGACCGGGCGACCAGCAGGGCGTCAGTGTCAGCTACAGGGCTTTACCTGAGGAGCTGGCGGTGGGCGACAGGGTGTTGGTGGACGATGGCTTGTTGGAAATGCAGGTGGAAGCCATCGATCCGGAGCAGGTGACCTGCCGCGTGCTGGTGGGCGGCACGCTCAGCAACCGCAAAGGCGTGAATATTCCTGGGCGTTCGCTCAATCTGCCCGCCCTTTCGGATCAGGACCGGGCCGACATCCGCCTGGGGGTGGAGTTGGGCTGCGATTACATAGCCCAGTCCTTCGTGCGCAGCGCGGCCGATATTCTGGTCTTGCGCAAGCTGCTGGAAGAGTTGGGGGAGAATATTCCGATCATCGCCAAGATCGAAAACCGGCAGGGCGTGGAGAACATGGCCGAGATTTTGAAGGTAGCAGACGGGGTGATGGTGGCCCGGGGAGATATGGGGGTGGAAATCCCCACGGAAGAGGTGCCGCTGATTCAGAAGGAAATGATCGCCGCCTGCAACCGGTTGGGAAAGCCGGTGATCACCGCCACCCAGATGCTGGATTCCATGATTCGCGCGCCGCGGCCTACCCGGGCGGAAGCCAGCGATGTGGCCAATGCCATCCTGGACGGTACCGACGCGGTGATGCTTTCCGGTGAGACGGCAAGCGGAAAATACCCCCTGGAAGCGGTCCGCACCATGGCGCGCATAGCCATGCGCGCTGAACAGGCCTTGCAGCATGCCGAGATTCTGCGTCAGCGGCGGATGCCCAGGAGCCCTAGTGTCACCGATGCCATCAGCCACGCCACCGTGCAGGCGGCCACCGACTTGGGTGCCAAGGCGATCATCACCTCCACCCAGTCCGGCAGCACGGCTCGCATGGTCTCTCGCTACCGGCCACAGGCACCGGTGTTGGCTTTCACCTACAGCGAACAAGTAGCCAGGCGACTGAACCTCTCCTGGGGTGTCCATCCTATGCTGGGGGAGCGCACCCAAAACACAGACCAGATGGTCAACGCTGCCATTGCACGGGCCTTGGATCTGACGATGATTAAGAACGGTGACCTGATTGTCCTGACTGCTGGTGTGCCAGTGGGCGTGCCGGGAACGACTAACTTATTGAAGGTGCATATTGTGGGAGACGTATTAGCAAAAGGAATGGGTATCGGACAGAAGCCGGTTACGGGTAAGGCGGTCGTTTGCCGAAACGCCAGGGAGGCGTTACAGAAGGCAACCCCCGGCTGCATCGTGGTGACCGTCGGCACCGATAAAGAATACATTCCCGCCCTGGAGCGGGCATGTGGGCTGGTGGCGGAAGAGGGGGGCCTGACCTCCCATGCGGCGGTAGTGGCCTTGAACCTGGGTTTGCCGGTGATCGTCGGGGTGGCAGGGGCCACCAGCCGCTTGAGCGACGGGCAACTGATCACGCTGGATACAGCGCGCGGGTTGATCTACCGTGGCCAAGCCAACATCCCGGCCAGCGAGTGACCTGAACGCTTTGGTGCTAACAGCGGGCAGCCGCAAACTGCCATCAGACGATATGATGTGGGGAAGCCGTTGCTGCGGCTTACGCCCCACGCTGCTGGAAGGGACTGACTACCCCAGCAGGCCGGGGCGTCATGGCTGCAGTGTTCCCAATTGCGCTAGATCTGAACCAATGCAGATGTGCCTCTCAGTATAGGTACAGCTGCGAGCGCCATCTTGGGCATCCGGAGCTATAGACGGCAATGCAGCTGAAAAAAGTCAGGATCAGCATCTACTGATCCTGATTTCTTTGCTTGGAGCCAGTATTTAGCCTAGAAGCCAGGAGCTAAGCTCCGTTGTTGTTTGGCCAGCCTAGCCGGAAAGGGTGAGCAAGGCGACCACGGCGCGTGGTGGAGCAGCAGTGGATAGGGGATAGGGGCCGCAACCCGGATTCCCACCGCCGCCGACGCAGCCGACGGGGTTTAGCCTAGCCACGCATCACCAGCTGGTTGCCCGACTCGTACCGGCGCAGTCCCGCCTGAAAGACCAGCACAGCCAGCAGCCAGAGGCTGACTGCCGCCAACAGCACCAAGGCAGCCGTGCGGGGGCGGTAGTGAAGCAGCGTATCCACCGGCAAGTGCACCATCAAGCCAGCCGGGATGATGAAAGTGATTAAGAAGCGGCTGAATCCGCGGTAGATGCCCCCCGGATACATGGACAAGCTGAGGATGCTCTGAGACACTTGCTGGCTCACAGCTTCTGAACGCCCCACGAAGAACGCCGTGGATTGAACGATCACCACGAACGCGCCCAAGATAGCTGCAGATGTGAGCAAGAAGAAGAGGAACAGCAGGTAACTGGCCCCATTGGCCAGGCATCCCATTGCCCCAATCGCCAGTCCGAAGACCAGGTCGCCAAGCCCAGAGAAGTTGGTTTGACTGACCAAGACATGCAGCAAGGTGTTCTTAGGCAGTGCCAGGTAGTAGTCCAGCTGACCTTCGGAGATCAGTCGGGACAGGTTGAAGGTGTTGCCAAACAGCACCACCAGCAGTCCGTAGCCTCCGGCGGACAATCCAAAGAGCAGCCAGATCTGCGACATGTCCGCTCCCCCTATATCCGGAACCACCTGCAGCAGCACCCACCAGAAGAAGAGCAGAAAGATGTCGTTGAGGAGCATGAAGGTGGATTGTATCAGAAAGCTCTGGCGGTAGGCCATGGCTGACGACAGGTTGACCTGCCACTGGGCGATGAGAAAGCGCCAGTATTTAGCCACCGTGGACATTGACTCGCTGCACCCCCTTGCCGTATTGCCACCTGACCAGCAGGGCCAGGGCAATAGTCCAAACTGCAGACGTCGCCGCCAGCGGCAGCAGCTCGACGACCCCGCCGCCGACAAACATCCTGGCGGGCGCATAGGCCACCGACTGGAAAGGCAGCGCCTTGGCTAGCGCTTGCAGGAAGCGCGGGTAGAGATCCAGGGGAATGAACAACCCGCCGGCGGTGAAGATCAGCTTGGAGTAGATCCAATAGAATGGACGGCACTCCTCCACGAAGAAGCTGAGCAGCGCGATGGCCAGGAGCAGCAGGAAGCGCAGAGCCCCGCCCAGGACGAGCATCACTAAAGCCCCCAGGATGTTTCCCGCCGAGAGTGGCAGCGGCCCGACCAGTAGGAGGGCCAACAACGCTCCCACCAGCAGGTTGCAGCCAGTGACCACCAGCATCTCGCCCGCATAGTAGCCGGCCTGGTACAGCAGATAGCTGGCTGGGCGAAGCAACAGATAGGCGATCTGCCCTGTCTTTACATCTTGCTCCACCTGGCTGAGCAGGGAGGTGCTGCTCAAGGTGACTACTTCGGTGATGGTCAGGTACCAAACCAATTGTTGGCGGGTGAAGCCGGCCAGCGTGCCCCCGTTGCCCAGCAAGCTGCCCCACAGCTGGGAGAAGATGAACAGGATGACGCCGAAGAATAGCCCCCGTGCGCCCATCTCCTGCCAGTACGCCAGTTTGGAGCGGGCAGCCACCTGGGCCACTGCCCAGTACTTACGCATCTTGCTCAACCAACTCATCCGCCTGCACCTCCTGACCGGTTCCCAAATCGTCTCCATAAATGCGGGCAATGATGTCCTCCAGCGGTGGATCGCTGATATTGATGTCCGCGATGGGCGAGAGGGTGCGCAGGGCCATATACAACTGGTCGATGCTCAATACTCGGGTGTCCAGCTGCAGTTTCAGTCCCGCGCCCTTATGCTTCAGCACTCGCGCCCCCTCGATAACCGGAGCGGTCTGGAGCGGCTGCTCGAGCCGCACGCTGATCACCTTCTCCTGCAGGAAGCGGCGCTTCAGATCCTGCATCGGCTGGTCGATCACCACCTGCCCATGGTTGATCATGATCACCCGGCGACAAAGCTGGTCAATGTCTCCCGTATCATGGGAGGTGAGGAAGACGGTGGCGTCGGTGGTCTCGTTGATGCTCTTCACCAGTTCACGCATTTTCCTCCTGGCCACCACGTCCAGGCCGATGGTGGGCTCATCCAGGAAAATTACCTGCGGGCGGTGCAGCAGCGCGGCTGCCAGCTCGCAGCGCATCCGCTGCCCCAGGGAAAGCTTGCGCACCGGCACATGGAATACTTCCTGCAAGTCAAACCATTCCACCAGCTCTGCCTGTCGGCGGCGGGCTTCCCGGTCGTCCAGTTCGTAGATCCGGCTGAGCAACAGGAAGCTATCCGCAGGCGGCAGGTGGTACCAAAGCTGAGATTTTTGGCCGAAGACGGTGCCAATCTGAAAGGCCAGGCGTTGCCGGTCCCGCCAGGGGGTGAAGCCTAGCACCTGGGCGCTGCCCGAACTGGGATGCAGAATGCCGGTCAGCATTTTGATGGTTGTTGACTTGCCGGCACCGTTGGGACCGATGAAGGCTATAGTCTCACCAGCCTGTACGCTCAAGTTGAGGTTGACCACCGCCGGCACCGACTGCACCGGCTTGCTCCGCAGCCCCCGCAGGCTGGCCAGCAAACCGGGCTGCTTCTCCTGGCGTAGGAACTCCTTGGATAAATCCTCTGTGCGGATCACTTCCATGCTGATCTGACCTCCTTTGGCCAACGTGATTAAGACCCCAGCGCAAGTTCACCTTGGAACTTGCCGCTGGGGTCTTTTCTACCCACGGTGTGCCTGACAGGCTGTGCCGCTTGGACCAGCCCGCCGTAAAGGCGCGGAACCCTAGGCACTCTTCCCAATATTGTCAGTAGTATATCTGGGGGACAAAGGGGGTGTCAAGGTCAAATGCTGCCTATTCTCCGATCATCTCTTCCATGCGCGGGATCGGTTCAGAAGTGGTGGCATGGCCCCAGATGGATTCCTGCACCTCTCCCTCGATCAGGAACTGTACCGCATCGATCTCCGGCAGTTCAGTCAGCGTATTGACCACCGAGGCGATGGTGATCAGTTCGCCCGCAGAACCGCCCCAATGTTTTCTGACTATTTCCTGGGAAAAGTCAACATAGGCAACGCCATCCTCCACCAATACTCCCAAAAGTTTAGTTTCCGCTGGTATGGTGATGCTGAGACCCTCCTCGGTGGGGCCAGCGATCAGCTCTTCAATCAGCAGGTTGGGCAGAGCTTCCTCGCCGGCAACGACGGTGCGCAGCTCGGGCCATACATACATCGCCTGGTCGTCGCTGAAGTACAGCACCGCCGTGAATTCCTCAGGCTCCTGGTTAGGATCGATCGGATCCATCCCTCGCTGACCGCTGATCAAAGACAGGGCAGAGCACCCAGACAGCAACCCTACCACCACCAACAACACCATGGCCATGCTCAGTTTACGCATGCGCAATTCCTCCTTCAGCTACCTTTTGAATTGATCATACCAGGGTGATGTTAGCAGAAGATAATGTAATGTTAAATCCATGTAAAACAACACGCCAGCCCAGCACCGAGGGGACGAGACTCCCCAGTCGCTGACGCGAATGGGGGAGGTAGCATGGCGTTGGCCATGACGCAGGGAGTGACTGCGTACCGAGTTACTCAATCGCTAGCCTGCTAAGCCGTTCAACTGCGGCATGAATAAAAGGAGGCTCATTGCTGAGCCTCTCGCAAGTAATCCACCACCAACTGCGACCAACTCTCCAGGCGGTCGTATAGCTGGCAGCAAACCTCATCTACGGGGAGCAGTTCTCCGCGCATCTTATCTTGTTCGCGCAC
This sequence comes from Bacillota bacterium, assembly GCA_050949055.1. Classification (GTDB taxonomy): domain Bacteria; phylum Bacillota; class UBA994; order UBA5500; family UBA5500; genus JAEZJZ01. The sequence continues at coordinate 685,099 of JBMNFA010000001.1, read as the reverse complement.
GCGTGCACTCTTGCCCTGCGGTATCTCCACCAGAAATAGCAGCCCCAGGTGGTCCTTGCTCACATCGGTGGAAAGATCGTTGATCAGAGCCCGCGGTGGGGAGGGAGGAACTGTCCAGTCCAGCGACATTTCTTCTGCTAGTTCCCTTTGCCAGCCCCGGGAGACCGGATCAGCTCCATCGTGCCGATTGATGTGACCGCCCACGCCAACTGAATACAGTGAGTGGAGGCGGGCTTCGCCCTGCGCACGTAGCCGCTGGGTGACAAACACCAAGTTTTGCTGCTGTAGTACGATATAGCTGACCAGTTGCCGCCATTTTGGATTGTGTTCCACCTGCCAGCGAGGCAGATAGCAGCTTTGTTCTAGCAGAGTGTCCAAATCAAAAGCTCGGACCACTCCGGTAGGCTGTCCCTGCAGGGCAGAGGCGGGCACCACTAGCACCTGCTCATCTCCATAACGAGCCTTGAGCGCCTCTCTGTTCGGATTAATCATTTGACACTTAGGCGCGAAATAGCGTGCTTACCGATTCTCCGCGGTGAATGCGATCGATCGCCTGCGCCAGCATGGGTGCCACCGACAGCACCTTCAGGCAGGACAGGTTCCTGGCCCGCGTGGTGGGTACCGTGTCGGTGACCACCAGTTCCTTCAGATTGCATTCTTCCAGTCGCTCCACAGCTGGCCCAGAAAAGACCGCATGAGTGCATCCGACATAGATATCCTTGGCACCAGCCTTGCGCAGAGCTTTAACCGTTTCCTTAACCGTTCCAGCGGTGTCGATCTCGTCATCCAGGATGACCGCATTCTTGCCCCTCACATCGCCGATAAAGTTGGCGACCATCGCCTTGTCATCGTTTCCGCTGCGACGTTTATCCATGATTGCCAACGGCGCATCCAGCCATTTGGCGTATACCGAGGCTTTCTTGGCTCCTCCCGCGTCGGTGGCTACCACTGTCAGGTCCTCAATTCCCTTGTTGTGGAAGTATGAGCACAACATGTCGGCCGCCGTCAAGTGATCCAAAGGTATGGTGAAGAAACCTTGAATCTGCGACGAATGCAGGTCGATGGCTACTACCCGATCGGCACCGGCCGTGGTCAGCAGGTCGGCCACCAAGCGGGCTGTGATCGGCACTCTCGGCTGGTCTTTCTTGTCGGAACGGGCATATGGATAAAGCGGCAAAACCGCTGTAATCCGCCTAGCTGAGGCCCGGCGCAGCGCATCCAGCATCACCAATAGTTCCATCAGGTTATGGTTCACCGGCGGACAGGATGTTTGTACCACGAACACATCGCAGTCCCGCACGTTTTCGCTGATCTTGACGAAAGTGTTGTCGTTACTGAACTGGATGATTTCCCGTTTGCCAAGACTTAAGCCGAGTTGTTTGCATATCTCGGCTGTCAATGACTCTGTGGCTTGTCCTGCAAATACCTTCAGCTCGCCCATCATTGTTTGTGCCCCCCAGCATGAGATTACGCATCCGTGTACTCCAGTCAAGCTTATCCAAGCTCGACACACCCCATAATAACTCAGAGCACACAGGTTGTCCACCCTCTAGCAACACCGTAGGTGTTGCGGGCAATGAAGTGATTGTTGTTTTAGCAACCATCAGCTTGTACCGATTAGCAACACCGTAGGTGTTGCGGGCAATGAAGTGATTGTTGCTTTAGCAGCCATCAGTTTGCACCGACTAGCAACACCGGTGGATGTTGCGGGCGATAAAGTGATTGTTGCTTTAGCAGCTATCAGTTTGCACCTTAAAAGGCACATTTCGGGGCGCAGCGCGCCCCGAAATTAGACAAGCTTGACTACGTACTCCAGGGGAGCCTGATGCGGTTTACTGCATCCAATACCGGCAACGGGGATTCAGCCGCGCGCTCCAAGCGCTCAGCAATGGCAGTCAAGTAGTCCAGCGCCTCTAGGTAGAACTGATGGGGATAGAATCGATAGGTGGCCAGCGCCAGCCGGGCGCGTGAGAAGGTTAGCGCGAAGGGCTCCTGCGCCAGCACCAGCTGCCAATAGGCTGTCTCAGGAAGGATGGCGATTAGGGTCTGGTCATGCAGGTCCGACTCCACCCGGGGCGGCCCCATAATTGGCACCCCTGACACGCCTCCATAGACATTGTTGAAGCGTATCTCACAGCGCAAATGCGATGACATCTCAATCACCAGGCTGGTGTGCACGATCCAATCGTGCTCTATCCATAGACTGCAGGGGAATCCTCGCCAGTAAATCTCCTTGACTACCTTGTTGCTGCCACTGAAGTGCCAATTGAGGGCTGTCTCCACGAACACGCCCTGGGTGGCGGCGGCTAGAGCCATGAACTGTTGGTATAGCTGGCTGCGATCATAGCGATCGATGGGAAGGTGGCGGTCGAAGATAGTTACCGACACTCCTTTCCCTCCCTTCATCATGGCATGGCAGGCTGAATGGCGTAAAGTTCTGGATGAACATAACACTGCCCAATACAGTATACGCGAGTCTATAGGCGACGCGTTCCTGCAGGCAGCCCGGCATGGACGTTATCTACTGGACGAGAGTTCCAAACCGCCGCTCAAGGCAAGGGTGTCCATCGCCAGGTGGAATCTGAAGCGTGCCGGCGGCAAACTTGCGGCCCGAGGGGAACATACCAGCTGATATGAGGCCAGTAACAGTTGGAGGAGCCCACGGAACAAGGCAAAGTCCACCTACCGCAGGTGGATTCGACGCCGCCTGCGCCAGTGCTTGCTCAGACAGTGGAAGAAGCCTAAGAACCAGGAGACGCGAGAGTAAACTCGGCATCCCCTCCGAATCAACCATGAGGATAGCTGCTCTCGCAGAGGCTATTGGCGACTCGCACGCGCTCCCAATCGAACAAAGCCTTAGGCCTCCAATACTGGCAGGCCCAAGGCTTACTCAGCTTTACGTCTGTGTTGTCCAAAGGCTAAACTGTGCGAACCGCCGCATACCGAACGACGATACGCATGATGGCGTGAGCGGGAGGGGGGTTAGTCACTCCCTCCTACTGGATCGTCCTACTTTCTGTTCCGGCTGGCTCGATACTTCTCGACCCATTCCTCCGCGGTGATCTTCTGGCAGAGCTCCGCAATCAGGTCATAGGGTATCTGTTCCGGTTTCTTGAAGCGGATGCATCCCTTTCCCATATCCAACTTCGTGGGCACCCGCTTGGCGTACTCCTGCTGGAACCACTCCAACAGCTCCGGGAAGGAGTATATCCCCACATGGTAGAGTGCGATGTGGTTCTTCTGCGACGCGATATGGATCAGCGGTAACGGCTCACCCCGCTTGCTGTCATAGCCAGGTGGGTAAATGCTAAACGGTACCACGTAGCCGATCATTCCGTACGACATCGCCTCTTCATACCCTGTGGGCAGGTTGGCCTTGATGGTCTCCCGCAGCCGCTGTACCGCTTCTTTCCGGTCATCAGGCAACTGGCTGATGTATTCTTCGGGGTTGTGCGCTGCGTAATTCATGAAAGAGTTACCTCCTTCGCTGCATCTCCTGCAGCTTAAACTTCAGGCATACCACTGAGCAGATCATTCCATGGGGAGGACGGGTGCTGAGCTTTGCGCCGGGCATAGTGCACGAAGAACAGCTGACGGGTGATCAAGCCCAAGCCGATCGTCAATACGAGCGGCTTTACTAGCAGCACAACATCATCCTCAACCCCTCATTGGGTAGGTGAGAATGGAGGAGTTCGTGCTGCGTGCCTACCGGGGAGTAGGCGTGCACGCTGATGATGTTAAGGTTCGATATCAGGGGATGGTTGACCTGCTGGGCGGCAAGAACCAGCTGGTGTCCGGCAGCCCGTTTCCTGACATGACCGCCTCTCCTATCCGCGAAGCGAACACGAGATCCGGTATGCCGTGACCGTCCTTGCCACATCCATGCAGTATCTTGGCAAGCGAGGAGTTACGAATGGGATGGAGCATCGACAGTGATTGGACCCCTCCTAAGCCCTAATTCCTGCTGGCGCAAAAGAAATTGCCCCCAGGCGCACTGTCTGGAGGCGGGACCTGACAGCATCGACCGTTACGGACATTGCCAGGGAACAGTCGCTAACGCTTAGTCTGGTGGAAGCGCCTCAGCATCCCAGTGACCTTCACCTCGGCCTTGGCTTGAGTGCTCACCGTTGCTTGTGGATAGACATCCTGCCAAACCGGTTCCAGGTGGCTCCATTCCCGCGGGTGGCGGCCGGCAATACGCTGACCCAGTCCCAAAGTATCCAGACCCAACTGCTGCAGCTTATCGACCAGGCGTTGGGCTTCTTGCTGGATATCGAATTCCACCGCCCGCTCGATCGGCTCCAACCCCCGGGCGGCCACATCATATCCCCCAAAGGCCTCCATCAAGCGGATGGAGACTTTGGGCTTGATCACCACTTGTGGGGGATTGGGGCCGTCGACAGAGCTTTCATAGGAGACAGTGAACCCCTCATGAAGACCTGACAGGGGCTGGCTGGGGTTGGCCGGGTTGGGCACCACAGCTATCCCCCTGCTGCCCTCCCCCAACAACAGCGTCAGAATATTAGTTTCCAAACGGTCCAGGGTGGCCACCCAGCGGTTTCGCTGGAATAGTGCAGTGCGCTCCATTTTCACCTCTTTGTACTGTCCACCACTCAGCCCGGTGCCATCGTCGGGTAGGTTGATCGCTGACTGCAAAGACAGTGGGGCCAAGTCCAGAATGGGCAGTGCCAGTTCGCTGCCGATGCCCGATAAGGTATTGATCGCGTCGATGATAGTAGTGCGAACCCCAATGGGGGAATTGGCGATGTTCTCTACCAGGTCAGTGATATCCTGCCCGGGGGTGCGACCAATTCCTGAATGGGCGCGCAGCACCTCTTCCGCGCTGCCGGCGGCAACCATCAACGGCACCGACGTTCTGATCTGAGGTGCGGCCTGCAGGCTGACCAGCACACCATCTATTCCGCTTTTGGCCAGCTCCTCGCCCAGGACCACAAAGGAAAGATGAAGCATAAACGGCGGGCGTCGGAGCTGCCCTTGCAGTTGTATCAGACCTGCTGCCAAAGTCTCTGCCTCGACGGAAAGCACCCTCAATCTAGCTTCGCCGGAAGACCCTACACCGCCAGCAGTTCCACCCGGGGCGGTGATCTGTACCGATATCCTGAGCATGCCAGGTTGCTCGCCGGCGTCCATCCCCAGGCCGGAGATAGGGGCCAGGGAGGTGATCTCCTCCTGATCCCAGCAGCCGCCCAAGCAGCAGCTACAAAGCAGCAACATCAGCATCACCAGCGCTTTGTAGGGCACGCTACTTCCTCCTTCTCCACCAAGCATAGATGGCCAATAGCGGCAATAGCCAATACAGAGAAGCAATGAAGGTATTTCCGACACGGCTGATTGACCCGGTCAACTGGACAGAATCGCGAGGCACTCTGCTGAGCGCCAGATAAGCCGCACCCAAAGTTAGGCATCTCCAAGGTTGCTTCAGCACTGGCAGCAGTCCGCGCAAGCTCTCCGAGGCCAGAATGAAGAAGGCGGTGGATTTGATGTAAGTGCTGACCAGCCAGAGGGGGTAGAAGAACAGTTCCAGTCCGTTCAGAAAACCCCCGAAGGGCGCGTTAAGCGCCAGTTGGGCTGAAGGATAGGCGTAACCCTCGGCGAATCCCCGCCCCAAAGCCCCCACTGTGATCACCATTAGAGAAGTCAGCGTCAGCCCGGTCAAAGCGATGCTAGTCGCCGCCGCTTTGCAGACCTTCTTCTTGTCCTTCACCAAAGGAGCTAAGAATAGGGTGAAAATGGTGCCTTCCATCGCCCAGGGCAGCGCCAGGTAGGTTGCGTGCGCGATGCGGGCAGGCCCGGTTCCGAATACGGGCAGCAGATTCTGCAGATTCACCAGCGGGATTGTGCCCCATAAGATGCCCAGCGGCAGTGGTATTGCCAGTAGGGTCAAGAACTGCACCGTGCGCAGATAGACCTCTATTCCCTTCCAATCGCTATAGACAATTAAGAAAAGCGTGCTCACGGTCAATGCCAGGGGAGGGGTGGATGGCAGGGCGATGGCGTGAAAGACCAAGCTGCCTTGTAGCATCAACAGGCTGCCCAGCCAGAGGCTAACTGCTACTAGGAACAGCAGCATCAGGCGACCGATCCACGGGCCCCACCAGCTGAACACCGCCTGCGGAAAATTCCCGGGCGGCGCCCACTGGCCGAGTTTGGCTGCCAACACCGCCCACAGCAGGCCGACAGCGAACGCGATAGCCATGGCCAGCCAGCCGGCCGTGCCGGCTATTGGAACCAAAATGCCGGCCGCAGGAAAGTACACGGTTCCAATGGCGATGGGATAAAGGGATAGCGCAAACTGCGCGGCTGTTACTTCTGTTCTATTTTTCGTCGGAACGTCCATCAGCACTCTCCTTGTTTGGCGTGGGCCTCAGTTGGCCCGCCATGCGTCGCTGATTCTTCGCCGCTAAGAAGCCAGGGCGTAGATCCAGTCTATAGAGTGGCAGTCTGGCCACGATATCCAGCACTCCTTTGGGATCGAAGGGAGCCACTGGGTAGAGGTATGGATAGCCAAAGGAACGTTTGCAGGTCATGTGCAACGCCAGCAGGATGATCGCCCAGACAAACCCGTATAAGCCCAGGATGCTGCTAGCTATCAGCACCAGGTATTTCAATAGGCGCATGGGACCAAGCAACACCGGTGAAGGGGAGGTGTAGGTGGCCAACCCGGCCAGCGCCACCACTATGGTCATCGCTGGGCTGACCAGGCTGGCCTGTACCGCCGACTGTCCCAGAATGATCGCCCCCACAATGCCGATGGCCTGGCCGACGGCGCTGGGCAGCCTGGTGCTGGCCTCAATCACGATGTCGAAGGCCAGCAGCAGCAAGAAAGCTTCCAGCACCGTCGGCAAAGGCACGCTCTCTCGACCAGCGGCGATAGAGGAAAAAAGGGGTTTGGGGATGATGCCGTGGTGAAAAGATACCAGTGTCACCCACAAGCCCGGCAGAAACACCGCCAGAAAGCTGCTCAGAATGCGCAGGCAGCGCAGAAAAGTGCCGATGATCGGCCGTTCGAAATAGTCTTCCGAGGATTGGATGAACTCTGGAAAGAACGTAGGGATGACCAATGCCGTCGGGTCGCCGTGCGCCATTAGGACTACCCGGCCCTCCGCTAGGGCGCCGGCGACCCGGTGGGGGCGTTCTGTCACCCGTAGCAAAGGGAAGATGGACCTGGGGTCATCCTCCAGGAAGTCAGTCAGGTAGGCTGCGCCCTGGCAATGGTCGATGTCGATGCGCGATAACCGTGCGCGCAGCTCATCCACCAGCTTTTGCTGGGCTACGTCCTGCACATAGAGGATATTTGCTTTGGTTCTGGACAGCCTGCCTATCTCTACCGACTCGGCCTTCAGTTTGGTCGAAGATAACAATCTGCGAACGACAGCAACATTCGTGGCCAGCGACTCGCTGAAGCTCTCATGGGGGCCGATGATCACGTCTTCTGATTGCGAACGCTCGATCGGCCTGTGTTCCACCTGCGGCAAGCTGGCTAAGATGGCCTGCGATTGCCCCTCCAATACCAGCACCACGGCGCCGTCGGACATGCTGTCCGCAGCCGTCTGCATGTCTGACAGCGCCCAGGTTTCCGGAACGGAGATGTGCCGCAACACGTTCTCCGGCAGCAGCAGGCCATGCATCTGGAGCAGTGGCTTGATGATATCTCGGCTCAATAGATTGTTGTCCACCATGTCTGCATAAAAGAAGATACCGATGCTGCGGCGGTCAGCAGTACTGATGCGCCGAGACTTCATGTCAATCGCATCCGCCAGCAGTGCCTGCATTGCCCTGTAATCCTGCTCAAAATCTCCAGAGAAACACCCATCGGTGTGTCTTGGCTTTCTGGCGGCCGACAGCGGCTTGGGTTTGGTAAGTTGGCTCTTGGTGCGTCGCACTGCCGCTCACCTCCAGAGATTATTCTGCCAACTGGCTGAGCAGATATGTAAACCTTGGCAATAAACAAAACCGCCAGCGTCATGCTGGCGGCCTAACCTCGCTGGCGATGTTTCCCTAGAAGAAGAGCAGTCCCAGCAAACCAGAGACTGCGATCAACAGGATGGGATGGATCTTGGTGCGCAGCAGCAACAGCAGCATTACTGCCGACAGCAGCCAAGAACGCCAGTCGATCAGCGCCTCCTTGCCCACAGACCAGACTGCGCTGGCGATCAGCCCCACTACTACCGGACGCACCCCACAGATAGCGCACCTGAGGCTTTCGGAGTTGCTGAAGCGCTGCACCAGAATGGCGATAGTGACCACGATCAAGAATGACGGCAATACTACTCCAGTGGTGGCCACCACGGAACCCAGCACACCGGCTTGCTGGAAGCCGACGAAGGTGGCTGAATTGACAGCGATCGGCCCGGGCGTCATCTCCGCAATCGCCACTATGTCGATGAATTGGGTGGGAGTCAGCCAGCCCAAGGTGTTGACAATCTGGCTGTCGATCAGCGGGATCATCACGTAGCCGCCGCCGAAGGCCAAAGAGCCGATGAAAAAGAACGTATAGAACAGCTGCCAGAGGATCACCGGGTCACGCTCCTCTCCGGCCGCCAGATCAGCCCGACAATGGCGCCTATGGCTACCACCAGGGCGGGGTGCAGGTGGAGCACCATCAGGGCGACAACAGTCAGGCTTAGCAATACCCAACTGAGGCCGTCGGATAGCGCTCTGCGGCCCAGCGAGTAGGCAGCCGATGCCACCAGCGCCACCACCGTGGGGCGGATGCCAGCAAAAATGCGGCCCAGCCAATCCAGGTTCATGCGGCTAAGGGTCCAGGCAATAGCGATTATCGTCAACAGCGAGGGCAGAGTTACGCCTACCACCGCGGCACCCGCCCCAGCCAGGCCGCGTAAACGATAGCCAAGGTATGCGGCCGCGTTGACTGCAATCGGCCCAGGGGCGGATTGGGTAATGGCGATCATATCGATAAACTCCTCTTCCTGCAGCCAGCTCTGCTTATCCACCAGCTCGCGCTGGATGATCGGCAGCATGGCAAAGCCGCCGCCGAAGGTAAACGCCCCCACCCGCAGAAAGATCAAGAACAGATGCAGCAGGCCAGGTCGCCCGCTGCTGTTGGTAATAGTATTCAAGGGGTATCCTCCTTCCCGTTGGTCATTATAACACAGGGAGCAGGCTGCAGAGGCGAAGAGCAGGGACAATCGGAGGGGCAATTGCTGCCTAATTGCAGCAACAGAGGATGGCTGTGCATGATAAACTATGCGTAATAACCGAAAGGACGTGAATGCAATGGATAAGGATAGGCTGCGCCAACAGATTTTGCAGCGCATAGATGCCGAGGCTGACCAGCTGAAGCGGATCGCCTTGGATCTGCATCAGAATCCGGAACTGGGCGGGGAAGAGCGGTTCGCCGCCAATAGGTTGACTGGCTATGCCTCTGAGCAGGGGTTTCAGGTCACTCGCCCTTTGGAGGGGTTGGAGACTGCCTTTCGGGCCACAGCCGGCCAAACTGGCCCCAAGGTGGCTTTCCTGGCTGAATACGATGCTTTGCCCGAGATCGGTCATGCCTGTGGCCATAACCTGATCGCCATGGCCAGCACGGCGGCGGCTGTCGGTTTGGCGGCGGTGTTAGAACAAGTGGAGGGCGAGGTATCCCTATTTGGCACTCCTGCGGAAGAGACCAACGGTGCCAAAGTTGTTCTCTCTCAGGCGGGGGTGTTTGATGGCTACGATGCGGCGATGATCGTTCATCCCGGTGCCAAGACTTCCGTCTACGCAGCTTCCTTGGCTTTGGATCCGTTAGAGTTTACTTTTCACGGCCGGCCAGCCCATGCCGCTTCCACTCCACACGAAGGGATCAATGCCTTGGACGCCGTGATCCAACTGTTCAATAGCCTCAATGCGTTGCGCCAGCACCTGAAGCCGGACGTACGCATCCACGGGATCATCAGCGAGGGTGGCGTAGCCCCCAACATAGTTCCAGAGAGAGCGGTGGCCCGGTTCTACTTCCGAGCCAGCGAGCGCAGCTATCTAAACGAGGTGGTGCAGAAGGCCAAAGCGGCTGCCGAAGGAGCTGCCCTGGCTACCGGCTGCAGCGTGGAGATCAAGTACTTTGAGCTGTCCAACGACGACTTGGTAACCAATCGGGCGTTGGCAGACCGCTACGCCAAAAACCTGCAGATGCTGGGTGTGGTGGACATCACGCCTCCCAGCGAGAACAAAGGGTCAACAGATATGGGCAACGTCAGCCATGTGGCCCCCGCCATTCATCCCAGCATGGCCATCGGCCCCAGCACGCTGGTGGGCCATACCCACGAGTTCTGCCTGGCCGCCGCTTCCCCCGAGGCGCTGGACGCCATGCTGCTGGCCGGCAAGGCTATGGCTCTCACCGGCCTGGATATCCTGCTGGATGAACGGTTGCGCCAACAGGTGAAGGATGAGTTTCAGCAACCCCGAAGATAACCTTCGCCACCCGAAGGATACACCGGGACGTGTACTTTGTATCATTAGCAACTCGAATCTTCTTAAGAATAACGAGGTGGTTGCATGGATGAGCAGCTGATCACCAGTGTCAACAATAACACCATCAAACGGATACGGGCGCTGCGACAGCGCAGGGAACGGTTGGAGCAGGGTAGGTTCTTGGTGGAAGGGATTCGCATCGTCGCGGAAGCGGTACAGACTGGGGCAGATGTGGAGTATCTGGTGGTGGCTCCAGAGCTGCTGATCAGCGAATTTGCACAACAGTTGGTGCGGGATGCGGCTGTTCCGCGATTGCAGGTTTCCAGCCAAGTGTTTGCCCGCCTGTCCAGCAAAGACGGGCCCCAGGGACTGGCTGCTGTGATCAAACAGCATTGGGAGTCCCTGAACCAACTGGTGCCCCAAGCGGGCGAGCTGTGGGTGGCACTAGACGCTCCCCAGGATCCGGGCAATCTGGGAACGATCATGCGCACCGCGGATGCGGTGGGGGCAGCTGGTCTAATTCTGATTGGAAACTCGGCGGATCCTTTCGACCCCGGCGCGGTGCGAGCCAGCATGGGCTCGTTGTTTGCCTTGCGCTTGGTGCAGACAGATATTTCATCCTTCCTGCGCTGGACCGCCCAGACTCAAATCCCAGTGGTCGGCACCGCCGGCGCTGCAGCCGTCCATTATCGGCAAGTAGATTACCATTTGCCTCTGGTGCTGCTCAGCGGCAGCGAGCGGCAGGGGCTCCCGGAGCAGTTGATGAATGCCTGCCAACACCTGGTCAGCATTCCCATGGTGGGACGCTGTGATTCTCTTAACCTGGCGGTAGCTACCAGCATCGTACTCTATGAGATTTATGAGCAAGTAAACCGGTAAGCGTGCTCAGCGGGAAAGCTAAAGCCCTGTCTTCGCGTGGAAGGCAGGGCTCCATTGTACTATTGGTTATTGATGCGTTCCAGACAGGAATCAAGCAGCCGCTTGAACAGCTGTTGTGATGACCAACCCATCTCCATGGCCATCTTGCCGATGTAGCTCTGATGCAGATGAGCCTCTTCGCCGGTGAGGATTTGTAGTCCAGCGAAGGTGTTCAGCTCCAGTGCGTAGGGCTGTTGCCGGTTGTGGTCATAGATGAAGTCGATACGCCCGAAATCCCGGGCTTCCAAGCTGATGAACGCCGCCTTGGCCGCCTGCTGCAGTTGCTCTAGGGCCGACTGGGGCAAGCGCGCCGGGCAATGCAGAACCTCCCGGTCTTGTTTGTGCAGGAAGGAATTGGTCTTGGCCCCTGCACCGTACTCCACTTCCAGCGGTGGCAGAACGGTTGCCTGCTCGCCGTTTCCGATCACGCCGACGGTCACTTCCGTTCCCTGGATATACTCCTCCACCAACGCGCCCTGATCCATGGTGTCCAGGATTCGCTTGCAGGCGCGAAGCAGCTCTTCGGGACTGTTGACGATGGATTCGTCGGTGATTCCGGCGCTGCCTCTGCCCCGCACGGGCTTGACAAACAGCGGGAAAGGAGGGAGCTTTGCCGACTGCAACTGATTGATGTGCGAGATGTGGGCAAACCCCGGGGTGATCACCCCTGCGTGCTGCCAAAGGCGCTTGCGCGTGGCTTTGTCCAGCGCCACCAGGTTGAGACCCGAACCCATAAACGGAATCCGCAATAGCTCCAGCAGGGCGACCTCTTCCAGCGAAGAAGCGTTGACCACCAAATCGTAGTTGCCTGCTTGCAGTCGTTCCACGTTTTCGCGAATGTCCTGGCTCCAGGTCAGGATCTCCGTCTCGTGCCCGTTGGCTGCGATAGCAGCTGCATGGTGGCGGGATTCCTCGATGGCATCATCCGGAAAGGTCTGTCCGCTGAACTTTGTCTGCCATTCGGTATTGCGGTAGGGGCGATGTAGTACACAGATCTTCAATAATAAAGCACCACCTTCAAATGATTTTGGAAAGAATACACTCCTCTATTACCATAACAAAAATAGTCAGTCGATTCAAATTGACTAAGAAGTGACAGAAATGATACTCAGCAGCTGTTCATAGCATAGAGATGAACTAAGGCGTAATTAGCTGGAGGTGGGTAGATGCTGATCCTGGAGACGGTGTGCGAGTACCTGGATAACGAACGGTGGTCGTACCACGCGGACAGGGAAAGGTCGCTGGTATTCTTCGACGTGGCCGGCGAAAAGGGTACCATGTCCTGCGCCATAGTGGTGGACGAGGGCCTGCGTTGTCTCACATTTTTGATCCAACTGGGAGTCACTGTCCCGGGTATCAAGCGGTTGCGCATGTCCGATTTCATCACTCGGGTGAACTATGCGCTGTTATTGGGCTGTTTTGAACTTAACGTGGACAGCGGGGATATGCGTTTTCGAGTCTCTTTGCCGTTGGCTGATGCGGAGCTGTCGCGCCAACAATTGCGGGATATTATTGCCACGGGCATCTATACAGTCGATCGCTATTATCCCGGCGTGATGATGTTGATTTACAAGAACGCCACGGCAGCGGAGGCCTACAACGACGGTCAGAACCCGTAAGCCAGACAAACCGGAAGCCCGACCCCAGTCGGGCTCTTTTTTTGGGTCAGTTTTCATGCCATTTTCTGTTCTGCATTATGCTTGTTTTTACCATGGTAATTATGGTACAATCCTAGTATCGAGAGTCGATATCGTGCTCTGACAACGAGGTGTTATTCAAATGGAAGAACCATTATTGCGGCGTCTCTTCCTGGGCTTTCTTGCCCTGCATGTTCTGCACCAGGCAGAGACGTCTTGGGTATTTGGGGTGCAGCTGATGGAACAGCTATCTTCCCGTGGTCAGGAAGTGGGCGCGGGCACTCTCTACCCGCTGCTGCATCAACTGGAGGCTGCCGGCCTTCTGGTTATGCAGCCCAAGACCATGGAGGGAAAGGTGCGTAAGTACTATCGGACGACAGAAAAGGGGCAACAGCTGATGGCATCGGCCCGGCAGCTGGCTGCCAATTTACTAGCTGGCTTGCAGAACGATTAGTCGAAGTCCGTCATTGGCTTGATCTGAGCCTTCCCTCCTGTCTATTAGCCTCGCCAACGCCGCCTCTGCTGGCAGGTTCTCCAGTGTGGGTCCGTTGTCGGGCGCTCGACACGAGAAATTTGATAAGGAGGCATCAGACATGACCTTGATTAGCATGGATAGGAAGAAGAATTGGAGCAACAAAGAGAAGCTGCGCTTCGCCATTCTTGGAGCGGGCAATGGCGGTCTGGCTATGGCCGGCCATCTAGCCTACTTGGGCTTCCAGGTTTCGCTGTACAATCGCACCGAAGAGAAGCTAGTCGCCATTCAGGCCAGCGGAGGTGTGACCCTGAGTGGAGTGATTGACGGTTTCGGACCGCTGCACCTGGTCACCTCGGACATCGCTGCAGCTCTGGAGGGTGCCGATGTGGTGATGGTGGTAGTTCCCGCCACAGGACATCTGGATCTGGCGGAAGCCAGTGCCGCTTATCTGCAGCCGGGACAGATTGTGGTGCTTAATCCCGGGCGCACCGGAGGAGCTTTGGAGTTTCTCAGTGTGCTGCAGAAGCAGGGGGTCAGCCCCCGGGTGACGGTGGCTGAGGCCCAAACCCTGCTGTACGCCGCACGCAGCAACAATCCCGCACAGGTGACCATTTACGGTATCAAGAACAGCGTGCCGGTAGCCGCCATCCCCAGTCATCGCACCCCCATGGTGCTCAAGGCTTTGCGCACGGCTCTACCGCAGTTTGTGCCGGGGGATAACGTGCTCAAGACCAGTCTGGACAACATCGGGGCCATCTTCCATCCCAGCCTGACGATACTGAATGCAGGCCGGATTGAAGCCACCAACGGCGATTTTGACTTCTACATGGAGGGGGCTACCCCTTCGGTGGCCAAGGTGCTGGAAGAACTGGATACAGAGCGCATCGCGGTGGCTGCCGCCCTGGGGATTAGGGCAATTTCCGCCCGCAACTGGCTGTACATGGCCTATGACGCCGTCGGGCGCAATCTACATGAGGCCATTCACAACAATTTGGGATACAAGGGAATTAAGGCTCCCCCCTCCCTGTACAGCCGCTATATCAGCGAGGATGTGCCCATGAGCTTGGTGCCAATCGCCTCCATGGGCGACCTGCTGGGCGTGCCTACGCCAACCTTTAAATCGATGATTCATCTGGGTTCCACCCTGCACGGATGTGACTACTGGGCGATGGGCCGCACCGTCGAACGCATGGGATTGGCAGGCATGGGTGTAGCAGACATCAGACGTTTCGTACTTGAAGGAGGACCACAGTGGCAGATCGAAAACGCAAAATCCTAGCGGCACCGTTAGGAAATGATGTGCACGTAGCTGGCATCCTTTCCTTTCTTAAGCTGGCCGAACAGCAGGGCTATGACACTGCCTTCCTAGGGCCGGCCACGGGCGTGACCGGTATCATCGATGCAGCACAGGAGTACAGACCGGACCTCCTGGCGCTTAGCTACCGACTGACACCGGAAGTAGTGACCGATTTGATTGAGGAGGTGCGGCAGGCCCTACTCGAGTCTGGCTTGGGTGACTTGCCCTTGATCTTCGGCGGCACCGCTCCGGTGGCCCAGCGGGCAGCTGCTACCGGTCATTTTGTCAGGGTGTTTTCCGGATTGGAGCGGGCGGAAGAGGTGATCGCCTTCCTGCAGGGGCGGGATGCGGGCGATGTATCCATCCGTTATCCAGATAATTTGCTGCAACGCGTTGCCAGCAAGAGGCCCTATCCATTGATCCGCCATCATTTTGGGCTGCCCAGCTTGCAGGAGACTATTGCCGGAGTGAAGGAGATCGCCGAGGCCAAGGTGCTGGATGTGATCTCAATCGGCCCAGATCAAAATGCCCAGTCCAGCTTCTTTCGCCCGGATGAGATGGATCTCTCCCAAACTGGGGCAGGGGGGGTGCCGCTGCGCCGGGCAGATGACCTGCGGGCGATCTATGCTGCCAGTAGAACTGGCAACTACCCCTTGTTGCGGGTGTATGCCGGAACACGGGATCTGCTGGCCTGGGCTAAGATGTCGCGGGAGACCATCAATAACGCCTGGGGAGCCATCCCCCTCTGTTGGTATAGCGAACTTGATGGACGTTCCAACCGCCCGTTGTTGACAGCCATGCAGGAGAACTTTGGGACGATTCGCTGGTATGCCGACCAAGGGTTGCCTGTGGAAGTGAACGAGAGCCACCATTGGAGCCTGCGGGAATCCAGTGACACAATTGCGGTGGTGATGGCTTATCTAGCTGCCTATAACGCCAAAGCGCTGGGTGTGCAGCACTACGTGGCGCAGTACATGTTCAACACCCCTAACGGCATCTGGTACAACCAGGACTTGGCCAAGATGCTGGCCAAGAAACAGCTGATTTCGACCTTACACGATCAACAGTTCCAAAGCTACACCCAGGTGCGCACCGGCCTAGCCAGCCTGTCAGCCAATCTGGATCAGGCCAAGGGGCAGTTGGCCTCTTCCATCCATCTGGCGCTATCGTTGCGGCCGGATATTGTGCATGTGGTGTGCTATTCCGAGGCCGATCACGTGGCCAGAGCTCACGAGGTGATTGAGAGCTGCGAGATTATCAACGGCGTGGTGCAGAACACCTTAAATGGCCTGCCGTTAGCGGAATATGATCCCACGGTGCAGCAAAGGAAAGAACAGCTGCTGGAGGAGGCTTCCGTTCTACTGGAGGCGATCAAGAACTTGGGTCAAGGCATGGCCGCTGACCCGCTGGCTTCGCCTGAGGTGCTGGCGCAGGCCATCCGCATCGGCCTGCTGGACGCTCCTCACTTGAAGGGCAATCCTGTGGCCAAGGGCCAGCTGGTGACCAGTCTGGTGAATGGGGCATGCGTGGCCGTGCACCCCAGGACCCTCAAGCCGATCACCGAAGCAGAGCGGCTGCAGCTGCAGCTTGGGAACAATGACTGATCGGGGACTGGCGCTGCTCTGTGATATCGGCAGCACTTTCACCAAGCTGAATGCGGTCGATTTAGCCGCCAAGCGACTGATGGCCAAGAGCTCTGCCCCCACTACCGCCGACGACGTGTCGCGGGGCTTCTTGCAGGCGCTGGACGGGTTGCGGCAGCAGCTCCCCCAACCGGCTGAGTTTTCACTCCGCCTGGCGGCCAGCAGCGCTGCCGGAGGCTTGCGGATGGTGGCCATTGGACTGGTGCGCGACCTGACTGGAGAGGCGGCCCGCTTGGCCGCCCTGGGTGCAGGCGCGAGGGTGGAGGCGGTGTTCTCGCAGCGGCTGCAGCCGGGGGACTTACAGGCGATCGCCAGAATGGCACCTGACATCATCCTGCTGGTCGGGGGCACCGACGGGGGCGACGATCAGGTCCTGCCCTACAACGCCCGCCAGCTGGCCCGCTCCAGACTGGATGCCGCAGTGGTGGTAGCCGGCAACCGGGAAGTATCGCCGGCTGCTGTCGCGCTGTTGCAGGAGACGGGCATGGAGGCGGTTCTGGCCGAGAACGTGATGAAGCGGCTGGGCGAGACATCGGTGGATGATGCCCGGCGGGCCATCCGCCGTCTGTTTTTGCAGCGCATTGTCCGAGCCAAGGGGCTGGAAAGGCTGCAGCAGCAGTTTGCACTTTCCATCGTCATGCCCACCCCGGTGGCGGTGCTGCAGGGACTCAAGTTGCTGGCGGAGGTGGAGGGTGAGCTGCTGGCAGTGGATGTGGGCGGCGCCACCACCGACGTCTATTCTTTGGCATCCGGAGCCCCCAGCGACGATCGGCTGATCCCCACCGGTTTGCGCCTGCCCTTTGCTCACCGCAGTGTAGAGGCCGACTTGGGAATGAGATCCAGCGCCAGTGCCATAGCCGCTCGCTACCAGCAGCAACTCGACAGAGCGGCGGGGAGCAGGGGTGTGGTCGCCGTTGACTGGCACGATTGGTGCCAGCGCCTGGCAGCTGAGCCCGGCTGGCTGCCGGGCAACCCAATCGACGCTCAGTGCGAACAAGTATTGGCCCGAGTGGCCGTGCAGGAAGCGGTGAACCGCCATGCCGGCCGCTTGCAGCCCTTCGTCACTCCCTATGGCCGTAGTTGGTTGCTCTGGGGCAAGGACTTGCGCCGGGTGGGCAGGTTGATTGGTATCGGGGGCATATTGCGGCATGCCAAGGATCCGAAAGCGATTTTGGCTGGTGCCAAGTGGAACGACACCCAGCCGGACCGACTGAAACCGATCGACCCTCAGTATCTGCTGGATCACGATTATGTGATCGCGTCAGCCGGCCTGCTGGCCGAGGCTGCCCCGGAATGCGCCTTGCAGTTGATACGTGACAGTTTGAGATTACTTTAGGAAGCTGCCACTCGCGGCAGCTTTCTGCATTTACTGTGCGTTGGATTGCTGCTGGTGGTGTGGCATACAGCCTGAGCAGGAATGATCAGCGCGATCACCGAAAGAATAGATATTGATCAGCTTCGTATAGCTTCAGTTCTTGCTGTGGAAACAAGTGACAGACTCGATTGCTGAGATAGGGGTGGTGTTTGCATGCTGACAGAACGCCAACAGGCTGTGCTCAGCTCGTTGCAGGGTAAGCGAGCGGCGGTGATTGGCATTGGATTGCGCAGCGGTGTCCCGCTGATTCGTTTCTTACTGCAGGCAGGCTGCCGGGTGGTGGCTTGTGATCGCAAACCTCGGGAAGAGCTGACCGACGTGCTGACGGCTCTCCAGGGGCTGCCGATCGAGTATCAGCTGGGAGCAGACTATCTGGCAGACTTGCAGCGCTGTCAACTGTTGTTCCGCACGCCAGGCATGCGGCCAGACGTGCCAGCCTTGCTGGCAGCAGCTGCTGCCGGATCGCAGGTGACCAGTGAGATAGAGCTGGTCTTCTCATTGGCTGCCGCTCCCATCACCGGCATCACCGGCAGCCAGGGGAAGACTACCACCACGGCCCTGATTGCCGAGATTTTGCGGGCCGACGGACGCAGAGTCCATCTGGGAGGCAACATTGGCCGCTCGCTGGTGGAGGAGGTGCTGGGCATTGGTGAAACTGCCGAGATCGTGCTGGAACTGAGCAGCTTTCAGTTGCTGGGCATGCGCGAAAGCCCACACACTGCCCTGGTAACCAACTTGAGCCCCAACCACCTGGATTACCATCGTTCCATGGAGGAGTACATCAGCGCCAAAGCAAACATACTCAAGCACCAAACTGACGATGCCCTGCTGGTTCTCAATGGGGACAACTATCTCACCCGTCAGCTCGCTGCGTCTGCGCCGGGGCGTATCGTCTGGTTCAGCCGACAGGAGACCGTCAGCCAGGGCGCATGCTTGCAGGGTGACCAGATCGTCCTGGTGGAGGCTGGCCGGGTGATGCCCGTGTGTGGGGTGCAGGAATTGGTGCTGCCGGGCTGGCACAATGTAGAGAATGTGTTGGCTGCGGCGGCAGTCGCCTGGGCGCGTGGAGCCAGCTTAGCATCCATCAGGCAAGCAGTCACCACCTTTGTCGGGGTGGAGCATCGCCTGGAATTTGTGCGAGAACTGTCAGGAGTGAAGTATTATAATGACTCCAAAGCCACTTCTCCCGCCAGCACCGTCGCTGCACTGAATGCATTGCCGGGATCGGTTGTTCTGGTGGCCGGCGGCTATGACAAGAAAATCCCTTTTCAGTCGTTGGCCGAGGCCATGCAGGGCAAGGTGCGGGCGCTGGCGTTGATCGGTGAGACGGCCGACAAAATCGCGCAAGCAGTTTCTAGTCTTGATCACAACGCTTTGGCTGTGCGCAAGTTTAAGTCAATGGAAGAGGCTGTGCTTTGGTGCCGCCAGCAGGCGCAACCAGGTGAATCCGTTCTCCTGTCACCGGCTTGCGCCAGTTTTGACATGTATAAAGACTTTGAACAACGGGGGAGAGTCTTTAAACGGCTGGTATCTGAGTTGAAGTAGCAGCAAGGCTGCACGTGAGTCAAATGATAACAGCTGGCGTCTGCTTGCCAGTTCCGCTCCCTTTGTGTATAATAATCAAGTGTCATTGGCACACGCCCGTAGCTCAGTGGATAGAGCACCAGACTCCGGATCTGGGTGCGGAGGTTCGATTCCTCTCGGGCGTACCATCTGCAGAATCAGAGCTATCGGGTTTTTGATAGCTCTTTATTATTTTCAAGAGAGTATCCATGACATCTTCTGTAACAGAGTGCCAGTGGACTAGCTCATCGTTCTTCGATTTGCGTGAGCTCCAGAGGTCAATCTGCAGGCATGTGGCTTGGCGCACAGGAATGGCGGAGCAGGCACGTGGCTCACTCGGTTTGTGCAAATACAGTTATCGGTGCTTGCCTCCGACATTTTCTTGCCCGATGAATGCATGTAAAATGTTGTCCGTTTACAGTCGGGGATGGTGCTGTTATACTTGTCTCTACGCGCGTTTGTACTCTCTTTGGACTAAACTCCTTTTATAAACAGCCTTTTCGGGCCAGCATCTGTTCACTCAAACCGAAGCCCTCAAAGCGAGCTTGACGATTGCAGAGGCTTCTTGTATAATTAGAAACTGTCACGGGCGCATAGCTCAGTTGGGAGAGCACCTGCCTTACAAGCAGGGGGTCACAGGTTCGAGCCCTGTTGTGCCCACCATTCAATAACATGGTGCCGTGGTGTAGCGGTTAACATGCCGGCCTGTCACGCCGGAGATCGAGGGTTCGATTCCCTTCGGCACCGCCATTTTCTTTCGGCGCGGTAGCTCAGTTGGTAGAGCAGCGGACTGAAAATCCGCGTGTCGCCAGTTCGATTCTGGCCTGCGCCACCATTATCATGCGGAAGTAGCTCAGCGGTAGAGCATCGCCTTGCCAAGGCGAGGGTCGCGAGTTCGAATCTCGTCTTCCGCTCCATTTGTATCATCTATCCCGATCGCGCTGCGGCTATTAAGGCGGCATAGCCAAGTGGTAAGGCAGAGGTCTGCAAAACCTTTATTCCCCAGTTCGAATCTGGGTGCCGCCTCCACTTCTTCGCCGAGGTGGCGGAACAGGCAGACGCACGGGACTTAAAATCCCGCGGATCGTGAGATTCGTACCGGTTCGATTCCGGTCCTCGGCACCATCTATACATGGGGGCATAGCTCAGTTGGGATGAGCGCTACCTTGACACGGTAGAGGTCACAGGTTCGATCCCTGTTGCTCCCACCATATGAAAACAACGATGCCACCGAGCTTTTGAAGCCTCGGTGGCATTTTCGTCTTTCCGCTGAAACTGTAAGAGTAATGCAACGGTAGTAAAGGGTTCAGCTCTGCAGGCCATTCTCCGTAGCGGCCATCGCTGTTCTTTCCAAGGGTTGCAGCGGACGATGTCATTCTGGGCAACCCAGTAATGGCTATAAGACCGCTCCACTCGCACAAACCGGTCTGTTTCTTCAAGGATAAACACTACTTCATCCCGCAGGGCGACTTCGCTGTTCCCCTGGCCAGGGTGTTCATAAAAAACTGTGCCTGCGCGCACCAGCCCCACCATCCGTCCGCAGCGATTCTGCACTGTTCTGTCGCTAAATGCGGCTATTTGCGGAAGAGAAAACCCTGACCGCCGAGCAACTCCAGCAAACCGAAGGGGTAGGGGGCGATCAGTCATCGCTGGTGGTCTCAGAATGAGAACATGGGACTTCGTAGGCCGGATACCGTGTCCCGTGCTGCCGTCACCATGTTAGTCGTTTTGTTAGTCCCCCTGTTATACGATGCAGATAGCAGGCCTGTTTTACGGCCGAGGTAGCCATGGAGCGTTGGGCGATCAAATGTGTAAAACAACGCGTAAGCCTTGGCCTTACGGGTGAGTCAAAAGGATCAGGGGAATTAGACGGGTGATATGATACGCCACATCCCGTAGGATGCGGTTGCTGACTGGTGTCGGCGGAGGTACAGGCCATGGCTGAGCCCTGCCAGAGGGGCAGTTTTCCATGAGCCGGTTCTTCTCTTCCGCGCGTCCACTCCATGGCGATGGCTGCAGGCGCAGACAAAGCTATCTTTGAGTGGTGGGAAAAGAGCAAGGGCTGCTTTCCTCCTTGCTTCTCTGCTTTCCCCCAGCATTCTTTCGTGCAGGGGCTTTTCTCTCTATGGTGGGGTTTGGCTGAGAGCAGCGCTGGCAGGCAAGTCGGCAGCTGGCTATCCGGGTTGTGTCGTAGTTGAGCAAAAGGAGGGCTGGAACGAACCGTGCAAAGCAGCATTTTTCGCAAGAGCTCATTGGAGAGGATATCCTCGCCCGAGCAGCTGAACGAATACGTCAGAATCATTAACCCAGGGGTTTGGCTCGTCCTGCTGGGGCTGCTGGCTTTGCTGACCGCGGGAGCGATCTGGGCTTATACTGGCAGCATCCCGGAGACGCTGCCCCTTACCGGTGTGGTATTTGCCCATGGGGGGTCAGACATGGCAGTTTATTCTTTTGTACCCATGAACGCATCGAGAAGGCTCGCTCTCGGGATGGAAGTTCAGGTGTCGCCTGACTACGCGCCTCGTCAGGAGTACGGCTACATTCTTGGCCGGGTGGCCAGCATCGGAGCGCGGCCCGTGACCGTGTCGGAACTGGCAGAGACCTTTGGCGATGCGCAATATGTGCAGCAACTGCTTGCTGAGGGAAGTATGGTGCAAGTATTGGTCACTCTGGACAAAGCCGATGGAGGATTGCATTGGTCGTCCAAAAGGGGAGAGGCAGTGGCGGTGACCAGTGGTTCTTATTGCGACCTCTTGGTGGTGGTCAGGGCTAGAAAGCCGTATGAGTTGTTATTCAGGTAGAAGCAGGTGAAGCAATGGCAAAGGTAGCCAAAGTACCCGTGGTGATGCAGATGGAGACGCTGGAGTGCGGTGCGGCTTGTCTTTGTATGGTGCTCGCCTACTATGGCAGGTGGTTGCCCCTGGAGCAAGTGCGCACCGATTGTGGGGTATCCCGGGACGGTTCCAGCGCCAGAAATATCGTTAGAGCCGCCCGAGCGTATGGACTGGACGCCAGGGGTTACCGAATGGAACCGGAGGCTCTGAGGCAGATCACTCTGCCGGCGATTATCCATTGGAACTTCAATCATTTTGTGGTGCTGAACGGTTTCAAGAAAGCCAAAGCGGTGATCAATGATCCCGGACGCGGCACTGTGGAGGTGCCCTGGGAGGAATTCGATAAAGCCTTCACCGGCATTGTCCTGCGGTTTGACCTGACCGAGGAATTCCAGGCGGGAGGCAAACCCAAGAGCGTCCTCGGGTTTGCCAGGAAGCGAATGAAAGGAGCGCTGCTGCCTTTCATCTTTGTGGTCCTGACTGGCATTCTCTCTGCCGTGCTGGGGTTGGTGACCCCGCTGTTCTCTCGCATCTTCATGGACAACATTCTCTCGGGCAGAAACCCAGAATGGTTGCTGCCTTTTATCGGCGCGATGGGACTGACCTTGATGATGCGGTTTGTAGTAGCCCTGCTGGAAGCGGTGTACTGGCTAAAAATAGAGGGTCGCTTTGCCATCACGGCTAACGCAGAATTCATGTGGCATGTCCTGAGGTTGCCAGTGGAGTTCTTCGCCCAACGCTTTGCCGGTGACATAGTCTCCCGGCAAGGGGTCAATCAACAGATTGCCGGCACACTGATCCGCAAGTTAGCCCCGGTGCTGATGAACATCTGTCTATTGGTGTTTTATCTCACCGTCATGATCAACTACAGCCCCCTCCTGACCATCATCGGCGTAGCGGCGGCCATTTTGAACATGGCGCTGATGCGATTAGCTGCCTTGAAACAAGTCAACCTGAGCCGCATAGCGCAGGCCAGCGGCGGCAAGCTGGCCGGGGCGACCATGTCCAGCATCGAGATGATCGAGACGATCAAGGCATCGGGCGCAGAGAACGGGTCTTTTGAGCGTTGGTCAGGGTATTACGCCAAACAGCATAATGCCAATGTAGCGATCGCCAGGTTAACGCAGTATTTCGGTGCCATCCCTGCGCTCCTGCAGGAAATAGCGAACATTGCCGTGCTGATGGCGGGGGTTTATCTGATTCTGGACGGCGTCTTTAGTCTCGGTATGCTGCTGGCTTTTCAAGGCTTTCTATACTCATTCCTGTCTCCTGTCAATCAGCTGATCGACGTGGGCCAAAGTTTCATTACCATGCGCTCGTCAATGGAACGGGTGGAAGACGTGCTGAACTATCGGACTGACGTGGTGGAACAGGAACACGGGGCAGCAGGCGATCAGCCACTGGAGAAGCTTTCCGGGAGGCTGGAGGTTAAGAGCATTACCTTCGGCTACAACAAGTTGTCGCAGCCGCTGATCAAGGATTTCTCCCTTTCTGTTCAGCCAGGGGCGACCGTTGCTATCGTCGGTGGCAGCGGCAGTGGCAAATCCACTCTGGCCAAGCTGATCACCGGGCTGTACAAACCATGGGCCGGCGAAATTTCGTTTGACGGAAAATGCCGCGAGCAGATTGCTCCGAATGTCATCAAGAGCTCTGTGGCGATGGTGGATCAGGAGATCACCTTGTTTGAAGACACGGTGGCCAACAACATCCGCATGTGGGACCCATCCATTGAGGATTTCGCCGTGATCCTGGCAGCCCGGGATGCGGACATTCATGATACGGTTGTCTCCCGCCCGGCCGGTTATCTCCACGTGATCAAAGAGGGCGGCAAGAACTTCTCTGGAGGACAAAGTCAGCGCTTTGAGATTGCCCGCGTGCTGGCCCAGGAACCCACTGTGATTATCCTGGACGAGGCCACCAGCGCGCTCGATGCCAGAACAGAGGAACAGGTGATGAAAAACATCCGCAATATTGGAGCGACCTGCATCATCATTGCCCACAGGCTTTCCACCATTCGCGACTGCGATGAGATCGTGGTGTTGGATAAGGGACTGGTGGTGGAACGGGGGACCCATGCTGAGCTATACGCACGAGGCGGTCGCTACGCCCAGCTAGTCAGCAGCGAGTAACGGAGGCTGGATCTATGAGCTTCAATATCTTCGATAACCAACTAAATACCAGGCGGGACATGGACCGTCAGATGTTTGAGGGAGCCTTTGCTGACTTGGTGTCTATTCTGGGTTTGAGTGCGCGGGGTCTCGTCGATCAAGACTTGGCTTCTCGGGGCGCCATTGAGGAGATCTTGGTCTACCTGGGTGCCACCGTTCCGCCTGTCCCCGACTTGATCACCGATATGCAAGCTCAGCTGGAATACATGCTGCGTCCGTCCGGGGTGATGCGCAGGCGGGTGGAGCTGGTAGGCAGTTGGTGGAGGGATGGCGCCGGTGCCCTGTTGGGCAGTACGGTAGACGGCGACGTGATCGCTATCTTGCCGTCGAGAATTGCGGGGTATCGCTACAGGGACCCACGAACCGGGAAACTGGTCAAGGTCAACCATAAGACGGCTAAAGGGATCAACTCTGATGCCTTTTGCTTCTACCGCCCCTTGCCTGCCAAGCGGCTCAATCTAGTTGACTTGGGAAAGTTCATGCTTACCAGCATATCGTTGGCTGATATTGCCTTCGTGTTGGCTGCCAGCCTGCTGGTTTCCCTGCTGGGCATGTTCCTGCCGTTTATGAACAAGCAAATCTTCGACAGTGTGGTTCCTTCCGGCCAGAAGAGCGATATCCTGCCCGTGACAGCGTTGGTGTTGGGAGCTACCTTTGGGTCCACTTTGTTTGGCATTACCAGAAGCATACTGCTGGCTCGGGTTCGCGACAAGATCACCCTCTCAGTCCAAAGCGCCTCGATGATGCGGGTGTTCTCTTTACCCGCCTCATTCTTTAAGGATTATTCGGCCGGCGAGCTGAGCAGCCGGATCATGAGCATCTCTAGCTTGTGCGAGATGCTCTCCAATGCGGTATTGACCACCGGACTGACTGCGCTGTTCTCCTTTGTGTACCTGTTCCAGATGGGGAACTATGCCCCGACCCTGGTCACCCCAGCAATGCTGACTATTCTCACCATGCTCATCTTTTCCATCGCGAGCACACTGCTGCAGATGAACAATTCCCGCCGCAAAATGCAGTTGAGCGCCAAACTCTCCGGTCTGGTCTATGCCCTGTTCAGCGGTGTCCAGAAGATCAAGCTGGCCGGGGCTGAAAAGCGTGCCTTCGCCAAGTGGGCCAACCTGTATAAAGAAGAGGGCAAACTGACCTACTCTCCCCCGCTGATTCTGCGCATCAACTCGGCCATTTCCACTTTGATCACCATGGGCGGCGGTCTCGTTCTCTACTATTTTGCCGGCATATCCCGCGTTTCTCCCGCCGATTATATGGCATTTATCGTCGCCTATGGAGCAGTGAGCGGGGCCATCATGGCTCTGGGAGGTATTGCGACGACAGTCGCTGCCATCAAACCCTTGTTGGAGATGGTGCAGCCAATCTTGAGCACGCTTCCGGAAAACAGCGCCAGCAAGAAAATCGTTAGCACTCTTTTCGGCAACATAGAAGTCAACCACCTTACCTTTCGCTATCTGAAGGACGGTCCCGCCATTTTGGACGACATCAGCTTCAAGATTCGTCCAGGGGAATACGTAGCTATCGTCGGAAAAACTGGCTGTGGCAAGTCAACCCTGATGCGGTTGCTCTTGGGTTTTGAGCAGCCGGAAACTGGGGCCATCTACTATGACGGGCACGACCTGGATAGCCTCGATCTGCGCTCCTTACGTCAATGCATCGGTGTTGACCTGCAAAACGGCAAGCTGTTCTCCGGAGACATCTTCTCCAACATTATCATCACAGCCCCCTGGAAGACATTGGAGGATGCCTGGGACGCGGCGCGGATAGCCGGTTTGGACGAGGATATCCAGGCTATGCCGATGGGGATGCGCACCATGCTCAGCGAGGGCGGCGGAGGCCTTTCCGGTGGGCAGCGCCAGAGGGTGCTGATCGCCCGGGCGGTTGTGTCCAAGCCCAGAATCCTTTACTTCGATGAAGCCACGTCGGCCCTGGACAATATCACCCAAAGGCAGGTGTCCGATAATCTGGCTGCGCTCAAGTGCACCCGAGTGGTGATCGCGCACCGGCTGTCCACCATCCGCCACTGCGACCGGATCTTGGTCCTGGACCGCGGCAAGATAGTTGAGGAGGGGAATTACGAGACCCTAATGGCCAAAGAAGAGCTCTTCTTTGATTTGGTCAAGCGGCAAACGATTTGACGATGCGGAACCAATCCAAATGAGCAAGCGAAGGAGGGAACAGTCTCCATGAAAATCAGCAAGACCATGAGTGGCAACATGACGACCTTGACTTTGCAGGGCAGGCTGGATACGGTGACCAGCAGCCAGCTGGCCAACGAACTGAGTTGCATCTTTACCGGGGCAGCCGTCAATTTGGTATTCGACTTCACCGCATTAGAATACATCAGCAGTGCGGGACTGCGGGTGCTGCTGACTGCCCAAAAAAAGGTGAATGCTCTGGGTACCAACATGCAAATCGTTGGTGCCAATGAGACGGTGAAAGAGATATTCGATATCACCGGGTTTTCGGGGATTATGTCCATCAATTGATCAAAGCAGCAGCCAGGACTGGGGAGAGCCGTTTGTGGCTGTTCGCTCGATAGATGAGGGAAAGGGATGATGGGGATGACGGGCGTTCTGGAAATAAAAGACAGTATCGTCTTCCCGGCAAGGGTGGAGTCGATCCCGGAAATCAGCGATTACGTCTCTCAGCGCGCGGAACAGGCAGCATTGCACCCGAAGCAGATCGTCCACCTGCAGGTGGCCATTGATGAAGTGGTCGCAAATATCTGCCTTTATGCCTACCAGCAGCCCCCGGGGGAACTGACAGTCAGGGTAGCCAGCGGGCAAGGCAGATTCGCGGTCGACTTCGTTGATGAAGGGGTTCCCTTCGATCCGTTGACGGCAGAAGAGCCAGAGATCAGTGCAGACATTGCTGATCGCGACGTGGGCGGCTTGGGCATCTTCTTGGTGCGCCGGCTAATCGATGAGGTGCATTATCGGCGCGACGGCAGCAGGAACATCCTCACCCTGGTGGTGCACGCGCACAAATAGGTGATTCCTGCAGCCCTCATAAGTCAGAGCAAGAGCTGTAATGTCGTCGAGCTAGGCCGCGCCCCGGGCAGCAGCTCGCAGATCCTGCAGCACTGTGTCAGTGGGATGCACAGCCCCCGGGCGCGCTTTGCAGCGACTGCAGGAGCCCTGCGTTACCCCAGAAAGCTCCCGCCTTGTCCTACGCATCCAGCACGCCGTCGGTAAAGACGATGACGGTTTCGCCAGGCTGAAGCGTAATGCTTCGCCTTTGATAAAGAGCATCCTCCATAGCCCCTAGCGCCAAGCCCCTGACTGGAGGCAGAGGGCGATGCCTGCTGGCTACAGGTGGTAGGGTGCTTCATGGCCGCCAGAGCTGCTTTCAAGGAATTGTTTCCTCCTTTTTCTTTTCACGCGGGTTACAGCTCCACTTGGCCTGACGTCAACTGTCGTCGTCTTCCCGATTCGACACCCTCGCTGAGCCCTACCAGGCGCCTAGCAACCGCTTGGGACTTTCACCGGGTGGATAGCGCCAGTGCCGGCGCTCCAAGAAAAAAACGGTATTCGAAGACCGTCTCCGAATACCGCCTGAGAGAAACAAACCGATATGGTATTACTACGATAACTGCCTCACCGCGGCTCTACATTCGCCTCACAGGGGTTCAAGAAGCCCCTGGATCCTACAATGATCCAATGTTTGCAGGAACCGCATTGCCCCTGCACTGCCTGCCAGGGCTTGTCGGAAGCTGTCCACTTAGCGCACCCAAAAGCGATGGTGGTCAGCCAGCGACCACTGGCATCGGTAAGCCCTCCGCCTACCTTCTCCAGCTCCTCCGGGGAAAGCTCCCCAGCTGCCAACTGCTCTTCTATGGGGATCAGCTTCTTATCAGGGTTCTCTGTACTCATAATCTCCACCTCCCTCCTATCTCGGTCTAAGCTGCGATTGGGGTCCAGGCTCCGTGAGGGCTTGTTGTGGCTGCTACTTGAGAGTTGCTGTCACTTGCAGCAAATCTCCGGGATTCCCAGCCAGATGAATGAAACTTCCTGCGGGCGCAAACACATGGCCATGGTCCATTAGACTGTCGTAGAGCACACCGGTCTCCCCCAGCACCAGGGCGCGGCTTCCTGGAGGCAAGTCAAAACCCAGCATGGCATCCGCTTCCAGCTGCAGCCACTCATCCCCAGTCTCCTGCCCGATAACCACACCAGTTAAGCCCAACCCCAACTGTGGACAGGCCTCAGCAGGCATGTAATAGGCGCCCGACAGCCAGAGCCAGATGCTGCCTTCCCGGTCAACCAACCTCAACTCCTCAAGATCTCTCATGCCTTTGGCAGGCATGCCGGCGAAGTCCGGCGCCACCACCACTTTTGGACCCATGAAATCCACATATCCAGGCAGATCGGAGATCGGGCCGGAATCCACGATGTAATACGGCAGAAGAAGTTCGATCCCTTCGGTTGGCTTGATACCACGCCTCAGCCACAGCCTGCCCTCCATGGAGATGGATAGTTGTAGGTGAACGACGGGTAAAAGCAATTTTTCCGCCACAATCATGTCATACTTGAAAACGGGGTTGCGCCCCACCAGGTAATCGGATCCGTCTGTAGAGGTGAGGTAGTAGGTGCTCTTCCCGTCATGGAACATGCCGTCGCTGTATAAGGCGGAGAAGACCGGGACTGCTGCGCCGCCGTGATCGGCGAACATGGTCAGCGTGCCTTCCTGGGCGTCCAGCTGAAGCCGCACGACAGAACCGCCGTACAGGTAATGACCTTCAAAATTCTTCTGTTCAGAAGGAACCGGCTCGGCCGTGGCCTCTGGAAGCACCGCTTCCTCCCCTGCAGACACCAGACCTTTCTCCTGCAGATAGGCGGATAAGACTTCATAGGCAATAGCTTGCGAATTGCTTCCCGCCCCGCAAGCTATCACCGCTACTGATATCCTGTATGAAGGAACGGTGTAAAGCATGGAGGAATAATGCGCAGTGCCCCCGGATTTTCCATAAAGACGCAGATCGGCGGTAAAGGGTGTTACATCTGCGTAATCCCAACCCAGGCCGTAGGGGAATGTGTCCGCCCGCAATTTGCCTTGCAGTTCGGTAGGCTGTCGCCTCAGCATTTCCAGCTGGGAAGCGCTCTGCAGAAGGCTCGGGGGATCAGAAAAGGAGTCCGCAAATCGGCACAGGTCCTCTGGCGTCGCCGATATTCCCCCCGAACCCAATAACGAAAGCACTTCCAGAGGCAAGGCCCTGCCATCAGGGTCATAAGCCCGGGCTGGGGTTTTCCCACCTGACAGCCTTCCCACACCCAGGCCAGCATGGCTGAGGGCCAGGGGGGCGAAGATGCGCTGGGTCAGGAAATCCCCGTAGTCAAGTCCCGACACCCTCGCCACTATCATTTCCGCCAGAGTGAGGCCGTCGTTGCAGTAAATCGGCAGTTCACCGGGGCGATGCTTGAGGGTGGAAAGAGCAAGCGACTGTAACAGCTCCTGGTAAACGTCCTCATTGTAGGCAGTCCCCAGATTCCCCCAAAAGGTGGAGCCCGGCAGGCCGGAGGAGTGGTTGAGCAGCATTCGCACGGTGATATCCTGATAGCGTTCGTCAGCCATAACGAACTCGGGAAGATACTTCGTCACCGGATCATCCAGCACGACCTTACCTTCATCTACCAACAGCATGATCGACGTGGCTGCAAACAGCTTACTGACCGACCCGATATTGAACACGGTATCGCTGTCTGCAGGTATGCCGGCTTCCCAATCAGCCATGGCGATGCCTTCAGAATACACTGTCTTGCCCTGGTCCATGATGGCTACTCCGGCGCTGGAGGCAGTGCCAGAGGCGATCACTTTCCATATTTCGGTGCGTGCCACGGCCTTGGCGCTCTTGGATGCTGCCTTGACCTCAGGATCCGTATTTTGATCGGCCGCCCAGTGGGAGATGGCAATAGCTTTGGTGGAACCGTCATAGCTTATCTCCCCGCCGAAGGCCTCCACCACGAAACGCAAAGGCACAAAGGGCAGGCCGGAAGGGCTTAGCTCGCAGGGGCAATCCAAGGGGAGCCACTCCCCATCCATCAGCGCTTGATGAAAACCCAGGCCCAAATAGAGAGTCCGGCCATCTTTCTGCAGCGTGATCAGGCGAGAGTCCCCATTCCAATCCCATTCCAGTCCAGCCCCATCAGCCAGTAGCTGAAACGGCGCCATCACCCGGCTTGCCCCTGGGTCTATGTATGGAACCGCATCCAGGGAATAGGGTTGTCCCTTCACTATGGCCGAAAGACTGCCCACCTGGAGCAGCGTCGACTCCAGGGGAAGCCCCTGCCCGCTTGCCTCCTGAAGGTCCAAAGTCGCCGCTGGTGCCCCGAGTTCAGCGAGGGCCCAGGTTGAATAGACCTGCCCAGACAACAGGGTGCCGCAAAGCAGCAATGCAGTGAGGAAGAGTACCTTTCTAGTCATTTGAATGCCTCCTTACCCCGGGTGAAAACGTTTTCAGTTCAGATCTTAGTTGCATTGTCACAGGGGAAAGCTAACAAAACGGCTAACAAAGAACTCCTATCAAGTAAGTTTGCTAGTCGTTTTGTTGGCTCTCTGCCTGCTAAAATGTGAAAAATGGCGTGAGGCCGACAAAGAGAGGTGCAGGTCATGGGCACAGAGAACGAAAAGCAGAGACGTGTCATCAGTCTGGAAGAATTGGATGCGCTGGAGCTTTCCCCGGAGGAGCTTGACCAAGTGGGTGCTGGAATCACCGATCAATGGGGGCGCTGGATGACAATCAGCTGGTTCGGCTGAGGCAAATGGGAAGAGAAGACTTACGAAAAATGGGAAGCGGCTAAGGGTCAGAGCGGTTCCTGCCGCCACTCGATAAAAACAGGGCCGAGAATGACCGTGTTGAGACCCTGTGCGGCAAATGTGGAGCCGAAGTAATCAGCCGATGGGCCACCTTGCTTACCCCCTCACACCACCGTACCTACCATTGGTATATCCAGGTTCGCGAAGCCTAATCTTTGGATAAGGCTGACGGTAAGCTGAATGGTTGTTTTGTTGCAGATGGTTTGCTGCAAAGGGTAGTAGAGGATACTTGGTGCTGCCTCGTGGCTACACTGGAGAGTGTTCGCAATCTCCGCGCGAAGCGCGGGAATTGTCTTTTTGGTTGTTGTTTCGTTTCCTTCGCGCTTCCCAAAACCGATTTGTGGTCGGTTGGGTACACCCAGGACATTGGCGTCACTCTACGATTGCCCGTGCTTTAGCTCTGCTTTCGTTCTCATCGTAACCAGCGCGTTCTTCTTGCTGTTTTGGACAATGGCAGTCATCAGGCTTTGCTCTCGTGCTTGGGCAAGCACACGCATTCGACAGTATCGAAGACCATGGTTCTCTTTGGCGTCTGCGAGACAGCACGTTTCTGACTCCTTCAAGAGTCCAAAAGCTGATCTGGCAAGTGACAGCAGGTGGTGCGCAGCGCACGGCTCTCTCTAAGGCACTGGGCAGACCATGCCCTCCGTATATGCCCTCCAACCCGCTCATATACTAGGCGGGAGGGAGGGTGAGTCTATGTCTGAAGACATTTGGATCAGTGCCAGCACTCCCGTACATCCGATTGAGGTGCGGTTGCAGCAAGAGCTGTGCTGCTTGGAGGATGCAGGCATCAAGCTGACCACTGAAACCAGTCAGCTGAAGGCCTTTCAATTTCTTAATTGTCAAATTCAATATCAGGGCTCTCCCTTGTCCCGTGAGGAGGGTAGGCTGCTCAGTCGCCAATACATTGCCAACGTCCTGGCTGACACGGTGGTGGAGGATTGGCAGCCGACTACCCTGAGCAGGCTGCTGCAGCGGCGCTACAGTTTCTTCACCAGAGGGGAGCAGTCTGAAATAGTCAACAAAGCCAAAGAAGCGCTCACTGCCCACGATTCCGCCCTGTATCGGGTGTCCCGCAAGATTCGGGTGCGGGAAGTGTTTTCCCGCTATCTGGCCAGCGAGGATTTTATCAATCTCGATGGCTTCCTCAACTTCCGCCTCAAGTCCTATCAGCGGGAGTTGGAGGAAGTGTTGGATGCGGTGGTGGACGAGTATTTAGGGGCTAGAGAAGAGCGCGAGTTCATTCGGCTGTTGCAGAATTTCCTGCATATCCTGGAGCCCAAATGCGACGTGGCCCACCTGCTGATCACCGGGGAGGCCCAGTTCTCCATCTTGGATGAGCAAGGGGAGTTATTGCGGTGCGATGTGCTGGAGACCGTGATCTCCCGTGAGGATGATTCGCTGCAGGAATACGAGGATGTGATGATCAGCTCTCTGCTTTCCATCGCTCCCAGGCACCTGGTCATACATGCTGGCACCTTCATCGGTCGCCCTTCAATACTGGACACGCTGCAGCAAATATTCCGACAGCGCGCAGAGACCTGCACCGATTGCGATCTCTGTGCCAGATTGATTTTCCAGCAACAGGAGCATCCGGACCAAAGATAAGCGAGCTCCTGTGCTGCCTGATATCGGCTGGCTTTGGTTTCTCTTGACAGCGAATCTTTAGCCAGCATATACTATTGCAAAGCGATGAAGAGGAAGTCTGTCCCGATAGCCTGCTCAGAGAGGGTTGCCCTGGCTGAAAGCAACCTCTGGACTCGGTTCCGATACCACCTCGAAGCTGCTACCGAAACGCCCTTGCGCCAAGGTTAGCCGTTAGCGTGCGTTAATCGTTACCGAAAGCGGGTGGCCGTTATGGCCATCAAGCAGGGTGGAACCGCGGGAACGCCCCTCGCCCCTGAGAGCAGATGCTCTGGGGCGAGTTTCATTTTTGTAAGGAGGTATTCCCAGGTGAGCAGCATTACCGTGAAACTGATGGATGGCAGCGAGCGCCAGCTAGAGTCTGGCGGGCGGGCAAGCGATTTAGCAGCCGCGATCAGTGGACGCTTGGCCAAGGAGGCTGTGGCAGCGAGAGTGAATGGCATCGTCCAGGATCTGAACGTCGAGTTACAGCCGAGAGACCAAGTTCAGTTGTTGACGCTGGACGATCCTGAAGCCTTGGAGGCGATGCGTCATACGGCCGCGCATGTAATGGCGCAAGCTGTGCTCAGGCTCTATCCAGGCACCAAGTTGGCCATCGGTCCGGCCATCAAAGATGGTTTCTACTACGATTTTCAGCTGCCTGTCACCTTGACTCCGGAGGACCTGCCCAAGATTGAGGCTGAAATGCAGAAGATAATCTCGGAAAGACTGCCGCTGACCCGATTCACCAGGAGCAGGGAGGAAGCGCTGCAATTCTTCCGTGATCGCGGCGAGCAGTTTAAGGTGGAGCTAATTGAGGACCTGCCTGAAGATGCCGAGATCTCCTTCTATCAGCAGGGCGAGTTCGTCGATCTCTGTGCTGGTCCCCATGTTCCAGACACCGGGCGGATCAAGGCCTACAAGCTTCAATCCTTGGCTGGTGCCTATTGGCGGGGCGATGAACGCCGCCCAATGTTGCAGCGCGTCTATGGCGTCGCTTTTGCCAAGAAGTCGGAGCTGGAGGAGCACCTGAAACGGTTGGAGGAAGCGAAGAAGCGAGACCACCGCAAGCTGGGCCGGGAACTAGAGCTATTCAGCATCGAAGAGGAGGGGCCTGGTTTCCCCTTCTACCTGCCCAACGGAATGGTCATTCGCAACGAGCTGGAGCAGTTCTGGCGTGAGGAACATCGTAAGGCCGGATACCAGGAAGTTCGCACCCCGATTATCCTTAACAGGGGCCTCTGGGAGCGCAGCGGTCACTGGGATCATTATCGGGAGAATATGTACTTCACCAAGATCGATGATGGCGATTACGCCATCAAGCCGATGAACTGCCCTGGTGCCATGCTTGTCTATCGCAACAAGCTGCACTCCTATCGCGATCTGCCCCTGCGCTATGCAGAGTTGGGATTGGTGCATCGACACGAGAAGTCTGGCGTGCTGCACGGCATGATGCGCGTGCGCAATTTCACCCAGGACGACTCTCATGTGTTCATGATGCCCAGTCAGATCGAATCCGAACTGTCCGACCGCATAGCCTTGGTTGATCGTTTCTATCAGGTGTTCGGGTTCGATTATCGGGTAGAGCTGTCCACCCGGCCGGAGAATTCCATGGGTTCCGATGAGGTGTGGGAGCTGGCTGAAAGCGCTCTGCAGCGTGTATTGGACTCCAAGCAGATACCTTACACCATCAATGAGGGCGATGGTGCCTTCTATGGCCCCAAGATCGATTTCCATCTCACCGACTGCATTGGCCGTTCCTGGCAGTGTGCTACCATTCAGCTGGACTTCCAGATGCCGGAGAAGTTCGAGCTCTATTACATCGGCGAAGACGGCGAACGCCATACCCCGGTGGTGATCCATAGCGTCGCCTTTGGGGCACTGGAGCGTTTTATCGCCATTCTGATCGAGCAATATGCCGGGGCATTCCCACTTTGGTTGGCCCCTGTGCAGGCTAGGGTGATGCCCATCACCGACCGGGTGCAGGACGCGGCGGAAGCTGCCTACCGGAAGCTGTTTGATGCAGGGTTGCGGGTGGAACTGGACAGCCGTAACGAGAAGATCGGCTTTAAAATCAGAGAAGCCCAGATGGCCAAAATACCATACATGTTGGTGATCGGCGATCGTGAGGCTGAGTCTGGTATGGTCGCTGTCAGGCATCGCGAACGGGGCGATTTGGGCGTACAGGAGCTGGATAGCCTGCTTTCACAGTTGCAGCAGGAAGTGTGTGAACGGCGCTAGCGGGCGGTAGGCACAAACTGAATGCCAAATCCCTGTCGGCGAAACTGGTAGCGCCCCAGCGTTGATGGGTAGGGCGGCCTAGGCAGTCTACACGGCAATGGCAGTTGACCAGGCTCTTGCCTCGTGTTACAATCATTGGGTGAAGTAGAAGCCAACCGCTTCTCACCCTGAGGCGCCTCTATGGCAGCTACCAGGGTCGTGCAGATTAGCTTGCTCACCGTTTAGGTGGGGCATTGCTTTGTGCTACGTGCGGGCGGCTGTGCCGCCCGCTTTTTGTTGGCGGAAATTTAAATCAAAATGGGGGGGTTTACTTATTTCTAGGGATCAAAGGGATCTGCTGGTCAACGAGAAGATTCGGATGCGTGAGGTGCGCTTGGTCAACGAAAACAGCGAGCAAGTGGGCATCATGTCATCGCGAGACGCTTTGCAGCGGGCGCGTGAGCGCGGATTGGATCTGGTTTGCATTGCTCCTACAGCACGGCCACCAGTATGCAAAATCATGGATTATGGCAAGTTTAAGTATGAGCAGAGCAAGCACGAGCGGGAAGCTCGCAAGAAACAGAAAGTGGTCACCATCAAGGAGATCCAGGTTAGCCAAACCATTGAACAACACGATCTGGCCATCAAAGCTAGAAATGCGGATCGGTTGTTGGAGGAAGGCAACAAGATCAAGGTGGTCATGCGATTCCGTGGTCGTCAAATAGTCCATGCAGATCTGGGCAGAAAAGTCTTTGATCAATTCGTCCAAGCAATTCAACATGGCACCGTTGAAAGGGAAGCCAGAATTGAGGGGCGTCAGATGATCATGATTATGGCCCCCAAAGTGGAAAAGGCTGAAGTCTAAGGAGGAAACGAAACATGCCAAAGATGAAAACCCATAAGGGCGCAGCAAAGCGCTTTAAGGTTACTGGAACCGGCAAAGTCAAGCGCAACAGCTCTCATAACGCACACAAGTTCTCTGCCAAATCCGGCAGCCAGAAGCGGCGTCTGGATCATCGTGAGGTCATGGCTGATGCTGATGTCGCTCGCATCAAGAAGATGCTGCCCTACAAATTCTAAGCAACTGATAGGAGGAAACCTGTTATGCCACGTGTTAAAGCTGGCGTGACCGCTCGGGCACGTCATAAGAAGATTCTCAAGTTGGCCAAAGGATATCGTGGAGGCAGAGGTAAGCTCTATCGCAGCGCTATCTCGCAGGTAAATAGGTCTTTGTCCTTCGCTTTCCGGGATCGCAAGCGCAACAAACGTGATTTCCGCCGTTTGTGGATCGCCCGCATCAACGCTGCCGCCCGCGAGAATGGGATGTCTTACAGCACCATGATCAACGGCCTGAAGAAAGCCGGGGTGGCTGTCAACCGCAAAATGCTGGCCGAGCTGGCAATCAGCGATGCCGGCGCATTTGCCCAGTTGGTCGAAACCGCTAAGCAGCATAATTAGTCGGCCCTTTGTCCCCCAACTGCGAAATCGGTTGGGGGATAATTTGACTTTAGGGGGGTGTGGCCGATGGGGTAATCG
Source organism: Bacillota bacterium (assembly GCA_050949055.1). Classification (GTDB taxonomy): domain Bacteria; phylum Bacillota; class UBA994; order UBA5500; family UBA5500; genus JAEZJZ01. The sequence continues at coordinate 648,548 of JBMNFA010000001.1, read as the reverse complement.
GGCGCAGTCTATCCAAATGGACCCCTGGCCAAATTTTGGTCAGCACTTTTGCGCTGCTGATCCTGATTGGCAGTCTGCTCCTCAGCCTGCCGATGGCTTCGCGCGGGCAACCAGTGCCCTATGTCAATGCGCTTTTCACTGCCACGTCTGCTGTCTGCGTTACTGGGCTGGCGGTGGTGGATACCGCTACCCAGTTCACCTGGTTCGGTCAATTGGTGATCCTGGCTCTCATTCAGCTGGGTGGATTAGGCCTGATGACCATGGCCACCATGATGGCGGTGCTCTTGGGCAGAAAGATCAGCTTCCGCAATCGGCTGATCATGCAGGAGTCTCTGAATCAGTTTTCGTTGGGCGGGATCTTGCGTTTGACCATGGCTGTAGGTGTGGTCACCGGCTTCTTCGAAGCATTGGGCGCAATCATGCTGACAGCCCGTTTTCTACCACAGTATGGGTGGCCCGTTTCCCTGTGGTATGGCATATTCCACTCGGCCTCAGCCTTCTGCAACGCCGGGTTTGATCTGATCGGACGATTTCAGAGCTTGACTCCCTACGTGTCCGATTGGCTGATCAATCTGGTGATCACCATACTGATCATCTTCGGTGGGTTGGGATTCAGCGTAGTGGCAGATATATATAATCACAGGCGAAACCTGAATAGGCTAAGCCTGCACAGCAAGATTGTGCTATCTTTCAGCTTCTTTCTGATCGTCACTGGTACCCTGTCTCTGCTGTTAGTCGACTGGAACGGGGCGCTGGCGGAGCTTCCAGTTACCAGCAAAGTTGCGGGAGCTTACTTCCAGGCGGTAACCACACGGACCGCAGGATACTTTACCATTCCACTAGAGAGTTTTCGTCCGGCAGGCATCCTGTTGATGATCCTGTTGATGTTTATCGGTGCCTCCCCGGGGTCCACAGGGGGTGGCGTTAAGACTACCACCATCGCCGCGCTGGTGCTGGGCGTGGTCTCCACCGTCAAAGGACGCGAGGATGCCCAGATTTTTGACCGGCGTATACCCCGGGAGATCGTGCAAAGAGCCAGCGCAATTGCCAGCATCGCCTTTGCGTTGGTGTTGTTAGTGACTGTAACCTTATCCCTCACCGAGCAGCAGCCGTTCCTATCACTTCTGTTTGAGGCGGTTTCGGCTTTCGCCACCGTAGGACTGTCGCTGGGGATCACTCCGCAACTCTCCCTCGTCGGTCGCATCATCATCATGCTGACCATGTTCATTGGCCGGGTTGGCCCGATGACCTTGGCATTGGCGCTGGTGCGCCCTGAAGGATATACTGGGGTTCGCTATCCAGAGGAGAAGATCATCGTAGGTTGAGCATGTCAGTCAGGAACACCAATACTAAACGATTGAGGTGTGAGGTGAATAGGCAGTGAATAGACAGTTTGCTGTGATCGGGCTGGGGCGCTTCGGCTCCAGTGTGGCCAAGACACTACACAGTCTGGGTGCCCAGGTTCTGGCCATTGACGTGAACGAGGAGCGTGTGCGTGCCATGGTTGACTACAGCACCCGCTGTGTGGTGGCAGATGCCACCGATGAACAGGTGCTGCGTTCCCTGGGCATTCGCAACTTCGATGTGGTGATCGTGGGTGTGGGAGGAGATATCCAGGCCAGCATCCTCACCACCTTGATTCTGAAGGAGTTGGGAGTTAATTTCGCAGTGGTCAAGGCCCAAAGCGAACTCCACGGCAAAGTGCTTTATAAGATCGGTGCAGACAAGGTAGTCTTCCCGGAAAGAGACATGGGTGTTAGGGTAGCGCATAACTTGGTGTCTTCCAACATTCTCGAGTACATTCAGCTCAGTCCTGATGTCAGTATCATCGAGATAGTTGCTTCTGATAAGTTCGTCGGCAAGGAACTGCGACAGCTGGATCTGCGCAATCGCTTCGGCGTCAACGTGATCGCCATTAAGCGGGGTGAAGGGATCAATATCACTCCCCGTGCCGACGATAGGATCCAGGAGGGCGAAGTCCTGGTGGTAATTGGCGAAGCGGAGGCCATCAAGCGTCTGGAGAAGATTTGACCCGGAGGTGTACTGGCGAAGTGATTTCCAGCAGACAGAATCCCTTGGTCAAGTTGCTGAACAGTCTCCACTCCCGCCATGGGAGACAGAAGTCAGGGCTATTTCTGCTGGAGGGCATCCGTTTGGTGGAAGAGGCGCTGGCGGCAGGCTTAACCATTCGGCATGCGGTTTACAGCCCGCGGCTGCAAAACAATCGGCGGGCAGCCGCCTGCCTGCAGCAACTCGAGGCGACTTCCAGTTGCCGGCCACAACTGATTTCGGAGGCCTTGCTCCGGTGGCTAGCCGATACTGAGCAGCCCCAGGGCCTCTTGGTGGCTGCCGAGCAACCACAGCCGCAGGAGCTGGACCTCTGTGGCGTCACCGGTCTGCTACTGGTAGATGGAGTGCAGGACCCGGGTAACCTGGGCACGATTATCCGCACAGCTGATGCGTTGGGAACGCAGATGGTGTTACTGCTGATCGGAACCGTTGATGCTTATAATGAAAAAGTAGTGCGCGCGGCTATGGGGTCGCTCTTTCATGTGCGCTTGCAGCAGAGCCTAGATGCCGACGCCGTCTTGCCGCTAATAAAGAATGCTGGCTTTCAACTGGTGGTTAGTGCCTTGGAACAAGCCGTTCCCTATGACCAAGCTGATTATGGGGAAAGGGTGGCACTGGTGGTAGGCAACGAAGGAGCTGGTGTCTCGCGCGAGTTGTTGCATGCGGCTGATCTACGGGTAATAATCCCCATTTTAGGGCAGGCAGAATCCCTGAATGTGGCAGTAGCCACAGGCATTATCTTGGCTAGATTGGCGCAGCGATAGGCTTGCCTGTTCCTTGTGTGGGTCTGCGGGCTATGGTATAATGGGCACAAGTCTGACAAATCTGAGTGAGCCTGTTCAGACTGCCCAGGATATACTGGGCTGCTGACATCAACCGTTTCCTGTCCGCAGAACAACGTTCCGAGAGGGGTGCAGCTCCATTTTGAAGATGTTGAACGCCACCTTTTTCTGGAGAATTTTTGAGGAAACTGGCTCTGTCTTTGCTTATTTGATGTACCGTAGACTGACCTTGAACTAGTGGGTTGAAAACTGAAGATGGTACTGCGATGAAGGAGTTCAGTAGTTATGGGGTGGCTGTCTGCAGGGAGTGCGCATCGTAGACTGGAAGTGCGCTGGCAGTTCTGTAATGAACCTTCGCTCTGGAGCTATGCTGTTGAAACTGTAGTAGACAGCATCGGTGGTGTATGCCGTTACTTGAAATGAGAGCTGTATGCAGCCAAATTAGGGTGGTACCACGAGCACCATCGTCCCTATGGACGACGGTGCTTTTTTCATTCAGTTGAGGAGGGATTCTAATGGATGTACGCGCGGCGCTAGCTGAGTTGGAGGCCAGAGCTGGTCAAGCGGTGGCGCATGCAACAACTATGGAGGAACTGCAAAGCCTGAGGGTGCAGTTCTTAGGCAAGAAAGGCGAGCTGACGGCGATCCTGCGCAGCATGCCCAGCCTGTCCGCCGAAGAGCGGCCGGTGGTCGGGAAGTTGGCCAATCAACTGCGCGACCGTCTGGAGGTGGCTTTAGAACGTCGCTTGCAGATGCTCGCTGAGCAGGCACAGGCGGAACGGTTGCGGCAGGAACAGGTGGATGTCACCTTGCCGGGAAGAGACTTTGCCCGGGGCCACCAGCATCTAATTACTCGCACTATTGACGAGATGGTGCGGGTGTTCCTGGGCATGGGATTTGACGTGGTTGAAGGCCCGGAGGTGGAAACAGATTACTACAATTTTGAGGCGTTGAATTTGCCTCCAGAGCACCCGGCTCGCGATATGCAGGACACCTTTTTCTTTAGTCCAGAGCTGTTGTTGCGCACCCATACTTCACCGGCACAGGTACACTCCATGGAACTGTATCGACCTCGCCCCCTGCGGGTGATTGCCCCTGGCCGAGTATATCGGCGGGATGATGATGCCACCCATTCGCCAATGTTTCATCAGGTGGAAGGCCTGGTCATTGACCGCGGCGCCACCCTCAGCGATCTGAAGGGAGTGCTGCTGACCTTCGCCCAAGCCATGTTCGGTGCCGATCGGCAGATTAGGCTCCGCGCCAGCTATTTCCCCTTCACCGAGCCCAGCGCCGAAGTCGATGTCTCCTGCTTCTCCTGCGGTGGGGCAGGGTGTGGACTATGCAAAGGGACTGGGTGGCTGGAGATACTCGGGTCAGGCATGGTTAACCCTAAGGTGCTTTCCATGTCCGGCTATGATCCAGAAGAGATGAGTGGCTTCGCCTTCGGAATCGGTATCGAGCGTATCGCTATGCTCAAGTATGGGGTGGATGACATGCGCCATCTCTTCGTCAACGATCAGCGTTTTCTCAAACAGTTCTAGGAGGTGTCGTGATGCGCGTTTCATATCGTTGGTTACAACAATATGTGGACATACCGTGGAGCCCAGAGGAGCTGGCCGAGCGACTGACTATGGCAGGGGTGGCCGTGGACATAGTGGAGTACCGGGGGAAGCAGCTGTCTGGGGTTTACACTGGGCGGATTAGCCAAATTGACCCCCATCCCAATGCGGACAAGCTGCTGGTTTGTCGTTTGGACATGGGCGCAGGCAGACCTGAGCTGACTATCGTCACCGGCGCGAGCAACGTCTATGCAGGTGCCGTGGTGCCAGTTGCGGTGGATGGGGCAGAATTGCCTATTGGGCTGAGCATTCAGACCAGCGATTTCCGGGGAGTGCTGTCGCAAGGCATGCTTTGCTCCGGTGATGAGCTGGGCATGGAAAAGAAACTGGTGCCGCCAGAGATGCGAGATGGCATCTATTTATTGCCGACCGACGTGCCATTGGGGCTGGACATCAAAGAGGTAATGGGTCTCGATGACCATGTGCTGGAGTTGGATCTCACACCCAACCGGGCGGATTGCCTGAGCGTGTTGGGTAACGCGTACGAGACGGCTGCCCTGGCGAACCAGCAGGTGAAAACCCCTGTGCTGGTGAACCTCGATGCCCAGCCCACCCATCCTGATATTGCGGTGAGCGTTTCCGACCCAGATCTTTGCCCGGGCTTTTTCGGCCTGCTGGTGGAAGATGTGCAAATCGCACCCTCACCCCTCTGGATGCAGAGTGCGCTGCAGGCGGCAGGGGTGCGGCCAATCAACAACCTGGTGGATATCACCAACTATGTCCTGCTGGAGCTGGGACAGCCACTGCACGCTTACGATCTGGACCGGCTGCGTGGCCCGGCTATCACAGCTCGCAGGGCCAGCGCCGGTGAGCAAATTACCACTTTGGATGATGAACGGCGCACCTTGCAGCAAGATATGTTGGTCATTGCCGATGGAGAACGGGCAATTGGCATCGCCGGCGTGATGGGCGGCAAGGATACGGAGGTGAGCGGGCACACTCGTCGCGTGTTCTTGGAGTCTGCCTGGTTTCTGCCCCAGAGCGTTCGCCGCACCTCCCGCCAGCTGGGGCTGCGCACCGACGCTTCCAGCCGCTTTGATAAAGGCGTCGACCCCAGCCGGGTGTTGATGGCGCTGGGACGGGCTGCCTGGTTGATCACGGAGCTGGGTTGCGGCAAACCGCAGCGGACTGCGGTGGGAAGCATGCAGAAGAGAGTTGAGCAGCACGAGATTTCTCTACGCCCGGCCAGGGTCAATCGGTTGCTGGGCAGTGACATTCCGGCAGCGGAAATCAAACAGCTGCTGTTGCGTCTGGGGTTGTTCGTTGACGACAGCCAGATCCCTTGGAGAGTGAGCGTCCCCAGTCGCCGGCAAGACCTGGCGGAAGAGGTGGATCTGGTGGAGGAAGTGGCGAGGCTGTATGGCTACGACCGCATTCCGGTTACCCACATGACCGGCCTGACGGCTATGCAAGGCCGCAAGACCCCAAGGCAACTGATGGTCTCTAACCTGCGCCAAGGAGCGATCGGTCTGGGACTTAGCGAAATCGTCAGCCTGAGCTTCGCCAACCCGGCTCAGATCGCAGCTTTGGTGCCGCCCGAGCATCAGTGGAACAGGGCGCTGAAGCTGCAAAATCCGCTCAGCAGCGAGCGCAGCGTGATGCGCCCCACCCTGTTGCTGGGCCTGTTGGACAACCTGGCCTATAACGGCGCGCGGCAACAGACGGATATGGCCATCTTTGAACTGGCCACGGTGTTTGTCCCCAGTTTCAGCCAAGATTTGCGACAGCCTGCCGAGCCACTACACCTGGGCATAGCGGCGACAGGACAGGTGCCAAGTGGCTGGTTGAGAGCGGATGGGGAGTATGATTTTTTCTATCTAAAGGGGCTAATTGAACACCTGCTTGCTCCGCACGGGATCAGGCAGTTGCAGTGGCTACCGACAGCTGAGCACCCCTATCTGCACCCGGGAAGGGCAGCAGATGTTAGCTGGCAGGGCAACAAACTGGGATTCCTGGGGGAGCTGCATCCCAAGGTCCTGGAGCAGCACGGTCTGCGTAAAAGGGCCGTTGTGGCTGAGTTGAACCTGGAACCGTTGCTGCAACAGGCAGGCTACATCCCTCTCTACTCGCCGTTGCCCAAGTTCCCTGCGGTGGAGCGCGACTTGGCCATTATTCTTGACCAGCAGATTCCGGCAGCGCAGGTAGCTGACTGCATCCGGCAAGCCGCAGGGGAGCTGTTGGTCGACTTGAAGCTGTTTGATGTCTATCAAGGGGGACAAGTGCCTCCAGGAAAGAAGAGTATGGCCTACTCTTTGGTGCTGCAAAGCCAGGAACGCACCCTGCAGGAGGAAGAAATCGTTGGCGTTCACACCCGGGTGGTGGAACAGCTTGCTAAACAACTGGGCGCTCTGTTACGCTAGAGGTCAGGGAAGCAACATTTCCTGTATCAATTCTGCGCAAATGGGGTGTGGCTGTGGCCTTCACGGATCGTTATCGGGTTAAGCTGCGTATTCTGGACGAAGACTATACGCTGGTCAGCCCAGCCCTGCCAGCACACTTGGAGCGCCTGGCGCTGACGGTGGATCAGAAGATGCGCCAGATGATTGCCAAGGAGCCGCGACTCTCAGTTACGCGGGCTGCGGTGATGACGGCCATCACTTATGTGGATCAATCTCTACGTCAGGAAGAGCGGTGCAGCCAACTGGAGCAACAGTTGGCTGAGCAACGTCAGCATATCTCCCGCTTGGAGACTGAGTTGAGCCGCTACAAGTCCCAAGGCGGGTCTCGGAAGGGGCGTCGCTGATGCTGCCGGCAGTTGAGACTAGTTCCGCCTTCAACTGGCTGGATTGGGCGTTGCTGATTATCTTGGCATTGTCAGTGCTCAGCGGGCTGGTCAAGGGCTTGGTGAAACAGGCCTTGGATTTCGTCAGCCTGTTTGCAGGGTTGTACCTGGCTGACCGGTGGTCGCCCCAAGTCTCCGTTTGGTTGAACAGCAGCTTCAATCTGGGCACCGGTCTGCGCTCGCTATTGATACCGGTGTTCGGCAACTACGATTTGGAACCATTAGCCCTGGCGGTATTGAGCTTTTTGCTGGTTTGGGGTTTGGTCAGTATCGCCTTCAGTCTGCTCGGCGGTATCCTGCAATCCGTCGCCCGTTTGCCGCTGTTGAACACAGCGAATCGTTTGATGGGTGGAGCGCTGGGGCTGTTAAAGGGAGTAGTGGTGGTTTTCATCATTGCCAGTCTGTTGTCTTTTCTGCCTGTCGGCAGCAGCCTGGGAAGGACGGCAGCCAACTCGTACCTGGTAGCGGAAGTACAGCGGCTCAGTCCAGTATTCTATCAGCAGCTACAGGCGCTCTTGAACCAAATTGTTCAGGCGCGCTTGCGATAGTGATTGCACCCGCCCGACCTGACGGCGGGTGTACTTTTTGTCCAACTGTCCTTTGCCTGTGCAAGGCCGAGTGGCATGATAAGATAAGGACAGGGACAATATCTCAGGAGGAAGCAAACTGATGAACGAACGGACGCTAAGGGTCCTGGAGTTTTCTAAAGTTAAGCAGCGCCTGGCGGGGTATACTTCGTCGGCGTTAGGTCGCGAGTTGGTGGAACAGCTGCTCCCGATGACCGACGACTGGCAGGTGGAAAGGGCGCTGCAGGAGACCAGCGAAGCCAGGGAGATTTGCCGCACCGAGGAGTTCCCGCTACAGGGTTTGCTGGACATCCGCAGCGGGTTGCAGCGGGCTGCGGTGGGTGCTCTCCTACACCCCGAGGAGCTGCTGAATATCGCCCAGCTCTGCGCCTGCGCCCGCCGGGCAGATCGCTTCTTTCGCCACAGGTCAGAAAAATACCCGCTGCTGTCTGCCGCCGCATTGCGGCTCGCCCCATTGCCCGACCTGGAGACCGAAATTGGTTCTACCATCAACGAGTATGCTGAAGTTAAGGACAGCGCCAGCCCCCGCTTGCGTAAGTTGCGCAGTGATATCCGCTCCTTGCAGAACAGAGCAAAAGAGCGCATAGACAACATGGTACGATCAGCCACCATCCAGAAGTTTCTACAGGAGCCGATTGTCACTGTCCGCAACGAGCGCCACGTGCTGCCGGTGAAGGTGGAGTACCGCAGTCAAGTTCCAGGCATCGTGCACGATCAATCGGCCAGCGGTGCAACACTGTTCATTGAACCGATGTCCATCGTAGAGATGAACAATGACTTGCGGCGCCTGCAGGTGGAAGAGGAACGCGAGGTGGAACGCATTTTGCGCCAGTTGGCGGCGCTGGTACAAGCCGAAACTGATCTGCTGCAGGAGAATCTGCAGGCGCTAGCCCATCTGGACTTCTGCATGGCCAAGGGAAAGCTCAGCTATGACTTACGGGCTGTCTGTCCTATGATCAATCGTCAAGCTCAGATCAACCTGCGCCAGGCTCGCCACCCGTTGCTGCCACCGGAAACGGTGGTTCCCAACAGCATTTATCTCGGGCAGGATTTCACCGTCTTGCTGATCACCGGACCAAACACCGGGGGCAAAACGGTGACCCTGAAGACGGTGGGGCTGTTGCTGCTGATGGCTCAGGCAGGTCTGCACATTCCCGCTGACGAGGGCAGTGAGGTAGCGGTATTTGCGAACATTTTTGCCGACATAGGCGACGAACAGAGTATCGAGCAGAGCTTGAGCACCTTTTCCTCACACATGACCAACATCGTGGAGATCGCCAGCACGGCCGGTGAACGGTCGCTGGTGTTGCTGGATGAATTGGGCGCCGGAACAGACCCCGCCGAGGGTGCGGCCCTGGCCATGGCCATCATTGACTATCTGCATGCCCGGGGCAGCAGGGTGGTGGCCACCACCCACTACAGCGAACTAAAGTCGTATGCCTATCAGAAACCCAGTGTGCAAAACGCCAGTGTAGAGTTCGACGTGGAGACGTTGCAGCCAACCTACCGTCTGACCATCGGCTTGCCCGGCAAGAGCAACGCTTTTGAGATCTCCCGGCGATTGGGCTTGGCAGAAGGGCTGATCGCTCGCGCCCGGGAATATCTCAGCGGTGAGCAAATACAGGTGGAAGACTTGATTAGGCAGCTGGACAGCAGCCGTCGGGCTGCTGAAGAGGAACGGGAGCTCGCCCGCCAGATGCGACTGCAGGCGGAGGCTGCTCGGCAGCAGGCAGAACGCAAGCTGAGCGAATTGGAGCGCAAGCAAGAAAGCATCTTGACCAAGGCGAAGCAGGAAGCCCGTGCGTTGATCAACCGCCAAAAACAGGAGGTGGACAGCCTGCTGTCGGACCTGCGGAACGCCGCGCTGCAAAGCAGGAGTACTGCTGCCAAAGAGACGCTGCAGTCCGTTGAAGAAGGGCGGCAACGCTGGCGCCAGCTGCAACAGGAAACGGAGACAGAGGGCACTCGGACTCGCGCCTCCCAGCGACCAGCTTTGGCCGATGACCGCGAGTTTCGCGCCGGAGATCAGGTGTTGGTCAAGCATCTGGGACAGCGTGGGCAACTTCTTAGTGCACCTGGGGCAGACGGTGAAGCACAGGTGCAACTGGGTGCTTTACGCCTCAATTGCCGGGTGGAACAATTGGAGAAGCTGGTGTCGGAGGCACCCGAGCCCCCTAAACCAGGCTATCAGATGGTGAATCTATCGCGACAAGGCGTTGCTTTGGAATTGGACCTGCGGGGCCAAACCGTGGATGAGGCCATTCTGCGGATAGACAAGTATTTGGATGACGCGCTGGTGGCCGGGTTGTCCCGCGTTAGTCTGATTCACGGCAAAGGAACCGGGACGCTGCGAAACGCGGTGCGCGACTACCTGCGCTCCCATAGGGCGGTTAAGTCCTATCGTTTAGGGGGGCCGGGGGAAGGCGGCACCGGCGTGACAGTGGTGGAACTAAACAAATAGCAGAAAAAGGGAGCGTCAGATGTGACGCTCCCTTTTGCCGTGCGTTCATGCGCTGGGTTATTGTCCGCCTCCGTCGCCTGGGTCTGGCTCATCGCCCGGTTCCGCATCGCCGCCAAGCTCATCCCCTGGGTCTTCCGGCCCCTCTATCTGATCACCCGGTTCCAGGTCTTCCAGGGGTGGTTCCGGCTGATGGCCATTGCAGACTTCCTGCGGCTCTGTTCCTTTGATGTACTCTTCGTAGATGATCGAATCGGGCGGACAGTCGGGTCCCGCCAGCAGACCAGTGGTGCGATCGATGGCCAAAGGTCCAACAATCCCCTCCGGTTTGGCGGTATAGAACTGGCTGGCACCTGGTGCAATCGCACTGACATTCTTCATCAGTTTGCCGAAGATGCCGGCACTGATATAGCTGCTGGAACCTCCCGGCAAGCGCCCGCGGGCGGAAGGGTTAGCCTTGTCCCCGGCGATCCGTCCAGTAGTGTTGTCATCGTGTCCAATGAAGACCGCGCCCGTCAGTTCAGGGGTGTAGCCAACGAACCATGCCTCACGGTTGTAGTTCGTGGTGCCGGTCTTGCCTGCCACCGGCCCATAGTAACCGCCCAGACTGCGAACGTACGAGGCGGTGCCGTAATCCACCACATCCTGCATGATATCGGTCATCATGTAGGCAACTTCTTCGCTGAGTACGACCTTGCTCTGTGGCCGATGTTGGTAGATCACCTGGCCACGGTCATTGCGGATTTCTGTCACAGCATGGGTTTCGTTCAGCACTCCATGGTTGCCAATAGCGCTGTAGGCACGAGCCATCTCCAAAGGGATTACGCCTTTGGTGACGCCGCCGATGGCTAAGGCTGCCAGGTTGCGGTCGCTCATGCCGTTGATCGGCTGGTCCACCAGCGTGGATATTCCCAGCCGTTGTGCAAATTCCAGCATCTTGTCTATCCCGTTCTCCTTGGCCACTTGCCAGGCCGGAATGTTCAGCGACTGCTGCCAAGCGTAACGCAAAGTGACCGGACCGCGAGTTTTACCATCATAGTTGACAGGGTAGGGAGGATTGTCCTCCCCGTTCTCGTACAACGGTTCGTCCATGATGATGGTGGATGCAGTCGCTTTGCGCTCCAGGGCAGGCCCGTAGACGGTGATTGGCTTGATTGCCGAGCCGGGTTGCTGCTTGATCAGCTGCACCGCCCGATTGTACTGATCGTTCTCGTATTCGCGGCCACCGATCATTGCCCGGATGCCGCCTGTCTTGGTGTCCAGCAGGATGACTGCGCTTTGCGGCTGCAAGATACCTTTGGCGTTGCGCTCTTCCTTGTCATCCAGGAGCGGTATCAACCATTGTTCCAGGCCATCGTTCAAGGCGCGTTCTGCTGCGTCCTGTAAGCGCACGTCCAAGGTGGTCTTGATCTCCAGCCCACCGGTGTAGAGCATCTGAGATGCCTCCGCACGGGAATGGCCTTGCTGCTCCAGCACGTTGATCACTTGTTCACGGACGTAACTGACAAAGTACTGACTGGACTTCTTGCCCGCACCGCTCTTACGCGATCCCAGCACGATCTCGTAGTCCAGCGCCTGTTGCTTCTCCTCTGGGGTGATATAGCCGAAGCGCTCCATGTTGTTCAGTGTCTCAGCCTGCCTGGCTTTGGCTCGTTCCATGTTCACATAGGGGCTGTAGGCATTTGGAGCAGGGATCAGGCCAGCGATTATCGCCGACTCAGCCAGATTCAGGTCCTGTACATCCTTGTCAAAATAGTATTGAGCGGCCGCCTGCACTCCATAGGCAGACGCGCCCAGGAACAAACGGTTGAGATAGAACTCCAGGATCTCATCCTTGGAGTAATCTCTCTCCAGACGAAAAGTGACAATCAGTTCCTGAATCTTCACGGTAATGGTTCGGTCCGGGGTGAGAAAGGCCATCTGGGCCAACTGGTTGGTGATTGTGCTCCCGCCCTGCTTCTTGCCGCCAGCGAGCATATTCCTGATGGCGCGGACCCAGCCTTTAACGTCGATCCCGTAGTGACTGTAGAATTGGTTATCCTCCATCGCCAACACCGCATTCCGCAAGTGTAGCGGAATCTGTTCCAGTGCAACCGGCGTCCGGTTCTCCTCAGCGTGCAGGTTGGCAATCAATTCGCCGTTGATGTCATAGATTTTGGAAGTGGCATCGACGTCACCCAGCTTGGCTGGGTCATACGGCGGAATGGTAGCCACGGCATACCCAAACAGCCCACCACCGCCGATAACTCCTGCCAGCAGCACCAAGAGCACCAGCAATTTCAGCAGCCTCGGTATCTTAAGGGTGAACCTTCTTTTCTTCTTGGTTTTAGGTTGTGGATTTTGCCTTGTTTGCTTAGCCACAAGACTCCCTCCTTTAGAGAATAATTATACCATAATGGTAGAAGCGCAAACCAAGGTGAAATCTGGACCATTAGCTCATACTCTTTTTGCGGTTCAGCATAATCATGATTGACGGGGGTGGAGCGATGGCGATCAGAAGACGAAAATGGCGACGCAGCTATTTTGCGCCCACATGGTTGACTGGGAGACAGCGACTGGCGATTTTGCTGCTTGTGATTGCGTTGATTTTGCTGCAGATCCTCAATCTACTGGACCGAAACCTGCGGCCATCCCTGCAAGCGATAGCTGCTGCCAGGGCTAAGGTAATTGCCACCCAGGCAATTAACGAGGCCATCAACACGAAGATAGCTCAGGAAATCAAATACGGGTTGTTGATCACCGTGCACACAGACTACAATGGTAAGCCATCGTGGGCGCAGGTCAACACTATGGAAGTAAACCGCATTGTTGCGGCCACCACATTGCGCGTTCAGGAAAGCTTGGCAGCGATCCGTGGCGAGGTAGTTCGCATTCCCCTCGGCCAGGCACTGCATAGCGAGTTTCTCTCCAGCATGGGGCCACGTATTCCTTTCACAATCATCCCCATTGGGACTGTCAACGTCGAGGTGACCGATGCCTTCGAACAAGCCGGTATCAACCAAACAAGGCACAAGATCTATCTTGATGTCTACACCGATGTCCAGATAGTTATCCCTTTTGTCACCAACACAGTCACCGTCAACAGCCAGGTCCCTATAGCCGACGTAACATATTTGGGTGAAGTTCCGCAGACAGTGATCGACTTGCCGTTTCCATGGGGAGGCGGATCCCAGGCTCCAGATTTGGGGCAGCAGAAGTAACCAGGCAGCAAGAAAGCCGGTCTGCAGCGATTAGCCTGAGACCGGCTTTGGTGTTACATGTTACACCTGATCAAATCACGCCCGTCAGCGACAGCACCACCTGAGCAATAATCGCAGAACCGACATAGGTGCCGATAAAGGTAAGCAACGCTGTCATTACGATCTTGAGCCCTTGGCGCCTGAAACCGTCTAAGTCCTTGCCGATGGAGATTCCGGCATAGGCTAGAATGGGGGTACATAACGCCAGGAATTGAATATCACCGGTGTATTTGATCACAGTCTCTGCACCGGGCACGCCTGGAATCGACACGATAATCGCCAAGGCCGATATGTAGGCGATGCTGGGCAACTTCACCGGCGAATAGCGCGACGCCAGATACCCTACTACCACAATGGCTAGCAGGATCAACATGCCGGGAATAGCGCCAATCGGGTCTATATCGTACCCGATATAGTTCCCGACGAGGGTAATAACCGCCGTAACTATGAACACCCGGAATACGTCCGAGAACCTCACCGACTATCTACCTCCTTTCTTGCTGGCCGCCCGCCCAGTCTGCGGTAGAGCCATTCGGTGAGCGGAATGCCTAAGAACAGGCTCAAGTACAGTCCGTCCACACTACTCAACAATTGGCTGGTCGCAGCATAGGCGCTCAGTTCCGCCTCCATGGCAGGGAACGCCGATAGTACCGGGCCCAGGGCAGCTGCCATCATCGAGGCGCTACCGGTGCCAGCCGCCATGGCCAAAGAGAAAGGATGGAATAGACCAAGGCTAATGAACACGCCTGCCATCAGTCCGTTGAAGATCGCTCCGAACAGCGTACCAGTGATATAGGCACCCATCACCCCCTGGCCTTCGGGGCTATCCAAGCCGTAAAGATCGGAGACAATGGCTAGAGAGCCCTCGCGGGAAATGGAAAACGCTGCTCCCACTGCCTCTCGGCCCATCTTGAACACCAGTACAGCTACCGGAAGCGAAAAGAAGATCGTGCCCAGATTTCCGAATTCCTGCAGTATGAGCGCCGGCCCCGCTGAAAACACTCTGCCCAAGTTCGGGCCGATGGTAGTCCCCATTTTGGCAGTCAGGAACATCACTGACAACCCAATGAACGGTGACGCAATCTCCATATGTTCTCGTTCAACCAATCTTAGGGCTGGGAGGAACATGCCAATCACCAACGCGTAAAGCATTGGTAGCAGCAGCACAGTGCCAGGACCCAGCTGAAAGCGCCTGGTGCCAATCATTTCCGCGATAATCACCATCCCTAGGTTGAGAAGGTGTACTCGTAGTTCTGCTTTGCTCATTGTTGTCTGTCCTCCTTTTGTAGTTGTGACATCACTTGAGCAGTCTCCCCCACATATCCAGGTACTCTTCCTTCGTCATCCTTGGCTGGAATTCGCGCTTGATCCGGAGTCCTTCTTTGGCACCGTCATGTAGCAGATCGATCACCGTCATAGCCATTATTTTGGCAGGTACGACATAAGCCATTTCCGGATCCACCATCTTGTAGTCTCGAGCGTGAGCTCTGCCCGCAACACCACCTATGGTCGGATGAATGCCCGGCATGATATGTGTGATGTCTCCCATGTCCGTGGAGCCTGACATGATCGCCGCCCGCTCGACGCCTGATTCACCCAGCAGACGGACTGCGTTTTCGCGGAACATCGCAGCCATGTTTTGATCGTTAAATAGCGGTAGGTACCCGGGGATCTCGTCAATCTGCACCTCGGCTCCCACGGCCATCGCTCCGGCCTGCAAAGCTCGATTTACTTTCTCGCCGGCGGCCATCACCGCTTCAATACTTCTTCCTCTGACGTAAGTCTCGATTCTCACATCTGCCGGGACGATGTTCACCAAATCTCCACCCTTGGTGATAATCGGGTGCACACGGATGGCATCCTCATCCTTAAAGGTTTCACGGTTGGCGTGAACGCCCATCAATCCCAGCATGGCCGCATTCAGCGCATTTATGCCCTGATGAGGGGCTCCGCCGGCATGCGCCTCCTTGCCGATGTAACGAATTGTCTTGCCGATAAAGCCGTTGGAGCCCACGCCCGGCCCGGGTACCCGAACGATCTTGCCCGGGGTATCGGATTCAGAGTGGCACATCATCGCCATGTCGACATCGTCGAACTCGCCGAGGTAGATCAGTTCCTGCTTGCCACCCAGAAACTTGATTTTGCCTTCTTGCCGTAACTTCTGGCGGTAATCCAGCTCCACATACTCCTCTGCCGGTACGGCCATGACCACTACATCGCCGTCCAGCTCTTGCATCACGCCCGAATCCACCAACCCCATGGCCACTCCAACCATCATTGCGGTTTGGGCGTTGTGTCCGCAAGAGTGGGCAGCTCCCGTCACCGGATCTGCATGGGGATGATCATGGCAGACCACTGCGTCTAGCTCTCCCAACACCGCCACCGAAAGATGATGTTGTTTGCCCGGTATCCGCGCTTTTAATCCCGTAATCGCCAGTCCCTTGCGATAGTCCAGGTTCAGTTCCCGAAACTTCTCTTCCACCTGCTCCGCGGCCAGCTTCTCCTTGTAGCCCAGCTCCGGGTGGCTGAAAATGTGATCTCCCAGAGCGATAATCTCTTTCGCCCGCCGATCGATGGCGTCACTTACCCTCTTTTTTAAATGCTCCTTGTTGTCCATTGAGATCGAACCCCCTTCGTTTGCTGTCACCAACATCTCGACCGCGTTGAGCAAGCAGCGTTAATGGTTTTGGCAGCCGTTTTTCGATAGCAGACTATCCATAGCCGCACATCTGCCCGCTGTCCGCAGACCTTGTCGAAAAGTGAAAGTCCTTGGTTGACAATCGACATCGGTTCGTGCTAATCTAGTAAAGCCGTCGCACGATGGCACAACTCGGGACCATGACCGCTCATATAAACAGCTTGCGCTGAGATGAATATCTCCATTCACTTTGGAGACATTCATCAGTGAGAGGTAGTGGTGCGCCCTGACCGTTGACTAAGGCTCTCATAAGCAAACAGACGAGCAGCGAGAGCTTGGTCATAACGACGGGGACATACTTCAGGCATTCAAAACGCACTAGAACCTTGAAAACTGAACAATGATGGAGCCAGATGAAAATCTGGGTTCAGTCGGCGGCGGAAGTCGTCGACGAAATACCCGTTTTTTCCTTGGGAGCGAAGCTCCAAAAGGGAAACAGATTAAGTAATTTCGAGAGCCACAGGCTCGTTCGATACAAGTTTATCGGAGAGTTTGATCCTGGCTCAGGACGAACGCTGGCGGCGTGCCTCATACATGCAAGTCGAGCGGACTGACTTCGGTCAGTCAGCGGCGGACGGGTGAGTAACGCGTGGGTAACCTGCCCTAAAGTCTGGGATAACATCCTGAAAGGGATGCTAATACCGGATGTGGTCTTTCTATCGCATGGTAGGGAGAAGAAAGGCTTCGGCCGCTTTAGGATGGACCCGCGACCCATTAGCTAGTTGGTAAGGTAATGGCTTACCAAGGCGACGATGGGTAGCCGACCTGAGAGGGTGACCGGCCACACTGGGACTGAGACACGGCCCAGACTCCTACGGGAGGCAGCAGTCGGGAATATTGGGCAATGGGGGAAACCCTGACCCAGCAACGCCGCGTGAGTGAAGAAGGCCTTCGGGTCGTAAAGCTCTGTCCTTGGGGACGAAGGATGACGGTACCCAAGAAGAAAGCCACGGCTAACTACGTGCCAGCAGCCGCGGTAATACGTAGGTGGCGAGCGTTGTCCGGAATTACTGGGCGTAAAGGGCGAGTAGGCGGTAACACAAGTCAGATGTGAAAGGCGAGGGCTCAACTCTCGGATTGCATTTGAAACTGTGTAACTTGAGTGCGGTAGAGGAAAGTGGAATTCCCAGTGTAGCGGTGAAATGCGTAGATATTGGGAGGAACACCAGTGGCGAAGGCGACTTTCTGGGCCGTAACTGACGCTGAGGCGCGAAAGCGTGGGGAGCGAACAGGATTAGATACCCTGGTAGTCCACGCCGTAAACGATGGATGCTAGGTGTGGGAGGTATCGACCCCTTCCGTGCCGGAGTTAACGCAATAAGCATCCCGCCTGGGGAGTACGACCGCAAGGTTGAAACTCAAAGGAATTGACGGGGGCCCGCACAAGCAGCGGAGCGTGTGGTTTAATTCGAAGCAACGCGAAGAACCTTACCAAGGCTTGACATCCCTCGCTATCCTAGGAAACTAGGAATTCCCTTCGGGGACGAGGAGACAGGTGGTGCACGGTTGTCGTCAGCTCGTGTCGTGAGATGTTGGGTTAAGTCCCGCAACGAGCGCAACCCTTGTACTTAGTTGCCAGCATTAAGTTGGGCACTCTAAGTAGACTGCCGGTGACAAACCGGAGGAAGGTGGGGATGACGTCAAATCATCATGCCCCTTATGTCTTGGGCTACACACGCGCTACAATGGTCTGTACAAAGGGAAGCGAAGTCGTGAGGCAGAGCGGATCCCATAAAACAGATCTCAGTTCAGATTGCAGGCTGCAACTCGCCTGCATGAAGTAGGAGTTGCTAGTAATCGCGGATCAGCACGCCGCGGTGAATGCGTTCCCGGGCCTTGTACACACCGCCCGTCACACCACGAAAGTCTGCAACACCCGAAGTCGGTGAGCGAACCTGGAAAGGGAGCAGCCGCCTAAGGTGGGGCCGGTAATTGGGGTGAAGTCGTAACAAGGTAGCCGTATCGGAAGGTGCGGCTGGATCACCTCCTTTCTAGGGAGAATAGAAGTCAGAGGTCAGAAGTCGGAAGTCCGAGAGGACGGAAGGCTGGGCCTTCTGCTCTAAATCCTAGGTCGATTGTCTGGTTGTGGGTGCAGGAAGAATGAAGAGCATGAGGCAGGAATCTGACCTCTAACCTCTGACCTCCGACGTCCATCACTCCATCATTGTTTGGTTTTGAAGGTTCTGGGTTTTTTCGTGCCATGCACAAAAAAACATCCTTCAGCAGACGTCCACTGGCGTGCACATTGCGAAGCACATGTGCGACCCGTGCGACATCTCTGTAATTTCCAGAAAGTACAGCTTGCTGCCGAAGCAGCCAGCGTGCTAATATAAGTTTCCGCCCAATGAGGCGGAGTCAGCATGAGAGAGAACAGATGGTCAATCTGACCTCTGGTCTCCGACATCTGACATCCCGAGCAAGCTACGCTTGCTCGCAGCACCTTGAAAACTGCACAGTAATTTCATCGGAGAGTTTTCTCTACGATGCGCGAATTAGGTCAAGCTACAAAGAGCGCACGGAGGATGCCTAGGCGCTAGGAGCCGAAGAAGGACGTGGCCATCTGCGAAAAGCCTCGGGGAGTCGAAAGCAGACATTGATCCGGGGATGTCCGAATGGGGGAACCCACAAGGGAGAAGCCCTTGTATCCTTAACTGAACACATAGGTTAAGGAAGGCAACCAGGTGAACTGAAACATCTAAGTAGCCTGAGGAAAAGAAAAAATCATTGATTCCCTAAGTAGTGGCGAGCGAACGGGGAAGAGCCCAAACTCTATCTACGGAATAGGCTGACACCGTTGTAGATAGAGGGTAGAGGGACTGTCGGCTCACATGTCAGAGTGAGCAAGGAGTCAAAAATCCAGTTGTTAGGCGAAGCGGCCTGGAAAGGCCCGCCATAGGAAGTAAAAGCCTTGTAGTCAAAAACAATTGGACTTCTGACAGGATCCCAAGTAACACGGGACACGAGGAATCCCGTGCGAATCCGGGAGGACCACCTCCTAAGGCTAAATACTCCCTAGCGACCGATAGTGAACAAGTACCGTGAGGGAAAGGTGAAAAGCACCCCGGGAGGGGAGTGAAATAGAACCTGAAACCGTGTGCTTACAAGCAGTCAGAGCATTATTCAGAGGTCAGAGGTCAGAGGTCAGAAGTCAGAAGAGAAGCTGGCGGAGCCAGCAACAATCGAATCCGACATCTGATTTCCGACCTCCGACTTCTGAAGTGTGATGGCGTGCCTTTTGTAGAATGAACCGGCGAGTTACGTTATGCAGCGAGGTTAAGTCGAAGAGACGGAGCCGAAGCGAAAGCGAGTCTGAACAGGGCGTATGGACAGGCAAAGCCAGTCCCAGTTGCATGATGTAGACCCGAAACCGGGTGATCTACCCATGGCCAGAGTGAAGCGGAGGTAAGACTTCGTGGAGGCTCGAACACACCAGCGTTGAAAAGCTGGGTGATGAGCTGTGGGTAGGGGTGAAATGCCAATCGAACTCGGAGATAGCTGGTTCTCCCCGAAATAGCTTTAGGGCTAGCCTCAAGACAAGAGTACAGGAGGTAGAGCACTGATTGGGCTAGGGGCCTTATCAGGTTACCGAACCTAGTCAAACTACGAATGCCTGTTACTTGATGCTTGGGAGTCAGACTGCGAGTGCTAAGATCCGTAGTCAAAAGGGAAACAGCCCAGACCATCAGCTAAGGTCCCCAAGTACGAGCTAAGTGGAAAAGGATGTGGAGCTGCAAAGACAACCAGGATGTTGGCTTAGAAGCAGCCACTCATTCAAAGAGTGCGTAATAGCTCACTGGTCAAGTGGCTCTGCGCCGAAAATGTAACGGGGCTCAAGCTCGTCACCGAAGCTATGGATTGATAGAGGTCAGATGTCAGAGGTCGGAGGTCGGAATGGATGATAAGAACCTATAAGGATCTCGAAGTGTATCAGCGGTCATATAGGTTAGCGGTGGAAATGCATCAATTGGCATTGAAGCTGCCGCAGCGCGAGCAATATGGTTTGGGCGATCAAATCAGACGCGCCGCGCTGAGCATCCCATTGAACATTGCAGAAGGATACGGCAGATCAAGTGCGGAATTTAAACGATTCTTACGAATTGGTTTAGGTTCTTGTAACGAAGTCCGTGTTCTAATTGATTTCCTGTCCGATCTGAAGTACATTGACACAGATGTCTATACCAGATTGTTGGAGGAGTATGAAACGTTAGCTAAGCAGTTGTACAGACTGGAGGCTAACTGGCGAACCCTCTGACTTCTGACTTCCGACATCTGACCTCCGTCAGTGGTAGGGGAGCGTACTGTACACGTTGAAGCAGTACCGTAAGGAGCTGTGGAGAGTACAGCAGTGAGAATGCCGGTATGAGTAGCGAAAAGACAGGTGAGAATCCTGTCCGCCGAAAACCCAAGGATTCCTGAGGAAGGATCGTCCGCTCAGGGT
This sequence comes from Bacillota bacterium, assembly GCA_050949055.1. Taxonomy (GTDB): domain Bacteria; phylum Bacillota; class UBA994; order UBA5500; family UBA5500; genus JAEZJZ01. Next base: position 627,875 of record JBMNFA010000001.1, on the reverse strand, counting down.
AAGTCGGGGCCTAAGCCGAGGGCGAGAGCCGTAGGCGATGGACAACTGGTTGAAATTCCAGTACCACCGAAGTCCGTTATGAGCGAAGGGGTGACGCAGGAAGGTAGGCCAAGCACGCCGTTGGTTGAGCGTGCCTAAGCAGGTAGGCAGGTCAGATAGGCAAATCCGTCTGGCCATATGCTGAGATGCAAATGCGAGCGAAAATTAAGTAGCGAAGTGGTTGAACCTACACTGCCAAGAAAAGCCTCTAGCCAGGACTAGGTGCCCGTACCGTAAACCGACACAGGTGGGTGAGGAGAGAATCCTAAGGCGCGCGGGAAAACCCTCGTTAAGGAACTCGGCAAATTGACCCCGTAACTTCGGGATAAGGGGTGCCTCGCTATGGTTAAGAGCCAGAGGAGGCCGCAGAAAAGTGGCCCAAGCGACTGTTTACCAAAAACACAGGTCTCTGCGAAGTCGCAAGACGAAGTATAGGGGCTGACACCTGCCCGGTGCTGGAAGGTTAAGGGGAGGGCTTATCCGGCACTCAACTCTGTATACCTGGAGGATAGTTATGTATTACGTCTATGTGATACAGAATGAATCAGGAGTAAGATATTTAGGTTTCACATCCTGTCTCAAGACCAGACTTGATGCTCATAACCAAGGCCTAGTGAAGTCAACTAAAGGCCATGAATGGGAATTTGTGTATTATGAGGCATATAAGTCTGAAGAAGATGCAAGGAGACGAGAACGAAACCTGAAGAAGTCAGGGCAAGCACGAAGATGGTTGAAAGAACGCATTTCGACCAGTGTGCAGCTCTAGGTGTGTGGAGTTGAGTGCCGGAGAAGGTCTGAACCGAAGCCCCAGTGAACGGCGGCCGTAACTATAACGGTCCTAAGGTAGCGAAATTCCTTGTCAGGTAAGTTCTGACCCGCACGAATGGTGTAACGATTTGGGCGCTGTCTCAACGAGGGACCCGGTGAAATTGAAATACCTGTGAAGATGCAGGTTACCTGCGACTGGACAGAAAGACCCCGTAGAGCTTTACTGCAGCCTGACATTGGATTCTGGTACTTCATGTACAGGATAGGTGGGAGACAGAGAAGCCGGGACGCTAGTCTCGGTGGAGTCGAGCTTGGGATACCACCCTTGAAGTATCGGAATTCTAACCTGGAGCCCTGAATCGGGTTTGGGGACAGTGTCAGGTGGGCAGTTTGACTGGGGCGGTCGCCTCCCAAAGAGTAACGGAGGCGTCCAAAGGTTCCCTCAGCGCGGTTGGGAATCGCGCAAAGAGTGTAAAGGCAGAAGGGAGCTTGACTGCGAGACGAACAGGTCGAGCAGGGACGAAAGTCGGGCTTAGTGATCCGGCGGCACCGAGTGGAAGGGCCGTCGCTTAACGGATAAAAGCTACCTCGGGGATAACAGGCTTATCTCCCCCAAGAGTCCACATCGACGGGGAGGTTTGGCACCTCGATGTCGGCTCATCACATCCTGGGGCTGAAGAAGGTCCCAAGGGTTGGGCTGTTCGCCCATTAAAGTGGTACGTGAGCTGGGTTCAGAACGTCGTGAGACAGTTCGGTCCCTATCCGTCGCAGGCGCAGGAGATTTGAGAGGATCTGTCCCTAGTACGAGAGGACCGGGATGGACAGACCGCTGGTGTACCAGTTGTCCTGCCAAGGGCAGTGCTGGGTAGCCAAGTCTGGCTGGGATAAACGCTGAAAGCATCTAAGCGTGAAACCCACCTCAAGATGAGATCTCCCACCCGGCACTCAACTTTTTCTATCAGATTAAGAGTCTAGCTGCTCAACAAGAGCAACCTAGGCATGCAAAGGGTAGAAAAAGTTGAGTGCCGGGGTAAGACCCCAGGAAGACTACCTGGTAGATAGGCCGGGTGTGTAAGCGCTGAGAGGCGTTTAGCTGACCGGTACTAATAGGTCGAGGGCTTGATTTAATTCACATCACAGGAATCTCAATGATGAATTACTGTTCAGTTTTGAAGGTGTTGGTTAGAGAGGAGTCGAGATCATTTTGAACGATAGGGAAGAGTCTAGATCCTTCGCTGCGCTCAGGATGACATGGTCCAACCTCCAACTTCTAATCTCCAACATCCAAATTGTCTGGTGGCAATGGCGGAGGGGTCCCACCCGTTCCCATCCCGAACACGGAAGTTAAGCCCTCCAGCGCCGATGGTACTTGGGTTCGCCCTGGGAGAGTAGGTCGCTGCCAGATCCTTCTTCAGCCTCGAGCATTAGCTCGGGGCTTTTTAACTGGACACGGGGACGGTTCTCATTGTGAGGTGCCCCCTGTCGAGTTGACAAACGAAATAATGAAAGCGTTTGCTCCTTAGGAATGACCCTGAGGAGCCTTCTTTCTTGGGATGTCTTAAGCAATACAGCCAATGGTTGCTGGCCACGGCTCTCCCTGTCGGAGCCCTGAGCAGTACCACAGGGTGAGTCCCTTGACCCCTGTGCTACAATTTTGTGCGCAGAGGGGCGATGAGGTATCTGCTGTGCTCTCCCTGCCATCGCCCCTCGCACCTTCGTTAAGCACAGGGAGTCAAGGGCGATTTATGCACACATTCTGTACTCCATCGGGGTCAGACCAGAAAACTTCCTTTGCGGTCGTTCTTCGTTGTAGAAGCGTATATAGTCACTTACGTCGGCTACCAGATCTTCGTAGCTCTCGTAATACTTTCTTAGGTTGTAGCGCTCTGCTTTGAGCTTGCCCCAAAATCCTTCCATGGGGCCATTGTCAATGCAGCGGCTTACTCTTGACATGCTTTGGATCATGCCCTGATTCGTGATAATCTTGGCAAAACCATAGGAAGTATATTGGAAGCCTCTATCGCTGTGAATGAGGGGCTGTGCTTCTGGATTGGCCTTCAAGGCTGCCTGCAATGTGCTAAAGACAAGCTTGTTGTTATTCCTCTTACCAATGACATAGGCAACAATACTGTTGTCGTAAAGGTCGAGAATGGCGCTCAGGTATGCTTTCTGGCCGTCGCCATACTTGAACTCGGTTACATCTGTAAGCCATTTCTGGTTCTTCCTCAAAGCTGTGAACTTTCTGTTCAGCAGGTTCTCAGCAACATGTCCAGGCGAAGACTTTTTGTATTGTCTGCGTTTCTTTCGAGTGACCGATTTCAGACCCATCAGTCGCATCAACCGATAGATTCGTTTGAGGTTGTACGTTGCCTGTAGCCTCCGGTTCACGACCAGTTGCATCATCCTGTAGCCGTAGATACCCTTGACCTCCAGGTAGATACCAGCTATTGTGTCAGCGATTAACTCGTTTGTCCGCTCTCGCTCACTTGGTTCCTTCTTCAAATAATTGTAGTGCGCCTGGCGGCTGATGTTGGCAACCCTGCATAACTCAGAGATAGAGTGGCCTTTGCTGTGCAGTTCGTGGATTGCCTGATGGAGTTTAAATCGTGGAACTCGGCCTAGCGATACCTCTTCTCGAGTTCCTCCAATTTTTTTAGGAATGCGTTCTCCACGCTCAGTCTGCGAACTTCCTTCTGCAGATTACGAAGCTCAATCTTCAGCCGATCGGCCTCTGTCAACTCAGTTTCTTCTTTGGCTTTGCCTCGGCGGTCAACAAGTGCCTTCTCTCCGCCTTTGTTATACTTACTAACCCAAGAGTGAACCTGCTGGTAGCTGACCTTATAGAGCTCCGCTGCCTCCCGGTAGTTACAGTCATTGGCTATACAATGTTGGACAATCTCTATACGCTCATCGTAGGTGGTTCTCCGCCCTTTGTTCATGTCTCTGGATTCCCCTCCTGGAGAAGACTTGAGTTCTTCTCCTTGAGTATACTTGAAAATCCAGCGCCGAAGTTGCGTTTCCTCCCTTATGCCGTACCTAAGGCAGATGTCCATTTGAGAGCCTTCTCCCGTCAGGTAGGCTTGTACAGCTTGCATCTTAAGCTCAGCAGGATAATGATTACTACTCAATTGCCCGACCAGGGAGTCTATACCATATTCCTGTAACCTAATACGCCATCGACGTATTGTACTCTTGCCTACGTTGAACCTGGAAACTGCCTCTTTGACTGGATGCCCTTCATCAATCCATGCAAGTATTCGTAGCTTCTCTCCCAAAGTGAACTTGCGTCCGGACAAAAGAATGCCCCCCCTCAGCGACTGATGAATTTTCGTTATTTCATCTGTCAACTTTGGGGGGAGCACATCATTGTCCGGTTGATGTCAGGACGACGTAAGTGGACACGGGGACGGTTCTCATTGTCCGGTTGATGTCAGGACGACGTAAGCGTCAAATAGCCAGTACATAGCCCGCGCCGCAGCACGAAAGATACAATACCCCCAAGGTGCTAGAAAAGTGAGTAGGATAAAACTAGCACCGTGGGGTGTGCATATGGATACAAAGAAGATGACATCACAGGTGCGGCTGCGGCACTGGGCGGGCATCCTCCTAAATCACGGAGCGAGCTCATACATTAAGCTTGTTGGCAGCCAGCGCCCAAGCGCGCCAGCTAGCTCCGCAACGCCAGCATTTTGTCGACACTCCGCGCTTCATGCGTGGGGTTTTCACTTTGTGCCCAAAATGCGGAGCTCCGGCATTCTTGGACCTGTTGTCGGTGAGGCAGCCTGTGCGCGAGGGGCGCATAGGCTGCCGAAATAAGGGGACCGAATGCCGGTTAATGTTGTTGGTTTACATTGGCGGCCCTAAGATGTAGGTCAAGAGCGCATTAGGGCAAAAGGCGTGGCGCGCAGCGTTACTTCAGAAACGCCTGGCGACACGCCTTCTGGCGATCAGAGGTTAGGCCATGAACAGTTTGATGTCCTCGTCGACGGTGCCGATGCCAGCGATGCCGAAGCGCTCCACCAAGACTTTCGCCACGTTGGGCGAGAGGAAGCCTGGCAGGGTGGGGCCGAGGTGGATGTTCTTTACCCCCAGGTAGAGCAGGGCGAGGAGCACGATTACGGCTTTCTGCTCATACCAAGCGATATTGAAGGCGATTGGTAGCTCGTTGATATCCTCGAGGCCGAATGCTTCTTTCAGCTTCAGCGCGATCACAGCCAGCGAGTAGGAATCGTTGCACTGTCCGGCGTCCAGAACCCGGGGAATTCCCCCGATATCGCCGAGGTTCAGTTTATTGTAGCGATACTTTGCGCAGCCGGCGGTGAGGATCACGGTATCTTGCGGCAGTTTTTGGGCGAACTCGGTGTAGTATTCTCTGGATCTCATCCGTCCGTCGCAGCCGGCCATGACAAAGAACTTCTTGAGCGCGCCAGACTTGATCGCGTCGATCACTTTGTCGGCCAGAGCCATCACCTGATGATGGGCGAAGCCGCCGACAATGGTGCCGCTTTCGATTTCTTCCGGTGCAGGTAGAGTCTTGGCCAACTGGATAATCTCGGAGAAGTCCTTGTTGCCGTGTTCATCAGCGGCAATGTGCTTGCAGCCGGGATAGCCGGCGGAGCCGGTGGTGAAGATTCTGCCCCTGACTTCTTCGCTTCTAGGTGGGACGATGCAGTTGGTGGTGAACAGTATCGGCCCGCGGAAGGACACGAACTCGTCCAACTGTTTCCACCAGGCGTTGCCGTAGTTGCCGGCCAAGTGCTCGTACCCCTTAAAAGCCGGGTAATAGTGGGCCGGAAGCATTTCGCTATGGGTGTAGACATCCACGCCGGTGCCCTTGGTCTGCTCCAGCAGCTGCTCCAGATCGGTCAGATCGTGACCGGAGATCAGAATCGCAGGATTCTTCCTCGCGCCGATGTTCACCTCAGTGATTTCGGGGTTACCAAATCTCGACGTGTTCGCCTGGTCAAGCAGGGCCATTACTTTAACCCCATGTTCCCCGGTCTTCAAGGTCAGTGCTAGCAGGTCGCCTACAGACAGGGAATCGTCGAGAGTAGCCGCCAACGCTTCGTAGATGAAGCGGTTAACTTCAAGGTTTCCTTTCCCTATGTTCTTAGCATGTTCCGCATAGGCTGCCATGCCCTTGAGGCCGTAGATGATCATCTCGCGCAGAGAACGCACATCCTCATCGGCCGTTGCCAACACGCCAACACAGGCTGCCTTCTCTAGCATTGCTGTTTTGGAATCAACGGAGAAAGTGGCCGCATCGTGCAGAACGCTCGTCGAGACGGAATCTCTCAGGTCGTCTCTCAACGCGATCATTTTCCTGATCTGTTTTTCAATCGACTCACCGTCGAAATTGGCGTTGGTAATGGTCATGAACAGACTATTGAGGACCTGATAATTGATCTCGTCCAGATTGTCGATCTCAACTTTACCCTTAACGATGACATCTGAGATACCCTTTAAGGTGTAGATCAGCAGGTCCTGGAGCTTTGCCACTTCCTCGTTCTTGCCACAGACTCCCCTGACTGTACAACCGGTGTTTCTGGCAGTCTCTTGGCACTGGTAACAAAACATGCTCATTTGAATTCCCCCTTTTTGCTCTACTCAGCGGTTGGCTGATGCCGTGACATTGGTGCGGAGAATATCTTTAGCTATTAGACATCAATTTGGACGCTGCTATATTGATAGTAACAAGTATTGTCTTTTCTTCAACCCTCTTGAGTGAAAAACCTTCTAGCCGCCGAAACTTGCACCTTCGGACCGCTGCACTATGACACCCATAACCTGACACCGCCCCAGTTGATGGACGATAGCAACACTGTGGACGCTGTTGTGGAGTGGTGTGGCGTCGCCGCTCATATCTGTGGGTTAGCTGCTGGTCTACGCAAGCTGGCTCAGGAATTCTAGCAGGAATGACCTTCAGTTCTCGCGAACCTTTAGAGTACAGTCTTATTAGGGGTGCGAAAAAGCGTGGGGAGGTAATGATCGCCAGTGTTAGAGCATTTTCAAACTAAGCTGCCGGACATGCTACAGTTGCTGAAGGAATTGGTGGAGTTGGAGTCGCCATCGCAAGACAAAGTAGCTATTGATCGCCTCGTCGCCCACTTGGAGCAGGTTGTCACCGACTTTGGTGGCCGGGCCGAAGTAGTGGAACTGCCGGAACGGGGTAACCATCTGCTGGGCACTTTCGGCAGGGGCGAGGAGCAGTTGTTGATCCTCTGCCACATCGATACCGTATGGGATGTGGGCGAGACGGCCAAGAGGCCCTTCCGGATAGAGGATGGCAAGGCTTATGGGCCAGGGGTCTCCGACATGAAGGTGGGGTCAGTACAGGCTTTGTACGCATTGAAGCATCTGGTGGAGCAGAACTGGCCGCTGTCCTGCCAGGTGAAGATCCTGTTTAACTCCGATGAGGAGACCGGGAGCCAAACCTCCCGGCGACTGATCGAACAGTTGGCTAAGCAAAGCCGGGCCGTCTTCGTGCTGGAACCGTCGATCCCGCCCCAAGGAGCCCTCAAGACAGGCCGCAAGGGTGTAGGCCGCTTTGACATCAAGGTAGAAGGCGTGGCGTCGCATGCCGGAGCAGATCCGGAGAAGGGAGCCAGTGCCGTCCTAGAGATGGCTAAACAGATTGTCTGGCTACATAGTTTGAATGACTTTAGTAAGGGAACTACAGTGAACGTGGGAGTGGTGCGGGGCGGTACTAGGCCGAATGTAGTCGCTGCAGAGGCTCATGGCGAGATCGATTTGCGCGTAGCCACCATGGAAGAGGCGGAGCGAGTGGTGCCGGCCATTCTGGCCCGGCAAGCGGAGACTCCAGGGACGAAGGTGACCATCACCGGCGGCCTGAACCGTCCGCCCATGGAGCGCAGCGAACGGATTGTGGAGCTGTATCGCCTGGCAGAGCGGATTGCGGATGAACTGGGCATCGAAATCTGCGAAGGAACCACCGGCGGTGGCAGCGACGGCAACTTCACCGCAGCTTTAGGGATTCCGACTATCGATGGCCTAGGTGCTGTCGGTGGCGGCGGCCATGCCATCACCGAGTTCCTGTACGTCGACAAGATACCGGAGCGGACAGCTCTGCTGACCCGGTTGCTGATGGAAGTAGGCCGCTAGCAGCAGGGCAGTGGGAGAAGGGAGAACGGTTACGGGGGGCTGCCAAATGGTAGCCTCCCGTCTCACGCCAGTAGAATCATTCATCCGCGTTCCATAAACCGCCTGAATTCCTCGGTATCGCGCAGGATGTTTCTAGTAGGCAGCGCCTCTAAGAACAACTTGCCATATCGCTTGCTGAACACCCGCCCGTCGGCAATAACCACCGCTCCCCTGTCTGATTGCGAGCGAATCAGCCGTCCATAGCCCTGTTTCAGCTTGATGATCGCTTCTGGTAACTGATAGTGCATGAAAGGATTGACGCCTCTCTGGGCTAGAGCTTCCATCCTGGCCTCAGTAATCGGGTGGTCCGGAACGGCAAAGGGCAGCTTGGTGATGATCACACAGCGCAATCCATCGCCTACCACATCCACGCCCTCCCAGAAGGAGGATGTGCCGAACAGCACGCCAGCGTCGCTGGACTTGTATGCGTTCAACAGTTCGTGTCGCGGCAGGTCTCCTTGTCTAAACAACTCCAGATTCAGCAGCCGTAAATGCGGGGCTACCCGATCAAACAGACTGTTCATCATTTGATAGGAAGTGAAGAGGACGAAAGTCCCTCCTTGGGTCAACCGGCAGACTTCCGTGATCAGCTGGCCGAGGTATTTCTCGTAGAGAAGATTGTTCTGGTAGTTCGGCTCGCAGGCGCCCTCCGGCACATAGACAGCGGCATTCTGTTGGTGGTCGAAGGGTGAAGACAGCACCTTCCCCAGATAGTCATCCACTCCCAAGCGCTCAGCCATGAACCGCAAGCTGGGAGTGGCTAAGGTGGCGGAGGTGAGAACGGCAACCAGCTCGCGGCTGAACAAAGTCTCCCGCAGCAGCCCTGCCATCTCGATCGGCACCGCTTTCAGAGCCCCTTGCGTGTAGTCGCCGAGGGGGCTCTCTGCCCAGTAAACATAGTCTTCATGCTCATGCTTCAGCAAGAACTCGATATCCCTGCTTAGCGCCTGCCAGCGTATCTGAGCCTTTTCCAGCTCTGCCTCCTCGTCGTCGGAAAGCCCGGGCGTTGCCTGAAGATGCTCTAAATATTGGGATATCTCCTTCAAATCGTCCTCCAGAGGATTGTCAAGCTGCCCTGCCATCAGTGGTAGCCGGACGATGCTGCGTCCTTCAGTCAGCACCGCCAGCCGCTGCAGCCAGACATCGATGTGGTCGAAGTACGACTTCACCGTAGCCTCCAGGCTCTGGGACAGCAACGGTTCGTTGGTCAGCATTTCGTGTATGGCGCCCTTGGCAATCAGCGCTCGCAGCCTCCCCCCGGCCGTCTTCAGCCGGTATCCATCCACCGACACCGATAAGGCTTGGCTGGCAACGTCCTCTATGTGATGAGCTTCATCCAGGATGGCCAGGTCATAGGGAGGGAGGATGCCTTCATCGCTGTCGGCGCTGCCGCGCAGCGCCAGGTCTGTGAAGAAAAGGGCGTGGTTGCTGATCACAATATCCGCCTCCCGCAGCGCTTCCCGGGCAATGCGAAAGAAGCATTCTTTGATCAGGGGGCAACGCCGCTCCAGACATGTATCCTGGGAGGAAGCCAACGTACTCCACAGCGAGGAAGATACATTGACGGCCAACTCGCTGCGGTCCCCCAACAGGAAGGTGCCATCGGTGAACAACAAGTCCTTGAGCCGACTGAACTCCTGCGCGTCAGCCAGACTCTCAAAGGCTGGCTCGTCACTGGCCAGTATGTCCTGCAGCTTGCGGCGGCAAAGATAGTTATTCCGCCCTTTGGCCAACGCAACCTTGAAATCTACCAAACCAGAGAAAATCTCCTGCAATAATGGAATGTCTTTGTTCAGCAATTGTTCCTGCAGGTTGATAGTGTGGGTGGAAATTACCGCCTTATGTTCTTCTCCAGCAGCCAGGGCTGAAAGAATTGCCAGTAAATAGGCCAGCGACTTGCCAGTGCCTGTACCTGCCTCCACCAGCACGTGACGCTTGGCATATAGTCCGTTCAGAATCTGATTGACCATCTTCTGCTGCTCTGGTCGGGGCTCATAGTCTGGAAACCTTTCTGCCAACGATGCGCGAAACTGTTCCAGAGCTGCTTTCACTTTAGGGACATTCAATCGGCTCACCTTCTTCCAGTGCAAGCACTTGTTCGCCAATCATTATACCTTGAAGACTGCACTATCGTCCCGTTTTTCCTGGAAAACATGGGTTGACGCTGGCTTTTCCGTGCAGAATATGCAGAGAGAGCTAATTGCATCCAGGCCTCACCTGTTCAAGTGGGTTGCTCGGCGATTGGCTATAAGGTCAATGAGGGGGGGGCAAGGCGGATGGCAGTTCGATACAGGTTGGGTTTGTTGGTCAGGGCTGTGCGTGCGCCATTTTTGTTCGCCAGCGTGGTGCCGGTGCTCTTAGGCACAGCGGTTGCCACTTTTGATGGGCATTCTTTGCATTTGGGGCTGTTGTTGCAGAGCCTAATCGGTTGCCTGACCTTGCACGCGGGTGCCAATGTGGCCAACGACTATTATGATTGGCTCAGCGGTGCAGATGGCGCACATCAACCGTGGCACTTAAGCGGTGGCAGTCAGCTGCTACAAGGTAACCAGTTGACGCCAAGGCAAGTGAGATTGCTATACCGCTTGCTGTACCTGTTGGCCCTGTCATTTGGTATTTACATCTCGCTGCAAGTGGGAATGACGGCACTGTGCATCGGGTTAGTCGGTTTGCTGCTCGGTTATTTCTATACGGCCCCTCCGGTTGCGTTTTCCTATCGCGGGTTGGGCGAACTGGTTACCGGCATCACCTTTGGTCCACTGGCGGTCACTGGAGCCTATTTCGTCCAGAGTGGCAGCCTGGAGTGGTTTCCGCTCTTGGTATCCTTGCCGGTAGGCCTGTTGATCACCGCCGTGTTGTACATCAACGAATTCCCTGATTACTTGCAGGACAAGGCCGCAGGAAAGAACACATGGGTAGTCTTGACCTGCGGCCGTTCCATGTGGATATATCAATTGATGGTGTCTGCGGCTTTACTAGCGACCCTAGGATTGTTGCTCTATGCGGGGTGGTGGCTGTTTCTGCTTTCTCTGCCTTTCGCCTGGCTGGCCTGGCGTCCACTGCGTTCCTGCCATCAGCTCAGTCCCGAGGCCCTCTTTCCGCTGCAACGACATACGCTTAAGCTGCATGCTGTCACTTGCGTCGCTTTAGCCCTGTTGTTTTTCTTGGTCGGGCCGGCCTAATCAGACTGGATCGATGAGCATAGGGATAGCTACCGATTGCTGATATCCGCAACTGGGACAGGTCGCAGAGTGCCAGCAGTGCCGTTCACTGGAACTGCTGGCATTCATCTCGTAGGGCGCATATGGGCCCAAGTCGTTGGTGACTGCCCCGCATCCTGCATCCCGTGTCCACAATTCGGGCAGGTGTCCAATAACTCGGTTAGCCCGTTGCACACCGGACATAAGCTTACTGACTGCATGATGTTCACCTTCCTCAACTCTTGGGATCAGTCTGCCTCTCCCAGTCCAGACTGATGCTGTTCTGGCCTGCTTTTCAGATCCTGCTGGATGAGGCAGGGAGTTGCGCACAAAATGGCGAAGAGATAGGCAGCAAAGTTATGGGAGGGATTACATGAATACTGAACAGATCATGCAGTTGGCCTTGGACCTGGCCGGGCTGAAGGAAGTTCCGGCGGACTCGGCGGTGCTGGTGCCCGGAGAGAACATCAAGAAGGTGCTGGTCGGGGTGGACATGGGCACTGCCGAGATGCTCCTGGCCAAGCAACTGGGCTGCGACTGTGTTATCGGTCACCATCCGGTGGGAGGTTCCACCCGTTCTGACTTCACAAGAGTGATGCAGCGGCAGATTGAGCGCATGATGGATGCCGGCATCCCCATCAATCAAGCCCAGAAGGCGCTGGCCAAGAAGGTTGGCCAGGTGGAGCGCGCCAGACATGCTGGCAACTACGATCAGGCTTCGTCAGCTGCCCGACTGCTGGGCATGCCGTTGGTGAGCATTCACACCCCTACAGATATTCTGGCGGAGCGTGCGGTACAGAAACATATTGACCAAGCCATCGGCGACAACAAATATGCCACACTGCAGGACATCATCGACGCCTTGATGGAGATTCCGGAGTACCAGAAGACCCTCAGCGGCCCAGTAATCCGTGTCGGCAAGAGCACTGACTATGCTGGTAAACCGTTTGTGATCATGGCCGGTGGCACCAACGGCGGAGTAGATGTCCTTAAGGCATACTTTGCTGCTGGAGTAGGAACCACCATCTCCATGCACATGCCGGAAGATGTGATCAACGCCATCAAAGAGCAAAACATCGGCAATGTGATTGTGGCCGGACACATGGCCAGCGATTCCATCGGTATCAACCAGTTGCTGAGTGCACTGGAAGAAAAGGGAGTCGAGGTTGTGCGCATGAGCGGGGTAATCGACCCCAACTGAGCTATAGACTAGTTCAAACTACTTATCTGGGCCAGGGCTGCTAAGCGGCACCTGGCTTTCTGTTTGTATATTTTTCCTGAAGCGGGGTAAGGTAGCATGTGGGTTTGGCCCCAAGCGGCTTTGGCTAGACTTCACAGTGAGGAGGTGGGCCCTTGCGGATCGGTATCCCTAGAGCTCTGTTATACTTCGACTATTATCCCCTATGGAAAGGTTTCTTTCGTGAGATAGGTTGTGAAGTAATTGTCTCTTCTCCCACCAACGTGGATATCGCCAATGATGGCGTGCGCGTTGCTTGCGATGAAGCCTGTTATCCGGTGAAGGTGATGCACGGGCATGTGCTCGATCTCAGTCAGCGCGTTGACGCATTGTTCATCCCCAAGGTGGTCAGTGTGCAGCCTGGCACTTACAGCTGCCCCAAATTAATTGGCTTAGCGGATATGGTCCGCTTTACCATACCTAATCTTCCGCCGATTATCGAGCCGACGATCAACTTGCGGCTGGGGATTCGTGGTATCTATCGAGCATTGCGTTGCGCCGCCGAGGGCATCAATCAGAATCCCCTACAAGTCTACCGCGCCTTTAGGACAGGACTTGGCGAATTGCGCGAACATCAAAAACGTCTCCGCTGCGGACGATTGCCTGAGTTGGATGCTGAACAACCGGCCGTCCCAGCCAGCAATCGTTCGGTGGCAGTGATCGGCCATCCCTACGATCTCTACGATGGATATCTGAATCTCAATCTGATCAATAGACTGCAGCAGTGGGGCTACCGGGTATATACGCCGGAGATGCTATCCGAAAAGACGCTACAACAGGCCAACAGCCAGTTGCGCAAGCAACTGTTTTGGTCATTGGGCAGGAGAGTCCTGGGCAGTGCGGTTCACTACTCGCAGCGTGCAGATATACGCGGCATCATTCACTTGGCCTCTTTTGGCTGTGGACTGGAGTCGTTGGTGGCGGACATGGCAGAGCGAGCCGCGCGTCGCTACAGCAAGCCCTTTATGCTCTTGACCATGGACGAGCACACAGGAGAGGCGGGTATGCTTACCCGTCTGGAGGCCTTCCTGGATATGTTGGCCTGGAGGGAGGAAGTATCGTGCGTGTGACCTTTCCCCATATGGGCAGTTCTTGGGTGGGGATTAGATACCTATTATCGGAAATCGGATTTGACGTGGTGGTGCCCCCGGCGATCACCCGCAAAACTTTGGAACTAGGTGTGAAGGTGGCCCCGGAGTCTATTTGCCTGCCATTTAAGGTGAATTTGGGCAACTATCTGGAAGCCATCGAAGCCGGCGCTGATGTGATCTTCATGGTGGGAGGGATCGGCCCCTGTCGCCTGGGCTATTACGCTGAGGTGCAGCGGGAGATTCTGGAGGATCTGGGGCTGGGCGTTGAGGTAATCGTGCTGGAGCGCGATAACTTCGTGCAGGAAATCGCTAAGGCGGTTCGTTCGTTAGGTGTCTCCTTCCCGTGGTCCAGATTGGTGTCCCTGGTGCGCTTCTGCCTGGCCAAGGTGTCCTACCTGGACCGGTTGGAGGCGGAGTTGATGCGGCAACGCTATCGCGAAAAGGAAGTCGGAGCCTGCACCCGACTATTCGAGCAGACGATTCGACGGGTCGACCAGGCTGCCAGCCAGGCTGAGCTCCGAGCAATTGCCAAGGAAGTCTCGCAGCAACTTGACTCCATCTTGAAACCGCCTTCCGGTCGTCCGCTGAAAATCGCTGTTCTGGGCGAGATCTACATGTTGATAGAGCGCTCAGTTAACTTGGGGGTGGCTGAGAAGCTGGGCGAACTGGGTGCGATTGTGGAGCGGAATATGTACAGTTCCCACTGGGTGAAGGAGCACTTGATTCCAGATTTCCGCATGCGCCGCCACGCCCGCCATATTGAACGGCTGGCCAGGCCCTATCTGCCCCAGCGGGTGGGGGGGCACGGGCTGGAGACAATTGGCAACGCCGTACACTATTCACTAGCTGGTTTTGACGGGGTGGTGCAAGTCCTGCCGTTGACCTGCATGCCAGAGATTATTGCCGAGAGCATTCTGCCAACAATCAGCCGTGATTTGCAGCTTCCCAGCATGACTTTGGCACTGGACGAGCACTCGGCTGAAGCAGGAGTGCAGACTAGGCTGGAGGCCTTTCTGGATATGCTCGGGCAGCGTCAGGCCAGACAGGAAACGGCAGCCGATAGCCGCCACCATGATCATCACAACAGATTGGCACCGCAGGTTCTGTAGAAGGGGCTGAGGAGGTTAGTAGGGCTATGCGCTTGTCATTAGGCGTTGACGTCGGCTCGGTGAGCACAAATCTGGTAGTCGTGGACGAAACTGGACAGGTGTGCTGCGATCTCTATTTGCGCACTAGAGGCAACCCAATTAAGGTGGTACAGTCTGGGTTGGCCCAACTAGAGCCCCTGCTGCCGCCCGATGGGGAGATTGTCGCCTGCGGCACCACCGGCAGCGGTAGGCAGCTAGCAGCTCACCTGATTGGAGCAGACTGCATCAAGAACGAGATCACAGCCCATGCGGTGGCAGCGTTAGCCACCCATAGTGAGGCGCAGACGGTGTTGGAGATAGGAGGTCAGGACTCCAAGATCATCATCTTGCGGGATGGTGTGGTGGTCGATTTCGCCATGAACACAGTCTGTGCTGCCGGGACAGGATCATTCTTGGACCGCCAGGCCGCCCGACTGGGGATAGACATCTCTGAGTTAGGCCCTCTGGCAATGGACGCCAAACAGGGCACACGCATTGCTGGGCGCTGCGCCGTATTTGCCGAGTCGGATATGATTCACAAACAACAGATGGGGCATCCCACAGCAGAGATCGTGCGCGGCCTCTGTGACGCCTTGGTTCGTAACTATTTGAGCAATGTGGCCAAAGGCAAGGACATTCGCCCTACGGTAGTCTTTCAGGGCGGGGTCGCAGCCAACATTGGCATTCGGCGCGCCTTTGAAGAGGCGCTGCAAACCGAGCTGGTGATACCCGAGCACTTTAGCGTGATGGGGGCTGTAGGGGCAGCCATCCTCGCCCGGCGGTCGGTGGAACAGCAGCAGAAGCGCACCCGCTTCCGGGGGTTCAACGTGGCCACCGCCAACTGTCAGGCGCGAACGATAGACTGCTCCGGATGCGCCAACAACTGCGAGGTGGTCGAGTTCGTAATCGATGGCCAGTGCGTCGCCCGATGGGGGGATCGTTGCGGCAAGTGGAGTCAAGTTAAGGCCGTCGTCGCTGACAACTGATAGCAGACAAAGCAGCAAATACCTCTTTGCCTAACATGAACGCAGGGGATAATAACAGCAGGCATGAGCGAGGAGGTGTCCAATGCGCTGGCAGAGACGCAGCCGCCTTGGCGACAAGTTGCGCCCGGCACGCACAGAACAAGGGTACAACGAAGAGCCCAGCGGGCTGCAGAAAAACGAGAACTATTTGTATTGGAACAGCATCGAGCAAAGCAAATCGCCCCAATAGGGGCGATTTCTGATCTTCCAAAATGATATTGTTGACTTTGTGCGCCAGTCGGGTTAACATTGCTCCAGCGATTGGAGTGATCAAAGATGAAGCTGACTACCCGTGACCTGACTATGGTCGGGCTGTTCGCGGCCTTGCACATTGCAGCGGCCGTCTCTCTGCGTCTCGGCGGTGAGGCCGCCGTGCCGTTCAGCCTGGTGCCCTTTTTTGTGGTCTTGGCTGGGCTGCTGCTGCGCAGGCAAGGTGCCCTTAGTCTGTTGGTGTACACCTTGCTGGGTGTGCTCGGTGTACCCGTGTTTGCCAAGCCTCCTTTTGCCGGACTGAGCTATGTGCTGCAGCCTAGCTTCGGCTTTGTAATCGGGTACATTCTTGCGGCCTATGTCATCGGTGCCCTGGTGGAGTGGCGGCGTTGGCGCAGCCCGTTTCAGCTCTTCTTAGCATCTCTGGCCGGCCTAATGGTGTTATACGCCGTGGGGCTGCCGTATCTGTATATTGTGCTGCGCTATCTGTTGGACAAAACCCTGTCCTTGCCGCAACTACTGGTGGTCGGCATGCTGCCCTTTGTAGGCTTTGATCTGTTGAAGGCCGGCCTGGCTAGCTGCTTGGCGGCGACAGTGTTGCGTCGCCTACAAAGGTGATCGCGCCGCTGCTGAGCCGGTAGGAGCATCAAGAAATGGCTGGGGCCAGTTCGGCGAACAGTGAGCAGATTCGCAGGACTGGTCCGCAGACAGAACGGTGCTAGAAACGCAAGGAGACATCTCCGGCCATGATCGTTTGCTCACTGCCATCGGCTAAGCGGAGCACCAAGGCACCGTTGGCAGTAATGCCCCGGGCTTGGCCATGAATGGTGCCGCTGGGGGTGATGGCGCGCACCTGTTGGCCGATCAGCCGGTCGCAACTCTGCCATTGCTCCATCAACCCGTCAAGTGAAGATTGCTGCAACAGTGGCAGCAGCCGTTCCAGACTGTGCAAGGCGTCACAGAGCAATGCTGCTCGCTGGACATCCTGGCCCGTTTCCCGCAGGTATGAGGTGGCTATAGCGGCCAACTCTGCGGGGAACTCTGCTTGATGGGTATTGATGCCCATGCCCAAGACTACCCAATCCACTTGATCCAATTGTCCCGCCAGTTCAGCCAGAATGCCAGCCAGCTTCTTTCTTCCCACCCAGACATCGTTAGGCCACTTCAGCCATGCCTCTGTCAGTCCATACTCCCTGAGTGTCTGCACCAGCGCAATTCCCAGCGTCAAAGTCAGCAGAGGAATCCTCTCCGGCGGTAAGCTGGGGCGGAGGACCAGCGAAGCAAATATGCCGGCACCCGGTTGCGACAGCCAGCTTCTCCCTCTCCGACCTCGTCCGGCCGTTTGTTCCTCTGCCACAACCAACGTGCCAGCGGTAGCACCGCCTTGCGCCAACTGTTTGGCCCAGTCGTTGGTGCTTCCGATAGACTCTTGATAGTAAATCGGTTCGCCCAACGTCACCGCTTTGCGGAAATGCATCAGCAATTCCGGCAACATCAGGTTGGGCCATCGCTCCAGCCGATATCCGCTGTTTTGCTTGCCAGAAACCTCTATGCCGATTTGCTCCAATGCTTTAATCTTTTTCCACACAGCGGAACGGGAGATAGTCAGGTCTTTGGCCATCTGCTCACCTGAAATGGGATTAGGATAGGCAGAGAGCAACAGTCTCAGGATGCTCATCGCTCGGCGCACCTCAATTCGGTTGTCTTTTGCCCTGCGGGCGCTTGTTGTGCTGCTGCAGACGCGTGTCGCAAGCCACTCTTCACATCGTGGTCTTGTTTCTCCCATTATACAGTAGCCTCCGGCCAAAGACAGTAGCGCTGGTGACAGCTCTGCGATTTCCGCAATAAGGACGAGTTTCCTGTCCTGCACATTGACAAAAACGTACAATTCTTAGATGATGAAATAGACCATCAGGTTGATGCTCAACTTGGACAGAAAGGAAGGTGGCATCATGAAGGTCATGGTTATCGGTGCGGGTAAGTTGGGATATAAACTAGCTGAATCGATGCTCAATGGGGATATTGATGTAACCATAGTAGATTCTAATGCACGAGTGATCGATAGACTGAGCGATCACCTGGATGCGCTGGCGGTAACGGCCAATGGAGTGGAAGTTGCCACTTTGCGAGAGCTCGGTATCAGCACGTACGATTTGCTGATCTCTTGCACCGGCAGCGACGAAACCAATGCGATTATCTGCAGTCTGGCCAAGAAGCTTGGCTGCCAACGCACTATCGCCAGAATTCGCAACCCGGAATATAGCGCACAACTGGACTTTCTCAAGTCCGAAATGGGAATAGATCACGTGGTCAACCCTGATTTGGCCACAGCTAACGAAATGGTCCGTTATTTATTGAAAAGTTATAACTCCCATTCCGGTGATTTCGCCAAAGGACGGGTGTCAATGGTTGACTTCAACATCAACCATTCAGCTGATTTTGTCGGCAAGAAGCTCAAGGATCTGCCCTTGATGGAAGGGCTGTTAATTGTCGCCATCTCGCGCAATGGCGACATGATCATCCCCCACGGATATACGGAGCTGATAGAAGACGACACCATCCACGTGATGGGCGAAAGCAGCAGCATCGCCAAATTCGCCGAGACGTTCAAACTCACCAATGGTCGCAAGAGCATCAAGCGGGCGTTCATTATCGGTGGGGGTAAAGTGGGCTTCTACCTGGCACAGCAGCTGACTCGAGCCAGCATACGGGTGACCATTGTGGAACAGAATGAAGAGCGGTGTCGCTACCTCTCGGAAAAGCTGCATAACGCACTGATTATCCAAGGTGATGGTACAGATATCAATCTGTTGGAAGAGGAAGACCTGGCGCAGGCTGATGCGTTTATTGGAGCAACCGGTTACGACGAGCAAAATCTACTGATGTGTTTGATGGCCAAGCAGGCGGGCGTGAGAAAGACTATTGCCAAAATCAGTCGGCCCAGCTATGCGCAGTTGATAGACAAGCTAGGTATCGATGTGGCGTTCAACCCGACCAACATCACTGCCAGCGATATTCTCAAGTTCATCCGCGGCGGCCGGGTCGTTTCCGTGTCCCTGCTGTTGGGTGGGAATGCGGAGGTTACCGAAGTAATTGTCGGCGGCAATTTGCCCGTAGTCGGCAAGCCGCTGGCTGAGCTGGGGTTGCCAAAAGGGATCATCATTGGAGCGATCGTTCACGGCAATCAGGTGATCATCCCCAACGGTAGGAGCGTCATCCAACCGGGTGACCGGCTGATCATTTTCTGTTTGACGACGGATGTACAGGCGTTGGACGTGTTCATGAGGCCAAGTAAAGGTGGCGTTCTTCGTGGCTTATGGAGTCGTGGTAAAGGTATTGGGAGAGCTGTTAGCCCTTGAGGCACTGATGATGCTGCCAGCATGGCTGATTGCTGTCTTTCTACGGCAGCAAGACGCACCAGCCTTCCTGGCATCGATGCTGGCGGCTGGCGCTGTTGGCCTGGCGATGTCCAGAGCCAAAGCCGGCAAGGGAAAAATCAAGGTCAAAGAGGGATTGGCCATCGTCGCTTTGGGCTGGTTGCTCATTTCCGTATTCGGGGCGCTTCCTTTTGTACTGTCAGGGAGTATCCCCAGCTTTGTCGATGCCTTCTTTGAGACCGTGTCCGGTTTCACCACCACCGGGGCCACCCTGGTCGATGATGTGGAAGCGCTGCCGCAGGGCATACTCTTTTGGCGATCATTCACCCACTGGATTGGCGGTATGGGAATTCTGGTATTCACCGTGGCTCTGCTGCCCGCTTTGGGAGTCGGGGGCTTTCAGATATTCAAAGCAGAGAGCCCAGGGCCGGTGGCCGATAAGATCGTGCCCAAGATCAAGGATACCGCCAAGATACTCTATACCACCTACATTGCCATCACGTTGATTCAAATTGTTTTGTTGCGCTTGGGAGGAATGAGCCTGTATGAGGCTGCCCTGAACACCTTTGGCACCGTGGGCACCGGTGGCTTTTCCACCAGAAATGCCAGCATCGGTGCCTATGACAGCGTGTATCTACAGATGGTGATTGCCTTCTTCATGGTCTTGTCCGGAATCAACTTTTCACTCTACTTTTCTCTCTACCAGGGCAAGTGGCGGGACGTGTTCAAGAACGAGGAACTGCGTCTCTATTTAGGGATCATCATGGTCAGTGCTGCGCTGATCAGTCTGAACATCGCTTCAGAATATGACAGTTTTGGTTTGGCGCTGAAAGACTCCTTCTTTCAGACCGGATCTTTGATTACCACCACCGGCTTTGCCACCACCAACTACGACCTCTGGCCGACCTTCAGCAAAGCGATTCTCTTCCTGCTGATGTTTGTCGGTGCGTCTGCCGGCTCAACCGGGGGTGGCATCAAGAGTATCCGCATCCTGGTGCTGTTTAAATTGATCAGGCGGGAAATCTCCAAGATATTTCATCCCAGAGGGGTAATTCCGGTAAAGGTGAACCAGAAAGTTGTCAATTCCGATCAACTCTCCGGAATCACCAGTTTCTTTGTGCTGTACATGCTAATCTTCGTCCTGGGGACGATCGCCATTTCTTTGGAAGGAATTGACTTGATCAGCGCTGCCAGCGCTGTCGTATCGGCTTTGAGCAATATCGGACCAGGTTTTGGAGTGGTTGGACCGTCCTGTACGTTCAGCGGATTTAGCGATCTGGGAACGCTATTTCTAGCCGGGCTGATGCTGCTGGGCAGACTGGAGCTGTTCACGATCGTTGCATTGCTCGCCCCCAAGGCCTGGAGAAACGAAGTTTAGTGCGGCCTGCTGTCGGCGGCAGCTAGCATTTTTCTCATAATTCTCCCGCTTGGCCCTTGCCAAGCCAGGCCAATTGGTGTATCATCTTCTTAGCTAATAGTAATTGCTATTGATAAGGGAGGAATCAAACACATGGAACTGAAGGGAAGCAGGACCGAGGCTAATTTGTGGGCAGCTTTTGCTGGCGAATCCCAGGCACGCAATAAGTATACTTACTGGGCCAGCCAGGCGAAGAAGGAAGGCTATGAGCAGATCGCCGGCATCTTCATGGAAACGGCAGAGAACGAGAAGGAACACGCAAAAATGCTGTTCAAACTGCTGAGTGGCATCTCCAACACCGCTAATCATTTGAAAGAAGCTGCAGCTGGCGAGAACTATGAGTGGACCAGCATGTACAAGGAATTTGCCGAGGTGGCCAAAGAAGAAGGTTTCGATCATATCGCTCAGATCTTTACCGAGATCGGCGAGGTGGAAGAGGAGCATGAGAAGCGCTACCTGGCGCTCTTGGCCAACGTGGAGGCAGGTCGTGTGTTCGTCCGGGACGAGGAAGTCAAGTGGCACTGCCGCAACTGTGGCTACGTGCACAAGGGCAAGGAAGCTCCCAAGGTTTGCCCCGCTTGCGCCCATCCCCAGGCATTCTACGAGTTGCTTTGCGAAAACTACTAGTCGGTTCAGGGGCTGTCGAATGACAGCCCTTTTTATGCCTCTAGTCACTGCGCCACAGCCTATTGCTCCTCCCTTGGCCCCTCCCTTGGCCCAATTGCCAAGGGGGCTGTCGCGAAGCGACTGGGCGAGCAGGTGGCCGGTGAGAGTCTGGACGAGGGGGCAGAGTGTGCCGACGACGGCGATGGCCAAGCGTCAGCTTGGCCGGAAGGGAAAGGGCAGGGCGAAGGCCTTCCCAGAAAGGCATGCTTATTGCTGCACTAGCGGCCAGGCTTGAGCAGCGGAGCGTTGCTTGCCTCGCCGGTGCGGCGGAAGTTGGCTTCTACCGTCACTTCGATCGGCAGTTTGGGGAATACTTCTCGCCAATCGACCGCTCTGAACAGTTTCGGGTAAAGGCGATACACACGTTCACCAATGCCTAAGGTATCAGCGCGCAACTCATGCTGCAGCTTACTCAGCGCTGCCTCTGCATCCGCTTGCACCTTGGCGACAAGAGCTGCGTTCAACTCGGTCAGAGTCTCTGCATTTACCTCCCGTTCTGGCAGATTGAGCTCCGACAGGTCACCGTCCTGCGAGATCAGGATCTTCGCGCGCAGCTGTCCCCCTTGCTCAGTCACCTGCAGCGAGCGGCGGGCATAGATTTGCTGTTGCACTACAGTCCCACCAGGTACCTCCAGCACCACAGTTGCTCGTTCACTTTCGCCGCGCAACCAAAGCATGCCCCGGGTCTCGGCGCCGTTCAGCTTGCCGACCATTTTGTCGCCGGAGAAAACGGCAGTGCCTTCCAGCACCAGCGCTTCCGGTGGCTTTTGCTCGCCGCCACCTTTGCTTTCTCCCTCGCCTCCATTCGCTTCACTGTCGGGATCGCCTCCCTTTTTGCCTTCACCTTCCTCGCTTGGCTTGGGCCGAACCAGTGGCAGGTAGATTTCTTCGCCCGGGCCCGCGATCAGCTTCTTGATCACCTGCAGCAGCTCTTGCCGCTGGCTGAGCGAGCCTCGCTCTGACTGGTCCAGCAGGTCATGCAGGTAGCGGCCAGGTAGTTTGGTGATCTTGGGATTGAGCTGCAGTATGTCTTTGGCTTTGCCCTCTGCTACCAAGACTGGAGTGCTGAGACGAAAGGTGCGGGAGCGCAGCATATAATCGAGCGTGGGAGCGATTCCCTGCTTGGCTAAATCCTCTCCGATGACCAATGCCTCGGCATGGAACCAGAAGGGTACGCGGGCGCTGAAAGTGCGCGACACGCTGATAGCTTCGCCCAGGTTCTTGCCCGAGGCGCTGACTGTCCAGGCCGGCACTTCATCTCCTCCACCGCTTTCCCCGGCGGCGAGGTTTTCGTTGATCGCCAAGCTGAAGGTCAACTCCACCTGCCCGTCTGCTGTCAGGTCAAGGGCGACCATGGAGGTGAAGCCGCCAGTTTCGATCTCCTTGCTGCTCCAGCAGCCACTGAGGGGAACGATCATCGCCATGATCAATAGGACAACTGTGATCAGTCTGCTACTCATGCATTTCCTCCTTGCAGCCGCGAATCGTCGCTACTGCCAAGCTGAGGAGGGGAATCCCTGCCAGGGCAATCAAGGAGTAGCGATTGGTGATCAGGTGGCTGACTACCGCTGTCGGTTGGTTATCAGATGTCAACGCCACATAGGCGGCTAACGGCAGCAGGGCCAGCCCTGCCCAGCTGCGCTTGATGCGGGGAAACAGCTGATGTAATCCCAGTGCCACCACATATAAGAACAGACTGATTGAGACGAAGGCCGCCAGCATCCAGACTACCATGAAGATGGCTTCGCTTCGCTCCGGTCCAAGCGGCGTGTTTTCTACCACCGCCAGATAGGGCCAGGTGAAGCTGCCACCCAGCGCCGCTCCCAAGGTCAAGAGGATGTTCAGGTGGATGGCCAGGCCAAAAACTCCGGCGACGGTCAAGATCTTCATAGTCTCCCGGGTAATCCCGTCCTGGTCCGAGATCAGCGGGAATATGAACAGAATCAATGCCAAGTTGATCGGGTAGGCGAGGGAGATGAGGAACGCCCTGGGTAGGCCGGACAGCCCCTTGTCAAACAGGGGAAGCAGTTCCCAGCCGCTGAACCTGGGAATGCTGGCAATCAGCACCCAGGCGAAGGATATGGTGATCACCGGAAAAACCAGCTCGTTGAAGCGCACCAGGCCTTCCAGTTCTGCCAGGATGCCTGCTGCAGAGACCAGCAACAGTACCACCATCACCGCACTGATCGGGGTTTCCGGTAATACCGATGCCACAAAGAATTCGGAAACATGTCGCAGGATATACGCCGCCTTAAAAAAGAAGCCTGCTAGCATCAGCATCACCAGCGGGTAGCCCAGGGTCTTGCCCCAGATTTTGGGTAGGTAGGTGGCGATGCTCTGCCGGGGGAAGCGCTTGGCCAGATTCAGCGCCAGAAAGAAAATCGCCAGGCTGGCCAAGGTGACCAGGATGATCGCTGCCCAAGCGCCGTTTCCAGACCAGAGGATCAGGTCCCGGAACAAGGGATGTTGCACTCCCCCCACGACGGTGGTGACAGCGATCAACAATGCTTGGCGTTTGCTAATTCTCTGCGTCTGCATCTGATTCGCCTCCTTGGCGTTTCTTGGGCGTGCGCAGTGGAGCAACTTCCAGTCCGTCTGGGTGCAGCTCCTGCCGCCGCTGATAGTAGCTCGGCCTGCGCGAGCTCCGCTCGGTGTCTTGCGGGCGGTAGAACAGGGGCCGCAGCCGATGCGCCCAGATTGGTGCCCTCACCACGGTGTCCGTCAGAGCGGACATGGTCAGTGGAGCGACCGGGGAGAGGTACGGCACTCCGAACGACTTCAGTGACACTAAGTGTAACAGGATCACTATGCCTCCTGCGGTCACCCCGAACAGGCCAAAAGTGCCTCCTAAGAACAGCAACGGAAAGCGCAAGATGCGTAACGTGGCGGCCACATTATAGCTGGGGATGGCAAACCCACCGATGGCGGTCAGGGCCACGATCACCACCATAATCGGGCTGACCAAACCGGCGGCGACCGCGGCCTGCCCAATGATGATACCGCCGACGATGCCGATGGTGGACCCCAAAGCGGCCGGCAAGCGCAGCCCGGCTTCCCGCAGCAGCTCGAACGTGAACTCCATAGTCAAAGCCTCCAGCAGGGCTGAAATCGGCACGCCCGTGCGCGAACCGGCGATGGCTATGGCCAGCGTCGTCGGCAACAGCTCTTGGTGAAAGTTGATCACCGATATATATAGCGCTGGCAGCAATACCGAGGCTAGAATGCTGAAGGTGCGCACGAAGCGTACGAAGCTGGAAAGTAGCCAGCGCTCATAGTAGTCCTCAGTCGCCGGCAGAAAGTTGGGTAACGTCGCCGGGGCGATGATGGCATTCGGGCTGCCGTCGCAGATGATCACCACCCGGCCTGCCAACAGGCCGGCTACGGTGCGGTCGGGACGCTCGGTCCACTGAACTTGCGGGAAGGGCGAAAAGGGAGCATCTTGGATAAACTGCTCCACATAGCTGCTGTCGATGATCGCCTCGGTCTTGATCAGATCCAGACGGCGGCAGACTTCTTTCACCAGATAAGGGTTGGCCACGCCCTCGATGTAGACGATAGCAGCATCGGTCAACGAGCGCTTTCCCAGCTGCACCATCTTTACCCGCAACATCGGATCCTTGATCCGCCTGCGGATCAGGGCTAAGCTGGATTTCAGCAACTCGTTGAAAGCCTCGCGGGGACCACGAATAGCTGACTCGTTGGTCGCTTCACCTATGCCGCGATGCTCCCACGCTTTCACACCCATAGCGAAAGCAATAGCCATGCCGTCCACCAGCAGGACGGCATCTGCCCCCAACACTGCTTCCAGCACATCCGGGTAGGACTTGATCTCTTTCAGCTCGGCTATGGCCAATAGGTCATCGGCTACCAAGCGTTTGATTCCATCGGTGGTGGTCACACCTGGGGCCAGGGCAATCTTCGCCCTGAGCATGATATTGGTCATGGCATCCCGCTGGATGCTATCCTTGTCGATCAGTTCATCTATAAAAATGAGGGCAGCCGGCAGTCCGTTGGCGGAACCGATGCAGAACTCCCGATAGACCACGTCATCGCTGCCAAAAAGCTGCTTCAATATGGTCAGGTTTTCCTGCAGGTTGTTGCTCAACCGCCGATCATAGGCTGCCACAAGGGGTGATGTGACCGCATTTGATTCGGGCTGAGCATGTTCACCTTCAGCATGCGCTCTCTTGGTCAGCTTGCCTACAGGTATGGGACGCTTTGTCTGTCGACGGTTCATAGGTACTACCTCCTTCGACCTTTGCCTTGTTAGTATTTCCGTGCAGTTTGCCAAATACTAACCATCAGGGATTGTGAAGGAGGCGCACACGGTGAGGGGATATGATGTAGCAGTGGTGGGCGGGGGACCTGCCGGCAGCCGCGCGGCAGCTGTCCTTGCCAACAGCGGGCTTAAGGTATTGATCATCGACCCGCTGTCGTCCATGAAGCCGTGCGGAGGATACTTGTCAGCCAAGGCTCTGCGCCAGCTAGCCCCTGACCTGATCGCAGATATTCTGCCCAGGCCGGTTCAGACAGTCAGATTGCTTAGTTCAGGGTCGGGCAGCATGGTAGTTCGCTCCCGCCAGCCGTTAGGCTATATGTTTCGGCGAGAGACCTTGGACTGCTGCTTGTTGGCAGCGGCGGAGGCCGCCGGGGCCGAACTGTGGCGACGGCAGCGGGCCACACAGTTTAGGCAGACAGGTGAAAGTGTGGAAATCATTACCGATAAGGGACAGGGGGCTTCTGCCCGCTATCTTGTCGGCGCGGATGGAGTACACGGCAAAACATCCGTGCAGGCCGGGGTCCGCGGGGGGAGTTGGCCCAGGTGGCAGTTGGCCTACGCCCGGGTGGCGGAGCTTCGGTTGCCTGATGGGGCGGCTACCCTCGATCAATCAGAGATACAACTGGTCTGCTTGCCGATAATGGGCGGGTTTGGCTGGATTTTTCCGTTGCCTGGAGGGGTAAATGTGGGGGTGGCTGGGAGCAGCCTGGAGTTGCCCCGGATAGAAAGCCATTTCGCTACCCTGTTGCAGCAGTTGCAGGCGAAGGTGGGGCACAGTGAACTGAGCTGGCAACGGGGTTGGTGGTTGCCAGCGGGAGGCTTTCCCCGCAGGATCGCCACCGCCAGAACCTTGCTGGTGGGGGACGCTGCCGGGTTCGTTGATAGTTTCAGCGGGGAGGGAATCTATTACGCCTTGCTCAGCGGCCAACTGGCCGCTCAGGCCATCGTTCGCCACTTTGGGGAGGCCAATAGGGTAATGCTTGATTATCGTCGGCAGTGCGGAAGGTTGATCATGCCCACCTTACGCCGCTCCCTGTTGCTCAGCTCCTCGATTGGCCGTCACAAAGAACGCTACTATCAAGCACTGCTCAAACAGCCCGAGTTGGCCACCCACCTGCTGAGTTTGATGCGTGAAGACCGGCCCTATCATGGGCGGCTGGCTGTTTTACTGCAGGCCTTCTTCCTGGCTAGGCTCTGGCCTGCTGAACAGGCAGAGGATGTGGAGGTGTTTGGCACCCAAACCGGGCCAGTATGGTAAGCGGGATAGAGTCTCTAGTGGTCAGGGGAAAGCTGAAGGCACAGCCCGCAAGCAGGCTATGCCTGTTCTTAGTGCTGCTATGGTCCAGCTATGGTGGCCATGGCTAACTCGGCCAACACAGCTTCGGCAAACTGCTCCGCTGTGTACTGTCCCTGCACCAGTCTATCCCAGGCAGGGGCGATGCCCAGTTGCCAATGGGTGACCGACAGCCCTTTAGGTGGGCCATAGGCGTATGAGCAGCGCGGAATGTTTTCTATCTGAGAGTAGATGGCAAACGATTCTTCGTCGTAAGGGAGCCAGGTGGCGGCAGAGGCTGGTGCCACAGCGGGCAGTGCTCCGGTAAGTGAGGCAAGCAGACCGCCTAAGCGCGGCACTAGAAACTGGGCCAACTCGGCGGCGGCCCGGGTATGCCGGTCGCCTTGATAGTCCTGCTGTCGGAGCAACGCGATGCCCAAAACCCGCACGTCTGCATAAGGTTCCGGTCCCGCGGCGGGGATGGCCATTAGCTGAGGTACGATCCCTCTCTTGTCGGCTGCTTGCCATAACCAGGCGGTCAACTGATGATTGAGTGGCCCAATCATTGCCGCTCGCTTGCTGAGGAATAGGTCCAGACAATTGCTGTCCATGTTGCCGCCACCCTTAGGCGCGCCGGCCGATCCCATCAGACGCAGCCAGATCTCCGCTAAGTTGACCAAATCCTCTTTGGTCCAGGCCAACTCTCCATCGTTATCAAAGGGCGAGGGTTTACCGATGCTAGCCGCCAAGCTGGTGAGCAGTGACTGGCCGGTGGAAGTGGGTAGGTAGCCCACCACTTGACCTGCGGTCAACTTTTCAGCCAGGGCCAACAGTGCCGGCCAGTTCCATTCCCCTTCGCCGAATGCATCGGCTTCCAGCCCCTTATCCGCCAGCAGCTGGCTATTAGCCATGAACACCCTCGGGTAGGCGGCTACTGGCAGTGCGTACACACCGTCACTGCGTTGCAGCTGTTGCCACATTGAGTCCGGCCAGGCCAATCGCTCTGTCTTGTCTATGTAGCGATGCAGGGGTAGCTGCAGCTCACCCAGATTACCGCACGGCTGATTAGCGCTGAAGAACAGGTCTGGCGGAGTGCCCTGGTTAAGCGCATCGTTCATCCGCTGATCCACATCCTGAGGGGAGAGGTGGACCAACGACACCTCGACGTTGGGATAGACAGTGCGGAACTCGTCGATGGCTTGCTGCAAGCCGGCTTGCCAAGGGGCAATGTCAGGTATGTTCGGACGTTCCACCCAGAACTCCAGCTGATAGGTCTCGTCGGCCTGCAGCTTTGCCCTGTGGTTGAAGCGAAACTGCCCTTTGGACAGCAATTGCAGCAGATGGGGACTGAGAGCTGATAAGGCGATCGCCAGGCATGCCAGGATAGCGATCCAAAGGAGTGGTCTCCGCCGCTTGATTCTCCGTTTCTTGGCCATACTGCAATTCCCCCTAGCGTAAACCTAGAATGGTCAATACGTTCCAGTCGGCTTGCCCGGTGGGGCGTAGCCCATAGAACTCCTGCAGAGCTCTGATAGCCTCTGCGGTATCGGGGCCATAGCGTCCGTCGGTTGACCCTGGGTTGAAGCCGGCTTCCCGCAGCACCAGCTGCAGTGTCTGCACCTCGTGTCCGGAGAGTCCCAGGCCCAAGGGTCTGTTCACTTTCACTCTGGGGAACGGTCCGACGATGGACACCTTGGTGCCGATCTTTACCCAGGGGTAAAGCTGCTCCACATCCCGGTTATGCATGCGGATGCACCCGTGACTGGCGGCCGTGCCGATGGAGCTGGGTTTGTTGGTCCCATGGATGCCATAGATGCCCCAGGGCACGTTTAGCCCCATCCAGCGGGTTCCGAAGCCGCCGCCCCAATGGGTTCCCTTCTGGATCACTCTCCATTCACCGACGGGAGACTTGGTCTTGCTGGTTCCCACCGCGCAGGGATAGACTTTGAAGACGACATCGTTGACCAGCACTGTCAGTGTCTTGGCATTCACGTCGATGACTAGACGCAGCTCGCCTTCCGGAGGCGAGGGGGTGCTCGGCTGCAGGCTGCTTTCGGCCAGGGACATAGTCAACGCTTCCTGCTCTTTCGGGCCGAAAGTGCCGGTGACAGGCAGCTGAGCGAACGCCTGTAGTGCCTCTACTGCGGAGGCCGTCTCTTGATCGTAGGTTCCGTTCAGTTCACCGCGATAGAAGCCTAGTCCGCTGAGTATGGACTGTAGCTCCTCCACGTCGCTGCCTGTGGTGAGCGGATTTGTCAGCCTGAGGATGCGGTCATCCTCCTCGCAGAGACAGTTTAAAGGGGCAGCAGCCGAGGTGATACTATAGCTAGCAGCGAATAGACAGATGACCATCAGTAACAGCCAGCGCTTCTTGCTTAGCAACACTGTAGATCCTCCTTGCCAGATGGCTTGTTAGGGCTATGTTCAAGGCCGTTCAAAGTACTGACAGTTTGCGAACTAGTTGGGCAAGGAACAGAGCGCCCGACAGCAGCCTAGTGTGTTCAAGCAGCAGTGCTTCTCTGTCACTATATGAACAAGCAGTATCAGATATGAGCAGGGGTTTTGCTGCGATCATGATCACAAAGAGGAGTCCGTTTTCCGGACTCCTCTTGATCGGGTATTGACTTTGTGTTCATTGATGGGAGATGCGGTCCCTCAGCTCAGCTAGTTTTCCGGCATTGAAGCGATCGACTGTGGAGAGGTATCCGGTGATGCGCCGGATGCGACGGATGTGCTCGCTGCCGCAATGGGGGCATGCCCGATCGAAGATGCCGTGCTGCCCACAAGCGATGCACTCGTCCACCGGAAAGTTCAACGCGCCATAGCCGATGCCCGCTGCCGCCATCGCCCTGACGATGCTGTCAGTGGCCTGCCAATTGGGGCCAGGAGGGGCATCCAGCTCAACATAGGAGATGTGGCCAGCGTTGCACAGCTCATGAAAAGGCCCCTCACGGCGCAGCTTGTCGCTGCTGGTGGTCTTCCAGCCCACCGGAATGTGGAAAGAATTAGTGTAGTATTCCTTGTCGGTCACACCGGGGATCACCCCGAAGCGTTCCCGGTCCGGTGCGACCATCTTCCCGGACAAACCTTCTCCCGGGGTCGCCAACAGGGTGAAGTTCAACTGGTGGGCGGACGCCGCCTGATCACACCGCAGGCGCATGTGGCTGACAATTTGCCTGCCCAACTGGAATACGTCCGACCGCTGACCGTGATGCGCGCCGGTCAGGGCGACCAGTGCCTCGGCCAAGCCGATGAAACCGACGCTCAACGTGCCGTGCTTGATGGCTGGCTCTATGCGATCGCCCGCTTTCAGGTGCTCGCTATCCAGATAGACGTGTTGACCCATCAAAAATGGCATATCCCTGACCAGCAGGTTGGCCTGGATGCGATAGCGGTGCAGCAGTTGTGCTATGGTCAACTCTAGCGTTTCGTCCAGCAGTTGGAAAAATCGTTCCTGATTCCCGGCAGCTCGCAAGGCCAGACGGGGCAGGTTGATGCTGGTGAAAGACAGGTTGCCTCGCCCGGTCGTCTTTGCCGGTCCGTTGACATTGGCGATTACCCTTGTGCGGCAGCCCATGTAAGCCACTTCTTCTTCATAAATGGAGTTGAACGGGGCGTCCATGAACGAAAATGAAGGGTTGAGTCGGACGGAAGCCACCTCCAAAGCCAGCCGGTAGAGGTCGTAGTTGGGGTCTTGCGGGTTGAAATTCACCCCTCGCTTGACTTTAAAGATAATGTTAGGGAAAATAGGATGCTCTCCTCTGCCCAGGCCGGCCTTGTAGGCCAACAGCAGTTGCTTAGTAACCAAACGCGCGCCGCGGGAGGTGCCAGTGCCCACGTTGAGGCTGCTGAAAGGCACCTGCGCCCCTGCGCGGGAGTGCATCGTGTTGAGATTGAAGATCAGGGATTCCATCGCTTGATAGACGCTGTCCTCATCGGTGTTTTCGGCGAAGGGGCCCAAGTCGTGGTCGAAGTTGGGGAAGGATTGCCCTCCGTGCATGTCGTTCTGCAGACCCTGCAGAATGATAGCTGCCAGCGCAGCGGCGGAGCTGATCCGCTTGGGCGGGCGGATATAGCCGTGCCCGGGATTGAACCCCTCTGTCAACAGGCGACGGAGGTCAGTCTGGACACAGGTTAATGTCATGCCATACCAGGCGAAATCGTGAATGTGAATGTCCTTCTCCCGATGGGCACGGGCGATGTGGGCAGGCAGCCCTCTGCGCTCCCACATGTAGGCGCTGGCCGCTTCAAATATCTGCAGGCCCTTGGCCGAAGGAGAGTTGCCTACATTTGCGTTTTCTCGGTGGGTCTCCCGCATGATCCGCTCCATGGTCAGCAACAGTTCCTGCCTGCCTTCCCGATGGGCGGTGCGTTGATTGCGGTAAGTGATATAGGCTCTGGCTGCTTGGTGATAGCCAGCCTGCATCAGTGCCTGCTCTGCAGCATCCTGCACCTCTTCCACGTCAGGTGCTGGCTTTTTGGTCAGGTCGGCAAGCTTGATTAGCACCAAAGGGTAGAGCTGTCTGGCAGTCTCCCGATCTCCATCCCCTGTGGCCAGCAATGCCTTTGTCAACGCGTTGACGATCTTCTCTCCATCGAAACTGACCAGTCGCCCATCCCGCTTGGTGATTCCGGTATAGCTTACTTTGTTTTCGGGCACCGTTTATTTCACCGCTTTCTAGAACTTTGGTACAATATGTAGTGAGGTTGCGTTCTGAGGGTGCGATATATAGTGTATCAGTGCTGTGGTTCGTGTGCAAGGGAATTCGTGGCAACATTGCAGAATGGAAGGAAGGGCTTTGCATGGAAGTTCGTTTGGCTGGGGTGAATGCGGAGAGTGTGACCGATGGAGTGGGGCTGAGGGCGGTGGCGTATTTGCAGGGGTGCACCCATGCTTGTCCTGGGTGTCATAACCCGGCCTCCCATTCGTTGACTGGAGGATATCTGGCTGACACGGATGACGTTCTCGACACCCTGCTGTCCAATCCTTTGCTTTCCGGGCTGACCATTTCCGGGGGGGAACCCTTACTGCAAGCAGAGGCCACGTTGGCCTTGGCAGCCGGAGCTAAAGCCCGAGGGTACAGTGTCTGGCTGTATACCGGTTACGTCCTGCAGGAGCTGGCAGCGCATCCCTTATCTGAGCGTATTCTAGGTGTAGTAGATGTGCTGGTGGATGGCCCTTACC
The DNA here is from genome assembly GCA_050949055.1 of Bacillota bacterium. Classification (GTDB taxonomy): domain Bacteria; phylum Bacillota; class UBA994; order UBA5500; family UBA5500; genus JAEZJZ01. The sequence continues at coordinate 595,820 of JBMNFA010000001.1, read as the reverse complement.
TAGCGGAGGAACGGGACCTGGCACTGCCATATCGGGGCTCGCGCAACCAGCGCTTGCTGCGCCCAGCCGATTGGAGTCATCTGTTCTCAAGGTGATGGCCTGGCACACCAGTTGATAGAGTACTAACCCGCTGCCGACGGCTGGTGCCTTCCGTTCTAGTTGACCGGTTGATTCAGTAGAATATAGCAGCCAGCTGGAGTGATGAAGGGGGGAGAGCGATGCGCGCACGAGTGACTAGAAGTCCGCGAATTCTGGTGCGCCAATCGTCATTGGCGATGCAAAGAGCAGCCAGAGGCTTTTTTCAGCGGGGCAGAGAGATGGAGTTTGCCCGCGCGGCCAACTTGATGGAAGAGATCAACCGCTTCCTGAAGGATCTGGAACGAAAGAAGAGCTAGCAGGCGCCACGGCCCCTGCTAGCTTGTCTTTCAAAGGCAATGAAGGAGGCCTAGCTGAGCGCTGCTGCTAGCCGATCGGTGCCTTGCTCCGCCTTCCGACCGGTGTCGTGCGCGGTTTCAGTCTGTGGGTAGAACGTGGTGACCCCTGATTGTCGCCTCCATCGCCGGCCTTGAGCTGCGGTGCTTTAATGCAGGTGAAGGCCAACACCCCGGCCAAAGCCACGGCTACAGCCGATACGATAAACAGGGGGATTTTGCTGTTGGCGACAAATAGCCCGAATACGGGAGGGCCAAAGGCTGCCCCGAAGAATCGCACCGTCCCGTAGAGGCAGGTGATCATCCCTCGCTCTTCATGGTCTGCTGCGCCGGTGATCAACAGATTGACTGCTGGCAACGCCAGGCCGGTACCGATCCCTTGTAGAGTCACCGCCGCCATGAATAGGTACAGGCCCAATGGGAATACCGGACTGAGCAGCGCTAAGCCGATCATCAGCATGCCGCCCATCGACGCCCACTTGCACACCTGGCCACCTTGCTTTTGCAGCCATCGCCCGCTGAGATAGGACGTCACTGCCATGGCCAGCACCGGGATAGCAATGACCAGTCCTTTGGTCAGCCCCTTGATGCCATGTTCTTCTTCCAGCACATCGGACAGATAACTGAGCACTCCAAACAGCATAAACAGGGCCAGCAGGCCGGCCAGAAAGGCGGCGGTTAGGGAAACAGCGTTCTTCTTCAACACCTGCCAAACGGAGGCCAAGTAGTCCCCCAGAGATTGCTTGCTTAGCTGCTTGTCGGGCTCTTTCACCACCCACCACACTCCCAGTGCCACCGGTATCGCCAACAGAGGGTAGATAAAGAAGGGAGCGAACCAGATGATCAAGGCCGCCAATGAACCAATAATCGGGCTGACCACCTTCCCCAGCCCGTTGGCAGACTCCAGCAAGCCCAGCGCCTTGGCGCGTTCCGAAGTTTGAAAAATGTCTCCCGTCAGGGCCATAGCCAGTTGGTAAGTGCCTCCGCCGCCGATCCCCTGTAGCACTCGGGCCGCGAGAATCCAAAGGAATGGGGCGGAAACCAGCCAGCTTGCTATTCCAGCCAACAAACCCCCGATTCCGAAGATGACCAGCGCAGGCACTATGATCGGCTTTCTGCCGTAATGGTCCGAAAGGTAGCCTGCAATCGGTATGGTCAGCCCAGCTGGGACTGAGAAAGCGGTGACCACCAAACCAATTTGAAAGGCTGAAAGGCCCATGGCCGACTGCATCAAGGGTAGAGCGGGAATAAGCATGCTGTTGCTAAGCACCATCACGAAAGGAACCCCGCAGAGAACAGCAAAAGGCATTCGGGTACTGGCTTTCACGTCATCTTCTCCTCCCGTCTGAAACAGACAGATCCATTGGCTTTAGCGTTGCCTGCGGCCTGAGTGGATATGCCGCCGGGGGCGAGTTCAATATCGCCAACAGCTATGCTTTTAGGCACCATGGGCTGTGTGATAACATGGATGCAGCGATGATTATTGCTGGAGGAGGCAGAGGTTTTGGATCCAATTGCATTTACTATTGCCGGTTTTGAGATTCGCTGGTATGGAGTGCTTATTTCGGCTGCCATGTTCATCGGCTTGTATTTGGCCCTGCGCGAAGTGAGACGGCAAGGAGAGGACGAGGACAGATTCGTCACGCTGTTCCTGGTTGCCATACCCGCAGCAATCCTGGGTGCCAGACTTTACTATGTGGCTTTCTCCGGGGCGCTGGAATGGTACTTGGCCAATCCGCTGGAAATCCTGGCTATTCGTCACGGCGGGCTGGCCATCCACGGCGGACTGGCTGGGGGCTTCTTAGCAGGTTGGCTGTATACCCGCAAGTATCGCATCAATTTCCGACGTTGGGCAGACATCGTCGCGCCCAGCATTATCCTGGGACAAGCGATCGGTCGCTGGGGAAACTTCTTTAATCAGGAGGCCTACGGCAGGGAGACAAATCTCCCTTGGGCGATGTACATCGATGGCGCTTACCGCCACCCCACATTTCTCTATGAGTCGCTGTGGAACCTGGGTGTGTTCGCTTTCTTGCTGTTCATGCGCCAGAAACGGCGTTTCGAAGGTGAGCTGGTTCTGTGGTATCTGGCGCTGTACTCCTTGGGGAGGTTTTGGATTGAAGGCTTGCGTACTGACAGCTTGATGTTGGGACCAATCCGCGTGGCTCAGCTGGTCAGCCTGGCCGGTATCGGGTTGGCAGCGTACTTGATCTGGCGTTTTCGCAGCAGGTCAGGGGAGACACTACAGTAACGTTGGGGAGAAAAAGGGCCTAGATCAGTAGACGGCCATCCGCTCGGTGGATGGCCGTCGTTTTTGTTGGATCGCCCTGATTAGGTCTTGCCGTTGCCATTGCGAAAGCCAAAATTCTACCCCCTGATAAGGCCTGCGCTCAGGCCGCGCAACATCAAGATGATGCGCGAGGGGCGGGGCTGATTGGCTCTCACCCAGGATGGGGATGCTCGCGTGACAGCGCCTGGTCTCCGGGGCGTATCGCACGCCAAGGGTGCACTACTGAAACAGGTTTCGTCTGCGCAGCCATTGAATCAGCGGGATTCCCAAAACCAGCACCACCACGGCTTCGCTAAAGGATAAAGCCAGTACGCCAAGCCAATAGGGGACTCCCAGGATCGGTGCTAAATAGATGCTGATCAACAGCCCGTTGAGGACGATCGGCCACACATAAGCCAGCCAGGAGTTTCTGGTTTGGTAGGTCAGAAAAGCCGCCAGTAGCGTCACCAGACTGCCCCCGAAGATGTCTATCGGCCCCAGCCCACCCAGAATGTTCGCCAGCATTACTCCCAGATAAAGCCCGCCAATCGCTTCGGGAAATAGGATCGGCAACACTGTCAATGCCTCGCTGGCCCTGAATTGAATCAAGGTGCCGAAGCTGACTGGCGCAAACAGAAAAGTGATCAATACATAGAGGGCGGCGATAATCGAGCCCCGGGCGAGCTTACGAACCAATTGGTCTGCCTCCTTGTGTCGGACATCGGCCACATAGCTAGCTTTTGACGCACAACTAAGTCTAATGTATGCGGGCCTCTGAGGCAAGCGTGCGGTGGAGGGACGGGCCCCATTCTTGAAAGCTCAGTGAAGTGCCAGCCCGGCTGAACAGCGCCAGGGGGTGATTCCCGCATGATGACTGACCCTTTGTGTGTGACAAAAGATCCGTCCCTCCGTCACATGCGTTGCTCAGCCTGTAACACCATCTATCGGGGTCTCATATGATGGTCTGACAGAGCTGCCCGACTAGACGTCGGCGCAGAAAAAAGGGGGGAGAAAAGAGATGTGGAACAGCGCTAAGCTGGCAGGTAGCCTGCGGGAGATTATCACTCGCGCTACTTGTGCCAAGGGCCAGAAAAGGTTCAGGCAGGTGCATAGTGTAGCCACCAGCCAACCGGTGGAGAGTGTGCTCGGATATCGAGTCAGCGGCCACGCATATACAGCCAGTCCCAAAGCAAACTCGGTGGAGATCAAGGGGCATTACGATTTACATATCTGGTATGCATATGCCGATGGCACCCAGACTGCCGTGGAGAAGAAGACTGTCAGTTACATAGAGTATCTTCCCGTGGTAGATCTGGAGGGAGAGCGGCTGGGGGTGGATGAAACCGTCAGTGCCTCCGTTACCCGCGAGCCGGAGATCACTAGTGTCCATACCCGTCGGGGCGCCGTACAGGTGGAAGTCGAGCTGGAGTATTACGCTGAGATTATCGGCGAAACGAAATTGTGGGTGAAGGTCTACGAACCTCCCTTCGCCGATGACAAGAAGAGCAAAGACCAGCTGGATCTAGACGGCGAGGGCGATTTCTTCGATGAGGATGAGCTCGGCGACGAAGACTATGCTGACTTCGACGATGAGGATGACATCGAATTCGAGCCGTAGACGCTGGTGAGCAATAGCGAGCGGAAGTGGGCCCCAGAGCGAATTGCTCTGGGGCTCTACTATACCTACGGCTTGGTGCCGTACCCTTTCACCGCGTCGCTAGGGCTTTCATATTCTGTTAAAGGAACGCTCCATGCATTGGAGGTGGCACAGGATTGATTAGAGTGAAACTGCACGCCAACGACCAGGCGGGCGTGGTCGCACTGCCTGCCAAAATACTTAGTAGCAGCCGAGAACTGAGGGTTTCAGGGACAGTGGCCTATGGTCAAAGAGAGGTTGCTGCAGTCTTTACCCAGAGCGCGGTTGACGGGCGTCCCCTGCCCTTGGCACTGGGGCAAGACGTATTATCAGCTCTTGGCCTCCGGAGTGGGGCCAGACTTCTGGCCTCTTGGGACAGCGAAGAGGGTCGATTGCGGCTGGGCCCGGTGGTGGCGGTTTTTGTCTGGCGCAGCAACTCGCCAGGCTCGCTGCGCTTCTTGGGACCAGTAACAGACTTCGTGCGGATGTTTGTACGATTATGCCGCCGGAGAGGGGTAGTGGCTTACGCATTCACCGCCAGAGATATCGATTGGGAGACAGGCACCGTCCAGGGATTTGTGCCTGTCGGCCGCTCCTGGCGTCGTTCGTCTTTCCCCTTGCCTGATGTGGTCTATGACCGCCTGCAGAGCCGACGTTTGGAACGGTTGCAGCGCTATCAGCAATGTAAAGAACGCTTGCAGGCGCTGCCGAAGTTGCATTACTTCAACCCAAGCTTCCTGGACAAGTGGGATGTTCATCAGGCACTGCAAAATGACTCCCGTGCCCGCAGATATCTTCCCCGCACCGACAAACTGACGTCCATCAGTCAACTTGGCCGCTGGTTGCGGGCGTATTCTACTGTCTACGTCAAGCCCACTCGGGGTTCTTTGGGATTAGGGGTAACCAAAGTGAGTCGCATTGCTCACGGCTACCGCTACCAGCGGGTGGGAAAACGCGGCCGCCACATGGGCCTGGCCGATAGCCTAGGCAAGCTGGAAAAGCGCTTACACCTTTCAGGGCGTCGCATGATCGTTCAACAGGGGTTGCACTTGGCCCGCTATGGAGGACGTCCCTATGACATTCGGGTGATGGTGCAGAAGACGCCTCGCGGTCGTTGGGTATGCACAAACATGATTGCTCGAGTGGCGTCCTCCGCTGGCAGCGCCGTTTCCAACGTTGCTACAGGCGGCTCCATGGTTCCCGCTCGCAAGGCTATCAGAAATTCATTGCGGCTAAACAGCCTGCAAGCTGCCAGGCGAGTGCGCCGAGGGGCGCGAGTGATCGCCAGAGCGCTGGAAGAGCAGCTAGGACAGGAATTCGGCGAGTTTGGGGTAGACATGGCACTAGACATCCGAGGAAGGCTTTGGCTGATCGAGGTCAACGCCAAGCCGGGCAGAGAAAACGACAATCTGCCAGGAGTCCCCCCTTCAGTGCGCAGGATAGTCCGATACGCCATCTCCAGAGCCGGTTTCAGATAGAGAGGAAGTGAGAACATGGCGCGCGGTCTGCTGCTGGTCCAGACAGAAAGAATGGTGGAGTTGTTTTCAGAGAAACTGCCGGACATGACAGTCAGCACCGTAATGCCCAGCGGCTCTTGGCAACTTGTAATTCGCTTGGCCGATGTAGGCACAGATGATGCCAGCGATGTGGTGCTCAATCGGGCCAGCGCTGTAACAGGCAGCCAGGACAAAGTCAAGGTCAAGGACCATTGGTCGGCCAGTCGCATACGGCACTTGAGCGCTGGGAAAAGCCTACGTTTCTACCGCCGCTATCGCGTGCATGTGTTCGACTCAAAACCTATCTATATGCAGCGGGCAGAGATCGGGCGTCGCCGTGCTTATAGTGTGCGCTGGACAGCCAGCAAAGAAACCCGGGAGGTAGCCCAGTTGGCTTTGGCGGCCCTCTATGCTGTGGGATTGGATCTGGGGACGGCAGACATTGGCTTGAGCAGCAAAGGCAACCTCTATTGCTTGCACGTCGATGCCTGTCCCGCGTTAGGGAAGCGTTTGGTCACAGTGTATGCTGAGGAGATCAAGAAATGGACAATTCGTCAGGAAGCCTGGCTCTCCAGATCTTGGATCGCTGAACTGAGAGGAAGCAGTTGCCCCCGGTTTCTGATGGGAGCTGATCCTGAGTTCATGATGCGAGACTCGAGGAACGGGAGAATGGCCTTTGCCTCGGACTTCTTCCCCATGCAAGGCCTGGTTGGCTGTGATGCCCGGCGCGTGCGCGTTGGCCGCTCCGGCTACCCGCTGGCCGAAGTGCGTCCAAAGCCTGCTCAGTCACCACTGGAGCTGGCTGAGAACATTCGCGTGGCAATGCTGCGGGCGGCCCGCCTGGCACCGTACCGGAATGTGCAGTGGAGGGCTGGCACCTTGCCATTTCGCCAACTGCCTGTCGGCGGTCACATTCATTTCAGTTTACCGCCCCAAAGTCCTTTGCTGCGGGCTTTAGACAACTATCTGGCCGTAGTCTTCTTGCTGCTGGAGAACCCGGCAGCAGCCAGGGCAAGAAGGCAGAAGTATGGTTGGCTGGGGGATCACAGAACAAAGCCTCATGGGGGATTTGAGTATCGGGTCACTCCTAGTTGGCTGGTCAGCCCGCAATATACCAAGGCAGCACTCTGCTTGGCCAAGGTGATTGCCTGTGAATGGCCGAGACTACGCTACGACTATTTCTCGGATCCGGCGGCCCAGCGGGCTTTCCGTAATGCCGATCATGAGTATTTTCGGCCTGGGCTCAGTCAAATCATCGCAGATCTGCGGCAATGCGCCAGCTTCTCTGAGTACCGGGAAGAAATAGAGCCTGTGTTTGAACAAGTGCTGGCGGGGCAGCGCTGGCGCACCGGAGGTGATCTGCGGCGCGTCTGGCATCTGCCTGTATCGCGCCGAGTGCGCAGATACTGACCGCTCGATTGCTTTAGCTAGGCACCTATCAGCTGTTGGCAATGCCGTAGCCAGCCAATCAATAGTGAATTACCCAGGCCTTTGACCGATGATAGAGAGTCTCACAAAAGGAGTGTGATAGAAGTGGCAAGACCCTTGGGGCTGGTGGGCGTGATGTCCACGCGCCGGGCAGGAGGGTATCCGTTTCCCGAAGGCGGCTATTTCCGCGGGCTGATGAGAGCCGGCCGCCGTCTTGGGATTAAAGTAATCGTGTTCTCTCCACTAGATATCGACTGGGCCAGCGGTACCGTGCCCGGCTATACACATAACGGTTCGGGATGGCGGGTCAGACGGTATCCTGTTCCCCGAGTAGTCTACGACCGCATTTTCCCCAGCCGTGGCAGCTGGCAGCTGTACTGGAATAGTGTTGGTCGAATGAGGCGTACGTTTCATGTCAGATTCATGGGCAGAGGGCTGCGGGGTAAGTGGCAGTTCCACCGCATCGCCAGACGATTTGAGGACCTGAGGGAGCACATCCCTGAGACTCGCATGATCACCGGCACTGGCATTGTTCTGCGCATGTTGGCTAAACACGGAATTGTCTACATCAAACCGGTGTTCGGCAGCGGAGGGAAGGGGATCGTGCGCATTGTTCGCCGGGGAGCAATGTATTCCGTTCAGTTCAGCGGCAGGGGGGGGAGGCGCATGGTCAGCGCTGCCGGGTTGTCAGCCCTACTGGCAGGCACGAGACGCAGGTATGTGGTTCAGCAGGGTTTGGATTTGAACTACCTGGCGGGGAGCCCCTATGACGTGCGCAGCATTGTGCAGAAGAACGGCGAGGGGAAATGGCAGGTGACCGGCAAAGCAGCCCGCATCGGACGGCGCCATAGCATTACCTCTAACCTGCATACCGGAGGATATGCCCGCACTGTGCCAGCTGTATTGCAGAGATACTTCCCTGATAGAGCTGAGGAGATTGAACAGGAGATCGACAGGCTGGCGATCCGCGTGGCAGAGGTGATGGAGCAAAAAGCAGGCCCCCTCTGTGACCTGGGACTGGATATGGGGGTGGATCGCCAGGGGAAGGTGTGGCTGTTGGAGGTCAACTCCAAACCAGGGCGCAGAGTCTTTCGCCACACCGGTGATCGGCAGGCCAGGTGGCTGTCGGTGGCAACGCCGATGGCCTATGCCCGATACTTGCTCGAGCAGCGTAGCAGAGGGAGGAAGAGTACGTGAGCAATTATGGATCGTTTTCAGTCCAGAGCGTTCAAACGGAGACTCGACAGTGTTCACTGCCAGATAACCTGCTGAGGCAAGCCGGCTGGCGGCCAGGCGATACCGTAGTGCTGCGCTTCGGTACAGCCCGAGTGCACGCGAGACTGGGCGTGGCCCCTAACGGCCGCTGTCTAGTTTCGGCCGTGCTGCTGCGCCGTTTGGCTCTGCCGGCAAGACGGCTGAACTATCAGATCAACCCTAGCGAACGCTCTATTCGGTTTGGTCCATTGATCGGGATCATGACGACTTGGACAATGACAGCCTACTTCAGGGCGGTGATGGTTGCCGCAGCCAGAAGCGGAATGATGGCAGTCGTCTTTCGTCCGGCCGATGTGTGTGGCTCCCGCGGGAGGATGCAGGCCTGGGCGCTAACTGCCAGCGGCATCAGGCGGGTGGCTGTCCCCTGGCCAGATGTGGTCTACAATCGCATACCCAACCGAGGCGGGGAAATGTTGGGCTCCACCCGCCTCTGCAAGCGGCTGTTGGCCAGGCGGGGAATCCCGGTTTTCAACCGCACCTTTTTCCACAAATGGCGCATCTACCGACTATTGCGCAGGGATGAGACTGGCAACTCTCACTTACCTGAAAGCCATCCGTTGACCAACCTCAGCCAAGTGCCGCGAATGCTGCAGCGTTATCCAATGGTTTACTTGAAACCTAACGGAGGCAGCAAAGGGATAGGAATTGTCAAAGTGAATCGTCTGCCCGGAGGCCGTTACTCCATATCTTATCGCAAAGGTCATCGCAATTATCAGCTGACCAGCAGCAGTTGGGCTGAGGCGCAACATCTGGTGCGCCGCGGAATGAACCCACGCTCCTATGTTATTCAGGAGGGGCTGCGCCTGGCTCGCTACCGGGGACGCCCTTTCGATGTTCGGGTTACCCTCTACAAAGACGGCAACGGCAAATGGATTCCGAGCGGGCCAGCCGCCAAAATAGCCGGTCGGGGCAGCATTACCACCCACGTGCACAATGGAGGTTATGTGGTGCCGTTGTCGAGGGCTCTCAACCACGCCTTCGGCGATCAGGCGGAGTTGGTATACGAGAAGATCAAGCAGGCTTCGGTGGAAATCGCACAAGCTGTGGAACGCGTGACCAATCTGGAGCTGGGAGAGTTGGGACTAGACATCGGTGTCACAGCTAATGGGCGGGTAGCCATGTTCGAGGCTAACAGCAAGCCAGGTCGAACTATCTTTTCCCCTCGCTTCGCCAGGGATGAGCGCCGGAGGTCTTTGTTCTATCTTTGCGGATACGCCGCCCGCCTAGCTGGATTTGGAGTGAAGGAGGACGGAGATGAACAGCAGAAAGCGTAAGGCAGAACCCGAAACCCGTCAGCCCCGTCCAGTGGTGGGCATTCTCACAGCCGGGCGAGGCTCGGGCGGAGTTCCTGGAAACAGGCAGATGTTCCGTTATGTGTTACAGGCATGCCAAAAAGAAGGCATCCATTCCTACGTTTTCACGCCTGGGCAGTTGCAGTGGTCGAAAGGGATGGCACTCGGCTATCAGTGGCGGGGTGGGCGCTTTGTTCTGGGGCGCCACCCCCTGCCCAACGTCGTCTATAACCGGGTCCCTAATCGTGCGTTGGAACATAGCCCAGCCGTGACCGCTCTCAAAAGGCAGTTAAGAAGCCGGGGGATTCCCTGTTTCAATCCACGGTTCCTAAACAAACATGACCTCTATCGGGTCTTGGTGCGCCAGTCGGAAGCAGCACCTTACCTACCTTGGACAGCAAGGCTACGCCGCATGGACGATCTGGACCGGGCCCTGCGGCGATTTGGCAGCATCTACCTGAAGCCAAAGAACTCCTTTGCGGGTCAGGGTATCATGCGGGTCAGCCTGGGTCAGGGCAATTACCATCTGCGCTATCGTGTAAAGGACGCCAATAGGCGACAAGTCTACAAAAGCAAGTCTGAGCTCTTTGCTGCCATTCGGGCCATGGCCGGACAGAAGACCTACATGCTTCAACAGGCTATCGAGTTAGCCCGTTACCAAGGACGCATCTTCGATGTTCGTCTGTTGGCTCAGAAAAACCAGTCAGGCTCCTGGCAAGTCACCGGCATGGGGATTCGAGTGGCCAGCAAAGGCGGTATCACGACCCATGTTCCTAACGGTGGCTTCATCGCCTCCACGGAACAGGTTCTGCCGCGAGTGTTTCCTGATAGCGCCGGACAGGTGGAGGAAAGAGTGCGAGCGTTGGCGATGACGGTAGCTCCATTGGTGGAGCGAGGTTATCATGCCAGCTTTGGCGAGATGTCCATGGACATCGGAATCACCCCTGATGGGAGGCCTTTCTTCTTCGAAGCCAATGCCAAACCAATGAAATTCGACGAGGATCGCATCCGGCACAAAGGGTTGAGCACGCTGGTCAGCTACATGCGATATCTCGCCCGGACGAGGAGGGCAGGGGCGGATGGTTGAATATAGACGAATTCTGGCCGAGGACTGGCGGAAGCTCAGACCCCAAATCCTGAGTCTGATCAGAAGGTACCGGGACGGGCACATCACCCGTGCGGCCTTTTCCCATGTGCAGCAACTGCGCAGTCGCAGCCTGGAGCAGGAAGGCAATGTTATCTGGACCGCGTGGGTAAAACGCAAACTGGTGGGCGTGATCATCTTCGAACGCTATGGCAACAGAACTGCCATGGTGGTGGTGCACCGAGAGCATAGAGGCCAGGGCATCAGTCGGGAGATGATTCGACTGTCTGTACAGACGATGGGTAGGTTCTACGCGGAGATCGCCAGCGATAATCTTCCCAGCCTGCGCACCGCCTTTGGGGCGGGCATGGTGGCCTATGATGCCTTTGTGCGCCGAGGGAAGGTAACCCTGAGGGTTCGCAACGCATTTAATCCGGAAAAATAAGCCAAGCGCACTGTTAAGCGATCAACAGTTCATATGGTGTCAGCTTCCAGTCCAGTTGGCTCTGGATCGAGAGCGTTGCGGTGTACGACTTGAGACTTGACGACCCACAAACAGCGGGAGGAGACTCCCGCTGTTTCTGCCTACAGACATAATCGCTGCTATCTGCCCATAAGATTGAATCGATAGTTGACTGAAGAGGGAGGGGTGGGACGAGTGTCTGACTCCCTGGAGGTGCTCAGTTATCGAGAGCTAGCTAAAGCTTACGGGTTGTTGGATCAGGGTGAGGTGGTAGGCGGTGAGTTTTGCTTCAGCACCCCCATCGGTTTGGCGAAACCCTCTATATGGCGAGGAGATTTCGCCTTTCTGGAACGATTAGGGGGGCTGTTGCTGGACTACGCAGGGAAGCTGGGCAAGCTGTCGCTCAGTCGCCTGTTGCCTACGTTGGAAGGGAAGTACAGCTTCAAGACGGAAGAAGCCGCCATCATCCTGTCCAGCTGGGAGACCGGACCTGCCTGTGATACCCACAACGGTTTTGAGTTGTTCACTGTTTTGGCCGGCGTAGCGCACTGGCATCAACTGACCAGCCGTCCCGGCCGTCAGTTGCTGAGCAAATGGCGGCAGCAGTATCAGAGATTGTTGGACTCGTTATCTCAAGCCCAACCTCCCGATCTGCACAAGCGAACGTTGAACTATTGGGAAGGCCTGGTGGAGCTGTGGAGCAACTGTCTCCGGCAGGGATTGGCCATTTTGGATGACGTCGATCCGGAGCAGTTGCAGGCTTGCTTGACCCTCGGCATTCACAGCTTTGATGACTTCGTCTACCTGGCCGATGTGCATCGGGTTCACTACAACCCGATTTACAGGAGCCACTGGAACCTGCCCGCCAGTGACTTGACTGGACTGCTCGCGTGCTGCGAAGGGGATCTGCGGATAGCAGAGAATATGCTCCTCTCATATACCAAGGTGCGGCCACTGCCCCTGGTGGAAAAGAGGCTGGTGTTAGCAGACCTCTGGTATCCCCGTGGACTGAGCTTGGAGGACTTGCTTGCGCCAGGGCTCAGCATCTTGGCCATTCGGCGCATGCAGACGATTTTGGAGCGGAGGATGGCGCTGGTTGCAGACTTGGAGGTACTGCTGTTGCCGGAAGAAACCGCTGATATTTTTGAATATGAAGACAAGCAACCGCCCATGGCAGCGAAGGCTCAGCCGGTAGCAGGCGCGGCTGTGGCCAGCGCACCGGAATCGGTAGCTGTAGGTCAGGCGCCGAACCCGATGCACTCGCAGGGTGCTCCCATCATGGGAGACGATCATCGGCAAGGGAGGGAAGGAACACCAGGCGAGCAGGTTGAGTTGATACCGACCGTCGCGCCCCAACGGGAGGCGCAATCAGCCGAGGAGGTGAAGGCGATGAATGAAGAAAAGGACAAGAAAGATCTGCAGCAGCAGACTGAAGTGACAGAATCGGTGGAAGAGGCTGCGTTGGCGCAGTCAAGCGAGCCGGAGTCGTCAGAGGCGAAGCCGGTCAAAAAGGTATTGGTCTGGAAGCCATTTCCACGGCCACTGTATGCTCCCGTTGAGCTTATTCTCCAGCCACAGCCAGAGCCAGAGCACGTTGCATTGGAGGAGTCAATCGAGCAAGAAGCCCAGGCAGAGGAGTCGACGGAGGAACCAATTGAACAGGAAAATGATCATAAATAAGGAGCCGGGCTACTCGGCTCCTCTTTCTCTTTCCCCGGCGAGTCCCTGTCATTCCGAGCACCTCGACCGGCTCAGCATGAACTCCGCGAGGAGTCTAAATCTTTGCGGAGCCTGCGCTGAGTTCGCGAACTGTCAGGATGACGCCCGGCAGAGCCGGACAAGGCCGCTGGCACGAATGCTGATCATGAGCTGGTCATGGCAGTCTTGTTATCAACAACCGTTTGGTGGACAAGTTATCCGTGTCGCGGGTGCTGAGGCCGATTTGCAGACAGGCCGCCTCCTGACGCTTTGGCGTGGCTAGCAGGAACTGTGTGCCAGATTTGAACGCCATGCATCGGGGAAAGCTAAGCACGTCGTTACGCCGCTACCACACCCGAAAGGATGATGTTCATGTCCAGACGCGGTTTCATGTCCGATGAGCTGAAGTATCAGTTGGCTGAGGAACTGGGCTTTGCTGATACTGTAAGACAGCAGGGGTGGGGTGCGATCACCACCCGCGACGCCGGAAACCTGGTCAAATTGGCGATCGCCAAGGCTGAACAGATGATGCAGGAGCGGTAGTAACGCTGGGGCGTGGGAAACCACGCCTCTATTCTTGAGTGGCATGTGTGGCCAGGCGTTGACTTGCCCCGGTGGCAGGGGGGTCAACTCATCAGAGTACTGCTATTCTCAAATAACTACTGCAGTGCGGCAGGAACTGCTCCCTCGGTAGCGAACTGCCTTTTCTGAGGTGACGCGCAATGAAGACGATCCATTACTCAGAAATTGTGCAGGCTGTCAGCTCAGCCTGCAAAAAGATCCACTACCATCTGCCAGCTGACGTGCTTGAGGCATTGCGGCGGGCCCGGGCGCAGGAGGAATCGCTCGCCGGACAGCAGGTTCTGGCTGATATCCTGCAAAACTGTCAGCTGGCCGAAGCCGGCGTGGCCGCCCTCTGCCAGGACACCGGCATGGTGGTGGTTTTTGCTGAAGTCGGCCAGGAGGTACAACTGGTCGGTGGTCTGCTGACTGAGGCCATCGACGCAGGTGTGCGCCAGGCGTATCAGGCGGAACCCTTCCGCTACTCGGTGGTAGCGGATCCATTGAGAAGGGAGAACACCGGCGATAACACGCCGGCGGTCGTGCATGTACGGCTGGTGGCTGGCTCCAATCTGCGCCTTAAGGTGATGGCCAAGGGATTTGGCAGCGAAAATATGAGCCAAGTTAGGATGCTTACGCCAGCAGACGGCTGGGAGGGCGTCAAGCGGGCGGTGCTGGACGTGGTGCAACAAGCCGGTCCAAATCCATGTCCTCCTATCGTGGTGGGAGTGGGCGTTGGCGGCACTCTGGACCAGGTGACTGTGTTGGCTAAGGAAGCCTTATTGCGCCCGCTGGGGGCCCGCCACAGCGATCCCTACTATGCCCAAAAAGAGGCTGAGCTGCTGGAGGCCGTCAATCGGCTGGGGATCGGCCCAGGAGGCTTGGGAGGGCGGGTCACCTGTTTGGGAGTGGCTATCCAGGCTGCTCCTACCCACATCGCAGGGCTGCCTGTGGCCATCAACCTACAATGCCACGCAGACCGGCATACCGAAGTGACCATCGTCGGCAAGGAGTAGGGTGCTGTTAATCCTAGGCTGCGCTGCTAGCCAATCAGTTCTAGATAAGGAAGGAAAGGTAGATGATATGATCAGGTTACAGACACCGCTTACGCTGCCAGACAGACAACGCCTGTCCGTCGGCGACCGCTGTCTACTCAGCGGCCAGCTATATACTGCCCGAGATGCCGCCCATGCCAAGTTGGTTGCCGCCCTGGATAGGGGAGAGAGACTGCCACTGGATCTAGATGGCCAGCTGATCTTCTACGTTGGACCATGCCAGCCCCGCCAGGGGGAGGTGATTGGGGCCGCAGGCCCCACCACCAGCGGTCGCATGGATAAATACACACCGACCCTGCTGGAGTATGGATTGGCAGGCAGCATCGGCAAGGGGCGGCGCAGTGAGGAAGTGAAAGCCGCCATGGCTGCTCACGGCGCGGTATACTTTGCCGCCACCGGAGGAGCCGGGGCGCTGCTGGCCCAGACGGTCAAGAGCTGTCAGTTGTTGCTCTATCCCGAGTTGGGGCCAGAGGCAGTGTACAGGCTGCAGGTGGTGGATTTTCCGGTGGTGGTGGCCATCGATAGTCAAGGGAACGATCTGTACCAAATGGGGCCAAGCGACTGGGCGATTTAATCGGATAGTGGGGCGAGGGGAGACCTCGCCCCCTTTTTTTGTGCAAAAGAGGGACTTCTTGTTGCCAGCACAGGCATTGGCTGAAAATTTCACCACCTTTCAGACAAATTAGTTAAGGAAACAAGCAGGAGTTGTGGGAAGGGGGGAGAATATAGTGGAGTGAAGTGGGGACAAGTGGAGCGATGTGGGGAGAAGGGAGGTTTCCGGATATGGCCAGTCTCTTGATCGGAGAATACCAGCATAGTTTGGATGGCAAAGGCCGCCTGATCATCCCGGCCCGTTTGCGGGAGGGACTGGGAGAGCGGTTCGTGGTCACCAAGGGATTGGACACCTGTCTGTTTGTATATCCGGAAACCGAATGGGACAGTCTAGAAGCCAAATTGCGCGCACTACCCTTAACCAGTTCCGATGTCCGCGCCTTTGTCCGCTTACTGTTTGCCGGTGCCACCGTCTGTGAGCTGGATAAGCAAGGCAGAATTCTGGTCCCGCCTCATTTGCGTTCCCATGCTCACTTGGAGCGGGATGCCGTCATCCTGGGTGTAGCCAATCGGGTGGAGATCTGGGACCAGCAAGTCTGGACCAACTACAGCAGCCGGGCAGCTGAGTCTTACGAACAGGTGGCCGAGCAACTGGAGGGCTTAGGGATCTAGGTGGTTCCTGATCGAGCTAGGGTTGCGCCAGGCACTGTCTTCCACCTTCTACAGTCGTGCGCCAATGACTTTGTGCTGAGAAGAGGTGAGTGGCGCTGTCATTTATCCATCAACCAGTTCTATTGCAGCAGACTTTGTCGTGGTTGAACCTGCAGCCGGGCGATACGGTCCTCGACTGTACTCTCGGTGGTGGCGGACATACTCGCGCCATTTGGGAGCGCCTGGAAGGAAATGTGCGCTTGATTGCCATCGATCAAGATGAGCAAGCCATCTCTCATGCCAAGCAAACATTGCCAGCCGAGATAACCCTGGCCCATGACAACTTTCGTAACCTGCGCACCGTGTTACTATCTTTGGGCGTTGCCCGTGTAGATAAGATTCTGTTTGATTTGGGCGTGTCCTCTCCCCAATTGGATCAGGGAGAAAGGGGCTTCAGCTACAACGTCGATGCCCCCCTCGACATGCGTATGGACCAGCGTCAGCATGAGACTGCCTACCACCTGGTCAATCGATTATCGGCTGAGCAGCTGGCTCAAATCCTTTGGGATTATGGTGAAGAACGCTGGTCAAAACGCATCGCCGAGTTCATTGTGCAGGAGAGGGAACAGAAAGGCAGCATCAGGACCACCGGAGAGTTGGTAGCTGTGATCAAGCGAGCCATTCCAGCAGCCGCTCGCCAGGGAGGACCTCATCCAGCCAAACGCACCTTTCAAGCGTTACGCATCGCATTGAACGGGGAACTGCAAATCCTCAAACCAGCCATCGAGGAGGCAGTGGAAGTGCTGCGACCGGGAGGGCGGGTGGCGATGATCACCTTCCATTCCTTAGAGGATCGCATTGTCAAGCAGACGTTTCGGGAGATTGAACGGGGATGCACGTGCCCGCCAAACTTGCCCGTCTGCGTATGCGGCCGCCAGTCTAAATTGAAAGTGCTCACCAGGAAGCCAGTGTTGCCCTCGGCGGAGGAGATTTCGTCCAACCCGCGGGCCCGCAGCGCCAAGCTGCGTGTTGCCGAGCGATTGGACAGTTCTAGTAAAAGGGGCAGGTGAATAAGCTTGTTAGTAGCCAAACAGCCGTTATATCAGCCGCAGGTACCATCCAGGCAGGAGCGGCACCGGCCGAAGAATCGCCCGCGCAAACAACCTTTGGCCAAACAGGACCAAGCTCTGATTCTGATCGCTGTCATTTTGATGGGAGCGGCCAGTTTGGGCTTGGTGTGGCGCTTTACGCAGGTCAACGATCTGGATTATCGCATCCGCCAGATGGAGCGGCAGGTCCAACAGCTGCAGCAAGTAAACGCCAGCTTGACCGTGGAATTGAACCGTCTTAGTGCCCCCAGTCAAATAGAGCGCCGCGCAAGCAGTGAACTGGGAATGCAGTGGCCGACCGATCAGCAGATAGTGAACGTGGCCGCAGAAGCGAAGCAGGAGGAGCACTGAGTAGGACATGGGGCTGGCTGTTGATCTTAGGGGGAGGGGCTCGCATGTCTACTCGGATGAACACTCGCATCAGAGCAGGGATAGCTCTGCTGATCTTTCTGCTCAGTCTATTGGCGCTGGACGTTCGCTTGGCCTGGTTGCAGCTGGTTAAGGGGCCTGAACTGAGCAGCAGGGCCTATTCGCAGTGGATGCGGGAAATACCGGTGGAGCCTAAACGCGGGATAATCTATGATCGTAACGGAAATGAGCTTGCCATCAGCGCCAGTGCCGATACTGTAGTTGCCATTCCTGCTCAGATTGAGGATGCTCAAGCTACAGCCAAGCAACTGGCGTCTGTTTTGTCTATGTCCGAAGCTGATGTCTACGAAGCGATCACTAGAAAGAAAGCCGCTGTCTATGTGGCACGCAAGATTGATCCGGCTGTGGCCGCTCAGGTGCGCGCCATGGCTCTGCCCGGAATTACCTTCACGGAAGAGAGTCGGCGCTACTATCCCTATGGCAACCTGGCCTCGCAAGTGCTGGGTTTTGCCGGCATTGACAGCCAAGGCTTATATGGGCTGGAGCTGCAGTACGATGAATACCTGCGTGGCAAGAAAGGCTACCTGCAGTATCCGACCGACAGCCGGGGGCAGGAAATTTCCGATGCAACCCCCAGTTATGTACCGCCGCAGGATGGGTATGATCTAAAACTGACGCTGGATGAAGTAATTCAGCACATTGTGGAACGGGAACTAGATAATGCAATGGAAGTGCATAATGCGGAAGCAGCTTTGGCCATCGTCATGGATCCGAACACCGGGGCCATCTTGGCCATGGCTAACCGCCCGGACTTCGACCCCAACAACTATATGGAAGCCTATCGAACCACCGGCAGCACAAAGATATGGGAAAACGAGGCGGTCTCGGGCGGCTTCGAGCCAGGCTCCACCTTCAAGGTGGTCACTGCCTCTGCTGGTCTGGAAGTAGGGGTGGTAACTGAGGAGACCCCATACTTCGACAAAGGATACGAGATTGTGGCTGGCCGCCGCCTGCATTGTTGGCGGAGGCAGGGTCATGGGCAAGAGACCTTTCGGCAAGTGATCAAGAATTCCTGCAACCCTGGTTTCATCAGCGTCGGCCTGGAGCTGGGAGCCGCCAGGCTCACCGAGTACGTCAAGAAGTTTGGCTTTGGTCAGAAGGCAGGCATCGACTTGCCGGGAGAGGCCATAGGCGTGATGTTCAGTCAGATTGGCCCGGTGGAGCTGGCTACCATGTCCTTTGGTCAAGGGCCTTCGGTGACACCCATTCAGCAGGTGGTGGCTATGGCGGCTATCGCCAATGGCGGGAAAATCGTGCAGCCCTATGTACTGGACCAGGTGCTCGACCAGGATGGGAATGTCGTGCATCAAAGTGAGCCCAAAGTGCTGGGGCAGGCGATTATGGAGGAGACCTCCTCCCGCATGCGCGCCCTGTTGGAGGAAGTGGTCACCGATGGCGGCGGCCGCAATGCGTTCATCCCTGGATATCGGCTGGCTGGCAAGACAGGTACTGCCCAAGTGCCGATGCCTGGCGGAGGCTACTACTCAAACAAATACATTGCATCATTCACCGGCTTTGCCCCTGCGAATGACCCCAAAGTGGTAGTCTTCATGGCTATTAAAGATCCCAAGGGCAAGTATGGTTATTACGGTGCCAATACCGCTGCGCCTGCTACCCGTAATATGGCGCAGGATATTCTCTACTATCTGGATGTAATGCCGCAGATCGATGCCGTGACAGCACCGCAGCCGGCTCCGGTGGAGGTGCCGGATCTGTTGGGCCTGACCTCAAGCCAGGCGCTGAGCAGGTTGCTGGACACGGGATTGAACATACGGCTGGATGGGCAAGGGCCCAAAATCCTGGACCAGACGCCTAAGGCGGGGGTAAAAGTTGCACCAGGAACGACGGTCATAGTCTACCTAGGTCAGCAGGAGGGTCAGGTGGGCCAGCCGGTGGAAGTGCCTGATGTGACTAGCTTGTCTTTGCGCGATGCCAGCGTCGCGTTGTCTACCCAAGGGCTACGGATTCACGCCGTCGGTTCCGGTGTGGCTTCATCACAATCGCCGATAGCCGGCACTATTGTCCCTGCCGGCTCCATCATCACTGTCAACTTCGTTCCCTAGGCAAGCTGCTGGGCTGACGTTGGTTCGGCAAGCAGCACCATGGCATGAATAGAGGGGGGATGCTAGTAATGCTACTGGCAGAACTGGTTCATTCCCTTGCGCTGTTGCAGCAATCGGGGAGCCTCGATCGCGAGATCACAGGGATCGCCTATGACTCGCGGCAGGTGCAACCCGGATTCCTCTTTGTTGCCATACCAGGCTATCATGTTGATGGGCATAATTTCCTTGCAGATGCCGCCACGCGAGGCGCGGTGGCAGCCGTTATTCAAAGGCAGGTTGCAGTGCCGAAGCAGCTTTCGTGGGTTCAAGTCGCGGACACGCGCAAGGCGTTGGCAATTCTGGCGCAGGTCTTTTTCGGCCATCCGGCGAGGAAGCTGCGCTTGGTGGGTGTGACAGGCACCAACGGCAAGACTACGACCACGCTGCTGCTGCATAGCATCCTCAGCTATGCTGGCTATGGGGTGGGCGTAATCGGTACCGTGAAGACAATCGTTGGAAAGAAGGAGTACCCGGTCAAGCATACCACTCCAGAAGCGGCGGATTTGCAGGCCTACCTGGCGGAAATGCTCGCCGCCCGCTCCCACTATGCAGTGATGGAGGTCTCCTCCCATGCGCTGGCATTGGAACGGGTATTGGGGTTGGAATTTGACGTGGGGGTCTTCACCAACCTAACCCAGGATCATCTGGATTTTCACCAGAGCATGGATGCCTATTTGCAGGCTAAGGGCCGCCTTTTCAGCAGCCTGCACTTAGGACATAAGCCGAACAAGGCGGCGATACTGAACGCCGATGATCCAGCTCTGAAATATCTACTGCAACAGACTAAGGTGCCGGTGATCACTTATGGGCTCAATGAAGAAGCCAACTTTCAAGCTAGGGATATCCGGATCGGTAGCAGCGGTACCAGTTTCGAGCTGCTGGTGCGTGGTCAGCTACAAGGTAATATATGGATAGTGACGCCCGGCTTGTTCACTGTCTATAATGCTCTAGCGGCTATTTCAGTAGCTGTGCATGAAGGAATTCCTCTGCCCCTGATTGCTGAAGCATTGGCTATTGCCCCCAGCATTCCGGGGCGCTTTCAGCCGGTCCGTTTGGGGCAAGAATTCGAAGTGGTAGTCGATTATGCGCACACCCCCGATGGCCTACAGAATATCCTCACCACGGCTAGGCAGTTTTGCAGCGGTAGGGTGATCTTGGTTTTCGGCTGTGGCGGGGACAGGGATCGCCGCAAGCGGCCGCTGATGGGCGAAATAGCCAATCAGCTGGCTGACATGGCCATCGTCACCTCCGACAATCCTCGCAGCGAAGATCCCCAGCGTATCGCTGAGGATACTTTAGTGGGTATGCCGGACCGTCGCCGGGTGTTGATCGAGCTAGACCGGGCAGCCGCCATTCGTCTGGCCATAGGCATGGCTCGGGCGGGTGACGTAGTGATCATTGCAGGCAAGGGGCACGAGACTTACCAGATATTTGCTGATCGTACCATCCACTTTGATGACCGAGAAGTAGCGAAACGAGCGTTGGAGGATCGAAGGAACGATGAAATGGGAGTTACGGACAATAGCTGATTTGACCGGGGGGGAGCTCCTGGTTGGAGATGGCGCCCTGTTGTGTGGTGACCCAGTTTGGGACAGCCGCCGGGTTACCCCCGGCGCCATTTTTGTACCCCTACAAGGGGAGAGGGCCGACGGGCATATGTTCATAGCCGACGCGCAGCGGCGAGGTGCCGCGGCCAGCTTCGTGCGGCGTGGGTGGCCGGGAGAATTGCCCGACGGCCTGGCCGTCATTTTGGTGGATGATCCGTTGCGTGCTCTGCAGCTGTGGGCGAAGGGTTACTTGCAGACGATCAAGGCGAAAGTGGTGGGCGTGACCGGCAGCATCGGCAAGACCTCCACCAAAGAGATGATCGCAGCGGCGCTGTCATCAACCCTGAAAGTGGGGAAAACCCAGGGCAACCTGAACACAGAAATGGGACTGCCTGCCATGGTACTCGCGGCCAACCATGATTTGGACGTGCTAGTCCTGGAGATGGGTATGCGCGGCCCGGGAGAGATACTGGAACTGACTTCAGTGGCACCGCCCCATGTGGCGGTGATCACCAATGTTGGCGTCACCCACATCGAGCTCTTGGGGAGCGTTGAGAATATCGCGCAAGCCAAGGGCGAAATCCTGCAAGGGATGCGCTCCGATGGTATAGCGGTGTTGAATGGCGATGATCCCTGGGTGAGGGAGCAGGCTAGGCGTGCCCCCGGTCGCGTGATCTGGTATAGCAGTCAGCCCAGCCCAGGAGACGATGTGCTCTGGGCTGACCAAGTGCAGGATCTAGGCCTGAGCATGCGATACGTCGTCCACTGGCAAGGGGAGGAGGCAGTGGTGACTATTCCCTGCCCCGGCGAGCACAATCTGCCCAATAGCCTGGCTGCCATTGCTGTCGGTTTGGCGCTGGGTCTGAATATGCATGACTGTATCCGCGGGTTATTGAACTATCGGCCGGCCAGCCACCGGTTGAACGTACTTAGAGCCAAGACTGGGGCCATCGTAATCGATGATGTCTATAATGCCGGTCCTGATTCGGTGCGGGCTGCTCTGCGGGTCCTGACTGCCTATCCTGAGGGCCGCTCCCGCTACGCCGTACTGGGAGATATGCTGGAACTGGGGGCGTTGGCGGAATCAGCGCACCGCGAGATCGGCGAATTGGTGGCCAGTCTGCAGTTGGATGGCCTGTTTACGGTGGGGCCTTTAGCTGAGTTGATGGCCCGGGCGGCCGTCGAACAAGGGCTGCAGCAGGTGAAGAGCTTCACCGACAATGATTCCGCCGCCGCATATCTCGAGCGGCTGCTCCGCCCCGACGATCTGGTGTTGGTAAAAGGTTCCCGCGGCATGCAGATGGAGTCAATAGTCTGGGCACTCACCGGAGAGGGGGGTGAGGAACGTGGACATTGAACGGCTGCTGCTAAGGGCAGGTTTGACCTCCTTGGTGCTGGGATTGTTGCTTGGCCCTGTCTTGATCGTACACCTCAAACGCTTGCGGGTCGGTCAGACTGTGCGAGATGATGGTCCGTCTACCCATTTGAGCAAGACCGGCACCCCGACCATGGGGGGGTTGATCTTTCTCATCCCCGTAGTGGTCAGCTTGCTGCTTTGGATTCCCTTCGATCAGCTACAACCGCTGTTGGTTTGGCTGTGGTTGCTGTTAGGTTTTGGTGTAATCGGTTTTGTAGATGATTACCTGAAAGTGGTTAAGAAGAGGTCTCTGGGGTTAAGGGCGCGGGAAAAGCTACTGGGTGAACTGCTGGTGGGCACGCTGTTCTTCTTCATGTTGCGTTACCTGGGGGTGCCGGACCACCTGACGGTGCCGGTGGTCGGTTGGCAAATCAGTTTGGGATGGCTCTATTGGCCTTTTGTGGTCTTCGTCAGTATAGCAGAAGCAAATGCCGTCAATCTCACCGATGGCGTGGACGGCCTCTGCGGCACCAGCTTCCTGATTACTTCCGTGGCATATCTGTTCATCGGGTGGATTAAGGATGTTCCAGTAGTGTCATTGACCGCCGCAGCGATGATCGGCGGATTGTTGGCTTACTTGCGCTTCAATTGGCACCCGGCCAAGGTGTTCATGGGGGACGTGGGTTCATTGGCCTTGGGTGGCGCACTGACCTGTTGGGCAGTACTCACCAAGACGGAACTGTTGCTCATACCCATCGGAGTGGTTTACTTGCTGGAGACCCTGTCTGATGTGATCCAGGTAACCTACTTCAAGCTGACCGGCGGTCGCCGGGTGTTTCGTATGGCACCGATCCATCATCATTTCGAGTTGGGTGGCTGGTCAGAGGTCAAGATAGTCGCAGTCTGGTCTATTCTCAGCGTAGCAGGAGGCATTATCGGTCTCTTGATATTGGCATGAACGCTAGATGGTAGAGGGAAGGGTGGCGAGGGTGAGACAACGAAAACATGCGCCGGATTTCGTTCTGTTGGTTACGGTAATGCTGTTGCTGGCGGTTGGTTTGGTCATGGTCTATAGTGCCAGTGAGTTTGTTTCACGCCACAGCACCAAGACAGTCGCAGACCCAGATGGTTACAGCTACTTTTTTGCTCGGCGGCAGTTGTCCTGGGTGCTGATCGGGCTGGTTGCTTTGCTGCTCGGGATGCGCATCAACTACTGGAATTTGGCCAAGTTGTCCAAGCTGGCCTTCATAGTGTCCATCATCCTGCTGTTGTTAGTCCTAATCCCCGGTATCGGGGTGGAGCGCAACGGTTCGCGGCGCTGGTTGGGCATTGGAGACCAGGTATTGCAGCCCTCGGAGATCGCCAAGATCAGTCTCGCCTTCTTCTTAGCCAAAATGATGGCCGACAAAGGCAAGTCGATGCAGAGTTTTCACAAAGGCCTACTGCCTTGCCTGCTGCTTACCGGTCTGGTTTGCGGGTTGGTGGTGGCTGAACCGGACTTAGGAACGGCCATTGCCATTTTCGCCGTAGCGGCAGTGATGATCTTTGTGGCTGGCGCCAAATGGAGCCATATCATTGCGTTAGGTGTGTTGGCGCTGGCGGCCGTTGGCTTGCTGGTCTTCACTTCTGATTATCGCATAGATCGCTTAAGCTTCCTCAAT
The DNA here is from genome assembly GCA_050949055.1 of Bacillota bacterium. GTDB lineage: Bacteria > Bacillota > UBA994 > UBA5500 > UBA5500 > JAEZJZ01. The sequence continues at coordinate 571,724 of JBMNFA010000001.1, read as the reverse complement.
CCGTGGTCTGATCCCACTGGGGATGGCTTTCAGTTGATTCAATCCTTTTATGCGCTAGGGCCTGGGGGCCTGTTCGGACGAGGGTTGGCTCAAAGTATACAGAAGCAGTTCTACCTGCCCGAACCTCACACGGACTTCATTTTGGCCATCATCGGTGAGGAGTTGGGGTTCTTCGGCACCAGCCTGGTGGTGTTGCTGTTCGGAGTATTCATCTGGCGGGGCTTCCGTATTGCCATGAGCGCCCCCGATGCCTTCGCTTCTTTGCTGGCCGTAGGGATGACCACCATGGTTGGTCTGCAGGCGATCATCAATATCGCCGTGGTCACCGGAAGCATACCTACCACTGGCATCACTCTGCCCTTGATCAGCTACGGCGGCTCTTCGCTGCTCTTTACTATGGCTTCCATTGGTGTTTTACTGAACGTTTCCAAATACGTGCGAGAATGACGGTGATCTAGATGCGAGTAGTCTTTTCTGGCGGTGGTACCGGCGGCCACATTTATCCGGCGGTAGCCATTGCCAAGTCGGTTCTTAACCTCTGTCCGGATGCAGAAATCCTGTTTATCGGGGCTGAACGAGGTATGGAGACTACGCTCATTCCCAAAGAAGGTTTTCCGCTGGAGACGCTTCGGGTGGTCGGACTTTCCCGGTCCAACCCGCTGCAGGCGGCCCGCAGCCTCTGGTGGGCGGGGCAAGGCCTGCTGCAAGCCAGACGCATCGTGCGTGGCTTCAACCCTGACGTAGCGGTAGGGACCGGTGGCTATGCCAGCGGGCCGGCGATCATGGCCGCGGCGGGGTTGGGGGTGCCGACGCTGATCCACGAGCAGAATGCGTACCCAGGTTTGACCACGCGTTGGCTGTCCCGAGTAGCCAGCGTGGTGGCCACCAGCCATCAGGAGGCCGGTGCTAGGCTTCCTAAAGCCAAACGGATTGAGGTCACTGGTATGCCCATCCGCCAGGAGTTCTATCATACCGATCGCGCCGAGGGCAGAAAAAGGCTGGGCCTGCCTCCAGACGCGAAGGTAGTGATGTCGGTGGGCGGCAGCGGGGGAGCATTGAAGCTGAATCAGGCGGTGGCCAATTGCGCGCAGCGTTTGCTTCAGGATCCGCAACTGTACTTGCTGCAGGTGGCTGGGGAGCGGTATTTTAACATGGTCAGCGAATGGCGAGAGACCAGCAACCGAGCCGATCATCGTTGGCAGGTGATCCGCTTCATGTACGACATGCCTCATGCCTTAGCGGCGGCGGATCTGGTCATTTCCCGCGCAGGTGCCAGCACCATGGAGGAGATAGCCGCTTGTGGGGTGCCGGCCATCTTCATCCCGTCGCCTAATGTCACAGACAACCATCAGGAACACAACGCTAATGCCCTGGCTCGACAAGGTGCAGCGTTGGTGATCAGAGAGCAGATGCTATCGGCGGACAATCTAGCCGCCAATATAGAGGATATTCTGGGGGACAAGACTCGCTGGAATCAAATGGCTGCTGCCAGCAAAGCAGCCAGCCATCCGGGGGCCACCTTGCGGCTGGGGCAGCTAGTGCTGGCGTTGGCCCGAGGATAAACCTGCCTTCGCGAGGCTGCCCTTCCGAACTTGCGATCCCAGTCAATTGATTGGTGCGCAAGCAACTATCGGCTGATACCGAATTGTTCGCGGACAGCGCCTAAGCACGCCAGTCTAGCCGATGGAGAGTGGCCACTGGTATTGACTGAATCATGCCGTTTTGTCAGACAAGCTCCTTGTCACAAAATACTCGGCCTACCCATAGTATGTAGTCACAGTCCGCTAAAGGCAGGTCTTTGCCGGACAACGAGAGGGGTGAATCGTAGCATGGAAAGAATTGTAATAGCGGGAGGCCATCCATTGCAGGGCCGGGTGCGAATAGGTGGTGCTAAGAATGCTGCCCTACCAATACTGGCGGCAACGCTGCTGACGCCAGAGCCATGCCTCATCCAGGGGTTGCCAAATCTCACCGATGTGAAGGTGATGTGGAGTATCTTGCGCAACTTGGGTGTAGAGGTGTCTGAAGCAGCCGATGGTTGCTATATCGAGGCGGCCAGGCTGACTTCTCAGACCATCCCGGAAGCGCTGATGCGTGAAATGCGCTCTTCCATCATTGTGATGGGGGCACTGCTGGCGAGGTTTGGATATGCCAAAGTCTCGCAACCGGGAGGCTGTGCCATCGGCACCAGGCCGATTGATTTGCACCTCAAGGGACTACGAGAGTTGGGAGTGACCATCAAGGAGCGACACGGTTACATAGCGGCTAGCGCCACTAGACTGAAAGGGGCAGCTATCCATCTGGACTACCCCAGCGTAGGGGCGACTGAGAACTTGATGATGGCGGCTACCCTGGCCGCCGGCCAGACGACGATCAGCAATGCGGCCAAAGAGCCCGAGATCGTGGACCTGCAGAATTTCCTCAACGCCATGGGCGCTAATGTCAGGGGTGCCGGGACTGATACCATTCGGATTGAAGGGGTGGCGGCTTTGCATGGAGCGGAGCACACCGTTATCCCAGATCGCATTGTAGCCGGAACATATTTGCTGGCCGGCGCTATTACCGGTGGCCGCGTCACCGCGGAAAACGTCATTCCGGAGCACTTGGAGTCGCTGCTGGCCAAATTGCGCGAGATGGGTGCCGATGTGGAGGTCGGTGAGGATGAGATCACAGTGGGTGCCAGCCGCCGGCTACAAGCCATCGAGTCATTGCGCACCTTGCCATATCCCGGCTTTCCTACCGATCTACAGGCACCGATGATGGCTTTGCTCTGCCTGGCTGAGGGTACCAGCATCGTCACCGAGACAGTGTTTGAGAGCCGCTACAAACATGTGGATGAGTTGCGCCGCATGGGAGCGAATATCAAAGTGAACGAACGCACCGCGGTGATCAAAGGCGTGAGCGCCTTCAGCAGCGCCAATGTCACCACCACAGACCTCAGGGCAGGTGCTGCGCTGGTATTGGCGGCCCTAGCGGCAGAAGGGTTGACGGTGATCGACGAAGTGCACCACATCTACCGCGGATACGAACGCTTAAAGGAAAACATGCGTGGCCTAGGCGCATTGATCGAATGCATAGGTGAATAGGATGGGTCCAGCGACAGACAGATTAAGGATGCTGTGTAAATATACTGATCTGTGCTATGATGAAGTAATAGGAAGGTGCCGAGTCTCAAACCAGATCATGCAGGGTCTACCACAACCGAAAGAAGTTGGACTGAGGCTTGACGCCTAGGTAGCATTGGAGCTTACATGAAATTGGGAGGACAATGGCTGTGAAAGCTAGCAGGAAACTGAAATTTGCCTTTCTGGCATTGTTGCTCCTTCTTTTTTGCTGGCAGGTGGTACAAGCTCCTTGGTTCTTGGCCATTAAGCAGATAGAGATCTTGGAGTTGAACACCCTCAGCCCTTGGCAAGTGGAGCAACTGGCTGGTGTCAGCCGCGGTATGAGCCTGTTGAAGATTGATTTGGGCCAGATCAAGTCGCGGCTGGAGGCGGATAAGCGCATTTTGTCTGCTCGGGTCTATCGCCGCTTGCCGTCCACATTGGTGATCGAGATCGACGAGAACGTGGGCGTTGCCGCCATTCCCTACTTTAGCAACTGGCTGGTGGTTGACCAAGAGGGGCGGGTGCTGGCCGTGACCGCTCAGTTTGCATCGCTTAACCTGCCGGTGGTCACTGGCCTCATGCAGGTGTCGCCGACAGTTGGCGATAAGATACAGGATGAACGGGGATGGTCTGCCGCCGCTGCTTGTCTTCAAGCGATGCCAGAGGCACTGCAGCATGAAATCTCGGAGATCAACATCAGCAATCCAGAGAGCGTCATCCTCTATTCCCGAGATCCGCTGCGCATCGTAGTGGGGGACTGCAAGAATCTGGAGACCAAGTTTGCTGCTCTGGCGGCGATGTTGGACAAGGTACGAGAAGACCAACAGGATCAGTTGTTGACAGGGCGATTGGACGTCAGCAGCGGCAAGGCAGTGTTCAGCGAGGGCCGATGAAGCCACTCGCCTGGAGCAATCAATGCTTACCGATTTAAAGGGGCTGAATTAGATGAAGATGAAGGTACAGCTGACGATTTCCTTGGTGGCTCTCCTGGTAGGGCTGTTTATTGCTGTCCAGTTTCGTTCAGCCACCGAAATGGAAGGCGCGCTCCCCGATCTGCGGGTGACCGAGATGCGCTCCGTATTGATGGAGACGATCAGCCAGAATCAACTGCTGACGCGGGACCTGGAGGAGATGCGCGAGCGGGTGCAGCAATACGAGCAGGCTGCCCTGAAAGGCGAAAGTTCGATGCAGGTAATTCAGTCGGAATTGGAGAATGCTCGCCTGCTGGCTGGCTTGGTGGCGGTGGAAGGTCCCGGCTTGGTGATCACCCTCAGCGACAGCCAAGCAGTATCCCGACCGGGAGATAACCCTAATGTCTATCTGGTGCATGATGAAGACCTGCTCAAGCTGGTCAATGTACTGTCTGCAGCCGGGGCCGAGGCCATATCCATCAACGAGCAAAGGCTGTTGGCTACGTCAGAGATTCACTGTGCGGGCCCGACCATCTCCATCAACAACGTCAGGGTCGGTGCCCCCTTCGTGATCAAAGTAATCGGAAACCCGGAGACACTGGATAGCTCGTTGCACATTCGGGAGGGTGTGGTGGACACCCTCAGCTACTTCGGTATCGGCATTTCCGTCAAGAGAGAGGACACGATCCGCGTTCCTGCATATAAGCGACCGGTCCGATTTGACTATGCCAAACCGGTAACAGGAGGCAACCAATAATGCTGTTACCAGTACTGGCTTTAGCCCTGGGTTTCTTGATCGGCTATTTGACCAAATTCAGTGTCCCGGCTGCCTTGGCCACCTATATGTCCGTGGCTTTGCTGGCCGCCTTGGACTCGGTTTTTGGAGGGATCAAAGCTCTTCTGGAGAATAAGTTTGACAGCCTGATCTTCCTTACTGGGTTCTTTTTCAACACGTTGCTGGCGGGAGTGCTCGCCTTTCTGGGGGACAAGCTGGGTGTCAACCTGTATATGGCCGCCATCTTTGTCTTCGGTGTACGCTTATTCCAGAACCTAGCAATTGTTAGGCGGATATTAATCGAACGCTGGCGCGGCAGAGCTTGATCATAGCTCTGCGGTACATACTGCTGACGGGTTGCCGGGAATTATGCTCAAAAAGCTGATAAATTACTTAGTTGTCAGAGGAACCTTGTTGTATATGTGGAATTAGTAAGTAGGCAGTTGTAGGCGATTCAATGTGTGCAGATAAATGCTAGAGTGGGCCCTGGCAGGAGGTGCGATAGTGGCCAGAAGGGAAATACTTGCGGGTCTTGATATAGGTACTTCGTTTGTGCGTTGTGCCATCTGTGAAGTAGACCAACGGGGCGAATGGAACATAATTGGTTTGGGCTGCAGCCCCTCCCAGGGTATCAAGAAAGGCACCGTGGTTGACATCGAGAGCACGGCTCGTTGCATCGAGGAAGCAGTGGATCAGGCACAACGCATGGCTGGAGTTGACGTTACCAGCGTGTATGTGGGAGTGTCGAATACGCATGCCTCCCTGATTGTCAATCGCGGCATCGTCGCTGTTTCCAGCGACGATAAGGAGATCACTGAGGACGATGTGGAGCGGGTGTTGCAGGCAGCGAGGGTGATCAATCTGCCCAGCAACCGGGAAATCCTTGACGTCATTCCCAGGCAATACATCATCGATGGCTATGAAGGCATTCGCTCGCCGGCCGGCATGGCAGGTATCCGCTTGGAGGTGGAGGCACTGCTGGTCACCGGCGTGATGACTTCGGTGCAGAATCTGGTCCGTTGCGTGGAACGGGCAGGATTGGTTGTGGAAGCGTTGGTGCTTAACGCCATGGCCTTGGGCGAGATGATACTCTCCCCTGATGAACGGGAGCTAGGGGTAGTCCTGGCCGATATCGGCGGCGGCACCTGCGAGCTGGCCTATTACCACGCTGGGTCTTTGCAGGCCATCGGTGCCATCGCGTTGGGCGGTGATTACATCACTGGAGACATCGCTTGGGGACTGAGGACCAGCGCCGCTTTAGCTGAGAAGATCAAGATAGAGCAGGGCACTTTGCTCAACGTGCCGGAAGAACGGCAGTTCAATATACAGGATGTGGGTGGACAGGAGAGTACGGTTCCAGTACGTCATCTGAGCAGCATCATTGAACCGCGAATCAATGAGATCTTCAGTTTTGTCGCGGAGGAGTTGCCGCGGATGCATGTTCCTGAGAGTATTCCTTCCGGCCTGGTTTTGGTGGGAGGGGTTTCAAAGACGAAGGGCCTGGCTCCATACTTGCGGGCGTTTCTGTCCTGCAGTGTGCGTCTGGCTCAGGATGGTGTCGGTGGAATGGAGGATAGTTCATATGCTACAGCCATCGGCCTGGTAATGCATGCGATCAGACGACAGACTGTCGGTGAACAGACCAGGTCTATGCGCAGAGGCCGGCGCAATGTGGGGCTCCTGGCGCGCGTTGTCGGTTGGTTCAAGGAAATGTGGGAGTAGCTTGGGGGAGGTAAGGACATGCTGGAGCTTGATCTGGAGATTGAACAATACGCTCGCATTAAGGTAATTGGAATCGGTGGCGGCGGCAGCAACGCCGTCGACCGCATGATCGATGCTGGTCTCAAGGGAGTGGACTTCATCGCCGTCAATACCGATGCTCAGGCGCTATCCCGTTCGCGGGCCGGCCACAAGATACAGATTGGCGAGAAGCTGACTCGGGGCTTGGGCGCAGGTGCTAACCCGGAAATTGGGATGAAGGCGGCGGAAGAGAGCCGGGAAGCCATTCAGCAGGCACTGAGGGGCTCGGACATGGTGTTTGTCACCGCGGGCATGGGGGGCGGCACCGGGACTGGCGCCGCGCCGGTGGTGGCGCAAGTGGCAAGAGAGATGGGTGCTCTCACGGTGGGCGTGGTCACCAAACCGTTCACCTTTGAGCAAAGGCGGAGGATGACCCAGGCGGAGAAAGGCATTGCCAACCTGAAGGAGCACGTCGATACCATTATCACCATTCCCAATGATCGTCTGCTGCAGGTGGTGGACAAGAACATGCCGATCATGCAGGCCTTCAAAGTCGCCGACGATGTGCTACGGCAAGGCGTGCAGGGCATTTCCGATTTGATTGCGGTGCCTGGCTTGATCAACCTCGATTTTGCCGACGTGAAGACGATCATGACCCAGACTGGCTCCGCCCTGATGGGCATCGGTCAAGCCAATGGTGACAATCGCGCCGTGGACGCGGCCAAGCAAGCCATATCCAGCCCGCTGCTAGAAGCCTCAATCGAGGGGGCCAAAGGGGTGCTGCTCAGTGTCACCGGCGGCATCAACCTCAGCCTGCATGAGGTGAACAAAGCGGCAGAGTTAATTTCACAAGCCGTAGATGCCGATGCCAATTTCATTTTTGGAGCTGTCATTGACGAGGGCTTGGAGGACGAAATCCGCATCACCGTCATCGCCACTGGCTTTGATAGCCAGGCTCGCAGTACCCAGGATTTTAAGGAGATTGAAATTAAGCCTTTCCACGCCAGCAGCGATTTGGATATTCCGGCCTTCATGCGGCGTAAACGCTAGTTTGCAGCCCCAAAATTCATATGCGGCCAGCAGAGCCCATCCAAACCAACCTGGAGGGCTCTGCTTTTTGATTCCATAAGGGCAAGATTCGACACCGCGCTTAGACATTTTCCTTATCCTTGTCCCCCTATAATGAAATAGGGGGCTTGCCAATGGATGTATATGTGGACCTGCTGTTCTTAGTCAACCTCGGCCTCAATGGCTGGGCGCTGTGGCTTTCCTCCAGCTTGATCGGCCAGAAGCTGAGTTGGCAGCGCTGGTTGCTCTCCAGTGCCTTGGGTGCCGTCTACGGTCTGGGTATAGTCACCCCCTGGGCAACCTTCTTCTCGCACCCGGGCTGCAAGCTGGTGCTTGCCGGCTGGATGGTGCAGATAGCTTTTCAGCCCAGCCTGGTTTGGCGGTTGCTGCGGCTATCCGGGCTGTTCATTTTGGTCAGCTGTCTGACTGCCGGCTGTGTCCTGGGTGTACAGACGTTGTTGGGTGGGGGTTTCCCCGGCGGAAGCTTGGCTTATGGTGGACTGCCCCTCTGGGTCCTGCCGGCGGCCGTGCTGGTGACTGGACTGACCAGCAAGCGGATGATCAATCTGCTGGAGAACCGCCTGGTGCATGTGACCAACCAGGCTAGCATCAGCTTCAGCCTTAACGGGACCGAGACCAGTTTGAACGGGCTGGTGGACTCGGGCAACCAGCTGGTGGAGCCCTTTGCTGGCCGCCCGGTGGTGATCATTTCGTTGGAGGCTGTGGCCCATCTGCTGCCAGATGATGTCGTCACCCTCATTGCCAGCGGCAGCTTGCAGCCTGAAGCGCTAAACAATCTGGCCGCCCAGCCTTGGGTTGCCCGACTGCGGTTTATTCCCTATCACTCGGTGGGGAGACGTTCGGGGGTCCTGCTGGGTTGGCGGGTGGATCGGGCCACCATAACTGTCGGTTCTGCAGTCAACACCGCCGAGAATGTGGTGTTGGCAATAGCTGATCATTCGCTGCATGAACAGGGGGCGTATCAGGCATTGATCCCAGAGCGGCTATTGCCTGTCGTCAACCAAACAACTCAGGAGGTGCTGGGATGAACGCTTGGCCGCGATTACAGCTTTGGATCAGGATCCTCTACTATCGGTTGTTGCTTAAGCTTGGAGTGGATGTGGAGCAGCGGGCCATCCATTTCATCGGTAGTTCGGAGGCTTTGCCCCCGCCCTTGTCTGAGCAGGAAGAGAGTTTCTTGCTGGGGCAGCTGAAGATTGGTGACATGGCTGTAAAGAGCGTGCTCATCGAGCGCAATCTGCGTTTGGTGGTGTACATCGCCCGCAAGTTTGAGAACACGGGCATTCCCATCGAGGACCTGGCTTCTATTGGTTCTATCGGGCTGATCAAAGCCGTAAACACCTTCAATCCTGACCGAAACATTAAGCTGGCTACCTACGCCTCCCGCTGTATCGAGAACGAAATTCTGATGTTTCTGCGCCGCAACCATCGCCACCGGGTGGAGATCTCACTGGACGAGCCGCTGAATGTAGATTGGGATGGCAACGAGCTGTTGCTCTCGGATGTGATACCCCATGAAGGGTGTGAAGTGTACAAAGAGCTGGAGGCAGAAGTGGACCGGTGTCTGCTGAACAATGCCCTCAGCCGCTTGAGCGAGCGCGAGCGGACAATCATGGAGCTGCGGTTTGGCCTCAAGGATGGGGATGAGCGTACCCAGAAAGAGGTGGCCGACCTGTTGGGGATCTCGCAATCATACATCTCCCGTCTGGAGAAGCGGATTATCAAGCGCCTGCGTCGGGAGTTCAAACGCATGGAATGAGGTGGTTCTGCTCTACCCTGGTCAGGTAGCATGGTGGCAGATAGCCCCATTGCGCCAGCCCGACGTTATCTGCAATCCATCCCTACCTTTAGCCGCCTGCTCAGGGCGGCTTTTTGCATGTCCATGGAGGCTCGGTCAGGGGAAGCGTAGGTATAGATCAAAAGCCCCGCGGTGATAATGCAAAATAGTGGTTGCACAGCGGGGAGGCGGAGACTATGAACAGGGTTGAAATATGTGGAGTGAACACATCGAAGCTGCAAGTACTGAGCAACCAGAAGATGCGCGAGCTGTTCACCAACCTACAGAGTGGCGATGAAAGCGCCCGGGAGCGGTTGGTGATGGGCAATTTGCGTCTGGTGCTCAGTGTTATTCAGCGTTTCAATAACCGGGGAGAGTATGTGGATGACCTGTTTCAAGTTGGCTGTATCGGCCTAATGAAGGCCATCGACAACTTTGACCTTTCCCAGAACGTCAAGTTCTCCACCTACGCGGTGCCGATGATCATCGGTGAAATCCGGCGCTACCTGCGGGACAACAACCCCATCCGGGTCAGCCGCTCGTTGCGGGATATCGCCTACAAGGCGTTGCAGGTGCGGGATAGCTTGGTCAACAAAAACTCGCGCGAGCCCACCGTGCAGGAGATAGCGTCTGAACTGGGGGTTCCCAGGGAAGACGTGGTGTTTGCCCTCGATGCCATCCAGGAGCCGGTGTCGCTGTTTGATCCCATCTACCAAGAAGGCGGCGACCCCATCTACATCATGGATCAGATCAAAGACGACAAGAATCAGGATAGCACCTGGGTAGAAGGAATTGCGCTGCGGGAGGCGATGGACAAACTGAGCGAGCGGGAACGATTGATCCTCTCGCTCCGCTTCTTCGCCAGCAAGACTCAGATGGAAGTGGCTGAAGAGATCGGGATTTCCCAGGCCCAGGTGTCACGCCTGGAGAAAGCCGCGCTGCAGCACATGCGCAAGCTGATCGCTGAACGGGACGGCAACAAGGAACGGGTCTAGACGACCATATATCAGTTAGGTTATATGAGGAGGAATAGCGATGAGGCGCTACTTTGTGTTTGTGGGATTGCTGTTGCTTGCCGGGGTGTTCTGGTTGGATATCGGCGTCTGCGCGGCGGGCGAGTTGCCGCCTCCCCTAATCAGGCTGCACGTCTCTGCCAATGGGGAGAGCTTGCGTGAGCAACAGGTGAAGATGCAGGTACGAGACGACCTGCTGGCGTACCTGAACCCACTGTTGGCAGGTGTGGCCGATCCCGAGGAAGCAGTGAGCCGGCTCAGGGCGCACTTAGGCCAGCTAAGCCAAATCGCCAGGCAGACGCTGGAGGACCAGGGGGAGGATTACCAAGCCAGTCTCCAGCTGGGGGAATTCAACTTCCCGGCCAAGCACTATGGTACCTTCACTTTGCCGGCTGGCCGCTATCAGGCGTTGAATGTTACTTTGGGCACCGGTGAGGGTCGCAACTGGTGGTGCGTGGTCTTTCCTCCCATGTGTTTGACCAGCGGCGTTTGTCAGCCACTGGGCCAAACAGAACCTCAGACACTGGTGCTGCGCAGTCTCCTCTGGGATTGCTGGCAGAGTCTGCGCGACCGCTTCGTCACAGCCAGTTTCAGGCAGGTGGTTGTTGCGCAGCCGCCTTCAGCCTAGTTCTGTTTCCTAATCCTTATCCATATACTCATATGGATAGGGGGGAACGGCATGCTGAGGGTGGGAGAGCTACGCATGCGAGAAGTGGTCAACGTTCTGGATGGCAAGCGCCTGGGCATGATCATAGACCTGGATATCGATCTGGCGGCCGGACGGGTGAAGGGTTTGCTGGTACCAGGTCAAGCGCGGGTGCTAGGCATCTTTGGCCGGGAAAGCGAAATCTACATTGCGTGGGAACAGGTAGTGAAAATTGGCGAAGATGTGATTCTGGTGGAACTGGACGGGAACAACTCCTATCAGGAGGGGGGCTACAGCCGCAGCTGAGCCCCCTTTTTCATTGCTGATGCGGCCAGACTAGCACCTTGGCACAATATCTTGTAGACTGATAATGAATACCCACCGCTGCCGGTTGCGGATGTGCAACCAGCGGTGAAGAAAGGGGTAGCAACTATGAGATGTCCCTTTTGTTCGCATCCTGATAGCCGCGTAGTCGATAGCCGTCCCACCGATGAGGGTAACGCTATTCGCCGCCGCCGCGAATGCGCTGCTTGCGCCCGACGGTTTACCACCTATGAGAAGATCGAAGAGCTGCCCATGATGGTCAGCAAGAAGGATGGGCGGCGGGAGGCCTTTGACCGCAACAAAATTCTGGCCGGTCTATTTAGGGCCTGCGAGAAGCGGCCGGTCAGCGCCGCTGTTTTGGAGCAGATAGCCAATGACATTGAACAGCACTTGCGAAATCAGCTTTGTCCCGAGGTGGAGTCCGAGCAAATTGGTGAGATGGTGATGGATCGCTTGCGGGAAATAGACGAGGTCGCCTACGTGCGCTTTGCCTCAGTCTATCGCCAGTTCACAGATATCATGCAATTGAAGCAGGAGCTGGACAGGTTGCTGGGGCAAAAGCATGATTGAGTGGGTGCAAAAGCGAGATGGCCGGGTGGTGCCCTTTAACGCGGCCAAAATAGCAGATGCCATCTTCTCCGCTGCCAGAGCCGTCGGCGGCGAGGATCGGCGGCAGTCCGAGTTCCTGGCCGGGCAGGTGATCCACTTGTTGAGTCAGTCATTGCCCGAGGGCGGCACGCCGCAAGTGGAGCAGATTCAGGACTTGGTGGAAAAGGTGCTGATTGAAAATGGCCACGCCCGTACCGCCAAAGCCTACATTCTTTACCGCAACCGTCGTACGCGCATTCGTGAACAGAAAAGCGAGTTGATGGATGCCGTCAGCGAGGTCCTGCAGGATAGCATCAACGAGCTCTCCGACCAGTCCACCCCGGCCGCCAAGCTGAGCCGGATTGCTTTGGCTGCCAGCGAGCAATACACGCTGCACAGCCTGCTACCCAGAGAGTTCTCCTTGGCCCACCAGCGGGCGGAAATACATATAGACCGTTTGCCACACTACACCATGGCGGTAGCGGCAGGCGTAATCCGGCCGGCTACCCTCGTGCGGCATGGCATCAGCATAGGCCAAATGCATTTGGCGGCCGCCAGGACTCCAGAGCAACTGATGCGAATGGCCGGGCAACTGGTGCTGCTGGCCCATAGCGAGATGATCGGCGAATTGCTGTTCTCCGACCTGGATTGCGCGGTCGCGCAGGTGGTCAAACTTGCCGACCAGCCGTTTTCAGCAGTGGAGGCTGAACTGTTGGCAGAACGCATGTTACACGACCTGGGCCTGGTTGCTCAGATCGGCGGTTTGTGCCCGATTCGGGTCTCGGTCAGTATAGGCTTGGAACGGAGCAACAGCGGAACTATCTTTGCCAAGGCGCTGCTAGCCGTACTTGCCCGAGGCTTGCCCCGACGCACCCTGGCGCACACCCCCCAGGTGGTCTTGCAGCTGCGATCATCAGACCCCGTATCCGCGCAATTGAGGCAGCTAGCTGCGCCAGTGGCGCGAGAAGGGGGCAACCCTGCCCAAGTTATGGTCAGTGAAAGGTCAGGAGCCATCTTCGCCAGCGGACTGCATTTGGCTACGGGGGAGCCTGGGCAGCTGGCCCAGAGTTTCGTCAATCTACCACGGATCGCCCTGGAAGCGTCAAGCAGCAGCGATTTCTGGGCGGGAATCGACCGCGTCTACAGTTTGGTGGCCCGGCAGCTGGCCCATCGCTTCGAGGTTCTTTCGGCGCTCTCTGAGCATGATCTGCCCTTGCTCTGGCAGCTGGCGGGGGCCGGTGAACAGCAGTACCAGGCTATGAAGGACGTACTGCAAGCTTGTCAACTGAGTATCGTCCCGGTGGGCGTGACCGAGGCGTTTGCTGTCGCGCGGATGCGTTTTGGCAGCCAGATCGGGCTGGAGGAGCAGGAGTTCATTCACTTACAGCGGCGCATCGTGGAGCATTGGCGCAGCCACTATGCTCTGCAGTTGAAATTGGCTGCCACTGCCGGTAGTTGGGCGGCTAGCCGCTTTAGGCAGGTTGACGGCCAGGCATTTCCTTTGGTGAACAGCCTCTGGCCGGAAGTAGAGCAGCCCTACCAACTGGCACCAGTCAGTCAGCATTTCCAGGGAGGGCAGTTGGTTGTCCAACCGCTGCCGGAGCGCCCGATGGTTGATGTGGTTTACGCCGCTCCACTGTCGCACTAACGTCCGGCGCCCGTTCGGCTGCGATGCACATTGACAGTAAGCGCAGACCGGTTAGTGGGATTTTGGTATCTGCCTATGAGGGAGAGATGGGTATGCAAGCAATTGGTGGCTTAGCTTACCGTGAAGGTCTCGTACCCTGGCTAGTCCACGCGGACTGGGAGCGACTGCCGTGGCTGACTCACGGCTGGTCCACCCGTCTGGGGGGTGTCAGTGAGGGGCCTTGGTCCAGTCTGAATCTGGGCGGCAGCGGGGACGCTGAGCAGAATGTGCGGCAGAACCGCCAGCTTTGGTTGCAGACACTGGGGATGGACGGATGGACAGAGGTGTATATGAACCAAGTCCACGGCAGCCGGGTGGCGGTAGCCACCGGTGCAGGTACCCTGCTGGCCACCGATGGGGTGGTCAGCAATACTCCCGGGTTGGCTCTGCATGTCCTGGTCGCCGACTGTCTGCCAATTTTGTTTCTTTCCCGCCGCTGCCGGGCAGTGGGAGCTGTGCATGCGGGATGGAGAGGCACAGTGGCTCAAATTGCTCCCCAGGCAGTGGCGCTGATGGTCAGGGAGTTTGGTGCGGCTCCCGAAGAGATAGAGGCGTGTATTGGACCGGGCATCGGCAGTTGCTGTTACTTGGTGGACGAGCCTGTGCTCAGCCAGGTGAGGAGGTTGCCCGTCCCTTGGGTCCAGGCGGTGAAGGAATCGATGGTGGCCGGGCAGCAATACCTGGACCTGCCGTTGCTCAACCGTTTGCTGCTGCAGTCGGCAGGACTAAAGCCTGAGCACATTCACCTCTCTCAAGTCTGCACCATGCATGATGCCGACCGTTTTTACTCCTATCGACGGGACCGTGGGACTACCGGACGCCAGGTTGCCACTATCGGGCTAAAGCCTCTCCTGAGGCAGGATTTGTAGCTATGGGCAGAGAAGTATCAGTAAGTTGCGATATCAGGGTTGACGGAGTTGAGGCGATTGTCTGCTAAACGTATCAAAAGGAAGAAAAGGCTAAAGCCGAAAAAACTGCTGAAAAGGTTGACCCTGCTGAGTATTCTGGTGGCCTCAGCATGGCTATTGTTTCTGGCCGGGCGCGGGACGTATCGTCTGGCGGCTGCCTGGTTATTTTCCGAACCGATGATCAAGACAGCGGAAGCGGTACAGGTGCCCGACAACAGCGGCATCTCCGCTCAGGCAGTCGTGTTGCGGCAGGAGACGGTGATCTTGGCTGATAAACCAGGTCGGGCCAACCTGTTGGTGTCCGAAGGCACAGAGGTTGAGACAGGCCAGCGGGTGCTGGAACTGGTCGACAAGACGCTGCTGGCCAGTATAGAGGAAGAGTTGAGCAAGCTGGACAAGCAGGCGTCCCAGCCGAGCAGTTCGGGAGTATCCCGTTTGGCGGAGTTGGACCAACGGCTGCAAACCTCCCAGACCAGCCTGCTATCACTGATGGACGACTATCGCAAGGCTTTGCGCAATCAGCAGGTGGAGGAGTATCGCTCCCTGTATAGTAGCCTGAACAGCGCAGCTCGAGAGTTGGCCAAGCTGCAGCAGGACCGCCTGTTGTTGCTGCAGGGCCACGCTTCAGTGGAGGAGCAGCGGGCGGAACTGGAGTCGCGCCGCAACCAGGCGATAGTGCCGGTCTATTCGCCAGCCAACGGCAGAATTTCATTTGCAGTCGATGGTCTGGAGCAGGTGGCTGATTTGGCCAACCTGACCCCGACCCTCTATGACCAGCTGCGGCAGATGAAGGTTGCCGACCACAGCGTGACCACCGACAGCCTGATTGTGGCCGGCCAACCGGTGTTCAAAGTGGCCACCGATAGCAAGACGTATCTTTTAATCGATCTGCCGGAAGGGACTGCTGCTACCATCGCCGAGTGGGCCAAAGTCGGCGTGTTGGTGGACCTGGCTGGCCAGACCGTAGATTGGGAAGCAGGTTGGGAGCAGAATGCCAACTTGGGGCAGGACCAATGTCTGTTGCAGATCTCCCCGGAGCAGGAACAGCTGCTGCCTCGTTTCATCCCAGTAACCCTGCACACCGAGGGCGAGGTGCTGTGCCAGATACCGAGCAAGGCGCTGATTGTCGCTGACCAGGGAGCCGCTGTGTTTGTCCTGGACGGAGATGTTGTACATCAACAGGCGGTTGTGGTGCGAGCAGAGGAAAAGCGGAGTAGCATCGTCACCGGATTGGAGCCGGGCATGTTGGTCGTCACCAACCCATCCGGTCTCGCGGACGGCGCGGACGTGTCATCTAGATTGAGGAAGTGAGCGCATGCCAGGAGAAATACTTCAAAACTTGCAGCAAGTAAAGGCGAGGATAGCTAGGGCAGCGCACCTGTCCGGACGGGATCCGGGTGAGATCACCCTGGTCGGCGTAACCAAGACGGTTTCAGTGCAGCGAATTGCAGAGGCTGTGGACGCCGGTTTGACCGACCTGGGCGAGAATCGGGTGCAAGAAGCCTTGGGCAAGATAGCCCAGTTCCAGGGGCGGCCTGTGAACTGGCATTTGATTGGACAACTGCAGACAAATAAGGTGAGGCAGATTTTGCCACGTGTAGAATTGATTCATTCATTGGATCGCTTCAAATTGGCAAAGGAATTGGACTCCCGGGCAGAGAATTTGCAGATGAAAGCAAATTGTCTGGTAGAGGTTAACGTGGCTGGTGAAGCGAGCAAAGCCGGCCTTCCCCTTGGCCAGGTGGATGATTTTGTGGGAACCGTAGTTTCGGAGTGCCCTCACGTAGCTGTGCATGGTCTAATGACAGTTGCTCCTTACGCAGAGAATCCAGAGGATGTGCGCTGTTACTTCCGGCAGTTGCGACGGTTGTTCGACCGCATGGCAGATGTATACGGGTTTAGACACCTGTCCATGGGAATGTCCAACGACTTTGAGGTGGCCATTGCCGAGGGAGCAACCATGGTCCGCGTCGGCACCGCGATTTTTGGGAGGAGGTAACGGCAATGAAGCTTTGGAGCAAATTACTGGACTGGCTGGGCTTCGAGGAAGTCGAGGATGAAAGCCAGGAGCCACAAGAGGAGGATATAGCGGCGCCACCGATGGCTGCCCCGCGTTTTCGCCCCAATGTGGTGGAGCTGCAACCGAACAAGAACCTGAAGCTGGTTGTGCTTGGCCCCAGGTCCTATGACGACGTGCAGCAGGTGGCAGACCAGCTGCGGGCAAAACGACCGGTAGTGGTCAACTTGGAGATGGCAGACCCGAAAGCGCGCATGCGCGTTTTAGATTTCCTCAGCGGGGCCATTTACGCCTTGGGGGGGCGCAGCCAGCGGGTAAGCGAGCTGATCTTCCTGTTTGCCCCGGCAAATGTGGACATCAACAACCTTCTGGACGAGGAACTGAGCGCTATTGCGGCTGAAGGCAAGTCTCGCAGAACTGGGGGACTATAGGCCATGGGCCCACTGAGAGCAGTCCTTGAAGTCTTAATGTGGGTGTTTATTTTGAGAGTGGTGTTTGACTTCATTCCTGCTGTGGCCGCTTCGGCAGCGGGGAGGCTGGTGCATCAAATTACGGAGCCGGTGTTGGCTCCCATGCGACGATTTGTTGGACCGATGACCCTGGGGGAGACCACCGTCGATATCGCTCCTATCATGGTACTGCTGGCACTTTACTATCTGCAGATGCTGATCTGATTCTGGAGGAGGGCTCGAAATGTCAATTACTCCGTTGGACATTCACAACAAAGAGTTTCGCACCGCCTTGCGTGGCTATGATCGCAACGAAGTGGATGAATTCCTGGATCAGCTGATCAAAGATATGGAACAGCTGATGCGGGAAAACGCCGAGTACAAAGAAAAGAGCACTGCTCTGGCAGACAGATTAGAGCACTACCACGAGTTGGAGCAGACACTGCATAACGCACTGGTGGTGGCCCAGGAGACTGCCGAGGAAGTCAAGGCGGCAGCCAAGCGGGAAGCGCAGTTGATCACCAAAGAGGCCGAGTTAAAGGCAGAACGCATGGTGGATGAAGCTATTGCCAAAGTCCGCCGCATGACTTCGGAGGTAGATGATTTGCGCAAACAGGCGGAGGTCTTCCGCGCCCGGTTGACCAGCATGCTGAAAGCGCAGCTGGAGATGTTGGGCGACGATGCTTGGGATAACTTGGAGATTGCACCCACTAGGCTAGCTTAAATTTGGAGGGACAACAAGTGAGTAAACTGACCATCGGTGTACTAGGAGGAATGGGTCCCCAAGCAACCTGCGACCTGTTTCAAAAGATCATCGACGCTACCCCCGCCAAGCGGGATCAGGACCACGTCCACGTGATTATCGACAACAATCCCCAGGTGCCGGACCGCACATCCTTTTTCTTGGGGAAGGGAGTGGATCCGACTGACGAGTTGATCGCCATGGCTAAGCGCCTGGAAGCAGCCGGATGTGACTTCCTGATCATCCCCTGCAACACGGCCCACTTCTTTGCCAAGGCAGTGGAGGCGGCTGTGGGGATTCCCTTCTTGAGCATGATCGACAATGTAGCGGAGGTTGCTGCCAAATTGGTGCCTCCCGGTTCTGCGGTCGGCATTATGGCTACCGACGGTACCCTGCAAAACCGGCTGTATCACGACGCATTAGAAAAAGTGGGGCTGGTGCCCATGGTTCCTGATGCCGAAGCACAGGCGCAAGTGATGGAGATCATCTATGGACCAGAAGGAGTAAAGGCCGGCGTGTTGGACCAGAAGCTGCGCCTTAGCGCCCAGCAGGTCGCCAACGGGCTGATCGCACGTGGTGCGGCTGCCATTATCGCTGGCTGCACCGAGATACCGCTGGTGCTGGCTGATGGCGATGTCAGCGTGCCGGTGCTCGATTCCACTGGGCTCCTGGCTAAAGCGGCGGTTGAGCGGGCCCTGGCATCGTCCTAAGAGGTTTGTCATATATTGCAGCGGGGCGGGGAGCTAATCCCCAGCCCCGCTGTTTGCTTTCCGCAGCTTGACCCGGACATGGGGACGGTTCTTCTGTCCGGCGCGCCGGACAGAAGAACCGTCCCCATGTCCGGGGGGATGACAACAAGCGATTTTGGCAAGACCAAATATGAACGGAAGGTGATCCTGATGGTCAACAAGAACCGCGCGCTGAAGAAGCTGGACGGCAAGGTGGAAGAATTGGCGTATTATCTGGAGCGGATGCGGCTGGCGGAATACATCCAGCTGTTCAATCGACCTTGGCGCCTGATGTGGCTCAACTTCTTGGCCGGCCTGGCCCGTGGAGTGGGAATCGCCGTCGGGGGCACACTACTGGCAGGTATTCTGCTGCTGCTCTTGAGCAGGTTGGCAATTCTCAATTTGCCGGTGATCGGCGACTTCATCGCCGAATTGGTGAAACTGGTACAGCAGCAGATGGCCAAATAGGGCAAAAAGCTTGCTAGGAGGTCAGGTATGCAACCAGAACAATTGAAATCCTACCGGCAGCGTCTCTTGCAGCTGCGCCAGGCAACTGAGCGTTCCTTGGCTGACTTGCAGCAAGGGCTGGGCCAGGAACTGCGCGATTCCATCGTGGAGCTTTCCAGCTACGATAACCACCCGGCTGACATAGCCACCGAGACCTTCGAACGAGGCAAGGATCTTGCCTTGCGGGAGGTCCAGGCCAATCTGTTGCAGGCGGTCGACTCGGCGCTGGACAGAATAGATGACGGCAGTTTTGGCTACTGCACAGTTTGCGGCCGGGGCATACCGGAGGAACGGCTGCAAGCTGTGCCCTACGCCACATCCTGTGTGCAATGCCAGCGCGCCCAGGAAGATGCCACCCGCCCCCGTCCGATCGAAGAATCGCTGGTCAATCAAATGCTGCGGGAGAGCTTCAAGGATAACGATCCTAAAGACAGTATCGGCTTCGATGGGGAGGACAGCTGGCAAGCAGTAGCTCGCTACGGCACTTCCAACACGCCCGGCGACTTCCGCCAGCTTGAGAACTACGATGACGCTTACATTGACAGCGACGAGGAGATCGGTATCTTCTTTGAGGAGGACAAGTTGCCCGATCCGGAGGCCGGCCGGCAGGTGGGGTTTTCCACCCGCCCGCGCCAAGAGGGGTGAAGACCGAGATCCGCAGGCTAACGCCTTTGCGCCAGGATTGGAGAGCGTGCAGTCTGGTCCAGCGAAGCCTGAGCAGTTGTTGGGCGTTTTAACAGCCCCATTGAGCCTGGTAGCAGTTCAATGATATTATTACCCTGCTAAGACAGCCACTAGCAGCACCCTTGCGACTTGCGCAAGCACCAATCAGCTTGTACCTACTAGCAACATCTGCAAGATGTTGCGGGCAATAAAGTGATTGTTGCGCAAGCACCAATCAGCTTGTACCTACTAGCAACATCTGCAAGATGTTGCGGGCAATAAAGTGATTGTTGCGCAAGCACCAATCAGCTTGTACCTACTAGCAACATCTGCAAGATGTTGCGGGCAATAAAGTGATTGTTGCGCAAGCACCAATCAGCTTGTACCTTATGGCTGCGATTGCAGGAGGGATTTAATGTTATATGCAGTCTTGACCGCCACCGTTTGGGTCTTGGACCGTTGGAGCAAGATTCTGGTGGTGGATCGGTTTCCGTTGTGGCATCGGCAGCCCCTCTTGGGCAATTGGTTGTCGCTCACTCATGTACGCAACACCGGTGCCGCCTTTGGCCTATTGCGCAATCAGACTTTGCTGCTGGCATTGGTCACCATCGGGTTGATCGGTTCGCTTTTTTTCCTTAGACGCCACATTGAATCCCTCAGCCGCTGGGGCAAAATTGGGATCGCTTTGGTATTGGGCGGTGCACTGGGCAATCTCTACGACCGCCTGTTCTTGGGGTACGTGGTGGACTTTCTGGAACTACCCTATTGGCCGGTGTTCAACGTTGCCGACAGCGCCGTGGTGGTGGGCGTGGGTCTGCTGTGTATTGGGATCTGGACTTGGGAGCGGGGAGTGCAAGACGGTGCCCATTCATCAGCTGATAGTGAATGAGCAGGACGCCGGCCGGCGTTTGGATGCTTGGGTGGCTCTGCAGCCTCTCAACTTGACCAGGTCTCACGTGCAGAAGCTGATTGCCGAAGAAGCGGTGCTGGTAAACGGGCAGGTGGGCAAGAACAGCACCCGCCTGCAGCCGGGGGATAGTGTGGTGGTGACCGTACCGGAACCCAAACCGTTGACCATCGCCGCTGAACAGCTGCAGGTGCCGATCGTCTTCCAGGATGAGCACATTGTGGTGGTGAACAAACCGCGCCATATGGTCACCCATCCGGCCAAGGGCAACTACAGCGGTACCCTGGTCAATGCTTTGCTGCATCAGGTGGGCGACCTCTCCGGGATTAACGGTGTGCTGCGACCTGGCATTGTGCACCGCCTGGATAAGGATACCACCGGTTTGCTGGTGGTAGCCAAGCATGATTGCGCCCATCTGGCATTGGCCGAGCAGATGAAGCAGAGGCTGATCAAGCGAGAGTACCAGGCGTTAGCCCATGGTGGTTTTCCTGCCGATCAGGGGACTGTAGACGCTCCTTTGGCTCGCCATCCGGTCTGGCGCAAGCGGATGGCGGTGGTGCCGGGAGGACGACGAGCCGTCACCCACTATCAGGTATTGGAGCGTTTGGATCAATATACCTTGCTGCAACTGAGGTTGGAAACCGGACGCACCCACCAAATTAGGGTGCACTTGGCGCACCTGGGGCACCCTGTGGTCGGTGATCAGGTCTACGGACCGCGGAAGTCCCCGTTTCGCCTATCAGGCCAATTGCTGCACGCTTGGCGGCTGAGCTTCCAGCATCCCATCACAGGGCAGGCTCTGCAGTTTGACGCACCATTGCCTGCTGACTTTGCTGCCGTCCTGCGACAGTTGCGTCAGACACAAAAGCTTTAGAAAATGCCGCGGCAATAGGATAGTGAAATCATTTGACTTAGTAGCCGGTGAGAAACTAAGGCTTTTGGTTCACAATGAATTGTGAACAAGCCGTTGACAGTTGAACAGTGTTTTGCTACCCTTAGTTCAAACCTTTAAGTTAGTCCTGCGAGGCTAGCAAGGGAAGTGGCAATACCGTGCCTTCATTGGGCCTTCCTGCAGCTTGCGCTGGCAGGAAGGCCTTTTTGGCTTGATCATCTGGACTTGGGGACGGTTCTCCTGTCCAACTCGTTGGACAGGAGAACCGTCGAGAGTACTGAAAGGCACCGAAGGCGGTCATTCTGAGCGCTAGTGAAGAATCCAAAACCCATAAGTGCCGGCTCTCTTTAGAATCTCCCGTTACATTCAGAATGACACTTGCAGGCTCCTTCAGTGGTCTCAAGCCATCCCCATATCCGCTCACGATCCGGACGAGAGGGAACCGTCCCTGTGTCCGAGCGGTCCCCCTGTCCAGCTAAGAAGAGATTGTCTAGGAGGTGGAAAGATGAAGTACCAAGAGAAGACGCGATTGATGGATGCCAAAGCCATGAACCGAGCCTTGACCCGCATTGCCCACGAAATCATCGAGAAGAACAAGGGCACTGAAGATCTGGTTCTGGTGGGAATCAGGCGACGCGGTGTGCCGCTAGCCCTCAGATTGGCCGAGGCCATTGAGCGCATCGAAGGCGTGGCGGTTCCTGTGGGGATCTTGGACATCACCCTCTACCGCGACGACCTGACCACCCAGTCGGAGCAACCGGTGGTACATCAAACTTCTCTGCCAGTAAGCATCGTCGACCAGGTGGTGGTCTTGGTGGATGACGTGCTGTATACCGGCAGGACAGCCCGAGCGGCACTGGATGCTTTGATAGACCTGGGCCGTCCGCGGATGATCCAACTAGCGGTGTTGGTAGATCGTGGTCATCGTGAACTGCCTATTCGAGCTGACTACGTGGGCAAGAACGTGCCCACTTCCCGCCGAGAGATGATCGCCGTGCGGGTGAGTGAGATCGATGGAAGCGACGAAGTGATGATCATGGAGCAGGAATCTGGCAGCCAAGCCTGAGTAGAGTTCACTGGCTGCAAGATAGGTTTTCGGTACACAGCCTTGTTTGGGCGTCAAGTTTCAAACCATGGAACACTCACGACTTCTGGTATCAGATAGGCTGAGCAGATAGGCTGTAACGTGACGACGCATAAGCAGGTTCTCGCTAGACACCGCCTATGTAGAAAGGGGATAAACATCATGAAACGTTATGAACCAGTGCCCTTCTCCCGACTGCTGCCCTTAGGCATCCAGCATGTCTTTGCCATGTTCGGTGCCACCATCCTGGTGCCCATGCTGACCGGTTTGGACACTTCCACCGCTCTTTTCACCTCTGGCTTGGGTACCCTGGTATTCCAGGTGATCACCAAAGGGTTGGTCCCGGCCTATCTGGGTTCCTCCTTCGCCTTCATCGCGCCACTGATCGCGGCCAATGAGCAATTTGGCGTCACCGGTGCGCTGGCCGGTGCGTTTGCTGCCGGTCTGGTCTATGTGGTCATCGGCGCCATCATCCGCAAGGTTGGCATCGGTTTTATAGATCGGTTCTTTCCACCGGTGGTGGTAGGTCCGGTGATCATGACCATCGGGTTGGGACTGGCCGGCGTCGCCCGTGATTACTCTGTGGTACATCTGCCCACCGCTCTGTTCACCCTGGCGGTGGTCATCGGTGTCAGCTACTATGGCAAAGGCCTGCTGAAAATCATCCCCATCCTGGTCGGGATCATCTCTGGCTACATTTTCGCTCTCATCATCAACTGGCGCTTCCCAGAGCTTGGTCTATTTGTGAACAGCAATGGAGAGAGCATGTTCGCGGTGCTGCAGCAGACCTCCTGGATGCCAGCCCTTCCTGGTTATCTGGGCACCCTGTTCACCAATCCGGGAGAGACCCTGCTCAATCCGTCCAATTGGCATCTGGGCGCGATCATGATGGTCGCTCCGGTGGCAGTGGTGACTATGATTGAGCACCTGGGCGATGTGCTGACCATCAGCCGCACCACTGGCCGCGATTTCATCAACGAACCAGGCTTGCATCGTACCCTTTGGGGCGACGGTATCGCCACTTCATTGGCCGCCTTGCTAGGTGGCCCCCCCAACACCACCTATGGGGAAAACGTCGGCGTGTTGGCCATCACCAAGGTGTATAACCCAATTGTGGTCCGTGCTGCTGCTATTTTGGTGCTTATCTTCAGCCTGTTCCCCAAGATCGGAGCGTTAATCTCCACCATTCCCCTACCGGTGATGGGCGGAGTGACCATTTTGCTGTTCGGTATGATCGCCGCTGTGGGTATTCGCACGCTGGTGGAGAAGCAAGTGGATTTGGGGGATACCCGCAACCTGATTATCGTCAGTACCATCATCATCCTGGGCATCAGTGGACTGGAAATTCTCAGCTTGAAGGGCATGGGCCTGGGTGCAATTGTGGGTGTGCTGCTCAATCAGCTGCTGCCAGCTCGCATGGGTGAAGCGATGAAGAACAAGTTGGCCTCCACTTCACCAACCAAATAACGACTGCAGCGGGTGGCCAGGCCACCCGCTTTTGACAGGCTCAAAGCGTTGTCGAAACAGAGAATGGAGGAGGGTATCTGGTGCCTCGGAAGACGCTATTTCGTAACGCCCTATTGGCCGATGTAGGCAAACGCCGGATCCTACCCGGCGGCCTGCTGGTGCAGGATGGCACCATCGTAGCTATCGGGGAGGGGCTTACGCAGGCAGACGGCGTGACGGAGATTGACCTGCAGGGGCTGCTGTTGGCCCCTGGGCTGATCGATATGCATGTCCATTTGCGCGAGCCCGGCTTGGAGCATAAAGAGACCATCGCTAGCGGCACCCGTGCGGCTGCCGCCGGCGGGTTCACCACCATCTGCACCATGCCCAACACCAACCCGGTGCTGGATTCGGTTCCATTGCTGCAGGAGCTGCGGCGGCGGATCGAGCGTAGCGCCGTCGTCAAGGTGCTGCCGATTGCCGCCATTTCCCTCGGCTCGCGGGGACAACAGCCGGCGGATTTCACCGGGCTGCAAGCGGCGGGCGCCGTCGCCTTCTCCGATGACGGCAAGGGTGTGATGAGCAGCCGGCTGCTGCTGCAGGCGCTGCGAGCCGGGCGGGAGTTGGATGTTCCGATCATCGTGCATGAGGAAGACCACGACTTGGCTGCCGGCGGGAATATCAACGCCGGCCCAGTGAGCACGCTGTTGGGCGATCCAGGCATTCCTGGCGTGGCTGAATACGCTATGGTGGCCCGGGACATCTACCTGGCTGAACTGGCGGACGCGCGCCTGCACGTGGCCCACGTCAGCTGTTCCGAGAGTGTGGCCTTGGTCAGGCGAGCCAAGCAGGCAGGCCTGCAGGTAACTGCCGAAGTAACACCGCATCACTTGGTGCTGACCGACGGGCTGGTGCCGTCGCTGCTCGGGCAAGCCAAAGTCAACCCTCCCCTGCGCAGTGAAGCCGACCGCCAGGCGGTCTGTCGTGGCTTGGCCGATGGTGCCATCGACGTGGTGGCCACGGACCACGCCCCTCATGCGCAGGAGGAGAAGGAGCTGCCCCTTTCCCAGGCGGCCTTCGGTTTCAGCGGGTTGGAAAGCGCCTTTGCGGTCTGCTATCAGCAGATGGTGCAAAGCGGGGCCATGTCCTTGATCGACCTGTTGCGGGCGATGACCATTCGCCCGGCGGAAATCCTGGGTTTGTCCAGCGGACGCTTGCAGGTGGGTTGCCCGGCTGATTTGGTGGTGTTGGACCTCGATTGTCGGTTCAGACTGCAGGAGCAAGACCTGATCTCCCAGGGGAAGAATACCCCCTTCTTGGACAAAGAACTGGTCGGCCGGCCGCTCTTGACCATGGTGGCAGGCGAGATTGTTATGGATCGGAGGGCTAGCCATGTCGGTAATCACTGAGGGACAGGTGGTCTTTAATCAATCGTTAGGCGGGGAGTGCTTCCACCTACGGGTTCTCGCTCCCGGCCTCTGCAAACAGGCTGCTCCCGGGCAATTTGTGCAGGTGAAAGTATGCGCCGGGATACAGCCGCTGCTCCGCACCCCCCTTTCGGTACATGATCTGGATCCGGGGCAGGGTTATCTGGACCTGCTCTACCGGGTGGTGGGAGAGTCCACCCGCCTGCTCAGTCAGGCGCAGACAGGCGCGGCCTTGAATCTGTTGGGGCCGCTGGGCAACGGGTTTTCGTTGCCAGCGCCAGGGGAGGAAGCCTGGTTGCTGGCTGGGGGCATCGGTGTGGCGCCACTCTTCTATTTGGCCAGAACCCTGCTGGCGCAGGGTGTTCGCGTTCGCTTGCTCTACGGCGCGCGCACCGCCAGTGAGTTGGTGCGCGCCCAGGATTTCGCCGACCTGGGTGTAGAGGTGGAACTGAGCACCGACGACGGCAGTTGTGGCTCATGCGGAACGGTGCTGGACCTGTTGACTAAACAAACGTTGCCAGACAGCTGCCACTTCTACGCCTGCGGCCCTCGTCCCATGTTGAAAGCGGTGGACGATTATGCTGTCGAGGTGAGACGTCCTGCCCAGTTGTCTTTGGAGGAGTATATGGCTTGTGGCATCGGCGCCTGCCTGGGCTGCGTCTGCGCCACCAAGGAGGGCGGATTCGCCCACGTCTGTACCGATGGTCCGGTGTTTCCGGGAGGTGTGTTGCGCATATGAGAACGCCAGATCTTTCCGTTAGTATCGGTGCGTTGCACCTAGAAAACCCAGTGCTCACCGCTTCCGGCACCTTCGGCTACGGCCTTGAGTTCATGCCCTACGGAGACTTGAGTCAACTGGGTGGCGTGGTGGTGAAAGGCACCACACTGGAGCCACGGGCCGGGAATCCGCCACAACGGGTGGTGGAGACGGCCTCCGGCATGCTTAACTCCATCGGTCTGGAGAACCCCGGCGTGGAGTATTTCCTGCAGCGCTATTTGCCCCAGCTGCAGCAGCGCCAGGTGACCACCATAGTGAACATGTCCGGCAATACTGTGGACGAATACTGCCGCTTAACCGAGCGGCTGCAGCAGCCGGGCATCGTCGCTTTGGAGCTGAACATCTCCTGCCCCAACGTGAAGGCCGGGGGGATGGCTTTTGGCACCGATCCCAAGCTGGCGGCCGAGGTGGTGCGAGCCGTCAAGCCTTTGACCCGGTTGCCCTTGATCGTCAAACTCTCGCCCAACGTCACCGACATCGTCGAGATGGCGCGGGTGGTTGAGGATGCTGGAGCTGACGCCATCTCCCTGATCAACACCTTTGTCGGCATGGCGGTGGATGTCAGGCGCCGCCGCCCTATCTTGGGCAACATCATCGGCGGGCTTTCCGGACCGGCCATCAAGCCCTTGGCGCTACGCATGGTCTGGCAAGTCAGCCGCGCGGTGCAAGTGCCTGTAATCGGCCTGGGTGGCATCATGAACGCCGAAGACGCTTTGGAGTTCATCATCTGCGGTGCCAGCGCTGTGCAGATCGGCACCGCCAACCTGGTCAATCCCGATACCGCCTGGCGGGTGATTGACGGCATCCGGCAGTTCTGCCTAAATGAAGGCGTTGCCAGCGTGCAGGAGTTGATTGGCACCCTCCGCACCTAACAGCCAAGAAGAGACGAGGCGTGTAGGGTTGTATTGCCGAGGAAATACAACCCTACACGCCCTATTGTTTACGCGCCCAGTGTTTCTGACCAGTGGACCTCACTCACTCCCCACCGGTGGCCCGGTGTCCGCCTCTCTACAGCGATACCCCTTGCCTTGAAAGTCCTTAAACAGATCGCCTAAACCGTCATATTTCCGCCACCCTTGCGATCGCTGGTTTCCACTTCCGGCAAGCGCGGTTCGATCAGCACCGTCTGCTGGCCTGTATAGATCACAAAGCCGGGCGGGGATCCAGGCGGCTTGCGCACATGCTTGCGCCGGGTATAATCCACCGGCACCTTGCTGGATTGCCGCGCCTTACTGTAATAGGCGGCCAAGCCGGCTGCCATCTCCAGCGTGGCCGGGCTCATCTCTGCCCCCCTAGCTCGCACCAGCACGTGGGAGCCGGGAATGTCCTTGGTGTGCAGCCACCAATCTTCCGGGGCGGCCCTGCGGGTCAGCCGCTCGTTCTGCAGGTTATTCCGTCCCACCAGGATCTCCACGCCATCCGGGGAAACAAAGCGTAGCGGCTCGCTCTCGGCTTTGGGCACCGTGGTACGCTTTTTCTCTGCCGGTGGCAACAGCCCCTCCTGCTGCATTTCATGCTCTATCTCGGCCAACAACTCGGCCTGCTCAGCCCGTTCGATGCTGTCCAGCAGCGACTCCAAATAGCCGATGGTGGACCTGGTTTTAGCCAAGTTCTTTTCCACGATGGGGATCCCATTCTTGGCCCGTTCGTAGCGGCGGAAATAGCGCTGTGCGTTTTGGGTGCCAGAATATTGAGGATTAAGCGGGATCTCCACCTGCGGCAGCTCAGGATCGTAATAATCCACCACCAGTGCCCGTTCTGCTTTCGGCTCGATCAGGTGCAGGCTGGCCACCAACAGCTCGCCCCAGCGGCGCAAACTCAAATCCTCTTCCATCTGCCGCAGTTCTTCCGCCTGATAGGCCTCCTTGCGGTGGTTCTTCTGTAGCAGCTGCCTCACTATCTGAGATAGCTTCTGCTGCTGCCTTTGCAGCCTGGCTGCCTCCCCTCTGGCGGTGAAGTGACGGTCCACCAGCGAGTTGACACTGCTGGGCCAGAGTTCCGCCTCCAGATGGGTCAACGGCAAAGCTGCGAAGTGATTCCCTTTAAGGCTGGGTTGGAAACTAGCCTCGTTCACCACCCGCTGAAGCATGGCCAGCTGCTGGTACAACGCCGTCCAGTCCGCATCGCTCAACTCGCCCACACCCTGCTGGCTGTCCAACTCTGCCCGATGTAGCAGTTCCTTGGCCAACAGGGGGCTGATGCCGGTCAATCTGGCCACCAGCGCCTTCGCTACCGCCAAGCCAGGTTCCAGCTGCATTACCTCAGCCAATTGTTCGCTACCTCTCAGCACCAAGGTGTCCAAGCGCATCTCATGGTCAGGGTAGGAATAGTTCAGCCCTGGGAGAACCATGCGCACGCTGCTCATGGCTGGTGGCACCCGGGTGATGGCATCCACAATCTGGTCCTCCTGGTTGACCAGCAGGATATTGCTGTGCCGGCCCATGATTTCTGCCACCAAGCGATAGGTTACCGCATTCCCCAGCTCATCCCTGCCGCCGAAACTAAACTTCAGCAGCCGTTCCAATCCCCACTGCTCAACCTTGAGCAGCCGACTACCCTCCAGGTGCTTGCGCAACAGCATGCAGAACATAGGAGGTGCCTGGGGATTGCTCCACTTGCCCTCGGTGAGGTGTACCCTCGGTCCGGTCGGCTCCGTCGTCAATAACAATCTGCGCCGTCCTTGCCGGGGATGATGCAGAGTCAACAGTAGCACTGCCGCCTGCGGCTGATATATCTTTTCCAGGCGGGCGTCCACCAAAGCTTGCAGCTCGTGGCAGACGGCCGCCATGACCAATCCATCGTAAGCCAAGAGAAGTACCACCTTTTTATCGATTCCTCGGGTAAGGCAATCGCTGATCGCTGCCCTCAGTATACCTGCTGCAGCTTGGGACGGTCAACGCACGTCAGTCGGCCAAGGCCGTGCGGACGGGCCGGGCATGTTGTCCCACCCCCATGAATATCTTGAAAGTGAACATCATCGGTGAACGAGCTATCCGGTGCATAAGGAGAGGTGAGCGACTTGCGGATGCTGGCAGACTGGCACAGCCTGGAGGCAGAGCAATGCCTGGGTTTGCTTGAAAGCAGCGACAACGGCTTGACCGCCAGAGAGGCAAAGCTGCGACTGCAGCAGGCGGGCATGAATCAACTGGATCAGGCCCAGCGACGTTCCCTGTTGGGGCTGTTTGTCGATCAATTCAAGGACTTCATGATCGGCGCCTTGCTGGCGGCTACATTGATCTCTGGTCTGATGGGTGAATATGCTGACGCGCTGACCATTATCGCCATCGTTTTTGTTAACGCCATACTGGGTTTCATCCAGGAGTTCAGAGCCGAGCGGGCTCTGTCTGCCTTGCGTGAGCTGACGGCACCAGAGGTCACTGTGCTGCGGGACGGCGGTGAACAGACGCTGGACGTACGCTTGCTGGTCCCGGGCGACATCGTGCAGTTGACGGCCGGCGTGCGCATTCCGGCTGACTTGCGCGTCCTCAGCGCCACTGCCCTGGAGGTGGAGGAGGCAGCATTGACCGGCGAGTCGCTGCCGGTGCGAAAGTCCATCCGGCCGGTGGCCCAGCGGGCGCTGCTGGGGGATCGCACCAGCATGCTTTACGCAGGCACTTTGGTCACCCGTGGTCACGGCAGAGGACTGGTCGTAGCCACCGGAATGGAGACAGAAATGGGGCGCATCGCCTCGCTGTTGCAGGAGGCTGAACAAGAAATGACTCCGCTGCAGCTTCGCCTGGAGCAGCTGGGGCGCTTCATCGTCTGGGCCTGTCTGGCCGTGTGTGTGGCGGTGGTGGCCCTGGGCGTGCTGCGGGGAGAGGCTCCCACTACCATGTTCTTGGCTGGGGTCAGTCTGGCCGTCGCCGCCATTCCAGAAGGCTTGCCTGCCATCGTTACCATTGCCCTGGCCATCGGCGTGCAGCGTATGATTCGGGTCAATGCCATCGTGCGCAAACTGCCGGCAGTGGAGACCCTGGGCTGTTCCACCGTGATCTGCTCCGATAAGACGGGCACCCTGACCAAGAACGAGATGACCGTGCGGCAGCTGTGGCTGCCCAGCGGCGGGGTAGCTGTCAGTGGTGATGGATATGAGCCGCTGGGTGATTTCAGCCGTCAGGGGAAGGTCATTAAGCCACTGAAAGAGCCCGATTTGGAATGGCTGCTGACTATCGGGCTGCTCTGCAACAACTCCGATGTACGGCTTAAGGACAAATCGGATCGTCGCCACAACCAGCGCAGGGGCTCCTATGAGGCCAAAGGTGATCCCACCGAGGCGGCATTGGTCAGTCTGGCCGGCAAGGCAGCTCTGTCACGGCAACAGCTGCTACGGTCATGGCAGCTGGTGGATGAGATTCCCTTCGATTCTGGACGCAAACGGATGACCGTGGTGGCAAGCAGAGGAACAGAGCGTTTTATCTGTTCCAAGGGAGCGCCGGATGTGCTGCTTCAGCGCTGCAATCGCTACCAGCACGGCAAAGAGATCCGCAGGATGACCAAGGAGATACGCCAGGCGGTGATGGCCGCGGTGGAAGAGATGGGCGACCAGGCACTGCGGGTGTTGGCGGCTGCTTATCGCCCGGTGGACAGGGATGGTGGGCAGCAGGAGGATGAACTGGAAAGCAACCTGATTCTGGTCGGCCTGTACGGCATGATCGATCCCCCTCGCCCAGAGGTAAAAGCGGCTCTTCGCACCTGTCGTGCGGCAGGCATTCGCACGGTAATGATCACCGGCGATCACGCTCGCACTGCCCGGGCCATCGGCCTAGAGCTGGGATTGATCGGCGAAGAAGACTTGGTGATTACCGGGGAAGACCTGGACCGCTTCTCAGCTGGGGAGCTGCGGGAGGTGGTGAGCCGCGGCCAGATCTTTGCCCGTGTCTCACCCCATCATAAATTGCAGATTGTGCGCCAGTTGAAGCAGGCGGGGCAGGTGGTGGCCATGACCGGCGACGGCATCAATGACGCCCCCGCCTTGATGGAATCAGATATCGGGGTGGCTATGGGGCAGACAGGTACCGATGTGGCCAAAGAAGCTTCCGCGTTGGTGCTCAGCGACGACAACTTCGCCACCATCGTAGCTGCGGTCAAAGAAGGCCGCGCCATCTACGACAACATCCGCAAGTTCATCCGTTATCTGCTGGCCTGTAACGTGGGTGAGCTGCTGACCGTTTTCCTGACCATGCTGCTGGGCTTGCCCTTGCCACTCAAGCCCTTGCAAATCCTCTGGGTCAACCTGGTCACCGATGGTTTACCGGCCATGGCCCTGGGCGTGGAAGCAGGAGACCGCGACCTGATGCAGCGCCCGCCCCGGCAGAAGAATGAAGGGGTGTTCGCCCGCGGCCTAGCCCGCAAAATCCTCACCCGGGGGCTGCTGATCGGCGTCACCACCAGCTGCGTCTTTGCCGGTAGTCTTCAACTCACCGGACAGCTGCCGCTGGCCCGCACCATGGCTTTCGCTACCCTGGTTTTCTGTCAGCTGTTCCATGTCTTCGATTGCCGCTCCGAGACGCTGAGCATCATGGAAAAGGGCATCTTCACCAACACCTACCTAGTGCTGGCGGTGCTCATCTCCACCTTGATGTTCCTGGCTGTGCTCTATCTGCCTGGCCCTCGGGCTCTGTTTGATACTGTGCTGCTTTCCTCCGCTCAGTGGGGAGTGGTGCTCGCCTGCTCCGGCTTCCCCACGTTGCTGATCAGTGTCAGGCGGTCAATCTTGCGCCGCAGAAGGCGCGCTTAGGCAGTTAGGCAGGTCTCTTGCCAGACTGGAGGACTATTTCGCTTCTCTGCTGTGTGATCCAGGCGGTGATTGACGGCTACGTCTCTCCCCCTCTGCGTCTCATGTTTATACCCTTGCCCAGGGAAGCCGTATTGTGCTGCAAGTTCGCCGCTGCATTTCACAGCAACTGCGGGCGTATACGATCAGTAGAAAGGGGCCGATAGAGATGCCGAACGTCAGACCGATCTCCGATCGGCGCAATTATAGCGAGGTGCTGAGCGATGTGGCTATAGGGGCTCCTGTTCTCTGGCGGAAAACGGGCGCGGCAAGTACGCCATTGTGGACATGCAGGACTATGCAAGAATGCAGGCGACGCTCCGTCTCATGAATGAGCTTGCCAAGGGCAGAAGGTCTGGCGAGCAGGAGGGTTGGCTGGAGCCCGAGGACATGAAGGTGCATTTCCGCACGAGAACGGTTGAAGGGTAAGCTTCGCTATGCTCATAGTCCTCCGGGAGCAGGCTGATTACGTTTCTTCGAGATTGTTCTGTGGACAATGCTGACTTGTGGTTGTGGGCCGCTACATCGAATACTGCTTGCTGGATCATTCCCAGGAATGATATGGTATTCATAAGCGTAAACAGAATAATCATATTTGAGCAGCACTTCATTCGCGGAAGTGCTGTTTTTTCGGAATGCCGCGGGCAGCGTGTGTACCCAGAGTTCGTAGGCCGGGTCTATCTAGGAGGAAGGGAGCGGGAAGATGAAACAACCGAAAGCGCAATCACTTAATCTAGCAGCCTGGGTATCCGTAGCCATCGTCTTGACGGTAGCGCTGGTCGGCACCAGCATCCTGATTGCGGTTACCGTCAGCACCTCCTATGAAGGGGAGATGAGCAGCTCCCAGGAGCAGATTGGCGCCGACTATTTCGGAATCCGCCCTCAGCATGACTCCGGGGGCCGACCCACCGGCCCTACAGACCGGGCAGAGATCGCCGGTATTGCTGGCATCAGTCGGGTGGCCTTAAGAACTATCTAAATAATATATAACTGAAAACACAGGAACTGCTAGGTTGTATGATGGCAGGTAGAAGCATCTGTGTGCGAAAGGGGGGGGTCATATGTGGTGGAAGAAGAGCATTTTGGGGTCTTCATGGATCACCTGGGGCAGTGTAGTCCGATATGCGATATTTCTGTCCGTCTTCCATGCCTTCTACGTAATGATCAGCCATCAGGCGTATCCAGTTTCGACATGCTTCAAAATACCATTAGGGACTGCAGGATTTCTCATCTTTAGTGCAGCCATTGAAGCGCGTTTTGGTGTGTGGGAGAAGAAGGGCATTTTGGGATCTTCACGGATCAAATGGAGCCATGCGATCCACGCGATGATCGTCAACCCCATTGCTTGGGTTTTTATCTCGTGGATATTCGAGAAGGCGTACCCTCCTTGGTTTTACGTTGTGATGTCATTAGGATCTGCCGGAATCATCATTCTTGTTGCAGCTACCGAAATGGTGTTGCGTAGATGACGGACGCTAGGCTAGGCATTCAACTGTCGAAACATGTCGAAGGACTTATACAGGATTAGGGAAGGAAAAAAGGTCTCTATAGAAAATGGCAATTGATCTTGGTGCCACTGCAAGTGGCTGCTGTGAAGGTGCTGATTCGAGCAGGTGCTTATCACGGTGCTGTCCTTCGTTTGGTTTACTCTGGCGGCGATTGTTGTCTCCCTGTTGGTTGCTCGTGAGGGGTAATGCAGCGAACACAATCTAGGGACATGAGGTTTATGGTGAAAGGAGGTTCTTGGCATGTGGTGGAAGAGACGCGTTCTTGGGTCTGCATGGTTCACCTGGGAAGGAGTTATTGGGCTTATGGTCGGTAGCTTCGTCGGCTGTGCCACCCTTGTCCCTTGGTTGACTGGCAGGGTGCGTCCCGTTTGGTCCTACCTTTTGCTACCATTCGGTACTCTAGGTCTCACCATCCTTGTTACAGCCATAGAAACGGCGTTCCGTTCACGAGGGAAGCAAGGCTAGGCGTCGCACGCATGCTGGAAGCATCAACTGTCCCTCGGGGAATGGCCACTGGCAAGCTTGGGAGTCCAACGTATATGCGTAAAAGGGGTCTTGGCATGTGGTGGAGGAAAAGCATTCTAGGGTCTTCATGGTTCAAGTGGGGCGTTTTGGTCGCTGTTATGGTCGGTCAGCTCGTTGGCCCCGCAATTTCCAGCTTGACCGGCTACTGAGTGTATCCACTCAGTTACTGCCTCTCTTGGTGCCATCAGCCACCGTAGGTCTCACCATCCTTGTTGCAGCTATCGAAGTGTAGTTACACAGACGACGGGCGCAAGGTGGTTAGCGCATGGTCGAAGCAGGAGCTATGTTTCGGAGAAGCCTTGTTCTGACTCTTGTAGCGTTTGCGTGTGTCTTGTTATGCATGCCGAAGCAAGGGGGCGGGCAATTGCCAGGCCAGCGAGTAAAGAACGCTAGAACTACATTGGGCTAGTCCAGGAGGGTGAAGCGAATTTCATGGAGCAATCCGAACCTTTCCGTGGTGCCGGATAGTCGCTTGCCGCTGTCACCCTTCGCTGCACTCGGATGAAAACAATGAACTCTTCAGCTGCTCAAGAAGAGTTTGTGTTCGCTCTAACGCGAGAATCTACGGCAGACAATGCCAACAGGGCGGCTGAGCGGCAGGAGTTTAGCAAACAAAGGCAGAATGGGAGAAGGGTGAGTTTAACCCTTCTCTTCTTTGATCGCGCCACATGGTCGTGATCATGACCGCGCCCCAATAAGCAGGTGAAGTTTGGTCTGATTGCCGGGTTGTGCTAAGATGTTTTCTAAGAGTTGATCCATGATCGCTCGTTTTTCCGCTATAGTAGAAGTACAGAGGGGGGCTGGTCCCGTGATTTTGAGCATGACAGGTTTTGGCCGGGGTGAAGCGAGCGGTGAGCACCTGACGATCACGGTAGAGACAAAATCGGTGAATCATCGCTACCTGGATTTCGCGATCCGCATGCCGCGCGAGCTGAGCTCGTTGGAGGAACAGGTGCGGGCGGCTTTCCGCAAGCAGATTACCCGCGGCCGGGTGGACGTGTTCATCAAGTTCGTGCAGAAGGAGTCTGCCGGGCAGACCGTGGCCATCAATGAGGCACTGGCTACGGCCTATATTGAGCAGTCGAGACGCCTCTCTGCAGCCGCCGGCCTCATCTGGGATTTAACAGCGACGAAGCTGCTCTGCCTGCCCGAGGTGGTGCAGGTGGAGGATGCCGAGATCGATGTGGACGAAGCGACCGCCTTGCTGTCGGAAGCCGTACAGCAAGCTGTTGCCGGACTGGTACAGATGCGGACTGCAGAAGGTGCCAGGTTGGCGGAGGATGTGCGGAGTTATCTGGATCAGATCAGCGCTAGCCTCACGCTGGTGGAGGAGCGCAGTCCATCGGTGGTGGAGGAGTATCGGGAGAAACTGAATAGCAGATTGCAGGAGCTGTTGCCGGAGGGCGTGTTGGACGAAGCGCGGTTGGCGCAGGAGGTGGCTATCTTGGCGGATCGGGCTTGTATTGCCGAGGAGACTGTCCGGTTACGCAGCCATCTGCAGCAGGCGAGGGAGTTGCTGGCGGAGAAGACGGCTGTTGGCCGCAAACTGGACTTCCTGGTACAAGAGATGAACCGCGAGATCAACACCATCGGCTCCAAAGCCAATGACCTGCAAATAGTCAATCTGGTGGTAGAAATGAAGAGCGATTTGGAGAAAATTAGAGAACAGGTGCAGAATATCGAGTAGGGGTGGAATAAATGGATATTCGCTTAGTGAACATCGGATTTGGCAACATCGTCTCTGCCAATCGCCTGGTGGCTATCGTCAGTCCCGAGTCGGCACCGATCAAAAGAATCGTTCAGGAGGCCCGTGAGCGGGGCATGTTGATCGACGCCACCTATGGACGCCGCACCCGGGCGGTGATCATTACCGACAGCGATCACCTGATCCTGTCCGCAGTGCAACCAGAGACGGTGGCCCATCGCCTGGCCACCAAAGAGGCAGCCGACGAAGTATAGCCGCCAGGGGGAATCAGCATGCAGAAGAAGGGCATATTGCTGGTGGTTTCCGGCCCCTCCGGTGTGGGCAAGGGCACCATCTGCAGCCAACTGCTACGGCAGTTGTCCAATGTGCAGTATTCGGTCTCGGTGACTACCAGAGAGCCACGTCCTGAAGAAGTGCATGGGGTCAACTATTACTTTGTCTCGCGAGAAGAGTTTTTGCGCATGCAGACAGCCGGCGAGCTGCTGGAGTGGGCGGAGGTGTTTGGCAACTTCTACGGCACCCCCAGATCGGCCGTGCAGCAGGCGCTCGACAGCGGCAAGGACGTGGTGTTGGAGATCGATATCCAAGGGGCGCTGCAAGTGAAGGTTGCTTTTCCAGAATGCGTTACCGTCTTTGTCTGGCCACCTTCCCAGGCGGAGTTGGAACGCCGCATCACGCAGCGGGGGACCGAGACCCCGGAGGCATTAGCCCTGCGGCTGCAAGAGGCAAAGCAGGAGATGGCCCATGTGGTCGACTACGACTATGTGGTGGTTAACCAACCCGGCCGGGTGGAGCAGGCGGCCGAGGAGATGCGCATGATTATCCAGGCTGAAAAAGCGCGGGTAACCAGGCATATTCCCTGGTTGAAGCAGGTGTTGAAGGAGGTTTAGCGATGTTGATTTATCCTTCCATAGATGAACTGATGAGAAAGGTGGGCAGCAAGTATAGCCTGGTGGTGGCCGCCTCCAAGCGTGCCCGTGAGCTGATGGAGATGGAGCAGAAGCCGGTGAACGGGAAAGTGAAGAAGCCGGTAACCATCGCGTTGGAAGAAATGCTGCAGGGTGTGATCAGCGCTCAACCACCCTCCGCCGATGAAGAATAGTAGTCCTGGCAGAAGCATGACAATTTGGTCATGCTTCTTTCCCATAACCAGAGATTTGGATGCCTAATAACCAGGTTGGAGGAAGCTCCATGAACGTCGCTGAAGTGTTTGTGGATTTGGCAGTACAGACGGTAGATCGACCGTTCAGCTATCTGGTGCCTGACCACCTGCAGGTTGCTCCTGGACAGGCTGTGCAGGTGCCTTTCGGTGCCCGGCAAGTACCCGGACTAGTGGTTGGCTTTACGGATTGCCCGCCGGAGGTGGAGCTGAAGCCGATCGCGCGGGTGTTGCTGGGCGGCGACCCGGTGCTCACCAAGGAACAGGTGCAGTTGGCCTTCTTGCTCAGCGAATACTACCTTTGCCCGGTCAGCCTCATGCTTAGGCAACTAATCCCTTTCCGTCTCTCCCTGGATCCCAAAAGATGGCCAAGGCCCAAGCTCTTTTTGCTGGTGGTGCCTCAGGTGGACCGTTTCCCCGAAGACCTGCCTGCGCGCGCCAGCAAGCAGAGGGAGCTGCTGCGACAGCTGTTAGCGGACGGGCCGCTGCCTTTATCCGAGGTCAGCCGGTCGGCAGCCAAACAACTGGAACAACGGGGGCTGGTCAGCATCCAGCAGGTGTCCGAGCAGCGTTCGCCGCGGGTGGCCCAGGTGGCGGCCGGCCAAGGTCCGGTCAATTTGACGGAACAACAGCAGAGCGTATTGCAGTCCCTGATCGCCGGGCGGCAGAGCCCGGGGAGCACCTGGTTGCTGCACGGCGTGACTGGCAGCGGCAAGACCGAGATTTACCTGCAGTTGATCGCCCAAGTGCTGCAGTCTGGCCAGCAAGCGTTGATGCTGGTGCCCGAGATCGCCTTGACACCGCAGATGGTGCAGCGTTTTTCCGCCCGTTTTGGCAGCCGGATAGCCGTCTGGCATAGCGGACTCTCCAGAGGCGAGCGGCATGACGAATGGCACCGGGTGAAAAACGGTGCCGCCGGAGTGGTGATCGGCGCCAGATCGGCTGTGTTTTTGCCCTTTAAGGATCTGGGACTGATTGTGATGGATGAGGAACACGAGGGCAGCTATCGGCAGGACGAGAATCCCCGCTATCATGCCCGGGTGGTGGCCCAGTTTTGGCAGCGGTTGACCGGATGTCAATTGGTTCTAGGCAGCGCCACCCCGTCGCTGGAGACCTACTTCGCCAGCGAGCAGGGGCGTTGCCAGCGGCTTTGCCTGCCGCAGCGGATCAGCCATCTGGGCTTACCGCCGGTGCGGTTGGTGGACATGAGGGATGAGTACCGGGCGGGGCATCGCAGTCCCATCAGCCGCCGCCTACAGCGGGCGGTGGCCGAGTGCCTGGAGCGAGGTGAGCAAGCGCTGATCTTGCTCAATCGGCGGGGGTTTGCCCATTTTCTGCTCTGCCCGGATTGTGGTCATGTGCCTTTTTGCCCCCACTGCGACATATCTTTGACCTACCATCTGAGTGACAGGCGATTGCACTGTCACTACTGTGGACATAGCAGCGCCGTCCCGGCTCTCTGTCCGGAGTGCGAAACCGGCCGCCTGCAGTCGCAGGGAGTGGGGACAGAGCAGCTGCAATCGCTGCTGCAGACTCTGTTTCCACAGGCCAGCGTCGGCCGCATGGACCGGGATACCACCGGGCGGCGGGACTCCCATGCCAGCTTGCTGGCGGCATTCTCGCGGGGGGAATATGACCTGCTGGTTGGCACCCAGATGATCGCCAAAGGCTTGGACTTCCCCCGGGTGACCCTGGTGGGGGTGGTCAATGCCGACGCCGGTCTGTATGTGCCGGAGTTCCGCTCAGCTGAGAGGACTTTTCAACTGCTCACCCAGGTGGCCGGCCGTGCCGGGCGGGCCAGCCATCCGGGCGAAGTGGTGATCCAGACCTTTCGCCCCGAACATTACGTCTTGCGCCACGCCCAGCAGCATGACTATCTGGAGTTTTATCGCCACGAACTGGGACTGCGGAGCCGTACAGGTTACCCACCCGTCGGGTATATGGTCACCCTGCTCTTGACCAACCAATCGGAGGGGCAATTAATCGCTGACGCTGCCGCTCTGCGGGTGCGGCTGGCCCAACGGTTGCCGCAGACGGTGGAACTGATCGGGCCCACGCCCTGCGGAGTCAGCCGCATTAAAGATACTCACCGTTGGCAAATTATCCTGCGATCCCGGCAGCGGGTGCAACTGCGCAAGGGCCTCTGGGCCGCCCTTAACGACTATTACGCAGAGAACAGGAAGACTGGAGTAGTTTTGGACTTTGAAGCCTGACAGCAGCAGGAGGGAGAACAGCCTTATGCGTACTGTTTTTATGGGAACCCCCGACTTTGCCGTGCCGTGCCTGAAGCGGCTGCACCAGTTGGCGGAAGTGATCGCCGTCTATACTCAGCCGGACCGGCGACAGGGCCGGGGACTGAAGACAACCCCCCCGCCGGTGAAAGTGGCCGCTGAGGGGCTGGACATCGCGGTGTATCAGCCCGAGCGGCTGGGGCGACCTAACGCTTGGGAGCAGCTAAAACAGCTGCAACCGGATCTGATTGTGGTGGTGGCTTATGCCCAATTGTTGCCCAGGAAGGTGTTGCAGCTGCCGCCCCAAGGCTGTATCAATGTCCACGCCTCCCTGCTGCCGGCCTATCGTGGCGGCGCCCCTATTCACTGGGCCATACTTAACGGTGAGGCGGAGAGCGGCGTCACCACCATGCTGATGTCTGAGCAGCTGGACGCTGGCGATATCCTGTTGCAGGCAAGGACGCCCATCGGGGCGGACGAGACCACTGGGGAGCTGCATGATCGACTGGCGATCTTGGGCGCGGACCTGCTGGCGGAGACTCTGCATAGCTTGCAGCAGGGCCAGCTGCAGCCCCGCCCCCAGCCGCAGCAGGGTGTCTCTTATGCTCGCAATATCCTGAAAAGCGATGGTTTGATCGATTGGAGCCGACCGGCAGCCCAGATTCACAACCAGGTGCGCGGACTCAACCCCTGGCCAGCTGCTTTCACCTGGCATGGCGAGCGCATGCTCAGGGTTTGGGCCAGTCGTGTCTTGCCGGAGCAGGAACAAGGGCAGCCGGGAGAGGTCCTGCGGTTGGCTGCGGAGGGCCCGGTGATCGCCACCGGTGATGGCGCACTGGTGCTCATCACCGTGCAGCCAGCCAACAAGCGCCGGATGAGCGGTGCCGACTACGCCCGTGGCTATCAGCTGGAGGTGGGCGCGCTGCTGACGATGAATTAAGCTTGTCAGTGGGACGTAATATTAGCAGTAGAAGCGGCGGCAGGGTGTAACGAGGAGTCTAGATCCTTCGCTGATGCTCAGGATGACTGAGAAGAATGAGCTCAGGATGGCTCGGAGACAAGAGACTGAGGACGAATCAAGATGCCCCAAGTAATTGAGAGTAGGGCTTCGACAACTAGCGGCGTCGGCTGCACCGTTGCCGTCCCATGTCCGCGTAATTTCAGATCGCGTGTTCTGCGATCGGGCTAAGGAGGTTAATCAATGTTCTGGTTTGGTGGTCCAGGTACTATCTTTGTGTTGCTTGCGTTCGTGTTTGCAGTGTATGCTCAAAACCGGGTGTCCAGCGTATACAACCGGTATTCACGCATCGGCAGTCGCCGTGGAATGACCGGCGGCGAGTTGGCCAGGGAACTATTGCGCCGAGGCGGCCTGTACGACGTGACGGTGGAACCCATCGGGGGGCGGCTGACCGACCACTACGATCCGCGGACACGCCGGGTGCGATTGTCACAGGAGATCTATCACGGCAACTCGCTGGCCGCCTTGGGCATCGCCGCCCACGAGACAGGACATGCCATGCAGCATCAGGAACAATACGCCCCTTTGCACCTGCGCAACGCGTTCGTTCCGGTGGCCCAGTTTGGCTCCCAGTTGGCTTGGCCGATGTTCCTGTTTGGCCTCCTGTTTAACTCGCCCGGGCTAGCTGATCTGGGCATTTTGTTGTTTCTGGCTGCCGTCATCTTTCAAGTGATCACCTTGCCGGTGGAGTTCAACGCCAGCCGGCGGGCGGTGGCGCTGCTGTCTGACGGTGGCTATCTCACTGCCCAGGAAATCAAACCGGTGCAATCGGTGCTGCAAGCCGCAGCCCTCACCTATGTAGCCGCTGCCGCCACCGCCGTCGCCCAGCTATTGCGTCTGGTGCTGTTGCGCAACTCGCGCCGTGGCTAGGGCAAAGGCAAAAGAGTCACCCCGCAAGCGCGCTCTCGACGTTCTGTGTCAAGTGTTTGAAAAGGGGGCTTACGCTAACTTGGCCCTGCAGGCAGCCTTGCGCGGCGTGGACAGTCGCGATGCCGCGCTGGTCAAACAATTGGTGTTCGGAACGGTCACCTATCGGCAGAGTTTGGATTATTTGCTGCAGCGATGGTTGACCCGACCGTTGGTCAAGTTGGATGCGAGCGTGCGCAATATCCTGCGGCTAGGTTTGTATCAGGTGCTCTACTTGGACATGCCGGACCATGCCGCGGTTTCCGAGAGCGTAAATCTGGCTCGGGCGGTCACTCATCAAGGGTCGGCGGGGATGGTGAACGCGGTGCTGCGGCGGGCTGTGCGCGAGCAAGAGCAGTTGCCTTGGCCAAAGACCGGCGACCAGGCATACGATCTGTCTATTCGCTATAGCTTCCCCCAATGGATGACCAGCCGCTGGCTGGAGAGGTTGGGTGCAGAACAGACGGAGCGGTTCTGTCAGGCTCAGAACCAGGCACCGGGAGTGGACCTGCGGGTGAATAGCCTGCGGGCTACCCCGGAGCAGGTAATCGAGGCGTTGGCTGGTCAGGGAATCGCGGCGGCAGCCCATCCGCTGGTACCAGGCAGCCTAAGGATCAGCGGTGGCAGCCTGCCAGGTCTGCAGGTCCTACAAGACGGCAGATGCAGCGTGCAAGGAGCAGCCTCAACTCTGGTCGGTTTGGTGGTTTCCCCGAAAACCGGCGAGCTAGTTTACGATCTCTGCGCCGCACCAGGAGGAAAATCCCTGCACATGGCAGAACTAATGCAAAATCAGGGGCGGGTGGTGGCGTTCGACCTCCATGCAGGGAGGCTGCAGTTGGTCACCCGCGCCGCCAAACGCCTGAGTGTCGATTCGGTGCAGACGGTAGCCGCCGACGCCCGCTCTTTGCCGCCATCCGATTGGCCCCA
The DNA here is from genome assembly GCA_050949055.1 of Bacillota bacterium. GTDB lineage: Bacteria > Bacillota > UBA994 > UBA5500 > UBA5500 > JAEZJZ01. Next base: position 529,767 of record JBMNFA010000001.1, on the reverse strand, counting down.
GGCTGACCGGGTGCTGGTGGACGCGCCCTGCTCTGGCATGGGCGTGATCCGACGCAAGCCGGATATTCGCTGGCAGCGGCAGCCGGAAGAGCTGGCCGCACTGTCAGAGCTGCAGGGCGAGATTCTGCAAGCTGCCGCCAGGTTGGTGCGCCCAGGAGGGATTCTGGTGTACAGTGTCTGTTCCACCGAACCCGAGGAATCGACCGCGGTGATCGAGCGCTTCTTGCGCCTGAACAGCGATTATCAGCCTGCCGAGTGGCCGAAGCCGCTGCAAGCAATATGGATTGACCGCTTGTCTGCCGGGCACCTGACCACCTATCCCCATTTGGATGATTTGGACGGGTTCTTCATCTGCCGTCTGAGGAGGAGTTCGTGATCGACAACAAACGCAATCTCTTGGGACTAGCCTGGCCGGCGCTGACAGATTTCTTCCTGGAACTAGGGGAGCCGGAATTCCGGGCTCGACAATTGATGGAATGGGTTTATGGCAGAGGGGTTAGCGATTGGTCTGAGATGACCAATTTCTCCAAAGCGCTGCGCCAGCGTTTGGCGGAGCGGGCCGTCATCGGCGCCGGGCGGGTGATTGCCAGACAGACAGCCAAAGATGGTACCAGCAAGCTGGCCATCGCCTGGCCCGATGGGGCCATTGCCGAATGCGTGATCTTGCGCTACCACTATGGTGCCACCCTTTGCCTGTCATCTCAAGTGGGCTGCAAGATGGGCTGTGCATTCTGCGCATCAGGCATGTCCGGGTTTTCCCGGCATCTGACCGCACAAGAGATGATCGAACAGATCTGGTGGGCCAATCAGGAACTGGCTCCTGTCCATGAGCGAATCGGCCATCTGGTGTACATGGGCATGGGGGAGCCCCTGGACAACCTGGAGGAAGTGCTGTCCAGCATCCGGCTGGCCAACAATCCGCTAGGGTGGAATATCGGCATGCGCAACATCACCGTTTCCACCAGCGGATTGGTGCCTGGGATTGACCGTTTGGCGGAGGAAAAGCTGCAGCTGACCCTGTCCATCTCCCTGCATGCGCCGGTGGACTATCTGCGGAATCAGATCATGCCAGTCAACCGTCGCTACCCAGTGCGGGAGTTGATGGCCGCTGCCGAACGTTACGTGGCCGCCACCAATCGCAAGCTTACCTTTGAATACATACTGCTGGCGGGTTTCAACGATCAGGTGATTCATGCCCAGCAATTGGCCGAACTGCTCGGCCGCTTGCTCTGCAATGTCAACCTGATTCCGTACAACTCCGTGCCTGATCTGCCTTGGTCATCACCTGACCAGCAGACAGTGCAGAGATTTGCAGATGTGCTGACAAAGCGGGGAGTGGCTGTGACTGTCAGGCGCGAACTGGGACCGGATATCGAGGCAGCCTGTGGTCAACTGAGACGAAGACTCCAGGGAGAGGAGTAAGGGCTCGTGTTTGAAATCGGAGTGAAGAGTGACCAGGGGCGGGTGCGGCAGATCAATCAGGATGCTGTGCTGGTCGACATCGGTCAACTGGAGGGAGACGAGTATGCGCTGCTGGCGGTGGCCGATGGTATGGGAGGCCATCGGGCCGGGGAGGTGGCCAGCCAAATGGCCATTGATAGCTTTGCGGAGCAATTTCTGCTGCTATCGAACCAGCAGACAGAACCGCTGTTGGCTTTGGAGATGGCAGCTCGCCGCGCCAATCAGCAGATTCATCGGCAGGCGGAGTCCGATTATCGTTTAGCGGGGATGGGGACCACCCTCACCGCTGCTTTCTTGTGGAGAGGTCAGTTGCAGGCGGTGCACGTGGGCGATAGTCGACTGTACCTGCATCGGACAGGCAATTGCCAGCAGCTGACCGATGATCATAGTTTGGTGGGCGAGTTGCTAAAGAGCGGTAACCTTTCGGAGCAGGAGGCTCAGCAGCATCCGCGGCGAAACGTGCTGATCAGAGCCTTAGGTGCCAGTGCCTCGGTGGAGGTAGATCTGCTGGTTCGCACCCTGCAGCCGGACGACGTAGTGCTGCTCTGTTCCGACGGCCTTTCCACCGCTCTTAGCCACACAGAGCTGGCGGCGCTAATCGGCAGTTATCATCACCCCCAACAAGCGGTGGACGCCATGGTCCAGGCTGCCAACGAGCAGGGCGGGGTGGACAATATTACGGCTGTAATGGCCAGGTGGAGGTGGGAACGGCCATGATCGGGCGCATATTGGGCAATAGATACGAAATTTTGGAGCGAGTAGGCGGGGGCGGAATGGCTTTTGTCTACCGGGCCCGGGATCTGCTGCTTAATCGCACGGTGGCAGTGAAAGTGCTGAGCCCCCACTATGTCACCGACGAGGAATTCGTGCGCAAGTTCAAGCGGGAAGCCCAGGCGGCGGCTGGATTACAGAATCCAAACATCGTCGGCGTATACGACGTCGGCCAGGAAGGCGAGACCTACTACATTGTCATGGAGTTCCTGGAAGGCAAGACGCTGAAGCAGCTGATTAACGAGCATGGACCGCTGCCGAGTTCCACCGCGCTGCTAATTGCCAGACAGATCGCCGAGGCTTTGCGTTCTGCCCATAAACACGGTGTGATTCACAGGGATATTAAGCCGCACAACATCATGTTTACTGCCGATGGTCATGTTAAGGTCACAGACTTTGGCATTGCCCGCGCAGTCACGTCCTCCACCCTGACCAACACTGGTGCGATGATCGGCTCTGTACACTACATCTCGCCCGAACAAGCCAGGGGAGGCTTTGTGGGAGAGAAGTCTGACCTCTATTCGTTGGGCGTTGTCCTCTACGAGTTGGTCACAGGCCAGGTGCCCTTTTCCGGCGACAGCATGTTTTCCATCGCCTTGAAGCATCTGCAGGAGCCCATCCCCTCCCCTAGAGAGCTGAATCCCGATATTCCGGTAGACGTGGAGCGAATTATCCTCAAGGCCATGAGCAAGGATCAATCCAGCCGTTACCAGTCGGCCGACGAGCTACTTAAAGACCTGCAACTAGCGATGAAGGAAAACGGGCAGAAAGGTGCTTTGCAGCATTTGCTGGGGGCGCAAGCCGAAGAAAGCGCTCTCGCCCCATCAGAACAAGAGAAGTTGGACGATACCTATGTCCCAAGGCGAGCAGCGGAACGTCGCGCCCCTACAGCCAAGAAGAAGGGGCGGCCATGGTGGTTCTATGCTGGGGCAGCCGGCATGTTATTGGCTCTCAGTGGGATAGTCTTTGCGGTGTGGATGTTCTGGCCCCGCCCGGAGGTGGTTGTTCCCAGCGTGGTGGGTAAGCCGCTGAGCGAAGCCGAACGCTTGCTGACGGCCCAGGATCTGACCTTTACTGTGATCAGCGAGATGTTCAGCGAACTGGATCCGACGGTAGTGATCAGCCAGGACCCGGCGGAGGGGCGCACGGTGCGAGCGGGAAGGCAGGTGGCGCTGACCATCAGCAAGGGCCCGGAATATGCCGATGTCCCCGATGTGATCGGCAAGACCTTGCGCGAAGCCGAAATAGAACTGGGTAACTTTGGGTTTCTGATCGCCGAGCCGATCAACTACGTCCATTCTGAAGATACAGCGGACACAGTGATCGGGCAGAACCCGGTGGGCAATACCCGGGTCAAACGTTCAACTCCAATCATCCTCACTGTCAGCCTCGGTCCGGCTCCGGTGCCCTTTGGCATGCCGGATCTGCGCGGCCTCTCGCCGACGGCGGCGCAAAATACCCTGACCGAGCATGGCCTGGTCCTAGGTACCATCAGCGGCCAGGTGGAGGACGGCATAGTCACCTCCCAGTCGCCGGAGCCGAACAGCCAGGTGACGGCCGGGCAAGTGGTCGATCTCACCTTTGGACCTAGGGAGATTACGGTAATTGTGGAGTATACAGTCCCCGAGGAAAGCAATTTGCCTAATCATCAGATTGAAATACTCAAGCAGGATATCAACGGTTCGTCCCTGGAAGTGTCTACTCGCCTGCAACCAGGCGATACCATCCGACGCAGCATCACCGGTGTGGGCAGATTGGTGGTTACGGTGAAGGATAACGGGGATGTGGTCAAGGAAGAGGTGTATCCATAATCAGAGGTGTAGTTACCAAGATTCTCTCCGGCTATTACTATGTGGACACCGACAGCGGTTTGGTCTGTTGCCGTGCCCGCGGGAAGCTGAAGCTGGATCAGACCAGCCCCATGGTGGGGGATCAGGTGGAATGCGAACTGTTGCCTGACGGCAATGGCGTACTGGAGTCGGTGCTGCCCAGGAAAATCACCCTACAGCGGCCGGCGGTGAGCAACGTGGACCAGGTGTTGATCGTGGCCGCTCTGCAGGAGCCGAGTCCTAACCTGGGACTGGTTGACCGCCTGTTGGTGACCGCCGAGGTGCTGGGGTTGCGCGCGGCGGTCGGCTTCAACAAGTGCGACCTGGGCACAGTCGAGGAAGCTGAACGGTTGAGGCAGATTTATTGCCCGCTAGGATATCCCACGGTGGTGTTCAGCGCCAAGGAGCAGCAGGGAATCGAGCAACTGCGGGATCTGCTGAACGGGCAGGTGACAGTCTTGGCGGGACAGTCGGGGGTAGGTAAGTCCACCCTGATCAACTTGTTGACCGGCGGGCAGCGCTCGCTGGTAGGGGAAGTGAGTGAGAAGAGCGGTGCCGGACGCCATACCACCCGCCACGTGGAGCTGCTGGCTTTGCCGCAGCCTTGGCACGGACTGGTGGCCGATACTCCTGGATTTAATCGTTTGGAGTTACCCTCGGATTTGGCGGCCGACCAACTGGACGCCTGTTTCCCTGAGATGGCCATGCGCGGACGCTGCCGCTTCGGCAACAGCTGCGCCCATTTGGCGGAGCCAGGCTGCGCCGTCAAGGCAGCCTTGGACAAGCAGCAGATCGCGCCATCCAGGTATCATAGTTATCAACTGCTGTACCAGGAGCTGAAAGAAGCAGAAAGGCGGTATTGACATGCTAGAGATTGCACCCTCGTTGCTTGCTGCCGACTGGCTGGAGCTCGGACGAGCTGTCAAAACGGTGGAACAGGCGGAGGCTGACTGGCTGCATATCGACGTGATGGACGGCCACTTCGTTCCCAACATCAGCTTGGGGCCGGCTATCGCCCAAGCGGTGATCAAGGCCAGCCAGCTGCCGGCTGAAGTGCACTTGATGGTAGAGCAGCCGGAGCGTTTGCTGGGCGAATTCTTGCAGGCATCGCCAAAGGCGATCAGCGTTCACGCCGAAAGCAGCTACCATCTGCATCGATTGGTGCAACGCATTCAGTCAGCCGGTATTCAAGCCGGACTGGCCATCAACCCGGGGACCGCCTGGGAGGCGGTGGCTCCGCTGTTGCCGGTGATCGATTATCTGCTGGTGATGACGGTGAACCCGGGTTTCGGCGGGCAGCCGTTCATTCATGAGATGTTGCCCAAGATTGCCTCGTTGCGTCGGCATTTGCAGGATAGCGGTCGAGACATTCCTATCTGGGTGGACGGCGGCGTCAACCTACAGAACGCTCCGCTGCTGAAGCGGGTAGGGGCATCGGTGCTGGTCACCGGTTCGGCCTTCTTCCGAGCCGAGCAACCGGCTGAGTTCGTCAAGCAGATCAAGGAGATCTAGGGCTGGACGGAAGGCGGGCAGCTGCTCCCAGGGCGCGATGTACTCGGGCTGTAAAGAGGTCATCTCAAATGATTGGGCCTCATTAGTATTTGGCGATCGATTTGAGCCCAAGTTTACGCGTGAATGCCGCATCAGGACAGGAAGCGGACTATACGACAAATATGCATCGCCCGCGATTCGTGCGGGTGATGTTTTTGATTTGCACATCACTGTATGTGGTAAACATCAGCATGATCGCCGGGTTCTTGTAACAAAAATCGAATAAATTATTTTACTCAGTTTATTCTATCATTTGGGAAGGACTTAAGTATCCTGGCGTAGAAGGGAAACACGACGTGCGGAGTCCGACAACTACGGTTACACGCAAAGCTCGGATTAGATTGGGAGGCTAGATGAATGGAGAAGAAACTACCTAGCCCTGGTTGCTGTGGCTATTCATGGTGAGAAGAAGATCCCTGAACCCCATATTCTAGGCATTGTGTTTGGCGCGTCTGCTCTTGGCTTCATGATCGTAGTTAACCTGTACTACTGTATGATGCCTGATCTGCAACCACAAGCCACTGTTCCAAATATTGCTTTTGTGGGGAACTATGAACTCAAGGCTTCTCAGCACACCGCTCTTAGCGAATATACTCCTGATTTCGCCGACGATTATTCGACCTTTTATATGGCATCACAACGCTTAGGCTTCACGCCCGTATGGTATGAGGACGCATGTTTTGATTCTAGCGCTCTGGGTGCAGTCTTTGTCAATCCAGCAGTCTTGAATAACGCGGACTTCCTAAGTGCTGCAAGGAGCTACCTAGAGGATGGCAAGAATGTGCTCGTTCTTCGGTCCAGACAGGTTGTTGAACCAGCTGAGTTTGTTGCACAAAGAATGCTTGGAAATTCAATCACTCAGGTAGACGTGCCTGTTGAACTAAGCTCAGTTTGGTCGACTGATGGAAAAGGAAGATTGATTATCTATGACAATCGTGAGGAGCTGGCCAAGGATCTTATTGGAAGAGTTACCGCTATACCAGTGACAGATGATGACTTTAGACGGTATGATATAGCGTTCAAACTATTGGCTCTTCTGGGAGGGGGGGAATAATAGAACAAGGCCTCCGAGGGCTTGTAAGTCGCCAGTTCTCAAGCTGCAAGAGTGGAGAATGCAACTAGTGCCAAAATAGGGGGTGAGTTTATGTCTTGGGCTAATAACCGCTTTGTGAGACTCTCTATACCGATTATGCTGCCACTTGCACTTTTCCGACGGGACTACGTTAGCGTTAGTCTTCTGCTGGCCATGGCAATTCCTATGGTCCTCGATATACCGAACGCGAGCGCGACCGAACGATTTTGGGAGAAGAGATTTCTCTGGTATTCTGTGGGTAACTGCATCACTGCCTCATTTGTCATTTCATTCAGTTGGATAGCCTCTTTACGCCCGTTCCGCTTGGCGTGGGCGGTGATCGCTGGCGGTTACGCATTTTGGTCGCTGATGTATCTTTGGGAGCGGTTCACAGGCAAGGCTAGGGCTAAGGTGTCCAACCCACCTCTGTGATTAGGCTCTGAACATGGGTTGGGTTTGTGAACAACGAGATGTCGAGATGTATCGTACGACCTATTTGTGTAGTTGACGAAAGCATAAGCGCATCACCTCGAGTCTTTCGGGTGGTGCGCTTTTTCCTTCAGCAGGCTGACGCACAAATAGGCATGTGGACAGAATATGTTGCCGTATAGATAAGTTGGGGAGGTGGCAGGATGATGCGTCGGTCGTTTACCCGCAGAAGAGGGCGCCGAGGGAACGATAGCAGTCTGCGTATCCTGGGCATCTTGCTGATCGCCGGCGGCCTGATCATCCTGTGGCGGTTGTTGCCTTTTTGGCTGCTATGGGCGCTCTTGGCCATGCTGTTGATCGGCGCTGGCCTGGTGTTGGCCATCGGTCTTTTTCTAATGATCTCGTTTAAAGCCTGAGGCAGGAGAGGGGGAGTGAGTGAATGAGGTTCTACGTGATCAGGGTTCCCCGCTTCTTGCGCGGAATCATTCGGTTGTTTGTTCGCCACCCCAAATGAGGCAAACTATATATAGAAAGCAAAAAAGCACTGGATCACCAGTGCTTTTAGCTTTGCCAGTTAGATAGCACGAGTGACGCGACCTGAGCGGATGCAGGTCGTGCACACGTTGGCACGCATTGTTCGACCGTCCTTGACGATGCGAATGCGCTGAATATTGGGGGCCCAAACCCTCTTTGTTCTGTTATCGGATTTGCTGATGCTATTGCCGACGGAACGGGATTTGCCGCAAATCTCGCACTTAGTGCTCATGGTGCACCTCCTTCGCAGCAAGCTGCTGTGGCAACTTGCAGAACCTTTTCATACCCCGTCATTTTACCATGGCGGGTATCGATTGACAAGGTTTGGCGTACAGGGGTTTGAGTCAAAAGCTAGGGGTGTAGAGGAATCCACTGGCGGCCCGGCGAATATGAAGTGCTTAGATGTATTTTGTACCTGTGCTATAATGTTAGTGCTTGCCTAGGCTGGCAACCTTGACTGACTGACGGCGGGGTTGCCTGAGCCATGTGTCTGGCGTAAGGAGGTAACCAACATGAGCCAAGTGATTACCAACGAGATCGGTCAAATAATCATCTCCGACGAGGTTATCGCCACCATTGCTGGCATCGCTGCGCTGGAGTGTTACGGCTTGGTGGGAATGTGCTCCCGCAGCAAGCTGAAGGACAACTTCGTGGAGTTGTTGGGCAGAGAGAACCTCTCCCGCGGCGTGGAGGTCTCGGTCGACGACAACCATATGGAGATCAGTCTCTACATCATCGTTGGCTATGGCACAAAAATCTCGGAAGTGGCTCAAAACGTGATGGATACAGTGAAGTACACGGTGGAAAACCTGGTTGGTCTGCAGGTTGATCAAGTCAATGTTAACGTGCAGGGAGTGCGCGTTAACCAGACCAAGTAGGGGGGGTCACCAAGGAAATGCAAAGAATAACGGCAGAACTGCTACAGCGGATGCTGCTGCAGGGAGCAGCCAGCCTGGAGCATAATCGGGCAGCGGTAGACGCCCTCAATGTGTTCCCTGTGCCGGATGGTGATACCGGAACCAATATGAATCTGACTCTGCAGGCAGTGGTAAAGGCGATCGTCGGGCTCAACCAACCCAGCATCGGCCAAGTAGCTACCGCCTGTTCCACCGGTTCTCTGATGGGTGCCCGCGGCAATTCCGGCGTGATCCTTTCACAGTTGTTCCGTGGTTTCGGCAAACATCTTGCCGACAAGGGCCAGGAAATATCCGCATCCGATTTTGTAGCGGCGCTACAGGCAGGCGTGGACACAGTCTATAAGGCTGTGCGCAAACCGGTGGAAGGCACCATCCTCACCGTCATGCGCGAGTCAGCCAAGGCAGCGGAGGGCGTGGCCAGAAGGACCCATGACCCGTTGGCTGTGATGCAGACTCTGGTCAGCCAATCGGAAAGGACGTTGGCCAGGACGCCGGAGATGTTGCCTGTCCTCAAGCAGCAGGGGGTAGTGGATGCCGGTGGGCAGGGCTTGGTGTTCATCTATCAAGGCTTTTTGGCAGCGGTTCAAGGCAAAGAGATCAGTCAGGTTGCGCCACCACCGATTATCGCGCCGGTCGAATCCCTGCCAGCAGAACTAGGCAGTCTGGAAGAGATTGAGTTTGGCTATTGCACCGAGTTCATGATCCGGCAACCAGCCATCAATGAGGACAGCCTGCACGATCAGTTGGAGAAGCTGGGCGACTCGTTGCTGGTGGTTGGTGATGACACTCTATTAAAGGTGCATGTGCATACCAACGATCCCGGTTTGGCGCTGCAGATAGGCCTCAAGTATGGTCAACTGACCGGAATCAAAGTGGAAAATATGAGAGAGCAACATAGCTCCCTATATAGCTCCGGGCCAACAGAAACCCTGCAGCCGCCCAAGCCGTTGGGGGTGGTGGCTGTAGTAGCCGGTGAAGGCCTGCAGGCCATCTATCGCAGCATGGGGGTGGATGCCATCGTTTCAGGCGGCCAGACGATGAATCCCAGCACAGAGGATCTGGCCAAAGCGGTGGAGTCCGTGCGGGCGGAGCAGGTGCTGATTCTGCCCAACAACAAGAACGTGGTGATGGCCGCGGAGCAGGTGCAGGACTTGATCGTCGGCCGGGTGCGCGTGATTCCTAGCGTCACTTTGCCGCAGGGATTGGCGGCATTGATGTCCTATAACCCCGAGAGTGAAAACGTCGAGGCTATGGTGGCCGCTATGGAGCGGAATCTGCGGCAGGTGAAGAGTGGGCAAGTGACCACCGCCGTGCGGGACCATTCCTGCCCAGCAGGAGAAGTCAAAGAGGGAGATTATATCGGCATTCTGGAGAGCGAGATAGTTTGTTTCGGCCCCAGCCTGCCGGCAGTGACTGCCGACTTGATCGCCCGGATGGTCGACGACGACGATGGTTTGATCAGCATCTTCTCGGGGCAAGCTGTCAGTGAGGCTGAACTGAACACGCTGGCCAGCGACTTGAGCAAGCATCATCCAGACATGGAAATCGAGTGCCACGTTGGCGGGCAACCAGTCTATCATTATCTGATATCGGTGGAATGATATGAGCACAAGGCGCAGATTGCAGGTATTCGACGTAATCGGGCCGGTGATGATCGGCCCCAGCAGTTCCCACACCGCCGGAACAGCCCGGCTGGGCAAGCTTGCCCGGCAACTATTGGGGGAAGAACCGCGCCAGGCGGTGTTCAAACTCTATGGTTCGTTAGCTGCCACCTATCGCGGCCACGGCAGCGATCTGGCCCTTCTGGGTGGGGTGCTGGGCTTCAGTCCGGATGACGATCGCATAGTGCAAGCCCGAGAACATGCGCGGCAAGCAGGCCTTAGGTACAGTTTCCAGACGGTAGCAGCTGCGAATGATCTGTTGCATCCCAATACGGTCGGCATTCACCTCGCAGGGCCCACCCGGCAGGTGGAAATGACCGGAGCCTCAGTTGGAGGCGGCAAAGTGGAGGTGCTGGAGCTGGATGGCTTCTCAGTCAGCCTGAAGGGAGAAGAGCACACGCTGGTGATTAACTCGGTGGATAAGCCCGGGGTAATCACCGGCATCTCTGGCCTGCTGACGCAAGCCGGCGTGAACATCGGAAATATGGCCGTATCGCGAGCCGGCAAAGGGCAGGCAGTGGTGATGTCCATAGAGGTGGATGGCATCCTGTCCCCAGCCATTCTGGAGTCGCTGCGCTCCATCGCTGGTGTCAATCGCATAGTCTGGCTGGAGCGAATTTAGGTCAGCATCACCTTGATCACGCGTCATGTGCGCGGAAGAGTCATCAATCGTTTGAAACGAGCGCTTTGAAAAGGACTCTTCTAAGCCTTTCTTTGAACTATCTTAGGAGGTCAGAAATGAGCCTGCACTCTTTGCAGCAGTTGCTGGAGTTAGCTGAAGCAGAGCGGATTAGCTTAGGACAAGCGGTGCTCCAGTTGGAGGCCGCTGCTTTGCAGTTGCCCGAATCGGATCTTTATCAGCAGATGGCTGACCATCTGCAGGTGATGAAAGCTGCCGCCCAACGTGGCACAACCGAGGAAATTCGGTCGTTTAGCGGCCTCTCCGGCGGTGCAGCCCGCGCCCTCAGATCCAGTGAGGACCGATTGCTGGGCGGCGTGGTGAAGAAGGCTATGGCCTATGCCCTGGCGGTCAGTGAGGTTAACGCCGCGATGGGCAAGATCGTTGCCGCCCCGACAGCAGGTTCCAGCGGCGTTTTGCCAGGGGTATTGCTAGCCGCCGCAGAGGAGCTGCGGGCTTCCGACCATGAACTGGTGATGGCACTATTCGCTGCGGCGGGGGTCGGTCAAGTAATTGGGCAAGTAGCATCCCTCAGCGGGGCCGAAGGCGGCTGTCAGGCAGAGTGTGGTTCAGCAGCAGCGATGGCGGCGGTGGGGGTAGCGCAGTTGGCCGGCGGAACGCCGCGTCAAGCGATACACGCCGGAGCACTGGCTATGAAAAACGGCATGGGAGTTGTCTGCGATCCGGTGGCTGGTTTAGTGGAAGTGCCCTGTGTAAAGCGGAACGCGTTGCATGCAATGACCGCGTTGGGGTCGGCAGAGCTGGCTTTGGCGGGGGTAGAGAGCGCCATTCCCTTCGATGAAGTGATAGAGGCCATGGGCGAGGTAGGCCGTTCACTGCCCCGGGAGTTGCGGGAAACGGCGATGGGGGGAATCGCCAATACCAAAACAGCAAAGGAGATTGCTGCCCGCTTGTTTTCCACACAGCCATGATTTTCAGAAACAGTTGCAGACTATGTTGGCAGGTTAGGAAGTAAGTGCTAGTATAGGCTTTCCTCATTGGCAGATAATATGTATGCAAGTAGACTAGCTATTTGCAGCAAAACATGCAAGGAGGAGACAATAATGGCATTAGGAAGTTCTTCCAGCAACACCCCTGTCGTTCCAAACGCGAAAAAGGCTCTTGACCAGTTCAAGTATGAAGTGGCTAATGAGTTGGGTATCCAGACTCCTGCTGATGGTTATTGGGGCACAATGACCACCCGCGACACCGGTGCCATCGGTGGACACATGGTCCGTAAGATGATCGCCATGGCTGAGCAGTCATTGGCCAATCGCGGAGGCAACACTCTTCGGTAACTCCTGGTTGTGAACGCGCAGGAGCGGATCCACTGGATCCGCTCTTTCTTGATCAGTCACAAGCTTTGCCAAGGTGCTCTGCCATCGCTGGACTTCGTTCGGCTTTATAAGTGGTTTTAAAAAAAAAGCCTGGTGGCATGCGCCACCAGTCTGGGAGAGGAGAAACCGGAGGAAGAGCTTATGGGGAAATGTTGTTGCTTCCACTCCTATTCTGGACCGGGAGGTTGGCAAATATACGCTCCGCGGAAAATCTTTGATAAAATTATCTCAAATCTTTTGGCCTTCTGGGCAGGAAGTAATAAAATGAGGGGGGTGAAGGGCAATGCGCGTGATTGCAGGTAGGGCCAAAGGGCACAAGCTGCTGCTGAAGGATAGTCTGGCGGTCAGGCCAACCAGTGACAAGGTTAAAGGTGCGGTGTTCAACATGCTGGCGCCGTTCATTCCCGGCTGCAGTTTTCTCGACCTGTTCGCCGGCAGCGGTGCCATGGGAATTGAAGCCTGGAGTCGCGGAGCCGCGCGAGTGGTCTTTGTGGAAAAGGATCGCAGAGTCTATGCACAGCTGCGAGCCAATCTGGAGAGAGTGGGCTTCTTGCAGGCCGAATGCCTACAGGCCGATTACCAGGCGGCACTGCACCGTCTGCAGGGAGAAAGCTTTGCTGTGATCTTCATCGACCCGCCCTACCTGGCAGGCTATTACCAGCCGGCGCTGGATTTGATTGAGAAGCTCCAGCTACTCACCCAGGGCGGTTGGCTCTGCCTGGAGCATCCACGGTCGTGGCAACTGCCGGACAACCACCACTTTGTAACCCATCAACATAAATATTACGGGGACACTGCGATCACCATTCTCCGTCGCCAGTAACATCCCTCGCCCAGCGCCTGTCGCAACATATAAACTGACCAGACGGCAAGTCTCAGACCAACTGGTCTTAAGTTCAGGGCTTGAGGCTTGACGCCTAGATAGGGGGGTTCATCCATGTCAAGAGCAGTCTATCCCGGTAGCTTCGATCCCATTACCAACGGACATATGGACGTGATCCGGAGGGCAGCAGCTGTGTTCGACGAAGTGATTGTGGCCGTGGTGCGTAATCCCAACAAGGATCCCCTGCTCCCTCTCGAGGAGCGGGAGGAGTTGATCAGAGGATGCGTAACTGACCTGCCTAATGTAAAGGTAGACCGTTTCAGCGGTCTGCTGGTCAACTATGTGCAAAGCCAGCAGGCCAACGTGATTATCAAAGGCCTGCGCGCCATCTCGGACTTTGAGTATGAGTTCCAGATGGCTTTGATGAATCGCAAACAGAACCCACGGGTGGAAACGCTGTTCATGATGACCAGCAGCCGCTACTCATACCTCAGCTCCAGCATGGTGAAGGAGGTCTTGCGGCTGGGTGGCTGCATTCGCGATTTGGTGCCTCCTGCCGTAGAGGCGCGCATGCGGGAGCTGGTCGCTACTGATTCGCATCAAACGGGTGAAACCAATTAGGCGGTCCAGCGTCGTCAAACCATAGCGACTTTCGATGGTAAGTTGTAGCTAGCGATGACGCCAGACAATTCGGCGTAACGGCTGTATAGTCTGATAGAGCAGGGAAATAACCAGCAACGCGAGCATCAGTAGGGCTGTCCGCCCTCCCATGAAGGCCAGTCGCTGCCAGAAGAATCCCCAGGAAGCCGATGGTGCGGTTTGCAGGAACGCCGGCAGGCTGATCGTGCCCAGGGCGGTCACCCCCAGCCGAGGCCAGAGCAACCAGGTGCATACTCCCGCAAACACCCCGTGCAGGGCACGGGCGAAGATGTAAGGAGCTATGCGTACATCGGTGTCGTTCAGTACCGCTGCCACCTGAGCGTGGACAGACAGGCCGCTCCAAGCGATGATCGCTGATGCCATCACCACCCGGTCCATCACTGGGGCCACTGTCGCACTGGCCACCGCACAGCCGTTGGTCAGCTCAAACAGGCCGGAGATGACGGAATCGCCAAGGGATTGGGCCAGCCCCAATGCGCCCAAGAGTCCGACAATGCTTTGGGAGACGGCGGCTACCAACCCGGTGATGGTGGCGATACGCATGATTACCGAAAAGAGAATGATAAAGCCGCCCACCATCAGCAGCGAGTTGACGGAGCCCTTGACGGCGTCCCCCAGGATCTGCCCCAGCGGGCGGCCGTCCCGCCGCCTGGCGCGGAATAGCTCCTTAAAGGCTCGCAGCAGTATGTTGCCCCGCTCGGGCGCCAGTTGTGCACTGCGAGGGGCATCAGGTCGATAGAAGCGCATGCACAGCCCCACCAATACAGCGGCAATGTAATGAGCGATAGCGATGATGGTGCCCAGACGGGCGTCTCCAAACATGCCCACGGCGACAGCGCCCACCATGAACAAGGGATCAGCGGTGTTGGTGAAGGAGACCAGTCGCTCTGCCTCTACCTGGTTACACAGTTCTTCCTTGCGCAGCCTTCTGGTGAGGATAGCGCCGATAGGGTAGCCAGAGGCCAGCCCCATGGCCATCACAAATGAGCCCACTCCAGGAACGTTGAACAACGGTCGCATGAGCGGTTCTAGCATTACCCCCATAAAGTTGACCACGCCGAGCCCCATCAGGATCTCGGAGCCGATAAAGAAGGGCAACAGGGCTGGGAAGACCACTTCCCACCAGATTTTCAGCCCCTGTAGCGCAGCGTCGAAGGCGTCGCTGGGTGCCCTGACCATGCTGACGGTCAAGAACAGTCCGGCAGCGGCCAGCAAGAATGTGCCGACGTAGCGCATCAAGTGCTTGTATTTGCGACTGAACAGAAACAGGATCAGCAGCAGTAAGATGATCGTCCAAAACATGCAATTGCCCTCCTTCTGCTTGTCAAGAACGCAACAATTCTGGGGCAAGTCGGCAGGACCTGCAAAGGAGAGTGCGTGATTGTTGCGAGGTGACTACTAATGTATATGGAGGGCAGATCGGGACTATGACCAAGCCTGCCTAAACCGAATAGGCGTTACCATATGCGTCACAGCCTGAAGATTCAAAAACCAGTGCACTGAGACTTGACTTGCGACGGTTTTTGGGTGGAAGGGCGCTATCTCAGACTTTTTTCGGTGATCACCGGTACAGTGTAGTCCAAGCCGGAACGGCTGTCTTGCCGAAAGGCCAGAGTATAGCAGTCGCTGGCGGCAATGTCCAACTGCAGACAGCGGTTTGCCCGCGGCTGGCTGAGGTCGCTCCGGCCGGCGGAAAAGATCACGGGAAGCTTCGCCTTGGCGAGCAAGGAGCGTACAGCCTGTTTGGCGGTATTCATCGCCAGCACCCGAATATAGGGTGGAGGGAGCCAATCCTGGATCTGCTGCAGGTCGTGTTGTCTTATGTCCAGCAATACATAGGTCAGCAAACGCTGCAACCGGGTGAAGGTGAAGCGCCTGGTCTTGGCCAGCTTCCACAGCTCTTGCAGGCGGTTGGTTTGCCGGGCTGCCTGATGGAGGCGTATGCCCAGCCCTTCTCCAGTTTCTGGATATAACTCGAGCTGCTCTGGCGACAGTTGGCGCAGACGATACAGCATCGGCAGGGAAAAGTCCTCCCACGAGATGGGCGCTCTACCCGTGGCGATGGATTGCTTGAGGGTGGACGCAGCAGCTGGCGGGAGCCCGGTGGGGTCTTCCCCTTGCAGCAGTTGCAGACGCACTGCTTTGGCCGATGGCAGTGCCGCCTGCGGCATGGCGTCGTTGTAGGAGGTGGTGCGAGGGATGGTGTGTGCCTGCAAGGCCAGGCCATGCTGCTGGATAGACATCAGGTAGTGGATGCCCAACGTGTTGTTGGGTGAGGCGAAGACCCCGGCCGGAAGCTCGGGCGCTGCGCGCTGCAGAGCGCGATCCTGTGCAGCGGCAAAGGACAGGCCTTGGTCCAGGCCAGCTTTCAGCTCTTGCTTAAATGTCTGCGGTTCTTGCAGCAACAGCCTGGCAACTTGATCAAGCGTACGGAGGTCGCCGCTTTCGCTGCCAAAACAGACGTCTGTTGCCCCCAGCTCGGCCAGCAGCCTGGTAGCCCCTTCAGCGAAATAGGGAGCGCTGCGCACAGCCCATGCAACAGGCAGTTCTACTACCAGATCGATACCCTGTCGCAGAGCCATTTGAGCTCTGCTCCATTTGTCGGTGATCGCCGGTTCGCCGCGCTGGGTAAAACAGCCCGACATGACAGCGATGGTGGCTTCTGGCCTGGTCAGTCGCTTCGCTGCATCTAGGTGATGTTGGTGACCCAAGTGAAAGGGGTTGTATTCTACAATCAGTCCCAGTATGGGCATGTCTGGCACCTTCTTTGCTGGATTAGCAGAGGGCTCATAAGGCAAGCTAGGCATGCTTGCTAGGCGTCAGGCCTTGTCCCAATCCAAAGACAGGATATATAATAGTATGGTATTTGCCAAGCTTTGAAGGAGGTTGTCTTGTGAAAGTTTTGGTGATCAACTGTGGCAGTTCGTCTCTGAAGTACCAGGTCTTTGACATGAACACCGAGACCGTGTTGGCCAAAGGGATTGCTGAGAAAATTGGCTTGGACGGCTCTTTCCTCAAATATCGCCGTGGCGACGAGGAGAACATCACTATTGAAGCAGCCATGCCCAATCATGAGGTGGCGATCAAGCTGGTCTTTGACGCTTTGGTCAATCCTGAATACGGTGTCCTGGAGAATATGTCCGAGATCGAGGCGGTTGGCCACCGGGTAGTGCATGCCGGTGAGAAGTTTGCCTGCTCGGTAGTGATCGACGATCAGGTGATGGCTGCGCTGCGTGAGTGTATTGATCTGGCCCCCTTGCACAATCCGCCCAACATCATCGGCATCGAGGCCGCCACGCGGCTGATGCCCAATGTCACCCACGTGGGCGTGTTCGATACGGCTTTCCATCAGAGCATGCCTGATTATGCCTATCTCTATGCCCTGCCCTACGAGTACTATGGCAAGTATGGCCTCCGGCGCTACGGTTTCCATGGCACATCCCACCTCTATGTTTCCCAACGAGCGGCCGCACTGCTGAATAAGCCGGCCGAGCAACTGAAGGTGATCACCTGTCATTTGGGCAATGGCGCCAGCATCACCGCCGTTGACGGTGGGCGCTCTGTTGATACCAGTATGGGCTTCACCCCGTTGGAAGGGTTGATCATGGGCACTCGCAGCGGCGACGTGGATCCGGCTGTGGTCAGCTTCCTGGCTGGCAAAGAAGGCCTGACAGCGGATGACGTGGTGAACAAACTGCTGAACAAGCGGTCTGGCGTATTGGGCATTTCCGGAGTGAGCAGCGACTTCCGCGCCATCGAAGAGGCGGCCCAAGCAGGCAACAAGCGTGCTGACTTGGCCATGGAGATGTTTGCCTACAGGGTACGTAAGTACATTGGTGCCTATGCGGCAGCGATGGGTGGCGTGGATGCCATCGTGTTCACCGCCGGTTTGGGCGAGAACTCGCCCAGCATGCGGGAGAAGATCTGCCAGGGGCTTGAGTTCTTGGGCGTGCAGATTGATCCGCAGAAGAACAACGTGCGCGGTAGGGAAGTGGATGTCAGCGCCGACCAAGCTAGCGTGCGAGTACTGCTGATTCCAACCAACGAAGAGCTGATGATTGCCAGAGACACCCTCTCCTTCATGAAAAGCTAAGGCGAAAGCGACTTGGCCATAGGGCCTGCGGAGCCCTCTCTGTGCGATTGACAAGGTTTTGGCACCACTGTATAATGATGAGGTGATTTTTGGTGAAGGTCTCTCTGCGCGATTTCCGCGGCGTTCAGGACATCGAGCGCCAGGTGGAAGTGAAGGAGGATTGGCCGCAGCTCAATTGGCAGGGCCTACCCATAGAGTTCCCAGAGGGTGTGACGATCAACGCTGCATTCTCCAGCAACGATGGTTTGTTGCAGGTCACCGGAACCGTCAGTGCAGTGCTCCGCCAAAGCTGTAGCCGTTGTGCCGAGGAGTTCGATCGCAGGGTGGAGTTGCCCCTGCAGGTGCAGATCCCACTTCGCGGCGACGATCCGGAAGAACAGTGGCTGGCCAGCTACCTGAATGCTGATACCGATCAGCTGGATCTGTCAGAGCTGGCGACGCAGACCATCCTTGAGCAGATGCCGATGCAGCCATTGTGTGATCCCAGGTGTCAGGGACTGTGCCCTGCTTGCGGTCAGAACCTGAACCGGGGGCAATGCGACTGTAATCAGTTGTCACTGGATCCTCGTCTGGCGGTTTTGCGCTCCTTGTTGCCGGACGAGCCCCAACGATAGCTTTCTGGTCTTGATGAGTTTTTCTATCGCTGAAGGAGGTGTTTGACGATGGCAGTACCTAAGAGGAGAACGTCCAAGGCTCGCCGTGACCAGCGACGCGCCAACTGGAAGTTGACTGTCCCGGGTATGGTGGAGTGTCCTCAGTGCCATGAGGCCAGGCTCCCGCATCGCGCTTGCCCACACTGTGGCTACTATAAGAATCGCGCAGTAGTATCCGTGGACTAAATGGAGACTTAAACTTGAGCACAGCTAGTTGGCTGTGCTTTTGTTTTTGGCAGCCTCTCTCGGGAGGCGCGTGCACAATATTGAGCAAACACCTTGTCCGCTGAATATGTTCACGTTATACTGAATTTGGTTGCCTGTCGCTTCAGGCGGCCAAATGCTCTGAGAGAGGTGAAGCTGATGATCAGGATTGCGCTGGACGCCATGGGCGGAGATCATGCTCCACTGGAGCTAGTAGCTGGCGCTATCGGTGCTGCACAGCGTCTCCCGGGAATACATATTCAACTGGTAGGACAACCTGAGCTATTGCAGGAAGCATTGGAATCAGTATCTTTGGCAGACCAGGAACGCCTGGCCATCGTTCCAGCCACCCAGGTGATTGGCAACGAAGAATCGCCTGCAATGGCCGTCCGACGCAAGAAGGACTCTTCCATTGTGGTGGCTACCAGGTTGCTGCGGGAAGGCAAAGCCGATGCCCTGGTCACAGCTGGCAGCACCGGGGCTTTTATGGCGGCAGGCTTGCTGGTTCTCGGCCGCTTACCCGGCGTGGAACGTCCCGCGCTTGCCCCCATATTGCCTACGGCCAACGGTCAGGGCGTAGTGGTGCTGGACATCGGTGCCAACATGGATGCCAAGCCAGAGCACTTGCTGCAATACGCCATCATGGGTTCCATCTATGCAGAACAGGTGTTGGGACGGAAGGCCCCCCGGGTGGGTCTGCTCAACGTAGGAGTGGAGCCCGGTAAAGGCAACCAGTTGATCAAAGACACTTTCCCCCTGATGGAGCAGCTGCCGATCAACTTCGTCGGTAGCGTTGAGGCGCGCGACCTGCTGCTGGGCGATGCCGATGTGGTGGTCACCGATGGCTTTGTGGGCAATGTGCTGCTCAAATTCATGGAGGGCATGGCAGCGACCATGTTCGCTCTGTTAAGAGAAGAATTCAGCAGCAGTCTGCAGAGCAAATTGGGTGCCGGGCTGCTCAAGCCCAGCCTGCGCCGCTTCAAGCGAAAACTGGATTACTCTGAGCATGGAGGGGCACCGCTCCTAGGCGTGAAGCAAGCGATGGTCAAGTGTCATGGCAGTTCCCGTCGCTTGGCCATTGAAAACGGCATCCTACAGGCCGCCCGCTTTGTGGAGCACGACTTTGTAGAGCGGATCAGCACCGCGGTAGAACACTCAGCAATCAAGGAGGTCTTGCAGTGAGGCGTATTGCCCTAGTGACAGACAGCACTTGCGACCTACCCCAGGAGTTTAGACAGGCTCACGATATCCATGTAGTCCCGTTGTCGGTGATCTTTGGCGATGAGAATCTGCTTGATGGCGTGACCGTCACGCCGGAACAGTTCTTTCAGCGGCTGAGGACTTCCGCGGTTCATCCCAGCACTTCGCAGCCGGCCCCAGGGGACTTCGCCAATGTCTATCGACAGTTATTGGAACAATATGATCAGATTATCTCCATCCACCTTTCCTCCGCTTTGAGTGGCACCTATCAAGCTGCGCAGGTGGCCAAAGATATGTTTCCAGACGCTGACATCTCGCTGGTGGATACCAGGTCGGCCTCGGTAGGCTTGGGCTGGGTAGTGCTCTTGGCCAGCAAGGCGATTGCTGCGGGAAAATCAGTGGCAGAGGTGGTGGACATCTGTCAGCAGGCAGCAGAACAGCAGCACATCCTGTTGACGGTGGAGACTTTGGATTGGCTGGAGCGGAACGGACGCATCGGCAAGGCCTCTGCGCTGTTGGGCAATCTGTTGAATGTGCGTCCCATCCTGCAAATTGAGGACGGCGTGGTCGGAGTCTATGAGAAGGCCAGGGGCAAGATGGAGAAGGTGCTCAACCGCATGGTGGCTGCCATGCCAGGACTGGTGCCAAACGATCGGCCGGTCTACCTGGGAGTGGTTCATGCGGAGCGGCCCGAGTTAGCTGCCAAGCTGGCGGAGTTGGTGGCAGAGCAGTATCAGGTCAAGGAACAGATGGTTACCACTGTCGGCCCGGTGATTGGAGTGCATACCGGCCCAGGGACGCTGGGTTTCGTAGTGGTCCCGGCGATAATATAAGTCAGGGGAGGAAGAGCGAGTGTCTGATCGAGTATTTTTGCAGGTTCGCAAGTTGATCGCTGGACAATTGAGGGTGGACGAAGAGCGGATTACCATGGATACCTCCTTTAGGGAGGATTTGCGCGCCGATTCTTTAGACTTGGTGGAGCTGATCATGCTCTTGGAGGAGACCTATGACTTGGAGATCGAGGAGTCGGTAGCTGAGAACATCAAATCCGTGGGAGACGCAGTGGAATACATCCGCAAGTATGCTAAATAGGGCACGCTGGCGTGCCCTATTTCCCTCGCCAGAGTATGGACGATGCGGTTGCCAATCGTGGAAGGAGGTGAGCTGAAGCGTGGGGGACCACAACAAATTGAACAGACTGGATGTGCTGATCGAACGATTGGCATTGTCGGAAATAGACCGCAGGCTGCTATCTCAAGCCCTCACCCATTCCTCCTATGGCAACGAAGTGCAGGTGGAACACAACGAACGGCTAGAGTTCTTAGGGGATGCAGTGTTGGAGCTGTTGACCAGCCAGTACCTGTATGGTCATTATCCCGACCTACCTGAGGGAGAGTTGACTCGCATGCGCGCCAATTTGGTCTGCGAGAAGACTCTGGCTGAGATAGCTCGGGAACTGGGTTTGGGCGGTTTGCTGCTGCTGGGAAAAAGCCAGCTGGCTACCGGTGGGCGGGAGCGCGCGTCGCTACTGGCTGACGCCGTTGAGGCTCTCTTAGGAGCAGTCTACCTATGCGGCGGGCTGGCTGTAGCCGAGGCCGTCTACCACCGGCTGTTCCGCGAGGCATTTGCTGCCCTTGACCGGGGCGAGCTGTGGCAGGACTATAAGACGCGGCTGCAGGAAATGGTGCAGAAGCAGCTGGCCGGCGATGCGCTGACCTATCAGGTGACTGACGAGGCCGGCCCAGATCATGATAAGACTTTCAGCGTGGCCGTCAGCTGGCAGGGCCGTGTGGTCGGGCAGGGAACCGGCCATAGCAAGAAGGAAGCGGAGCAGGCAGCAGCCAAGCAGGCGCTGCATCATCCGTCGGTCAAAGGCAACGGACGCTAAGCTGCCTCACCCAGGTGGCTTGTTACATAGCTTTTCCTGGTTGTAGCAGGTTTGCAGTCACTTTCTCCCGGTGCCTGCATATACCTGATACCGAGGCCAAGTTCATCTGGCCAGCAGCGGCTGCTAGACACCGCAAATCATCGAAAAGGGAGAGATTCGCGAAAATGGAAGTATTAAAGGTCTCTGCACTATCCCAGCCCAAAGCAGTAGCCGGCGCCTTGGCGGCAGTGCTGCGCGAACGGGGAACAGCCGAGATTCAAGCCGTGGGAGCCGGAGCTGTCAATCAGGCCGTCAAGTCCATCGCCATCTGCCGAGGCTATGTGGCCCCCAATGGCATCAACTTGATCACCATCCCCGCCTTTGCGGATATCAACATCGATGGAGAAGAAAGAACCGCCATCAAGTTCATCGTCGCCCCTCGCTAGTAAAGCAAACGGATATTGGCGGCCCGCAGCAGCGGGCCGTTTTGTTTTGCACGCCGCTATCCCCTGCAGCAGTGCGGCCAGGCATGTTAGAATGGAACTGTTGCCTTTGCGCAGGTATTTGCCGGTCTGATCGCTAATTTATGATAGTACGCGGTTTGCGGCCACACACCTGATGGAGGGGGTTGCCCATGCGCATTAAACGTTTGGAGATTCGAGGATTCAAGTCTTTTCCCGATAAAACCGAGGTGACTTTGGCCAATGGGATTACTGCCATAGTGGGTCCTAACGGCAGCGGCAAGAGCAATCTGGCCGATGCCATGAAGTGGGTCCTGGGCGAGCAAAGTGTGAAGGCACTGCGCGGCACTCGCATGGACGACGTGATCTTCTCCGGCACCAAGGACAGGCGGGGTCTGGGGTTGGCGGAAGTGACCATGGTTTTTGACAATAGCGATCAGATTTTCCCTTTGGCGTTCAATGAGGTGGCAGTGACCAGACGGGTGTTCAAGTCAGGGGAAAGCGACTACTATCTCAACCAAAACAAGTGTCGCCTCAAGGATATCCAAGACCTGTTCCTGGATACCGGGGTAGGCAAGGATGCCTATTCCTTTGTGGGGCAGGGGCGCATCGATGAAATACTGTCGGCGCGGCCGGAAGAGCGCCGCGCTCTGCTGGAAGAGGTGGCCGGCATCGCCAAATATAAGGCCCGCAAGCGGGAGACCACCAACAAGCTGGCGGACACGGAAGCGGCTCTCACCCGGGTGAGAGATCTGTTGTTTGAGCTGGAGAATCAAATGGAGCCGCTGCAACTGGAAGCCGAGCAAGCCCAGCGGTATCTGCGGTTGCAGGCGGAACGCCAGTCCGTGGAGAAGAACCTAATCCTTTACGAGTTGAATATGGCCGAGCGCCGGCGGCAGCGGGACCAGCGCTCCCGGCAGCAGGTAAACGATCAGATCATCGAGGCACAGAAGCAGCTGTTGCGTCTGGAGGCCTGGGAAGAGCGTTGTCGATTGGAGCAGACTGCCCTACAAGAGCGACTGCAGGCTACCAATCAATTGCTGCACCAGCTGGCGCAGCAAGGCGAGCGGCTGCTGGGTCAACGGGGGATCATCCTCAATCGGGAGGAGGAGCGGCAGCGGCAGCTGGCCGATTTAGCCATCAGGCAGGCTACTCTGGATGCCCGCCGGGCTGAGTTGTCCCAGCAGATGGAGGAGGCGGCTGCCAGCAAAGAGCAGCTGCAGCGGGCCATCGTCGCCAAAATGGACGAGCTGCAAGCTTTACAGGCAGCACTGCGTCTGGCGGAGCAACAAGGTTCGGATGTGTTGCTGCAACAAACGGAGCAACAGCTGGCTGAGCAGTCGCAGCTGTACCAAGCGGCGGAGCTGGAGGTCAGTCTGTGGCGCGACCGCCAGGAGCGGTTGGACAACGAGCTACAGAGCCTGGAGCAGGACTTGCTGGGAGCGGAAGCCCGCTGTCAGCAACTATCGCAGCAACTGACGGCGCTGACGGAACGGGAGCAGCAGACCGCCGGGCGGTGTCAGGACCTGCAATCAGAGCAGGCCTGCTTGGAGGCAGAACGGCAGCAGGCAGAGGCGGCGCTGGCGGCCAGCAAGCGTCAGGGGCAGCAGATTCAGCAGGAGCTGGCGGCTGTAGCTAGCCGCTTGCGCCTACTGCGGGACATGATGGATCACATGGAGGGCTATCAACGGGGAGTGCGAGCGTTGATGCTAGCCAAGAAGCGGGGAGAGGAAAGCCTCAGCGGATTGATAGGGGTGATGGGAGATCTGCTCAACGTACCCGGCAAGTATGAGTACGCCATTGAAGTCGCCCTAGGCGGCAGCCTACAGTTTGTGGTAACCGAGACGGAGTCGGACGCTAAGCGTGGCATCGCCTACTTAAAGCGCAACGACGCGGGGCGTGCCACCTTCCTGCCCTTGGATGTGATTCAGCCTCGGGCCAGGCGGGCAGTGGAGCAGGCGGCGGCGAACATGCCCGGCGCTTTGGGCTTCGCTGTGGATTTGGTTAGCTTTCAGCCTGATGTGCGCAAAGTGATGGAGAATTTCCTGGGCAATATTTTGGTGGTAGAGAGCTTAGAACAAGCGGTGCAGATCGCCAAAGCCACCGGGCACCAAGTGCGTATGGTAACCCTGGAAGGGGACCTGCTTGCGCCGGGAGGCTCGATCAGCGGCGGTAGCCGTCAACGTAGGGGCGGAGGTTTTCTGGGGCGTCAGCGGGAGTTGCAGCGGCTGACGGCTGAGCGGCAGCGACTGCAGGAGAGCGGCCAGAGCAATGAGCAAGCTATTACCGCAAACGAAGCTCACCTGGCTGCCTTGGTCGAACGGCTACGGGGGGTGGCCAGCCAGTTGCGCCAGTTGGAGTCTCAGCGGCTGCAGCTACAGGGCGAACTGCATTCCGGGCAGCGGATGCTGAGCCAGCATCAGCAGGCGACGCAGGAGCTGCGCCAACGGTGTGCCGAGACCAGGCAGCGGCTCGGCCACTGCCAGCAGGAGTTATTGGCGGCCAAGGAACAGGTGGCAGCAACTTCTCTGGCACTGGCCGGCACCAAACAAAATCTGGAAAGATTGCGAGCCGCTGACGCCGAGCAGTCAAAGCAGCGCCTGGCTGACTTGGAGCGGGCGCATCGGCTGGAAGTGGCGCTGAGCAGTTTGCAGGAGCAACTGCAGGGTCAGCAGCGCTTTTGGGACAGCCTGGCAGAGAGGGTGGCCGAGGAAGCCTCCAGCCTGAAGCAGGTGGCCGCAGAACAGCAACGGCTACAGATTGCCGGCGCTGATGACCAAGGCCAGTTGCTGCAGTTGGAGCAGGAGATGCAGCGACTGCAGCTGCAACAGCAGCAGCAGAGCAGTGAACTGGAACAGACCAAACAGTCGCTGGAAGCCCTGCAGGCCGATTCCTCCACCAGCCGTCAGCAGATTCGCCAACAGCGCGACCTGGTGGAGGAGCAAAAGAACAATCTCTACAGCATTGAACTCCGCCTCTCGCGGCTGGAGAGTGAGTGCGAGACCATGCGCGCCCGCCTGGAGACTGACTACCAGGTAGCGGACCTGCAGAATGAGCATTCCACCCTGCAAAGTCGTACCCAGGGCGAGGAACTGTTGGCCAGTGTGAAGCAGCAGATTGCCGATCTGGGTCCGGTGCGGGTCAGCGCCATTGCTGAGCTGGAACGGTTGCAGGAACGGGTAGGATTCTTGAACACCCAGCAGCAGGATCTGGTCGACAGCCGACAGTCGTTGGAGCAGATTATCCAGGAGATCGATCAATTGATCGCCAGGCGCTTTCTCGATGCCTTTCAAGAGGTACGCCGGGTCTTTCAGAAGACGTTTGCGGAGCTGTTCGATGGTGGAGAAGCGGATCTGCGTCTGGTAAATGCTGACCAGCCGCTGGAGACCGGCATTGACATCCTGGCGCAGCCTCCAGGTAAGAATCTGCAAAACATCAACCTGTTGTCCGGCGGTGAAAAAGCATTGACGGCGGTGGCGTTGCTCTGCGCGGTGCTGCAGGTGAAACCCACTCCCTTCTGCATTCTGGACGAAATCGATGCGCCGCTGGACGATGCCAACATCCGCCGGCTGATGCAGGTGGTAAAGCGGTTGGCAGAGGAAACACAGTTTGTGATGATCACCCACTCCAAAGAGACGATGTTGGCCGCCGACACCCTGTATGGGGTGACCATGCCGGCCCGGGGTGTCTCCCAGGTGATCTCTGTGAAACTGTCGGAAGCCGGGAATAATTGAACTATACTTAGTGATCGAGAGCTGCGACCGTTAGGTCATTTGGATCGCAAGTGTAAACGACGTTGTTGAAGGAGGCGGCCACTGATGGGATTGTTAGACAAGCTGAAGCAGGGCTTGAAGAAGACCAGGCAAGGGTTTGTGGAGAAGGTTGAGCAGTTGTTCCACCGGCGGCAGATCGACGACGATCTGTTCGACGAGCTGGAGGAGCTGTTGATCACCAGCGACTTGGGCGTGCATACTGCCATGGAGCTGGTGGATAATCTGCGCAGGGAGGCCAAGCGACAGCGGCTGCGCGACGCTGATGCCCTCAACGAACTGCTGCGGGAACAATTGGAGCAGCAGCTGGGCGAACCAGCGGCGATGGACATCCAGCCGGGACGGCTGAACGTGGTGGTGATGGTCGGCGTCAATGGCGTCGGCAAGACCACCACCATCGCCAAACTGGCCCAGCGCTATCACCAGCAGGGGCTGAAGGTGATGCTGGCCGCCGCCGACACATTCCGGGCGGCCGCCGCTGAACAGCTGGAAATCTGGGGGCAGCGCGTGGGAGTGCCGGTGTTGCGCCATGGGGAAGGGGCGGATCCGGCCGCCGTAGTCTTCGACGCCATTCAGTCGGCGAAGGCCCGCAAGATGGACCTGCTGATAGTGGATACCGCCGGCCGGCTGCACACGAAGAGCAACCTGATGAACGAACTGGCCAAGATCGGTCGGGTGGTCGGCCGGGAGTGCCCCGGTGCACCTCACGAAGTGCTGCTGGTGATCGACGCCACCACCGGTCAAAACGCGGTGGTGCAGGCCAAGCAGTTCGGTCAAAGTGTACCCCTCACCGGCCTGGTGCTGACCAAGATGGACGGCACCGCCAAAGGCGGAATCATCTTTGCCATTGCCAGCGAACAACAGCTACCGGTGAAATTCATCGGCGTGGGCGAGGGTATGGATGACCTGAGGGACTTCAATCCCCATGAATTCGTTCAGGCACTGTTTGACCGCAATTAAAGAGAATGCAAAAACGGGGACAGTCCCCGTTTTTGCATTCTCTCACCTTCGCCTTGTCAAGCCGCTGTGCTTGACAGTCGCCTGTGCATTTGTTAGTATTGTCAAGGCAATTCACTTAACAGGATGATGCTGATGGAGCGGTTTGTTTTCATCAATCTGCTTTACGATTTTTACGGCCAGATGCTCACCAAGAGACAACGGCAGGCGGTGGAGCTGTATTATCAGCTAGATCTGTCCCTGTCCGAGATTGCGGCTGAACTCAGTGTGAGCAGGCAGGCTGTACACGATTTGCTGAAGCGCTCAGAAGAAGCACTGGAACAGTATGAACTTCGTCTGGGTTTGGTGGAACGGTGGTCGGACCAGCAAACCAAAATCAAGGAATTGCGCCAGCTGCTGGAGGCATTGGCTGACGAACAGGAGCAGCGTTGGCAGCAGGTGTTTGCGCTGCTTGGAGAGTTGACCCAGTAGGGAGGGGAATGAGTTTGATCTTTTCCGGATTGGCGGAGAAGCTGCAGGACACTTTTAAGCGTCTGCGTGGTAAGGGCAAGCTGAGCGAGAAAGATGTCAACGAGGCGCTGCGCGAGGTGAGACTAGCCCTTCTGGAGGCCGATGTCAACTATCGGGTGGTGAGAGATTTCGTCTCTAAGGTGAAGGAGCGAGCTGTCGGCGCCGAGGTGTTGGAAAGTCTCAGCCCCGGGCAGCAGATGATCAAGATCGTGCATGAAGAGTTGATCCAGCTCCTGGGCGGCACCACCAACCGTCTCACTTTGGCCAGCAAGCCACCCACGATCATTATGCTGGTGGGATTGCAGGGAGCGGGTAAGACTACGACAGCTGGCAAATTGGCGCTCCATTTGAAAAAGAACGGGCGGCGGCCGCTCTTGGTGGCAGCCGATATCTATCGGCCGGCGGCGATCGACCAGCTGCAGGTGGTGGGCAAGCAGGTGGAGGTGCCGGTGTTCAGCTTGGGCAATCAGGTCAGCCCGGTGCGCATCGCCAGCGGCGGCTTGGCCCAGGCCCAGCGAGACAGCCGGGATATCGTGATCATTGACACGGCTGGCCGTCTGCATATCGATGAAGAACTGATGCGCGAGCTGACAGAGATCAAAGCTGAGCTGAATCCCCAGGAGGTGCTGTTGGTAGTGGACGCGATGACCGGGCAGGACGCGGTTACGGTGGCTGAAGCGTTCAACCAACAGCTGGGTGTGGATGGGTTGATCATGACCAAACTGGACGGGGATACCCGGGGCGGGGCAGCCCTTTCGGTGAAGGCGGTCACCGGCAAACCGATCAAGTTTGCGGCCGTGGGTGAGAAAATGGACGCTCTGGAGGTATTCCATCCGGACCGCATGGCTTCCCGCATCCTGGGCATGGGGGACATGCTGTCCCTGATTGAAAAGGCACAAGCGGCTTACGATGAGAAGAAAGCCCAGGAGCTGAGCCAAAAACTGCGCACGGCGCAGTTCACGTTGGAGGATTTCCTGGAGCAGCTGCAGCAGATGCGCAACATGGGACCGCTGGATCAGCTGATGGGCATGATTCCTGGCCTGTCTCAGTCCAAACACTTTAAGGACTTGCAGCCCGATGAGAAGCAGTTGAAGCAGATCGAAGCGGTGATCTTCTCCATGACACCGGAAGAACGGCGGCGGCCGGAGATCATCGATGGCAGTCGGCGCCGGCGCATCGCTTTGGGCAGCGGCACCACGGTACAGACGGTGAACCGTCTGCTGAAGCAGTTCGAACAGACCCGCAGGATGATGCGGCAATTTGGTGAAAAAGGCGGGAAGAGAAGGGGCAAGTTGCCCTTCCCGTTTTAGGGATGCTCACAGTCAACCTGAAAGGAGGTGATAGTGCATGGCAACCAAGATTCGACTCAGAAGGATGGGCGCTAAGAAGGCTCCTTTTTATAGAATCGTGGTCGCAGACTCTCGCTACCCACGGGATGGTCGGTTCATCGAGGAGATCGGTTATTACAATCCCACCACCAACCCGTCTACAGTGGAGATTGACAAAGAAAAGGCGACCGCTTGGGTCTCCAAGGGAGTGCAGCTGTCTGACACCGTTCGTCGTCTGTTTCAGCAAGCCGGAGTGATTAACCGCGAATAGAGTTGGGAGGTTAACACATGCGCGAACTCGTCACTTATATTGCTCAAGCCCTGGTGGATCACCCTGAACAAGTGGAAGTGACCGAGGTGGAAAACGAGCGTGGCCTGGTGCTGCAGGTGAAGGTTGCTGACGAGGATATCGGCAAGGTAATCGGCAGGCAGGGTCGCATTGCACAAGCGATTCGCTCGCTGGTCAAGGCGGCTTCCAGCCACGATCCCCGCCGGGTGACGGTGGACATTCTGTCCTAGCAGGCGAGCTACCCAAGCTGAGGAGGTGGTGAGATGGCATTGACCATTCTCCGGCCGGTAACCGTGAAAGCGATTGTCACTGAGCCACTCAAGTCGCAGCTGCAGGCAGAGCTCAGCACGGCTATTGAGCAGGCGGAAAGGCGTCTGCAGCATCTGGAGTTTCAGGGTAAGCGAATGCTGTTGGATCTGGAGCGCAAGCACCCGGAACGCCTGCCGGAAGCCAAACGTCAGCTGGAGGCGAAACGGCAGGAAGGTCAGGCAGCCAAGCAGGAACTGCTGCAGAAGCTAGCTGTGGTTGAGGCGCTGCAGCCGGGCCAGGAAGTGGTACACAGCACCGCCCAAGGGATCTGGACGGTGGCTGTGGGACAACGCTGGTCCGAGGTGCAGGCAGCTGAGATCGTGATCAAGGATGACGTGGTGGTGGAAATCCGGCAGAGTTTGGGTAGCTAATGATGGAGTATCAAGGCTCACCTATGTGCTTCGTAAGGTGGATTCACTAGTGCTCAAAAGGGGAACTGCAGATGTTTGTGACCATTGGCAGAATCAAAGGCACACGAGGCTTACAGGGGGAAGTGAAGGTGTCGCCAGAAAGCGATCATCCTGATCGTCTGGATACCTTGCCCCGGATGACCGTCTTCATCCAAAAGGGGAACATGCGCCAGCCTTATCAGGTGGTGAAGGCTGCCTGGCAGCAGGCCGATTGGCTGCTGAAGCTATCCGGTGTGGACACCCGCGAACAGGCGGCTGCTTTGGTGGGCGGCGAACTGCAGATATCCAAGCATCAGGTGTTGCCGTTGCCGGAAGGCAGTTACTACATCTTTGAGCTGATTGGCCTGGATGTCTACACGGTATCAGGGGAACGCCTGGGAGCGGTGGTGGATGTGCTGCAGCCAGGGGCCAACGATGTCTATGTGGTCCAAAGCCCCGAGCAACAGGAGTTGCTGGTTCCAGCCATCAAGCAGGTGGTCAAGTCCATCAACCTGAACGAGCGACGCATGGTGATCGAGCCTCTGCCCGGACTGTTTGACCTAGCGGATGAGGATGAGCCCGATGCGGATTGATATCCTGACCCTGTTCCCGGGCATGTTTGACAGCATTTTTGGCGAGAGCATTATTAAGCGGGCGCTGGACAGGGAATTGGTCAGTATTAACGCCTGGAACATCCGTGATTTCGCCTACGATAAGCATCGGGTGGTCGACGACTACCCCTACGGCGGCGGCGCAGGCATGGTGATGAAACCGGAGCCGTTGGCGCGGGCCATCGCTGCGGCTAAAGCGCAATCGGATGCGCCGGTGGTTTATATGGCACCGCAAGGCTCACAGCTGACGCAGCAGAAAGTGGAGCAGCTGGCGCAGTTGCCCGGTTTGATCGTCCTCTGCGGCCATTATGAAGGGATCGACCAGCGGGTGCGGAATCTGCTGGTGGACGAGGAGATCTCCATCGGTGACTATGTGCTCACCGGTGGGGAGTTGGCGGCAGCCGTGCTGGTCGATGCGGTGGTGCGCCTGTTGCCAGGGGTGCTCGGT
The DNA here is from genome assembly GCA_050949055.1 of Bacillota bacterium. GTDB lineage: Bacteria > Bacillota > UBA994 > UBA5500 > UBA5500 > JAEZJZ01. The sequence goes on along the minus strand of JBMNFA010000001.1, from coordinate 498,954 downwards.
TCAGAACAATCTGCTCAGGATGAGTCTTTCAGCCATGGTCTGCTGGAGTATCCTCAGTATACGCGGCCGCCAGAGTTCATGGGACAAACGGTGCCCGATGTACTGCTGTCCGGTCATCATGCGGAGATCGCCAAGTGGAGGCGTCAACAGTCGCTGCGCATCACCTGGGAGCGACGGCCGGATCTGCTGTCACAGGCCGAGCTGACCGATGAGGATCGGCGTTTCCTCAAGCGTCTACAACTTTCTGATTAACTCCGGTAGGCTATGCGTCTACTTTGCAGGGTATGTTATAATTGCTTGTCAGGAAGGAGGTTATTGCACATGAGCATTATGGAGAACTTGGAAATGTCTCAACTGCGGCAGGATATCCCTGATTTTAAGGCAGGGGATACTGTGCGCGTTCATGTAAAGGTGGTTGAAGGAAACCGCGAGCGCATTCAGATCTTTGAAGGCGTGGTCATCGCCCGCCGTGGAGGTGGCATCCGCGAGACGTTCACCGTGCGGCGTGTATCCTATGGCGTCGGCGTGGAGCGCGTCTTCCCGTTACATTCGCCGCGTTTGGATAGAATCGAAGTGATGCGTCGCGGTCGCGTTCGCCGGGCCAAATTGTACTACCTGCGCAATCTCACCGGTAAGGCTGCTCGTATCGAAGATATCCGCCGCCGGTAAGCCTGAAGGGGCCGTAAGGTCCCTTTTTTGTCATCTTGGCTTCTGCTACTTAGCATGATAGATTAGAACTGAACTGCTCGCGCGGGCAACCAGATAGCGCAGGGGAAGAGGTAGGGACGATGCAGAAGTGGCAACGGGAGGCTTGGGAGTGGCTGAAAGCGCTGGCACTGGCGGTAGTGTTGGCGTTGCTCCTGCGCGCATTTGTTGTGGACAACTATATCGTGGACGGCAGTTCCATGCTGCCCACTTTGCATGACCAAGAGCGGGTGCTGGTCTACAAACTTGGCCGGCGCCTGGGGGACGAGCCCGAGCGGGGGGATATCGTCGTCTTCCGCTACGCGCGGGAACCTTGGCGGGACTTTGTCAAACGGGTGATCGGTGTGGCCGGAGATGAAGTGCAGATCAGCGGCGGCCGGGTGTATGTCAATGGTCAACCGCTGGATGAGCCGTACCTGACGGTGGCCACCTTGGGCGAGTACGGGCCCCAGACTGTGGAGCCGGGGACGGTATTTGTGCTGGGCGACAACCGCAATTTCAGCAAGGACAGTCGAGATGCCTCGGTGGGGTTGGTGTCGTTGGACGCCATCCGAGGTAACGCTTGGTTGGTCTATTGGCCGCCCAAGGGCTGGCGCCTGTTGGGACGCTAGAGGGGTCCGCAAGCGCTCATAGAGGGATTAGCTTGACATCCTCAGTCAATTGGACTGAGCCTAGGGTGCAGTCAACATGAAGCGAGTGAGAGGAGGTGGTGCCCGTGACGGTGCAATGGTTTCCGGGGCATATGGCCAAGGCGAAGAAGCTGTTGCAGGAGAACATCAAACTGGTGGACGTGGTGATGGAGCTTCGGGATGCGCGCATTCCTGAGAGCAGCTTCAACCCGCTGCTCAATCAGGTGATCGGCAAGAAACCGCGGCTGGTTGTCCTGACCAAGAGCGACTTGGCCGATGCTACGGCTACCAAGGCCTGGTTGGGCCACTTGCAGAGCCAGGGCATGGCGGCCATGGCCGTGAACGTGCATGCCGGCAATCCAGCCAAGCACATTCTTCCTTGTCTGGAGCAACTGGCCGCACCAGAGCTTCCGCGCAACAAACAGAACGGAGCGCCGCTGCGGCCAGCCAGAAGCATGGTGGTAGGCATCCCCAATGTGGGGAAATCCTCCCTAATCAACTCGTTGGCCAGACGGTCCGCTGCCAAAACTGGTGCCCTGCCGGGTGTAACCAGAGCCAAACAGTGGATCAGTCTATCGCGTTCGCTGGAGCTATTGGATACGCCGGGAATGTTGTGGCCAAAGTTGGAGGACCAGGACAGCGCCCGCAAGCTGGCAGTCACCGGGGCAGTCGGCCAGGGCGGATTTGACGAGCTGGAGCTGGCCACCTGGCTGTTGTCCTATTTGGCGGCCAGCCAGCCTGATCTGTTGACTCGTTTCCGTTTGGATGATTTGCAGCTATCCGGCCTGGAGCTGCTTAGCGCGGTGGGCCGGAGAAGGGGCTGTCTGGTGGCTGGAGGTTCGGTGGACCATACCAGAGCTGCCGAGCTGGTGTTAAGTGAGTTCCGCAGCGGCAAAATGGGCAGGGTGACGCTGGATGCCCCTCCAACCATTGTGAGTGAGAACCATGAGATTTGAACAGATGACCATCGCCGAGATCGTGCTCTGGCTGGAAGAGCGGGGGCAAGAGGTGCGGGCTGCCGATCTGCGCCAACTGCGCCAGGACATCAGGGTAGGGGCGCGGCAGGCAGTGCAGCGTTGGGAGCGGCGCAAAGCTGCACTGGTCAGCGAGCGCGAACGGCTAGATCAAATGTGGACCGAAGAGAGAGCCCTGTGGCGTCAAGGCATCCGTCTGGTGGCCGGAGTGGATGAAGCCGGTCGAGGGCCTTTGGCTGGACCGGTGGTGGTGGCCGCGGTGGTCTTCCCGCAGGAAGTACATATTGCTGGCATCAACGACTCCAAGCAACTCACCCCCACCCGGCGGGAGCAGCTGTTTGAGCAGATCCTGCGACAGGCCCAGTCGGTTAGCGTGGTAGCGGTGGGGCAGCGGACCATTGACCAAGTGAACATCCTGCAGGCCACCAAACAGGCCATGCAGTCGGCAGTGGAGGCCCTGGGCGACGGCGTGGAATACGCCCTGGTGGACGGCAACATGCTGCCTCCGTGGCGACTACCCAGCCGAGCGGTGGTTAAAGGGGATAGCCGCAGCTTTAGCATCGCAGCCGCCTCCATCGTGGCCAAGGTGACCAGGGACCGCTTGATGACCGAGTGTGACCGCCTTTATCCCCAATATGGCTTTGCCCAGCACAAGGGCTACCCTTGCCCCGAACACTACCGGGCACTGCTCAGGCATGGGCCCTGCCCCCTGCATCGTCTGACCTTTTTGCGCAAGTTGGCGGTGGACCTCTGTGATCAGCAGTAGGAGAACCGGGAAGCGGGGAGAAGAGGTGGCCGCGGCATACCTAGAGCGTTTGGGGTACCAGGTGCTGGAGCACAACTTCCGCACCCGCTTCGCTGAGCTGGATCTGGTCTGTCGGCACGGCCCGGATTTGGTGTTTGTGGAGGTAAAGGCGAGGACTAGCCACCGCTTCGGGCTGCCTGAAGAAGCCGTCACCTCCCGCAAGCGGCAGAAGTTGCGGCTGGCCATCTCCCAGTACCTGGAGACCTATAGCCCTCGCTTTCGGCGCCTGCGCCTGGAAGTGTTGGCTATCGATCTGCAGGCGGGTTCGCTGGCCGTCCAGGACATCCGGCACATCAAGGACATCTACTAGTTCTATCAATCGAAAAATAGGAGCCAAGCGCCCAGCTCCGGCATAGTAATAAGACAGGAGCAGTCTAGCCGGAGGGGGCATCATGTCGATGAGACGTTTCAAACCAAAGCGCCTCTGGTTTGATGTGCTGGACTGGGTTTCAGTTTGGGCCATGTCCCTGATCGTCTTGATCGAGATGACCCGTCTGGTCTTCAAGCCGAACAGCCTGGATGGCATCGTGCTGGTCTTGGCCGTCTTGGTGCTGCTGAACATGCTGAAATAACTTGAGCCATGAGCCACGGGGACGGATCTGTTGACTGATCGCGATCAGTCAACAGATCCGTCCCCGTGGCTGATTGTTGATCAATCCAAGATACGTTAGAATGTCAATAGGAAAATTAAAGGAGGACGATTAAGTATGCTGAAAGACTTACAGCAGACATGGGATCTGGATGTCATCTTCTCCGGCGGCAGCAGCTCCCCCGAGTTCGCCCAGTTCCTAGAGCAGACATCCCAGCAGATCGCAGCCCTGGCTGCGCGAGTGAGGCAAGAGCGGGATCTGGCGGGGTGGGAGTCGCTCCTGTTGGATCTGCAGGAAGTGATTAAGCGGCAGCGCCATGCCGGAGCCTTCGTCAGCTGTCTCAATGCTCAAAATGTCAAAGACCAGCAGGCACAGATCCTCAGCGGCCGAGTGAAGCAAATGGCCGCCACCTTTGCTTCCGTATTGACGGCCGTGGATAAGCAGATTACCGAAATGTCGGATTCCGAGTGGCAGCAGCTGCTACATAGTCCTAATGTGGAGCCGATTGCCTTTAACCTGAACGAACGGCGCGAGCGGGCCAAGGAGATGCTCTCCCCCGAGCAGGAGACACTGGTCAACAGCCTGTCAGTAGACGGCTATCATGGCTGGTCTGACCTCTATGCCCTGGTTTCCGGCCGGTTGACCATTCCAGTGGAAGACGATGGGCAGACGAAGCAGCTCTCTGCGGGGCAAGCGGCCAACCGCATGTCCAACCCGAACCGGGAGGTGCGGGAGCGCTTGCACGAGGCTTGGGAGAGTGCGTGGGCCAGCATCGCCGACCATTGCGCGCTGGCTCTCAACCATCTAGCCGGCTTCCGGCTTAACCTGTACGCCGAGCGGGGGTGGGATTCGGTCTTGACCGAGCCTTGCCGCATCAATCGCATGAGCATAGATACCCTCAACGCCATGTGGGCAGCGGTGGACAACAAGAAGCCGCTGTTGAAGACCTATCTGGAACGCAAACGGCAAGTGCTGGGCGTGAACGGACTGACCTGGAATGACATCGGCGCGCCTTTGGGCAACTCCGCCACCAAGCTCAGCTATGACGAAGCGGCGCAGTTCATCGTGGAGCAGTTTGGCAAGTTCAACCCCGAAATGGCTGACTTCGCTACCATGGCCTTCGAACAGCGCTGGATTGAGTCAGAGGATCGCCCAGGGAAACGGGCCGGTGGTTTCTGCACCTCCTTCCCGGTGAAGCAGCAATCCCGCATCTTCGTCACCTTCTCCGGGTCCATGGGCAACCTATCCACCTTAGCCCACGAGTTGGGTCATGGCTATCATCAAAGCATCATGAACGAGCTGCCGCCCCTGGCGCAGCAGTATGCCATGAACGTGGCTGAGACAGCCTCCACCTTTGCCGAGATGATCACCTTTGATGCTGCCCTCAAGCATGCCGCCAACGAGCAGGAGAAGCTGTCCCTGATCGAGGATAAGCTGCACCGGGCGGTGTCACTGTTGATGAACATCCAGTCTCGCTTCCTGTTTGAGACTAGCTTCTATGCAGAGCGCCGTCAGGGTATGGTCAGCGTCAAGCGCCTGAATGAACTGATGGTGGCCGCCCAGAAGGAAGCTTTCGCAGATATGCTGGTGGGCTACCACCCGCACTTCTGGGCCTCCAAGCTGCACTTCTACAACACCAGCGTGCCGTTCTACAACTTCCCCTACACCTTCGGCTTCCTGTTCAGTGCTGGGGTTTACGCCAAGGCGCTGGAGGAGGGTCCGGCTTTCCGCGAGAAGTATGTGGCGCTGCTGCGCGACACCGGTCGCATGCGGGTGGAAGACCTGGCCAAACGCCATTTGGGTGCGGACCTCACCCGACCAGATTTCTGGGAGGCCTCCATCGACCTGGTCATGTCCGACCTGGACGAGTTCCTGCGCCTGACCAGCAAGTAAGGCAGTGCAGTGCTGGCGCCCTGATAGGCACCGCCATTTGCCGAATAGAAGAGGGTTCCGGTGGCTTAAGTGCCAGCGGAACCCTCTTCTTATGTGCGCCACGCAGGGCGGAATTATGGACGTTTGAACCAACAGCAATGCTTGGCTTTACGGCCGCTGCCGCAGGGACACGGGTCATTTCGCCCGACACCGCGCCAGCGCAGTTGCGCCTCGGCGCGCAGTGTGGCCATGATCGTCGCGGGGGTGGCTCCTTGGCTTCTCAGCTCCAGCAGCCGTCGCAACGGTTGTTCAGCGTGCGCAAAGAACTGCCGCAAACCGCTGCAGAGAAAATTCAGGCCGGGTTCTCCATTTTCAGCAACTGCAAACCGATCTTTCGGACAGCCGCCGTTACAGATGGTCAGCCACTTACAGGCGCGACATTGCTCTGGCAGCTGGTCGCGCTTTTTATCGCCGAAGCGCCGCTGAGCCGGCGCTTCCACCAGCTCACCCAGGGACGTAGCTGCGATATCGCCCAGGCGGTGTTCACGTGTGACAAAATGGTCGCAGGAATAGACGCTCCCATCCTGCTCCAGAATGAGCACCCGCCCGCAGGTGGGGGCCATCCAGCAGAGGCTGGCGGTGCCTCCGGACCAGACCAGGGACATTTCAGCCACCAGCTGCATCTCCAACCGTCCCACATCGCAGCGGATCCATTCGTCGAACACGGCACATAGAAAACTTCCGTAGGCTTCGCCGGTCACCGAATCGGCTGTCACTTGCCCGTCCGCATTCCGGCGCACGATGGGGATGAACTGAATCCAGCCGGTATTCAGATCCCGCAGGGCTCGATAGACGGCCAGCGGCTCAGCTGCCGTATCAGACGTGACCGTGCACAGCAGATCTGGCTGAATGCCGTGCGCCTGCAGCCTGCGGACGGTCGCAACCACCCGCTCATAGGTGCCATGGCCGCCGCGGTCCTGGCGGTACTTGTCGTGTATCCATTGGGCACCATCTATACTCAGTCCAACATCAAAGTGTGCGTCTGCCAGGAATGAACACCAGGCATCATCCAGCAGGATGCCGTTGGTCTGCAGGTTGTTCCAGCAATTCCAACCCGGCGGGAGATAGCGCTGCTGCAGCTCCACCGCCCGGCGGTAGAAGTTTAGTCCGGCCAAGGTCGGTTCTCCACCATGCCAGGTAAAGGGCACAATCGGCCCTGGGCTGGCCTCTATGTACTGGCGGATGTAAGCTTCGAGCAGACTATCCGACATCCGTAGCCGATCAGAACTATGGAGAGCGCCCTCGGTCTCCAGGTAATAGCAGTAGCTGCAGGCCAAATTGCAGCGCGATCCCACCGGCTTGGCCATGATCGCAAAAGGTTCAGCCAGAGCAGCAGACTGCTGCCATTGCTTAGTGCTGCTGCACTTCTCAGGCCTTGTCATCAGGGAACCTCAGATGTCAGCGCAAGTGCATTTCAAAGAACTCGAGCACCTTTTCCCAGGAATCCATCGCCTGCTGCGGTCGGTAGCGATTGGTGTGATAGTACCAGAACCCGTGTCCGCAGCCATCGTAGCGATAGAACTTGTAGTTCTTCCCGTGTTGCTTCAGCGCTGCTTCATGCAAGTCAACTGCCTCCGGTGATGGCGACTGGTCGTCGTTGCCAAAGATGCCCAGCAGCGGACAAGCGAGTTGCTCGGTATAATCGATAGGAGCGAACGGTCGGGCAGGTGTCAGCTGCTCCTTTGAGGCGACCACTCCGCCACCCCAACAGTCAACGGCCGCATCCAGGCCACTCACCTTGCAGGCTGCCAGAAAAGCATGGCGTCCGCCAGAGCACATGCCGATGACGCCAACTTTGCCGTTGCTATAGGGTAAGCTCTTCAAATGCTGCAGCGCGCCTGCGGTGTCGCCCATGACGCTGTCATCGGAGACGCCGCCAGCCTGACGGGCTTTAGCCGCCACTTCATCCGGCGTGCCGTGGCCAACCCGGCAATAGATATCGGGACAAATAGTCATGTAGCCATGGTGGGTGAAGCGACGGGCCGCCTCCTTGCTGAATTCATCCCATCCGGGCATATGGGGAATCAAGATAATGCCTGGAAATGGACCTTTGCCTAGGGGCCGCGAAAAGTAGGCGTGTACATAGTCCCCGTTATGCCCACGCATGGTGATGGTCTCAGCCAGCATCCCTTCATACTCGTCTGTTCGAATTTTGTTCCACATCATCTTCCCTCCTTCAGAATGTGCTGTCATCAGGAACGAGCCGCTAGCTGCTGTGCGACGGTCGCCTTGATTGGGTTGCCCGCCCCCAGACATGTCATATGGTTATAATACCCGATGCCTTGCCTAGTTCCCTGCTTTCATCGTGCCTCCCAGTCCACAAAACCGGGGCGATGCCCTGTTCTCCGGAGGAGGTAGAGAAGAGGGTTCCGGTGGCGATCATCGGAACCCTCTTGGGACGATTAGCTGCTGCTAGCGGACCATAACCTCGCCGTTGTCCTAGTACAACTCCAGGTAATGTTCGCGTTCCCAGGCATGCACCTGCTGCTGATAGCGCTTCCATTCGATTTCCTTCGCCCGCACGAAGTTGCCCAGTGCAGGTTCGCCCAATGTCCTGCAGATCACTTCGTCCTGCTGCAGACAGTGCAGCGCCTCGCGCAGATTCTCCGGCAAGCTGTCGATGCCTAGCTCCTGCAATTGTGCCTTGCTGAGCTTGTAGACGTTGACATCGGTGGCCGGTGGCAGCTGCAGTTGGCGCTTGATGCCATCCAGCCCGGCTGCCAGCATCACCGCCAGCGCCAAGTAGGGGTTGCAGGCCGGATCAGGGTTGCGCACCTCCAAGCGGGTGGACGCGCCGCGAGCGGCCGGTATGCGCACCAGGGGGCTGCGATTCTTCTGTGACCAGGCCACATAGGTAGGTGCCTCGAATCCTGGCACCAATCGCTTGTAGGAGTTGACCGTTGGGTTGGTGATGGCCGCCATACCCCTGGCGTGATGCAGAATGCCGGCCAAATACTGACGCGCCGTCTGACTGAGTCCCAGTTCATCCTGGTCGTCGGCGAAACAGTTCACATCACCGGAGAATAGCGATTGATGGGTATGCATCCCAGATCCAGCGATGCCGTACAACGGCTTGGGCATGAAGGTGGCGTGTAAGTTGTGCTTGCGGGCTACATTGCGCACCACCAGTTTGAAAGTGATGATATTGTCTGCTGCGGCTAGGGCGTCGGTATACTGGAAATCGATCTCGTGCTGGCCGGGTGCCGACTCATGGTGGGACGCCTCCACGTGATAACCCATGTGATCCAGCGTGAGCACGATGTCCCGGCGGCAGTTTTCGCCCATATCTGTGGGAGCCAAATCAAAGTACCCGCCTTTATCATTCAAGTTGAGGGTGGGCTTGCCTTGGTCATCCAGTTTGAACAGGAAGAACTCCGGTTCCGGGCCGACATTCATCGTGGTGAAACCCATGGCCTCGGCTGCTTGCAGGGTATTTTTCAGGATTTGACGCGGATCCCCCAGAAACGGTGAACCATCGGGATTATGCACGTCACAGATCAACCGGGCGATTCCACCTTCATCGCTGCCCCAAGGGAGAACGAGCCAAGTGTCCAGATCGGGCCAGAGATACATGTCCGATTCCTCAATGCGTGCGAAGCCCTCTATGGAAGACCCGTCAAACATCATCTTGTTGTCCAACGCCTTGGGCAGTTGGCTCACCGGGATCTCCACGTTCTTGATCGTGCCCAACAGGTCTGTAAACTGCAGGCGGATGAACCTGATATCGTTTTCTTTGGCTAGACCGATGATGTCCGCTGGACTATATTTGCTCATCTTTCATTCCTCCCTTTCATGTTTACCATCTACCCCTGACAGAAGACTGATTCCTGGAAAAAACAGCGGACTGTTGCTTGCCGACACTTCTAGCCGGAGCAACAGTCCGAATGCATTCTCCAATTCCCTTTTTCAGCAAGCCAGCTTATCGTTCGCTTCGCCACTTTTGATCAGCACCTCTGTTAGGGTGAATAATATAGCAACTATTCTAAACAGAATTGGTGCCTGAGTCAAGGGGTCGAGAACAAAGAATTTGGCCAGGGTCAGGTGGCGATTGACGTTTCGTCACCTCGTCTGGTCTAGGCCAAGCAGGTCAAACAGCACGCCTCCTGCCCGAATCTGTTCCTGTAAGCTCACTTCCTTGGCTGCTACCGCTTGTGCTGCCGTCAAGATCTGATCGGCTCGCTCCTGGGGTATTACCACCACCCCATCGGCATCTCCAAATATCAGGTCGCCTGGTTGCACCACCACTCCGCCGCAGGTCACCGGGCAATTCACCTGGCCCATGGTGGCCTTTACCGGACCGCGAGGAGTGACTGCCCGGGCATAAACGGGAAAGTCCATCTTGGATAACGCGTCCCGATCCCTGACAGCGCCGTCCACCACGATACCGGCCAAGCCCTGTTCCTTGGCGCAGAGGGACATCAGTTCACCCCATAGGGCGATGTCTGTACGGCCGCCACCGTCCACCACCAGCACCTGACCCGGGGAGGCATGTTTCAGGGCGTAGTGCAAGGTCAGGTTGTCCCCTGGCCACGGTCTAGCCGTATATGCCGTGCCCAGCAAGGTTGTTTGGGGGTTCAGCGGCAGTATGGCAGCGGGCACGCCAACTCTGCCCAGCGCATCCGATACATGGCTGACTGCCACCCGGCCCATAGCCTGCCTCCAATCCGCTATCCTGATCAATTCGATCCCTTCCTTTCACCGTTCCAGCTTTTCTCCGTGGGATAGAGTGTTTTTCCATGCGATTTAATGTTATTCTATCAAAGGGCAACAGTTTGCGAACGCATTTGTTCACCATTTACTTGATGTTCGGATGCTTCGCTGAGTGAATGTCGCGGGTGCCGTAGGGATTTTCTCTATGGTAGAGAAGTGGCCTAGTGGTACAGTCGACAGTTGCTGCGCAATAATTACTCTGGACGCAATGTCCGGAACATGCCGCTGTCGACCCCATGACAGCGGTAGTGCTAGCTAGAAAGGATTGATCCCGATGCAGACTGTCTTGTCCTTCTTGCCCATCTTGGTGCTGTTGTTCTGCTTGCTGGTGCTGAAGCTGCCGGCAGGCAAAGCAGGTGCGGCGTCCATGCTGTTGGCCTTGGTAATCGCGGTCTCAGCATTTGGGTTGGACGCTTTTGGCCTGACGGTAGCCATGGGTAAAGGAATGTCTTTGGCCTTATATGTGCTGTTGATCATCTGGGCAGCCGTATTTCTCTATCATCTGGTGGCCGAATTCAAAGCCACAGAGGTGATTAACCGCAATATCGTGCTCTTGATTCGCGATCCCTTCGTCCAGTTTCTAACTTTGGCCTGGCTATTCTCCGCTGTGCTGCAGGGTATCGCCGGCTTCGGCGTTCCGGTGATCATTGTGGTCCCCATCTTGGTTGAGCTGGGTTTCAACCCGGTTGCATCCACGGCAGCGGTGCTGATCGGACACAGTTGGGCAGTGACCTTTGGTTCCATGGGTTCCTCCTTTTTCACCATGTATCTGGTGACCGGCATCCCGCAGAGGTATCTGGGTATCACCATGGGCATTTTTGACGTGGTGGCTATGCTCTGCACCGGCCTGGCTGTCTGCTACCTGTATGGCGGCTGGGAGTATGTGCGCAAGGGATTGAAGTATGTATTGCCCACCGTCGCCATCATGTCCGTGGTGCTGTTTACCACCGTCAAGCTGGAGATGGTCTCGCTGGTGGGGCTGATGTCCGCCCTTTCCGGTCTGCTCTTCATGTATTTCCTCTACCAAAAGACCTCGCGGGCGGGTCTGCCCAAGCAGTTGTTTGCCAACGCGCTTAACCTGGGCCAAGCGGTGCTGCCTTATGGCGCGATTATCGGCCTTTCGCTGCTGTTTCAGATTCTGAAGTTGGGCAGCATCAGCCTAGCCTTCCGTTTCCCTGGGTTCACCACCGCTTTGGGTTATGCGGTCAAGGCAGAGAACGCCTATTCCCGGATCAAGCTGTTCGGCCATCCGGCCCCTGTGATTCTGATCTCCGCCCTGGCCGCATTCCTCGTTTACAAGAAGGTGGGGATTTGGAGCGCCGAGCGCTTCCGCAGTGTGCTGGACAAGACGGTGACCAAATGCGTTTCCACCTCCATCAGCCTGATGTTTCTGATCATCATGGCGTTGATCATGATGGATTCGGGCATGACCAACCAGTTCGCCGTCAGCATCGCCGGTCTGGCTGGCAGCTACTATCCGTTGTTGGCCCCGTTCTTCGGCGTACTGGGCAGCTTCATCACCGGCAGCAACACCAACTCCAACGTCATCTTCGGCCGCTTCCAGTATTCGGTGGCCCAGAGCATTGGCGTCAGCGAGACGGTGATGTGCGGAGCCCAATCCATCGGCGGTTCGGTGGGTGTGAGCATGGGTCCGACCACCGTGCTGATGGGCGCTTCAGCTGCCAAGCTGGTAGGAGAAGAATCGCTGGTCTACCGCAAGGTGCTGATACCGACCCTGCTGACAGCTTTAGCGTTGGGCATAGTTAACTATCTGCTGTTGATCCAGTTTGGATACAGCGTAGGAGCGATGTGATCATGAGCAAGAATTTAGTGTTTGCGCTGTTTGTGCCGGCTTTCATTCTGCTCTATACTGCCGCCAACACCCAGAACACCACGCTGGGCCTGGTGGGAATCGGACTGCTGGGAGTAAATGCGCTGGCCGTACTGCTAAAGAAATAGAGGGCAGAAACTTTGGGGCTCGCCGGCAAGGCGAGCCTCAATTGTTGACGATCATATCTGCTACTTGCCGTCGCAACCATCGTAATCATATGTTCAACCTCGCCGCCGTTCGGTGGCGGCCTTAACCAGAAGAATGGACGACGCAGAAGGACTTCGCGCAACCTGCCGATTCCTACTCGCCGAAGTTAAAGTCCTCAAAGGCAGTGATCAAGTTTCCAACTAGCGCATCCGCAAAGGCCTCGTCGGCCTCAATCACCCAGTTCCCGTCGCTCTTGGTCAGTTTGACTGTCACGGTGTTGGTGACCATAGGCGCGTCTGCCGCCTTGATCTTTGTCTCAAAGGAAGTGATCCACATCTCATTCATTAGCTCCTCAGATGGCCCTTCCTCACTAAAGGCCAAAGCTAAGGCAGCTCCGAACATCTCTCCCATCACACTGGCCACAATGGGTGCCATGTTGGGCGCTGTAATCGAAACGCTCACTGTAGCACTATCCCCAGATATATTGGGTTCGCCCAGCTCATACGTTAGGCGAGAGAAAAGAGCTATGAACAACCTCTCAGCATTAGCATCTTCCGGCTCAAAAATCTCATCCGTGCCCTGGCTCTCTGGTGAGAGATAGGCATTAGCCGCCTCGAATTTTGCTTGACCCATTGCGTCTATGAACGCTTTCACCGTCTCCTCGGGTTTAGGTCCAGCTGAACAAGCTACCAGGGATAGACAGAGCAACATGGCAACCACCGCGACAACAGCTTTCCGTCTCACTCAGCAAATTCTCCTCTCTAATTAGCCACTTGTTGCGCACTAACATTGTGCCAAACATGGATAATTATACTATAGCTGATTACTCATCAAATACAAACAGCGAGTCTTGCACTTCGCCGGCGCTTAACGCACTTGGTTGCTGCCGACGTTTTTAACCTCCTGAATTCCCCGATCAGTTTGCTCCCAAACGCTAGAACTGAAATCTCGTCTCAAGCATTCACATCGATTACTTTCTTGTTCGTTTTACTCCAATGCCTTTCATGACAAGCCCCGGCGGTCGTATGCCCGGTAACTGAGTGCCTCCGCCACATGCTGTTCCTGCACCTGATCGCTATCGGCCAGATCGGCGATGGTGCGGGCCACCTTCAGGATACGTTCGTATGCCCGTGCCGATAGCTGCAGCTGTCTGAAAGCTGCTTTGACCAGTTGTTCGGCCGCCGGCTGCAACGTCACCGTTTGCCGGAGCAGCCTGGTGTTCATGCGGGCGTTGCAGGTGATGCGTTTGCCGCGGAAACGGTGCAGCTGGCGCTCCCGTCCTGCCTCCACCCGCTGCCGGATGGTGGCGGAGGTGTCGCCGTCCCTCGGTCCTACCATCTCCTCATACGGAACGCGGGGGACAGGCAGCTGCAGGTCGATGCGGTCCAGCATCGGACCGGAGACCCGCGCCAGATAGCGGCGAATCTCGCCTTCCGAACAGGTACATTCGCGCTGGCTGTCACCATCATAGCCGCAGGGACAGGGGTTCATGGCAGCGATCAGCATGAAGCGGCTAGGGTATTTCAGGCTGGCCTGTGCCCGCGAAATCTGCACCACGCCATCTTCCAGGGGCTGGCGCAGTTGCTCAATGATCCGTTTGGGGAACTCAGGCAGTTCATCCAGGAACAGCACGCCGTTGTGGGCTAGGCTAACCTGGCCCGGTTTGGGAATCCGCCCGCCTCCGATCAGGCCGGCGTAGGAGATGCTGTGGTGGGGAGCGCAGAAGGGTCTGGTGGTCACCAAGCCCTGTTTGCCCCGCAACATCCCACTGACGCTGTAGATCTTGGTCACTTCCAGCGCTTCTTCCACCGTCATGCTGGGCAGGATGCTGGGCAACTGGCGGGCAAGCAGCGTCTTGCCAGAGCCCGGCGGGCCGATCATCAACAGGTTGTGCCCACCGGCGGCGGCCACCTCCAGCGCCCGCTTGGCCAGATGTTGTCCGCGGATGTCCGCAAAATCCAGATCCCTCTCGCCCAGGGTGGCCGTCACCTGGCCATGACCAAGACTTGCTGGCGGGATGTGATTGACACCGCGCAGATGCTCGATCAGGGTAAACAGATGGTCCACTGGATACACTTCCAGCTGATCCACCAGCAGTGCCTCGTTGACGTTCTCCGGAGGCACAAACATGCGCCTGATGCCACTGTCCCTGGCTGCCAGAGCCATCGGCAGAGTGCCGGGGACAGGCCGCAGCCCGCCGTCCAGCGACAGTTCCCCGATGAACAGGCTGCCCAGTGCTGCGTGTGGTGGCAACTGCTCGTCGGAAATCAGCAGCCCCAGCGCCATGGGCAGGTCAAACCCTGAACCCTCTTTGCGCAGGTCTGCCGGCGCCAAGTTCACTGTTATTCGCCCCCGGGGGGAATGGCAGTTGCTATTTCTGATCGCTGCCCGCACCCGTTCCTTGGCTTCCTTCACCGCCGCATCCGGTAGACCGACCACCTCAAAGCCGGGCAGGCCCTGGGATAGGTCAACCTCCACCTCCACCAGGTAGGCCTCCACCCCCAGCACGGCGGCGCTCAACACTTTCGCTAGCATAGGCCACACCATCCATATCGCCTTAATAAAACACCCGTTCGCCATGCTGGTTGGATATTCCTTCATCAATGGGAACTTTTCTGCAGGGAAGCAAAGGGTTCTCCTCTCAGACGCAGCGAGTTAGTCGGCACACTGACGGCATAAGGTGGGCAGGGGTTGAGCAGGAAAAAGGTTCCTGATGCTTACAGAGGGAACGAACTGCCTCTGTTATGACGAATGGCAAGGGGAGACAACGGACTTGCCCAACGGTAGCAGGAGATGAACCAGCAAGAAGGGAGGGGGGCGTTGAGAGTCCAGGCGCAGGCGAGTTTACCTGCTGGCTGCAGTATGTTGAGAAAAGGGATGATGCGCGGCCTAGGCCGCGCATCATCCCTTTTTTGGGTTAAGCTTCTGGATGGCAAAGGGGCTGTTTTGGCTCTAGCGGCTCAGTGACTAGCAGCGTTGCTTCCGGCTAAGAACCCGGTGGAGAAGGCGGCCTGCAGGTTGAAGCCGCCGGTATAACCATCGATGTCGATCACTTCCCCGGCAAAGAACAGGCCGGATACCAACTTTGATTCCATATTCTTGGGGTTGATCTCTTTTACACTGACCCCGCCGGCGGTGACGATGGCCTCGCTCAGCGGTCGGGTGCCGGTGATGGTCAGGGTCAGGTCGTTCAGGGTACGCTGCAACGCCTGTCGCTCCTCCCGTGTGATCTGGTGCACCGGCTTCTCCGGGTTCACACCTGACTGGTCGATTACTGCCGGAATCAGGCGTTTGGGCAGCAATTCATCCAGCGCGTTCTGCAGCTGTTTGCGCTGGTACTTACTGAAGTCCCGCTGCAACCGCTGATCCAATTGCTCTGGCCTCAGGGCTGGCTTCAGATCGATCTGGGCAGTGATCGGGGCGTCGCCTTTCTTTCTTTGGTGGGTGACCAGGCGGCTGAGGGAGAGCACGGTCGGCCCGCTGATGCCGAAGTGGGTGAACAACATTTCGCCAAACTCGCTGCCCAGCTGTTTTCCTCCCTGGAAAAGGGTGAGGCGGACGTTCTTCAGCGTCAACCCCATCAGCTCTTTGGCCCACGACTCCTGCACCTCTAAAGGCACCAGCGCCGGTTTCGGCGGTACGATGGTGTGTCCCAGACGCTCGGCCAGCCGGTAGCCGTCACCGGTGGAGCCGGTGGCGGGGTAGGATGCTCCTCCGGTGCAGATGATGGCTGCCTCGGCGGGGTACAGTTTTCCCTGGGCCTGCACGCCGACCACGGCTCCGGCTTCGGCGATGATTTCATCCACTTGCACTCCCAGCTCCACCCGCACCCGATTGCGCTCCAGGAATCTTCTCAGCCCATCCACCACGTCGAAAGAACGGTCCGATTTGGGGAACACGCGATTGCCGCGTTCCACCTTCAGCTCCACCCCGTGATCTTGCAGCAACGTCTGCAGGTCGTCACTGCCGAAAGCGGCAAAGGCGCTATAAAGAAAACGACCGTTTCCCGGTATGTTCTTGATCAGCGTATCCGGGTCGGCGTCGTTGGTTACGTTGCAGCGCCCCTTGCCCGTGATCACCAGCTTTTTCCCCAGACGCTCGTTCTTCTCCAGCAGCCACACCTGGCTGCCCAGGGCGGCAGCCCGACCGGCAGCCAGCATGCCTGCCGGCCCACCTCCGATAACTATCACTCTTGACATTGGCATCAATTCCTATCATGCGGTTTTTTCCTTCAGCGAAACAGAAGGGACGGTTCTTTTTGTTTCGCTTCACGTCCTGAACCGGGAGCAACCTAGCATCCCTCGTCCGTCTTGGCCTTAGCGTCCCAAGTCGCGATCTGCTCTCCATCATAGCTTAACCATAGCCGGTCGTTTCAGCAACCGCAGGTTGAATAAACTTGCGTTGGCTATGGACAGGGTTCGGTCGGTCGGATCTGGTGATTGGCTCCATCGCTGAGCGCCAGTCGGGGTGTAGATTAAAAAACTCAGGCAATTGTGTACTCTTTGAAGGAACCGGCAGAGATTGGTCGAATCCATCCCTTAGCAGCAGCCGAGGGAGGAGCGATTAACGCCAGGACGACGGGTCTGGCCCGCTGCAGGCACAAATGCTGTGGGCGGGTCTGGCTGGCAGAGAACGCCACCACTTAGCGGCAGCTGCAAGAATTAGCTACTAGAGAAGACATACAGGAGGTAGGTAGCAAATGTCTGGTCCGGTAGGAATCTTTGATTCCGGTTTTGGTGGTCTGTCAGTAGTGAAGAAGTTCTTTGAGCACTTACCTGCAGAGAGCGTATTGTATTTTGGCGATAATGGCCGTGCACCCTATGGCTCCCGCACCCAGCAGGAGATCGAGGGCTTTGTGCTGCAGATCGGCAACTTCCTGGTGGAACAGGGAGCAAAGGCTTTGGTCATCGCCTGCAACACCGCCACAGCTGCTGCCCTGCCGTCGCTGCAAGCGGCGGTGTCTGTGCCGGTGATCGGCATCATCGAGCCCGGCTCCCAGTTGGCAGTAGCCACTTCCAGGAGTGGCCGGATTGGGGTGATCGCCACTGAGTTCACCATTAGCTCGCGCTGCTACCATGACACCATCCAGCAACTGAAGCGGGACAGTTGCGTTTTCGGGCAGGCTTGTCCTTCCTTTACACCTTTTGTGGAACAAGGCCGCATCGACGATGAGGAGGTGGAAGCGGCCGCCAGAGAGTACCTGTCCTTCGTCGCCTCGAACGGAATCGATACCCTGGTCTTAGGCTGTACCCACTTCCCGCACTTGCAGGGAGTGATTCGCCGCATCATCGGCCCGGAGACTGCTATCGTTGACCCGGCGGAAGCGGTGGTGGCGGTCAGCCGCCAGATTCTCTGCCAGTTGGGATCTCTGGCGCCGCAGGGTGGCCAGCCCCAGCACCGCTATTACACTTCTGGCGATCCAGAGCAATTTCGCCGCATCGGGCAGCAGCTGCTGGGGTATCCGATGGCGGGCGTGGAACACGTTCCGATGACTGGGAACAGTTGATCTTACATATAGCAGAGGAAGCCAGACCTAGGGGGTCGGCTTCCTTCGCTGCTTTCAGGCTGGTTGTCAGAGCGCACCAGCCTCTGCTATAATTGTCCCGGTTTCAGCCGGATGGTCTGGGGGGAGAATGATGCGGGAGGAGAGGGCTTTTTGGCTGGCAATTTCCCTGTTGCCAGGCATCACTGCAAAGAACGCCCGGCGGTTGCGGGCCCATTTTCCAGATGCATCGTCCATCTGGAAGGCCAGCGGAGGACAGCTGTCAGAGGCGTTGGGTTGGGGGCCTGAGAGGATGGAAGGCTTGTTGGCCAAGAGGCAGCAGCTTGATCCGCCTGCCCTATTGGCTCGTGTGGAGAGAGCAGGTGCCTGGGTACAGAGCATGGCCGATCCAGAGTATCCCAGACAGCTGACAGAATTGTTCGATCCGCCCATCGTGCTCTACGGTTGGGGTGCCCCGCTGGATCTAAGGCGGCGACGGTTGGCCATCGTTGGGTCTCGCCGGATGACCGGTTACGGCCGACAGGTGCTGATGGATTTCATGGCTGACTTTTCAAAGGCGGAATTGGCGATTGTCAGCGGCCTCGCTCGCGGGATTGATGGGCAGGCTCATCGGTCGGCTTTGGAGAACGGGCTGCTCACCTGGGCTGTCTTGGGAAGTGGCTTCAGCCATATCTACCCGCGGGAGCATCGGCAACTGGCCATGGACCTGATCGACAAGGGCGGCACGATCATCAGCGAGTATTGGCCGGAAGCGGAGCCGCTGGCCTATCACTTCCCTGCCCGTAACCGGATTATCGCGGCTTTGGCTGAGGCTGTATTGGTGGTAGAAGCTGACGCCAAGAGCGGCTCCATGATCACCGTCGATCATGCTTTGGACCTGGGCCGTGAGGTGTTTGCCGTGCCTGGGAATATCACCAACCGCTTCAGCCGCGGCACCAATCTGCTGCTCAAGCAGGGTGCCGCAGTGGCAGCAGCTGCAACAGATGTCCTCTCCCTATGGGGCATGAATGATAGCCAGGTGGAGAAATTGCCGTTGCCCACATTTAGCCCCATAGAGAGACATGTCTATCAACTGTTGGCAGATGAGTACCAAGAGTTTGATCGGCTGGTGCAGCAGGCTGATCTGAGTGCATCAGAGCTGCTGTCCGTACTCAGCTCAATGGAGCTCAAGGGCTTGGCCGCCGTAGACACCAGCCAGCGCTATCGCCGCAGCGGCAGGTATGAAGACCCAGACGAAAGGTAAAATAAGGGTGGGAGTTTGAGCCGATAGCGGCAATTCGCCAACGGCTTCCACTTGAGTGGTTACGAGATGGGAGTTTTTCTTATAGAGATAATGAGCAATGGGTGAAAGGGAGCAGTTCCGCCCTTGATATGGGACAGGAATTGCCTGAATGGATAGGGGGGCCATCGGTGGCACAGAAGAATTTGGTTATTGTCGAGTCGCCTGCAAAGGCGAAGACCATCAGTAAATATCTGGGCAGAAAATACACGGTAAAGGCTTCTTTGGGACATGTGCGGGATCTGCCCAAGAGTC
Organism: Bacillota bacterium; assembly: GCA_050949055.1. Taxonomy (GTDB): domain Bacteria; phylum Bacillota; class UBA994; order UBA5500; family UBA5500; genus JAEZJZ01. Next base: position 479,594 of record JBMNFA010000001.1, on the reverse strand, counting down.
AGTTTGCAGTGGATGTGGACAACAGTTTCCACCCCAAGTATATCACTATCCGTGGGAAAGGCTCTGTGGTCAAGGAATTGAAGGATGCCGCCAAGAAAGCCGAGCGAGTCTACCTGGCCACTGACCCGGACCGGGAGGGCGAGGCTATCTCCTGGCATCTGGCGCAGGTGTTGGATCTGGACACCGCGTCAAACTGCCGGGTAACCTTTAATGAGATTACTAAAGGAGCGGTGCGGGAGGCCTTCAAGCATCCGCGACCGATCGATCAGCGCCTGGTGGACGCGCAGCAAGCCAGGCGCATTCTCGATCGCATCGTCGGTTATAAACTTAGTCCCCTGCTATGGAAGAAGGTGAAGAAAGGCCTGAGCGCCGGCCGGGTGCAGTCCGTGGCGGTACGGTTGATCTGCGATCGTGAGGAAGAGATTGAGAATTTCATCCCCGAGGAGTACTGGACTATTCAGGCAGAGCTGGTCACCGCCAAACGGGCCAAGCTAGAGGCGGAGTTCTACGGACGGTCTGGAAAGAAGCTAATCCTGCATAACCAGGCAGAGGCCGAAGCCGTGCTGGCGGCGGTCAAAGCTGCACCTTTTGTCGTAAAGGAGGTGCGGCGCAGCGAGCGCCGTCGCAACCCTGCACCGCCCTTTACCACCAGTACCCTGCAGCAGGAGGCCTCCAAACGTCTGGGCTTCACCGCCAGAAAGACCATGCGCACCGCGCAAACGCTGTACGAAGGTGTTACTCTGGGCAAAGAAGGCTCCGTGGGCCTGATTACATATATGCGCACCGATTCCACCCGGCTATCTCCGCAGGCCCAAGCCGAGGCAAATCAGGTGATCACAGCGGCCTTTGGCAAAGAGTACGCGCATACCAGGCAGTACACCAGCAGGCGTGGTTCTCAGGACGCCCACGAAGCCATTCGCCCCAGCTATCCCGAGCGCACTCCCGATTCACTGAAGGAGTTCCTGGGCCGAGACGAACTGCGCTTGTACCGTTTGATTTGGGAAAGGTTCATCGCCAGCCAAATGGCTACTGCCGTCTATGACACCATATCCGCTGATATCGTGGCCGGGGAATACCTGTTTCGGGCCAAGGGTTCCCAATTGAAGTTTCCCGGTTGGCTGCTGGTCTATAAAGACAGCAAAGAGGATAAGCAGGAGGCAACTGGGCTGCTGCCGGAATTGACCGAGGGCCAGGAACTGCGCCTCAGCCGGCTCAGCCCCAAACAGCATTTCACCGAGCCGCCGGCCCGATACAACGAGGCGATGTTGGTCAAGGCACTGGAGGAGTTGGGCATTGGGCGGCCTAGTACCTACGCCGCCATCATCGAGACCATTCAGAGCCGTGGCTATGTGGTCCGGGAGCAAAAGCGGTTTTATCCCACCGAGCTGGGGCGAATCGTGGTGGAGCTGCTGAAAGAGTACTTTGCCCGGGTGATCGACGTGGAGTTCACCGCCGGCATGGAGGCTGATCTGGATGCGGTGGAAGACGGTGAAGCCGATTGGGTGAAGGTTCTGGACCAGTTCTATGGACCCTTTCAAAAAGATTTGGAGCATGCGGAGAAGGAAATGCAGGCGGTATCCATTGCCCCTATGGAGACCGACGTCATCTGCGAACTCTGTGGCCGCAACATGGTGATCAAGACCGGACGCTACGGGCAGTTTCTGGCTTGCCCCGGGTTTCCAGACTGCCGCAATACCAAGCCGCTGATCAAAGAGACAGGTGTTGGCTGTCCCAAGTGCGAAGGGGCTTTGGTGGAACGGCGCAGTCGCAAAGGCCGGGTGTTCTATGGTTGCTCCAAATACCCTGACTGCGACTTCGTGGTCTGGAACAAGCCGGTGCCGCAGGGTTGTCCCAAGTGCGGGGGGCTGATGGTGGAGAAGCGCCAGGGAGGCAAGCTGCGGCACGTCTGTATCAATACTGAATGTCGTCATGAAGAGCAGGTGGATCAGGATGAGCAGTGACTCGGTATGGGTGGTCGGCGCAGGTCTAGCCGGCAGCGAGGCCGCTTGGCAGTTGGCCCAGCGGGACGTGCCGGTGACGCTGGTGGAGATGCGGCCAAAGAAACTCACCCCCGCCCATCACACCGGCGGCTTTGCCGAGCTCGTCTGCAGCAACTCCTTGAAAGGGATGGGCTTAGACAATGCGGCTGGCCTGTTGAAAGAGGAGATGCGGCAGCTTGACTCGCTGATCATGCAGGCGGCTGCTGCCAATCGAGTCCCGGCGGGTGGCGCATTGGCAGTGGACCGGGAGGGGTTTGCCCAGTTTGTCACCGAACGGTTGCGGCAGCATCCGTTGGTGACCGTAGTGCATGATGAAGTGACTGCAGTTCCCGACCACCGGCCGTTGATTATCGCCACCGGTCCTTTGACCTCCGACCAGCTGGCTAGCAGTTTGGCCGCGATGCTGGGCGAGGGGTACTTGCACTTTTTTGATGCTGCGGCGCCGATAGTCGCTGCGGAGTCCATCAATTGGGATAAGGTGTACCGGGCTTCCCGCTACGGCAAGGGCGAAGCCGATTATGTCAACTGTCCCCTGGAGCAGGAAGAGTACGACGCCTTCTACCGAGAGTTGATTCATGCCGAAGCAGTTCCGCGCAAGGAGTTCGAGCAGGGGGCCTACTTCGAAGGCTGTCTGCCAGTGGAGGTTATTGCCCAGCGAGGGCCAGAGACTCTGTTGTTCGGGCCCCTAAAGCCTGTTGGGCTGCCCAACCCCGCTACCGGCCGCCTGCCCTACGCGGTGGTGCAACTGCGTCAAGATAACCAGGCGGGGACTTTATATAATCTGGTGGGCTTTCAAACCAACCTGAAGTGGCCGGAACAGCGCAGGGTCTTTCGTATGATTCCTGGCTTGGAGCAAGCCGATTTCGTTCGCTATGGGGTGATGCACCGCAACACCTTTATCAATTCACCCCAGTTGCTGCAGCCGACACTCAGCTGGCGCGGTGACGACGAGCTGTTTTTTGCTGGGCAGATGACCGGCGTGGAAGGGTATGTGGAATCGGCCGCCTCTGGATTGGTGGCGGGCATCAACGCTGCCCGCAGGTGGCGCGGCCAGTCAGCACTCACCTTCCCACCAGAGACTGCCCACGGAGCGCTGTTGCAGTATATCACTGCCGAACCGAAGCGGGATTTCCAACCGATGAATATCACTTTTGGGCTGTTCCCTCCGCTGCCGGTGAAGATCCGGGGCAAGCGCGAGCGGGGTAAAGCCCACGCCGAGAGGGCATTGCACAAATTGCGGGAGTTTTTGGACAATTTTGCTCCATAACGGTTGCCCCTCGCAGTTGCATATGCTAATATTTGTTTGGAGTGGTGTTCATGCGAGAGTATCTAGAGCAATTCTTGCGCTTTCAGCGGGTGGAGAAGAATGCATCTGTACATACCATCACCAATTATCGCAGAGACATTTTGCAGTTGATGCAGTTCTTGAATAATGATAGATTAACAGTCACTGACATTGATCGATCGATGCTGCGTCAATATCTAGCCCACCTACAGCATGGCGGATATGCTCGATCTAGCATCGCAAGGAAGCTGTCTTCCTTGCGATCTTTCTTTGGCTTTTTAGTGGCTGAAGGGGTCTGCCCCGATAACCCCTTGCAGCACTTGTCCACGCCTAAACAGAAGCGGGCGCTGCCTGAGTTTCTTTATCCCAGGGAGTGCTCCAGTTTGCTGGAAGCACCTGACGATAGCGATTTAGGCAAGCGCGATCGGGCCATTTTGGAGTTGCTGTATGCCACCGGCATGCGGGTGTCCGAGCTGGTCGGACTCAATCTGTACGATGTGGACCACGGTCAGGGATACGTGCGCGTGTTCGGCAAAGGTGCCAAAGAGCGAATCGTTCCGGTGGGCAGGCTAGCTTGTGCGGCTTTGGACGATTACGTGGCCCACTCGCGGCCGAAGTTGGCGCAAGGTACCAACGAACAGGCATTGTTTCTCAACCGCCTGGGCGGGAGGCTGACCGACCGCAGTGTGCGCCGCATGGTGGACAAGTATGTGACGCTGGCTGCGTTGGACCAAGACGTCAGCCCCCATACGTTGCGGCATACTTTCGCTACCCACCTATTGGATAACGGTGCCGACCTGCGTAGCGTACAGGAACTGCTTGGCCATAGCAGCGTCTCTACTACCCAGATTTACACCCATGTGACTAAAGAACGGCTGAAGACCGTCTACAACCAAGCGCATCCCCGAGCTTAGTCTCGGGAGTCTATAACACGGCAGTGGTTCTAGCAATTAATGTAGCAGTGGGGGAGAGCGGTATGTTTTCTGCAACCACCATAGTGGTCGTGCGTCGCGACGGGCAGGTAGCCATGGCGGGCGACGGGCAGGTGACCATGGGAAACAACACCATCATGAAGTCCAAGGCGCGTAAGGTGCGCCGCTTGTATGGCGGCCGCGTCCTGGCCGGTTATGCCGGCTCTGTCGCCGATGCCTTGGCTCTGTCCGACAGATTCGAAGGCAAACTGGAACAGTATAAAGGAAACTTGGCTCGCGCTGTAGTGGAGTTGGCTAAAGAGTGGCGCACAGATCGAGTGCTGCGCCGGCTGGAGGCGCAGCTGTTGGTAGCGGATCAGCGACAGATCTTCCTGGTGTCCGGGGCTGGTGAAGTGATCGAGCCAGATACGGGCGTAGCTGCCATCGGTTCTGGCGGGGGGTTTGCTTTGGCCGCGGCTTGGGCGCTGTTGAACAACTCGAATTTGTCTGCTGGTGAGATAGCGGAGAAAGCAATGCACATCGCAGCCGATCTCTGCGTCTACACCAATCACCAGATTATTCTGGAGCAGTTGGACAATACCGTAGAGTAGTTGGAGGAGGGATGGAAGTGGATTTGACGCCGCGCCAGATTGTGCATGAGTTGGATAAGCACATCATTGGCCAAGACCAAGCCAAGCGGGCGTTGGCGGTAGCACTGCGCAATCGGATCCGTCGGCGCAAGTTGCCGCCGGAAATGCAGGCGGAAATTAGTCCCAAGAATATCATGTTGATTGGTCCCACTGGAGTGGGTAAGACGGAATTGGCCAGGCGGTTGGCTCGACTGGTGGGCGCTCCCTTTATCAAGGTAGAGGCAACCAAATATACCGAGGTCGGCTATGTGGGGCGCGATGTGGAAAGCATGGTGCGTGATTTGGTGGAGAATGCACTGCAGATGGTTCGTAGCGAGCGCACCGCAGAGGTGCAGTCCAAAGCGGAAGCTCGCACCGAAGAACGCCTGTTGGATGCCATGCTGCCTGGGCGCAAGGCGGCCGAAAGCCGCAATCCGTTCGAGATGCTGTTTGGTGCTTCCAACCCCCAACCCCTTCGCGAACATGAGCATGAAGGCGAGAGCAGTGACAGCCGCCGTGCCAGACGGGAAGAGCTGCGTCGCCGTTTGCGGGCTGGTGAATTGGAGGACTTGCTGCTGGAGGTGGAGGTAACAGAACGGTCGCAGCCGATGTTCGATCTGTTTGCCAACTCTGGCATGGGTGATATGGGCTCAAACTTGCAGGACATGTTCGGCAACCTGTTGCCCAAGAAGAAGAAACGGCGGAAAGTGCCCGTCAGCCAGGCTCGCAAGCTGTTTTTGCAGGAAGAAGTGGATAATCTGATCGATCAGGACGAGATCGCTCAGATAGCTGTGGAGCGGGCTGAGCAGACAGGAATCATCTTTATCGACGAGATAGACAAAATCGCTGCCTCCGGCAGCGGTCACGGACCGGACGTGTCCAGGGAAGGTGTGCAGAGGGACATTCTGCCCATCGTGGAGGGTTCCACTGTGATGACCAAGCATGGGCCGGTGCGCACCGACTACGTGCTGTTCATTGCGGCTGGCGCGTTTCATGTCAGCAAACCTTCCGACCTGATTCCTGAGCTACAGGGGCGTTTTCCTATTCGAGTGGAGTTGACTAGTCTAGAGCAGGCAGATTTGGAAAGAATACTGGTGGAGCCAGAAAATGCTCTGCTGGAGCAGTATCAGGCTTTGCTCTCTACCGAATCAATTGCGCTTTCTTTCACACCCGATGCCATCGCTGAAATAGCGCGCATCGCCCATGAACTGAACGTGGAGGGTGAAGACATCGGAGCCAGACGCTTGCACACCGTCTTGGAGCGGTTGATGGAAGAGATCTCATTTGAGCCTTCACCCGACTCTACGGGGTGCATAGAGATCGACGCTGACTATGTGCGCCAGCGCCTCAGCGGCATCTTGCAGAATAAGGATCTCAGTCGTTATATCCTATAATTGAGAAAGGGGCTGTTTAAATGACATCCAGATTATTGGAAAACACCAGACGTCTAACCCGAATACTGCAACAGAGCGCAGGAGATGCTGTGCGTTTCAGCGACGTGGCTCGGGTCTTTGCAGACGTTCTCGAGGCCAATGTTTACATCCTCAATTCACGAGGAAAGCTGTTGGGCTATGCGCTGAAGGCGGGGTATGAGTGCGACATTCTGTCCCGCTATGTGCGCAGCGGCCGTTTTCCTAGCGAGTACAACAGCCGCTTGATGAGCGAAGAGGAGCCGATCGTCAACTGGCAGGAGTCGAAGAACTGTGTCTTCGATAACGCTCCCTGCGAGTTTGCCAACAAGCTGACTACTGCCATCCCAGTGGTGGGTAGAGGTCAACGCTTGGGCACCTTGTTGCTGGCTCGTTTTGACCAACCCTTCGGGGATGACGATCTGGTGTTGTCCGAGTTTGGTGCGGCTACTCTGGCCATGGAGATTCTGCGGGCCAAGGCAGACCAGTTGGAGGCCGAGGCACGGGAGCGGGATATGGTGGAGAAGGCCATCGATGCCCTTTCCTACTCGGAACTGGAGGCCATCGAGCATATCATGCGCGAGCTGGGAGATGAGAAGGAAGGGCTGTTGGTGGCCAGCAAAGTGGCCGATCAAGCTGGTATCACCCGCTCGGTGATCGTCAACGCTCTGCGCAAGTTGGAGAGTGCCGGTGTGATCGAGTCGCGTTCACTGGGCATGAAGGGCACCTTCATCCGTGTCCTGAACGATAAGTTGCTGGATCAGATCTTCAAGCGTCATCGCTAGGCGTGCAGGGTGACAGCAGTCACCGCGAGTGTGTGAAAAAAGCTCCGTCCTGCTGTCATGTGAGTGGAGCTGGCGGTCTCGCTTGCTTGGCTTATTTTGCTGTGGTATACTACCGAAGGTGTCTAGAACACACGTTCCTCGAGTGGCGGGGCGGTGCCTTGTCAGCAAGGTCCCCCGGGCGATGACAGGGGCGGAGGCTCAAAACCAATAGGGAGGAGGTGACACAGCCATGGCAATAGTTTCTATGAAACAACTGCTGGAGGCTGGTGTCCATTTCGGTCATCAGACCAGAAGGTGGAACCCCAAGATGGCCCCGTACATCTTCACGGAGCGCAATGGCATCTATATCATCGATCTGCAGAAGACTGTGAGAAAGATCGAGGAAGCCTACAACTTCGTCAAAGATGTGGTGGCCGCTGGACAGAGCATTCTGTTTGTGGGTACCAAGAAACAGGCACAAGAAGCAGTGCAGGAAGAAGCGGAACGTTGTGGAATGTTCTTTGTCAACCAGCGCTGGTTGGGTGGTACCTTGACCAACTTCCAGACCATCGAAAAGCGGATCAATCGCTTGCATCAGTTGCAGCGCATGGAGGAAGAGGGTACCTTTGAGGTACTTCCCAAGAAAGAAGTAATCATCTTGCGCCATGAGATGGAGAGGTTGGAGAAGTTCCTGGGCGGCATTCAGCACATGAAGGAACTGCCGGGAGCACTATTTGTGATTGACCCGCGCAAGGAAAAGATCGCGGTTGCTGAAGCTCGCAAGCTAGGTATCCCCATCGTAGCGATCGTCGATACCAATTGTGATCCTGACGAGATCGATGTGGTTATTCCAGGTAATGATGACGCAATTCGTGCAGTCAGACTACTTTGCGCCACTATCGCCGATGCCGTTGTTGAGGCCAATCAGGGAGAGCAGTTGGCTGAATAGGAGCTTTTGGGGTAAGGGTGGATGGGCGTGAAGCTGCCTTTTCATCTTTACCCCTGTTTTTAAGGACGATAGTTTCACACATAGTGGTTGCTACGCGGAAGCATCCAAAGCTGTCTGACAATTAGCAATTGAGGAGGGATATTATGGCAGAAATCACTGCAGCAGCCGTGAAGGAACTGCGTGAGCGCACCGGAGCTGGCATGATGGACTGCAAGCGCGCTCTGATCGAAAAGCAGGGCGACATGGAAGCAGCCATTGAATACCTGCGCGAAAAGGGTTTGGCCGCCGCTGCCAAGAAGGCCGGCCGCATCGCCACTGAAGGATTGGTTGAGTCCTACATTCATGGCGGTGGCAAGATCGGAGTTTTGATCGAAGTCAACTGTGAAACCGATTTCGTGGCCAAGACAGACGAGTTCCGTCAGTTGGTGAGGGACCTGGCTATGCATATCGCCGCCAACAGCCCAACCTATGTCACTTCCGATGAGATTCCGCCAGAAGTCGTCGCCAAGGAAAAGGAGATCTATCGTCAGCAGGCTCTCAACGAGGGCAAGCCTGAGAAGATAGTGGACAAGATGGTGGAGGGCCGCATCAAGAAGTACTTTGCGGAAGTATGCCTGATGGATCAGGGTTTCGTTCGCGATCCCGAAATCACGGTGGCCAGCTTGATCCAGAGCAAGATCGCTACCATCGGTGAGAAGATCAGCGTCCGCCGTTTCGTGCGTTACGCCTTGGGTGAAGGCATGGAGAAGCGGGTTCACGATATCGCTGCCGATGTGGCTGCTCTCACCAAGTAGCATTTCCTGTTAAGAGGAACACCGAGGTGTTCCTCTTTTTAGCCTACGAGGGGCCCAGTGTATTCTGTGACCTGTTTTCCATCAGGGACAGGAATCCGCCGCTGCAAAGGCGAATTAGAGCATGACGGAGGTTATGACCGTGAATAAGCCGATGTATAAACGCGTTGTCCTTAAGCTCAGTGGCGAAGCGCTGGCGGGCCAAAACGGATTTGGCATCGATGCGGATGTGGTACATGACATTGCCTTGCAGGTACGGGAGATAGCTGGTTTGGGCGTGGAGATCGCTATCGTGGTTGGCGGCGGAAACTTCTGGCGAGGTGCCGCTGGCAGCGCAGCTGGTATGGACCGGGCCACCGCCGACTACATGGGTATGTTGGGCACGGTGATGAACGCACTGGCGCTGCAGGATGCGCTGGAGAAACTGGATGTTCCCACCCGGGTACAGACCGCCATTGAAATGCGAGAGATCGCCGAACCCTATATCCGACGCAAGGCGACTAATCACCTGGAGCATGGGCGGGTAGTCATCTTTGCCGCCGGCAACGGGCATCCCTACTTTACCACGGATACCACAGCCGCCCTCAGGGCAGCCGAAATCGGCGCTGACGTGATCCTGTTGGCCAAGGGTACAGTGGACGGGGTTTACGATGCCGATCCGAAGTTGGTCCCTGATGCCCGCAAGTTCAAAGAACTCACCTACCTGGAAGTTCTGCAGCGGGGCCTGAAGGTGATGGACGCCACCGCCACTTCTTTGTGCATGGATAACGGCATCCCTCTGGTAGTCTTTGGTCTGGCTACCCGGGGAAACATTCGGCGCGCCTTGTTCGGAGAAGAAATCGGTACTTATGTGGGGGTGAAGAGAAATGATCAAGAGCCTGCTAAACGACACTAAAGAGAAGATGGAGAAGAGCGTCCAAGTGCTCAAAAAAGACCTGGCGGGACTGAGGGCTGGCCGGGCTACACCCGCGCTGCTGGACAAAGTGCTGGTGGACTATTACGGTGTGCCTACACCCATAGCTCAGATGGCTTCCGTCTCAGTGCCTGAGCCGCGCGTCTTGGTAATTCAGCCGTGGGATAAGGGGCAAGTGAAACCGATCGAGAAGGCAATCCAGAAATCCGATCTGGGCCTCAATCCGATCACCGATGGTGCCATCATTCGGTTGACCATCCCACAGATGACGGAGGAGCGCCGTCGCGAACTGGTAAAGACGGTGCGCAAGAAAGCCGAAGAGTGCCGGGTGGCGATCCGCAATGTCCGTCGGGATGCTAACGATATGCTGAAGGAACTGCAGAAAGGCCATGAGATATCGGAGGACGAGCAGAAGCGAGCGCAGGACGAGGTACAGAAGCTGACAGATAAGTATATCAAGAATGTGGACGAGGTCTGCGCCGCTAAGGAAGCGGAGGTCATGGAAGTTTAAATGCGACCAGAAGAACTGCTGGGCTTGACGCTAGCGGAAGCGAAATGCTGTCTGGGAGAGCGTTTGGCTGCAGTGTCAGCCAGCGGTTTGCCGCGTGCCTGGACGATTGAAGAGCAGCAGCAGCTGAGAGTGGTGCGTGTCAAGCAAGGGCCAACTGGATATGAGCTAACAGTTGTGCTTCCCCCTGTGCTTTGGATTGGCTCTTAGTGTGGGCTGCCCCCTGCTTAACAGGGGGCCGTTTGCTATGGGAGGAGACTAGATGGTGATGTCAGAGCAGAAGGGCATTCCAGAACATATTGCCATCGTTATGGACGGAAATGGCCGTTGGGCTAACGCTCGCGGGCTCCCACGCATGGTGGGGCATCGCCAGGGTTCTGAGAACATGCGCCGGATCATTCAGGAGTGTCTGAACCTGGGTGTCCAGTACCTGACCTTGTACGCCTTTTCTACTGAAAACTGGAAGCGCCCTCAGGCTGAGGTGGATTACCTGATGAGCCTGCCTGGCATGTTCTACGACCGGGAGCGGCATCTGCTGCACGAGAACCAGGTGCGCGTGGTGGTGATCGGCGATCCAGCACCGATCCCTACGAAGACGCGGGAGGTCCTGCAGCGAATGCAGGCAGAGACTGTCGACTACCGTCGCTTAACGTTGCTGATGGCCTTCAATTATGGAGGGCGCGCGGAACTGGTACGGGCGGCGGGGGCATTAGCCAAGAAAGCGGCCGCCGGCCTATTGCCGCGGGTGACAGAAGCGGACCTGGCCGCTGAGCTGTATACAGCAGGCATTCCTGACCCAGACATTTTGATCCGTTGCGGTAACGAGATGCGCCTCAGCAACTTCCTACTCTGGCAGGTGGCCTACGCCGAGCTGTTCTTCTCAGAGAAGCTTTGGCCAGAGTTTTCGCCTGCAGACCTACGCACCATAGTAGCAGCATACAACCGCAGGGAAAGGCGCTTCGGAGGGATCATGGGGCTAGCGGAAGAAAAGAAGAGTGTCCCTCCAGGTGCCGGGCACGAGGACGGTGTCCAGGCCAAGCATTCCTATTAGGGATAAGGGGTTACGTGAGATGATTTCACAAAGGGTATTCAGCGCCCTGTTGGTCGCGCCTCTGGTGCTGCTGGCTGTCTATTATGGCGGGCTGCCGTTTTTGGCGGTGCTGGTGCTGTTTGCTGCCTTCGCCTGGCTGGAACTGCAGCAGTTGGTGCAGCAGCCTGTCACCGCCTACAAGTATGTTGGTTTGGCTCTGCTCTCTCTGGTTCTGGTTCTGACCTTCTTTGCACCAACCACCATCATGCCCGTCCTTGCCGGCAGCCTATTGGTCTTACTGTTGGTGCAGTTGAACGATTTCCAGCCGAACAAATGGACATCTGCCGCGTTGGCCATTACTACTTTCTTCTATCTCGCCTTGCCGCTAGTGCATTTGTTGCTGTTGCGCACTGAAACAGGCGATTGGCGCTTCGTTGCGCTATTGCTGATTACCACCTGGGGCTACGACACCTGCGCCTTCTTTACTGGCATCCGTTTTGGCCGGGTGCGCCCCTGGGGCAAGATTTCGCCCAAGAAGTCGCTGGAAGGGATGCTCGGCGGATTGCTGGGCAGCGTCTTGATCGCTGCGCTGCTGCTGTTTGCGATCATGCAACCGGGCTCCAACCGCACGATGTGGATTGGATACTCGTTGCTGTTTGGAGTGGTGGTTGGCTTACTGGCTCACTTTGGAGACCTGACCGAGTCGGCCATCAAGCGAGCCTATCAGGCCAAGGACTCGGGGCGTTTCCTGCCGGGGCATGGCGGGCTGCTTGACCGTATCGATTCAGTGCTGTTTGCCACCATCTTCGTCTACTATTTCGTCAAATATCTGGTGCTTTAGATCTGGAGGGTTGGTACATGGACAACAGGAGCGTGGCCGTCTTTGGCAGCACTGGCTCCATCGGACGCCAGACTTTGCAGGTGGCCGAACACCTAGGAGTGCCGGTGGTGGGGCTGATCGCTGGCAACAATCGCCAGCTGTTGGAGCAACAGATCCGCCGCTTCCAGCCCCAGTGGGCTGTCTTGGCCGCTGGCGAAGGCCACACAGAACAGATCGGAAGCACCAAACTGCATTTTGGTCCCGGAGCGCTACAGCATTTTTCCCGGGAGCATGGGGCAGACTTGGTGGTCGCAGCCATTTCCGGCATCGCGGGATTGCTGCCCACCTGGAACGCCGTACAAAGCGGGGCGACGCTGGCCTTGGCCAACAAAGAGGCCCTGGTCACCGCCGGTCAGCTGTTGATCTCGGCTGCCGAAGAACGGGGAGTAACTATTCTGCCCCTGGACAGCGAACACTCGGCGCTCTGGCAGTGTCTGGGCGATAGGCCTACGGCTGCCGTACAGCGATTGATTCTAACCGCCTCCGGCGGCCCTTTCCGCGACTGGCCAACCGACCGGCTGGCTACGGTCACTGTGGACGACGCCCTGGCTCATCCCACTTGGAGCATGGGAAAGAAAATAACCATTGACTCGGCTACCCTGATGAATAAGGGGTTGGAGGTGATCGAGGCCCACTGGCTGTTTGGCATCGATTACGACCGTATAGATGTAGTAGTTCACCCGGAATCGATCGTGCACTCTTTGGTCGAGTTCGTGGATGGATCGGTGCTGGCGCAACTGTCCCCTCCAGATATGCGTCTACCTATTCATGTAGCCATGACATACCCCACTAGAACACCTGGGTCGTGGCCCCGTTTGCAGTTGGAGCAGATCGGGGCACTGCACTTCCAGCCGCCGCGGAGGGAGGATTTTCCTTGCCTGGGGCTGGCTGAAGCAGCAGGGAAAGCTGGGCAGAGCTATCCCATCGTGCTCAATTCCGCCAACGAGGTGGCCGTGGAGGCCTTTCAGCGAGGTGAGTTGCCCTTTAGTGGCATCCCCCGCTTGGTATCGGAAATGCTGGCTAGACACCAGCCGGAGGCCCTCTGCAGCATAGATCACGTTTTGGAACTGGCCGGCAGGGCAGAACAGGAGGCAGAGAGCTGGTTGCGGAGTAGGAGCTGATTTGCCAGGTCGACTTCTGTCCAATAGATGCATAAATTAAGCTGAAAGCCCTTGGTGATGAATAGTTGCGGCAACTTTTGGCAACAACCCTGAGTAGGTAGGTGATTAGATGACCATATTGCTAGCGGTGATCATGATCGGCGTGTTGGTCTTTGCCCATGAGTTGGGGCATTTCCTGGCGGCCAAAGCATCTGGTATCATGGTGTTGGAATTTGCAGTTGGTATGGGTCCGTTGGTCCTATCCCGGCAAGTGGGCGAAACGCGCTATTCGCTGCGCTTACTTCCCATCGGAGGATTTGCGCGGATGGCGGGGGAGGATGTGGACGAAGCGAACAATCTGGTTCCCGACCATCGCCGCTACGACAAGAAGCCGCTTTATGCCAGGGCCTTAGTCAGTGTGGCTGGGCCGCTGACCAATTTCCTGTTGGCCGCGCTGATCTTCGCGGTGGTCTTCATGTTTATGGGCGTGCCGTCAGAACAGCCGCTGGTCGGCGCGCTATCTCCAGGCTGGCCGGCGGCGGCTGCCGGCTTGGAGGTGGGCGATCGCATCGTCAGCATTGCCGGCCAGCCGGTCGAACGGTGGCAGGACATACAGCCGCTGGTAGCCGACTGGGATGGTCAACAGACCACCATCGTCGTTGAGCGGGCAGGACAGCAACTGAGCTTCCCGATAACCCCGTGGGCTGATCAGGAGACTGGCCAGGTGATGATTGGCATCGGACCCCAGAGCGAGCGTTTCAGCTTCCTGGGTTCTATCGCCATGGGCTGGCAAGAGACCGTCTGGTTTACCGATCAGATCATCAGCATCCTCAGCAACATGGTCACAGGAAAAATCCCTGCGGAAGGAGCAGGACCGATCGGGATGATTGTGATGGTGGGCGAAGTGGCGCGCACAGGCTTTGTCAATTTGCTCACCTTTGCTGCCATTATCAGCATTCAATTGGGGTTGTTCAATCTGTTGCCCATACCTGCCCTGGATGGCAGCAGACTGGTCTTTTTCCTGATCGAGGCGGTGCGAGGGAAGCCGGTCGACCCTGAAAAGGAGAACATGGTGCACTTCTTGGGCTTTGTACTGCTGATGGTGTTTATGGTCTTGATTACCTTTAAGGATCTACAGCGACTGAATATATTCTAGCTAACGGGCGGAGAGTGAGTAGCGATGTTAACGAGTGCTCGTCGCCAAACCAGGACGGTGCAAATAGGCGATCTGCAACTAGGCGGTGATGCCCCTGTTTTGCTGCAGTCGATGACCAATGTGGATACTCGCGATATCAGCGCAACAGTAGCTCAGATAGAACGATTGGTGGAGGCCGGCTGTGATTTGGTGCGGGTTTCAGTACCCGATCAACAGGCCGTGCAATCGTTGCGGGAGATTGTGCGCCAGTCTCCTTGTCCGATTGTGGCCGACATTCACTTCGACTATCGCTTGGCGATCGCCTCCATCCAGGCCGGTGCACAAAAGATCCGGATCAACCCGGGCAATATCGGTAGCTGGGAGCGGGTGGCCCAGGTAGTTGCGGCGGCAAAGGAACACGATGCCGCCATTCGTATTGGTGTCAACGGCGGTTCCCTGCCCGCTTCGTTGCTGAAGAAATATGGCCAACCGACCCCCCAGGCGTTGGTAGAGGCTGGTGTGCTCTATCTGGAGCGAATCCTGGAACAAGGTTTTGACCAACTGGTGTTTTCCTTCAAGTCCAGCAGTGTGGTCAATACGATCCTCGCCTACCGTTTGGCTGCTGTTCAGTTGGACTGGCCCTTTCATGTCGGGGTAACGGAGGCCGGAACCACCTGGCGTGGTACCATCCATTCCGCTGTCGGAATCGGGTCCCTGCTAGCCTCTGGCATTGGCGAGACCATCCGGGTATCACTGACTGCTGACCCAGTGGAAGAGGCCAGGGTGGGTATGGAACTGCTGCGTGCCCTTAATCTGCGAGCATCAGGAATCAGCGTCACCAGTTGTCCTACCTGCGCCCGCACTCCGGGGGATCTAATTGGCCTCACCGAGGCCTTTGAGCAGAGGATCGCTGGCCTTTCCGGCGATTTGCGGGTAGCCATCATGGGGTGTGGCGTCAACGGACCCGGCGAAGCCAGAGAGGCGGATTTGGGGCTGGCGCTGGGACCGGGTAAGGCGCTGCTGTTTGTCCAAGGAGAAGTCGTCGATCAGGTGCCAATGGAGCACGCTTTGGACCGCCTGTATGCAGAAGTGGTAAAACGGTGCAAGGGCAACGCCTAGCACCGGGGAGGTAGACAATGCGAACGATAGCTATCATTCCAGCTTATAACGAAGAAAAGACTATCGCCCGAGTGGTCACTGCCGCACAGAATTCCAAGTACATCGATCAGGTGGTCGTAGTCAACGACGGTTCAGAGGACCACACCAGCCAGATGGCGGAGTCGGCCGGGGCCGTTGTGTTAGAGATGGGATGTAACCGGGGTAAGGGTGCGGCGATCCAAGCGGGCCTGCAGCGTACCGACAGTGAGGTTATTCTGTTCTTGGATGCCGACCTGATCGGTTTGACCAGTGCTCACATTGACACACTCCTGGCACCGGTGATCAGCGGCCAGGTGGATATGACCCTGGGGGTCTTTGACCACGGCAGAGCGGCCACTGATTTGGCCCAGAAGATTACACCTTTTCTCTCTGGACAGCGGGCGATTAAGCGCAGCATCCTCAGGCAGTTACCCAGTTTGGACGAGTTGGGGTTCGGGGTAGAGGTTGCCCTCACCCGTTTCGTGAAATCAAACGGGATCGCTTATCAAGAGGTGATCTTGCCCGAAGTATCGCAGGTAACCAAGGAGGAGAAATTCGGGCTGCTGGATGGCTTCACACGGCGCTTGCGCATGTATTGGGACATAGTGCGTGCTCTGGCCCAGTAGACTGTCTGTAGCCAATGCCGGTGGGGGTGGGGCGGTTGTCCATTGAGGTGACCATAGGGTTGAGGCTGTTCCTGGCCGCTTTCTTGGGCGGCGTTATCGGTCTGCAGCGGGAAAGCATCAACCGACCGGCCGGTTTTCGCACCCACACCCTGGTGGCGACAGGCTCGGCGTTGGTGATGCTGGTGTCCATCTATGGCTTCGAGCAATACGCAGCCATCGGCCGTTTGTCGGACCCGGCCCGATTGGCAGCGCAGGTGGTCAGCGGCATCGGATTCTTGGGGGCAGGGACTATCCTCAAAGATGGAAATACTATTCGAGGCCTGACTACTGCAGCCTCCCTCTGGGTCGTATCCGGGATCGGGCTGGCGGCCGGAGCGGGATTCTACGCAGGCGCGGTGATCACGACCATTCTGGTCTACGTTTCCTTATCGGCTCTGGGACTGCTGCAGAGGCGCCTCTTCTCTCGTTCCCAGTATCACTCGTTGATGGTCCTGGCAGCCGATCGGCCCGGACAACTGGGGGCAATCGCATCCTTTATGGGCAGGCACAATGTATCTATCCTCAATGTGCAAGTGCATAGAGAAGAGAGTGATGATGGACACGCGCAGGTTCTGCTGCAGGTGAAGCTTCCAGCAGAGCTGGCACTGAATCAATTGGTCTCAGAACTGACTGAGCTGAACGGAGTCGCGGAGGTAAGCAGCCGTGATTGACAACCCTAACCACCAGGTTCTGCGCCGACTTGCGATCGGATAGGCAGTATGATACAATACCGCTGGCAGAGAGTGGGGGTTCCCACTCTTTCGCTTATTTGCCGCTAGGGCGGCGCTACAACTGTCATTATGGGCTAAGTAATTGGCAAAGAAAGGGTGCGCGCTGGTGACAAAATCCGCTGGTATCCGAGAGATCCTCAGATTGATTGAACCACTGGTGAATGAAAAAGGCTATGTTCTGGTGGATGTGGCTTTCGGTACCGCTTTCCGCCGCCGCACCTTAACTGTCTACATAGACAAGGAGCAAGGGGTGCGGGTAGAGGACTGCCAGGCTTTGGCCCGCGATATTGGTCAGCTGTTGGATGAACAGGACACAATTAATGGCAGTTATGTGCTGGAGGTTTCCTCACCTGGTGCCGAGCGTCCGTTGAAGAGCGATCGCGAATTCCTGCATTTCCAGGGCCGCTACGCCTTGATTCGCACCAAACAGCAGATGCCAGAGATCGGCAAGGATGAGGTCTACGGTTATCTGCGCGGGCTCGAGGACGGTTGGGTACTCTTGGAAACAGAGGAGGGCGCCAAACTGCGGATTGCTCGCGATTCTATCAGCAAGGCCAGGTTGGCTATCAAGTTTTAGGAGGGGGCTAACGGAAATTGAATGCCGAGTTCATCCAAGCTATTCATGATATAGCGAGAGAAAAAGGAATAGAGGAATCGGTCCTCTTCGAT
Source organism: Bacillota bacterium (assembly GCA_050949055.1). Classification (GTDB taxonomy): domain Bacteria; phylum Bacillota; class UBA994; order UBA5500; family UBA5500; genus JAEZJZ01. The sequence continues at coordinate 462,088 of JBMNFA010000001.1, read as the reverse complement.
GCCATCGAGGCGGCTCTTAGCTCCGCCTACAAGCGCAATTTTGGCACCGCTCAGAATGTAAAGATCGACATCAACCGGGACACCGGTGAGATCCATGTTTATGGACAACGGACGGTGGTGGAGGAAGTCCAAGACCCGCTGCTGGAGATCAGCCTGGCTGATGCGGCTGAGCTCAGCCCCACCCACGCGCTGGGGGATGTGGTGCTCACTGAGGTGACTCCGCGCAATTTTGGCCGGATCGCTGCCCAGGCAGCCAAACAAGTGGTGGTGCAGCGTATCCGCGAGGCTGAACGGGGGCAGGTGTACGATCAATACACCAACCGGGAACAGGATATCGTCACCGGTGTGGTCACGCACATCGAGGGCAAGAACGTGTACATCGAGTTGAACAAGACCGAGGCAGTGTTGCTCCCGTCAGAACAGGTGCCAGGGGAGCGTTATCGCCCGGGCGACCGTCTGAAGGCCTTCATATTGGAGGTGCGGCGGACAACCAAGGGCCCTCAAATTCTCGTATCCCGCAGCCACCCTGGGTTGCTGAAGCGGCTGTTGGAGTTGGAGGTGCCTGAGATTCACGACGGCATTGTGGAACTGAGAGGTTTGGCCCGCGAGGCAGGCTCGCGCTCAAAAATCGCAGTCTACTCCAAAGATCCCAAGGTGGATGCTGTTGGGGCCTGTGTCGGTCCCCGCGGCATGCGTATTCAAACCATCGTCAATGAGCTAAAAGGTGAGAAGATCGATGTGGTACAGTATGATCCGGATCCGGCTCAGTATGTGGCCAATTCGCTCAGTCCGGCCAAAGTGACTGCAGTACAGGTTGATGAGGCGGCCAAAATCGCCCGCGTGGTAGTGCCCGATTACCAGCTCTCTTTGGCCATTGGTAAGGAAGGGCAGAATGCCCGTTTGGCGGCGAAGATGACCGCCTGGAAGATAGATATCAAGAGTGAGACCCAGGCTGCTGAGGCAGAGGGGGAGTGAACAGATGAGAACGCGCAAGGTGCCCATGCGTATGTGCGTTGGCTGCAAGGAAATGCGCCCGAAGCGCGAGTTGCTGCGGGTAGTGCGCACCCCAGACGGCGAGGTGCTGCTGGACTCAACCGGCAAGAAATCCGGTCGAGGCGCGTACATCTGCCCTGACAGTGGGTGCCTGGAGCTGGCCCTGAAGGGCGATCGCCTGAGCAAGGCCCTGGAAGTCAACCTGGATGCGGAAATGGCGGAACGCTTGCGGCAGTCGGTGCGGCCAGGCAGCGAATGAGCGACCCATTCTTGCAGTTATTGGGAATATGCTGGCGGGCTAGAGCGTTGGTGGCGGGAGAATACCCGTGTTTACAGGCGCTCAGGGCAGGGCGCGGCGCGCTGTTGATTTTGGCGGCCGACGCTTCTGCCAATACTGCAGAGCGGCTGCACGCTACAGCCAAGCGCCGTTCTGTGGACTGTTGTGTTGCTTACAGTAAGAGTGCTTTGGGCCATGCGGTAGGCCAGAGTCAGCGGGCAGCGTTGCTGGTGCTGGACAAGGGTTTTGCCACAAGGTTCCAGCAACTGATGGAGGGTCAAGTCTAGACTGTATGTGGTACGTCAATTATGATGCGATCGTCAGCCTGTGCTTTCAACAGGCTGTGATGCAATGGCCGATGGTACATGAACATGCGGGAATTAGGCTGGCAGTCCTCTAGGTAGCCAAAAGGTGCGTGAATGCTAGCTGGCAGAGTAAGTGGGAGGTGGCCGAATGAGTAGGATTAGGATATACGAGTTGGCTAAGGAATTGAATATTCCCAGCAAGAAGCTGGTTGACGCTTTGGCCGATTTGAATCTGAATGTGCAGAACCACATGAGTTCTATTGACGGTGCAGTCGCTGATATCATCAGGGATGTCTTGCGTCCTGCAAGGGGCAAAAAGGCTGCTTCTTCTAATGCCGAACCAGCCGCCACGGGCGAAACCGCCGAACCGCCCGCAGTTGGGCGGGATGCGAGCAAGCCGCCAGCTGTTGACCGCCAACCGAGCAAGCCTTCCGGACGGCAGCCAGCGCAGGACAAGCAGGTTAAGCCGGAGCCCCCTCGTCGTCCGGCTAAAGGCGAAAAGGGCAGTCGGCCGGCTTCGCCAGCAGCTAAGGCCACCGCTCGGCCAGCGGCTGAAACAATTGATGACGAGGACGTGGATCCTGAGCTGGTGGCCAGGAGCGCCGAAGATCGCAAGCGTCCTCGCCGTTCTCCAGCTGCTTCCGGCCGTTCTGACAGTCAGAACCGCCGAAGCGGTGACAGCCGCTCCAAGGCAGCCAAGGGGCGCCAGCCACGGCGAAATGATTCACCCAGGCCAGAAGCTCCCAGCGTTGTCAAGCTCGATGCCGAGGATATCACCGTTGGCGATCTGGCCAGCAAACTGAAGCGGCCAGCGACTGATTTGATCCGCAAGTTGGTGGAGTTGGGCGTGATGGCAGCTATCAATCAGACCATCGACTTTGATACCGCTGCGCTAGTTGCGACGGAGTTGGGCTTTGTGGTGGAGCAGGCTGCTCCCAAAGAGCCTGTTTACGAGAATCCCTTTGAAGCGCCTCCCAAACCCGACGACCCCAGTCAGCTGTTTCCCCGGCCTCCAGTGGTGACTGTGATGGGTCACGTTGACCATGGCAAGACCAGCCTGTTGGACGCTATTCGACAGACCAAGGTCACTGCCCAGGAAGCAGGGGGCATCACCCAGCATATCGGTGCCTATCAGGTGGAGTGTATGGGTCAATTGATCACTTTCCTGGATACCCCAGGGCACGAAGCCTTCACTGCCATGCGCGCTCGTGGTGCCAAGGCCACAGACATCGCTGTGCTGGTGGTGGCGGCCGACGATGGCATCATGCCGCAGACAGTCGAGGCGATCAGCCACGCCAAGGCAGCGGAGGTTCCGATCATTGTCGCATTGAACAAAGTTGACAAGCCAAGCGCCAATCCTGAGCGGGTGAAGCAACAACTGCCCGAGCACGGTCTGGTGCCGGAGGAGTGGGGCGGAGACACAATCTGTGTCAACGTATCGGCTTTGCAGCGGCAGGGCATTGACGACCTGCTCACATCCATTCTCACCCTGGCCGAGTTGGCGGAGTTCAAGGCTAACCCGAACAAGCCTGCTCGCGGGATAGTGATCGAATCGAAGATCGACAAGGGCCGGGGTCCTGTGGCCACTGTCCTGGTCAATGAGGGCACGCTGACCGTCGGGGATGCAGTCTTGGCGGGTACAACCTCCGGCCGCATCCGGGCGATGACCAATGATAGGGGCCGACGGATGAAGAGTGCTGGACCATCTGCCCCGGTGGAGATCATCGGTTTGTCCGATGCTCCCGGTGCTGGCGATCCCTTTATGGTGCTTGAAGATGAAAAGACGGCACGTGGTTATGCCGAGAAGTTGCGCGACCAGAAGCGCCAAGCGGAAATGAAGACGGTGCAACGGGTTTCCCTGGATGACCTGTTCTCGCAGATAGCCCAGGGCGAGGTGAAGGAACTGCGCATTGTGTTGAAGGCTGACGTGCAGGGTTCTGTGGAAGCCCTGCGGCAATCGTTGGTCAAGCTGAGTAATGATGAAGTTTCGGTGGTCGTAATTCATGATGGCGTAGGCCCTGTCAACGAAAGCGACATCCTGTTGGCATCCGCTTCCGAAGCGATCATTATCGGTTTCAACGTGCGCCCTGACTCCAGCACCCGCAAAGCAGCTGAACAGCACAATGTGGATATCCGTCTTTACCGGGTGATCTATGATGCCATCGAAGACGTGGAAAAGGCGATCAAGGGCTTGCTGGCACCAGTCTTCAAAGAGGTGGTACTGGGGCAGGCAGAAGTGCGGCAGGTATTCAAGGTGAGCAGAGTGGGCACCATCGCTGGCTGCTACCTGACCGAAGGCAAAGTCACCCGGCAGTCAAAGGCGCGTTTGCTACGGGGAGGTGTGGTGGTCTTTGAGGGCGAGATCGAATCGCTGAAACGGTTTAAGGATGACGTGCGGGAAGTCGCGGCAGGTTATGAATGTGGCATTGGGTTAGCTGGTTTCAATGACATCAAAGAGGGAGATGTCATCGAAGCTTATATCATCGAGCAGGTGGAGCAGAAGTAGGGCTTACAGAGGCGAGCCCAGCTGCTTGACCGGATCTCGAAGGAGGATGAATGATGACCCAGTATCGACCGGAGCGGCTGAAGGGCTTGCTCCAGGCGGAGATCAGCGACATCATCCGCAATTCGCTCAAAGACCCGCGGGTCGGATTCACTTCCATCACCACCCTGGAGGTATCCAATGATCTGCGGCACGTGAAGGCCTTTGTCAGCGTCCTGGGTGACGCTACCGAACAGGAGGCTACCCTGACCGCGCTCAATCGAGCTGCCGGTTTTATTCGCAGCGAAGTGGGCAAGCGCATCACACTGCGTCACACACCCGAAATCATCTTTCGGTTGGATGATTCCATCGCCCATGGCACGCACATCAATGCCTTGCTGCGCAAGCTGAAGCTGGGCGAAACGGACGGGCAAAAAGATGGCCGATAGGAGCGCAGTTATGCAGATGACGGCTGCCTTGCGAGAGGCCAGCCGTCTGTTGTTGGTTGCCCATGTTGCCCCCGATGGCGATAGTCTAGGTTCATTGTTGGCCTTGCAGCGGGGATTGTCCGAGCTAGGCAAATCGGCAGCGGTTTTTGTGCCCGATGGCATACCAGCCAAGTACCGTTTTCTGCCTGGATGGGAGCAGGTGGTGGCGCAGTCAGAGCGCCTACCTGCCGATGTGGACAGGGTGGTGGTGTTGGACTGCGGTGAGTGGGACCGCACCCGTTTACCCCAGCCTTATCGCCACCTACCGACACTGAACATCGACCATCACCGCACATCAGTTGGCATCGGTGAGTACAATCTGATCGACCCTGCGGTAGCGGCCACCGGTGAGCTGGTCTACAAAATACTTATTGCATTGCGTTGCACCATCGACGCCGAAATTGCCACCTGTCTCTACACCGCCATCGTCAGCGATACCGGCTGGTTTCGCTTCAGCAACACCACTGCAGACGTTCATCGCTTAGCAGCCGAACTGCTGCAGCTGGGAGCTTGGCACGAACAGGTCAACGATTGGCTGAACACCAGAACAGAGGAGTACTTGCAGGCAATGACTCTGGTGTTGGAGCGAATTGCGTTGTTTGCAGAGCGGCAAGCGGCCATCTCTTGGCTGGAGCTTTCTGACCTGCAGCGGATCGGCATCGCGGCCAATGACATCGAGGGTTTGATCGACTACCCCCGTTCTTTGCCGGTAGTTAAGGTGGCGGCGCTGTTGGTGGAGACCAGTCCAAGAACCTACAAAGTAAGTTTGCGTTCCCGTCATCCCATCGACGTCAGCCAAGTGGCTAGCGAGTTCGGAGGGGGAGGGCACGCAAGGGCTGCAGGATGTACCATTTCCGACGCAGAACTGCAGCAGGCTGTTGCCAGGGTTAGAGGGGTGTTGGAAAGGAGCCTGGGGATTGGCACAGTTTGATGGCTTCCTTAATTTACTAAAATGCCCAGGGATGACGTCCCATGACGCGGTGGCCAGGATCAGACGGATCTTTGGCACTCGAGCGGTAGGACACGCTGGAACGCTGGACCCAGCGGCGGCTGGGGTGCTGCCCCTGGCCATCGGCAAAGCGACCCGCCTGCTGGAGTATCTGGTGAGCAGCAGCAAGACTTATATTGGCGAAGCCACCTTTGGTGTGGAGACCGACTCTTTGGATCAGTGTGGTTCAGTGTTGAAAATGGAATCGCCGATCTTGGAACGGGATGCGGTGGAGGCTGAGATGACCAAGATGGTGGGGCCACAAATGCAGGTGCCACCGGCTTTCTCGGCAGTCAAGCACCAGGGCAGGCCGCTTTACGAGTACGCCAGACAGGGCCAGTTCATCGAAAAACCTGCCCGACCGATAGAGATATTCGAGTGGAGGATGTTGTCGTTTACCCCCGGCCTTCAGCCTAGATGCCGATTTCTGCTGCACTGCTCAAAAGGCACCTACGTGAGGGCTCTGGTCAGGGATCTGGCCTACCGGCTAGGGACGGTGAGCACGCTTACCTTTCTGTTGCGGGCGGGGGTGGGAGAACTGGGACTGGAGAGCTCTTATACGCTGGAAGAACTGACGACAATGCGGGATGATGGAACGCTCGCGGACTGTCTGCTGCCACCACAGGTGGCTGTGTCCGCGATGCCTGCGGTTACACTCTCCGATCAAGAGGCCGTTCGCTTTGTCCAAGGACAAACGGTGTCCGCGGCTGGCGAACAGATGGGGCTATGCGCTGTCTACCAGTCTCATCGCTTATTGGGCATTGGCAAGCAAAGCGGTGGGCTGCTGCGCCCGCATAAGGTTTTGACAGCACGGGAGGACGTAGTTAGATGATCATCACCAGTGATTTTAGAGATTTACCCGATGCAAAGCGAGTCTTGGTCATCGGCAATTTCGATGGCGTGCACATCGGCCATCAGGCCCTTTTTCGGCAAGCTAATCAATTGGCGGCGGAAATGGGGGGCCAGACGATCGCGTTGACCTTTCACCCTCACCCGCTGACGGTGTTGGGTTTTTCCGTTCTGTCGATCATGGATGAGCAATCAAAGAGACGGCTGATTGCGGAGCAAGGGGTGGACGCCTATGTGGCGATGCCTTTTGACCAACAGCTGGCGGCGATGAGCCCGGAGCGCTTTGTGCAGGATATCCTGATCGCTGGAGCGCAGGCCAGGGCGGTGGTGGTTGGATTCAACTTCAGTTTCGGCCGGGGAGGTGCTGGGACCCCGGAGTATCTGCAGCAGGCATTAGCGATGAAAGGTGTGCCAGTGGTAATCGTTCCCCCGGTGATGCTGGCTGGCGAAGCGGTCAGCAGCACCCGCCTTCGGCAATGCATCCGAACTGGAGATCTGAAACAAGCCGGCATGATGCTCGGTCGGCCATACAGCCTGTTTGGTACCGTCCAGAGTGGCGATCAGCGTGGTCGCCAGCTCGGTTTTCCCACCGCCAATATTGGTCAACTACAGGAGCTGGCGTTGCCTCCCTTTGGAGTTTATGCTGCGGAGGTGCCCGGCATCGGAGTGGGGATGGCTAACTTAGGAAACAGACCCAGCTTCCCCCAACAATGCCCCTCCCTGGAGGTGCATATCTTTGATTTCTGCGGCGACCTCTATGGCCAGCGTATTCAGGTGGTCTTACGGAAATTTGTGCGGGATGAACGCCAATTTTCCAGCTTGGAGGAACTGCAACAACAGTTGAACGAAGATCAACGGGTGATTAGAGACATGCTCGCCGACGGTTAGAACTGGTCGGTCATGCCATCCTGATGATCTGCATAGGGTTTAGTGGGTTTCCATTTTGCCCTATGTAAATGTCAGGATGGGAGGTGCCATGGTGAACGAGATCAATATCCCGGAGTTCTTGGGTATGCTATACGCCATGGAGAACAGCCGCAGGTGGCGCCGTCTGCGGCGCGAATTGGAGCGCCGTTATCGGCGGGCTAGTCATGCCAGCTATCGGCGGGAAGCGTTTGTGGATAGCGTCTTGACTATGCTTTGGGAACTGGAGTTTGAGCACGTCAGTCTGCCCCAGGGTGATTAGCCGTGCAAGTGGTGATCAGCAACCATGCTGCCCGCCGCCTGCATGATGCTAGGCAGACCGGAATCACGGTCGCGGACCTGATTCAGGCCGCTAAGAAGATTCCAGGCGTAGTGCCTGCAGCTACCAGGTTCAGGGGTTGTTCGGCCATGAGTGGGCGGCAGTTTGACTTTGTGATCAAGGATGTGAACAACACCAGGCTGGTTGTGACCATCATTGGAAAATAGCCAAGGGCCTGCGCTGGACAAGCTCTTTTCAAGTTTGGGGTTTCGTTATTTCTCTTGTTTCGTGGTATAATGGTTTCGGCTCTGGAGAACCAATGGCTAGGATGGGCGATACCTCCTGAGCATGTGCGGTCAGAGCGCGGTTGCCTTGAGACCGCGGCTGACAGCAATCACATGTGTCATGCGCTCACCTTGGCTCTTGGGGATGGAGCAGAAAAGGAGGTGGACTAGGTGGCTTTAAGTCAGGACTATAAGCGGCAGATCATCGAGAAGTACAAACTACATGAGGGTGATACCGGTTCCCCGGAGGTGCAGATTGCCCTGTTGACCGAGCGGATCAACTATTTGACTGCTCATCTGCAGGAGCATAAGAAAGATCATCATTCGCGCCGCGGTTTGTACAAGATGATCGGTCAACGGCGTAAGTTCCTCAATTACCTGCGCGACAACGATATCGAGCGCTACCGCACGATTATTGAGCAACTGGGAATCCGCAAATAGGGAAGCAGGCAAGGCGGCGTTGCATCCATCAATTACGGGGCAACGTTGCCTTTTGTCCTTTCTGTCGAGAGTCCTAGCGACGGAGGGCAGGCTGTGCGCGCGACAGGCGTGGCTTTCATCCATGATGACTCCTGCATCGCGACGGTTTTGTTCGTCAGCTGCAGACGATAGGTGAATGCCAGGCGTGGACGCCAGACTGCCGTCAGTACATACTGTTTCACTTCAGATCGCGGTCCGTGCACCGTATGCCCAGTGGCGGCGGTGCAATAATAGAAGAGAATTGTAAAATGATAGGATGGTGGTTTATGCATACTTACTCTATGGAATTGGCGGGGAGGCAGTTGATCATCGAGACCGGTCAATTGGCCAAACAGGCCCACGGCTCGGTGTTGGTTAAGTACGGCGACACCTATGTGTTGGTAACCGCAACTGTCTCCAAGCAGCCACGGGAAGGCATCGACTTCTTTCCGTTGCTGGTGGACTATGAGGAACGTCTCTACTCGGTCGGCAAGATTCCCGGCGGCTTCATCAAGCGGGAAGGGCGGCCTGGCGAGAAGGCTATCCTGGCGGCCCGGCTGATAGACAGGCCTCTGCGGCCTCTGTTCCCCAAACATATGCGTAACGACGTGCAAGTGGTGGCCACGGTGCTATCGGTGGACCACGACAATGCTCCGCAGATTGCGGCTATGATCGGTGCTTCAGCCGCTTTGTCCATCTCCAAGATCCCATTCGGGGGGCCGATTGCGGGTGTTGTGGTGGGACTGGTCGACGGAGAGCTGGTGCTCAATCCGACTAGCGAGCAAGAAGCGAACAGCGATCTGCATTTGGTAGTCGCTGGTACCAAGGACGCAATCATGATGGTGGAGGCTGGTGCCAACGAGGTGCCGGAAGAGCAGATGGTGGAGGCCTTGCTCTTCGCCCATGAGGCCATCAAGCGCATCGTCGCTCTGCAGGAGCAGATGCAGGCCGAGATCGGCCAGGAAAAGATGGTCATTTCGGAGCCGGAAATTAGTGATGAGCTGAAGCAGGCTGTCAACGATTATGCTTCTAGCAAGCTGGACTTGGCTATCAGGAACCCGGTCAAGCAAGAGCGAGAGGCGAACATGGCGGTGGTGGAAGAAGAGACGCTGCAGCATTTCGCTGAGCTCTACCCTGACGAGCAACAAGCGATCAAAGAAGTACTACATACGATGGTCAAGCAATTGGTGCGCAAAGCCATTGTGCAGGAAGGCGAACGACCTGACGGGCGGCGGCCGGATGAGATTCGTCCTATCAGTTGCGATGTGGGGATTCTCCCTCGTACCCATGGCTCGGGACTGTTTACCCGCGGTCAAACCCAGGCTCTCAGCGTGGTCACCCTCGGGGCCATGGGCGAGGTGCAGGCCATTGACGATCTGACCGAAGAAGATTCCAAGCGCTACATGCATCATTATAACTTCCCGCCATACAGTGTGGGAGAGACGCGGCCGATGCGCGGCCCCAGCCGGCGGGATATCGGCCACGGAGCCCTGGGAGAACGGGCCCTGGCACCGATGATTCCAGCTCCCGAGGATTTCCCCTACGCCATCAGGGTGGTTTCAGAGATCCTGGAGTCCAATGGTTCCACTTCGCAAGCTAGTATCTGTGGCAGCACTCTGGCCCTGATGGATGCCGGTGTGCCGATCAAGCGACCAGTGGCCGGCATTGCTATGGGCCTGGTCACCGATGGTGCAGGAGTCACCATTCTGTCCGATATCCAAGGCTTGGAGGATGCCCTAGGAGACATGGACTTCAAAGTAGCCGGTACCACCGAAGGCATCACCGCCTTGCAGATGGATATTAAGATCTCCGGCGTCACGCCAGAGATTCTCCGTCGGGCTCTGGAGCAGGCTCGGGTAGGCAGGCTGTTTATCCTGGACAAGATGTTGGCGGTGCTGGCTGAGCCGAGGGCTGACCTTTCTCCATATGCTCCACGGATGCTGACCATGACTGTGCCCGTGGACAAGATCAAAGATGTGATCGGCCCGGGCGGCAAGGTGATCAACAAGATCATCGCTGAAACTGGGGTTAAGATCGACATCGAGGATGATGGTCGCATTTTCATCGCCGCCGTGGATACCGCAGCTGGTGAAAAGGCTATGCAGATGATTGAAGATATCACCGCTGAGGTGGAAGTCGGGCGCATTTATAACGGTCGGGTCACGCGGGTAGAGAAGTACGGAGCCTTTGTGGAGATCTTGCCTGGGAAGGAAGGCCTGGTCCATATTTCTCAGCTGGCCGAAACGAGGGTGGCTCAGACGGAGGACATCTGCAAAGTAGGCGACATCATTCCAGTGAAGGTCACGGAGATCGATCGCATGGGCCGGGTCAATCTATCGCGCAAGGAAGCTTTGGCGGCTCAAAAATAGGGAGTGCGTTGACTGCAACGCCTCCCCTCCCTTCATCTCTCAAAACAGCGCCCTCCCATTCTGCTGACAGGTTGGTTATAATCCGCGTTTCGCTCCCATAGTTCTCCATTAGGAAGTTGTCTCAAAGGAGGGCCAAGGATGCGAAAATTGTGGGTGGTGCTCCTCCTGCTTGCGCTAATCTGGGCAGCAACCATGCTTGTCCAGGGCTTTTCGCGGGGAGAGCATGTTCGGAAGTCGGCGGTGGGAGTTTTGTTGTCCTTAGGCGAAGACATTGCGCCGCTGGAGGTGGGAGATCTTGGCCAGCCGCAGCTGGAGGAATTGCTGGACCGAGTTGCTGGCCAAATGAGCCAGCAGCCGATACAGCCGATGATCGATCGGGTCACCAAGGGCGTGATTCCGGGCCTGGCCGGATGGGAGCTGGACGTGACAGCTACAATGGCTAAGGTGATGCTGGCAGAGCCGGGCAGTTTGGTGCAGCCAATCCTCTACCCGGTTGAGCCAGAGTCGCTCTGGAACTATGCCAGCCATCCTATCTACCAGGGTAATCCGGCAAAGCAGCAAATTGCTCTGGTGATCAACGTCGCTTGGGGGAACGAGTATCTGCCGGAAATGCTGGCTATCCTGCAGCAGGCCGACGTCAAGGCGTCCTTCTTCTTAGTCGGGCGTTGGGCGGCCAACAACCCAGACCTGATCCGTCAGATTGCCGCAGCAGGCCATGAGTTTGGCAATCACGCCTATTCTGACCCTCACCTACCTCAATTGAGTAGGGATAAGATCGCCGGGGAGATCACTCGCACCAGCGAAGTGATCACCGCGGTCACGGGACAGGAAGTGAAATACTTCAGCCCGCCCTATAACGACTTTAACCAGACGGTGTTGGACACGGCTGCTGAGCTTGGCTACTTGACAGTTCTTTGCAGCCTAGATACAGCTGATTGGATGCGGCCCGGTGTCGACCGGATCGTGCAGCGCATAGTGCCCCGGGCCCATAACGGGGCTATAGTACTGATGCACCCTACGGAGCAGACTCCAGCAGCCTTGGCTCGCATAGTCAGAGGGCTTTTGGACCAAGGTTACCAGTTGGTCACCATCAGCCAGTTGCTGTCTCCAATTGCCGCTGACTACCAAATCGTAAACGCAGAATGAACGTTGCATAGTTGTCGGTCTAGAACCTAATAGCAGCGTGCAGGTTGCTCCTGCTGGATAAGACCTAGACTTGACGCCCTGGACTATCGTGATCGCATAGCGAGATGAGGAGGTAGACAGCTTGCAGATAACGAACCTTCGGCCGGGACTACTTCTGGCTACCTGGCAGATGCCAACGATGAGATCGGTTGCCCTTGGCTACTGGATTCGCTCTGGGGTGGCTAGCGAGCCAGCCCGCCTGCAGGGGGTCTCCCATTTCTTAGAGCACCTGATTTTCAAAGGTACCGGCACCAGGTCCGCCAGAGACATCTCCGAGGGTTTTGACCGCATCGGTGGTGAGGTCAACGCCTACACCGCCAAAGAATACACCTGTTTCTATTTTCGAGTGGTCGACGAGCACCTGCCCCAAGCGGTGGAGATCATGACCGACATGATCTGTCACTCCCGGCTGGAGCCGGATGACGTGGCCAAGGAAAGGAACGTCATTTTGGAGGAAGTCGGCATGTATGAGGACTCTCCAGACGAGTATGTTCACGACCTATTGGCACAGGCCATCTGGCCAGAGCATCCCTTGGGACGTTCCATTCTAGGCACCCGAGAAACTTTGCGAGAGCTCGCCGCAGACGACCTGCGCCAATTCTATGGACAGCACTACCACGCTGGTAACATGGTGATTTCGGCCGCGGGGAACGTGGACCACGAGCGACTGGCCACCGAATTGAGCAAGCATCTTAGTCTGAAAGAGCAAGCCGAAGGTTTGTTGACCGTTCAGCCGCCTACCATATCGCCCCGGAACTTGTGGGTGGAGAAGCCGACCGAGCAACTGCACTTAGCCTTGGGACTGCCTGGTCTGCCCCTCGGACATCCCAGGCTCTACGCCTGGAACTTGTTGAACAATATCTTGGGTTCTGGAATGAGCTCCAGGCTGTTCCGACAACTACGGGAGGAACATGCCTTGGTCTACAACGCATACTCCTACACTGCCAGCTTCACACAGTCGGGCTATTCAGCCATCTATCTGGGACTGGCCCCGCACAATCTGGGGAAAGCCTTGGAGCTGATCGCCACTGAACTCTCGTCCTTGAGCAGTCAGACTGTCTCCTCAGAGGAACTGGGTAGGGCTAAAGCCCAAGTGAAAGGCTCCCTGGTGATGGGGCTGGAGAGTACCGCCAACCACATGAGCCGCTTAGGAAGAGGGTTGTTGCTGCTCAAGCGCGTGCAGCCGATTGAGCAGATTATGGCGGCAATCGAAGCAGTCACGGCTGAAGACCTGCGCCAGTTGGCCAGGGAGTTATTCGAGCGCAGGATGTTGGCTGCCGCAGCGGTGGGGCGTGTCGAACAGGTACAAGAACTGTTGGATGGGTTCAACTGGTGACAGATTTTGTTTGCCTGTGAGGCTTATCTATGTTAGTCTGGAATACACAGGAAAGCGAGGTGAGTCGATGGACACAAGACATGAACACTCATTGATTGAAGAGATTGAACAGCTACGTCGGGAACTTCATCGGCTGATCTCCGATCAAACCACCCCGCTGACTTCAGCAAAAGCTTGTGCCCTCAGCGCTCGCCTGGATCTGCTGATAGCGCGTTATATGAATGAGCAGCTAAAGCAGTCCGCCGTAGACTGAGACTATCCGCCCCGAGCAGGGTTTGCCGGGGTTTTTTATTTTGGTTTCTTGATTGTCACAGTTGATACCTAGAAATATCAAGACGGCGATAAAGGTTCGGGTGACATCATAGGCGTTAGCAATTTCTTTGGCGAATTGGAGATTAGTTTCGATGGCAACGTATGGCGTTGTTCCACGAACGACAAGGAGACATGGGTCAGCGGAGAAATGTCAATAATTGCAGAAAAATAATCAGCGGGAATATTGGCTCACCCAATCGGCAATAACCTCGGCCCAAACGGCATTGATAGTATTAAGGGGAAAGGAGAGATGGCCCGTGTACTACAGTGAACTAGCGGTGAAGGAGATAGTCAACCTGCACGATGGGCGCAAACTGACAGCTTCCGGCGTCTACGATATCGTCATCGACGAGCGAACCGGCAAGCTGGAATCACTCTTGGTGGAGAGACGTTCGCTGTTTGGGCTGAAGGGCGGGGATGAACTGCTCATTCCCTGGTCAGCAGTCAAACGAATTGGGGACGATGTGATCATTTTAGATCAGCCCACGGGCAGCGGAGGATGAAACATTAACAAAGCAGACTGCGGTTTTCTCAGCATTTCAGGGGTCGGCGTTAGCCGACCCCTTTTTCACACCCATTTTGCCACGGTCATATAGTGTAGGGAGCATTGGGAGGAGGGCTGAAATGAATAGTCCAGACTTGAGCGGTTGTCGCATCGCCGTGCTGGGAGGGGACGCGCGCAGCCTGTTCTACATTCCAGCCCTGATGTCAGCAGGAGCAACGGTCAAGGCAGTCGGAATGGAGAAGGCAGTGAGGCTGATCCCCTGCCAATTGTCCAGTCTACAGGATGCTTTGCTCTGGGCCAACGTGCTAGTGCTGCCGATGGGAGGCATCGCTGAGGACGGAACTGTATCTGCGCAGTACTCGGACAGCAGATTGGCTCTAACCATGGAGAACGGCTCCCTGGTTCGTTCAGGGTGCCTAGTGCTCACTGGGGTGGCCAGGAATCGCCTGCGGCAAATGGCAGGTCGCCTCAACTGGAGACTAGTGGAAATAATCGACGATGATCAGCTGGCGATTCTCAATTCAGTTCCATCGGCAGAAGGGGCTCTGCAGATGGCCATGGAGGCATCCGACATCACCATTCATCATAGCAGCAGTTTCGTGCTGGGCTACGGCCGCGTGGGCACCACCTTGGCCAATGCCCTTTCGGGGCTGTCCGCCCGGGTGACGGTGGTGGCTCGCAAGCCGGTGGATCTGGCCAGAATCCAATCCTTCGGACACAGGGCAGTGCCGTTTGCCGAACTAGCCCACCACATCCATCAGGCGGACTTCATCTACAACACCGTCCCAGCTCTGGTCTTGGGGGAAAGTCTGCTACAAGAGACCGCGCCGGAAGTGGTGATCATCGACATCGCTTCCAGCCCAGGAGGCGTGGACTACGCCGCCGCCGAGAGGCTGGGCAGGAAGGCTATTCTCGCACCTAGCTTGCCAGGCAGGGTAGCGCCGCGCACGGCGGGTCGGATTTTAGGGGAATTGTTGCCAAAGATCATCAAAGAGCATTTTGAAAGGAGGATTGAGTGGTCATGAAGTTAGTTGGGAAACGCATTGGGTTCGCAATTACCGGGTCGTTTTGTACCTTCCAGCAGATAATCTCGCCGCTACAAGCTCTGGTGCAAGCAGGGGCGGATGTCTATCCGATTATGTCGCAGGCCGCCTACCAGACTGACACAAAGTTCGGGTCTGCAGCCCACTGGATAAACATGGTGGAGGGCATCGCGGGCCAGCGCATCATCCATCAGTTGGTCGACGCAGAGCCCATCGGTCCGGGCAAGCTGTTGGACCTGATCATCGTAGCACCATGCACAGGAAACACGCTGGCTAAACTGGCTAACGCCGTCACCGATGGCGTCGTCACCATGGCAGTAAAAGCCCATCTGCGCAATTGCCGTCCGGTGCTGTTGGGGATATCAACCAACGATGGGCTGGGTCAGAACGCCAAAAACCTCGGTGTTCTGTTGGCCGCCAAACACTTCTACTTCGTTCCCTTCGGCCAGGATAACCCTTCCGGCAAGCCCAACTCATTGGTGGCGAACATGGAGCAGGTAGTAGCTGCCGCAGAGTTGGCACTGGAGGGAAGACAACTGCAACCGATTTTGCTCGCGGCTCCTCAGTAAACAGTGGCACCGGTTGGCTAGCAAGGAGGTGGCACAAGGGTGCCCGTAATCGTACAGAAATTTGGGGGTACATCGGTCTCTACTCCTGAGAGCCGAGAAGCAGCAGTGGCCCGCGTGGTGCAGGCTAGGCAGCAAGGATTCCAGCCTGTGGTGGTTGTCTCAGCTATGGGGCGGAATGGAGATCCCTACGCCACTGACACGTTGATCGGTCTCGGGAGGAATAATCTGGAGGGGCGGGAATTGGATCTGATCATGGCCTGTGGTGAGATCATAGCTTCCGCCGTGTTTGTTTCCACGTTGCGCCAACATATCCCTAGGGTTGCGATGCTTACCGGTTGGCAGGCTGGGATTCTCACCGATGGCAGGCATGGAGACGCACGAATTGTAGATGTTCAGGCCGACCGCGTGAGCAGTCTGCTGAGCGAAGGCTACTCGGTGGTGGTGGCAGGGTTCCAAGGTATGAGCCTGCGGGGCGAAATCACCACTTTGGGCAGAGGTGGCAGCGATACCACCGCCGCTGCCATGGGCGTCGCTCTATCGGCTGCAGCGGTAGAGATCTACACTGACGTTGACGGAATCATGACCGCGGACCCGCGGCTAGTACCTGAGGCGAGGGTGTTGCCGTTGATGGATTACTCGGAAGTGCTGCAGATGGCTTATGAAGGGGCCAAAGTGCTGCATCCGCGAGCGGTGGAAATGGCGATGCAAAAGAACATTCCTCTCTTGGTCAAGCGCACAGCCGGGAATCATCCCGGAACCAGGGTGGTCAGCACAGTGCTCTATGAGGGTCAAAGACGGCAACCGGTGGTCGGGATCGCTTATCAGCCTAACATAACTCAGTTCCAGGTGTTACCCGAGGCATCCATGCCTAGCATGGATGCAGACTTCTTCGACAGACTAGCAGAAGCAGGAATCAGTGTGGACCTGATCAATGTCAGTCCCGATAGAAAGCTGTTTACTGTCAGAGACGAGCAAGCGGAGGCTGTACAGCAGCTGTTGAAGCAGGTTCCAGTGCGGGCCCAGGCGCGCAACGGCTGTGCCACGGTTTCAGTGATCGGTATCGGGATGCGAGGGGTCCATGGGGTGATGGCGCGGGTTGTCAGGGCGCTGGTCAGTGCGGGCGTAGAGATCCTGCAGACCAGCGACTCCCATTTGTCGATTACCTGTCTGATCAGCCAAAGCGGATTGACCAAGGCAGCTAATGCATTGCATCAATCCTTTGACCTAGCCAGCCTGGAGCGATAAGCCCTCCCGGCTTTGTTTATTCCGCCCCTTGACGACTGATCGATTGAAAGGAGAGGGAGATTGGCTATGCAGCATTTCGGAGAAATTCTGACAGCAATGGTCACGCCTTTTGATCAAGCTTCACAGATTGACTGGAGTGCGGTGGACGGGTTGATAGAGCACTTGCTGGACAATGGAACAGATACCCTGGTGGTGGCCGGATCCACCGGTGAATCGGCTACCCTATCGGTAGAAGAAAAGGTAGAGTTATTCCGCCATGTGGTGCAGCGGGTGAATGGCAGGGCGAAAGTGATAGCTGGCACAGGTAGCAATAACACAGCTGCTACCATCGCTTTGACCAAGGCGGCGGAAGATGTCGGGGTGGACGGGGCGATGCTGGTTGCTCCATACTACAACAAGCCTCCCCAAGACGCGCTCTATGCCCACTTTGCCGCTGTGGCGCGAGCCACCTCGCTGCCTCTGTTGATCTATAACGTTCCATCGCGAACTGGGTGCAACATTCTGCCCGCGACTATTGCCCGCCTAGCCGAAATTTCAAACATCTTCGGCGTAAAAGAGGCCAGCGGCAATCTGGACCAGGTCAGCGAAATCGCCCGTTTGGTGCCGGATGATTTTGTCATCTATAGTGGCGATGACAGCCTCACCTTGCCGATCTTGGCCGTCGGTGGCAAGGGTGTGGTCAGCGTGGCTTCGCACGTGATCGGGAAGCAATTAAAACAGATGGTGAAAGCCTATTTGCGCGGAGACGTATGGCAAGCGACAGCTATTCATCAGCAAGTGTTTCCTGTCTGTAAAGCTTTGTTCGTCACCACTAATCCCATCCCCCTGAAGGCGGCGCTGAACATGCTCGGGGTGCCAGTCGGCGGATTGCGGCTGCCGCTACTGCCCTTAGGCGAAAGCGATGCCGCAGTTGTCCGCGCCGCCCTGGAGGGAATTGGACTGCTGTAATTAGCGGAGGCCATCGACCCGGATAGGTCGATGGCTCTTTTTTTTGCGCCCTTTGCGGCCGGCTTGATTGGCCGCGTGCGCAACCGCCAAGGCATCCCTGTCCGAGCGCCGTCTGGCTGGCATTACAAAACCAGGCCACCTCATAGTTCCAGAATCGGGGGATCATACTATAGCGAAGGATTCGTCCGAGAACGCTGAAAACCACTGAAGGCGGTTGTTCTGAACGAAAGTGAAGAGACCCAGACCCCATGTATTCGGCCCAGCTAATAGCTCTCTGCTGAGCTCAGAATGCCACTGAAGGGCTGCGGCGGTGGCTTCGGATTCGATGAGGAGGAGTGTAGATGTCAACTGATTTCGATCGACTAAGGCAGGAACAGCCAGGGCAAGAGCCTGGCAACCCTCCTGACAAAAGTGCAAACGACGGAGTGGTACAGACACTGGAACACTTGGGGCAAGTGAAGGCACCCACCCCGCCAGAAAGCAGATTCCATTGCATGACTATCGTCGGCCAGATTGAAGGCCACATGGTCCTGCCTCCCCAGAACAAGACCACCAAGTACGAACACATCTTGCCGCAGCTGGTAGCTATTGAGCAAAACCCGAAGATCGAAGGGCTGCTGCTGATCCTAAATACGGTGGGCGGGGATGTGGAAGCCGGTTTGGCCATAGCAGAAATGGTTGCCAGTATGACCAAGCCCACAGTATCGTTGGTCCTCGGGGGCGGACACTCCATCGGCGGACCGATCGCGGTGTCTACCGATTATAGCTTCATAGCTGAGACGGCCACCATGACCATCCATCCCATCCGCCTCAGCGGAATGGTCATCGGGGTGCCGCAAACCTATGAATACCTGGATAAGATGCAGGACCGGGTGGTTCGTTTTGTGGTGGCCCACTCCCGGATCTCGGAAGAGAAATTCCGCGAGTTGATGTTTCGTACCGGCGAGTTGGCACGGGACATCGGCACTATTCTGGCGGGGAGAGAGGCGGTCAAGGTCGGCCTGATCGATGAAGTAGGCGGTTTGGGACAGGCGTTGCACCACTTGCAAACCCTGGCCGATCAAAGGAACGGCCAATGATGTATACCATTGTCCCCTATGAACAGCTGTTTCAGAATCTACAGGAGGTAACCGCTCCGGTAGAACTGGTCTACCTGGGACAAAGGGTGCTGGCAACCCCGCTACCAGGGCCCGGCGAGTTTAGACTGATACAGCTGTTGAGCTCGTCGCCGGAACTATTCCTTCACCCGGATTTTCAGCCCGGCACCATTATCCGCTTCCCGGCAGTGCAAAAGGACGTGCAATAAAGCAGGCAGCCCCCGCCAACCACAGCGAGGGCTGCCTTGCTGTTTCTGGCAGGCTTCGGCATTCTCCGCGGCTTCTGTGTGCTATAATTCAAGTCAGTAGATCTTCCAGTACAGCTGCGCAGGAAGGAAGTGATCGAGATGAGAGTCTTTGAGGCCATCCTATTGGGGGTCATTCAGGGACTTACGGAGTTTTTGCCGGTCTCCAGCTCAGGCCATCTGGTGCTGGCGCAGACCCTGTTGGGTGTGAACAATCCCGGCGTGCTGTTGGAGGTGGTGCTGCATTTGGGCACCTTGGTATCTGTGATCATTGTCTTCTGGCAGGACGTCGCTGGATTGATCCAGGCAACAGTCTCCCTGATCAGCAATCCTCGAGGCAGGCGGATACCTGCAGAGTTGCGCACCTATCGTCGCTTGGTAGGACTACTGCTGCTGGGTATCATACCCACCGCATTGATCGGCATCCCCCTGGAGCCTGTGTTTAGCAGGCTGTTTGATTCCCAGTTCACTGTAGGCATAGCGCTGCTGGCTACCGGCGCGGTCCTGTATTTCATCTCCCGCAGGAAATTTGGCCAGCGGGGCTGGCGCCACATGAATTGGTGGGACGCCATGGTAGTTGGCTTGGCTCAGGGTTTGGCAATCACCCCTGGCCTGTCCCGGTCAGGCATGACCATCAGCGCTGCCCTCAGTCGGGGGCTAACCAGGCAGACGGCTACCCGTTTTTCCTTCCTGATTTCGCTACCGACAATCGGCGGTGCCGCTGTGCTGCAGCTGCGCCACTTGTTTGACGCAGCGGAATTGCAGCTTGAGATTGGTCCCTTGGTGGTCGGTTTCCTGGCAGCGGCGACCTCCGGCATCCTGGCGATCAAGCTTTTGGTAGGGGTCTTGCAGAAGGGAAAACTACAGTACTTTGCCTATTATGTTTGGGTAATCGGTGTTCTCACCATGGTGGGAGTGCTAACGGGAGTGGTTAGTTGATGCAGAAGAAAACCAAGCGTCGCAGAAGAAGGCAGCCTAGCACGCCTTTGCTGCGGGAAGTGGTGGCCATCGTCCTGATCATGTTCGCCATCACCCTGGGGATCAGCCTGGGTAGGCAGGCGGAAGGCATGGGAATCTTTGGTCTGGCCTTGCGAACCGCTTTTGTCGGTGTTTTCGGTGTGCAAGGCAGCGGCCTACTGACGATAGTGATGGCTGGCTTCGGCCTCCGTCTCTTTTTCGGCCGTCATCTCGGCGTCGGCCGCTGGGAACTGCCCAGTGGAGTGCTCTGCTTCCTAGTGGTGATCACCGCTTTGCAGTTGTACGCAGGAGTGCTGCCTATCTCAGCCTGGTTGCATCAGACCCGAGGGGGCTTTGTGGGCAATGCTCTGGTCTGGACCCTTTCCTCCATTTTTGGGCCGATCGGCTCCTGGGTGGTGCTCGGCGGTCTCTTCCTGGTCTCGTTGCTTGGCTTGACCAACCTTTCTTTGGCCAGCATGCTGCGGCGCCTGTGGTCGTTGTTGGCGGCAGCCGTGGCCAGCACTCGTCAGCAGCAGGATCGGCGCAAACAGAAACAGGCGGCTGCAAAGAGCAGTCAGGCGTTTCCACCGGCGACGGAGTTGACCATACAGGATTTCGCGAGCGCCGGCAAACCAGAAGAGCGAGCCGCCACCGCAGCCGCGCCTCCGGTCAATCACCCCCCCGAATGGGGGTCTGCTGCCGCGCAGCAGGAGCAGCCAGGCGACACACCGGTCGCCGATTGGCAGGTGGAGCAACTGCCTCTTCCCAGCGCCGATGAGGGCGCTGTTAGCGAATATCAGTTGCCGCCCCTGTCCTTGCTCAACCGGCCTTTTCGGCCAAGGAGCACAAAACAGAATCAGGATATCTATGAGAACAGTCAGACGCTGGAGAACACCTTGGACAATTTCGGCATCAAAGCCAGGGTAGTACAGGCGACCAAGGGTCCGGCAGTCACGCGCTATGAAATCCAGACTGCCCCTGGAACTAAAGTCAGCCGTGTGACTAGCCTGGCCGATGACATAGCCTTGAGTTTGGCCTGCTCCGAGGTGCGCATTGAGGCACCCATCCCTGGAAAAGCAGCCATCGGCATCGAGGTGCCCAACAAATCGGTATCTCCAGTGTTGCTCCGGGATGTGCTGGAAAGTCCGCAGTTCGCTGATGCCAGTGGCGTGCTTACCGTCGGATTAGGTAAGGATATTGCCGGACAGGCTATCGTGGCCAATCTGGCGGACATGCCGCATCTGTTGATCGCCGGTGCCACCGGATCCGGGAAGAGCGTTTGCATCAATGCCATGATCGCCAGCATTCTCTACAAAGCCACTCCCCAGTCGGTCAGATTCCTGATGATCGATCCGAAGGTGGTGGAGCTGGCCAGCTATAATGGCATCCCTCACTTGTTGGCGCCGGTGGTAAACAATCCTAAGAAGGCGGCGGCGGCGCTAAAGTGGGCCACCGGTGAGATGGAGCGGCGTTATGCCAGTTTTGCCAAGGCAGGGGTGAGAGATGTCACCCGCTACAACGAATGGGCGGAACAGAGCGGCAAGGAACCGTTGCCGCTGATCGTGATCATCATCGATGAGTTAGCCGACCTGATGATGGTCGCCCGCGCAGATGTTGAGGATGCTATCTGCCGGCTGGCGCAGATGGCCAGAGCCTGTGGCATGCATCTGGTTATCGGCACGCAGCGACCCTCTACCGACGTAATCACCGGCCTGATCAAAGCTAATATTCCATCGCGTATCTCCTTCGCAGTATCCTCAGGGACCGATTCCCGCGTCATCTTGGATATCGGCGGCGCAGAGAAGCTGCTGGGAAAGGGAGACATGTTGTTTGCTCCTGTGGGCATCGGCAAGCCGCTGCGGGTGCAGGGGGCGTTTGTTTCCAATCGCGAGATCGAGAAGCTGGTGGAGTTTGTTGGCAACCAAATGGAGGCGCAATATGTAGAGCAGCTCTGTCGCATCGAGGAGACAGGACAAGGCGGCGGCGATGAAGATCGGGATGAGCTGTTCGTGCAGGCAGCCAATGTGGTGGTGGAAGCGGGGCAGGCGTCGGTTTCGCTGCTGCAGCGCCGCTTGCGAGTGGGGTACACCCGGGCCGCACGTATCGTTGATCAACTGGAATCGGCCGGGATAGTCGGCCCTTACGAGGGCAGCAAGCCGAGGCAGGTGTTTAAGAACCGCGACGTGGTCAAAAGCTTAATAGAGGCAGGAAAAAGGGCGCAGACCATGTAGGAATATTGCGATTTCATGTCGAAGCAGTGTATGATACGGCAACATCTGGAGGGGGCATTCGTCTAATATCGTGGTGGTTTCGCCGTATTGTATCAATTCAGGCTAGGAGGTGCAGGCGATGGGTCACTTAGGTGACTTGTTACACCAGCGGCAGCTGTCGCTTGGTTTATCATTGTCAGATTTACAGGCTCGCACCAAAATCCGGGAGAAGTATATTCGGGCTATTCTAGAGGGCGACTATGGTGTGGTACCCGGCGAGGTTTACTTGCGCGGCTTCATTCGATCCATCGCCAATGAATTGGGTATCGATCCTGGTGAGGCAATGCAAGCCTATTATCAGGACTTGGCTGGAGGACAGAAAGGCGCGGAGGTAGCTCCCGCCCAGAAAAAACCCGAAGTAGAACAGCAACCTGCGGTCAGAAGCGAAGCGGTCGCTAAGGCGCCGCCCACCCGCGTCTCCCGCTCCAGAGTCAAGCGGAGGTCTGGCCTGTCGCCAGTGGCCTTGGTGGTCGGATTGTTGGTCTTGCTGGTGGCTGGATACTGGTATTGGTCTAATTTCATGCAGGTGCCTCCAGTGGATCCGCCTGAGGGGGAGAATCCGATTGTGGGACAAAACCCGGAAAACCAGGAGGATCCGGATCCGGAACAGTCGGAGGATCCAGAGCAACCTGAGGAGCCGCCACTGTCTGTGGTTCTGACCAATCCAGGAGAAACCAATCCCAATTACGTGGTGTCGCCTGGTCCGCTGCAGGTCAAGCTGACCACCACCTCGCGAGGGCGTTGTTGGGTGAGGGTGGAGACCGATCCAGGGACCGATCGGGAGACCGCGCAACAGACATACATCGGGTATCTGGAAACTGATGATCCATTTCTGGTTGTGGAGGCCGAACAGCAGGTCTATGTCCGGGCTGGTTATCCATCCGTGCTGATTCTGGAGATCAACGGTCAGAACTTGGGCGTTTTGGGCGGAACAGGCACCCGAGAAATCACCGTCTCTGTGGCTCCCACTCCCTAGGTCTGTGTTTGCATTGGGTGCGGTGGCTCTCTCTGCATTTGGGGAGAGTCACCTTTTGTTACCTGGGTAGGCCTAGCCAGAAGAAGGGGGACAGGGAGACAAGACTAATAGCAGCAGAGGACCAGCAGGCCAATGAGGCATGAAGAATGGCAGCGGAGGAGGCCGAGGAAAAGTTGAATCTGGAGCAATTCGTTTCCTACCTGAAACAACACCCTGATGTGCAGCAGAACATTCGTCAGCAGCTGGTATTTCCCAGCGTGCCGGCCAGCTATCGCAGCTTCCCGCCAGAATTGGACATCCGTTTGGTCAACTACCTCAAACAACGGGGTATCAGGCAGCCCTACTCCCATCAGGCGGAAGTTTGGCAACATGTGCTGGCGGGGAAGGATGTGGTGGTAGTCACCCCCACTGCTTCCGGCAAAACGCTCTGTTATAACGTGCCAGTGCTGGATCGCATTCTGTCTCAAGGGGCCAGCCGCGCCCTCTATCTCTTCCCCACCAAGGCACTGGCCCAGGATCAGGTAGTGGAACTGCAACGGGCGGCTGATGCCATGCAGGTGGATATCCGCACCTTTACCTATGATGGGGATACGCCGCCGACGGCCCGCCAACTGGTGCGCACCGCTGGGCACATCGTGGTCACCAACCCGGACATGCTGCATACTGGAATCATGCCCCATCATACCAAATGGGTGAAGTTGTTTCAGAACCTGGATTTCGTGGTGATCGACGAGTTGCACACCTATCGTGGCGTTTTTGGCAGCCATGTGGCCAATGTGATCCGGCGGCTGCTGCGGTTGTGTCGGTTCTATGGCTCCAACCCCCAGTTCATCTGCAGCTCCGCCACCATCGCCAACCCCAAGCAACTGGCGGAGCAATTGCTGGGTCGGGAGGTGCAATTGGTGGACAAGAATGGTGCTCCCCGCAGCGAGCGTCATCTGCTATTCTACAATCCACCAGTGATCAACGCCCAGTTGGGGATCCGGCGGAGCAGCTTGTTGGAAGCCACCAGGCTAGCCAGGCTCAGCTTGGGAAACCGGCTGCAGACCATTGTCTTCGGACGCAGTCGCCAGTCGGTGGAACTGATTCTCACCTACCTGCGGGAGGGAAAGCTTGGGAACGCGTCAGTGGCCGGCTACAGGGGAGGATATCTGCCCGGTGAGCGAAGACGCATCGAAGCGGGATTGCGCAGCGGCGAGATCATGGGCGTGGTCAGCACCAGCGCCCTGGAGCTGGGTGTGGATATCGGACAACTGGAAGTGTGCATTTTGGCTGGATATCCCGGCACCATCGCCAGCGCCTGGCAGCAGATGGGGCGCGTGGGTCGACGCCAGGGCGCTTCGTTGGCGATCGTCGTAGCCAGCAGCCATCCACTGGACCAATATCTGATGCAGCAGCCCGAGTACTTCTTGGGTGCCTCTCCCGAACACGGATTGATCAACCCCGACAACCTCTCTATCTTGGTCAGCCATCTGAAGTGTGGCGCGTTTGAACTGCCCTTCTCCCAGTCTGAGGTAGCCGACGATCATGTCACCCAGGAGGTCCTGGACTTCTTAACCGAGGCTGCCGTACTGAGGAAATCCCAGGGTCGCTATTTCTGGATGAGCGAGTCGTTTCCTGCGGAGGAAATCGGGCTGCGCAGCGCCAGCATCGATAACTTCGTGATCATTCGCCAGGAACACGGGCAAAGCCAGGTGATCGGCGAGATTGACCGGCTGGGGGCGATGACCACAGTGCACGAACAGGCGATCTATTTGCACGGCGGCCAGCAGTATCATGTGGATCGGCTGGATTTTGGTGAGAGAAAGGCATATGTACACCCGGTGGATGTGGATTACTATACCGATGCCAACCTGGCTGTGAACCTGCAAGTGTTGTCGGTGCTGGAGCAGGACCAACGCCCGGCATGCACTGCCTCCATGGGTGAGGTGGCGGTGACTATCTTCGCCACCATATTTAAGAAGGTGCGCCTGTATACCCATGAAAACGTTGGGTGGGGGAGAATACGCCTGCCGGAAGAGCAGGTGCATACCACCGCTTTCTGGGTGAGTGTGGATCAGGACTGCGGCTATTCGGCAGATGACCTGCAGAGCGGGCTGGTGGGGATCAGCAATCTACTGCGAGCCATCGCTCCTGTGTTCTTGCTCACCGATAGCCGCGACTTGGGGATTGCTTGTCAGGTCAAGGCTCCCTTTACCGGTCAGCCCACCGTATTCCTTTATGACATGTATCCAGGCGGCATCGGTTTGGCTGAGAAGCTATATACCGTACGGCGGGAGCTGCTAGAGGCCGCTCTGGGCGCTGTGGACAGTTGTGTCTGCAGGGACGGCTGCCCGTCCTGCGTCGGCCCAGCTAGCGAGGTGGGCGCGCAGGGCAAGCAGGTTGCTCGCCTGTTGCTGCAGCAACTGCAGCAGGATCGATCAGATAACAGTTCAACATGAATCGCCAGAAATGTGCTAACATACTAGAGAGATGTTTGCGCATCTAACTTCTTTAAGCGTGAACGATTTAGCCAACTGGTATTTAGAACTCTAGAGCGCATTGGCCAAGGCGAATGAAGCAAGACAGAGCGGATATCTGTTGCCTAGAAGGAGGACTCATCTTGAAGGTTGGCATGATCACCCTTGGCTGTGCCAAGAACACGGTGGACACTGAGATCATGCTCGCTGATCTCAAGCAGCGTGCTTATCAGATAGTCAGCGATCCCAGTCAGGCGGAGGTGCTGGTAATCAATACTTGCGGCTTTATAGAGGCTGCCAAAAGGGAATCGTTGGAGACTATTTTGGAAATGGCGGGCTGGAAACAGGACGGGGATTGCCAGAGCCTGATTGTCACCGGCTGCCTCACCCAGCGCTACGGCAAACAGATTATGGAAGACATGCCGGAGGTTAACGGCGTCCTGGGCACAGGCAACTTTCACCGGCTGGATGAGGTCATCCAGAGGACCCTCTCTGGTGAGCGGGTGCTGTTGATCGAGCAACCCACATTCGATTATGATCAGGTCCGCCCTCGGTTGCGAGTGACTCCGGCCCATAGCGCTTACGTTAAGATCGCTGAGGGCTGTGACAATCGCTGCAGCTATTGTGCCATCCCGCTGGTGCGGGGCGGTTACCGCAGCCGCAAGCAGGAAAGCATTCTATCGGAAGTTGCCCAGCTGGCTGCGCAGGGGACCGTGGAGATCAATCTGATCGCCCAGGATACCACGCGCTATGGACAGGATCGGAACGGTCAGCTGCTATTGCCAGGGCTGCTGCGTTCCCTGCTGACCATTCCGGGACCGTCTTGGTTCCGTCTGTTGTATGGATATCCTACGCACTTCACCGACGAACTGATTGAACTCTTGGCAACCGAACCGCGTTTGGTCAAATACCTCGATGTACCGCTGCAGCATATCAGCTCCCGCATCCTCAGGGAAATGAACCGGCCGGATGATGTCGAGCAAGTGAGAAGGCTGATCCGCAAGTTGCGGCAGCGGATACCCGACTTGACTTTGCGCACCACTTTTATCGTCGGGTTTCCCGGAGAACAGGAGTCTGATGTGCAGCTTTTGGCCGAGTTTATGCAAGAAATGGAGTTCGACCATGTGGGTGTTTTCGCCTATTCTCAAGAAGAGGGAACGGCCGCTGCTCAGCGTCAGGACCAGGTGCCTCCCACAGTGCGCGAGCAGAGGCGGCAGCGCCTGATGGCCCTGCAGCAGCCAATCTCGCGACGGAGAAATCAGCGCTTTGTCGGGCGCACTATACCAGTGCTGGTGGAAGGCAATTGGCCGGCCGGAAACGGCGTCTTTGGACGCGGACAGAAAGACGCTCCGGAAGTGGATGGTCTGGTGTATGTGCATGACGCACAGGGTACCCAGCCGGGCACAATCATCGACGTGGAGATATGCGCAGCCAAGGATTATGATCTGGTGGGGGTGGCTCGTAAATGACACTGGCCAATCGCATCACGGTGGCCCGCATTCTGTTGGTACCCATTTTTCTGTTTTTCTTGCTACAGAAAATTGCGTATGGCCCCTTTATTGCCGCCGGCATCTTCATCATCGCGGCCAGCACTGATGGATTGGACGGCTATGTCGCCCGCAAGCGAAAGGAAGTCACCAACCTAGGCAAACTGCTGGATCCGCTAGCCGATAAACTGCTGATCACGGCAGCTTTGATTTCCTTGGTGGAATCCGCCGTGCTGCCGTCGTGGGTGGCGATAGTGATCATCTCCCGGGAACTGGCAGTTACCGGTCTGCGTTCTGTAGCCGCCGCCGAAGGGATTGTAGTTGCTGCCAGTGTCCTGGCCAAGGTGAAGACCATCGCCCAGATAGTGGCTGTCGTCGGATTGATGATCAACAACTATCCCTTCTCCATCGTTAACTTCCCCTTCACCAGCATCGCTGTTGGAGTGTCCATCATCCTCACCATCTGGACCGGCATCGATTACTTCGTGCGTGTAGGACGCCGCTTGAGCTGGAGCTAGTCTGGCGGACCCTCGCTCAACCTGATTACAGCCCAGCTGACAATAATTACAGCCCCCTCGCAGGGGGCTGTTGTGTTATACTGAAATATGAAATATTATGTCAACTAGTACGTTTTTTTGTCTTTCCTCCGATATACGGCTTAGAACTAGAAGAAGGTGGTGTGAGGCATGAAGTTGCCTAGGCTGAACTGGCCAATAGTGGCATTCGCTTTTATCGCTTGCTCGACGTTGTTGTTCTTGGGCCACTGGCTATGGCAAAGAAATGCCATCGATAGACCGCTGTTGGAGAAGCTGTCTCAAATCGAGGGGATTGCTGAGGCGGTACTGGACAACAGCGATCAGGGGCAACGCATCCGGCTGACGGCCGATCAAAGCATAGACTTCCTATCCGCGGCACCGCAGGTGCAGCGATTGCTGCAGCAGAACGAGTGTGCCAGCGAAAGTGATCTGGCCGACCGACGATGCGCCTGAGTTGCTGGAGGCTCGTCGAGGGCTGGATTTCATCCTCAGGGAAGCTCAGATTCGACACGAATATGTCACTATGGGCGAGCGAGCAGAGCAAGAGCTGTGCTTCAGCCCGGTAACCTACCAGTTGGGTGT
Source organism: Bacillota bacterium (assembly GCA_050949055.1). Classification (GTDB taxonomy): domain Bacteria; phylum Bacillota; class UBA994; order UBA5500; family UBA5500; genus JAEZJZ01. Next base: position 433,659 of record JBMNFA010000001.1, on the reverse strand, counting down.
GGACGAACGGTTCATCTATCTTAAACTGCAGCATCAACAGCATATTTGGCTAGAGGTGCTGCCTGTGATCTTGCCGGGAGGTGCCAGCCGATGAGACATCGTTGGGAGGTATTGGTCGGCATCGCCTTGGCCACGCTGGTGTTTGCGATTTACATTGGCGTGAATGTGCTGCCCATCGCCCTGCTGGTCGCATTGATGTATATCGTTGCCAGCCGGATGGGAGTAGGGGGCTTGGGAGGAAATGCCGGTGTGGTGATTACGGCTGAGTCCAAACCGCATGCGATCACCTTCAGCGATATCGGGGGGCAGGCTACCGCCAAGCAAGAATTGCTGGAGGCGCTGGATTTTATCAACCAGGCCAGCGTAGCGGAAGCCTTAGGCATCCGGCCGCTGCAGGGTATACTGCTCAGCGGCCCGCCCGGCACCGGAAAAACGCTGTTGGCCAAGGCCGCCGCCGCTTACACCGATGCGGCGTTCCTGGCGGCAGCCGGTAGCGAGTTTATCGAGATGTACGCGGGCGTCGGTGCGCAAAGGGTGAGGCAGCTGTTCGATCGGGCCCGCGAAGTGGCCCGCAAACAGAAGAAAAGTAAGGCGATCATCTTCATCGATGAGATCGATGTGCTGGGTGCCAAGCGCGGCTTAAACCAGGGGCACATGGAGTACGAGCAGACGCTAAATCAACTGCTGGTGGAGATGGACGGCATCAGCCGTGACGACGACGTGAAAGTATTGTTGATTGGAGCCACCAATCGTCCAGACCTTTTGGATCCCGCTCTGCTCAGGCCAGGGCGGTTTGACCGCCTGGTGCGAGTGGATCTGCCAGACCGGGAGGCCAGGCTGCAGATCCTGAAGCTGCATACCCGCAATAAGCCGTTGGCTGCCGATGTGGATCTGGCGCAGATCGCTCAAGATGCTTATGGATTCTCCGGCGCCCATCTGGAGAGCCTCTGCAACGAGGCAGCCATCTTGGCTATGCGCGAACAGTCCAACCAGATCTGCCATCGTCACTTCGTCGACAGCGTTGACAAGGTGATGTTGGGCGAAAGGTCTGATCGTCGCCCGGTGCACGAAGAACAACAGCGAATCGCCTATCATGAAGCGGGACACGCTTTGGCCGCCGAAAGGGTGCGTCCTGGTTCGGTGGCCAACGTGACCATCCTCTCCCGAGGCAATGCCCTGGGTTACGTCAGGCAGACCCCCAGCGATGACAGCTATCTGCAGACGGAAGAGCAAATCCGCGAGCAACTGTGGGTGCTGCTGGCCGGAGCTGTCAGCGAACAGTTGCTGCTGGGCAGTCGCAGTACTGGCGCCGGCGGTGATTATCAAGAAGCGATCAAGCTGGCCCGTCGTTACGTCTTGGCAGGCATGTCGCCGTTAGGGGTGGTGGATGAGGAGATAGTCGACAGCAAGGCGCTGCATGACGCAGAGCAGGAATTGTTGCGCTCGGTGGAGCAACAGGTAACCGCTTACCTTGCCGACTATCGTCAGGCTTTGCAGCAGATAGTGGATGTATTGCTCCAGGAGGAGCGCATCGAGGGAGAAATCCTCCGTCGGCTGCTATCTGAGGCAGCAAGCGAGTGTGTTTGAAACGAATACTGAGCTCATCGAACAAGGCGGCTGCGGCCGCCCTTTTCGTAGGTTTGGCGGCTCCTTGTTCTTGCCTGCATTTGCCCTGGGGTGATATAATGTCGTTCGGTAACGAACGATACGGTGGGGAAAGGAGGAGTTTCGCGTGGCCGAGAGACATCAGGTTTTGATCGCGCTGCTGAGGGATGTGCACAGGGGGATCTTCGAGCTGGTGCACAAGATGGCCGGCAGTCCCGGTGCCGGTGCGGCCAGGCTGCTGATCATCAAAGAAGTGGGACAGCACCCGGGCAGCACAGTCAGCGATTTGGCGCGCACCTTAGGCTTGGCCAAGTCCCATGTATCCACCACCGTGGATCAGTTGGCGGACAGTCAGTTGGTGGAGAAACGGACCGATCAACGAGACCAGCGGGTGGTGCGCATCTTCCCAACGCAGCGCTCCTGCCAGTTGTTCAGTCAAATCGACGCTGTGCTGCAGCGCAGAGTGGATGCCGCCCTAGACACGTTATCCAGCGAGCAGGAAAATGGCCTACTGGTGGGGTTGCAGGCGCTGCAGACTGCCATATCTCAAGACCTTCCCTTGGAGACAGCGGAGAGGGTCCTCCAGGAGAAGCATGAGGAGGGATACGATGAGAGACATGACTGAAGGCAGGGCAAGCAAGTTGATCCTGGCTTTTACCCTGCCTATGTTTGTTGGCAACCTATTTCAGCAGCTCTACAACATGGTTGACTCGGCAGTGGTCGGTCGCTTCGTAGGCCCCAATGCGCTAGCGGCGGTTGGCACCAGCTTTCCGATCATCTTCGTGCTGATCTCGTTGGTGTTTGGGCTGACCATGGGTTCAGGCGTAATCGTCTCGCAGTTTTTCGGGGCTAAGCAGTATGAGCAGGTGCGCCGGGCGGTGAGCACAGCGCTAACTTTCCTGCTCGTCGGCTCTCTGCTGGTCAGCGTGATTGGTCTGCTGCTCAGCCGGCCTTTGCTCACCCTGCTGCGGGTTCCAGCGGAGATCATCGAGGACTCCGCCACCTACATGCGCATTTTCTTCAGCGGATTGATCTTCATGTTCGCCTACAACTCTTTCGCTGGGATTCTGCGCTCCCTTGGCGATTCCAAGACTCCCCTCTACTTTTTGATTGTCGCTACCGTTGTGAATATCGTGCTGGATGTGTATTTCGTCGCCCGGCTGGGCTGGGGAGTAGCCGGGGTGGCATGGGCTACTTTGATCGCACAAGCCACATCGGCAGTGCTCTGTCTGATCTACACGCAGAAGAAGGTGCCTTTGCTGCGATTCAAGCGGACAGATTGGGTGTTCGATGTGGAGATCTTCAAGACGATGATTCGCCTCGGTATCCCCAGCTCGTTGCAGCAGACGGTGGTCTCCATGAGCATGATGGCCGTGCAGGGATTGGTAAACTCCTTCGGCAGCGTCACTATGGCTGCCTTTACCGCCGCGGGGCGCATCGACTCGCTGAATATGATGCCGCTGCAGAGCTTCAGCATGGCGCTCTCCACCTACGTGGGGCAAAACGTGGGAGCGAACCGTTTGGAGCGGGTGAGCGAAGGTCTGCGCGCCACCTTGAAGATGGTGTTCGTATCCTGCCTGCTGGTCTCCTTAATCGTGTTTATGTTTGGGCCGCAGTTGATCCAGATTTTCATTGATGGTTCCGAGACAGAGGTGATCCGGCAAGGAGTGGACTACATGCGTACAGTGTCGATCTTCTATATCTGCTTCGGGGTATTGATGGTCATGGGCGGCCTGCTGCGGGGAGCGGGCGATGCCGTCTTCCCGATGATCGCTTCCATCACCAGTCTGTTGATTCGGGTCGCTTCGGCCTACTGGCTAGCCTCGCTGCCTGGACTGGGCTACCGGGGCATTTGGTGGGCTATTCCCATCGGGTGGACGGTAGGAGCGACCATCCCCATCACGCGCTATTTGACCGGCGGCTGGAAAGCCAAAGCGGTGGTGCGACAACTGGCCAGCTAAATACTGCATGCAAAAACGGGGACTGTCCCCGTTTTTGCATTTTTGTTATGCAGGTAATCGGTGGGGCGCGTGGAATAATAGCTGATGGTTTTAGAAGGAGGCGTAAGATATGAACGCGGAGATAATTGCCGTCGGAACGGAGTTGTTGTTGGGTCAAATTGTGAACACCAACGCCCAGTTCCTCAGTCAGCAGTTGGCCAATCTAGGGATTGGCATCTATTATCAGACGGTGGTGGGAGATAACCGGAAGCGTCTGGCGGACGCCCTGCAGCAGTCGTTACGGCGGGCGCAGGTGGTCATCCTTACCGGAGGATTAGGTCCGACAGCCGATGACTTGACCCGGGATGCGGTGGCCGAGGCCATGGACAGGCCGCTGGCCTTCGATGAACGGGTCTGGGAGACCATCGCCGCTCGCATGCGGCGCTTTGGCCGCAAAATCCCAGAGAACAACAAGCGGCAGGCGATGGTTCCGCAGGGCGCGGAGGTGTTGCCGAATCCCAACGGCACCGCCCCCGGCTTGGCGATAGCCAACGGTTCCCAGTTGGTAGTGCTATTGCCTGGCCCGCCACGGGAGATGCAACCGATGTTCAAGGAGCAAGTGTGGCCGCGGCTGGCGCAGATGGCGGGTTCTAGTGTGATCCACTCCCGCAGCTTGCGGGTGATCGGCGTTGGCGAATCGGCGGCGGCCGAACTGCTCAGCGACCTGATTGAGCAGCAGGATAATCCCACCATCGCCCTGTATGCCAAGCTGGGTGAACTGGAGGTGCGCCTGACAGCCAAGGCAGCTAGCGATGCCCAGGCAGAGGCTGCCATCGCGCCGCTGGAGCAGGAGATCCGTGGACGTTTGGGCTTGGCTGTCTACGGTACGGACGACGAAACGCTGCCGGCTGTCTTGGGCAAGCTGCTGCGTCAGGGCGGGTATCGGTTGGCGGTGGCCGAGTCCTGCACAGGCGGTCTGATCGGCAGCATGATCACTTCTGTTCCTGGAAGTTCCGATTACTTCGACCGCGGCTTCGTTACCTATAGCAACCGAGCCAAACGGGAATTGTTGGGAGTATCGGCGGAGCTGCTGGCGGAGCAGGGAGCGGTCAGCCAGGGCTGCGCGCAGCAGATGGCTGTAGGTGCCCGCGCACAGAGCGAGGCCGACGTGGGCATCGCTGTCACCGGCATCGCAGGGCCCGACGGGGGCAGCGATGACAAGCCGGTGGGAACCGTCTTTGCAGCTGTCAGCACGCCCCATGGCACCCGGGTGGAGCGCTGGCAGTTGACCGGCAACCGTCAGGCCATTCAGGAGCGAACGGCTAAGAACGCGCTCAATCTGGCTCGCCTGACTTTGCTGGGAGTGCAGTGATGCGCCTATTCTTCGGCTTGCGTCCAGATGCTGAGCATAGGGCGCTGATCGCTTCGCCGTTGGGTAGCCTGCGTCGGCAGCTGCCGGAAGTATCTTGGGTGCCTACAGATAACTTGCACTTGACCATGGCCTTCCTGGGCGAGGTTCCAGAGAGCAGCCTGCCTGTCTTGAAAGCAGCAGCAGCTCGGGCAGCGTCACAGGCTGGCGCTCCGGTGGTGCTCTCCTATGGAGGACAAATGGGGACCTTCCCCAATTGGCGACAGCCCAGGGTGTTCTGGTTAGGCGTAGAGGCTTCTCTACCGCTGCAGCGGCTGCATCGTGCCTTGGGACAGGAGCTGGCTGGCGTTGGCTTTGCTCCGGATAGCCGTTGGCATCCCCATATTACTCTAGGCAGGGTGAAGCTGCCTTTAGCGGAGGGGGTTCTGCAATCCTGCCGCCAGTTGACTTGGTCGGTGCCCCCGGAGTGCTGCTGCCAGTTGGTCCTGTTCTCCAGCAGCTTGCGTCCCACCGGACCGCTATACCAGGCCATCTCTGCATTTTCTTTGGGGGATTGCGAAAACTGCTGAAACTGGGAGCTACGCGCGGCCAGATAATGCTAGTGACTATAGGCGAACAAATGTGCGATTAGGGCTTGTTCTGGACCCGTGTTATGATTGGTATGATAGGCGTCAAGTCTATATCCGTTTTCAACGATGGGGTTGATTCCTGAAATTCGCGAACTTGGACTTGTCGCCGGATGGCAGCCTGAAAGTTTACACAGCGGTAGATTTGGATAGGGGAGGCTGGTTAGAAGATGGATAAAGGGCGCGCGTTGGACATGGCCTTGCATCAGATAGAAAAGCAGTTCGGAAAAGGCGCAATCATGCGGCTGGGGGAGGATTCCACCCGGTTGACTTTGGACGTGATCCCCACCGGTGCATTGGCTTTGGACATCGCGCTGGGCGTAGGCGGAATACCGCGGGGACGCATTGTGGAGGTTTACGGACCCGAGTCTTCTGGCAAGACGACGGTGGCGCTGCACATGATCGCTGAGGCGCAGAAGCTGGGAGGGATCGCTGCCTTTATCGATGCAGAACATGCATTGGATCCCACCTATGCCCGCAACTTGGGGGTGAACATAGACGATCTGCTGGTTTCCCAGCCGGATACCGGCGAGCAGGCCCTGGAAATTGCGGAGGCATTGGTGCGCAGCGGTGCCGTTGACATCGTGGTCATCGACTCGGTAGCTGCTCTGGTGCCTCGGGCCGAAATTGAAGGGGAGATGGGCGACGCTCACGTGGGATTGCAGGCGCGGTTGATGTCCCAGGCGTTGCGCAAGCTGGCTGGTGCCATCAATCGTTCCCGCACTGTGGCGGTGTTCATCAACCAGCTGCGGGAGAAAGTTGGCGTCATGTTCGGCAACCCCGAGACAACGCCCGGAGGACGGGCGCTCAAGTTCTATTCCACTGTGCGTCTGGAGGTGCGGCGCGCAGAGACCCTCAAGCAGGGCAGCGAAATGGTGGGCAATCGCACCCGGGTGAAGGTGGTCAAGAACAAGGTTGCGCCTCCGTTCAAACAAGCCGATTTTGACATCATGTATGGGCAAGGGATATCCAGGGAGGGCGGCATACTGGATATTGGTGCCGAAATTGACGTGGTCAACAAGAGTGGTGCCTGGTACTCCTATGGCGACGAACGCCTGGGGCAGGGACGGGAGAATGCCAAACAGTATTTGAGGGAACATCCGGAAATCGCCCAGGTGATCGAAGCCGAGATTAGGAAGCGTTATCAGCTGGGTCAAGCGCAGCTAAAGGGTGCTGCTGCCGATGTGGAAGCGGACGAGTAAGCCCAGGAGGTCTGCTCGCTCCTATGCTCTATGGCTGCTGGGGCGCAAATCCTATTCTGTCCTGGCGTTGCGACAACGGTTGGAGAGACGGGGATATTCGCCCCAGGAGAGCAGCGATGCGGTAGCATATCTGGTGAACATCGGCTATCTCAACGACCAGACGTTCGCAGCCGACTTTGTGCAGACCCGCTCCCAGGCGGGATACGGGACTAGAAAGCTCGACTGGGAACTGCGTTCACGCGGAATATCCCCTGAGGACGCCGAGTTGGCACTGGCTACGCTGGACGAGCAGGAGCTGAAACAGCAAGCTCAGCGGCTTGCCGGTAGAAAGCTCAGCTTGGCTTCCGACCATGATCCCGTCAAATTGCGCCAGCGTCTGCTGCGTTATCTGCTGCAGCGGGGCTACGAGTATCCGTTGGCGGAAGAAGTCATTGCCGACCTAATGGCTAGTCTTGACAGGGACGGTTGAAATAGTTAAGATCTGTGGGAGAGAGATAACAGGTGAGTTGGTAAATCACCACGCCATTGGCCCTTAAATGTTGGAAGACGCTCTTACTTAAGGCCGAGTGACTCTCGGTCTTTTTTGCATGTGCGGGTTTACTGCAGTGCAGCTTGTCTATGCTATACTAATAGATAGCAGTTGTCACTTTTGTAGGCTTGAATTACACTTGGCACCTGCACTGGGCCATTTGCACTCTTTTCGCCGCGGTATATGCAGGTCGGCACATATAGCGCTGGATGAAGCGCGAAGCGTCCAGAGGTGAGAACCTTGAAAACCGATATAAAGGGGGTTTGAGCAATATAGACACGACGCAGATTGTTGGTATTGTCGTCATTGTGGTTGGTTTACCACTGGCAGGAGTTGCTGGTTTTCTATACCGCAAACGGATCGCTGAGAAGCGAATTGGAGAAGCGGAAGATCTAGCGCGCAAGATTGTGGAAGAGGCCAAGAAACAGGGCGAAGCCAGGAAGCGCGAGGCACTGCTGGAGGCGAAGGAAGAGGTCCATCGTTTACGGTCGGAACTGGACAAGGAAGTGAAAGACCGGCGCAACGAAGTGCAGCGCATGGAGCGCCGGGTGATGCAGAAGGACGAGACGCTAGACCGCAAACTGGAGCAACTGGAGAAAAAGGAAGAACAGGTGCAGCGCAAAGACGCTGAGCTGCAACGGCAGCGAGAGCGGGCGGAGGAGCTCGTAGCCAAGCAGTTGGCCGAGTTGGAGCGCATTTCCGGTTTGACAACTGATGCCGCCAAGCAGATGCTGCTCAAGAACGTGGAAAATGAGATCAAGCAAGAGGCGGCCCGGCTGATCAAGGAAGTGGAAACTGAAGCTAGAGAAGAAGCGGATAAGCGGGCCCGTGAGATTATTACCTTAGCCATTCAACGCTGCGCGGCTGACCACGTGGCCGAGACTACCGTTTCGGTGGTTGAGTTACCCAACGATGAGATGAAGGGACGGATCATCGGCCGCGAAGGTCGCAACATCCGCACTTTGGAGACGCTGACCGGAATCGATCTGATCATCGATGACACGCCGGAAGCAGTCATCCTCTCCGGTTTTGACCCCATCCGCCGCGAAGTCGCCCGGGTCGCTCTGGAGCGCCTGGTGGCTGACGGCCGCATTCATCCTGCACGCATCGAAGAGATGGTGGAGAAGGCGCAGAAAGAGGTGGAAGCGCGCATTCGGGAGGAGGGCGAACAGGCTGCCTTGGACGTTGGGGTCCACGGTCTGAACAACGAGTTGGTGAAGACTCTCGGTCGGCTGCGATTCCGCACCAGCTACGGCCAGAATGTGCTGAAGCATTCCATCGAGGTGGCCCATTTAGCCGGCATCATGGCAGCAGAGCTAGGTGCTGACGTCAAAATGGTTAAGCGGGCCGGCCTGTTGCACGATATCGGTAAAGCGATTGACCATGAGGTGGAAGGCCCTCATGTGACCATCGGGGCAGACTTAGCGAAGAAGTACCGCGAGCAGCCGGCCGTGATTCACGCCATTGCTGCTCATCATAACGACATTGAACCACAGACGGTCGAAGCTGTTCTGGTGCAGGCTGCCGATGCAGTATCCGCGGCTCGACCGGGCGCCCGTCGCGAGAGTCTGGAGAACTACATCCGCAGACTGGAGAAGCTGGAGCAGATCGCTGAGTCCTTTGACGGGGTGGAAAAGACTTATGCCATTCAGGCTGGTCGGGAGATCCGCATCATCGTCAAGCCGGACAAAATCGACGATCTGACAGCATCCAAAGTGGCTCGGGATGTGTCCAAGCGCATCGAAGCTGAGCTGGATTATCCTGGGCAGATCAAGGTTACTGTGATCAGGGAAACAAGGGCTGTGGACTTTGCCAAATAGCAGGCACGATGTGCCTGCTCTTTTTTATCTTGGGCCAGATGCGGTTTTCGGGTAAACTGTGAACAGCCAGAACAAGTAGAGTTTTCGAGAATGAGACGGAAGGATGGATGCTGATGCTGGGAATTTTGTTTATTGGAGATGTGGTGGGTCGGCCCGGACGAGGCGCAGTCGGCGAACTGATCGGCCGTGTCAAGCGTCAGCAGCCGGTGGACTTGGTGATTGCCAATGGGGAGAATGCGGCCGGTGGTGTGGGTATCACCCGCAAGGTGGCTGATGAGCTGTTTCGATCCGGTGTTGACTTGATCACCAGTGGCAATCATGTTTGGGATAAACGTGAAGCGCTGGACCTGCTGACTGAGGAGCGGCGGATTATCCGGCCGGCCAATTACCCACCAGGCATCCCCGGCAAAGGCTTTTGTACTGCGGAAGTGGGCATGCCCCCCCGGCGGGTGCTGATGCTCAATGTCTGTGGCCGCACCTTCATGCCGGATCTGGATTGTCCATTTCGCACTTTGGACCAGCTGCTGGCCGCACAGGCCCGGCCGGGGGATGTGATTCTGGTTGATGTTCATGCTGAGGCCACATCCGAGAAGGCCGCTATTGCTCACTATCTTGATGGGCGGGTCGCCGCCATACTGGGTACCCATACCCACGTGCAGACTGCCGATGAACGCCTGTTGCCACGCGGGACAGCTTTCATCTCCGATGTGGGCATGGTTGGACCTAGAGACTCGATTCTGGGCGTGGAAGTGGAACCCGTGCTGCACAAGTTCCTGACGGCTCTCCCGGCGCGGTTTGAAGTAGCCTCCGGGCCGGTGATAGCCAACGCCGTCTATCTATCGATAGACCCGACTACTGGTCAGGCCACCGCCCCGCCCCAACGGTATGCGGAGTTGATTGAGTGAAAATGACTGTACACCGCCTGGGGCAGTAAAGAGGAATCAGCCCCTCGGTGGAGAATAAGTTGAGCAGTATACCTGGCGACAGCCGGAGGCCGAGGAGGAGAAATATCTGATGGAGGAACAGGCTAGCCAGTTGCATCAGGACGCACTCGTAGTGGATACCCATTGCGACACCCTGCTCAGGGTAGTGGGGCGTGGAAACATGTTTGGGCGTAAGCAGGAGCAATATCACCTGCGCGATCGCCATCAAGAAGGACACATCGATCTACCCCGCCTGCAGGAGGGCGGTGTGGACGTGCAGTTCTTTGCCGCCTACATAGAACCCATCTACAAGCCAGACCGCTCGCTGAAGCGCACCCTGCAGCTTTTCGATGGCTTCTTTACCGAATTGGAAGCCAATCAGGACAAGATGGTGCTGGCCAAGACGGCCGCAGATATCGAAGAGGCCAAAGCAGCGGGCAAAGTGGCAGCTGTGCTGGCCATCGAAGGAGGCGAAGCGCTCGAGGGGGACTTGGGCGTGTTGCGTATCCTGCATCGTTTGGGCGTACGGGCGATAGGGCTGACCTGGAACGAACGCAACGACATCGCCGATGGCGTTGGTGACTGCCGTAGCGGCGGTGGCTTGAGCGAGTTTGGGGCCAGATTGATTGCTGAGATGAACCGGCTGGGGATTCTAGTCGACGTATCCCACCTGTCCGATCCGGGATTCTTCGATGTGATCGCTCTGAGCAAGCAGCCGATCATCGCCTCCCATTCCAATGCACGGGCCGTCTGCGACCATCGCCGCAACCTGACCGACGAGCAGATCAAGCTGCTGGCTGAGAATGGCGGCGTCATGGGCATGAATTTCTGTGCCCCCTTCGTCAAGGCCGACGGCCAGCCCACGTTGGACGACCTGATCGCCCATATCGATCATATCGTGCAGTTGGTCGGCCCGGAGCATGTGGGCCTTGGTTCTGATTTCGATGGAATCACCTCCGCGCCAAAAGAGCTGACCGATGCCAGCAAGATGCCGCTGATCACCGAAGCTCTGCTCAAGCGCGGCTACAGTGAAGAACATATCCGCCTGATCCTGGGCGGCAACTACATGCGCATCTTCCGTCAGGTTTGGGGTTAGGGGCTCCCCCAGTCGCTTCGCGACAGCCCCCTCCCAGAAGGGGCCGAGACTCCCTCTGATGAGGGAGGTGGTGCGGGGTCAGTTGTGACAAGTGAACCCGGCATGGACTTTTTGGTGATAGAAAACTACTGCGGGAAAATTCGCAGTAGTTTTTTTCGTATGCAGCAGGAACTAGTTGCCCGATGACGAATATGCTACAATGGAATGGAATGATGGACTATACCATTAGTCCTTTGGGCCTAAAAGCGTCTTGGCAATAAGTGTTACGATAATGTCTATTGATATTAGTACTTCAACAAAAGGAGGTGTTGCTGTGGCCATTGAGCTCTCGCGTAAGTCAGGAATTCCGTTGTATATCCAGCTGAAGGACCAAATTAGACATCAGATCGAAACCAATGCTTGGCAGCCAGGTTTCAAATTGCCGACCGAGAGGGAGTTGGCCGCAATTCTCGGGGTCAGCCGCAACACCGTCAGCGTGGCATATCGAGAGCTGGAGGCAGAAGGTGAACTGGTCTCATCACAGGGCAAAGGCACCTTTGTCTCTGAGCAGGCGACCGAGCACTTGGATCAAAGCAGGCGACAACGTTTGCAGCAGATCATCGACGAAGCTTTCGACCAGGCGTTGGCGATGGGATTTGATTTTGCCGATGTGTTGCAGGCTGCCTCTGAGCAGGCAGAGATACGGAAGGCACTGTTGACCAAGATTCGCATTGCTTTCATCGAGTGTAACCGCGAGCAGGTGGACTATTTCGCTCGCCAATTGGAGCTCGGCTCCGGGGTATCGATTACACCTCTGGTGCTGGGTGAAATCAGATTGGATAGTGATTTCGTTCGCCAGATCGTGGCCTCCGTGGACTTGGTTGTGACCACCTTCTTTCACTATGACGAAGTACGGGCGATGATTCCGGGGGAGAAACAAGTTCTGGCTATCGCGTTGGATCCGCAGCTGGAAACCATCGTCAAGATTGCTCGCGTGCCTCGGGGCAAACGCTTGGGGCTGGTCTGTCTGTCTACCAACTTTGCTGAAAAAGTAGTCAATTCCATTCGTGACGCAGGCATCGACTATCTGCCAGTGGAAACCAGCATCTCTGCTGAGCGGGATGCCGTAGCTGCCATCATCGAGGGTAGCGACGTAATCTTAGTGTCGCCAGGTCGCCGACGTGAGGTGGAGGAGCTCTGCCCGTTTGGCAAGGAAATCATCGAGTTCGTCTATCGGCCCGACTTAGGCTCTGTGAGCATGCTCAAGTCTGCGCTGATGGAAATAGAGAACCAGTACAACACAAAGGGGAGGGACTGACGGTGAGCGGTGACAAGTACAGCGTGACGATCAACGCGAAGTGGTGCAAGAAGTGTGGTATTTGTGCGGCCTTCTGCCCCAAGCAGGTTTTCACCTACAAGGCCGGTCAGGTACCAGAGGTGACAGCAGAGGACCAATGCATTGGTTGCCGACTCTGCGAACAGCGCTGTCCAGACTTTGCTGTAAGAGTAGGGGGTAAGGCGGAATGAGTTCGAAGGTTAAACTGCTGCAAGGAAACGAGGCTTGCGTGGAAGGGGCGCTGGCCGCTGGTGTGAGCTTCTATGCGGGCTATCCAATCACTCCTTCTACAGAAATTGCCGAGCTGTTGTCTGAGCGTTTGCCGCTCGTGGGTGGGCGGTTCGTTCAGATGGAAGATGAGATCGCCAGCATGGCAGCAGTCGTGGGTGCTTCTCTGGCTGGTGCCAAGGCGATGACCGCTACCAGCGGTCCTGGCTTTTCACTTAAGCAGGAGAATTTCGGCTTTGCCGCCTATTGTGAAGTGCCCTGTGTGGTGGTCAACGTGATGCGCGGAGGCCCCAGCACCGGGTTGCCCACATCCACTGCCCAAGCAGACGTCATGCAGGCCCGCTGGGGAACCCACGGCGATCATCCGGTAATTGCCCTTTGCCCCGGAACAGTGCCTGAAACCTACGAGATGACCATCAAGGCATTCAACCTGTCAGAGCAGTTTCGTACGCCGGTGATTCTGCTGCTGGACGAAGTAATCGGTCACATGCGGGAGAAGATCGTTTTGCCCGATCAACCCGAGATTCCGATAGTAAACCGTAAGCGGCCAACTGTTCCCAAGTCCGAGTACCGGCCTTACGAGGCTGGCCCAGACGAGGTGCCACCGTTGCCCAGCTTCGGCGATGGTTACCGGTTCCATGTCACCGGCTTGACCCACGATTTCCGCGGTTATCCTACCAGCGACCCCAAGAAGGTGGATTATTCCCTCAGACGGCTGCACAACAAGATTAACCAACACCTGGATCAAATCCAGCTTTGGGAAAGCTTGCTGATGGATGACGCTGAGGTGGCCGTTTTTGCTTATGGTTCTGTAGCCCGTTCTGCCGCGCGTGCAGTGCATCTGGCCCGCGAGCAGGGTGTCAAGGCGGGGCTGTTCCGACCGATCACACTGTGGCCGTTCCCGACGGAGCAGGTGAGGGGCTTCGCTAAGCAGTTGAAGCATCTGGTGGTGGCCGAGCAGAACCTTGGTCAGCTGATCAACGAGGTCGAACGGTCAGTCGCCGGCCAAGTCCCGGTCAGCGGTGTTCTGCAGGCTAACGGAGAGATGATCGCTCCCGATAGAATACTGCAGGCCTTGATGGAGGTGAAGTAGATGTTAGCTGATAAGTATCTCAGGCAGGATATGATGCCTCACATCTGGTGCCCCGGGTGTGGACACGGCATCATCATGAACGCAGTGATCACCGCTATTGATAAGCTCGGTTTGGATCAGGACAAGACAGCTATCGTCTCTGGAATCGGCTGCTCCTCCCGCGCTTCCGGCTATATGAACTTCGACACCTTGCACACCACCCATGGACGTGCGCTGGCTTTTGCCACCGGCCTGAAGGTAGCCCGCCCTGAACTGAACGTGATTGTCCTTACCGGCGACGGAGATGCGCTGGCCATCGGCGGCAACCATTTCATCCATGCTTGTCGCCGTAACATCGACATCACTACGGTGTTGTTCAACAATAACATCTACGGCATGACCTCTGGGCAGTATTCCCCCACCACGCCCCATGGAAGGTTCGCTACCACTGCCCCTTACGGCAACATCGACCGCAATTTCGATGCCTGTGAGTTGGCCAAGGTAGCAGGAGCCACCTATGTGGCCCGGGCCACCGCATATCATGCCGCCATGCTGGCAAACTTGATCGCAAAGGGAATTGAAAACAAGGGCTTCTCGCTGGTGGAAGCGATTTCCCAGTGCCCCACCTATTATGGGCGCAAGAACAAGCTTGGGACTCCGATCGACATGCTCAACTGGCAGAAGGAGCATGCTGTCACAAAAGCTGCAGCAGCTAAGTTGTCTCCAGAGCAAATGAGTGATAAGTTTATTATTGGTGAAATCTATCACGGCCAGGCCCCCGAGTACACGGCGGAATATGAGAAGCTTATCGCTGGCTTGCAGGGGAAGGAGTGACCAGGGTGAATAAGAGAAGAGAGATCCGTTTGAGCGGTAGTGGTGGACAGGGTATCCTGTTAGCTGGTATCATCTTGGCGGAGGCTGCTTTATTGGAGGGCAAGAATGCCGTGCAGTCTCAGAGCTATGGCCCGGAAGCCCGCGGCGGTGCCAGCCGGTCCGAAGTGATCATCAGTGACGAAAACATCGACTATCCCAAGGTAACCAAACCGGAGATCGTGCTGGCGCTGACAACCGAGGCCTATCGTAAGTATGGACAAGGCCTGACGGCAGGCACGGTGCTGGTCGTGGATGACTCTATCCAGCTCGATGATCAGCTGCCGGCGGGCGTTAACGTGGTCAGGGCACCGATACTGCGTGCGGCCAGTGAAACCCTCAAGCGCTCCATCGTCGCCAACATCGTCGCTCTTGGTGTCCTGGTCGGCTCGACGCAGATAGTGCAGCGCGAGTCGCTGGAACAGGCCGTGTTGAACCGTGTTCCTCGTGGAACCGAGGATTTGAATCGCCAGGCATTATCCCTTGGATTTCAATTGGCAGCCGATGCTGTCAATGGAAATAGATAACCAATACAGGTAAAAGGGAGGAAACGAAATGTCTAACAACAAGGAAACGTTCTTGCAGGTGCAGGCGCAGATTAAGGACGCTTGTGACATTCTCGGTCTCAATGACAATTACTTCGAGATCCTGAAGCAGCCGATCCGCGCTATGGATGTCTCCATCCCTGTACGCATGGACGATGGTTCTGTCAAGACTTTCAGCGCATATCGTTCTCAACATAACGATGCCATTGGCCCGGCTAAGGGTGGCTTGCGCTATCATCCGGCAGTGGACCTGGACGAAGTCAAGACCCTCTCCATGTGGATGACCTTCAAGTGCGCTGCTGTTGGCATTCCTTATGGCGGCGGCAAGGGTGGCGTCGCAGTTGACCCCAGCAAGCTCTCTATGGGCGAAAAAGAGCGCCTGACCCGCGGCTTGGCCCGTGCGTTGGCCAGCTTCATCGGCGATGACCGCGATATCCCGGCCGGCGACGTGGGCACCAACGCTCAGATTATGGCTTGGTTGTACGACGAGATCAGCCAGGTTAAGGGCTACAACATGCCTGGCGTAATCACCGGTAAGCCGATCTCTATCGGCGGTTCCTTGGGTCGCACCGAGGCCACCGGCCGCGGTGTAGTCATCGCTCTGCGCGAGGCTGCCAAGCGCGTAGGTATCGAGACCAAGGGCGCTACCGTGGCCATCCAGGGTTACGGCAACGTTGGCGGCTGGAGCGGCGTCTACGTGCAGACTCTGCTGGGTGCCAAGGTTGTGGCCGTTCAGGATCATACCGGAGGCATCTACAATGCTGACGGCATGGATGCCATCGAGATCCAGAACTGGGTACGCCAGAACGGCGGCGTCAAGGGCTTCCCTGGCAGCGCCAAGGAGATCACTCGCGAAGAGATGTTCGGCCTCGAAGTCGACTTCCTGATTCCGGCCGCTTTGGAGAACCAGATCACTGATGAAAACCAGCATCTGGTCAAGGCACGCATGGTCGTCGAGGGAGCTAACGGCCCGATCACTCGTTCTGCTTCCAAGAAGATCACCGAGCGGGGCATCACTGTTGTGCCTGACATCATCGCCAACGCTGGCGGTGTGACCGTCTCCTACTTCGAGTGGGTGCAGAACCTGCAGAACTTCTACTGGAGCCTGGAAGAGGTCAACTCTCGCTTGGAGCGCATCATGGTCAATGCCGTCGATGCCATCTTCAAGATGAGCGCCGAGAAGAATATCGACCTGCGTGACGCTGCCTATGTGGTGGCCATTGCCCGTGTTGCTGAAGCTATGAAGCTTCGCGGCTGGGTCTAGTTCGTCATTCGAAATTCACTGGCCCTCCCTGGCTTGGCCGGGGGGGGCTAATTGACAGGTTTGCTGGTATACAATGCACAAGAAGCAGAGGGCAACCTTGCTGAGGCCGATAGGTTGAATAGGCAATGCTGTGCAGTCCAAATATCCTATTGGCTGATAGTGAAGAATACTGCTAGTATCTATATTGTCAGTCATTGTCGGCGAGTCTTACAGCTGATCGCTCGCACGAAACAGAAAGAGGAGCGTGGTGACTGTGTACAAGCAAGACGAATTGCAGCGTATCCGGGAGGCTAAGCAGCAGTGGGAAGAGAAGAAAGTGCAACCGGTTACTAAGCGCTTTCCGGAACTAAAGCCTGAATTTGTCAACTCCTCGGGAGTAACCCTGGAACGGGCGTATACTCCGTTGGACGTGGCTGATTTTGATTATCTGCGGGATCTCAATTTCCCGGGGCAATATCCTTACACCCGCGGCGTGCAGCCGACCATGTATCGCGGTCGGTATTGGACCATGCGTCAATATGCTGGTTTCGCCACGGCAGAAGAGTCCAACCAGCGCTATAAGTATCTGCTGCAGCAAGGCCAGACCGGTTTGTCGGTAGCCTTCGACCTGCCCACCCAAATCGGTTACGATTCAGACCATCAGTTGTCCGCCGGTGAGGTAGGCAAGGTGGGCGTGGCCATCGACTCTCTGGCCGACATGGAGATCCTGTTCGACGGCATTCCACTGGATAAGGTCAGCACATCCATGACCATCAACGCACCGGCTTCAGTGCTATTGGCCATGTACATGGGTGTGGCGGAGAAACAGGGAGTGCCTCTGAACAAGCTCAGCGGCACCATTCAGAACGATATTCTGAAGGAATACGTTGCTCGCGGCACCTATATCTTCCCGCCAGCGCCGTCTATGCGTCTGATCACCAACATCTTTGAGTTTTGCTCGGCTAATGTTCCTGACTGGAACACGATCAGCATCAGCGGTTACCACATTCGGGAAGCCGGATCGACTGCGGCCCAGGAAGTAGCTTTCACGCTCAGCAACGGTATCGCCTACGTACAAGCAGCCATCGAGGCTGGCTTGGATGTGGACGACTTTGCACCTCGCTTGTCCTTCTTCTTCAACTCCCATCTGGACTTCTTTGAAGAAGTGGCCAAGTTCCGGGCAGCTCGTCGCCTGTGGGCCAAGATCATGCGGGAACGTTTTGGCGCCAAGAAAGAGAAATCATGGATGCTGCGTTTCCACACCCAAACTGGCGGATCCACTCTCACCGCCCAGCAGCCCGACAACAACATAGTCAGGGTCACCATGCAGGCTCTGGCGGCTGTGCTTGGAGGGACCCAGTCTCTGCATACCAACTCTCGCGATGAAGCGTTGGCGCTGCCCACTGAGGACTCGGTGCGCATCGCGTTGCGAACGCAGCAGATCATTGCCTATGAAAGCGGAGCTGCCGACACCATCGATCCGTTGGCTGGCAGCTACTATGTGGAATCGTTGACCAATCAGATTGAGCAATTGGCCAAGAACTATATCCAACGGATTGACGATATGGGTGGCGCTGTTAAGGCCATCGAAAACGGCTACATGCAGCGCGAGATTCAAGATAGCGCCTACGATTACCAGCGGCAGGTGGAAGAGAAGCAGCGCATCGTTGTCGGCGTGAACAAGTTCCAGATTGAAGAAGCACCGCCGTCGGGACTGCTACAGGTTGATCCCAAAGTGGGCGAGCTGCAGCAGCAGAAGCTGCAGGCACTGAAGGCTCGCCGCGATAACCTGGCTGTCTCCAACATCTTGGCTGAGCTGGAGCAGGCCGCCCAGGGCGATGCCAATCTGATGCCAGTGATCTTCAAGGCTGTCAAAGCCTATGCCACACTCGGCGAGATCTGCGGTTGCTTGCGCAACGTGTTCGGTGAGTACGTTGCCCAGGACCTGCTATAGGGAGGTGCCACGATGGAAAAGAAGATCAGGGTGCTGATTGCGAAACCCGGTTTGGATGGGCATGACCGCGGCGCGAAGGTAATCGCTCGTGCTTTGCGGGATGCCGGAATGGAAGTAGTCTACACAGGGCTGCGGCAGACGCCGGAGCAGATTGTCTCTGCTGCTCTGCAAGAGGACGTGGACGCTGTCGGGCTTAGCTGCCTTTCGGGGGCCCACAACCACCTATTCCCCCGCGTCGTGGAATTGCTCAAGGCAGAGCAGGCCGAAGACATCATGGTCTTTGGTGGCGGCGTCATTCCTGACGCTGATATTCCAGAGTTGAAAAACAAGGGCATCAAGGAGATTTTCACCCCTGGTACTTCCACTGAGGCTGTGATCGCCTTCCTCAAGGAACATGTGCGCCAGTAGTGTCGAGAGGGATTGGTCCGGTTTTCTCAATGGTGATACCCGTGCCCTAGCCCGGGCGATCTCTCTGGCGGAGAACGATCCCCAAGCCGCTCGCGCTTTGCTGACGGCGGTCAGCGAACGCCTGGGGCGAGCTCATGTGATTGGGATCACCGGGCCGCCTGGGGCAGGCAAGAGTACCCTGACCGGCAGCCTGGCACAGGAGTTGCTGAGGCGAGGGCATTCGCTGGGCTTGCTCTTGGTTGACCCCTCCAGTCCCTTCAGTGGCGGTGCCATTCTTGGCGATCGGTTGCGGTTGCCTGACCTGTCGGCCAACAAGCAGGTGTTCGTGCGCAGCATGAGCTCGCGAGGCAGCATGGGGGGCTTGTCCAGAGCCACCGGCGACGCCATCAAGCTGTTGGACGCCTTTGGTAAGGATATCATCTTGGTGGAGACTGTTGGCACTGGACAGGCGGAGACAGATGTCATTTCAGTGGCGGACAGCGTGGTTGTGGTTTCTGTGCCAGGTCTGGGCGATGACATCCAGGCGATGAAGGCGGGCATCTTGGAGATTGCCGACCTGTTCGTGGTCAACAAGGCTGACCGGGAAGGTGCCGATCGCACAGAGCGTGAACTCCTGAATATGTTGAAGCTACAAAAACCCTCTGGTTGGAAGATCCCGGTCCTGAAAACCGTAGCTACTTCTGCTAAGGGTGTAGACGCATTGGCCGACGCATTGGCCGATCATCTGCGCTATTTGCAGGATAGTGGTGAACTGACTAGCAAGAGAGTCAGGCGCGCAGAGCGCGAATTGACAGAGCTGCTTAAGCTCCGGGTGCTGGACGCACTCCGGCAACAGGTCGGCCTGCAGGATTTGCACGCTCTGGCGGAACTGATCGTCATCGGTCAGGCTTCACTCTACCAGGTCAGCGAGCAGCTATGGCAGAGCTTTTCACAGGGATTAACCGATGGATCAACAAAGCAGGGAAGGAGGAGAGACTATGATCAAGAAGATCGCCCATCTCGGTGTGGCGGTAAAGGACTTGGAGGCTGCGGCTAAGTTCTATGCCGATGTGCTTGGCCTGAAAATCTCAGGCGAGGAAGTAGTCCCGTCGCAGAAGGTGAAGACGGCCTTTATTCCGGTAGGTGACACCACCATAGAGCTCCTGCAGTCCACTGATCCAGATGGCCCCATCGCGAAATCTATCGCTAATCGGGGCGAGGGTATCCATCACATCGCGTACGAGGTGGAAGACATCGAAGCAGCGCTGGCTGATTTGCAGGCCAAAGGTGTGCGCTTAATCGATCAAACGCCCCGACCCGGGGCCCATGGTGCCAAAGTGGCGTTCATTCATCCCAAGGCTGGCTTGGGAGTGTTGATTGAGCTGTGTGAATACCCACATTAGCGCTCCGTGGACCGAGAATCCACCATATGGCGTCAAGGCAAAAGGAGGTAGGCTGCATATCCATGGACAAGAAAATTGAGCAATTGGTTAAGGAGAAGAAACGCATCGCCATGGGCGGGGGTGAGAAACGCCTGGCCGACCAGAGGTCCAAAGGCAAGATGACTGCCCGCGAACGCATCGAGGTTCTCTTGGACGAGAACAGTTTCGTGGAAGTAGACATGTTCGTGAAGCATCGCGGTGTCGATTTCGGCATGGCGGGTCGCGACG
The DNA here is from genome assembly GCA_050949055.1 of Bacillota bacterium. Taxonomy (GTDB): domain Bacteria; phylum Bacillota; class UBA994; order UBA5500; family UBA5500; genus JAEZJZ01. Next base: position 413,265 of record JBMNFA010000001.1, on the reverse strand, counting down.
TCCCCGGTGAAGGCGTGGTTGTCGGATACGGCACAGTCGATGGCCGCCTGGTTTACGTCAGCTCCCAGGATTTCACCGTGATGGGCGGATCCTTGGGCGAAATGCACGCCAAGAAGATCTGCAAGGTGATGGACATGGCCATGCGCAACGGTGCGCCGTTCGTGGCCCTCAACGACTCTTCCGGTGCCCGCATTCAAGAAGGGGTTGACGCCCTGGACGGATACGGCAATATCTTCTTCCGCAACACGCAGGCTTCGGGCTACATTCCCCAGCTGTCTGTGATCATGGGACCTTGCGCGGGCGGAGCAGTATATAGCCCTGCGCTGACAGACTTCATCTTCATGACCCAGGGCACCAGTCAGATGTTCATCACCGGTCCACAGGTCATCAAGGCAGTTACCGGCGAGGATGTCACCCTGGAGCAGCTGGGAGGGGCGGCTGTCCATAACCAAGTCAGCGGTGTGGCCCACTTCTATGCTGACAATGACGAGCAGACACTTGCTCAGGTGCGTCGCCTGCTCAGCTTCCTGCCTAGCAATAACCTGGAAGAGACCCCCTTGGTCGATTCCAACGATGATGTAGCCCGTCAAAACGATGACCTGCTATCCGTCGTTCCGATTGAGCCAAATCGGGGATACGATGTGCGGGAGGTTATTCAGAGTATCGCCGATGCTGGCGACTTCATGGAGGTGCACGCCAGCTTCGCTCAGAACATGGTGGTCGGTTTCGCCCGCATGAACGGTCGTACGGTGGGCATCGTCGCCAACCAGCCTAGGGTGCTGGGGGGCTCGCTGGACATCGATGCTTCCGACAAGGCAGCCCGATTTGTTCGTTTCTGCGATGCCTTCAACATTCCGTTGGTAACCCTGATCGACGTGCCCGGCTATATGCCTGGACTAAATCAAGAGTACGGCGGCATCATTCGGCATGGTGCCAAGCTGCTGTATGCCTACTCTGAGGCCACTGTGCCCAAGATCAGCCTGATCCTGCGCAAGGCTTACGGTGGTGCCTACCTGGCGATGTGCAGCAAAGCTTTAGGTGCCGATGTGGTTTATGCTTGGCCGACGGCTGAAATTGCAGTCATGGGCGCTGAAGGTGCTGCCAACATCATCTTCCGCGACGACATCAAGAAAGCAGAGGACCCAGTCGCCACTAGAGCTGCTAAGATCGAAGAATACCGCACCAAGTTCGCCAGCCCGTACGTGGCCGCGTCCCGGGGCATGGTGGACGATGTGATCGATCCGCGGGATTCCAGGCGGATGATCATCAATGCTTTGGAGGCTAACGCTACCAAGCGGGAGAGCCGACCAGCTAAGAAACATGGCAACCTCCCTGTCTAGGGAGAAAGGGGAGATCTAAAGAATATGGACGCTTTACTTGACGCTTTGCGTTTGACCGTCATTGGCATGGGTGTCGTATTTTCCGCTTTGATCGCCCTGTCGCTGCTCATGTATGCTCTCCCGTCGCTCACAGGCGGGGGAAGGACCAAAGCAAAGTCGGCACCTGAAGCACAGCAGGCCTCAGTGGCTGCGGAGTCGAAAGCCAGTGTTGTCGAGTCGGCAGCGACCACCAATCATGGCGGCTTGTCTCCGGCGGTAGTTGCCGTCATCGCCACGGCTGTGGCGGCTTATCTCGGCCAAGGGCCGGAAAACCTGAATATCATCTCCATTCGTCGCACGCCTGCGTCTTTAGGCTCTTGGGCTACTGCTGCGCGTCGCGAAAGCATCCAAAACTAGCGGAAAGGGGTATGGCAACATGTCTAAGAAATTCCGTATCACCGTGAATGGTGAATCCTATGAGGTGGAAGTAGAAGATTTGGGAGGAGACGCTCCGGTAGTGCGTCGCCCGGCTGCCCCGGTCGCTCCGGCAGCTCCTGCACCGGTGGCACCTGTCGTTTCCAGGCCGCAGCCTAAGGCTGCTCCGGCGGCCCCCGCTCCTGCTGCAGCCAAACCGTCTGCTCCGGCGGCTGCTGGTGCTGGCAGTGTGACTGCACCGATGCCTGGAACCATACTGGAAATCAAGGTTAAAGAAGGCGATCAGGTCAAGGCTGGCGACACGGTGTTGATTCTGGAAGCTATGAAGATGGAGAACGAGATCGCTGCTCCTGCGGCTGGGACTGTTAAGTCTATCAACGTCGCCAAGGGTGCAGCCGTCAATCCGGGGGATGTGCTCTTAACCATCGGCTAAGAGTTCGAGGGGAGGACCTGACATTGATCATAGAGACTCTGATAGAACTCTGGAATTCCACAGGCTTTGCCAATCTGACTATCCAAAGCCTGATCATGATTGCGGTCGCTTGCTTCTTGATCTACTTGGCGATCGTCAAGGGGTACGAACCGCTGCTATTGTTGCCCATCAGCTTTGGCATGCTCCTGGCCAACCTACCTCTGGGCGGTTTAATGAGTGGTCCCACCACCCGTTTGGACGGCCTGCTGCAGGTGCTTGGCCAAAAGGGGTTGCTGGAGAGCGGCACGATCACCCAGATCCACAATGCCGGCAGCGACGGGCTGGGGATGCTCATTCAGATGCTGTTCAACTCAGGCATTTTGGATGCCGGTACCCTCAACGCCGTCATGGCCAACGGCCCCTTGGCTCTGGACGCCCTGGCGTCTGCCCTCAACCAGATGGGGGTGCTGGGCGCCGCAGATATGGCCCAGTTTGCCGCCTTTACTCCTTCCGCCGGCGGCCTGTTCTATTACCTCTATCAGGGAGTAAAGCTGGGCATCTACCCGCCGCTGATCTTCCTCGGCGTGGGCGCGATGACCGACTTCGGCCCGCTGATCGCTAATCCCAAGACCTTCTGGCTGGGTGCAGCTGCCCAATTTGGCATTTTTGCCACCTATATCGCAGCTGCTACTATCTTCGGTTTTACTCCCCAGGAGTCTGGCGCGATCGGTATCATCGGAGGGGCTGACGGCCCGACGGCCATCTTTACTACTGTTAAACTAGCGCCGCATTTACTGGCGTCCATAGCCATTGCTGCATACTCCTATATGGCCTTGGTGCCGATCATCCAGCCCCCGATTATGCGGGCGTTGACCACTAAGCAGGAGCGGGAGACGGTGATGGAGCAGCTGCGCCCGGTGTCCAAGACCGAGAAGGTCGTTTTCTCCATATTGGTCACCTTAGCCGTTGGCCTGTTGCTGCCGGATGCGGTGCCTCTGGTCGGCATGCTGATGTTCGGCAACCTGCTGCGTGAGAGCGGCGTGGTGGAGCGACTGTCCAAGACCGCCCAGAACGAGTTGATGAACATCATCGTCATCTTCCTGGGCGTCACCGTCGGCGCCACTGCCCAGGGCGAGAACTTCCTGCGCCCGCAGACCTTGTACATCATCGGTTTGGGCTTGGCAGCATTCTCTTTCGGCACTGCCGCCGGTGTGCTGCTGGGCAAGCTGATGTACAAGTTGTCCGGTGGCAAGATCAATCCGCTGATTGGTTCCGCCGGCGTATCTGCAGTTCCGATGGCTGCCCGCGTATCGCAGGCTGAGGGCCGCAAGGCGAACCCGAATAACTACCTGTTGATGCATGCTATGGGACCCAACGTGGCCGGCGTCATTGGTTCGGCGGTCGCTGCAGGCGTCCTGATCAGCATACTGGGCTAGCTCTACACAAAGCGATAGTTGCACCCGCAGCTATCGCTTTGTTTAAGCTTACTGGCGCAAGATAATGGTAACGAACTGCTAAACTATGAGACTGGGAGGGATATGTTTGAAGCCAATCGTGGTGGGAGTTTCCAACCGACACCTGCATCTATCGCAAGCTGACCTGGAGACTCTGTTCGGCTGTGGACATCAGCTGACACCGATCAAAGAGCTGGGTCAGCCTGGACAATACGCTGCAGACGAACAGGTAACCCTGGTGGGACCCAAGGGCAGCATCGAGAAGGTGCGTGTGCTGGGCCCGGTGCGCTCACGCAGCCAGGTGGAAGTATCGATGACCGATGCCTACCGGCTGGGGATTAAGCCTCCGGTGCGCGAGTCTGGCGACCTGGCCGGCTCTGCGCCGATTACCATCGTCGGTCCCTGTGGCCAGGTGGAATTGCCGGAAGGGGCTATCCTTGCTTGGCGGCACATTCACATGCATACCAGTGACGCTGCTGCCTTCGGCCTGAAGGACAGGGACATGGTCAAAGTGCGCTTCGGCGGGGACCGGGCACTGGTGATGGAGAACGTGATCGTGCGCGTGCGCGACGACTTCGCCCTGGAAATGCACATTGACACCGATGAAGCCAACGCCGCCTTGGCGAAGAACGGCCAGGAAGTGACTATTCTCAAGTAGTCGGTTATTAGGTCGTAATAGGATAGGGGGATGGGCCCTTTTTCTCACGTGTGAGGTAAAAAGGCTCGTCCCCCTGTTTCATCCCATAACCCTATTTGGAGCGCGGCGAGTGCAGGACCTGATACAGGCCCATGCCGATCAGGTAGATGGCGAAGACTCGCCGGAGCAACGGTGCTTGCAGCCGCAGGGCGATCTGTGCGCCGATGTAGGCACCGATCACGCTGCCTACCGCCAGGCGCAGGGCGAGCCCCAGCTTGACATTGCCATAGCGCCAATGGGTGACAATCGCCATCAGCGAGGTGGGTAAGAAGATGACCAAGGATATGCCTTGAGCCACATGTTGGGACATGCCTTTGATCAACACCAATCCCGGCACCAGCAGAGTGCCGCCGCCAACCGCCAATCCGGCCAGGACACCCGAGAGGAAGCCTAAGATTGCAGTGAACATCTAGAACAGCATGCGCAAACCGGTACCCAGCATGAACAACCCAAAGCCCTTGCGCAGCAGCGAGGGGCGACAGAAGTTCATGCAGATGGCACCGACGATAGCGCCGCCGGAAGTATAGAGAGCCAATTGCCATAAAGAGCGCAGATCCACCCCGGGCAGCCGGCGATAAACCAGGATGCTGGCCAAGCAGGTGGGGAGGACTATCAACAAGCTGGTGGCGTGGGCCTGGTGCTGTCTGGTGCCCAGCAGGTAGACCATCCCTGGAATCAGCACTGTCCCGCCACCGATGCCCAACAGGCCGTTAACCAATCCGGCTGCCAGACCCAGCAGCCCATAAACCCAGAAACCGTGTCTCTTCAAGTAGCTCACCTCAGAGCATAGCTTCCCCACGGCGAACAGAGTGAATGCGAGTCTGCTAGACGGTGGTGGATAGCTCGCGAAATCCTTCTCCCAACACCTCGTGGGCATCAACCACGATTACGAAAGCTTTCGGATCATGTTTCTGCACCAGGCCTTTGACTGCCGACATCTCCGATCGGCTGACTACCACCAACAGCGCCTTCTTGGCCTGCCGACTGTACCCACCCTCGCCGTGCAGGTAGGTTACGCCTCGTTCCATCACCTGCAAGATCTCATCGGCGATGGTCTCGTTATGGTCGGAGATGATGATCAGTGCCTTCACAGCGAAGAAACCGTCCTGGACATAGTCGATCACCTTTGTGGTCACGAAGATGGCGATCAAAGCGAACATCGCCAGTTCAGCGCCAAAGACCACTCCGGCAACCGTGACAATGGCTGCGTCGATAAACAGCAGTGCTTGTCCGATCGGCAGCCCGGTGAAGTGGGTGACCAAACGGGCCAGCATGTCGGTCCCGCCGGTGGATCCGCGGGAGCGGAAGACGATGCCCATGCCGACGCCGCAGACCACACCGCCATACACCGCGCCCAGCAGGGCATCGTTGGTCCAGACCGGTATCGAGCTGGTCAGGTAAACCCAAGCGGAGGTGGCCAGTGCTCCCAACACTGAATACCAGCTGAACCGCCAGCCGATAATCAAGCCACAGGCGATCAATAGGGGAACGTTGATTAAAAAGATCGCTACGCCCGGTTCCAGGCCAGTGAGATGGTAGGCGATGGTGGCCACGCCAGCCGCACCGCCGGCAGCTATCTTGTTCGGTATCTGCAATGCGTTTAATCCTACAGCCGTGATCAGCGAGCCTAACAAAATGCCGGTATAACGTTTAGCACCTGTCCAGAACTGATTCCACATCTGTCCCCCTCCATTCTGTAATCCCAACCTGTCCCTATGTTTACCATAGCTCTAGGCTTTGCTGTAACCAAAAGTCGCTTTAACCCCAACGCTGTCGCTATGAAAACAGCCGCGCCGCTTGCATGCGGCACGGCTGTTCTACAGCACACGGCTATTTGCCCAGTTTCTTTACTGCCGTTTCGATGCGCTCCAGCGCCAATTGAATGTTCTCCACCGAGTTGGCGTAGGACAGACGCAGATGTCCTTCGCCATATTCGCCGAAGCAGGTTCCGCCCAATGCGGCCACTCCGGCCTCCTGCAGCAGATAATCAGCAAACTGCTCGCTGGGCATACCTAGGCGCTTGATGTTGGGGAAGGCGTAAAACGCTCCATGGGGCATGGTGCAGCTGATGCCAGGAATCCGGTTCAAACCTTCCACTATCACGTCGCGCCGGCGGCGGAACTCGGCCACCATCTGGTCAACAGCATCCTGCGGTCCGGTGAGGGCTCTCAAACCTGCCATCTGAGTGAAGGCGGCGGTGCAGGAGATGTTGTTGGTCGCCAGTCGGGTGATGCGCTCGGCCAATGCCACCGGCATCACACCATATCCCAGGCGCCAGCCGGTCATGGCGTATGTCTTGGAGAAGGCATCCAAGATGATGGTTCGTTCTTTCATGCCCGGCAGACGGGCGATAGAGTAAGGGGTGCCCTCATAGATCATGCGGTCGTAAATCTCGTCGGCCAACACCATGATGTTCCTGTCTCTGATCAGGTTGGCTATTTGCTCCAGGTCTTCTTTGGTCAGTAATCCGCCGGTGGGGTTAGCAGGTGAATTGATGATGATCAGTTTGGTACGATCGTTGATCTTGTTGGCTAGATCCTGAACATCCAAGCGGAAATCGTTCTCTTCCAGCAGCGGCATCGGTACGGCCTTGCCGCCGGTGAAATTGATCATCGATTCATAAATCGGGAAACCAGGGTTGGGATAAATCACTTCATCCCCAGATTCGATCAAAGCCAACATCACATAGAACATGGTCGGCTTCCCGCCCGGAACGATCACCACTTCATCCTCGGTGGCAGGCACCTTTTTCCAAGAAGTTACATAGTCGGCGATCACTTGCCTGACTTCCGGCAGACCGGCTGCTGGGGTGTAATGGGTGAAGCCGTTATTGAGAGCCTCGATGGCTCCGTCGATGATGTTTCTAGGGGTGTCAAAATCGGGTTCTCCGATCTCCAGGTGGATTACAGAACGCCCTTCAGCTTCCAGTTTTCTGGCCTTGGCCAAGACCTCGAATGCAGCCTCGGTGCCCAACCGGGACATCCGCTTAGCCAACAGTTTTTCAATCATCCGCTACTTACCCCTTTCTCCCTTAGAATTAGTGTTTACTTGCGCTTAATGGCTCGCTTTACGGCTGCCACAATGCTCTTACTGGACAGCCCATACGCCTCCATCAACTCATCGGCTGTGCCGGATTCGCCAAAAGTATCCATGATTCCAACCATCTCCACCGGGACCGGCTGATGCTTGACCAGCACCTCGGCCACCGCGCCGCCCAATCCAGCATTCACCTGGTGCTCCTCGGCAGTGACGATGGCACCGGTCTCTTTGGCGGCCAAGAGAATTGCCTCTTCATCCAACGGTTTGATGGTATGCATGTTCAGCACCCTGGCGCTGATCCCTGACTGCTGCAGCTGCTCGGCGGCTGTCAGTGCCTCGGCCAGAATGGGGCCACAGGCGATGATGGTCACGTCGTTACCCGGTCGCATGGTCGTTGCCTTGCCAAAAACCCACTCGTCGTCCTCTGTGGTTAAGATTGGAGTAGCTTCCCGCGCAAAACGCAGATAGACCGGGCCTGGAATGCTAGCCGCGGCAATGGTGGCCTTCCTGGTCTCGATAGCGTCACAAGGAACGATCAGTTTCATGTTGGGTAACACGCGCATCAAGGCGATCTCTTCCAGCGACTGATGGGTCGCCCCATCCGGTCCCACCGAAATGCCGCCATGAGCGCCGCCCAGCTTGACGTTCAGATTCGTATAACAGATGGTGGTACGAATCTGATCCCATGCCCGACCAGCTAGAAAAACGCCATAAGTAGAGACAAAAGGGATCTTGCCGGTCAGGGCAAGACCGGCGGCTGTTCCCAGCATGTCCTGCTCGGAAATGCCCATGTCAATGAAGCGTTCAGGAAACTCTTTCCAGAACCAATCGCTACGGGTGGACTTGGCCACATCGGCGTCCATCACTATCACATCGGGGTTGTGCTTGCCCAGGTGGAGCAGTCCCTCGCCATATCCATCACGAGTTGGCTTCTTTGTCACTTCGTTGTCCCCCTTCCAGGCAAGTTACGGAGTAACTTGCGAACTAAATAAAGTGATTGTTGCGCAAGCAACCATCGGTTTGTACTGCTATCAAGTCGCGCAGCGACTTGCGAACTAACTGAATGAAGCGATTGTGTGGCAGCAACAATCAGCCGCTAATTATTCACCCAACTCTGCCAGCGCCTGCTCCAGCTGTTGCTTGTTAGGCGCTTTGCCGTGCCAATCGCCCTGGTCTTCCATGAACGACACGCCTTTACCCTTGATGGTGCGGGCGATGATCACGCTGGGTTTTCCTTTGGTCTGAGCTGCTTCTTCATAGGCGGTCAGCACCTGGCTGATATCGTGACCGTCGATTTCAATGGTATGCCAATTGAAAGCCTGCCACTTCTCCACCAACGGGTGAACTCCTTTCACGTCGGACACATATCCGTCGATCTGCAGGTTGTTGTAGTCCACCAGGGCGCAGACATTGTCCAGTTTCCGATGGGCAGCGGTCATGGCTGCTTCCCATACCTGACCCTCCTGCAGTTCACCATCGCCCAGCAGGCAATAAACCCGGAAATCCTGTCCATTCAGGCGGCCAGCCAGAGCCATTCCATTGGCCTGTGAAAGCCCCTGTCCCAACGAACCGCTGGAGTTATCCAGTCCAGGCAAAACTAGCATGTTGGGGTGTCCTTGCAGACGGCTGCCGAACTTGCGCAGAGTGAGCAGTTCCTCAACGGGGAAATAGCCACTGCGGGCCAGCACACTGTAAAGTACAGGGGCGGCATGTCCTTTGGACAGCACAAAACGATCCCTATCCGCCCATTCGGGGTGTTTTGGATCATGGCGCAGTCTGTCAAAGTACAGACCGACCATCAGTTCCACTGCTGACAGCGAGCCTCCGGGGTGGCCAGAGCCAGCAGCATGTGTCATGCGGACTATATCACGCCTGACCTCAACGCAGGTTTGCTGCAATTGCTGGAGGTTTGGTTGCACGAGCTCGTCTCCTTTCCCAATTAGGGTATACTACTTCGGGTATAACCCGATATATTATATCACATTTAGCTAAGGTTGGTTCTTTGGACGCAAATTGAAACAAGCGTTTTTCCAGGTAAATCACAAGTGAGTCACTAGTGCTCTTGTTGGACTACGGACCCTCTCTGCAATCATCTTCCCTTAACTTTTACCTTCATATGCGCAGAAAGGCATTGCCAACTGCGCTCGCCCGTGCTTTAATATTCTCTGTGTTCAAGTCAAGGTGCTGACAAAGCCTTGGCCAGCTCGCTGGTACAGTCGAGGAAGCTACCGCAATGAACATCGCAGCATGTTCTAGGAGAACATGAGAGCTCCAGCGCTCATATTGTAGTGATTTGTTGCGCAGCAACTAGCAGCTCATTATTGTGGGGGGTATCCAGATGTACCAGCTTGACCAGAATTCTACGCCGCTTTTCTCTGCCTTGCAGCAGTATCAGGCAGACAAGGTGGTTTCCTTTCATGTCCCTGGACACAAACAGGGGGTAGGCTGCCCTGAACTGACCGAGTACCTGGGACCAAATCTGTTGGCTATCGACGTCACCGTGCATGAACAGGTCGACTGCTTAGCCAATCCCCGCGGCGTGATCAAACAAGCGGAAGCGCTCGCCGCCGACCTCTATGGTGTGCAGGCAGTGAATTTTCTGGTCAACGGCACCAGTAGCGGGATTCAGGCGATGATCATGAGCGTCTGCCAGCCTGGGGACAAGATCATCCTTCCTAGAAACGCTCACAAATCGGTCAACGGCGCTTTGGCTCTGTCTGGAGCCATTCCTGTCTACATTCAGCCGGAAGTAAGCGATCGGCTGGGATTTGCCATGGGGGTAACGCCTGCCACGGTGGAGGCAGCTTTACAGGAGCATCCCGACGCCAAGGCAGTGTTCATTATCAACTCCACTTACTATGGCATGGCCTCCGATTTGGCAACCATCGTTGATTTGGCCCACCGGCGCGGGGTGGTGGTGCTGGTGGATGAAGCCCACGGTGCCCATTTCCACTTTCACTCGTCGCTGCCGCTGTCGGGAGCAGCCGCAGGCGCGGATATGTGTGCAGCCAGCACCCACAAGCTGTTGGGCTCGCTGACCCAAAGCTCCATGCTGTTGGTCAATTCGCCGCAGGTGGCACCCCATCGGGTGAAGCAGGTGCTGAATTTGATGTCCACCACCAGCCCCTCGTACGTACTGCTGGCCTCATTGGACGTTGCTCGCCGCCGGATGGCTCTGCACGGGCATCAGCTGTGGCAGCGGACGATCGATCTCTGCAACGCTGCCCGTCAGCAGTTGAACCAGATTCCCGGTGTCTACGTTCCCGGCAACGAACTGGACCGTTCGGCTGGCTGCTGGCAATACGATCCCACCAAGTTGGTGATCAACCTGCGCCAGGTGGGCATCAGCGGCTTTGAAGCTGAGCGCCTATTGCGCGAACAGTTTGGCATACAGGTGGAGCTATCTGATCTATATAACGTGTTGGCGGTGGGCGCTGTCGGTGACACCGAGCAGAGCATGCAACGCCTGGTGACAGCCGTACGAGAGCTGGTGCAATCTCACCGCGGAGCTGCGCCTCTGACGGAACTCCCGTTCCTACCCGCCCGGCTGCCGGAAGTGGTGGTGCCGCCGCGGGAGGCATTCTATCTTGACTCCTATGCCGTACCTTTGGAGCAATCGCGGGGATTGGTGGCGGCAGAGAACGTGATGGCCTATCCGCCAGGCATTCCTCTGATCTGTACCGGAGAGAGGGTCACCGACGAGGTGATCGAATGCATCCAGGTGCTGAAGGCCAAGCGCAGCCATCTGCAAGGAACTGAAGACCCCGAGCTCAACTACCTGCGCGTGCTCAGCTACGCGGTGGAGCACCCGGTTCGGGTGGCAAACTAGAAAAATGGCGTGCCCCAGGAGCAATTTGGGGCACGCCATTTATCGCGTTAGATTCCGTCTTTCTGCTATCGGTCTGCTCGCCTTTGAGGAGACGTGTTCGGATTGGCAAAATAGCGCCCTGGCGTGGACAGATTGAAGTAGTACTGGGCGTCTTCTGTTGTCCCGAAGTCGCGATTGGAGCCGGTGTCACGCACCTTTTCCAATGCTTCGCGGAACAGGGCATTGTGCGCTTCCTCCCGGTTCAGCAGGAAGTCGATAGTGTGGCGCACTCCCCGGTCATCGATCTGCCGGTATAGATACTCGTAGACCACCTTGGCGCGCTGCTCTGCGGCCATGTTGGATAGCAAGTCGGCCACCAGATCGCCGGTAGCATTCACATAGGTGGCGTTCCACGGATAGCCGGAAGCGTTGGTCAGGGCTGGATTCAGTCCGTAGAGCACGTGCGCTTCGATCGTGCCGCTGTCCTGCTGGCTGGCATCCACATCATGATCGTTGAGCATATTCACCATGGTGGATACCATCTCCAGGTGGCTCAGTTCCTCGGCACCGATGTCCAGGAACAGGTCTTTTATCGCCGGGTCTTTGATCCGGAAAGACTGGGAGATGTACTGCATTGCCGCTTTCAATTCTCCGTTCGCTCCGCCCACCTGCTCCAATAGCATAGCAGCATACTGGGGGTTGGGACGTTCCACCTTCACCTCATGCAACAACCTTTTGTCGTGTTTAAACACAGCCTGCATCTCCTTTCAGGGTTGTCAGGCATAATATCCCCGAACCGACTGTGGCGATGCAGTTGATACCACAAAAAACAACTACCGCGGCAGCGACAGCTGAGGCAGGCAGAAAGTCAGGTTATCCAGCTGGGCGAGAATGCTGATACTGCGCGTGCCTGCTGCCAGCGAAGGACAGCAGAACCGGTAGCGCCACGCCGCGATCCGACCTTCGCTAGCCTCCGCCGCCCCGCATTCCGACAAGTTAGCCTCGGCATATTCCCGCCCGCTATCGTCAATCAGACGCAACGTTAGAGAAGGAGGGTTGCCTGGTGAACCCTCCTCGCTGGAGAGCAACAGCGAAACATCCAGCTTTGGCTGGCCCGCCCGCAGCTTCAGCAGGCCAGCAGCCTGGGCGGACAGCGTCAGCTGTTCCACACTCAGGGTCCAGGCTCCCGTCTGGCAGAAAACCGGTTGGAGCTGCCCCGTTTGCGCCAAGGCTGGATCGGCAGGTACCTGACGATAGAAGACCACCACGGAACTGGCGGTTGGCGGCAGGTAGAACCAGACGCCTATGGTGATCAGGATCACCAGCAAAACTAGGGCCGCTGCCCTGGACATAAGCGATCACCTCTTTCAGATCACTCTATGTCGCCAAGCAGCGGCCAATGAGTAAGGCTTGGGTGTAGCGAGAGAACTCGCTTGCTTCGTGCTTGTTAGGTGGTTCAGGCGAAATATCTGTTTCGCGATGCTACTCGTGAACCGCTGAGTGTTGCGCTATTGCTACCACTGACGGTTACTTTGTGGCACATCCTCGTAGGTAATCACTTCCCGTCCGTTTTCCCGGTGTACATGCACCCCCTTGAGCTCGCCGTGCTTCGCCAACTGCAGGGCGCTCTGGTAGTCCACCACCGTGTGATCGTCCAATTCGAATCCGTTGACTTCGCCTTGCCCATCCCTGCGAACAGAGACGATGCGACGTCGGATGTCTTTTTGCACGCAAAACCCTCCTTTAACGAATAGTCTGGCCAACTGCTGCGTTGGTCAACCGATGCTTCTGTTTGCCGCGCATGATATAATTGGTTATCATACTTGCCCACGTCCGTCGGTGGAGGTGAGAATACGCTATGGAAATTCGCGAGACCGACGCAATGTGGCAGTTGGCTCAGCGCATCAGGCCGGGCAGCAAGCCGCTTGCATTGCGCTCGCTGGAGGGAGGGATCTCCGCGCAGGTGAGTATGCTGACACTGCTGTTGGCTGATGGCAGTGAAGAGCGGCTGGTCGTGCGCCAACACAGCCAGCAAAATCTGCGCCGCAATCCGCATCTGCCGAGCGATCAGTTTCGACTATTGCAGAAGTTGTGGACAGAGGGACTGGCCGTGCCGCGGCCGGTCTTTTTGGATCAGAGCGTCAGTCCAAACCTGCTGGTTATGGAGTATGTGCCGGGGAAGACTGAGTTCAATCCTGCCGATGAGCCAGCATATTTGCAGCAGTTGGCAACGCAGTTGGCGCAGATCCACGGCTCGAGCATAGACAACCTTAACTGTCTATCTCGTGTGACGGCTCAATCGATCTTCGACCGTGCGCGGGGCTGGCTGGGATCCAGTCCACTGGAACTGCAGGTCATCCACGCCTTGAAGCGCTCGCTGCCTGAGGGTAGTGCGAATCCATCCGTGTTGCTGCATGGTGACTACTGGCCCGGCAACGTACTCTGGTGCAAGGGGCGGATAGTGGCGATCGTCGATTGGGACGCTGCTGCCATCGGGGATCCATTATCTGATCTGGCTAACGCACGGCTGGAGATGCTCTGGGCACTGGGGCCTCGCGCCATGCTGCAGTTCACTGAGTATTACTCGCGCGCGATGAATGTTGACTGCTTCCGACTGCCATTGTGGGATCTATTAGCAGTGATCAATGTCGCTCCCTTTATTCGTGCTTGGGGCCTCGATCCAGTTAAAGAGCAGCAGATGTATCACCAGTTGGACTGGTTTGCGCAGCTGGCGCTAGCTCGCCTCCCATAGCAGGCGACCTGTCGCAGTAAACAGAACCCGCCACCCGGTGGGTTACTGCTTTAGGCTCCTTTGGGTTCTACTTTGCTCGTTTGATCGCATCCCACAACTCTGCCCGCGCATGAGTTCCTGTCCTCCAGTCAGCATCGCTTAATTGCTAAGCACTACTTCTATGGGTACAATCTTAGCTAGGGGGTGCGAGACATGAACGAAAAAGGGCAATTGTGCTATAAGACTCTCATTTATGGCTGCCAGATGAACGAGCATGATGCAGAGGTACTGGCGGGCTTACTGGCGGATCAGGGATATGTTGAGACTGATGACGAAGAACAGGCAGACCTGGTCCTGCTAGTCACCTGCGCGGTGCGTGATCATGCCGAGCAGCGGGTTTACGGCAAGATCGGCCAGCTGTATCGCCTCAAGCAGCAGAACCCCAACCTGATTCTGGCGGTGGGGGGCTGCATGCCGCAACAGCCCGAGGCGGCTCGCAAGATGAAGCAGCGCTTCCCGCACCTAGACATCATCTTTGGTACGCACAATATCAGCGATTTCCCCCGGTTGTTGCAGGAGGCCCTGGATAGTCAGGAGACTGTGGTACAGGTGCTGGAGCAGGCGGGAGAGGTGGAAGAACAGTTGCCGCGACTGCGCCGTGACGGCCTCAAGGCTTGGGTGACCATCATGTATGGCTGTAACAACTTCTGCAGCTACTGCATCGTCCCCTACGTGCGGGGGCGCGAGCGCAGCCGTCAGCCCGAGAGCATCGTGCAAGAGGTGGAGCAGTTGGTGCAAGCAGGCTATCGGGAGGTCACCCTGCTGGGGCAGAATGTGAACAGCTATGGCAACGATCTGGACCGGGCGGTGGACTTTGCGGACCTGCTGCGGCTGGTGGATCGGAGCGGCATCGAGCGCATCCGCTTCACCACCTCCCATCCTAAGGACATCAGCCCTCGTCTGATCGCAGCCATGGCAGAGTGTGAGCATGTGATGGAACATCTGCATCTGCCGGTGCAGTCAGGCAGCACTCGCATCCTGCAGCAGATGAACCGGCGCTATAGCCGGGAGCAGTACTTGCAGCTGGTGGAGCAGATACGAGCAGCGCTGCCTGAGATCGCGTTGACCACAGACCTGATCGTCGGTTTCCCTGGTGAGACAGAGCAGGATTATCAGGATACATTGGATCTGCTGAAACAGGTGCGCTACGATGCGGCGTTCACCTTCGCCTATTCGCCCCGATCGGGCACTCCCGCAGCCACCATGCGGGATCAGGTGGACTCGGAGGTGAGCAAGCAACGCTTGATCGAGCTGATCGACCTGCAAAACGGCATCTCTTTGGAGAAGAATCAGCAGCTGGTGGGCAGCATCCAGCAAGTGCTGGTGGAAGGCCCCAGCAAAAACGATCCCCAACGCCTCACCGGGCGTACCCGGGGCAACAAGCTGGTCCACTTTCCAGGAGATCCAAAGCTGCGCGGGCAAGTGGTGCAGGTGAGGATAGATGCAGCCCAGACCTGGAACCTGCTGGGCACGAGGGTGGAATAAGCGAAGGCGATTGTCAAGCGAGCGGCCAAGCGGCCGCTCTCTTTTTGAGCCTGCCGCGGAGAATCGTCGCCCTGGCAAAGGACTATTTCGCAGGGCGGAGAATAGAAAGAAAGAGAAACGCAGCATTGGTGAGGTGACCCTGCGAGGAACCGCGCCGAACAGGAAAACAAGTACAGCGGGGGAGAGAGAGCAGTGGACAACAGAACCGTCCCCAGGTCCAATCCAGAGGGAGTAATCTTCAATATTCAGCGCTTTTCCATTCACGATGGCCCGGGGATTCGCACGACGGTGTTTTTCAAGGGTTGCCCCTTGCGATGCGCCTGGTGTCACAATCCAGAGAGCCAGGACTATGGCTTATCGGTGATGCACTGGCAGGATCGTTGTGTAGGCTGCCGGGTTTGTGTAGCCGCCTGCCCTGAGCAGAGGATTGCCTTTACCCCAACGGGACAGGTACGGGAGGGGTGCAGTGGATGTGGTGCCTGCATTTTCGCCTGTCCCCATGGTGCGTTGGAGCTGGTGGGGCGAATCGTCAGCGCTTCGGAAGTGACGGTCGAACTGCTGAAGGACGAGGCCTTTTATGATCAGTCAGGCGGGGGCGTTACCTTTTCTGGGGGAGAGCCGCTAACTCAGCCGGACTTCCTGGCAGCCTTGCTCCAGGATGCCAAGCGCTACCGTTGGCACACTGCGGTGGATACATCGGGGTACGCGCCTTGGTCGGTGCTCGAACCCTTGTTACCTCTGGTGGACCTATGGCTCTATGACCTGAAACTGATGGATGATCAGGCACACCAACGGCTGATCGGGGTCTCCAATCAGCTGATTTTGGACAATCTGCGGTGCCTGGTGGATGCCGGCAGCAAGGTGGAAGTACGGATGCCGTTGGTGCCCGGGATCAATGACGATGACGAAAACCTCTCCCAGCTAGAGGCTTTCTTGCGCCCGCTGGCGATCAGCGGCCTCAAGCTGCTACCCTATCATAGCTATGGTACGGAGAAGTACGCTCGTCTGGCGATGCCCTATCGGCTGGGGGAAATTGAACCTCCCAGCGAGGAGCGGATGGCAGCGTTGAAGCGCCGACTGCAGGCGAGCGGCTTACCGGTGATCATGTAGTAATACAACTATTTAAGGGAGGAATCAGCGATGAATGAACGGGTGCGACAGTTGCGTGCGGCCAGCCTGGCAGCTGAGCCTCGCCTCTCCATGGAGCGGGCCAGACTGATTACCGAAGCCTACCAGCGCTGGTCGGGGACGGTATCGATACCGATGATGCGGGCTTTGGCCTTCCAGCATCTGATGGAACACAAGACGATCTGCATCAATCCAGGCGAGCTGATCGTGGGCGAGCGGGGAGAAGCGCCCGCCGCTACGCCTACCTACCCAGAGCTCTGCTGTCATACACTGGAGGATCTGCAGATCATCAACGATCGGGAGAAGATCAGCTTTGCCGTCAGTGAGGAGGACAAGGCGTTTCAAGCTGCAGTGATCATCCCCTATTGGCAGCAGCGCTCCATGCGCAGCTTGATCTTCCGGGAAGTCTCCCAGGAGTGGAAGGATTGCTATGAAGCCGGCATCTTCACGGAGTTCATGGAGCAGCGGGCCCCGGGACACACAGTGGCCGACGGTAAGATCTACCGCCAGGGCATGCGCCAGTTGCAGGACAGGATCGACCAGAGGCTGGCACAGCTGGACTTCGCCCGAGATCCGCAGGCGCACGATCGCCGGGAGCAACTGCTGGCCATGCGCATCGCAGCCGACGGCTTAATTCGTTTCGCCGAGCGGCACGCCGAGTTGGCCGAACAGATGGCTCAGTCCGAAGCCGACCCGGTGCGTCGGCAGGAGCTGCTCTCCATCGCCCAGGTTTGCCGGCACGTGCCGGCAGAGGCCCCTCGCAACTTCTGGGAAGCCCTACAGATGTACTGGTTTGTGCATCTAGGCGTGATCAGCGAACTGAACACCTGGGATTCTTTCAACCCGGGACGGCTGGACCAACATCTGTGGCCGTTCTACCAGCAAGAGGCGGCCGCTGGCACCCTGGACGAAGAGCGGGCGAAAGAACTGCTGCAGTGCTTCTGGGTCAAGTTCAACAACCAGCCAGCACCGCCCAAAGTGGGGGTTACTCTGGCGGAAAGCGGAACATACACCGACTTTGCCAACATCAACGTGGGAGGCCTGCGGCCAGACGGCGGCGATGGAGTCAATCCGGTCAGCTTCCTGTTGTTGGACGTGATCGACGAGATGCGCCTACTGCAACCCAGCACCAACATTCAGCTGAGCAAGAAGAGTCCCGACCGCTTCCTGCGGCGCGCATTGGAGATCGTGCGTCAGGGATGGGGGCAGCCTTCCATATTCAATGCGGATGCCGTGCTGTATGAGTTGCTGGGGCAAGGCAAAAGCTTGCGGGATGCCCGCGAGGGAGGAACCAGCGGCTGCGTAGAGACCGGCGCCTTCGGCAAAGAGGCCTATATCCTCACCGGTTACTTCAACCTGGTGAAAATACTGGAGATCACTCTGCATAACGGCGTCGATCCCCGCACAGGCAAACAACTGGGTCCCCAGACCGGTGCGGCGGCTGACTTTGACACCTTCGATCAGTTGTTTACCGCCTTCCGGAAGCAAGTGGCTTACTTTGTGGATGTGAAGGTGAACGGCAGCAATTTGATCGATCGCCTCTACGCCACCCTGATGCCCTCGCCATTCCTGTCCTTGGTGGTAGACGACTGCATAGAGAAGGGGATGGACTACAACGCCGGCGGTGCCCGGTATAACACCAACTACATTCAGGGAGTGGGTATAGGCAGCCTGACCGATAGCCTGTCGGCGATCAAATACCATGTCTTTGATCGGGGCACGCTCACTTTGGAGCAGTTGCTGCAGGTGTTGGGTCGGAATTTCCAGGACGCAGAACCACTGCGCCGTCAACTGGCCGAGACAACTCCCCGCTACGGCAACGACCTGGATTATGCCGATCAGATCATGCGAGATGCCTTCATGGCCTACTACCAGGAGGTGACCGGACGTCCCACCGTCAAGGGAGGGGTCTACCGCATCAACATGCTGCCCACCACCTGTCACGTCTATTTTGGCTCGGTGATCGGTGCCACCCCCGACGGACGCTTGGCGGGACAGCCCCTATCGGAAGGCATTTCTCCGGTGCAGGGTGCGGACCGACTGGGTCCCACGGCGGTGGTCAAATCGGCTGCCAAGATGGACCACCTGTTGACCGGGGGCACCCTGCTTAACCAGAAGTTCACCCCGTCTTTGCTGGCCGGCGAAGAGGGGTTGACCAGCCTGGTGCACCTGGTGCGCACCTACTTCAAACTGGATGGACATCATATTCAGTTCAATGTGGTCAATGCGGACACTTTGCGGAAGGCGCAGCAGCATCCAGAGCAATACAAGGACTTGATCGTACGGGTGGCCGGCTATAGCGACTACTTCTGCAACCTAAACCGCGCTTTGCAGGATGAGATCATCGCCCGCACGGAACATGCACACTTCTAGTCTGCTACGCTCATCTCCAAGTTACCCCGAGCGCAGCGAAGGGCCTGGATTCTTCGCGGAGTTTATACTGAGCTTGTAGGGAATGACTGAGGAGACTGTCTTCGATAACCGCGGAATGACAGTTTCCCTTCCTTGTCACCCTGAGCGCAGCGAAGTGTCTGAAATTCCCTTGGACTTCACGCTGAGCCTGCTGCCGGAAGGCGCAGAAGCGGAACTGTATGATACTCACAACATCGCATGCAAGAATTGAAGCGAACTGACGGAGGTGCTGTTGATGCAACACAAAGCTGACATCGGAGTATTTGGTGGTTCTGGACTATACTCGTTCATGCAGGATGTGCAGGAAATCGAGATCGACACCCCCTATGGTGCTCCCAGCGACAAGGTAGCCCTAGCTACTCTGGGCGACAAGCGGGTGGCCTTTCTCCCGCGGCACGGCAGAACCCACTCCGTTCCCCCGCACAAAATCAACTACCGCGCCAACATCTGGGCCATGCACAGCCTGGGTGTGCGGCAGATCATCGCTCCCGGAGCGGTGGGAAGTCTGCAGCCCGAGTTTGCCCCCGGCGACTTTGTCATCTGCGACCAGTTTGTCAACCGCACCTGGGGGCGGGCTGACACTTTCTACGAAGGGCCGGAGGTGCGCCACATCAGCCCTGCGGATCCCTATTGCCCCCGCCTGCGGCAGACGATCGGGCAGGCCGCCGCAGAGCTGGGCATCAAAGCCCATCCCGCCGGGACCATGGTGGTCATTCAGGGCCCACGCTTCTCCACTCGGGCTGAAAGTCGCGAATACAGCCAGCACGGCTGGAGCGTGATCGGCATGACCGGCTATCCCGAGGCCATGCTGGCCCGGGAGTTGGCCATCTGCTACGCCAACATCTCCCTGGTCACCGACTACGACGCCGGCCTGGAAGGGCGCGACGACATCCTGCCGGTATCCCAGGAGGCGGTGATGCAGGTGTTTGCCCAAAACGTTGAGCGGGTGAAGCGCCTGCTGTTCGCCGCCATCGAGCGTTTGGACCTGTCCACTCAGCGCGACTGCGTCTGCGCCCACGCCCTGGACTAAAGGATACAGCGGGACGCGTACTTCGTATCCTACGCCACCCGAAAGATACAGCGGGACGTGTACTTCCTATCCTTCGTTACCCAAAGGATACAGGGGGACGCGTACCAAAGATACAAAGTACTTGTCCCTCGTATCATGAATCCTCCGTTAATCGAAGGATGCCAGTGGTGGCTGCAGGGCAGCTGGCCCCAATTGTCCCTCGTTTGACCGACGCCACACAGGCCTGCCCCCAAGCATGACTGACTGCTCTATTTGATCAAGCTGGGGAATGGCCGGTCTGTTCCAACAATCAACTTTGGAGGTGGTGACCTGATGCAACCACTCGTCTTGACCTGCACCAGCTGCGGGAAAGAATATGCCGCAGATGCACCCAATTTCCGTTGTGGCGACTGTGACGAGCCGCTGGAGCTGCCTTTAGTACAAAGCGGCACCATTCGCCAGGATGGCGGGCTGAAACAGACGCTGATCGGGCGATATGCCGATTTCTTCCCCTTTGAGCAACGGCCCGGCCTCTCGCTGGGGGAGGGCTTCACCCCCTTAATGGCGGCCCCCCGGCTAGCTGAACAGCTGGGTGTTGGCGAGCTCTACTTGAAGAACGAGACCATGAACCCCACCTGGTCTTTCAAGGACCGGGGTACCATGGCCGGATTGCACCATGCGGTGCAGCTGGGTTACCGACAGATCGGCACCGTCTCCAGCGGCAACATGGCCACTTCGGTGGCCGCCTACGGCGCGCGGGCCGGCCTACGCACCTTCGTGCTGGTGCAGAGCACCATCGCCAGCGAGAAACTGGCACCAATCGCCATCTATGGTGCCGATCTGATCACGGTGGAGGGAGACTATGGCGAGTTGTACTCCGCCAGTCTGCGCATCGGTGAGGAGTTGGGCATCTACTTCATCAATTCGGATCACCCCTTCCGGGTGGAGGGCTCCAAGACCATCGCCTTCGAAATTGCCGAGCAGCTGGACTTCAATATGCCCGACTACCTGGTCGTGCCCACCAGCGCTGGCGGCAATCTGCGCGGCGTCGATAAAGGGTTGCGTGAGTTTTGCGCGGCAGGGCTGATCGACCGCATGCCCAAACTGATCTGTGCCCAGTCCACCGGCTGTTCGCCCATCGCCACTGCCTGGGCGCAGAGCAAGAGCAAGATCAGCCACTTTGGACCCACCGACACCATCGCCCACGCCATCGAGAATCCCAACCCGCCCAGCGGGAACCAGGCGCTGCGCTTGCTGCAGCGCAACGGCGGATGCGCCGTCGCAGTCACCAACCAAGAGATCATCGCTGCCCAGGCCGAGTTGGCGCAGGCGGGCGTGTTTGCCCAGCCTGCATCCGCAGTGTCCGTCGCCGCCATTCGTAAACTGCGTTCCGATGGGTATCTTACCGGGCGCGACCGGATTGCCGCCGTGATCACCGGCAGCGGCCTCAAGTATACCGCCGCCTTCCAGCACCATAAGTGCTCCTACTCCAGCTGCAAGCTGGAACAGCTGCGGGATAAGGTAAAGAGCTTGCTCTAGTCTGAACACACAGTGGCGATTGGGGAATGACCATCGTCTGGCGCCAGTCAGCCGCAACTTGTGCGGCCAGTCTGGCTTACCCAGGGCGCTGGCTGCCAATGAACATTGATCTACGAGCTCCTGTTCGCCTGCTGAATGGGAGCTCCTGCCTTTTCCTGACCAAGACAGCCTCGAGGTGAATCAAGAATAGCGTGGCGTCCGAGACAACTATTTCCCAGGCAATGGTGTTTGCACCGAGAGAGCGAGATTGCCCAGGCAGTCCCTTAGGTGGGCGTGTTGAGTCACACTAGGTTCTTGCTGGTAACAGGCATTGTCAGGAACAGATTTATATATCATAATATAAGGGAGTGTTTAACTATACATCTGAAGGGGCAGTGATGGATGGAGCACACGATTGCCGTTCTGAAAGCGATTTCCCAGGAGACGCGCCTACGCATCCTGATGCTGTTGGCCGAAACTGAGCTTTGCAGTTGCCAGCTGGGGGAGGTTCTGGGTGTCAGTCAGCCTGGCATTTCCCAGCACATGAGCGTGCTCAAACATGCCGGCCTGGTCAGTGAGCGCAGATCAGGCACTCGGGTTCACTATCAGCTGGTGCGGTCCCGGTTGGTTCAGGTACTGCACTGGCTTACGGCAGCAATAGAGGCCCCCCGCAGCATCGCATCCCAGTCGGTCAACTGGAACAAGCTAGACCGGCTGTCGGCAGATAGGCAGCTGCTTTGCGAGCAGTCGGACTCGGAGATGCAGGGAGTTGACCGGCAGTGAAGTGGAGGAGGCAAGTGACTGAGGCTTTGTCACCTCGGAACGGAGTGTCCGTAACACGCATTGCCAAAGTAGCGGATATTCATGCCAATCTGCCTGGGCTACAGCGCATTAACTAACAGAGTCTGTCATACCCATGCAAGGAGCGAGGCGTTATTGCCTAGCTGACAGAAGTGCGCGATTAGGTCAAAAGTAAGGACGGTGTATCATGTCAGGGAAACATAGGTTTATCGTTCTGTTTCTGATTGTGTCTGCAATCTTTGGCGTTTGGTGGATGAAGCGTTCCGCCAATGGAAATTCCGCAGCGCTCGACGATCAGTCGGCGTTCGCGCTCCATGCCGATGATAGCATTGACCTGGAGCAGCTGAAGAGCTATGGGTTGCCGATCATGCTGGACTTCGGAGCGGACTACTGTCCGCCCTGCCGGACGATGGCACCGGTGCTGGAGGAACTGAACGCCGCCCTTAAGGAGAAGGCGATCATCAAATACGTGGACATAGAAAAGTACCCCCAGCTGGCTGAGAGCTATCCCATCCGGGTGATTCCCACCCAGGTATTCTTCGATCAGCACGGGAACCCGTATCTGCCGTCGGATCCCGAAGCGCTGGGTATGCTGCTCTACCGGCGGGCAGACAGTGCAGAACACGTGCTTACTGCCCATGAGGGGGCGCTGAATAAGGAACAGATCCTGGCCGCGCTGCGGGAAATGGGGTTGGACGATGATTGATCAGCTGCTGCAAGTCTGGTCCGAGCTGATGCAAGAGACTTCCTGGCTGGCTCCTTTGCTGGCGCTACTGGCCGGCATGGTCACTTCGGTCACCCCGTGCGCCCTCAGCTCCATTCCGCTGGTGATCGGCTATGTGGGAGGTGCCGCCAGCCAGGATAGCAGGCGCGCGTTCAGCCTGTCGCTGGTGTTTGCCCTCGGGATGGCCGTCAGCTTCACCGTTCTAGGCACGCTGGCGGCGTTGCTCGGTCAGCTGCTGCATGTCACCGGTTCGTGGTGGTACATCTTCCTGGGCGTTTTGATGGTGATGATGGCATTGCAGACCTGGGAAGTGTTCAACTTCATCCCCTCCACCTACCTTACCTCCAGGAATACCAGGCGGGGCTTCATCGGTGCCCTTTTCACCGGGGTGTTGGCTGGCGTATTCTCGTCGCCTTGCGCCACCCCCGTCTTAGTGGTGCTGCTGGCCATCGTGGCGCAGGGAGGAAACATCCTCTGGGGCATACTGCTGCTCTTGCTCTATTCCGTGGGGCACAGCATCCTGGTTCTGGTGGCGGGGACCTCCTTCGGTCTGGTGCGGCGGATCACAGGCAGCGGAAAATACGGCACCTTCAGCGCGGTGCTCAAGTATGTTACCGGAGCGGTGATCCTGTTGATCGGTTTCTATATGTTTTATCTAGGGTTCTAGTTCTGAGCCATCAGGCGGACGGGCGGTCCCGGTTGTATCTTGGGTAACGGCAGGAGTTTGATGCGCAGCGATTATCGCGGCGGTCTAGGTCAGCGAATATGTGGCCCCAAAACGTGCTGTTCGCGCCCATCGAGGTATAGCTGCTTGACAGAACGGCGAGAATTTGCATATACTATTAAAAATCGCGATGAAGCGGAGGAGTAGCGCTGATCTCGTCAGCAGAGAGGGAAGGTCACCGGCTGCAAGCCTTCCTGGAACGAGTAGGTGCGAACGTCGCCGCCGAGCCTTGCGGGTGAAATGCCCAGTAGCCCAAACGGTTGCTGCCCGTTAGCGCAGCTATGAGAGGAAGCGAGCAGGCGGCTGCTGGCTTCACTTAAGGTGGTACCGCGGAATGCCTTCCGTCCTTAGCAGGACGGAGGGCTTTTTGCTTTCTCCAGGCAGGTCGCTGTACTCCCGGAGCACGTGCCTACCGCCCACCCATCGATGTCAAAAGGAGGGATAACATGTCCAAGCAGCATCTACCCACCGTGTACGATCCCAAGGCCACCGAAGAGCGCTGGTATCGGCACTGGCTGGACAGGAAGTATTTTCATGCCGAAGTGAACTCGCAGAAGAAACCCTTTACCATCGTCATCCCGCCGCCCAACATCACCGGTGCCCTGCATTTGGGGCATGTGATGGACAACACCATGCAGGACGTCCTCATCCGCGTCAAACGGATGCAAGGCTACGAGACCCTGTGGGTGCCCGGCAGCGATCACGCCAGCATCGCCACCGAGGTGAAGATCGAGCAGGCGCTGGCCAAGGAAGGCCTCAGTAAGCACGATCTGGGGCGGGAGCGATTCCTGGAGCGGGCCTGGCAATGGAAGGAAGATTACGGCGGATTGATCATCGAGCAGCTGAAGAAGATCGGCAGCTCATGCGATTGGGATCGCCTGCGCTTCACCCTGGATGAGGGCTGTTCCCGGGCGGTGCGGGAAGCCTTCGTGCGCCTGTACGAGCAGGGCCTGATCTACCGCGGCAGCTACATCGTCAACTGGTGCCCCCGCTGCCAGACGGTCATCTCCGATGACGAAGTGGAACACGAGGACTTGGCCAGCCATATCTGGCATCTGCGCTATCCGCTCAGCGACGGCTCTGGCTACATCTCGGTGGCCACTACTCGCCCGGAAACCATGCTAGGGGACACCGCCGTCGCTGTGCATCCGGAGGATGCCCGCTACCAGCACCTAGCGGGGAAAACCGCCATCCTGCCGCTGCTGAACCGCGAGATCCCCATCGTGGCTGATGATTACGTGGATCAGGAGTTCGGCACCGGTGCCGTCAAGGTGACGCCGGCCCACGATCCCAACGACTTTGCCATCGGCCTGCGCCACCAGCTGCCGCAGGTGGTGGTCATCGGCAAGGACGGCAAAATGACCGCCGAAGCCGGCCCTTACGCCGGCATGGACCGCTATGACGCCCGTAAAGCGGTGGTGGCAGACCTGGAGGCCGGCGGCTATCTGGTCAGGATTGAAGACCACCAGCATGCGGTGGGGCACTGTTACCGCTGCCATAGCGTGATCGAACCGCAGGTATCGCTGCAATGGTTTGTGCGCATGCAGCCGTTGGCCAAACCGGCCGTGGAGGCGGTGCGGCAAGGAAGGATCAGGATGGTACCCGAGCGACACACCAAGGTCTACTACCACTGGATGGAGAATGTGCATGACTGGTGCATCTCCCGCCAGCTGTGGTGGGGACACCGCATCCCGGTTTGGTATTGCCAGGAATGCGGCGCGGAGGTCGTCTCCCGTCAGGATCCCACAGCCTGTCATCAGTGTGGCTCCAGCGAGCTGGTGCAGGATCCGGATGTGTTGGATACCTGGTTCAGCTCAGCGCTATGGCCCTTCTCCACCCTGGGCTGGCCGGACAAGACGCCGGAACTGGAGTATTTCTTCCCCACCAACGTGCTGGTCACCGGCTATGACATCCTCTTCTTCTGGGTAGCCAAGATGATCTTCTCCTCGCTGGAGTTCATGGACGAGGTGCCTTTCCACGATGTGTTGATGCACGGCTTGATTCGCGACGCAGAGGGGCGGAAAATGTCCAAATCGCTGGGCAACGGTATCGACCCGTTGGAGGTGATCGAGCAATACGGCGCCGACACTCTGCGCTGGAGCCTGCTCTATGGCACCACCCTCAGCGGCGATTCCCGCTACTACTTGGAGAAGATCGAGGCGGCGCGCAACTTCTGTAACAAGATCTGGAACGCATCCCGCTTTGTGTTACTCAACCTGGGGGATTTCTCGCTTCAGGAAATGGACATCGAGCACAATCTGGAGCTAGCTGACCGCTGGATTCTCAGTCGGGTTAACCAGGTGGCGGCGGAAGTGCTGCACAACATCGACCAATATAACCTGGGCGAGGCCATGCGGTCGCTCTACGACTTCATCTGGAGCGAGTTCTGCGATTGGTACATCGAGATTGCCAAGAGCCGCCTCTACGGTGAGGATGCGGCTGCCCAGCGCACGGTGAAGTCAGTGTTGGCCCATGTGCTGGAGAAGACCATGCGGCTGTTGCATCCCTTTATGCCGTTCATCACCGAGGAGATCTGGCAGCACTTGCCGCATCAGGGCCAGAGCATCATGATTGCCCCCTGGCCGTACAGCGACCAGGAGCGGATCGACCAGCAGGCGGAACAGGCGATGGCCATGATCATGGAGGCCATCAAGGCGGTGCGCAACATTCGCGCCGAGCTGGGGGTTGCCCCTGGCCGCCGCGTGCCCTGCGTGGCCCAGGCAGAAAACGCCACCGTGCAGCAGTTGCTGACCGAAGCTGCGCCCTATTTCACCAAGCTGGCCGGCCTCTCGGAGCTGACCATCGCCGCCTGGGGAGCAGCCAAACCGGCCAAGTCCATGTCTGCAGTGGTCAGCGGGCTGGAGCTGCACTTGCCATTGGCCGGGCTGATCGACCTGGAACAGGAGATCGCCCGCCTGCAGAAGGAAGTGGCCAACCTGCGGGCAGAGGTGGAGCGCGGGCAGAAGAAGCTGGCTAACCCCGGGTTCGTCAACAAGGCTCCCGCCGACGTAGTGGCCAAGGAGCGGGAGAAGTTGGCCGATTGGCAGCAGAGGCTGAGCCGGGTGGAGGCCAGGCTGGCGGAACTGCAAGCATAGCAAGCGAAAACTGGACTAACTGGACATGGGGACGGTCCGACTGATGTGCTCCCCCCAAAGTTGACAGATGAAATAACGAAAATTCATCAGTCGCTGAGGGGGGGCATTCTTTTGTCCGGACGCAAGTTCACTTTGGGAGAGAAGCTACGAATACTTGCATGGATTGATGAAGGGCATCCAGTCAAAGAGGCAGTTTCCAGGTTCAACGTAGGCAAGAGTACAATACGTCGATGGCGTATTAGGTTACAGGAATATGGTATAGACTCCCTGGTCGGGCAATTGAGTAGTAATCATTATCCTGCTGAGCTTAAGATGCAAGCTGTACAAGCCTACCTGACGGGAGAAGGCTCTCAAATGGACATCTGCCTTAGGTACGGCATAAGGGAGGAAACGCAACTTCGGCGCTGGATTTTCAAGTATACTCAAGGAGAAGAACTCAAGTCTTCTCCAGGAGGGGAATCCAGAGACATGAACAAAGGGCGGAGAACCACCTACGATGAGCGTATAGAGATTGTCCAACATTGTATAGCCAATGACTGTAACTACCGGGAGGCAGCGGAGCTCTATAAGGTCAGCTACCAGCAGGTTCACTCTTGGGTTAGTAAGTATAACAAAGGCGGAGAGAAGGCACTTGTTGACCGCCGAGGCAAAGCCAAAGAAGAAACTGAGTTGACAGAGGCCGATCGGCTGAAGATTGAGCTTCGTAGTCTGCAGAAGGAAGTTCGCAGACTGAGCGTGGAGAACGCATTCCTAAAAAAATTGGAGGAACTCGAGAAGAGGTATCGCTAGGCCGAGTTCCACGATTTAAACTCCATCAGGCAATCCACGAACTGCACAGCAAAGGCCACTCTATCTCTGAGTTATGCAGGGTTGCCAACATCAGCCGCCAGGCGCACTACAATTATTTGAAGAAGGAACCAAGTGAGCGAGAGCGGACAAACGAGTTAATCGCTGACACAATAGCTGGTATCTACCTGGAGGTCAAGGGTATCTACGGCTACAGGATGATGCAACTGGTCGTGAACCGGAGGCTACAGGCAACGTACAACCTCAAACGAATCTATCGGTTGATGCGACTTATGGGTCTGAAATCGGTCACTCGAAAGAAACGCAGACAATACAAAAAGTCTTCGCCTGGACATGTTGCTGAGAACCTGCTGAACAGAAAGTTCACAGCTTTGAGGAAGAACCAGAAATGGCTTACAGATGTAACCGAGTTCAAGTATGGCGACGGTCAGAAAGCATACCTGAGCGCCATTCTCGACCTTTACGACAACAGTATTGTTGCCTATGTCATTGGTAAGAGGAATAACAACAAGCTTGTCTTTAGCACATTGCAGGCAGCCTTGAAGGCCAATCCAGAAGCACAGCCCCTCATTCACAGCGATAGAGGCTTCCAATATACTTCCTATGGTTTTGCCAAGATTATCACGAATCAGGGCATGATCCAAAGCATGTCAAGAGTAAGCCGCTGCATTGACAATGGCCCCATGGAAGGCTTTTGGGGCAAGCTCAAAGCAGAGCGCTACAACCTAAGAAAGTATTACGAGAGCTACGAAGATCTGGTAGCCGAAGTAAGTGACTATATACGCTTCTACAACGAAGAACGACCGCAAAGGAAGTTTTCTGGTCTGACCCCGATGGAGTACAGAATGTGTGCATAAATCGCCCTTGACTCCCTGTGCTTAACGAGGGTGCGAGGGGCGATGGCAGGGAGAGCACAGCAGATACCTCATCGCCCCTCTGCGCACAAAATTGTAGCACAGGGGTCAAGGGACTCACCCTGTGGTACTGCTCAGGGCTCCGACAGGGAGAGCCGTGGCCAGCAACCATTGGCTGTATTGCTTAGGACATCCCAAGAAAGAAGGCTCCTCAGGGTCATTCCTAAGGAGCAAACGCTTTCATTATTTCGTTTGTCAACTCGACAGGGGGCACCTCAGGACACTAGAACCGTCCCCATGTCCATTTGCTGCTCTATTCGCTCTGCCAGGGACGGAAGTGCTTGATGGTGGTGCCGTCCCGCAGCACCGCCACCGCCTGCAGCCGTTCCTCGCCCGGTTGCCGAAAGTAGCAGACCTTGGCCCGGGCAGGATACTTGCCGGTGAAATTGGAGACGATCATCTGATCCTTCCAGTGTCCCTGCATCCCTTCAGCCCGCAGGTTCTGCTCGATCTGTTCGCAGGTGGCCAGCGCATCCTGGTAAAAGAAGGCCTCCGCCGGCAAGTCCGCCTGATTGACCACGATGTCGCAGAGCTCATCCAGGTTGCGAAAGCTCCATTTCTTCGCCTCACCGTGGAAGTGCCCGGAACCCCCCTGGCCCGGCTGATAGTCTTCCACCTCAAACTTGAATTCCGGCAACTCCATGTTCGCCAGCTGCTCACCCTCCCTGGCTCGCAACGCCTCCAAACTGAGATTGATCTTGGGGTATTCCATCTGGCTTGCCTCCCTCCGTGGCCGTGCGTATTGTATGCCCTAGTAGCATGCCCCACGCGCAGATTTCTTTGCAGCTTCTTCCAAAGACAGCGTTATTTTCGGGACGGCTGGGAACTATAGGTACAAGCCGATAGTTGCTAGCGCAACAATCGCCTTATCGCCCGCAACACCTGCAGATGTTGCTAGTAGGTACAAGCCGATAGTTGCTAGCGCAACAATCGCTTTATCGCCCGCAACACCTGCGGATGTTGCTAGTAGGTAGGAGTTGCCCGCTGGAAACGCAACTTGCCGATCAATCAAACTTATGGGGGATGATGATGAACAAATCCTACTCCAGTCTGGTCCGCCATCCGGACAATGCTGCTCTGTTTAAGGCCATAGAGATGTCCATTTTGGCGGCGGAACACGGCCAACCGCTGCACATTCACGCCGAAGGCTTGCGAGGAACCGGCAAGACTACCATCATCCGCTCCGCCAAAGGCGTCTTGCCCAAGATCGAGCGCGTTACCGGTTGTCTGTATAACTGCGACCCCAAAGCGCCTCACTGTCCGGCGCACCGTCACCTGAACACGGCGGAACTGCTGCGCATCGGCACAGAATGGGTGCCGATGCCTTTTCTGGAGGTCTCCCATTCGGCCAAAGTAGCCACTGTGGTGGGCGGGGTCGACCTCACCCGCCTGACCGACCGTCAGCATCCTGAGGCTGCTCTGCTCCCGGGAACGTTGGCCCAGGCCCACCGTGGGATCATCTTCGTCGACGAAATCAACCGTTTGGCCGACACTTCCCCGGAGCTGGCGGATATTCTGCTGGATGTGATGGGCACCAAGCCCGGCCGGCTGCAGATTGAAGATGCCGGCCTGCCCAAGGTGGAGTTGGTCAGCCAGGTCACCGTCTGGGCGGCCTCCAATCCGGACGAGGACCCGGGGCCGTTGGAGGGGATCCGCCGCCAGCTGGCGGACCGCTTCGACCTGTGCATCGGCGTGCGGCGCCCCAGCAATCTGGCTACGGTGATGGCCATTCTGCAGCAGGTGGAGTCCAAAGCAGCCCTCGCGCTGAGCAGAGAGCAACTGTTCGCCGTG
Organism: Bacillota bacterium; assembly: GCA_050949055.1. Lineage (GTDB taxonomy): Bacteria > Bacillota > UBA994 > UBA5500 > UBA5500 > JAEZJZ01. Next base: position 382,902 of record JBMNFA010000001.1, on the reverse strand, counting down.
CGAGCGCGCCTGAACAATGCACTCCATAGCTTGGAGGAGTTGCGGCTGGACCACCGACAGCTGAATTTCCTGGCGCGCATTTATCTGCAACACAATCTGGAAAGCCTGCGGGCGTTGGAGGCCATCTGCCTGGGCACGCGCATGCATGCCGCCCTGGAAGGCAAAGATGAGGTGGACGTGGACGACCTGCGCGCTGTCATTCCCATGGCCTTGAAGCATCGGGCGGCACCCCACGTGTTAGCCGATGTGTTGGACGCGCTTACAGAGTGGCCGCATGCTGCCGACACGGAAGCGATCCCTGAGCCGATCAAGACACGCCTGCAGCCACAGCCAGCGCAGCCGCCCAGCCCGGAGCCGGAGGACGAGCCTCAGCCAATCGGCAGCAACCGTCAGAGCTTTCTCACCCGCTTGCTCGGCAACCTGCGCGATCGCCCGGAAGAGCAGCCAACACCTCATTTGCAGAACCAGCTGCAACCCCAGTCAGGCAGCGTTCCGTTGCAGGGCAAGAGTGCAGCGGGCGAGGTAGCCGGACCAAGCGTCACTGATCCGGAGCTAATCACCATCACCGCACCGCCGGCCCAGGCCAAGAGTGTGAAGGAGTTGCCGGAGGCGCGCCTGATCATGACCGAGGAAGCGCTGCGCCGTGATCAGTGACGCCTTCTTCAATCGGCAGGCCGAGTTGCGCCGTCTGCTGCAGCTAGGTCTGGGCTGTCGTATCGGGGAGACTGCCGTCTGTAGCCGCAAGATCCACACCATCGATCCCTCCCGCCCCCAGATAGTGACCATCATCAAGAATTCGGACGCCGGCCAGGTATTCTATCGGCGCAAGACCCCTGGAGAAATCTTGCACATCGACGTCTTTCATGCGGTGAAGGCGGTTGACCCCAGGGGCATCGGTGCCGCTGCCAAACGGGGAGTCGAACGTTTTGCCCAGGGCATGTCCGCCTTGGTCGGATACGAGCAAGCCAATCGCCGCTATCAGCTGGTGCACTACGTCGACGTGCAGACCGGTGCCGGTGGTGGGCGCATCACTGGCAGCCTGCGCTTTGGCCAAAAGGAGACCCTGAAGAAGGCCCACCTCAACCACGTGCACATCAGCGCCAAGCTGGCAGACCAGGATATCGCCGCCGCCTTCTATCTGGTCAGCGCGGTAGAGGAAGAGCTGCAGCGCCAGCAGGTGGAGCTGCGTCGGGTGGACCTGGTGCAACATCAGTCGGGCACTGTGGGCAGCCGGGAGGACATTTCAGCGTATTCGGCTTTCACCGACTCTTTCTTGCGGGAGAGCCGCACCGGGGAAGACCCGTCCAGCGATCAGATCTATGGCTATCAGCTGGTGGCGGTGGCCGACATCCTGGAGAATCTGGAGGACCTGGATGAACTGGCCAAGCTGCTGGAGGCGGTGCACAAGACGGGCAGAGCTCCTGCCCGCGCCGACCAGCCCTACTACCCTCAGAACGCTCGCCTGCACGACGCATGGGTCAAGCTGGAAGGGTATGGTTTTCTTTGCCGGAGCAAAGGTCGCTATCAGTTGACCGAAGAGGGGATGGAACTCAATCGCCGACTGCTGCAGAACGCTCGCGACCTGGAGGCAGAGCTGCGCAAACAGGGACAGCTGTTGGCCCGGCCCAGCGTCAGCACCAACGGCAGTTTCGGCAGCCTCACCGAGGAGCGGGCGGTGCGCCGCAGTCATACCCGGCGCGTGATCCGGCATGGGGACGGCGATCACTTGGCCATCAACGAGACGGTGCGCAGCGCCCTGACCCGCAGCTTCAGCCTGGGGCAGCCCTGGTCCGTCACCTGCGCCGACCTTTACTACGAGCAACGTCTACAGCGACGCGGGGTGGACATCTGCCTGCTGGTGGACGCCTCGGCCAGCATGCTGGGCAAGCGCATGAAAGCAGCAAAGAACTTGGCCGAGCATCTGGTGCAGAACAGCCGCGATCGCATCGCCGTGGTCAGCTTTCAGGAGGACTCGGTGCAGCTGGTCACTCCGTTCACCCGCAATCGGCTGGAGATCAGGCACAGTCTGGAACAGCTCCAGCCTGGCGGCCTCACACCTTTGGCAGCCGGACTGCGTAAGGCGATCAGCTATGTCAAAGAGGCTGGTTCCCGTTCCGGCCTGTTGCTGTTGATCACCGATGGCATCCCCACGCTGGGGGAGCGGCTGGGCGATCCGCTGCGCGATGCGCTGGACGCCGCCCAGGAGCTGCGCCAGCAGACCGACTTTCACCTCTGCTGCATCGGCCTGCAGCCCAACCGCGGCATCCTGCGCCGGGTGGCCGAGACTGCCGGCGGCAGCCTGCACGTAATTGACGAGCTGAACCGGGAGGCGCTACTCCGTATCGCCGAGTTCGAGCGCAGCAAAGCGGCGCTACAGCTGAGCTGATCGATCACCCAAAGAGGACCTCGCATGAACGAAGCAGCACTTCCCTTGCCGGAAGTGCTGCCTTTGATCGGATCAAGTTCAAATTATCCGTTGCTGCACTCATCCTGCCAGACCCAATGGCCGTCGATCATCGTGCGCCGCACGCTCAGTTGCAGTATCTTTTCATCCGGCACCGTCAGAATGTTATCCGATAGAACGATCAAATCGGCCAGCTTGCCGGGGCTGAGCGTGCCCACCCGGTCTTCCTGCCTGGCCAGCCAGGCACCGTTCTTGGTGAACAGCGGCAGCATCTGTTCGCGGCTGATCAGTTCAGCCGTACCCAGTTGGCGGCCTTGGGATGTCTTGCGCGTCACCGCTGCGTACATGCCAAAGAAGGGGTTATAATGGGCCGAGGTCATATCCGAATTAGCCGCCACCAGAATGCCTCTCTCCAGGTAGGTGCGCAGCGGCTTATAGCGATGCAGCCGCTGTTCCTCAATCTGATCGAAGTAGATGTCGCCTTCCACGTAGGTGAATCCCGGCTGCACCGACACCGCCAGTTGCTGCCGGGCCATGATCTCCAGGGACTTCTCGGTGGGTAGGTAGCCGTGGATGATGTTGCAGCGGTGGCCGGGCAGCGGCAGCGCTTGCAGCACCCGGTCGAAAGACTCACAGGCGATGTCCTGGGCCAGATCGCCGCAGGTGTGGATACCCACCGACCAACCGGCCTCGATTGCCTGGCGGAAGTAGCTCTCCAATTGCTCTAAATCCAACCTCAGCGGAATGCGGCTGACGTGACCATCGATGTAGGGGTCGTGCAGCATGGCCGTCTTGCTGCCCAGCCCGCCGTCGATGGCCATCTTCAGCGGGCCCACGTTCAGCCACTCGTCGCCAAATCCGGTGGTGAACCCCAACGTGTCCACCAGCTGGCTGATATCCTTGCCCTGAGTGGCGTACAAACCATACCAGGCCGGCATCATCTGTACCCGAAGCGGCAGCTCGCCCCGCTGGCGCAAGTTGTGATAGGCGCGCATGCTTAGCGGCGTTACACCCGGGTCAATCACGCTGGTGATGCCCCACTTGACGTATTCAGCGGTGGCCCTTTTGATTCTCTCCTCTATTTGCTCCACCTGGTTGCGCACCGCTGCCTGCGGGATCACCCGCCTGACTAGGTTCTGCGCCCCGTTGCGCAAAATACCGGTCGGCTCCCCGGTGCGTGGATCCCGGTCGATCTGGCCGCGCTCGGGATCAGGCGTGTTGCCGTCGATGCCCGCCAACTGCAGCGCCAGGCTGTTGACCACGCTGCTGCCAAACAGCCGGTTCAATATCACTGGATGATCGGGCGCTGCTTGGTCCAGATCCCAGCGGGTGGGCAGGCGATATTCGGCAAATTGACTCTCTATCCAGCCGCCACCTTCGATCCAGCTCCCCTTGGGCAGTTGTTCCGCGCGGCGGGCCACCGCCGCCTGCATGCCGGCGATATCCTTGACGCCAAAGAGCATCACGCCCTCCAGCAGCACCCCGGCAGCCACGATGTGGTTGTGTGAATCAAAGATGCCAGGTAACACAGTCTGCCCGCCCAGATCGATGACCTCCGTCTCCGGTCCGGCCGCAGACAGCACCTGCTGGTCATCGCCTGCCATGACGATGCGGCTACCCTTGATTCCCAGCGCACTGACGCGTGGGAGAACTGGGTCCTGGGTGAGAATGTTGCCTCCCACCAGACACTTGTCTAGATTGCGATTCCATGTGTTGGCCATATAAAACACCTCCTAATTTTCTCGCTGCGGGCTGGACATGGGGACGGTTCTCGCGTCCGGCCAGCCGGACATGAGGTGCCCCCTGTCCAGCTATTGTCCTGGTATCAGCCATTAACCTGATGTCCTCGCAGGGAATAAGTTGTAACCAGGAATGCAACAAACAGCGAGACTCAGGTTGTTCGACGTCGCTGTAACCCCAGGTGGGTTTTTTGCAACCGTTCCCAAAGACCAATTTTCGCCGCCTTCCTTGACATTTCCTGCCTTGCGGCCGCTATCGACACAATCCGCCAGATATCGGGCAGGAATCTGGCTGACGGGCATGGAAAATGAAAAAGAAACGGTGGAACTGGAGGGAGAGATATATGCAGCTTAAGGTCTTGCTGTTTATCGTGCTGGCCCTGGTGGTGGTGGCATTCTCCTTACTCAATCCCCAGGCGGTGGTGGTCAACTTCGGCTTCTGGTCTGCGCCCAGCGTGCCCCTGGCCGCTGTGATCATCGCTTCGGTGGCTATTGGAGCGCTGACCATGGTGCTGATAGGCTTGGGCAATCAGTTGCGGCAGGCGTTGAAGATGCGTGAACTGACCCGTCGCCTAGAACAGGCGACAAAGGAACTGCAGAAGCAGACCGAACGGGCCAACCTGTTGGACCGGCGGCTGGAGGAGCTGTTGGCCGCCGTCAGTGAGGAGGCCGGTAAGCTGCCAACGGGGCAAGACGACTCTGCACCCCCGCCAGCGAAATACCCACGTGAAGGAGCAGTGCAAGGAGGCAATTGATGCGAAGACAACAGGCGAGATGGCAGATAGCCACCCGGGACCGTGAACAAGCCAAGCGGTTGGCGCAGGCCACGGGGCTGCACCCGGTGGCTATCGATGTACTGATGCAGCGAGGCTTGACCGAAGTAGACCAGATTTTGCGGTTCCTGCATCCTGACCTCAGCCATTTACATGACCCCAAGCGATTGCCGGGCATGGCGACAGCCGTGGAACGAATCCAACAGGCGGTGGCTTTGCGGCAGCAGATCTGCATTTATGGCGATTATGATGCCGACGGGTTGACAGCCACTGCCCTTTTAGTGCGCTTTTTTCGAGATCTAGGGCTAGACCCGGGTTACTACATACCTCGCCGTTTGGAGGAGGGTTATGGTCTCAATGCGCAGGCGATCAATGAGATCGCCCAGGGCGGAGCACAGCTGCTGATTACGGTGGACTGCGGCATCAATTCCCAAGCCGAGGTGGCCGAAGCCAACCGTCTGGGCCTGGACGTGGTAGTCACCGATCATCACACCCCCGATGCCAGCCGGCGTCCTGCAGCCGTAGCGGTGCTAAATCCCAAGCTGGCGGAGAGGGAGTATCCTTTTGTCGAGCTGGCTGGGGTGGGGGTGGCGCTGAAGCTGGTACAGGCCCTGGGCGGCCTGGCCGCCGTCGCTCGCTATTTGGAGTTGGTCGCCATCGGCACGGTGGCTGACCTGGTGCCCTTAGTGGACGAAAACCGGGTGCTGGTGCATCAGGGGCTGCTGGCACTGAAGCAACCCTCCTACGCCGGCATTGCTGCATTGCTCTCGGTGGCTGGGGTGGAGGAGGGAGCTGTGCACGAGGGCAGCATTGCCTATCAACTGGCCCCGCGGCTGAACGCCGCCGGGCGCCTCAATCGGGCGGAACACGCCTTGGAACTGTTGCTCACCGACGATCCCGAGCAGGCAGCTGCACTGGCCACCTTGCTCGATGGCTACAACCAAGAGCGCCAATCCCTGGAGCAGCAGATCCTGTTGGAGGTGGAACAAGCGGCAGCAGCGCTGCCACCAGACCAGCGGGACTTCATTTTGCTGGCCAAATCCGGTTGGCATCATGGAGTGCTGGGCATTGTCGCTTCACGGCTGGTGGAGCGTTACCACCGCCCGGTGGTCCTGCTGGCCATCGAGGGGGATGAAGCCCGCGGCAGCGGACGCAGCATTCCCGGCTACAACCTGGTGGCCGGGCTGAAGGCAGCCAAACACCTGCTGTCCGCTTATGGCGGCCATCAGGCCGCCGCCGGACTGGTTGTGCCTGAGAAGAACATAGCGGCTTTGCGGCGGGAGCTGAACGCTCAAGTGCAATCTGCCCTCACCCCCGAGGAGATGACTCCTTGCCTCTCTTTGGATGGCGAACTGGACCCTTCGGAGGTCAGCTTGCAGCTGGTGCAATCGCTGGATAGCCTGGGCCCCTTCGGGTATGGCCATCCGCAACCGATATTCTGCAGCCGGCGCTGGCGTCTGTTGGATGCCCGGTTGGTGGGCAGGGAGGGGCAGCATCTGAAACTGCGTCTGGAAGGTGGTGGGCTGCCCTGGGAAGTGATGGCGTTTCGCCGCGCCGAGGAGCAGGAGGCGATCGTCGCCAGTCAATGGCTAGATGTAGCTTATACCGTGCAATGCAATCATTGGCAAGGGCGCACCAGCGTCGTGCTTTATCTGCGGGATTGGCAGCAGCCAGAGGCACCTGATCAGGTCCCTGTCTACGATCGGCGGCAAGAACTGCTACAGGGCTTATCCGTCAGGCAGTTGCTGCAGCAACCACGTTCGGTGCTCACCGTGTTTTGGCCGGCGCTGGCTGCCCATCATTGGGCGGGCCTGTGGAAGGAACTGCAGGTGGAGCTGCCCATCAACCAGGCCGGGCCCATCTTCCTCTGCCAGCAGGACGGTCAGTGGCGGTGGGTAGCATCGGACCAAGTGTTTCCAGGGGATCAACTGCTGTGGTTGGATGCACCGCTGGGTGAAGGCAGTCTGCGGGCACTAGCCCAACTGTTAGGTCAGCGACTCTATCGCCTGGGAATTCACTTATTGTATAATGGTAATGATATTGACCGGGCTTACAAAGTTTTGGAAACTCACGGCCCCAGCCGCCAAGCACTGGCCGCCCTCTTCTTGACCTTGCGCTCCCAGCCCCGCGAGGAGTGGAGTTGGGGGCAGTTGGCCGCAGCCCTGCAGTCCGCTGGATTATTGCTCTTGCCAGACCAGGTGCAGATGCATCTGCAGGTGATGGCGGAGTTGGCTTTGGCCGAGTGTGCCTGTTCGGAGCAGGGTGCTTCCGTGCGCCTACTGCCTCCGCCGGCCGAAAAGCAGGACCTGCTGCAGTCCAAAGCCTTTCGCGAGGCAACCGAGGCGATGCAGGAATTGGGGCAGGCCAAGGAATGGCTGCAGGGACCGGACGCTGCTGGTCTTATCTCCCGCCGTCTGGCGGAATTGGTGCAACGACTCCACCCTGGCGATGGAACGCCGGCAGGTGAGACTTTAGACAAATGATCTGGCTACAAGGCTAGGGGTCTCTGAGGCCAGATTAGTATTCTAGGATCACCTGAGCATTGGTTGGCCCCGGACTTGATGCCCCACGGCAGTTTCGCCGTTTATATCAGTAACTAGGTGAATGGGAGGAATAGAGAAGTGGAACTAGGTAGTCTGATTCGCGACATCCCGGATTTCCCGCGGCCGGGCATCATCTTTAAGGATGTCACCCCGTTGTTGCAGGATCCGGACGGTTTTCGCAAAACCATCGACACCTTGATTGAGCAGCTCAAGCCCTACGACTTCGACGTGATTGTCGCCCCGGAAGCCCGCGGGTTCATCCTGGGGGCACCGTTGGCTTACGCTCTTGGCAAGGGCTTTGTTCCAGCCCGCAAGCCGGGCAAGCTGCCGGGAAAGAAGCGCCGGGTTACCTATCAGTTGGAGTACGGTACCGATGCGCTGGAGTTGCATGCCGACGCCATCAAGCCGGGGCAAAAGGTGCTGGTTTTGGACGATCTGCTGGCTACCGGCGGTACCATTCTCTCCACGATCAAGTTGGTGGAGGAAGAGGGTGGCGTGGTCACCGCCACCGCTTTCCTGATCGAGCTGGAGTTCCTCAACGGACGCAAGGTGCTGCAAGACTATCCAGTGATTTCGCTGCTGAGGTACTAGGGCGGCAAGTCTCAAACAAGATGCTGAGAGGCCAATGACACCCGTCATCGGATGGGCTGAGACTTGACGCCATCCTGGTTGGCGTTTGAGCGCTATTAGTGGAGGACCGAGCCGCTGCGCGAAGCCGCTGCGGCTCGCTACTCACAAACCAAATCCCTTGAAATCGGACCAGATATCGTCAATCGTCGCTGGCAACTGAGAAAGGATTGAGGCTATGTTTCCACGGGAATTGATTCCCCTGCTGGAAAAGGTACAAAGCTATAATAAACAGGCCGATTTTGAGCGGATTCACAAAGGGTTCCTCTATGCTGCCCGGGCACATGCCGGGCAGTTGCGTGCATCTGGGGAAGATTACATCGTTCACCCCTTGGGCGTCGCCCTCATTCTGGCCGAGATGCAGCTGGACACCGATACCCTGGTGGCGGCTTTGCTGCACGACGTGGTGGAGGATACCAAGGTCACTTTGGACGAGCTGCAGGCAAAGTTTGGCCCGGTGGTGGCCAAATTGGTGGACGGCGTGACCAAACTGGGCCGCCTGGAGGAGCTGAACAAACAGGAGCAGCAGGCGGAAAACCTGCGCAAGATGTTCTTGGCCATGTCCGAGGACCTGCGGGTGATCCTGATCAAACTGGCGGACCGCCTGCACAACATGCGCACCTTGAAGTATCGCCCTCCGGTCAAGCAAAAGGAAACTGCCCTGGAGACCCGGGAAATCTTTGCCCCGCTGGCCGGTCGCTTGGGTATCAGCCGGATACAATGGGAGCTGGAGGATCTGGCTTTCCGATTTTTGGAGCCGGAGAGATACCGCGAGATCAGCGAAAAGGTGGCTAGGAAGCGTGAGGTGCGGGAGGAGATCACCAACCACGCTATCCTTGAGCTGCGCGAGAAGCTGCAGGAAGTGGGGATCAACGCCGAAATCTCTGGCCGGCCGAAACACTTCTACAGCATTTTCCGCAAGATGGAGGCAGGTCGCACCTTTGAAGAGATTTTTGACCTGACGGCCGTGCGGGTGATTGTGGAGACCGTCAAGGAGTGTTATGAAGCTTTGGGACTGGTGCACAGCGTATGGCGGCCAATCCCCGGTCGCTTCAAGGACTATATCGCTGTCCCCAAACCCAACCTTTACCAGTCGCTGCATACCACCGTGATCGGCGATCGAGGAGAGCCGCTGGAGATCCAGATCCGTACCTACGAGATGCACCAACTGGCAGAGCACGGTATCGCCGCCCATTGGGCCTATAAGGAGGGCACCCGACCGGATCAAAAGTCCCAAGAGAAGCTATCCTGGCTGCGGGGGATCATCGAATGGCAGCAGGAGCTGCGGGACGCGCAGGAGTTTGTGGATGGGGTGAAAATGGAGCTCTATCCGGACGATGTGTTCGTGTTTACCCCCAAAGGTGACGTGATCAATCTGCCCGCCGGCTCCAACCCGATCGATTTTGCCTATCGCATCCACACCAACCTGGGGCACCGCACCGTCGGTGCCAAGGTGAACGGGCGCATCGTGCCCCTGAACTATTCGCTGCAGAATGGCGACATCGTGGAGGTGCTCACTTCCAACAAGATGAATGGCCCCAGCCGCGACTGGCTGAAGCTGGTGCGCACCTCCGGGGCCAAAAGCAAGATTCGCGCCTGGTTCAAAAAGGAGCAGCGGGAGGAGAGTATCAACAAGGGGAAGGATCTGCTGGAGAAGGAGATCTCCCGTCTGGGCTTGGAACCCCACCAGGTGCTCACCGACGACCGGCTGGCCTACTTCCGCGAGCGGCAGAATTTCAACAGTGTTGACGATTTGTTCGCATCCATCGGTTTTGGCGAGACCTCCCTTTCTGGCCTGGTGCCCCGCATCGTGGAACACTACCGGGAGCAGACCGGCACCAGAGAGGTGCCAGAACTGGACTTCCCCGAACAGGAGCCGGAGCACCGCAGCCATACCCATACCGGGGTGCAGGTACGCGGCTTGCCGGACGCTTTGATTCGCTTTTCCCGCTGCTGCAACCCAGTGCCGGGCGACCCAATCATCGGTTACATCACCCGCGGGCGGGGGGTGTCGGTGCATACCGTCAGCTGTCCCAATGCACAGGCATTGATGCGTCAAAGGGAGCGGCTGATCGACGTCTACTGGGACGAGCAACCGCGAACCGATTATCCGGTGCGCATCGAACTCACTGGGCTAGATCGACCCGGCCTGTTGCATGACGTGTTGCAACTGCTGGCCGAGCATAAGCTGAATATCAGTTCAATGCAGGCACGCACCAATCGGCGCGACCGCACCGCCGCGGTTACCTTCACCATCGTGGTGCGGGACCGCAACCATCTGGAGACTATCCTGCAGCGGTTGATGCGGGTGCGGGACGTATTCACCGTGCATCGCATGGCCTCGCCAGCGCACCGTTCCTGAAGCGAACTATCCTGGGCTGTTGGTGGGACAGTGGGACAGTGGGACAGGTACTCTGTCCCGTTTCGAACAGCGGGACAGGAGTACCCGTCCCCCAGTCCCACCGTTGCTGAAGCAACAATCACATGATTGGACATCGCATGTGCTTCGCACATGCATAAGGAACTTACTGATGGTTGCTGACGCAACAATCACATGATTGGACATCGCATGTGCTTCGCACATGCTGAGGAGGGCGAGATGAGAGCAGTAGTACAACGGGTGGCCTCTGCGCAGGTCACCGTCGATGGACAAGTCGTAGGCAGCATAGGTCATGGACTGGTGGTTTTGATCGGGGTAGGGGATGGCGACACCATCCAGGACGCCGAGTACATCGCCAGCAAGCTGGTGGGGCTGCGCATCTTCAATGATCAGCAGGGCAAGATGAACCTGAGTGTGGCGGATGTGGGTGGGGCTGTGCTGGCGGTATCGCAGTTCACCCTCTACGGCGACGCGAGAAAAGGCCGCCGTCCGAGCTACAGCAGCGCCGCGCCGCCAGAAGAAGCCGATCGCCTCTATCAGCACACAGTGGCGCTGATCAAGCAGGCCGGCGTTCCCGTGGCCACCGGGGTATTCCAGGCGATGATGCAGGTCTCGTTGTGCAACGACGGGCCGGTGACCATCCTGCTGGATAGTCAGCGGATGTTCTGATGGAGGTGGAAAAGTTGCAGATAAAACAAGAGAGAATGGGGCCGCTGGGCACCAATACATATCTGGTTTGGGATTCGGACGGCGGTCAGGCGATGCTGATCGATCCGGCCGGCAGCCGAGAGCAGTTACAGCAGCTGTTGTCTCAGTTATCCGGCACGGTGCAGTACATCGTGCTCACCCACGGCCACGCTGATCACGTGGCCGGTTTGCCTGCTGCCCAGGAATTGACCGGGGCCAAAATCTTGATTCACGCACAGGATGCCCCTATGCTGCAGGCCACCGACGATATGGTTTCCCGCTACCTGGGGGTGAGCGGTCCGCTGCCGCCGGCCGACCAGTTGCTGGCCGAGGGCGACCAGGTCTCCCTGGGCGGCCTCACGCTGCAAGTGCTGCATACGCCGGGGCACACGCCGGGCGGCATCTGCCTCTTCGGTCAGGGGGTGCTCTTCTCCGGCGATACGCTGTTTGCCGGCTCCATCGGACGCTACGACCTGCCCGGCGGCGACTTCGACCGCCTGCAGGCCTCGTTGTCCCGCTTGCGCCAACTGCCGGATGACACCCGGGTCTATCCCGGGCACGGGCCGGCAACCACCATCGGCACCGAAAGACAGCACAACCGCTTTCTGCGCTAAAGCGATAACCAGCTGGCCCAGGTTGGGAATCGCCATCATTGCCCGATGGTACTTATCCAGCTAGAGCAGCTTCCATGAATGTTCAATGAAAGCCAGCCGAGGAGGCCAGGCTGTCCGCGCAACAGGCGCATTGGCTGCCTCATTCAAGGAGCGAGCGACGACGGGGCCAAAGGCAGCAGCTGTTTGAGCCGTCCATTTTGCCTCAGTAATCGTGCTGCAAGAACAAACCCTTGTCGAGGGCTAGACTTCGCGAACATGCAGGGCGGCGAGTTCTGCTGCCGCCCGGCCGATGCGAGCTCATACATCTGTTCTGGTTGGCAGACAGCGGCTTAGCGCGCCAGCCTGGCCAACGACAACAGCACGCTTTCATAAAATGAAAGCACTTTTTTCCGGGTGTCCTCCGGTCTAGCAACGCCCGAGGAACCAGATTCCGGTTGGAGTTTAGGCTGAGCTTGTTGCAGTGCTCGGCATGACAGGGCTTGTGGGCGAAAGCGATGTTCTTCATTGTTACCCGTAGCATTACAGCGTAAATGCACACAGGCAGTTGCACTGCCAACTTTTCATTGAACTCACGTAGTAAGGCGCACATCCTTTATTGCGGGATGTGCCGAGAGGGGAGAAGGGTTTTGAACCAAAGATTTCACTGGCAAAGGACGAACTATTGCGGAGAGCTGCGGCCAGAACACATCGGCCAGACAGTGACCCTGATCGGCTGGGTGCAGAAGCGGCGCGACTTGGGCGGGCTGATCTTCATCGACCTCAGGGATCGCAGCGGATTGGTGCAGTTGATGCTCCATCCCCAGCAAGCGCCGGAAGCCTTCGCTGCCGCCGAGGCGGTGCGTTCGGAATACGTATTGGCCTGTAGCGGCCAGGTAGCCACCCGTCCCAGCGGCGGAGAGAATCCCAATCTGCCCACCGGCAGCTTGGAGGTGCATGTCTCCCGGCTGGAGGTGCTGAACAGCGCCAAGACGCCCCCGTTTTATATCCAGCCGGACTTGGATGCTGACGAGACGTTGCGCTTGAAATACCGCTATCTGGATCTGCGACGTCCGGACTTGCAGCAAGCGTTGATGCTGCGCCACCGGGTGGCGATGAGCGCCCGCAATTATCTGGACCAGCAAGGTTTCCTGGAGATCGAGACGCCCATGCTCACCCGCAGCACCCCGGAAGGGGCGCGGGACTACTTGGTGCCATCCCGGGTCAGCCCGGGTAACTTCTATGCGCTGCCCCAGTCGCCCCAACTATTCAAACAGCTGCTGATGGTGGCCGGTTATGACCGCTACTACCAGCTGGCCCGCTGTTTCCGCGACGAGGACCTGCGGGCGGACCGGCAGCCGGAGTTCACCCAGATTGACTTGGAGATGTCCTTCGTCAGCGAAGCTGACGTGCAGCAACTGGCCGAAGGCATGGTGCGGGCGGTCTGCCAGGCTGCTCTGCAGCTGGACCCGGCAGACATTCAGTTCCCCCGTCTGACCTATGCTGAGGCCATGGACCGCTTCGGCTCGGACAAGCCCGACATCCGCTTTGGCCTGGAGCTGGTGGACATCAGCGATATCGGGCAGCAGAGCCAGTTCAAGGTTTTCCAAGGGGCAGCCCAAGTGAAGGCCATCAATGCCAAGGGCGCGGCGTCCCGTTTCTCGCGCAAGGAGATCGACCAACTGGGCGCTTTGGTGGCTAAATATGGTGCCAAGGGGCTGGCTTGGATGGCCTTCGAGGAGAAAGGCGTGCGCTCGCCAATCAACAAGTTTTTCACCCCGGAGCTGTTGCAGCAGCTGCAAACACGCATGTCCGTGGAACCGGGCGACCTACTCTTCTTCGTAGCCGATCAGCCAGCCGTTGTGGCGGCAGCGCTGGGCGCTCTGCGGATGCATCTGGGTGACGTGCTCGGCCTGATCCCCCAGGACAGCTTCAGCTTCCTCTGGGTGACCGAGTTCCCCTTGCTGGAATGGGACGAAGACCAGGGACGCTTTGTCGCTCTGCACCACCCCTTTACCTCTCCCGCGGAGGAAGACCTGCCGCTGTTGGCCACCGATCCTGCCCGCGTGCGGGCTAGGGCTTACGACCTGGTACTCAACGGGGTGGAGTTGGGGGGCGGCAGTATCCGCATTCATCGCCGGGAAGTGCAGGAGCGCATGTTCCAGGCGCTGGGCATGAGCCCGGCCGAGTCCTACGCCAAGTTTGGCTTTTTGCTGGATGCCTTCGAATACGGCACACCGCCTCATGGTGGAATAGCCTTCGGGCTGGACCGGTTGGTGATGTTGCTCGCCAAGCGGCCCAGCATCCGCGATGTGATCGCCTTCCCGAAGACAACCAGCGCCAGCGATTTAATGACCGATGCCCCCAACGCGGTGGACCAACGGCAACTGCGCGAACTGGGTCTGGTGCTCCAATCATAGGCGGGACCATTGGGGAGAGGGAAATGGTCTGCATTTCGTTGGCCTGCAGGTATTCCACCACTTTTCAGCGAACTCGTATAGGCAGATGGGGGTGACGTGGTGAATAAGTATGGTCATATCTGGAAGGAGGCAGTGGCTGCCATCCTTCCCATGACTGTAGTGATTGTGATTCTGCAGCTGACCCTGGTCCGCATCCCGGCGGAAGAGTTCATGCTTTTTCTGGGCGGTGTAGCCTTTGTTCTGCTGGGCATGTTCCTGTTTCTGATCGGTGCCGACGTGGGATTAGTGCCATTGGGCCGTCTGTTGGGCAGCTCGTTGCCTTCCTCCGGTTCGGTTCCGTTCTTCATCGCCGCTTCCTTTGTGCTGGGATTCGTGATCACCATTGCCGAGCCGGACCTGCGGGTCTTGGCCGGACAATTCGACAGCGTTTCTGGTGGGGCAGTATCCAAGTCAGTGCTGATCGTGATGGTCAGCGTTGGTGTCGGCCTGTTCCTGGCCTTGTCCATGTTACGCATCGGTTTAGGCTGGCCTATCCGCCGGGTGCTCACCATCGGTTACGGTCTGGTGCTGGTCTTAGCCTTGTTCGTCCCCGCCACCTATTTGCCGGTATCCTTTGACTCCGGCGGCGTCACCACCGGTCCAATGACCACGCCTTTCATTCTCAGCCTGGGTGCGGGAACGTCAGCCGTCATGCAAGGCCGATCGGAGTTGGCCGATGGCTTCGGCTTGGTGGGGATGGCATCGCTAGGCCCCATTTTGGCCGTAATGCTGCTGGGGTTGGTGTTGGGATGAGTCTTGCAGCACTATTCGCCGGCTTGCCCGGTGCCGCTTTGGAAGTGGCTACTGCGTTGACTCCGTTGCTTCTGTTAATTCCCCTGGTGGCCTGGCACTACCGCCCTCCCAAGAACGTGATGGCGGACATTCTGCGCGGGTTGGCGCTCACCTTTGTTGGCTTGACCTTGCTGTTGCACGGCGTGCATGTGGGCTTCCTATCCACCGGCCAGGCCATGGGCCAACAATTGGGCTCTGTTTCCATTCGCTGGCTGCCGGTCGTCATCGGGTCAATCCTGGGATTCGTGGCGGCCGTCGCCGAGCCGGCGGTGCACGTACTCTGTGCCCAGGTGGAGAGAGCCAGCAGTGGCAGTATCAAACAGAATATACTGCTGTATACAGTTGCTGCCAGCGTAGCACTGTTCGTCGGTTTGGGAATGGCTAGAATCGTCTATGGGGTACCCTTTACTTGGCTGGTCTTTGGCGGTTACGCCTCGGTGCTGGTGATCTTGCAGTTTGCCGATCCCACCTTCAGTTCAATCGCCTTTGATGCCGGTGGGGTATCCACGGGACCTATGGTTTCTACCTTCATTCTCTCGTTGAGCATCGGCCTGGCTTCAGTAACGGCGGGCCGAGACCCGGTCACCGACGGCTTTGGCATGGTCGCCCTGGTGGCGTTGGCTCCAATCCTTGCGGTGATGATTTTGGGCCAGGTTTACCGGTCCGGCAAGAAAGGATGATCTCGATGGCCAATATCAAGCAAGACCTAATCGTTGTCATTGTCAATAGAGGGCAAAACGTGGATATCGTCAAGGCAGCCAAAGCCGCCGGTGCGGAGGGAGCCACCATCATCCCCGGGCGCGGAACCGGCATCAACGAGCAGAAAAAGCTATTTGGGATAGCCATTGAACCGGAGAAGGATATCGTGTTGACCATTGTCAATCACGAGATCACCCAGCAGGTGCTGGAATCGGTCATCCGGGCAGGCAGCCTGGATAAGCCCGCCACCGGAATCGCCTTTGTGCTGGAGCTATCCAAAGTGGTGGGCATCGCGCATCTGGCCAGCAGGTTGACCGATTAACTGAATTTTTTGCAACGGTTGACTGCTATTTCCTTGTCCTTCCGTTGCGGCGCTGACGCGGCTGTGTTAGAATTAATTTAGACAATTCCCACAACTCCCTGCTGTGTGCGTCGCAGCCTGCGTTGTTTTGATCCAACACCTTCGAATCGGGAGCTACGCTCTGCCCACGGAGCACAGGCCATCGCTCAGAATGGACGTGTAAACTGGGCAGGTTGGCACCCACGTTTACTTAGCGGTTCGAAAACGAGCGGCTTAGACGGCATGGTGGGGATGTGGAATCGCACTAACAATTCCCACTTGTTTGCTCCTTTCGACGATGCTATGATTAAACCAAGCAATCCAAGTCTGCTGTGTGCGTGAGGTCAATTTGTTTTGAACCAACAAGTTGACATTGGGAGCCGGAGCGCGTTGCGGCGTGAATGCCTCGGTAAGTGGACTCATAAAGCAACGGTATGGTGCCCACCTGCGAGAGCGGGATTCTAAAACAGAAAGATGCTCACGGCACGGTGGAGGAAGACTAGGCGAGGCTTTTGGCCTCGCCTTTTCATATATTATAAAACTGCTGGTTCGGCAGGAGACGCGCTGCGGTTGTAGAACAACAATCAATGCGCTGGCAAGGGCGTCAGTTTGAGACTTGACGCCGTCTGGTGGGTTTTCGCTGACAGCGTGCTATACTGGATGGTGATGATAAAACCAGACAGCCTGTCGGAAGCTACACAAGGAGGTTATCGGCGGATGCAGGAAATCGGATTGGTTGTGCGCACGCAAGGTCAGCTGGCTGACGTGCGTCTGCGCCAGCAATCGGCCTGTGCCAAATGCGGCAAGTGCGAACTTGCCCACGAAAGCAAAGAGTTGACCGTCAGTGCGGTCAACCAAGCTGGTGCCAGTGCTGGCCAGACCGTGCGCATGGAAATGACCCACCGGGATGTGGTCACGGCAGGGCTGATTGTCTACGGTCTGCCCTTGCTGATGCTCTTCCTGGGAGTGGCTGTAGGCCAAACGCTGTCTTCCCAGCTGGGAGCGGCGATGTTGGGCATCTTGGCTATGGCCGGCACCTACGGGCTGATCCATTGGCGCCTGGAGCCAAAGATGAAGACCAGTCAGCGCTTTCAAATCGTCATTACCGGGATTGTCGATGAAAGGGAGGTCAACAACTAGATGGCAGAGAACACGAAGAAGGTCACCACCAGCACCTTTCAGGCAGAGGTGCTCGATTCCAGCAAACCGGTCTTGGTCGACTTTTGGGCCACTTGGTGCGGTCCATGTCGCATGGTGGGACCGATACTGGAGGAACTGGCGGCGGAGATGTCCGATCAACTGACCATAGCCAAGGTGGACGTGGATCAAGAGCCGGAGGTGGCCATGCGCTACGGCGTGATGAGCATTCCCACCATGGTGTTGTTCAAGGACGGCGAAGAACAGGCCCGGCTGGTGGGAGCCATGTCCAAGCAGGTGCTGCGTCAGCGTCTGGAAGAAGCTCTAAAGAAATGACACGTGGGGACAGTCCCCACGTATCAGAATGGGGGTATTAGATTAGGATGAACCGAGTAATAGACTTGCGCAGCGACACCATCACCCTGCCCAACGAACCGATGCGCCGGGCGATGTATCAGGCGGAAGTGGGCGACGATGTCTATGTCGAGGACCCCACGGTCGTCCGCTTGGAGCAGATGATGGCCGAACGGGTGGGTATGGAGGCTGGCCTGTTCGTCACCAGCGGCACCCAGGGCAACTTAGTCGCCTTGCTGACCCACTGCCCCCGGGGTGCGGAAGTAATTTTGGAGGCGCGGGCCCACATCTTCTACTTTGAAGTAGGAGGTTTGTCTGCTCTGGGAGGATTGATCCCGGTGCTGGTGCCGGGTCAGCGGGGCGTGTTGGATCCTGAAGCTGTCAGACAGCATATCCGGGCTGAAAACGTCCACTTCCCTTCCACCGGGCTAATCTGCCTGGAGAACACCCATAACCGGGCTGGCGGAACCATCACCCGGCCGGAGCAGGTGCGGGCCATTGCACAGGTGGCCGCCGAGCATGGCATTCCCCTGCATGTGGATGGCGCGCGCATCATGAATGCGGCGGTGGCTTTGGGTGTGCATCCCAGCGAACTGACCGCAGGCGTGGATAGCATCAGCGTCTGTCTGTCCAAGGGACTCGGTGCCCCCGTCGGTGCCGTGCTCTGTGGCAGCAAGCAGTTCATCGCCGCCGCCCGCAAGTACCGCAAGATGCTGGGCGGTGGCCTGAGACAGGTGGGCGTGCTAGCAGCGGCAGGCATCTATGCATTGGAGAACAACGTGGAGCGGCTGGCGGAAGACCACCAAAACGCCCGCTATCTGGCAGAGGGCCTGCAACAGATCCCCGGGCTGAGCATCGATATGGAAACGGTGCAGACCAACATCATTGCCATCGACGTCAGCGGCACCGGCCTCACTGGCCCCCAGGTGGTGCAGCGTTTGGCGGCGGTTGGCGTCAAGGGCGGCTCCCCAGGGCCAAACACCGTGCGTCTGGTCACCCACCTCAACGTCAACCGGGACGATTGCAGCGAAGCGCTGGCCCGTATTCAGTCTGCCCTCGGCCGGTGAGTCGATGTGAACCTGTTTGACCATCATCGGCAACAGCTGAAGCAGAGCGTGGCCCCGCTGGCGGAGCGGATGCGACCGCGCACGCTGGATGAAGTGCGGGGACAGCAGCAGATCATCGGTCCTGGCCGTCTGCTGCGCCGGGCTATTTTGGCTGACCGCTTATCTTCACTGATCTTTTACGGTCCCCCGGGCACAGGCAAAACCACCCTGGCCCGGGTGATTGCTAATACCACCCAGATGGCCTTCGAGCAGCTGAACGCCGTCACCGCAGGCGTGGCGGATATCCGGCAGGTGGTGGCTGCCGCCAAGGAACGCCTGGGCATGCAGGCGCAGCGCACCATCCTGTTTGTGGACGAGATCCACCGCTTTAACAAGGCGCAGCAGGATGCATTGCTGCCTTACGTGGAGGACGGCACCATCGTGTTGATCGGTGCCACCACCGAAAACCCCTACTTCGAAGTCAACCCGCCGCTGGTTTCCCGCTCGCGGGTTTTTCGCCTTGAGCCCCTGCCCGATGAGGAGATGCGCTTGGTGCTGCAGCAAGCGCTGCAGGACACCGTCCGCGGGCTGGGCGACTACCGAGTGGAGTTGGCCCCCGAGGCAGCAGACCATCTGGTGCGGGTGGCTAACGGCGATGCCCGCTCCGCTCTCAACGCGCTGGAGCTGGCGGTGTTGACCACAGAGCCGGACGATGATGGGGTGCGGCGCATCAGCTTGGAGGTGGCTGCCGAGTCCATTCAGCAGCGGGCCATCGTCTACGACAAGAATGGCGACCAGCACTACGACACCATCTCCGCCTTCATCAAGTCCATGCGCGGCAGCGATCCCCACGCCACCCTCTATTGGTTGGCGCGCATGCTCTACGCCGGTGAGGATCCGGTGTTTGTGGCGCGGCGCATCGTCATCTGCGCCGCGGAGGATGTGGGCAACGCCGATCCCCGCGCCCTCACCGTGGCCGTGGCGGCCGCCCAGGCAGCGGCCATGTTGGGCATGCCGGAAGCCCGCTTGCCCCTGGCCCAGGCTGCCACCTACATCGCCTGTGCGCCCAAGGGCAATGCGGTTACGGCAGGCATGGCTGATGCCTGGACCGATGTGCAGCAGGAAACCAACGTGGCGGTGCCCAAGCACCTGCGCGACGCCCATTATAAGAGTGCCGCCAAGTTGGGCCATGGGGTTGACTATCGCTATCCCCATGATTTCCCCGGCCATTATGTGCGCCAGCAATATCTGCCCGACAACCTACGGCACAAGCGCTATTACCAGCCGGGGGCAAACGGCTACGAACGCACTCAAAAGCAACGGCTCATGGAGTGGGAGGGGAAGTAGCGCAGGTTGGAATCCCTCTATGGATGAAGGCAATGGGGCGCTTTTCGGCTAGGGCTGGCGCGCTTAGGCGCTGTCTGCCAACCAAAATACTGTTTGAGCTCGACTCGGCCGGGCGGCAGCAGAACTCGCCGCTTGCAGGTCGTCATCGCTACTCTTGCCCTCGATGAGAGGTTATTCGTGTATCAGTCTCATGCACGCAAAGGACAGCGGCTCGGACAGCTGCTGCCTTTGGTCCCGTCCTCGCTCGCTCCTTGATTGGGGCAGCCAGTGCGCCTAGTGCGCGCCAACCCAGCCCTACCATGGCATGTTGGTGGACTAATCACTCCCCGCATGGGATGCAGGGATTATCGAGGAAATCAGCCTAAACCCTCTTCTTTGTTTCGCAGGAGGTGGAACTGACGTGAGCGAGATGCCAGAGACATATTCTACAGTGGCCAAGAGCGTGCAGGTGAAGATACCGGTGGGCCTTTGCCGCTTTTACGCCTCGGTGCGCGAGGTCACCGACGAGGAGCAGGCCAAGGAGTTCCTGGCCCAGATCTGCGCTCAGTTCGCCGATGCTACCCACAACGCCTGGGCCTACAAGCTGGGCCACGGTGACCAGGCCCTCGTCCGTTACAGCGATGACGGAGAACCGGCCAACACCGCCGGTCCACCCATGCTGCAGGCTATCGAAGGCAACGGTCTGACCAACGTGATCGTGGTGGGCACCCGCTACTTCGGCGGGGTGAAGCTGGGCATCGGAGGCCTGATCCGCGCCTACCGGGATTGTGCTCTAGCCGGGCTGCAGGAGGCGGGCGTGCGCACAGAGACGATCAAGGTGACGGTGGTGGTCAGCAATCTGGACTATGCGGTGCTGGGCGACGTGCTGCGCGAGCTGGAGTCGTGCCGCAGCGACATCATCGCTATCGATTACCAACTGCAGGTAAGTGTGCGCGCCGCCGTGCGACCGCGGGATTTGCCGGCGCTAGAGACGCGCATAAGGGATATCACCCGGGGGCAAGGTCATCTTAAGGTACAAACTGATAGTTGCTAACGCAACAATCGCTTTATTGCCCGCAACACCTGACGGTGTTGCTAACGGGTATAAGCACAATCGCTATATAGCTCCGAACACAGGCGTTGCTGGGAGGTGGTTTCATGAGCAAAGGCAAAGTATTGGTAGCCATGAGCGGCGGCGTGGACAGCTCGGTGGCTGCTGTCTTGCTGCGGGAGCAAGGGTACGAGGTGGTTGGTGCCACCATGCGCCTATGGTCACCCGCAGGCGAAGAATACTATGACCACCCCGGCAGCTGCTGCTCTCTGTCTTCGGTGGAGGACGCCCGCCGGGTGGCCGCCAGTCTGGACATGCCATTTTATGTGCTTAACTTTCGGGAGGCGTTTGCAGACAAGGTGGTCGCTTACTTCATCGAGTCCTATCGGGCAGGCAATACGCCCAATCCCTGCATCGCCTGCAATCGTTACATGAAGTTTGATCTGTTTTTGCAGAAAGCGCTGGCCCTGGGGCTGGATTATATGGCTACCGGTCACTACGTCCGCCGGGTGGTGGAGGGTGATCGCTATTACCTGGAAAAGGCCAAGGATGAACAGAAGGACCAAAGTTATGCCCTCTACAACATTACCAACGAACAATTGTGGCGCATTTTGTTTCCGCTGGGCGATCTGACCAAGAGCGAGGTGCGGGCCATCGCCCGCCAGTACGGCCTGCCCACCGCAGAGAAGGAAGAGAGCCAGGAAATCTGTTTTATTCCCGACGACGACTACAAGCGCTTCTTGGAGCAGGAGGCGGGCATGCAGGCACGCCCAGGCAAAATCGTGCTCACCGATGGGCGAGTGGTGGGCGAACACAACGGGGTACAGAACTACACCGTGGGTCAGCGGCGAGGATTGGGTGTCACCTGGCCGGAGCCGCTGTATGTGCTGGCGGTACAGCCGGAGACGAACCAGGTGGTGGTTGGCACCGCGGACCAGGTCTGGTCTGACCAACTGATTGCGGACGACTGCAACCTGCTCTACTGGCCCTGGTCTGAAGACACCGTCGAACTGACCGCTAAGATCCGCTATCATGCGGCAGCGGTGCCTTGCCTGGCGCAGCTGCTGCCCCCGCGCCAGCTGCGGGTGAGATTTTTGCAGCCGGTGCGGGCGATTACCCCCGGGCAGGCGGTGGTGCTCTACGCCGACCGGCGGGTAGTGGGAGGCGGCATCATTCAGCGCCAACCCTAAAGGAGACAGAGGGACGTACAAGTCGTCTCCCTCGCGAGGGAGACGACTTGTACGTCCCTCCTCGTCCCTCTGTCTTCTGCATTGGTATGTTTACCATCCCCATCGGCAAGACTAATCAATAAGCTTTCCAAATATCATCTTTGAACACCCTCTTTTTCTCATTCGGTACACCGAAGGAGGCAGCAGCGTGCAGAGAGGAAGGCAGTTGATCGGGCTGCCGGTGGTCGATCCTAGTTCTGGCCGACAGGTGGCTGTGGTGCGCTCTCTGCTGTTTGACCAGGGCAGCGGCCGGTTGGCCGCACTGGTACTGCAGAAGGACGGGCTGTTGACCGAGGGCAAGGCGATCCGGATCAGTCAGGTGAGCGCCATCGGTCCCGACGCGGTGATTCTGTTGCCGGGCGAGCGTCCAACCGCTTTGACCGATATCATGGCCGAGGTGCCTCAGGCCGTCAGCGAAGAACAGGTGGCCGGCCGACCGGTGTTGACCACTGGTGGGCGCATGCTGGGCACTCTCGCCGACCTGGGCATAGACCAAGATAGCGGGCGCATCACGGAGCTCATTCTCTCCGATGGCTTGATCCAGGACTTGCTGGGCGGTTACTCCACTGCGCCGGCCTGCGAGCAGATAATATATGGAGACGAGCACATCATCGTACCAGAACCGGGTGTTGACCCGGCGGGCTGATTGAACCGACACCAGACAGCGGATTGGGGTGGTAAAATGCAGACATTCAAGTGTCCTCACTGCGGCAGCAGGGCGGTGGGCAAGGTTGGACACGAGCAGTACTATTGTTGGGATTGTTGTCTGGAGTATAGCAAGAAAAAGAATGGCTATCGCTTGTTCCAGGTGGCGGATGATGGCTCTTTGATTTCGGTGGAAGCGGAGCCTGAGTTGACCCCGCAGGTCATCGGGTAGCATTGCGACAAATTGAACGTCATAACGAAGGCATGGTAGAAGGAGGTTGGGATCATGAGGCGTGGTTTGCTCACCGGCCTGGTGATCGGCGGGATCATCGGGGCCTACTACGGCATGAACATGAGCAGTCGCGACCAACGGCGGTTGCGTGAAAGCGCCGGCGATCTGCTGGATCGAGGCGGAGAAGTGGTCGACCGGGTAAAAGACGGGGCCCTCAGATTCATGGATAATTGGCGATAAACCAGCCACTAGTCAGCCAACCTGAACCCACAGGTTGGCTGATTGCCGTTTAGGGCAAGTCGAATTCAGCCAAACAGATGCATAATCTGTTCTTATTGCCAAGTATTTCGGTTATAATGAAAAGCAAGTGAACGCTTTGGGAGGGATGATCTGTGTGAATCCTGCGCGATATCTGGACATGGTTCATGTCCCGACCCATTTGGCTGAAAATAGTCATCGGTTTACTGCTATTGTGGCTGATTTTGCGCTGACCCAAAGCGTGGCAATTATGGTTGATAGAAGCTGATGGCTGCTTTCCGACGAATACTCCTATTGCCCGCAACATCACATCTCTGAACATAAGCAGATGTTGCCAGGACGTAAGCTAGAAAGGGGGGATGGATGATGTTTAGCTGGCGGCTACCTAGTCCTAGAGTGGTGCTGGTTTGGGCTGCGACTGCCTTTGCTCTGCTCTTTGTCTATTCCATCCGCGAATACCTGCTACCAGCGATCAGCCCATTCCTATTTGCCATCTTGCTGGCATACTTGCTGGAGCCCTTCGTGGCGGCGTTACAGCGCAAGCGCGTTCCCCGTATCGTGGCCATCCTGGTGATGTATGCGTTTGTGGCCTTTATGGTGTTCATGTTCGGTGCCTTTGTCGTTCCGACCATTGTTGAAGAGGTAAATAGCCTGGTCAAGCAGGTCCCTGACCTGGTGACGAAGGTACAGACCGCCGTGTGGGATCTGCAGGAGCAGTACAGCCGCATCAACCTGCCGCCTGCTGTCACCGAAGCCATCAACAACAACCTGCTCAGCCTGCAGAACTACCTGCTCAGCCTGCTAAACGGAATTCCGCAGTTCATCTTCGGCCTCCTCAGCAAGAGCGTGACCCTCATTCTCATTCCCATCCTATCCTTTTACATGTTGAAGGACCTGGATGATATCAAGCGAGGCTTGGTCCGATTGGTGCCCACCAGTCGGCGCGCGCGGGTAGTAGCTCTATTTGGCAACATTGACGACACCCTCGGTGCCTGGATCAGGGGGCAGCTGACGGTTGGCTTTGTGGTGGGGTTTCTGACCGTGATTGGTCTAGAGATCGTCGGCATGGACTTTTCTTTGATGTTGGGCACGATAGTCGGCCTGACCAACATCATCCCTTACTTCGGCCCGATCATCGGCGGTGCGCCGGCGGTTGCCTTGGCGCTGTTGCGCTCGCCGGGGTTGATGCTGAAAGTGCTGGTCGTGCTGGTGATCTCGCAGCAGATCGAGAGCAACTTCATCACTCCGCAGATTTTAGGCAAACAATTGGGACTGCATCCGCTGATCATTATCTTCGCCCTGTTGCTAGGGGCACAGTTTGGCGGCTTGCTGGGTTTGATCTTCGCCGTGCCGGTGGCTGCAGTGATTAAAGTCTTGATCGAGTTCTGCGCTGATCGGCTGCTATAGCTTGCGAGCCAACCGGAATGGGTGGCACATGTCAGCCGTTGCGGGCAATCCGTTTGACAGTGCCCCTCGGCTGTAATATAATTTCCCATAATCCGAATCAAAGCCGTGATGAAGGGTCGAGATCCTGTACGCCATTGTCAGAGAGGGAACCCATTTGCTGCGAGGGTTTTTCTGTGGCCTGGGGTCAGCCAGCCTGGAGCAGGCGGTGAGGAGCCGCCCGGCGACGGCCGTTACCCGTCAACGAGCGATTGCTGCCCGTTCTTCTGGCAACAATAAGCAGGGTGGTACCGCGAGCAACCCTCGTCCCTGAATAGGGATGGGGGTTTTTACTTTTCCCGGGAAATCCAAGTTCTGCACCTGGCGGTAGTCTCCGCAGTCAGCATCATCGCCCAGGCCTGACGTACTGAGACCACTGCTGCAACAAGGAGTTGAGCGTCTTTGAACGAAGAACTAAGGACAAATCCGACGTTCGCCACTGAGACCAGACCAAGTAGCCCCTTAACGGTGGGCATCGTGGTAGCCATGGAGCACGAGTTCAACGCGGTGCGGGAGGAATTGCTATCCCAGGCCGCGGTGGAAACCATCGACTGTTCGCAGGTAGTACAGGGCGTGCTGGACAGCGTCCACTACGTCATCTTCCAGTCGGGTATCGGTACCACCAACGCTGCCGCCGGAGCCTGCGACCTGATCACCCGCTTTCGGCCTTGCTGCCTGCTCAATCTAGGCACCACGGCGCTGATCTCCGACCCGGAGCGGAAGCTGCGCATCGGCGATGTGCTGGTGGGCGAACTGCATCAGCAATGGGATCTGGACCTGGGCGGGCCGATCACCAGCACCTGGACCGCAAAGCGCAGCTACGTGGATGTGCTGCAGACCGATCGCCTGCGTCCGGACCAACAGCTCTGGGATCTGCTGATTGACAGCGGGGCGGACGTATACCCCTCCATTCAGTTCACCGGCAACTCTTTCTTCTGCAGCGACGAGCAGCGCCAATTGCTGCCGGATGCCGCCCGACCGGTGGCTGTGGACATGGAGAGCTTTGCGGTGGCTCAGGTAGCGGCCCGCAAGGGAGTGCCTTTCCTCTCTCTGCGCGGGATCACCGATACCGGCAGCGCCAGCGCCAACGAGGATTTCTATGCCAACGTGCGCCAAGCCAGTCGCAACTCGGCCCGGGTGGCCCGCCGTTTGGCGGGCAGCTTGGGATAGTTGTCGCTTTGGGGCAATGGAGAGTGGACAGAGACTGCCCGTCCCTCAATCCCACAGCGGTGCCCGTCCCCAGTCCCTTAGCGGTAACCATCTTCCGGGTCACGGTGTGGCCTCATCCCGCGCCCCCAATAGTGGACCAGCGGGCCGGACAGTAGAACCGTCCCCATGTCCAGAAGAGCAAGTTTGAGGAGGAATAGACCATGCAACCAAAGACGACCAGCCAAATTCGCCAAGCCTTTCTCGATTTCTTTGCCAGCAAAGGGCACCAGATCCTCGACAGCTATCCCCTGTTGCCCAAGGACGATCCCACTCTGCTGTGGATCAACGCCGGGGTGGCTCCGCTGAAGCCCTACTTCTCTGGGCACATGATTCCGGAGAATCCCCGCATGGCCAATTCGCAGAAGTGCATCCGCACCGTGGACATCGAAAACGTGGGCAAGACGGCCCGTCACCACACCTTCTTCGAGATGCTGGGCAACTTCTCCATCGGAGACTACTTCAAACGAGAGAGTCTGGCCTGGGGATTGGAGTTCCTCACCCGGGTGGTCGGCCTGCCCCAAGACAGGCTTTGGGTGACTGTTCATCCGGACGACGACGAAGCCAAGCGCATCTGGATCGATGAAATCGGCTTCCCGGCGGACCGCGTGATGATGGATGAGGACAATTTCTGGGACATCGGCCCGGGACCTTGCGGCCCCAACTCGGAGATCTACTTTGACCAGGGAGAATCCTTCGCCTGCGATTCACCCGACTGCGGTGTCGGCTGCGATTGCGATCGCTACCTGGAGGTATGGAATCACGTCTTCTCCCAGTACATGCACAACCAGGACGGCAGCTATACGCCCCTGCCCCGCAAGAATATCGACACCGGCATGAGCCTGGAGCGGCTGGCGGCGGTGGCGCAGGGAGTGGGCTCCAACTATGCTATCGACCTGTTTCAGCCGATCATGGCCGAACTGGAACAACGCACAGGTCTGCGCTACGGCGAAGACGAACCGCATACCATGGCCTTTCGGGTGATCGCTGACCATCTGCGGGGCGTCACCTTCGCCATCGCTGACGGGGCCATGCCCCAAAACGAAGGCCGCGGCTATGTGATCCGCCGCCTGCTCCGGCGCGCCGTGCGCTTTGGCAAGACGCTGGGCTTTGACCAGCCCTTCCTGTACCAGCTGGTGCCGTTGGTGGTCGCTCAGATGGGCGACGCCTATCCAGAACTCGGGGAGAAGCAGGAATTTGTGCAACGGGTGATGCAGGTGGAGGAGGAGCGCTTTCACGAGACCCTGGATGAAGGCATGGGCTTGTTGCAGCAGTTGCTGAACCAGTTGAAAGAGACTGCGCAGCAGACCCTGGCCGGTCAGGATGCTTTCCGTCTGTACGATACCTATGGCTTCCCCTTGGATCTGACCGAGGACATCGCTGCGGAACAGGGCATCGCTGTCGATCGCTCCGGATTTGAACAGGCGATGGCCGAGCAGCGCCAGCGCGCCCGGGCGGCCCGCGGCGAACAGGAGAGCGATTTCGGCAAGGAAAACATCTTCCGGGAGACCGCCGGCGGCGATCAGTTCGTCGGTTACGATTTGCTCAGTTGCCCGGCCCAGGTGATCGCCATCGCCAAAGACCAGCAGCTGCAGTCCAGCGCGCAGGCGGGGGAGACGGTGGAGGTATTGTTCGATCAAACCGTCTTCTACGCCGAATCCGGCGGCCAGATTGCAGATATCGGCAGCGCGTGCGGTGACGGGGTAGAGCTGGAGGTTTTGAATGTGCAAAAGGCCAGCGGCGACAAGATTTTGCACCGCTGCCAGGTGCAGTCCGGCAGCTTGCAGCTGGGTCAGCTGCTGCGGCTGCAGGTGGCCGCGTCCCGGCGGCAGGCTATCCGGCGTGCCCACTCTGCCACCCATCTGTTGCACAAAGCGCTGCAGACCGTATTGGGCGAACACGCCCATCAGGCTGGTTCGCTGGTGGAGCCGGACCGTCTGCGCTTCGACTTCTCCCACTTCAGTGCTCTCACGGCCGCAGAACTGTCCTTGGTGGAACAGGAGATCAATCGGCAAGTGCTGTCTGCCCTGCCGGTGGACGCCCAGGAGATGTCTCTGGAACAGGCCAAGGCCCACGGTGCCACTGCTCTGTTTGGCGAGAAGTATGGCGACGTGGTGCGGGTGGTGACCATGGGCGACTACAGCATGGAGCTCTGCGGCGGCACCCATGTGCAGAACAGCGCCGAGATAGGCCAAGTGAGGTTGCTGGGCGAGGGTGGCATCGGCTCCGGGCTGCGGCGCATCGAAGCGATCACCGGCGAGGCTGCCTACCGGTACGCCTGCCTGCAGACAACCAAGCTGCAGGAGCTGGCCGATCTGCTGAAGGTGACGGTGGAGGAAGCTCCCCGGCGTCTGGAGCAGACGCTGACTGCTTTGCGAGATGCCCGCCGGGAGGCGGACCGCCTGGCCAGCAAGCTGGCAGCCAAGGAAGCCGACGACTTCCTGCAGAACGCCCCGGTGGTGGACGGGGTAACGGTAGTTGCCCGGCAGGTGGAGGCCAAGGATATGGATAGTCTGCGCGGGATAGCAGATACTGTAAAGGATAAGTTGCCCAGCGGCGTGATCGTGCTGGGAGCGGCGATGGGTGACAAGGTCAGCCTGGTGGCGGCCGTCAGCCCGGATCTGCTGCAGCGTCAGTTGCACGCCGGAAAGCTGATTAAGGAAGTGGCCAAGTTGACGGGTGGCGGTGGCGGCGGCCGGCCAGAGATGGCCCAGGCCGGCGGCAAGGACGTCAGCAAGCTGCCCCAGGCACTGGCCTCAGTTTCCGATTTGGTGGCAAGACAGCTGGGCCTGTAACCTGCTGGCGAAGCGGCGTACCAGGGCAGGCCAGCCCCGATCTGGCGCCAGTTGTAACAGAAATGAAACCTAAGTAGGGCAGGATTGCCAACAGGTGGCGTGGAATAGTGCAGTACCTGAACTGTGAAGAAAGTAAATGGGGGAGGGAGCGCCATGCCGGATAATCGGGAAGCAACCAGAATACTGCCTAAGGTGTCCACCGGGCGCCAGGAAGAGGTGCGAGTCGTCTTGCAGGCGGTGGCCGCCGCTCTCCAAGAGAAAGGTTATAACCCGATTTTTCATATCACCGGGTACCTACTCTCGGGAGATCCCGCTTACATCACCAGTCATAACAACGCCCGCAACATGATTCGGCGGATTGAACGGGACGAGATCCTGGAAGATCTGATCCAGCACTACTTGCAATAGTTATGCAGTACAGGCAATTGGGGCAGACCGGGCTGATGGTGTCCAGACTCTGTTTTGGATCGTTGACCATCGGCCCGCTGCAGCGTAATTTACCAGTAGAAACAGGCGGCCACCTGCTGGAGGCCGCCTTTTCCATGGGCGTCAACTTCGTGGACACCGCCGAAAGCTACGACAACTATCCGCATCTGCGCTGGGCGCTGGAGCGCGGCTGGTCTCAACAGGTGCATGTTGCCACCAAATCGTATGCGGTGACAGCGGCGGAGATGGAGCAGAGCGTCACCCGGGCGTTGCGCGAGTTGGGGCGGGACTATATCGACATCTTCCTGCTACACGAACAGGAGTCGGGCCTGACGCTGAAAGGGCACGCCGGAGCGCTGGAATACCTCTGGCGGGCCAAGGAGCGCGGTCTGGTGCGGGCGGTGGGCATCTCCACCCACACGGTGGCCGCGGTGCGGTCGGCAGCCCTGCATCCGTTGGTGCAGGTGATCCACCCGCTGTTCAATATGGCAGGGTTTGGCATTTTAGACGGAAGCGCTGCTGACATGCTGCAGGCGATTCGTTTCGCCCACCAGATGGGCAAGGGCCTGTATGGCATGAAGGCGCTGGGTGGAGGCCATCTCTACCGCAGCGTGGAGGAGGCGCTGCAGTACGCCTGGAGCGTGCCGGAATTGTCTGCGGTGGCGGTGGGTATGCAAAACGAAGCCGAGCTGGTGGCCAATGTTTCGTTGCTGATGGGGGAAGCTATCCCCGACAGCGTCAAAGCGCAGCTCGGCGCGCAGCCACGACGCTTGCACGTGGAATCCTACTGCGTTGGCTGCGGCACCTGCCTGTCCGCTTGCAAAAGCGGAGCCCTGTCGTTGGTGGCAGGCAAAGTGCAGGTGGATCACAGTCGCTGTCTCTGTTGTGGCTATTGTGGCCGTGTCTGTCCGGAATTTTGTTTGAAGGTGATTTGATGGAGCGGATTTTGGCCTTGGATGTGGGCAACAAGCGCATCGGGGTGGCGGTCAGCGACGCGCTGGGAGTGACTGCGCAGGGCGTGAAGGTGGTGCAGCGCCGCTCGCTGCAGGCCGACCTGGAGGCCGTCTGCCAGCTGGTGCAGGAGTACCAGGCGGCGCAGGTGGTGATTGGGCTGCCTTTAAACATGAATGGAAGCTTGGGGCCACAAGCCGAATTGGCCCAGCAATTTGGCCAGGCGCTGACGGCAGTCTGTCCAGCCGAAATCGTCTGGCAGGACGAGCGCCTAACCACCGCTGCCGCTGAGCGCACACTGCTCGGTGGCGATGTGCGACGGCAAAAGCGCAAGCAAGTGGTGGACATGCTGGCGGCGCAGATGATCCTGGAAACCTACTTGGGTCGCAGAAAAGCCGCTGCCCGGTTTAACCGGCCTGAAAGCGGGGAAAATTAAGACTAGCCTCGCCGGTAGGGTTGATTGACATTTCCCAAGGGCTCCTATAGAATGAGGCTATATTATGGAAATGAGGTGTGAGTATGACCGGAAACGAAGAGGAATTCGTCATTCTGACCGATGAAGACGGCAATGAATACGAGTTTGAAATCGTCGATGTCATCGAAGTAGACGACAACCGCTACGCCATCCTGTACCCGGTGGATGAAGAGTCCGAGGACGAAGGCTATGTGATCATGCGCTTCGAGCAGGACGAAGAAGGCGAAGAGATCCTGGTGGACATCGAAGACGACGAAGAGTGGGAAAGGGTTGTCGGTGCCTGGGAAGATCTGATGGAAGAAGAGAGCGATCTGGATGATCTCGAGGACGAAGACGACGAAGACGATGACGAGGACGACGATTTCGGTCAATAATACATAAAGCTGAATGGGGCGTTCAGGGAACCCGCGCGGGTTCCCTTTTATATTGTCATGCCGCGTGCGGCGCCAAGTCTCAGTCCAACTGGTATTCGGGATAGAACGAGTTTGGGATATAAGGTTTGAGACTTGGCGCCTATGTGGTTATAATTAGTTCAGATATTGCCCAAGTGAGAGATAGAAGGCGCATTAGGGAGGACACATGGCCAAACTGAGAGCTGTCAGGGGAATCGCCGCATTCCTGTTTTCCATCAAGCCAAGAAAGGCGTTACTAGTGTTGTTGCTGCTGGCCGCCATGGGGTCGGTGGCCGCTGGCGCTTATCTGCTCAGCCCGGTGCAGTGGTGGGGTGAGCCAGCCATGCAGCGGGTGTTCGTCGCCCCCGGATCCACCGCGCGCACCATCGCCCAGCAGCTGGAGGATTCTGGACTGATTCGCAGCGCCGCCGCCTTCCGCCTGTTGTGCCGGCTGACCGGCATCAGCGGGCAGATGCAGGCGGGGGTCTACGACATTTCGCCCACAGAGAAGACGTGGCGAATCATGCAACGCTTGCAGCAAGGCGACGACGTGGACCTTTCCATCGTCGTCACCATTCCCGAAGGCTATACGGTGAAGCAGATCGCCAACCACCTGGAAGCAAAGGGCATTGTCGCTGCGGCAGACTTTCTAGCCTATTTGGAGACAGCACCGCTGCCCTACGATTTCCTGGAGCAGCAGTTGCAGGGAGTGGAGCCCGCCCGGCGCTACGAGGGCTTCCTTTTTCCGGATAGCTATCACCTGCTGCCCGATTCCACCCCCGAAGAGGTGGTGGGCGTGATGACGCGGCGCTTTCGGCAGGTGGTGGAAAGCCTGGCTCCGCTGGCAGTGCTGGAGGGCGGGACTACTGAGGATACGCCGGAGCCGATGAATCTGGCTCAACTGGTCACTCTGGCTTCCATCGTGGAGCGAGAAGCCCTGCTGGATGAAGAGCGACCGACCATCGCCGGGGTGTTCTATAATCGCTTGCAGGTCGATCAGGCGCTGCAATCCTGCGCCACCGTGCAGTACATCTTGGAGTTGAACAAACCGGTGTTGTCTACCGCCGATACCAAGATAGATTCGCCCTACAACACCTATATTCGCATCGGTCTCACCCCCGGCCCCATCGCCGCCCCTGGTCTGCACTCGCTGCAGGCGGCGCTCGCTCCGGAGGACACCGAGTATTTCTATTTCTACGCCATTCCCAACGGCGGGGGACACCACGCTTTTAGCCGTACCTTTGCCGAGCACAATCAAACCATCCGCAGTCTGAACGGAAACTGACATCGTCACAGGAGGAAAAGAGAGATGCAACCGATCAAGCAACCAGAGCTTCTGGCACCTGCCGGTAATCTGGAGAAGCTGAAATTCGCCATCACCTATGGTGCCGACGCCGTCTATCTGGGCGGCCCCGGCTGGGGGCTACGAGCCCACGCCGGCAACTTCACGATGGAAGAGATCGCCCAGGGAGTGGAATTTGCCCATCGGCAAGGGGCCAAAGTATATGTCACCGTGAACATCATTCCCCATAACGACGACTTGCTGGGCTTGGATCGCTATCTGGCGGAACTCGGTGACCTCGGCGTGGACGCGCTGATTATCTCCGATCCGGCTATCCTGCTCACCGCCAAACAGGTCGCCAGCCACGTACCCATCCACCTCAGCACCCAGGCCAACGTGGTCAACTACCGGGCTGCACAGTTCTGGGTGGAGCAGGGGGTGGAGCGGTTGATCCTGGCCAGGGAGTTGTCCCTGCAGGAGCTCGCCACCATCCGCCAGCAGACTGCTGCCGAGCTGGAAGTGTTTGTGCACGGCGCCATGTGCATCTCCTACTCCGGGCGCTGCCTGCTGAGCAATTATCTCACCGGGCGCGATGCCAACCGCGGCCAGTGCGCCCAGCCCTGCCGCTATCGTTACGTGCTGATGGAGGAAAAGCGTCCCGGACAGTATTTCCCCATCGAAGGGGACGAACGGGGCGCTTATATCATGAATTCCAAAGACCTTTGCTTGATCGAGCATCTGCCTCAGATCCTGCAGCTGGGCGTGGAAGGGTTGAAGATCGAAGGCCGCATGAAGAGCGTGCACTATGTGGCCACCGTAACCAAGGTCTATCGGCAAGCCCTAGACGCCTACTTTGCCGATCCCGCCGGCTACCAGTTCCGCCCCGAGTGGCTGGCGGAGTTGCAGAAGGCCAGCAATCGCAGCTTCACCACCGGATTCTATTTTGGCAAACCAGGGGCGGAGGATCACGTCTATGATGGGGAGCTCTACCATCGCCCCTATGACTTTGTCGGTGTGGTGCGGGATTACGACGCAGAAACCCAGCTGGTCACCGTGGAGCAGCGGAACAACTTCGCGGTAGGTGAGCAACTGGAGGTGCTGCAGCCAACCGGGGACAATCTGCCCCTGGCGGTGACCGAAATGCACGACCAGGACGGCCAACCGCTGCAGGTTGCCCGCCACGCCCAGATGCTGGTGCGGCTGCCCAGCCCAGTTCCGCTGGCCCCGCACAGCCTGCTCCGTCGCCCTCAACGCGACTAACCCGAGACAGCAGGGACGGTTTTTTGTTTCGCTTACTGGCGCGAAACAAGAAACCGTCCCTTTTATATCGCTTGCATCTTCAGAAAAACTTACCTGCTCACTTTTTGAAACTAAAGGCATCGCTGTTCCGTCTATTGTTATAGAGAACAGGTTACTCAAGTAGTATGATTAAAACACACTGTTCAATAGACTAGATAGACTAGATAAGGCTAGATGGAGGATAGGTTAAAATGTTTCCTGCTAAGAAGGCTATTGCCGTGATAGTTTTTGTGACCTCCATGCTCACCGGGTGGGTCGCTCCCGAGGCGGTATTGCCAGCGATGGCACCCGACGACGTACCGGTGCCTCCGGTCGTGATCGCTGAGCCGGGCACTCCACCAGTGGAGGAGCCGGAGGAGCCAACGACGCCGCCCAGCGACAAGGTATGTTATCTCACCTTCGATGACGGTCCCGATGGCACGATCACCCCTGCCATGTTGGATATCCTGAAACAGTATGATGTCAAGGCTACTTTCTTTGTGGTGGGGAGGATGGTGGAATATTATCCTGCCATGGTCAAACGGATGAAGGACGAGGGCCATGCCATCGGCAACCACACCTACTCTCATAACCTCAGCCACAAATCCAATGCCAAAGCCTTTGCGGACGATTTGGAGCGGGCCAATCGCGCCTTGGTGCGAGCCATCGGTGAGCCATCGATGATCATCCGCGTTCCGGGTGGTTCTAAGCCCAGCGATTTCGTCAGCAAAGTGCTGCCGCACCTGAAAACTTTGGGCTATGAGTATTTTGACTGGAACGTCGACTCCGAGGATGCCATCAACCGCAAACAGACCGCCAACCAGATGGCAGAGAGGGTAATTAGGGAGGTCTCTAAGCGCAAAACAGCCATGGTGCTGATGCACAACATCAACACGCCCACCTCCTTGGCCGCCCTGCCTGCGATCATCGAAGGCATCAGGGACATGGGCTACGAGTTCAAAGTGATCGATTCCACCACCAAACCGATCCACTTCTAATGCAAAAATGGGGACAGTCCCCATTTTTGCATTCTTTGCTTTTACAGCATATCCGCTACTTGCTGCACGTCCTTATCGCCGCGGCCAGAGAGGTTGACAACGATCGTCTGGTCTTTGCTCAAGGTGGGGGCCAGCTGCATCGCATAGGCCACCGCGTGGGAACTCTCTAGGGCCGGGATAATTCCCTCCAGGCGGCAGAGGGTGCAGAACGCCTGCAGAGCAGCCTGGTCGTCCACCGCCACATACTGCGCCCGTCCGCTGTCATGGTAGAAGCTGTGTTCTGGGCCGACGCCGGGATAGTCCAAACCGGCGGCCACCGAATGCACCGGCAGCGGCTGGCCCTGCTCGTCCTGCAAGGTGTAGCAACGGAAGCCATGGATGATGCCGGGGCTACCTGCCGAGATGGAGGCTGCGTGCTGGCCGCTGGCCAGGCCTTTGCCACCCGGCTCCACGCCGATCATCTGCACGTCCCTATCCCCATAGAAGGGGGCGAACAGGCCGATGGCGTTGGAGCCACCACCCACGCAGGCAACCAGGTAATCCGGCAGTTTGCCGGTCATCTGCAGCATCTGGCTTCTGGCTTCCCGCCCGATCACCGATTGAAATTCCCGCACCATCAGCGGATAGGGATGAGGTCCCACCGCCGAGCCCAACAGATAGAAGCTATCCTCAGCGTGCTGCGCGTAATCCATCAGCGCAGCGTCCACCGCGTCCTTCAGCGTGGCCGTTCCGTCGCTGACGCTGATCACCTTCGCCCCCAACAACTGCATGCGAAACACGTTTAGCGCTTGCCGCCGCGTGTCCTCCTCGCCCATGTAGATCACACAATCCAGCCCCAGCAACGCGCAGACGGTGGCGGTGGCCACCCCGTGCTGGCCGGCACCCGTTTCGGCCACAATTCGCTGCTTGCCCATCCGTTTGGCCAGCAGCGCCTGGCCGATGGCATTATTGATCTTGTGGGCCCCGGTATGATTCAAGTCTTCCCGCTTCAAATAGATGCGCGCGCCGCCCAGGCTATCGGATAGGCGAGCCGCATAGGTCAAAGGATTGGGTCGCCCCACATATTCCTTCAAGTAGTGCTGGAACTCCGCCAGGAAATCCACATCCTGGCGATAGTGCATAAAAGCATCGGTCACTGCCTGCAGCGCCTGTTCCAGTCCTGGCGGCACAAAACGTCCGCCAAAATCTCCGAAAAAGCCATCTTTGGTTGGTTGGTACATTTCAATTCCCCCTGTAATTTTGGTCTAGGGGTAAACAAAAAGGCCTTCACCCCCGGTAAGGGGCGAAAGGCCTTGTTTCGCGGTACCACCCTTATTGACCCGCCGCAGCGAGCCATCTCTTTACGGGCACGGCCGACATTGCGCGCTGGTTGTCTGCTTATGCCCTGTGCCGGTAACGGCGGCCTGCCGATGGTGCCTACCAGAGCCTGGCGGCTCCTTCGGGCCATGTCTCCTGGGGCCATTCATCCGATTTCCTGCTGCACCGGCATCACACCAAACCCGGCTCGCTGAGCAGCCACCCATCGCTTACTCGTCCCAATCATCGACTGAATTCTTGTTTAATTGAATGCTATGTTACCACCGGGTAAGTGTGGTTGTCAAGAGAAATGTTTTTCCATTGCGTCTGGCAATCAGACTATTCTCTGCTGGACATGGGGACGGTTCTCAGTGTCCGGAGCGTCGGACAAGAGAACCGTCCCCATGTCCGGGGCCCTGCCGTCCAGCCTCTAGATCAAGAACAGCTTCGTCTGCCGGCCCGCCAGGAAATGCACGCCCTCGCTGGTGAAGGCGATATCCTGCTCCAGCGCCATGGTCACTTCCTGGCCGTCCCATTCTGGCACCGCCTGGCGGATGTTCAGCTCCATGGCGTGACAGGTGTTTTCGTACAGCGGGTAGTCGCCGCGTCCGGGCACCCCCTGCTGCGCATCCCAGAGGCCGATGGTCGGCCCGGCACCGTGTCCGTGATATCCCAGCGGATGGGTGTAGATGCTGGCCTTAATTCCTTCCGTCTGGGCCTGCTGCAGGGCGGCCAACAGAATCTGATTGCCGCTCCGCCCGGCCACCATCTGCTCGGCCAAAATGTCCTGCAGCCGGTTGCCGGTGGTCAGCGCTGCCTGCAGTCCGGCCGGTGCGTCCACTTCGCCCCGCCTGAGCACATAAGCGTTCTGCTGGGTGTCGGTGGCCAGTTGCAGGTAGTGCAGCCCGAAGTCGCAGTGCAACAAGTCGCCTGGTTCAATCACCGTGTCAGGACCCAGCTTTCCCGCACCCTGCCGCTGCACCGTCAGGCTGGGATGGAACCAGCAGGATAGCCCCAACCGATTGGTCTGCTGCCGCCACCACCAGACCACGTCAGCGGCGGTGGTCACCCCCGGGTGAATAATGCGCCGGGAGAAAGCTTCCGCAACCAGGCCGTGGGCGATGGCCACGATGCCCTCGTAGGCGGCCAGCTCCACCTCAGTCCGCCGTTCCAGCCAGCCCACCGCCAGATTCTCGGCGCCGATGAGGCGGGCGCTTAGGTCCTCGCCCAGTGCCGCCGTCAATTGTAGATAATGGCTATGGCTCAGCCCGTCGCCAAAGGCGAAGGTGTCCGAGCAATTGATGCCGATTCGCTGCGGATCGCGCTCGCGCACAATCCTGGCCAGGCAATCCCACTGCTCCTCCTGATCCGGATTCCACACAGCCTGGTAGAAGGGATCCAGGCCGTAGCGGGACACGGTCAGCCGTTCCACCTGCCCGTCTGCCTGCAGACTGAACACCAGCATGGTCAGCCGCCGTGCCGACAGCATCGTCGCCGGCAGCAGGCTGCGCATCACCGGGTCTTCGTTGTACTCCCGCCCAATCACCAGCCACATGTCCAGGTTCTCGCGCTGCATGATTTCAGGCAGCACCGTCTGCAGCCGCTGCAACAGCCAGCGATTGGTCAGCTCCGCCTGCTCCCGCAGGGGCAAAATCTTCTTGCTCCAATCAGCCACCAATGTTTTGCCTTCTCCCGCCTGTTTCATTCTCTTCCTCCTCTTTCTTGTCCGCACCCGCACTCCAGAACCGCCTTCGCCAGCGTCGTCTTGCCGCCAATCTTCCCTGGTATGCGCCAGCTGACGAGGTGCCTCGGTCGCTGCGGGTAGGCGTTTACCCGCAACTGACTATTCCCAAATCATGGTCTCCTTGTCTGGTCTTCTTCGCCACCTAGCGGCCCTTCACCTGCAAAAGCTGGCGTCGGCACCTCAAAACCAGTAACCCTTTGCTCGCGCCGCGCATAGACTGCTAAAGGGTCTCTGATCGCAACTATCGGTAGTTAGGTTCTCACTTTGCTAAATCGCCAGTTGCCAGTAAATTGCTGTTTGACCTAAACCTATAGTTCTCTGGAGGTGAGCGCTTAGTGATCGGGTTGTTGGCGCAGCTGTTCCTGGCGCTGCGCGAAGTGCATCTGCTGGTCTCTTATGTGAATAACAATTCATTCCCCCAGCCGTTGGGCGAGGAAGAGGAGGCCCATTATCTCAAACTGTGGGAGCAACACGGTGACAACACCGCGCGGCAGAAGCTGATCGAGCACAATCTGCGTTTGGTCGCCCATATCGCCAAGAAGTACGACAATACCAACGAGGATCAGGATGACTTGATCAGTATCGGCAGCATCGGTTTGATGAAAGCGGTGCGCACATTCCGCAGCGACAAAGGGACCAAGTTGGCCACCTATGCTGCCCGCTGCATCGAAAACGAGATCTTGATGCACCTGCGCTCCACCAAGCGGCTGCGTCAGGAGGGCTATCTGCTGGACCCCATCGGCACCGACCGGGAAGGCAACGAGATTACCCTGATGGACACCCTGCCCACCGACGACGACAGCATCATTCAGCAGGTGGAAAAGGCTATGGAACAGCACAAGCTGGCCGAATTGCTGCGGGTGCTCACCCGGCGCGAGCGGCTGGTGCTGGAGTTGCGCTATGGCCTGATCGACGGCGTCCGTTCCACCCAGCGAGAGATAGCCCGCGAGATGCGCATCTCCCGTTCCTACGTTTCCCGCATCGAGAAGCGCGCCATCCAAAAGCTGATCAAAGCGCTGGAGGAGGAGAAGCAGGCCTGGCTGCAGGAGCGGCAGGGAGGGTAGGTGATAGGGAGGTCAGGCTCCAATAACTGTTCTTCCCTGTACGCAGTCATTCCGAGTACTTCGACAAGCTCAGTACAGGCTCCGCGAAGAATCTAGTCTGACACTCGTATCATTCCGAGCTCCGCGAGGAATCTAGCCCTTCGCTCGCGCTGAACATGACCTAGACCCCCTGCCAGCGGCTCCCAAGTTGTCCCGCCCCTCCCGCGCGTGCTATAATGGCGCGAGAGGTGAGGGTATGCTGGAATTACTCAGGCCGCGCCTGTACGTGGAAAGCATCCATAACATAGATTTACGGGAACTCAAGCGTCGCGGCATCAAAGCCATCTGCTGCGACTTGGATAACACCCTGGTGCCCTGGGCCAGCGACCAGGCCCATCCCGAGCTGATCGCCTGGCTGCAAGCGGTGCGCGACGCCGGCCTAGAGGTCTTCCTGGTGTCCAACGCCGTGCCCCGGCGGCTGCAGCACTTCCTGCAGTTGCTCGGCGTGCGGGGTATCGCCAAAGCCGGCAAGCCTCGCCGCCGGGCGTTCCTGCAAGCGTTGGCAGAGCTCAACCTGCCCGCCAGGCAGGTGGCGTTGGTGGGCGACCAGATCTTCACCGATGTTCTGGGCGGCAACCGGGTGGGAATGTACACCATTCTGGTGGTGCCCCTGTCCCGGCAGGAGTTCATCGGCACCCGGTTGGTGCGCCAGTTGGAGCGCCTGGTGCTGCGCCAACTGCGTCTGAATCATGGGAAGGGATAAATTGGTTGCTGCACGAGGCTCCCCCGGTCGCTAGCGCGACAGCCGCCCCCTCAGTGAGGGGGCCCAAGCGAGGGGGGCCAAGCGAGGGAGGTGGCATGGCGCAAGCCATGACGGAGGGAGAGAAGGCATATCCTGGCTGCCTCCATGCATAAAGTTACCACATCCTGGCCATAATAGGCAGCGAAGGAGTGGTGATGGCTGCATGAGTATGATCGTTTCAGTGGGGCGCAGCCTCGACTATCGCCGGGCGCTGGGTGAGCAGCCGGGACAATTGCTGCAGACCATTCGCCAACTGGTGCGGGAGGTTAGAAGCGAAGATCCTCGCTTGCACGAGTGTGAACTTTACGATATCGGCTTCAAGCGCCAGGGCGATCAAGTGTGGTTGCGTTTCTACTTCAAACAGGCCGCAAGTAAAGCACAGATCTAAACCAGACTGCCCGCAGGGGCAGTCCTTCTTTTTTTTCGCGAAAATTGAGAGTGATTTTTGCCGGAATACTTTGTATAATAAATTAGGTTCATAAGACTGCGCGGCAAAAAAGTTTGTCGCAGAGAAGGATTTTCGACTCCATTCGTCAAATTGTAGCCTGAACAGCGGAAATGTCTTCTTGGTCAATTACATAGAGCTGAATCCGATGAATCCTGGCCTGTATCTGGGCACCTGGGCCAGGGCGAGGGAGTGGTGCAACCGGTCAACAATTTCGCTGATCGGTTTTTTGTTTCCAAAAAACTGCCCGGCGGATGACGGACACTTCAGGTCGTCAGTTCACCGAGGTTAAGGGGGTGGCGGCTTGATCAGGCGCAAATTGGGTGACTTGTTGGTGGAGATGGGCGCTATCAGCGCCGAGGCCTTGCAGCAGGCGATAGCCGACGCCGGCAGCAGCCAGCGCATCGGCGATTACCTGGTGCAGCAGGGACTGGTTACCCCTGAGGAGGTTGCCCTGGCGTTATCGCAACAGTTCGATCTGCCCTTCCTCACTCTGCAGGAAATTTCCTTTCAGCCCGATGCAGTGCGCAGCATCCCGGAGGCGGTGGCCAGGCGCTACCAGGTGGTGCCGGTCAAAATCTCCGGAGACGTGTTGACCATCGCCAGCGCCGATCCTTTGAACGTGTTGGTGATGGATGATCTGGCCTTTCTCACCGGGCTGGAGATTGATTTGGTGCTGATGACCGCCGGCGATATCGAGCGGGCCATCGAGCGGGTGTATATTCGTGGTGAGTTCTTGGCCAACGCAGCCAAACACACCAACTCGTTGGACGACTCGATTATCGCAGCACCGACAGCCACCCAAAGCACCCCGGATGATTCACCCATCGTGCGGCTGGTGGACAGCATTTTGCAGCAGGCGATTGCCGATCATGTCAGCGATATTCACATCGAGCCCTACCGGGATCAGGTGCGCATTCGCTACCGCATCGACGGCGTGCTGCAGCAGGTGAACACGTTGGAGAAGGACGTCCAGTCCGGGTTGATCACCCGGCTGAAGGTGCTGGCGGGAATGGACATTTCCGAACGGCGCATCCCGCTGGACGGTGCCATCCGCTACGCCCATGAGGGCGGGCAGTTGGACCTGCGGGTGTCCACTCTGCCCACCATCCACGGCGAGAAGATGGTCATTCGCCTGTTCGATCCGGCTCGCCGCTTGGCCAGCATGGACGACCTGGGGCTTGATCAGCAGCAACAGCAGCTGTTTCGGCGCATTCTAGCCCATCCCCACGGTTTGGTGGCCGTCTGTGGCCCCACCGGCAGCGGCAAGACCACCACGCTGCAGGTGATGTTGGCGGAGTTGAATGACCAAAGCAAGAATATCATCACCATCGAGGATCCGGTGGAGTACCAGTCCACAGGGGTCAACCATGTGCAGATCAACCAGCGCATCGGCCTCGGCTTTGCCACCGTACTGCGTTCGGTGCTGCGCCAAGACCCGGATGTGATCATGGTGGGGGAGACCCGGGACACCGAAACGGCGGACATCGCCGTGCGTTCCGCTCTC
This sequence comes from Bacillota bacterium, assembly GCA_050949055.1. Taxonomy (GTDB): domain Bacteria; phylum Bacillota; class UBA994; order UBA5500; family UBA5500; genus JAEZJZ01. Next base: position 341,508 of record JBMNFA010000001.1, on the reverse strand, counting down.
ACCGGGCACCTGGTGCTCACATCGCTACATACCAACGACGCCCCCGGGGCGGTCACCCGCCTATTGGATATGGATGTGGAGCCGTTCTTGGTCGCCTCTTCCTTGGTCGGCGTAGTGGCCCAGCGGCTGGTGCGCCGTCTCTGTGCCCATTGCCGTCGCAAGGTCACTTATGAGCCCACTTCGCCGGAAGCTTTGGCCTTGGGGCTGGAGCAAGCCTTCACCGCCTATCAACCTGTAGGCTGCCCCCGTTGCCACCGCACCGGGTACCGCGGTCGGGTGGGCATCTTCGAAATTATGCCGGTGAACGAGGTGATGCGGGAGGCCATCGTTCAACACCTATCCATCGCCGAGCTGCGCCAACTGGCCATGCAGCACCAGATGCAACCGCTGCTACAGGATGGCATCAACAAGATCCTGGCCGGCACCACCTCGGTGACAGAAGTTCTGCGAGTAACTTATCAAGAATAGCTATGATTACTATTAGTTTTGTTATATAATACGATCACCCAGAGAAATTGACCATTGCACTATCATTGCGAGCGTCCTCACCGCTTGTCATTGCGAGCGTCAGCGAGGAATTCAGACCCTTCGCTCCGCTCAGGGTGACAATCGGGTGATGCTCAAGGTGACAGCCTGCACTACATATTCCAAGGAGGTGCCAGTCAGATGCTCAGCTTGCCAGATCTGCTGCGTTACGCAGCCGACCAACAGGCATCCGACGTGCACCTGACGGTCGGTCAGTCGCCGGTATTGCGCATCTTTGGCAGCTTGGTGCGAGTGGATCTGCCTCGCCTGAAGCCGGCGGACACCGCCGATATGTTGCAGCAGGTGGCCAACGCAGGGCAACGCCAGACCCTGGAGGACAAAGGGGAAGTGGACTTTTCCATGAGCCTGCCGGGCATCGGCCGCTTCCGCGTCAACGCCTATCGCCAGCGCGGCACCATCGGCATCGCCTGCCGGCTGATTCCCTAGGGACATTCCGCGTATCCAGAGCCTGGGGCTGCCGCCCATCGTCGCCGAGCTCTGTAACCGGCGGCAGGGGCTGATTCTGGTCACCGGCCCCACCGGCAGCGGCAAGTCCACCACCCTGGCGGCGATGATCGACAAGATCAACCAGGAACGGGCGGAACACATTTTGACCATCGAGGACCCGATAGAGTTTCTTCATCGCCATAATCACTCCCTGGTCAATCAGCGGGAAGTGGGGTCCGACACCATGTCCTACGCCTCCGGCCTGCGGGCGGCCCTGCGGGAGGACCCGGACGTGATTCTGATCGGCGAGATGCGGGATTTGGAGACCACCGCCGCCGCCATCAGCGCCGCCGAAACCGGGCACTTGGTGCTGGCCACCTTACATACACCGGGCGCGGCCCAAACCATCAACCGTATTTTGGATATCTTTCCGCCCTATCAGCAGCAACAGATTCGCACCCAATTGGCCCTGGTGCTGCAGGCGGTGGTCTATCAGCAGTTGCTGCGGCGCACCGACGGCAAGGGTCGGGTGGCTGCCGCCGAGGTATTGGTGGTCACCCCGGCCATCCGCAATCTGATTCGCGAAGGCAAGGTGCACCAGATCGGTTCCATGATTCAAACCGGAGGCCAGTTCGGCATGCAGACCATGGAACAGGCGCTGTTATCCCTGCGTCAACGCGGCCTGATCAGCCAGGAGCAGTTTGACCTCTATTCTCCCGAGTCCGGCATGATGCAGGCTCTCTTGGGAATTAGGGCCTAGCCATGCCAGATTATAAGTACCGTGGTGTGGACGGCAGCGGACAACCGGTCAGCGGCGTGATCACCGCCGAAAGTCAAGAGCAGGCCGTTCAGCTGCTCACCGGGCGTGGCCACTTCCTCACCTCCATCGAGCTGGACCGCGACCTCAAGGCCAGCGACGTGCAGCGCATCAGCCTCAAGGGCTGGCTATCCCAACGCCGGGTGACCACCCGCGACCTGTCCGTCTTCTGCCGTCAGTTCGCAGTGCTCTACGGCGCTGGCGTGTCCATTCTGCCCACCCTGCAGGCTATCCGCCTGCAGCACGGCGCGGAGAGCACCCTGGGGCAGGCATTGGAGCGCTTGTCCGACCTGTTGCAGCGAGGCGAGAGCCTGGCGGTGGCTATGCGCTCCGAGCGGATCTTTCCACCCATCCTGGTGAACATGATTGCCGCCGGTGAGGTGGGCGGCAACATGGACGAATCGCTGCTGAGGGCGGCCAACTACTTCGAGCGGGAGCATCAGGTGGCCCAGAAGGTGAAGAATGCCCTCACCTATCCCAAGTTCATCGCCGTCTTCGCCCTGTTGATCACCTGGTTCTTGATGGCTTGGGTAATGCCCAACTTCGCCAGCATGTTCAGCAGTTTCGGTGCAGAGCTGCCGGCGATCACCCAGTTCATGCTCAACCTGAGCAACTTCATCCGAAGTTCGGCTGGTTGGTGGCCATCTTCCTGGTGATGGGCTACCTGGGTTGGCGCTATTGGTCCCGCACCCAGGCCGGGCGGGAACGGGTGGACCGCATCGCCCTCAAGCTACCCATCTTTGGCAAATTGATTGCCATGAATGCCCTCTCCCGCTTCTGCCGCACCCTGGCGGTACTGACCAGGAGCGGCGTCAACGTGGTCGGTGCCCTGCGCCTGGCGGAACAGGCCACCGACAACGAAGTCTTTGCCCAAGCGGTGCAATCCGCTGCTCAGGACGTGGCCGCCGGGGGACGCATCGCCCCCGGACTGGAACGGTCCGGCCTCTTTCCCCCCCTGGTGGTGCAGATGATCTCGGTGGGGGAGAGCAGCGGTTCACTGGATAGCATGCTCAACCAGATGGCCGACTTTTACGATCAGGACATCATGACCATGACCGATCAGATCGGCAAGCTGATTGAGCCGCTGGTACTGGTGACCATGGCCATCATCGTGGGAGCGATCGCTTTGGCCATCGCCCTGCCGATGATGAGCATGGCAGAGATCATAGGATTCTGAAAGGAGGTGAAAAAGAATGAGAATGAATAGAAAGGGTTTCACCTTGGTGGAGCTGATGATCGTGCTGGCGATCCTGGGGTTGTTGGCAGGTATTGGGATCCCGTCGTACATGAACGTGCTTAACGAGCAAAGGTCGGTGCTGATATGGCCCGGTAGCTCAGGTTCAGAGTCTAGTGAATGCATTCATGGCCGAGATGTGGTGGATTGAGCGGCTGTACACGGCTCGTACCGATGCTGGTGAAGGTGCTTGAACCCGGTGACGAACTCGTGGAACTAGTCTCGTCACTGGGAATGAGCACATTGGACTCTTGATAGAGCAGATGTACTCAGAGGATTTCTCAAGGATGAGATAGAACATGGAATCTTGAAGATGACGGGGGTACAGCTTGGTACATTGACGCGAATGGGCAAGTTTCCCTCGAGAGGGCACGCGAACGCTTGCGTCAGTAAGGCTTTAAGCTGCTTTCTATGCGGTATGCCGGCTCCTTCCTCAACGTCTGCATCTACCGCATTCCCCGGGGCGAGTCCATCGCCTATCCGCCGTCCCACTGTCCGGCTTGCGGGCACCGGCTCACCGCGCGTGAGCTGGTGCCGCTGCTCAGCTGGCTGTGGCAGCGGGGGAGGTGCCGGCATTGTGGAGCGGCCATCTCCTGGCGCTATCCGTTGGTGGAGCTCTTGACGGCAGTGCTGTTGACGCTGGTTTACTTACGTTTTGGTTGGTCCTGGGCTACGGTCTATTGGAGCGCCATCACCGCGTTACTGATCGTGATCAGCTTCATCGACCTGGATACCCTGGAAATTCCGACCGAATTGGTTGTGGGCGGTGCCGTTTTGGCCACCGCCTATAACTGCTTCACCCGTCGCCCCTTCGCCGAATGGGCACTGGGGGGACTGCTCGGCTTCGGCTTGTTCTACCTGATCTATCACCTCTCCCGGGGCGGCATGGGTGGCGGTGACGTGCGCCTGGCCGGCCTCTTGGGATTGGCCCTCGGCTGGCGGCAACTGCTGTTGGCCCTGTTCATCAGTTTCACCGGTGGCGCAGTAATTGCACTGCTGCTCTTGCTCACCGGCCGGGTGAAGCGCGGGGATCCCATCCCCTTTGGACCTTTCCTGGCCGCCGGCGGCTACCTAGCCGCCCTCTGGGGTGAACAGATCGTCCGCTGGTACTTAGGTCTATTTTTCTAGGACCAGTGGCGCTTCCCCCACCCATGCAGAGGGAGAGAAGCTCCCCCAGTCGCTGACGCAAGAAGAGTGGGACTGGGGGACTGGCCCTACTGTTCTGTTCCGCCTTGGCGGAATGGAACAGAGGGCCTGTCCCACTGTCCCGCGGCGCCAATCAACGGTAACTGTCCCCGTCTTGACTTCGCAAATTCCAGGAGAGGAGGACGCCCGATGGCCAAAGACCGTTCCGGTTTCACCTTGATCGAGGTCTTAGTGGTGCTGGCCATTTTGGGCATCACCATCCCGGTCTTCCTCACCGTTGTCTGCATATACTCGCAACCTGCAATACGAGGCGCGGCTGCGTACCCAGGCTACGCTGCTGGCAGAGCGCATCTCTGAAAAACTGTTGTCCCAGTCCAATCAACTGCGCCAGCAGTTGGAGACCCAGTCCGAAATCGCCGACGGTGACAGCGAACCGCCCTTCACCTGGACCAGCAAGGTACGGGACAGTACTGAGGTTCCCGAGCAGGTGGAGATCATCGTGGAAGTGAGCTGGCGCTATGGTGGCAGAGAGCATTTGGTGCAGGTAGCTACCTATGCGCGCTAAGAGACCCTTGGGACGCGGTGGCTTCACCTTGATTGAACTTTTGGTCACCCTGGCCATCGCCGCCATCACCATTTTGACAGTCAGCTCCGTCAACGTCCTCAACCAGCGAGAGACTATTGAGAACCGGCTGCTGCACGACTTGCAGGATGACATGCGCTATACTGTAGAGGTGATTGTGCCTTTCCTGCGCATGGGTAGCCAGGTGCATAACAATGGCGACAACACTTATACCGTTTTGATTCCTGTCGGCGCTTATCCGAAGGGTGAATTTAAGTTTGGCTTCAACCCGAGCACGGGCAGCGTCTGGGTGAATGACGTCCACGATCCCATCTGCTCCCAGATCGCAGCACTAAACGTAACCGAGGAAGATGGGTTGGTTACCTTCACCCTGGTCTCGGTGGATACCCTGCCCGGCGTGCGCAGCGGCTTGCCGCTCATCTTGAGCACCAAGGTGATGATGCGCAACTTTTAACCGATGGAGTGATTAGCTAATGGCCTTCTTCTCAACCAGACGCAGGAGCATCTTCGGCCTGGATGTCGGCAACGGCGGCATCAAACTGGTGGAGCTGCAGCAGAACCGGAAGAACAACACCATCACACTGCAGCGCTTTTTGATTCAGCCGACCCCAGCGGACAGCATCGAGAACGGTCTGGTTACCGACCCGGCTCGCTTGCGCGGTGCGCTGCGCCAGCTGTTAAAGGATTTTGGTGCCCGTTCCCTGGCGGTGAACACCGTGCTCACCGGGCAGAGCCTGATCGTGCGCCATGTCGAGGTGCCCCGTATGTCCCGGGAAGAGTTTAAGAAGGTGCTGCAACTGCAGGCGGATACCCATTTCGGCCTCCCTACCGACCACCTTTCGATCGACTTTCAGATCGTGCGCGAACTGCCGGACAACAGGATGTTGGTCTTTCTGGTCGGCTCGCCCAAACAGCCAATTCTGGATTTCGTGGACCTGCTCAAAGAATCCGGGTTCACCGCCAAGCGGGTGGATATCGAGCCGATGGCCGCTCTGCGCTCCCTGCGCATGACCGCAGCCTTAACTCCCGACTGTTTGGATGCCACCTGCGTGGTGCTGGACTTAGGGGCCGGCACCAGCAACCTGAGCATCTTTCGGGAGGACCTGCTGCAGCTGGTGCGGGTGATCACCGTGGCCGGCAACGACCTTACCCGGGAGATAGCCAACGGGCAGGGGATCAGCTTGCAGCAGGCAGAGGAATTGAAGCGGCAATACGGAGTGCTGCCGGATACCCCCATCTACGAGCAGATCCGTCCTACCTTTCAGCGCCTGCTGCGCCAGGTGGCCATGACGCTGGAGTATTACCAAATTGAGAATAGAGACAAGCCGGTGAATTACCTGCGGGTGATCGGCGGCAACTCCAAACTGACCGGATTGGTAGATGCCCTGGCGGCTTCGGTGGCCGAGCTTTATCAACGGCTGAACATGCCGGTGCCGGACGTGGCTTTAGGTCAGCCCCGATTGTCCCTGCATCAGCGGGTAAACCAAGCGGATGCCGAGGAGAATGGCCCCATTTTGGCGGTGGCCATCGGCTTGGCGCTGGGGGAGGTGGCCGCCGATGCGACCGATTGACCTGCTGCCCAGTCCCCAGGAACGGCGGCGGGAAGAGCTGGCTAGCACCCTGCCCAAGCTGCTGGTTTGGGCGTTGATCGTCTGGGTGATGCTGCTCACCGGAGTGTACATCGGCTTTCATGCCCAGAAGGTGGAGCTGCAGCAGACCCTGTCCAGCCTGCAGGAGCAGATTGTGGCGTTAGCAGCCTGTGGCAGAGCGGGTGCAGCAGATCGAGGCACGTTGCAGCGGCGGGTTGATCAGCTGCAGCAGCAGTTTGAATCAGAACACCAAAGAAAACATGGCTCCGGCCATGGAGCTGCTGGCCAACCTGATGCCGGCATGGAGATTGTGGCCCGCAACCTGGATGTGGACCAGGGCAGAGCTCAGCTTCAGCTGCAGCAGCGTCGGGCTGGCACCCATCGGCCGCTTCAAGCAGAACCTGCTGCAATCGGCCCACACCTCCCAGGTGGAGGTGAGCGCCATCAGCAGTGCCGGCTCCACCACCGTCGAGGGCGCTTCGGTGCCCACCTACAGCTTCACCGTCTCTTTTGTCTATCAAGGGGGTAAATGAGCATGAGCAGATTACAGCCTAGCCCCCGGGAATTGGTGTTATTGTTGGTGCTGCTAGCGATCAGCCTCGGCCTGGCTTGGTATTTCTTGTTGTTCACTCCGCTCTACGATTCCATGCTTGTCCTAGAGGAGCAAGTGGTGGCTGCCCAGCAACAGTTGACCGAACTGCAGGGATACCAACGGCGCGATGCCCAAACCAAGGAGCAGTTGCGCCAATTGCAGCAGCGACAGGCGGAACTGCAGGCGCAGTTTGACCCGATCAGCCACGACTGGGATGTGATCGTCTATTTTGCTGAATTGGTCAGTGAGGGCGGTCGGGTGCTCAGTCTGGATATCCAGTCTAAGCAGGCCACCGTCAGCATTTCGTCGCCCAGCTATCAATGGACCCGGGAGCTGCTGCGGCAGTTGGAGCAGTCCCCTAGCTTTGTGCCCACCTCCCTCAGCATCTCGCCGGGATCAGGGGGTAGCAATCAGCTGCGACTGCAAGTGAGCATCACCCGCGGCCAAGGGGCGGCTGGTGATGCGGTGAGCAACCCGCGCGAAACGCCTTTTGAGAGGTGAGGTAGATGAATCGTCAAGGCAGCATTCTGATCGGCGCACTGATGGTGATCGGTTTTTCGTTGTTGGTGGGAGTGCCGCTGCTGCAGGCGGCTAACCTGGAGCATCAGGCGTCCATCAACGACCAACTGGACGCCCAGGCCTTCTATTTGGCCGAGGCGGGGATTGAGCATGCGAAGGCGGAGGTGGTGAAGGAGCTGCTACGCATGCACTATGAGGAAGGTTGGTGGCCTGGTGATCCTGTCCCAGAGCCTTTCCTTACTGTGCAAAGAGACTCTTTTGGTCCAGGGGAACTACCAAGCAACCGTTTCTTTAGACCCGCAATCCAATAGCGAAGATGCGCATGTTTACTTGGCGAGGATTAACTCAGATGGTATCGTGGCCAGTATGTTGGGCATTGCGAAGACCAACACCCTAGACTTACCTTTGGTCGTGCGAGAGATCGTGACGGGCGAAGGTGACGTTGGCCCGCCGGGCAGTGGTGAGCCGTCTGGACAACCTCCTGCTGGGGAAGACGAACGACCCTCGCCGCTCGATTTGGCTCTGTTTTCTTCTGGGAAGATTGAGATGACAGGGAGCGCCAAGCTGAGAGGCCCAGTGGTCACAAACAGCACGGCCAAAGATGCCATTATGATGGGCTGGTCTACTAATATTGAGGGCGACCTTCTTCTGGGTCCCGGCGCTATCACGGATGTTGTTATCAACGCCCAACAAGGCGCGCACGAACAGATTTCGGGAACGATCGGTAACTTGGATAAGGAACGCAACTATCCGCTCTATCAGCTTCCAGAGCCCCCCAACGATTTGCCTGGGAGAGGTCACTTTTCGGGAAGCTCTATTTCGGAGGATGGCAGGTACGATAGCATCACGGTTGGTGCGCAGTTGACCATAGATGTGGGCGATTCGCAGACAATACGCAGGATCCGGGTAGGTAACTTGGAGCTTAGGGGCGACTCAAGCGTTGTGCTGCAAGGAGACGGGCGACTGGAACTCTATATTGATCATTCAATCGATTCACTCGCCCAGGGATCCATCCAACTTAACGCAGGGGGCCATCCGGACCGCCTCTACCTGTTTTACTATGGAGATAGTAGAATCAACATCAGTGGCAACAACAGGGTGAGATCATTCGTGTATGTAAGTCACGCGGAAGCGGAAGTTCATACTAGTAATGACAATTTCTGGGGAGTATTGATCTCTAACGGTAACAATGTGGCCGTCACTGGAAATGCGAAGCCAACCATGTTACTCTATGCCCCTCAGGCTAGTGTAACTATATCTGGAAGCAGTATGGTTCGAGGATCGGTGGTCTGCAAGGACATCACCATGGGTGGTGGTAATAACTATTTTATCGATTGGGATCAGTCTGTGGCTGACCTATATAGCACTCTGTTCTCCTTGGATGGCGGTCAACTCAACATACGCATCAATATCGACCCTGATAATATTGCGGCCTGGGCGTCTCGGCGATAGTGGCAAATTGCTAAATCTGACCTAGGTTGTGATCCTCAGATACAGAGGCGCATATCTTGTATCACGGTTTATCTGACTGCAGAATCAAAGGTGTGACTGCTTCTGGGGAAAGAACAATGGCCCTATGGAAAGGGAACCAGGAATCAGGAGAGATGCATGCTCATTTACGGTTTGGTCGGTTACCCCCTGAATTACAGCCTCTCCCCAGCTATTCACCAGGCAGCTTACAGCGCTTTAGGCATGGAGGCTGCCTATTTGCTCTGGCCGACGGCTCCTGAGCGATTGGCGGGGCGGGTGGAAGCGCTGCGGAGGCAGGCGGATGTGGTCGGTTGGAATGTCACCGTGCCCCACAAGAGCGCCATTATCCCATTACTGGATGACCTAGCTCCCTCGGCGCAGGCCTTGGGTGCGGTCAATACGGTGGTTAAGTCTCAGGGTCGTTTGGTAGGGCATAACACCGACCTAAGTGGCTTCTGCCGCAGTTTGGTGCAGGCTGGGGTGGCAGTCGCAGGGCGGAAGGCGCTGGTGTTGGGTGCCGGGGGAGCTGCCCGGGCGGTTTGCCATGGTTTGCTCGCCCTGGCGGGGGACAAGCTGTACCTGATCAATCGGACTCTGGATCGAGCCCTAAGGCTGCAGCGGGAGCTGCAGGAGGCTATTGCCGGGAGGGCGTTGGGCGTGGCTGCTGGTCCAGCCTGCTCCGATGGAGGCCAGCCCGCTGTGTCAGTGGTTGATCCGCAGGAATTGGTGCCGTTGATCCCAGACATCGGCCTGCTGGTCAACTGTACCTCCAGCCAGGACCCCTGGGCAACTTTCGGTTTGGCTGGCGATCGGATCTGGAATCGGGGCCGTGGTTGGGCGGTAGATTTGGCGTATGGTCGGATGTTGGCCGGATTCCTGGATAGGGCCAAGGCCGGCGGTTGGCAGACGCTGGACGGAAGTGGCATGTTGCTCTGGCAGGCGGTGCACGCCGTTGAGATCTGGAGCGGCGTTGAGGCGCCGGTGGAAGCGATGCAGAGAGCTTTGTACAGGGAGTTGGTGAAAGGCGATGGACAAGCATAGGCGGCGTGGCGGCTTTACCCTGTTGGAGTTGTTGCTTACCTTGGGACTGGTGGTGATGTTGGCCGGGGTCAGTCTGGGACCTGCATTGTCCGGGCGCCTGGAGGACAAACGCCTGGACAGTTTTGTGCATAGCTTCGCCAATGACCTGCGCCAGGCGCGACAGTTGGCCATTTCACAGTCCACTCCCCACGTAGTGCAGGTTCGGTCTAATGGCTATTTCCTCCGCCGGGAAGCGTATCCCATCTTGAAGACAGTAAAATCCGTGCCTTGGCCTGCGGGCATTTCCATCAGCACTGAGCACAACGATCAGGGTAAAGACTTTGTCTTCGGCACGATGGGATTGCCGAAGGCTCTAAGTAACAACACCGTTCATTTCCGCAATACGCGGGGTACCCAGAGAAATGTCGTGGTCAGCGCTGGCGGTCGAATCAGGATAGAATAATGCAGGGGAGGGGTTTGGCTTGGCGCGGCATGTGGTGTTGATCGGGATGATGGGCTCGGGGAAGACCACCATCGGTCGCATCCTGGCCCGCAGGCTGAACCGAGCCTTCTTGGATACGGACCGGGAGATCGAGCGGCGGACGGGGCAGACGGTAAGCCAAATCTTCGCCTTGCAGGGCGAGGCTGCCTTCCGTGAACAGGAGACCGAGTTGTTGCGGGACTTGCTGGATTGGCCGCGCTCCACCGTGATCGCCACCGGCGGAGGCATTGTGGTGCGGGAGCGGAATCTGGATCTGCTGAAGCAGTTGGGGATCGTCGTCTGGCTGACCATGTCCCCCGATAGCCTGGTGGAGCGGCTGCGCTACAGCCGTCGCCAGGGGAGGCCGCTGCTGCAGACTGAACACTGGCCGGAGGTGGTGCGACGGCTGATGGTGGAGCGTTCGGCCAGCTATCGGCGGGCGGCGGATTTGGCTTTGGCGGTGGACGGCCTGGCCCCGGGTCAGGTGGTGGCCGAGGTGATGCGTCACCTGCGTCCGATGGAAAGGAGACGATAGACGGTGGGCCAGATACGCCTGCAATTTTCTACCGTGGTGGATTATGGCATCCTTGCCAAGCCCGGAGGTTTGTCGCAGCTGCCGCATAGGCTGAGGGACTTAGGCCTCGGTCCCCAGGTGGTTATCCTCACCGATGAGACGGTGAACAGCATCTACGGCCGGGATTTGCAGCGGCTGCTGCAATCACAAGGGTTTCGGGCAGAGATTGTGGCCTTCCCGGCGGGAGAACAGCACAAGAACCTGACCACCGTGAGCCGGATTTATCAGGCGCTGCAGGAGATCGGGGCCGACCGGTCCACAGTTGTCGTCGCCTTGGGTGGCGGTGTGGTGGGGGACATTGCCGGGGTGGTGGCGGCCACTTGGCAGCGGGGGCTGCGCTTGGTGCAAGTACCCACTACGCTGTTGGCCCAGGTGGACAGCTCTCTGGGGGGCAAAGCGGCGGTCAACCACCTGGGGCTGAAGAATTTTGTGGGTGTGTTCAAGCATCCCCAATTGGTGCTCACCGATGGGGAGTTGTTGCGGACGCTGCCGGATAGGGAATATGCTACGGGCTTGGCCGAGGTTGTGAAGACGGCGCTGCTCGGGGGGCCGGAGTTTTGGGCTTATCTGCTGGGGGAGCAGCGGGGGTTGCTGCAGCGGGATTCGGCGGTGCTGGCCCAGGTGATCAAGCGCTGCGTAGCTTATAAGGCAGCGGTGGTCAGCCGCGACCCTGAGGACCGGGGCGAGCGGCGGGTGCTGAACCTGGGCCACACCCTGGGGCACGCCATCGAGGAACTGGCGGGCAAGCGCTTTAGCCACGGCCAGGCGGTCAGCGTGGGACTCTGCTTTGCCCTGCAGCTGTCGCAGGCGATTGGTCTGCCTGGAGAGGTGCTGGAGCAAGCCAGGGCTATGTTGCAGGGCTTTGGGCTGCCCGTCAGGGCTCCAGGGCTGGAGGTTGAGCAGGTGCTTGACCTAATCCCCCGGGACAAGAAGGCTGTGGGCGGTATCACCCGCTGGGTGCTGCTGGGGGACGTGGGGCGCCCCCTGATCACCCCCGACCTGCCCGCCGACTGGCAACAGCAACTGCTTTCTCTCCTCTGACGTCCCTAGCGAAACAGAAGGACGGTTCTTTTTGTTTCGTTTTCTTTTACAGACAAAACTTTGTCCTTTATTTCTCCCTCTTTTTCGGCTAAACTAGATGTAATCAGCAGAAAGGCACCCAGGGCCACATCGCCAGCGATGTGCAGGGTGATGGTGAACCATTCCGATGAAGGAGAGCGCGCACTAAACTGGATCAGTTTAGCTCGTGATGCCACTGAGGCATGGCGCTCTCTTGCCATACCCTGATCTGCCGGTGAAGCGGACGGCGTTTGCTGTCCGTGGTCAGCAGGCTTGCCTTTTGTGTACGCCTGTATCAACGCCAGCAGCAGAGCCTCCCAGGCATAGAGCTAGGGGGGCTCTTTTTTGTTCGCTGCCCTCCTGGCATCACCAGGCGTAAACTGACGGACGCTAGTCTTTGGAGCCAATTTGGAGGTGAGCTGATGACAACCTGCTTGCGCTTTAAGGAGCTTGGCAAGAGCTATGGGGATAAACAGGTCTTTAGCGGTCTGGAGGCTGAGTTGAACTTCGGCCAGGTCGTTGGCCTGGTGGGAGACAACGGGGCTGGGAAGAGCACTCTGCTGCGGATCATTGCCGGGCTGGAGGGGTATGACCAGGGGACGCTGCAGATGTTCCCTGCTGGCGGCGTGATAGCCGCCTACCTGCCTCAGGAGTTGGACACCGCCGGTTGGGATACGGTGTTGGCCTACGTGCGAGGCGGGCAGCAGGCGCTGCTGCAGCTGGAGAGTCAGTTGCGGGAACTGGAGTCGGCGTTGGCCGCGGCCTCTGAGCAGGAGCTGGCGCAGTTGCTGCTGCGCTACGGCCAACTGCAGCAGCAGTTTGAGCAGGCCGGTGGCTACCAGATGGACATGCAGAGCGAGCTGGCACTGCAGCAGGTGGGATTGCCGCGGGAACAGTGGCAGTTGCCCCCGGCGGCCCTCAGCGGTGGGCAGAAGACCCGTGCCGCCCTGGCCAGGGCGCTGGTGCGCCAACCCCAGTTGCTGCTGCTGGATGAACCCACTAGCTATTTGGACATCGACGGGTTGCAGTGGCTGGAACAATGGGTGCGCGGCTTTCAGGGAGGGATTATCCTGGTCTCCCATGACCGCTATTTCCTGGACCAGGTGGCTACGCATATTTGGGAGTTGGAGCGGCACGAGTTGACCTGTTACGTGGGCAATTACAGTGCCTACCGGCAGCAGCTGGGGCAGCGGCTGGCCGAGCAGTATGCCGCTTACGAGCGGGACCAGGCGGAGAAGCGCAAGCTGCAGGAGCTAATCCGCAAACAGATGCAGTGGTATACCAGTGCTCACAAAGCGGCCGGTCAGGATGACTTCCTGCGGGCGCGGGCAAAGAAGATGGCCCAGCGGGCCAAGGCCACCGTCAGCCGTTTGGAGCGGCAGCTGGACCAAGGGGCGAGCAAGCCCTGGGAGAAGGACGAACTGGTCATTCAGTTTCACGCCACCGAGCACGTCAGCCAGAGCTTGCTGCTGGCCGAGCAGGTGGACTTCAGCTACGGTGAGCGCCCCGTGCTGCGGCAGGTGAACTGGCAGCTGCGCCTGGGCGATCGCGCTGCCATCGTGGGCAAGAACGGCAGCGGCAAGACCACTCTGCTGCGGCTGCTGCTGGGTGAGTTGCAGCCCACCACTGGCCGGCTGGTGCGTAGCCCGTCGCTCTCTGTGGGATTTTTCTCGCAGGAACGGGACGACCTGCAGCCAGACCTGACTTTGCTGGAAGAGATGCTGCAGATAGAGGGCCTGAGCCGGAACGAAGCCTGGCTGATCCTGGCCCGGCTGGGCTTTCGCGGAGCCGAGGCGGAGCGGCGTGTCGGCGAGCTGTCGGTGGGCCAGCGGGCCAGGGTCAGCCTGGCTAAGCTGCTGGTGACGCCGCACAACCTGTTGGTGCTGGATGAGCCCACCAACCATCTGGACATCCGCACCCGCGAGACCCTGGAGCAGGCGCTGCAGGAGTACCCCGGGGCGGTGGTGTTGGTCTCCCATGATCGCTATTTCCTGGATCAGGTGGTCAACCTGGTCTACCATCTGGAAGACGGGCGGCTCACCCGCTACCTGGGCAACTACAGCTACTTCTTGCAGCGCCAGCATGCCGACGCGGCCGCAGAAGCGGCTGCGCTGAAGGAAACCATCCGCCGCTCCCGCCTGGCCGAACTGGCCAGTCGACTGGCCGCGCTTGATCCGCAGTCCGAGGAGTACCGGCAGTTGGAGGCCGAGTACGCACGAATAGTACGGTAATCGAATGATACAGCGGGACGTGTACCTTGTATCCTTCGATACGCGAAGGTTCCACCGGGACGTGTACCTTGTATCCTTCTGTTTACGAAAGATGTCGCGACGGCCACGGCAGCAGAGCGTCACAGTGGCCGTGTACTTTCTGCCGTCCATGCGCAGCAAGGGATCACAAGAGGCCAGTGGCGGTGGCAGTATTGCCGTCAGCGAAGGATGGTCGGTGCGAGCCCGAGGGCACTGGAGTGACTCTGAGCCAATACCGGGTATCGCGACTTGCTAAGCAGGACTTTGCGGAGGGGCAGGGCAGACTGGCAGCATGGGTTTGGACCCTAAACACTGCTTATGCGTGCAAGACGCCGCCTGCGGCGGTTGTTTGGCTATTTCGGTGCGCGCCAAGCGCTGACTTTTCGCGTATGTTACCGCAATCGAAGGATACGCGGTACACGTCCCCCTGTATCCTTTGGGAGGCGAAGGATACGGGGTACACGTCCCGCTGTATCCTCGGTTTAACATTTCTGCTTTGGGGGCAGGAGTATATGGAAGAGTGGTCGAAGGTTTCAGAGGTTCGCCATCATTAGTGCGAGGAGGGATTGAGATTTGTTAGCCATCAAGAACGGAATTATCTACACCATCGAAAACGGTGTGATCGCGGGTGGCACCGTCCTGATCGACGGCAATAAGATCGTAGCGGTCGGCCAGGATGTGGACATCCCGGCCGGGGCGCAAGTGATCGACGCCAGCGGCAAGCATGTCACACCGGGCATCGTGGACGCCCACGCCCACGTGTCCATTTGGGAGGAAGGTTTTGGCTGGGAAGGCATCGACGTCAACGAAACCACCAATCCAGTCACGGCCTCGGTGCGCGCCATCGACGGCATCAACCCGGACGAGATCGGTCTGCGGGATGCCTACCGCAACGGCGTCACCACCATCTGGTCCGCCCCGGGCAGCGCCAATGTGGTCGGCGGCGAGGGAGTGACCATGCGTACATACGGCGAGACGGTGGACGAGATGATCTTGCTGTCGCCTTCGGGCATCAAGGCTGCCACCGGCGAGAACCCCAAGGGTGCCTACGGCGGCCGCAACCTGCTGCCCAAGACCAGAATGGGCGTGGCGGCGGTGCTGCGGGAGACTTTAGTCAAAGCACAGAACTATCAACGGAAGGTCGAGCAGGCCAAGGGCGATCCAGAGAAGATGCCCGAGCGCGATCTGGGCCTGGAGAATATGGTCAAGGTGCTGAAAGGCGAGCTGCCCCTGCGCGCCCACTGCCACCGGGCTGACGACATGATGACGGTGATCCGGGTGGCCAAGGAGTTCGACATCAAGGTGACCATCGAGCACGCCACCGAGGGGCACAAGGTGGCCCACGAACTGGCCAAGCACCGGGTGCCGATCATCGTGGGGCCGTCCCTCACTGCCCGCTCCAAGGTGGAGGTGCGCGACCGCACCCTGGCCACCCCTGGCATCTGTGCCGAGGCCGGCGTGAAGGTGGCGCTGATGACCGACCACCCGATCATCCCGGTGCACTATCTGCCCATCTGCGCTGGTTTGGCGGTGAAGTACGGCATGGATGAGGACGAAGCCCTGCGGGCGATCACCCTCACCCCGGCGGAGATCTGCGGCGTCGCCGAACGCATCGGTTCCCTGGTGCCCGGCAAGGAAGCGGACATCGTCATCTGGGACGATCATCCCTTCCAATACACCACCCACGTCGACTACACGATCATCAACGGTAGCATCGTCTACCAGCGCCAGTAAGGAGGGGATAGCATGCTAGCGATTATCAACGCCCACATTCTGACCATCACCCAGGGCGAGATCGAAAACGGTGTCGTTCTGGTGCAGGATGGCAAGATCCTGCAGGTTGGCAGCGACGTGACCATCCCCGAGCAGGCGGACATTCTGGACGTGGAGGGTGCCTACCTCTCTCCTGGCCTGATCGACGCGCAAGCGGCCATCGGCCTGAAGGAAGAAGGGCTGCGCTGGGAAGGCGACGATCGCAACGAGAACACCCAAAGCCCGGTGATGCCTCACCTGCACGCTCTGGATGGGTTCAACCCGGAGGACATGGGGATTTTGGATGCCCAGGAGACAGGCGTCACCACCGTGGTCTGCGCCCCCGGCAATGCCAACGTGATCGGCGGCCAGGCCGCTATCTTCAAGATGTATGAGCGTCCCACTGCCGACGATCTATTTGTGTCCACGCTGGGCATGAAAGCTGCCCTGGGCGAGGAACCGAAAAGTGCTTGGCGCGCCGCCAAGAAGCTACCGAGCACCCGGATGGGTACCGCAGCCGTCTTGCGCGAGGCGCTAGCCAAGGCCGAACATTATCGGCGCAAAGTGCAGCAGGCGGCGGACAACCCGGAAAAGGCACCGGAGCGCAATCTACAGCACGAAGCGCTGGCCAAGGTGCTCAGCGGCGACATGCCGCTCTTGGTGCACGCCCATCGTGCCGACGACATGACAACCGCTATGCGGATAGCCCAGGAGTTCGGCATCAAGCTGGTGCTGGTCACCGGCACCGAGGCCCACAAAGTAGCCGCCAAGCTGCAGGCAGCCGATGTACCGGTGATCGTGGGACCGATCTCGCAAGCCCGCATGAAGGTGGAAACTGCTGGCCGCACCATCAGCACTCCGGCCCAGCTGGCTGAGGCAGGCGTCAAGTTTGCCCTTACCACCAACCATCCTGACTGCCCGATCTCCTCTTTGCCCATGCAGGCCGGACTGGCCATGCGCGGCGGTCTGTCGGCGGAAGAGGCGATGAAAGCGGTGACTATCTACCCGGCGGAGATCATCGGCATGGCTGACCGGCTGGGCAGCATCGAGCCGGGCAAGGATGCCGACCTGGTGGTCTGGGACGGGCACCCGCTGCAGGTATATACCAGCGTGCTGGCCACCTTTATCGGTGGCGAGCTGGTCTACGAGGTGGGCTACGAGTGTGAATGTGAAGATGACGGGGACCATTGTTGTTGCGAAGATCACGACGGAGAAAGCTGCGGCTGCGGACATCAGCACTGACTGGGGTTTCCGTCCCCGCATAGTTAGCTGCTGCCGGTCATCTGTGCGAGCTATTTCTAGGAGGTGAGACGATGCCAAAGACAGTGGCAGTGATGAATGGCCTAGAACATATCGCTAGCGCCCTGCGCGAGCGAGGAATCAAGGTGGTGGATGTGGCTGATACAGGCAGCTCCATTTCAGCGATTATCTACTCAGCCCGGGTCAATCCCGGTCAGTCGGCGCCGGCTGCAGGCCAGGCGAAGCGCCAGACCGGCGGTGGCGTGGATGACATGGTGTTGATGCTGAATGCTGACGAACTGAGTGTGGAGGAGATTGTAGCGCGCGTCCGTGGCGTGTGGTGATAGTTGCCCCATGCGCAGCGGCTGCATGCAGGGCTTTCCTCTATGCATTTGCTGCTTGCAGTGTGACAAAGGGGCCCGCCAAGGGTCCCTTTGCCCATTGCAGTCATGGAATCGGCCAATTTTGAATCTATCTGGAGTAGTTGTGATAATAGTAGCAGGAATTGGCTGGCCCGCTGACGAATAGAGTCTGCAAGTACCATACTATTGATACATAGCGATGATTTCTTGGATTCCCATGTGACTTATGTAGCATGCTTGCAGAGATAATCGGTCTCGGATATACCCGGGTGCCCAGATGGGCTGACTGGCTCAGCATACTCCGACAGGTTTTGGGGGTGAGGGAAGTGACACGCATTCAGGTAATCCACGGCCCCAACTTGAATATGCTGGGGCGACGGGAGCGCAGCGTGTATGGCAGCATGACGCTCCTGGAGGTAGACCACTTGATCCATTGTGAAGCCGAGCGCTTGGGGCTGGAGGTGCGTATTAACCAGTCCAACAGCGAAGGAGAAATTATAGATTTGATCCATCAGGCAGTGGCCGATATCGACTGTCTGATCATCAACCCTGGGGCATATACCCACTATAGTTACGCCATCCGGGACGCCATCGCGGCTGCCGGGCTGCCCACCATCGAGGTGCATCTCACCAACGTGCACGCCCGCGAGGAGTGGCGCCGCCAATCGGTGATCTCCCCAGTGACGGTGGGGCAGATAGTCGGCTTTGGCTATCATGGTTACCTGCTGGCGCTGGCGGAGGCGGCGCACTTGACACGCAACCGGGCACTGGCCGGTCCCAGCGGCAACCCGCCGTCTTAGCGGCAAGCGGCTGTTGGTGAAGTTGCTCAAGTATAATCATTGGCCTAGTCATTTACGCTATAACAACTGCTTGCTCTGTCAGCAGAGCAGGCTGGGGAGGGGTTTAATTGTCCGCGAGAATCGTTGCCCTGCGCCGGTTGATGGCTGAGGCTGGCGTGGACGGGATGCTGATTACCAAGAGGGAGAACCGAGTCTATCTCAGCGGATTTTTGGGTTCTTCCGCCTATCTGGTGGTGGGACAGGACCACGCCTTGCTGTTGACAGACTTCCGCTATGTGCAGCAGGCGAAGCAGCAATCGCCTCACTGCACCATCGTCCAGCACCAGCCCGTGTGGATGGACAGCATGCCTGAGGTGTTGGCCCAGGCGGGCATCACACGCTTGGGGTTTGAGCAGGATATCCTCAGTTATGCTCAATACCAGGGTCTGCAGGAGAGGATAGAGGCCCAGCTGGTGCCCACCGATGGTTTGACGGAAAGACTGCGTCAGGTGAAGGATGAGGCCGAGCTGGCCTTGATGCAACAAGCCAGCGAGATCGCCGAAGCCGCTTTTGCCGACATTCTTTCCAGCATCGAAGCCGGGCGCAGCGAGGCGGCCATCGCCTTCGATCTGGAGATCGCCATGCGCCGCCGGGGTGCAGAGGGTGTGGCCTTTCCCATCATCGCCGCCTCCGGCCCCAGATCGGCGCTGCCCCACGGCGCACCCACCAACCGCAAGCTGCAGCCCGGCGATTTCCTGACGCTGGATTTCGGCGCAGTGGTGGGCGGCTATCGTTCGGATATGACCCGTACCGTGGTCATCGGGCAGCCCAGCCAGCAACAGCTGGAGATCTATCGCATCGTGCAGGATGCCCAGTTGGCGGCCCAACGAGCGGTGCGCCCTGGAATCAAGGGCAAAGAGCTGGACCAGATCGCCCGGGATCTGATCACCGCCGCCGGATATGGACAATACTTTGGCCATGGCCTGGGGCATGGCGTAGGTCTGGAGATTCACGAGGGACCTTCCGCCGGCAGCAGGGGAGAAACGGTGCTGCGGCCGGGGATGATCGTGACTATCGAGCCGGGTATCTACATCCCAGACTTCGGTGGAGTGCGCATCGAGGACATGGTGGTGGTTACCGAAAGCGGTTATCGCAACTTTAACCAGAGCAGCAAAGAGCTGATTGTGATCTAGTCCGCCCGCACGAAAGGTTTGCAATTCATAACGTTTTGTGCTAACAGTTAATCTGTGACGCTGCGGTTGCGCAGACTATAAGCGAGCAACCACAGCATCTAGTCTTGGCAATTGATGAGGAGGTATTTGTCTTGATTTCTACCAGTGACTTTCGAACTGGGTTGACCGTTGAATTGGACGGCGCTGTCTACACGATTGTGGACTTCCAGCATGTGAAGCCGGGCAAGGGTGCGGCTTTTGTGCGGGCCAAGTTGAAGAATGTGGAGACGGGGGCGGTGCAAGAGCGCACCTTCCGCGCCGGCGAAAAGATGAATCGCGCCCATGTGGAACGCCGGGAGATGCAATATCTCTACGACGCTGGTGACTTCTTCACTTTCATGGACACGGAAACATACGAGCAGATCAACATTTCCCATGACATCATCGGTGACGACATCAAATTCCTCAAAGAGAACGAGAATATCACCGTGGCGTTGTATCAGAACCGCATCATCGGTATCGATTTGCCCTACTACGTGGAGCTGGTGGTTGCAGACACCGCGCCAGGCGTGAAGGGCGATACGGCGGCCGGCGGCAGCAAACCGGCCACCATGGAAACTGGTCTGGTGGTCAACGTGCCTTTCTTCATCAATGTGGGCGATAAGATCCGCATTGATACGCGCACCCGCGAGTATCTGGATAGGGTTTAGCTTTGGCGGCGAGGGCGCGTTCTGCTTTCGCCGTCCCGATTTCAGTTGCAGAGGGTGGGGCCAACTCCACAATTGATTGTTTGGGAGGTAAGGAAGAGATGTTGTTGTCGGGTAGGGAACTCCGCGCCATCTTCGAACACTTCTGTCCCTTCGATGCCGATGGAAACCTGCTCCCAGCCGACCGGCGGGTGACGCTGCTGGCCAGCAACGCCAACATTCCGTTGGATATTCAGGCGCGTGCCTTCGCCATGGCCGCCGCGGCCGGGCGGCAATCGCCGATGATGGTGCAGGTCAGCTACAATTCGGCTGAAACCATCGGCAATGATACAGCCCGCATCCCTGTGCCCGAGGGCGTTACCCGTCAGGATACGGAGGCCGCGGTGGTCATCGGTGCCAGGAAGCTGGCAGAGACTCTGTACTATCATGCGGCTAGCTATGGGGCTCGCTACTTGGCGCTGGCGCTGGACCACTTCCAGGTGCCGCCATATGATGAGAAAGTGCTCTCCCAGGTGCCGAAAGCCCGCAAGAACCTGGCCAGGCATCTGGCCGAGGCCCGAGTGCTGCACGCTGCCGAGTATATGTACCCGGTGTTTGGTGCCGAGGCTAAGCTGACCGACAAGTTGATGGACCTCTATGTCAACTACCTGGTCAGCCCGGCCTATGCCACCTTCCGGCGCAACTTCCTGGCCACTGTATGGGCGGCGCGTCCGGCCTGGGGAATGATCGATACCGAAAAGCTGCCGCCTATCCTGGACTTTGTGGTCACCCGCGAGATCGTCGATTCTGTCAGAACGTTGCTGGGCGAAAAAGAGATGATGATCGAGGCCGAGTTTGGTGCCACCGGACAGAGCGGGCAAGCGGTGGAATATCAGCGGCTGACAGGAGACCAGTTGCAGCAGTTCGCCCGTCAGGTGGCCAGCTTTGTCATGTACACCGGTGCCGATGGCATCGCCTATCCCATCGGCATGGAGCACGCTGCCAAGAAGGACGAGAAGCATGAGCCGGACGAAGAGCGCCTGAAGGTGGTGCAGCGCGAGCTGTTCTTGGCGGTGGGCAAGTATGTGCCCTTCGCTCAGCACGGTGGCACAGGTGCCGCTTCCATTGCCAAGGGCTTGGTGGGGAAGAACAACATCAACACCCACTACCTGGTGGCCGGGGCCAACGCCTTGGCCGATTGGGTGGAGAAGAATGTGGAAGGCATCCGGCAAGGCGACAAGAAGTGCGCCGGTACCGGTTTGTTTATGCCAATGATCCAGGCAGTAGTGGACGCCACATTGGGCAAGCTACAGGAGGCAGGCAGCCGCGACACGGGCGATCAGGTGCAAGCGGTGCTGGCCAGGCTGCCACAAGTTAAGCAGACAGAAGAGAGATTTCGTGAGGTAGACCATCACGCCGAGTAGAAGAATTCCGTTGTGTGGGGGGAGGCAGGCAATGGCTAAGGTGATCGTGATTCCGCGACCCACAATCGAACGACTGCCACTGTATTTGCGCTGTTTGAACAGGTTAGGTAAGAGCGGCGTCGACGTGGTATCATCCGAGGAATTGGGCCGCATGCTGGGGATAACTTCGGTGCAGATCCGCAAGGACCTGGCCTACTTTGGGGAGTTTGGGCGACGAGGGGTCGGGTATGACGTGGCCGACCTAACCAAGCAGATTATGGATATCTTGGGTGTCAGCCGTCCAAACAGCATGGCCATTATCGGAGCAGGCCATCTTGGCCAGGCGTTGGCTCGCTATGAGGGGTTTTCCTCCCATGGTTTCTACTTGGCCGCCGTTTTCGACTCCAGCCCGGAGCGAGTTGGTCAGAAAGTGGCTGACAAGGAAGTGTTGCCTGCCGATCAAATCGCGGAAGTCTGTCGATCGTTGAATGTGAATATCGGGATTATCTGTGTGCCAGCCCGTTCCGCTCAGAAGGTTGCCGACCAGTTGGTGGAGGCTGGGGTAAAGGCTATCTGGAATTTCGCGCCAGCCCGGATTGAGGTGCCGCCGGATGTGGAAGTACGGCAGGAGAATTTGACCGTCGGTCTGTTGGCTTTATCCTATTATTTGGCCCAGCGAGACGATTAGCATATTGTATACAAAATCCTTGACACATTTTTCACATACGTGTTAGAATGGCCTTGATCAGAGGATCTTGGCCTCTTTTTTTGAGGAGGGATGATATTTTTTTCACAAAATAAGTGATAAAATTCACAAAACTCACGTTTCTACCACGTAGATAAGGAGGGCTGTCCATGTTGTCCATTGAGCAACTAAATGAGATTCGGGAGAGAGTGAGCAAGGAACTGAAGGTGAGGCATCCGGCCGGTAGACTGGTTGTCAGCGTCGGTACCATGGGTTTGGCGGCAGGAGCGCGCGAAGTGATGACCGCCGCCGTAGACGAGATCAGTGCTTTGGGATTGCCGTTGGCGGTGGGCGCTGAGGATTGCGACGCCTCGCCGGGCGAAATGCCCTTGGTGCGGGTGTTGTTGCCCCAGCAGGCGGAAAAACGCTATGCCAAGGTGACGGCTGATCGGGTGAGGCAGATTGTGCGCGACCTGGCGGGTGTGGCTGCCAACAACTAGGACGATGTCAACCATCAGACTACCATGGAGCGTCAAGTCTCAGTCCATCGGATTGCGTTGACGATAGGCCTGCTTCTATGAGGTTTGAGACTTGACGCCCATAGACCTTCTGTCAACTGAGAATCATCTTGCGGCGTCAAGTCTCAGTCCAATTGATATCGGGTGGCCTGAACGTTCGTGTCATAGGTTTGAGACTTGATGCCCATAGGTTTTCTGTCAGTTGAGAATCATCTTGCGGCGTCAAGTCTCAGTCCAACTGATATCGGGTGGTCTGAACGTTTGTGTCATAGGTTTGAGACTTGACGCCTTACTAGCGGAGGTGACTGGAATGAGAAATATCCGTTCGCATGTGCTGGTCTGCGGAGGCACGGGCTGTACTTCTTCCGGCTGCAAGCAGACGCAAGAGGCGATGCGTCAGGCTTTAGCGGCGCACGGTTTGGCGGACGAAGTGCAGGTAGTGGAGACCGGCTGTTTCGGTTTCTGCAAAATGGGACCGATTGCCATCGTCTATCCCGAGGCCACCTTCTATTGCCAGGTGCACGCCGAGGACGCCGAGGAGATCGTTGCCGAGCATTTGGAGAAGGGGCGAGTAGTGGAAAGGCTGCTGTTCAAGGAGCCGGTCAGCGAGCGCTCGGTGGCACTATTCAACGATATCGGGTTCTACAAGAAGCAACATCGGGTGGCTCTGCGCAATTGCGGCAACATCGATCCCGAGCGTATCGAGGAGTATATCGCCTGCGACGGCTACCAGGCGCTGGCCAAGGCGGTGACCAGCATGACGCCGGCCGATGTGGTGGATGTCCTCAAGCAGTCTGGTCTGCGAGGTCGCGGCGGCGGCGGCTTCCCTACCGGCCGCAAGTGGGAACTGGCGGCAGCCAGCCAAGGCGACGTGAAGTATGTGGTCTGCAACGCGGACGAAGGTGACCCTGGTGCCTTCATGGACCGCAGCGTGCTGGAGGGGGATCCCCACTCCATTATCGAGGCGATGGCCTTGGCTGGCTACGCCGTCGGTGCCAATCAGGGTTTCGTCTATGTGCGGGCAGAATACCCCATCGCGGTGGAACGGCTGTCCATCGCCATCAAGCAGGCCAGAGAGCTAGGCGTGTTGGGGCAGGGCATCTTCGGCAGCAACTTCAACTTCGACTTGGGCATTCGCTTGGGTGCAGGTGCCTTCGTTTGCGGCGAGGAGACGGCGCTCTTGGCGTCGGTGGAGGGGCATCGCGGAACTCCCCGTCCACGGCCTCCCTATCCCGCTGTCAAGGGGCTGTGGGATAGGCCGACCCTAATCAACAACGTGGAGACTTTAGCCAACATCCCATATATCGTCCTGCATGGAGCGGAGCACTTCGCTACCATCGGTACCGAAAAGAGCAAGGGAACCAAAGTCTTCGCCTTGGCCGGAAACATCAACAATACCGGCTTGGTGGAAGTGCCCATGGGGACCACCCTGCGGGAGATCGTCTTTGACATCGGAGGCGGCATCCCTGGCGGCAAGAGGTTTAAGGCTTGCCAGACTGGCGGGCCGTCCGGCGGCTGTCTACCTACGGAGTTGCTGGATACACCGGTGGACTACGATTCTTTGATTGCCGCCGGCTCGATGATGGGCTCCGGCGGGCTGATTGTCATGGACGAGGACACTTGCATGGTGGACGTGGCCCGGTTCTTCTTGGAGTTTACGCAGGACGAGTCTTGCGGCAAGTGTGTACCCTGTCGGGAAGGCACCAAACGAATGCTGGAGATCCTGCAGCGCATCACCAACGGCCAGGGTCGTGAGGGTGACATCGAGTTGTTGGAGGAACTGTCCGAGACCATCTCCAAGGCTTCCCTCTGTGGTCTGGGGCAGACGGCGTCCAATCCGGTGATGGCCACCCTGCGCTTCTTCCGGGATGAATATGAAGCCCATATTCAGGAGAAACGTTGCCCAGCTGGTGTCTGCCAGGCGCTGCTGTCATACCAGGTCAATGCCGACCAGTGCAAGGGTTGCGGGTTATGTAAGAAGGTTTGCCCGGTGGGCGCGATCAGCGGTCAGGTGCGACAGCCCCATCAAATCGACCGGGAGAAGTGCATCAAGTGTGGGGCTTGCCTGGCCAAATGTCCTTTCAAGGCCATCAGCCGCTAGGGGGTATGGAAATGAAGCTAGTCAGCTTGACAATCGATGGCGTTAGAGTAGAAGTGGAGCCGGGCACCACCATCTTGGAGGCTGCCCAGAAGATAGGGATTCACATCCCCACCCTCTGCTATCACCCGGAGCTGCGGCTGGAAGGGGCTTGCCGCATCTGTGTGGTGGAGGTGGAAGGCATGCGCAACCTGGCGGCCTCCTGCGTCTACCCGGTGAGTGAAGGCATGGTGGTCAAGACCAATTCGGACTTGGTGCGTCGCGCCCGTAAGAATGTGGTGGAGTTGTTGATCGCCAACCATCCCCAGGATTGTTTGACCTGCGGACGACATGGGGAGTGTGAACTGCAGGATCTGTCGCGGCAGTTGGGTATCCGCCAGGTGCGCTTTCACGGCGAGAAAAGGGACTTCCCGCTGGACGACAGCAGTTACTCGGTGGTGCGCGACCCCAACAAGTGCGTTCTCTGTGGACGCTGTGTGCGCATCTGTCAGGAAACCCAGGCGGTGTCGGCCATCGGCATGGCCGAGCGCGGTTCCCGCAGCATCGTCACCACTCCCTTCAATCGCGGCCTGGCCGAAGGGCCTTGCGTCGGCTGCGGCCAGTGTATCACCGTCTGCCCAGTGGGGGCTCTGGCCGAGAAGGATGATACCGAGCGAGTGTGGTCGGCGTTGCACCACCCGGAGGTGCATACGGTGGTGCAGGTCGCCCCGGCGGTGCGCGCCGCTTTAGGCGAGGAGTTTGGCATGCGGCCAGGTTCTTTGGTCACCGGTAAGCTGGTATCCGCGCTGCGCAAGCTGGGTTTTGACCGGGTGTTTGACACCCAGTTCGCTGCTGACGTGACCATCATGGAGGAAGGGCATGAGTTCCTGGAGCGGTTGCAGAAGAATGAACGTCTGCCGCTGATCACTTCCTGCAGCCCGGGTTGGGTCAGCTTCTGCGAGCAGTTTCTGCCGGATTACTTGCCCCATGTTTCCAGCTGCAAGTCGCCTCAGCAGATGTTTGGTGCCTTGGCCAAGACTTATTATGCCGAACGAGCGGGGATCGATCCCAAGCATATCTACTCGGTTTCGGTGATGCCCTGCACGGCCAAGAAGACGGAGGCAGCCCGGGCTGAAATGCAGAGCAGCGGCTACCGGGATGTGGATGCGGTGATCACCACCCGGGAGCTGGCCAACATGATCCGGGCGGCCGGCATCGACTTCAAGCGATTGCCGGAGGGCGAGTTCGACTTGCAGATGGGTATGTCCACCGGTGCCGGCACCATCTTTGGTGTCACCGGAGGCGTGATGGAAGCCGCTTTACGTACGGTGAAGGAACTGGTCGACCAACAGGAACTGCCAGAAGTGGAGTTTGCCCAGGTGCGCGGCTTTGCCGGCATTCGTGAGGCGACCATCGAAATCGGCGGACGCCCGATCAGAGTGGCCATCGTCAACGGCTTGGGCCAGGCCAAGAAGTTGTTGCAGGGGAAGCGCCCCGCAGACTTGGAGTATCATTTCATCGAGATCATGGGCTGCCCGGGCGGGTGCATCACCGGCGGCGGACAGCCGCTATCCAGCGACCCCGAGATTAGAATGAAACGGGCTTCTGCCCTCTATCGGCAGGACCTGCTGAAGAAGGTTCGCCAGTCCCATCGCAACCCGGCGGTGCAAGAGCTGTATCGGTCGTTCCTGGGGGAACCGAACGGAGAAAAGCCACATCAGCTGTTGCATACCCATTATCAGCCCGGTGATCCGTACCAGGTGAGGAGGTAATCAAGGTGGACCAGAAAAAGAAATGCTCAGGCTGCAATTGCGACCAGAATAACGGGCAGGATGCCCGCTATCAGGAGCTGGCCAACGCGATAGATGAATACCGGGATATGGAAGGTGCCTTGATCATGGTGCTGCATCGCGCCCAGCAGATCTTTGGCTATTTGCCTGAAGATGTGCAGCGCTTCATCGCCCGGGAGCTGGGGGTACCGGTGAGCGAGGTGTATGGGGTGGCTACCTTCTACTCCTATTTCTCGCTGCAGCCCCGGGGCAAACACCGCATCGCCGTCTGCCTGGGTACAGCCTGTTATGTGCGGGGATCTGGAGACATCGTCTCCGCCATCGAAAAGGAACTGGGAATTAAGGTCAACGAGACCTCCCCCGATGGAATGTTCACTCTGGAGGTATCCCGCTGCATCGGTGCCTGCGGTTTGGCTCCCGTGATGACCATCGATGATCACGTCTACGGTCGATTGACTCCCGATCGCATTCCGGAGATTCTGGCCAAACACCGCTAGATCCATGGCAAAGCCACGGTCGTTGTTTTGCAGCGACCGTGGCTCAGCTGTGCAAAGGAGGGGAATGCCTTGCAGGTGTTAAGTATAAAGCGGGCGGACTGCAAGAACTGCTATAAGTGTGTGCGGGTCTGCCCGGTGAAAGCCATTCGCATCAAGGATGGGCAGGCGGAGGTGGACGACTCGCGCTGCATCCTCTGCGGCCGCTGCTGGCAGGCTTGCCCCCAGCATGCCAAGCAAGTGATCACCGAGTTGCAGGCGGCGAAAAACATGCTGCAGGGGACTGCCCCGGTGATGGTTAGCCTGGCACCCTCGTTGGTGGCCACCTGGCCGGACGGCACGCCTGGTCAACTGGTTACCGCCTTGCTGCGGTTGGGCTTTCAGGCGGTCAGTCAGACGGCGGTGGGGGCAGCCTGGGTGAATCGGGGCTACCAGGAGCTGCTCCGACAGGATAAGCCGAGCGCCGGGCCCTGGCTGAGCACGGCATGCCCGGTGGTGGTGAACATGGTGGAGCGCCATTACCCGGAGCTGGTCAGCCATTTGGCACCGTTGCCTTCACCTTTGATGGTGCACGCCCGCCTGCTGAAACGCCGCTACCCCAGTGCCAAGGTGGTCTTCGTAGGCCCCTGTCTGGCAAAGATGGGCGAGGCGCAAAGGCCGGAGTATGTCGGCCTGGTGGACGCGGTGCTGATGGCCAGCGAACTGAGGCAGTGGCTGCAGGACGCAGGGATTGTGGTCAGCGAGCTGCCGGAGAGTGAATGGCCGGACTGCGACCAGCAGGTGGCCGCCCTCTACCCACAGCCGGGCGGTTTGTTGCACTATCTTGGCCAGCCAGGTCAAGAGGTGGCTGACGTGGCTGGCTTGGACGCCCTCCAGGAGCTTTTTCGCCATCTGCGCAGCGATAGCTTGCAGGCAGCTCTGGTGGAATGCAATGCCTGTCAGGGCAGCTGTCTGGATGGGCCGGACATGCCCCAGGCTCAAGGGCTGCTCAAGCGTCAGGAGAGGCTGAAAGACTATCATCAGCAGCGTTATGCTGCGCCAGGAGGTCAGCCGGACAGCTCCGGTACGGGCAGTGTCAGTCTGGAGTCTTTTGGTCAACCGGACGACGATAGCCTGGCCCGCCAGAAAATAGCTGAGCTCTTCGCCACGGATTTTCGGCCCCATCCGGCGGCGTTGCCCGACTTTCCCGAGGAGCGGATTCGCCAGGTGCTGCAGCGGATCGGGAAGTTCAGTGCCGAGGACGAACTGAACTGCGAAGCCTGTGGCTACCCCAGCTGCCGCGACAAGGCCAAAGCGGTCTTGGCTGGCCTGGCCGAACCGGATATGTGTATGCCCTTCATGCGCACCCAGGCGGAGTCACTGGCCAATGAGATCATGCGCACCATTCCCAACGGATTGATCGTGGTGGACGAGGACCTGGTGATTCGCGAGTTCAACCGGGCGGCCGAGCGCATGTGGCAACGGCAGGCGGGAATGGTGATCGGCCAGCCGCTGTCGTTGGTGATGCCAGATGATGATTTCCAGGCTGTCCATGCGCAAGGGCAAGCGATCACCGGCAAGCGGGTGGCTTACCCGGAGCTGGGGCTGATCACCATCCAAACCATTCTCACTTTGGAGGGCAAATCGCAGCTGATCCTGGGCGTGATCAGCGACATCACCGAGCTGGAGAAGCAGGCCCGAGAGCTGGCGGTGGTCAAGGCAGAGACGCTGCGGCAAGCACAATCGGTGATCGACAATCAGATGCGGGTGGCGCAGGAGATAGCCGGGCTGTTGGGCGAGGTAACCGCCGATTCCAAGATCCTGCTGATGCGCCTGATCAAGTTGGTGCAGGGGGAAGGTGAGTTTGGTGACCTTCTTCGCTGAAACCTTTGTCGGCTCGCTGAAGAAGCAGGGTGAGGAGTTGTGCGGCGACACGGTGGAAGTGGTGCGCACTGGCGACGCGTTGATCATGGTGTTGGCCGATGGTTTGGGCAGCGGGGTGAAGGCGAGCATTCTCTCCACCTTGACCAGCAAAATAGCGGCCTCCATGCTGCGCCAAGGGGCGTCGGTGGACGAAGTGGTAGCCACATTGGCCGGCACATTGCCCGTCTGCAAAGTGCGGGGATTAGCCTATTCCACCTTTTTGATCGTCTCGGTGAACTTGAAAGGTCGGGAAGCCTATCTGGTGGAATACGATTGCCCGGACACTTTTGTGATCAGGAAAGGGCAGCTGCTGCCGGTGACAAAGTCGGTGCGCACCATCAGCGGCAAGGAGATTGCGGAAGCAAGGTTCCCCATCGAGGAAAACGACCTATTCATCTTGGCTTCGGACGGCGTGCTGCATGCCGGGGAGGGGGGAATCCTCAACCTGGGTTGGCAATGGGAGCATGTGGCCCATTACCTGGAGAAGCAGGCCAGCCAGTCGCCGGAACTGCCCGAGTTGGTGCAGACCCTGCTGGCGGTTTGTGACAACCTCTATTTGCGTCGTCCGGGGGACGATGTCACCGTGGCCGGCCTGCGCATCCGCCGCAGCGAGCAGGTGACGCTGTTGGCTGGGCCACCCAGCGACTGCCGGGATGATGCCAGCATTGTGGAGTATCTGCTGGCCCAACCAGGCAAGAAGGTGGTGTGCGGGGGGACCACCGCCCAGGTGGTCAGCCGCGTCAGCGGCCGTCCTTTGCTCACCACCATGGATCAGCCGGTAGAGGGTGTGCCACCTACCGCGGAGATGCCCGGGTTGGATCTGGTCACCGAAGGGGTGCTGACCCTCAGCCGGGCACTGCAGTTGATTCGCATGGCCAAGGACCAGAGCAATTTTGGCCGCAACGCTGCCCACCTGGATGGCAGCGACGGCGCTTCCCGGCTGGCCAGACTGCTGCTATTTGAATGTACCGCGGTACGCATCCTGTTAGGTGGTGCCGAAAATGCCGCCCACCGGGACTTGGCTGACCGGGTGTTGCCCAGAAAGCAGGTGGTGGAAGCCATCTGCAACGAGTTGCGGCAGATGGGCAAGCAGGTGGAATTGTCCTACTGCTAGGTGAAGTCTCGGTGTCATTGTGGGCGCAGCAAAGAGTCTCTTCAATCCGGAACCTTTTCTGATTCATCCCAGTCTAATTGTTGTAGGCGGCAGCCTGGTGGCTGCCGCTTGCGCGTTCCTGGCCTTTATTGGTTTCGCCGGCTGACAGCAGGAAAAGCTACGACCGACGGCGAACTGATCAGTCTGTTGAGGAAGGTGGTGCAGTGTATAGATGAACGACCAGCAAGGCCTAGTGATGATCTATACTGGCGACGGCAAGGGCAAGACTACTGCCGCCATGGGGTTGATTCTCCGGGCGTTGGGCCATGACCAGCGGGTGCTGCTAGTGCAGTTCATGAAAGGTCAGCCTACGGGCGAGGTAGCAGCGTTGCGGCGCTTCCTGCCCCAGGTGGAAATCTGGCGCAGCGGTCGGGAAGAGTTTGTCAACGCAGATAATCCCGATGAGCAGGACGTGCGGCTGGCCAGCGAAACCATGCAGCGAGTGATGAACGCCGTGGTTGCAGGAGAGTATGACTTGGTGGTTTTGGACGAGCTGAATGTGGCCGTCGATTACGGCCTGGTGCGGGAAGAGCTGGTGCTGCAACTGCTGTCTGAGAAACCTGCTTCCGTCACGCTGGTGCTCACCGGGCGAGGTGCCAGTGAAGCGGTGATGCGGGTGGCCAACCTGGTCAGTGAAGTGCGGGAAGTGAAGCACCATTGGCGCCAGGGGATCCCGGCCCAACCTGGAATCGAGTTTTAGTTGGGGCTTACGGGCAACAGACTGATGCTTGCGCAGCAATGTACAATAACGCTAGTTTAGGAGTGTGGAAGCTATGAATAGACAAGAGAGGCGCCGCAGAGCTCGTGAAGGTGGGAAGAAACCGGCCTGGGATCTAATCATCGCGTCCGTTATCACTGCCGTCATCGTGATTGTCCTGGCCTTTGTATACTTCTTCCCCAATCTCAACGTGGAGAACTACCAAACGACAACCCCCCGGGTGCTGAGGATGATCGTCAATCGGGGGATCGGTTGGCTGGAGCAGGATTGGCCCCAGGTAACAGAATTCTCCTTTGGCCATTACGAGAACGCTGAAGAATGGCCCAGCTATAACGTGGTCAAAGGGGCAGAAACTTGGCAGTTTACGTCGTTGGAGGACGAGGAGGCCGAGGAGTACCCGGCCGATCAGTTGCCCGAGTTCTATCAGGACCTACCCCAGGTGATTGCCGGACTGAAGGCAGCCCTGGAGAACAAGGAATTCCAGCTGGCCCCGCAGCAGGCATACAGCGGATATAACGATGTCTCGCTGATTCGGGTTGCGGATGCGGAGAAAGGCTTGGGCGAGCAGTACATCATGTCCTTCAATGCAGAACATCAACTGGACCGGGTGATCTACTACGATTCCACCGGGGAAGAGCCGGTGGGTTACTCCTACGTCAGCCTTTACTCCCAGTCGGACCCCGAAGAAACCAACCCTTAAGTGAAAGTTCCGGGCCTGGCCAGGCCCGGTTTTTCTGGCCCAGCATGGGCGTAATCTAATCGGTGAAAGACCGTAGTGTGCCCTGATAGTGGGAAACACATAGCCAATGACAAGGGTGTCCATCGCGAGGTGGAATCTGAAGGAAGTCGGATGGCAAACCTCTGGTCTGACGGACAGAAATCACATATAAGGCACGGTATATCGGGTAAGGTTGCCAGACAAACTGAAGCCCAATAACTATCCGAAGATATGCTGTGTAAATGTGGCAGATAGATGGAGGGAAAGATTACGCACCTTAACTGGGGAGGTCTGTACGGCACGCTATGCATAGCGATAGAAGATTCGCTTCTTAGTAACCTTTATCGAAAGATAAAGCTGAACGTACAGAAGTCAGTTCGAGCCGTAGTATCGAAGAAGTCTATGAAAGTAGATGGAGAAAAGGGCTCGACGGTTGAGATAAGACAGATGTTGCTTACCTGACTTACGAGAATAGCAGTTGCTCGAAAGAGGTTACTCACTTGAAAATAGATTGGAAATCGACGACAAACAGTGAGAACGCTTAGTGAAGATGGATAGGCAATACAAGGCATAGGCACATCTTATGTTCAACCGAACCGCCGTGTACCGAACGGTACGCACGGTGGTGTGAGAGGACGGGGGTTAGTCGCCCCCTCCTACTTAGCAGGTGGGTTTTTGGCGGCGGTGGACATGGGGACGGTTCTGCTGTCCGGCACGCCGGACAGCAGAACCGTCCCCATGTCCGGCAGGTTTTTTGTGATGCTGCAAGCAGGAAAATATGTTTCGATAGGCGAATTTGCCTAATGCACAAAGTGATTACTTCTTAAGGGAGACAGGTGGGAGGTGCCGTATGCCGGATGCGAGTTTAGTGAAGACGACAGAAAGGAGGGCACCGCAGGTGGAAAAAATCATATTCACCCTGATGCTGGCGGTAGCAGGCGGATTGATCGGCCTCAGGCTGAAACTGCCGGCCGGTGCTCTGCTAGGTGCGATGGTAGCGGTGTCTGTTGCCAATCTGGCTTTCGGCTACGTCGGGCAGATCCCTCCCAACTTCCGCACAGCTGCCCAGATGGTGGTGGGGGGAATTCTGGGGCTGAGCATCAACCGGGAGACAGTGGCTGCGTTGCGCAACATGCTGTTGCCAGCCGTCGTGCTGGTGGTAGTGATGATCGGCCTCAGCCTGGTCGCTGGGTATATCCTGCATCGGGTGACTGGCATGGATCTGCCCACCGCCCTCTTCAGCAGCAGTCCCGGCGGCATGACGGAGATGACGCTCACCTCCATGAGCTTCGGCGCAAACACGCCGACGGTGGCCCTGTTGCAGCTGCTGAGGATGATCTCGATTGTCTCCATCATGCCGCTGGTGTTGCGGTTCGTGCTAAGACGATGAGTATCAAGAGGGAGGATGAAACGTTGAAGAATGAAGTGAAGACGCTGTTAGCAGAATTGACTGCCATTCCCGGCATCTCTGGACAGGAGACCTTGGTGGTCAAGAGGCTGGTGGAACTGCTCACTCCGCTGGCCGATTCAGTGGAGGTGGACCGCTTCGGCAACATCTTTGCACTGAAAAAGGGCAGCAAGCCTGGTCCTCGACTGATGATCACCGCCCATTCCGATGAGATCGGTGCCATGGTCAAGAGTATCGAGAAGGATGGCTATCTGCGCTTCCAAAAGGTGGGCGGCACTCTGGATCCGTTGTTGCTCGGCCGGCAGGTGATGGTCAATGGCCATGTGGGCGTGATCGGCGTCAAGGCCGGGCACATGCAGACGCCTGAGGAGCGCACCCGGGTGGTCAGCTCCAACAACCTGTATGTCGACCTGGGCGTCAACTCCGCCGAGGAAGTACGGGCTATGGGAATCCGTGTGGGCGATCCGATCGTTTATGTCGCTCCCTTGTCTGCCATGGGCGGCAACCCGGACCGTGTCTTTGGCAAGGCTGTGGACGACCGCATCGGCTGCGCGCTGATGGTGAAGCTGTTTGAGCAGCTGCAGGACATGGACCTAGCGGGAGACGTCTACGGCGTGATCACCGTGCAGGAAGAGGTGGGCCTGCGGGGCGCAACCGTCGCCGCCCATCGCCTCAATCCGGATTTAGCTATCGCCCTGGATACAGTTCCCGCCGGCGATACACCGGACATTAACACCAACAAGGAGCTGCCGATACTGATCGGACATGGTCCGGCCATCCAGGTGCTGAGCGGCGGCACCGGCGGCAAGGGTTTCCTGCTCAATCCGGCGGTGAAGAAGTTCATCGTGGATGTGGCCGAGGAAGCCGGTGTACCCCATCAGCTAGCCGTGTTCAGCGGCGGCAACACCGACGCCACCGCCATGCATCTGGTGCAGGACGGCATCTTCGCTGCAGCCCTGACCATTCCCCGCCGTTACTCCCATTCTCCGGTGGAGATGTTGGACCTGAATGACGCCATGCACGCTTTGGATCTGCTGCTGGCTGTCTGTCGAAACATCGAGCGCATCAGCAGCCTCAGCTTCATCTAGGGACGAGGCGGCATAATGACAACGCGGCCCGTTGACCTACTCCGCTGGGAGTTTGGTTAACGGGCCGAAATTTCTTGGTGGCTAGGCATTTTTCACCTATGCATTTGCGGGCAGGAAAAGAAGCCCCAGATAGCGAACTTTGCAGTAGCGAGAATCGTCGGAGACCGCTGAAAAAGCACCATATCTCATTCTGAGCACATCAACCAGCTCAGCATAGACTTTGCGAGGAATCTTAAGCAAGCCTGCATCTATGGGGTGCTAGATTCTTCACTTCGTTCAGAATGATTACGTCCGCCGGCTTGCTCTCGATACATCGGTGTCCTTGGCAAGGGGGGTTGCTCTGTGCAGACTGTAGAGGTGGGTGGATTCACTGTCCGCTATCATCGGGCGAATAACGTCATCCCGCGTTTTCCGCCATTGGCAATTCTTTGCCAGGAGCTGCACACCCTGGTGATCAAAGCGTCTGACCAACATGTGGCGGTGCATATTGGAGTGAATGAGGATGGCATGATCCAATGCTTCATCGCTCATAACGGAATGACTGCCCGCCATGAAGTGTCGCAGCATGCGCACTTCCTGTTCGACTTCAACTTTGCGGGACAGCACTTCATGTTGCTGCACTACCCGTCCGAGTTCGCGCCACACGGGGAAGCTACATTTGAGCTGTCGGTGCTCGGTCAGAGCCTAGTGTTTTCCCATACCTTGGATATGCGGATCGATCAAGGGGAAGAACGATCCCAAGCGGTGATCTACAATTTTCCCAGACGGGTTCACTGACACTCGACCAAGGGGAGGACGACAGACAGCGGTGAGCGGTCTCGCTTCCGCAGCCGGAGCTAATTTGTCTGCTGGTGACCCATGCATTTTTCTGCGACAGAATAGCAGCAGTGAAGGAGCTGAAGCAGCTTTCATGCGCGTAAAGACGGTACTCTTTGATCTGGATGGCACCCTGTGGGCTCCCCACAGCGTAGTGCTGCCGGCGTACCGGCGGGTTTTCGACCAGTTGGGTCTGCCCCTACCCGACGAAGATACGCTGTTGGACACTTTGGGCTATCAAAACGACCAGATCTGGCGGCGTCTGCTGCCCGAGGCCGACAGCGCCACCCGAGAGCGAGCGGACCGCCTGATGGAGCAGGCAGAGCACGACCTGCTGCTGGCGGGGCATGGCGAGCCTTTCCCAGGAGTGAGGGGGACATTGGCGGCGCTAGTGGAGGCGGGTTGTTCCCTCTACGTGCTCAGCAACTGTGGTGCGAAGTACCTGCACACGGTGCCCGAGTGCCTGGGTATTGATACATACTTGCAGGATCGCTTCTGTGCCGGCGACTTCCCCGGCTTGAGCAAGCAACAGATACTGTCAACAGTCCTGCCGCAGTTGCAGCTGCCGGCGGCGATGGTTGGCGACCGTTGGCATGACATCGCGGCGGGGAAAGGGAATGGCTTGTTGACCATCGGTTGTAGATTTGGCATGGGGGACGAGCAGGAGTTGTCCCAGGCTGACCATCTGATCGATCAGTTCTCGGATCTGTTGAAGGTGCTGGCTGCAGTCTGATGGCAGCGTCTGGTGATTTGGCCTGCTGCTCGCGGTTAGCGGTCATTTCCACCGGACGCTGAGACTAGCATATAAGTAATCGGATGTGATTGTTGCCGGGCAGCAATCACATTAACTTAGTACCCCGATTCCTAGAACATGATAAGGAGCGTGATCACTTGGCTAAGATCCAGTTGGCAGCAACCACCGCTCTGTTCCCGGTTCCAGCGGTGATGATCAGTTCACGTGCTGCGGACAGCAAGCCCAACATTGTGACCGTAGCCTGGGTGGGCACCGTCTGTTCCGAACCGCCCATGGTAGCCATTGGACTGAGGGCTTCGCGTCATTCCCATGGTCTGATCAGCGCTTCGGGGGAGTTCGTAGTCAACATCCCCCGCAGTGACCAGGTGATGCCCATGGACTATTGCGGTCTGGTCAGCGGTCGTGACCAGGACAAATTTGCCGCTACCGGACTCACGGCGGTGCCGGCCAGCAAGCTGCAGTTTGCGCCGCTGATCGCCGAATGCCCGGTCAACCTGGAGTGCCAGGTGCGGCAGGTGATCAACCTGGGCTCCCACGACCTGTTTGTGGGCGAAGTGGTGGCGGTGCAGGCGGACGAATCGGTGCTCAAGAACAACCGCATCGACCCGGCTGCTGCCGAGCCGGTCAGTTATTCCGGCGGCCGCTACTTTGGGCTGGGAGAACTGATCGCAGCGGGCGGTGTTGGCAATCAGATGAAAAGGCGGGGCTAACCCCGCCTCTTTTTTATGGCACTTCTAGTCCGGTGGGGGACATCACCGCCTCGGTCATGCCGTGAATCACCGGTTTGGACATCGGAACAGTGGTGGCCAAAGCGCCGCTGAACAGCACCGTTTCCTGGGCCGGCTGTTTCGCATCGGCCGCCAGCAGGAAGTAGTAGGGGCAGAGCCTGGTTTTGCCCTGGAACTGTTTAATCTCGTCGTCATCGGCATGGTAGAAACTGACTTCTCTGGGTAGTGAGTGCTGATATGTTTGTAGGATGAAAGGCATGCGCTCGCTCTCAGCCAGCAGCCGATCGATCTGTTCGGCCCACTGTCGGGTGGTATAGTCCTTGCCCCGGCTGAACCCGTGGCCGCCCCAAGCCAAGGGGGAAAAGCCTGAGGGCTTCAGCACATAGGGCCGCTGGCGGCGGCTGCTCTGTTTCAGCTTGGCCCAACCGCCAAAGGGAGGAGCTCCCACCGCCGCGTGGTCGGGGGTAACCAGCCAGGTGGGGGGGAAGAGCTCTTTCAGCGCCGCGAAGACACCCTCGGCCAGCAGCTTCCGCCAATATTCCTCCAGACCGCTGTGATGCAGCCAGGCAAACCACATCTTCTCCTCCAGATAATGTTTGGGCGGCGGGGTGAGCACCACCTTGCCCACGGCCGCCAGGTGCAACAGGGCGTGAGCCCCGGGCACGTTCTCCCAATCGAACAACTCGAAGAAGCGGTAGACTCTGCTCACTCGGCATCCATTTAGCCAGACTCCGTCCTCGTCCAGCTGCAATTGCTCCGGGAACACGGTGATCGGAGCGGCAGGGTGGGACATCCGCCATTGCTCCGCTAACCATTCAGTCTCCGCCCGATAGCCCGAGCACTCCTCAGAAATGACGATTGCGGTCAGGCCGCCATCCCCAGGCAAGCTGTTCAGTGAGTCCAGCCAGCCTTGGCTGGTTGTCGTCTCGCCCAGCAGTGAGAACCCCAGCTGGCTATACGCCAACTGCAGAAAGGACAATAATCCCATGCTGCCGGGCACGGAATCCAGTTCGGTTGCCCGCAGTCCCTGCTCGGTGAACAGCAAGTCCGGGCGGATAATCAGCGGAATCTGACCTTGCAGGCTGTCCGCTTGAGCCACCCGCAGCAGCCAATCCGGTTTGCCGATATCCAGGTATTGATGCACGAAAGGGGGTGCCTCGCGCCTGAGGCTAAGGCGATAAAGCTGGTCCGCAGCGTGATAAAAGTCTCGCAACATGGGCCCGATGGTTTGCAGCATGGCCGCCGTATGTTTGTCCACAGTGAAAGGTTGTGGCGCGATCCGAAACGGCGACCAGCGCCCGGCGGGAATGGCCCTGGCTGTCTGGCGCGTAATGTTGGCGGTGGCCATCGCTTGATCCACCGCCAGACAGATCTCTGTTGAGAGCATCGCATTCACCCTCTTTTGTTAGCTAAGCCAGCAAATTAGTCTTAATAGACTATGCGCTAGGACGAAGGGGAGTTACCGATTATTATAGCGTATTGCCGGCAGTGCCGTCACAGCATATGCGGAGGCGCCGGTATGATTTCCCCTTGGGGTGACAAATTACAGTGGAGAGTCTGTGACGAGGAGTGCAAACGATGACTAACCCGGATCAACTAGCCAACCGTCTGCAGGAGGTGGCCAGAAAAGCCGACCAGCTGCAACAGCAGGTGAAGCAGCTGCCTGATGACGGTGATGATACCCTATGGTTGTCCAGCCTGGACATCATCGACCAGCTGTTGAATGCTATTACTGGGCTGGTGCAGTCAGAAGAGGCGGGACAGGTGACAGCCACCATCCAAGTAGCATTGCCTTGTCCAGAGTGCCACAAAGCCACCGATTCCCATGCGGACGTCTGTCCCTACTGTGGCAACGATTTCAGGCGTGGTCAATCCGACCACCCTTAAGCACCGCATCAGCAAGGCGGAGAGAGCAGGCCATCGGTCTGCTCTCTTCTTGAGTAGCAGCAATGAAACGAGGGGTTGGTCACGCGTTTGATTCTGGCTACGCCCACAACTCCTTCACCGGTTGGATCACGCCGGGGTATAATGGAAGCGGCGGTTTACCGTGGGAATAAGCAAGGATAAAGGAAGGCGAAGTAGAGTGAAGAGAGTTCTGACCGCAGCCATGCATCACGAGTCCAATTCCTTCAACCCGATCACAGCTGGTAAGGAAGACTTCCGGGTGATCTATGGAACGGACATCTTCTCCCACTTGCGGGAAAACGACTCTGTAACCGGGATCATCCGGACCTTGCATGCGGCGGGGTACGAAGTGGTGCCCACCGTGTTTGCCCGAGCCGTTCCTAACGGCGAGGTTGACTTCGATTTCTACACCAGCATCAAGAATGAGCTTCTATCCCGGGCCAAAGCGGCCCAAGCAGAGGCACCCATCGACGCGATCACCCTTTCCCTGCATGGCTCCATGCGGGTGAAAGGACAAGGGGAGGCGGAAGGTTTCCTGCTGGAAGAATTGCGAAGTATTTTCCCCGATATCCCCATTCTGGCGTCTCTGGATATGCACGCCACCATGACTCAGCGCATGCACGACAACTGTGACGGGTTTGTCGGCTATAAGTCTGCTCCCCATACCGATTGCTTCGAAACTGGCGAGCATGCCGCCAGGATGACCATCGCCGTGCTGGAGCAGGGGGCGGTGCCCCAGTCTGCTTGGGTGAAGGTGCCGATCTTGATCGCCGGGGAACAGTCGGAGACCTCGGTGGAACCGATGGTGGAACTGATAGCCGCCCTGAGAGAGACGGAACAGCAGGAGAAGATCATGGCTGCTTCCTACTTGATGGGTTTCCCCTGGGCAGACAACGAGGATAGTGCGATTGCGGTGCAGGTGGTGGCAGACGGCGACCTGGAGTTGGCGGAGCGGGCGGCGCTGCAGTTGGCAGAGCTGATCTGGTCCCGAAAGGGCGACTTCAAGTTTCACACCGAGACCTATCATCAGCGGGAAGCTTTGGATGCTGCCTTTGCTGCGGTCAAGGAAGGTCAGTTGCCAGTCTATCTCTCGGATTCGGGAGACAATCCTACGGCTGGGTCTTCCTCGGACTGCACCGAGTTTCTGAGCATGATCATGGCGGATCCCAGAACCGCCACCCTGTGCCGGCCGATTATCTATGGTGGTATCTACGACCCCATCGCCACCAAGCAATGCGCCGGCAAAGTGGGCCAGCAGCTCACCCTCACCTTCGGCGCCAAGTTCGATACGGTGACGTCAGCTCCCATCACCGCCAGCGGGGTGGTCAAGGCCTATCTCCAGGATTGGTCTGGAGGTATGGTCAAGAGCGACCTGGCCCTATTTCATAGCTCGGGCGTGGATATCGTGCTGGCGTCAGCCCACGTCGGCTACACGTCGCCACAGATGTTTGTGGATTTGGGAGTGGACCCCAGGGAGGCGGAAATTGTGGTCTGTAAATTGGGGTATCTGACGGCGAAGCACAAGCATGTGGCCAAACGGAGCATCATGGCCCTGACCAAAGGCAGCACCAACGAGGACCTAGCGACGCTGGATTATCGGAAGGTGCGGCGGCCGATCTTTCCTCTTGACCGAGACTTCCCGTACGATCCGGCGCAAAACCTGATCAGAAAGCGCAGCTGAGCTGGAGACAGAGACGAAGACACTCAAGGGCACCGGGATACCCGGTGCCCTCTTGCGTGCCTTCTTCTTATTTCTCTGCCATCACCGCGCATGGCCCGGCCACCACGCATTTGCCGCAGACGTCGCAAAAGCCGATGTCTGAAAATTGGGTGGCGTTCTTCAGCAGGCGGTCGTTACACCTGAACTTGTCAAAGCCGTCGACGCGCAGGGCCCCTACCGGGCAAGCCCGGATGCAGGCTAGGCAGCTGCCATTCTGATGATAACGACAATACTCCTGCTCGCTGCGAACATCGGCAGGCAGCTCGGCGGCAGTGATCACCGTTCCATAGCGTCCTGCACAACCGACGGGCGTGATCAGCATGCGATTGACGCCAAATCTGCCTAAGCCAGCTATGTAGGCGGCACTGCGATGCGACCAAGCCGATTGCAGCTTCTCAGCGTCGTAGCTATGGGTGGCAGGCAAGGTTGCAGCCATAATTCCCTTGCTGGCCAAGAACTCGATCAGCTGCTCGGAGATGTGGCCGATCAGTTGATTGGCCGCAACGTAAGACTCGGCCCATGCCCGGGCAGCCGGTTCATGCTGTTGGTTTTGGTAGACCGTTTCGATCGAAAAGGGAAGAAAAAACGATATCACGGTCTTCGCTTCTGGCAGAATATCTTGCGGATGCAGGTGCCAAGCTCCGATTATCTCTTTCAGCTGGTCGTAGAGCGGATCTGCAGCAGATGAAAAACCGATCAGCGGTGCGCTAAAGAACTCTCCCTTTTCCGACTCCAGCGTGTGCTTTGTCACCAGCTCCGTCAGTGCTTGTTTCAAGCTCAATAAACTCACTCCCCCATATGCCGCCCATTTTGGTACGCGGGACGGTCCCTCCGTGCCATCCTCTATTCCTCGTCGACTGCTACATAATTCAAGACCAATCGTCTTTATTCCTGCGTTCCCGACCACCAGGGCCACCGTTGGCAGAGGTAGAGATCCGGTGCAAAGCGTGTACTGCCTTGCTACCAGCCGGTGTTGGCTGTTAGATTGAGACGAAAGAAATGTCTAGAAGTGGGGGATTAACATGCTGGATAAGTCTGTGCCCTAT
The DNA here is from genome assembly GCA_050949055.1 of Bacillota bacterium. Taxonomy (GTDB): domain Bacteria; phylum Bacillota; class UBA994; order UBA5500; family UBA5500; genus JAEZJZ01. The sequence continues at coordinate 300,290 of JBMNFA010000001.1, read as the reverse complement.
TTTGATCTGGCGATGCACCGCCGGGCGGGCACGCCGCTGCCGTCGGCTTTACTGCCACCGGGCTATTCGCTGGTTGCCTTTCAGCCGGGTGACGAAGCGGCGTGGGCGACGATAGAGACAGCGGTGCTCGAATTCAGTAGCGAAACCAAGGCAAGGCAATATTTCTGCGAGCAATACCTCGGCTGTATCGAGGAAGCGAGGCGCCGGGTTTTCTTTGTGCGGACGCCGGAAGGGGACAAAGTCGGTACCACGACGGTCTGGTGGACGTACACAGGCAAACAGCGGGTAGTTGAGCTGCATTGGGTAGGGCTAAAGCCAGAATACCAGGGCAAAGGGATCGGGAAAGCGATGGTGGCGCTGGCGATGCAGGAATGCCTGGAAATTGAAGGCGAAGTGGACGTCTATCTGCACACCCAAACCTGGAGCTACCTGGCTATCGGGATCTATTTACAGGTCGGTTTCAAGTTGATGCCGGAGGGTTCCTACGGTAGGCATAAGAATAGTTATCACGCAGCGTTACCGGTGCTGCGTTCCAAGATGTCGGCAGATACCTTGGCGCTGATCTGAGTGACACTTGGGGACTGTCCCCAAGAGTCAGAGCGGGATGTCGTCGTATAGCTGGTCGGCCTGGCGCAGGAGCGAGCGATAGCTCAGCCAGCCAAAGGCGGCGTAGCCAGCGGCTACCAGCAGGAAGATGAGCAGCATCGGCCAGCCCCTGCGTAGCATGGCGAAGGTCAGCCAAGCGGTGGCTGCCAGGGCTAGCAGCATGGTCAGCACAGAGCCTAGATTGCTGCTGCCGCGCAGCAGCGCCTGCGGATTGTCCCAGTCAAGGCGGGGTGCGCTGAGATCGTGACGAATGCAGATTAAGGAAGAGACCAAGAGGCCTAGCGCTGCGGCCAGCAGGGCGAGCAGCGAACTGAGCAGACTGAGCCGCAACCAGATGAAAGCTGCCGTCAGCACAGGCGCCAGGCAGAGGCCGTTTACGATTAGCACATGGAGCAGTTTGGCTCTCAGCTGACTGGCGTAATCCACCGGAATCATTTTGGAGAAGTAGAGCTGTGAACCCTCGCGGGAGATACTGATCGATGCCAAGCGCGAGCTGACCATTACCAGCATGGCGATGGCTCCGGCCAGCAGGGCTGGCAGCAGCGATTGGCCGGAGCTTCCCCGCAGCCAATTGGCCATCCCCGCCAGCCCCTGTCCCCTGAATAGCCCCCTCAGCAGGGGATAGAACGCCAGCAGCGGCACAAACAGGTTGGGCAGGGTGATGGCCAGCAGGGCCGGCGTGCGCCAAAAGGTGCGCCATTCCCGCATGAACAGCGCTCGGCCAGGGGTAGCCGTTCTCCCCAAATCGCGCACAGCAGAGCTCTGTCTCACCTCACTGCGCTCGTCTGCGCCTCCCAGATAGCACCGCAGCGATAGCCGATACAGCAGCCAGAGACAGGCGGCCGCAGCCAGGGTGAGCAGCCCCAGGTTGGCCCAGCCGCCAGTTTCGCCGGCAAAGACTAAAGCCCGGCCAGCCCAGATCGCCGGCGGGAAGAAGCGACCGATCGTGTTGGTCAATTCCACTTGCCGCAGCTGCAGCCAGCTGATCAAGAGGCTGTGCATGCCCACCTGGCCGGACCCCAGCCCGCCGCGTATCCGCAGGGAAACGGTGACCAGCGCCATCAATACCGACCAGAGCAGGGTCAGGTGTTCCCGCAGCCGGGGAGTGATGTAACCGATGGCGGCCACGATTGGCAAAGCAACCAGAGTGAGTGCAAAGATGGGCAGCAGCAGGGCGACCGCGACAGCGGTCAACCAGATGGTCGGGTGCCCGCCCATGTAGGTGCTGTATTTCAGCACCGGCGGAAACAGAAAGAGGAATGCCAGCGGGTATTGGGACAAAGCGACCACCACCAGGCGCGCCAGCACAATCTGAGCCGACGAGAGTGGCAACGCCAGCAGCAATTGCCGATCTCGCGACCAGAGAAAGACAGACAGCAACATGTAGCCGCCGTAGAGGACGAGCAGAATCGCCAATGCGGTGCTAGCCAGAACGAACAGCAGCTCCGGCTGACCAAGCTGGAGACAGACCTGAACCAACAGTTCTGAGAGATGAAAAGACACAACTAACAGCAGGATGGCCGCCACGAACCTGAGCAAAGATTGCCGGTTCCGGTTCTCCTCTGAGCCAGCATCACGCCCGGGTCTGAGAGTGGACTTGAGCGTGACTATGACTAAAGCGAGAAAAACCTTCAGCTTGTGATTCTGTCGTGCCATTGCCCGCACCAGCAGTCCCAGGGCGATAGACAGCATCAGCAGCGTTGTCGGCACGACCAGCGCCCTTCCTAATGCCACTGGTGCCGCCCCGTTGATCTGCAGCCTGGTCAACTGGGCGTGGGGCAAATATCTGCTGGCCACTGCTTGCAGACGCAACAACAGAGTCTCCGGCTCCGTTCCGGGCGGGCAATAGGTCACCGCTTGGATTTGGTCGGGCAAATGCTCCTCTGCCAGAGCCCAGGCTTCTGCCAGCACCCCGTTCGGCTGGGGTGCCTGCACAAACTCCCCATCGTCCTGCAGCAGCCGCAAGTCCCCCAGGCCGATGTCTCCGGCAGCATATCGTTCCACCACCGCCTGCAGCTGCGCCAGCTGCGCGCCTTCCGGGTCCGGTTCGTGGGGGCGCAGGCCGGACGGACGCCAAGCCAACTGCAGATAGGCAGTGCCACCTTGCCAGGAGATCAGGCTTAGCTCCGGCAGTGCCCGCAGTTGCAGGATGCTGCCCCCAAAGCGCATCTGCTGCTTGATCAGCTCCAACAGCAGGATCAGTTCCTCTCGATCACTCTGTTCGATTTGGTCCACGCACAGGCCGAGGGAGACCAGCCCCTCCGGCGCGCCGGGGATGCTTGCGGTTGCCGCCGGCGGAGGGGACAGGCGAACCTCCTGAAAGGAGGCAGGCGGTGCCGTAGGTGGTGCTTGCTGCAAGGCAATTTCAGTCGATGCCTTGATGTCCTCCCAGGCAGCTGTGCTGGTTACCACCAACACCAGCCGATTCGCCCCGTACTCCCGTTGCTGCCAGGCAGAGACGGTGCTTTGGCGCGCCTGGGTGATATCCACTGCGAAGATGTCCTCGGCGTAGTCGCTGCCCTGAAAGAAGTGCCTGCGCCAGGCGTTGTGCAGGGCAGTCGGATAGCGGGTGGTCATTTGGTGCAGTTCCACCCGCAGATAGCCCTCCAGTTCCCGCTGATACACCTCGGGATCATATTCAAAGACAAACAGAGCCCTTAGCAGTTCACTGATAGCATCCAGGACATGGTCCTCCGGCACCACGACCTGAAAGGAGGTATACTGCAACCCGGTGTGTCCGTTCAGCGTGCCGCCCCATTCCGCCACCCGGTCTGTCAGCGAGGGAGCGCCTGCCTCGCGGTTTTGAAAGACCATATGTTCCGCTATGTGGGCGGCATGGGTCTCTTCTGCGCGCTGGGAGGCGCTTCCGGCCAGCATGATGGCCACGATGGCGGCGTTGCCCGGCGACGCCGGTTCTCCCTTGATCAACAGCGCTCCCTGCGGGGTAATCCATTGCTCGGCTGGGGTTGATGCTGCCGCAGTGGCAGGGAGCACACCGGGAACAAGACAGAGCAGACTGATACAAACCCAGAACGCAGTACGGCGTCGCCAGTTGACCTTCCGTAAACTCATCGTCGATCATCCCTCCCCGCCTGAAGCAAAGTGCTTGCCGTTTGGCTATTCGCCAGGCCCTTATCCTTACGAATATCTCTCAGAAATTAGCTACGAAATTGCCTGACAGTTGTTTCGAGGTCTGAGTCCTTTATCCTGCCTATGACCGTCCCGTCTCCGCCACAGCCCCTCTATTCTCCTCAATTGATTATGCTCACATCTGGACTACAGCTTGTCTATTTCCAGTCATAAAGAGCATGGACAGGCCATATGGATTATCAACAGGGGGGAGGAACATGCCGAGCTATTTGCCGCACGTCTGCGCCGTGCTGCCCCAGGAGTGGCAAGCAGCGGTGCTGGCCACCGATCAGCAGCTGCTGGCGGGCCTGCAGGAGATCCGCATCCGGCAGGGGCAACCGGTGTTGGGTTATGGCGCCCAGGGAGAATTGTGGTTATGCTCCCAGGGTTTCGTTGCCTCCGCCCGGTCACCGATAGTGGCTGACCAATTGGCCGTTCGCCACCTGTTGGCCACCATCAGCCAAAGCTCCCTCTATGCCCTGGAGGAGGAGCTCCGCTCTGGCTATGTGACCATTCCGGGGGGGCACCGGGTGGGGCTCTGCGGGCGGGCGGTGCTGGAGAACGGCCGAGTGAAGAGCTTGAAGTACATCACCGGCTTTAACCTGCGCCTGGCCAAGCAAGTCGTCGGCTGCGCCCAGCCTTTGCTGCCCAGACTGTTGAAAACAGACGGCATCCCCCACAGCGTGTTGGTGGTCTCCCCGCCCCAGGCAGGCAAGACCACCCTGCTCAGGGACCTGGCCCGCAGCCTCAGCAAGGGTTTGTTTGGCCTGGCCCGCGGCATGAAGGTGGTGGTGGTGGACGAACGATCGGAGCTGGCTGCCTGCTATCAGGGGGTGCCGACGCTGGATCTGGGACCCCGCTGCGACGTGTTGGACGCCTGCCCTAAGGCCGAGGGCATGTTGATGGCCCTGCGCGCTCTCTCCCCGGAAGTGTTGATCACAGATGAGATCGGCCGCCCGGAGGATGCGGCGGCAGTGATGGAGGCGTTGCACAGCGGGGTGACGGTGATCAGCAGTGCCCATGCCAACAACCTGGCTGAGCTGGAGCTGCGGCCAGTGTTCCGCCAGTTGCTGGGCAGCCAGTCCTTTGGGCGCTATGTGCTGCTCAGCACCCGCTTGGGACCGGGAACCATCGAGGCTGTCCTGGATCGGGAAGGGGGGAGAAGCGGTGTCAGTGTGGCCACTTAAGTTGATCGCTGGTGCCATAGTCGTCTTTGCCACCAGTCAGGTGGGTTTCTCAGTGGCAAAGAGTTACCGGGATCGCCCCTGCCAGCTGCGCGCACTGCAATCCCTGCTGCAAGGGCTGGCCACCGAAATCGCCTACGGGGCGACGCCGTTGCCGGAAGCGTTCCTGCGCCTAGCTAACAGCGGTCCATCGCCTGTATCCTGCCTGTTTGCCACCGCCGCTGCGGCCCTGCAGCAGCCCGGTTGCACGGCTGCGGAAGCGTGGCGACAGGGGCTGGAGCAATTGGCTTCCCAGTCGGCCCTGCTTTCTTCCGACCTGGCGATTGTCGATCAGCTGAGCAGCGTGTTGGGGCTGTCGGATCGGCAGGATCAGGAACGCCACTTGCTGCTGACAGTGCAGCAATTGGTGCGGGCGGAAGCGAAGGCAGAGGAGGCTCGTCTGAGCAATGAGCGCATGTGGCGTTATCTGGGCGTACTATCAGGAATACTGTTGGTCATAGTTCTAATATGAGCTCGTACAATTTGAGCTCCATCATTTTCATCTGGCGTCAAGTCCAAGCCCAACCGACAAGCATCGAGCATTGAGTGGAGGCTTAAGACTTGGTGCCCCAATAGACAGGCTGCCCTAGACAGCAGCCTGTGTAGGAGGGACGGGCATGGGCATCAACTACACAGTAATTTTGCAGGTGGCGGTTTTCGGTTTCGTGGTGGCTATCTTGCATAAGATCTTGGACAAATCAGGCCGCGAGGAGTACGCACAGGTGTTGACGTTGCTGGGTGTGATCGTGATCATGTTCACAGTCATCCGCTGGGTCAGCGAGCTGTTTGACAGCATCCGCACCCTGTTTCTGTTCTAATTATGGAGATAATCCCTATTGTCGGCTTGGCCATCACCGCCACGGTGCTGCTGATCGTCCTCAGGCAAAGTCGTCCGGAGTTTGCCTTGATCTTGTCTATTCTGGTGGGCACCCTGATCTTCCTCTCTGCCCTGCCCAAGATCGGGATGGTGGTCAGCACCATGAATTCCATCGCCAGCAAGGTGGAGATCGGCTCGTTGCAGCTGGGTATGCTGCTGAAGATCGTGGGAGTAGCCTATATCACCGAGTTTGGAGCTCAAATCTGCCGGGATGCCAACGAGAGTGCCATCGCCGGCAAGGTGGAGTTGGCCGGCAAGGTGATCATCATGGTGCTGGCTGTGCCCATCGTGCTGGTGATCTTGGACACGGTGTTGGGGCTGTTGCCATAGCGCGTGGGGCGCAGAGATGCGATGGTTATCTAAACCGCTGGAAGAATTGGGGTGTGACGCATGCTGCAGAAAACGCTGCTCTGTCTATCGCTGATGATGCTACTCTTCGCCTCACCCGCGGCAGCCGTCTCGCCAGAAGTGGATGGCAGCGACTCCATCGACCAAGTGCTGGAACAGCAGTTGAATGACCTGGATATCTCGCAATTGCAGCCCTTTCTGGATCAACTGTCGGCGGAGTATGCCGACTATCTGCCGGAATTGAGTTTGCGGGGACTGGTGCAGTCTTTGCGCCAACAGGAGGGCCTTTCTGCTGGTCAGGTGTTGAACATGGTGCTCAAACTGGCCCTGCGGGAGCTGGCGGGTCAATGGACCCTGCTGCTGCGGGTGCTGGTGTTGTCATTGCTCTGCGTGTTGCTACAGCATTTGCATGAAGCGGTGGCTGGGAAGGTAGCCACCATCGCTTATCTGATCTGCTTCCTGGTGATTATGGGCTTTGCCCTACAAAGCTTCGGGTTGGCCCTCTCTGTCACCCGAGAGGCCTTGACCACCATGGTCAGCTTTGTACAGGCACTCTACCCGTTGCTGTTGACCCTGCTGTTGGCCATCGGCAACGTCAGTTCGGCGGCCTTGTTCAGCCCCATGTTGTTGGTGGTGCTCACCGGTATCACCACCTTAATCGGCAACCTGGCTGTGCCGCTGATCTTCTTTTCAGGGGTGCTGATTCTGGTCAACAATCTATCCGAGACGATCAAAGTATCTCACCTGGCCAATTTGCTGCGCAACGTCGGCGCGGGGTTGATGGGCCTGTTGTTCATGATCTTTGTTGGGTTCAATATCGCCCAGTCCACGTTGGGGTCGGTGGCCGACGGGGTGGCCTTTCGGGCAGGCAAGTTTGCCGTCAAGGCGTTCTTGCCGGTGGTGGGCAGCCTGCTGTCTGATGGATTCGAAACCATAGCCGGCTGTTCGGCGTTGATCAGCAATTCTCTGGGATTCATCGGCTGTATCGGGGTCGTGCTCTATTGCACCTTGCCCGCCGTGAAGCTGGTGGGCATGCTGATTATCTATCGGGTGGCGGCGGCATTGGTACAGCCCATCGGCGGGGGGCGCATCGCCAATGCTCTCAATGATATTTCCGGGGTGTTCACCTATTTCTTTGGAGCGCTAGCGTTGGTGGGGGTACTGCTGTTCATGCTGATCACGGTGGTGGTCAGCACCGGCAACAGTGCTCTGATGCTGCGCTGAACGGGGGGATGGGATTGGTTGCGGCACTGAGACAGTTTGTGCAAAACGTGATTGTGCTGATGCTGCTGGGGACCTTCCTGCAGATGATTCTGCCCGAGGGCAATATGCGCCGCTATGCGCAGTTGGCGGTGGGCTTGATCATGGTGCTGGTGTTGCTCACGCCGCTGCTGCAGCTGTCCCGGATCCCCTTTGATCTGGGGGTGTCCCTCAGCCAAGCAACCATCAGCGCAGCCTGGGAGGAGTTGCAGGTCCGGGGCAAGGTTTGGCAGGAACAGAACGACCAGACTTTGCTCAAGACCTATAGACAGTCGTTGGCGGAACAGGTACAGCAGCTGGTGGAGCTGTCTGGCGAGATGAAGCTCTTGTCCTGCCAGATCGAACTGGTGGAGGAGCGGCAAGCCGATGATTTCGGTCGCATTCTGTCCCTGGAGGTACAGGTCAGTCGACAGCAGGAGTGGGTGCAGCCGGTGACAGCGGTGTGGCCAGTGCAAGTGGGAGACGCAAAAGGGGTGCAGCGCACTGGGCCTTCAGCCAATCTTGCCTCTGACGCCGCCCTTGTGCAGAGCGTCTTGGCTAACCACTTCGTCTTGGATGCGGAGCAAGTTTCCGTGACCATCAAATAGGGGGGAGACAAATGTCCAAGAATAGTACGCAGCAGGCAGTGCTGGCGGGGGTTTGGGAGCGGCTGGGCAAGAACCGCATGCTGTTGGTTGCTCTGGTGGGCGTGGTGGCTCTGTTGGCGCTGCAACTGCTTTGGCCTACTCAGAAGCTGGGGCAACCGCTGCCGGATGCGGTGTCCGTCGATCAGAACCTGCCTCAGAACAGCGAGATCGGGGCTGTCAATGATTATCGTTTGGCGTTGGAGCGCCAACTGGAGAGGACACTATCCGCAATTTCTGGGGTGGGAGATGTCAGCGTGATGCTGTCCCTGGCTGGATCTTCTCAGGCGATTCCAGCCATGAACGTTCAGACCACACAGAAGACTACCGAAGAAAAGGATAGCAGCGGTGGCACCAGAGTGACCAGGGAAGAGAGCCAGTCCAGCAATCTGCTCACCGGTGCCAACAATCAGCTGGTCACCTTGCAGGAGAACTTGCCGCCGGTCACCGGAGTGATTATTGTGGCGCAAGGGGCGAAGGATGCGGAAGTGCGGCTATCTTTGACCAGGGTAGTGCAGACGCTCTTGGGCATCGCTGCCCATCGTATCGAAGTGATTGCGGGGAAATAGAGGTGAAAATCATGCTTGTTCGGGCCAAGTCGTTGATAGCAGCTATACTGATTCTGGTGGCCTTGGGAGTTGGAGGCCATATGCTGGTCAACTACTATATCGACCAGCAACTGGTCTGGAACCCTGCGGCGAAAGTGACGCCTGGCGATCCCGGTTTGATGCCGGGGCAGCCGCCGGTAAGCATTGAACCCAGCCGGGACTTCTTCGCCGAACACCGGCTGGAGCGGGAGAAGCAGCGCAGCATGCAGGTGGAGTTGCTGCGGGAGATCATCAACAACGTCAACACCAGCCCAGAGGTGCGTACAAAGGCACAACAGGAGTGGTTGAGCCTGACGGCGCTGATGGAGCAGGAGTTGACCGTAGAGAAGCTGGTGATGAGCAAGGGCTTCGACGATGCAATTCTAGTGTTTAATCAGGATACGGCCAATGTCATCGTCCGGGCGCAGGGGTTGACGTCGGCGGAAGCTCTGCAGGTGATGGAGTTGGTGGCTACATCCTTAGGTGTGAAGACAGAGCAAGTGAGGGTGATCGAGCGAGATGCGTAGTCAAATAACCGGGCGGTAGCTCGCCCGGTTATTGCTTTTTTTGACAGCCAAGCGGCTGGGAGCGGAAAAGATTGTTATGGGGACACCCCTTTAGTATAATATAGATACGTTCGCCGCAGCCTGTGATCGGCGTTGTCGCAGGGCGGCAGCTGGGTTTGAACGGTGGAACCTGCGTTTCGGTTTAGGACGGCGATTGGGAGGCAAGTTTGGGCTTGCTTCCACAGACTGACGACTGAGTGAGGAGGGCTAAGCGTGAGCAATATACATGAAGAATACCGGGAAAGCGGCACGGTGCGCATTTCCGACGAAGTGGTGGGTGTAATCGCTGGATTGGCGGCGCTGGAGATACAAGGGGTAGCTGGTATGAGCGGCAGCGGGTTCGCTGGCAGCGTGGTAGAGATGTTGGGCAAGCGAAACCTCTCCAAAGGGGTCAAGGTCACGGTGGGCGATCGGCAGGCCGCGGTGGAGCTGTCAATCATCGTGGAATACGGCGTGCTGATTCCAGTGGTGGCTCGAAATGTACAGGAGAACGTGCGCCGGGCTATTGAGAGTATGACTGGTTTGCAGGTGATGGAAGTGAACGTGCACGTTCAGGGAGTGGACTTTACCGACAAGGTAGAGGAAAATCCCAAAGGTAAATAGGCCAAAGGAGTTGATCTCGCCCCATGAGTTCCCCAGACCGCATTCTACACGTTCTATTTAACATAGCTATCATGATCGTTTCGGCATATGTTCTGGGCGCAGCGGCTGGATTGCTCGGTCCGATCAGCGGCCTGGCCACAACTGTCTTCCAGGACTATCGCTGGGAAGTGATCCTATTCTCGCTGGTGCTGTTCTTCCTCTCTATGCGCTTTCTCTATCTGGGGGTCTTTCCTGTGAGCAACCGGCAGCAGGCTGGTTTCGTTCACGAGGGAGAACTGGGCCAGATCAAGGTCTCCCTCTCCGCTTTGGAGCAGATCGCAGAACAGGTGGTAGCCAAGGAACGGAGCGTCAAGCGGGCCAAGATAGGGATCGAGGTTAGCTCGGGTGGCGCAGTGTTCCGTGTCAAGGTGGCTACCAACGGCCAGCAAAATCTGGTGGAGCTGGGGCAGAACCTGCAACAGGCGATTCGCAGTCAGGTGGAGCAGGTGACGGAAGTGATGGTGCGGGATGTGGAGATTCAGTTCTCTGCAGTGGGCAGCGGACCAGCGCGCCCGATGTGATGGCAGAGGAGTGCATAGATACCAAAGCATGTTCTCTGAACATGCTCGGCGAGGTGAGCAAGCAGGATGAGTAGATGGCTCTGGGAGTGGATGAACGCTTACGGCGGCAGAACCCTTGGAGTGCTGGCGGGACTGGTGCTGGCTTTGATGATCTTGGAGTATGGTCTGCTGCGCAGTATCTTCGTTTTGATCCTGGTTGCAGCTGGTTGGTTCATCGGGCTGCGCGTGGATGAGGCGGGCGGTCTGGGAGAGCTCTATGAACGCTCGAGACGCCGCGACTAGCGGCGTTCTTTTTTCTGCGCCGCCTGCGCATCGGCCACGTACCAGCCCGGCCTCGCTCGCTCTTTGAATGGGCAGCCAATGCGCCAGTTGTGCACCAGCCTGGCCTTCTACGCGAACCTCTGAGCTTCTGATAGAGGCTAGTTGCTGTGGGAGTTGATGCGCCAGAGTTGGGGCGGCTCGCGGTAATCCACGGTCAGGGCTGCCTACCACAGCGCCCGCTTCTAAGGAACCTGCTTCCTCAAATGAAGCCTCGACAACTGCTGCCGTGAATCCCGGCCTCGCTCGCTCTTTGAACGGGGCAGCCAATGCGCCGGTTGTGTACCAGCCTGGCCTTCATAGCTGGGTGTATGGAGAGTGGTTGGATGGCCCTCGGGTGAGCCGTTCGGGGCCAGGCAGGTGCCCTGCGGCGCTGTCTGCCACTGGGCAAGAGCGCGGCTTGGCCGGCGATGCGCCCGCAGTGGTCAAGGGCGGCCTGATTCGCGGCATCTTTGTCGTTTGATCGCAAGAAAAGAGAGATATCCCCTTGGGGCATGCTATTATAAGGTACATACTGATGGCTGTCCAGGCAATCGGTTGCGGACAGCTTGCTTTGCAGTCTATATGACTGCACTGAGTTTGAATAAGTGCGAAGGAATGATCTAGATGAGTCGTCGCCTAGCCAGAGAAGTTGCTCTGCGCACCCTGTTTCAACTGGATAGCGGACATGTACAATTGGACCAGGCGTTGGATTACGCCTTGGAGACTGTGCCTCTGGCACCCGGGTTCGTGCCTTTCGCCCGCAGACTGGTGGACAACGCGCTGGCGCAGCAGGAGACCAGCGACCAGATAATCCGCGAGAAAGCGGTTGATTGGAATATTGACCGTTTGGCCAGGGTGGACAGGGCGATTCTGCGCTTAGCCCTGGGGGAGCTGATGGCGGACAAAGATACACCGGCCGGGGTGGTGATCAACGAGGCGGTGGAGTTGGCCAATCGTTACAGCACAGAAGAATCCGGCAAGTTCATCAATGGCATTTTAGGCGCTGTCGTGCGTTCTGGGCAAAATGAGTGAACTCTGTTACCTGGGGGTAGACACCAGTTGCTACACCACCTCGTTAGCGTTGGTGGACGCCCGCGGTGAGACGCTGGCAGACCAGCGAATGCTGTTGCCGGTGCCGGCCGGTGGACTGGGGTTGCGCCAGAGTGACGGCGTGTTTCACCATGTCCGGCAGCTGCCGCAGCTGTTGCAGCGCCTGCCACTGGCTGCCATGCGGTTGGAGGCGGTGGGTGTGAGCGCCCGCCCCTGCCCCACAGGCGAGTCTTACATGCCAGTGTTCCTGGCTGGGGTGTTGGCAGCGCAAGCGGTGGCCGTGACCAGGGGGGTGCCGCTATACCGCTTCTCCCACCAGGAAGGCCACATATCTGCAGGCTTGACCACCACTCCAGATCGCCCCTTCCTGGCTGTACATATCTCTGGCGGCACCTCCGACTTGCTCTTGGTGCAGCCCGATGCGGCAGCCGGCTTCCAAATCCAGCAGCTGGCCGGCAGCAGCGACCTCAACGCCGGTCAGATGATCGATCGGGTAGGGGTGGCGTTGGGCTTGCCTTTTCCAGCGGGGCCGCATCTGGAGCGGCTGGCCTCGGCGGCCGAGGGGCGGCTCAAGCTGCCTTCAGCGGTGGCGGATCTCAGCTTCAGCTTCTCGGGTCCCTGTAGCGCCGCCCTGCGGTTGATAGGACAGGGAGAGGATGGCCAGGAAGTCGCCTACGCCGTGTTGCGGGTGGTAGCCAACTCGTTGGAAAAGGTGCTGCGTGCGGCAAAACTACGGTTTGGCATCTCCACCGCGCTGCTGGTGGGCGGGGTGCTGAGCAACCAGTTGATCCGCCAGCGCCTGTCCCATCGCCTCGATCGGGCTATGCAGTTGGTCTACGCGCCGCCAGAGCTCTGCAGCGACAACGCGGTGGGGATCGCCCGTTTGGCTCGGCGACAACATCAATCACAGCAGTTGCGCTGACGAAGGGGGAGGTCAATTTGCCACCTATTTTCACGGTCAGCCAAGTGACCAGCTATGTGCGCGCTCTGATCGAGGGAGACCAGATCATGCAGAGCGTCCTGGTGCAGGGGGAGTTGTCCAACTGCCGCCTGCACAGCTCGGGACACTTTTACTTCACTCTTAAGGACAAGACCAGTTGCCTGCGAGCGGTGATGTTTCGCAGCCGGGCGCAGGCGTTGCGCTTTCGTCCCAGCGATGGCCTACAGGTGCTAGCGCAAGGCAGCCTCACGGTATACGAGCGGGATGGCCAGTACCAGATGATTGTTAACAGCCTGCAGCCGGCTGGCGTGGGATCCCTATACTTGGCATTGGAGCAACTGAAAGAGAGGCTGCAGGCCGAGGGCCTGTTTGACGAGGGGCGCAAGCGCCCTCTGCCGCCCTATCCGCAGACGATCGGCATCGCCACTTCACCCACCGGGGCAGCCATTCGCGACTTGCTGTCGATCATCAAGCGGCGCTATCCTAAAGTCTCCGTATATCTATATCCCATCGCCGTACAAGGTGCCACCGCTCCAGCCAGCATTGTGGCCGGGCTGCACGCGCTGGGACAGCTGCCGGAGGTGGATTTGATCATCGTTGGCCGCGGCGGTGGCTCCCGGGAGGAGCTGTGGGCTTTCAACGATGAAGCCGTTGCCAGGGCAATCGCCGCCTGTCCCAAGCCGGTTGTCTCGGCTGTGGGACACGAAAGCGATTTCACCATCGCCGATTTGGTGGCAGACCGGCGAGCGGCTACCCCCAGCGCTGCTGCTGAGCTGGCGGTGCCTGTGTTGTGGGAGCTGGAACGTCAGCTGAACATCGACCAGCGGCGGCTGTTGTTTGCGCAACAATCCCTGCTGGCTCGCAAGCGGCGGGAGCTGGCAGCCCTAGCTGAGCGCCGGGTGCTGCATAGTCCGCAGGATCTATTGCGGCCACTGCACCAGGCACTGGACGATCTGGAGTATCGCCTGACGCAGGCGATCTCTGCCGGGCAACAGCAAAGGCGAGCCGAGTTGCAGCAGGCCGCCGGTCGATTGCAGGCCATGAGCCCTTTGGCTGTGTTGGCCCGCGGGTACAGCATTACTCTCAGCGAGCAGGGCGAGGCCATCATCTCCCCGGTGCAAGTGGCCGCTGGAGATAGGTTAGTGACGGTGTTAGCCCATGGAAAGATTCAAAGTCAGGTGCTAGGGGTAGGGTCCTAATCCGATAACCTATCTAAAAGAAGACTGAGGCCGGTACTTTGGAAAGAGATCGGAAAAGAAGCGTATTGATTGTTGCCAGCGCAACAATCACATGATTGGAGCTGGCGTGTTCCCAGGGAACATGGTTGGGAGGAGACGGGAATGATGGAGAAGAGGGAGAACACCGCAGTGGAACAGCCTAGCTTCGAGCAGTGTTTGGAGCGCATTCAGGCGGTGGTGAAGCTGTTGGAGAGCGGCAAACTGCCTTTGGAAGAGTCATTGCGGCTGTTTGAAGAGGGGATCGGCTTGGTCCGTTGCTGCCAGGAGCGGCTGCAACAGGCGGAGCTGAAAGTGGAGATGTTGCTGCCTGGAACCGATGGTCAGTTGGTGCGTAAGCCGTTTGCTGTGCCTGAGGAGGAATAACTATCGTGAGCTTTGACCTGCCAGCATATTTGCGCGCCCAGACAGCGCGAGTCAACTCTGCCCTGGATCGGCTATTGCCGGCGGCTGACACCTATCCGGCGGTCATTCACCAAGCCATGCGCTATAGCCTGGATGCCGGTGGCAAACGGCTGCGGCCAATTTTGGTCTTGGCCAGCGCAGCCGCTGTCGGCGGCGACCGAGACGCGCTGCTACCGGCGGCCTGCGCTTTGGAATGCGTGCATACCTATTCGCTGATTCACGACGACCTGCCAGCCATGGATGACGATGATCTCAGGCGGGGACGCCCCACCAATCACAAGGTTTTTGGCGAGGCGATCGCTATCCTGGCAGGCGATGCCTTGCTCACCTTCGCTTTTCAGTTGCTGAGCGAGCAGCTGCCGCAACACTATTCGCCAGCCTTGGTGCTGCAAGTGACAGCGGAGCTGGCCCAGGCAGCTGGATCCCAAGGCATGGTCGGTGGCCAGGTGGCAGATGTGCAATGGGAACGCGGGTTACTGACCGGAAGCGCAGAGGCGACGCTGGAATATATCCATCATAAGAAGACCGGGGCGTTGTTAGTGGCCAGTGTGCGCATCGGTGCCTGGTTGGGCGGAGCCGACCAACAGCAGTTGCAGGCTCTGACCGCCTTTTCCAGACAGCTGGGCCTGGCATATCAGATTACCGATGACCTGTTGGATGTGACCGGTACCGAGGAAAAGCTGGGCAAGCGGGTGCAGAAGGATGCAGACCGCGGCAAGCTTACCTATCCAGGGGTGTACGGCATCCCTCGTTCCAGACAGCAGAATCAGAGGTTGCTGACTGAGGCACTGGCACAGTTGGAAGTGTTTGGGGAAGAAGCGGGGCCACTGCGGGCATTAGCCCCCTTTTTGGTGAAAAGAGACTACTGACACAGCGCTCAGGGGATTGGGTAGATCATTTTTTCGTCGGCAGGAGTGTTCGTAAGTGCTGGAGGCTTTGCTTGGTCTGTTTCGCAATCCAATTCTACAGGCGGCGATGCTGTCCTGGATCATCGCACAGGTACTGAAAGTACTCTTCGCTTGGTGGCGTGAGGGTTTCTTTAGCTTGGAGAGGATGGTGGGTGCAGGCGGAATGCCCAGCTCCCATTCCGCCTTTGTGGTCGCTTTGACCGTCGGTGTGGGAGAGGCATCCGGGTGGGAGTCACCGCTGACAGCGTTCAGCGTGGTTTTCTCGCTGATCGTGATGTACGATGCCGCCGGAGTGCGGCGGGCGGCCGGCAAACAGGCCAGAGCGCTGAACAAGATTATTAACGAACTGGCGGCCGGCAAACAGGTGAAGGAAGAGCGGCTGAAGGAACTTCTGGGGCATACTCCAGTGGAAGTGATCGCTGGTGCCATTCTCGGCCTGGCGATCGCCATTGGCTGGCTGCGCTAGCACCTGCAGACAAGTGTGTTCGGGTGGAAGGTTGGTGATTTCGTCTTGGATAGATTATTAGCGAGCATCGATTCGCCCCGAAAATTGAAAGACCTATCTCCTGCGGAGATGCGTCGCCTAGCCAGGGAGCTGCGGGAAGCAGTGGTGCTGACTGTGGCCAAGAACGGGGGACACTTGGCCTCAAACCTGGGAGTGGTGGAGCTGACTTTGGCTCTGCATCGTTCCTTTGACTTCTTGACGGATAGACTGGTTTGGGATGTGGGGCATCAGTCCTACATTCACAAGTTGCTCACCGGCCGGCAGGCTGAGTTTCCTACCTTGCGTCAAATGGGGGGCTTGTCCGGGTTCCCTAAACCGGAAGAGAGCCCCTATGACCATTTCGCCACCGGGCACAGCAGCACTTCCATTTCGGCGGCGCTGGGCATGGCCTTGGCGCGGGATCTGCGTGGTCAGAAGCATCAGGTGGTGGCAGTGATCGGCGACGGCGCTCTCACTTCCGGCATGGCCTGGGAAGCGCTCAACCATGCCGGCGATTTGGGCACCAACTTGATAGTGGTGGTCAACGACAACGAGATGTCCATCTCCAAGAATGTGGGTGCCCTCTCCGCTTATCTGGCCCGTGCCCGTACTGCTCCTGCCTACCGGCGCACGAAAGCGGACATCGAAGGACTGCTCAAGCGCATCCCGATGGTGGGCCCCACCTTGGCGGGCACCAGCGAGCGGTTGAAGGATAGCTTGAAATACTTCTTAGTCCCAGGCATGATTTTCGAAGAGTTGGGCTTTACCTATCTGGGGCCGGTGGATGGGCACAGCATCAGCTCCCTCAGTACGATGCTGGAATACGCCAAGGAATTGGACGGCCCAGTGCTGGTACACTGCCTGACCACCAAGGGCAAGGGTTATCGGCCGGCGGAGGAGAACCCCAGCCGTTTTCACCAGCCAGGCAAGTTCAATCCGGTGAACGGTCAGTCCAGAGGCAGCAAAGGCCGCACCTATTCTCAGGTTTTTGGGGATACGCTGGTGCGGTTGGCTGCGGATGATCAGCGCATCATCGCCATCACTGCGGCCATGCCTGAGGGTACCGGCCTGCAACCCTTCCGCGCCGCCTATCCGCAAAGGTTTTTTGATGTGGGCATAGCCGAACAGCACGCGGTCACCCTGGCTGCTGGGATGGCTGCCACCGGGATGAAGCCGGTGTTCGCCGTCTACTCCACTTTCCTGCAGCGCGCCTATGATCAGGTGGTGCACGATGTCTGCCTGCAAAATCTGCCGGTGCTGTTGGCGATAGACCGGGCCGGCCTGGTAGGAGACGATGGCGAGACCCATCAAGGAGTGTTCGATTTGGCCATGCTGCGCCAGATGCCCAATATCACCGTGCTGGCACCGCGCGATCAACAAGAATTGGTCAACCTGCTCGCCTGGGGTATAGAGCATCCAGGGCCGGTGGCGATTCGTTATCCCCGGGGTGGGGCCAGCGATCAGCCATTGCTGCCGCCGCAACCGGTGGAAGCCAATCGGGCAGTCTGTCTGGCACAAGGTGGGGAAGTGCTGTTGATCAACTGCGGTACCATCTGGGACATCACCCAGCAGACGGCCGAGCAGCTGCGCCTGGCGGGCATCGAGCCGACGGTTTACGACGTTCGCTTTGTTAAGCCGCTGGATCCGACCTTGATTGAACAGGTGACCAAGCATCGCTGTACGGTGGTGCTGGAGGAAGGTGTCACCGCTGGCGGGGTGGGTGCCGCCATCCTGGAGCAGTTGGCAGACAAGGGAGAGGACGGAGGCAATGTGGTCCTGATAGGTATCCCCGATCGCTTTATTCCGCACGGCCCTCGGACGGCGCTATTGGATGAAATGGGACATTCAGGCAAGAAGCTGGCAGAGAGAATCTTGTCCAGACTGCAGTCAGAGGCTAAGCATGTCTAAGGAAAAGGAACGGTTGGACCTGCTGCTGGTGCAACAGGGATTGTTCCCTTCCCGCGAGCGGGCGAGGGGGGCGATCATGGCCGGTTTGGTGTTTGTGGACGGTCAGCGCGAAGACAAACCTGGCAGCAGATTCCCTTTGGATGCGGCGGTGGAGGTGCGAGGCGACGATTTGCCCTACGTCAGCCGCGGCGGCCTGAAACTTGAGCAAGCCATGCGCCAGCTCGGTTTTGACCCCAAGGGCAAGGTTATCCTGGACGTGGGTGCGTCTACCGGCGGCTTCACAGACTGCGCCCTGCAGCACGGCGCGCTCAAGGTGTACGCTGTGGACGTGGGCTATAACCAGCTGGCCTGGCGCCTGCGTCAGGACCCGCGGGTGCATGTGCTGGAGAGGACCAATGTCAGATACTTGACTGCAGAACAGGTGCCCGAGTTGGTGGACGGAGTGACCATCGACGTATCTTTCATCTCGTTGCGTCTGGCGCTGCCGCCGGCGGTGAGACTGCTTCGGAGTGGAGGCGACCTGGTGGCACTGATCAAGCCCCAGTTTGAAGCCGGGCGGGAGCAGGTGGGTAAACGGGGTGTGGTGCGGGAAATGTCGGTGCACCGGCAGGTGATCGAGCAGGTGCTGGAATACGCCACGGAACAGGGCCTCGCTCTGCTGGGGCTGACCTATTCACCCATCACCGGCCCGGAAGGCAACATCGAGTTTCTCGGCCGCTGGCAAAAAGCTGATGCACAGACGCCAGCGGATGCCCGCCAAGTGGATGTGCAGGCGTTGGTGCAAGCAGCACACGAGGCGCTGGGCAACGGAAAGAACAGGCACTGAAAGGATTTGTGCAGCGGGAACAAGAAAATAGTGACGGAGAGGTGATGCAGCGTGGTAATCGGCCTGGTCCCAAACGAGCAGAAGCCTGGCGCCATCAGTGTGGCAAACGACGTGTTGACTTGGCTGGAGGAGCGGGATGTGGCTGTTCTTCTGCCCAAGCAGACGGCCATGCGCATCAATCGGCCGCAATTGGCTGCTCGCGATGACGAGTTGGCCCAAAACTGCGATCTGATCGCTGTCCTGGGCGGCGATGGTACCCTGCTCAATCTGGTGCGGCGGTGGCCCTTTTGGGGCGTGCCAGTGCTGGGAATCAACCTGGGCAACTTGGGTTTCCTGACTGAGATCGAACTGCCTGACCTCTATCCCGGCTTGGAGAGGGTACTGGCTGGAGACTACTTTGTTCAGGAGCGGATGATGCTGCGAGCTCAGGTCTATCGTCAGCGACGGGTGGTCAACGAGCTATACGCACTGAATGACGTGGTGGTGACTAAAGGGGCGTATAGCCGCATGCTGCGCCTGGAATTATTTATTGAAGAAGAATTTGTGGACCTGTTGCCTGCCGATGGGGTGGTCGTGGCCACTCCTACCGGTTCCACGGCCTACAGCCTCTCCGCTGGCGGGCCGATTGTGGATCCAAATATCAACGCTTTGGTGGTCACGCCCATCTGCGCCCACAGCCTGCACTCCCGACCGATGGTGGTGGCACCGGAGTACCGCTTGACCATCAAGGTGAATGCCCAGCATGACGACATCGTGTTGACCATGGACGGTCAGGAGGTGTTTCGCCTGCTGCCCAACGATCAGGTGCAGGTCGAACGGGCATCCACCGTGTCCCGGTTGGTGAAGTTTCCTCCCCGCAGTTTCTATGAGGTGTTGCGTCGCAAATTCTCAGGGCGTAGTCCCATGCACAGCTGGTTGGAGGGAGAGTAAATGCTGGCAAAGCTGGTCGTCGAGAATCTGGCCTTGATCGATTATTTGGACTTGGATTTTCGCCCAGGCTTGGTGGTTTTGACTGGAGAGACTGGCGCTGGCAAATCGCTGGTCTTGGATGCGCTGTCGCTAATTCTAGGTTACCGGGCTTCTACTGATCTGATCAGGCTGGGGGCAGACAAGGTGACGGTGCAAGCCATTTTTGAGGCAGTGCAGTTGCCAGAGCAGTTCCGCCATCTGCAAGACGGAGATCAACTGATCATCTACCGCGAGGTGAACGCCAGCGGACGCAGCAGCGCCAAAGTGAACGGACAGTTGGTCACCGTGGGTCAGCTGCGCCAATTGGGCCAGGCACTGGTGGATCTGCACGGGCAGCATGAACACCAGTCCTTGTTGGATGTGGAGAAGCATCGGGAAACTCTGGATCGGTTTGCCGGAGGGGCGATAGTTGCACCCCTGCAGCAGGTGCAAGCCTGCAACCAGCGCTACTTGGCCATCAAGCGAGAGTTGGCGGATTTGATGAGCGACGAGCGCGAGCGGGAACGGAGACTGGACATGCTGCGCTTTCAACAGGAAGAGATTGCAGCGGCCAAGCTGCAGGCGGGAGAAGAAGAACAACTGCAAAGCGAACGCCGCCTTCTGGCGAATTTTGCCAGACTATATGCTGCCAGCCATCAGGCCTATACTCTGCTCTATCAGGGCGGCGAACGACAGGCGTCGGCTCTAGAGCAACTGGGGGATGCGCTGGCCGAACTGCAGTCGGCCGCCCGTTACGATCGGCAACTGGCTGCGCAAGTGGAGACTTTGCAGTCGGCACTGTTTATGGCGGAGGATGCTGCCCACAGCCTGCGCGACTATTTGGAGGGATTGTCCCACGATCCGCAGCGCGTGGACCAGATCGAGCGCCGTCTGGATCAACTGGCCAGGCTAAAGCGCAAGTATGGCGATTCGGTGGAGCAGGTGCTGGCCTTTGGTGAGCAGGCAGCCGCCGAGATCGAGCGTATTTTGGGCAGCGAGCAGCGGGTGAAGCAACTACGACAGGAGGAGCAGGCGGTCCTGGCTGAATACGCTGCAGCTGCCGAGCAGCTGTCAGAGCTGCGCCGGCAGGCGGGCAGCAATCTGGCCCAGAGCGTGCAGCAGCAGCTGGCCGACTTGGGACTGCCAAACGCGCAGTTTGCGGTGCAGGTGGATAGCATTGACGAGCCGACGCCGAACCGCTGTGGAAACGATCGCATCGAGTTTTTGTTCACCGCCAATCCCGGCGATGTACTTAGGCCTTTGGTCAAAGTAATCTCTGGAGGGGAAATGTCGCGGGTGATGTTGGCGCTGAAATCGGTATTGGCTGCCGATGATAGTATCGATACGTTGGTTTTTGACGAGATCGATGTGGGGTTGGGCGGGAGAGTCGCATTGGCCGTGGGCGAGAAGCTGCGTCAGTTGGCACGAAAGCACCAGGTGATCTGCATCACTCACCTGGCCAGCATCGCCTGTATGGCGGACCAGCACTTGCTGATCAGCAAGCATTCCTCTGCAGACGCCACCTTCACCCAAGTCAGGCCTTTGACCGAACAGGAACGAATTCCAGAAATAGCTAGATTGCTGGACGGAGAGACCAGCGCCATCGCCTATCAGCATGCCAAACAGCTGCTGGATCAAGTGCAAAAGAGCTGATAGCTGAGGGTTCAATTCAAGCAGCCCGTTGTCGTCAGGCAACGGGCTGCTATTTTTGTCGTTCCAGCGAATTATGTAAACTACCAAAAGCAATGGTCGATTTATCCCTGATCATCGTCGCTGTGATCGCAGTTTGATTGCAGCGCGAGAATTATTGTCATTGAAACCAGATATCGTTTTGACTTTATGTAAACTATGCGGAATAGTGCTTTTCGTCAGCGGACATCTTAAATACAGGAACTCGAGTCGTCGACTCCGCGCGGTTCTTATTTTTTTCTGACGTGTTTGGCGCATTAGTCAAAAGCACGTACCAAGGGACGAAGTGGCAGGTCTTGCCTCTGGATAAGCTCAAGCCATGCACTCCCACTGCAATAGTTATTCCTGGCAACAGATGCTGGAGGTAACAAAGGAAACTGCTGTCCTTCAAGACAGCCCTATCAAAGGAGGTAGGACTGGCATGAACAGGCGTCAAATTACAGGCATGATCATCGCCTGTGCTATTCTTGCTGTTTGTTTTTCTCCTTGGTTTGAACACTGGGTAACTTTCCCTGAACAGGTGCGGCTCATGGCCGGCATTCCCTATCAGTTGCGTCTGCCGCTGCCCTTTGGGCTCTCAGTAACGGTCGACCAGCCAGGGTTGATGATCAACGACCAGCTGCTGGAACCCCATCAGTGGCGTGCAGAACGAGGCAGTTGCGCCCTCTACGCCCACCAACCTGGCAGCATGCAAATGCAGCTGAAACTCTTCGGTCTGCTGCCGCTACGCCGTTTATCAGTGGAGGTGATCCCACCCATTGAGGTGGTCCCAGCGGGGCAGTCCATCGGGGTGACCATCAAAGCTACTACCATGGTGGTGGGCTATGCCTCCGTGCAAACGGCAGGCGGGAGTGTGCAGCCGGCAAAGAACGCTGGCCTGCAGCTAGGTGACCTGGTTCTGGCGGTGAACGACCGACCTGATCCCAGCACTGCCACGGTGGCAGAGGAAGTAATTCGCTCCGGCGAAGCTGGTGAACCAGTGCGTTTCTTGATTCAAAGGGAACAGCAGCAACTGCGCATCAGCGTGCAGCCCACATTGTGTAAGCAGAGTCAACGCCACCGTATCGGTCTCTATGTCCGTGATGATGCGGCTGGAGTGGGGACCCTCACCTTTGTGGACCGGGAGAGCAAGACCTTTGCCGCCTTGGGACATATCATCGCTGACATCGACACCAATCAAGCGTTGCAGGTGAAGGACGGACGGATCATGCGGTCCAGCGTAACGGCTATCGATCAGGGCCGCAGCGGGCACCCGGGGGAGAAGCGCAGCATCATGGTGGACCAGGAGACAGTGATTGGAGTATTTACCACCAATACTGGGATTGGGATTTTCGGGGAGTTGTTGCAGGACGTGACCACAGGAACCAGCACTACGCCAGTGGCGTTGGTGGATCAGGTGCAGCCGGGACCGGCGGAGATTTGGACCGTGATTGAAGGAGAGCGAGTGGAGAAATTTCAGATCGAAATAGTGCGCGTTAGCCAGCAGTTTTCTCCCGGCGGAAAAGGCATGGTAATCAAGGTGACCGACCCTGTTCTGCTGCAGAAGACCGGAGGCATTGTCCAAGGTATGTCCGGCAGCCCGATCATTCAAGGAGGCAAGCTGGTGGGAGCAGTGACTCATGTTTTTGTCAATAAGCCCGACACCGGATACGGGGTATTCGCCGAATGGATGGTGCGCGAGTCCGGGCTGGTGGAGAAGCGGGAACAGTTGGCCCCTACCTTTTTCTACCGCAAGTACCTTTCCGCCTCAGGCCTCTAGGATACACCGGGACGTGTACCGTGTAACCTTCGCCCCTCGAAGGATACACCGGGACGTGTACTGCGTAACCTTCGTTGCTCGAAATGATCAGCGCTAAGCCGACCGACTCGCGGGAGTCGGTCGGCTTAAGTTATTGGTGAGGCTGTTTAGGAGTAAGATTCTTGCTGCTCATCCATCCTAGATAAAGGGGGTGGGGAGGGCTGCGGTGCGGCCCGAATCCGCTTAAGCGGTGTTGCAGGGTACACCTCCCGCTGTAACTCCCCCAACTTTCAGAAATTATCATCATTTTGGGGAGGAAGGGCTTGTTCGTTTGTCGAAAAGGAAGAAAGCAGCAGACGGACAACAGAACAACTTGAAAAGAGGGGATACGGCGTGGGAGAACGGATAAGAGTTTTGATCGTTGACGATAATCGCGACTTCACCAAGATGGTCGAGGAGTTCTTGACCAAGAAGTCGGACATGCAAGTGGTGGGCGTGGGTCACAATGGGCCGGAAGCCTTGGACCTGCTGGCTACCACCAAACCTGATGTGATGCTGCTGGATATTATCATGCCCCATTTGGACGGAATCGCTGTCTTGGAGCGCCTGGTGCAAAGCGGTGAGCCTCGGCCCAAGGTAATAGTGTTGACGGCTCTAGGTCAGGAACAGATTACCCAGCGGGTGATCGAACTGGGCGCCAATTACTATGTGCTAAAACCGTTTAACTTGGAGACACTGGCAACGCGCATTCGCCAGTTGGCCAACAATGAGCCGGTAAACGTGAGCATGGTCAAGGGCGGCGAAAACAAGGTGGCCAATCTGGAAGCGAAGGTGAGCAATTTCTTGCATGAGCTGGGCATCCCAGCCAACATTCGCGGCTACGTCTATCTGAGAGAAGCGATCTGTTTGGTGACTGAAGAGAACGAACTGATCAATGGCGTGACCAAGATCCTGTACCCGATGATCGCCAAGCAGCACAAGACAACCCCCAGTCGCGTCGAACGGGCCATCCGTCATGCCATCGAGGTCGCTTGGGGCAGAGGTAATTTGGAGGCGATCAACCGCGTGTTCGGCTTTACCGTGGACACCAGACGGGGCAAACCTACCAATTCAGAGTTTATCGCCATGGTTGCCGATCGCATGCGCCTGGAAATGTCATCATAAACACCCATTTTGTGATCGCAAGATGAATAAGCTCCTACCCAGGGAGCTTATTCTTTTGTCTCCAGATCACCAAAGAGCTGACAAATTCAAGGTAAAACGTCTGAATTATTCTACTGTTTGGCAAGCATTGCTAAGAACGATATAATTGACCTGACAGCTTGCTTTGAAGGGAGAATTAAATATTGAGTCACCCGTTGCTAATCATCAATCCGGGGTCAACCTCCACCAAACTTGCGCTGTACGATCAAACTTCCCTGAGGGAGGTGGTCTCCCTATCTCATGCAGCGGACGAGCTCTGCAGGTTTTGCTCCATTGTGGATCAATACCAGTTTCGGTTGCAGGCGGTGGAAGACTTCTTGCTCGCCCAAGGCAATCCGAAGCTCACCGCCGTGGTCGGACGAGGCGGTTTGCTGAAGCCATTGGCCAGCGGCTGCTACCTAGTCAACGAACGCATGGCCGCCGATCTGAGGCAAGGGGTGCAAGGACAACACGCGTCAAATCTGGGCGGGTTATTGGCTCAGGGCATTGCTGCCCCTCGAGGCATCCCAGCCCTGATCGTCGACCCGGTATCAGTGGACGAGTTTTCCCCGCTGGCCCGCCTCTCGGGCTTGCCACAGATCTCCCGCCGCTCTTTGGGGCACGGCCTCAACATCAGAGCAGTGGCTAGACGGGTGGCGGAGGACGCTGGACGCAGCCTGTTAGAAATGAATTTCGTTGTAGCCCATCTGGGCGGCGGTATTTCCGTAGCACCGCTCTCTGGCGGACGCATTTTGGACTACAACAACGCCAACGAAGAGGGCCCCTTTTCGCCCGAGCGAGCCGGCAGTCTGCCAGCACGCGATGTGGTCTCCCTGGCGTTTTCTGGACAACATAGTTTGCAGGAATTGATTGACCTGTTCAACCGACGGGCAGGTTTAGTGGCATATCTGGGAAGCAACGATGCCCGCCAAGCCATCGCGCGGGCTGAGGCAGGCGATCAATATGCCCAGCTGGTCCTGGCAGCGATGGCCTACCAAATCGCCAAGGAGATTTCGGCCATGGCCACCGTCCTCTGTGGTCGTGTGGATGCGATCATCTTGACAGGAGGACTAGCCCACGCCCGGTATATTACCGATCAGATCTCCGGTTACGTTCAGTTCATAGCACCAGTGGTGTTGTCCCCGGGTGAGGATGAGATGCTGGCGTTAGCGGAAGGGGCTAGCTCGGCGCTGTCCGGGCAGGAGCCGATATACACCTACTAGTAATTCGTGCGAGGGAGGAGATCGCATGCTTAACAGTCTTGAGGCAATCCTATCAGCCGCCGTAGCCAAAGGCGGCAGCAAGGTGTTGGCAGTAGCCAAGGCAGAAGACCGGGAAGTGCTATCGGCGATCAAGGATGCCAGAGAACTGGGATTGGCCACCGCCATTTTGGTGGGAGAGCAGCCCCAGATCGAAAGCATCGCTTTGGAAGTCGGTTTGGACCTGGAAGGAATCGAAGTTATCCACGCCACCGAAGCCAGGCAGGTGGCTCGCACCGCCGTGGAGTTGGTCAGCAGCGGCCGCGCCCAGATCCTGATGAAGGGTTTGGTCAGCACCGGCGAGATCATGCGGGCAGTGTTGGATAAGCAGATCGGATTGAGAAGCGGCCGGGTGATCAGCCATGTGGCTTTGCTGGAACCGCCGGGCTACGGACGGTTGCTGCTGATGACCGACGGCGGTATGGTGATCGCACCCGACCTGCAGCAGAAAGCCCAGATGATCGAAAACGCCGTTATGGTGGCACGCAAGCTGGGCAACGAATGTCCCAAGGTAGCGGTGATCGCTGCTTTTGAACAAGTGAATCCGGACATGCCCGCCACCACCGAGGCCGCTCTGCTGGCCAAAATGGCGGACAGGGGCCAGATCAAGCACTGTCTGGTAGATGGCCCCATAGCTTTGGACGGTGCAGTATCCAAAGAAGCGGCTGAGCACAAGGGAATGGTCAGTCCAGTGGCCGGCGAAGCGGACATCCTGCTGATGCCGATGATCGAGGCCGGCAACGTGATGTATAAGACCATAGTCTACTTGTCAGGCGGCCAGGTGGCTGGGGTGATCGCCGGGGCGGCTGCCCCCATCGTGCTCACCTCCCGGGCCGATACCCATCAGGCGAAGCTCTATTCTATCGCCACCGCTGTGCTGATGTGCTAGAACGCGATCAAGGATCTGGTTTCCTGGTTGCGTTCGGAATGACCGCGACTTTCGATGACAAGGGGAGGTAATAACCATGCACCGTCTGTTGGCTATCAACCCGGGATCGACCAGCACCAAATTGGGCATCTTCGAAGACCACACCATGGTTCAGGAACAGGTCTTGCGCCACTCCAACCAAGACCTGGCGGGATATGAGCGCTTGATAGATCAGTTTCCGTTCCGGAAACAAGCAGTGCTGGCCGCCTTGGCAGAGGCTGGCATCCAGGCGGAGGATTTGGATGCGGTAGTCGGTCGCGGGGGACTGCTGAAGCCAATCCCCGGAGGCACCTACACGATCAATGAGGCTATGCTCCGGGATCTGCGGGGCGCAGTCTACGGCGAGCATGCGTCAAACCTGGGCGCTCTGCTGGCGGCAGAAGTCGCCCGACCGGTGGGCATCCCAGCGTTCATCGTGGACCCGGTAGTGGTGGACGAACTGCAGCCGCTGGCCAGATTGACCGGCTTACCTCAGATCAACCAGCGCAGCATCTTTCACGCACTAAACCAGAAGGCCGTCGCTAGACGGGTGGCTGCCGATCTCGGCCGGGAGTATGAGGCACTACACCTGATCGTGGTGCACCTTGGTGGAGGCATTTCCGTCGGTGCCCATCGCCAGGGACGGGTGGTGGACGTGAACAACGCTTTGGACGGCGATGGCCCGTTCTCTCCGGAACGCTCCGGTGGTCTGCCGGCCGCTGACTTGGTGCGCCTCTGTTTCAGTGGACAGTATGACGAACCTGCCATGCGCAAGCTGCTGGTGGGGCAAGGGGGCATGGTGGCTTACCTGGGCACCAACGATGGACGGGAAGTGGTCAGGCGCATCAAAGCAGGCGATCAGCAGGCCGAGCTGGTCTATCAGGCTTTAGCCTACCAAGTCTCCAAGGAGATCGGCAGAGCGGCGGCGGTGCTTCGCGGTCAAGTGGACGCCATCGTAATCACCGGTGGCCTGGCCTACGATGAAGAGCATCTGGTCCGGTGGATCAAGGAGCGGGTCTCGTTCATCGCTCAGATCTTGGTTCACCCCGGAGAGGACGAGTTGTCGGCTTTAGCTGACGGGGCACTGCGGGTGCTAAACGGGCTGGAAAGCGCCAAGGTATACGCTTGAGGGGTCTGCATCGCACCGGAACCGCAAGCCGACGATTGTTGCCAAAAACAAGCATCATAGGGAGGCTTCGCTGAATGCTATTCTCCAAACGGCGCGTGGTCTTGTTTGTCGGAGGTTATGGCAGCGGCAAGACAGAGGTCGCAGTCAACTATAGTTTGGCCAGCCGTCCTCTGGTTACAAAGCTGGCGCTGGTGGACCTGGATGTGGTCAATCCCTATTTTCGCTCGCGCGAGCGGATAGCCACACTGGCCGAGCAGGGGGTGAAGGTGATTGCTCCGGCTGGTGCCCTGGCCAGTGCCGATCTGCCCGCCCTACCAGGGGAAATCAGCACGGCCATTTTGGATGATGAAGGTCAGTTGGTGTTTGATGTGGGCGGAGACGACGTGGGTGCGCGTGCTTTAGGCAGATATCGGCATTATCTGGAGCAAGTTGGCTATGACCTTTGGCTGGTGGTCAACGGCTGCCGCCCCTTTACCCAGACGCCGGAGTTGGCTCTGTCCATGCTAAAGTCCATTGAGGCCACTTCGCGCCTGTCGGTGACCGGCCTGATCAATAACACCCATCTGATGCAATATACTGATCTTGCCTTGGTTCAGCGAGGGGAGACTTTGGTCTGTCAGCTATCAGAGCTGACCGGGCTGCCCCTGGTGTTCAATGCAGTCGTGCAGAGATTGGTGCCAGCGGCGAAGGAGCAGCTGCAGCACCCCCTGTTGCCCCTGCAGTTGCATATGAAGCGCCCGTGGGAGTAGCATTTGATGGCTTAGTCTGGAGAGATAAGCGATAAAAACGAGGAGGTATCAGTAACCAAATGCCGAAGGTCACGTTTCAGGAAGACCGGTGCAAAGGATGCGAGCTGTGCACCAGTGTATGCCCGGTCAAGATCGTCGTCATGTCCGACCGCATTAACAAGAAGGGCTTTCGCGTCGCTACCGTAACTGACCAGGACAAGTGCATCGCTTGCACCTTCTGTGCCCGCATGTGCCCTGACACCGTCATCGAGGTAGAAAAATAAGTCCAAAGGGAGGGATCGCTTATGGGTGAGAAGATTCTGATGAAGGGTAACGAAGCCATCGGTGAAGCAGCCATCCAAGCCGGTTGTCGGTTCTTCTTTGGCTACCCGATCACGCCCCAAAATGAATTGCCTGAGTACATGGCTCGCCGTTTGCCGCAAGTGGGCGGCGCCATGGTGCAAGCCGAAAGCGAAGTAGCAGCCATCAACATGGTCTATGGCGCGGCCGGGGCTGGTGCCAGGGTGATGACATCATCCTCCAGCCCAGGAATCAGCCTGAAGCAGGAAGGCATCTCCTACATTGCCGGAGCCGAACTGCCTTGCGTGATTGTGAACATGGTGCGTGGCGGCCCAGGGCTAGGCGGCATTCAACCTGCACAAAGCGACTATTTCCAGACAGTCAAGGGCGGTGGCCATGGCGACTACCGGCTGCTGGTGTTGGCACCGGCTAGCCTACAAGAGATGGTAGACCTGGTGCAGGAGTCCTTCGACCTGGCTGACCGGTATCGTAACCCGGTGATGATCCTGGGTGACGGCATGCTGGGGCAGATGATGGAACCAGTGGAGTTTACGGAGCGCCCCATCAACCTGCCGGAGAAACCTTGGGCCACTACGGGTACGGCGAATCACCCCGGGCGCAATGTGATCAATTCTCTCTATCTGCAACCGGACAAACTGGAGGAACATAATCTGCGGCTGTTCGCCAAATACAAAACGATGGCTGAGGAACAGGTGAGGTACGAGGCGGTGGACGTGGAGTCGGCTGACCTGGTTATGGCCGCCTACGGCTCCACAGCCCGCATCGTCAAGACCGCTATGGATGCCGCCAAGAAGGAAGGCTTGAAAGTGGGTCTGATTCGGCCGATCTCCCTCTGGCCATTCCCCAGCGAGGCATTCGCGAAGGCTGCCCAGACAGCGAAGGCTTTCCTCACGGTGGAGATGAGCGCTGGCCAAATGGTGGAGGATGTGCGCCTGGCCGTGAACGGCCAGAAGCCGGTGCACTTCTATGGTCGTGTCGGCGGCATGATTCCGACTCCAGAAGATGTATTGGCAGAGATGAAGCAGATTCTGGGAGGGAATGTTTGATGGCTAAGGTGTTTCAACGGCCTAAGGCCCTAGCGGATGTCGTTACTCATTACTGCCCTGGCTGCACTCATGGCATCATTCATCGGCTGGTGGCAGAAGCCATAGATGATTTGGACATCTTGGAGCGCACCGTGGGGATTGCCCCAGTCGGTTGCTCCGTTTTGGCCTACGATTATTTTAACTGCGATATGCAGGAGGCTTCCCATGGCCGCGCCCCGGCGGTAGCCACCGGCATCAAGCGGGCGCGGCCCGATTGCGTCGTTTTCAGCTATCAAGGCGACGGTGACCTGGCCTCCATCGGCACGGCGGAGATCGTGCATGCGGCGGCCAGGGGCGAGAACATCACTGTCATCTTCGTCAACAACGGCATCTACGGCATGACTGGCGGGCAGATGGCTCCCACCACCCTGCTTGGTCACAAGACCACGACTTCGCCCTATGGGCGGGATCCCAAGCTGCAAGGGAACCCAATTCGCATCTCCGAAATGCTAGCAACCTTGGATGGTCCAGCCTATCTGGAGCGGGTGTCGGTGCACACCCCGCAACAGGTGCAGAAGGCCAAGCGGGCGATCAAGAAGGCCTTCGAGTATCAGGTACAGGGCAAGGGCTTTAGCCTGATCGAGGTGCTGTCCACCTGCCCCACCAACTGGGGTATGCAGCCGGTTGAGGCGCTGAAGCGGGTGGAGCAGGAAATGATACCCTACTATCCGTTGGGTGTGTACAAGGATATCGCTACGGAGGGGGAGAGCAAATGACGCATGAGATCATCCTAGCTGGTTTCGGCGGCCAGGGCGTGATGCTGATGGGCCAGATCCTCACCTATGCCGGTATGCTGGAAAACAAGCAGGTGTCTTGGATGCCGTCCTATGGTCCAGAAATGCGCGGTGGCACCGCCAACTGCACCGTGGTTATCTCCGATTCTCCTGTAGGCAGTCCGCTGGTCACCCACCCCAGCATTGTGGTGGCTATGAACCGTCCTTCGCTGGATAAGTTCGGACCTACGGTGAAGCCGGGCGGATTGCTGCTCTACAACAGTTCGTTGATCGACGAACCGCCCACCCGCACAGACATCACTGTGGTGGCAGTGCCGGCCAACGATCTGGCTGCCCAAATGGGCAACGATCGGGTGGCAAATATGATCGTTTTGGGAGCAATGTTGGCGAAGCAGCCGGTGGTCTCGCTGGATGCTGTGCATCAGGCTTTGCGCAAAGCGTTGCCTGCCCATCGCCATCACCTGCTGCCGTTAAACGAACAAGCTTTGGCTCGGGGAGCAGAAGTAGAGTAGCTCGCGAGTAGAGAATGAACATGGGCACTGGCCGATCGGCCAGTGCCCATGTTGGTCAGCGGGTGCAAGTCCTGGTGCCCCAGCTACTACTGCAGCAGCATCGGGATCAGATCCCTGATCTTGATGTCTCGGCCATAGTGGCGGCAGAGTAGTATCAGCCGCTGCATTACCTCGTCCCTTCTCCCCAGCAGCAGTATGGATTGGTTGCTGAGCAGCGTGCGCATGCATTCACTCCTACTCGTCCAATTGTATAACTGTTTCCAGTATATGAGCGAAGGGTGGTTTCCATGCAGAATGAAGAGCAGCGGTTGAACTCACGCCAGGTGTATGCTGGCAAAGTGGTTCAGTTGAGTGTGGACCAGGTGCGATTGCCCGACGGGCAGACGGCAACCCGAGAGGTGGTGCGGCATCCAGGTGCGGTGGCCATCCTGGCTGTGGACGATAGGCAGCAGGTCTGGTTGGTGCGCCAATATCGCTACGCTGTGCAAGAGGAACTATGGGAGTTGCCGGCCGGAAAGCTGGAAGGGGGAGAGCAACCGCAGGCAGCGGCGGAGAGGGAGTTGGCTGAAGAGGCTGGTTTGAAGGCCGATTCCTGGCAGCTCATCTGTTCCATGTATACTGCCCCGGGATTCTGCAACGAACGCATTTGGCTCTATCGAGCCTGCGGTCTGAGACCCACGGTAGCCCAGCCGGATTGGGACGAGCAGATCTCCGCCCAGGCGTTCGCGCGGGAGCAGTTACAGCAAATGCTGCTGAGAGGGGCGATCAGGGATGCCAAAACCCTGGTCGGTCTGCTACACTACCTGTCGACTGAGTAAAGCATAAGCCTTGTACACCCTGCATAGGTTTTAGAGACAAGCAGGGGAGGGGGCGCCATGCGGGATTTCGGTCTCAAGGCCAAACGGCATGTAGCTGAACGGGTTAGCAGCTATTTCTTCGTTTTGGTATTGTTCGCGGTCGGCGTTGCCTTAGGGGCCGTGGCCATCAGCGCGCTTAGCTTTAGCCAGAAGCAGGATCTGCTGTCCTTCTTGCAGCAAATCTTCTCAGCAGGGATGGGGGTCTCCGCGGGTAGCTCCAACTTCCTGGGCACCCTGTTGGTAAACCTGCAGCTGCTGTGGGTGGTGTGGCTGATGGGAGTTCTGGTCTTCGGGCTGCCGGTGATTGTGGTTTTGGTCTTTTTCCGAGGGTTCATTCTCGGTTTTTCTGTGGCTTTCCTCTTGTCCGAAATGGCTTGGAAAGGTGCATTGTTTGCTTTCTGCTCTATCATTCCGCACAACGCCATCTCAGTTCCGGTGGCGCTGGCGGCCGCGGCCATAGCCATCCATCATGCCATCTCCACCATTCGCCCTACCAATAATCGCAGGCAGAGTTATTGGCAAAAGATAGTCTCGCTCACCGGCCTGATGCTGCTCTTTTCCGCGCTAGTCTTTTTGGCCAGTGTGGTAGAGGCCTTCATAACGCCGCTCTTGGCCCAATTGGCAGCCCGCCTCTTCTACTAAAAGGTCGGGCTGCTTCTGGCATTGTCAGGCAGTGCTCTTAGTTCCTTCTTTCTGCTATAATGAAAAACGACAGCGAGGAGGGAGCAATATTGCACCGCTTGAAAGCACTGCTATTACTCATCCTGCTGATTGCCTGGCCTGCCAGTGGCGCGAAAGCGATGTCCATGCCCAGCATTTCAGCGCAGTCGGCAGCTTTGATCGACCTGAAAACAGGAACCATATTGGCGGGGATCAATACGGACCAGCGGGTTTATCCGGCCAGCACCATCAAGGTGTTAACCGCTTTGTTGGTGCTGGAAAACAGTGCTATCGATGATTCAGTCACCATTAGCAGGCGCGCTCAAGATCAGGAAGGGACATCCCTTTACACCCGAGAAGGAGAAGCTTATCCAGTGAAGGACCTGCTCTACGCCATGCTGGTACAATCGTGCAATGATGCGGCAGTAGCATTGGCTGAGCACGTGGCAGGCTCGGTGGAAGCATTTGCCGAGATGATGAATCAACGGGCTGCCCAATTGGGCGCCCGCAACAGTCACTTTGTCAATCCCAGCGGGCTACACGATGACCAAAATTACACTACTGCAGCAGACATGGCCTTGATCTTTGCGGGTGCGATGAAGAATCAGACCATCCGCGACATCACCACTACTCGCATACACTGGGTAACCATCGGTTCTGGCGAAGAACGGCTGTTGGTCAGTGGCAACGACCTGTTGGTCCAGTATTCCGACAGCGTGGTCGGCGGCAAGACTGGCTACACGCCTGAAGCCGGCCAGACCCTGCTGACAGGCATGCGGCGTGGAAATATGGAGGTGGGTGTGGTTGTCTTTAAGGCGCAGGGCAAAGCCATCTTCACTGACGCCGCCAGACTGCTGGACTATGCCTTTTCGGAATGGCGGACAGTCCCCATAGTCGCCGAGGGCCAATCGGTGACAGCCACTTCTGTCCGGTACGGCCAGCCGGCGTTACTGGTCGCTGACCGGACGGCTTTGCTCACGGTGCCAGCCGACACCGACCTGGAGTCGCTGAAACGGGACGTGCAGTTGGATGATTCATTGCAGGCACCGCTGGCCAAGGGTGCCATTGTCGGTTCGGTCACCTATCTGCTGAACGGCGAAGAGATAGCCAACGTGCCACTCCGTGTGGCCACAGCAATTCCTAGGGCTTGGTACACCTACTGGCAAGTGCCGTTAGTGCTGGCGGTAGGATATCTGGGTCTTGGATTACGACATCGGCTTAAGCCCTCGACTCATCCGCTGGAAGGGTAACCAGCGAGGACGGAAGGGAGGTAATGCCAATGGCATTGCGGACATTGGGTCTAGTTTTTGGCGGCCGTTCCGGCGAACACGAGGTCTCTGTCCAGTCGGCCGCTTCCGTGTGGCAAGCGGCTGATCGCGATCGTTATCAACTGCTTCCGTTAGCCATCAGCAAGAGCGGCCGCTTTGTCGGCGGTCTGTCCCCACTAGACGTGATGGAGATGGGCATGGTGGTTCCGGAACCGCAGCAGGGTGGTGTATCTCCTTTGGCCGTGTTCAGCGAGATGGACGTCGTCTTCCCGCTGTTACACGGGCCTTACGGTGAGGATGGCACTATTCAGGGCATGCTGGAGATGCTGGACATTCCCTACGTGGGGGCTGGCGTCCTAGCCTCAGCCTTAGCCATGGATAAAGCCATGGCCAAACAGCTATTTGAACGCCTTGGATTTCCTCAGGCACCCTTTAGGGTGTTTACCCGCAGTCAATGCCTCATGCGGCCAGCAGAGGTGTTGCGGGTGGTGGAGGAACGACTGGGTTTCCCGTGTTTCGTCAAGCCAGCCAACTTGGGCAGCAGCGTGGGCATCACCAAGGTGCATATTCCAGATCAGTTGCCTCAGGCTTTGGCATTGGCGGGGAGTTTTGACCGCAAGATCGTGGTGGAGTCGTTTATCGATGGTCGGGAGATCGAGTGCAGCGTTTTGGGCAACGACCAGCCTCAGGCTTCTGTCCCGGGCGAGATCATTCCTGCGGTCGAATTCTATGATTACCAGGCCAAATACGTGCGCCAGGACTCCCAACTGCTGATCCCGGCCCCGATTACCCCCAAGCAAATGGCTGATGTGCAGCGTCTGGCTGTGCAGGTGTTTCAGGCCATCGACGGCAGCGGGCTGGCCAGGGTGGACTTCTTCATCCGCAATGGCGATGGAGCGGTGCTGGTCAACGAGATCAATACCATGCCGGGGTTCACCAGCATTTCCATGTATCCGAAGCTATGGGAGGCCAGTGGCCTGCCCTATCCACGTCTGATAGACGAACTGGTCAACTTGGCTGTGGAGCGTTACAATGAGAAGAGGGGCCTTGGTTAGCCAAAGCAGTTCCCGTATAGTCGGGCCTAGGTCAATATCGACAGCATATCGATAGCCGGCAGGAGCGTCTGCCGGCCTTGCGCCGTCAGGCGACAGATATGTTCAAGAAATGACATAGATTGGGCAGGATTATTCCTCCCCATGGAGAAGACTACACGGGCACTGGGTAAGCTAATCACGCGCTCCTGGTGACCTAAATAACGCTCAACTATTGTTATTATTAAGGAGGTTTCGTAGATGCAGTTTCAAGGCTTGGTTTTTGCAGTTCCGAGAGAGATCATGCAAGGCGAGCGCCGGGTTGCCGCTACTCCCGATGTGGTAAAGAAGCTGGTCTCTAACGGAGCAGAAGTGCTGGTAGAGAAAGCCGCCGGGTTGGGGTCCTTCTTTGCCGATGCCGACTATGCTGCGGCGGGTGCTACCATCATGGACGATGTGGAGAAGCTCTTTTCGCAAGCCGACATCATCCTGAAAGTGAAAGAGCCGCAGTTCAACGAGGCGGTCAACAAACACGAAGTGGACATGATGAAAGCGGGGCAGGTGCTGGTCACTTTCTTGCACCCTGCTGCCCCTGCCAACCATGAAATGATCAAGAATCTGACCAAGCAGGGTGTCACCGCCCTCACCCTGGACGGTATACCGCGTATTTCTCGGGCCCAAACCATGGATGCCCTCACCTCCATGAGCACCGTCGCCGGCTATAAGGCT
Organism: Bacillota bacterium; assembly: GCA_050949055.1. GTDB lineage: Bacteria > Bacillota > UBA994 > UBA5500 > UBA5500 > JAEZJZ01. Next base: position 265,075 of record JBMNFA010000001.1, on the reverse strand, counting down.
GTCCTGATGGCCGCCAACCGCTTGCCCAAGTTCGTACCCATGATCGGCACCGCTATCGGCATGTTGCCACCGGCTAACGTCACCGTTTTGGGTGCCGGCGTCGCTGGCCTGCAGGCTATTGCCACTGCCAAGCGCCTAGGCGCTGTCGTATACGCCGCCGATATCCGCCCAGAAGCCGCCGAGCATGCCAAGAGTCTCGGGGCGAAAATCATCGAGACTGGTGTTCCGGCCGAAGTCGCCATTGGTGAAGGCGGCTACGCCAAGTCACTCCCGAAGGACTGGATTGTGAAGGAACAGGCCGCCCTGTTCGATACTATCGTCAAGTCCGACATCGTTGTGGCCACCGCCCTAGTCCCGGGACGCATGGCACCGATCTTGATCACCGAAGAAATGGTCAAGGGCATGAACCCCGGTTCTGCCATTATCGACGTTTCCATCGACCAGGGAGGCAACTGCGCCCTGACCGTTGGTGGCCAGATCATCGAGAAGTACGGCGTCAGCATCGATGGTACGAAGAACATTCCTGGCATGGTGCCCTACAGCTCCACCAGCATGTTTGCCAAGAATATCGTCAACTACGTGGCTAACATTGTGAAAGATGGCAAGATCGTGATCGACACAACCGACGAAATTACTGCCAAGACACTGGTTTGCCAAGATGGCGAATTGGTGCATGCAGGTGCTCGCGAGGCGATGGGCCTCAGCTAGATAAGGTGGTATAGACAATGAATTCACTCTGGCTAATCGTGGTTTTTGCGGTGTCCACCGTGCTCGGCTACGTGGTGATCAGTGAAGTTCCTTCGCTGTTGCACACGCCGCTGATGTCAGGGAGCAACGCCATCTCTGGCGTTACCATTTTAGGCTCCCTGGTTTCTACTGCTCTGGCGGCAACCACCGGCAGCCGGGCACTGGGGTTCGTAGCCATTGTTTTGGCCTGCATTAACTTGGTGGGTGGCTTTGTGGTCACCGACCGCATGTTGAGAATGTTCAAAGCGAAGTAAAGAGGTGTTGAGATGAGCCCTGTTTATATCGTCGTATCGATCATCCTAGCAGCTTTGGTTCTTCTCGGCATCAAACTGATGAGTTCACCTAAGACTGCTGTCACTGGCAACCTGCTGAGCGCTTTTAGCATGCTGGCGGCTGTACTGCTCGTTCTTTGGCAAAATGACATACTTACCGCTCCGTTGCTCTGGGTGGCGATGGCAGTCGGCGGAATCATCGGTTATGTCATTGGCATGAGAGCGACCATGATTCAGATGCCGCAGATGGTGGCCCTTTTGAACGGGCTTGGCGGTGGCGCTTCCGCCATAGTCGCTATGGTTGAGATAATTGACGGCTATGGCCTGATGAGCGTGTTCAGCAAAGTGAGCAGCCAGATGGCTTTGATCGTAGGTGGCATAACATTAAGCGGCAGCCTGGTTGCGGCAGCCAAGCTTGATCGCCGCATGAGCCAGCGCCCCGTGGTCCTTCAGGGGCATAGCCTGATCACCAACTCCATCATCATCCTGACCATCTGTTTTGCAGCGGGAACCATTTGGTGGGAAGGCACTGCTTTGACGTTTTCTTTCCTGGTGCTGTTCCTATCTCTGTTCTATGGTTACTTGTTCGCCATTCGGGTCGGCGGTGCCGACATGCCAATCACGATTTCTTTGTTGAACTCATTCTCTGGCTTAGCTGGTGCCATTGTCGGCTTCGCTATCGGCGAGCCCTTGCTGGTCGCCGTAGGTGCCATCGTAGGTGCCTCCGGTCTCATTCTCACCCAGATCATGTGCAGGGCCATGAACCGCACCTTGATGAACGTGCTCAGCGGGTCGATAGGCAAGGCTGCCCCTGCGGGTGCAGGAAAAGTGTTGCCGGGACAGCCGCAGCCCAGTGAGTCCGAAGGAAAGGTCGCCGAGGAACGCAAGGCAACCCCAGGCGAGCTGCTGCGGGAAGCCAGGAGAGTAATCATCGTGCCCGGTTACGGCATGGCCATAGCCCAGGCCCAGAACCTAGTCAAGCAGTTGGCAGACGCTTTAGAGGACGCGGCGGCGGAAGTCAAGTTCGCCATCCATCCGGTAGCCGGCCGCATGCCCGGCCACATGAACGTGCTGTTGGCAGAAGTGGATGTGCCGTATGACAAACTCCACGAAATGGATGACATCAATCCCGAATTTCCGGATACGGATGTGGTGGTGATCGTCGGTGCCAACGACGTGGTCAACCCGGCGGCTAACACCGCCGAAGGTACCCCCATCTACGGCATGCCCATATTGCAGGTGGAAAAGGCAAAGCATGTTATCGTCTGCAACCTGGATACCAAGCCAGGCTATGCGGGGGTGGATAACCCGCTTTATGACATGTCCCATGTGGAGTTGCTCTTGGGCGACGCCAAAGACTCGTTGAATCAGTTGCTGCAAGCCGTTACTGCCCAGGGTGAGTCGTCGGTCCAAGATGAAGCCCAGGCAGAGACTGTTTCCCTTGGCAGTCGCCTACGGGCTGCTAAGAAAGTGATCGTTGTGCCCGGTTATGGTATGGCCATAGCTCAGGCCCAGAATGTGGTCAAGCAGTTGGCAGACGCTCTGGAGGAAGCGGGGGCGGAAGTCAAGTTCGCCATCCATCCGGTAGCCGGCCGCATGCCCGGCCACATGAACGTGCTGTTGGCAGAAGTGGACGTGCCGTATGACAAACTCCACGAAATGGATGACATCAATCCCGAATTTCCGGATACGGATGTGGTGGTGATCGTCGGTGCCAACGACGTGGTCAACCCGGCGGCTAACACCGCCGAAGGCACCCCGATCTACGGCATGCCCATATTGCAGGTGGAAAAGGCAAGGCATGTTATCGTCTGCAACCTGGATACCAAGCCGGGGTATGCTGGGGTGGATAACCCGCTTTATGACATGTCCCATGTGGAACTGCTCTTGGGTGATGCTAAAGATTCGCTGGACAAGCTGATTGCCGCCGTGAGCAGCACACAAACTGCGGCGACGACAGGGCAGCCAGTGGGCAGCGAAGCCACCGCCAACTCGGTCGGCGATCAGTTGGCACAGGCTAAGCAGGTGATCATTGTGCCGGGTTATGGGATGGCCATTGCCCAAGCTCAGAACCTGGTGAAACAGCTGGCGGATGCTTTGGAAGAGCGAGGGACGGCGGTTGAGTTCGCCATCCATCCGGTAGCCGGCCGCATGCCGGGGCATATGAACGTGCTGCTGGCTGAAGTGGATGTACCGTACGATCAGCTGCGGGAAATGGATGACATCAATCCCAAGTTCCCGGATACAGATGTGGTGGTGATCGTCGGCGCCAACGACGTGGTCAACCCGGCAGCCAACACTGCCGAGGGCACCCCCATATACGGCATGCCCATTTTGGACGTGCAATCGGCCAAGCATGTCATCGTCTGCAATTTGGATAAGAGTCCCGGTTACGCTGGCGTGGATAATCCGCTCTATGAAATGCCCCATGTGCGCCTGCTCCTAGGAGACGCCAAGGATTCCCTCCGGCAACTGCTGCAAGAGATCAGCGATTAAGAAACGCCTACAACAGCCTCTACGGGGGCTGTTTCTTTTTCTCCCTGACTGCCAGAGGTCTCTTTGCAGCCAGAAAGACATATACTTGGACAGGAGGCGTCGGAGGGCAACTGAGGGGAGGGGAAGACCAGGATGTTTGTGATCACCATCGGCCCTCTGGGCAAGCAGTGGGGCAGAGTGCTCAAGGTAGTGGCTATTGCCATAGCGCTATTGTTGGTTGCACTGGTTGCCTGGAAGGTGTTTGGCAGTCCAGCCGCCTTGGAGCCGGATTCAACAGCGGGTTTGGGGGAGGACGTGGCTACCTTCAGCCGCAGTCTTGGCTCCAACCTCTGGCAGCGGTTCCTAAATGGGATGGAACAATGGTTTAGATACGGATTTTGAGCAGGATTGGCCCAACTGGGCCTCTTTTTTCGCTCCTGGGGTTTGAACCTAGGATTCCGTTTGACATAAAGCGACGGCAAAAGAGGATTCACGACATTGTGTGTGGAATAATAGAGCACGAGCCTACTGTCAACGTGTCGGCTGAGGCTGGCTAAGCCCATTACATGCTTTGGGGGAGACTACATGCAACAACTAGTGGAAGATTATCTGGCATACTTGAGCGTAGAACGTGGCTTAGCCAAGAATACGTTAGCCGCCTATGGGCGCGATTTGCGCGCCTACGTGCGTTTTCTGCACAGCCATTCGCTGACCAGACTGTCCGATACCAGCAGGGAAACGGTGCGGGCCTACCTGGAACAGCTTCATAACCGGGGCAGGGCTGCTTCCACCATTTCCCGCAATCTGGCAGCCATCAAATCCTTTTATCAGTTTATGGTCAGGGAAGACCGTCTCAGCGTGGATCCGACCGAACACTTGCAGTCTCCCAAAGTGGAGAAGCGATTGCCCCATGTGATGAGTCTGACGGAAGTTGAGGCGTTGCTCAGTCAGCCCTCCTCTGACGAGCCAGCCAGTCAACGGGATAAGGCGATGCTGGAGGTATTGTACGCCACTGGAATCAGGGTAAGCGAACTGGTGTCCTTGGACACCAATGACATCAACCTGGAAGTGGGCTATTTGCGCTGCTTGGGGAAGGGCAACAAGGAACGTATCGTACCTCTCGGGTCGGTGGCTATCCGGGCTTTATCCCATTATCTGGAGCAGGGCCGGCCCAAGTTGGTCCGGTCGTCAGGCGAAATGGCCCTGTTTGTCAATCAACATGGCCGACGTCTTACCCGTCAGGGCTTCTGGAAGATCATCAAACGCTACGCAAAAGAGGCGAAAATAGAAGATAGCATCACCCCCCACACCCTGAGACACTCTTTTGCCACCCACTTACTGGAGAACGGAGCCGACCTGAGGTCGGTTCAGGAGATGTTGGGTCATGCCGACATTTCCACCACCCAGATCTACACTCACGTCACCCGCAATCGTCTGAAGGAAGTCTATCTGAAGGCGCATCCGCGGGCTTGAACGCCGCAGAAGGAGTGTGAATCCGCATGAAACGGGCGATCGTGATCGTTCTGGATAGCGTCGGGGTGGGAGCGTTGCCCGATGCAGCAGCTTTTGGAGATGAGGGCAGCAATACGCTGTCCCACGTACTGGATAGCGCCCCGCTCGCTTTGCCCAACCTGCAATCCTTTGGTTTGGGCAATTTGCTTTCTCACCCTGCTTTGCCAGCAGCGAAGGAACCCCAGGCTATCGCCTGTAAGCTGGCCACCATGTCCCCGGGAAAAGATACACTTACCGGCCATTGGGAAATGATGGGCTATCCGCAGGCGGAGCCTTTCCCTACCTATCCCCAGGGGTTTCCTCAGTCTGTGATCGCTTACATAGAACAGATCAGTCGCCGGCCTGTATTGGGAAACGTCGCCGCGTCAGGTACGGAGATCATTTTGCGTTTAGGCGAAGAGGCTGTCCAGCGGGGCGCCCTGATTGTCTATACCTCTGCCGACAGCGTGTTGCAGATTGCAGCCCACGAAGCGGTCGTTCCGTTGGGCGAGCTGTACGACATCTGTGCCCAAGTGCACGCGCACATGTTGGATTCGCCCCACAAGGTGGCCAGGGTGATCGCCCGGCCGTTTGAGGGAGCGGCCGGACAGTATCGACGTACGGCTAATCGGCATGATTACTCGGTCAAGCCCGGCCGCACGCTGCTGGATCAGCTCTCTCAAACGGGCAGACAGGTGCTGGCGGTGGGCAAGATCGTGGACATTTTTGCTGGCCAGGGTATCTCTCAGGCTTGGCGCACCAAGAACAATGCAGAAGGCATCGGCACCACGCTGGAACTGGTGCGATCCAGGGTAGGAGACCTGATTTTTGCCAATTTGGTGGATTTCGATATGCTGTTTGGTCATCGAAACGACCCTATCGGCTACGGCCAGGCGCTGGAGGAGTTTGATCGGGCATTGGCACCCCTGGCAGACGCGCTAGGAGCAGACGATCTGCTGGTGATTACTGCTGACCATGGCTGCGATCCGACTATGCCGGGCACTGACCATACACGGGAATATGCTCCTTGTTTGGTCTATCATCCCCGGTTGGAACGGGGCAGGGTGCTGCCTCCGCAGTCCACCCTCTGTGCCGTGGGTGCCACCGTGGCGGATTGGCTTTCGGTGCAGTTGCCCAGTTGTGCTACCAGCTTGTTGGGGGGAGAAGGATGAGAGCGGTTGATTTGATCGCCAAGAAGAGGGATGGACATCAACTGACCGATGCTGAGCTGCAGGCTCTGGTGGATGGCTTCCTGCAAGGCAGCATTCCTGATTACCAGATGTCCGCCTGGCTGATGGCAGTCTATCTGCGGGGGATGACCATGTCGGAGACCGTCGCCCTCACCAGGATCATGCTGCAGTCGGGGCATCAGGTAAGTTTGCAGGGGTTTTCCCAACCGACGGTGGATAAACACAGCACCGGAGGAGTCGGGGACAAGATCAGCCTGGTGTTGGCCCCGCTGTTGGCGGCAGCTGGTCTGGCGGTTGGCAAGCTGACCGGGCGCGGATTGGGGCATACCGGGGGGACCGTAGATAAGTTGGAGAGCATACCTGGTTTTCGTACCGAGTTGACGGAGGAACAGTATTTCCATACCCTGCAGCAGATCGGGGTATGTATGATCAGCGCAGGCCCTACACTGGCACCTGCTGATAAGCGCATTTATGCACTGCGGGATGTCACTGCCACCGTGGATTGCCTGCCCCTCATCGCCAGCTCCATCATGAGCAAGAAGCTGGCCGGCGGGGCGGAGCATATTCTGTTGGACGTGAAGTGTGGCCGAGGCGCCTTCTTGGCTGATCTTAATGAAGCCGCGCAGCTGGCCAACATGATGATCGACATCGGCCGTTCCTGCAACCGACAGGTACGCGCGGTGATCAGCTCCATGGACCAGCCTTTGGGCCTGGCTGTGGGCAACAGCCTGGAAGTGCAGGAGGCAATTGCGGTACTTAAGGGTGGCGGGCCTGCCGATGTCAGGGAGCTGACCATCTGTCTAGGCAGCGAACTGCTGCAGTCGGCCAAAGGCTATTCCGATCTGCAGGCAGAGCAGTCACTGGTGGAACTGTTGGATTCCGGTGCCGCCTGGGAGAAGTTCCGCCAGTTGGTGGCTGCGCAAGGTGGAGATCTGTCCTTTGTGGATCAGCCAGCTCGCTTGCCGCGTGCAAGGCTGGAGCGGCCGGTGCTGGCCATGCAGCCAGGTTACGTGCGATCGCTGGATGCTTTGACCATCGGGCGGGCGGCTATGCTGGCTGGAGCAGGGCGGGCCCGCCAGGAGGACCAGATCGATTATGGGGCGGGGGTTCTGTTGCACAAGAAGTGCGGCGATTACGTGCAACCCGGCGAGGCGCTGGCCACAGTCTACGCGCAGGACAAGGTAATGCTACAAGCCGCAGCTGAACTGGCGCAGTCTGCTTGGCAGTTTTCTTCTCAACGCTGCGAGCAGCCTCCCCTGATTCTCAGCCGCTATCGTTAACGAATTCTCGGCACCTGGCCCCCTCTCTGAGGGGGCTGTCACGAAGTGACTGGGGGAGATAGGGGAGCTGTCAGGCGACAGCTCCTTTGCATTTTTCTCTCAGCGCAAGGCAAAGCTAATCGTAAAGCTGAAGGGAGGAATCTGCTTGAAGCCTGCGCGATTGCTTCTGGCCTTGTGCGTGGCCGTTTCGTCTTTGTTCATTCCCTTGGCTTCAGTATCAGCTGAGCCAAACCGTTTCATTCCAGTGCTTGCCCCTGCTATCGAGGAGAGTCTGCATGCCCGCGCCGCGGTGCTGATGGACGCCGGTACGGGGCAGGTGTTGATCAACAAACAGGGCGACGAACGCTTTGCCATAGCCAGTGTTACCAAGATCATGACCCTGCTGTTGGTCCTGGAAGCAAACGAAGATGGTCGTGTCCAGTTGGCCGACGAGGTGGTGGCCACACCTCATGCCTGTTCCTACGGAGGATCGCAGATCTATTTGGAACCGGGAGAACGCTTCACTTTGCAGGAATTATTGATGGCAGTGACCATCAAGTCTGCTAACGACGCGGCTGTGGCTCTAGCTGAGCATGTGGCTGGTTCCGAAGCAGCTTTTGTGGCCATGATGAATCAACGGGCGGATGAGCTGGGGATGAAGAACACTCATTTCATCAACGCCTGTGGTTTGGACGATGTCTCCGCCAGCGGCCTGAAAGGCGAAAAAGGCTACTCCTCGGCGGTGGACGTGGCGCTCATGTCCAAGGAAGTAATGCGGTTCTATCCGCTGATCGGCGATTGGCTAACCACCCGCATCACCTACTTGCAGCGAGCTAGCGGTCCGGTGGAGCTGTTCAACACCAATCATCGCTTCATTCGTGGCTTTCAGGGTGCAGATGGGCTGAAGACCGGGTTGACCGACGAAGCTCGTTACTGCCTCAGCGCCACAGCTACCCGCAATGGTTTTAGTTTGATCGCTGTGGTGTTGGGAGTGGCCAGCGATGACCTGCGATACCAGGACGTCGCTACTCTGCTCAACTACGGGTATGCCAACTACGTCGGCAGCAACCTGGTTTCTAAGGGAGACCAGCTGACTGTAGTGCCAGTTAACCGCGGCCAGGAGCGAATGGTGCCGGTGGTGGCTGCGGAAAACTTGGCGGTCTTGCTCCCGAAGGGCCAAGTGCTCGCGGAGATACAGCAGCAAGTAGAGCTGGAACCGAAGCTGTTTGCCCCCATCGCCGCAGGACAGCCCTTGGGCAAACTGAAGGCGGTCAAGGACGGCGAAGTGTTGGGCGAGGTGGACTTGATTGCCGCCGAAGCGGTGGCCAAGTTAGGGTTCTTTGGCAGACTGGGCCGGATGTTTGAGGACTTGTTCAGGTAGATACGCGCCGGTCATGCGCAGGCGCTAGCCTCAAGTTCGGGCCTGGCTTGATTGGATCAGCTGGTGAAATTCCACTGCAAGGTGACAGCGGGTAGGTCGTTGTCACCTTGCTTGTCTATGGGAGTGCAATTTGCGGAAGGAATGACCTCTCCCCAGGGCGAACATTAGCAGCGATGAAATAGACACTTTGGGGGGAAGTCAGCGATGAACATCCAATTAGAGCTCTGTCGCCGAGTATTGATCGTGCGGCTATCAGGTGAATTGGACCACCATACAGCCGGAAGGCTGCGGGACATGGTGGAGCAGGAGCTGGACCGGGAGGTGGCCACCTCTGTCTTGCTCAGCCTGCAGGGCCTCACCTTCATGGATAGCTCAGGCCTGGGCGTGATCCTGGGCCGCTATCGCCGTCTCAACCAGGCCGGAGGCAGGATGGCCGCTTGCTGCTTAACGCCACAGGTGTTGCGCATCTTTGAGCTATCCGGGTTGACGCGCATCATCAGCATCTATCGCACCGAAGAACAGGCTCTGGAACAGCTTTAGTCAGGAGGATGGAGACAATGCAGGTCAAGAACCATATGCTGCTGGTATTCCCCAGCCTATCGCAGAACGAGAGCTTCGCCCGACAGGCCGTGGCCGCTTTCGCTCTGCAGGTGGGAGACTGGACCGTGCAGGAAATTGACGAAATCACCACCGCCATCTCTGAAGCTGTCACCAATGCCATTATCCACGGCTACGATCAGTCAGTCGGTGAGGTGCGGGTGAGAGCGAACATCCTGGAAGACAGGGGACTGGAAGTGCTGGTGGAAGATGACGGGGTAGGCATCCCCGACGTGGCTTTGGCCCGCGAGCCGATGTTCACCACCAAACCCGAACAGGAGCGCACCGGCATGGGTTTCTCCTTCATGGAGAGCTTCATGGACGAACTGGAAGTCACCTCAGCCCCAGGCAAAGGCACCATCGTCCGGATGGTCAAGTGGTTGGCGGGATCACCCGGTATAGAGGTGTAGGTTCCTATGCATGAGCAGAAGAAGGTCGATCGTCTGCTGACTGACGAAGAGACCAAGTTGCTGCTGGCGCGCTCGCAAGCGGGCGATGAACAAGCGCGGGAACGCTTGGTGCAAAGCAACTTGCGTTTGGTGCGAGCTTTGGTGGGCCGTTTTGCGCATCGGCAACACGAGATAGAGGATCTGTATCAACTGGGTTGCATCGGTCTGCTGAAAGCCATCGATCGCTTTGACCTCTCCCTGGATGTCAAGTTCTCCACCTACGCAGTGCCCTTGATCTTAGGCGAGATCAGGCGCTACCTGCGGGACAACGGTCCGGTGAAAGTCACCCGCAGCCTGAAGGAGTTGGCTGTGAAGGCCAGAAGGGAGCAAGAGGTGCTTAGGCGTACGCTGGGACGGGAGGCCACCATTGAGGAGTTGGCCTCAGCTTTGGAGGTGAACACCGAAACCTTGGTGATGGCTCAGACTGCCACCAGCCATCCGACCTCCATTCACGAACAAATCTACCAGGACGACGGCAATCCGATTTATGTCTTGGATCACCTGTCCGCCGATCAGGAGCCGGATTCGTCTTGGGTGGACAGCATAGCTTTGCAGGAAGTGCTGGCTACCCTGACGCCCCGGGAGCAACAGATCATCCGTATGCGCTATTTTCAGGGCAAGACACAGACCGAGATTGCCGCCAGGTTACACGTTTCTCAAGTACAGATTTCACGACTGGAGAAGCAGATTTTGATCAAATTGCGATCCAGGTTGAACGACGACTAGCAAGCGAGGCTGCTGACCAACTGCCCAGGGCATTCCTTAGCCACGTCTGCAAATATTCACGCCTATCCAGTGATTGAGCACCTATCCGACCGGTATCCTAAAGAGTTGAAAAACGGAGCTTGCTTTAGCTCCAGCGGCTTCAGGAGTCTGCATGATTTTTCCTCGTCTACTGCATTGGCTGCCCACGGGCAGCTTTTTTGTCTGCTGATCGAGTATTTGCAGGATCTCTTGACAATAATAAGACAAGAAACGTGAAAGGGGGTGATACCACCGATGCAGATGAATCTACGCTTGAGAATTGCGATGATTTCACTGTTGTTGATAGTGGCGCTGGTCTTTACTGGTTGGCTAATCTGGTCGCTTTCTGTGCAAAGGACCCCCCGGGGAGCCATCCTGGTCTGGCACGAACTCGAACAACCACTGTCACCCCGGTGGGAACATCCCTTTCAGATTATCGTAACCAGGAGGGTGATTGTGTGAGCACAGTGGTCAAGGTCTTGGAATTGGTGGGAGAATCTAAGAGCAGTTTTGAAGACGCCATCGAAAACGCAGTCACAGAGGCAGCGCAGAGCGTGAACAACATCACCGGGGTGGAGGTCTACAACTTCACCGGCAGTGTGGCAAATGGCAAAATCGTGGACTACAAGGCAAACGTAAAGATTGCCTACGTGGAGAAGTAACAGCCTACCCAGCCCGGGCCATGCCTGGGCTTTTTTTCTCGGGCACGACCCGGACTACTCTCGCATAGGAGGGGGTATGACGTTGACAACGATGACCAAGCAGCGAATGCAGAAACAAAAACACGAACAAGCGCTGAACAAAGAGTATCAGCAGTTAGCCAAGAGAAAACAGTTGAAGATTCCAGTTTTGCGCAATGTGATCGTGGCGTATTTGGTGGGAGGGCTGATCTGTGTAATTGGACAGGCCATCAGCAAATTCTACCTGGGTCTCGGTTTCAAGCCTGACGAAGTAGGAAGTCCCACGGCGGCGACCCTGATCTTCATCTCTTCCGTGCTCACGGGTTTAGGTGTGTACGACGTTTTGGGGCAGTTTGCCGGCGCGGGCTCGGCGGTGCCGGTGACCGGGTTCGCCAACTCGGTGGTTTCAGCCGCGCTGGAATTCAAGCGGGAAGGACTGGTCTTGGGAGTAGGGGCGAAGATGTTCTCGTTGGCTGGCCCGGTGATCGCCTATGGTGCAGTCACCGCTTTCTTCGTCGGCCTCATCTGGTCTATCCTGCATTAGGCTGCCCGTCATGCACACTTCATCGGGCTTAGGAATGAACGGAGGGGTGGTATGGCACAGAAGAAGATGGGAGCTCAGACGTGGCAGTTCCAGAATCCGCCGCTGATTCTGGAGACCGCCACCGTTGTCGGCCCACTGGAGGGGCAAGGTCCGCTGGGTGATACCTTCGACCTAATCTATCCAGACCAAATCAACGGCCAGAAAAGCTTTGAAGCCTGCGAACGAGCACTGATGAAGGATGCGGTTCACTTGGCGTTGGACAAAGCGAAGCTCTCCATCGACCGAGTGGATTACATGCTGGCCGGCGATTTGCTCAACCAGATTATCTCCAGCAATTTTGCCGCCCGGGACCTGGGGCTGCCCTTCTTGGGCCTTTACGGCGCTTGTTCGGGCATGGCTGAAAGCCTGGGGTTGGCGGCCGCGCTGGTGGACGCTGGCTACGCCGATTACGTTGTAGCGGCGGTATCCAGCCATTACGGTGCCAGCGAGCGCCAGTTCCGCTATCCGACCGAATACGGAGGCCAGAAGCCGCCCTACGCCCAGAACACCGTCACCGGTGCCGGAGCAGCGTTGGTGGCCAATCGCACGTTGACCACCGGCCGACTGCCGCAAGTAACGCATTTTACCGTCGGTCGGGTGCTAGATCGCGGTATTAAGGATCCCTTCGATATGGGGTCGGCCATGGCTCCCGCGGCCGCCGATACGCTGCAGCGACACCTGCAGGACACCGGGCGGCAACCTGAGGATTACGATTTGATCCTGACGGGCGACCTGGCCACCGTCGGCAAGCGCATCCTGATCGAACTGATGGATTTGGCGGGGATTGACCTGAGAAGCAATTACGACGACTGTGGCTGCCGGATCTATGACCGCCACCGCCAGCCGGTGTTCGCCGGCGGCAGTGGCTGCGCCTGTTCGGCCGCCGTAGTTTACGGCTCAATCATGCAACAGATGCTAGCCGGCGAGCTGAACAGGGTGTTGGCGATCGCCACCGGGGCGTTGCTCAGCCCCACTACCTTTCAGCAGGGAGAAAGCATTCCCTGCATCGCGCACGCTGTGGCCATCGAAATGGCTGAGGAAAGGGGTGATGGCAATAGGTAGCTACTTGACTGCATTCCTGGTGGGAGGGGCGATCTGCGCCTTGGCCCAGCTGCTGTTCGACCTCACCCCGTTGACGCCTGCCCACGTCCTGACATTGTTTGTGGTCTTGGGGGGAATCGCTTCCGGTCTCGGCCTTTACGAGCCGCTGGTGAGATTCGCCGGTGCTGGGGCTACAGTTCCCATCTCCTCCTTCGGCCATCAGTTGGTGCAAGGCGCGATCAGAGAAGCCCAGCAGAATGGCATTATCGGCGTGCTCACCGGCGTGTTCGAGTTATCCAGCGCAGGCATCACCGCGGCCATTATCTTCGGCTTCCTGGTTTCGGCTATCTTCAACCCCCATAGCTAAGCTGGTACCAGTTTCTTGCCCGGGTAGCCGGGCTTTTCTTATTTCCACTGGAAAGCGATGCCCACTTCACTTCATTCTGGAACAAGTCTTTGGCGGCAGTGGGCCAAAAAAGGTACAATGGAAGCAGGTGCAGAATAAATGCTATAATGAGCGCCTCGCAACATCCGCAGATGTTGCGGGCAAATAAAGCGATTGTTGCGCAAGCAAGCATCGGCTTGTACCTATGGGGGGGATTTTTGGCAGTGCAGGTGATCACTACCCACGTGGGAACCGACTTCGACGGGCTAGGGGCGATGCTCGCCGCCGGAAAACTGTATCCTGATGCCAGCCTGTTTTTCCCTGGGCATCTCAGCCGTTCGGTGCAGGAATTCTATTCTCTACATAAAGACTTTCTGCCCATCAAGGCACCCGAAATGCTGCATTTGGGCACCGTCAGCGAGTTAATTGTCGTGGACACCGCCCAGGCTAAACGCCTGGGAAGGTTCCAGCAGCTGATCGGCAGACCCGGGGTGAGGGCAATCGTCTATGACCACCACCCGCAAGCCGATTCGCCCATCCAAGACGCAATGGTACATAATCATCAGGTCGGTGCTGTGACCAGCCATCTGGTGCAGCAGCTATCGCAACAATCCATCGGTCTGACGCCACTGGAAGCTACTGTGATGGCGCTAGGAATCTATGCAGATACCGCTTGTCTCACCACCCCCAACACCACCGTCACCGATGTTCAGGCGGTCGGCTATCTGCTCGGCCAGGGGGCTGACTTGCAGGTGGTCGCCAAGTACGTCAACAACCCGCTCAATCTAGGACAGCGGCGACTGTTGGAGGAAATGCTGGCTAACACGGAACGGCATTCGTTTAGCGGGGTAAAGGTATTGCTCACGGTGTGCTCGATTGACGAATACATCGATGGGCTCGGTCTGCTGGCCGAGAGGCTGGCTGAACTGGAAGATGCTGACGTGGTCTTCTGCCTGGTGCAGATGGACCAAAGGGTGCACCTGGTCGGTCGCAGCCGTCACAACCATCTGCCGATCAACGAGCTGGTGGCGGTGTTTGGAGGAGGAGGTCACCCCCAGGCGGCCGCCGCCACCATCAAGGGACGGCCGCTGTCGGAGTTGAAGGAAGAATTGATCGTTGTCTTGTCCGAACAGTTGCAGCCACCGCTGACAGCTAAAGATCTGATGTCTTCACCGGTGCACACCATCGAGCCGGAAACCAGCATGCAGGCAGCCGGCGAGGCGATGCTGCGTTATGGCCACAGCGGGCTGCCGGTGGTGGAGAACGGAATAGTGAGGGGCGTGGTCTCCCGGCGGGATGTGGATAAGTCCATTCGCCATGGTCTGCAGCATGCCCCGGTAAAGGCATTCATGACCTCAAAGGTTTGGACCATTTCCCCGGACGCCACCTTGGATGATGTGCAGCGGTTGTTGATCGGCAGGGATATCGGCCGCTTGCCGGTGGTGGACGGGGAGGGGCAGTTGCTGGGGATAGTCACCCGCACCGACGTGCTTAAGGCCTTGCATGGCCGCAGCTATCCCCACTGGTATCAGTCCAACTTTAGGCAAACACTGCCCGAGCGGGCCAAAACGCTGCAGAAGCTGACCGATTTGATGGCCGAGCAGCTGCCCAAGCGGCTGCAAGGAATACTGTTGCTGATCGGTCAGGAAGCCGATCGGCAGGGCGTCAGGGCTTATCTGGTGGGGGGCCTAGTCAGGGACCTGTTGTTGGGGTTGCCCAATTTGGATGTGGATATTGTGATTGAGCCAGAGGCTATTCCTTTCGCTGAGCACCTGGCCAAGGTGCTCAGCGCAGAATTAAGAACTTATCCTAAATTCAACACGGCTACGCTGACCTTTCCGGGAGGGCTGAGTTGCGATTTGGTCACCGCCCGCACTGAATTCTATGCCTATCCCGCAGCCTTGCCGGATGTGGAGCAGAGTACCATCAAGCAGGACCTCTATCGACGGGACTTCACCATCAACACCATGGCTATTGCTCTCAATGGTCGCCGTCATGGCGAGTTGCTGGACTTCTTCGGCGGCCGCGACGACCTGGCCGCGGGTGCGGTCAGGGTGTTGTTCAACCTCAGCTTTGTGGAGGATCCCACCCGTATCTTGCGGGCGGTGCGCTTTGAGCAACGTTATGGCTTCACTATCGAACCAGAGACAATGCGTTTCCTGCAAAACGCTCTGGAAAATGACCTGTTGCACAAAGTGGGGGCAGAGCGACTGCACCATGAGCTGTGGAACATTTTCCAAGAGGAACAAGCGGTGCGCATGTTGCTGCGTATGGATGAGTTGGGTATCTGGAAGGACATCTTGCCGGAACTGCAGTTCAGTGACCAATTGATCAAGCAGCTGAAGGAAGCCGATCAGCATTGCCAGTGGTTTACCAGCTTGGGTGCAGAGCAGTCGTTGGATCGGTCGCTGGTTTATCTGCTGCTGATCGCCAACCACCTACCTCCAGCGGCGGTGCAGACTCTGCCGGAACGCCTGGCGCTATCTAAGCGGGACCGCGAGCAGGTGCTGATGTTTAAGCAGACTCTATCCAGCTTGGCGTCGGAGCTTGAGCAAAGTCTCGAGAAGCATCAGGTTTATCAGCTGTTGCAGGAAATGCAGCCGGAATGCCAGGTGGCCGCCGCCGTATTGTACGGAAGCCAGGTGCGTCAGCAGATGGCGCTGTATTATGGCGAACTGCTGAAACTGAATGTGGAGACCGATGGCCATGATCTGTTGGGTTTGGGATTGAAACCAGGGCCGGCGGTGGGGGCTATCCTCAAACAGTTGCGCAATGCCCGCCTTAACGGCTTGGTTCAGAACAAATCGGAGGAGTTGGCGCTCGCTCGGCAGTTGCTGGCAACTCCTGAATCAGAAAGGGGATAGCCTGTGTTTTCTCAGTTACTCACTCCGGACGTTTTTCTGTGGGTGCCGGCTTTGATCATTGCCTTTTCATTCCATGAATTTGCCCATGCCTATGTCTCCAACCATCTGGGTGACCCCACGCCCCGCCTGCGCGGAAGGCTGACACTGAACCCGATGGCGCACATCGACCCCATCGGCTTTCTGATGTTGTTGCTGTTCCGGTTTGGCTGGGCTAAGCCGGTGGTGGTCAACCCATATAACTATCGCCATCGGGAAAGGGGCTATGCCTACGTGGCGTTGGCCGGCCCAGTGATGAATCTCCTCCTGGCCTTTGTTTCCACCTTCTTGTTGTTCGCTTCTGCCCGCTTCTGGCCGCTGGAAGCGCTCTTGCGATTCTTGCAGTATCTGGTGATGTACAACATCTATCTGGCCGTGTTCAATTTGATCCCCATTCCTCCGTTGGATGGCTCCAAGTTGCTCTTTCTGTTCTTGCCACGGAGCGTGGTCTACCGTTATTTGGATGCGGTGCAGCAGTATGGATTCCTAATTCTGATCCTGCTCATCTCGTCCGGTGCGATCGGTCGCCTGATTGGGCCGTTCTACGACCTGTTTAGGCGCATCTTCTTCCGCGTGGTCGGGATCCTGTTTGGAGTGTCTTGGTACTAGGATGGCCATTCCGATTACACTGGAGCAGTTTGAGGGCCCGTTGGACCTTTTATTGCAGTTGGTGCGACGCTCGGAAATCAGCGTTTGGGAGATTCGCATCCAGCAGATCTGTGAACAATTCGTCGCTTATACCAGGCAGCTGGAAGCGATAGACGTGGAAGTGGCCGGTGATTTCATGGTGCTGGCCGCTACGCTGATGCGCATCAAGGCCAGGCTGCTCTTACCACGTCCAGAGCCGGAAGAGGAAAACGAGGCCGAGGAAATGGACGAAGAAGAGCAGCTGCTGGCCAGGTTGCTGCTTTACGAGGGATATCGGGAAGCGGCGGAACAATTGGAGCTGATGGCTGAGCAGGCTGCGGTGCAATACACGCGTGGCCAGACAGGGGAGGACCTTCCTGCCGATGAGAGCGATCCGTTGGCTGGGGTGACCTTGCTCACTTTGGCGGTGTTGGTGCAGAAGGCGCTGCAGGAGTTGCCCGCCCCCCAATTGACGGTCGCCTCCGAGCGCTATTCGCTGTCCGGACAGATGGCGCACATCAGGCGCTGCATCGCCGGCAGCAGGCAGTTGTCCTTCTTTCAACTGCTGTCCGGGCAGCCGAACAGAGAGGAGATCGTGACCACCTTCTTGGCCATTTTGGAGCTGGTACGCATCCAGGAGATCAGAGTTTGGCAGCGGCAGGGAACGGACGATGTGCTGATTGCGGGGAGGGAGCCGAATGCGTGATTTTCGTCCGGAAGCGCTGTTGGAGGCAGTGTTGTTTGCATCGCCAGAACCGGTCAGCCTGCAAAAGTTGGCGGAAGCTCTGGAGATGCCCCTTTGGGAGTGTGAGCAGGTGCTGGAACGCTTCAGCGAAGCCGTCAAGTCTCGGGACAGGGGGCTAACCCTGCGGCTGGTGGCCGGTGGGTGGCAGTTGGTAACCAAGCCAGAGCTGCACCAGGTGGTTGGCCGTTTGGTGGGCCAACGCAAATACAAGCTCTCTAAGCCCACGCTGGAGACATTGGCTATCATCGCCTACCAGCAGCCGATTACTCGGGCGGAGATCGAGGCGATCCGGGGGGTGAAGGTGGAAAAGGCGCTGGCCACCCTGCTGGAGAAAGGATTAATTTCAGAGGCTGGGCGCAAAGATTCGGTGGGTCGCCCCATTCTCTACGCCACCAGCCCCAGTTTCCTGGAATATTTTGGTCTGTCGAGCCTCGACGATTTGCCTGCGGTGGGCAAGCTGCGTTTCTGATGCATCTGGCGGGCGCCAGGTGCATCTATTTTTTTGCGCAGGGAATGATAGATATTGCCAATCTGTAGTAGGACGTCAAGCTTTAAACTGCATAAGGCAGGATTTACTGGCGCCAGAAATCAGTTGGACTAAGACTTGACGCCGCATGGCGCATTTGCGGTCGACAGAGCAGTAGCAGCAGGGAGGGAGGTGAGATGATTTGGTATGTGTTGGCGATCATTGCCCTGCTACTGCTGTTCTTGGCGGTCACTCTGTGGCAGTCAGCCCGTTTGGAGCTGGAGTATTGGCGGGAAGGAAATGATGATCGGGTAGTAGTCCACCTGCGCGGCCCCTATGGCATCGTCTTTCAACAGCTGGAGATTCCCCTGGCTGATTTGATCACCACCCCTTCCGGGCCAGGGCTGGTCTACCTGCAGCGCACCAAGGATGCGCTGGGTGGGGAGCAGCGCACCGTAAGAACCAAGGTTCTGTTCAAAGAGCTAGGCAAGCTGCGCGCCCTGTGGCGCAAGCTGAAGCCTCTTTGGGACTCCTATCGTCCTGCCTTGGAATACATGCTCAGCCGGGTGCATCTGGAAGTGCTCACTTGGGAGACCAAAGTAGGGATTATGGATGCAGCGGCCAACGGTATGCTGGTGGGTGCGGTTTGGGCTTTGAAAGGCATGATTGTAACCTGGCTTCAACGGCGGGTACGCATAGACGAAAGCCAGTCGAGCATTGTGGTTTCTCCCTACTTTAACCATTCATACTTCAGCACGTATTTTCACTGCATATTCACAATTCGCCTGGTACATGTTATTAATGTGCAGCGTCATCTGCTTTGGTATAAACTTCGGCAAAGAAAGAGGTGAACAGCTTGGAAAATCATCCTATTCAAGGTTTAATGAAGACGGCAATGGAGAGTATCAAAGATATGGTGGATGTGAACACCATCGTGGGAGACCCAGTGGAGACGCCGGATGGCAGCGTGATCATGCCTATCTCCCGGGTCACCTTTGGATTCGCTGCCGGAGGCTCAGAGTTTCAGGCAGAAAAGGGCTCTCCCGGGCCGGAGTATCCTTTTGGCGGTGGCAGTGGCGCCGGAGTAACTGTTCAGCCGGTGGCCTTTTTGGTGGTAGGCAACGGCAGTGTGCGCATGCTGCCGGTGGATTCCAACACCACGGTGGAGCGCTTGGTGGATTTGGCCCCCCAGTTGCTGGGACAGGTGCAAGGCATGTTCAAGTCCGGCAAACAGCAGCAGGTGCCGGAAGTGATGGCCTAGAACAACCGCTGTCCAAATCAGGGCGTGTCGCGAGACGCTTATCAATAAGCGTGGCGCGACACGCCCTTGTTGTTGACTCCCTTAAGCGCCGGCGACGGTCTAGGCCCGTACCCTCACCCATATACATATGGTACGAGCTGATAGTTGCTGTGCAACAATCGGCTCGCTGGGATGCAATTCCAGTCACCGGCTGTGATGGACGAAGGGGAGGAGTGTATGAACCGTCGCCTCTACCTGCTAGGGCTATTGCTCTGCTGCTTGACAGTACTATGGACGTTCCGTCCTGGTCCAGCTGTTAATTATGCCCAGCGCTTGACCTGGGCGCCATCGGACCTGTTGTCAGCGTTTTCTAGCGCTGATTGGCTTAGCGCCAGGGGAGCGGCCGTGATGGACGTGGGGAGCTTGCGGCTGCTGGCCGGCAAGAACAGCCGCGAGCGCTTGCCGATGGCCAGTACCACCAAGATTATGACCGCCATCCTGGCCATAGAATCGGGGCGCTTGGATGAAGTTGTCACTGTGAGCGCCGATGCCTGCCGGGTAGAGCCATCGGCAATCTGGTTGATGCCTGGCGAGAGGATCAAGTTGGAGCATCTCGTCTACGGGCTGATGCTGCGTTCAGGCAACGATGCCGCCAATGCCATCGCCGAGTTTCTCGGCGGCAGCATCCACGGCTTTGCAGTACTGATGAATCAAAAAGCGGACGAACTAGGTCTGCAGGATACCAATTTCGTCAACCCCCACGGTTTGACGGCGGAGAACCACTTTACCTCCGCCTATGACCTGGCCAAGCTGGCTGCTTACGCCCTGCAGAATGATAAGTTTAGCCAAGTCGTGGCCACCAGGAGCATCAGCTTACCCTGGGATGGGCATGCCGAACCCAGGGTGTGGTACAACAAGAACCGTTTATTGACCAGCTATCCGGGCGCAGACGGAGTAAAAACCGGTTGGACCCGGGCCGCCGGCAATTGCCTGGTGGCTTCTGCGGAGCGGGCAGGGATGCGGGTGGTGGCGGTGGTGTTGAACAGCCACGACCACTACGGAGAGACAGCCTGGCTGATGGACCACGCTTTCCAGAACTATTCGCCGCACGTATTGGTAACCAAAGGACAGTGGCTGCAGTCGCTGCCAGTGGCCAAAGGACATCCTCGCTACATCGGAGTGATAGCAGCTGACGGCTACTACTGGCCGCTGGCCGCTGGGGAGGCGATGGACCTGCAATGCGAGCTGGTTTTGCCCCCTGAGCTGACGGTCCCTGTGCAGGCAGGGCAGAGGGTGGGGACTCTCAGAGTGCTGCGGCGAGGCGATTGCTTGGCCGAAATACCGCTGTTGGCCGATCAAACATCCGATCGGGGACCCTGGTCGCAGTTCTTGCACCAGGTATCTGGGCGGTTTTGGGACCTGCTGGAGTTGCTCATGGGGGGTGAGTCCTGATGATGAACCTGATCTGGATGCTGTTGATGGCTATTGGCATTGTCTATGCTGCCTGCACCGGCAGCATTGCCGCCATTTCTCCCGCGATCGTCTCCGCTGGGGAGCAAACCGTCACCCTCAGCCTCACCCTGCTGGCTGTCTTGGGGTTCTGGCTGGGCTTGGCGCGTGTGGCGGAGAAGTCCGGTCTATTGCACGGACTGGCGCTACTGCTGGCACCTATCTTGCGCCCGCTGTTTCCCTCACTGACAAAAAACCCGCAAGCGATGCAAAACATAGTGCTCAACTTCAGCGCCAACCTGCTGGGGCTGGGCAACGCCGCTACACCCTTCGGCTTGAAGGCGATGCAAGCGATGCAGAAGAAGAATCCTGACCCAGAGACGGCCACCGACGGCATGTGCACCCTGCTGGTGCTGAACACGGCCGGCCTGGCTCTTCTCCCCACTACGGTGATCGCCTTGCGGGCCGCCAACCAGTCTGCTGACCCGATGGCCACGGTGGGCGTCACTTTCGTCGCCGGGCTGTGCGCCACCGCTGCCGGATTGCTGGTGGACAGACTGTTGCGGGGGCGCAAGCAGGGAAGGGGGAGATAGGGTGATCGCTCTACTGAATGCGATCAGTGTCTGGCTGGTGCCGCTGTTCGTGCTGGCGGTGCTCATCTCCGGGTGGATAAACCGGGTGGCGGTATTTGACCAATTCGCGGAAGGTGCCAAGGAGGGTTTATCCATGGTGGGCCGGCTGTTTCCCTTCCTGCTGGGGATGCTGGTGGCCATCAACGTGCTGCGCGCCTCCGGCGCTCTAGATGCTTTCTCCAATCTACTCAGCCCGCTGTTGAACCTCCTGCATTGGCCAGCCGAGACTTTGCCCTTGGCCCTACTCAGACCGCTTTCCGGTAGCGGAGCCATGGCCTTCACTGCTGATCTGCTGCAGCGCTACGGTCCCGACTCGCTGATCGGCATGATCGCTTCCACCATGCAGGGCAGCACCGATACCACCTTGTTTATTATCACTGTCTACTTCGGTTCCGTCGGCGTCAAGCGCATCCGTCACGCGTTGGCAGCCGGCCTGGTCGCCGACCTGGTGGCCATGCTGGCAGCAATCTGGCTGTGTCAGCTGCTGTTTTGATTAGTTTGTGAAGGACAAGAGAGCCAGTCATTCCTATGGGCGGCTGGCTCTCTCGATTTGTTGCAGCGGGTTTTTGGGCCTGGACGTGCAGGAAAGCGGAGAACAGGATAGAATAGGGGTGAAGTACTGCAATTGCGAAAGGTGGTAAGTAAAGATGTCCTTTGAAGCAAAGATTCAAGAGTTGGGTTTGACCATCCCCACGCCGGCCAAGCCTTTGGCGGCCTATGTGCCTGCCGTGCAGAGCGGCAATCAGGTGTTCGTCTCCGGTCAGCTGCCCTCCAAAGATGGTCAGCTGCTACATAAGGGGTTGTTGGGCAGAGAGGTCAGCGTGGAACAGGGCTACGAGGCAGCCCGTGCCTGCGCCCTGAACTGCCTGGGCGCTGTCAAAGCATTGGTGGGCAGCTTGGATAATGTGGTGCGCATCGTCAAGGTGACTGGATTCGTGGCTGCTACGCCGGAATTCACCGACCATCCCAAGGTAGTCAACGGTGCTTCGGAGCTGATGCAACAGATCTTCGGCGAGCAGGGTGCCCATGCCCGCGCTGCCGTAGGTATGGCCAGCCTGCCGCTGGGCGTGCCGGTTGAAGTGGAGATGATTGTGGAAGTGAAGTAGCCCAGGTTTCGAACCTGCGGCGGTGGACATGGGGACGGTTCTAGTGTCCGGTTGGCGGCTGCAGTACCGTCCCCTGTCCCACTTTGGGAGAGGGGGACGATGATGGCGGAGCGCCTGCAGAAGTTCTTGGCCCGGGCAGGCATAGCTTCCCGCCGGGCAGCGGAGCAGTTGATTTTGCGGGGGGAAGTGTCAGTCAATGGGCAGCCGGCGGATATCGGGTGCTGCGTGGACCCGGAGGTGGACGTGATCACTTGGAGGGGCCGAGTGGTCAAAGCTGAAGAGCGGCTGGTCTATCTGATGCTGAATAAGCCGGCAGGCTATCTGACTACGGCGAAAGACCCCTTTGGACGCCCCACCGTGCTGGATCTGCTTCCGCAGAGCGACCTGCGCCTTTACCCGGTGGGTAGGCTGGACCGGGACACGGAGGGGCTATTGCTGCTGACCAATGACGGTGCCTTTGCCTATGCGCTGACCCACCCCAAGTTTGAGGTTCCGAAACGTTACATCGCTTGGGTGAAAGGCAGCGTGGGAGAGCAGGCGCTCAAGCGGCTGCGCTCAGGGATAGAGTTGGACGATGGCCCGACTGCTCCAGCCGAGGCCAGGATCCTGGAGCAGCGGTCCGGCCAGACCCAACTGGAACTGGTGATCCATGAGGGCAGGAAGCGGCAGGTGAGGAGAATGTGTGCCAGCGTCGGCCATGAGGTGCTGCGGCTGATGCGGGTGCAACTGGGACAGCTGCAGTTGGGCGATCTGCCCCCGGGAAAGACCAGGCCCCTGACTGCAGGGGAGGTCTCGGCGCTGCTCCGGCTGGCTGGACACAGAAGCCAGCGGGCATAGACTTAGGCTATACGGGGAGAGAGAAGAGAAATGCGCAAGGTTCTGCTTTTGCTGGTCTTGGTGATCGTGGCGCTGGCGACCACCGCGGCTATCGCTGTCAACTATCAGCGGCCGATTCGCACCATCACTGTGGAGGATGATAGCGGGACCCTGTTGGTCTATTTTCGGCAACCAGAACGGTTGGTGGTGTTGGATGCTTCCGCCGGACGATTGTTGCGGCAAATAGGTCTGGAGGCCAGGGTGGTGGGAGTGAGTGAAGAAGCGGCAGAACTATTTCCAGATGCCGAATTGCTAGGACCTGTTGGCCAGGCTGATCCATTGTCCATCGTCGCCTTGCGGCCAGACTTGGTGCTGATGGGCAGAGAATCGCTGCAGCTGTCACAGAGGTTGCGGTCAGGCGGGGTTAATGTCTGGTTGAGTGCGCCCGCCAGCGTGGAACAACTTCTAAGCGGCATCGTTCGTTTGGGCAAGCTGCTCGATCGGGAATATTCAGCTCATCAGTTGGCTGAGCAGTTGGAGAACCAGCTGTTCGGCTGGAGGCAGAACAATGCAGTCGGCGGTACTACCCGGGCGCTGCTGTGGCTGGATGAACAGTTGACGACAGCCGGAAGCGGTACGATGGAAAGTGACCTGCTCATCTTGGCCGGCGGGGTCAACGTGGTCGAAACCTCAGGATATGCTCCGCTAAGCTTGCAGGAAGGGCTGCTGCTCGCTCCGCAGGTGATCTTCGCCCCGCCAACGCTGATCCAGCAACTGTCGCAGCTGATCCAACAGACTGAGGCTCTGGGCCAGCCCCCCTCGCCCGATCAGTCGCCACCACCGCGGCTGATCACGTTACCCCAGGACCTGGCTCAGGTGAATTGGGAGACCGCTTTGACCAGGGTGGACTGGATCGGGCACCAGTTGAGCACAGACTTCAGGTGATATCCGCCGAGTTGGACATTAGAACCGTCGAACCGTCCCCATGTCCGATGTCCAGGAGGAGGGTGAGAAGAGAGATGCAAGCGATTCGCGGCGCGATCAGTGTCGAGGAGAACACTGCCGGGGCGATTATTGCGGCCACCAAACGGCTGCTGCTCCAGGTGGCAGAGCAGAACAACCTGCGGGCGGAGGAAGTGATCAGCATCGTTTTCACCGCTACGCCCGATCTAAATGCCGCTTTCCCGGCCAGGGCGGCCAGAGAGGTAGGGTGGACGCAGGTGGCGCTACTGGATGCGGTGGAGATGGATGTGCCCCAGGCACTGCCGCGCACCATTCGCCTGCTGTTGTTGGCCGACCGACCCCATCAACCGGCCAGTGTAAAGCATGTTTACTTGGGGGAAGCTGCCAAATTGCGCCCGGATTGGGCGGCCAGCGGGCGCACATAGGAGCATTCGGCAGAGAATTTACTGCCAGACTGCAGCCTGTGCGGCTAACCTTAGCAAGTTGTGGTATAATAGCTCTGGTTACCATGGGAAATCTGTCCGCGATTGCTGGCAGGCAACCTGGTGGCCAATGACTACTACTTGCAGGGCAGGAGGTATCAAGTTTTGCTGCCGTGCCAACTGAATATTGCTGTTGATGGACCTGCTGGTGCTGGCAAGAGCACTGTCTCTCGGGCAGTGGCCAGGGCCTTGGGTCTGTCCTACTTGGATACTGGTTCCATGTATCGCGCTCTTACCTGGAAGGCTTTGCAGGCAAAAGTGTCACCTGGGGATGCCGGCGCGCTGACCGCATTGGCGGAGCAGACCACCTGGTCCTTCATAGGCGGCGGAGCAGCTTCCCAGCTGTGGATGGATGGGCGTCCTCTCCCGGAGGCCATCCGTTCGGATGCCGTCACTGAGCTTGTCTCTCAGGTCTCCAGTCATCAGGCGGTACGCCGGATTATGGTGGCCAAGCAGCAGGAGCTTTGCAGAGCGGGCGGGTTTATTGCCGACGGGCGTGACATCGGAACCGTGGTAATGCCGAACGCGGACATGAAAATCTATCTGACGGCCAGCGTTGAGGAGAGGGCCGAGCGCCGTCGGTTGGAACAGGGCAAGCAGGTTTCAGCATTGCCGGATCTGATAGAAGGTATCCGCCGTCGTGACCATATAGACAGCAACCGCAAGCACTCGCCGCTATTACAGGCGGAGGACGCACTGGTTCTGGACACCACTGCGATGCCCTTTGAACGAGTGGTGGACTGTATCGTGGAAAAGGCTCTTTCGCTTTGTTCGGGGGAGGCTTGACAGATGCTCTTTTATCACGTTGTACGGGGCATCGGTGCCTTCATTGCCCGGCTGTTGATCAGAATCAAGGTGCAAGGTTTGGAGAACATCCCAACGGAGGGCTCCTGCGTGATCGCCGCCAACCATATCCATGCTTTGGATCCGGTGTTTCTGGCGATCGCTGTCAGGCGCCCGATTTGTTTTATGGCCAAAGAAGAGCTGATGAGCTGGCCGGTGATCGGACGGCTGATCAGGCGGCTGGGTGTCTTCCCGGTGAAGCGGGGCAAGGTGGACGTGCAGGCTGTACGGCATGCCCTGGGAATTTTGAATCGCGGCGCAGTGCTGGGCATTTTCCCCGAAGGGACGCGCAGCAAGAGCGGCGAGATCCAGGAAGCCTTCGGCGGAGCGGCATTGCTGTCCATGCGCACCGGGGCAACGCTGATCCCGGTCGCTTTGGCCGGTGACTACCGTTTGGGTGGATCGATCAGGATCAATGTAGGACGGGCAATCAGCATCAGCGCTGCTATCCCGGGCAAGCCGACGTCAGAGGAGCGGAATGCTGCCACGAGTTTATTGATGCAGCGAATAGCCGAACTGAAGCGACAGTTAAGTGAGGAGAGTTGGTGAGCAGGTTGAGGACTTTGGTGGCTAAAGCGGCTGGTTTTTGTTATGGAGTGAAACGAGCCATCGATCTGGCCGAAAAGTCAGCTGGTAGCCAGGTTTACGCTCTGGGACCTTTGGTGCACAACCCACAGGAGATGCAGCGCTTGGCAGCTCGCGGGATTAACGTCGTCTCGAGCGTCGAGCAAGTTCCGGTCGGAGGTACTGTGTTGGTCAGGGCACACGGTGCACCGCCGGAGGTTTACCAACAGGCAAAGGAGCGAGACTTGCTGCTCTGTGATGCTACCTGCCCCCATGTGGCTAGCCTGATCAGCAAGTCGGTCGATTTCGTTGACCGCGGTTATCAGTTGTTGATCCTGGGCGATATCAGTCACCCGGAAGTGCAGGCGGTGTTGGCATGGGCCGGGCCTTCCGCCATAGTCATCTCCGGATCGGAGGACGTGCAGGGCATGACTTTCGATCGGCCAGTGGCGCTGGTGGCCCAGACGACCACCAAGCTGCAGTTGCGAAATCAGACGGTTCAAGCGCTGCAAGCACGAGGAGTTGCGGTGGAAGTCGCCAAGACCATCTGCCATGCCACGGCCGAGAGGCAACAGGCTGCTCAGGAACTCTCCCGGCAAGTAGATATAATGGTTGTTGTAGGCGGTTATAATAGTGCCAACACAAGAAATCTGGTACAATTATGTTCTGAGACAGGTACGCCTACTCACCATGTTGAATCCGCTGCAGAATTATTACCTGACTGGTTTTTCGCTGGAGCAGTGGTAGGTATTTCTGCAGGGGCTTCGACTCCGGATTGGATAATAAAGGAGGTCGTGACTACAGTGGAGAACATGGAGAACAAAGAGTTGGAACAGAAGACAGAAGTAGAGGGGACGACAGAGGAGAAGCAAGAGCTGCAGGCTGAGGCCGAGGCCAATCTAGACCAGGCTGAGGAGATGCGCGAGGAGGCGGCGGAAAACATCGAACAGTCTGTCGATGACATGGCCGGGGAAATGGCCAACATCAAGACAGGCCAGGTGGTTACCGGGACAGTCGTGCGCGTCACCGACAGCGAGGTCTATGTCGATATTCGGTATAAGTCGGACGGCATCATCCCGATGAACGAGCTCTCCAACCTGCCTAACGTGCAGCCTGCTGATCTGGTCAGCGAAGGCGACCAGATTAAGGTCGTCGTTTTGCGGCTGGAAAACAAGGAAGGCAATGTGGTACTGTCCAAGCGGCGCGCCGACGCTGAAGAGGGCTGGAAGCAAGCGGAGGCAGCCTTCGCGCAGGGCGAAGTCGTCACCGGCAAGGTAGTGGAAGTGGTCAAGGGCGGATTGATCGTGGACCTGTTCGGTTTGCGGGCATTCTTGCCGGCTTCCCTGGTGGATATGAGATTTGTTCCTGACCTCAGCGTCTACGTCGGGCAGGATGTCTCCGTCAAAATCATTGAGATGGAGAACAACCGCAAACGCTTGGTCTGTTCCCGGAAGGCTGCTATCGAAGATATGAATGCTGCCCGCAAGGAAGCTACTTGGGCCAGTTTGGAAGAGGGCCAAGTGATCGAGGGCACAGTGCAGCGCTTGACTGATTTTGGTGCATTTGTCGATATTGGTGGCGTTGATGGTCTGGTGCACGTGTCTGAGATCTCTTGGGGCCGCGTCAATCATCCCTCCGAGGCACTGAGTGAAGGCCAGCAGGTGCAGGTGAAGGTGCTGGGCGTAGACCGCGAGCGGGAGCGCATTTCCCTGTCCATGAAGCAAGCTACTCCGGATCCCTGGACTTTGGTGGGCGATCAATTCGCCGTGGGCAGCGTTGTCAAGGGCAAGGTTATGCGTACAGTGTCCTTTGGCGCCTTTGTGGAGCTGATGCCTGGCGTTGAAGGCCTGGTGCACATTTCTCAGCTGGCCAATGAGCGCGTGGAGAAGACCGAAGACGTGGTCAATCCTGGCGACGAGGTGGATGTGCGTATCCTCAGCCTCAACCCGGCTGACCGCCGCATCTCCCTCAGCATGCGGGACCCACAGCAGCCGCGCTACGATCGCCAGTCCGGAGATCGTCCTGAGCGCAGCGAGCGTCGTCCTCGCCGCGAAAGCCGTAGCCAAAGCTACCGTGAAGAAGGTTCGGTAACTTTGGGCGACATGTTCGGCCAACTCTTCGGCAAAGAGAAGAAAGAAGAAGAGGAGCAAGAATAGTAGCTACTCCCTAAGAGAGGCACGGGCTAAAGCCCGTGCCTCTTTGGTTTTATTTGGCCCTAAACCGGTTGTGCAGCGAAACATAACCCTATCGCGCCAGGGAAACACTAGAAAGCGATATGATGCGTGCGTCATATCGGTGCCAGATAGCTGGAAAGGGAGTGTTCAGATTGCCAGTTGGCGCGATTACCCTTTTGATTGCGTCAGTATTGATCTACTTTGGTTTGGCGCAGCGCTTGTTGGACCGGATGCGGCTTTCAGACCGCGCAGCGCTGTTGTTCCTGGGGGCCATGTTGGTCGGCTCGTACATTCCGGACATCCAATTGACGCCTTTGCTCGGAATCAATATCGGGGGCGGCTTGGTTCCGCTGGTCCTAGCCCTGTGGCTATGGTTTACCGCCGATGAGGCAAAAGAAAAGTGGCGCGCGGCTTTGGCAACGGCGATCGGAGGAACGCTGATCTATCTCGCCAGCACCTATTTGCCCGGCGATCCAGCAAACATGGTTATCGACCCGATGTATCTGTATGCACTGTTGGCAGGATTCACTGCTTACATCATCGGCCGCTCCCGCCGTGCCTCCTTTATTGCTGGCGTGCTGTCTGTGGTAGCCAACGACATCGCCTATGCCATCGGCTTGGCCATGCGTGGTTATCCCGGCGGAACAGTGATCGGCGGTGCCGGTATGTTTGACACCGTGATCATCGCCGGATTGCTGGCTGTGCTGCTGGCCGAGTTGGTGGGTGAAACCCGTGAGCGGCTGGGTGGAGGACACAAGGCAAAGATTGAGGTTCCGCCAGTGGTGGAATTGAATGCTGCCCAGAAAGCCAAAATTGAGGACATCAGCGAGCGGAGGGATCGGAGATGAGAATGTGCCGCCGGGGCTTGGTCCTCGTAATGATTGCGCTGGCATTGACGGCGCTGTTGCAGCTGTCCAAGCAAGCATGGACAACTCAGCTACCCGAGCCAGCATGGGTAGCTCAGCTACCCGAGCAAACATGGACAGCTTCCCCTAGTGAACCGGAAGAGTGTACCGGAGGCAGCTTCTATACCGTCTACGATCAGGCCGACCCGAACACAGTTGTCTTCCAGACTGGCATGGGGGTGGCTGTTGGCGACCAGTATCAGACAGAAGATGACCGCCTTTATGAAGTGATTTCAGTCGATGAGGGTCAGCGCACGGCCATCGCCCGCTTCCTGGAGCAGGTGCAGCTCTCCGCCGACACTCTGGCGTTTATCGAGAACCTGATGACCAGTGCGCCGAAAGCTGGCAAGGGGCAGGTCACCGTAGGGGTTTATCACACCCATAGTTCCGAGTCCTACGTGCCCAGCGATGGCACCGACAGCATCCGCGGAAACGGCGGTATTTTCAAGGTGGGTGCTGCGCTGGTGGAGAGCCTGAAGGAAGCCGGAGCTCGGGTGGTCTATTCGGACAGCCGCCACGACCCCCATGATAGCGCTGCCTATACCCGTTCGCGGCGCACTGCCCAGCAATTGCTGCGGCAGGGGAGCACGGCACTGCTGGACGTGCACCGGGACGCCGGTGGCGGACCGCAGAGCTACTCCACCACTGTGGATGGACGCAACGTCTCCCAGATCCGCTTGGTGGTGGGTAGGCAGAATCCGAATATGTCAACCAACAAGCAATTTGCCCAGGAGATCAAGGCAGCCACTGACAAGCAGGTACCCGGGTTGATCAAAGGAATCTTTTTTGCCCGCGGCGGGTATAACCAGGATCTCAGCGGCCGCAATCTGCTGCTGGAAGTGGGCACCGATACCTCAAGCCGTGAAGATGCCGCCGCTGGCGCGTCGTTGTTTGCCAAGGTCTACGCCAATTACCTGGGCGCCAGGACGTCTGCCGCCCAGGCTGGGCAGAACCGCGAGAGCGGTGCAGGCAGCCGGGCAGCTCTGTGGATGGTCGGCTTGGTGATTGTGGGTGCCAGTGCCTGGCTATTGCTCAGCACTGGCGGGTGGAACGAGGCCAGCAGCAAGCTGCGAACCTTTGTCACCAAGGAGTTCAGCAACGCGTTGGGAACGGCCCGCAGGCCGAAACACCGGCAGAAAGGCCCCGGAGACGATGAGGGCGATAGAAACCGCTGATGCAGTTGGTGATCTTTCATAGCCGTACAGGAGCGGCTGCCTTGGCAGCCGCTCTCTCGCACGCCAAGAGCAGCAGTCGAGAGCACTTTTTGCGCCAGGCAGCCCAGCTGCCGGGTCATGGTCGCTGGCTGCTTTGCCAACACCTCGGCGATCAGACGGTCTTGGCTGCTGCCCACGGCAGGCAGCCGTACGTCTTCAGGCAAGCTGTGCTCAGCCTGGCGGCGGAATTTGCGCCTGCGGTGAAGGTAAAGGTGCTACCACAGCCGGAGCCAGGCAGCTTGCGCAGATTGGTTTGGCTGTGGAGACAAAGCTGGTTGCCTGGGTTGGCCAGGGAATGGCTCGGGAAGAGGCTTTGGCGGTACAGCTGCCAGCGGAAGGGGGTTTAGGTCTGAACTACATCTACTTCTGTTGGGGTAGCGCGCATTCTTCAGTGACAGCTGCAGCCCTGCATTTGGGACACCTCTCCTGCGAGCATCAGCCAACAGTGGTCGAAGTGATGCAGATTCCGCGCTTCGATCAGACCCCCAATGGTGACATTGGCCAGCTCTTCTACATGGGGGATGACGACCAGGGACACCGGGTATACGTGTTGGGATTGGGCGCAGACCACAATTCCTATGCCGGTCTGTTTGACCACTTTCTCCGTCTGCTGGGGCTGCATCCGAAAGACTACCGCTTCGTCAACTGTTTGCCTTGCGTCAACTGGTATACCAGGATTGGTGGCTTCTCTTCCCGCAGTCTGGGCTTGGTCTGGTTTGGCAGGCGCCTGGCAGCTTTCGGAGTTCGCAAGAGTTTTGCCACCTACGTCAATCTGGTGAACAGGGTGCGGTCGTCCCGGCAGCAGGAGCTGGGCTTTCTTGACTGGTCACCTGGGGTATAGGATAATTACCATAGTCGCTTTGCGTCAATCGCTCTTGTGAGTGTGTTACCGATAGCGTCGCCAGTTGGCCCCAGCACAACTGGCTATTCATCATTTGGGGAGGTGCAGCGACCATGTCCCAACAGGAAGCCAGAGTTTCCGCTGTGCTCAAAGGCTCTTTGGCGGAACGCATGGGAATCAAGGCTGGCCATGTCCTGCTGGCAGTCAACGACCAACCCGTGACAGACATTCTAGATTTCCGATTAGCTTCGTCCAGTGAGCAGGTGCGGGTTGCTTGGAGAGATGACCAGGGTCAGGAGCACACGGCCACCGTGGAGAAGCAATTTGGACAGGACTTGGGGATAGTTTTCTCCAGCCCGACTATCGATCGGTTGAAATTCTGTCAGAACAACTGCCAGTTTTGTTTCGTGGACCAGCAGCCCCGCAACATGCGCCGGACCTTGTCCCTGAAAGACGATGACTATCGCCTGTCGGCACTGCAGGGCAGTTTTGTCACCCTGACCAACCTCAACCAAAGCGATTGGCAGCGGATCCTGGATCTGCGGCCGAGCCCGCTGTATATTTCTGTACATACTACCAATGGAGAGCTGAGAACGGAACTGTTGCGCAATCCTCGGGCCGGTAAGATCATGCAGCAACTGCAGCAGTTGGCCAGCAGGCGTATCGAAATGCACTGCCAGGTGGTGCTGGTTCCCGGAATCAATGACGGGAGCGAGTTGGAGAAGACCGTCGCTGACTTGTCCTCCCTGTGGCCAGCAGTGCAGTCTATAGCGGTCGTCCCGGTGGGGCTGACCAAACATCGTCAGCATTTGGCACCGCTTTGTTCACCCACGCCGGCAGACGCTCGCGCGCTGATCGACCACCTGCTCCCCAAGAGCATGCAATTTCGCCGCAAACTGGGCGTTTCCTTTGTCTATCTGGCCGATGAATGGTTTGTGTTGGCCGGGAGCCTGCCACCCGGACGCCGCTACTACGATGATTTCCCGCAGATAGAGAATGGGGTGGGCTTGCTGCGCCAGCTGCTGGACCAGTTTGCCAGCGCCTGGCGCCGCTCATCCCGTCGGGTTAAGTCCCCCCGCCACGTGATCTGGGTGACTGGTACTTCGGCTGCCAGCAGTCTGCGCGCTCTGGCCAGTAGACTGAATCGCATCGCCGGATTGTGGGTGGATGTGCTGCCGGTTACCAATCAGGTGTTTGGCCCTTCGGTCACCGTAGCCGGACTAGTATGCGGCCGGGACATCATCGCCGCCTTGCGCCGATTGCGCGTAAGCGATGTCACCGTTCTGATTCCCGATGTGATGCTGCGACCAGAGGAGGGGGATTTTCTGGACGACATTACCTGGGAAGAGCTGGTATCGGAATTCACTGACGCCAACCTGCAGTGCATCCCCACCGACGGTCATGCTCTGGTGAAATATACGCTAGGAGAGGAGGGTGACTGATGTCCATTGTGGCAGTGGTGGGTAGGCCCAACGTGGGTAAATCGACTCTGTTTAATTATCTGGTAGGCAAACGGGTGGCCATCGTTGAGGACGTTCCCGGGGTCACCCGAGATCGCATCTATTCAGACGTCCATTGGCTGGATCACGAGTTTACTCTGGTGGATACAGGCGGTCTGGAAGTGAACAGCACAGACCAGATGTTCACCTATATCCGCAAACAGGCCGAAATCGCCATTCGGGAAGCAGAAGTGGTCCTGTTTGTGGTGGATGGCCGTCAAGGGTTGACCTCCATGGACGAAGATGTGGCCAATATTCTGCGCGCCACCAGTAAACCATTGATCCTGGTGGTAAATAAGATCGACCACCCTGGTTTAGAGGCTAACGCGGCAGAATTCTACAGCCTGGGGCTGCCTGATCTGATCAGCATTTCTGCCGCAAATGGCTTGGGCATAGGTGATCTGCTGGATCTGATTGTGGAGCGCCTGCCGGCGGCTGATGCACCCCTCTATGCCGAAGATGTGATCCGCACTGCGGTGATCGGCAAGCCGAATGTGGGCAAGTCGTCGTTGGTAAACGCCCTGCTGGGACAAGAACGGGTGATTGTCAGCGATGTTCCCGGAACCACCCGGGATGCAATTGACACACCGCTGATGGTGGGGACGGACAATTTCGTGCTCATAGACACTGCTGGCTTGCGCCGGAAGAGCCGGGTGGAAGAAGAGGTGGAGAGATATAGCGGTCTGCGCTCACTGAAAGCTATTGAGCGAGCGAACGTGGTCCTGATGGTGCTGGATGCCACCGAGGGAGTGACCGAGCAGGATAAGAAGATCCTCGGATTCGCCCACAACAAGGGGCGCGGGATGGTGATTCTGGTCAACAAGTGGGACTTGGTGGAGAAAGACAGCCACTCGGTAAATCGGTTCACCGAGGACATCCGCAGGGAGTTGGCGTTTGCCCAATACGCTCCGATCATCTTTGTCTCCGCCAAGACAGGCCAACGGGTACACCGGGTGCTGCCCTTGGTCAAATATGTGGACGAGCAGCAACACCTGCGCATCGCCACCAGCACGCTTAACGAGCTGATTCAGGAAGCAACTTTGGTCACCCCTACTCCCACCGAGCGGGGGAAAAGGCTCAAGATCTACTATGCCACTCAAAGCGGAGTAAGGCCGCCAACGTTTGTGCTATTCGTCAATGAACCAGATTTACTGCATTTCTCCTATCAACGGTTTTTGGAAAACCGGCTGCGCCAGACTATGGGATTTGAAGGAACGCCCATCCGTTTCTTTGTGCGCAAGCGGGATGGTAGTCAAGAGCGTTAGTCGAGCCCGTTTGTTCAGGCGATGAATAGATCATAGATTGGAGAGGAGAGTTTGTCGGTGGGAGGTACCAGTGTAGCAGTGATTGGTGCGGGCAGCTGGGGGACGGCTCTGGCGGCCTGCGTGCTCAGTAAGAACTTCGAGCAAGTGATCCTGTGGTGTCGCCGGGAGGTGCTGGCCAGGGAGATCAACCAGGATCGGGAGAATAAGCAATACCTGCCCGGCGTGGCGATTCCGGAGCATGTGCGAGCAACTTCTTCTATAGAGGAGGCTGTGGCGGGCAGAGATTTGCTGGTCTGGTCTGTACCTTCCGCCCATTTGAGAGGGGTACTGAAGGAAGCGGCCCCCTACTGTCGGTTGCCTGTGGATTGTGTGAACACTGCCAAGGGGTTTGAACCGACCACCTTGCAGCGCTTAACTGAAGTGATCAAGGCCGAATTGGCCGACGGGGCGGCCAGTGTTTCAGTCTTGTCCGGCCCTAATCATGCGGAGGAGGTCGGCTTGGGCATGCCCTCCGCTAGCGTGATCAGCAACCCGGATTCAGAAGTGGCCATGCGTCTCCAGGACGCGTTCTTCACCCCCACCTTCCGTGTCTACACCTCCTTGGATGTAGTGGGCGTTGAGCTAGGCGGCGCGCTGAAGAACGTGATCGCGTTAGCTGCTGGGGTCACCGATGGCATGGGTTTTGGAGACAACACCAAAGCGATGCTGATGACCCGCGGCCTGGTGGAGATGGTGCGGTTGGGCCAGAAGATGGGTGCCGACCGGCGCACCTTCTCGGGTTTGTCCGGCATTGGGGATTTGATTGCCACCTGCACTAGCAAGCATAGCCGTAACTGGAATGCCGGTTACAAGATAGGCCAGGGTCAGACACTGGAACAGGTTACCGGAGGAACCCATATGGTGATCGAAGGTGCCTTCGCCACTGATGCTGCGTATCGCCTGTCGCAGAAATACGACGTGGAGATGCCGCTAGCCCAATCGTTGTATCGGGTGCTATTCCATGGTGCTGAGCCGATAAAGACTTTAAACGAAGCGATGAATCGGTTGAGGAAGCATGAGTATGAGGATGTAGCTTTCTCACAGTGAGTTTGCGGAAGGCGAGCACCCCGGCCAGAATCATGGCCGGGGTGCTCGCTTTCTGCGCTCGATCACGGTTTTTGGCAGCATTTCTGGCATATAGACTCTGTGGGCTCATATATATGTACTAGCCAAGCCGTGCCTGAGCTTTGTCTTTTACTGGAACAAGCCGATCAGAATTGATCTGACCACACAGGGAGGGATGCCAGGCGGCTCGAGAGGTTTTCGATCGAAACGTCTGAGGCGGAAAAGGGAGGGAAAGCATTTGGAGAAAGTCGACTTGTTGAAGGATATCGCCGAGCGGACTGCCGGTGAAATACACTTGGGTGTAGTTGGACCGGTACGTACAGGCAAGTCCACATTGATCAAACGGTTTTCCGATTTGATGGTTTTGCCCAATATCGAAGATGAGTACGACCGGGAACGGATCAAAGACGCGTTGCCCCAGAGCGGAGCTGGGCGGACAATCACCACGGCTGAGCCGAAGTTTGTTCCGGATGACGCGGTGGAAATCACCGTGGACAATCTCAGCTTGCGTGTGCGCCTGATCGACTGCGTTGGGTACGCGGTTCCCGGGGCGATTGGCTACGAGGATGAAGACGGTCCGCGCATGGTGATGACACCATGGTCAGATGAAGAGATTACCTTTGAGCAGGCGGCCGAAATCGGCACCAGAAAGGTGATTGCTGACCATTCGACCATGGGCTTGGTGGTGACCACCGATGGATCGATCACCGACCTGCCGCGGGAGGTGTACGTCGAGGCCGAAGAACGAGTGATAGCTGAACTGCAAAGTCTGGGAAAACCCTTCATCGTGCTGCTCAATTCCACTGATCCGTTCTCCAACCAGGCCATGCAGCTGAGGGAAGATCTGGAGCTGAAGTATCAGACGGCGGTTTTGCCGGTGAACTGCGCCCGTTTAAATGAAACAGATATCCATGGCATCTTGCGCGAGCTGCTGTATGAGTTCCCTGTGCAGTCGGTGACGGTCAACCTGCCCGATTGGGTGGAGGTATTGGATGAGAAGAATTGGCTGAAGAAGAGGTTTAATGATGCCGTGCG
This sequence comes from Bacillota bacterium, assembly GCA_050949055.1. Taxonomy (GTDB): domain Bacteria; phylum Bacillota; class UBA994; order UBA5500; family UBA5500; genus JAEZJZ01. Next base: position 228,911 of record JBMNFA010000001.1, on the reverse strand, counting down.
GGAAGGCAGTGTGAAAGTCAAGCGGCTGCGCGACATCGATTTCTTGATTGAGCACTTGGGTAACTGCGACTTTGTCTCCGAGGTCATCCTAGAGAAAATGGAACTCGGCACAGGCCTGGCCAGCGTCAGCACCGAAGCCCCCGACTACCTGTTCTGGGATGTCCTGAGCCAGATCGCCAATACGGAAATCCGGGGCCGCGATGTGTTGATGAGCCTGATGGGCGGATACGCTGTGGCCAAGCGGGAATATGACCGACTGCGGGATGCTCTGCGCGATGTGCGCAATACCGGTTATGGCATCGTACCTCCCAGTTTGGAGGACATGGCGCTGGATGAGCCGGAAATCATCCGCCAGGGTAACCGCTTCGGCGTTCGGCTGAGAGCCAGCGCCCCGGCGTATCATATGATCCGGGTGGACGTGGAGTCCGAGGTGGCACCGATCATCGGCACCGAAAAACAAAGCGAAGAATTGGTCCGGTACCTGGTGGACGAGTTTGAGGCCAGTCCCCAGAAGCTATGGGAATCCAATATCTTCGGCAAGTCACTGCATACCCTGGTGCGGGAAGGTATCCAGAATAAGCTGTTCAAGATGCCGGACAACGCCCAAGAGAAACTGCGCGAAGTGCTGCAGAAAATGGTTAACGAGGGCAGCGGTGGCTTGATCGCCATCATCCTATAGACCAGGCACACTTGGCAAGAGAGGCGCATCCTGCGACATTTGCAGGGTGCGCTTCTTATACCTGCCAGCAGGTCTTGGCTTGCATTATTGGTCGCCGCTGTTGTATAATAGTCAAGCAACGGGCTGTGGCGCAGTTTGGCTAGCGCGCTTGCTTGGGGTGCAAGAGGCCGCAGGTTCAAGTCCTGTCAGCCCGACCATTTGCATGGATTCGTGCCTATGAGATACAGCGATGTGTCTCATGGGTGCGATTTTCATTTACCCATGTAGTTTCCACCAACAGACTGGTACAGCTAGGCGATGTCAGTAGCGGATAATAGCTTAAAACGGAGCTTTTGGGAGGCTTTTTGAGGTTATTTGAACCTATTTCGTGCTCAACGCAATACACAACGAAAACAATTGACTTTCCTGTGGAATCTGCTACAATCTTATTGGTTCGTCTGCCAATCTGGGAAAAGGAGGAAAGATACTTGAATCAACTGGGCCGTCATATCCTGGCTGAGGTCTACGGATGCCCTGCTGACATCTTGAACGATGTCAAGAAGATTGAAGAAGTTCTGGTCAATGCCGCGTTGGAAGCGGGTGCCGAGATCCGAGAAGTGGTGTTCCACAAATTTAGTCCCCAGGGCGTCAGTGGCGTTGTGGTCATCTCTGAATCTCATCTAGCTATTCATACTTGGCCTGAGTTGGGCTATGCCGCACTGGATGTCTTCACTTGCGGCGACCGGGTTGATCCCTGGGATGCGGTCAACTACATCACCAGGCATTTCGAAGCCCAAAATATGACAGCCACGGAGGTTGATCGGGGTATTCTTGAACCTCCTAAGCAGGTTGTCAATCTGTGATAAGGCAAGCAGCTAGCGCAGGTTAGCTGCTTTTTTCATGCCCATTTGGATCAGCAGATCTGCAAGACGCGGTCGAGGTCCGCTCTGTCTGACGCGCTCCAGCAGACCCACGGAAACGGTGAAGGAGCAACGAGGCAGGATTGTCAGCGAGAAACGGGGAAAAATACCAAGTGCACTGCATCAGATATGCCCAGCAGGATCATTTCGGGTCTTGGGCTGCCAGGAAAGGATGATCTATATGAAGGAAACGACGCTGGTGCTGATCAAGCCGGATGCTGTTCGGCGGGGTTTGGTCGGGCGCATCATTGCGCGGTTGGAGGATAAAGGGTTGTCCCTGAGCGCAGCGCGGCTGTTGTTGATGGATGAGGGTATGGCTAGGGAGCACTATCGCGAGCACGCTGAGCGGCCATTCTTTCCCGAGCTGATCAGCTTCATCACCTCAGGGCCCCTGCTGGCGTTGGCGGTAACCGGACCGAGGGCGATCGCTGCTGTACGCAGCCTGGCCGGGGATACAGACCCGCTGCAGGCCACTCCTGGCAGTTTGCGGGGTCAGTTTGGTTTGCAGGTGGGCCAGAACATCATCCACGCATCAGACTGCAAAGAAGCAGCGGAAAGGGAGCTGGCGTTGTTCTTCCAGCCAGAGGACATCATTCACCAGCAGTAAGCGCGAAGTTAGTAGAAAAACAAGCTTTCTGTTCGACCGACTGTGAGCATTGTCGACAAAACTGCGCACAAAAAAGAGGTTCCGTCAGGAACCTCTTTGGTCGTTTAAAGTGGTGCGAGGGAAGGGACTTGAACCCATACACCTTGCGGTACTAGATCCTAAGTCTAGCGCGTCTGCCAGTTCCGCCACCCTCGCGAAGGGGAAGTGGGAAGTGAGAGGTGGGAAGTGGGAAACAGATTCTCACATCTCATTTCTCACTACTCAGAACACAATTGGTGGGCCATGTTGGACTCGAACCAACGACACCCCGCTTAAAAGGCGGGTGCTCTACCACTGAGCTAATGGCCCATACTAGAAATTGGACATTGGAAGTTGGAAGTTAGAAATGGAAAGTGGCTGGGGCGGCTGGACTCGAACCAACGCATGCGGGAGTCAAAGTCCCGTGCCTTACCCACTTGGCTACGCCCCAGCGGAAAAACTGGTGGAGGAGACTGGATTCGAACCAGTGAAGGCAATGCCAGCAGATTTACAGTCTGCCCCCTTTGGCCAGCTCGGGAACTCCTCCAAGAGTTTTTATGGAGCCGGCGATGGGACTCGAACCCGCAACCTACTGATTACAAGTCAGTTGCTCTGCCAATTGAGCTACGCCGGCAGATTATCAAATTGGTGACCCCAGCGGGATTCGAACCCGCGTCGCCAGCGTGAAAGGCTGGTGTGTTAACCGCTTCACTATGGGGCCACGGTGGTCGGGGCGAAGGGATTTGAACCCCCGGCCTCCTGCTCCCAAGGCAGGCGCGCTGACCAAACTGCGCTACACCCCGTGACGAACATTTTACAGTATACATGATGTCTGAGCGCGAGTCAAGGTGCGAAAAACCGTGCAGAATTGCGGCCAACTTGGTTGCGTATCAAGCCCTTATTATAGCCCGTAATCTTGCTGGTGGCAATGGCAGCAACAGGATTTATAGCAATGGTTCAGCAATTTCCATCCAGCGTGGTGAATTGGGCGTTGAAGATGTTGTCGGATCATGTCTATGAATAGTGTATAATTTTCTGCTAATTCGATTGACAGAAAGGAGCCCGATTCGCTATAGTTTGATTTGAGCGGAACATCTTCTGGGTAAATTACTCATAAATTAACAGACAACTGGATATGATTGGAGGTCTATCTTAGATGCCTTATTTAACGCAGCTGCCGGACGTCCTTTTTGAAGGGTATTCTGATGAACAGCTGGTTGAGATGGCGCAGCAAGGCGAACAATATGCTGCGGAGCAATTGTTTGCTAAATATCGCTCCATCATTCTCAGCAAAGCCAAATCCTACTTTATTGCTGGTGCCGATCGAGATGACATCACTCAAGAGGGTCTGATTGGGTTACATAAGGCTATCCGAGATTTTTGCCCTAACAAAGGAGCTAGCTTCCGCCCGTTTGCAGAGATGTGCATTACCAGGCAGGTAATCACTGCGGTGAAAGCTGCTTCCCGGCAGAAGCATGCCCCGCTCAACTACTATTTGTCGTTGGACAAGCCGGTGTATACCGACGGAACAGACCGGCAGTTGATAGATATCCTGCCCGACGACCAAGTGACCGACCCAGCCGAGGTGTTTCTGGTCAGGGAGGAACTAAGCAGTGTGCACAGCAGCCTGCGAGCTATGCTCAGCGATTTTGAGTACAAGGTCTTTCTGCTTTACTTGAGAGAGCGTTCATACCGAGAGATTGCCTTGTTGCTCGATACCACGTCCAAGGCTGTCGACAACGCTTTGTGTCGGGTGAAGCGAAAGATCGGAGAGAAAATTGGTGTATCTGCCTAATACTTAGCTTGGAGGATGGGCATATCCGGGCGCATTTCCTTTCAGACTATAGGCAAACCTGTTTGGCAGGCGCAAGTCCACAGGTTGTGCTAAACTGGAAAGGAGAGAACGCTATGGTTTGCCCATATTGCGGTGCCCGCAATGTTGATGGGGTAACGCTCTGTCAGGATTGCGGAGTCACTCTCAAGACTTTGGCCGAGCCTCTCAGCTTGCTAGGATCCGCAGTGATCGACATCGGGCTGCCAGAGGACAGGCGAGAGGAGCGGAAGGAACAATATCGTGAATACCATCGTCATCACTCTGACCCCTATAGAAAGTAGACGATTGCTGGCAAAAGCGGTGGCGGCCATGCCGGCGGTGCAAAGGGCACTGCAAGGTGGCAGATTGATCGTCTCTTTAGGCACCACCAATGCCTACATATTGGAAGAATTGACTGGTCGGCCGGTGGATAAGGGGACTTTCACCGCTGGGGTGATCACATCTGGAGTCCTCTGTTTGACCGATCCAGCCACCAGGCAGTCGCCAGTTTGTTTTGTGCAGGGACAACAAAGCGACAAGCCGTGGCTAGAAGTGCTGTCCGAGTTCACAGCCGAGGATGTGTTCATCAAAGGAGCCAATGCTTTGGACCTGCAAGGCAACGCGGGCATACTGCTGGGAGGGAAGCAGGGTGGAACCATCGGTCAAGCGATGGGCCTGCTGGCGGCGGTAGGTGCCCACCTCGTCATTCCTGTTGGTTTGGAGAAGTTGATTCCCGACGTGCCCGCTGCTGCCATGGCGATGGGGCAGGGAAAGATGTCCGGCCAATGGGGGATGCCCTGCGGCCTCTACGTGGTCAGCACCGGCGAAGTAGTCACCGAAGTGGACGCGCTGCAGCTGCTGTTTGACGTTGGGGCTACAGTGGTCGCCGCCGGCGGAGTGGCCGGTTCTGAAGGAGCGATTACGTTAGCAGTGCAGGGAGAGCAGTCGACCTTGTCCCAGGTGGATCTGCTGGTGAGCCAGTTGAAGCGGGAACGGAGTTTCACTGTTCAGAAGCGAGCGTGCGCTGAGTGTCCCGAGCCCTGCGCGCGTAACCACTAGCATCACCTTGAAGTGTTGCGGGCGTAGCAAATATCAGCTTGGTTAATTGCTGCCACCTCCGGTTAGCCTAAACCGGAGGTGGTTTTTTGTGCGCAGCCTATGGAATGGTTCGATCAGCTTTGGCTTAGTGAATGTACCCGTAAAGATGTTTGCGGCCACCGAGGATAAGGATGTACGCTTTCGCACGCTGCACAAAGAATGCAACACGCCAATTCAATACAGAAAGTTTTGTCCCAATTGTGAGCGCGAAGTTGCCAATGAAGAATTGGTTAAGGGTTTCGAATACGAACGGGGCCAGTTTGTGATCATCACCGAAGAGGATTTGCAGGCGCTGGCGGTGTCTCAAACCAGGGCCATAGAAATTGAGGACTTTGTCAATCTGCCCGAGATAGACCCGATCTACTATCATAAGACCTATTATTTGGCTCCCGGCGAGACCGGTCAGAAGGCATATTGGCTGCTCAGGCGGGCTATGGAGCAGACCAACAAGATCGCCATCGCCAGAATAGTGTTGCGGGACAAACAGCGTCTGGCAGCTGTCAGGGTGTTGCCCGACTGCCTGTCCCTATCCATGATGTTTTACCCGGATGAAATCAGGGCTACCAGCGAGCTGCGGCCGGATCAACCGGTGCAGCTGCATGAGAAGGAGTTGTTGATGGCAACTCAGTTGATCGACTCATTGACTCAGCCGTTTGATGCCAGCAAGTACAAGGACGACTATCGGGAAGAGTTGTTGCAGTTGGTGGAGGCTCGTGTAGCGGGAGCAGCCGTGGCTATCCCCGATGCGCCGCGACAGAACAAAGTGGTGGATCTGATGGAGGCGCTGAAAGCCAGTCTGGAAATGGTGGAAAAGAACCGGGAAGAGAAGCAAGCCAGACCCACCGGGAATGACTGAGATGACGCAGTTCGACCTCACCCCGATGGAGCCGGTGCCGTGGGCAAAGCCTTTTGACGCTCCAGACTGGTTGTACCAAGTGAAGTGGGACGGTGTGCGCATGCTGGCTGTGCGGAACGAGGCAGGCTCAAGACTGATCAATCGCAAGGGGAATGAGCGCACCGGGCAATACCCGGAACTGGCATCTCTGGCCGCCGGCTTGCCGTTGGGCTCAGTGGTGGACGGTGAAGTGGTGGTATTGCAGAATGGGCGGCCCAGCTTCCATGCTGTGCTGCAGCGGGACTTGGCCAGGCGTCCAGCCGTGATCAGAGCCAAAAAAAGGCAGTTCCCCGCCACCTACTGCGTTTTTGATCTGCTCTACCATCGGGGCGAAGACATCAGGGGTCTGCCTCTCGCTGAGAGGCAGCGGCTGCTAGAGGACGTTTTGCCTCAGGGACAACCCCAGCTGCAATTGGTGGAAAGCTTTGCCTCAGGCAAGCAGCTGTTTGCTGCTGTCGAGCGGGAGGGCTTGGAGGGAATTGTCGCTAAACAGCGAACCAGCAAATACCGGCCTGGCAAGGGTTCGGATGATTGGAGAAAGATTAAGTCGTTCCGCGAGGCCAACTGCGTCGTCGGAGGCTACACCAAGAGGCAGGGCCAGTTGTCGGCCCTGCTGCTTGGTTTATGGGCTGAAGATGGCCAGCTGATCTACGTGGGGGCGGCAGGCAGTGGCCTCAGTCAGGCCGATTGGCAAGGACTGGGGCAGTTCCTTGCTGCAGCCAGCATCGATGTTCCTCCGTTCTCCAGTCCGCCTCAGGCCAGGAATAGGCAGGTGCACTGGCTCCAACCGGTACTCGCTGTTCGGGTGCGCTTTATGGAGTGGACACCGGAACTGAAGCTGCGCGCTCCAGTGGTGGTTCGATTTCAAGCTGCGGCCGATGTTGATTGCAGCATCGCCGGTCAGGGGGTATAAGATGACTGTGCTGGATATCGGGGGCCGCCGGGTGAAGGTGAGCAATTTGGATAAGCTCTGGTGGCCCCAGGAGACTATCCGTAAGGGCGACGTGATCAATTACTACATCGCGGTTGCGCCTTGGCTGCTGCCGCATCTCCGTGACCGCCCTTTGGTTCTAACCCGTTATCCCGATGGACCGGACGGAAATTCGTTTTATCAGAAGAACGTACCAGCTTACGCTCCCGATTGGCTCAGGGTCTATCCCCTGGCGTCGGAGAAGAGGACCATCAATTACCTGCTGGTGGATGATTTGGCGGCTCTGGTCTGGGTGATCAATTCTGGCGGTTTCGAGATCCATCCCTTCCTGTCCCGAATACAACATGTCGATAACCCCGATTTTGTGGTCTTCGATTTGGACCCGATGGAACGGGCCAGTTGGCAGGACATCTGCCAGACTGCGATGTTGATCCGACAGGCGTTGCAGCATTGGCATCTGCGGGGCTGGCCCAAGCTGTCCGGAGCCAGTGGTTTGCAGATTTTCGTTCCGATCGTACCGATCTACAGTTACGAGGCTGCCCGCGATTTTGCCCTGATGGTAGCCCAGGCTGTCCAAGCGGCGCTGCCCGGAATCACCACTTTGGAGCGGAGAATTGCCAAGCGGGAGGGGAAGCTCTATCTTGATTGTCTGCAAAATGCCCGCGGCAAGACATTGGCCACCGTCTACGGCGTGCGTCCGCAGCCAGGGGCTACTGTCTCTATGCCGATCACTTGGGATGAGGTAGCGGAGGGGCGGGTGAGGGCGAGTGATTTCACCATTCATACGGCGCTGCAGCGCCTGCAAAGTATGGGCGACCTGTTCAGCCCTGTACTGACAGCAGCGCAGACACTGGACCATGTGCAGGAAGTATGACCAGCCAGGAAGAATAAGAAGAGGGTGAAGCATTCTCGTCTGTTAGAGACAGCACAGACTACCGCTGGGAAGGTGAAGATGATGAACGCGCTACAATGGACAGGAACCAGCTTGCGCCTACTGGACCAGACTAAGCTGCCCCATGAGATCACTTACGTGGAGTGTCAAGACTACCAGCAGGTGGCAGATGCCATCCGCAACATGACTGTCAGAGGTGCTCCCGCCATCGGAGTATCTGCCGCCTACGGACTGGTGTTGGCCGCACAGTCACTGGGTGCGCAAGGTCTGAAAGCAGCCGCTGACGCACTGTTAGCGACCCGGCCCACCGCGGTGAATTTGCGCTGGGCGATTGAGCGGATGTTGCAGATAGCGGCTGATGCTCCTGAAGCCGGGCTGGTAAGGCTGCTAAATCAGGAAGCAGACCGACTGGCGGCAGAAGACGTGGCCATCAATCGGGCAATTGGCCGACATGGGGCAAAGTTGGTTCCCGACAAAGCGGGGGTCCTCACTCACTGCAATGCTGGTGCATTGGCCACCGTCGGGTATGGAACTGCTCTGGGGGTGATCCGCGCGGCCACAGAAGCGGGTAAGCAAGTGCAGGTGTATGCGGGTGAGACTAGGCCCTATCTGCAGGGCAGTCGCCTCACCGCTTTTGAGCTAATGCAGGACAATATTCCGGTGACGCTGATCACCGATAGCATGGCCGGGTTTCTCATGGCCCAAGGGAAGGTCGATCTAGTGGTGGTTGGGGCCGACCGAGTGACCGCGAACGGTGATGTGGCCAACAAGATCGGTACCTATACCCTGGCCGTGTTGGCTAAAGAGCATGGCCTGCCTTTCTATGTGGCCTGCCCGTTGTCCACTATGGACCTCAGTTTGGAGACTGGCGACCAGATTCCTATCGAGGAGCGGTCCAGCACGGAGGTGGCAAATTTCCGGGATCTCCCACTGGCTCCCATCGGAGTGCAGGTGTGGAATCCTGCCTTTGACGTTACCCCACACCGCCTGGTCACCGCCTTGATCACCGAGCAGGGCGTGATCTATCCTCCCTATGGTCCCAATCTGCGTCAGTTGTTCAACTGATCGCTCCGGAGTGATGTTTGATTGCGTATACATAGACTAAACGGCAGTTGGGATGCGTGGACCGATCAGTCAGTAGCGGATAGCTGGTATCGCACTGACTTCGATCAAGCGGCGGAACATTCGCTGCCGGTGCCGGGACATTGGCAGTTGACGCCATCCTTAAGCAGGCATCACGGCAGCGTATTCTATCGCACTACGTTCGATCTCACCCCTGAATATGACCAACTGGCTTGGCGGCTGCAGTTGGGAGGGGCCTTTTACCTATCCGCCATTTGGGTGAACGGGCAACGGATAGCTCAGCAGGAGGGCTATTTTCAACCATTGTTAGTTGAGATCCCGGCCGACTTGCTGCAGACGTCAGGCAATGTGATCGCTCTCCGGGTGGATTGCCCGCCGCCAGGCAAGACATATCGAGACACCATCATGGGTGCTTTTGGCGACTGGGACGGCAAGCCGGATTGGGTCAATTCAGGGGGCATCTGGGGCAATGTGTTGCTGATTGGCAGCCGAGGCGGGTTTTGCAGGCAACTATCCATCAGCCAGCGCCTGACCGCGTGGAATGCGGCCCAGGTACGATTGAACGGTCACTTGGTCTGGCGGGGGACACGTGACCGACTACAAGCGGTGGTTACCCTCTCACCGCGCAACTTCCGAGGCAAGATGGCGTCGGAAGTGTACCATCTGCCGGCGGAAGCCGGAGATAATCAGTTTCGATTCCAGTTTTCCTTGCCGGATCCCAAGCTCTGGTGGACGTGGGACTTGGGGCATCCCAGCCTCTACGACCTGGAGTTGGTAATCAAGAGTTCCGAAGGGTACATCATAGACTACTATCGTACGCACCTGGGATTTCGTAGCATTAGGTGGGACAAGTGGCAGCTGTTTGTCAACGACCAACGGCTGTTCTTACGCGGATGCAACTATACGCCCGCCAGTTTTTACCCCGCACAGTTGACCCGGGAAGAGCTGCAGCAGGATGCCGCCTTGATCACCGCAGCCAATCTGAATGCGGTGCGGGTACATGCCCATGTGGCACACCCAGACTTCTATTTGGCCTGTGCGGAGCGAGGGATCCTCGTCTGGCAGGACTTTCCCTTGGAGAAGCGCTACGGGCACCAGATTATCGAGCCGGCGATCACGCAGATCCGGCAGATGGTCAGCCTGTTGGCCAAGGAGCCGGCCATCGTCTTCTGGGCTTGCCACAACGAGCCGTATGTCTTGCCTGCGCGAGGTGGTTACAGCTCCAGCCGGGGGAGTGGTCGATTTTGGCGCAGTTTAGTGCGCAGCTCTCGACCCACCTGGAACAAGGACGTTTTGGACCATCGCCTTAGGGCGGCGGTGCTGCAAGTAGATACCACTCGCCCGGTGTTTGCCTATTCGGGCGTATTTGGGTTTGTTAGGGGAGGATCTGACACCCATCAGTATTTTGGGTGGAATACCCCCAGCTACCGTACGCTGCAGACGGTAGCCCGTCTTTTCCCTCAGACGCTGCGCTTGGTGTCCGAATATGGCGCGCAATCGTGGCCAGCCGACGAGCAGTTTCTCAGAGAGGCGATGAGCGAGGCGGAGTGGCCCCATTTGCCCTGGCACCGACTGCGGCAGCGGTATCTGCTGGATGACAAGCAGTTGCACAGGAAAGTGAGGCCGGAGGATTACCCTGACATCGGCGCATATGCGCTTGCCACCCAAGAATACCAGGCGGAGCTATTGCAGTTCTATCACGAGACATTGCGCCTAAAGCGGTTTCACCCGGTGGCTGGTGCCTTCATGTATTCCTTCCGCGATAGCCTGCCGGTGGTCTCTTGGTCCCTGCTGGATTGGCAGAAACGACCGAAGTTGGCCTATCAGGTCACAAAACGGGCTATGCGTCCACTGCAAGTGATGGTTTCTTGGCCCAAGCCGCGGTTCGCAGCGGGCAGCGTTTGGCGCACCAACGCGTTTGTGGTTAACGATCTGCAGCAGCCGCTGGTGGCGATGGGGCTGTCATGGCAACTGCTGTCGCCTACGGGAGAAGTGGTGGCCAGCGAGCGGAGGATTGTAGACGCCAGGGCGGACCAGGTGACTGCCATCGGCAAGCTATCGCTGGCATTCCCAGAGGATCAAGTGGGCATATTCACTCTGCTGCTAAAGCTCGAACTGCCCAGTGGTGAAAGGATCGAGAATAGCTATCGCTTGAGGGTTGTGATATAAGATAAGTTAGCGGCAGACTATCCCAGCCCGGGGATAGGGGCAACAACTAAGCGATCGTTGCACGGCAACAGTCGGCATCTAGATATCAGAGGAGGAAGAGTATGATTAAGATCAACCGAGAGCAACTGGTGGCTGTTAGCGTACAGGGTGAGATCGCCCATCCCAGGTCAGTCTATCCCTACCGCTTGACCACCGACGGACAGGCTAAGGTGCTGCCAGCGACCGGAGGTATCACCTATACGGTGCAGATTGGCGACAGCTGCATGAACTTGGCGGTGGATCATGTGGAGCCAGGAGTGACCATTAAGCGTGCAGATGCCACAGAGAACGGTGGCTTGGCCGTATTGGCCTGTGTGGGCAATCAGGCCAAAGTGGTCAGCGGAGACGCCAAGGGTGCAACCGGCTATGTGACCGGCAAGCACGGCGGATGCGAGCATCTGTTGGTGTATTTCGCGGCAGAAGACTTGGAGAAGATGGCGATCGGAGACAAGATACTGGTCAAAGGATACGGCACCGGCTTGCAGATTGTTGGACACGAAGACGTGCATGTGATGAACCTCGATCCGAATCTGCTGGAAAAGATGGGCATCACCGAAACAGCAGATGGGGCGCTGGAAGTGCCGGTGGCTGTGGAAGTGCCAGCTTACCTCATGGGTTCCGGAATCGGCTCCAATACAGCTTATCGGGGAGACTATGACATCATGACCCATGATCCCGTGGCCTACGAGCAGTTCAATCTGGGCAAATTGCGTTTTGGCGACATTGTCGCTTTGCGCGACTGCGACACATCCTTCGGACGAGGATACTTGCAGGGTGCTGTGACTATCGGTGTAGTGGTACACAGCAACTGCATTTTGGCTGGGCATGGTCCTGGCGTGACCACCTTGCTGACCTGTAAGGCTGGGCAAATCAGGCCCAAGCTGGTGGAGAAGGCGAACATTGCCGACTATCTGGGCGTAAGCCGCAAATAAAACAAGATTCTCGCTGGGTGGAGAGAGAGATTTATCCACCGACAGCCAGCCAAATTGACCAGGTGAAGCGGACAAACCCGCAGGTTTTCCGCTTCACCTTTTTTATGCGTTGGTTGGTTTGCCACCTTTTGATCTCAAAAGGGCGAGATAAGATCTGTTGTCGGGCAGCATGCTATGAATGCCGTAAGCTGTTACTTGGCGGAGCAGTGTCCATACGATCGCATGTTCCCAGGAAGATGCTCAGCTGATCATTGCTGACGCAACGATCACTTCATAGCCCGCGCCATCTTCAATGGTGCCAATCGGTGCGAGCTGATGGTTGCTGTGCCGCATCATCGACGATGCTGCTAGTAGGAGGTGGGGAGACGTTGGTAACCAGTTGTCGCTGGAGGCAGATGAAAGTGATCACTCCTGACGGGGAAGACAGCAAAGTTGTCTACGTGTTTAGCCAGACTGGTCGGCAGCAGTTGGAGCAGGCCGGTGCTGGCATGACTACCGATTTGTCAACCAGCGCGTCCAGGTTTGAGTTCATCACTATTCAAGAGATCCTGGAGGCGCAGCGAGCTGAGGAAGAAGAGCCACCCACCGCCCAATGGTTGAGGTGCGAGGAAGAAGTGCTTGCCGCCGCAGAGCAGCTGGCGCATCCTTTTCATGCAGATAACATAGCACGCAAGATGGCACTGGCAGTACCCTTCGCTGTGCACTATTTTGCCAATTGGCGAGAAGAAGATGGCCCGATCGTGGCCTTGCCGGTCAGCCTCTTCTCGGGACAAGTAGCACCAAGACTGCTACGCTTTATGCGTCAGTATCCGCTGACCGTTAACGGCCTGTCAGTCGCGGTCGAGCCAAACATCTCCCTCTCCGCTGCTTTCGCCGTTGCCGCCAAGGGGTTGGAGGCCCTGTTGGCCAACGAAGAGACTGGCAGAACCGGGCTGGTCTGGTGCGATATCGCAGCGGCAGACGAGAGACATCGCCGCATCCAGACGCTCGGAAAGGCGCAAACCTGTCGCTGGGATCATCTGACGGTGGAGGGGGGAGGCAGGAAGATCCTCGGCTTGCAGCCGGTGGAGTATCTCAGCCTGGCCCTGATCATGGTGCCCTTTTGCGCCCTGTCCTTTCGCGAGCCGATTGAAGGCTGTAGTTTTGGGATCCTCGATCCAGTGATCGGCAACATGTACCTCACCCAGAAGGATATCGGCCTGTAGAAACCGGCGAGTTGTGCGTGTTGATTGCTGCGGGTGAGCGCAAGCATCATTGAGGTTGTAAGCGTCAAATAGTACACACATAGGCTTCGCCCCCACTCTGTGACATAATCCCCTTGAACAACAGCAGAGGGGGATTCACCAATGCCAGACAGCAAATTGCAGCAACAGTGGGAAGCCAGAATTGCAGCCTTCAAAGATAGTGGACTAAGCGGAGCCAAGTGGTGCGAAGAGCAGGGTGTCAATGCCCATCAGTTCTACTACTGGAAGGCTAAGCTCAAATCAGACAATCAACCAGCGAAGCGTGCCGGGTGGCTGCAAGTAGAAGTGAGCGACCCCGTGGCCAGCCTCGAGGTTCGAGTTGGAACTGCAATCATTGAAGTGAAACCCGGATTCAATCCAGAGCTGTTGGCCAGTGTAGTCCGCGCGCTCACAGAAACATGCTAGACGAGTCCGGGTTCCAGCGAGTCTATCTGGCAGCAGGGGTCACCGACCTGCGAAAGTCAATCGACGGATTGGCTGCTCTGGTAAAGGAAGTCTTTGACCTGGACCCGTTTTCACCCTGTCTGTTCGTCTTCTGCAACCGACGACGGGATAAACTGAAGATTCTTCGCTGGGAAACAAACGGCTTCTGGCTGCATTACCGCCGCTTGGAGCGGGGTCGGTTCATCTGGCCCGGTGAGCAAGATGCCAATACCGTGCTGGTCACCCGGCGCGAATTGCGCTGGTTGCTTGATGGATTATCTATTGATCAGCGGCAAGCACATCGGGAAGTCACAGCCCGGACGATCCTCTAAGACCTCGATGAAATCGAGGTTTTCGGGCATTATTGGGCAGGAAAATGACCAGCAATGTCGAATACTTTACATATGAAGAATGAAGCAATCGCCAGTAATCAAATAGCAGAGCTTGAAGCACGTTGCCGTCAGCTAGAGCAGCAAAATATTGAGCTGTCCGCCAAACTGAAGTGGTTTGAGGAGCAGTTTCGCCTCAGCAAGAAACGGCAATTTGGCGCTTCCAGCGAGAAGAGCGACAGCACGCAGCTGTCTCTTTTCAATGAGGCAGAAGCAGAAGCGCAGCCTCTGCTGGCTGAACCTACCCTGGAGAAGATCACTTACCAGCGCAGGAAGCAACGTGGTCATCGGGAAGCCATGCTGAAGGACCTGCCGGTAGAGATAATTGAATATTACCCAACCGAGGCTGAGCAAACCTGCGATCAATGCGGCAGCAAGATGCATGAGATGAACGTAGAAGTGCGGCGGGAGCTGATCATCATCCCCGCACAGGTTAAGGTGTTAGAGAACAGACAACACATCTATGCCTGCCGCAGCTGTCAACAGAACGACATCAAGACACCGATCGTGAAAGCCAAGATGCCTAACCAAGTATTCAAAGGCAGTTTAGCTTCGCCTTCCACTATGGCCTATGTTATGAGCCAGAAGTATGTGGACGGCCTGCCTCTCTATCGCCAGGAGCAACAATTTGCTCGTCTGGGACTAGAACTCTCCCGGCAGAACCTGGCCAACTGGGTTCTCCACGGAGCAGATAAGTGGCTTAGTCACATCTACAATCGGCTGCACCAACTTCTCCTTAAGCGAGACATTCTGCACGCTGATGAGACCAGCCTACAAGTCCTGCAGGAACCTGGGCGACCAGCACAGTCCAAGTCCTACCTCTGGCTGTATCGCACCGGGAGAGAGGGGCCGCCCATCGTGCTCTACGACTACCAGGAGACGAGAGGGCATGAGCACCCGCAGCAGTTCCTAGCTGGGTTTAAGGGCTACTTGCATGTAGATGCCTACGCTGGCTACCACGCTGTGGAGAACGTAACCCTGGTAGGCTGCTTTGCCCATGCCCGGCGCAAGTTTGATGAAGCGCTGAAGGCCTTGCCAGCCAAGAAGCGCAATGCATCAGTTCCATCCAGGCAGGGGCTGGATTTCTGCAATCGCCTGTTTGCCATTGAACGTGACCTGAAGAAGGCCACACCAGAAGAGCGATATGTTCTCCGAACATGCGGGACTGTTTGCCTGCCAGAACAATCCCTTTGTTGCCTGCAACAGCCCTACTGCAAAGAAGGAGCCTGGACAACCAGGCTCCTAAATGATTGGCTCATGTTAGTCGCGGCTAGCTTCCGGCTGCAATTTCTGCAACAGCTCGGTAACCTCGTCCATGAAACCGCTGATCGGCTCGCCGCGAGCAATGCGATCGGCTAGGCTCCGAATACGCACAACCAGATCTGGATCCGCAGAAACCCATACTTCCGCCAAGTTGGGGATTTGCCGCTCGACTTCAGTCGCTATGCGGGTCTTCAGTTGGTCTTCCTGTTCCCCGCTCAGGCGGTCCTTGAGATCGACACCCACCATGGCCACGTTGCCCAGGACGACCGCGTAGCTGCCTTTCACACCCTGCATGGCGTTGACGATACGCACGATCTCATCCGCCACCGACGGCTGAGCCTGGGCATTAGGCGGCACCATCGGAGTGGTCGGGCCAGGCTGAGTTGGCTGATTGGGTGCCGGTCTGCGGTAGACGGCACATCCAGCCATGCTGGCCAGTACTAATAAAAGCATCAGAAGCAAGAGCATTCTCTTCTTCATGCTATCCTCACCTCCTTCGCTGTTAGTTTTCCCGCCTGTGCCGCATTGATGTTGTCAAAGTCTGCAGGTGACCATGGCTTGTCTGTGCAAACAGCTGGTGATATGAGTATAATAATAGGAGTGCGTGGCCAAGTGTGGAGGTGAAGCGATTGGGAGATCGCTTGCGAATTTTGGTGACCAACGACGATGGGATCGAAGCAAAAGGCCTCAGGACGCTGGTAAGAGCACTGTCGGAGGAGGCCACCGTGTTGGTGGCGGCGCCAGACCAGGAACGAAGCGCTACTTCCCACGCTATTACCATGCGGCAACCGTTACGAGCAGTGAAGAGAGAGGTGCCTGGTGCCGAGTGCGCTTATGCGGTCAGCGGCACACCGGCTGATTGCGTCAAGCTAGCTGTGGACAAGCTATATTCCGGCCGATTGGACTTGGTTGTCTCAGGAATCAATCATGGAGCGAACCTAGGTACCGATGTGCTCTATTCGGGAACGGTGTCGGCTGCCCTGGAAGGCGTCATCCTGGGGCTGCCAGCAATTGCCTTTTCTTTGGTTAACCCTACGGCAGATGGTTTCGAAGCCTGCGCCAACTTAGCTGCTGGTTTGGTGATCAATGTCCAACGCAGGGGGTGGCCAGCGGATACACTGCTGAACATCAATTTTCCTGGAGTACCTAGTCCCAAAGGGCTGCAGGTGACTACCCTCGGCCAGCAGCGTTACATCAATGCAGTGCAAGAACGGGAGGATCCTTGGGGAGGAACATATTACTGGTTGGCCGGAGAATTGTGTGTGGATGAGAACGAAGAGCCGACCGACGTTTGGGCCGTCAATCATGGTTTTGTCTCGCTGACGCCGGTGCATTTTGACCTGACAGACTACCGAGTGTTAAAGACAATAGCTGACTGGAGATTGGAGTTGCCAGGAGGAGAACGAGAGTGAGCCAAGTGAAAGAGACAAATGGGGCGCGAGAGGCTAAACTGACTCAGCCGGAGAAGTTGACAGTATTGGCCAGCAAGCGCATCTCGGAACACCCGGAGCTATACAAGATTGTGGATATGTGTAACCGCACCCTGCGTGACCGGGGCATAATTTTCGGATTGAGCAAGAACGGCAGCGAAATGACGGTGACAATTTACGAAGTATGACTACGAGCCCGGCCTTGGCCGGGCTCCTTCATCTCGTCCCCTTGCTGGGGCTGTCGCGAAACGACAGCGGAACTCAGGGGAGGCGAGCCCGAGCCCCCTCAGCGAGGAGGCTATCGCGTCAGCGACTGGGGGGAGTCGGTCTGACCTGGCTTTGGACTCTCAGCAGCTGGCTTATGGAAGTGGTGTGATCTCAACAATGGATGGCGGCCCATGGCAGGGCATTCTCCGCGCACTTCCTCCACAATGCCCAGTTCAGACGCCATCTCCAGTTGCCAGCGTTCGATGTCCGCGGAAAGTTGTTCATGGGCACGCGGCTTCTTGCTGCTCACTGACTTTTCCTCCCTCAACCTTCGACCTATTCATTTGACTGATGTAGTATTTGCCCCGCAATCTTCTGTTATGCTCCAGATTAAATGCGCACCAGTGCAGAATGTTCGCAGGTATCTTTTGCGTAGTCGGCGAATTAAGGAAAACGGACCAAGGCCTGCTACTTTGAGCCAATCGTCCTGTGTCGGCCATTAGTTAGGGCGATTGATAGCCGAACCCCCAGATAGAATGAGACTTGGCGGGAGTCTTCGGTTAAAGAGTACTCGGGCATACTGATCAATGGTACTTAGGAAGGAGGAATACAGAGGTGCAGATGCAGGAATTTCTCCGGCAGATGGTTGAGTCAACCGGCGTTTCCGGCTATGAGAGCCGGGTGGGCGAATTGGTCAGCCAAACGTTTGCGGAGATCTGTGACGAAGTACGCCCCGATGTCCTGGGCAATGTGGTTGCCTTACGCAAGGGCGAAGGACAGGGCCCTCGCAAACGGGTGATGCTGGCTGGACATATGGACGAAATCGGATTGATGATCACCAAGATTGAAGACAGCGGTTTTCTGCGCTTCACGTCCGTCGGCGGCGTGGATCAACGCACGCTGGTCTCCCAGGAGGTAACAGTTCACGCCAAGCAGGACTTGCTGGGCATCATCGGCATGAAGCCGCCGCACCTGATGCAGGCGGAGGATCGCAACCGGGCGATTCCGATGCACGATCTGGTGATCGATGTCGGCATGCCGGCAGAGCAGGCGCGCCAGTTGGTGCGGGTGGGCGATATGGTGACCATCAACCGGCAGATGTATCAGCTGGGCAAGGATGTGGTTGCCGGCAAGGCGATGGACGATCGGGCAGCAGTAGCGGTGATCTACTATTGTCTGCAGGAGCTGCAGAAGCTCCGGCACCAGGTTGATGTTTATGCCGTGGCAACGGTGCAAGAAGAAGTAGGGCTCAGGGGAGCAATCGTCAGTACATACGACATCGCTCCCGATGTGGGGATTGCTCTGGACGTTTGTCATGGAGCGATGCCTGGTGTGGAGGCATATAGGACTTCCCCCATGGGCAAGGGTCCGAACATTGGGTTCGGTGCCAACATCCATCCCAAAGTATACGAACGCCTGGTCGACGTGGCCAAGGATTACAGCATCCCATACAGCCTGGGGGTCTACGCCGCCGGCACGGGGACGGATACTTGGGCCATGCAGGTTTCGCGAGCAGGTATCGCCACCGGGCTGATCTCCCTTCCGTCACGCTATATGCATACGTCCGTAGAAACGGTGAATCTGTCTGATCTGAAGATGGCTGGGCGCCTGCTGGCGCTGTTCATATCTAGTCTCGACGATCAGTTCATGGAGGGATTGATATGTTACTAGAGAAGCTGTCTCTAGCCTTCGGCCCTTCCGGCTACGAACAGGATGTGCGGCGGGTGTTGCGGCAAGAGTTGGCCTACTACGTGCCAAAATGGCAAGGCGACGCCCTGGGCAATCTGTTTGCTATCAAAGCAGGTCTAGCAGGGCCAAAGGTGATGCTCGCCGCCCACATGGATGAATGTGGACTGCTGATCGATAGCATCGATTCAACAGGGCTGTTGCAGTTTCAGAAGGTAGGCGGTTTGGACGATCGGGTGCTGGTGTCCAAACCGGTGCTGGTTGGTGAGAAGCGCATTCCGGGAGTGATTGGAGCCAAAGCGATCCATCTGCAGAAACCGGAAGAACGAACCCAGGTGATTCCTTTCCGTTCGTTGTACATAGATATCGGTGCCAGCAGCAAGGAAGAGGCGGAGGGCATGGTCAAGCTGGGAGACTATGCGGTATTCGCCACCGGTTTCAGCCAGTTCGGTGACGGTATGGTCAAGGGCAAGTCCTTCGACGACCGGGCCGGGTGCACGGTGCTGGCCGAGGTATTGAAAGAAGAGTATCGCAATCAGGTGGTCGGCGCATTCACCGTCCAGGAAGAAATTGGCCTGCGGGGTGCCGGTGTGGCCGCTTATCGGGTAGAGCCAGACTTAGCTATCGTCTTGGAAGGCACCACTTGCAGCGATACCCCCGGCAGCGAGGAGCACGGGTATTGCACCACCATCGGTGGAGGGCCGGCGATCAGCGTCATGGACGCCTCGGTGATCACCAACAAACGCATGGTAGCAGAGTTGATCCGACTGGCGGAGGAGAACGGCATACCTTATCAGTTCAAGCGCTCGATCAGCGGTGGCAGCGATGCCGGGCGGATCAACCAGACCAAGTCGGGCATTCCCGTGGCGGTCATCTCGGTGCCTTGTCGCTATATCCATTCGCCCGTTTCGGTCTTGAAATTGTCTGACCTGGAGTACACTATCCAATTGGTGAAGCTGTTCCTGCGCAGTATCGAAGGAGGTTTTCGGGTATGAAGGAATTGGTGAAGCGTTTAGTCGAGGCGTACGGTCCTGCTGGCAGCGAAGAACTGGTTCGGGATTTGATCGCCCAGGAGGTCAAACCGTATGTTGATCAGCTGCAGGTAGATGCTTTGGGCAACCTGATCGCCATCAAGCGAGGTGGGGAGAAGAAGCTGATGTTCTCCAGCCATATGGACGAAATTGGCGTGATGGTTACCCACATTGACGAGCATGGTTTCCTGCGCTTCTACAACGTCGGTGGGCTGTCACCATTCAGTCTGATCGGCAACCGCTGCTACTTTGCCAACGGCACAGTGGGAGTGTTTGGCTATGAGCGCCTCGATGCCATCAAAGACCTGACCATGAGCAAGATGTTCATCGACATCGGTGCTAGCAGCCGCGAAGAGGCCAGCCAGCGGGTGCGCATTGGGGATACAGCGGCTATCAAGCGGGAGTTTGCGGACCTAGGGCGGCGGCTGGTATCCAAAGCGATGGATGACCGGGTGGCTTGCGCAGTGCTGATCGAAGCGTTGAAACAGGTAAGGCAGCCGGTGTATGACATCTATGCGGTCTTCAGCACCCAGGAAGAGGTGGGCCTGCGTGGCGCGAGGGTTGCTGCCTACGGCATCACTCCGGACTTGGGTATTGCCATCGATGTCACCCGTACCGGCGATACTCCCAAAAGCGCCCTGATGGATGTGTCGCTGGGCAAGGGACCGACAGTGAAGGTTCGCGACTCCAGCGTGCTTTGCACTCCGGCGGTGCGGAAGTTCATGGAGGAGGTAGCCCAGAGCAAGGGTATTCCCTATCAGCTGGAGGTGTTGGAGGCCGGTGGAACGGATGCTGGCGCTATCCAGCTGACAAAAAGTGGTATCCCTGCAGGTGTGATGTCCATTCCGTGCCGCTACATCCACACCGCCTCCGAGATGGTGGACGTGGGCGACCTGGAACATGGAGTGCAACTGCTGGTGGCTATTATGGAGACTACATTCTAAAGACTAACAAGATGCGGCGCTTGCCGATTGGCGGCGCCGCATCTTGTTAGTGGCGGAGCGCGGCATATTCGGGTGAACGGCCAGGGAAGAATAAGGTGTTGTTAGGCCAGGATACTGGCCTTTACCTTTCCAGCCTAGCTGCAAGTGGGCAGGATATGTGGCCATAATGGAGAATAGTCAATAAATGTGCAAGAGATGGGTCTGACTGAAACTCGTGTGTTTGTGGCGCGCCCGTTTGGGCGCAGTAAATCAGCGAAGGAGCATCCATATGACAGATAGACCAGGGGTTGGCCGGAGTTCTCGACATTTTCTGAACATCTTAGCGATGTTGATCGTTGTTTTCGTGATCGGTACGCTGTTTGGTGCCAACTCCAGCCGTCTATTGGGCCAGTTTGGCTTGCGGCTGGGAAGTGATCCCTTCGACAAGCTGGGTGCCATTCACGAGCTAGTTAACCGCTATCATGTGCGGGAGAATGTCTTGGACGATGAGCAAGCGGTGGACGACGCCATCCGCGGGATGCTGTCAAGGGTGGATGGGGGATATACACGCTATGAGACGGCGGCTGAGGCGGCGCAATTTGATCAGACAGCGCTGCAGGGTACGTACTCCGGAATTGGTATTCAGTCCATGTACCTGCCGGATGAGCTGAGAGTGGAGATCGTCTTTCGGGGCTCTCCCGCCGAAGCCGCTGGGGTGAAGGTACTGGATCGGATCATCGCTGTGGATGGGGAGTTGGTCAAAGGCCATACCCAGGCTGAGATCAACAACAAGATCCGTGGTGAAGCGGGTACCGAAGTCACTTTGACCATCATGCGCGAAGGAAGCTCGACGCCACTGCTGCTGACCATCACCCGGGGAGTGATCACCACGCCGGTGGTGGATCGCTGGGTGGAAGGGGACGTCGGTGTGGCGGCCATGTATCGTTTCACCGAAACGGCACCGCAGCAATTGAGGGAAGCGATCGTGGACCTGAAGAATCAGGGCGTGAAGGCGATTCTGTTTGACTTGCGCTCCAACGGAGGAGGATTGCTGGACAGTGCCCGCCAGATTACCGATATTTTCTTGCCGGCAGAGAGCGTAATCGTACGAGTGGTAGACCGTTATGGCCAGGAGGAGGTCTACCAGACCTATCAGGAACAGGTTTGGGATGGGCCTTTGGCAGTCTTGGTCAATGGCGGCAGCGCGTCAGCGTCAGAGGTAGTCTCGGGCGCGTTGCAGGACCATGGTCGGGCAACTATCCTCGGGACGGTCACGTTCGGCAAGGGTACCGTTCAAGTGCCTTATCAGTTGACCGATGGTTCCCGGGTGTGGGTAACCCAGTATCGCTACCTCACTCCAGACGGTAGGGATATTCAGGACAAGGGGTTAACTCCGGATATTGCGATTGAGCAGCCGGAGAACGCCCAGACTGACGTGCAGTTGGCCGAGGCAGTTGACTACGTGCGGAGGACCCTGCTAGGCAATTAGTGCAACCGTTGATTGACAATTATCTTTGGAACGGGCAGAATTCGGTGGGACTTTTTGCCCACGGGGATAGATTAGTAGTATTCGGCCTAAGAGTCTTGCTGCCCGACAAGTAGCCTCTATGCATAAAACTGTGGTTTGGAGTGGGACGGACATGAATCAACTGCTATTGATCCCGCTGGCCTATCTACTGGGGAGCTTCCCCTCGGCCTACGTCGCCGGCCGGTTGATTGCCGGGATAGACATCAAACAGCACGGGAGCGGGAATGTGGGCGGAACAAATACCCTGCGCGTATTGGGGCCAGGACCTGGGATTGCAGTAGCATTAGCGGATGTGTTCAAGGCTTTGTTGCCCACCCTGTGGGCGCGGCAGCTGTTCGGCGGCAATGTTTGGCCCACCCTGCTGGTGGCGCTGGCAGCCGTTTTGGGACATAATTTCTCCATCTGGCTTCGCTTTCGGGGTGGCAAAGGCATAGCCACCACCATCGGCGCGTCCATCGCTCTTTTTCCGGTAAACATCGCTATCTTGGTCGCGGTCGCTATCCTAATCGTTTTGGTTACCCGTTATGTATCGCTAGCTTCACTGGCGTTGGTGTTGCTGCTGCCCGGGCTGTTGTGGTTTCGTGGGGCGACCTCGGCTGAGATTTGGTTCGGCATCATCTTGGCTGCGATGGGAGTGGTTCGCCACAGCAGCAATATCAAACGCTTGCTCAGTGGCACGGAGAACAAGATCGGCAGCCAGAAGAAGCAGGCGTGAACTGCTGGCAGTGATGCTGAACGAAAGGGCTGGACATAAGGACGGTTCGAACCGTCCCCATGTCCAGCAGGAATTTCGTCCAGTCTAGAGAATGTTCTGGTTTATGACTATCAACAATAAGCGGAATGCAGGGGGTTCTAGCGTGCCGGAACAAGCACTAGCCAAGAGGATACGCCGTATCCTGACGATCGATAAGACGCTCAGCAAGGGCATCCTGCTGCTGGCTTGGCCGGTAATGGCCGAGATGTTCCTGCAGACTCTCGCCCAAATTGTCGACATGGCCATGGTGGGCCGACTGGGGCAAGCGTCTATAGCCGCCGTCGGCCTCAGCTTTCGACCGTTGTTTGTGGGACAAGCTATTTTTCTGGGATTAGGTGTGGCCACCACGGCCATGGTGGCACGTTTCATCGGTGCAGGCGAAAAGGATAATGCTTCTCTGACCGCCGAGCAGGCCTTGCTGACCACGTCTGTGCTGGCTTTAGCCCTGGCCTCTTTTGGCTGGTTTTTTGCCAAACAGATCACTTTGTTCATGGGCGCTGAAGGCGATGTGATAGCTTTGGGCGAGAGCTACCTGCGGGGTTTCAGCCCGGGGTTGTTTTTCCTGATGCTGGGCACGATTATGACCTCTTCATTACGTGCATCCGGGGACACCAGAACTCCCTTTTACGCTGGCCTGGTCTCAAACCTGGTCAACGTGGCGGGCAACTACGTTTTGATCTTTGGGCGTTTGGGATTCCCCCAATTGGGAGTTTTGGGAGCAGCCATTGCCACCAGCTTTTCCCGGGTGGTTTTTGCCTCCATCCTGTTCTTGGCGCTGCTTCGCGGCAAGGGCGGCCTGCACCTGGACTGGAGAGGTTTCACCTGTTTGGACTGGGACATTATCAAGCGCCTGTTTCGCATTGGTATTCCGGCAGCTATCGAACGGTTTGTGCAGAGCTTGTCCATGATGTTGCACCTGAAGATTTTGGCCACTTTGGGCACCACCGCTGTCGCCGTTTCTACTTTAGGCAGCAACGTCGAGCAGCTATCTTTCATGCCCAGCATCGGCTTTTCTGTGGCTGCTTCAACTCTGGTGGGGCAGCGGTTGGGTGCGCGACTGCCGGAGGAGGCGGAGCGCAACGGGCTAGAAGCTGTTCGGTTGAGTTCCCTGTTCATGGGATCGATGGGACTGCTGTTCATCCTGTTCCCAGGCCCTTTTGTGCGCATCTATACCGAGGATCCCCAGTTGATTGCGCCGGCGAAGGAATTGCTACTGGTGATCGGATTCACCCAGCTACCGCAGGCTATCGCCAACACACTGAGCGGCATGCTGCGCGGTGCCGGTGCCACCAAGGTGGTGCTGCAAAGCAGCATCATCGGTAATGCCGTATTGCGCTTGGGCCTGTCCTACCTGTTCGTGATCGTCTTCGGTTGGGGGTTATGGAGTGCATTTCTGGCAGTGTTGATCGACTGGGCTGTGCGAGGCCTGTTTATGGCCCGTGTGATCTGGCAAGGCAAGTGGAAGGAAACCCGCGTGTAGTCAAGACCGAGGAGACGAGGGGTCGGGAGATCGTCAGTCTCACGCGAAGGGAGACAATGAGTGGCAACAAAAAAATCTAGTTCGGTCGAACTAGATTTATTTACAAGATATGGCAGGGGCGGCAGGAATCGAACCCGCAACCAACGGTTTTGGAGACCGCTACTCTACCAATTGAGCTACACCCCTGCGTGACATGTACTATTATATTATGATCTGCTTCCTGTCGTCAAGCTGCTGCTCGCGTCGACAAACTTGCTCAGGGAGGGCTGGTTGGCTGTGCTCTTGGCAGTGGATATTGGCAACACCGAGATCGCCTTTGGCCTATTTTCGCAAGACCAGCTGGTGGCGACTTGGCGTTTTGCCAGCAGTCTGGCCAGAACTGTTGACGAATACGCTTTGTTGCTGGACGCAGCCTTAGCTCGGCATGGTCTTGCGTCCCGGCAGGTGGCGGACAGCATTATCGCCACTACTTCTCCGCAGACATTGCCCGTGTTGCAGCAAGCCTGTGTGCTGCTGTTTGCTCATCGTCCGTTGGTGGTTGGCCCCGGCGTCAAGACCAGGCTGAAGATCCGGTTTGAACCACCCACAGAGCTCAGCGGTGACCGCATCGCCAACGCGGTGGCCGCCTACCATCTGTACGGTGGCGGCCCGGTGATCGTGGTGGATTTTGGTACGGCCACCGTCTTTGACGTGGTTTCAGCGAAAGGTGAGTACTTGGGCGGTGCCATGGCACCCGGTCTGACAGTTTCGTTGGAAGCGCTGGTGGGAAAAACCGCCAGGATTCCTCGGGTGGAGCTGGTCGCGCCACCTGCCGCCGTAGGGCGCACTGTGGCTCAAGCGCTGCAGTCGGGGCTGGTGCTCGGCCACGTGGAGATGTTTGAAGGTATGTTACGGCGTATCAGACAGGAGGTGGGGAATGCGCGGGTGCTTGCTACCGGCGATCTGGCCGAGCAGTTTGCCGGGTTGTCAGACCAATTGACACAGGTGGTACCCTCCCTGTCGCTGCATGGCCTGCGCCTGTTAAAGGAGTTCAACAGCTAAAGGCACACTAGCTAAGTCGTTCTTGCCGACGAAACAGTTTTCGGCGGTGAACACCAGCCTGGGTGAAAGCCATGCAGGCGCATGATTAAGCCCGCAGGCCTGTTGCGCGCAGCCAAGCTTTGATCATTTCCGCGAGATCGGGTTTTTGAGTAAATTAGTTTCAATTTATACAGGTGTAGATTATACATAGGAGATGACAGCATGTCCATAGTGCTTAATCCGCTATTCCTGCTATTCGCCGCCGTCTTCACTGGGATGCTGCTGGGCAAGGTGAGCGTGGGGCGGTTTCGACTGGGTGTTTCGGGCACACTCTTCACCGGGATGGCTATCGGCTGGTGCGTGTTCGAACGGTATGTGGCACCCTGGGCCGCGCAGTATGAACAGAGTGTCAATCTCTCGGAGATTCCGGAGGTGGCGCTGCGCGTACTGAAAACAGGGCTAGTGGACAGAAGTTATTTCAGCCTTTTTCTGGTCTTGTTTGTGGCCTCGGTGGGGCTGCTGGCCGCCCGGGACGTGGCGAAGGTCTTTCGGCATTATGGCCTGCGGTTCATCGTGCTGGGCGTGATAATCACTCTGGTTGGCGCAGCTAGCACCCATTTCTTTGCCCGTCTGTTTCCAGGGCAAGATGCATACGCCGTCACAGGCGTCTACACCGGTGCGCTGACCAGCTCGCCGGGGCTAGGTGCGTCCCTGGAAGCCGTTGCCCGGTTGTTTGTCGATCCTTTGTCTCAATCGGCGCAGGCAGCACAGGCCAGCGTCGGTGTGGGTTATGCCATCAGCTATCCCTTTGGGGTGGTGGCGGTAATTGTGGCGATGCACCTCTTCCCGCGCCTGTTTGGCATTGATGTACAGGCGGAGCAGGCTGCATTGCGCCAGGAGTTGCATGCAGACAAGCCAGCGGATGCAGATGACGGCGAGGCGGGCTTTGATCTGGCTGCTTTTGCTTTCACCTGCATAGTGGGCTATCTGTTGGGGCAGATCGCCATCCCGTTCGGCTCCTTGGGAAAAATCAGCCTGGAGTCTACCGGCGGCGTGTTGATAGCAGCTCTGTTCCTGGGCAGCTTCCGGCGGATCGGACCGCTCAATTTCCGTATGGGTGACAATGTGCTCGGCGCAATCAGGCAGATCGCCCTGGCACTGTTCCTGGCCTATGTCGGACTCAGCTATGGTCATCGGGCTGTGGCTGCCATATCCGGTCCAGCTGTTTATCTGGTGTTGGTCGGTATGGCTTGCGCCACTCTGTCTCTGTTAGTTGGATTTCTAGTTGGTCGCTACGCGCTTAAGATAAACTGGGTCTTGTTGGCGGGTGCCATCTGTGGAGGGATGACCTCCACTCCCGGTTTGGGAGCAGCGATTGACTCGACAGGTAGCAACGAAGCGGCTGCCGGCTATGGCGCTACCTACCCCATGGCCCTGTTCTGTATGGTGCTATTCTCTATCCTGCTCTACAGGTTGCCTTTATAGAGATTTCTCCTTCTCCAAGATCCCTATTATGCTGTGCGCCTGGACAAGTTCGGCATAAGTTCCATGAGTTCAACTACGTCCTTCTCGTTCAGGTTGATCCGGTAGAGCAGGGCCAGATGGCTTTCATCAATGATGATAGTTATCTATCACGGTGTTTGTGTGAACGCAACATAATGACCTTTGCCAGTGGAGAACGCTGGAGAGCAGGGATTACGCCCGCTTTCCAGCGTATTTCGTTGCTGGAACAGGGCAAAATAGCCTGTGAAAACAGCAACGAGGAGGCGTGTGACTTGCCTGAGCTGAATAGACCTCAGTTGACCAGCAAAGAGCTGTCCATGATCGAGGACCAGTTAGCCCATGAGCAGTTAGCGATTGCCAAGCTTAAAGCTTACGCAGCCGAAGCCAACGATGCGGAAGTGCAGCGCCTGTGTGAAGCGGGCGTTCGCATGCACGAGGACCATTACCAGACGCTGCTGAAACATCTGAGCGGCGTTGAAAAGTAGGGGGACTGAGATAGATGCCCAAAGTGAATCTGAGCGACGAAGTCATCCTCAAGGACGCCCTCACCTGTCAGAAAGACCTGACCAACAGTTACAACATAGCCGCGAACGAGACTGCCGGGAACAACGGATTACGCAGTGACATGTTGAACATTTTGATGCAGGAGCATGAACTGCAGTCAGCCATGTTCAACGCTGCAGCCCAAAAGGGCTGGTACCAGACTGAGCAAGCGGAACAAAAGCAAATCGACAAGGCCCTGCAGAAGTACAGGCAGGGGAGCAAACAGAGTTAGTGCTGCAGTAAAAGGGGACCGTCCTGATGGATGGTCCCCCTTTTTTGTTGCCGCCAATTAGGCAGGAATCGAGCGGTAATGCGCTGAAACTAAGCCAAGAGATTCCACGAGGGGGCGATGATGAATGAATCAGCCGTGGATTTACGCTGGTCCGTTGGGGATGGTTAATGCAACGGCCGTGAGAATGAAGAACGGCAAGCTGTTGGTGGTGGATACTGGCGGTACGCCTGAACAGGGGCAGGCCTTCGCCGAGCAAGTAGCCAAGCAAGGAGAGGTGTCCTTTGTATTTCTCACTCATGAGCACGGCGACCATCTGCAGGGAAACCAATTCTTCCATTGCCCGTTGGTCAGCTCTATTCCCGCCCAAGAGGCTATAGCTAGGATGCCAAACATATCTGCCAACAGCATTCCCGGGGTTGCTTTTTCTGATCGCCTGCAGGTTAACCTGGGCGAACCGGTGGTAATGCAGCTGATGGGCGGTCACTGTCCGGGAGCGTCCGTACTCTACCTGCCCGAAAGGAAGCTGTTGTTCACCGGAGACCTGGTGTTCCATGGACGACTGCCTTGGATGGGCCAGGCTGACTTTTCTCTCTGGATTAAGAACCTCGACCAACTACTCACCTGGCACGTGGACACGGTAGTCCCTGGTCACGGGGCGATGGGGGGCAAGGAGATTCTGGCCGTCCAAAGGGATTTCTTGGTAGGGTTTGTGGAACAGGTTCAGCGGGCGGCTAGCGAGGGGCAGACGGAAGAGCAGATTCTCGTGGCAATGAAAGCCAAGCACCAGCCACAGCCAAGCTGGGAACCGATGTTGCAGAAAGCGGTTCAGCTGGCCCTGGCGGTGTAGTCACGCAACTACTCGGATGCCCCACCCAGCTTTTTGACGCAGGCGGCCTCCGCGCTTGGGGGCCGCTGTTTTCTTGCTTGCAGCAGGTTGCCGAGCGTGGAATTTACTTCCCATGACTTTAGTGATGGAATTATCATATAATTAACATAGAGAATCTTCCGAAGATCTAAAAGTTCCATTCAACGCACAGCCGCTCGGGTGGGAAGCACGGGCGTGGGCGCATAGCAGCTACCGGACGGGAGGGAGAGAACGTGCGCCGCCACCTGGCCATCATCGCATTGATTTCGATCTCTACCGGTTGGCTGGTGTCGCTTTCTAACCAACCGGCCCTGACGCAGTATGCCATGGGGGATACTGAGCAGGCTTTTCTTGGTGCCACCGAACTGACCTCAGTCCTGGATGGAGGCGATGCTAGGGAATACGGCCAAGGAGGGCTTGCTGTTTTGTCTAGCTTGACAGATATTCCAGTGGAACAACAGCAGTTCTCGCTCAGCCTGCAGGATGAGACGGGGGCGATTGCGCAGACCCCTGAACAGCAGCATACAGTTCCCTACTTTGCCAATATGGCCGCCTTGGCTATGCTCAGTGCTCCCGATGGATATGCGGCGGTCAAGGCTTATCTGGAGTGGTATGTGGCTCATCTGAACGCCAAAGACCGCTTTGGGCTGGCCGGTACTATCTACGATTACAAACGCTTGGGGACCGAGTGGGTGTCCACCAACGATTACGATTCGGCAGACAGCTATGCCGCCACCTTTCTCAGCCTGGTTGCCGCCTACACCAGGGGTAGCGGCGATTTTAGCTTTGCTGAGCAGTACTTTGAGCAGTTGGTGACCGTTGCCAACGTATTGCTGCAGCTGCAGGACAAAGACGGTCTGATCTGGGCCAAGCCTCGATACTATGTGAAGTTTTTGATGGATAACGCAGAGAACTACCGGGGCCTGCTGGACGCGGCGGACTTGATGCAACGGCTGGGCCGTAGTGGGTTGGCGGACATCTATCGCTCGGCAGCGGCTCGGGTAGCCAGAGGCATCGAGCAGAAATTGTGGTCTGAGAAGCGGCAGTGCTATGCTTGGGCCATGTATGGAAAATGGTGGGCCAGGTATCCCAAGCACCGTTGGTATCCGGATACGGTGGCCCAGGTCTATCCGATCGTATTTGGCGTGGTGCCTTGGGACAGCGAGCGAGCTCAGGCGCTGTACGCATATCTAAATGACAAGTATCCCCATTGGGTCACAGGCCAGTTCGACGATCGCTATCCCTGGACAATTCTGGCTCTGGTTGCTGCCACCATGCAGGATCAGACCAGGGCGGTGGCGTATTTGGATAATGTCAACCGCCAGGTGTTTGAACCGGGGCAAGGCAGCAAGTACCCCTGGTACGCAGGCGAATCAGCCTTTCTCTTGCAGGCTTGGCACTTCCTGCGGTCCTCAATCCCTGCCTGGCGCGCCATTGACAGCCAGGAGCAGGAGCAGCAGGAGACTGGAGATGAAGTGGATATCCAGGAGCTGGAGGAGGAAGGCGTTCCGACAGAAGTATCATCCAGCGATGGACCACCGGCAGAGGAGGCAAAGCCGGCAACTGGCGTGGACGAATAGCCGGCTCTGTGGGGCTGGACGGAGGTGTGCGCTGTGACTTTGGGGCAGGGCAAGCTCTATGTGGTCAGGAATGGTGCCGTCAAACGGGAGGTATGGGTTCGACCCGAAGACTGGAGACTATCTGCTGAGGGTGTACTGCTAACGATTCCGATCGCGGAAGCCAGCTTTTGGTCGCAGGTGTCGGCACTGTACTACGGCCCTGAGATCAGCTCGGCGCAGACAGCCCGCATCATCACCCGCCGCTGGCAGATGAGGGCCGTCTGTGAGTGGGATTTGCGGGAATGGGTGCAAAGGCCAACCAGCAAGCCTTCGATTCTCCGCAGTTGGTGGCCGCTGGAAATCCAGGCCAGCCTGCCAGTTGCCCCAATGGAGGACTTCCCCCAAGCACAAGCACGGGTGGTCAGCTGCCTTCAGCGGCTGGCAGCGAAGGAACAAGGGAAGTCCTTTGCGGTGGTGATGCAAGGGAGGATCCTGATGGCCCTGTTCAGTCGCCTTTTGGGGCGCAGGTTGGGAGACGCCGAGTATCTAGCCCTGCGTTCGCCGGATCTCTCGGTGGTGAACTTGCAGACTTGGCGGGTTGACCAAGGGTTTCTCAGCAGCATGCAGTACCAGGACGCCAGTGGCGCTATTGGCCGCGGCGACTAAGGCAGATAATTGGACAAACAAGGCGCGGCTGGCCGTAGTCGCGCCTTTTTGCTCCCCCGGTGTAACCTATTCGTTTGTTGAAGCAGGAGATGGGGGCTGCAATTGAAGAATAGAATTAACCAAGGATGACCAGGCATGGTCCCCGTCAGCGAGCCCAATGACCAGCCGGGTAGGTCAGCTGGGTCACCAGCAGAGAGTGGGGAGGGGGGAGTCGGCTTGAGCAGTTGGCTGATCATCGATTGTGCGTCAAAGACGACTGCGGTTTTGGTGCAGGAAATTGATG
Organism: Bacillota bacterium; assembly: GCA_050949055.1. Lineage (GTDB taxonomy): Bacteria > Bacillota > UBA994 > UBA5500 > UBA5500 > JAEZJZ01. The sequence continues at coordinate 197,827 of JBMNFA010000001.1, read as the reverse complement.
GAAGGGTTAGCCTGTTGGCCCGGGGAGAAGCCCGTACCACCCTGGATCCGGAAGGCGATGTCACGCTAGGAGTGCTGCAGGCAGTCGCGCAGGTGGAGGAGGCGTCAGGATGGGTGCTTCGTTCCACCCGTCCCAGCTCCGGGCTGATTTGTCCTGTGGATGAGGACGGAAACGGTGTGGATCAGGTGCTGGTCACCAGTTCTGTCGGTGGCGGGCTGCAGATGATGGTGGCCGGATTGGTGCGAATTATGACGGCAGATAGTGCTGAACGAGCGGCTTTGGGGGCTGGAGCCAACGTGCTGGACGTGATCTCGATCGATGATGGGCGGATGCCCTACGAGCGCATCCAGCGCATGCGGGAGTTGAAGCCCGACATGTTCCTGTTTGGAGGCGGTGTCGACCAGGGCAACGTCAGCGACGTGCTGGAGTTTGCCCAGGAGATCCAGCAGGCGGGCTTGAGCTTCATGCCTATTGTCTATGCAGGCAATACTTATGCCCGCACAGCCGTCAGCGAAATCCTGGGCACTGATTATGAGCTGCATATGGTGGAAAACATGCGGCCGGTACTGGAAGAAGAGGTGCTTGAGCCCACCCGACAGAGAATCCATCAGCTGTATATGCGTCACGTGGTCTCCAAAGGGCCTGGCTTTGCCCGGCTCGCCTCATGGGCTAGCCGTCCGATCATGCCTAGCACCGGTGCTATCAGTCGTTTGGCGCAGACTGTGGCTGCACAGGAGGCGATAGACTTGCTGGCAGTTCATGTTGGCAGCTCAACCACCGATGTCTTCTCTGTCTTCGATGGCAGGTTCACCCGTACCGTCTCCGCCGATCTGGGGTTAGGGTACAGCATTGCCAACGTGGCTGTGAAAGCAGGTAGCCACAACTTGTTGCGTTGGCTGCCGGGCAATCAAAGCCATCATCAGTTGATGGACTACCTAAGAAACAAGATGCTGTCTCCGGTGAGTGAGCCGACAGAGCAACTGGATGGACTGACTCAGCAAGCGGCTGCCCGAGAGGCCATGCGGTTGGCCCTGCAGGAGCACAGACAGCGCGCCACCTCCCTGCGGGGTGTGCGCCGGCAGAGGGATGTGTCGGCGATCTTTAACCAGGTGGGCAGTGACGTCAGCATTGTCGATATGCTCAGGTTGCAGCTGATCATCGCCTCCGCCAGCGTGTTTGCGTGGACAGATGACCAGACCAGCGTTCGTATCCTGCTGGACGGTTTGCTGCCTCAGGGGATTACCACCTTGGCCATAGATCAGCAGGCCACCTCGCCCCACTTCGGAGTTTTGGCGTCGGTTGCACCTGAGATCGGTCATCGGGCATTTATGCATCATGGGTTGAGGTATCTGGGGGTGGCCGTCTGTCCGGTGGGAGCGGTAGATAAGGCTGGGACTTGTCTATCGCTGATCGCAACGGGCGTTGACGGTCAGGAAGAAGTGCGTGAGTTTGGTAGCGAACAGCTGGCATTTATACCGCTTAGGGCAGGGGAACGGGCGGTGCTGCAACCCCATGTCAGCTTGGACATCGGCGCGGGTCGGGGGCGCAGGCAGACGGTGTTGATGATAGAGAGTAGCTGCGGGCTGATCATCGACACAAGAAAGAGGGTGCGGGCATGAGTCAGGCGGCAGTGAGTAAGCGAGTGCAGACCATTCACCGTTCCAGGCGCTTGCCTATACCGGGAGAGGTGTTGGTGCAGCGAGGTCAGCAGGTGGCTGCTGATACGGTGATCGCCTATACGGAGATTCCGGGGGTTCCCATTCCAGTCAAGGTAGCCCTGAGACTGTCCATCGAGCCAAAGCATATCCATCGGTTCATGTTGAAGCAGGAAGGCGATATGGTGGAGGCCGGCGAAGCGTTGGCTGTGCACACCAGCCTGTTTGGATTGAGCAGAGATTATGTTTATTCGCCGCGCGGGGGTACGGTGGAGAGCATCTCGCCGCAGACAGGGGTGGTAGTGGTGCGAGAGCCCAGTATTCCCGTGTCAACGCTGGCCTATCTGCCGGGCGAAGTGGAGGAGCTTATTCCTGGCGAGGGTGCGGTGATCAAGGCAACAGGCCTAGTCTTGACCGGTGTCTTTGGGGTGGGAAACGAGCGCTTCGGGCCATTACTGGTTCCAGTTGAACATCCTGGCCAAGCGCTATCCCCAGACATGCTCACCAGTGCAGCGCGGGGGGCTGTGGTGGTGGGCGGCGGCACCGTGTCAGCAGAGGTATTGAAGCGGGCGGCCCAGTTGCAGGTGGCAGCCATCGTCTCGGGCAGCGTCAGCAGTGCCGCCTTGGTGGAGTACCTCGGTTACGAGGTGGGAGTGCCGATCACCGGGCAGGAAGATGTGGTGTCCACTTTGATCATCACCAGCGGGTTCGGCAGCTTGCCCATGGATCCTGAGCTGTTTGGGTTGCTGCAGGCCAGTGCGGGCAAGATGGTGTCAGTCAACGGCACTACTCATCTGCGCAGCCAATTGATCAAACCCGAAGTATTCATCCCGGCGTAGGCAGTGCTGCAACGATATGGAACTATGACTCCAGCCTGCGGTTTATCCTCAGAGAAATCGTGGTGCTGGAGCCATTTTGTGGCTAGGCGAGGATTTCTCGATCTTCTGTAGAAGAGATCAGCCAGTAGCCATGAAAGCCATCAATCGTTTCAGTGGGATCATGTGTTCTATCCCAGGCAAACTTGGTGGTGCAGCATAGGAGGACAGACACCATTGGATCTACTAACCACGCCGCTATTCTTAATGAGCCTTTCCATCCTCGCCGGTTTGCTCCTGGGGCAGATAACCATCCGGCGTTTTCGTTTTGGAGTCTCTGGCGCTCTCTTTGCCGGAATGGCCCTGAGCTCCCTGGTGCATAACCTGGCAGTCCGGCCTTACCTGGAGGCATACTCCAGCGATCCCGAGTCAGTGCCCGCTCATGTAGCACGCCTGATTTCGGATGGTCTGGTGGACAAAGCTTATTTCAATCTGCTGCTGGTGCTGTTTGTGGCCTCGGTGGGGCTGCAGGCCGCCCCCAATGTGGTCAAAGTCTTTCGCGGGCACGGTACTCGCTTTCTCTTTTTGACCATGGTGATCACTTCTGCCGGGTGTGGTATGGCCTATCTCTTATTCCGCCTGATTCCCGGCCTAAACCAGATGGCTCTAACGGGGGTCTATACCGGCGCCCTCACCAGTTCGCCAGGGTTGGGCGTAGCTCTGGAGACGGCGGCGAAACAGTTTGTGGACCCGTCCGGAGCAGCGGCCAGCGCTGCCCAAGCCAGTGTCGGCCTAGGCTATGCCGCCGCTTATCCCTTCAGCGTGGTGGCGATGATTCTGTTCATGCCCCTGCTTCCGCGCTTGTTCAAGATAGATATGGACAGGGAGAGAGAACTGTTGCGCCAAGAGCTGGGCAGTGAGGTTGACGGGGAGCAAAAGGGGACGCCAGTAGGCGGCTTGGGCATCGACTTTCCAGCCTTCATGCTGGTCTGTGTCGCGGGCATGGTCATTGGCCGCATCTCACTGCCCCTGGGCTCTGTGGGGAAGGTGAGCCTGGAGACCACCGGCGGTGTATTGGTGGCGGCGCTGCTGCTGGGCAGCCGCGGCAGCCTGGGTCCCTTCAACTTTCGCATGCAGGACAGGGCATTAGGGGTGATTAAGCAGCTGAGTGTGGTCTACTTCATGGCCTATGTCGGTCTGAACTACGGCCATCAGGCAATCAACGCCATTTTGGGGCCGAATGCGCTGTTGGCGCTGGTGGGCCTGGCCACTACCGGCACCGCTTTGTTGGTGGGTTTTCTGTTTGGCCGACATGTGTTGCGGATGAACTGGATACTGCTGGCTGGGGGCATCTGTGGCAGCATGACCTCTACCCCTGGTCTCAGTGCGGCCATGGAAGCCACCGGCTGTCAGGAGACAGCTGGTGGATATGGCAGCGCCTATCCCATCGGGTTGCTCTGCAAAGTGATCTTGGTGCTGCTGCTGTTCAAACTGCCCCTTTAGGCTGGTAGTCGGGCTATGTAAAGGATTGACCCAGATTCGAGGCACGGATGTTGGCGCTTTGGGCGTCGGCAACGTGCCTTATTCAATACTTATACTTGTTCTTAACGTAACCAAACAGGCACTCACTGGGTTATTAGGGTAAAGGGGTAGAAGTGCTGGGGAGGAGGGTGATGGATGGTTGGTCCCGGACAAAGCGTCATGGAAGAGGCGGTTTTCCGTCAGATATATGATTCCCATTTGGAAGACTTGTTGCGCTATGCCTACTTTCGGACTGGCAACCTGAGTGACGCCGAAGACGTGGTCGCCCAGGTTTTCTTGAAAGCTTGGGAGGCGTTGCCCGCGTATGAGCAGCGGGGGATCCCGTTTCTGCACTGGCTATACCGTATTGCTGGCAACACCATTAAGAACACCTATCGCCGACGGGAGGTGCCGGTCGGATGGGAACCGATGGCCACCGCTGCGGCTGCGCAGCAGGAACTGGAGTCAACAGCCGACAGGCTGGACTTGGGGCGGTTGCTGGCCAATTTGCCGGAGAAGCAACAGCAGGTGCTGGTGCTGCGCTACGTGCAGGACCTGAGCGTGCGGGATGTGGCTAAAATCATGGGGAAGTCGGAAAACGCGATCAAACAGTTGGCGTTTCGAGCTCTGCAGAGTCTGCGAGAAGGGGTGGGGATTGATGAAGAGAACCGATGAGCTAAAGCTGGAGCAATTGGAACGCACCCTGGGAGAGCAGTTGAGACAGATGCCGTCGCCAGTGCCGACCGATTCTTTACGAGCACGTTTGGGCGCTACAGCGCTCGCCGCCCCTAAACGCCGTCCCGGCTGGAACAGGCAACCAGCCAGTCATAGCGCTTGGCGGTGGCCGCGGCTGGGAATGGTGATGGCTGGATTGCTGGTAGTGACTCTGATCGGTTGGGGGCTGGCTCCGCGCCTCAGCGATGACACTCCGATCGGCTTGGGGCCGTTGCTGGTGCATAGCGTTGCTGGAGCCAATGACACCTTGTCCTTTCGGCTGGGACAGGATAGCCTGCGCCTGATCGATTGGACCGGGCTAGACCGTTTTCCTTCACTGCCCGCCAGTGCGCCGGTGCAGCGCTTACGGCGGCCGGAATTGACCGAGCAGCATGCGCTAGAAATGGCAGCACTCATGGGGTTTGAGCAAGCGAAGGTTCAGCGGACAGGAGACATGACCGTCGTCATCGGTGAGGAAGTGGCCAGTGGAGAAGGGGTAGATGCGGATAGGCTCTATCTGGATCTGCGCCAAGGAACCTGGCATTACTCCCGGCGTTACCGTCCGCCTCAGGCAGCAACGTTCATCGACGCCGGGCAGGCAAAGCAGCTGGTTTTGGAGTGGTTGGCGTCAATAGGCCAATTGCCATCTGAGTATCAGGTGGAAGTTAAGGCTGCCGACCACGGCCCCGGTGCCTACCTGGTCAGCCTGCGACCGCCTGCAGGCCCTATGGGAATGCCGGTGCTCGGTCGCTGGCCTTCCTTGGTGGTCACTGTTAATCCCGACGGAAGCATCAGCGCTGCCGAGGGTGCCTGGTATGAGGATGTGGGGGAGTCATCCCTGCCAATCATCGATTACGCCCAGGCCTTGGAGGCGCTGCGGCGAGGCGAGGGCGAGTTTGTCTCTTCCGCCTTCTATCCGCTAGTCGCCGGCCAGGCGAAGGTGGAACAGGCGTCTATGGCCTATCAGTTGGCGTTTGCCTTGGATGACACCCCCTACTTGGTCCCTGTGGCGGTGTTTGGGGGGCAGTACGTAGCCGAGGGAGGGGCGCAGGCGGAGTTTGTGGCCTATGTGTCCTTGCTGCAACAGACGGAGCCGGAGAACGCCGGCAATTATCGGTTAGCTACCTCCTTGCCGGAAGCGCCTACCGTCGCAGCTATGGTTTCGGAGCGTCCCCTGGCCGTGTCGCTAAGGGAGTTAACGGCGCTCAAGGAGTTCTTCCGGACTGGTGGCAGCAGCGACCCCGATTATCCCACGGAGACCTCCTGGAACGGCGGGTGGATGTGGCGGGGCGTGTGGCGGAGCAGCCAAAGCTTCAGCCAGCCGCTGACAGAGCAACAAGCTATAGCAGTGGCCAACGAGTTGGTCGAGCAGTTGCCGACACTTCCGGGTGAACTGGCACCACCGATTGTATCTTCGTGGCTGATACCAGAGAATCCCGACGTCTCTGATAGCTACTGCCATCTGCGGTTTGATTTGATCTATGATGGCATTCCCACCGGTGGCCCCGACGGCGCAGGCTCCTATCTGTCCCTGCAGGTGCAGACCACTGACGTCTACGGCCAGGGGAAGCTGGGGGCGGTTACCATGGTGCACTTGGCCAAACCGATGCAGTTGGGTGCCCCCGTGTCACTGATTTCCGCCGAGCAGGCTTGGCAAAAGTTGTTGTCCAACGAGGCCACAGTCTTTGTGGAGGGTCACCTGGCTGGGTTGCCGGCCGCTCGCTTTCAGGTGGTGGAATCAGAGGTTGAGCAGGTGAGTTTGGCCTATGTGCCTCACCACCGCGAGCTGGCTAGAAATGAGCATTGGGACTTGCAGTTCATCTTCACTGGAACGGCCAAGGTGGGGGATCGCAGCCTGCGCTTCACCGCCCTGGTTGACGCTGTGGAATCTCCCAGTCGCTGACGCGACCGCCTCCTTGAATTCCCCAGTCACTACGTGACAGCCCAGTGTTGCAGCGGGACGTCTGCCTTGTATCATTGCGATGTTACAGGGTATACGTCCCGCTGTAGTGTTTTGCACAAAGTAGTTGTGTTTAATTGATAAAAGTTGATTGCGGCTTCACTTGTTTGTATAATTTAGCCAGGAGGTGAGGCTGATGAAGCCCGATGGGGACTTGATCACTGCGCAGGCGTTGGCAGAGGCACTCAGTCTATCGGTGGAGACGGTCTGGCGCTATACCCGTGAGAACAAAATTCCTTTTTTGGAGTTGGGCGCTAGGCAGTATCGCTATCGCTTGTCCGACGTACTGATTGCTCTCTCTGGATCCCAGATGAGGGAGCGCGGCACTGAGTACAAAGCGAGCGATAAGAAGCTGACTTACCAGGACTACGTACAGATGCCGGAAGAGCCAGGCTATCGGCTGGAGATTCTGGACGGGATTCTGATCAAGGAACCATCGCCCACCGTAGTTCATCAGCGGGTATCCCGTCGTTTGCAGCGAGTGTTGGAGGACTATTTCGCCGTCCATGATCCGAATGGGGAAGTGTTCAATGCTCCTTTGGATGTAACACTAGGCGACTATACAGTGGTGCAGCCAGATATTTTCTACATCGCCGGTGGACAGGAGCATCTGGTGCTCAGGGAGCGGGTTGAAGGACCTCCCACGCTGGTGGTGGAAGTGCTGTCGCCTACCTCCAGGCGCAAAGACCGCTGGCACAAGCTGCAGATCTACCAGCGAGCGGAAGTACCCCATTATTGGATGGTCGATCCGGAAGAGCATACTCTTGAATGCTTCTCCCTGCGGGATGGGGTCTATGCGCTGGTGGTAGGTGGGGTGGATGATGACGTGGTAGAGCATCCCGAGTTATCTGGCTTAGTCGTTCACTTGGAGCAGTTGTGGTAGTGGTGGGGAAGTGGCCTCTTGCAATGACGAGCTGCACGCGACCCAGAAAATACCTATCCCTGGGGTAATCCAAACGCCTGTCTGGCACGTCTATACTGATGAAGCGGAAAGGTGGTGGCGGGATGCGTTGGTTGCCCGCACGCAGACAAACTGCCTGGTGGTGGATCGCAGGTGCGATCGGTTTGGGGCTATTTGCTGCCTTTGGTTTAGGTGCGCGTTTCTTGTTGCCTCATGCAGAACCGAAGTATTTGTTCATAGCGCTGTTTGGCCTGGCCACCGGACTGGTGATCGCTGGTCTGGGGTGGCTGGGTGCCCGTCGTTTTTTCTTGCTGTCCACTATTGGGCTGGTGGTCGGTGTGGCCAGCATGCTGACCAACTTCTCCGGCAGCACCGGCTGGGAAGACTTGGTCGGGTTGCTCAGCATGCAAGCGTTTCTGACTGCTGGCGTAGTTGCCGGCGTGGTGGTGGAGCTGGCGTATTGGGTGTACAAGTTGCTCAAGGGCAGGGGCCAATAGGGTTGGCTGCAGGAATGAGCGTTGATTTTGCGAGCAGGCATCTGAGTAGCATATCGAAATAAAGGTGGGGGATCAGCATTGAACATCAGTACGGTAAGGAAGAATGGCGTCATAGTCGCAGTCGTCGACAGCGCTCAGCTCGTGATCGCCGATGTCCAGTCAGCGCTAGACCTGATCGCAACAGTTTGGCATGAGGCGGAGTGCTATCGGATGGTGGTGCCACAGAATGCAATTAGCGAGGACTTCTTCCAGCTAAGCAGCGGGTTGGCAGGGGAAGTGCTGCAAAAGTGCGTCAACTATCGTATGAAGTTGGCCATCGTCGGAGATTTCTCGCGCTACCATAGCAAGCCTCTCAGGGACTTCATCTACGAAAGCAACCAGGGGAGTGATGTGTTCTTTGTGGCCACGCTGGAAGAGGCGCTGGAGCGACTGGCGAAAGCGGAATAGAAGGAACGGAGTAGCAGTGGGTGGGTGGAGGAAAGCAGTTGTGTCCGTCTCACTTTAAGCAGTAAGTCCCCGGGGCGGGGGAGCGTCGCACTTCTAGGAAGAGCAGGTAGGACGGGTCTGGAGGGAGCGTGGCCCGCGTCACAACTGACGTCTCATAATCTGAACCATAGTTTTATTGAGACAATGGCTCTGTCTCATCCTCTATTTTGCTGGGATGGTTCGTCATCAGCGCTGACAGCGAGGCCGCTGCAGGCGCCGGAACTGAGGGTCCGGTGCGCGCGTAGAAATGCATCGGTTCGCATGTGCGATCGCGATTACGCGGCCGCCAGTACGGCTGTTTGGCTGCGGCTAAGTCCGCGGCGGTCAGTCGATGACCTTCCACAACAGCTCTTGCAGTTTGAATGCAACAACGGTGCCGGTCGGCTGACGGCGGCTGCGGGCTGCAGGCTGCTGTTCCGGAGCATGCGCAGATATCGCCGCCTCATCTGCGGGTTCGGTAGCGAACTTCCAGGATATGTTTGCTGCAGCAGCCTTTCTGAGGCGTTTTCTTCGGGGTCCGAGGGGTGTTATACCTGGAGCATGGTGTAATGTTGGGAGGCTCAGGCAAGGCGCACAGTCCGCCTGCAGCAGCGTGCAGGTGAGCTTTTGGTTGGCGGCTATAGTTTCAACGGGGGCAAATCATCCGGATTGCCAAGTCAGGTCAGCAGGACGCTGCACGCGCGGCAAAGACAGCCCGAGGGAACACGTGTCCTGCAATCGTGAAAAGCCACGCATTGCCGGAGGCTTTCGGCATTGAAGCGAGCAATCTGCTCTCGGTGTATCTAGCGCTGATGATGCGCTTCCACGGATCAAAAACTAGATTGTAGTTCACATAAGATACATTATCGGACGTATAGCCATTAATCTCAAAAGGTGAGATTACTTCAGATAGTGAGACAGGAAGGTGATCGGCTGAGGGAGCTTCGCTGAAGCACAGATGCGCACTGCGTTGAGTCATGGCCTCGTCTCAAGCTTCAGCACAGTATGCCTAGCCGATTCCTGACCAGATGCGTAACCCTTCTACGCAGTTGCTTAACGCATCGAAATCGCTGTCATTATGCAAAAGTGATAAGCCATACCAGATAGCTGTCAAGGCAATACGCACATCAATACTGCTTCGCACCGTGAAGCCCTGGCGTCTCACCTCGTAGTATATGCGGGCCGCTTGTTGAAACGAGTCGATTCCGCTCGGCAGTTCGTACAGGGATTGAGTGCCCAAGTACTCCAGCAGTGTCCTATACTCCCGTTCGTTACGAGCTCCTTGTAGGACCTCCTGGTAGGTGTATGGCGAAATGCCGAATGGGATGCCCAAGTCAATCACTTCGGCAAATAGTACTGTCGCTTGATTCTCTTGTCCCTTTAGGTAGTCAATCAAGACTGACGTTTCAACCAGCACCACTTACCGGTCCCTCCGCATAGCTTTGTAGTCGTATCCATCAGCGAACTGAATGGCGCCGCGCAGATCTCTCAGGTCTTTGCGCATTCTGCGCTCAACAAACTCACGCAGGGCGTGTTCCACTACCTCCCTCTTCGTCTTGAGACCCGATAACTCCATGGCTTTGCGCATCATCGCCTCATCAATTTCGATATTGGTACGCATTCCACACACCTCCCTATACACATCATAATGTGTATAGGGAGGTGTGTCAATATTTAGCATGACGTTGAATAGTGTCTCATAAGGCAACATTAGGCTAGATTGTGATCCGACAAGTGCCGAGTGCTCACATGCAGCGGTATCGGCTACCGCACCGCATTGTCCTATCGGCCAGCGCCCGCGCGACCGGAAAGGGATTGATATGCGCGCCTAGTTCAGTTGCCTGGCCCAGGACACAGCGTCCCGCTTCAGTTGAGCCAGATTGTCTTGCCTGGCATTGAGAGTGAATGTGTTCTCGCCAATCACCCGGGCTTGCGTCAGCATTTGCCGCATGTCCTGCAGCGTGCCCCCAGCATCGCCCCGGCAACTGCAGAAAATGGCCACCTCTTGACCGCGCAAACTGGCCTTGCTTAGCCATGAGCGAAGCGGCGAGGCCATGTGTCTGCCCCATGTGGGCCCTCCGATGATCACCAGTTCATAGACGCTCGGGTCGACGCTGTCAGGTATCAGTGCCGGCGTGCTACGAAAGATTGCCTGCATTCCGCCCAAGAAGTACTTGCCAAACCCCTGTTTGGGTATCGACTTCTGCGGCTGAATCTGATGGATGTCAGCCCCCACCGCTGTGGCCATGGCCTGCGCCAGCTGTAGCGTGGTTCCCTCCAGGGAGTAGCAGACTATCAATGTGCGCGGTAGATTATGCTGTATTGCCATTCCCCTCTCCCCTTTCCGTTGAAACTTCGATTTATACAGCATTTGGTCATCTAATCTGCATCTACTCCTTGAGTGGTTGTCATTCCGTGCGAAGTGAGGAATCTGGATCTTCACTTCTTTCAGAGCAAAGCCCGGTCGAAGCAGGGAAGATATGCCTTACCTCGGATGGTGGCACGTCTTGCCTCCTTTTCTTCTGGGTTCTCTTGTTAACTGAATCATACCCAACCAGCAGGTACTTGTCACTAATTTCCTGAGCCGGTTTCGCCTGAATTGTCAGGCCCGCGTATGGTATAATTTGCATCAATGGGCTCTTCATGGCTAATCTACTGAGGGCCTGGGAAGGAGTCTGGCTGTGCGCAGATCGCTGGATAGCTACAAATGGGCCGTGTGGGCGGTGTTGGCCGCTGGTCTGGTGCGCGAGCAGGCGGTGGCCGCACCAGGGTTGGATTCACGCTAGTTAGGCCGAGAGATAGCCTAACGCATAATCAGCGGCAGGCTATTCTGCTGGAGAGCAACCGATGAGCTCGCATGGGAAGCAACGACAGCAGAAAATCCCGCAAGGGAGCTACCAGCAGGAGGAAGCAGTGAATCTGCAGGGGACTGCCGGAGCGCCTAGTTTCCCGACGGCGCGAATCGAGGAGCAATCCTGCCGGAACTGGACACATCTGATGGAGAACGTCGTATCAGAACGGAATATGAGAGAAGCGTACAAACGCGTCCTTCGGAACAAAGGAGCGGCCGGGATTGACGGAGTGGAGGTTCAGAACCTGAAACCATACCTCTGGGAACACTGGCCGCGCGTTAAGCAGGAACTGCTCGCGGGAACCTACAAGCCAAGCCCAGTCCGTCGGGTCGAAATCCCGAAACCAGACGGCGGAGTAAGGCTGCTAGGGATACCCACCGTCCTGGACCGGCTGATCCAACAAAGCCTACTACAAGTAATGAACTTCATCTTCGATCCTGACTTCTCTGAATACAGCTTCGGCTTCCGCCCTCGCCGCAGCGCGAGTCCTTGCGTTCTCGCCTAGAAGTCGCCGCGAGACTATCGCTCCATCCCTTCTGCGTGTGTCTCAAAATTAAACTAAAGGTGAGATTGTGCGCCGTCACCAAATACAGTCGGCCATCTGCTGCAGCAAGTACCGCGGGAGCTGGCCGCCCAGGTCCACCGAATTCCAGGTGCGTTTATCGGCATTGTCCCCTGGGGGCATCATTAGCCCCCGTCGCATGTGTGCTGCTAGAAAGGACTTGACATCCGAACGAGAAGAACCACCATAAGGCGGGCCTATCTTCTACCCAGCGTAGCTTCCCTAATCAGCCTTCCGCCCCAACTCACCGCAATCGCTCTTGCCCTGAAAGACCAAGCGGCCATCCAGGGTCAAAATGATCGATCCGTTGTGATGCCTGCAGAGTGCGCCAGTTGACCTCCACCGTGAACTGGTGAGCAGAAGTATCGATCGTCAGAGAGTCTACAGTCTCCTGATCATCTTCGTAACTAGCCACCACACAATAGTCTGGAACCGCTGTGCTCCCGACAGCATAGAAGCGGTGCGTCTGCGTCAAGTATATCGCCGGTGCTCTATACTTCTAGCACTTCGCCTGGGTTAAGCATTTTAACTTGGCAGAGACCTAATGCTTCCACGGCTTGCTTAAAAGCATGTGGATCTTGCTGTATGACCGGGAATGTGTTGTAGTGCATGGGGATCACGCATTTTGGTCTGATCATCCCCACCGCCTTGAGAGCGTCCTCTGGTCCCATGGTATAGAAGTCTCCAATGGGCAACAGGGCCACATCTATTTCCTCATCAGCCAGGAACTGCATTTCGGCTATCAGCCCGGTATCGCCAGCATGGTAGATCTTCTTTCCAGAAACCTCCAAGACAAAGCCGCAAGCCAATGCCCCTGGAACTCCGCTCCCATGGCTGGCGGGAACAAACTTCACGCTGCCAAAGGGAGTCTTTTGCCTACCGCCGATGTTTCCGGTCAAAGTCCTAATTTCAGCAGGAGCGAATAGTTGCGCTGCTATTTCCACCACGGCACCTACAGTCGCCCCCGTCCTCTTGGCAATACTGATAGTATCCCCCACGTGATCATCATGGCCATGGGTAACAAAAATATAGTCGACTTCAATTTGGTCGGCACTCTTGGTTGCCAGCTTGTTCCCAGACAAAAAGGGGTCAATTAACAGCTTGCCGGCAGAGCTCTCCAATAGGAAACAAGCATGGCCCAGAAATTCAATCTTCATATCTTTGTTCTCCCTTCCCTCATAGCGCAAAACCTGCACTTATTATTTGGAGCAGAATGCGCAAACATGGAGCTTTTGTGCTGGATTTAATTGCCAAACTACGTTTCGTTCTTGCTGCCGATCTCAAGCAGGTTACCCTCCGGCTCGGCGACATAAAAGTTGCGTATGCCGAAGGAAAAGGTCATGGGTTCTCCAGTCGGAAATCGCACGCCCAACTTCGATAGTCGCTCATATTCTGCATCCACATCGGCAAAGCAGGGCAACCAAAGGGCAATTTCAAACGTCTGATTGATTCCCTTTGGAGAGACGTAGCTCTCCCCAATTGCCTGCGCGAATGCTATCCTGCTGTACGTGAACAAGGATAGTGCGCCGCTTGCCGTCTCAAACTCCGCGAAATCCCCACCTTTTGAGTATGAAAGCCCAATGTATCTCTATAGAATCGAACCATACTGTCCATGTCGCCGGCGAATAGGCACGCGCCTACCCGGACATCTCGTCCGATCAATGTCATCCATCTCCTCTATGTCACAAAGTTTATTAGGATGGGTCGCGACACATTATTCCGATTGGCATTCATTTCTCAAAAGGAAAGGGTGAGCAGCATCAGGTTCTGCGGTACTCGATATTGGTGGCCACCTGGTCTGCCAGGTCATTGCCGAATAGGGTCTCCAGCAAGTATAGACCCAAGTCTAGCCCGGAAGCGACTCCGGCTGCGCAGAGAATCTTCCCATCCTGCACTACCCTTTCCCGTTGCACGTCGATGCCAGGATAGCCAGCAAGTTCCTCGATGGCGGAGAAATGGGTGGTGGCGCGTCTTCCCTGCAGCAGACGGGCTTCAGCCAGAAAGAAGGCGCCGGTGCAGACGGAGGTGAGCCAGCTGAGACCCGGGTATTGCTGGCGAATGAACTGCAGGATGTCCGGGTTTTTCATCTCGCGCAGGCGCCCCTTTCCTCCCGGAAGCACCAGGATATCCAACTGAGGGCAATCGGCCAGGGTCACATCCGGTAGCACCCGCAGCTTGTTGAAAGCTTGAATGGGGGAATGGGTGCCGACCAGATACATCTGCAAGCTGCCTGGTCTGAGCTTGTTGGCATATGATAACACTTCCCAAGGACCGACAAAATCCAGTTCTTCCACGCCATCAAAAACCAAGACACCAACACGCACGCCAATTGCCTCCCTTATGTCATTATTCCACTGCCTGCAAAATCTCCCGTTGCAGCTTCTTGGTCAGTTTCTGGAAGACTAAGCTATAGCTGTCATCAATCATCTGCTGCAGCAGCTCCCGCGGGAGATTCCCGCCCAGGTCCACCGAATTCCAGGTGCGTTTGTCCGCATAGAAGCCGGGCAGCACTTCCGGATGCGCTTCCCTCCACAGGCTAGCCAACAAGGGTTCGCACTTGAGATTGATCAGGTCTTTGTCTGCGTAGGCTGGATCATATCTTTCCCCTGGGTGCATCAAAGCAGCAAACATTTTACCGCCCACTTTAAACCGATGCCAACCCCATTCTTCCTTGTAGTCACGGGTCGCGCCCGGTTTTGCCGACAGATAGTCTTCTAACCATGAATAATCGGCAGTGTTATTCATCCTTAGAACCCCTTCCCATTCTTCGGTTTTTTCGATCCGCCGCTGCCAGGATCTCTTCTGTGATTCTCTATTCCGCACATATCCAGCTTTCTCCTGCTCCCTCTGCTCTTGGCGCCTTCATTAGCAATCGTCGGGGATATGCTGATAGAATATGACGGGTACAATTATCTATGAAGAAGTTCGGTCTAAACAGGCAAGCGAGGGAGTGGTGTGGTGTTTAGGACTATCGCCTACCTGCAAGCGGGCAGTAACGTGCAGCGGCGGGCATTTGCGGCCATCGACCGATTGGGCATCCTGCAAGACCTGCAGGCGTATTCCCCCCTGCTATGCGGCACCATACCCCTGGGCATTGACATCCCTGGCTCGGATTTGGACATCGTTCTGGAGGTGCACGATCTGGTTGCCTTCCAGAAGCAACTGCAGCTGCTTTACAGCCACCTGCCTGGCTTCAGACTGGCATCGCTGCTGGTGACAGGGGTGCCCACAGTCACCTGCAACTTTCAGTTCTCTGGCTTCGATTTTGAGCTGTTCGCCCAGCCCCAGCCAGCTGAGCAGCAAAACGCCTATCTGCACCTGCTGGTTGAGCATCACCTGCTCACGGCCTATCCACAGGTCAGAGCGGAGATCATCAGGCTCAAACGGAGCGGCTTGAAGACAGAGCCGGCTTTCGCCCGGGTTTTCGGCCTGTCTGGTGACCCCTATGAGCAGTTGCTCAGACTCGGCAGCGAGATGGGAGTGATCAAGGCACCTACACACACCCCTATTCCGATAGAGGAGGTTGCCCATGAATCCCAAGACGTACACATTTGAAGCTCTTATTCAGAAGGTCCCGGATATCGACGGAGCGTATATCGAGTTTCCATATGACGTGCGGGCGGAGTTTGGCAAGGGCCGAGTGAAGGTTCAAGCCACCTTTGACGGCGAGCCCTATAACGGGAGCATCGTCAACATGTGCCTGAAGCATGCTTACGGCTCGGTGTGCTACATTATCGGCTTGCGCAAGGACATCCGAGCCAAGATCGGGAAGCAGCCGGGCGACCGGGTGCAGGTTACCATCAGAGAAAGGGAGAGGTGATTGTCCGTGTGGAAATGCCCCAATTGTGGGCGGAAGTTTAAGAAGGTCAACCAAGACCATTTTTGCGGCGAGCCGCCAAAGACCATCGACGCCTATATCGCCGCCCAACCTGAGAACGTGCAACCGGCCTTGAATCAGGTGCGGGATACGCTGCGCGCCACTCTCCCTGACGCGGAGGAGCGAATCACGTGGAGTATGCCGACCTACCGGGGCAGCAAGAATATCATCCACTTTGCGGCGCACAAGCACCACATCGGGCTGTACCCTGGCCCCGAGGCAATTGAGCACTTTGCAGACAGGCTCACGGAGTACAAGGCCAGTAAGGGAGCCATCCAGCTGCCCTACAGCCAGCACCTTCCTCTGGAGCTGACCGCTGACATCGCAAAATGGTGCTCTGAGACGGGGAATCATCACTGAACCTTCCCCTCCCGCGCTTTCGCCGGCCCTCCCGGCTAGGCTGGGGAAGCGGCTACTTGTGGATTCGTTCCCGTGTGCATAGTCATCCCCCCTGGCGGGCAGGTAATTGGTGTGGCGGTGCCGAATGAGAGGTTGTACCCAGTATGACGGAGGTGTGCTTACGTAATGGTTAATCGTCAACGAATGATCGATGAATTCATCGAATTGGTGCAGATCGATAGCGCTCCCAGGCAGGAGCGCGGGATCGCCGACGCGTTGAAGCGAAAGCTGACTGAGATGGGCCTGGAAGTGATGGAGGACAACGCCGGTGCAGCGATCGGCGGCAATGCTGGCAATGTCATTGCCCGGTATCCCGGGAATGTGGGGGACGCCCCTGCGATCGTGTTTGCAGCGCACATGGATCGGGTCACGCCTGGTTTCGGCATCAAGCCGGTGATCAAGGATGACACCATTTACAGCGACGGCACCACCATTCTGGCGGCGGACGACCTGGCCGGGGTGGTGCAGATGCTGGAAGGCGTGCGGGTGATGCAGGAGCAGAACCTTCCCCACGGCGACGTGGAGCTGCTGTTCACCATCTCTGAGGAAGGCGGCCTGTTTGGGGCCAAGAATTTGGAGCGAAATCTGCTCAAGGCGCAGTATGGATACTTCTTGGACGGCGGCGGGGATGTGGGCACAATCATACCCTCTGCCCCGGCCCAGAGCAAAATCGACGCCCAGATCATCGGCCGTCCGGCCCACGCCGGCATCGAACCGGAGAAAGGCATCAGTGCCATTCAAGTGGCTGCTGACGCCATCAGCAACATGAAGCTGGGGCGCATCGACGAGGAAACCACCTGCAACGTCGGCATCATCTCCGGCGGTCTGGCTACCAACATCATTCCAGAAGTGGTGGAGTTGCGCTGTGAGGCCCGTAGCCGCAACGCCGACAAGCTGTCGGCGCAGGTGGAACATATGGTTGGCGCCATGAAGGCAGCAGCCGAGCGCTGGGGTGCGAAGGCGGAAATCACGGTCAGCGAGAGCTATCCACCGATGAACCTGAGCGAAGACGATAAAGTGGTTCAGATCGCAGTGGACGCGGCCAAGGCGCTGGGTCTCTCCCCCACTCTCGTTCCCACAGGCGGCGGCAGCGACGCCAACATCCTTAATGGTAAGGGGTTGCCTGCGGTGGTGCTCGGTATTGGCATGGAGAAGGTGCACTCCAAGGAGGAGTTTATCACCATCAAGCAACTGTTGGCCGGAGCCGAAATGGTGGTAGCGATAGCGCAAGCGGCGGCCAAGAGGTAGATGCATCAAGCGAGAGAGGGCAAACGAGTCTGGGCGAGACTCGTTTGCCCTCTCTTTCTGCTCAGAGGCTCGTTGATACCTCTGGGATGGGACCGAGGGACTGACCCTGTTGTTCGCCGCCCCGGGTTTTCACCCTCGAAAAGACTGTCATTTTGAGCGCAGCGAGGAATCAAAGGCCTTTGCTTCGCCCTGGGTGACAACCGTTAGGCGATTGTCTCTTACCCTCGAAGCCTATCAGCAGTCCCTGCTCCTCCCGCTGCCAATGCCGCATGAAGCTGTCCATGAAGGCGATGCGCTGCTTCAGCTCTTCCACTGCTGCCGGGTAGTTCAGTGCCTGCAGCGCCTCCTGACGCCACGCCTTTTCCACTCCGTAGTATCTGGCGATCGACTCCGCCTGATTGCGCCTTTCCAGCGCAGCCCAGTGATGGTTGATCCAGATGCCGTTGGCCCCAAAGTGGTCCAGGGTATCGGCGTCCTGCACCAGCAGCACCTCCGGCGGCCATCCAGGGTGCGGCTGGTCCCGCAGATATTTGCTCTTTGGTCGCTGGTAGTGGTTGGCCACGATGGACGTTACCTGGCGCAGCTCATCCCGCCCGAACAGGTGCGGGATCTGCTCCTCGATCAGACGAGCCCCCCGCGGCCCGTGCTCCTTGCCTTGATAACCAGCCTTGCCCACATCATGCAGCAGTGCCCCGATGTACAGTACCTCCCGGTCCACCGTCAGCGCCTCTACTCTGGCCAACTCCAAGGCCAGGTTGGCCACGCGGCGCCCATGATGCCAGCGGTAGCCGATCTCCAGCGGCGCTTCGTCGCTCCTGAGCATTTTGCCCTTACCCCACTCAATCACCGCTTCCCACTGCATCAACTCTCCTCCTCCGCAGTAGCTGCCAGCCGCTGCAATTGCCGTTCTTCCCACTCCTGATAGCGGCGATGCACGGTTGCTTTGGAGACCTGAAATCCCATCCCGCGCAGGGTCAAGGCTATCTCGCGGAAGGTGAGACCGCGGCGGCGCAGGCGGATGATCTCTTCCAACGGGGTATCGATGCGGGAACGCCCGCCCTCCCCGGTATTTTTCAGATTGCGCTCCGGGCGAAAGCCCTTTTCGCTGATCGCGCGCCGCACTCCCCGTCCTATCTTGCGGTTGACCAGCCGGCGCTGGTATTCCTCCACCACAGCCAACACCTGCAGCACCATCTGCTCCAGCTCCGAGAGCGCCAGCGGCCCCTGGTCCTCCAATGAGTAGACTTTTCCTCCGCGCTTCTCCACCTGATACAGCAACGCCAGCTTGGCATTGCCCCGTCCCAGACGACTGTTATCCTGAATTAGCAACAGGTCGGCCTTGCCCCGGCGGAAATAGTCCAGCGCGGTGAGAAAACCTTCCCGGTCATCCTCAAACCCGCTCACCTGTTCTTCAATCACCTTCACCACTCGCCAACCTGCCTGGGCAGCGTATGCCTGCAACTCTTCCACCTGCCGGCGGAGACTAGTCTCCTGCGCTGCCTTCTCGGTGCTCACTCGGGCATAGATCAGGGCTCGCATGTTCCCACCTCACTCCTGATTGGTCGATTGACTGACTTCGCCACCAGGATGGCCATTCCCTCCCCATCGCTGCTGCGCAGGGCCACTTAGAGCCCGTGAAAACTGCTGTCGAACGGCAGCGTGTGAAAGCGATCCATGTCCTTGCCCGGGAAATAAGCCAACTATTGCCCTCCATAGCCGACTTCCACAAGAGGAACGCTAAAGGTTGAGGCGCTGCTAAAGGCTGCTGACAGCAGCACCTCGTTTCAGTCTAGCCTTCCTACTGCGTCTTCTGTCCGCGGCAGGCTGAAACTTTACGCTAGAGGAGGTGCCATGGTCTGTGATCTACCCGAAACGACCCCTGTTGATTGTTTTCTGCGCCTGCGTGTTGCTGACAGGGACGTCTTGCGCTCCCCAGCGCCGGCCCATTCCAGGTCAGCCGCCTTTAGCAGCCGATGTGGCCGATGCTGTGCTGGCACACTTCGAGCTAGAGCGGCTGATGGCCCGGGTAGAGCAGTTGACGGCGCCCAGATTCCAAGGCCGCGATGCCGGAACCGCTGGCGAAGACTTGGCTGGCGACTACTTGGTGGGGGAGCTGCAGGCCATCGGCCTGCAGCCGTGGGTGGCTGGCGGCCTGGACAAATTCCGCCAGAGCTTCTCGGTCAGAGGACGCAAGCAGCCAGGCGAAAATATAGTTGCTCACCTACCTGGCCAGAGCGGTAACAGCCTGCTGGTGGTGAGCGCCCACTATGACCATCTGGGTATCCAGAATGGAGTCTACTATCCGGGCGCTGATGACAACGCGGTGGGTGTGGCCACATTACTGGAGGTGGCCGAGTGCCTCAGCAGCAGCAGTCTGACGCCAGAACGGACTGTGCTGTTTGCCTTGCTCAGCGGAGAAGAAAAAGGCCTGGTGGGCGCAGCCAACCTGGCCCGCTGGCTGCAGCGCCAGGGATATGCGCAGGACAGTGTGGTCCTCAACCTGGACATGTTGGGCGGTATCGGCGGCAATTCTCTGGATATCTGGCTAGAAAAGTCGCGGCCCAGCGGCCAGCTACTAGCGACCGTTGCCCAGCAGGAAATCGAGGCTGCCGGCATCACCGCCAGGCGGATAAGACGCCGTTTTGGCCCTGTGGATTCGGCCCCCTTTGCCAAACGAGGTATGCCCAGCATCACCCTCAGTTGGGATCTGGAGCGGGCCAACCATCCCTACCGCCACACTCCCAATGATACCTACGCCAATCTGCGTCATGAACTAGTGGAACAAGCGAGTCGCGGAGCGATCCGCGTGGCGCTGGCGCTCTCTAATCTGCTCAGGTAACAAATTAGTCCTCCGCTGCTTTACCCAGGGAGCAAAATAGCCCTCCGCTGCTTTGGCGGGGGGCTTGTTGCTAGACTTAGCGGATTGGTGGGTACTGCGGATCATAGGGTGTCTTCCACGGGTGTTCCGGATCCTCCAAGTCCCAGGAGTTGTCCAGCGGGCTAGGCTCATCGTTGCTGACCAACGGATCCTGATACCAGGTGAGGTTGTTGATCGCATCTGGATAAGGTAAGTCCGGATACTCGGGGTGCAGATACTCGTTCATTCCATCTGGGATGATTCCAGCCACGATTTCTGGAGTAAACTCCTCCGGATTCCAGGGAATGCGTTTGCCATCCATACCCAACCCTCCTTCGTTGCGTGATCAGCCCTATTCTAACCAGCCGCGCCAATTGCTATGCAACTGCAATTAAGTACACATTGTGGATCGTTTTTGAACGCGACGCAGCCAGATCATCCAACTTGCATGCGGATGACTAGAAATTGCGACCGCTGGAACTCTCGACAATGACATTTGTTGCTCCAACGCAGGAATTTCGCGTGCCAAAGAGAAAAAAAGAAATAGAGACAAGAGAGAATCAGTTAAGCTAAACCATGCAACTGCAAAGGAGGAGTGGAATTGTATTCAGTAATCATTCGGGGAGGCAAGGTATTTGACGGCACCGGCAATCCCTGGCGTCACGCGGATGTGGGAATTCAAGGCGACCGCATTGTAGCCATTGGAGACCTGTCTGCTGCCAAGGCTGAGCGGGAGATCGATGCCCGGGGAATGGCCGTTAGCCCGGGTTTCATCGATATCCATACCCATTCGGATTTACCCCTGCTGCTGGATGGTCGGGGACAATCCCACGTACAACAAGGCGTGACCACCAACGTGATTGGCAACTGCGGTAGCGGTATCGCACCTACCACCGAGGAGATCTTGAGCGGATCCGACATAGCCGCGGCGCTGCGGGAGTCCGGCATCGAACCCAAATGGCGAACCATGGGTGAGTACCTGGACCTGCTGGCTGAGCGGGGCGTTTCCATCAACGTGGCAGCTTTAGTGGGCCAAGGCCAGGTGCGAAATGCTGTCATGGGTTTTGCCGAAGGCCCAGCCAATGAGCAGCAGCTGGACGCGATGCGCGACTTAGTACGCGAGGCGATGGCCTCCGGTGCCTTTGGTATGAGCACCGGCTTGATCTATACCCCCAGCTGTTACGCCGAGATGCCGGAGCTGGTGGAATTGGCCAAGGTGGTGGCAGAGCATGGCGGGGTGTATGCCAGCCACATTCGCGGCGAGAATGACACGGTGCTGCAGGCGGTGGCTGAGGCAATCGAGATCGGCCGACAAGCTGGCACACCGGTGCAGATCGCTCACCTAAAGGCCATGGGTGAGCATATGTGGGGCACCTCGGTGAAGATCCTGCAGATGATCGATCAGGCTCGCGCAGACGGGGTTGACGTGACCTTCGATCAATACCCATACAACGCCTCGGCCTGTGGCTTTAGCGCTGTGCTGCCGCCGTGGGCCCATGTGGGCGGCACCAAGGCGCTGCAGCAGCGGTTGGCTGACCCAGCTATCCGCCAGCGCTTGCGCCAGGATATCGTGTCAGGTGTGGGCACATGGACCAGCATCTATAAGGGAGTAGGCTGGGAGCGAATCATCATCACCGGCTGCTACTTTGACCATAGCCTTGATGGCAAGTCGGTGGCTGAGATTGCCGAGCTCTATGGTAAGGACGGCTTCGATACCTGCTTCGACCTGTTGATGAAGGCCGACAAGCGCATCGACATCGTTTATTTCACCATCGGTGACCAGGACTTGGAGCGGATCATGCAACATCCGTTGATGATGGTTGGCTCCGACTCCAGCGGCGTGTCCATCGAGCGGGCGACCAAGCGGGGTCAGCCCCACCCGCGCACCTTTGGCACCTTTGTGCGGGTTTTGGGCAGATACGTGCGTGAAAAAGGACTGTTTTCCTGGTCTGAAGCGATTCGCAAGATGACGTGGGCACCGGCTGCCCGCTTGGGTCTGCACGACCGGGGGCTGTTGTTGCCAGGCATGAAGGCGGACGTGGTCGTCTTCGACCAGGCCACGGTGGGCGATGTGGCCACCTATACCGCACCGGCACAGTACGCCGTCGGCGTGCAGCAGGTGCTGGTCAATGGGCGGGTTGTGGTGGAGCATGGTCAGCACACCGGCGTCGCCGCCGGCGAAGTGCTGCGCCACGGAAAGTAAGATCCCGAAGCGACTGGGGGAGAGTCAAAAGGGGCTGTCTTGCGACAGCCCCTGCGTATTTGTCATATCTATCTGGTCGGCAAGATTAGCGTCTGACCCACGTGAATCACACTCTGCTCCAGTTGGTTGAGATGTCGCAACTGACCGATATATGCCCGGATGTCCATTCGCTCCGGCGCATGCCGCTGGGCTATTCTCCACAGGCTGTCCCCGGCCTGCACCACGTATACGGTTGCTTGGGAGGCGTCGGCGGCTGCTGGATGTCGCAAAGCCAGCCAGCCCGAGCAGAGAATCAACAGTGGCAATAGCAGCAAAACTGCCCTTCTGATTAGCCTGCTGCTGCGGCGGGACCGACGTTTGCTGCGTGCGTAACTGGCGACGTAAGTTGGCATCAACAGCACCTCCGAACAAGTGTTCTACTAACATTATATGCCCAAACGGGTGTTTGTCAAGAGCAAAAGCAAACTAATGTTTGACACTTTTTGCGGGCCCATGGTATACTGAAGCCAATAATTGAGAGCGAGGTGCCCGCCATGAAGCCTGGCTTAACCAAGAGACAACAGCAAATACTGGACTGCATCAAGCAGAGTGTACGGGAAAAAGGCTACCCGCCCTCGGTCAGGGAAATCGGTTCAGCCGTCGGTCTCAGCTCCAGCGCCACGGTACATAGCCATCTAGCTACTCTGGAAAATAAAGGATTGATTCGCCGCGACCCCACCAAGCCTCGCGCCATAGAGATATTGGATCACGCCTTCCAGGCAGCGGTGGACGCGGTGCAGGTGCCGGTGCTAGGTCGCGTCACTGCCGGAGTGCCCATCTTGGCGGTGGAAAACATCGAGGAGTACTTCCCCCTTCCCCGTCAGGTGATCCGCGACCAGGAAGTGTTCATCCTACATGTCAGTGGTGATTCGATGATTGAAGCTGGTATTCTGGATGGTGACTATGTGATCGTGCGCAAACAGAACAGCGCTCAAAACGGCGATATTGTGGTGGCGTTGTTGGGAGACGAGGCTACGGTGAAAACCTTTTATCGCGAGAAGGATCATGTGCGCTTGCAGCCGGAGAACCCCACCCTCTCCCCCATTCTCACCAAAGAGGTCACCGTCTTGGGCAAAGTGATCGGGCTATACCGACTGTTCTAGTCTTGTCAAGTCTAGAACAAATAGGTTTGATTGAGACCAGAAGCATGGCGGACTTGAGGTTTGCACACTACTAGGACAAGCTTATGCGGATGGATAACACGGTATGACCGCGAGCGCCGACGGCAGTCGGCGCTTTGTCTTTGCCGAGGGTGTGGAGGGGTTGTCGACCGCTTCGCCAACTGGCAGTTGTCATCGAGAGTCGCCATCTGCTGAAGCTGGGATCTAAGGAGGGTTTCACTTTGAGCAGCCGATTGATCGTATCCCAAGAGCAGGCCAGGTGCTTCCTCATTCGCCGGCAGCAGTTTCTGGCCTACGGCGGGGGCTTCTTTGGCCCTGATGGAGTGGCTGCAGCCTTGAGTCACTTGGAGGCGGTGCAAATAGACCCGCTGTGTACCTTTGAGCGCAACCATCATCAGGTGCTGTTCAATCGAGTGCGCGGGTATCGGCCGGAGTGGCTGGATCTACTGCTCTATCAGAGCAGGGGCGCCTTTGAATACTACTGCAATGCTCTCTGCGTGTTGCCGCTTGAGGATTGGCCTCTGTTTCAAAGTTCCATGCGCCAAAAGCAGGAGTCCGTCATTGCCGGCCTAGACCGGGAGATGCTGCAGGCGATAGAGCAAGTGCGGGAACATATTCGCCAACAAGGAGAGACTTCATCAATAGATTTTCAGTCTGGCCGCAAAGTGTATGGCTGGTGGGAGAGCAGTCAGGACAAGAATCCCCGCACTGCCACAGAGAAGCAGATCAGCGACGTAGGCGTGATGGTGCTCAATCCAGCGGGGAAGCCACCCAGCACCAAGATCGAAAAGCAAGCCTTGGATTATCTGCATTTGACAGGCCAGGTATTGATCAGCAGGCGGAGCGGAAATCAGCGTAGTTATGATTTGCCCCAGCGGATTGTGCCGCCGGAGCTGCTGTCACGACAGTTGAGCGAAGCCGAGTCACAGCGCCGTTTGCTGCTCAAGTACTTGCGTGGCTATGGCCTGGGAAACTTGGGACAACCGGGGTTTCGCTTCGGCTGGTACACTGCCCCCAAGGCCGCTAAGAAGCGGCTGCTGTTGGACCTGGTGGACCAGGGCGAGGTCACTCCCATCAGCATTGAAGGCCTGGCCAGGACTTACTACTGTCCGACGGAACTGGTGCTGGAACTGACCAGCAGCGAACCATTGCCAGAGACCGACACTGCCGTCATCCTGGGGCCACTGGACAATTTGCTTTGGGACAGAGACCGCCTAGATGACCTGTGGCAGTTCAACTATCGCTGGGAAGTGTATACGCCGGCCGCCAAGCGTCGCTACGGCTATTATGTGGTACCGGTTTTGTGGGGTGAGCGATTTGTGGGGCGAATAGAGTTGCGTGCTGACCGCACAGCGGGGGTATTGCGGGTGGATAACCTCTGGTTTGAGCCCCAGGGGGAGGCTGCCCTGCCCGCCATCCAGCGCGCCGTACGGCAGCAAGCGGATTACCTGGGCCTAGAAACGGTGACTTGGGCGCAGTAATGCAAAAACGGGGACTGTCCCCGTTTTTGCATTATTCTTTGGGATAGACGACTTTACCCGTGCGCAACACTTCGTCCAGAAAGGTGCCGGGGGCCAAGTCCTGCAGCTCACTGGTGCCGTAGGGTAAGGCGGTGATGTCATCGTCACACTCCATAGCGATGCCGGTCAGCAGCCGCAGGTCGCGCAGCTTGTGCCTGCCAAAGGCGGGCGAGATCACCACCAGGTTGATATCGCTGTGTTCCCGGGCGTTGCCCCTGGCGTGGGAACCATAGAAGATCACCTTATTCAGTGGCACCTGTTCGGCCACCAGTTGCACGAACTGCTCGATCACCCGGGCTACTTCATCTGCTGCTCTAACCATTGGCAAACCTCCTGGGACTGGCTGAGTATGTCCTCTGCCTCAGTGAGATCAAGGTCGTCCTCTGCGGCCACGTGCACATCGGGGTAACGGATTGCTATGTACAGCGGGCTGATGAAAGCCAGGAATTTGCGCTGGTCCAGCGGCAGCTTCTTCCAGACGCCCAGCAACTTGCCCAGCTTGATCAGATTATGGGTGTGTGGCGGGTAGTCTTCCTTAGTCTCCGACCACAACGCTTTCATCGCCTTTTCTACCATCTGTACTGCCAAGAACACCGTATAGATGAACCGGCCGTGCTCAAGCAGAATCTCGGCCGTCTCCTGATCATAGCGCATGGCTCGCAGCCACTCCTTGGTTGTCTCCTTCACTGACAGCTGGCCCCCGTTTCTCGCCAGTTTGATTGGTGTTGGAAATTGCTGCCTGACGCAGTTATCTATCCCGTCTAGCGATCAACTGCGGCAACAGCCAGGACGCGGCTGGCTGCCAGCAAGGCTCCCAACTTGGCGTGGGCGTAGGTCAGCCCTCCTTGCATAAAGGCCGTGTATGGCGGCCGGATGGGCGCGTCAGCCGATAGCTCCAGGGATGCGCCCAGCACGAAGGTGCCGGCTGCCATCACCACCGGGTCGGCATATCCAGGCAAGTTGGCCGGCTCCGGCCGCACGTGGGCGTCCACCGCTGCCGCTGCCTGAATACCCTGGCAAAAGGCGATCACCTGCTCCGGACCTGGGAGTTGTACCGCCTGGATGATATCCCGTCGCGGTTCCTGCACACCGGGAGATACCGGGAATCCCAAGCGTTCAAACAATGCTGCGGTGAAGACGGCTCCTTTGACGGCAGCCCCGACCGCGCTGGGTGCCAGGAACAATCCCTGAAACATCGGTCGCAAGCTGTGGGTAGTAGCCCCCATCTCCTGACCCAACCCCGGCGCAGACAACCGTTCCGCCGCCCTGGCCACCAGCGTTTCCCGCCCCGCTATGTAGCCGCCGGAAAGGGCCAAGCCCCCTCCAGGGTTCTTGATCAGCGAACCGGCGATCAGATCGACTCCCAGCGCCCCTGGTTCCTGTTCTTCCACAAACTCACCATAACAGTTGTCCACAAAGACGATCAGCTCGGGATACTTGGCGTGGGCCAAGGCAGTGACTTCAGCGATGTCCTCGAGGGATAGTGCCGGGCGCAGCGCATAGCCGCGGCTGCGCTGCAGATGCAGCATGCGGGAGCGCGGGGTGATGGCTGCCAAAATGGCGGCAATGTCCAAGTTGCCGTCGGGACGGAGTGGGATCACCTGATGGTCCACACCCATGTCCAGCAACGAATTGCCCAGAGGGGCTGGCTGTAACCCGATCACCTTCTCCAGAGTGTCATAGGGCTTGCCCGAGCCGAGCAATAGTTGCTCTCCCGGGCGCAGATTGCCCAGCATGGCGCAGGCCAGCGCATGGGTGCCGGAGACAAAGTGCGGGCGCACCAAGGCTGCTTCCGTCTGCATGATCTCGGCGTAGGCGTTGTCCAGAGCCTCCCGACCGACATCCCCGTAGCCATAACCGGTGGAGCCGTTCAGGTGCCAATCAGACAACTGCTGCCGTTGCAGCGCGCGGATCACCCTGAGCTGGTTGTGCTCCACAATGCGGTCGGCGCGCTGATGCAGCGGACCCAGCGCGGTCTCTACCTCTTCCGCCAACGATAGCAGCCGTTCCTCGACGCCAAATTCTCGCCACAGTTTACTGCTCATCGTCATGACCCCCCGGCCGCTCGCCCAGCGGTCGGATGGAAAACAGTTTGGCTGCCTGCTGGATCGCTGTCTCGGGTAGATCCACCGTAATCCTTGTGCCCAGTTCCTCGTACTGCTGCTCGCTGACTTCTCCTTCGCGGTGCAGCCAAGCGGCCGCGTCTCCCCGATCATATGGCAAAAGATAGGTCACTCTGCGAGGTGTATTGGGCAGCAAGCTGCTGATCACGTGGCACAGCTGATCCAGTCCGGTTCCGTGTTTGGCCGAGACCAGCGCGTAAGGACCTCGCAGCTGCTCCGGTAGGAAGGCCTCTTTATTCTCAATCAGATCGATCTTATTGTAGGCGATCACCTGTGGTTTATCCTGACAATTCAGTTCCCGCAGCACCTCGGCCACCGAGGCCATCTGCTGCAACATCTCGGGGTTTGAGGCGTCCACCACATGCACCAGCAGATCTGCCTCCTGCACTTCTTCCAGAGTAGCATGGAAGGCCTGTACCAGCATGTGGGGCAATCGGGAAATAAAGCCCACCGTATCGGTGAGGGCTACCTCCCTTCCGTCAGGCAAAGCCAACACCCTGGTGGTGGGGTCGAGGGTGGCAAAGAGCATATCCGCCTCAAAGGCGGCTGCTTCCGTCAAGGCGTTGAGCAGCGAGGACTTGCCGGCGTTGGTATAACCCACCAATGCCACCAAGGGGTAGCCTCGCCGCGTACGACCGGCCCGCAGCAGCTGCCGATGCTTGCTCACTTCCTTGGCCTCTGCCCGCAACTGTCCAATGCGATTGCGGATGTTGCGGCGCTCCAGCTCCAGCTTGCTTTCACCGGCACCCCGGGTGCGGGCTCCGGGTGTGCTGGCCCCTAGGCGGGACATCTCTGCCCCTTTGCCAGTCAGGCGGGGTAGTGAATAATTCAGCAGCGCAATCTCCACCTGTATTCTACCTTCGTGGGTCTCAGCCCGTTGGGCAAAGATCTCCAGGATCAACTGGGTGCGGTCGATCACCTTCAGATCTATTTTATCCTCCAGGTTTCGAATCTGGCGGGGAGATAGTTCATCGTCCACAATTACCACGGTCGCATCGGTGGCCAGGGCCAGTCCCCTGAGCTCCTCAGCCTTGCCGGTTCCCAGATAGAGGGCGTTGTCCGGCGTCCCCCGCTGTTGGGTCAGCTCCCCTACCACTTCCCCCCCGGCGGTTTCCACCAAGGCCGCCAGTTCCCTCAGGTCCGCTGGTCGGCCTGGCAGGTCCAGCGCCACCAGCACCGCTCTGTCCTTTTCTTCTCTCGTTGCATCATGCACGGTCAGTCACCTGCCTCTTGCAGTTATCTTTTCCAATCCATGCTTCAGTTTAGCACAAACACCGACCGAGTCCATACCGAGAGAAACCTTCAGGACTGAATAATACCCAAGTGGGTTTTTCGGAAGCGTCCCCAAAAGGCCACTCCGGGAAACTACAAGGAGAGGGCATGCGGCCCTCTCCTTGTAGATCTTATCCGACTAATTGTCTGCTACCCAGGTCAGCCCTAGGGCGGCCAAGCCATTCTTGGTGGGTACGCCCTGCTCATTCCAGCCCATCAGGTCGTAATAGGCTTTGCGGGTAGTCTCTGCTGCTTCCTTATCAATTGCCACCCCCTTGAGCGGGCCTGCTCCCAGCAGCGGCTGGTAGAAGCGCTTGGGCAGATAATCCTGGCTCTCATCCAGGCCTTCCCTCAGGTTGAACAAGCGCATCAAGGTGACCACCCGTTCCGCCACCCGCATGTACTCCAACAGAGAGGTGTTCCACCCGGTGACGGCATTGAGGGCTTGTTCCACCTGCTTCTGGCTCCAGGGCACGAACTGACAGAACTCGGCGCAGTTGTTCAGGTGGCGCCAATTGGATCCTACCTTCAGCATGTATGCCTTCTCAGCGTCCAACTGGTTGATGGGCAGCGCCTTGTTCAAACCGATTGACCGCGCCTTGTCCAAGCCAGGGCCTTCCTTGGCATAAGCAGTGTCGTGCATGTTGTGGCAATGGTCTGCTCCGGTGGCGCTGACCTGGTAGCCGACCCCCAACCCCTGTTTCATGCGGGGCTCATGCATCGGAATCTCCTGCCCCTTCACTTCCATGGCGTACTCCTCTGCGCCTTTGCCGATGGACAACGCAGCGCGCTTGCTGGCTTCCGCCAACAGGTCGCCAAAGCCCTCGCGCCTGGCGATCTTCTCCACCAACCGCACCATAGCATCGCCATTGCCAAAGCGCAGCTCCAGGCCATCGGTATCCTCGCTGGTCAGCAGTCCATTCTCAAAGCATTCCATGGCAAAGGAGATGGTGACGCCGGTGGAGATGGTATCCAGTCCCAATGCGTTACAGAGTTCGTTGGCTTTGCAGACGGCCAGCAGGTCGCTGACGCCGCAGCAACTGCCCAGTGAGGCCAGGGTTTCATACTCCGGCCCGCCGTAGACCGGGTCAATCTGGTAAGGTTCCTTTGCCTCGACCACCCGTTTGCAGCGGATGGGACAAGAGTAGCAGCCATCCCGCTCGATCAGGATGGTATCCCGCATCAGTTGGCCGGATATCTGTTCCGCCCCCTCAAAGGTGCCTTCCCGGAAGTTTCGGGTAGGCAGCCCCCCCGCAGCGTTGTTGCCCACCACGATTCCGGTGGTGCCCAGGTCATGCAGACCGCCAGCCAGCTCGCGCCAATGCTCCGCCATCCAGCGATTTAGCTCCATCAGAGCGGGGCGATCGGCAACTTCCGGCAGTCGTTTACCTCGGACAGCGACCGCTCGCAGGTTCTTGGAGCCCATCACCGCCCCTATACCGCTGCGGCCGTAGAAGTGAGTGAGGTCGTTGGTGATGCAGGCATACTTGACCAGGTTCTCTCCCGCTACACCGATTTGGGCGACCCGCACCAGCTTATCGCCCATTTCCTCCTTAATGGCAGTTTCCACGTCAGCCGTCAGTTTGCCCCAGAGATGGCTGGCATCTCGGATTTCCACCTGCTCGTCCTTGATTGCCAAATATACCGGTCGCTCGGCTTTGCCCTCGATGATGATGGCATCGTAGCCAGCGCGGCGCATTTCCGCGCCGAAGAAACCTCCGGCCTCAGCATGCCCGATGGTGCCTGTCAACGGCGACTTGGCACCGACGCTGCTCCGCCCACTGCCGATGAAAGGGGTTCCGGCCAGCGGACCAGCGGCGAAGATCAGCTTGTTCTCCGGTCCCAAGGGGTTTATTCCTGGCGGTAGCTCCTTGTACAGATAATAGGCGATGGTGCCTGTTCCCCCCAGGAACTGGCGATAAAACGTTTCTCCTGGATGCTCTTCGGCTATGTGCCCTGTAGTCAGGTTGACTCGCAGTATTCTGTCGTGATAACCAAACGGCATGTAACTTCCTCCTCTATCCTCCCGCCACGGGAGCAAATATGGCCACGGTATCGCCTGCGGTCAGCCGATGTTCTGGCGGCACTCGCTGGTCGTTGACGGTGATTACCCAGACGGCATAGTCTGGTATTCGAAGTTGCTGCAGCAGGTCGGCCAGGCTAGCTTTCGGCGGCACCATGATGACGGCATGATCCAGACCACCTGGTATGTAGCGATAGAGTTCGCCAAAGATCTTGACGGTGATCTCCAAGATCAACACCTCCTAACGGTTATCATTCGCCAAACGAAACTCCATTACCTGCTAACATGACACAAAGCAGACATCAAGCGGTACCACCGTCATGGATAGAAGCCAGATTGGCGTCTGCGTGATCAGGCAGGTGCGCTTAAGCGCTGCCGGCCAACAATACCGCTATCGCTGGCACAATATTGGGCTGCAAAGCAAAAGGGGAGCTGGCGCTCCCCGGATACTCATTATTTATGCCTACTCCTGGCCAACACCTGGCTGCGGCAGAGCCTGCCCACAGACCGGGCAGCGCTGTTGCTGCAGCCCCTCTGCCTTCAGCTGTAGCGGCGCAAAGGCGCTACCCCGCTTCTCTCCCTCCTTCAGCCCTGAGACCCGCCCCAGAATGAAGCCCAGGCTCAAGCCCAGCAGCAACGACAGCAACGCCCTCAGCATGGCAGCCTCCCCTTTCGCTCCCGCCGCTGAAAGTACGCAAAGACTGGCAGCGAATAGACCACCAGCCAGGTGTGCAGGTGCAGAGCAAAGGCGCACGCTGTTGTCACCACCAGAGCCACGCCGATCGGGCCGAGCAGGTGGATCAGGCGGCCGCGTTTGCAGCCTTGGTCCAGTTGCTGGTCCCGCAAGTCATCCGTAAGTTGAGCGGCCAGCATCACCAGCAATGAGGCTACCGCCACCCGCGTTCCCACGCGGAAGAGTACCAGCCCAAACAGCAGCAATCCCTCTAGCCAGCCGGGCAACCCGGTGGGCAGCAGGCGCCCGTCGTCAAACATGCCCATCAGATATGCAGCGGCGAACAGAGCGAGGGCAACGGTTGGTCTGGCTACCACTCCTATCGCGAAGGCGGCCACCGCATAGGCTGCTGTCCCTCCCTGCAGCTGCTGACAGAGGTTACTGCGGCCCACGGCCAAGTCCAGCTCCAAATCCAGCGCATCGTCCACCAGCCGGATAGACCAGCCGACGGCCAAGGCCGCCACAAAACCCAGCAAGTGCTCACAGACTGCGGGCCACAATTGCTTTCACCTCTTTAAATCCCTTCTTTTGCGTGGCCGAGATGGCCAAAACCAGGTGGTTGCCAAAGATGGTACGAATGCGCTCCAGGCCTTCTCTTGCTCCCGGCAAATCCATCTTGTTAGCCAGAATAAAGTATCCGCCCCGCGTCTCCGCGAAACGGGCCACTTGTCGGTCCACTTCGCCGATGGCCTCGGGGCTGGCGGCATCGAGCATGTGCAGCACCAGCGACGCTTGCCGGACCTGCATCAAGGTCTGAGCCACTGCCTTGCGCACCGTTTCGTCGTCAGGAATGCCATCAGCAAATCCGCTGCTATCGGTCATCACTATTCGCTTCTTGACCTTGCCCGCAGGAATCTCCAACTCCAGGCCCTGAAGGCAGCGGGTCTTATGCTGGCCGCTACCGATCAACTCTCTCCGGGCCACGTCCAGGCGGAAGGACTGTTTGGTGGAAAATCCGTCTGGATAGCGAAAGTAGATTTCCGCCCGGCTCAGTCCCAGATACTCAGCGAAGTTGAGCACAAACGCTGTCTTGCCTACGTTGGTACGGCCGATCACCAGACACTCGTTCATCCGCCTCTCCCCTCGTGCTATGTACTTACCTCATACAACCTCTGATACGGTTTATCGCGCAAGCGACTGGGGTGCCCCTGCGGCTGTTCTATTTCTATGCTACCTGGCACTTGTTTAGCAGGCCTTCTTGTCCAACGCTCAACCTGCTGCTGAACAGAATTCCTCAAAATACACAGCAACTTGTGTATTTTAGTTCGTCTAGTCTTTCGACAGGGGTAATAGTAGAATGGTAGTATACTGGATTAGGATCAGCTAACGCTGAGTACTCACTGGCACAACTGAATCAATTAACTGCAGTGACGCAATACGCCGCGGAAGGGTGTCAGCCAGATGGAGATTTGGAGAAGAAACCTGATCGTGCTTTGGGTTGGAACCGTCTTTGGCGGAATGGCTTTTTCCATCGTCAGTCCGTTCTTACCTACCCTGCTGGAGCAGGTAGGCGCTACCGATAATCTTGAGGTGTGGTCCGGATGGGCTTTTGCCGCCTCCTTTTACACCAGCGCTCTGCTGGCTCCAGTGTGGGGTACTCTCGCGGACAAATACGGCCGCAAGCCCCAAATGGTGCGCGCCGGCGTGGGTATTGGCGTCACCTACATGCTGATGGCTTTTGCCAATAGTCCGATACAGATTGTGGGGCTGCGGTTGTTGTTGGGCATCTTTAATGGATTTGTCCCGACGGCGGTGGCTATGGTGGCTACCAACACTCCCGAGGAGCATCTGGGCGGGGCTCTAGGCACCATTCAGACTGGCAGCGCCTTTGGCACGGTGGTCGGTCCGTTGGTGGGAGGTCTGCTTAGTCATTATCTCGGCATTCAGACTACACTGTTGATTGCCGGCAGTTCCATGTTCTTTGCCACACTGGTCAGCGTCACCGGCACCACCGAGGTGAACAAAGGCGACCGTAGCCTCGAGATAAAGATTGTCGATAACGTGGTTACCGTACTAAGGCAACCGTTGCTGCTGCAGATGTACCTGCTGATTATGGTCTACAATCTCTCTTTCCAGGTGATCCAACCGATCTTGCCGCTGTTCATCGAGAAGTTGACCGGGGCAGGCAACGTAGAAGTGGCGACCGGTTTGATCTTCTCCCTTGCAGGCATGGCTACAGTGCTGGCGGCACCCCGTTGGGGTCGCCGCGGGCAGAAGGTGGGTTACACCGTCGTCTTGCGCAATGGCTTCTTGGGCGCAGCCATCCTCAGTTTTGCATTGGTGTTCTCCCCTAATCTCTATTACCTGGGAGGAATGCGCTTCGCCTTCGGATTGTTTATGGCCGCTGTCTTGCCTTCCGCCAACGCGTTGATCTCCCGGGCGGTATCCCCAGGGTTTCGCAGTCGCGCCCTCAGCGTGGCCCACAGCTTCCAGCAGATCGGCGGTGCCATCGGGCCGGTGATCGGGGGCTACGTGGGAGCCTTGTTTGGGCTGCCGATGGTGTTTGCTGTTACCGGCGTACTGCTGGGTGGACTGACCTGGTGGTTGCAGAAGAAGCAGTGGGACCATCCCTCAGCCCAGCCAGGAGCGCGGGCTTCAGCTGGTCCATCGGTTAGCAGCTAGATATGAAGCGCAAGAGAAACAGGGCTGTTGCAGTTGCAGCAGCCCTGTTGTTTCGGTCGCAGATACCAATCCCCAATCGCTAACGCGACGGCCTCCAAGCGCACCTTCAGCTATTGATCATCGTCCACTATATCCTCTGGCACAATCAGCATCAGCTGTTCCCGGGTTAGCCGCTTCTCTTGCACCAAGCGCACCGCCTGCTTGCGGATGCTGCGCTCAATCAAATTGCGCACCAGGCGGGCGTTGCCGAAGTTCTCCGGTTCAAACTGATAGCGTTCAAACAGCAGTCGGGACAGCTTTTCCTTGCCCTCCTGCGAGAGCTTATATTGCCGCTTCCTGAGCATTACGTCGGCGATATCCAACAGTTCGGCGATGCGGTAATCGTCGAACTCCAGGATAATCGGAAAGCGGGAGCGCAGCCCCGGGTTGGTCTCCAGGAAAGTGTCCATCTCCTTGCGGTATCCTGCCAGGATCAGGATCAACTGGTCCTTGTAATCCTCCATCGCCTTGACCATGGCATCGATGGCTTCTTTGCCAAAGTCCTTCTCTCCTCCCCGCGCCAGTGAGTAGGCTTCATCGATAAACAGAATGCCTCCCAGTGCCCGGCGAATCTGCTCCCGTGTCTTTTGCGCGGTATGCCCGATATACTCTCCCACCAGGTCTGCCCGTTCCACTTCCGTCAGTTGTCCTTTGGGCAGCACGCCCATTTCCTTAAAGATACGCCCCAGCAACCGAGCGACGGTGGTCTTACCGGTACCAGGGTTACCTTTGAAGATCATATGTAGAACCATCGGCTCTGTGGCCAAATGCTGCCCTTCCCGGGCTTTCTGGATTTGGATGAAGGCCTGCAATTCTTTAACCAGCTTCTTCACCTTGGCCAGGCCAATCAACGATTCCAGCTCGGCCATGATCTCGTCCAAGGTGGCCAGCCGATCGAACTGGGTGGGAGTGGGTAATATGTTTCTGGTTGTCATTCTCTGTCCTCCTGCTTCCACGTCCCGCAGCAGCTTGAACGCCTCTGCCACACTGATCCTGCCTTGTTCCAACAGCCCCACCACTTCGTCATAACTGCCCGGCGTGATCTGATCCTTGCTCGGGTGCTCCGGTCGCATGCACTCGCCTCCTTTGCCCTGCAGCGTATCGCGCCACCTATGCGCGGCCTGCAATCGTCCCGTAGAAGTTTATGCGTCCGGATCGCCCGAGGTGACTGGCAGCTAAAGATGCTGCTGATGATGGGCGAGTGCGGTGGTTTGGCTTTATCGCCGGTACCCGCAAGGCGACCGTCAGTTCTGCCAGCGATCGGGGCCACCCTCGCTGAACGTGACTCCCTTCCATATTGCCATGGAGTAGTGAAAGAAGCCGGGCTCTGCCCGGCCTCGCCTTGTTATAGCCTGTTTGATTTGGTTAGCGCAACGCTATTCGCCGCGATCCTCCATCAAGTTGATGGTCACTGGTCTGAATGGGGCAACAGTGGAAATGGCATGTTTGTAGACCAGTTGTTGTTTTCCTTCCGATTCCAAGACCAGGGTGAAATTATCAAATCCCCGCACGGTCCCCTTCAGTTGATAACCGTTAACCAGGAAGATGGTCACGGGTACGCTATCCTTGCGCATCTGGTTGAGGAAAGTGTCTTGTAGATTGATGGTTGCTTTGGTCAAGACTTGTCCCCCCATTACTCTAATTGCATCCATTTTATACTATCGCCCAACGGACTGCAAGCCGCTCTACAATTTCGTCGGCCAAGCTGTCGCTATCCTGATACAGGCTGACATCCAGCCACTGGATGCGTTGATCGGCCCGGAACCAGGTCAGTTGGCGCTTGGCATAACGCCTGGTGTTCTGCTTCAATCTCTCCACAGCATCGTCCAAACCCTCTTCTCCCCGCAGGTATGTAAACAGCTCCTTATAGCCGATCGCTTGGTTGGCGATGAAGTTTTCGTCCAACCCCTGGTGGAGCAGACGCTGGGCCTCCTCTAGCAGTCCTTGCTTGACCATCAGGTCCACTCGGCGATTGATGCGGTCATACAACTGTTGCCGTGGCCTGGTCAGCCCAAACATCTGTAGGTCGTAGCGCTCGCCATGCCCTTTCCCCTGCTGTTCCCAGAAGGAGAGCGGCTGCCCGGTGGTCTGATACACCTCTAGGGCGCGGACGATCCTGCGCTCATCCTGCGGGTGAATGCGAGCAGCGGCTACGCTATCCACCGACTGCAGCCAGCGATAAAGTGAAGCCAGGCCTGCCTCCTGGGCTTGCCGTCGCAATCGCTCACGCAGTTTCCAATCGGTGTCCGCTGGGATGAAGTTGTAGTGATCGATCACTGCTCGCACGTACAGCCCAGTGCCTCCCGCTAATATGGGAAGCCGACCCCGCTCGGTAATTTCACTGATCCGTTGTCGCGCCAACTGCTGAAAATCGGCTACGCTGAAGGGTTCGCCTGGTTTGACCACATCGATCAGGTGATGGGGAACCGCTTGTTGCTCTTCAAGGCTGGGCTTAGCGGTGCCGATGTCCATTCCTTGATAAACCTGCATGGAGTCGGCCGAGATGATCTCTCCCCGCAGCCGTTTGGCCAGGGTTAAAGATAGCTCAGTCTTGCCGACGGCGGTCGGTCCCACGATCACCAGCAATCTTTCCACTCTCTATCGCTCCTACTCTTGTTTAAGGGTGAAACATTCTGAACAACTGCTCGCGACTGAAGCGGATGGCAGTCGGCCTGCCGTGGGGGCAAGTGAAGGGAAGCGCTGTCTGCCATAGTTGATCCAACAGCTCAATCATCTCCGAATTGTGCATCCGTTGCCCTGCCTTGATTGCACCCTGGCAGGAAAGGCGGATCAGCAGTTGCTCGCGGCGCTCTAGCGTTTTCATCGTCCGCCAGTCATCGGCCAAATCGCTGATCAGATTGCGAAACTGATCGGGACTGAAACGCCCCCGATAGATCTGGGGCAAACTGCGCAGCAACCAGGTGTTTCCTCCAAAATGCTGTAAGTCGAAGCCCAGGTCCCTCAGCTCCTGTTCACTCTGCTCCAGCACGGCGGCCTCCTGGGGTGCCGCTTGCAGCGAGTAGGGCACCAGCAACTGTTGCACCGTTTGCCAGCTTCCCTCAGCGCGGGACAATTGTTCATAGATAATCCGTTCGTGAGCAGCGTGTTGGTCCACCAGCCAGAAGCCGTCTTCCCTTTCCACAGCCAGGTAACTGTTTAGCGCCTGCCCCAACAAGCGATAAGCATGATTGGAGACCGACTGGGGCGGAGATGCCTGCCTGTCCTGCTGGCTGACATGGCCCGGCGGTTGCTCGCTCGCCATCGGTCCAGTAGCAGACGAATACGGGCAAGACCAGTCTGATTCCACCCCCAACAACTGTTGCTTCACCTGCTGCAGGCTCACCGGCACCAGCGGTGTCTGCTCCTCCGCCGCTATATCCGGCCTAAGCGCCGGGTCGACAGAGCCAATCGGTTCGTCCATG
The DNA here is from genome assembly GCA_050949055.1 of Bacillota bacterium. GTDB lineage: Bacteria > Bacillota > UBA994 > UBA5500 > UBA5500 > JAEZJZ01. The sequence goes on along the minus strand of JBMNFA010000001.1, from coordinate 160,387 downwards.
GGTTGCGCAAGGCTCTCCTGAACGCCAAATCCGCTGCTCATCCTGCCCATGCGGGCGGTCGCGGCCGCCTGCTCTTGCCCTGAGCTGGACAGCGCCTGTCTCAGCACCCGGTGCAGTACAGCTGCCACTTGCCGTTCGTCCCTTAGGCGCACTTCTATCTTGGCCGGGTGCACATTCACGTCCACCGACTCGGGCGGCAGCGTTAGGTGCAGGAAAGCCACCGGATAGCGTCCCCGCGGCAGCAGCGAGCGATAGGCTTCTCCCAATACGGCTGATAGGGAGCGGCACTGCACCAGGCGGCCGTTCAAGATGAACACCTGGTCCCTGCGGTTGTTCCTGGTCAGCTCCGGGCGACCGATCAGGCCTGCTATCTGCACAGGGGAGGAACTTCCGTCCACTGCAATCAGCTGTTCACAAGTTTCGCGGCCATAGATGGCCAAAATGACATCTCGAAGCACATTATTGCCAGTTGTCTCCAGTACTATGCGATCGTCCTGCCGCAATCGCAAGGCAACCTGGGGTGCGGCCAGGGCCATTTTGGTCATCAGCTCTCGAATCCGCCCTGCTTCTGCCGGAGGTGACTTCATGAAGCTCTTGCGAGCCGGGGTATTGTAGAACAGCTCGTTGACCACCACAGTGGTGCCCACGGGGGCACCGCAGGCCGACAACTCACCCACCTCTCCCCCATTCACCGTCAACTGCCATCCAGCAGCTGCATCGGCTTGTCGAGTGATCACCTGCACCTTGGCCACCGAGGCAATGCTGGGCAGAGCTTCGCCGCGAAAACCCAACGTCTTGATGCCGAATAGATCCTGGGACTGGCGCAGTTTGCTGGTAGCGTGGCGCAGGAAGGCCAACGGCAAGTCGTCCGGTTCCATACCGCTGCCGTTATCGCTGACGATGATCTGCTCCAGGCCGCCCTGTTTGATCTGCACATCGATGGTGGTGGCACCGGCATCCAGAGCATTCTCCACCAGTTCCTTCACTACCGAGGCTGGCCGCTCCACCACCTCACCAGCAGCGATCTGGTTAGCTACTTCCTCATTCAACACCAGAATTCTACTCAAGGGCTACCTCCTCCTTACGCAGTTCCTGCTGCCACTTGGCCAGCAGATTGAGGGCAGCCAGGGGTGTCAGCATATCCAGTTCCAATGCCTGTAAGGCTTCCACTATGCTGTGGCCTGCGGATGGCCTTTCCATACGCGTAGCCGCCACTTCTTCTGTGGCTGCATCCACCAACAAGTCGCCCAGCGTCAACTGTAGCGCTGCCTCAGCCGGATGCCGCTGCTCCAGGCGACGCAGGATCTGTCGCGCCCGCTGCAGCACTGCACCCGGCAACCCGGCCATCTTGGCCACATTGATGCCGTAGCTTCGGTCAGCCTTGCCGTCACTCATCTGACGCAGGAAGACCAGCTCACCCCGCTGCTCTGCCACTTGGCAGCAGATGTTTCGCACCCGGGGCAAGCGCTCGGAGAGGGAAGTCAACTCATGATAATGGGTGGAGAAGAGCGTCTTGGCGCCGATGTTCTGGTGCACATATTCAATAATCGCCTCGGCGATGGCCATCCCATCGTAGGTACTGGTTCCTCGGCCCAGCTCATCGAACAGGATCAGGCTGTCGGCAGTGGCTTCGGTGATCGCGGTGCGACTTTCGGCCATCTCCACCATGAAGGTGCTCTGACCAGAGAAGAGGTCGTCTGCTGCACCGACCCGGGTGAAGATGCGGTCCACCAACCCGATGGCTGCGCTCTCCGCCGGCACGAAACTGCCCATCTGGGCCATCAACACGATCAGCGCCACCTGACGCATATAGGTGGATTTTCCCCCCATGTTGGGCCCGGTGATCACCAACAGCTCTCCCGGCTGCATGTTCAGATCATTGGGCACAAACTGATGCCGTCCAACCACCTTTTCTACCACCGGATGGCGGCCGGCGACAATCTGTAGGCTGCCGTCCTCGGTGAGCGACGGCTTGCAGTAGCGTTCCCTTACGGCCGCCTCTGCCAGCGACTGCAGGCAGTCCAGGCGAGCCAGAATGGCCGCGTTCTGTTGGATAGCGGGCACAAATTCATTCACCGTTTGCCGCAACTGGGTGAACAGTTCATACTCCAAGGCTTTGCGCCTCTCTTCTGCTCCCAGAATGGCATCCTCTTTGCTCTTCAGCTCCTCGGTGATAAATCGTTCGGCGTTGACCAGCGTCTGTTTGCGCACATAATCGGCCGGAACCTGGGACAGGTTGGATTTGGTGACCTCCAGGTAATAGCCAAAAACCTTGTTGTAGCCGACCTTCAACGAGCGGATGCCAGTCCGCTCCCGCTCCCGGGACTCCAGTTCTGCCAACCAGACCTTTCCGTCCTCCGCCGCCTGGTTGATGGCGTCCAGGGCGGCGCTGTAACCGGTGCGGAAGATGCCCCCCTCCCTTAGGCTGACCGGGGGTTCCGGCTGTAGTGCCCGCTGCAGCTGATCGGTCAGCTGCGGCAGCTGTTGTATTTGTTCCCGCGAAGCGAACAACAGTTGGCTACGGCACTGTTCCAGCGAGCTGACCACCTGGGGCAGCAGCTGCAGGGTACGACCTAAGGCCAGCAGATCGCGAGCATTGGCCGTACCGGTGGCCACTCGGCCTGCCAGTCGTTCCAGATCGTAGCTTCCTTTGAGCAAGCTGCGCACTTGGTCTCGCAGCAGGTTCTGTGAGGCCAGCTCCTCCACTGCGTCCAGCCGTGCCTGAATTGCAGATCGCTCCGCCAACGGCTCGGTGATCCATCTGACCAGTTCCCTCGAACCCATGGACGAGACGGTGCGGTTAAGCACCGACAACAGCGATCCTGCCACCTCTTGACTGCGGCTGCTCCTGATCAGCTCCAAATTGCGGCGGGTGGCTTCGTCCAGCAGCATCACCGTAGGTTGGTGCAGGTTGCGCGGCTGTCTCAGATGGGAAAGCACCTGCTGACGGAGTTGATGCAGATAGTCGAGCGCAGCACCCAGCGATCGTAGACCCATCGTGGGCACCTGGTCATCGGGTTGTTCCCATCCCTGTTGCTCATATAGCTGCTTGGCAGTCGCCAGCGAGAACACCTCGGTAGCGATGGTACTTTGGCTCTTGGTCTGGGCGATCTGCAGCAGCCTTTGCACCGCTTGATCCTCTGCCAGTGCTGGGCTAAGCAAGGTCTCGGTGGGTTGTAAGCGCAGGTAGTCGTCGATCAGCCGGGCAGGGAGGTTCCTTCCAGAGTACTCACCCAACAGAATCTCTCCAGTGGATAGCTCGATCACGGCCAGCCCGAAGGAGCGTCCCTCCTGCAGCATGGCCGCCAAGTAGTTGTTTTGACCCGGTGGTAGCAGGCTGCCATCCAACACACTGCCAGGGGTGACGACGCGGGTCACCTCTCGCCGCACCAGCCCTTTGGCCTGGGCTGGGTCCTCCACCTGCTCACAGATAGCCACTTTCTTTCCCTGGACCAGTAACTTCGCTATGTAGCCTTCGGCGGCATGATACGGTACGCCGCACATGGGCACGCGGCCAGCCTTGCCGGCATCCCTGCCGGTGAGGGTGATCTCCAGCAGGCGGGCTGCTTCCTCGGCGTCGTCCATGAACATCTCATAGAAATCCCCCAGGCGAAAGAACAACAAGCAGCCGGGATGTTGCTGCTTGATCTCCAGGTATTGTCTCAGCATCGGTGTGTATTCGGACATGGTAAACCTCCCGGCATGCTACTGATCGATTAGAACATAATCAAAGGCAATTAGCATGTACAATGTTAACCTTATTATAGCATGCAAGCAGCCAGGCATCGCTCCCTGGCTGCTTGCAGTCCCTGCTATGCATTTTTCCAGCTATGCCCGGCGGCTGCTCCGTTTTAGATCCAACCACAGCGAGCTGGCAATAAAAATGGAAGAGTAGGTGCCAGCGATCATACCGACCACCAAAGCGGTGGACAATGGCTTTAGCGTAGCTCCACCAAAGGCCAGCACTGCGCCGATAGCCAGCACCGTAGTAACTGAGGTTTTCAGGCAGCGCGGAATTGACTGCAACACGCTTTGATTGGCCAGCCCTTCGATGTCGCCTTGCCGCTTTGCCGTCTTCATGTTCTCGCGAATGCGATCAAAAACCACGATGGTGTCGTTGATGGAATAGCCAACGATGGTCAAGATGGCGGCGATGAACTCACTGTTGACCTCGACGCGGAAGACAGCGAAGAAGCCCAGGACGATCGTCACGTCGTGCAACAGGGCGATGATGGCAGAGATGGCGAACTTGAACTCAAAGCGCCAGGAGATGTACAGCACCATCCCCACCGCTGCTACCGATAGCGCGAGCAGTGCCTGCTTGACCAACTCCACACTGAAAAGAGGGTCAACCGTCGCCGGTATTTGGTTTTCCATCTCCGGCCAGCGGGAGCGCAAGCCGGCCAACACCTCTGTCAGCTTCTCTTCAGTCAGGTTTTCCGTGCGAATCTCCGCCTCAGTGCCTGCATCTCCGATGGCACGGATGCTACTGTTTCCTACAGCGAAGGGTTCCAGCACCTGACCGATCTCATCCACAGTGAAGGGTTCTTTCAGGTCGACCTCGATGATGGTGCCGCTCTTGAAATCGATGCCCAGGTTGAGGCCACCATTGAACACCAGGCCAGCCATGCCGGCCATGATCACTGCCAGGGAGATGGCATAGAACAGTTTCCTTTTTCCCAAGATGTTCATTTGGTTACCCCTCCCCCCAGGCCCAGGATAGCAGCGGACTTGGTTAAGTTGGCGTTGACCAGCAGGTTGACTAGAATTCTGGTAAAGAATACGGCCGTGAACATGCTAACCACGATGCTCAATGACAGAGTGACGGCAAAACCTCTGATCGGCCCGGTGCCGAAATAATACAACGCCCCGGCAGCGATCAAGGTGGTCACGTTGGAGTCCACCACGGTCAGCGTCGCCCGATGAAAGCCAGCTTTGACAGAGCCGCGCAAAGTGCGTCCCTCTCTCAGTTCCTCTTTGATCCGCTCAAAGATGATCACGTTGGCGTCCACCGCCATGCCGACGCCCAGGATGATGCCGGCGATGCCTGGTAGCGTCAACGTAGCGTTCAAAGCTGCTAACAGGGCCAGAGTGAGCACCGTATAGAGGGTTAAGGCCACGTCGGCCAGCAGGCCGAAGGTGCGGTAGTAAAGCAGCATGACCAGCAGCACCAAAGCCAGCCCGATAGCGCCTGCCTGAACGCTCTTTTCCAGGTAAATTTGCCCCAGGGTTGGGCCGACTGCCCGAGACTCGAGGACATTCAATGCCACCGGCAGAGCGCCGGAGCGCAGCATAATGGCCAGGTCGCGGGCCTCTTCCAACGAAGATAAGCCGCTGATCATGCCTTCTGCTCCGACTTCCTCATTGATGGAAGGATAGGAGATCAGCTCTCCGTCCAGAGTAATCAGCAAGAAACCGCCTAAGTTCTTCTTGGTGTACTCGCGCATGATGGTTCCGCCCTCTTGGTCTAGCCTAATCTCCACATAGGCACCACCCGCGCGGGGGTCGTTCTGTTCGCGGGCGTCCACCAGGTTGCTGCCGGTGAGGAATACATTGCCCTCTGCATCGCGGAACTCTAGCAGGGCCGTCTTGCCGATGATGGACAGTACCTCTTCCTGATTGTCGTAGCCAGGCAGGGAAATGCGGATGCGGTTGATCCCTTCCCGCTGAACCTCCGGTTCGGTTACGCCCAAGCTGTTTACGCGGTTGCTGATAATCGCCAATGCCCGGGCCATCGTGTCACTGGCTGATGCTTCTACTTCCTCCAAGTCTGCCTCCAGCAGCACGGTGACACCGCCCTTGATGTCCAGTCCCAACGTAATCGCCTCGCTCAGCGGCTGGTATCCAAAGTAGACGGCTCCCGCCAGCGTGGCAATCACAGCGAGTAAGGCCAGTAAATACTCCAGCTTCATCCCGCCTGTCTCCCCCTTCTTCTGTTTAAAGGCCTACAAACTAGTATAGTTGTTGCTGTGAAAGCCTGTCAATCAAAGCACCCTGCAGACATTAGCGGGAAAGACTAGCTTTACCCCCATGTCCAGAGAAAGTAACCCAATCTCCCATAGATATTTCATCACAGGTATGATGGTGGCAAGCTGTATAAGTCCTTTGCTGACGAATCAGACTAGCTGAATTGTATTACTAATGGGGCTAGTGCTCGATATTTTGCTATTTGCACTTTGTATACAAGCGTTGACCTTTTGGTTAGGAATATCCTATACTCGAATTAACCTCAATAGTTTTCATCGTATCTCTTGCATCATCTGAGACGCAGGTCTCTCAGCTGAGACTTGCTCAACAAGGACACGTTAGGAGGGAATGCACGATGGAGAAGCTGTTGATCGCTTTTCTAGGCTTTGGTCTTCCGCTCTTCCTGTTTGCTGGCAGCAGCCGCCTGTTCGATCGCAACAATAAGTAAGCCAAAAGAACAAAGAGCTTAATACTCAAAGGAGCGAGGGTTTCCTCGCTCCTTGTTCTTGTTCTCAAGACCCTTAGTCGGCTGGGCCGCGCGGTTTTCCTTAGGAGCCCAACAATCCCTTCGCCATCTCCTCTACCAGCGAACTCCGGTAGTCCTCTATCCGGCCGTGGTCAGCCAGCTCGCTGACTTTGGGATCGAGGGGCAGCGTGGCCAACAGCGGCACTCCCAGTTCCGTCGCCAGTTGCGCCGTCTTCCCTTCTCCAAACAGATGGATCTTTTCTTTGCACCCCGGGCACTGGACGAAACTGAGGTTTTCCACCAGGCCCAAGATGGGTACGCCCATCCTTTCGGCCATGTGTACCGCCTTCTTCACCACCATCAAGACCAGCGATTGGGGCGAGGTGACGATCACCGCGCCGGTCAGGGGCAACGACTGCATCACCGTCAGCGGTACATCGGCAGTCCCTGGGGGCAGGTCCACCAGCAACCAGTCCAGTTCGCCCCAAACGGTGTTGGTCCAAAACTGGGAGATGGCTTGCGAGAGCAACGGTGCCCGCCAGATTACCGGCGCTTCTTCATCCCCCAGTAGCAGGTTCATGCTGATCAGCTTGATCCCGCCCTGGCTTTCCCGCGGCACCAATCCTTTCGCCGTGGCCTCCGGTGCCCCCTTCACGCCAAACATCTTCGGTAAACTGGGGCCGGTGATGTCCCCGTCCAGCACGCCCACTTTGTTTCCCATTCGCCGCAGCTGACTGGCTAGCAGCGCAGTCACTGAAGACTTGCCCACGCCTCCTTTGCCGCTGACCACAGCTACCACCCGCTTGATGTTGCTGGCTGCATTGGGCGGGAACTGGCCGGGGGCAGTGTTTGCTTGTTTCATTCTGCTTTCTCCTTCCTGGTTGCTGCCTGGCGCGCAGACCCTAACGGTCGTGCCGGCTTGCTCTTGTCCTAGCAAGTAGAGATCGGCCTGTTTTTGATAGCGCCCTAAAGCAGCTTGGTTCCGTTGATCACGATGGCGAAATCCGCCTGAAGCAGAGCGGCCGCCCGGCGGCACATCACCATGCGGGTAAGGAAGATTTCAAAGTAATCCATGATGGAGCTGACGCTGGTGTCGATGGTCAGCTCCAGTGTGATCTGGCGGGGCTTTGATTCCACCCGCACAAAGGAATGGGTGACCGCATAGTTGACGCGGTCGTGGATATCAAAGGTGGCCAAATCCCGGTTGCGCACCCTGGAACGATGCACATCGGACTTATCCGCCAGGATCAGCGCCGCGGCGATGGGATTGACTGCTACTCCGTATTCCTCTTCATGGTTGCCGATGGCGCCAGCGATGACGGCGATCTCTTCATAGGGCATTCCCAATTGTTCCAGCAGTTGCATGGCCATAATGGCTGCGGTGCCGCCGTGGTCTTTGCGACTGACCACGTTGCCAATATCGTGCAGGTAGCCAGCCACTGCGGCCAACTCCGCCTCCCGCTCGCTATAGTCCAAGCGCTGCATGATCTGATGTGCGATGGTAGAGACCAAGGTGGCATGACGGAAGCCGTGCTCGGTGAAGCCCATCTCCCCCAAATGCTCATGGCCGTACTTCAGGTACGTTTCCACCCGTGGATGATGCTTCACGTCTGCCAGAGTAATCTTCCCCGACATCTCTCCGCTCCTCTCTGTACTTCGTGATGGCGGCGATCACAGCCTGCAGCACCTGCTCGATGGTCAGATGATCGGTGGGTAGATAGAGCTGGCAGTTTGCCCTGGCATCAGCCAGTTTGGCAGCCTGTGCTTCTAGCCGCTCCTGGCCCCAAGGAATGCGGCGGCGCCGCTTGGCAGTAGCCAAATTGCAGCTGAGCATCACCAAGTAGTCGACGTTCAGCTTACGCCAGAAGCGCGGTGTCACACTGTGTTCCTGGGGAATGTTCACTGCTTTATACCCTGTGGCGGTTAGACCCTTCACCAGAGTAGTCTTGCCAGCTGCACAGTTCCCCACTACACCCACCAGGAATTCATCCATTCCGGCTCCACTCCTTTCAACACACCGGCTGATTGGCTTAAAGCTACTCGCGTCGTTAAATAGGAAGACTGATATCCAGGGTGCGGATCTTGCCCTCGGTCCGCCGTTCGCGGATGGTGAGCGCAAACACCGACATATCGTCGCGGGCGCGCCCTTGGTCCCGGGAGAGGGCGTGGCTGAGAATGCTGTCCGCCAACGCCCTGGGATCTGTCGGGTTCTCTTGCATCAGCATCCCTAACTCAGCTTGCCCCCAGGGCTGGCCGGTATAGCGGCCAGCCTGCCAAATGCCGTCAGAAAAGCCGACCACGGTCAGTCCCGAGGCCAGTGGCAGCGAGTCGATCAGAGGCTTGGTTTGGCGGCGGACCCCGATCGGACCAGCTTCTCCAGGCAGCGCTGTCACCTGACCATGGCGCAGGACCAGCACTGGACAGGAGATATTGCGAGAGACTAGCAGAGTGTTGGCGGCCAAATCAACTGAAACGATCAGTAGTTCTGCCGATACTTTGCCATCGCGACGGGCATACAACACGTCGTGGACCGCGCGGGCTGCCGCGCCGTCCCGTGCTCCCTCGCTGATCATGGAGGCACAGCTGGCTGTAACCATGCAGCTGTTCAGGCGAGCCGAGCGCCCGCTGCCCTGGCCATCGGCCAAGATCAGCGAGATGCCGCCCTTGGGACGGTCTGTTACCTCCAAGCTGTCTCCACTTTCTGATACTGAGTACTTGTGTGTTTTCGCGGCAGCAATTACGACTTCCATCACCGTATTATGCCTCCCCAAGCTTCCTCTGTAGCTACTGATTGTAGTTGGTGTATCCGTCACCCGATGGGCTGGCCATGTCCTTTCTACCGGCCACATTTCACTGATTCTTCCCCATCCCTTGTCCGTTTACCTGCTATGACAGCGAAATCACGCAGGATTGTCGGGGGTGCATAGGGAATATTGATCTGGAGACCGGTGGGTAGGTTTTCCTTCTAGCAGCACCTTTAGGTGTTGCGGGCGAATGTAGCGATCGTTGCTTTAGCAGGTATCTGTTTGAACCTCTACAAGGGGGCATGTATCTTATGCGCAGATGGATTCTCATCTTGGTCCCGGTCGTCATCCTGATGGCTATCATCTTTTCTTCAGCGGGTGTCTATACCGAGTGGCTTTGGTTCGTCAATCTGGGATATGGCGGCATATTCTGGAACATGATCTGGTACCGGGTGCTGGTTTCGCTGTTGATCGGCACCTTAGCTTTCCTGTTCATCCTGTTGAACATCACCCTGGTCCGGCGTCACCTCTCCCGCAGAATGCGCGGGGTGGTGGACGAGGACAATGTCCGCTATTTCCCCTCTCATCATGGCTATCTGGATTTCGTGGACGATTTCTTAAACAGCCGCTATGTTACCTGGGGATTGCTGGGTATCTCGTTAGGCCTTGCACTGTTGATCGGGGCTGGCTCCAGCGGTCAGTGGATAAATCTGCAGATGTTCTTGCAGAGCACGCCCTTTGGTCTAGCGGATCCGTTGTTTGGCCAGGACGTCTCCTATTATGTCTTTCAACTGCCCTTCTTCCTCTATCTGTTTCAGACCTTTTTCAACCTGTTCCTGATGGTCTTGCTGGCCACCGCCGGATTGTATTTTCTGGCTGGGTTGCTCAATCGCCATAATTCCGGCTCCCGGGGGGCGATAGCCCACCTTTCCGGATTGTTGGCCTGTGTGCTGGGGATTAAGGCCTGGGGCTACAAGCTGGACGTAGACCAACTGAACTATTCACCTCGCGGGGTGACTTTTGGTGCCAGCTACACCGATATGCACGCCTCGTTACCCATCTTCCGTGTCCTGATGTGGTTGTCCATTGCCTTGGCCATAGGCGCTTTGGCCAACACCTTCCTGCGTCGGATGCGTTTGGCAGTAGTCTTGCCCGCCGCCTTGATGCTGCTTTCGGTGTTGGTCGGCGGCTTCTATCCGGGATTTGTGGAACGGTTCAGCGTAGAGCCGAACCAATTGGAACGGGAGAGGCCGTATATTGAAAGCAATATCAAGTTCACCCGGATCGGTTTCGATCTGGATCGGATCAGCGAGACCTCCTTGACTGCTCCCGCTCCTCTCACCCAGGCGGCACTGCAGCAAAATCCGCAAACCATAGAAAACGTTCGTCTTCTGGACTGGCGACTGCTGGGACAATCTTATACTCAGCTGCAGGGTATCCGGCCCTATTACCGATTTGCGGACATCGACATAGACCGATACCGGATTGACGGCGACTTGCGCCAGGTGATGCTCAGCGTTCGAGAAATGCAACTGACAGAGGGTACCTGGCTGAACAAACATTTGGTCTATACCCACGGATATGGGGCAGTGGTCTCTCCTGTAAACCGGGTGGATGCTCAGGGACAGCCGCTGTTCTTGATGGGCGATATTCCCGTGCGCACCGATGTGCCCGAGCTGCAACTGACGGTTCCTCAAGTCTATTTTGGAGAGATGATGGACACTTATGCCATCGTCAACACCACAATGGAGGAGTTTGATTACCCCCGGGGCAGCGAAAGCAATGCTACCCATGAATATGTGGGAACGGCCGGGGTGAAACTGGGGTTTTTCAACAAACTGATGTTCTCCCTGCGCTTTGGCAACATCACCATGTTGCTGTCTGATAGCATCACTCCCGACAGCCGTATTCTCTATCATCGCACGGTGATGGATCGGGTGCGCACCATCGCTCCCTTCCTGCAATACGAAAATGACCCGTACGCTGTGATCGCCGATGGCAAGATCTACTGGATTGTCGATGGTTTCACCACCAGCAATATGTTCCCCTACTCTGAGCCGCTGGCGGCAGGGGGCGCAAACTATATTCGCAACTCGGTCAAGGTAGTGGTGGACGCTTATAACGGTAGCGTGGACTTCTACCAGGCGGACCAGGAGGATCCGCTGATCGAAACCGTCAAGAAGATCTTCCCTGGTCTGATCAAGCCGTTGGAACTAATGCCCGCCAGCCTGCAGGCTCACCTGCGTTATCCGGACACCTATATGCGGCTGCAGGCGGAAGTGCTGAACATCTATCACATGACCGATCCCACCCTGTTCTATAACCGGGAGGACCCCTGGCGCATCGCCCGGGAGAAGTACGAGAATATCGAACGCCAGGTGGAACCCTACTACACGGTGATGACTTTGCCTGGCGACATCGGTGAGGGACAGGAGTTTGTCTCCATTTTGCCGATCACGCCTGCCGGCTCGGAGGATAACCCCAAGCTGAACATGATCGCCTGGCTGGCCGCCCGTAACGACGCAGAGCACTACGGCGAGCTGCACCTGTTCCGTTTTCCCAAAGAGACAGTGGTGCAGGGCCCAATGCAGGTAGAGGCTCGCATCGATCAGGATACCGAAATCGCGGCCAACATGACTTTATGGAGCCAGTCGGGCTCTCGGGTGATTCGGGGCAATCTGTTGGTGTTGCCCATCGGAAATACAGTGATCTATGTGGAACCAGTATACATTCTGGCCACAGGCAGCAACAACTTGCCGGAACTGAAACGGGTGATCGTGGCCACCAGGGAAAACGTGGTCATGCGCCCCACTTTAGCCGAGGGGCTGACAGCTATCTTGGGCCTGGGTCCCCAGGAAGGGGACGATACCGACCCAGACCAACCGTTGCCGGGTATTGACGCCACTATTCAGGACATCAGTCAGCGGCTGAACCAGGCTTGGGAGGCGTTTAACCGGGCGCAGCAAAATGGGGACTGGGCCGAAATGGGGCGCCAGTGGGAGACGATCGGGCAGCTGCTGGATTCGCTGCAACAAAGAACGGCTGCAGGCGGCAACGCTCCTTAACCACCTGCTGAGAGCGGTCAATTCTGCCTATGTACAGGTAAATTGAGAAACTGAGGGGTTGGCCCGTCCACCGGGCCAACCCCTCTGCCGTCACCTCATTGTCCGCTGCCGCTGGCACCCAGCTGTTCCACCAGAGGGGGCTGTTCCCTGGCCTCCTGGCGACTGACCAGATAGAAAGTCAGGCTACCCAGCATCCTGAGACTGGCCGCAGCAAGAAACGCCGTTTTGATCCCGACTTGGTTGGAGAGGGCAACCCCAGCTAAAGGGGCGAAGATGGTGGCGACATTTACTAGCGTGCTATAGTAAGCGATATAGGTTGTACGTTGCTGCTCGGGGCTGACCTCCAGCAGGGCATTGAATAGGGCCAGACCGACCCCAGAGAAGATGGCACCGCTGAACAGGTTGACTGTGGCGATCATCTGCAAATTGGTGGAAAAGGCGTAGGCCAAAGGCACCACGAAAATACCTAGACTGCTGACGAACAAGGTCTTAAAGGGGCCGTGGCGGTTCATGTACCGCGCCCAGAAGCCATAGCCAAATAGGGAACCGCCTGCGTTGGTCAGGCTGAGAATGCTAATCCACAGGTTGTTGGCCCCCAGCACGCGGAACTGGTAGATAGAGAACAGCGGCCAGGGTGCTTGCCAGGCGAAGTGAAAGAAGATGGAAGCGGTGGTATAACGTAGCCAGCGATGGGTCTCGCCCATCTGCCGGATGTCCGCCAACAAAGAGGAGCCGAATTCCCGCAAGAACCTGATTGTCCCGACTGGCTTGCACTGATCACCCGGTTGCTCTTCAATGCGAGAGAACACCCATACCTCCCCTACAGCCACCAGAAATGCAGCACAAAAGACTACTTGATACCCAAGGGGAAAAGGTATGGCGTCCAAGATGCGGCCAATCACCAGTACTATGGCGGTCCCGGCGATGTTCATCGCCCGATTGCGAGCCGCAAAGGCATCAGCCCGCCGGTCTCGTGGCACCACTCCGCCGATGAAGCCTTGCCAAGCCACGTTCCCAATGGCACCGGGGAGGTTCATCAGCGCCACAATAGCCACCAGCATGGCTGGACGCAGGTCCCTGGTGAACAGGGGGATCAGCGCCATTGTCAGCCAGAAGAAGCGATGCAAGAGGAAGAATACGGCTGTGAAGCGTTTCTTCAACGGCTTGGTGTCCGCGTATTTCCCGCCTGGGATCATCGCCAGCAGGCTGACCACCGCCGGAGCGGATGAGAGCAGAGCAACTTGGGCGTCGCTGGCGGCCAGCTTCATGGCGAAGATGGGGATGAACGGCTGCACCATATTCAGTGCCGTCATATTGAGCACGCCGTGGTAGATGTTCAACCTGATATTTCTCTCTGAAAGTCTGCCGGACGACCTGCCTCGTAGGTCATCCAAGATGCGGCGGAGTCCGAAGCGCTGGCGGTGGCGCACGCTGATCCCCCTCCTTGTCGGTGCTGGCCTGAGCAGTCAAGTGGTGTGAAAAAAGCGAGACTGCCAGGATGGTCCCAGCAGCCTATGATCAAGTTCTAGCCGGTTGCCCAGTCGGCCGTCCTATCGTATCTGTACGGCCGATAACTGGGATGATCAGACTTGGTCCAGTTAGAACTGCTCGAACTGCCCATGCCAGGGTCGTCTGCTCACCTGCTCATCTTTGTTAGTCTGACCATCGGGACAGGCCTTATTACCGTTTCTTCACCCCAGGTGCAGGCCCACTCATTCTTCGCAGTGTGGACTTGCCTGATAGCGAAAGTCGTCGTAGGCTCCGCTGCGCCTCACGATCATCGGCCTGCATTCGGGGCAGGCGAGCACCCGATAGCGTATCTGTTCGTCTGGCCAGCCTCCACTGAGGGTAGTATGTAGCCGCCAAGTACCTGCGTTGGCCCGCTCTATCTTCACCTGTCCAGGCGTCATGGATATGGGAGGGAAATCGAATTGGATTACGCATAGCCTACCTTGGCGCTCAATCAGCGGCAGATTAGCCAACATGTTCTTAGCCAGACGTGGGCCGAACCAGAGTCGGAAATAGCGGTAGATCTTCCGCCTGGTGCTGAACTTGCCTGGCAGCATTCCTATCGGTGCTCCATCGGGCATGGTGGACCGCATTGTCTGGGAGGAACTGAATACCCGAAACCAGGCCAGTTCAGCGCCTGCGATGAACTCTCGCCAGCGGTCATCCTGCATTATCAACACCCCCTTTCATGCCAATCTATTCTGCTGCCAGGTGCTGAGTGTATCTAGGCATGGTGACAGCGGTGGTGAGCGCAGTCCAACCTGCAGAGTGGCCTGGCCGTTCTGATTCGCCCGGCTCGGTTTCGGTAAGACTTGTTAACGAACAAACCAACCGCTTCAATATAGGAAGACAGGAGATGAGGAGAGTGCTGCTGCCTTTGCTGGGTAGTGCCGCCATGGGCGGCTTGATCGGATACAGCACCAACTGGCTGGCGATCAAAATGTTGTTTTGGCCCCTGGAAGAGAAGAGGCTGTTCGGCCGCCGGGTGCCCTTTACCCCCGGCCTAATTCCGAAGAAGCGTGCTAGACTTGCTGCCGCTTTGGGCGCGGCTGTCGCCAACCATCTGGTCACCCCTGCTACTCTGGAGGCCGCATTGGCGGCGCCAGAGTTCGAGCACCAGTTGCAGTCGGCGTTGTTTAGCTGGTGGACAAAACTGTGGGAATCTGGCCTGATGCCGTGGGAGGGGACTGACGACGGACAGGATTGGCTGGATTTGCTGTCTGAGCGAGGCGGGGATCTACTCTGGGCAGCCTTGCAGCGCACGGAAGTAAGAGAGTCAGTGATCAAGGCTACTGGAACCTTCGGCAGCAAGTTGGGCCAACTGCTGGCTGGACAGTCCGGGGCAACCGATCAGCAGTCAGAACGACTCTGGCATGCATTGCAGAGCCTTTTGGAGGAAGGCGATGACTGGCAAGGTTATTTGGGGGAGCGGTTGCACGCGGTGTGGGATGACCTGGCCAATCAGCCCCTCGGCTCGCTGCTGCCTACAGAACTGAAAGCCGGGGTGAGAGCAACGATTCTGCAGCGCGGGCCAGATTGGTTGGATTGGCTGCAAGGCACCCTCGAGCAGCCAGCCAGTCAGCGGCTGATCAAGCGGATGCTCAGGGAGATGCTGAGCAGCAGCACCATGTTTAGACTGTTCGGATCCTTTGTCGATCTCAACCGTGTGGCCGAGCAATTGCCTCAGGCGCTGGCCACGGTCGAGGTGCGCACTGAAATCAGCTTATTCCTCCTCAATGGGCTGGACGCACTATGGCAGACTCCGCTCGCGCAGGTGGTGGGCGCCTTGTTTCCAAATGGGACTGATCAGCTAGCAGTCGACGCCTGGATAAAACAGCGGCTCACAGGCGAACAGCTCGTAGGGTGCCTGCGTAGACTGTGTCAAAAGGGCGCAAGCCTGCTGCTGCCGACGCAGATGTCAGAAACACGGATTGAGTGGGAACATCTGTTGCAGCGAGGACTTGATCGGATCTGGCAAAGGTTGTTCAGCCAGGAACAACTGCGCCCAACCCTGCGACGCTGGCTGCGCACAGCGGCGAAGATGCTGACCAGTCAGCCGCTGAGGGAGTGGCTGCCACCCCCCACCCAAAGCAGCATCGCGGTGCAAAGCCAATGGCTACGCCAGTGGCTGTTACAGCTGGCTCAAAGGCATGGACAGGCTTTGTTGGCCTCCCTGCACTTGCCTCAGGTAGTGGAGGCTCAGGTGAATGCCATGGACATAGCTGACGTTGAAGAGGTGTTGCTGCAGGTGATGCGGGAACAGCTGCGGGCCATCACCAACCTGGGGTTTGTCCTGGGTGCGCTGGTGGGCTTGCTGCTCCCTCCCCTCAACGCCTGGCTGGCGACGCTATAGGGAAATGGCAGCAGCACCTCCCGGCTTTGCCTGGAGGTGCTGCTGGTTGTGCTCTGTTATTCTTGGTACGGTTTCACCACTTCCAGCAGATCGGGGAAGTCGATTTCCAGCTGCTGCAGCGTTTCGACCTTGGGAACGCCGTCGCTGGTCCACCCCCTGCGGCTGTAGACAGCGTCGCAAAGTTTCTGATAGTTATCCTCCCGGAACTGACGCAGCAGTGCCATCTTCTCCTCGGTGGTCTTGCCGCTGATATCCACCGACCAGATCTCCTGCAGTTGTTTATCATATCGTTCCTGGCGGGACTCGTATTCTTCTTTAGTCACCGGTCCGATCGCCCGATAGGGAGGTCGGTCGTTGGCGCGCCCACCGTAGCCGAGTTTCAGGTTGAAAATGCGCTGCAGGTTATAGACCCGGGCCGACTGCTCGATCAGCTGATCGAGATTGAGGTTCTGTCCGGTGACCCCGTTATAGACATCCAGCGAGTTCTCGATATGCTCGATGATCAAGGCTGGGTTGGCTGTCTGGTCGTTGTCCGCCGGCTTGATGTCGTTCCAGGGCAGCTTGCACAGTCCCACCAGTCCGAACCAGGTGCGAAACAGCGGGAAGAAATAGAGGGCTTCCGCCTTGTCCTCGAAGGAGGGCATCAAGTTCTTGACCATATCATCAAAGATCAACCAGGCTTCGTCGTGCTGGGGTCCCTTGTTGGTCAGGCAGTAGCCACCTTGTTGCGCCAAGGACTCTTTACTCAAGTATTGGGAGAACTCCAGCCCCTTGTTCTGCATGCCGATATCCTGCAGAAATTCGGCATCGGCCCCGTGTTCGTCCACCAGCCACTTAGCGATGCGACGTACACCCATACCTGCGATTTTGCCAAAGCCTTCACCGCGAGCCATCTGGTGTAGCACTGCCATCGCACTTTCGGCGTTGCCGAAGCTAAGATCCATACCGCCGGTCATCTCGCGGGTGAGGATGCCTCTTTCAAAGCACTCCATAACGAAGGCCATGGTGGTACCAAAGGAAATGGTATCGATACCGTAGGTGTCGCAGTAGAAGTTGCATTCGGCCACGAAGTCTGGATCGAAGATGCCACAGTTGGAGCCGACTCCGGCAATGGTCTCGTATTCCGGACCGTCGATGATCACCTTGTGCCCTTTGTATGGCCCGGTCTTCAGTTCCCACCCCTCGATCACTTTGGCGCAGGCCAGGGTACAGCCATACCAGCAGCCGTCGCACGGCCCCTGATTGAACGAATGGTTCCAGACTCCGGACGCAATCTTGCCGGCATCAGGGTGCTGTCCGTACTGGAAGTTCTTAACTGGCAACAGATCGAAGTCGTTCATGATGCTGACCAGATAGGTGGTGCCGGTGCGGCGCATCTGGTTCTGCAGATCATCGTAGTCGTGGATCTCCCGGTGGATGGTCACGCCAGCCTCCTGAATCTTGCCCAAGTCGGCCGGCTGGTTGGAGTCCCCCCTAAGACGGCTAAACTTGACTACCAACGCTTTGATCTTCTTGTTGCGGAAGACCGTGCCGATGCCGCCTCGCCCGGCCTGTTTCATGCGGACCGCCTTTCTTCTTGGATCGTAGAAAGTGAAGTTGAGCATGCCCAGATAGCTGTGGTCGGCGGCGCTGCCGGCAGCGACCACCGATATATTCTTCCTGTCTTCTTCGGTCTCGGCATACATCTCAGTCAGCTGTTCGCCGACCAGGTGGCCGTCTACCGCCTCGGCGGGTGCCTCGTCAATACGAACCAGGCCCTCGTCGCCGTCGATATAGACGATCACATCCCGCTCAGCTTTCCCCTGAATCTCCAGGGCATCCCATCCAGAGAACTTGAGGAATGGTCCGAAGTACCCGCCCACGTTGCTGTCTATGGGTATGTTGGTCAGCGGAGATAGGGTAACCACCAATGATTTCCCGGAACCAGGATACTGGGTTGTGCCGCCGATGGGACCACTGGAGATGATGATCTCATTCTCGGGATCGTCCCACTTGGTGTCGGCGTTGACGGCATTCCAAAGATACCACATGCCGTAGCCGCGGCCGCCGACGAACTTCTCCTTCATCATTGGCGACACTTCTTTGGACTCGATGCGGTTATCACTCAGGTTAATGTATAAGGTACGGTCGGTGTAGCCTCGCTTTACGGGGCGAAGATCGTAACGGAATTCTGCCAGCAGACGATGGGCAGCTTTCATTTCACTAATTGACACTCTGCTTCCCCCCTACTCTTGGTTGACTATGGCCAGAGCGCCACTAGGGCATTCCTTGGCGCAGAGTCCGCAGGCTATGCACTTGAACGGTTCAACCAGGCTGGAGTGATAGCGCATAGATAGGCTGGGGCAAAATCCAACGCAAGAAAGACAGCCCACACAATCGGCCTTCTTGATGCGTACCACACCTGTCTTGTCCCGAGAAATGGCTTGGGTGGGGCAGATGGCGATGCACTCGCCACACTGGTTGCAGACAGAGAGTATATGTGGCTCCACCTCATTCACAGTCACCCTGATGGCCGATAACTCGGCCAGGTTTTTCTTGCGATAAGCAGTGGAACAGGTTTCCTCACATTTGAGGCAGCCGATACATAAGTCTGCGTTTGCCACTAATCTCTTCATTCCATTTCCACCTCCACATTCTTGGTCGAATTCTCACAATTATCTCATGTTAATTCTATATTACAGTCCCTGGTATGACAAGCAACAACATTCCAGTCGGCAGGTCCGCCAATAACAGCTACTGCTGGCGGGCGGCGCAAGGTAGCAAAGGAGCCAGCCGTTCCAGACTGGCCCCCGTGCATTTATCTGTCTATCTGGTCCTGATGACTACTGCCCGCTCACTTGCGTTCCATTGCACGTTTGCCCCCAGGAATTCGCTGACGAACCTCACTGGTACCATGGTGCGATTTTGCGTGATCACGGCGCTGGTATCCATCAACTTTTCTTGTCCATTTACAGTGGCCGTCTGCTTCCCTATGGTCAGCCGGCTGCTAAAGGTGCCCTTTGTCATCGTCACTTGCCGCGTGGCTGCATCCCAATGCACATTCGCTCCCAGTGCTTCCCCGATGGCGCGCAGCGGCACCATCACCCGATCGCTACCATCGATAAACGGAGCGGCGTCAAAGTAGATGGGGGTATTATCCACCAGCACGCTGACCACCCCTGATTTGTTCAGGTATCCATAGATCAGATAGCGTTGTCTTTCCTGCCTAAAGGCATTCAGACCCGGCGCGTAGCGTGCTTCCATCTCCTGCGGAGACAGTTTCTGCTCCAGCCATTGACCTACCTTGTCGGTGCCCATGATCTTGTCAAACATGACGATGGAAGCTTGGGTGCTGCCGCTTTTCGGCACCTTGAAGCCGGTCAACTGCTGCGCGAACGCCAGCGCATAGAGGCCGCTCTTGGCCGGGTTGAAGCGTCTATAGTCGGTGATCTGCAGGCGGACACCGCCATAAGAGCCTCGCACTTCTGGCAGATAGGTCACCCCTGGTAGGCCAGCTCCGTTGAGCAAGTCGGCAAACCGCTGTGAGTCGATACCCTTGCCGCCGATCCACTTGAAGGTGTCCTGCTGACCGATGCCGGTTCCTTCCCCTAAACCGGTTGCGCCGTAGCCGAAGGCAGCGTCGATGTCCGGGATCATCGGCGACGTGGGGATCCAGGTCAGGCCTGTGTCCTGCCAAATCATGTCCCGAGTATAGCCCTCCATCGGCACCACCGTCAGGTTAACACCGATCTTGCGGTTGAAGTAGCGGGCCAGCTCGCCGATGGTCATGCCGTGAGTCATCGGCAGATGATCCACTCCGACAAACGTGATGAAGCGCTCCTCCATCATCGGTCCTTCCGCAATCTCACCGCCGATCGGGTTGGGGCGATCCAGCACCACAAAGGAGATACCGTTCTCCTGGGCAGCCTGCATGGCGTAATTCATGGTGGAAATAAAGGTGTATGAACGTGCGCCTATATCTTGAATATCAAACAGCAGTACGTCAATCCCCTGCAACATCGCTGCCGTGGGCTTGCGGGTATCTCCGTAGAGGCTGTGCACCTGAATACCCAGCTCCGGGTGGATGTATGACTTGACGCTGTGGCCGGCGGAGGCCTTGCCATCCAGACCGTGCTCTGGCCCAAACAGGGCGACCAGATCGACTGCCGGGTCTTCAGCCAGGATGTTCATCAGCAACCTGCCTTGACTGTCCACCCCGGTGGGGTTGGTGATCAAACCTACCCGCTTGCCCTCGATCAAGTGACGATAGTGATCAAGCAGTACTTCATTGCCCAGCCTAAATGGTATCTCCATGGTTGCTCCTATCTCGGTCAGTGGATTGACCAAAAGGATCAGGCTCAGACAGAGCATGGCGGCCAATATCCTACGCATGTGACTCTCTCCTTGTGCAGTGATTTATCTGGATACCGCTGCTATGATATAGACGAGACTGTGAAACAAAAGGTTTCAGCCAATAGTTGGGACAAAGGGTGAATAGAAAAGGCGAACCTCTCTGGTTCGCCTAGTTCTATTACTCGGCTGCCTGTAGGCGCACGTGAAACTCGGACAATTTTGCTTGCAGCTGCTGGTACATCAGACGGTTGGTGGTGTCCTCTTCTTGCAGCAGAGCCAATTTCCGACGATTATCACCGATGCGCCGCAGATAGGTGTCACGCAAATCCAAGAAGGTATTGCGCTTGGCTGCCTGGAGTAGGTTCAAACCTAGTTCGTCCTCAGCGATGATGTCTTCCAGGGCTCCGATTTCCCCCTGCAATTGTTCATGCTCCACGTTGAGGTGATTGATCTTTTGCAGTAGGCTGCGGGCGTTGCGCTCGTCCATGACTCTCCCTCCTTTTATCTAGACTCTGTTCGAGTCGTAATTTTCTTGCTCTTTTACAAGCTTGTATACATGATACCGTGATTGAACGAAAAATTCAACCGAGAAATATGAATTCTTTATTAAGAAATATTTCGGCAACCAATAAGTCCCCCGAAAGGCACATATTCATAGAAAATGGGTAGCCTGCTAGGCTACCCAAGGGTTAAGTTACAGCAATTTGAACCACCTGAGGATTGCAGAGAGTGGTCCCGTCAGCAATGTCTAGCCCAGGAAACGGTAGGCTGGGCCGTCGGGTGCCAAAATATCAGCAATCTCGCCATACGGAATATGAAATTCCGGAATCCCGATCGCATACGGAGTGTATTGGTAAATTTGGAAGTAGATCACCAGCTCATCCCTAGTCATGAAGAAACCCTCGTTGGGGCTAACCTGTTTGAAGTCAGCAATTAGCGGGATTTGCCTCGTCACTATTTGTTGGCGGATGATGTCGCTCAACCTCTCTATGTAGTTGCTGCCGCGACTGAATAGGCTTGCCAAGCTGTACGGCCGACCTGTGAGCAGACTATAGGTCGCAGATCTACGTACCGTCAACCCATGAGCAGCTCTGTTCGGGTAGGCGTAGACGTCATACCAGAGCGAGAACACTGCCTGCTCATTGAGCGTTATCTCCTCTTCTGGCCAGATGGATACCTGCGGCCGGCCGTACCCCTGTTGCCGCAGCAGTCCCGTTACCATTCTAACCAGGTGCAGGTTGATGCGACGGGCGACTCTGCTGGGGAGCCCATAGACTCGAGGAATGGGAATCGCGCGGACGTCAGTCTGTGTGGCCATTGTTCACCCCCCTTTATGCCAGACTGGTGTATGTTATTCTCTGGAGGGGTGAAAGGTGTAGCGAATCAGGGCAATGCCGCTAGCTGCTCTACCATGCGGCGGACCTTAGACTCGTCAACCCGAGAATAGCAAAACTCTCCCTGTTTCCAGCCTCCCATGTGCAGCCCTACTCGCTGGAACTGCATGCGGCCGGGGTACTGGCGACGGGCCGATGAATGGAACTGGCGGCAGCCGGTGGATAGGGCTAGCTCCAAAAGGTTGTCTGCATTCACGCCTCCGCCAGGCATCAGGTTGATGCGCCCGGCCGACTGCCTGTGCAGCTTGGTGATCAGTTCTTTGCCGGCAAGGGCTGTTGGCTGCTGCCCGGAAGTGAGCAAGATATCTGCCCCCAAAGCGATCACTTCCTCCAGTGCGCTGAGCGGGTCAGTGGCCATATCAAAGGCGCGATGCCAGGTAATCTTTAGCGGCCGAGCCAGTTCAATCAGCTCCCGAGCGGCTCCGCTGTCTATCGAGCCATCGGGACGCAACAAGCCCAGCACAATCCCATCAGCACCGAGAGCCTTTGCCGCGCTGATATCTCGGCGCATCACTTCCAGCTCCAGCTGGTCATAGCAGAAGTCACCGCCCCGCGGGCGGACCAGCACATGGATTGGAATGTGCAACTGCTGGCGAACCATACCGAGCAAGCCGCTGCTGGGCGTCGTACCCCCCTCCAACAGGTTGCTACAGAGCTCTATACGCGTCGCCCCTCCGGCCTGGGCAGCCATGGCCGACTGTACTGAGTCACAACAGATCTCCAGCTGCTTCAAACTCCCTCTCCCCTTCCATATCTGCGGTCATGCCCTGCGAAAGGCAATCTGGCCCTGAACGATGGTCAGCTGGGCCCGCAGCTCTGCATCAAAGACGACGATGTCCGCGTCGCTTCCCGGCGTCAACGATCCCTTTTGCCCGGCTAGACCCAGTAGATTAGCCGGGTTCAGGGTGGCCGCTCGCAGAGCTTGGGCTATGCTCAGTCCAGTGCCCGCCTGGAAATTACGCACAGCCTGGTTGAGAGTGATTACGCTACCCGCCAAAGCGCCATCAGCCAGACGGGCTTCTCCCTGCTGTACATAGACTGTCTGACCTCCCAGATCAAAACTGCCATCATCCAAGCCCGCTGCCCGCATGGAATCGCTGATCAACACCACCCGCTCCAGGCCTATAGCCCGCAGCGCCAATTGGTAGACACTTTCATGCAGATGTAGCCCGTCGGCGATCAGTTCGCAGTGGATGCCTGCCTCCAAGATGGCTCCCAGCGGTCCAGGTTGACGGTGGTGCAGCGGAGGCATGGCGTTGAACAGATGGGTAGCATGGTTCACCCCAGCTGTCAGGGCCCGCCTGGTGGTCGCATAGTCCGAGGCGGTATGTCCGATAGATGGGACGATGCCGCCCTGCAGCAGTTGTTGTGCAAACAGTTGATCCCGATCCAATTCGGGGGCATAGGTGACCAAGCGAATCAAGTCCCGGTGGCAGAGCACCTTGGTGGCATCGGGGGCCAGCAAATAGCGAGCGTTGTGTGCCCCACAGAATCTGCGGCTGAGGAAGGGCCCTTCCAGGTGAACGCCCAGGATCTGCGCGCCAATTTGGCTGTCGTCTTGCCCGCGTCCGACGCAGGTGAGGGCTGAACGAACCGTGCTCAACGCCCCCGCAATTTGCTCCCAAGGGGCAGTCATTGTGGTGGGCAACCATGAGGTGACACCGTGTTGAACCAGCGCCCGCCCGATCGCGGCCAGCGAGGACTGGTTGCAGTCCATCACGTCAGCCCCGCAGAGCCCGTGAATATGAGTGTCGATCAAACCAGGGCTAACCAGCAGGCCATGAGCGTCGTCCACCTGCGCTATCGGCAGTGCAGCCAGTTCATTCTGTGGACAAATCTTCCTGATCAAGCTGTCGTAGACCAGCGCCTGTCCTTGCAGCAAACGATCCCCGGCCACAATCTGACCGTTGACAATCGCCTTATACATCCTGCCCCACCACCTGCAGAGCCAGCCTGCCTGCCCCGATCAATCCTGCCATCGCTCCCAGGATAGCCGGCACCCAACGCACTGAGATGGCGGACATGGATTGTTGGCTGAGGTGCTTATCCAACAAGACAGCCCATGTGTGGCAAGCCTGAAGTAGCCCTCCAGCAATGACCACAGCTTCCGGGTCCAAGGCGTTCTGCAGATTGATCAAGAAGATGGCCAGATCCCTGGCAAAATTCTCGATTACCAGGCTGGCGGTGGCTTCCCCCTGGGCCGCCCGGTCAAAGACGCGCTCGCAGGTGATTGACCGGCCGGTCATCCGCCGATAGGCTTGAGACACAGCCTGGCCCGAAAGGTACTGGTCTGCGCACCCACGTTGTCCGCAGGCACACGGCAGGCCAGCCGGGTAGAGAATGGAGTGGCCAAACTCGGCTGCCCGGTGTTTGGCACCTGTCCACAGTCCTGACTGCTGATCGAAAATGGCACCACCCACCCCAGTGCCTAAGGTGAGCATGGCGAAGCAGGACCGGTTCCTCCCAGCCCCCAGCCAAGCTTCTCCCAAGGCTGCGGCGTTGGCGTCGTTGGCCACGCAAGTCGCTAGGCCGGTACGCTGCTCCAGCTCTGCTTTCACCGCTGTCTGACTCCAGCCGGGCAGGTTGGTGGCCAACAACACCTCGCCGGTCACCGGATCGACCAATCCGGGAGTGCCGATACCCAGAGCCGCTATTTCAAACCCTGTCCGTAGCTGCTCCACCATCGCCGTCAATTGCTGCAGCAGGGCTTCCCGGTGGGAGTTGGCCGTGGCCTGCCAAAGCTGGCGCAACACCTGGCCCTGTTCATCGATCACCGCCCCGGTTACCTTGGTGCCACCTAAGTCAATGCCAATCACTTTGCTCATGCAGCGTCTTCCTTTCCTACTTCCCTAGCGGTGCAGTATATCGAGTGGGTCTTCTCTATCCCTACTTCTTCGCTGCCTGCTGTTTGTCTCCTGCTGACCGCAGGGTACGGGAGATTATCTCGGACAGCCTCTCGGTCAGCATCCTGAACCCCACGCCCGGTCTTAAGCAGAGGAAGCGCAGCCCATAATCTGAGACAGCGATCTCCTCCGACTGGCCGCTCGATCCCGGGTGAAGAGCCCACACTTCCTGCACGGCCGGCGAGCGGCACAGGTCGGCCGCCTGACCGCGCAAATAGGGTGAGTGAATAGCCATTCCATATGAGATCAGTTGGCCCATCGCTTTTGGCCGGTCGTATCCACTGGCCAGAGTCTCTTCCTTCCAGAAGCCTCGCAGCGGGCGGTATTTGCAGTCGAGCACCAGGCTCCCCAAATAGACGTTGTCTTGAAAGATGTCCAGCCTCAGATCAGGTCGATTGTGCACATCTTGCGTGTACACCGGCTGCTCCGGCAGCTGGGTATCCGCACTGCGGCGCGGTATCTCCTGGTCATAGCTAACCCGCACCTCTAGACCGTCCCGCTGGAAGAGCAGACAGGTGCCGGGCAGCAGGTCCGGAACCAGGAACTGCGCCTGCAGTAAATCCTGGTCATAGAGCCAGCCAGAGACCGGCATCAGGTCGTTGGCTGTCAACGCCCTACAGACTTGGATTACGCACCAAATTTCGTACAAGCGGTCTGTGCGCTTCCACTGATAGTGATAGGTTTGGTCAATTGTCGGTTGCCAATCCGTTTGTTCCAGCCTACGATGCAGCTGATAAAGGGCATGATAGCGACCGTCCGTCTGCAGGGCCTGCGGCAGCCTGCCCCAAGTGTTTGCCTTTATCCCTTGGTACCAGTCGGCGCGGCGAATCATGGCCAACCCTCGCAACATCTTGGCTGCCGTCTGCTGGTAGGCGAGTAGGGTTTGGTGCAACCTTTCCCGCTCTTGCCGCAACCAGCGAGTGTTTCGTTGCCACAGGTGTTGTTCCTGCTCAGTCAACTCCGCCTGCAAGACCAGCTCAAAGGAGCAGACCGCTGCCAAGAAGTCCCGCAGATGAACATTGACTGCACCGACGATATGCTTGACCCAGCGATTCTCCGGCAGATCAAAGTCAACAGTGGTTGGATTGGGCAGGCAGTACATCCTCGCAGCGCCAGGTCGTTGCCTGGCGGCGACCGCCCCGCAGGACGGGACCTTTTGCACACGATGATTGACCCTGGTCTGCAAGTCGGCCAAGGCAGCCATCACCTGCGGAAACAAGTGGCGCACCACCAGAAAACGGCGCAGCAGCGCAGGAGCGAGCCTGTCGGCAAGGGAGTGGCAGAATCCCAGCTGGTGCCTGGCCAAGTCCATTGCCAATCCTTGCAGCTCCTGCTCCAGTTCGTTCTTCATCGCCGACCATTCTGCCAGGGTCATTTCTTTTGGCTGTACCTGGATGGAGGCAAAATGAGATCTTTGGCCACATCTGACCTCGATCCAGTAGAGGCCTGGGATCCACTGGTAGTTACCAAAGGAGAACAGGCTTAGCGCTCCAGGCTTCAAGTACGGTCTTCCTGTGCTGTCTTCTTCCAGGTGCTCCTCTGAGACGCTCTCCAAACCGTCCATGTACATCCGGGCGAGAGGGTCTTCGCAGCTGAAGACTACCCGCAGGGGGAGATTCTCTGTCAAGACCAGTGTCGGTTGGCGTGCCCGCATCTCCGTGTAGCTACCGAATTCACTGACAGTCAGCCTTTCTTGATAACTGCCGCTACCCTGCAAGAAGACCACCTGAAAGGGCATCGGATCAGACGGTATAGCCATGTTCACTCAGATCCTTCGCTTTTTGCAGCAGCGCCTGTTTAGAGTGACGGAACAATGACAGTTCATGGTACCGATCTAGAATGTCTAGCAAGGGGTTCCGACCAGAGATCGCCTGATCAGGACGATAGCTGCCGATCACTTGCTGCAATTGGCTCTCAGGCCCCCGGATTTTGGTGAAGATTCGTTGCAGCAGCTGCTTGTCCAGAGCGTCCGCTCTGCTGAAGTATGGGTTTGAAGGCAGATTGGCCAAGTAGCTGCCGATTTGGCAGACCACCCGGTAGCCAATCCCCAGATTTGGGCTGGCCTGTTGTAGCAGGTTATGGATATCTTGCAGCAGACTGATTTCCCTCTCTTGCAGACCCAGTCCCGGACATAGGCGGCTGAACCGGCGATATTCCTTTGCCGTGACCTCCGGCCCCCGCTGGTATGATCCCGTATTGCTGGTAACCAGCTGCTGCAGGTCAGCAAAGGGCTGTATCTCCAAGCGGATTACATTGGCCCGGTCCAGCACTTTGTCGGAAAAATGATACGTCGATTCATCCAGATTGACCGTCCCACCAAAGAGCAGGTTTTCTCCCAGCGTGATGGTCGCAGGATACTGGTGGGAGTTGAGCAAGCGTGGTTCCAGCTGGTCGGCATACAGCCTGAGAACGCGCTTTTCTGGAGGAAGCTCCAAGACCGAGAGCAGCTGAGAAAAGTAATGCTCGACTCTAGCCAAGTTCATCTCGTCCAGGCAGACCAGGTGCAGTTGTTCCGGGTGAGCGGCCGCGTACAGCAATGCTTGTACGAGTCCAGAATCCCCTGGGCGAAAGACCGATTGCTCGCTGTCGACAAAGCCGATCAAATCGGCATCGTCGGTCCAGGAGGGGCGTACCGGAATCAGCCAGGTCTGCTGGGCAGGCAAACCCAACGCCTCGGCATAGCAGTGCATCAACCGGGACTTGCCCGTACCGCTGAGGCCAGCCAGAATGACCAGCCGCGAGGTCTTCATCGCTGTATGCAAATTGACCAAATCCGCTGGTGAATAGAGCAACCCCAGACGGGTCGCGGTGCGCTGTAATCGCTCTAGGAACTGCTGTTCCGGGTCAGACGAAAGACTGTTGCCTACCTCCGACGGCTGACTATTGTGCAGGGTGATGCCCCTGTCAGACAGCTGTTCCCCTGCCATGGACTGGCAGTAGGGCTCTGCCTGCCTGATGAAATCCAGCATTTCCTGATGTACTTGCTGGCTGACAAACAACAGGCACTCGTCACATGGGGCCTCGAAGATGGCATTATCCCAGTTCTCCTGAAAGCTGACCACCCGCAGAGGACCATCGGGCATCAGTTTCAACCCCTGTTGGTCATATTGATGTTCGTAGAAACTGCCCGCTACCAACCAGGACTCAACCAGCGCGGATTCGCGCCAGACCACACAATGGGGGGTGTCGGCGGCCTCGCCGGCCAGATGCTCCGCCCTGCCCACTGGCTCCCCTGCAGCCAGATGTGCGGCAAAGGCTTGGAAAGATAGCTGGCAGGAGCGCTGATTGAAGGCAGGTATCGGCAGGTAAGTGCTGTCGCTCTGGTGGTTCAAAGGCTGCGCCACCAGAAAGAGGTTGGCTATGTTGAAGTATTGACCCCTTTGTACCGGACGGAAGACCAGCAACTGTCCATCCAGAAAATCGCGTAGCCCCTGCACCCTCTCTTCCGCCGGCAGTGCGAAGTCATCCACAAATCCGTGCCGCTCCAAATCATTGCTGAAGCCGTACAGCAGCTTCACCTGGGGCAGGGAAGCAGGCATCGGGGAAAGCGGGCGTACCGCAAATTGTATCACCTGCAGACTGTTGACAAAAGCGGCCTGCTTACCACCGGTTCTTTCCGCAACATAATCGTCATCGGCCAGTACTCCTACCAAATAGCCTTTCCAACTATCCATCAATCGGTCCGCCTCCCTTCTTCGATCAAACTGACCAGCCCTTCATAGGAAGTGATGCAACGCAAGCGGGCACCTTCTGTCTGTAACAGTTGTCTCTGCACCGGCAAGGGGGTGGCGTAGCTGAGCATCCAGATCTGGTCGGCGCGCTCGAGGGCGTCTCTTGCAGTCCCGCGATGAATATCTAGCGGCAGCACATGTTCCAGTCCGTACTGGGATAACCACTCAGCCTGGCTGGCAGCCATGTTCCCCACCAGCAGCACCCCTGGCCAAGGGGGAGCTGGACAATCCGAGCGTTCCTGGGGCGCGGCTGAGTCCGGTAGCTGCTCTGCCGTCAGTTCGGCCAATTGTCTCTTCTGCAGCTGCAAGCGAGTATCCCGGTCAGCTAACCGACTGAGCAAACTTTGCCTCTCCATCTCCCATAGCCATTGCCTGCGGTCGGTCTCTGCCTGCAGTTCCTCAAGTCTTGTCTGCAAGTCAGCTATCGTACGCTCTAGCTGACGCCTTTCCTCTAGCCACGCCTCCCGCTCCTGATTCAATGCTGGTAGCGATTCAGCCACGGTCTGTTCCAGCGCCAACCAGTCCGACAACGCCCCTGTTGCGCGCAGGTACTCAAACAGGCTGTTTGCCCGTTCCGTCAATGTGGGTTCCGAGCTGGACAACAGCGCCAGCAGGACCGGACCCGGTTGCTGACCCTCCTGCAGCTGTCGGCGCAATTGCTCTTCACTGCTGGCTCTCAATTGCTGCAGCCCGCTATCCTGTTGCACCCACTCGTTCAGCACTTGGCGCAACTTGGGAATATTGCTGGTTTGCAGCAGGGATTGCACCACCTTCGGCCTCAGTCTGCTAAAGTCGTGCGCCCATCGTTCCTTCCGCTTGCCGGGCAGGCGCAACCTCAACCGTTTGGCTAGCTTGATCAAATCTTGGTCCCGCATCTGTTGCAGCAACCATTTCCATTCCGGAGTGGTCAATGCCGGATCACCTCGCTTTCTTGGTTGCTTCCAACTGCAAAACAGCGCCCTCTTGTCTATAGATATTGCCGTCTGGCAGCCACAAAGAACGGCCCAACTGCAATCAGCTGGGCCGTCCTGATGAAATGAGCGTATCCTCAGTCGTCTCCCTAATGTCACTATAAGCTGCGACCAAGATAAATCACTCTGCCCCCTTTTGCAGGTTGGAAACCTAGCTTGCGCATCAGGCGAATAGCAGGGTGGTTTCCTCTTTTGACCCGAGCGTAGATATAGCGTCCGCCCCGACGACGCACCAAAGCGATGGCGCGCTTGCAGGCGCTAGCGGCCAATCCATGCCTACGGTACCTTGGCAACACGGACAGGTGACAGAGTTCATAGATACCCCGCCTTCTCAGTTCAATACCCACCCAACCAGCCAACTGGCCACTGGCAAAGATCCCATAATGCGGAAGCGAGGTCACCCTGCTGGGGCTGATGCGCACCCCGTTAAACCGCAGCACCCCTCGGGACACCATTGCAGCGATGCCTGTGTCGCGAATCCTCAGTAATCTCACTCGCACAACACCTCCGTAGCCTCACATCGAACCTTACCGCCCGTCTGCCTGCTACGGTATCAGTCTGCTCTATTGCTGCGCTGGGAGCGGCGCTGGTTGCTTCTGCGCCTGGACTGCTCCAGCCTCTGCATCTCTGCTATCACTTCTTCCCGAATCTGCTCTCGTAACTGCTGCAACATCCTCTGGTCAGCTTCCTCCACAGCCCGCGTCAGCTCCTGCTTATGCGACGACAACATCTGGTCGTAGATTCCGGCCCAATGCTCCCTTTGGGCCTGCTGGGCCTGCATCTGCGCTTGTTGTAGACAGTCCGCTATTTGCTGGCATGCATCCGCAGCAACCTGCTCTAGTTGGGCCCGATAGCCGTCAGTGAATTCCCGATATGCCTTTTCCATGCCCTCTCTCAGGCTCCGTGCCGCGCCATCTACCCGCTCGGTCAACGCCTGTTCCTGCTCTGCGAGTTGCTTTTCGTAATGCTCTTGCAGTTGCTGGTTGAACTTGCGCTCAGTCTCGCTGTACAGTTCTGCCAGCTGTTGATTAGTCTGCCGCAGCACGTCGCTGTGTCCTTTGGCCAAATCCTGTCCGAACCTGCGGATCAGGTCTTCGGATAAGCTGGATTGTTGTTTGCTGTACTCCTCCAGCTTCTTTTTCAGCGCCTGGTCAGCAGACCTCAATTGCAGCTCAGTTCGTTGCGTCAACTGCTCTGCCAGTGAGGACAGCGTACCCGACTGTTTGTCTACCCATGTACTGAGGATGGACTTTGTCTGGCTCAAACTTTTCTCTGCTTCAGAGTATAACTGCTCCAGAGCCTTCTGCATGTCTGACAGCATTTTGTTTCCACGGTCACTGATTCTGCGTTCGAAGGCCGCCATGGCCTCCTGCTTGGACTGCAGCCAGCCTGCGACGCTAGCTTTTGTCTCCTCCAGCTGCTCTGCTTGTTCCAGCGCAAGAGAGCTCAGAGTCTGCTCGGCAGATTGCAGCTGTAGGGTTATTTGTTGCTCTAGCTGCTTGATGATCAGTTGGTGAGCATCATTGCTCTCCTGTAACCAGTTGCCCACTGCAACTTTGCTGGCCTCCATCTGCTGCTGCATCTGCATCAGCAGCGACCGCGTCAACTCTTCTGTTTGTTGCAGCTGCGTTTCCAGCCTAGCTAGTTGCTGGGCTTGCCGATTGTCGAGTTGGGAGGTTTGCGTGGCCAGCCAGTTGCTTACCGCAGCTTTGCTGGCCTCCAGCTGCTGCTGCATCTGCTTCAGCAGCGATTGCGACAGCTCTTCTGTTTGCTGCAGCTGCGCTTTCAGCTTAGCTAAGTGCTGAGCCTGCCGATTGTCCAGCTGGGATGTCTGCTCGGCCAGCCAATCGGAGAACTGTTGGCTGTGCTCTTTTCTTTGTGCCTCGGCCTGGATAGCCGTCTGCTCCAGCAACCGCTGCATCTGTTTCGTTTGTTCGGCAGTCTGCTGCTGGAAAGCCTGCTTGCTGGTGGTCCAGATTTCGGACTGTTCAGCTATCCATTGCCGGATCATTTCTGTCATTTCCGGCAGGGCCTGTTGCTCAATCCTCTTCCAATCGTTAGCAACCATCTCCGCCCAGGCTTGCTTAGCCTGCTGCCACTCCTGCTGTGTTTGTCTGACCTCACCGGCCAGCCGCGACGTCCACTCCCGCTGCAACCGCGATATCAGCTCTTCCTGTCCGCGCTTCCACGCAGCCTGTGCCTCGCTCAAGGCGTTGTCCCAACGGGTTTTCCACTGATCCAGCTGGTTCGCGATGGTTTGTTCAGTGCGCCGCTGCTTGGCTTGCAGTTCGGCTTGACAGGCGATAAGTAATTCTTCAGCGCGCTGCAACAACAGCTGTTGTTGTCTTTCCCAGCGCTGGCTCTCCCGTGACTTTTGTTCTTCGGCCAATTTGCTTAACCATTCGTCCTGTCTCTTGTTCCAGCTATGAGCCTGCTCCCGCAACCACAGCTGCGACTGCGCCTCGTGCTTTTCCCGCAGATTCTGGCTCATCTCTTCGGCTATGACCTCGGACTGCTCTTTTAGCTCCTGGACCATTTCTGCCCACATCTGCTGCAGGCGGGGGCGCTCCCGTTGGATGACCTCTTGTTCGCGCCATTCGATCTCCATGCGATGTAGTTCCTTCCGTTGCAGTTCAAGCAAACGGTCAGCCTGCTGCGCCAACTCGGCCTTGAAATCAAGCAGTGCTTGGGCAGCCCGTTGCTCGATTTCTTGTTGCCTCTGTTCCATTTCGCTACGCAGCGAGGCGAGGATCTCTTTGCTTTCTTGGTCCATCAACTCTCGCAGTCTTTTCAGCTCGATGTTCTGCAACTGACTGGACCACCGCTTCTCCAGCAAAGCCTGCCGCTCGCTCAGCTCCTGCTCCACCTTTTGATAGTGTGACTGCAGCTTCGCCAGTTCCGCGCTGCGCCATTGTTCGATCTTCTCGGCCTGTTCGCTGCTCAACTTATCCTGCCACTCGGCTTGTTTCTCCTGGACGATCCGCATTATCTGCTCACGCCACTCTGGTTCCGATGGGTGCCACTCTAGCCTTTCTGCTTCCTCTTCACTTTCCCAGAGGTCACTTTCTTCCAGCTCTGCTTCCAGCCAGGGTCGAGCTTCCAGGTAAGCCTTTACCCGTTGCTCCTGCACCTGCACCGCCGCTTCCGCCTTCTCGATCAACCTGCGTATGTTGGCGATGGATTGGGCGTTGGCATCACGCTCCAACTCCCGTAGACGGCACAACTCCCGCTCTCGGCCCTGCAGCTCTTCCTGCAGCTGGGCTAAGTAGAGACGTTGCAGCTGGGCCTCTTGGTCATTGCTGTCGACGCTACCCACGGTATGATGGGCCAGAGCTGCAATCTGCTCGGCTGAGAGCTCTCTCTGGCCGCGGCTGGAACGTCTCCTTCTTCTTGCGGTCATCACTCACTATCACCTCTTCTGTTCTGCCCGGTCAGCAGATGTACAGCTGTCGCTACAGCAGTATATGTGCCGGCTGCGTAAGAGGTTATTGCAGGAGTGCGCTCGCTACTGCCTGTGCTAGCCGGGCGGTGGGTATCTGTTCTCGTGTCACCGCAATTAGGCCTGGCTCATAAATTGTAGATATGAGGGGAGGTGGTTTTCTTGATGGTAGTGGAAGCGCTGATTAAGCACAATCGTCCCGGTACCCAGTTACAGCCCAGGACAGTGACTGTCCACAATACGGCAAATCCAGATACGACCGCGCGCAACAACCGTGACTACTTCTCAAACCACGCTAATGCCAGGGTATCAACCCACTATGTGGTCGATGATCGGGAGATCATTCGTTGTATCCCAGAAGCCGAGGTCTCTTGGCACGCAGGTACTATAGCCAACCGCAGTTCCATCAGCATAGAGGTGTGTGAGTTCACCGACGAAGAGCGTCAGGAGCAGGCCAACCAGCAGGCAGCACGCCTGGTCGCCGATATCCTGACGCGGTATGGGTGGAGGCTGGAGCAGATAAAGACACATCGGGACTGGACTGGTAAGTACTGTCCTCGCAAGTTGCTGCCGATGTGGGACGAGTTCCTTTCCATGGTGCGGTCACAACTGCCTGACCCTGGCCCGGACCAGGCGTCTTCCGACCCGTTGCATGTAGCCGTGCAAGCGCTACAGGCACATGGCTTGATCAGCACCCCTGATTATTGGCTGCAGGTGGCGAGAGCTGACCAGGCTGCCAAAGGCGAATATGTGTACATGCTGATTATCCGCATGGCTCAGTATCTAGAACAAGGAGGTGGAAACCTTGGAGTTTGAGTTCAACGGCGTTGCCCTAGTCCCTTTGATCATCGGTTTGGTGGAAGTGGCCAAAAGAGTGGGCCTGTCCACCAAACTATCCCCATTGTTGTCGCTCCTACTTGGGTTGGGAGCCGGCTTTCTACTCTATGGCAGCAACCTCTCCCAGGCCATAATCACGGGAGCGATGATCGGCCTTTCCGCATCCGGGCTTTACTCTGGTGCCAAAGCGGTAGTTGGAAAGTAGGGAAAACGCTGGGCAGGGTTTTTAGGCCGGCGGATCGACGGGTCGAATAGCTGTAATCCTGCTCTTGATACACCACAAAAGCAAAAGGCTCCCCTCACAAGGCGTCATTCCTCGTAAGGGGAGCTGTTCATTTCACAGGAGACTTGCCCTACAGCCGCACCACTCCGATTCCGTTTTCGATGCTGATCTGGGTGCCGAAGGGAGCGGACAGCTGGATAATCTGCTTCAGGATCTGTTCGGCCAGGTCACCCTTGGCCAACATTGGCCTGCCCCTTACCGTGCGCCGCTTGCCGAAACCCAGGGTGACTGGGTAGAGCAGGCACTCCACCAGTTCTCCCCCCTGGTAGCGACACTTGGGCAGCACGCTTTCCCAATACTTGGCCTGGGCGGGGAACCCCCTCTGGTCGCCTAAACTGCGGCGATCATAGTAGTCTGCCGGGGTGGCATAGTGATCCAGGCCAGTCTTTTCGTAGACATCCGCCGGCAGTTTGCGCACCGTCTCATTTTGGAAGACGAAGTTCCCCAAGCTATAGAAGATGGGTTTGCCTTGATAGATTTCGATGCCTCGCATGATGTGGGGGCCATGGCCGATGAAGGCATCCACACCGGCGTCGATGCAGGCGTGGGCGTAATCAAAATGGAAAGTGGCTGGTTGCTCGGGGGTGCTACCCCCCTCATGCCAGTGCATGCTATAGACCACGAAGTCCGATTGGCGCTTGGCATCACTGATCCATTTTACGTTCCCCTGAAGATCATCCTGATTCACCTCGGTGTAGGTCCCTGGCCGCTCTCCCGCCACAAAGCGGGTGCCAGCGATGGTCACCTCTCCTACTTTGTCAGGTCTTCCCCATCCATTTTGAATGGCCCTGCGCTTCCTGGCTTCGTTGCCGACAGACTCGCTGATCTGCCTGAGCGCTGCCAACTGCTCTGGGGAGACCACGTAATAGGTTTGGTAGCGAACCGGGTTCAGCCCTGGGCGACCGACGGAGTCGGGACGCTGTTCCCCTGCTCTGCCGAAAGAAGCAAAGGTGGAACAAGCCGCCAGGAATCCCACTCTACCTTGGTCCAGGTCCAGATAGCGAGCTGAGCGGGCGTCCGCCAGATTTTCACCAACGCCGGCATGACAGAATCCTGCCTGGTCCAACAGTTGGGAGGTGCGCCGCAACCCTTCTATTGAGTAGTCCAGAGAATGGTTGTTTGCCCTTGCCAGCAAGTTGAATCCCGCCCATTGCAGCTCTGAAATAACGGTGGGATCAGTCTGGGTGTAGGTGCCGCCACTTTCAGCAACCGGATGACCGACAAACTCATGGATCAGCATTTCCAGGTTGGTGAAGCGAACGTCCCCACTTTGCAGAACTTGCCATAGCTCTCTGTAAGCTGGTTCGGTGTAAGGCGACAGCTTGCGGGTGATGAAGATGTCGCCAGTGGCAGTGAGGACGAAATCTCGCGCCTCGTCATTGTATCGCATCGGTTGGCCCCCTTTCGTAGTGAGTGGGAATGGTTAAGCTGAACCTCGCTATCCCTGCCTATCGATCAAGGCAGAACCACGTCGGAGTAGGCGTACAGGGCTGGAGAACCGCCAGTGTGGAGGAACAACACCTTGTCGCTCTGCTTGAAGTAACCCTGACGCACCAAGTCGATCAGGCCGGCCATCTGCTTGCCAGTGTAGACAGGATCCAGCAGGATGCCTTCGGTGGTGGCCAGCAGCTGAACCGCCTCAATCATGCCGGGAGTGGGACGGGAATATCCAGCGCCCACATACTGATCGAAACAGACCACACTGTCCCGAGACGGCTCAGGGCAGCCGACGTGGGCTGCAGTCGCCTTGGCCAGGTTGTAGATCAGTTCCTCTTGTACATCCTTCTTGCGGCTAACGTTCATACCCAGCACCGGGATGTTCATGTTGTTGCCAACAATGCCGACCAGGGTTCCGGCATGTGTGCCGCCGCTGCCGCTGGGCACGATCATGTAGTCGAAGTCAAGGCCCTGTTCAAACATCTGCTGTTGCAGTTCCTGGGCACATTGCACATAGCCGGTGGCACCGATCGGGTTGGAGCCTCCGCCAGGGATGATGTAGGGCTTGCCGCCATCCTTGATCACGTCTTCAGCCACGGATTGCATTGCTTCCATCATGTTTGAACCGCCGGGCACGACCTTTATAGCCTCAACCCCCAGCAAGCGGAACAGGAAGTTGTTGCCGCTGGCATCGGGCCTGTAACTATTGGGAACGCGCTCTTCCAGCACCAGGCGACATTTCAGCCCTTCTTTCACGGCCGCCGCCAAAGTAAGCCGGCAATGATTGGATTGAACTGCGCCGCAAGTGATCAATGTGTCTGCTCCCTGACTGAGGGCGTCCGCCACCAGGAACTCCAGTTTTCTGGTCTTGTTGCCGCCAGAGGTCAGGCCCAGCAGATCGTCACGTTTGATGAAGATTTCGGGCCCACCCAGAGCTGCCGTAAATCGTGGCAAATGCTCAATCGGCGTCTGGCAATGGGTGTAGATACGTCGTGGGAACTTGCCCAGGTTCATGAAATACCGCCTCCTTGTTGTCGAGCAAGCTGGTTGAACTTGCAGTCAGGATTTAGGGAGGTTGCGGGGCAACCGATGCCTAATCCTTAATGGGATAATTCGAAACTGCAAGCGCGATTCCTGCTTTGTATACAAAGAATTGTTCGTTAGTCGAACAGCTCTACGGCGGCCTTTGACCCAACTCATCTGCAGCCAGCCGAGAGCCCTGGCTGGCCACGCCACTGCCAATCTCTTGTACTACATTCAGCGGCATTGCGTATGCTACGGATGTCCACCCCTATCTGCAGCTAGCCTTTCACTGGCCACCATAAATCTGAGGAGGCGAATTAAACATGCAGCCTTACGAACTGAAGCAACAGGTCTGTGCAGCGATCGATGACCATAGGGAACAGATCATATCATTGGGAGAGGATATCTTCCGCCACCCTGAACTGGGCTACAAAGAGAAGCGCACAGCTTCTTTGGTAGTCCAGACCATGCAGCAGCTGGGCGTCGACTTTCGCAGTGGCCTGGCGCTGACCGGGGTCAAGGGCAGGCTGTCTGGCAGACAGACGCACGCCACCGTTGGTGTAATGGGTGAGCTGGACGCAGTCATCTGTCGTGACCACCCTGCCGCTGATCCCGAGACCGGGGCGGCTCACTGCTGTGGACACCATGCCCAGGTGGCATCTATGCTGGGCGTCGGCTTCGGATTGGTCCATAGCGGCGCGATGGAATGGTTGGATGGAGACGTGGTGCTGTTTGCGGTGCCGGCGGAGGAGTATGTGGAGCTGGAGTTTCGGCAGCGGCTGCAGCAAGCAGGGTCAATCGAGTTTCTTGGAGGCAAGCAGGAGCTGATTCGCCTGGGGGAGTTTGACGATGTGGACATGACGATGATGTGTCACATCGAGTCGGACCGCCCGGGACCCTTGTTCGTGGTCGGCAGCACGGCCGCAGGCTTCGTGGGCAAGCGCATCCGCTATCTGGGAACAGAAGCTCACGCTGGCGGAGCACCGCACCAAGGTGTCAATGCCCTCAACGCCGCTCTCTTGGGGATCATGGGGAGTCATCTGCAGCGGGAGACTTTCCGCGATGACGATCACATTCGGCTGCATCCGATCATCACCAAGGGTGGCGACCTGGTGAACATTGTTCCGGCGGATGTGCGCCTGGAGACTTATGTGCGCGGCAGAACCATCGACGCAATTCTCGACGCTAGCAGCAAAGTCAACCGGGCGTTACGGGCAGGGGCAGCAGCGGTCGGTGCAACGGTGGAGATTGAGGAAATCCCCGGCTATCTGCCCATGCAAGGGGATGTCAATTTGGAGGCTGTTTTTGCAGAAAATGCAGCAGCGCTGGTCGGAGCCGAGCGGGTGCTCAAGGGTGGCTTCACTGCCGTTTCGGGAGACAATGGGGACCTGCAACAGCTGATGCCCAGCATCATCCCTGGTTGCGGTGGCGTCTCTGGTCACGCCCATACCCGCGGATTTGCCATCGCTGA
The DNA here is from genome assembly GCA_050949055.1 of Bacillota bacterium. Classification (GTDB taxonomy): domain Bacteria; phylum Bacillota; class UBA994; order UBA5500; family UBA5500; genus JAEZJZ01. Next base: position 122,462 of record JBMNFA010000001.1, on the reverse strand, counting down.
TCCGGAAGCGGCCTATATCATGCCAGCTAAGGTGATGGCAATGACGATTATTGACTTGCTGCATGATGGCGCACATTTGGCGCTGACCATCAAGGATAAGTTCCAGCCTCGTTTCGACAAAGCCGGCTACCTCAATTTCTGGCGACAATACTTGGCCGAGTAGCCCTGTACCCCAGCGGCAAAGCTTCCGTGTGCCAAGGCTCTCACCTGCTCTCCACTGTCTCCTTTCTTGGCCTGCAAGCATAGGATGTGAAGAGGCACGGAAGGAGGGATTTTAGGGCATGAGCAATCGAGCCAATCAGGAAGTGCTGGTACGGAAGTTTGCAGATGTGACTGGCGGTGGGGTGCAGGATGAGGTCTATTTGGTTGGCATCCCGTCATCCGAAGGCGGTTTCATTCGGGATATCACCTTGATGATCAGGAATGGCCGTACTGGACGGGTGACGCAGGTGGCTATGGAACAAAACGCCGGCTATTCTCCGACCATCTTCCTCTGCGATTTCACCGGCGACGGTATCCTGGACATCAAAGTGACCATTCAATCGGGAGGCAGCGGAGGATTCAACTTTGTCTATATCTTTTCCTTCGCCAACAGTCAGCTGCGACTGTTGTTTGACCAGGATAGCTACATGGCTGGCAAGCAGTTCCGGGCAAATTACGCCGATGGATACGTGGTGGTCGTCGTAGACGAAACTTTGCAGCTGACATTCCGTGTCGATGTCAGCACAGACCCAGCGGCACAGGACCTGTACGATCAGAGCGGCAGGCTGATCCAACCGACGGAGGCAAATGTAGGTCCGATGATCGACGCGATACCGATCGTACTCGACGAGGAGTCCGGCACTTGCGACTTACAGGTGTTGACTCGCGTCTTTGGACAGTTCGCGGCTGACACCCTGGGCTACATACAAGACTATCTGGAGTGGAACGGCGACGGCTGGCGCACGGTGCGCGAGGACCTGGCTATCGGCCCCAGCGCTTCCTAGGGGCTGTCGCGCCAGCGACTGGGGAAGTAAGGACGGGATCGGCCGCGCTGCGGCCGATCCCGTCTTTGTCGTTAATCCCAGACAAAGTATGGTGTTGGCGCCGGCACCTCTACCCGGCCGTCCTTGACCACCATTTTCACCCGGCGCAGGTTCTTGATGTCTGACAACGGATTGCCCTCCACAGCCACCAGATCCGCCACCTTGCCTGCTTCGATGGTCCCCATCTCCTTCTCCTTGCCCAGCGCTTCTGCTGCTACTCTGGTAGCGGCACAGATGGTATTCATCTCGCCGTAGCCGAACTGTACCATCATCTCCAGTTCGTCATGGTAGGGAGAAAACTCCACATCGGGAATGACAATATCGGTACCCACCGTGATCTTGATGCCTGCGGCCACTGCCTTGCGGAACTGGCTCTCCAGCATCTGGTCGGTGTTGATCCACCATTCAGCATGTTTGGCCAACATGTTGCGGCGGTAGTCGCCAGACCCTAACGGGTCCAAAATAACTTGTTGGGCGGCCTTTCCCATGCTGTGATAGGCGATCATCGTGGGAACCAAATATGTGCCTCTTTCGGCCATCAGCGTCCGCACTTCGTCAGTGAGATGGGTGCCGTGCTCGATGGTATCCACACCGGCCAGCACCGCCATCTTGGCCGCGGGCATGATCGCCGCATGGCAAGCTACACGGAAGCCCAGACGGTGGGCTTCATCCACGCCAGCGTCCAGCTCTTCCTGCCGGTATTCGGGAGTCTCTGAGCGGTGGCTGGTCAGGATCTTGATCAGGTCGGCACCTGCGCGCACCTGCTGCCTGACTGCTTTGCGCACTTCTGCCTCACCGTCCGCCTCGATCACGCCATCCGTGTCATGTCCATGGCCACCGGTCATGCAAATTCCATGCGCGGCAGTTAAGATGCGAGAGCCGGGAATGTACCCCAGTTCTACTGCTCGCTTCATTTTCAACCCTAACGTGCTGGACAGGTCCCGCACGGTGGTGATCCCTTTCTCCAATGTGGAGCGGATGTTGCGTGCCGCCAGGCAAGCAGCCAGACCCATACCCGTTTCGTCCATATACTCCATCACGTTTGGCTGGCTATGCCAATAGTCCACATGCACATGCATGTCCGTCAGCCCAGGGATAATCGTATAGTCCGATAGGTCGGTCACTGGCACCCCTTGTGGCAGCTCGACACCTGCTGGCAAGACTGCCTTGATTTTGGAACCCTCTACCCATACCGACGCGTTTTGCAGGGGCTCCCCTCCCCTGCCATCGATCAACAGACCACAACGGTAGATACTGGACATAGTTGACCTCCTTTGACACAGGTTGTTTCCTTATACCTGCGATAGCCTACTAGTTCAGTTCGGGCTAGTGACGGGCTAGTCCTGCACGAATTTGGGTGCGTCATTCTTCACCTGGTTTATGGGCACTGTGCTACTACAAACAAACTTCCTGCACTGAATGGAACAAACGTTGCATAGTTATGCATGAAAGCTTAAAATCATCTAAATACTGTTTGTGAAAGAAGGGTTGGAAGATGACCAAAGTACATCTCTGCTTCGACAAGTACTATACCTACGCCGAATTGACGGACGCCTTGCATCAGTTGGCGGCAGCCTATCCACAGCTGGCCAAGCTCTATTCTATCGGTAAGAGCCCACAGGGTCGGGAACTATGGCTGATGGAACTGACAAACTACGCCACCGGACCAGCCGAAAGTAAACCTGCCTACTACGCCGATGGCAACCATCATGCCGGAGAAGTCACCGGTTCGATGGTTGCCTTGTATACCATTCATCAACTGCTGACCGGCTATTCCAGCGACCCGAAGATGGCTCGGTTGCTGGACGACTATACCTTCTACATACTGCCCCGGGTTTCCCCAGACGGAGCGGAGGTCTACCTGACTTCCCCAGATACGCTGCGTTCGGCTCCTCGCCACTATCCCTTCAGTGAGCCCCAGCCAGGACTGCACGCAGCCGATGTCGATGGCAACGGCGAGATCCTGCTGATGCGTGTGAAGTCTCCTCTGGGAGAATGGAAAGCGGCCTTGGGCGACCCACGCCGGATGGAGAAGCGCTTGCCCGACGAGGACGGTGGCGAATACTATCGGCTATATACGGAGGGCTATATCGTCGAGCATCAAGCCGGGACCCCCTTCCCCGCAGCCCCGCACAAATGGGGATTGGATCTTAACCGCAACTATCCCTGTGCCTGGGGATTGGAATCCCGGCAACCCGGGGCAGGCAACTATCCCCTGTCAGAACCGGAAACCCGGGCAGTGGCCGATTTCGTGCTCAGCCACAAGAACATCGGCAGCGCCGTTACCTTTCATACCACTGGTGGCGTGATTTTGCGTCCCCCAGGAACCATGCCCGAGAAGCAGGCTCCCAAACGGGATGTGGCCATGTTTAAGGCAATAGGTGCCATGGCCACCGAGGAAACCGGATATCCCTGCTGCAATATCTTCGACGAGTTCCTGCAGGACACCGTCAATTTCTCCTCGGGGGCCTTTGATGATTGGCTGTATCAGCACCTAGGCATTCCTGCCTATACGGTGGAGCTCTGGGATTTGGCCAGCCGGGCGGGAGTGCAGGTCTGGCCGCGCAAGCCGAAGACCGATCAGGAACAATCGGAGGACTTCGCTAAGATTCTGGCCTGGATAGATCGGGAGCTGGATGGCGAGGGCTTCGTGCCTTGGACTCCCTTTGACCATCCCCAGCTGGGTTCGGTGGAGATCGGCGGATTCAAGATCAAGCAGTTGGTGCAAAACTGCCCTCCTGCCTTTTTGGCGGCAGAGTGCAATAAGAACGCCAGCTTCTGTTTCCGCCACGCCAAGACGCTACCTAAGGTGGCACTGACTGGCGTGTTCACCAGCAAAGTGGACGGGAATACGTGGAAGGTCTCAGCGCTGGTGCAGAATTTGGGCTATCTGCCCACCTTCCTCACCCAGGCAGCGCTGAACAACAAGGTCGCCCAGCCGGTAGTGGCTAGACTGCTGACGCCGCCAGAGGTGGCTGCGCAGACAAAGGTCAAGCAGGACATAGGACACCTGGAAGGGCGGGCTGGCAGAACCAGCTTTTTCGCTAACGGATCGTTCCGCATGGGTAAAGAACTCCCTTCGGAACAGGCGGTGGAATGGATCGTCAGTGGGCCGCCCGGCAGTGAAGTGACTATCGTTGTTGAATCGGAAAAGGGAGGCAAGTGCACTCAGACGGTGACGCTGAACTAAACGACCGCTAGGAGAAGCCTGAAGCAGGCAGGAGGCTGGATTGGCAGCCCCTGCCTGTTTCTAACTTTCTGCCTGTCATTGCGTGCTCGCTCGCACTTAGGCTGTGGCGTCCGATGTGCCTGTTGCACGCACAACCAGACCTCCAACGCTGCACTTCGTTGGTTTTCGAGAGAAGAATAGACCCAGCGTCTATTCCTTCTCCTATGGTTGAAGAGTGTAGTCGTACAGGCAAGAATCACCATAATAGTAACAGACTTAATGCAATCTTTCGACAGAGAGAGGCAATTGTTGTCGAGAGCGGTCGGAACATGTATCAACTAGTCGAAAGGTTAGCAAACAAGCGAGTAGTATTAACTGTTATAATATTTGTAATTGTGGAATAACCCAGAATCAGGAGCATTGTTAGCAGTTAATGGTCTAATCGATTCCGATGCAACCTGTTGTCACTGGATTGACTAACGAAAGGAGGTGGAAAAAGGAATGTCATTCATTGCTGGAGCACGTTTTCTGCTGTTCTTCTCTATTGTCTCCGGTGCCCTCGTCCTCTGGATGATGTCCCACGTGCGTCAGGGCAAACATGCCCCCACCGTGCGTCACATCAATGGGTTGGATGCAATTGAGGAGGCGATTGGTCGCGCCACTGAGATGGGGCGTCCCGTTCACTTCTCCCCTGGCATTGCTGGAGTCACTGACCAAAGCGCCCCGCAGACGATGGCTGCCATGGAGATCCTGGGTTATGCTGTGGATTTGATCGCCAAGTACAACACCGAACTGGTGGTCAGCATCCGTACCGCCGATCTCTTCCCCATCGCTCAGGAGGTGGCCCGGCAGCGGTTCCTGGCAGCTGGTAAGCCAGATATGTTTCAGGAGACCACCGTTCGGTTCTTCTCTAGCGACCAGTTCGCGTATGCTGCTTCCTGCATGGGCTTCATGCGCCGTGAAAAGGTAGCCGCCAACCTGATGGTGGGTGCTTTCTGGGCAGAGGCGCTGCTGATGGCCGAGGCGGGAGCCGAGGTCGGTGCCATTCAGGTGGCCGGTACTGCCAACCTGCATCAGATTCCCTTCTTCGTCGCTGCTTGTGACTACACCCTGATCGGTGAGGAGTTATTCGCTGGTGGCGCTTACTTGTCCCAAGACAAGGTGAAACTCGGTTCCATTGCCGCACAGGACTACCTGAAAGCAGCTAGCATCGCTTTGGTGTTGTTGGGAGCACTGGCTGCCACCATGCAATCGAGCTTCTTCACCGACCTGCTTAGCAAGTAAAACTGGACTTATCCTTTAACTTACGCAAAAAGGAGGTGTAGTCAGTGCGACGGGAAATGCCTATTGCCATCACCTTTGTGGTCGGTGTGATCATGTTGCTGAGCAACTTCATTACAGTTCCGTTGGGCGGCAACTACTCACTGGCGGCTCTGGCCCAGGAATTGGGTGGTTGGGTCATCATCATCTCCGCCTTCGCGGTGGGCCTCGCTTCGGTTAACTTGGTCCGGATTCACGGCAATAACCTGGCACGCAAACGGGCAGGCTGGTTCAACAGCTTGCTGCTGCTGATTTCCATTGCCTTGTGGGCAATCGTGGGTATTATTGCCTATCATCAATCCGGCTCTGAGTTCTGGGTCAACCTCAACCAGAGTCTATATACTTCAGTGCTTTCTGCCTTGGGAGCAGCCATGTTTGCCACTGTGGCCCTCTACTTGGGTTCAGCTGCTTTCCGGGCTTTCCGCATGCGCGGGGTTGATGCCACAATCCTGCTGATTGCCTGCATGATCGTAATGTTGGGACAGGCTCCGATTGGCGCACTCATCTGGAATAAGTTCCCTCCATTGGCCAACTGGCTGTTGTCGGTTCCGAACAACGTCGGGCAAAGAGCGATCATGATGGGTGCGGCTATTGGTGCCTTTGCCACATCACTGCGCATACTGCTGGGAATTGAGCGCGGACATTTCGGTGCCGAGTAATCACCCAGCCTGTCAGCCGTGGCTTGTTGCGCAACCATGGTTTTGTTGGAGTTCGCGAGTGCTGACGCACTCAATGAGGTACAAACTGATAGTTGCTACGCAACAATCACTCTATTCAGTTCGCGAGTGCTTCGCACTCGCTTGGTAAGGAGGTGTATTGAATGAGTTTGCTCGAAAGGCTGCAGAGTTTTGATCGCCGGATTATCTATGTGGTCATGCTGGTGGTAATCTCCTTGCCCTTGCTCAACCCCTTGGGAATCCCCCTGGAGATCAACCAAGGGACGCGCGACGTCTTCAACCAGCTAGACGCTCTCAATCCGGGAGATAGGGTGCTCTTCTCCATCAACTATGATCCGACATCTGCCCCTGATATCGCTCCGCAAGCGGTGATCATGCTGGATCACCTGATGGATAAAGGCGTGAGAGTGGCTCTGGTTTGCTTCTCGGCGGCTGGCCCTAACCTGATCGAGGGATTGATCGCCCCCCACCTGGCAAATGGTAAGGTCTACGGAGAGGATTTGGTCAACCTCGGCTTCATCGCTGGTGCAGAGACCGCTATTCGCAACCTGGGGCGTGACGTAATCGGCACTGCAAAGGCTGATTATCATGGCACTGACCTGCGCAACATGCCCATCTTGCAGGGCGTTACCGATGTTCGGGACTTCGAGTTTGTCTTCGTGTTCCACGGATACAATCCGGGCATCCAGGAGTGGGTGCGACAGGTGCAGGGCCCGTTGGATATCAAGCTGCTGGCCGGTGTAGTGAATGTCAGCGTGCCAGAGGTGATGCCCTTCTACACTTCTGGTCAGATAGATGGTTTAACTCAAGGTCTTAGGGGAGCAGCCGAGTACGAACTTCTGGTGAATAAGCCCGGCTCTGCCGTGGCCAAGATGGATGCCCAGTCTCTGGGACACTTAGCCATTATCTTGTTTGTGATCATCGGCAACATCGCCTACTTCACTGGCCGCAAACAAGAGGCTCAATAAGCATCACATACCCGAGCGCAACATCGAACAGATGTTGCAGAGGAGGTGAAAATAAGTGAATATCTCCACCGATCCTTGGATTTGGATTGCAGCGATCGGCTCCATCGCCATCTTCTCCTCACTGTTTAAAGACAACCCCTTGTACAGGGCGTGCGAGCACGTCTTCGTGGGTAGTGGTGCCGGTTATGCCCTGTCGCAAGCTTATCGTAACATAGTCATTCAAGGTTGGCAGCCAATGGTCAACGATGGCAGGACGGTCTTGATCATTCCGTTGATTCTGGGAGTATTGCTCTACGCCAGGTTCTTCCGGGGCATCGCTTGGTTGAGCCGTTGGTCCATGGCTTTCCTGATCGGTATCGGTACCGGTATCTCCATCTATGGGGTCTACAACTCACAGTTGTTGGCCCAGATCAAAGCGACCATGGTGCCGCTGAGCTCGTTTGACAATATCGTCATGGTGGTCGGCGTGGTATCTGTATTGCTCTATTTCCTGTTCACGATTCCGGTGAAAGGACCGTTCAAACACGTGACCTCTTTTGGTCGCTGGATGATGATGGTCACCTTTGGCGTCTCCTTTGGCAACGTGGTTATGGGCCGTATTTCCCTGCTGCTGGGAGTGTTGGAGACAGTCTATGGAAAGTGGCTAGGTTTGCTCTAGAAACGCCTTTGTGTGACGGGCTTTGTCCTGGCCGCACGCAGGTCGACCCTGCAAAAAACGGATAACCCTCCGGGCCGACTCCGCCTACCAGGCCGAGTTGGCCCTTTGTCCTGAGGCCGAGACTTCTCGCTAAGGAGGCAATGAAAATGAACGAAAACAACGCGCTTGATCTAACCATGGCTTACCGGCGGTTGGATGCCGCTTGCGGCCGGCAGCACGACCTGCTGCGCAGCAATCGTCAATACGAACGGCAACTATTTCTGCCGGCGGAAGACAACGTCGCGTCTGCGGACAAAGCCTATGCGGACTTGCTAGCACAGGCAAAGGCGTTGCCTGCTCCCGATGCTGTCTATTCCATCCTGCGCAGTCACTTGATCGACTTCATCGAGGCCCAGCGCTCCACCTTGCAGAGCACTGTCGAGCATCCGGCCAGCTATCTGGCGGGGTTGACAAACTACCTTACTTTTATGGGACGCAAGGACTCTCGCGCCGCCGGTGAACGAGTCAGCTTGCTGCTCAACCGTTTGCAGCAGGTGGACGGCTTGTGGGACAGTGTCAGTGGTCTCCTACCCGCTGCCCCCACCAACCGACTGCAGGATGTGATAGACAACTGCGCCACTCTGCAATTGGTCAGCCAGCAATGTCACCATCAGGTGGAACAAGATTATCAAGGAGCCAGCGACGAGGATCTGCGGCGTACGCAAGCGGCATTGGCTGAGTTGGCGGATAAGGCCGGCCGCTGGCAGCAGACTGTCGGTCGGCTGGTGGAAGCCAGGCCAGCTGAAGCGGCCGTAGGCAGCGATGCTCCGTTGAATATGGACAGAGAACGCTATCGCATGGTGCTCGACCAGGAGCTGGGCGTGAGCTTGGATGAGCTGCTCAGTTGGTACGATAGTGAAGTGGACAAGACCAGGGCGGAAATGGTAGAGATCGCGGCTCGCGTCAGACCTGCCGGTTGGCCGGCCATCGCCACCCCGCTGGCGGCGGTGGAGCTGATGAATACCAAGGCTGGCCCCTGCGACAGCCCCGCGGAGATGTTTGCCCGTTTGAGGCAGTATCTGGACAGGGCCCAGGTTGCTTGCCAGCAATTTGTCCGTCTTCCCGAAGAGCACTGTCGGGTGGTCCCGGTGCCAGAGCAACATCGACTGACCTATCCGTGGGGCGGCTATGGCGGCGGTTGTCCGCGCCGGCGGCCGTTGCTGGGCGAAGTGTTCTTAAATGATACCAACTATCGTGCTGTTTCCGATGGATGGATTAAGATCAATGCCGTACACGAGTGCTACCCCGGCCATCATGTGCAGTTCGTGCGCTCGACGCTGGATCCTCTGCCAGAGACCGTCAAGATCGGTGCCAAGCGGGTGCCTTTGCAGGAAGGTATGTGCCACCGCACCGAACGGCTGATGGAGTTCCTGTTTGAAGAAGACCCCTACTATCCGTTGGCGGTAGCCTTCCGTCGCCATCATACGGCGGTACGCATCAAGGCAGATCTCTATTTGATGTACTTCAACCGCCCTGAGGAAGATGCAATTCAGCTTTATATGGATGAACTGGGCTTCGACCGCAAGACTGCCTTGGGGCAGGTAAAGTCGCAGGAGATGCAGAATCGCATCGGTTACTTCACCTGCTATTACTATGGCATGAAGAAGCTAGCTGATATGGAAGCTCGCTATGGCTATGACCAGAAGACCTTCACCGAATATCTTTTCTCTGTCCTGAATGTCAGCTTGACCAACTTCGAGCGATTTTTGCAGCTCAGTGAGGCCGACAAACAGCGCTTTCTCACTGGTTTTCCCAGCCTGTTACAGTTCTCCTAGTGCGGCAACAAACGACGGTCAGTCGGGCTTGTGCCTACCTGACCGTCGTTCTTTTGTTCGTGATTAGACCCTGATATGCTGCCACTTGTCTGAATAATAGCGGATTCCAAAGAACATGGCCCGGGCGATCTGGTCGGCGCACATGCCCAGCCAGGCACCTGTCAGCCCCAGGTCAAAAATCTTGACAAAGACAAAAGCCAAACCCAGACGTGCTGCCCAGATGCTCAGACCGGTGCCCCACATCACAAACTTGGTGTCGCCGGCGCCACGCAGTGCGCCTGCCCCAACCCTGGCCACGGCCATAAAAGGCATGGCCAAAGCCATAATCCGAAGCACGCGGGCCCCTGCTGCGACCACCTCCGGTTCCGGGGTGAAGAAACCGACCATGGGGACGGCAAATACGAACAGCAGAACGCCGATGGCGCTCATCATGCCGATGCACAACCACATGGTCAACCAGCCGGCCCTGCGGGCGATGCCTGGCTGCTGGGCACCCAGATTCTGCCCCACCAGGGTGGTGGCGGCTACGGCAAAACCCATTCCGGGCATGAAAGCCAGCGACTCTGCCCGCAGCGCGATTTGGTGGGCAGCGTACATGAAGGTACCCAGGCTGGTGATGATCATGGTGAAGAAGATCTGTGCTCCCCGCATCATCAGTTCCTCCATCGCTGCCGGTAAGCCGACGTTGAGCACACGGCGCAGAATAGGCCAGTCGATGTGGTTGTCATCGCGTAGTTTTATCCTGATGCTCGCTTTTCCTCGCATCAGCACATATAACATGATCACCGCACCGGCAGCCCGGGCTACCATGGTGGCAAACCCAGCTCCGGCGGCTCCCATGGCAGGCATGCCCAGATTACCGAAGATGAACACCCAGTTGAGGGCAATATTGGTCAGGTTGATGGTCACATTGGCGTACATGGAGGTCAGGGTATCGCCGCAGCCGCGCAGGATGCCAGTGGCAGTCATCACCAAGATGGCGAAGATCACCGAGACCGCCTTCCAGCGCATGTAGCCTACTCCCACCAAAATCACATCCTCGCCGGCACCCAACATGCGCAGGCCGAGTTCTGGAAACAACAGCCCAAAGGCGGCGAGTACCAGAGCAACCCACAAAGACAACAATAGCGATTGACGAGCGGCCTTATTGGCTCCAGGCAGATCGCCCGCTCCCACCATTCTGGCCACCAGCACCGTCGTTCCGGTGCGTACCGCTGCGAACACAGTCAAAGCCAGCATATACACCTGATTGCTCAGTCCGACGGCGGCAATGGCGGCTGGGCTTAGCCGTCCTACCATCGCCACATCTGCGATGCCTACGGTAGATTGCAGCGCCATCTCGATGATCACAGGCACCGCCAGCAACAAGACCGCCCTGAGCAGATTGTCTTGTGATAGCCGAGCCAGTTCTGATCTTCTCTGTTCCTTCTGACTCTGTAAGACGGCCAAGTCCATCCCTCCTCATGATTGCTTCTAGACTTGATTATTTCGCCACCAGTAATGATATTCCTGCAGGCAGAACTGGTGGAATTTTTTGACCAGCAGAAAATTCATAATTACGCAGCCACCCAGTATTCTATTCCTTCTTTCGGGCCATGTCTACACGGAAAGTGCGGCATGCGGATCCAATCATTTCACCGGCATAATTCCACGAGGGAAAGGGATTTAGGTGTTTGGCGGGAAGTAGAGTAATGATGGATGGCCAATGAGATGCCGCCGATTATGGAGAACTAATCTGGAAGGAGTGTAGTGAATTGTCTATCGTCAACAAGAAAGTGGAACAGGTGTTCCAGCAGTTGATGGCACAGCCCGCGGTGCAAAAAGGCTTATCATTTATCGAGGCAGACCAGTCTCAGGCTATAGCTGATCAGAAGGCTATGGTGATGATCGAGGCACCCACCTTTCATGAGCAGAAACGAGCGGCCGACTACGCTGAGCGGCTGCGTCAATTGGGTTTGGTTGATGTCCATATCGACCGCTTTGGCAATGTGCTGGGCAAACGTCCCGGAAAGGGCGAAGGCCCCACCGTGCTGCTAGAGGCCCATCTGGATACGGTGTTTGCGTTCGGTACGGATGTGACCCCGGTAGAGAGGGATGGCAAGATATACGCGCCTGGTATCTGCGACGATACCCGGGGTTTGGCAGCCAATCTGTCGGTGATCAGGGCTTTCAACGAGACCGGAATCGAAACTGAGGGCGATATCATCTTCGCGGGTACCGTTCAGGAAGAAGGTATGGGCGGCATGTCGGGAATGAGAGAGCTGCTCAAGGATCATGGTGAGGTCTGCGCCACCATTTCCATTGACGGAGCTGGCGTCGACTCTATCGTCTACCAGGGAACCGGCATACGCAACTTCGTGGTCCGGTACTCTGGCCCCGGCGGGCACGCTTATGGCGCGTTCGGCACTCCCAGTCCGGTGCATGCGGCCGCTCGTGCCATCGCTAAGTTGAGCGACCTGCGCCCTCCTGCCGACCCCAAGACCACCTTCACCGTCAGTCTGGTTGAGGGAGGACATCAGATCCACGCCATCGCAGAGAGGGCTGAGTTCAAGATCAATATGCGCTCAGACCGGCAGGAAGAATTGGACCGCCTGCAAGAGCAGGCAATCGCCATCTTCATCGCAGGGGCGAAGGAAGAAAACCAGCGCTGGGGCAGAGGCGAGATCAAGGTGGAATACGAGATGATTTTGGATGTCCCAGCCGGAAGCCAGCCGGATGATGCTCCCATCGTGCAAGCGGCCTGGAAGGCCACCGAGTGCGTCGGGGTGAAGCCCCGGTTAGCTGCTGGGGGTTGTACCAACACCAACATGCCCATTAAGATGGGCATTCCAGCCGTCACTTTGGGGAGAGGTGGCAAGGAAGGCGGAGTGCACAGCTTGGGTGAATGGTTTGATCCAGAGGGGACTTACCGCGCACCCCAAAAGTCCTTCCTCATGTTGCTAGCCCTGGCTGGAATGCACAGAGTGACCGCTTCCATTCTGGAATAAGGGGACTAGTTAGCGGCCGATGGCGCAACCCTTAGTTTCACCACTTCCTGCTGACCTCCATACTGTATTCTAAAGCCTCCTATGCAGGCGGAAGGATATGGGGGGAGGAAGAGATGAAGAAAGCGAAGAAAGGGAGGAAAGCACGCACCAGCCGCCAAGTGGTGGCGGCAAAGGTGGTCGGTGGCCCTTTGGCTCCTGAGATCAGCGGCTGGGTGTTGTTTACCAGTGCCGCCGGCGGCACTTGGGTTGATGCTCGTATCACCGGCTTGCCCAGCTACGAGCCAGCCACCGAGGAGCGTCCACCGGTCGGACCCTTCGGTTTTCACGTGCATGAGAGCGGCAACTGCTCGGTAGGCACAGCCGAGGATCCTTTCCAGGAAGCGGGAGGACACTGGAACCCGGATGATCAGCCCCATGGGAATCATGCAGGAGACTTGCCAGTGCTGTTCTCAAACGCTGGGGTGGCGGAAATGCAGGTATACACCAATCGCTTTCGTCCCGAGGACGTAGTCGGTCGCAGTGTGGTCATACATATGCACCCGGATGATTACCGCAGCCAGCCTGCAGGCGACTCCGGCCCCAGGCTAGCCTGCGGCGTGATTCAGGTCTATCGCCGTAACGGCGGTCTGATGCCGATGACGCTCAACCGCAGGGGTTGAGCAGATAGCAGTTGCCTATTGCAGGAACCAGCAGCCATCCTCCCACATATTGGAGGATGGCTGCTGTCCTTATGGGTTGCTGGAAGCGACAGCGTTCGCTGTCTAACGGTCGCCGCTACCTGACTAGATGGTACGCGCGGCCAGCGATCTTGTTCTCTTCCCCTACTTCACCGGGCTAGGGTTGACGCCTTCCGGAATTGGGCAGACGTATCCTTCCGGGCCGGTCAGTTCCCGCAGTTCCTGCTTGGCGGCTTCCAGGACGTCCGGGTTCTGATGCAGATCCAAAGCGGTGCCGGCCATGGCTTTGGCTGCAAACAACATACCCTTATGAGCCCAGCTGGACTTGCCTTGTGCCACCTGCTGCCAGGAATGGCCCGGGGTACCCAGGGCGTAGCAGGAGGTGTTGCACTGCACGGTGGGCACGTTCCAAGACACATCGCCCACATCGGTGGAACCGCCGGATGGATGGTCGTTGTGAGCGAACGGCAGCACCATGTCGCAGAGTTCCTTTCCTGCCAGCTGTTCCTGCAGTTTGCGCCCCTGGATAGTGCCATAGCCCTTCGCCAAGGCAGCTGCCTCTTTGCGCAGTTCATCTGCAGACAGGGTTGCCCGGATGGCCTTGGCAAATTGAATTTCCTCTTCCGTGGCCTGGGGCATCGGAGCCGCTATTAGGTTCTCGTACATTACCTTCTCCAAGGTTTCGATAGGGATAGTGTTGGAACAGGCCTTGTCGATCTGAATCTCCACCTTGGTCTGGGTCATCAGGGCGGCACCGCGGGCGATGTCGCAGACCCAGGCAAAGATCTCCTTCACCAGGTCGTTCTTCGGTGCCCGGATCAGATAGAGAACCTCTGCCTCCGGCTGCACAACGTTAGGGCTCTTGCCTCCGGTGTTGATTACGGCGTAGTGGACGCGGGCTTCAGTGATCACGTGCTCACGCATGTAGTTGACGCCTACGTTCATCAGTTCCACCGCATCCAAAGCGCTGCGGCCTAGATGGGGAGACCCGCCAGCATGGGAGGCTTTGCCGATGAACCGATAGTACACCTGAATGTTGGCCAGTGATGACCCGGTGGACACGCGGTGCATGCTCCCGCTGTGCCAGGTGATGGCAGCATCCAGATTGTCAAACAAATGGGCGCGGGCCATGAAGGCTTTGCCGGAGCCGCCTTCTTCGCCAGGACAGCCGAAATACTTGACCGTACCGGGTAGATTGTTCTCTCTCAGGTAGTCGCGATAGGCGACGGCGGCAGCCAAAGCTCCCACGCCGAGCAGTTGATGGCAGCAGCCATGGCCGTTTCCGCCTGGAACGATCGGCTTGCGCTCGGCAACGCCAGCTTCTTGGCTCAGCCCGGAAAGTGCGTCGTACTCGCCTAAGAAGCCGATCACCGGGGAGCCGCTGCCCCAAGTTCCGATGAAAGCATGGGGAACTCCGCCCGCATTTCTTTCCACGCGAAAGTCGAGCTGCTCCAGCACCTCGCAGATGGCAGCAGCTGACTTTTCCTCTTCAAAACGAGTCTCTGCGTACTCCCAAACCCGATCGCTGAGGTCAGTGTAGATATGGCGATTTTCCTCCACCAACTGATAGAGACGGCTTTTGTCCATTTCAATCCTTCCTCCTCTGCTGCAGCCTGTGTATCCTGACGGCTGCCGATATTATTTGTTTCGTCGTGCGAAGCATAATTCCCTGCCGGGCGAGGCAACAAAACGCCTATCTGGATCGACAGACAGCTGCCAACGGCGCGCCCTGCCTTTGCTTGCGCCTAACCGCAATATCAGAGCCGCAAACCCTGCCAAACGATGGTCTTTGGCGTATAGGGACTCGCTTTCTTGCCATAAGTTAAGGCAGGAGGTGTGAAAGGCATGAACAACCTCTTCCAGCATAAAGTCAAGCAGACCCAATCAGTCAGTGGCGCAACCGATCAGCAGATGTCCGGTTGGTGTCTTCAGCAGGCGGAGCGACTACTGCACAAGTGTAAGGAAAAAGGTGCCACATCCGAGCGCGTGCGCTTGGTTCACAGGTTGCTCTGCAGTGTCCGGGAGTCAAACCCCCAGCTGTTTTCCGGTCAGCAGGTCTACCTTTGGGAACAGCTGGCGGACCTCTATTATCGCCAGGAAGATCTGGAGCAGATGGAGGCTTGCTTGAGGACTCAGGCTAGCCTACAGCCAGGCTGCAGTGACGCCTATCTAAACTTGGGCTACTACCTGGACCGGGCTGGACTGAAGCAACAGGCCAAGGAGGCATATTGGGAAGGCTTGCGCGTGGACCCGGATGACCAATACATCATCTATAATTTGGCTGAACTGCATAGAGAAGCTGGCGAACAGGAGCAGGCGTTGGCCATCCTGGACCAAGCGATTGCCCATAGCAGTAACCCGGCGGCGTTGTTGAAGGTGAAAGGAGACATTCTGTTGCAGTGGGGTCAGTTTCTGTTGGCCATCATGGCCTATCAACTGGCCCTGGAACGGTTGGACCGGGCCTGGGACGCCCTCAGGCTAGAGATCTACCTGCGCCTATCTACCTGCCATCAGCGAGGAGGTAGCCTGCCGCAAGCGGTGCGGGCTTTGGAGCAGGGGCTGCAAATTGACGCCAACAACTCGGTGATTCTGCATGAACTGACTCGCTGGTGTTGCATGATGAAGCGCTTTCGCGAGGCGGCAGAGTACGGCCAGCGGTTGCTGTCGCAGGATCCAGGGGATCCAGAGACCTGTTTGTTGCTTGGGCTGTGTTACGAGCAGATGGACCAGCCTGAATTGGCCAAATGGTATCGGTTACGGGGCCAGCGTGAAGCGCGCAAGCAGGAGCAAGCCTCATTATAGATGACAGGAGCCGCCATCTGTTGGATGGCGGCTCCTGTCATGGTCTGGCTAAGTAGTGTTAACTGGCTCTGCGGGCACCAGCATAGCGGGAAGTGAAGTACCTGTAGGAAGTAAATTTGGTGACGATAACTCCCCGCCGAGGCCAGGCATGAATCATCCGTCCACTACCCACGTAGATGCCCACATGGGAAATGCCCCTCTTGTAGGTGTTGCGGAAAAAGACCAAGTCTCCCGCACGCAGGTTGCTTTTGGAGACATATTGCCCCAATCGGCTCTGAGCAGCGGCACTATGGGGTAGATAGTAGCCATGCAGCCGGTAGACATATCTGGTGAACCCAGAGCAGTCAAAATAGCGAGGGCCACGGGCACCAAAGACGTATGGTCTACCCCGATATCTGTAAGCGGTGGTTACAACCTTGGAGCCTAATCCAGCGGGTGCTGCCTCGACTGTCTGCATCAGCACGGGCGCTGAACCGAATAGCAGTGTCACCAACAGAGCCATTAGCGCGAACCTAGTGGGAAAGTTAAGCCTTTTGTTCACAGTGCAGTTCCCCTTTCTGAAGTACAGAAAAGGGGCCGTAATACTTCTCACGTAAATTATCTCTCTATGCCAAACCTGTATCTAAATTGTAACCTAATAGTAACAGTGTGTCAGGGCGAAATTTCTGCCAGCGTAGAGTTGCTGCGGATGCCTAGGTTACGGAGGTTGTTTGGCTTGCCAAGATGTGGGCAGAACTGGGTGACAGGGACTCGCCGGGCTCACCTATGGCTTCTGCTATGAAGGCAAACAGCTGCCGCTCATATGTAATCGGGTCGACCATGTATGATTGCACGTGCCCGGCCTCAGGCACGATCAGCAGCTGCTTCTTGCCGCGCTTCTGCTCGTACATCTCGATGCTCATCTCTGTGGGCACAAAGTCGTCCTTTCCGCCGTGGATGAACATTACTGGCAGCTGTTCCTGGTCTCTGATGGCGAGCAGTGGACAGACATCCTGCATGCGGAAGCCAGCTGTCCGCTGCAGCCGTCGATCCAAAAGCTGCAGCAGCGGGCTTGGTGGCAGGCGATGCAGATTGGATATCTGATGCTTGATCAGACGGCGCATGTCCGAATAGGCGCAATCGGCGACGATGAAGTCGACCCACCGATTGAGCGCCGCATACTGTAGCACAGTTCCCCCGCCCATTGATTGTCCCAGTAGTCCGATTACCACATGGTCTCCATATTGCTGCACTACCCAGTTGACCCAGCGTCGCAGATCGTACTTCTCCCAGTGACCATAAGTGGCATAGCGCCCTTCACTGGCACCGTGGGAGCGTTGGTCGATCAGCAGGGCTGTCCAGTTGCGGGCCACAAACGGCAGCGCCAGATGCACCATCCAGCTGGAGCAGGCAGTATAGCCGTGTACCAAGATGATCACCTTTCTTATCGGCACCTCCCCGGGTAGCAGCCAGCCCCTCAGCCGGAGACCGTCCTCGCTCCAAATCTCCACCCGTCTGCGAACCAGCCCAGCCAACTTGTCCCGCCGGATTACCCCTGCTGCTTCCTGCGCCTCCAGGCATTGGCGGTTTGTCTGCCTGCGGGCACGAGTGACCTGTTCGAAGGCATAGGCCACCAAGGACTGGGATGCACCGATAGCCAACGCTCCTCCTGCTAACCACCAGTTCTTTCTGCGCATTGCGGTCACCTCCGCAGTTGGATTCAGACAGCATGGCTAGGTTTGCTGCTAGGGAGTACGCACCCCGCTCAATCCCAATCTCTGACCAGCCTCTGCAGCTCGGGCAGGGCCAGCTGATCGTCAATATAGGCCCTGCGCAGCAGCTCGGCTGGAATGAAACGATCGTACTTCATCCACTGCGGGGCCTCTTCCCTGCCCAGCAGTGCTGATCCAGACGGGATGGCTTGAACCATCTGCTTCAACTGCCGCTGCAGCGCTGCTGCCTGGTAGTCATCCGTATGCAACACCAGAAAGTACGGTGCGTGGCCACTGACAGAGTGTACCCCCAGCTCAGATCGACCTACAAAGCGCAGACACCGCTCCAGCGTGCGGAAAGCCTTAGTCCCCATCCAGGGGAAAAGCAGAAACAGATTGTTGCCCAGAGGCACCAGGTGATGGCGGTCAAGCTGCGCCCTACGGGCGACGGCCCTGACGTCTGTCAGCCTCCGCTTCGCTTCTGGCTGTAAGTAGCGATAATCCTGATTGCTTAGCAGCACCTGGCGCATATGTTGCATCACCCTAGTGTGGACCGGAGCGCTGTTGCCTGGCCAGGAAATAGCCCCACGCCCGCTGACCGCCTTGACCAGAACCAGCCGTTTGGCCGCGTCGACAGCCATCACCTCCCAGGTGCGGCCAGCCAATGCCAGGCGGTCGCCTTCACTGGGCGGATTGCTGATTCGCCCGATGTCATGATTTGCATCCCGCACCAGATACTCGTCGCTGTCGCTAAACACCGCATAGAAGCGCCAATCTCGCACTACCCGCTCTGCTGTCAGGCCAATCAGCAGCTGTCCGTCCTCCAGGCGCTGCAGGTGATCTGTCTCCAGCAGATGCAGCAGCAGGCGGCGATAGTCCGCGCTGCTCACCTGCGCAAATGGAGGCAATGTGAGCACCTTTCGGGCCAGCTGCTGAGGGGGCAGCGAACCGCACTCCAACAAAATGCTCATAGTCTGATGGTACAGCAGGCTGACCGGCAGCTTGGGAGCGGCGATGGGTTCTATCCACCGCTCTTGCAGGTAAAGCTCTATCACTGCGATCGCTTGTAGCAGTTGCCATGGAAAAGCGAACGGCAGTTGCTGGCAGTTCTCTTCTTCGCTGGTCACCAAGCGCATTTCGGCCGGTTGACCGCGGCGCCCAGACCGCCCCAGGCGTTGCAGGAAACTGCTTACCGCTGGTGGCGCGTCTAGATTGATCACCGTCTCCAACTCGCCCAAGTCAATGCCTAGCTCCAGAGTCAGTGTGGCAGCAGTAATCGCTGCCTGGTGCGGGTCTCGCATCGCCTCCTCTGCTGTTTGCCGCAGAGAAGCTGATATGCTGCCATGATGCACATGAAAGATGTCCGGGTGATGGTTTTCCTGGGCTATCTGTCGCAAAGCGGTGATCACCGCCTCCGTCTCGCTCCGGTTGTTGGCGAAGATCAGGGTTTTCTTGCCCTGGGCCTGCTCCCAGATATATCGATAATAGGGATCCAGCGTGGCTGCACCCTCCCCTTGTGGGGAGCGCAACTCTTCGCTCGCGCGTAGGAAATGTTGCAGCGACAGGCGTAGCCTCTGTCCCTGCGTGTTGGGATTAGCGACAATTGCCCGGCGACGGCTTCCGGCGGCCAGCCATTGTTTTGCCTGCTGATAGTCGCCCAAAGTAGCCGATAAGCCGACCCTGCGTGGCTCCTGCCGGCAGTAGGACTGCAAACGACTCAATTGGCACAGGATCTGTTGCCCTCGTTCGGAGCCCATAAACACGTGTACCTCGTCGATGACCACATACCTTAAGTCCTGGAACAGAGTTGGCAGGCTGCGGGGATGATTGATCAACAGACTCTCCAGCGATTCCGGTGTGATCTGCAGTATTCCCCTGGCCACCCGCTGCATCCTCAACTTCTCATCGCGGCCGACGTCCCCATGCCAGTGCCAGAGGGGTATATCCACCTCCCTCAGCAGACCTTGCAGCCGATGGAACTGATCGTTGATCAATGCTTTGGTCGGTCCGATATAGATGGTCCCCAGGCTGGCAGGTGGATCTTCCGACATCTGGGTGAGAATGGGCAAGAAAGCAGCCTCAGTTTTGCCAGAAGCGGTGCCGCTGGCCAACAACAGGTGGTGATCGGTATCAAAGACTACTCCTGCCGCCGCCAATTGCACATCGCGCAAGGCCGACCAGCCATGACGGAAGATGTACTCCCTGACGAAAGGTGCCAGCCGTCGGAAAACGTCTTCTCCGCTCACAGCATGAACTCCGCCAGCTGGTCGTCGTCCTGCTGCCGCTGATGCTGCCATTCGGAAGACTGCACCAGTTCTGCAAAAGTCAGATCGGGGTTTTGACGCAACAGGTTGAGCAGAGTGATGAAGTCGCGGATAATCTCCCGCGGCGTCAGCAGTTCCCGAGCCCCCAAACGGTCAAATGCGATCTGCAGGAACTCTGTCAACTGCGCTTCCCCCAGCGCTACTTCCTGTCCGTGATGGGACCTGTACACAGTCTGCAGTCTGGTCAACAATACATACAGCTCTTCGTGGGACAGTGGCTGTAGCCGCAAAATGGGGCTGGCGGTATCCTGCAGACCTTCCCGCATGAAGCGACTGGCGGCTAGTCGGGAGCGTAGCGCTTCATAGCTAAACAATCCCCGGCGGGTGTCATCCACAAACTGAGGTGTGCCTGCCAGGATGATCCCTAGATGTTCTGCCTTGCCCTGCATGGTATCGTTGAACATCGTCAACAGCTTCTCATAGTTGGCTTGCCGGGAAAGGCTGTGACTGATCTTGTATAGATTAACCAACTCATCCAGCAGGATAATCAAGCCCTTGTATCCGATGTCGGTGACGAAACGAGCCATCAGCTTGATATAGTCGTACCAGGAGTCGTCGTCGACAATCACCCTTACTCCCAGTGCTGCCCGGGCATCTGTCTTGGTGGCGAACTCTCCCCGCAACCAACGTAAGGCGGCATCCTTCAGCTGGTCCTGCTCCTGCCGATGTCCCCGCCAATAGCTAGCCAACACGGTGGCAAAATCGAATCCGTGCACCAGCCCTTCCATGTTGCTGACCACTGCCATGATGCGCTGTTCAACTGCCTGCAAGAACGCCTCTTCCTGGGGAGCCAAGCCGGTCTCCTGCTTCACCTGGGATGAAATGGAGGATATCCAGCGCTCCAAGATCGCAGGCAAAGCACCTCCATCCGGTCTGGTCCTGGTGGCCATGTTCTTCATCAGTTCCCGGTAGGTAGCCACCCCTTGTCGCTGCGAACCAGACAGTCGCCTTTCTGGTGACAGGTCGGCATCCGCCACCACAAACCTGCGGTCCATGGCGTGATTGCGCAGCAACTGCAGCAGAAAACTCTTTCCGGAACCGTAGCGGCCGCAGATCAAGCGCCAGCCAGCACCGCCAGCGGCGATGTCCTCCAGGTCCAACAGCATGGCTTTGATCTCCGCCGCTCTCCCCACCGCGATGTATTCCAACCCGATCCGAGGCACCACCCCGGCAGACAGTGAGTTGAGCAGAGCTGTGGATACTCTGCGGGGAATCCGATCAGTCATTTGCATACACCTCACCCATGATCTACTTCCCTGGCCAGCTGTCGCAAGACCTCCGTCAAGTACTCTGGCATGATTTGCGGTCTGCCAGTCTCGTCTTCTACCAGCAGATCGCTGATGGTCTCCAGGGATAAAGCATTCACTCGATCCAACAGCACCTCGGGCATCTCTCCGATGTCCAGGCAGAACTGACGCCAGGCGTCTTCCTGTTCTGAGTGAGCCAATATGGACAGTGCCTGCCGATCTAGTGCGCTCAGGCCGGCAAACAGCTGCCTCCAGCCATCGTCTGGCTGCAGGTTGGCTGTAGTGGCAGGCGGGGCCTCTGCCGGCGGCGAGATGGGTGGATTAGCGGACGCTGTCAATTCAGGCAGCTGCTTCTCGCTGCCTTGCTCAGCCTGCTCTGATTGACTCAGGCTGAGCAGCAGGTCACGCATTTGGTCAGACTGCTCCGTCAACTGCTGCACCCTGCCGAGGTCTATCTCAATTGGTTCCCTGGCCATTTTGTGGCCTCTGAAGTCCTGCAATCGCTCCTCGATCAAGGACATCAATGCGGTCGGCAGATGATAAGCACGCAGCTTCCCCCGATAACCGTGGAGCTGGCGTAGGAAATTCTCGGTGTGTTTGATCACCCCAGTGACCAGGGAGCGGAGAGCCGCCTGTTCGCTGTACGGAAGTGCGCTGCCGAAGTTGATCAGTCGGCTGCGGCCATGGAAGGGCGCGTTCTGAAAGAGGCGGCGCCTGATCAGCCGATATCTTCGCGGGCGGAAGTACTCCCAAATCCCCTGCCCCAAGGTGGAACGCCAGTGTTCGTTTACCCCATCGAGGGCGGCGCAGACAGCTTGCTGAAACAGTTCCTGATGGCCATCTAGGATGAACTTGCTGCGCTCTGCCCGGTAGCTGGAGAGGGAGGCCACCAGACAGTAGGGTACCTCTGAAAAGGGGCGGCCCACGAACCGATGTAACAGCAGATCGACCGCGGGTACCGCGACCCCCATTTCCGCGGCTTCTCTATACGGCTGCAGCGGATCGATCGGCAGCTGGTATTCCAATAGGTAATCCACCATCCAGTGCAGGATGCTGTTATCCAAGCTGGGAAATGGCCGACGATAGTGTAGCCAAAGCTGATGCAGCCGTTGGTACCCTTGCAGAGGGCTATCCACTCCAATCTGGTTGAGCAGTTCGGCCGCCAAAAGCGTTATGTAGTCCAGACCGCTGTCCAAATACTGCCCCTGTCCTACCTGGTGACGCCAATAGATGTACCAGGAGAACTGCTGCTTGTTCATGTCACTCATGCTGGGCCGCACCGAATAATACTCCACGAAGGGAACTGCCAATACCCGCTTGTTGCGCAGTCTATCGGCAACGTAAGACGCTTCCTCCACCAGTCTCTGGGCGTAGCGCACCAGGACATAGGGGCGGGATTCAGAAACCTGCGACAGCAGGCCGTCCCGAGTTCGGGGGACAATTTTCTGTACCCCTGCCAACCGCTCTGGAGGTTGTTCCGGATTGCGCAATAGGAAGCGCCAGCAATGCAGCGGCAAGTCTTCAACCTCCATCAAGTCTGCGATGGCCACTTGGGCAGCTCTGCGTTGCCGAAAACTCAGGTCCGAAAACAGGCCGATGAACAGCAGTTTGTGCAGGTTGCTCAGGCGGCGAAACAGGGTCGAATTGCGCGACTTGATCAATGAATCGGCGTTGATCAGGCAAAGCAGGTCCCAGTCTATCTGTTCCAGACAGGGCGCACTCTCCAGCCATTTGGGCGTGACGGTGACGATGCCAAAGCGATTCCAGCCAGCCGCCACTTCCGGCGTCTGTTGATCCCAGCGCATGATGGCACCTGGGTGGGCGATCCGGCTCAAGTAGTTGAGCACTGTCTTGGTGCCCACGATCAAAATCCTGCCCCGATGTTGCTGTGCAAACTCCTCTAGAAAGGCTATCAGCTGACCGCCATGCCGATGGACACTGCCCAGGATGCCACCCGGCAAGCCCCAGTGAGTAAGGAACTTGAGATGAGCGACAACGGTCTGCTCTGGGGAGTCCGCCTCTGGCGGCTCCAATCGGGGATAGCCGATCTGCTGCCAAGGGCCGTCCAGGCGTTCGGAGCAGTTGGTCAACAGTTCCGAGGGGGTCAGACTGATCGGATCTAGCGCAGAACCGTCCGCTGCGCGGCCAAAAAGCGCTATGTTGGCCTCTGCAACCTGCTCCAAAGTAGCCCAGGCCGTCGATAGGTGCAGGTAGTCGTGGCTGTCGAGCAGCTTGGCGGAGACTTTGCTGGCTGAGACACTGAAATCATCCACCTGGAAGGTAGGCACTCCATGAACTGTTCCGATACCGCGAATTTCTTCCCGGTGAGGCAGCAGCAGCAAGCGCCCGTGGCCCCTGAGCAAGCGATGCTGGCGCAGCCCTGCCTGGAAATTGAGCAGCAATCGTTCCCCTTCATCTGCCAGCTGCGCCAGGAAACGAGGGATTTCCACTCCGCCAAGTGTCAGCCGCTGATTATCTTCACTTAAGTCACCCACCAGCCTGTCCTTGGCAAGGCCAGGCCGGAGCACGCTGCCCTGCAGGACATGGCCCGGGAAAACCCGGTCGACGATTTGGTCGCCCGCCTCTTCATTCCAGTCAATGTCCAGCAGCATCCGCTGCTGGTCCACCGAGCGAACGATGAACTGCTGCAAGGGGCGCTGATCATAGCTGAGGTCGCACTGGAAACGCCATCGGCGTCGCTGCCAATCTGGCAGGATATCTCGCAAGAACTCTACCACCATCTCCGCCGGGATAGTGCGCTTCTCCAGCCACGAGTCGTCGGCTGCACCGACGTCGGGCAATTGCCAGTAGGCAGCTCTGCTGCTGAACCAGCCGTTGCCATGGTAATGGATGTCCTCAGGTCGGTGCAGTTGGCCGCTCCCGGCTGGACGGTGTTGATAGCTGATTAGAGGCGCGTACTCCCAGGGCACCTGTCTCAGCCGCTCCACTGAGCTAGCTATCTCCACCTTAATCCCCTGTTCGGATGCCTCAGTCAGAATGGATTTCACTTGGGCCAGCTGTGCCAGCGGTACCGGACAGGCAAGCCCATGGTTGCCCAGCAGGCATAGTAGCTGTTCGCCTGCCCGAAGGGCACCCGCCAGCACGCTGAGGCTGATGGGAAAGTCCCCGCTGAAGGCACTGAGAGAGAGCAGGTCGCCTGGTTGGCGAGTCAGTTGCAGACGGTGATTAGCCAGGTGAAAGAAGCTGATCTGTTCGAGTCCAGCCGTCTTGGTCATCGGTACACCTCGTTAGTCAGGCTTAACCTAGATCATATTCTCTGCCGTAGTAAGGTTTCCCTGTTTAGCAGTCTGCTAAAACAGCGGCTGTAGAGCACATCCTTGAAGGAAGTGGCCACCTGCGCTGGATCAAAAAGCGGCCCCGAGTAAGCCAGCTGATGGGCTGTACTTGAGCCGCTGCAGGGTCTTCATGCCGTCTTACTGACGTCTTGGTCAGTTGCCAGCCTGGGGCAGCTTCAACCAAAACTGCTGATACGTCTGGGTAGCCTGGTCCTGTTCCTGTCGCCGCGCCCAGTCCAACTGCTGGTAGTTGTCCAGCAGCAGCTCCACCAGGCGGGGATCCAATCCTCCGCCGGCGGCCAGGCTGTTCAATACGCGGCCGGCAGCATCTCTGTCCATGCCGCTTCGATAGGGCCGGTCTTCGCTGACGGCGGTGAATACATCCGCTACGGCGATAATTCTTGCCTTCAGGGTCAACTCCTGCTCCCCATGGCGAAAGGGATAGCCGGTGCCATCCAATCGTTCGTGGTGGTGGGCGGCCCAGGCAGCCATGGTCTCCAACCCCCTCACCGTCTGCAGAGTGCGGAAGGTGTAGAAGGTGTGACTGCGGACTAGGCTGAACTCGACTTCAGTCAAGCGACCGTTCTTTTCCAGTATCTCCGTGGGGATGGCCAACTTGCCCAGATCGTGCAGATAGCCTGCCACACGCAGGTGCTCGCACTCCGCCTGGGATAGGCCAGCCAGCCTAGCCAAAGCTTTCGCGCTGGCGGCCACTCCGCTGGAATGGGTAGATGTGAAGCGGCTGCGGAAATCGACAATCTGGCTGAACAGGCGAGCTAGGTCGGTCAGGCCTGGCAGATCCAACTCGATGATAGACACTCGCTCCAAGTTGCGCAGCGCCCGCTCCAGCATGCTGGTTTTCATGTCCAGCCAGAAAGACTCTTTCTTGGCCAGCGTGAGGAAGGCTGACACTACCTCTGGGTTGAATCGCGTTTGGGACTCGGCGGTCAGGCGCTGGCAGACGGTGTTCACCTGGGGCAGCAGCGGCTGGTTATGATTGAGCAGGACATCCACCCGATCACAAAGGTGCAGCAAACTGGTTTCCCAGGGGATGTCCGGGTGGTACTCGCTAAAGGGCTGATGGTGATAGGCAACCAGAGGAGCAATGTCGGCAAAGGGCGGAAAGGTGCGCAGCAAGGCTGCCCCCGCCAGGGAGTGGGCGCGCATGCCCTTGGCGTCAGCATCGAAGTCCAAAGCGCTCAATCGCTCTGCCAACGACAACGCTCCTACATCATGCATAGCGCCGGCCATCAGCAGCCGATTGCGCTGAAGATGATCCAGCCCCATGGACTGAGCCAGGCTGGATGCCATGTAGGCCACTCGCTTCTGATGGTTGGCTACCGTCGGACACACCATGTCGGTGGCCTGCGACAGGCTCATCACCATGTCAATCAGCGATATCTGCAAGTCCTGGAAGTTCATCTTCTGCCTCCATTCGTCGCCATAGATGAGGGCGGCCATTGTCCTGCCCAGTAATCTGACAGGTATGCCGCCCGTCAATTCGCACTTCCTACTCTACCGGCTCGAACATGGAAGTATCTACTCCACACAGCGGGCAAACCCAATCTTCCGGCAATTGGTCGAATGGAGTGCCAGGTTCGATGCCATTGTCCGGGTCTCCTTGCGCCGGATCGTAGACATAATCGCAGACTGTGCACACGTATTTCTTCACCTCAAGCATCCTCCTTTCATCGGCTGATACGCGAACCTGTCGGCAGAGAGCATGCCTCTGTACAACGTTCTATTACTATTTGTTCGCACGCCAGGTGCAATATTCCTGCTCGGGGCGAAGCGAAAAAGGCTTGCCGTCTCCCGGTACATCAACCTGCCTGGAACCCAACTTTCCCCAGATGAGTCTATTTTCCAAAGATTCCGTCACAGGAAATTTGCTTTTGTTGGCGAAGAAAATAGGAGAAGGTACGAAATACGATTTGGAGTGAGTGCTTTGTCCGATAGAGCGAGAACCTGGCCTCCGTTAAGCGAGGACATGAGTCAAGCGGAAATACGCCGGCGCATTTTCGCCATGGTCTGGCCAGCTACTATTGAAAACGTATTACAGATGAGCGTTGGCATGGTGTCCTCAGCTATGTTGGGCCGGGTTGGTGCGTTGGCAGTGGGAGCAGTCGGGTTAGGCCGACGTATTACCCAACTGATCTGGGGCATTTTCGCTGCTATCGGCACCGGAACCACGGTGATGGTCGCCCGTTCTGTGGGTGCGGGTGACAAACAGGCGGCCGGCCGTTATGGCGAGCAGGCTTTCTTCTTGACCATGGGGTTGGTGGTTTCCCTAGCCACGCTGTTGTTTCTCTTTGCCCGTCCGGTTCTGGTGGCACTCTACAACACCAGTGGTGAATTGCTGAGCGTTGGCACCGATTATCTGCGCATCGTGGTTTGGGGCGTGCCCTTTATGGCCGTGATGCAAGTGACGGGCGCCATCATGCGGGGCGCAGGCAACACCAAGGTGCCCATGCAGGTGGCCATGTTGATCAATCTGATCAATGTGGCGTTGAGCTATGTACTCATTTTCGGCAATCTGGGCTTTCCTGCTTTGGGGGTGATCGGGGCTGCCTGGGCCCAGGTGATCGCCCAGGCGTGTGGTGCAGCCTTGGCGCTGTACATCATGCTCTACCAACAGGAGGACCTGCTGTTTAGACTGCGCGGCGTCCGCATCCTCTGGAAAGAGGTGCGCACAGTGCTGAGCATCGGGATCCCAACCGCCGGCGAAAATCTGTTTCGCCAGCTGGGGCAGATTCTGCTCACCAGCTTGGTGGTCAGCTTTGGCGAGATTGCTCTGGCAGCCCATCAGCAAGGCATGAGTGCCGAGTCGCTATCCTACATGCCGGCGGTTGGTTTTGGCATGGCAGCCACCGCCTTCGTCGGCCAGAGCATCGGAGCCCGATCGTTGAAACTGGCGGAGCGTTACGTGCGGGAGTTGGTCAGATGGGACATAATCCTTACCGCCTTCACCTCCTTCTTCCTGATCTTCACCCCCAGGCAGGTGTTCGGACTGCTGAGCAATGAACGGGAGGTAATTGAGCTGGGAGCGAAGTATCTGGTACTGATGGGTATCTGCCAGATACCGCAGCAGCTTTCCGGCCTATATAACGGTGCATTGCGGGGGGCTGGGGATACCAGGGCTCCGATGGTGATCAGCGCCCTGGGACTGTGGGGAGTGCGGCTGCCTCTCTCTTACTTCTTTGCCCGCAATTTAGGCTATGGGATCATGGGTGTCTGGGTAGCGATGACCATCGACCTGTATGTGCGCTTTGGGCTCAGCTTCGGGCGCTACCAGCTGGGCAGGTGGAAGAAGCGGGTGCAGGCGGAGCTGCGAGCCAGTTAATAGACGGAGGGCGACCGGATGCGGATCCGGTCGCCTAATTGATTCACTCTAACTCACCGCACCACGGGGGGCTACTTGGCGGCCAGCTGTCGTTTCAGGCTGGCCCAGTCCGCCACTTGGTTGGCCTCTGCTGCCAGATTCTTGGCTAGCTGATCCAATCCATCCAAGTCGCGCCAGAGGCAAAGGTTCGATGGCTTTGCCCCTTTTGATCCTCCACTCAGCAACAGCTGCTTCAGTTTACTCAGCATGGCAGTCAACCTCCCATTTCATCGCTAGACCAAACCATCCAGCACAGCCTGCACCGCCTCGGGGAGCAGCCCTGCTTGCTGCCAGTCTTCGGCCAGCACTCCGGCGAAAATCGCCAGAGCTGCCACGCCCAAGTCTGCTGGCCGATGGCGCTGCAGCGACTGGGCGGCCTGCTGCTGTTCCACCAGGGAAACTACCGTCTGCTTGAGCATCAGCACTAATGCGGCAGCAGTCAGGCGCAGGGCGTGGTTGATGCCGGGCTGTTTCAGCTGTTCAGTCTCCAATGTGGGCCAACCTACCCGATAGGCGCCGTCCGGTCGCTTGCCGTCCAACCCGCCCAACCGATTGAGCACTCGATGGGCGGAGGCGTTGGTCACTACCAGCGCCCGTTCCTCGTCCAAGCTAGCCAGAGACCTAGCCACTTCTGGTGTGGCCAGCAGTTGATGCAGACTCTGCCCCCGCTGATAACCTGCTCCGATCAAACAGCTGAGGCCGAACTCCTGATTCGAGCGCCTAAAGGCGGGCCAGATGGCTAAACTGGCATCCAGATCGTTGACCACCACAGCGCCGGTCTCTGTCTGCCAATAGCCAAACAACCACTGGCTGCCTACGCCAAAGGTTAGGAAATGCAGCAGCAGACTGTGGGCCACTCCCTCCCAGGAGGTGAATTGCTGCTGGGAGGTGAAGGCGTTCTTCAGGTGCTGCACCGCTTCGCGCAGGTCTCCCATGTGATCAGCCGCCGATTGTTGCAGCTGGCGACGCCATTCTTCCACCGGTAGCTGTTCAAACACCGGCACCCCTACCGTCTGTGCGTACTGTTCCGGTTCAGCCTGCAGGTCTGGCCAACCCTGGAAGCGGTGAAATATGCTGTGGGCGTTATCAGCCAGGATAATCAGTTCTGGTTTTAGCGCTGTTCCCCTAGACATGCTGCCCACCTCCCCCTGCGGACCAGATCTCCAGATTGCTGACCGGCACTGTCACAGTGCCGTGCGCCAGCTCCACCTGGGCTACCCGCACTTGGGAGCCGGTGACTATGCGCTGTCTGGCTGCCGGTAACTCAATCACCCTGCCCACCTGGCCTGCATGGGGCGAGCGGGTAATCCGCACTACGCTGCCCACATCCAGCTCCGGCTCTGCGTCGCTTGACCCGTCGTCAGCCGCCGGCCACTCGGACTCGCAAACCACCACCTCTGGGCGGATGACGCCTGCCCGGATATGGGTGGTCCCGTTCACCGCCGCATAACGGCCCTCCAGGGCTTGCAGGGTTTTGTAGGCGCGCTCGGACATCCGCTGAGGCAGAAATCCTTCGGTCATCACGATAGTGAAAGGCACGTCTTCATCACCGGTCAGGCCGACGGTGCCGGTGCCAGCGGTGAACTCCTGCAAGGTGCGCATGGGCAAATAGGCCATCACCAGCGCTCTGGCTCCGGCTGCTGCTGCCGCCTCGAGCAGCGCCAAACTGGCGGTGGCACCGACTACAACCACCTTATCTTCCCAGCTGCTAGTGGCTGCGGAGCGATCCAACTCGCTGTCAGCCCCTCCCGCCACTAACAACCGACCACCGGTCTCTCCACCGACCCCATACTGACCCTGTACCAGGTAGGCGTAGGACTTGACCACCACACCCTGTCCCGGCATCACCTGCGATATCCGGCCAGCCAGGTAAGCAGGCAGTTCTGTGCTCACGTGCAGGGGCTTGATGGTGATCACTCCGTCGACGATATCGGTCACCTTGCCGTAAACCGAAGCCTGCACCACCAAAGTCTTGCGCTCCACCTGCCTGGTGGCCACCACCTGGCCAGGTATGACCGCATGTCCAGGGCTTACCCGCAGGCAGTCTCCCACCAGTCGCGGCTGTACCCCCAAGGCTGCTGGGACATCCAATACCTCCGGTTCGCCCGAGCCCACAGGGATCGGCTCGCGGATGTAGATGTTTCCTAAGCCCTTGGAAACCAGCCCGATGTATCCTGCGTAGGGCGATGTGACTACCCGCCTTTCACCGAAACAATAGCTGGCCGCGACCGGATCTCCCACCTCAACCGGTGCGCCATCGGGCAGCAGCATCTGTTGCCGCAGCGCCTTTCCGCTCACCCGCAGGGTATCCGCAGCCTGAAACCGGCGCATGCTGCCGGGGATATAGTCGATCCGCGCTACTGTCTCCGTCTCTGATACCCACTGGTTTGGTTCCACAATTACGTGCCCGCTGTATGGCAACAGGCGTGCTCGCTCCACAAAACGAGGTTTCAGCATCTAGTTGCCACCTCCTAGTCCGGCTAGCTCCTCGTTGGTATATGCGCCCAAAGTTGTTAGGCAAGCAGCCCTCTGCCGCAGGTTGTCTTCTGGACCTAGTGATGGCAGCTTGCGACCACGGCAGTCCAGGATCACTCCCACTACTCCTCCGCTGATCTCCCGCTCCAGCACTGCATTCTTGCCCACGCCAATATCGGCGCCGTTGTAAGGTTGCAGGCGGATCCTGGCTTGCTGGCCCAGGGGCAATGGCAGCAAGGTCAGCTCGCCCCATTTCAGCTCGCCCTTTTGCTCTCCGGCGGGAGTAGCAAGGGTGTATTGCAGTGCGCGTTCGCCACTTGTGATCTGCTCCTCCGGCACCCCGAACAGACTGAAGCTGGGGCCCAAGCGAATGAAACAGTCCTTTTCCAAAACGTTCAGCGCCGCTTGAGGATTCTTTTGGGTCAGTGCGCCCAAGTGAGGCATCATGAAGATGCTGTCCACCGCCAGGAAACAGTAGCCATGGGGCTGAAAAGCGTCCAGCAACATGGCTGCTGCCTGGGCACGGCGCGGTGCATGGGACAACACTCCGCCGCTACCGATCAGCAGGTCGATCTTGTTCATGTCCAGTGCACGCCCCTGCCTGACCACGTTCTCCAGTTGGCTGGACATCGCTTGCTTCAAAGCGGAACGTTCCCCTGGTAGTTCCACCGTCAGCTCCAGGTGCTGGATCAGGGACAGTCGCATCGCTTCCCGCGCCAAAGCCTGCTCGATCAACAGATCGCGGATGGTGGCCGGTACGCTGGTGGGATGGACCAACTTGGAGCCGATCTCGTCCTCCAATTCACCCAAGGAAATGGGGAACGGCAGCCAACGGTGAATATTCTCGGTACCTGCGTTGGTCAGTACGTTGCCAGCACTGTAGCTCATGCCCAAGTTGGCACTGACGGTACGGTTGAAGCGACCATCGATCACCGAGAACACATCGGTGGTGGCGCCGCCGATGTCCGCACCCAGAATGTTCACCCGGTCCCGCTCTGCCAGGTGAGTCATGATCTTTCCAACCGCCAGGGGGGTGGGCATGATCGGGGCGGTTGTCTGCTCTTTCAACAGGGCATAGCCAGGAGCTTGCTCCATCACATGGCTCAGGAACAGCTCGTGGATCTTGTCTCTGGCCGGTCCCAGGTTTTCCTGATCAAAGCTCGGTCGGAGATTGGGCATCACCGACAGCTCGAAGGCCGGATCCAGAGTGTCTTCCACCAACGGAGCGGCCAAGTTGTTGCCGGCGTAGATCACTGGCATGCGATAGGTTTTTCCAAACCGCGGCTGCGGCTTGGAGCTGTTCAGCATGTCACAGAACTCCACTGCGAAGTCCACCGTCTTTCCCCCGTCCACGCCACCGGCCAGCAGGATCATGTCCGGCCGAGCCTGCCGTAAGGCTTCCATCCGCTTGAAGGTGGTGCGGTTATCATCGGCAGAAAACACGTCCAACAGTACGGCACCGGCGCCCAGCGCAGTGCGCTCAGCGCTTTCGGCGGTCACATTTTTCACCAAACCGCAGACCAACACCTGCAGACCGCCACCGGCGCTGCTGGTAGCCAGAAACTCGCTGCAGCCAGCCTCGGACGTCACCACCCGGTCGCCGGCAAGCAGCGGGAAACCAGATAGGCGCGAGATCTCTGCCACCGCGCGCCGTACGCCGACCATCACATTCTCGTCGGGCGCTTCCACCGTAGTGCCTGACTCGCCGCGCCAGGTGAGGCGGTATTCGCCGTTCACCTCTTCGATCACCAATGCCTTAGTGGTGGTGCTTCCCACATCCACAATCAGATAGCGCCTGTCTGTCACTCCGCCCACATCTCCTCAAAAAGGTGCATTCTGTCACGCCAGAGCGCACCTGTCAACCTCTCCCTGTAAACAACTGTCAAGCTTCCATACCTCCTAATTATGCCGGCAAGCCCATGACTGAGGACCGCACTGTAGGCACAGACTTGCTGGAATTCCACTTCTGCAACTAGTAGCAAAATTCCTGCTTGAAATGCTATTGCAGCGATAATGGCCGTGAAAAATGTAAACATTGGAAGGGAAAAGAGGTTTCACCGTCGAAGGAGTGAACTATTGGAATATTTTTATTCACCTAGCCAGTCTCCCAAGCAAACAGGTGATCGGGCAAGGAAGGACGACAGCATGCTGCAGCGGGAAAGGTATCAACTGGGACCTAGAATTGTCGGTCGCTTAACACCATCGCTGGTGTCGAGCGCCTTGATCAGCGTGCTCTTGGCGGTCCTGCTCGCTTACTGGTGGCCTACAGACACCCTGCTCATCCACGCGGTGCTGGAAATATCC
Source organism: Bacillota bacterium (assembly GCA_050949055.1). Taxonomy (GTDB): domain Bacteria; phylum Bacillota; class UBA994; order UBA5500; family UBA5500; genus JAEZJZ01. The sequence goes on along the minus strand of JBMNFA010000001.1, from coordinate 89,649 downwards.
TGCGTTTCCGTGGCTCTGGGTGTCTTTTTTTGTGCCTGGCTGAAGGATGACAGTGAACCGACGGTCACCCCCCTCGGCTTGGGCTATCTATCGGTGGCTATCCTTGACCTGGTGCATACTTACCATTTTCCAGGTAACCTGGGCAGCTGGTTCTGGGTGTTGGGCCGGTGGGTAGAGGCAGCTACCTTGCTGTTGACCACTTTTCCGTCGTTGCGGAGGTTTAGTCTGCGGCGAATGTTGCTACCCGTGGTCGCTGCAGTTGGTCTGGCCATCGGCATCCTCAGCGCCAGTTCTTCCCTCTTGCCGCCTTTGCTGACGCCGGCAGGTGGAGTCACAGCGCTGAAGTGGCAACTGGAGCTGTTGATCATCGCCACCCTGCTAGCCGGTCTCCACCGCCTGCTGCTATCGTCGGGAGCGCCCCTGGCGGACTTCCGGCAGTGGCTCTTATTGTCCTTAGTGTTCACTGTGTTGTCAGAATGCTGCTTTGCCCTCTATGGCACGGTTACCGGCTTCTTGATGCCTTTGGGGCATGCACTGAAACTGGCCAGTTACTGCTATCTCTTTCGTGGGACCTTTGTCCTCTGGATCAGGCAGCCCTATCAGCAGCTGGCGGCTGCCGAGCAGCGCGGAATCACCTTGCTGAATAGCCTTCCCCTATGCGTACTCGCCTGTGACCAACAGGGCAGGCTGGAATTCGCCAATGACCGTTGCACCGGTTTATTTGAGCTGGATCTCAAGCCCTACTATGGCGCACACCTCATCCGGAGCCAGCAGGGGTTCAGCGTGGCTGGCCTGCAGTTCGAACTTGCATCGGCTGATGAGCAGCCACCTGGCCTGCGGCAGACAGCAACATTCCAGCCCCCACACGGACACAGAAAGCAAGTGCTGGTGCAGTCACAGGAGCTGTCGGACGGACGGGCCATCATCCTGTTGGATGAGGACACCGTCTTGGCCAAGAGGCACCAATTGCGACTGCAGACGCGGCTTATTTTGAACGCCCTGCGGGATATCTGCGTGGTAGTCGATGCGCAGGGTGTGGTGCTCAGCTGTAATGAAGCCTTCTTGCAGCTCTTCGGCCTTGTTCGAGACCAAGCCGAAGGGGTGATGATGAAGGACTTGTGGTCCCTGTTGGAGCTGGGATTGGAGTCGCCCCGGCAGCTGCTGCAGCGCCAGCACGAGTGCCAGGTAAAGGGTGCTGACGGCCAAATACACCAGGTGCTGACACGGGCCACGCCCATCGAGGGTAGTGACGGCACCAGGTATGGCTATGTGCTGATCGGCACTGAGATCACTTCGCTGAAGAAGCAGAGCTATCGGTCACATCAGGAGGAAAACTTGGCCGCCATCGGTCAGATGGTGGCGGGCTTGGCCCATGAGATCCGCAACCCTTTGACTGCGCTGAAGGGCTACAATCAGCTGTTGTCTAGCCGCCTGCAGGAATCGGCCCTCAGGGAGTATTCGGACACTGTCGATGCGGAGATCACTGCCTTGCAGCGCACCATTTCCGAGTTTCTGGAGCTATCTCGACCTCACCCGAGCAACAAGGAGTGGATCAGCCTAGAGTCGATAGCCAAGCCTTTGGTTCCGATCTTGGACAGTCATGCTTTCATGCACGGGTTCCGGTTCACCTACGATCTGAGTGAGGGTGAATTGACAGTACAGGTGGATAAGCTGCGGCTGCAGCAGGCCATACTGACGGCTGTCCAATATTGCTGCAAGTTGTTGGGCAACGACGCTCACCAGCACTCAACTCTGCATCTGAGTGCTGGCTGCAGCGCTGACAGCGTGTGTTTGACCCTCAGTTGGACTGGTTGGAGCGGTATCGGCGGAGATACATCGCCTGAGCGAACTTGGTCAGTGGGTGTTGGGGAGCAAGCGGAGGACATCTGGTTAGGCCTGTGCCGACAGATTGTGGCTGAACAAAACGGCACCTTGGTCATAGAACCTAACCCCGGTCCGGTCTTGATCCTCAAGATCTGCTTACCACTAGAGGAACAGCAATGTCCCGGGGAGAGGAGGATTCCCCATGAATAGTCACGCCCTGCAGGCTACGGATGGGTATGTCAAGAGGCTGCTCATCCCTTTCTCTGCCACGTTGGTTGTGTCGTTGGCGGCCGCCCTGCTGGTTACTGGCTGGTGGGATAAGGTTCCCATGGTTCATCTGCTGTCGGAGTTGCTGTGCGTGTTTGCATCCCTAGTCTGCTTCGTCGCCAGTTGGCTTTGTTTTGACTGGGAAACAGCTATCCCCCGGTATGCAGGTTTCGGCCTTTTGTCAGTAGCCATCGTTGACCTACTGCACATTCTGTTTGCCATGGGCACGGATCAGCAGTTGGGAGGGTGGCTAACACCCGCTGGATTGTGGGCAGCGGCCAGGCTGCTGGCAGCGTTGACGCTGTTTGTGACTGCACACCCGCCGGCTGAAAGGACTTTCAGCCGCTGGAGACTGTTGCTGTTCGCGCTTGGTTGCGCCGGCGCTGCCATAGGGCTTACGGCTTCCTTGATCTCCTCGGCCTCTTTGTTGGGAGATTCGCCGCTGGGCGGGGTCGTGCAGAGGCTCCCCCAATGGTTGGTTGTCGCCTTGTTGTTGACCGCCATGCGGGCAATACCTGCGGCCAAGCGGCGGTACGCAGCAGAGCCGGCACTGCTGGTGGCGATGTTGGCCATTGTCGTTAATCTGGTGATGCCGTCGGCAGCGAGCCACATTGGTTTGCGGAAAGCTTGGGGACATCTGCTCAGATTGGGCTGCTATCTGTGGCTGCTGCGGTACTGCCTCTTCAGCGCTTTCAGTTATCCTCGCATACGTCTGCAGACTGCCTACCAATCCTTGCAGTCAATTTTCGACGGATTGCCAGTGGGAGTCGTGACCATCAGCGCCCAGGGGGAGGTTATCTTTGTCAATCAGAAGCTGGCATGCGCCTTTGACCTGCCTGCTGGCTGGCACAGTGGGACCTATGTGAGCGACATATTGGACAGCCTACGTGCTAGAGGTTGCCAGTTTCAGACGGACGATAGCACAATCACCCCCTCGCCCGAGCAAGAGACAATGGTCGTGAGACATCCCGATGGCGAACACAGCCATTGGCATCTAGAGTCTCGTCCCCTGTTTGGCGGTGGCAGCGTCATTCTAGTCACTGAAAGTTGGAGGGAGCTTGGACTTGCAGAATTGCGGGCGGAAACCAAGTCCATCCTGGACGCACTGGCTGATCTGGTCCTGTTGGTCGATGGTGATGGTTTGGTTCTCACCTGTAACCAGGCGTTCGCGGCAGCGACCGGATGGGAAGCGGCGCAGGTGCGGGGGCTCTTCTGGCTGGACGTGATCAAGCGACTCAGCCCAGACATCGAGCTTAGCCAACTCAGACTGGACAGCCAGCAAGTATTGGGGTTTCGGCTGCAACTACCCCAGGGAGCAACCGGGGCTGTCTTGCTGAGGTCGTCGCCAGTCTATGGTCTGGAGAGGCGCTGCAGTGGGTATGTTGTGGCCATTTCGGATATCACGCAGTATCGGTATGATCAGGCCCAGCTATATCAACACGCCAAGCTGAGCGTGCTGGGTGATATGGCTCAGGGTCTGATCCATGAAATCCGCAATCCTTTGACAGTGATCAAGGGCTTTAGCCAACTGCTTAGTCAGAAATTGCCGCAGGGGCACGATCGGCAGTTCGTGGTGATGATGATGCAACAAGCCAATGCAGTGGAGCGAATCATCGCCGACTACCTCAGCCTGTCCCGCCAGCGAGAACCCAAACTGGAGCAGTTGCCCTTGTCTGCTTTGGGCCAGTGTTTAGCGGTGCCGCTGCAGGGATTGGCAGCCTTGCACCGGGTACAGTTCACCTATCACTGCGACGATGGTGGCACGCAGGTGCTGGTGGATGAGGGGCAGATCAGCCAAGTCGTCCTCAACATGGCCAAGAACGCCTGCGAAGCCATGGAGGGAACGACACAGCCGCGCTTGTTGCTACGGCTCTCGTTGAGAGCTGGATGGGTGGACATAGCGATCAGCGATAATGGCAAAGGCATCCCAGCAGGCGAGTTGGCCAAGCTGGGCACACCCTTCTACTCTACAAAGCCGAAGGGAACGGGGTTGGGACTGCATTTGTGCTACCGCATCATCGACGCTCACGGCGGGCATGTGCAAGCGGAAAGCCAGGTGGGCGTGGGCACCACCTTTCATATTCGCTTGCCTGCTTGTTGATGGCAAAACAGCGATCGGTTAGGCCGATGGCTTTTGAGCTTTGCAGCATCAATTTGGCTGCAGGGCCAAATCCATCTGGTGTTCGGCAATAAACGGACAGTGTTCTGGCTTGGGGCAGGATTCCGGGGGTAAGGGTCTGCCGTCCCCCAGACTGAAGCGAGCCCGTACGCATCCCGCTACCACTTGCCGCTCGTGAATAAGCATCTCCAGCAGAGCGACCGATTGCACCTGGCCGAGCAGCGGCAGTTTCAGCGATAAGCATGATCCCAGCGCCCGCTTGGCAGCGCGTTCGAGCAACCCCACGCCCAGGGAACAGTGGGGCAGCCAATTTCCAGGCCGGTAATAGGGACTGACGTTGAGCAGATGGGGTGCCAACCTGTCGTGAAACCGGCGATGGTCCCGCAGCAGGTCTTCTGTGGCGGTGGGTTGGACGAAGACCGATGTCCCGGCCGGGGTGGGAAACGCGCCCAAGGCGGCGAAGCTAATTTGGAAAGGCTCCGACTCTTGCGCGAACTCTTGCAGCCCTGCCCGTACAGCCTGCTGGTCGTCCACATCCTGGCAGATGCTGAGGGTGATATGGGGTATGGCACAGACGATAGCCGGGAGGCTGTCGGTAATGCCCTCGTAATCTAAAGCCGCCCAGATGCTGCGCACTGCCCGTTCGGCAAAGGCGTCCAGCAACCAGGCGATACCGAAGCTTCTATGATATGTGGAATCGATCAGCTTATATTTGAACAAGACTTGCCCTGCCTCCCTTGCTAGACGAAAGCATCGGTCCGCCGTCTGCCGGGGAGCAGACAGTTGATCAGTCGAGGCACAGCGAGCTGTGCCTCGACTTTAGCCCTACGCTCTCTGCTTGGCGGGGCTGATCGCTCTACTGAGTCTGATACCAGCCCTGCTGATTCATGTATTGCCAGAGCATAAACCCGTGGTCGTGCTCCTCCTGCTGGATATGCTCCAGCGTTTTCCTTGCCTGTTGGTTGGTGAACTCAAAGACAGCGTGGTCGTAGAGATCGGATACCGCCTTCTCGATGGAAAGCAACTCTTCGCAGACCTGCTTGTCTGGGGACTGCTGACTGGCCTGTCCCCCCATCTGGGCACCGCCTGCGGCCAAGTTTTGCATCTGCATACCGCCGCCAGTTGGCCCACCGCCCTGCTGACCCATGAACCCTTGCTGCTGACCCCCGCCCTGCTGCCCGGATTGGGTATTAGGGACTTGCCCCTGCTGCAACTGCTTGATCGTCTGCAGATGTTGCTGCTCCTGCTGGGCAATGGTCTGCAGTATCTGCGCCAATTGGGGATCTTGTACCTTCTGGCTGTACTGCTGATAGAGTGAAAGACACAGTTGCTCCTGACTCGCGGCGTCCTTCAGATACGACGTCTCCTTCTGGTTAAGCTGCATAGACTGTCCCTCCTTGAGTAGTTGACTCTCTATGCATTTTCCCCTAACCCCGCCTCATGATACACCGGGACGTGTACTCTGTATCCTTCGCCTCCCGTAAGATACACCGGGACGTGTACCTTGTATCCTTCGCCTAACGAACTATTCGCTGCTGCCCTCGCCTGTTGCTTGGGAAGCGGGGCTCGATACAGCTGGGAAAGAGACAAGGAAGCGGACCATGAAGGCCAGAGCCAATCGCTCTGGCCTTGGTCTGCGGTCAAGGTTTCCCTCGTCATCTGATGGTTGAGGGATTATTCGGCGCAGTGCACCAGCTTCCCGTCAATGTAAACTTTCCATGGCTTACTGTCTGTTTGGAAAGGATGGCCGTCAAAAATGACCACATCGGCGTCCTTACCCACGTCCAAGCTGCCGACTCGTTCTGCAAGTTCCAAAATTTCAGCAGCATTGATGGTGATCGCCTTCAACGCTTCCATCTCATCCATGCCAGCAGCGTGAGCGAGCCCGGCCATCAAAGGCAGCGACTGCAGCGGCAAGACTGGCGAGTCGGTGCAGATAGCCACCTTTACCCCAGCCTTGTTCAAGACACCAGGTGTCACGAAGGACTTGTTGGTCAGCTCAAACTTGCTGCGATGGCCGAAGCTGGGGCCGACGATGGCTGGCCACTGCTCCTTGGCCAGGTGATCGGCGATCAGATGGCCCTCGGTGCAGTGGTCCAAAGTGACTTTGATGTTGAACTCCTTCGCAATGCGGATGACGGTGAAGATATCATCTGCCCGGTGAGCGTGTGCCTTCAGCGGAATTTCCCGGCGCAGCACCGGGATCAAGGCTTCCTTCTGCAGATCAAAGGCAGGCTTTTTGTCCGATTCCTTGGCTTCCATGTATTCCTTTGCCTTGTATAGTGCCTCACGCATAACTGCCGCCGTGCCCATGCGGGTAGCCGGCATCTTGCGCTGCCCGCCATAGACTCGCTTGGGGTTTTCACCAAAGGCGCACTTCATGGCCAGCGGGTCCTTGATCACCATCTCGTCTACGCAGACGCCGTAGGTCTTCAGCACGACAAAAGTCCCGCCCAGCACGTTGGCGCTGCCTGGTCCGGTGGCAGCCAGCGTCACACCGGCTTCGCGGGCCTCCTGGAAAGTGATATCCATCGGGTTGATGCCATCGATAGCGCGGACTTGCGCCGTATTCGGGGCTGTGGCCTCGTTGCCGTCGGAACCTTCGGTGCGGATGGCGCTTTCCTCCATACCCAGATGACAATGGGCGTCTATCATTCCTGGCATGACCATGCGGCCACCGGCGTCAACCACTTCGGCTCCTGCTGGGGCAGCGATGTCGCAACCGATGGCGGCGATCTTGCCATTCTCGATCAGCAGACTACCGTTTTCGATCACCGGGCCGGACATGGGGTAGAGTCTGGCGTTCTTGATGAAAATAGTCACTTTGGCTCACTCCTTAGGAAGAACGATTTTCACAGGTGAGTGCTAGCGTCACGCCTCGCCTGTGCAGCCCGGCACACCGTCTGGATATGCTGGACTAATCAGTATTCCATTTTCAGCTTTGAGTTTCCTGCACAGCCGCAGCAGCATTTTCCACGGCACCCTCCATGACGATGAAGTCGGACGGCTCCAACTGATATCCCCGCTGCAGCAGCGCATCCTGCAGGGCGGTGAACCCAGGTGGAAACATACACTGCAATTTGGGCACCCCGTGTAGGCGAGCTGACTGCTCTGCGAAGGCGAGGCATCTGGCGTGATCGCCGACCATGCAGGCGATGTGTAGGGCCTGGTCGGCGAGGAAGCGAGCCCCCAGCACCAGGACGCTGCCCGATGCCTTATGGTGGTAAACCTTGCCTTCCTCCGCCCAAGCGACACACAGGGCAGGGGTCAGTTGATAGAAGGTGCGGTTCATCACCAGGAAGCCGCCCCACTGCTGCTTGTGGGGCAGCAGCAGCTCGGTGGCCTGGTTGGGATCTGTGACGTGGTGGAATCCTTCCGCCAGCTGCTGAGCAGATGTGCCGATGGCGGGTCTCTGCGGTGCCGCCGGCCGCTGGCAGTTGTCAGCCTGCTGGTTGTCAGCCGCAGTGAGAATCTTGGCAGCGCCCCGGTAGGTAGCAGCCAACTGAAGTCCATAGCGTTCGGCCAGCCCCCTGCTGACAGCATTCCTGACGCCCGTATACATGCGCATTACTGGAATACTCCGTTGCTGGGCAATGGACGCGAAGCGGCGATAGAACTGCTTTCCTATCCCTCGTCCTTGCGCCTCGGGGGTGACGCGCAGCGCCTCCAGCCAAGCGGTCCCATCGGGCAAGACGGTCAACTTGCCTACACCCACCAGCGAGCCATCCAGCTCAGCCACGATCAGCTCTCCTGCCCGGTCCTGCACCCAGTGTTCAAAGACTGCATGCAGGTAACGCAACTTGGGAGTCGCTTGCGCCTCCACCTGCAGCACTCTGGCTCTGTCCTCCACCCTTGCCCTGCGCAGCAAAATCTCCATTACAGCACACCTCTTCCAGCAAGTGCCTTGACTTGCGTTTTCGAAACCCGAATGTGATCATTCTCTCCCCTGCGCCGATTTCCTGCGCACCCGACGTTGCAGAGTAGAGGGACGTGTACTCTCTAGCATCGCTACTTCAGCTGTCCTGCTAGACGGCCCCGGTGCACGGCGGATGGCATCCGCCTCGCCAGAGATTTTGGCGATTCCTTGCCCAGGTCGGCTTCTTAGCACCACCCAGTCAAGAATATTCAGTTTTATTGAGGGCTTGGGAAGGAAATAGAGGCGCATACGGCAAACATATGTGTGGCATGGAGAAGGGAGATTTTGAGGGAGGAGATAGTTGTGCCCCGGGTTGCTCGCGCTAGAAGCGAGAGCGGCATTTATCATGTGGTGGTGAGAGGGACTGATCGTCAGGACATTTTCCGGGACCGTAAGGATCGCGTGCACTACCTGTATCTACTGGCTGACATCAAAGGGGAAACAGGTTATATCCTGCACGGCTATTGTCTGATGAGCAACCATGTGCACTTGCTGCTGGACGAAGGAGAGAATTCTATCGGGGTGATCATGCATCGCCTGAACACGAGCTATGCCCGTTGGTTCAACAACCGTTATCAGCGCTGCGGACATCTGTTCCAGAACAGATTCAAGAGTGAGCCGGTGATGGACGATGGCTATTTTGTGACGGTGTTGCGTTACATCCACCTCAACCCCGTGAAAGCCGGCTTGGTCTCGCGCCCAGAGAGGTACCTCTGGAGCAGCTATCGTGCCTACTATGCCGGGGTCGAGTTGCTGCAAGGATTGGTGGCCACGTCCTTCTCGCTGGACCTGATGGGCGGCAGGGACAAACTGGTCGCCTTCACCAATCATCCCAATGACGACTCGTGCCTGGATTTGGCGATGCCACGCTGGGTGGCCGACCAGGCAATTCTGGATCAACTTGCGGGCTGCTTGCGGGGCACAGGGCAGCAGTCGCTGCACCAATTGGAGCGTGGGCAGCGCGACCAGGTGCTACGCCGGTTGAAGGCCATCGAAGGGGCAAGCATACGCCAGATCGCCCGGTTGACTGGCTTGGGGAAAAAGATAGTGCAACAGGCGTGAGCAAGCGCTAGTGACCAGAGCGACGTCGTGACCTGAGCTGTTAGTTGCAGTGATGCTGCCTGTGGTCAGCGAGACTCAGTCTCGCTGCCTACCACTCCACCCCGCTCAATACCAGGACTTGCAGGAGTGCATAGTGCCCCGTTATCCAATGCAGCCACCCTTGGGGGCATTGCGAGTCGGATAAACGGGGCACTGGTCTTTGTAGATGGACGAGGGCTCTAACCTCTAGGCGAGAACCAACCCCAGACACCATTCTACTTCAGCAAGGGCGCGGTGTCTGTCCGCTATCAGCTATGATCAAGTAGGTTACCGCGCCCGTCGTAGGCAATCTTTCTGCAAGCGGCGGTTATGGGGTACCCGTCTCGCCATATCCTACGGCAAACGAAGGTTACAAAGTACACGTCCCGCTGTATCCTACGGGAAGCGAAGGATACAAGGTACACGTCCCGCTGTATCCTACGGGGGGCGAAGGGTTACCGACAGAGGCCGAGGAAGTACTGATGCAGGCGGTCGTCACTGGTCAGCTCCGTGTGGAAAGAAGCGGCCAACGCTCTCCCCTGCTGCGCCAGCACAATGCGGCCTTCGTGTTCGGCCAATACCTGCACCTCCGGACCGGCGTGCTCGATAAACGGGCCCTTGATCATCACCGCCGACAGGGGCGAATCGCAGACCGCCGGGATGAAAAGCTGCATCGGGTAGCTTTCGGCCAGCCCGCCAAAGGCATTCCTGCGCACTGCGGTGTCCATCAGACCGAGGCGGGGTTGAGCCGGATAACCGATGATCTCCTTGGCCATGACGATCATACCGGCGCAAGTGCCGAACACCCCCATCCCCTGCCGAAACCGCTCCTGCACCGCCTCGATCAGGCCGATGTCGGCCATCAACTTCCCCATCACCGTGGATTCGCCGCCGGGGATGATCAAGCCAGCCAGACCCTGCAGATGCTCCGGCCGCCGCACCTGCCGCGTCTGCACGCCCAGCCGCCACAGGGCCTGCTCGTGGGAACCGTACGCCCCCTGCAGCGCCAACACTCCCATCGTCAACTGGCTCACCCTACCATCCCCACCTTTCGTCGGTCGCTTCTGCAAAGGCCGGACTCACTGCCTGCCCCGTCCAGCCGGTCATCTCCCGCCCTAAGCCGTGCGAAACCCGGGCGATGATCTCCCGGTCATCGAAGTGGGCGGTGGCGGTAACGATGGCTGCCGCCCTCTGGGCAGGATTGGTGGAACGAAACACGCCCGAACCCACCAGCACACAATCGGCACCCAGGCGGCGCAGCAATGCGGCGTCGGCGGGAGAAACCACTCCTCCGGCACCGATGGTCACCACTGGCAGGCGGCCCCGCAGTGCAACATCCTGGAGCAGCCCCTCGTCCACCCCCATCTCCAGTGCCATCATAGGCAGTTCCGCCCGCTCATATAGCTGCAGGCTGCGGGCTTCCTCCTGTATCTGCCGGAGGCTCTGCGCCGCCCCTGCTACGTTTCCACTGCCATAGGCACCAGTGCTGCGGATAATAGCTGCGCCCTCGTCGATACGGCGCAAGGCGGAAGCCAAATCTTCTGCTCCGCAGATGAAGGGTGTGGACCAGCTGGCCTTGTCAATCGGCCTGCTCTCGTCCACCGCTGTCAGCAGCTCACATTCGTCTATGTAATCCACTCCCAGCTCAGCCAGGATCTCAGCCTCCACCTGGTGGCCGATGCGGCAGGCAGCCATCACTGGAATGCTGACCGCCGCTTGCACACCGGCGATCACCGCCGGGTCCGCCATCCTGCCGACACCCCCGCCCACTCTCAGATCGGCTGCCAGTCTTGGCACCACCAGCACTCCGCTGGCACCGGCGGCTTCAGCCATTGCTGCTTGTTGTGGGTCGTTGACAGCGATGATCACTCCCCCCACCAGCATCTCGGCTAGGCTGACGGTCAACCGATATCCTTGTTTGCCCACTAAATCGCCTCCTGGATGTGATATTGCTCACCGATTGGCTCTGAGCAGACTTTTCTGCCTGCTCTTCCCCATCTCTACTTCCTCGCACCCTGCATCCGCTCCCTCAGGGTTCGCAGTTCGGCTACCTGTTCAGCGCTTAGCACCCGCGGCTGCCCCAACTGGCGACTGAGGGCCAACAAGCGCGCATAAAACTCCAACGACTCCATGCGGAAATGGGCGCTAGTCAAGTCGTGGCCGTAGGTCAGCGCTCCATGGTTGGAGAGCAGAATGGCGTCATGGTCTGCCAAGAACGGAGCGATGGAATCTGCTACCGCTGCGGTCGATGGCGTGGCATAGGGTGCTAAAGCAATTGGTCCCACCGTTACCACCGCTTCGGCAATGACCGGTTCGTTCAGCGGCTGCCCGGTGATGGCAAACGCCGTGGCGTAGGGCGGGTGCGCATGGACAACCGCACCCACATCGGGCCGCTCCGCATAAATCCGTAAGTGCATTTTCAGTTCCGAGGAGGGCAGTCGATCCCCGACCAACACCTTGCCGGCCAGGTCCACTTCCACCAGCATATCCGGCGTGAGACTGCCCTTGCTCACCCCGGTGGGGGTGGTCAAGATGCGATCCTCTGACAGGCGCACCGAGATATTGCCATCATTGGCTGCGGCAAAACCGCTTTGATAGAGACGCTGTCCCACCTCACAGACCTGCTGTCTGATCCCCTTCCGGTTACTCAAAATCTCATCCCTTTCTGCGGCGAGTGGCTCAGATTGCTCTGGCAGGAATCCACCATCGTGTTCACGAATAGCCATAGACATGTGGCAAAGGCGCAGGCTGCCTGTCGCTTGGCGACAGCCACATTCGTGCAAACCATCGCACTGCTGCGGCCTGACGGCCGTTACGCAACCATCAGCAGATTCGGATCACAATTGGGGGTATTGATGATGACTGAACCAACCGTTCGTTTCGACCATTACTTCACCTATGCCGAATTGACCGAGTATCTGCAGCACTATGCCAGCCGGTACCCTCAATTCGCGGACCTTTCCTCCATAGGCAAGAGTCACTGCGGTCGGGAAGTGTGGGCGATGACCATCACCAATGGACGTACTGGGTCCGCCGAGTCCAAACCGGCCATGTATGTAGACGGAAATATCCATGCCGGGGAGGTCACCGGCTCAGTTGCCTGTATCTATCTGATCGACTACCTGCTCAGCCGCTATGACAGCGACCCGGTGGTGCGCAAATTGCTGGACCAGCGCACCTTCTATATTCTACCACGGGTTAACCCGGATGGGGCAGAACTTTATCTCACCTCTCCCACCATGTTGCGCAGCAGTGTGCGCAGCTATCCCGACTGGCGACAACATCAGGACCCGGCTGGGCTGCACGTGGAGGACATCAATGGCGACGGCGAGATCCTGTTGATGCGGGTCAGGGATGACGCCCACGGTGCCTGGAAGGTGGATAGCGACGACGATCGGATCATGGTCGAACGCACTCCGCGGGACTTGGAGGGTCCATTCTACCATGTTTTCAGCGAAGGCGTGTTGCGGGATGAGTTTGGGCAGTTAGTCCAAGGGGTAAAGTGGCCTTTCGCTGCCCAGCCGACCAAGTATGGACTGGATCTCAACCGCAACTTCCCGGCCGGCTACAACCCCCTCACCCCGGGGGCTGGCCCCTACCCGTTGTCGGAGCCGGAGACTAAGAACTTGGTTGAGTTCATCAGCCAGCACAAGAATATCGCCGGGGTGCTGCTCTATCATACCTACGGCGGAGTGTTGTTCCGCCCTCACAGCACCATCCCGGACAAGAATTTTCCCGGAGATGACGCTGCCATGTACGAAAAGGTGGGCAAGCTGGGAACCGAGGTGACTGGGTATCCGGTGGTCTGCTGTTATGGCGATATCTGGTCCGGGGTGCTGGACGATTGGTGCTACGAGCAGCTAGGCCTGTATGCGTTCACGGTGGAGCTATGGGACATGGTCGGCCGCGCCGCCCCCGAGAAGAAGGCCAACCCGGTGCGGCAACAGACGCCGGAAGAACGGCGGGAGCTGGAACTGAAGCTGCTGCAATGGAACGACCGCGAGTTGGCCGGCCAAGGCTTTGTACGCTGGCAGACCTTTGATCATCCGCAGTTTGGCAGCGTGGAGATCGGAGGCTGGCGAGCCAAACAGTGCCGTCAGAATCCCCCACCCCAATACCTGCAACCGGAGTGCCACAAGGTAACCCAGTTCGTGCTCAACTACGCGCTGGCTTTGCCGGAGGTGCATATCGAGCAGGTGGATGTGGACAGCCTGGGGGATGGCGTTTACGCCCTCTCGGCCCTGGTATCCAATCGCGGCCTCCTCCCCACCAACATCAGTCAGATGGCGCTGAAGCAGCGGGCTGTCCGTCCCGATGCAGTCAGACTGGAGCTTCCCCGCGGTGCCTCGTTGATCAACTGTTCAGCCGAGCAGGAACTAGGCTTCCTCGAGGGGTATGCTGCTTCGCAGAAAGTGCGCTTCCACAGCTTCCAGCCGCCGGCCAAGACTATGGCCCGGGCCAACTGGACGGTGCGCATGCCGGTGAACTCTGCCGATCAACAGCTGACTATCCTCCTCCGCTCGCAACGGGGTGGAACCGTCTCCCACACCGTAAAGCTTAGCTAATCAAAGGTTACAGCGGGACGTGTACTGTGTATCCTCCGACGGAGGTCACAGGGTACCCGTCCCGCTGTTACGTGGGCAGTTTTGTGCGGGCAAAGCAAGAAAAGGCAGTTTGCTCCGCCCCAGTCTTCTGATAGAATTAAGTTGTGACGAGGTTCGTCACATGAATACCCCCAGGATCGAAGGGAAGCCGCGGCGGTTGCCGGGGCTTCCCTTATACATTTTTGCTGTAATGTTGGCGGTAAAGCAGATAGCCGCAGATGCCGAGCAGGACTGTTGCCAAAGCAATGGCCACCATCGCCCCTGAGCTGGGGCGGTAAACCAGCTCTCCCTCCCCCAGCACCAGCGGGACCACCGCTATTTGCTCCTGGTCCAGCGCAAACACCAATTCTCCCACCACATCCCCCGGCTGCAGATGGGACTGAACCACTGCCACGCCGTCCCTATGGGTTACCGCGGCTGGGTCAAACACGAATTGCCTGGCGACCCTCTGGCTATCAGCTTTGGCGATGAACACCTCTGCCTCCTGTTGGCTGATCAGCGCTGCGTCCGCGTAGAATCCCGGCAGCCTGCTAGCCAGCTTCACCTCTGCCTGAGGCTGATCAGCGGCGCAAAGCTGTAGGAATTGATAGGTGCCAAAACCATAGTCCAGCAGCGCCCGAGAGTCCGACCAGCGGCCTGTGTGGTCGCTGTTGAGCACGATGGCCACCAGATCCATCCGGTTAGCACTGGCGGCAGCGGCCAAGCTGGCACCGGCCAGGGCAGTGGTGCCAGTCTTCAGCCCTACCGCCTGAGGATAGTACAACGGGTCCTCCGGGTTGATCAGGCGGTTGGTGTTCACATAGCTGCGGGAGATGCGCCGCCCCTGGTTGACGTATTCCACAGTGATCTGTGCCTGGCCGACCACCTGTCGCAGGAACTGCTGCTTGAGCACCTGCCCGGCGATAAGGGCCAAATCTCGGGCGGTACTGTAATGGCGGTCATCGTGATAGCCGTCTGGATTGACGAAGTTGCTGTTTTTGGCTCCCAGTCGCTCCGCTTCCTGGTTCATCAACGCACAGAAGGTCTGCAATGCCGCCTCAATGCTCAAAGCAGGGTCGCCGACATAGGCGCGGGCGGTGTGCACCGCTGCCACATAGGCCGCATCGTTGCCCGATGGCAACAGCAGGGCGTAGAACAGATTGCGCAAGCTGATGCGATCGTGTAACTGCAGGCCGGCACGGCTGCTGTTCGGCCTTACCCACCACACTTCCCGGCCCACCGCCACCGTCTGCTCCAGCTCGCCGCCATATTTGAGCACCACCAGCGCTGTCAGTAACTTGGTCAGGCTGGCCGGATACATAGCCTGCTCTGCGCCTTTGCTATAGAGCACCTGCCCGCTGTTTAACTCGATCAGGATTGCTGACTGAGCCCGGATATCCGGTGGTTGCACCAAGGCCACAGCCGCAGTCACTTTGCCCCCGGCTGAGCCGAGCGCCAGCGGCAACACCAGGGCCAGCAAGACCAATCTGATCCCTATTTGGCGTGTAAACATCAACCAACTTCCCTTCAAGAGAGACACTAAGTCTGCTGCCAGAGTCTGTAGGCCGCCAGAAGGCCCTACCGCACCCCATCTGACCTGGCAGGTCAGGGGTGCCACCGCTTATTCTTTCGCAGCTAGTACTGCTCATTACCATCTTACTGTCCTCCGGGCTGCACAACAAGCTGCCTAGTCCACGCCGTGACTACTTCTTGCACAATGGCTAATCTGCTACTGCTGGCGTCTCAGTGCCTGTAACATGAGAGGCTCGGGCGCCTGGCCCGAGCCTCTGTTGTCCTATGCCCGTCTGGTCTTCCATTCGCGACAGTGTTTGCACACCTTGGTCTCTTTCCCAGCCCGGTCAGTGGAGTCCCATAACAGCTTCACGCTGACGCGCCCACAGATGGGACAAGTTCCTTTCCCTCTGCTCGGCATGCTCCACAGCGTCTTGCCTCTGTACTTGTGCGAGGGCATCTGCGACCCTCCCCTCTCTGCTCGCAAATCCAAGGATCTGCTAATGTTGAGAACATTCTATGCAAAGGGGCGGGAATCCTGCCTGTCAGCAATACTTAGGCCACCTAGCGACGAGGGTTGGTAGGCACCTGCCAAATCCGTTCACAAACCTGCATCAGACAGTGATTACATACCGGGTAGTATAGCGGCGCAGGAAAGTCTTGACGCCACTCGACTCTCACTCAGCTGCCCACCACGATGTTCACCAGACGGCCCTTGATCACCACTACCTTTTTCACCAGCCGTCCGGTCAGATAGGGTTGCGCCTTTTCAGCGGCCAGGGCAGCCTGCTTGATCTCTTCCTCACTGGCGTCGGAACTGACCTCAATCTTGTCCCGCACTCTGCCGTTGACCTGGACCGCCAGTTCCACCACGTCCTGCACCAGGGCGGCTGGATCGAAAGTCGGCCACTTCTGATTGAAGACCGAGTATTCGTTGCCCAGGACAGACCACATTTCCTCCGAAAAATGGGGTGCGAAGGGTGCCATCAGCAGGATCAGATCGTTCATCACTTCCGTCAGGAAAGTGAGGTTCTTCTGATTGTGCTCGTTATCGTAACGGTAGAGAGCATTGGTCAGCTCCATCAGCCGCGAAATGGCCGTATTGAACTGGAACTTGCTGGCGTCTTCGCTGATCCCGCGAATGGCATAGTGCCGTACATAGTTGAGTTCCTTTTCTGGCTTGCCGAAGCGATCCACCCCCTGACCAGCTTCCCGCAGCTCCAGCGTGCGCTGCACGAACCGCTCCACCCGATCCACAAAGCGAGCGATTGCCCTGATGCCGTCGTCGCTCCAGGGGCCGCCTTCGGTATAGTTGAAGCCGAATTGCAGATACATGCGGAAGACATCGGACCCGTGTTCTCGAATATACCCGTCCGGAGAGATCACGTTGCCGCGGGACTTGCTCATGCGCATGCCGTCGGGTCCCAGGATGATCCCCTGATGCACCAGGTTGGTGAAGGGCTCGCTGAAATTGATGTGTCCCATGTCTCGCAGTGCCTTGGTGATGAAGCGCGCATAGAGCAGGTGCATGCAGGCATGTTCTGGCCCGCCCACGTACATGTCCACCGGCAGCATCCGATTGATCCACTCTGAATCGAAGGGCTGTTGGTCGTTCTTGTTATCGGGATAGCGCAGGAAATACCAGGACGAGTCGACAAAGGTGTCCAACGTATCCGGATCCCGCTTGGCGGGACCGCCACATTCGGGACAAGTGGTGTTGATGAACTGCTCCGATCTAGCCAACGGCGATTGCCCATCAGGAGTAAATTCCACATCGTAGGGCAAGAGCACCGGAAGATCCGCCTCTGGCACCGGAACGGTGCCGCAATGTTCGCAATGGATGATCGGGATCGGTGCTCCCCAATAGCGTTGGCGGGAGACCAGCCAATCCCGCAACCGATAGTTGGTGCGGAATTCCGCCTTGCCGGCAGCGGCCAGATGCTCCACAATCCGCTGCTTGCCTTCATCCGAAGTGAGACCATCAAACTGCCCGCTGTTCACCAGAATGCCATAATCGGTAAAGGGCAGCTGGTCATCCACTGACTCGGAAGCAGCCCTCACTACCCGCGTGATGGGCAGCCCGTACTTCTTGGCAAACTCAAAGTCGCGGGTATCGTGTCCAGGAACAGCCATCACCGCCCCGGTACCGTACGACCCCAACACGTAGTCAGCAATCCAAATCGGTATCGGCTGGCCGCTGATCGGATGCACCGCGTAGGCGCCGGTGAATACCCCCGTCTTCTCCTTGGTTGTAGACAGTCGGTCGATCTCGCTCTGCCTCTTGGTCTGCTCCTGATACTGCTCCACCTGTGCCCTCTGCTCTGTGGTGGTGATGCGACTGACCAACTCGTGTTCAGGTGCCAGCACAGCGTAGGTAGCTCCCAGCAGAGTGTCAGCACGGGTGGTGAAGACGGTGAAGGACAGGTCCTGGCCTTGCACCTGGAAGGTCAACTCCGCCCCCACCGACTTGCCGATCCAGTTGCGCTGCATCAGTTTGGTCTTTTCTGGCCAGTTGATATTATCCAGTTGCTCCAGCAACTCGTCGGCATAAGCGGTGATCCGGAAGAACCATTGGGTCAGATTCTGCTTGGTTACTTCCGTGTCGCAACGCTCACAGCAACCGTCGTGTACCTGCTCATTGGCCAGCACTGTGTTACAGCTGGGGCACCAGTTGACAGGGGCCTGCTTGCGGTAAGCCAAATTGGCCTTGTACAGTTGCAGGAACAGCCACTGGGTCCAACGGTAATAGTCGGGCGTACAGGTGATCACCTCATAGTCCCAGTCAAACATTGCGCCCATGGCCTGCAACTGCTTCTCCATAGTGGCGATGTTCTTCATGGTCGAGTCCTCAGGGTGAATGCCGGTCCTGATTGCATAGTTTTCTGCCGGCAACCCAAAGGCATCAAAGCCCATCGGCTCGAACACCTCGTAGCCCTGCATGCGCTTCATCCTGGCCCAGGAGTCGGTCAACCCAAAGTTGTACCAATGTCCTACATGGAGATTAGCACCGGATGGATAGGAGAACATCTCCAAACAGTACAATTTCTTGTCTACTCTCTCGGGCTGGAAGGAATAGAGCTTCGTCTCTTCCCAGATCTGTTGCCATTTTGCGTCTACTTTGGTGGAATAGCTGCCCATTGGATCATCGCCCCTTTTCAGTCGTGTCCCCTGACCAAACCGTCTCGCCCTGATTAGTCCGCCTCGCCCAGGGTGGAAAAGAAAGAGCCTTCCATCCCCTGAGGAGACGAAAGGCCTGCTTCCGTGGTACCACTCCGCTTGAGCCGCATTGCGCGACTCCACTCTCAGCCTTAACGCGGCGAACGGATCTGTTGTCACGCCAACAGATCAGCTCCCGGGCGAGTTGGCCAACCTGTCGGACCGCCTTGCAGCAACAGTGGCGGCTCTCTGTGCCGACAGCGCTTGGTTATTACTCCCGATCATCGCTCGGTTTGATTCGCTTGGCAAGAATTATATAACGGCGTTGCGCCACTGTCAACGCTGCCTAATCCTGTACCAAAAATCCGGCTTACTCCACCCAATTGAACAGCACAGTAAATCTTCCCATGGCGCTGCCGAATGGAGCAATCATTTACGAGCCAGCGGCAATGGGCTATGATTAGAACGGCACAAATATCTCGGAGGCGACGACATGCTGCTGATCAAGCTCTACAATAATCTCTTGGCCTTGGTACTGATGATGTTGACAGGAGCCGGCTTAGCCAAAACTGGCTACATCGACGCGAAGATGCGCGCGGGATTGAACAAGCTGGTCTTTTCCTTCACCCTGCCGCTATTGGTCTTCAATTCCATGTATGGCAGCATCACCAGGGAGCTGCTGGGCACCAGCCTTTATCCTTTGGTTTTTGGTGCCGGCCTCTCCATTTTGAACGGCGGCGTCGCTTGGCTGTTGGGGATGCTATTTCATACCGCACCACAGGAGCGCCCGCTGGTGTCCTTCATGAATATGTTTGGCAATAACATCTACCTGGCGCTGCCCATGGTCACCGCCCTGTTTGGGGCCGAGACGGCGAGCACCGTACTGCTGTATACCATCGGATCCGACCTGGTATTCTGGACGCTGGGGGTGGCCATGCTCTCCGGCCAAAAGTCCCTCTCGGTCAGGGATCTGCGCCACTTGCTCAACCCCACCTTCGTCGGGTTGATTCTTGGCTCCCTGGCCGGATTGGCCCAGTTGCAGCTGCCGGTGTTTCTTAGCTACCCGATCAGTCAGCTGGGCGGACTGACCACTCCCTTGTCGCTGATGCTCACCGGAGCTTCCTTGGCCGACATTCGCCTCAAGGAAGGCACTGGCAGCAGAGAAACGGGGGCGCTTTTGCTGGGTAAGCTGATCATCTCCCCGGCTATCGCCGCCGTAGCAGCTTCATTGCTCGGCCTGAACGATTCCCTGCGGCAGGTGCTGGTGATCATGGCCAGTATGCCGACCGTCGTTCGCTCCATCGTGCTTTCCGATCGCTACGGTTGGGACTCCCGCAAGACAGCGCTAGGAGTGTTGGCTACGACAATTGCCTGCTTCATCACCATTCCGATCGTGCTCACCCTGGTGCAGCGATAGACCTCAGTCCACCAGCCGCGGTTTGCAGATGATCTCCTGAATCTTGGTCTCGATTACCCGTTGGGTATGGGCTGGCCTCAGCACCAGTGCCGTGTCGGCTCCCTTACCGGTGCCAGCGATGGCTACGATGTCCTGTCCGGGGGCGATCAGGCCGGCATCCATAGCCATGCAACTGATCTCCACGCAGACCTTCGTGCCTTGGCCGAACATGCGCAGGGTGTGTGCCATTACCTCCACCGGGTAGATGCCGCTGAACCTGCTGCTCAGGCTGCGCTCCGCCCCGGACAGGGCATGGGTAGCGAACAACAGCTGCAGGCCGGCTCCCTTCAGTTGCGCCTTTACTGGCTCGGTCATGGGGTTCTCCTCGTGCAGACCGCGGAAGCCGTAGACCTGCCCGACGATGACGATGTCGAACTCCTGGGCATAGGGTAGCAACTCCCTGGCGGTCGTCCCTCGATAGGATGCAGCCACAATCTGCCTGATCCCCAGCTGTCTCGCCCGTTCCACAGCAGCTTGCACAGCTTTGGCGGTGTTCTCTTGGCCGGGAGCGTCAAAGATCATGTCACCCATCTCCTTCCCTTATACTCTGTTCTACCTATTTTGCTTCCGTAGCCCCTGTTTCCTGCTCCGGCAAGCAAAACAGCCTCCTGGGTAGCATCGCTACTTTGGAGGCTGTCCGTTTCAGGAGCAGCTGGCAACGCCAGCTAGATCCTCCTCAACAATTGTTTGGCCCTGTCTATGGCGTCGCGGGTATCTGCGCCCTGTTCCATCGCTTCTCTGATGGCGCTCTCCATCAGACAACCGACGACGCTCACTCCCACCTGTTCCACGGCGGCCTTCAACGCCGCCACTTGGTTGACAATCTGGTCGCAATCCCTTCCTTCCAGCAACATCCGCTCGATCCCTTGCGCTTGCCCAGCGATGCGGCGTAACCTGAGGGTCAGATCGGGCACAATCTTGTGCAGGACCGCCTGATCAAACGATGATGGCATGCTAGGCAGCCAGCGCCTGGTCCACCATTCTCTTCAGATGGGCCAGCGGCAACACCCCTGGGATGCGCTGCATCATCTTACCGCCTTTGAACAGCATCACAGTGGGAATGGCCATGATCCCGTACTGCTGACTGAGCAGCTGGTTTTCATCCACATTCACCTTAACCACCTTCACGCGTCCTCGATACTCCTCGGCCAACTGGTCGATGATTGGGCTAAGCATCCGGCAGGGCATACACCAGGCCGCCCAAAAGTCGACCAACACCACGCCGTCATGCTCCAGCACCTCTTGCCTAAATGTACTGTCGTTTACGTTCAACATGTCGACCCCTCCTCGATTGAATGCTCACTTGCGGGATACCCCTGGGGGTATCTCTACCGTATAATCATCATATGCGGATGCCCGACTTTTGTCAAGCTAGCATCTTGATCACCCGATCACAGCGAAAACACTCGCTTTCTGCCTCCAGCAGCCAGAATCAGCTGTTATCTCGGCTTGTCGGTTTTTTTCGCCAAATGCCATCAACTGTTGACGAAACCGGACCGGCGAGCGTAACATGTATACGGGTGGAAATGCACAGACTTATTTCTAGTGAGGTGAAACAAGTTGGACAGTGGCAGTTCCTACGACCCAAAACCTAAAACGGGATCAGGAGTGCGCCGCTATTCCTTGGTTTAGTCTGCGCTTGGCTTGTCTGCGCCTCCTGATCCATAAAAAGGGAGGCGCTTATTTTGTTTAATCACTTTAGCCTCGCCCCCCAACAGGGGAGGTGTGCCCATGCTTGATCCCCGACTACTGACGCAGATCGCGGACGCCGACGACCAAGATTTGATCAAGCTGTTTAAAGACTTGTTGCCGGCAGACCTGGCAGAAGCACTGTCCGAACTGGCTCGAGATGAACAGGTGCGGGTAGCCAAGGTGCTCTCTCCCACCATCTTTGCTTTGGTGCTGGAGGAGATGGAGTATACTCAGGCTGCCTCTTTACTGGCCGACCTGCCGCTTGCCACCGCGGTGGCGGCTGTGGACCAGATGTCCAGTGACGACGCCGCTGACCTGTTGGCCGAACTACCTCCAGAGTTGATGGAACAGGTTCTGGCTCAATTGACTGATCAGCAGCAGTTGCGTCAGTTGCTGGCCTATGACGAGGACTCTTCCGGCGGCATCATGGCCACCGAATTCTTGGCCGTACGGCCCAACTGGTCCACCGACAAGGCTTTGACCAGCGTGCGGGAGAAGGCTAGAGAAGCCGAGACAGCTTACTATGTCTATGTGACAGATCGGGCCAACCGCTTGCGGGGCGTGCTCTCGCTGAGGGAACTGGTGTTAGCTCCGCCCAACACACCCATTTGGCAAATCATGCACGAGAATCCGATTGCCGTGAAGCCGGATGACGACCAAGAGTCGGTAGCAGCTTTGTTCCGGCACTACCACCTATTGGCACTGCCAGTGGTTAATGAAGCAGGTGTGCTGCAGGGGATTATCACCGGCGACGACATCCTGGAGGTCGTGGATGAAGAGGCAACTGAAGACATCCATCGCATGGCGGCGATGGCACCGCCGGCAGCCCCCTACCTGCAGTCCTCAACCTTCAAGTTGGCCAGTCAACGCTTGACGTGGCTGTTGGTGTTGATGGTCTCCGCCACGTTTACTGGGCAGATCATCCGCAGTTTTGAAGGAATCCTGTCGCAGATAGTGTCTCTGGCTGTGTTCATCCCGGTGTTGATGGACACCGGCGGCAATGCCGGCTCTCAGTCAGCGACAATGATCATCCGCGGATTGGCGCTGGGCGAAATCAGCTTGCGTGACTGGTTCAAAGTGATGCGGCAGGAGCTTGGCGTGGGAGCGATGGTCGGCGTCAGTCTTGCTTTGGTCAATTTCGTTCGCATCCTGTTGGTGGAAGGTTATGCTGTGGAAGTAGCAGCTGTGGTCAGCATCACCTTGTTAACCACGGTCATGTTGGCGAAGCTGATCGGTGGCTTGTTACCCATATTGGCCAAGTCTGCGCGGCTAGACCCAGCGATTATGGCGGGACCAATGATCACCACCATCGTCGATGCTTTAGCGCTGCTTTGCTACTTCTGGCTGGCCTCCATGCTGCTCGGCGGCCATTAGCAGTTTAAGATAGACGGTCAGGACCGAGTCCTGACCGTCTTGATTATTTTACTTATGTAGACTATGACTTTTTCTGAGACTTCTTCTGCTCATCAAGGATCAGTCCGCAGCTGGGGCAGCGCTCCAGCTGCCAGGCGGGCATGTTGCTCGGCAGATTGGCGTCGCAGGAAGGGCAAATCCAATAGGTGCGGCGCAGCCAGTATCCGATGCCAAACAGCAAGACCCCGAGGCCCATCATCGAGCCAAAATAGGCTGGAGGTATCTTGATGAACCACAAAAAGACGGAGCCGATCAGGATGGTCTTTGATGCTCGCATAAAGCGCTCGCTGAGATCCTTGTGATACATCGCTTGCATATACAGTGCCTTTTGCTCACGATCCATCTTCATTCAGAAGTTCACTCCTCTATCGGTTCACCAACGCCATCCCTGTGAGAGTTGGCAGGCTAGATGAACACACTTAGTATTCACCTATTCTGCCTCTGCCCACCCATCTCCTGCCGCCGATTGTCAAAACAACGCTGATAGCTTGCCCTGGCCAGGCAGAGACACGCTGACGACGGACAGCCGACTGTTGTGCCATTACATATGTCTCCTCGGGCCAACATAATCTGCACTAGAAGACACTGCAATCGGGGTGATCGCCGGATGAGGAGAATGCTATTAGCGCTGAGCTTTCTGGCGTCCATTATTGTTGGCGCAATGTATGCTACCAGCGGCTGGATGTTTGCCTTTGCGCCGACCAGCGTAGACGAGTTGACCATCCACTACAGGCAGACCCATGAGCAGGTCAAGCTATCGGCCGAGCAGGTGACCACCGTTTTGTCAGACTTGCGTCAAGCGGAAGAATACTTCACCCTGGTGGATATCGCTTCACAGCCGGGACATTACGTGGTCAGCCACGAGTTGATCGCACGAGAGGGTCACCGCATCTACCGTTACTATGTCTTCTGGGAGCAGGGGCTGGTGACTGATAGCGATTACCAGAACCCGCGGCAGCTGGGGCAAGAGACATCCCAGCTGATCAAGCTGCTGAAGCCCAGTCTTCCGGGCCAGATGGACTTGCTGGTGCCAGGGCATATTGCCCAAGCAGATGGAAGAACGCTGCCGTTCACCAGGTACATCCTGCCGGTGGCTTATCGTTCGCCCGATTTCCGGGTCTACACGTCTGGTGCTTGGGACATCGACTGGCACCGGCAGGCGATGGTGCTAGCCGCCTGGGGACAACGCCCCAGCAACGGACACAGGCTGCAGATCGTGGATACGGCCATTGTGGGCGACTGGTTGCGGATCGCTGTGGACTATGCTGCGCCAGGACAGTTCGACCCTGCTGCCCCGCCTAGCTTCCCTGCCGACGCCGTCCTGCTGGAGCGCGAGCAGCTGAAAGACTTACGGGGAGTATGCTTCGTCGACCAAGCAGGCACCCTGTTTGCCTCCCAGGCGTTGGGGAAGTACCCGGTAGAGCGCCACTTGTCTCGCTGGAAGGGTGACTGCGCACCAGCTCAGGTTCCGGCGAGCGGTCAGGGGATGCTGGCGGAATTGCTGGATGACGAGCAAGTCAAGACTATGGTGCTGTATTACAACTTCGAAGTCGACGCGCAACCTGTGATCAAACAGATAGTGGAGGTAGCACCAGGCGATTTTCACGTGTATGTCTCCTATCAGCCGGGAGACCGCCGCTTTCACGCGGTGCTGATCTCCGGCTATGGGTCTACCTGGCGCTTTCGGGTAGTGTAATGGGACTGTAGGCCCGCTAATCAGGCCAGCTTGCCCCTCTTCCTACTGGGAGTAGGCAGAGTCCGAGCAGTTAGCCTGCCTGAACAGCGTGCAGCGAGTCTAATCGCCGTCCGCGGCTCGCGGATCATGGTGCCCTCTTGGCAATAGGCGGAAGGAAGCGCTATCTCTCTGTCGAATAACAACAGTCAGACAGTGCTAAGGAGGACGTTGCTGATGAAAGTGAAGAAAATGACTATTCTGATGTTGCTGGTGCTGGTCTGTCTGGCTGCTGCAAACCCTGCGCGGGCAGTTGAGCCAGGGGAAAATCCCCCACCAGCACCAAACACAGAGACTGAGGAGAGCGTGACTCCAGAAGAGGATCCGGTGGGCGAAGAAGCGGAGACCGCAGCCGTCCAGAATACAGTTGCTGACCTCAAACTATCGCTGGGACAATCGGCATTCTTGCGCTATAGCGTGCTGCAGGCAGGCCCCCTCAGTTGGGAGCTGTGCGTGGATGAGATGGACCCCCGGCTGTTGCTGCAGTTCTCCATCATCAACGGGGTGTCGGAGGATGGCCTGCCGTCTCAGCTGCACGGCGAAGTGATCGCTCAGTCAGGTGGCAGCACCGGCATGTTGCTGGAGGTTGCTGCCGGTGATGTACTGCTGTTCCTGACACCCGGAATGGCGCAGGCAGACCTGCCGACTGAACCGCTGGTAGAAGCACCGTCCCTCACCTTACAGGTCACTGTCTCAGGGAACCTAGAGCCCAATGCCGAGGCACCGGCTGCCATCTCGGTGGTCAGTCCTGTTTCAGGCAGCGAGTATTACGGGCAAGAGCCTTACCTGACGATGGAAGTACATACAGAACCGTTCTTCCCGGTCTACTTTGGCACGTCCGAGGAGGCGGTGGCAGCCGATCAAGACGGGAAGGTCAGCCAATCCATGCGCCTGAGCGATGGCCTGGTCAATTCATTGCAGGCCTTTACCATCAGCCCCAGTGGGCACATTTCCTTAGCATCCGTTGTAGTGATCAACCACTGGGTGACCCAGGATCCGGCCCAGACGGTGCGGCTGGGTCGCCAACCGACCATCGAACTGGCGGTGCCAGATGCCAGTCTGGTGGACCTGGAGAGGTCCTCATTGGCTATCGATGGCCAGCCGTTGCCTCTTCAATGCGACCTGGCCAAAAACCTCGTCTTTGCCCAGCCGACAGAGCCGCTGACGTTGGGTGCACACCGGATCGAGGTGGTGCTGATCGGCCAGGGCGGCGAGCAACAACCACCACCATTATTGGACTCCTTGTCGTGGCAGTTTGTGATTCCTGAATTTCGGCTGGCTGAATTCTGGCTGTATCGAACCACCTATCTGGCCAACCAGCAGCAGTTGGCCATGGATGTAGCCCCATATCTGGAGAGCGGCACCACGATGCTCCCTCTGAGCGTATTGGCGGATCTGATGGATGCCCATGTGCAATGGTTAGCTGCTGAGCGGGGTGTGATCTTCCAGCGGGGAGACAAGCGAGTTCAGGTGTTCATCGACCGAACCACTGCTTTCGTGGACGGCCAAGCCGTGGAGTTGACTTTGGCCCCCACCCTGGTCAATGACCGCACCATGGTGCCGCTGCGGTTTGTGACAGAAAACCTGGGTGCCCAGGTAACATGGAATGCCCAAGAGCGCAAGATAACTGTGCAGGTCCTGCTCGACTGATGCAGAAATGGAACAATCAAACCGGGGACGAAAGCAGCTTTTCGCCCCCGGTTTTATTTGGTAGCCGTTCACGGCCGAGTGAACATGGGGATGGTTCGCGCTTTCCACCAACCAGTTGGCCGGACAGCGAGAACCGTCCCCATGTCCATTTGCAGTTTGCGTGGCTATCCCACCAGCTTGCCGTCCAGCATATGAAAGACTCGGTTGGCATGCTGCAACATGTTCTCGTCGTGGGTGATCATGATGAATGTCTGACCATCCTCTTCATTCAGGCGCTTGAAGAGATCCACAATGCCATCGCGCGTGTGTGAGTCCAGATTTCCGGTGGGCTCATCAGCCAACACCATGGCCGGCTGATTGGCCAACGCCCGGGCGATGGCCACCCGCTGCTGTTCACCGCCAGAGAGCTGCAACGGCAGGTGATGCATCCGCTTGGCCAGCCCTACCTTCTCCAGTAAAACTTCTCCCCGTTCGCGCGCCTGTTTCCGGGGCACTTTGATGAATTGCATGGGCAGAGTGACGTTCTCCAGAGCGGTCAGGTGGGGAATCAGGTTGAAGAACTGGAAAACATAGCCCAGCTTCTGGCGTCTGAGCAGGGCCAATCCATCCTCGCTCAACTGCTTATAGGACTGCCCTTCCAGCACCACATCGCCGCTCATCGGCCGGTCCAATCCTCCCAGCAGGCTGAGCAGCGTGCTCTTGCCGCTGCCGGACGGCCCGACGATGATATTTAGGCTACCCCTCTCGATCTGCAGATTGACGTCGTTCACCGCATAAATCGTCTCGCCAAGGTGAAAAGCCTTGTGTAAATTGACTGTCTTCAGCAATACGTCACTCATCACGCAACTCTCCTATCGCTGTAAGGTTGGCAGAACCGGCCACCATCTCCGCATGACAGGCATATGCACTTTCTTTCATTGTAAGCGCCAGCAATTGAAATGACGAGAGAGAATGCTGTTCTGTTAGCACAATTTAGCTTAGTCGTTGAGCCTCGACCTACTACGCTGGCAAGCAAAGGTCGCGCACCTGATTGGCCGGACTCCTGCCTGGGCATCCGCCGTTAGTCGGGCTAGATTACCACCAACCCCCGCTCCAAATTGGCCTCAACCACTTCGCCGTCGCACGGGGATGGACATTCACGCTCTCCTATGCCCCAGCCGTAGCTCTCCCAGGCAATCGTCTCCCTCGCCAGTACACTCTGACCGGTGCTAACCCCAATCGAATAACCAAGCGGTGACCACCGCTGTTGCGATCACAATCGAGGCCAGATGGGACTTATAATCGGTCAGCCTGCGACGGCTAGACAGTGTGAGTAAGCACCTCATTTCATGCTACCCCACCAGCTTGCCGTCCAGCATATGAAAGACTTTGTTGGCCTGCTGCAACATGTTCTCGTCATGGGTGATCATGATGAATGTCTGACCATCCTCTTCATTGAGGCGCTTGAAGAGATCCACAATGCCATCACGAGTATGTGAGTCCAGATTGCCGGTGGGCTCATCGGCTAGCACCATGGCCGGCTGATTGGCCAACGCCCGGGCGATGGCCACCCGCTGCTGTTCACCGCCAGAGAGCTGCAACGGCAGGTGATGCATCCGCTTGGCCAAGCCTACCTTTTCCAGTAAAGCTTCTCCCCGTTCGCGCGCCTGTTTACGGGGCACTTTGATGAACTGCATCGGTAGAGTGACGTTCTCCAGAGCGGTCAGGTGGGGAATCAGGTTGAAGAACTGGAAAACATAGCCCAGCTTCTGGCGTCTGAGCAGGGCCAATCCGTCCTCGCTCAGCTGCTTATAGGACTCCCCTTCCAACACTACATCGCCGCTCATCGGCCGGTCCAACCCTCCCAATAGGCTGAGCAGCGTGCTCTTGCCGCTGCCGGACGGCCCGACGATAATATTTAAGCTACCCCTCTCGATCTGCAGATTGACGTCGTTCACGGCATAAATCGTCTCGCCAAGGTGAAAAGCCTTGTGTAGGTTCATTGTCTTCAGCAATACGTTACTCACCGTGCAACACTCCCATCACTGTAAGATTGGACATTCGCAGAGCCGGTAGCAGGCTGAACAACAGGCTAACCAAAATCGCCAAACCAGCCACTTGGCCGTACTCAGCCAGGGTACGGGAAAAGACGGTCAGCCTAACCGCTAGCATAAAGCAAGGGGAATGCGTACCAACAAGCTAACGGCTTGCCGGTTTGATCACGATCAACCCGCTGGTCAAGTCGCATTCCACCACTTCGCCATCACAAGGTGCCAGATAGTGCCGTTCGCCCATGCCCCAAGTATGGCTTTCCCAAGCCACCGTCTCGTTCTCCTTGACCATTTGTCCGGCCCGACGCAGGCAGATGCCCGCAAAACGCCCTTCCGGAGTAGGCAACTTGATACAACGATAACCAGCCGCCACCTTCTCCTCCAATGCGGGGTGCCTACGCTTCAGTTCTCGCAGGTGGCTGCGGAACATGGCCACCGGACGGTTGAACATCAGCTCCAGCACTCCTGCCTTTTGTCCCAGCAGGCTGGGAATAATGGTCGCTGCCAGCAGTGCGGCCAGCACACCGCAGAGGCTACGGACATAAACCGAGGCGGTGAGCAGCACCTGGAATGGAAACACCCGCGCCAGCAGGTTGGCGGTAAATGCAGCCAACAACCAGCCCAGCGACACCGAGACCAGACTCTCCAGCCAGAAAATCGCCCCGGCTTCCTTGGGTCGGAGCCCCATGCTCTTCAGAATCGCCAGCTCTTTGCGCGAATCCATGTAGCTGAGCATAGAGAAAGTGCCAACTCCCAGCACCATCAGCATGAATAGGAGGGCAATGGCAGAACCGCCGCCGCTCAAGGTGCTCTTTACCACTTCCTGCGCCTCAGCCAGGATAGTGTTGCTAGTCACTCTGGTATTCCCCGCTGTCAGGTGGTGTAGCCAGTGTTCCCACATTTCTCCCGCTTCCAGCTGTTTGTAGAAGAGATAGGATTCGGCAGGTAGTTCCACTCCCTGTGCGATTAACCAACCGCCATCCACCAGTACATCAGGCAAGAAGGAGGAAGCCGGATAGACGCCGCCCACATGTGCGGTCAGCAGAGTGAACTCAAATTCTTGCCGGAACCGCAGCGGAAAAGTATCGCCGACGCGCAGTTGCCAGTGTTCAGCCAATTGGTCGCTCACCCACACCTCTGCCATGGCAGCCTGTGGCAGCAGCTCGCCGTCACTGTAATAGGTGATTGCACCCAAATCCAGTGACCCATAGGAGGTATCCACTAGCATCTTCCGAAAGGCACCAACCCTGCCTACAGAGCGCGGCTCGCTGAAGCTTGCTTCCCCGTCTGGAGCAAGCACGATCAAGTCTGTCGGCTCTTCAGGCACCACGATGCGTCCTACGGTTGCCTGGCTGGTTGCCTCCGCATAACCCCAAAACAGCATCCAAGCGGTCAGCACAGCGGCAGTGATCAAAATGCTGGCTATCTGTGCCTTGCGATTGACGATCCACCGCCTAACGACTAATCGCAGCAAGTTACTCACCACGCAGCACCCCCATCACTGTTAGGCTGGACAAACGGATCGCTGGTAGCAGAGCAAACAGCAGTGAGACCAAGGTCGCCAGTCCCACCACCGTCACCCCCTCAGTGACAGTACGTTGCAGGATCTCCGGCCAGGGCACAGCGTTGCTGACTTCGATGGCCACGCCACCCAAGCGCACCAACAGAAATCCGCCGCTGGAGCCCAGTAGCGCGATCACCACCGCCTCCGTCATGGCCATCAGCGCTATGTCCCGTCTGCGGGCGCCTAATGTCTTCAAAATGCCAATCTCCTCCCTTCTGGCAGCTGCCCCGGTGAGCATGCGGCTGGCGATCAACATTCCAGCGATCAGCAGGAAGAGAACTCCAATAATCGGTCCCAGTTCTGCGGGCACTGCCAGCGTGGCATCCCGGTCCGGAGAATAGGTGTAAGGCGGCGCAATGTAGAAGTAGTCGAGCCGCGACGTCAACTCCATGCGTTCGGCGAAGCTAGCCACGTCTATGAAAGAATAGTCGGGGAAGCTCGCTTGCAGCGACGCCACAATAGGCTCTAGTTGGCCCATGTCGGCCACCTGCAGGGTAACATTGCATAACGGCGGGCTATCCGTCCCAGCCACCTGTTTCCATGTTTCGTGCCAGGCTTCTTTGGTCATGTAGATATGCGAGGCATGTAGACAGCTCTGTTCGGTGGATGTACCAAAGCTATGCTCCCAGCTGATTGCCCTGGTAGGCATGGTGACATAGCCTGCTATCTCGACCTGCAACCGAATTGGGTCACAATAGTCAGGTACGTAATCCCCATTTGGGTCCAGGCGCATGCGGGGCAGTAGCAGCTCGGCTAGCTCCCCTGGCTGGGGCAGGCAGGCCTCTTCCACCAACTGCTTCCAGACCACTGCCCGCCTCATTCGCTTCAATTGATCGTCGCTGGGAGGCACTGCGCTGTCGCGATTGTAATGCAGCTGCTCGTCGGCAATGGACTGGATACGTGCTTCTATCACTTCTTCCGGGAAGGTGGGGTAGAAGTTGATCCAGACTAATGGTAAGCCTTGTCCAGGATAACCAGCCGGATCAAAAGGCTGTATCCGGTAGGTAGCCGGGTCAATTGCATCCTGCAATCCATCCGCAGGCAGTGGCAAGAGGGTAAAGGCGGAGTAGTGGTCGTGGGGCAGCGCAAGGTTGGTCATATCAACTGGTATCTGAGGATGGATGGTAACGCCGCTCACACCTGGATGTTGCAGCAACTCAGCCACTTCAGCTTCCGAAAAAGTCTGGCGTGCTGTGACCCCTAGGTTGGTCAAGTATCCCTGCCGATAGAGCTCTGGATAAAACAGCTCCAAGCGACTGAGGCCAGTGGCAGGCAGCTGACGATGGACCAAAGGACGGTCGTTACGGACATCCTGTGATTGCTGACCCACCCACTTCACCGGTGATACCAGGATCTCTCCTCCCAGGAAGTCGCGATAGAACTGGTAACTGGTACTCATCTTGCCCTGGCCAAAGGACAAGGCAGATGTGAGACTCATGGCGGCCAGTACCATGCCGAGCAGTACCAGCAGACTGCGTCCCAACTGTCTCAAGCTATTTGTCATCCCTAGACGGAAGAACACGGCTAACCCTCCATTCAAGCCATAGCGCGTTGTGTGATCCCATCGTATACCGTCGGTCTTTCTTGAACCATGCAGGAACCTGCTTTGGCTAGCAAAATCTTGCCAGCATTCTCATCAGCCGACGAAGCCTTTCGCTCCACCAAATCTGGCTGGAGAGCCACCGCAGTTCCTGCGTGGGCACGCAACCTCGCATTTCCATGGCGCAACTGCCGGCGACAGGCTTGTCGCATTTGGACAGAGGGAATTCGTTCCGTCATGATTGCAGATAATAGCCAGAAGAAGCGGTCGATAGG
Organism: Bacillota bacterium; assembly: GCA_050949055.1. Taxonomy (GTDB): domain Bacteria; phylum Bacillota; class UBA994; order UBA5500; family UBA5500; genus JAEZJZ01. The sequence continues at coordinate 57,840 of JBMNFA010000001.1, read as the reverse complement.
GGGTGAGCAAGATGACATCCATCTGGGATTGGGTTGTCCTAGCCGGCCTGATCATCGCCTCTGCCTTTTTCTCCGCTGCTGAGACAGCGCTGACGGGAGTGAATCGGATCCGCCTGCGCACGATGGTGGAAAGCGGTGAGAAAAGGGCATTTGCGGTGCAAGAGTTGATCAGCCGGCCACAGCGGCTGCTGGCAACTATCCTGGTGGGCAACAACATCGCTAACATAGCCGCCTCGGCCTTGTTCACCGCGATGATGATTGAACTGGTGGGTACAGGCGGTGCCATCACAATCGCTACCGGCGTACTGACCGTGATCATCCTGGTGTTCGGAGAAATCGCCCCCAAAAGCGTGGCTGCACTCAACCCAGAGCTGTTGTCTTGCCGAGTTGCTCCCTTTGTGCGCTGGCTGACGCGCTTGCTTTTCCCGGCCGTCTGGCTATTGACGCTGCTCTCCAGCTCATTGATGCGCATGCTGGGAGTCCCCGCTCGCATGGACAATGACGTGACAGAAGACGAAATCCGCACCCTGGTGAACGTGGGTGAAGAACTGGGCGTGATCGAGGGCACCGAGAGCAAGATGATTCGCAGTGTCTTGGAGCTGACCGATACTCCGGTGCGAAATGTGATGGTGCCCCGCACTGCGATCACCGCCATCGACGTCAAAATATCGCACCAGGGGCTACTGGATGTGATTCGGCGCGAAGGCTACTCGCGATTGCCGGTTTATGACGGGGATATAGATAACATCATTGGTCTGCTGCATGTTAAGGACGTTTGCGCCCTGACTGACGACGAGCGGCTGACATTTGAGTTGAGCAAACACCTGCGGCCAACCATATTTGTGTTTGAAAGCAAACGCAGCGGCTTGGTGTTGCGGGAGTTGCAGAAGCATCGTGTTTATATGGCCATCATCATCGATGAGTATGGCGGCACCGCTGGGCTGGTGACCATCGAAGACCTGATTGAGGAAATCGTGGGAGAAATCGTGGACGAATACGATGTGGAAGACCCGCCAGTGGAGGTGTTGGACGAGTTCACGACCTTCTTCGATGCTCGGCTGACGGTGGAGGAAGTGAATCAGCAGCTCGATATCCAGCTGCCGGTGGATAGAGCCGAAACCATCGGCGGTCTGATCTATGATCAGCTGGGGCGGATCCCTAAGGTGGGAGACTCAACTGCCATCGGTCGGGTGCAGTTGGCTGTGGACAGAATGGATCGGCGCAGCATCGAGAGGGTGAAGGTGACCATAAAGCCGAAAAATGATTGAGGGCCTTGATCGCAGAATCAAAGCCCTCAATCGGTTCAGGCAAAACGTCATTACCTCTCTCTCCCGATCGCACCAAACACTGACAGTATTCGACCTTCGCTTTCGACAAATACTGAAGATAGCAACGTTTGAGGAGGTGATTCTAAGTGGCACTAGGTAGCAGTTCCAGCAACACCCCGGTGGTTCCGAATTCCAAGAAGGCTCTTGACCAGTTCAAGTATGAAGTGGCTCAGGAGTTGGGAATTCAGACTCCAGCTGATGGCTATTGGGGCACAATGACCACTCGTGACACCGGCGCTATCGGTGGGCACATGGTTCGCAAGATGATCGCCATGGCCGAGCAGGCGTTGTCCAGCCGCACCCAGGGCTAACTCGTCGTTTTGCCTACAGAGCGGACCGCGTGTCCGCTCTTCTTCCTTCTTGTTCCCAATTTTCCGCGGAATATGCAAACACCGCCGTTTTTTCGCGGCGGTGTTTTTCGATTGTTCTGGTCAATTGTTGACATCGCTGACGGCAAACATCAGCTCGCCCGAGGCGGCCACCTGCCCTTCCACAGTGGCCACCGCTTTCCCCTTGCCGATGGGACCCCGTTGGTAGGTGATCTCCACACGCAGCTTAAGTTGGTCGCCTGGCTTTACCTGACGACGAAAGCGCAGCTTATCGATGCCGGCGAAAAGGCCGATTTTGCCCCGATTCTCTGGCAAACTGAGCAGCGCTACAGCGCCCACCTGTGCCAATGCCTCCACGATCAAAACTCCTGGCATCACCGGGTAGCCCGGGAAGTGGCCCGCAAAAAAGGACTCGTTTATGGTCACATTCTTGATGCCAGTGGCAGATACACCCGCATCCAGTTCGGTGATGCGATCGACCAACAAAAAGGGGTAACGATGAGGCAGAATATCCATTATTTCTTGGATCTCCATCCAGAAACACCTCCCAGCTCTATTTGCACAGCGTTGTGCACATAGAGCATACCGCATGTAGGCACTCAGTTCAAGCTCCGCTAGAGCACTGATCAATGGAACAATATTAGCTTAGGTGGGCACACTCAGTCTTCCAAAGGGCTACAACTGCCGTAGAAGAAAAGTAGAAACCATTGCTCAAACAGGTTACCCTGTTCCTCCAGACTAAGCGACTGCAAAGGCGGCTGCCCCACAATGCCTCTTGCCAACAACATATTGTGCATGGCTATCCCTCCTGCATAGATGTCAATATCAATGTATGCAATTGGATTGCCACGAGTGAGCCAATTGGACAGGCACTGCTGCAAGCTAATTTCTGCACAAGGCGTGGCGTGTGCTGCGATTGCACTGCCTATTTCCCCTTAGGCTGATATCCTAACGACACTCCGCAGATCTCCGCCGTCGTCTGGTCCAAGGCAAATAGATCGTCGGGGCTCAACTCGGCGATCCCGTGTTTCCCCAACGCTCGTATACCTTCCGCCATTTCGTCCACACAGGCCTGCAGGTAGCGTCGCAGAGATTCGGCTCCTTGCTGCCAATCGAAATCCTTGGCCGATAATCCCGAGTACCAGACCAGTTGGGTGGGTGGCTCGAACGGGATCGCTCTGATAACCTGGGGATGGGAGATGGCAAACAAAGCTGCTGTTCCGATGGCCACCGCGTCGGCACCCAAGGCCAGCGCTTTCAGATAATCGCCGGGGCTTTTCAATCCACCAGAAACGACCAAACTCACCTTGTCCTTCACACCCCGTTGTTCTAAATAGCGCACCGTTCTGACCAGGGCAAACAGAGTGGGCAGGCCGAAGTCGTCTTCCAGCACAGGGGGTGACCCTTTGGTCGCCGCCTCAGCGCCGTCAATCACGATGTAGTCCACATCGGCTGCCAACAGGTAGTCCAAGTCTTGCTCTAAACGGTTGCCCGGGCAAAGCTTTACACCGATGGGAACGCCACCAGACTGCAGCCGCAGATTGCGGACCAACTCCGTCAAGTCCTGGGGGCGCTGTACCTCCTGTTGTCTCGATTGGGCTTTGGCACCTTCCCCAGGTTGCACTTCAAACATCCGCCGCAGATGTTCGTCCATCAGCTTGGCCTCCAAAATCGCTCCTACACCGGCCGAGGCACCTTGGCCAAACTGGATCTCCACTGCATCCGCTTGCCGGACATGCTCCATCCGCTTCCCCCAGTGCCCCCGGTGGTACTGATACACCAGCAGGTCCGCAGCTCTACGCTCGGAGTCCAGCCAAGCGCCCTGCCCGGTGTTGGTGGCAGTGCCGGCCATGCTAGCGCCCCGAGCCAAGGCCAGCTTTGCAGATTCACTCAACGCCCAGCCATAAGCCATGCCGGAAATCATGATCGGGATCGCCAGCCTCAGCGGCCGATTGGCGCGGGGTCCGATGGTCACAGTGAAATCAATCGGCGATCCTAACGTCAGCGGCATCCTGTGCAGTTGGGCAACGTCAAACATCAGCTGACTGAAGTTGGGGAAACTCTTGGGAGAGCCAAGGGGCCGCGCGATCACCGTGCCACGACTGCACCGGAGTTCGGTTTCGGCTAGTGTCTGAACGCCAAAACGTTTGGTGGCCGAAAACAACTCCAACAAATTCTGATCATAGGGATCGGTCATCAGGATGCGCAACGAACGGCGTGCCAGGTGTGCCAGCAGGGGGCGGCTGCCGAGCAACAGCCCCATGCTGCCAGCTGCAGCGCCTGCCAGAAAGGGCAACAGGTCGCTAACCCAGAATGCTGCCGGGGATTTCTGCGAACGCAACCTGCGCCTGCTGCCCGCCTTCCTCCTCCGCAATGGCATCCACCTCCCTTGATAGGTGCAAAATCTACCCGCCCGTTATTTTCTGTACTTCGGCAGCGATGTATGTACTGCACCCGCAATCCGGTTGGTCTGGTGTGCAGCCGTCGTTGCCAGCTGGCTGCACACCAGGTATGCTGAACTAAGAGGTGAGGAGATGGCTTTTCATTGGCAGAGAACCGCGACATTGGCGGAGGATGGGCTCCTGCTGCGGGATGTGCTGCGGGGAAAGATGGGGATCTCCCGGCGCTTGCTGCATACACTGAAGTTCCAGGGGCAGATCACCATCAACGGTGTGCCAGCAACCGTGCGGGCTCGGGTGAAGGCCGGAGACGTGATCGCCTTGCACCTGGAAGAAACAGCAGAGCTAAGAGTTGTTCCCGAACGGTTGCCCTTGTCAATTGTCTATGAGGATCAGGACCTGCTGGTGGTAGAGAAACCAGCTGGAATGATCGTTCACCCCATTCCACCTGAGCCTAGTGGCACCCTGGCCAATGCCATCGCCTGGCATTGGCGGCAGTGCGGCTTTGCTGGCCCGGTACGGGTGATCACCCGCTTGGACAGGGATACCACCGGGCTGGTTTTGGTGGCCAAGAATGCTTTGGTGCAGTACCAGTACACGCAAGGTGGCGCTAGGCTGCAGAAGCGCTATTTGGCACTGGTGCACGGTCGGCCAGACATGGAACAGGGGGTGATTGACGTGCCCATAGCGGTGAATCCAGACAATCCGGTGACGCGCAAGGCGGATGCGGGCGGCAAGCCTGCCCAGACGGCCTGGCGAGTGAGGAAAAGGTTTGATCAATACACGCTGGTGGAGGCGGAGCTGCTCACCGGGCGCACCCATCAGATTCGGGTGCACCTGGCCTGGATAGGACACCCGCTGCTGGGTGATAGGCAATATGGAGGAGAACAACGGCTGATCGACCGCCAGGCGCTGCATTGCCATAGCCTGCGGTTGCAGCACTGTCGCAGCGGAGAGCTCTGGGCCTGGCGCTCCCCCCTCCCCGCAGACATGGCCAGCCTCTGCGCCGAAATATAATTTGCCGACCTATTGCTTGCCTGAGCCGTGATAAAGGCGTACAATAGGGACAAGTAGGACAACTGTTCTACCGTATCCCCCCAGCACCTATTCTTCTGCCGCCCGATCGTCTTCGGGCGGTCTTTTTTTATTCTCCTCGCCCTTGAATGTGCTCTCTCCTCGCGCTAATCACACCACGGCTTCCTGCTGTCCCAACCCAAGCCGCTGCAAATCCAGTCCATGCGCCCTCTGCGCGAGCTGAGCGCTGAGTTGTGCCAATATGGGAATGACCAGTGCGCTTCCTGTCATCGCTCCACAACAATCACGATCCTTCCTGAAAGCGGCTTTACCCCAGCGTTGCAGGACGCCATCCTGACGCTGCGCGAACTCGGCGCACGCACCTTCAGAATCTAGCTTGCTGGCTACACTCGGAAGGACAGGTTCTTTCAACATAAAAGAGGGATCGGCCAAGCCGATCCCTCGTCTATTCACGCACGATCTTCACCTTCGAAGCAAAGCCCAGCTCTAGCCTATTTCTCTTCGCCCTGGCTGAGGGGGCAGTCGCTGGTGTGCAAGCCACCGCAATACTGACAGAGCTTCTCCGCCGGCAGATACTTCAGTGCAGCCCTCAGGAAAGCCTCCGCTCCTGTCAGCAACTGTTGCTGCTGATCAGCGGTGAGCTCTGCAAATACTTTGGCCAGGGCGGCGCCAGTGCGCCGCTCCAAAGCATCAAGGCAGTCTTCCGCCTGTTCGGTGAGCACTAGATCGACCCTGCGCTTATCCGCTTGGCAGGGGACGCGCTGCACGAAGCCACCCTTCTCCAAGCGATCAGCCAGCTTGGTGGCAGCCGGAGCGCTGATCTCCAGTGCTTCGGCTAACCGAAACAGCTCCGACCCGCCGTTGTGTCGCAGGAAACGAATAGCACGGTACTGCGTTTTGGATAGGTTATAAGCAGGCAATTGCTGTGTCAAGTCTTCCGCTTGTATTCGTTCCATTACAGCTTCCAGAATAAACAGCAGGTGACCCGAGTCGATCATTGCTACCCACCCCCCTAGCTATATTCTAACGCAGGGTGCAGGGATCCCAAACAACATGAGCCATGTTCGTGCCCGCGATGACTGCCCTACGCTGACCAGTGATGATCAATTAGTCCTGTCTTGGTGCGTCAACCTTGGTTGCTGATTCTGCCTTCTTGCCCAGCGCTTCCGCCATGGCCGGCAGCGCACCCAGCAGCTTGCTGGCATCGGTGGGGATAACCAGCTTGCTGCTCGGGCTCTGGCCCAAGCCCTTCATGGCGTCTATGCCTTGCAGCATCACATAATACTCCGGTGTCAGACCGGCGGCCTTGATCAGCTTCAAGCCCTCAGCGGTGGCTTGCTGCACCCTGAGGATAGCCTCCGCTTGACCATCGGCTTCCAGAATCCGGCGCTGCTTCTCCGCCTCTGCCTTCAAGATCTCCTTTTCGCGATTCGCTTCTGCCTGGAGGATAACAGATCTCTTGCTACCCTCGGCAGTCAAGATCGCCGCTTGTTTTTCCCCTTCGGCTTTCAGGATAGCCTCCCGTCGCTCGCGCTCAGCTCGCATCTGCTTCTCCATCGCATCCTGGATATCTCTGGGCGGCATGATATTCTTCAATTCCACCCGGTTGACCTTAATGCCCCATTTGTCCGTGGCTTCGTCTAGAATCACCCGCAATTTGGAGTTGACGATGTCCCGTGAGGTGAGCGTTTCGTCCAGGTCCAGCTCACCGATGATGTTACGCAAGGTGGTCGCCGTCATGTTTTCGATGGCACTCCTAGGGTTGGAGATCTCGTAGACGTACTTGGTCACGTCCGTGACCTGATAGTAGACCACCGTGTCGATCTGCATGGTCACATTGTCTTTGGTGATCACTGGTTGCGGCGGGAAGTCGACCACTTGCTCCCGCATGTCCACGATGGCACGCACATGGTCAATGAAAGGTACCAGGAAATTGAGACCGCTATGCATCACCTTGTGATACCGTCCGAGCCTCTCCACAACCACCTGGGTGGATTGCCGCACCACCCGGATAGCCGAGATTACCGTCGCCAGTACAAAGAGGCCCACAAACACCGTCAGTACAAGACCGATCAAGCTGCCTGGATCGTCCAAAATCATCGCTACATTCCTCCCTTTTCTATTCTACCTGTTCCTCGACGATGGCTTTTACCCCTTCGATCCGCTTAATTACCACCCGCGTTCCGGCGGCAATCGGAACTCCATCGCTGCTGCGGGCGGTCCAGATTTCCCCGTTGGCCCTAATCTGTCCGACACCTTGGAGGTTGTCTATCTCTTGCACCACGATGCCTACCGTTCCGATCACCCGTTCGGCTCCGGTGTGCTTGCGCTCCCCGCCATAGATGTTGACCAAATAGGGACGCAATAGCCACATGAAGACCACCGAGGACGCAGTGAACACGATGGCCTGCAACGGCCAACTGTCGGTAAACACGGCAAACAAGGACGCTACTACTGCTCCGAGCGCGAACAGAGCCGCGAAGAACGCCACAGAGACCATCTCCAACACCCCGAAAGCCAGCCCTACCAGTATCCAGATTGCCCAGTCTGGCATGTATCCACCTCCTTGTCGCTCCTTTGTTGACTATTACGCGCCGCGGACAATAAAGTTACGCCGGAGTGTGCTTAGTTTTCGGCAGAAAACCAGGGGAACGCGATGTCTTGCCCCGGCTGGCGGTACAAGGCATGCGCCCCCTGAGTTCACTCCAGGCATTGCTTCAGCTGCTCCAGAAACAGATCATTCTCTTCCGGTGCCCCTATAGATGCCCGCAGGCACCCCGACAGCAGCGGTGACAGAGCAGCCACCTGCCGCAGCGAAACCCCCCGCTGATACAGCCTGGCGTGTAGCTCGTCTGGTGACGCGCCGGTGCGAAAGAGCAGGAAATTGGTCACTGATGGGAATACCTCGATGCCTGGCAGCTGCTGCAAAGCACTGAGCACTCGCTCCCGCTCCGACACCGTCCGCTGCACCTGTTCCGCAAAGATCGCCCGGTGTTTGAGCGCCGCTTCAGCCATCCATTGGGAGAGGTTAGATATGTTAAAGGGCAGCTTCACTTTGTTCAGCTCGAGACACCAATTGGGGCTGCGCCAGTAGGTAGCCGATGCGCATGCCCGCCAGCGAAAAGGCTTTGGAAAAGGTGCGCCAGATAATCAGGCGGTCCTGCTGCTGCAGCAAACCGGCCGCCGTTTGCCCGCAAAACTCGTAATAGGCCTCATCAACCACCAGAATGCATCCGGTATGGCGCAGCAGCCACAGCAAGTCCTCCTGTGGCCAGAGGTTGCCGGTGGGGTTGTTGGGATTGGCCAGGATGATCAGCGGTGCCTTGCTTTCCGCTGCTAACTGGGCAATCCTCTGCACAGGCAGCGACCAGTCTTCCCTAAGCGGCACCTGTAGCGGGTTCATCCCCAGCACCCTAGCCAGATAGGGATACATCGGATAGGAGGGCCAGGGCAAGATTACGCTGTCTCCTGGCCGCAGGAATGCGAGCAGCGTGGCCTGGATCAGCTCGTCAGCCCCATTACCCAACAGTATCTGGTTCTCGGGCAGGCCGCAGTACTCAGACAAAGCCCTCAGCAGGCCGGTGCTCACCTCTGGCAGCCAATAGCGGTTCGGCTCCAGAGCCTCGGCCTGCTGCAGTGCCTCCATCAGCAACCAGGTGGGATTGAGGCTGCTCTCGTTAGCCAGCAGCCTGGCCGGAAGACCCCGGTCAGACACTTCCGCCGAGCTGCAGAGCTCCCTCACCTCCTGCCTGATCATCTCGTGGGCCGATCTCTTCTGCATATGTTGCCTCCTGAAAACAATATTCAGTAGGAAGCCCCTTGGTCTCTGCCGGCAACTCCTGTGGTGGAGCTTAGGGACAGACCAAGGGGCAGTGACTGAGCGGCGACTACTTGGCAGCCTCGGAGAACTCCTTCTTCACCCTGGCCAAGAGGTCTGCATCCGCAAACAACTCTGCCGCCGTGGCAGCCAGCGACTTCGCTCCCAGCAAAAGGCCCCGATGGCCTTCTTCTGAGATGGTGGCGTCGGCCATACCTTGGCTGTGCCCCACAATCTTCTGGCTGGATATCCCGATATAGGGGTGAATGGACGGAACCACGTGGCTGACATTGGCCATATCGGTGGAACCTGCACCAGCTCCAGCCGGCAGCACCTCTTCGCCTAACGCTTCCAGATTTCTCTTGAACACACAACTCAATGTGCAGTTGTTGATCATATTCTTATAGGTGTTGGCGGTTTGCCGGAACTCAACCGTAGCACCGGCCGCCATAGCGCCGGCGCGGGCGCAGTTCTTCACCTTCTCCACCACTTCGCTCAGATAGGATGCCTGCGCGGCTCGCACATACATGCGAATCACCGCCCGCTCGGGCACGATGTTGGGGGCCACGCCGCCTTCCGCGATGATGCCATGGATGCGCACATCCGACTTTACATGCTGGCGCAGAGCATTGAAGCCGTTGAAGGTCTGGATGGCGGCGTCAAGCGCATTGATGCCCTCGTGGGGTGCACCGGCAGCATGGGCAGGTCGGCCCTTGAAGGTGATCTCCATCGCTTCCCGGGCGTTGGAAGTGCCGCCGAGGGCGCTGCGGTTAGAAGGATGGATCATCATCGCTGCGTCCACGCCTGCGAAGGCACCGTTCTCCACCAGGATTACCTTACCGCCGGCGTTGTCCACCGCTCCTTCTTCTGCCGGAGCTCCAAAAACGACCAGAGTGCCAGGGAATTCCGGCCAGCCTTCCTTCAAACCGATAGCCGCACCGATGGCGCTGGTCCCGATAATGTTGTGTCCGCAGCCGTGACCAAGGCCGGGCAAAGCATCATATTCGGCCACGATGGCGATGGTAGGACCGTCCCCGCCACGATAGACAGCCTTGAATGCCGTCTCCATGGTGGCGAAGGGGGTCGTGACTGTGAAGCCGTGACGCTCCAGTTCGCCTGCCAACAGTTTGGCTGCTTCCCTTTCCTGATGCCCGATTTCAGGGTGGTGGTACATCCAGTCACTGATCTGATAGAGGCGGTCGGCTACAACATCAATGGCACTCCAGATCTTTTCCTTGTTCAAGCTGCAAAACTCCCTTCAAAATTGTGTTTTCCAGACAGAATGCAGGGTGGCAACAGTCACAGTGTCCTAGCCACTGCTCCCTGCAGATCCAGCTGTAATAGTTTATAGGTAGCGCTCACCCCGGATGCCAGCAGACTGCTCGCCATTTGCTGCCCTACTGCGGCGGCCGCCACCCCGGGTGGAACGATGGCTAATAGGGTGGGTCCAGCGCCGGAGATCATGGCTGCAGCTGCCCCTGCCTGCCGCGCTGCCTGGCAGGCTGCAGCGCCGCCTGGAATCAAGCCCAAGCGATAGGGCTGGTGCAGGCGGTCCTCAGCCGCCATCGCCAGCAGATCATATCGCCGCTGCAGCAGAGCGGCCAGCAGCAGCGCAATCCGGGAAGCGTTAAAAGTAGCGTCGCCATGGTTGACCTGACTGGGCAGCACCTGCCGAGCCAGACTGGTGGACAGGCGAAAGTTGGGAATGCAGGCCACCAACTGCAGCTCCTGCGGGAAAGGAAAGGACAAAGCGACTACCTGCTGGCTGGTGGTTGCGCTGACCACCATTCCGCCCAACATGGCTGGCACCACGTTGTCGGGGTGGCCTTCCAGCTGGGTGGCCAAATCGAGCAACTGCTGCTCGGTCAGCGGCGTCGGCACCAACTGATTGGCCAACAGCAGGCCGCCGACGATAGCTGCCGAGCTGCTGCCCAAACCGCGGCTGGTAGGAATATCATTTTTCATTACTATGGACAAGGGCGGCGGCGAATAGCCTACCTGCTCAAACAAATGCTGGGCCGCTCTCCAAACCAGGTTGCTGCTGTCTTCCGGTAATTCCCCCCGCCCCTCCCCCAGCACCCGGAAACGAAGCCGTTCAGACGGTTTTGCCCAGATGCGGTTATGCAGGTTGAGGGCGAGGCCGAGACAATCAAAGCCAGGCCCCAGATTGGCGCTGGTGGCTGGGACAGTCACTTCCCAGTAGGATGAGTCCTCGTTAACGGGCTGCCAGCAAGCGGAATCTGGCCCCATCGCTCACTCCTTGATGGCTGCCAGGATGGCCGCCTTCTCGGCAGCAACCCTGATCGGGGCACTTGCCCCGGCGACGGCGTTATCTGGGTCCTTCAAACCGTTGCCGGTAAGCACGCAGACCACTGTCGCTGACTGCTGCCGGAAGTAGCCCTGGTGATAAAGCTTGATCACGCCAGCTAAGGAGGCTGCAGAGGCGGGCTCACAGAAGATGCCCTCGTGGCGTGCCAGTTGGCGATAGGCAGCTAGGATTTCCTCATCGCTGACCGCGTCGATTAAGCCAGCGGACTGTTCGGCCGCCTCCACGGCTGTTTGCCAACTGGCCGGATTGCCGATGCGGATGGCGGTGGCTATGGTCTCGGGCTGCAGAATAGGCTGGCCTCGCACGATGGCTGCCGAGCCCCAGGCCTCAAAGCCCAACATGCGCGGCAGACTGCTGCCAGAGCGTTGCTGGGCCGAGCGGAAGCCCCTCCAATAGGCGGTGATGTTGCCGGCGTTGCCTACTGGGATGGCCAAGAAATCCGGCGCTGTGCCCAGCTGCTCCAGCACCTCCCAAGCGGCTGTCTGTTGACCGATAATGCGGTAGGGATTGACCGAGTTGACCAGGGTCAACGGCTCATCCTGCACAATCTCGCGGGCGATGGCCAGAGCCTGATCGAAATTCCCCTGGATGGCGATCACTTTGGCGCCATAATGCACCGCCTGGGCCAGCTTGCCTAGGGCGATCTTGCCTTCCGGAATCAGCACCACACAGTCCAGCTGGGCTCTAGCCGCGTAAGCTGCGGCAGAGGCCGAGGTGTTGCCGGTGGACGCGCAGATCACAGCCCTGGCCCCGGCTTCTTTCGCTTTGCTCACCGCCAAGGTCATGCCCCGATCCTTGAAAGAGCCGGTGGGATTGGCTCCTTCATACTTGGCGAAGATATTTAACCCGGGCAGGTCGCGGCTGAGCCTGGTCAGTGGAATTAGCGGGGTGTTTCCTTCGTGCAACGTGACGACGGGGGTATCTGGCCCGACGGGTAGCAGATCTGCATAACGTTGGAGCAAACCGCTCCACATGAAACTCACCTCATCTGACAAACTTTAGTTAACTAACCTGTCCTATTCTACACAGTAAGATATTTAGACAACTGCAAGGGTTTTCCTGCCCGGTCCGGCAAATTGACTGGCCGCACGCACAGGATGTTGCATGCAGACATCCTTAGGATATCCTGTTATCGCTGGTTAACTGCTGCCAGAGAAAATCGGTGCAGCAGTCCGCCAGGCGGACATCCTGATAGCTCTGCCCCGGCAGGAAGGGGTTATGCTCCCAGAGAATCCCCAGTTGTTCCGATCGCTCCCGCCACTGCTGTTGAGAGATTTCGTCTCGCTGCAGGCGCTGACGCAAGGTCTGTCGCTCCAGTCTTGCTGACCAGGTGGGCGGGCCCAGCCCCAATTGCAGCAGCTGTTGCTTCAGTGCCGCTTCCCCCGCAAATGAGACAGCGGCGCGCAACTGCTCCAGCCGGTCGCTCATCGGGGTACATAGGTACAGGCGGCAGATCAGCGATCGATGCTCGTAGACGCTGCAGCGGTTGGCGATCAAGAAAGGACAAGGCCGGTGCTTGAACTCCGGGTAAGGCACATCGGGGCTGAGACAGAGATATTTATGGGCAAACCTGCTCAAATCCATGCCCAAATGTGCAGCCAAAGCGTTTGCCGAAACTAAGTCTGGCGTGATGTAGTTGTGCTTGCAGCAGTTGTTGACGCAAGCCTCGCACCTGGCGTAGCGCTGGCGGTGAAAGGGCTTCACAATCCGCGGATCGTCGGTGGCCCATTGCATGGCCGCCAGCAGGTCGAAAACAGTAGCGTTGGGGTCTGTGATGGCCACATCCAAGCCCATCTCGCCCTCGATCTCGCAAGCAAAGACCTGCACCGTCAACCCCTTCTCCCCTCTCCTATCGGCCTGTAGAGTCTGGGCTAAGCCTAGCTTTTCCTATATATCTCCTTCGCCGTCAAAGGTGGAACTCCTACATGCCCAGGCGATTTAAGCAGACAGAACCAAAGGGCAGAAGCCGGTTGCCCACTAAGATAACGGACGATTTCAGCCCTATGAAGGAGCTTGCTGATGCCGTCATCTGGGGCAACGAAGGAATTTTCAGCAGCCTGCGTAGTGTTTGTGATATCTCAGCGCGACGGTATGGAGCCAATCCCTAAGATTGAGCGACTGGAACTGCCCAGGGTCTGAACGATGGCACCTACTGCCTCCCTGAGCGTTCTCTGAAGTCGAGGTTTTCGGGCATGTTTCGAATACCGAAGGATACGAGGTACACGTCCCGCTGTATCCTTAACATGGGAAAGAGCCAGGCATGGGTTGCCTGGCTCTGGGGTGGTTGGGGGGAGGCTAGCGCTCGAGGCGCAGCATGCGCATCAATACGGTGGCGCAGGTGGCCTTGGTGGAGGTTGCCTGCGGCCGGTAGTAGTTGGGCTCTCCCACCAGGATGCCCAGGCCGCGAGCGATGGCCACATGGCCTAGGCGGGAAGAAGTCACCTGATCGGCATCCAGGCAATCCAAATGGAAGATGCCCGGAATGGCAGCCACTTGCTCATGTCCGAGGGCGCGCACGGCGAACACGGCCAGCTCTTCTCGCGTGAGCAGCTTGCTCATGTCCAAATTCTCTCCTGGGAGAATCAGCCCGGCGGAGATGGCAGCCTGAGCGGCGGCCGCGTTAGGACCGTCGGCAGCAGCTTCTGCCCAGCGCGGCAGGATGATGATCGGGCCCGTACTCCAGCCACAAGCCCGTGAGAGCATCTCCAACCATTCACCGACGGTGATCTCGCGCTGTGGGTAGAACATGCCGTTTTCCAGCTGAATGATGCCCACTTGACTGAGAAAGATGATATCGGCAGCGCCAGGGATGCCATCCACGTCCTGCGGCAACACCGCCTCTTCAACTTTGATCACTTCGCCGCGATAATCCATCGGCAGCATCTGGTCTGGAGTAAAGCGAGTGCTGGGAACGTTCTCCAAGCGATAGGTGAGCAAAGCAATCAGCTTGGGCTGGACGTATCTACCTGCTTCGTCGTAGGTTACAGGTTCGCTGACCAGGCGGTATTCCTGCTTCCAGGGGTAGGAAGCGACCAACTGCTCATAGGCATCCCCCTGAGAAAGCGCGATGTCCGGGCTCGGAAATTCCGTTTCCACCCAACGCACATTGTAGTCTGTGACTATCCCCTGGTCTTCGCCCTTCACCGTCACGGTGATGTAGTTGTCGACGAAGGGGATATCGTTGACCATCCGGCGATAGTGGAACGAGTAATAGAGTGCGTTCTCCTCTTCTTCGTCCTTGGTCGGCATGTCCTGCAGCTTCACTTGGGCAGCCTTATCCGGGTTGTACTGCTGCATGAAGGCGTCAGCCACATTCTTGGCCTGTTCTGGGGTGAGGGTACCGACTTTAATGTCGTTGTCATGGGGCCAGTAGTGCCTCAGGCCGTACAGCTCCCCGGTCTTGGCGTCGATGCGTACGTGATAGTATTCGTAATTCCTTTCTTCTCCCTCGTACTGACTGTAGAAGTAGAGCTGCCAGGTGCGGAGCTCAGGAAATCTGCCATCTCTATAGAGATTGGCTCCCTGCAACTCCAGGTGCTCCGGAACAGAAACCAATTGGCGAGCCTGTGATTCCGCTTCTTGCTGGGTGAGCAGGCCAGCCACGTGCTCCACCTCGGCCAACTCCTGCGGGCTGAGGCCATCCGCGTCGGCAACAGCCTCTGGCGCAGCCGCCTGGCGCTTATCATCTAAATAGTAGTAGCCGCTATGCAGCTCACCGGTGTGTGCATCAACATAGGCGTTGTTGATGCCGGGATAAGAGTAGGCCAACACGGGAGCAGCCTCCTCGCCGCGCTGTACGTACGGCCAGAAATATTGCAGTTCCAGTTCCCCCTGCTCTGCCAACGCTTCAGTAGCTTCTTCAGCAGTGATGATCCCTTCCGGCGTCGGGAAGTCCAGGTCGTTCCAGCTGAGGTGGTAGGACAGGATCTCACCGGTGTCCCCATTGACAGTGATGGAAATGTAATTGGCCGGGGCCGGGATACCATTTACTTGCCGCACAAATTGGAAAGAATAGGACTGTTGCCAGGTGCGCTCGCGCAGGTAAGGGCGCGGAGGAGCTGACTCCTGGTACAAGCATTGGGCGAACTTCTCCGGAATCAGACCCCGGAGGAAGCGTTGGGCAATGTTAAGAGCCTCTCGCTGGTCCAGCTTAGGCAAGGGCGAATAGACCTGATTCGGGTCAGATTCCTGCCACTTGTTGAACTGGATGATCTCACCGGTAGAGGCATTGACCTGAACATTCACCTCTGCCCGCTGTTCTGCCTGATAGTTGTACCAGTTCAGGTACCAGACCCCCTGACCAGAGCTATCGGCATAGTTGCTGGTGAACTCAAACTCGTCGGTATCCTCCAGATCGGGGAAGGCCTGTTTGGCTAACAAAATGGCCTCTGTCAACGAGATTCGGCTTTCGGCTGCAGCTAAGCCAGGGACCAAGGCAGTGGTCAGAATGGTCACCAACAGGAATAGGCACAGACGACGCTTCAAGACAAATCACTCCCTTATAGACGTGCTGTTCTTGGTATGTTTATCCTCTTTTCCTGACGCCAATGGCTTGAGAAAGTTCCCGCAAAGAAACGAAACTGTAATAAATGCTTCGGAGCCAGGCAGCAGAAAAGGTGTTGCCTCACCGTCGCATTAGTTGGGAGGCAAGATCAATGCCTTTGAGACATTACCAACAGAAAAGGGACTTTGACCAGACCCCCGAGCCCAGTGGAGATCGGGTTGCCAGCCAACCGGCTACTCACTTTCCCCGCTTTGTGATCCAGGAACACCACGCCCGCCGGTTGCACTGGGATCTACGGCTGGAGCGAGACGGGGTGCTAAAGAGTTGGGCGGTGCCCAAAGGCATACCGCTGCGGCCGGGAATCAAGCGCCTAGCGGTGCAAGTGGAAGACCACCCCTTGGACTACATCGATTTCTCCGGCACTATCCCGGCCGGAAACTACGGTGCCGGCGAAGTGTTCATTTGGGACAAGGGGCACTATGCGGCAGCCGAATACACCGACAAGAAGATCACCTTGGCGATGCTGGGCGAACGGGTAAAGGGCGGATATAAGCTGGTGCACACGGACGGCAACAACTGGCTGCTGTTCAAGATGAGCGAGTCGTCCTGAGATGGCTCCTGCTCGCCGCCGCAGTATGTTTGTGGCCCTGAACCTCCTTTAGATGATAGTGGTCCGTGTACACTTCGCTGGCAATCGTTCCATATCCTCCTTCTGTCCAGTTTCGCGCAGTCGGTACTGTTCTGTCACCAGTGGGGGACCGGAAGAGTTGCCACATAATTCAGAGCGGTGCCGGCAGAGAACGGGCATAAAGGTCTGCGCTCATGTATAATCAGAGGTGAAGTGAGGGTGCAACAGCATGATGCATCCGCTCAGCGAAAGGAGAGGTGTCTGATGATCAGGCAATTTGATGCCGGCCACATCTTTCAGCTTCCTTTGCAGCGCAATCAGGATCTGCTGCAAGAGCTGGACAAGGCGTTGGACAACCTGTTGGTGGATTCGGGGACGGTGCAGTTCATCGGTGCCCTTTATCAGGCCAGGGTGGGTTGCTTTAACCCCGAAACTGGCGAGTATGAGGTGACCGAGGTCAATGAATTTGCCGAGATAGCTTCCGGCATGGGCACCATCTCGCAGAAGGACGGGCAGCCGGTAGCCCATGTGCACGTGGTCTTGGCGGGTGCCAGCGGGCGTATCTACGCTGGACATCTGATGCCGGGCAGCCGCATATTCGTCACCGAGATGACTATCTTTGATTTGGACGGTATTCCCCAGCAGCGAAAACTGGATCCGGAGACAGGGCTTTACCTCTGGCAAGAATAGACGCATGCTGGCCAAGCAAAAGTCACACGACCTGCAGACAATACTGATGCGGCAACTGACCGACAGATATGGCACCATGCTCAGGGCGGTATTGCTGATAGGCTCCCAGGCCCGGGGAGACGCCAAGCCCTTTTCGGATGTCAACCTGTTGGCGCTGACCGCAGAGAATGTGGAACATATCTTTCTTTTCCCCAGGGGTGAGTTGGCCCAGGTGGTGGTTAAGCCTCTGGCGCTGTTCATGGCGGAGCTGTATGCACCGGAGGGGCGGCAGGTGACCGACTGGTGGCTGTTGGCCGGAGACGTGCAGCAAGCAATTCCCTGGCATGACCCAGCAGGCGTCCTGCCCATCGCACAGCGGATGATCGAGGCTCGCTTGCCGCGCGTGGAGCTATATGGCCGCATCCTGTGGGAAAAACAGCTGGAACAATTGAGTTATCATGCCGAGGAGATGCTGGCCGCCGAGCCCTGGGGGCACGCTTACCTCGGGGCGGCAGCGCACTTCGCCGACCAGGCGGAAGCCCTGCTGCGCATTTACCATGGCCGGGTCTTGCCAAAGCGATCGGTCAACCTGTTGCCGCGGCCGAAGTCATTCTTGAGCGACTGGGCCGCCCTTTGGTGCCTGGGTACCGAGCCTATGCAAGTGGACATGGGGGCGGCGGCCGATGCCGTCGGTCAGATCGTGCGGGGAATCTGGAGGGAGGGCTACCATACCTTGGCGGAGCTGTTGCCTCCGCACGAGTTGGCGGCGCGCCAGCAGGCATTGGACCGGGCACCGGGTTCGGGCGAACTTGTGATCACCCTGCCGGTAGGATATGTACTCAGTCCAGAATTAATGGATAGATGCATCGGCGCACTATGGGCGACTGTGAAATATCTGCTGCAGCGCCAACCGGTGGAGCTGCTGACGGAAGTGCAGCGACTGCAGGAGATTCTAGACCAGGCTGGCCTGATGTCTGGCAGTGAGCAGCTGGAGGGATTGCTGCGCGGGGCCCGCGTGCCGCCAGGTGCCGATCCCGCGCGGGTGGCGCAGGCAGTAGAGCGCATTCGGCAAGGGCTATTGGACATCAAGCAGACACCGCTGATTTTGCCCCAGAGGAACCGTCGGTGAGGGGCTGAGCACAGAGCAAGTCGTGTTATCCGGACATGGGGACGGTTCTGCTGTCCGGCTCGCCGGACAGTAGAACCGTCCCCATGTCCGCAGTCGTGTCATTTGGCTATAGCTTCACCTGATCCATGCGTTCGGCCACAATCAGGTCCACAAACTCAAAGGCCACCGTATCCACCAGGCCGCGGTTGGTCAACCGCAGCTCGGGAAGCACCGCTAGGGCCAGCAACGCCATGGTCATGAAGGGTGCTACCATCCGGCAGCCCAACGCCTTCCAAGCCTGATCCAGCGCAGCCACCTTGGCCGCCACCTCTTCCAGTGGGCGGTCGGACATCAGTCCGGCTATAGGTAACGGCAACAAAGCCAGCACCTGTCCATCCCGCACCACAGCCATTCCGCCACCGGCCTCGGCCACCGCATTGCCAGCCGCAGCCATGTCCTCATCGTTCATCCCCATGATCAGCAAGTTATGACTGTCGTGAGCGACGGTGGACGCCACTGCTCCTCCCTGCAGGCCAAAGCCCTGCACGAAGCCCAAACCGTAGCTGCCGCTACCCCGATGGCGTTCAAACACCGCTACTTTGGCGATATCCTGGGCGGGGTCCAGCGCCACAAAGCCATCCTGCACGGGCAGCACCGCTTGCTTGGCCCAGGTGCCCACTTTCGCTTCCATCACTTGCATCACCCGCACAATCACGTCGCTGGCATTGATGTTATGCGGGCGGAGGGCAAAGTCGATGGACATCAGCGGCGCAGCCAGATGGACAGTTTGGCGGGCGGCCGCAGGATACAGAAACTCTGGTGAGGACAGCAGCATCCGCCCATCTTGGGCCACTAACTCGCCGTTAATCAACACTGAGCTGACCCGCAGCTGCTCTAGATCGTCCAGCAGCACCATGTCTGCCCACTTGCCGGGCGACACACTGCCCAAGTCTCGGGCCAGGCCAAAGCTCTCGGCCACGTTGATGGTGGCCATCTGGATGGCAGTGACCGAGTTCACGCCCTCGGCGATGGCTCGCCGCAAAATGTGGTCCATGTGCCCCAGCTCCAGCAAGGTATGGGGGTGGGTGTCATCGCTGACCAGAGTGGCAAAACGGGTGTCGATCTGCTCCTCTGTGATGGCGCGCACCGTCTCCTGCACATCGTGCCAGGCAGACCCCTCCCGGAGCTGCGCGTACATGCCCAGGCGCATCTTGGCTAAGGCATCCTCCTTGCGCACCGACTCGTGACAGCAGCGGACGCCGGAGGCGATGTAGGCGTTCAGGCCGCGGCCGGTCTCCGGCAGGGAATAGTGGCCGGTAACCGTCTTCCCCGCCTGCAAGGTGGCCTGCAGTTCGCGGTGCATCAGACCGTCGCCCTCCAACACTCCGGGGAAATTCATCAGCTCGCCTAACCCGATCACCTCAGGCCAGGACATCGCTTCAACCACCTCCGCCGGACCGATGCTCGCCCCGGTATCCTCGAATCCCGGTGCCGCCGGCACGCAGGACGGCATGGCTACGTACACGCGCAACGGCACCTGTTTCCCCTCTTCAATCATGCAGCGAATGCCCTGCATTCCCAGCACGTTAGCTATCTCGTGGGGGTCCATGATGATGCAAGTGGTGCCGTGGGGCACCACCGCCCGGGAATACTCGCGGACGGTGAGCATGCTGCTCTCCACGTGAATGTGCCCGTCGATGAAGCCCGGTGCCAAGTAGCGCTCGGCGGCAGCGATCACCTCAGTCTGCTCACCGATGGTGTGACTGACGTCGCCCACCAGGGCGATCCGTCCGTGGGTAATGGCAACGCCAACACCGTCTTGAATCTCACCGGTGTTCACATTTACCAGCCGGGCATCGGTGATCACCAGCTGGGCCGGTTGCCGGCCCATCGCCACCGCAGTCAGTTGTTCAGTTACCTCGTGCAGCAAATAGCGTGGCTGCATCGTCCACCCTCTTTTCTTAGTACTAGTCCGCTCAGTCATCGCAGGCCTGTCGTGCGGCCTATCTCAAGTGTTTCAGTTCAGTCTTCTTCTCCCACCAACGCCAGTTGCACTGCTTGTCTGGGCTCACCAAAGAACGGACTCACTCCCCTGGTCGGCAGATGCACAACAGTCACATTCAAACCTGCGCGGTGCAGGTGCTCTCTGACCACCAACGTGGCCAGATCCGGCAAATTACACTCTTCGCTCAGGTGCGCCAAGTAGATACCTTTAGCTTCCGTGGCCAACTGGGCCAAACTCTCTGCCGCCTGCTCGTTGGAGAGATGCCCGTAGTCCCCCAGCACCCTTTGCTTCAGGGACCAAGGCCGCTGCGACTGGCGCTCCAAAGCCACATCGTGATTGGCTTCAAAGACATAATAATGGCAGCCTCGCAAAGCCTGCAGCAGCTCCGGAGGCAGGTAGCCCAAGTCAGTGACCACCGCCAAGGATACGTCGGCAGTGGATATGCGATAACAGACGGCACCGGCGGCATCGTGGGGCTTGGCCAGGGCGGCAACCCTCAGGTCACCGACCGTGACCGACTCGCCCGCCTCCAGCCGATGGCAGCGATCGTGGTTCAGCTGGCCGCATCCGCAAGCCAGCAATGCATGCCAGGTGGGAGTCGTAGCATAGCTGTGCAGTCCATAGCGGGTGGCGAAGGGATGCTTGATCAGATATGACGCCACGTGATCGCGGTGGGCATGGGTCAAAAACACCCCCTGGATGGACGCGGGGTGTATGTTCAGCTGCGACAGTCGGCGTTCCAGCCGGCGCAGCGGGATGCCCGCATCCACCAGGATGCGGGTACCCCCGTTGCTCTCTATAAAGTAGCAGTTGCCTGAACTGCTGCTTCCCAATGAACAGAAGCGTAGACTCATCTAGCGGCAAATCCTTTCCCGGTGATTGTGCAAAAACGGGGACAGTCCCCAATTTTGCATCTCAGAACTCCATTCGCTCTTGCAGGTAGGCAGGCAGTTCGGCGATGGGCAGTCGGACCTGTTCCATGCTGTCTCGGTCGCGCACGGTCACCGCCTGGTCTGTCATTGAATCGAAATCAAAGGTGACGCAGTACGGTGTGCCGATCTCATCCTGGCGGCGGTAGCGCTTGCCGATGCTGCCGGTTTCGTCGTATTGGGCAGCAAACCGCCGGCGCAGCTGGTCGTAGAGGGCCAGCGCCGGCTCGGCCAGCTTCTTGCTCAGGGGCAGCACCGCTACCTGCACCGGAGCGATGGCGGGATGCAGATGCAACACCGTGCGCACATCGCCGGCAGCGATCTCCTGCTCTTCATATGCGTCCGCCAACAGGGCCAACAGCAGGCGCTCCACGCCTACCGAAGGCTCGATGCAATACGGAATGTAACGCTCGTTGGTTTCCGGATCCAGGTAGGTCATGTCCTGGCCGGAGACTTCCTGATGGGATTTGAGGTCGAAATCGGTGCGGTTAGCTACACCCCACAGCTCGCCCCACCCGAAGGGGAACTGGTACTCGAAGTCCGTGGTGGCGGTGCTGTAGTGGGAAAGCTCTTCCGGATCGTGGTCGCGCAGGCGCAGGTAATCCGGCTTCATGCCGATGCTGTACAGCCAATCGCGGCAGAAGGAGCGCCAGTACTCAAACCACTGCATATCCTCGCCTGGCTTGCAGAAGAACTCCAGTTCCATCTGCTCAAACTCGCGGGTGCGGAAGACAAAGTTGCCGGGGGTGATCTCGTTGCGGAAAGCCTTGCCGATCTGACCGATGCCGAAGGGCAGCTTCTTGCGGCTGGTGCGCAATACGTTGCGGAAGTTGACAAAGATGCCCTGGGCGGTCTCGGGGCGCAGGTAGATCTCCGACTTGGAGTCCTCGGTCACTCCCTGGAACGTCTTGAACATCAGGTTGAACTGGCGGATATCGGTGAAGTTCTTGGCACCGCACTTGGGGCAGGGGATCTGCTGTTGGTCGATGATCTCCTTCAACTGTTCGTTGCTCAACCCTTCGGCCGGCAGCTCCTTTCCTTCTGCCTGGCCAAACTCCTCGATCAGATGGTCTGCCCGGAAGCGTGCGCGACATTCGCGGCAATCCAGCAGCGGATCGGCGAAGTTGCCCAGGTGCCCGGAAGCCACCCAGGTTTGGGGATTCATCAGGATAGACGCATCCAAGCCCACGTTGTAGGGCGACTGCTGCACAAATTTCTGCCACCAGGCGCGCTTGATATTGTTCTTCATCTCCACGCCCAAGGGGCCATAATCCCAGGTGTTGGCCAGGCCGCCATAGATCTCCGACCCGGCGAAAATGAAGCCCCGGGCTTTGCAGAGGGCCACCAGTTTCTCCATGGTTACGCGTTCTGTCATCATTCCATTACCTCCTGAGAGTAGCGGTAGTATGTTTCTGCTCAGACGGGCGAAACAAAAAGAACTGTCCCTTTTGTTTCACTGTCGGCGAGAAAAAACAGGCCAATCATCCCTTAGTAAGGGACGAAAGGCCTGTCAGCTTCCGCGGTTCCACCCTTGTTGGCCGAATGTTCGGCCCACCTCAATGGCATACCTCAAGCTCCGAAGCGCCACCCCTCCCCACCGTGGCCAGGCTCACACCCTCCCTGGCTCGCTGACACAGGCGTAGTCGGTTCCTCTTCCTCATCGCTCATGCAGTTGTTGGAATTCATTCTAGCAACTCACCGGTCGCAAGTCAAGGCTTCCCCATCAGGTGGGTTTTTGGGGACGGTTCCGAAAACCCACTTTTCTTCACTTCAGGTATTTTTCCAGCTCCCGCTCCATCTTGGGCAACACGTCCCGCCAGGTGCGACGATGGGCGAACATGTGCACTTCGTTGGGGTAGTAATAGGCCTCATAGGTCTTGCCCAGCCGCACGCAATCCTCCACGATGCGGTCCAGCTGCTCAAAGTCCACATTGGCATCTTTGGTGCCGTGGAAGTTGATCAGCGGCTTGCACAGATTCTCGCGGAAGGTGACCGGCGAGCCCTGGGCATAGTACTCGGGCGCATCGTCTGGCATGCCGCAGAAATAGCAGGCGAACTGGGTGCCGCCGCGCCGTCCCCGGGATTCGATCCAGCGGGTCCATTGGGCAAAGTCCCAGATGCCGGCGAAGTTGATGCCGATAGCGAACTCCTCTGGATATTGGGTCAAACAGTGCAGGGTCATGTAGCCGCCGTAGCTTAGGCCATAGACGCCGACCTTGTTCTCATCCACATAGGGTAGGCTCTTCAGGAAGCGGCCGGCACTGACCACGTCCACCACATCGTCCACGCCCATCTTCTGGTAGAGTCCGAAACGGAACCCCTTGCCGTAGCCGATGCCGCCCCGATAGTTGAGCGAGAGGGTGACATAGCCCTGGCTGGCCAGATACTGGTTGACCGCGTAGAAGTGAGCGTAGGAATAGGACGGATGCCAGCTGCCCCTCAGCTGCCGGATCGGTCCCCCATGCACCCAGACCAGAGCCGGGTATTTCTTATTCGGGTCAAAATCCTTGGGCTTGAGCAAGAAGCCGTCGATATGCCAGTCCTGCGCTCCCTTGAAAGTGACCTGCTCCTGCGCCTGCAGTTTTTCCGCCAGGCAGGGGGGCATGGAGTTGGTCAGCTGCCGCTGCTCACCCTGCTCTAGGTCAAGCACCCAAATATCCGGGGCCAAATACTGGTCGCAGTGCACGAAGGCGATGCGGCAACCGTCGGGTGACCACTTAGGTTGCAGGTTGGTCACCGGGAAGTCGGTCACCTTTTCCTGCTTGCCAGTAGTCATGTCGTAGACCCACAAGTCTCGCCTGATCAGGTCGTCCCGGTTGCTGGAGTAAGTAAAGCGCTGACCCTCCGGAGCCCAAGCAGGCAGATCGGTGGCGTGCCCCAGGTCCTCGCACTGGCCGCGGGTGAGTTGCTGCATCTGCCGACTGTCCAAGTCATAGCGATAGAAGTGTACCCAGCCATCCAGCTCCAGCCGGAACAGCAGATGCTGACCGCCCGGGCTGGGCATCACTCCGGAGAAGCGTAACGCGCCCCGCCGGTCCTCCTGCCGCTCCTGGTAGAGGTGGGTGATGGTCGGACGGAGCTTCAGTTGCTCGCCCACCCCGGTGTAATCTGCCCACTCCCCGTCCGTCGGCAGAGTGGCCAAATACCAATCGTGCACACGCGATATGTCCTTACTCACCTGATAGACAAAGCGCCCTTCATCCAGCCACTGGGCATCGGACACTCCCGCCTGGCTGTTATCGCTGTACCAGAGGACGGTGCCTTCCCGGGTGGCGAGCAGCAACTTGTCCCTGTAATCCGGATCGGTGAAACGAATCAGCAGGCGCTGGCTGTCCGGCGACCACACTGCTGTCTGCGGCTTGCCGGAAAACTTCAGCTTGCGCCACAGTTCCCCTTGCAGCAGATAGAAGCCGCCACCCATGCTGAGCAGCAACGACTCTCCGTCGTTGCTCCAGACCAGCGTGGCGCCGATGTCGCCGCTGGCTGTTACCCGACGCAGGCTAAACCAGCCATCTGCCTGCTCGGCCAGATACAGGTCGCCATCTACCACCAGCGCCAGCGCGCCACTGCGGCGATTCCAGGCAGCTGCCGCCACCTTGTTCTTCGCTTGGGTCAGTCGTTTGGCCTCCCCGCCAGCGGTGGGCACCAGCCAGCAGTCCACCAGACCTCCGTCACTCCAAAGATAGCTGATCCACCTCCCGTCCGGCGACCAATCCCAGGCTCCCAGATACTTCACCGCCAGGATCTCTTCCAGGTTGATCTTTGACACCGACACCACTCCTTTGCAGATTGTCAGATTGTCCCTTTTACCGCCGCCATCGCCAGGCGTCAAGTCGTCTTCGCCCACCTCACGACGCATGCGAATGACCATTGCAGGCTTCTTCAGTGATCTCGGACTGGTTGCCTGCAACCCTCAGCCCAACCCCAAAACGTGCTCTAGACCGTAGGCCCACTGATGCATCTATTTGCCATCAGCCAAAGGAAGTCCTGCGCAGAAAGGTTTGGGGAAGCCAATATTCTTGCACGCGTAAGGCGGCATGCCCTGGTCGGCCGGCCATGGCTAGCGCCGAGGGCAAAAAGAAGCACGGCCGGCATCATCGTGCCGGCCGCGACGTTCTTAAGCCCCTATTTGGTGGGGTCGTTGCCCAGGATGAACTTATACATGTCGTCGGTAACCTCTTGGATGTTGTCCTCACCCAAGTACGACATATGGCCGGCCTTATATCCCTTGACAAAGATGCGATCCATCGGCAGACCGGCATGGTTGAGCGTGTACCAGAGGATGCCGAACTGGGTGCAGATATCGTACCAGCCGTTGATGAAGAACGTGCGCATGGTCGGCACCCGGCGCATGGCACTGCTGAGGCTGAGCGAGGTGTTGCGGCCCTTGATATCGTTGTTCCACTTGCCGTACAGCCCAGCGGAGTTGACGAAGTTGCGATCCCAGTTCTTGATTCCGAGCAGCGGGAATACCTCGCCGCACAGCACCGACTGGAAGAAGGAATCGTACTTGCCCTGCGAACCGTCATCGCGGATACCCCAGGTCATCTCATCCTGCAGCGGCGAGTACAGCGGACGAGTGATGCGGCCATCCAAGCGGGCCACTGCACGCCCCTTGTGGCGGAGCACCTGGCTGCGGAACTCCACATCGTCTACAAACAGCGCCCGCCGCTCCAGATACTCGCGGGATACACCGGTGTAGTAGATTACGCGTTCGATAATATGTTCGCGAGCGTCACCCTGCAGGGATTCGCCTTGATAGAGAGCCAATAGATACTCGGTGTCGGCAAACTGCTTGGCCTCGGCCACAAACTCCTCCACCGTTTGCTCCGAAGGATGATTGTGGTACCAGTTGACCGCTGCCAAGGTGGGGAAAGCCAACACGGCCGGGTAGACATCCTTCTTGTCGGCAAAGAATTTTCCGGGACTAACCGTGTTGCCGATCATGATCAAACCATCGAAGGTGACGCTGTAGGCGCGATCTGCTCCGCCCAGAGTGCCGATGGCGGCGGCAGTGCTGGCACGGGTGCACCCATAGCTCTCGCCCACCAGATACTTGGGGCTTTGCCAGCGGTTGTAGCGGGCCAGCCACATCTGGATAAAGGTGAGCAATGCCTCTGCATCCGGCTCGATGCCCCAGAACAGGTCCTTCTTCGACTCGTCCAGCAGGCGGCCAAAGCCGGTGCCCACCGGATCCACCAGGACGATGTCGGCGATGTCCAGCAGGCATTGGGCGTTGTCGCAGGACTCATAGGGAGGCAGCGGGATGCCATCCTCATCGATGTCATCGCTGTACTTGATCCGCTTGGTGCCTAGGAAGCCGACGTGGACCATCATGGATGAAGTGCCCGGGCCGCCATTGAAGCAGAACAGCACCGGACGGGATTTGACATCTTCCACGTCTGAACGGAAGTACGAGTAGGAGAAGATAGAAGCAATGGCCTTACCTTCATCGTCGTAGAAAACGTTGTCTTCGCTGACCGTGTGATAAGGAATTACCTTACCCCGCAAGGTGATGCTTCCCTCTCCCGTGAAACGTGAAGGAGTAAATGCATCGGTCTTTAACATAAATGGTCCCTCCTTTAGTAAGAGTATATTGGTTCGGACGTTTACGCCGCATCTATTGTACCATGAACACTGGGCGAAGTAGACAAAAATCAGGCAAGAATTTTAATTTTCTCATAACCGTAAGATTAAGAAAACAAACTGCGATGCATATGCTGCTTCTGGATAAAACCAAAAGGTCTCCCCACCGACGAGTTATGTGCTGCTATCGCCACCTGGATGTGCAGCTGGCAAAGCAACAAAACACCTACAGATTAGCAATATGTCGCACAGACAAGCTTTATGATTGTTAGGCAATTGGGTTTGACTTGCCCTGTGGGGTTAATTATAATCTGGTTGGAGACAATCGGTATAACCTAGATAACCTCATAGTGCCCAGGGGAGGTCAGATTGGTGGCCTGAGAGGAAGCGGCATGCTTCGACCCTTATACCTGATGCGGATAATGCCGACGTAGGGAGAAAGCGATTCTGGATTCAGAACAGCTCCACCTTGCCGGTGGAGCTTTCTTGTTATCTGTGCCTTCTGGAGGTTGACATGAAAAAGCACAGCTCGCGACTCTTGACCCCTTTGGCCCTTCCCCTGCTGCTCCTGCTGCTGTGGGAAGCGGTGGTGCGGGTGCGCAGCATCCCGCTGTATCTATTGCCTGCCCCCAGCCGCATCGTCAGCAGCCTGTGGCAGACGCGGGCGGTATTGCTGCCCCACTCGCTGGTCAGTTTGGGCGAGGCTGTGTTGGGTATGCTGATTTCTACAGTCATGGCGGCCATCTTGGCGGTGGCCATGGACGCTTGGCCGCGCTTTCGTCAAGCAGTCTATCCGATGATGGTGGTATCCCAATCGGTGCCAACCATTATCCTGGCGCCGCTGTTTATCATCTACTTGGGTTTTGGCCTCACCCCCAAAGTGGTCACGGTGATATTGATGTGCTTCTTCCCGATTGCGGTCAGTCTGGCCGATGGCCTGGGCCAGGTATCACCCAAAACAGTCGACCTGCTGCGTACCATGGGCGCCACGCGGCTGGAGATCTACCGCATCATCAAGCTGCCGGCAGCAGCCCCCAACTTCTTTTCGGGGCTGCGGGTGGCGGCCACCTACAGCATCATGGGGGCAGTGGTTGGCGAATGGCTGGGGGCTAGCGCCGGCCTGGGCTTCTACATGCTGCGGGTGAAAAACGCCTACATGCTGGATCGGGTGTTCGCCGTGGTGGTGCTGATCGTGCTGCTCAGCCTGTTGCTGAACGCCGTTGTGCGCGGATTTGAGCGCTGGCTGACCCCTTGGGCTCACCGCCGCCGCAGCCGCCAGGCGGAAACCGAGGACAACTGATGCCTGTCGCCAACACCCGGACATGGGGACGGTTCTCCCCGTCCGGCCCGTTGAACTGGGCGTGGGGACGGTTCTGCTGTCCCAAGCTGTTTGACGAGGACGGTCTGAGATTACTGAAGGCTTTTCAGTGCCATTCTGAGTGCAGCAAAGAAACCTAAGAAACGTCCGAATTCATAGGACTTTGGACTCTTCACGTTCGTATTAAAGTGACCATGCCTGCCACAAATATACTCCATAAGGAAGGTGCATTAAGATGAAGAAATGGTTAGTGCTTCTGCTGGCTGGAGTGCTGGTGTTTAGCCTGGCTGCCTGTTCGCCCGCTGAGCCGGACCCGGAGCAACCGCAAAAAGTGCGGGTGATCCTGGATTACTTGCCCAACACCAACCATACCGGTCTCTACGTGGCCCAAGCCAAAGGCTACTATGCCCAGCAGGGTCTGGAAGTGGAAATTGTGCAGCCCTCTGAGGGTGCTACTGCGACGCTGATCGCCACCGGTCAGGGACAGTTTGGCATCTCCTACCAGGAGGATGTTACCTACGCCCGCACGGCTGAAGAACCGTTGCCGATCAAGGCCATCGCCACCCTGATCCAGCATAACACCTCGGGCTTTGCTTCCTACAAGCCCAAGAACATCACCAGCCCCAACGATTTTGAGGGCAAAGTCTACTCTGGCTGGGGTTCCCCTGCCGAAGAAGCTGTGATCAAGGCAGTGATGGAAAAAGCGGGTGCCGACTTCTCCACCCTGAGCATGGTCTCTGGCGGAGATGGTGGCTTCGCTGCCATGAAGGACGCTGTGGACCTGACCTGGATCTTCTATGGTTGGACCGGAATTGAAGCTGAAATGCAGGATTTCCCGCTCAATTACATCGAGCTGCGGGATCTGGACCAGCGCCTGGATTACTATACCCCGGTGATCATCGCTTCCGAGCAGCTGCTAAACGAGGACCCCGAGTTGGCCCAGAAGTTCCTGGCCGCCACCAAGCAGGGCTACATGGATGCCATCGAAGACCCCCATGGTGCGGCAGACATCCTGGCGGAAGCAGTGCCAGAATATGCATATGATGCCGAGTTCTTGCGCCGCAGCCAGGAGTATCTAGCTCCGCGGTATATGGCCGACAACCCCCGCTGGGGAGAGATGAAGGCCGAGGTGTGGGATGCCTATACCGATTTCATGCGCGAGTATGGATTGATTGACAAGGATATGCCGGCCGAAGAAGCCTTTACCAACGAATTTCTGCCCGAGTAAGGGGGCTAATCGCGTGAGCAAGCTGCAAGTGAGGGACCTCTGCTTCAGCTTCGACAATGGACCGGTGCTGTCCGGAATCAACTTCACCGCCGAATCCGGCACCCTCGTCAGCATCTTGGGTCCCTCCGGCTGCGGCAAGAGCACCCTGCTGAACATCCTGGCCGGCCTGTTGCCCGGCGCATCGGGACAGATACTATTGGATGGTCAGCTGCTGGCGGGCGTCTCGGGGCACTTCGCCTACATGCCGCAGGAAGACCTGCTGATGCCCTGGCGCACCGTGCTGGATAACGTCTGCCTGCCCCTGCTGCTGCGCAGGGGCGAGCAGAGAATGGACAAGGCTAGCGCCCGGGAGTATGCAGCCGGCTATTTTAAGCAGTTTGGCTTGCAGGGTTACGAAAACAAATATCCGGACCAGCTCTCTGGGGGAATGCGCCAACGGGCGGCCTTCCTGCGCACCGTATTGTCGGACGCAGATGTGCTGCTGCTGGACGAACCCTTTGGTGCCTTGGATGCCATCACTCGCCAGCGGTTGCAGCGCTGGTTGGCCGAGCTGAGAAGACGTCTGGGCCGCACCATCGTGCTGGTCACCCACGACATTGACGAAGCGGTTTTTCTGTCTGACCGCATCTACGTGTTTTCTCAGCGACCTGCCCGCATCGTGCTGCAGGTGGATGTGCCCACGCCGGCCGCGGAACGCGACTGGCAGTGGTTGCTGGGTACCGGCGAGATCAAGCAGCAGGTGCACCAGGCACTGGAGGAGTGATCTTGGTTGAACCTAGTTGATGCCCATACCCATATTCGCCCCGGACAGGAGGAAGCAGCTATCCAGCTGGCCCAGCAAGGCCTATGGCAACTGGTGGCAGCCACCAATCCGGACCAGTGTCAGCCGGTGTCCGAGCTGGCCAAAGCTCACCCGCGCATCATCCCCACCTTTGGGATGAGCCCCTGGCAGCCCCACCAATATCCCCTAGACTGCATGGACCAGTGGCTGGCACAGGCACCGATTATCGGTGAGATTGGGCTGGACACGGTTTGGAGCAGCGCCCCCATGGACATACAGCGCCAGTCGTTCCTGCATCAGTTGCAGACGGCGGTAAAACTGAACAAGCCGGTGATGCTGCACACCAAGGGCGCAGAGGCCGAGATTGCCCAGTGGCTGCGGAAATACACTCCCCCACTGATCATCGTACACTGGTATTCTGGACCGGCGGAGCAGCTGGCCGACTACGTCGACCTGGACTGCTACTTTACCCTGGGGCCGGATATCAGGCTGAACCCGGCAGTGCGCGAGGTTTGCCGCCAGGTACCCCTCCCCCGCCTGCTCACCGAGACCGATGGTACGGAATCGGTCGCCTGGGGCACCGGAGAAGCCTGCAGCATGGCTGATGTTCCCCAAGTGCTGCGGGGCATACTGGGGGAAGCGGCAATGATCAAGGGTGTTGCTGAGGAAGAAATGCATGCAACGGTCTACGACAACCTCATGCGGGTATTGGACCATATCGCTTGGCCAATCCCGTAATCTGCCCATACCCCCACCCTCCTAGACAGCAAGAGAGCCTTCAGGTTTCTGAAGGCTCTCTTGCTGTCCGCTATCACACCTACCTGCGTTTGCGTACTACCACTGATGCACTGTTATGAATATAGCAATTTTTCTGACCATCGCCAAAGGGATTCTATTGGCGCGCGCGGAACATCTGCAGCAGCGAAATATCGGAAAGTTGGGAACGGAAAAAACAAAGGGAAAGGAGGCAGGCAGCAAGGCATATTGATAGAACGGAATCACTGAGCGGTTGGCACCAACCAAATTCAATGAGGAGGAGAATCTGTGAAGCTTTTTAAGGACTGGAAAGTGTTTGCACTCTGCTTCGCCATGGTTGTTGTCAGTGAGCTGATCGGATCGCAGCCGGTAAAGATGGGTAAACTGAGTTTTACCCTCCTGCCCATGCTGTATGCCCTGGTGATAGGTCTTGTGCTCGCTAAAGTAAGAGTGATCGATCGCCAGATGATGGTTACCGCTTCTCCGTACATTACAATCTCGGTCATGTATCTCACCGCCAAGATGGGTTCCACCATCGGACCCAATCTGAACCAACTGTTTAACGCAGGCCCTGCCTTGATCGGCCAGGCCATTGGCAAGCTGATCTTGTTCATCTTTGTCTCCATCCCCGTGGGGGTTTGGGTGTTCAAAATGGGTCGCGCGCTGGTTGGATGCGGTTTCTCCATGAGCAGAGAAAACGCGATCGCTATTATCGGCAGTATCTATGGGCTGGACTCGCCCGAGGGCCAGGGCATAATGGGAGGCTATATCACTGGCACTCTGCTCGGCACCATTTTCTGTGGGTTGTTGGCATCGATTGTCTGCGGCCTGGGCATCTTCACTCCTCAGGCGCTGGCCATCGGTGCTGGCGTTGGCTCCGCCTCGATGATGAGCGCCATCCTGGGAGCTACTGTTCAGGCTTTCCCCGAGCTCGCCAACGAGCTGCAGACGTTGACTGCGGGCGCACAAATAGTGGGCGGCGTGACTGGGATGTACATTACCCTGTTTGTGTCCCTGCCCCTGGCCAATCTCCTGTATAAGGTACTGAAAAAGGAACCGGCAATTACCAAGCCCGCCGGTAAGGAGGTGGCACGCTAATGAAGGATCTGTGGATTACCAGGATAAAGGTATTGGTCCTGAGCGGTCTCTTTGCCTCCGTCGGCAACTACATTGTCTCCGTGAAGAAGGGCGCGCCGATCATGCCGTGGGAGATCTTCCCGGCACTGGGCATGCTGTTTGTGATCATCGTCATCGGCTGCATGGTCGACGATTTCGTCAAGAGACATTCCTCGCTGAAGATACCGACCATCATCTATATCTCATTGCTTTCGATTCTGGTTGGCGTCCCCAGCATTTCGCCAATCGCGGATTACTTTGTGACGCAGGTAAACAAGGTCAATCTGCTTGCCCTCTGTACCCCCATCCTGGCTTTTGCCGGCATCTCATTGGGCAAAGACATGGATGCTTTCCGGAAACAGGGCATAAGCATTGTGGTCATCGCCCTGATCACTTTTGCCGGCACTTATCTGGGCGGCACCATCGTTGCCCAGATCATCCTGTCGCTGACCGGTAACTGAGCAGCACCAACTAAGAGCCTGACCGCCGCAGGGAGAGTGGCTGCGGCGGTCAAATGCTATCTGAAATTTCCGTCTGCAAGCGGGAACTCGTGCATCTGCTGCTAACAGATGCTCCCTCGGCTCACCTCCCACTCTCCCAGAGTAGACGCGGCAGCAAAACGGGCGTGTCCCCCCACGTTCCTCCTAGAACCTGGGCGGCACGCCCTTGCTGTGCCTACCATCAACTATGCCTGCCTGCGTTTGCTGACCACCACTGCCGCCAAGCCGACTGCCAATCCGCCTACGATCAAAGGCACACGGCTGTTCACCGCGGCAGGCTCCGGGGCGGCTTCCGCATTCATGGCCGGAGCTACGGCCAGCTGGTCCGTCTCCACCCTGCCGCGCAAGGCCATATTGGCGTCCATCGCATGCGCATAGCCGAGTTCCTCGTAGACCACTCCCACAGCCTGATGCTCGGCGATGGCCCGGACTTGCGTCGCTGTCAGTTCCGCCGAGATGTAGTAATCGGTGCCCGTATAGGCAACCCCCATATCTTCCAGCGCGGCAGAGATCTCCCGCAATGAATCGGCCATGGTCATCAGGCGCAATTGCTCCATCCCTGCCCAGAAAGCGTTGTGCTCCTGCCAGTATTGCTCGTTGTACTGGCTGTCGTTTTTCCCGGGTGGCACAGGAGGCACCGGATCGTCGCCCAGGGGAGTTCGCACAGGCGGATCCACGCTCACGGCTGGGGTAACAGTAGTGGCGTATCCTACGACACAGTCCATAGCCGGCATCACCTTGCCCTCGCCAGCCGCTCCCCAGGTGCCATCCAGAAACTGACCCAATTCAATGTTCATCTCTGCGAATACGCGCGGGTACTGGTCTTGCAGTATAGCAAACTGCGCCTCGACCTCGGCGGTGATGGTTAGAGCTGGGTGTATGGTAACCTTGACGCTTTCAGTAGCGGCCAAGGTCATAAGTTTGCGGTAGAGCGAGACTTCCAGCTTGCCTGCCTCCTGCCGCAGCCTGGCCCACTCTTGCTCAGCCAAAGCAGCTTCCTCCGTGAAATAGGGCTCCATCTCGTCCATCTCCAGGATTTTGCCGGACTCCACGTGGATATACAGCACGCCGTAGACGTAATTGTGATGATAACTGTCCAGTCTCGGCATAACCGCTGGCTCTATTGTGGCCAGGGGCAGGTCCCTGGCTTCTGGCAGTGCCAGCGGCGGCTCCGTCCGGCCGATATCCGGCACAGGCTTCTCGCCCGTCGCGCCCGTGGCAGGTGCCCCCGCCGGCACAACAGTGTATTCCACGTACCAGAAGGATTGGCCCGTGAACTCCAGCTCCATTATTCCGTCCTGATGCATCTCGATGGTGGCGTCGTTGCCACCATATTTCTGGTTAAGGTAAGCCTCGGCCATATCGCGGTAATTCGCAGCGAGCGCGGGGCTAACCATGCCGAGCAGCAACAAAGGCACCAGCAACAGGGAGAAAAACCTTCTCATGTTGATAACCTCCACAATGGTCTTTGCCCTATTGACGCATGGCCGGGGCAATTGTTCCATTGGGTAGGAGGAAATAGGTTACAGATGGTCTGTATGCTGGAGAAGTACTGGTACAGAAATGAGTTTGCATCAATGCGGAATTACTTGAATTTGGGCAGCTTGGACCTTCTGTGGTTGACAAGGGGCTGCGGCACATACCTGACGCCAGCCAGCCGAGGGCCACTGACCCCATAGCGGGGGTTGTATCCGATGACATTGACGTAGGACAATAGGTCGTCATTTTCCACGGCCATCGCTTGCAGCAAGCGTAACACAACTCTTGCGTCTGCCAACGCCCTGTGTGGTGTTCCTACTGGCACAGACAACCGATATGCACTTATGGCATCCGCAAGCGTATGGGGATAGCTTCGCCTATCTCTGAACACTGTCAAGGTGTCCAAGATCAATGAACGTTCTGGCACTGCGAAACTTTCCTTTGCCAAGAGAGCATGAACGAATGACATATCAAACTGGACATTGTGGGCAACGACAAGAACATTGCCCAAGAGCAACGGAGTGAGTTGAGCAGCAATTTGTCGACGGGGCACTCCATAAGCAGCTAGCATGGAGTCTGTGATTCCCGTCAGTGCGCTGACGGCACTCGGGATGCGGTATCCAGAAGGCAACGTAACCAGATTATCCAGGACTACTGTAGCGCGCAACTCATCCTGCGCTCCTTCTCGCACCAAGATGGCCGCAACTTCAACAACTTCATCCTTGGCCGGATTCAAGCCAGTGGTCTCTATGTCTACAATCAATATCTGTCCATGCCTACAAAGCAGACTGCTTAAGCAACTCGTAGGATCATCACCTCCTAAGGTGGCTATAGTTCGCACAGCCATGGCTCGTTTCACATCTCGGCGTTGAAGGTACACTGTTTGTAGGGCGCGCAAGGGATGTTTGCGGTTCACCCTACGCAGGTAGATGTCAGTTCAGGCTCTGGCCAGCAGGTCCCCCTCGCCGAGGAAGCGCATTTTGTGGGTCAGGGGAGCCTGCTGGCCAGGATAGCCTAATCCCGTGCCCCTCCCATCAACCAGATGGATTCGATTGCCCCTGCTTGCGGGACCCTGACGGGTCCCATCGCCGGGCCGGGTGGCCAACTTTTGGATTAGCGCGGTGGTCAACTTTCCGATTAACACTCACACCCACGTGCGTGGGGTAGATTCCACAACTTATC
This sequence comes from Bacillota bacterium, assembly GCA_050949055.1. Lineage (GTDB taxonomy): Bacteria > Bacillota > UBA994 > UBA5500 > UBA5500 > JAEZJZ01. Next base: position 22,814 of record JBMNFA010000001.1, on the reverse strand, counting down.
CACGATTCAGCCTGACTAGCGGTTCACCCCCACGTGCGTGGGGCAGATGGTAGTTAACCATGTTAACAGTCAGCCACAACCGTTCACTCCCACGTGCGTGGGGCAGATATACTGTCGGTAAGCAGAAGATTCTTCTGTTGCGTTCACTCCCACGTGCGTGGGGCAGATACTTGAAAAAACCCAATAAACACGGGGCCGTTTGCGGAAAAGGCCCCGTAAGTATCAGTTAGCATACCAGAAGCACAGCTGCATTGGGCGGTAGTTTGCTTGCGTTATCCGGGCTGATCTCAACAGGTAGTTGTGGCAGCTTGTACTCGTGTCATGCTGAAGTTGCCTTAAACAGCATCAGCATCCCAAACCCGTAGGCTTTCCCAGGCCCTATGCCTCTAGCGAATGCTTTGCAGAAAGCCTTACTGTCTTCAACCACAAGCACTCCTCTGTAACGTACACCGGCATGGTACATGGTCCCACCTCTGTCCGGTTGGTGCACACCACGCTCCTTGCTTTGCCCTTCCTCACGCACCCACTCAATGAGAAAGCCAGCTTGCGTAGCCTTTCGTTCAAGCCACTGTAAACGGTCATCAGCAGATGAAAGAAATGCCCGCCGGCCATTACGTCCTTGTCGTGAGACTTTCTTAGTCGGGCAGAGTAAAGCATCGAAAGCAAAGCGCCTTCCACGCGTAAAGGACGCCGGAAGATTAGAGACATCCTTTACCCCTCTAATTACAAAACCCTGATCGGAGATAGCGCGCCAGTCGGGGCAATGCTCTGATAACACGAATAGCCTCACTCCGGTGCGTTCACGCATAACACGGTATAACATACCACAGGCTTCTCGGGATGATCCCTGATATTCATCTGGAAAGGCTCGCATGAGTGTACGGTGCATATCCTGACAGTCCTTTAGACATTGACGAGCAGCAGGATGGGCGATGTCTAGGTGTAAGCAAGATAGGTACATCAGGAAACCCCCTTCCCCTGCGGTTCGACCGTCGTCAATTGGACCCTGCGCTGCAGATACTGCCTGCCAGGGCTCGCTGTTGCGATGTCCCTGCGCATGATGTTTCCTTGTACATCTTCGATTTCGCACAATAGGGAACATCCCTCGCTGCGTTTGACCACCGGCTCAATACGTAGCGCTTCTAACAACGATTCATACTGCTCTGTCATTCCCTCAAAGACAGGACGGGTTGGGGGGCAGCTTTTTCTACCGAGAAAGATCGGCCAGACTGGATGCTGTAGTGCAGCTGCGCAACGCTGCAACAACCCCTTCTCGCCAGTCACTGCGACCAGAAACGCACCGTCCTGTATGTATTGTCTCTGCGAAATTATGGTCGTTACCTCTCCCTTGTTACCCCGCTGGCCGCCCCCTGCAGTACGGATTATTCCAGAGACGGTCTGATAATCAGTCATCATGGTCCCAGGTCTATCAGCCCTTACGCCCATCTTCAGAGCGGCATGCATTTCAACGATCTCTGTGCTTGCTCGCGATATACCCATAGCGCAGGCAATTAGTCCGATAACAGCTGATTTGGTGGGAAACGGTGAAGAATCGCGATAGTCCCAGCGGGCCCGTTCTCCCCAGCTTTGGAGAGGGCCCTCCAGACGCAACAGGAGAATTGGTATTGGCATTCTCCTCACCTCAAACGCCTGCAAACTCAGTCAATAGCTCTCTGAAGCTTCCCACCACCGTGGCAGAAGCTGGGGCCTTCACACCATGTTTACGGCAGAACCACAAGCGTTTGTTAGCCTCCATGCCAAAGTCACGGTCAACACTCTCGATTTCGCGCGCCAGCCTATGGGCGCTTTCAGCAACCAGATCACGCTCACCGGAAGGCCTTGCAGGCTCAACAAAGGCATTGGCGTAATTTACAGGAATCTTCCTTTCCTTCACTTCCACGTAAAGCAAGTCAGGGAGTACGTGGCCGGCGAAGCTGTTCTGTTTACCCGAAGGATTTGTAAACGCCATGGCTTCCAGCAAGCATGAAACTACTTTCCCGGCGTCAGCAAGAACATCAGGGGAATGCCTCAGGTTTTGCCCCAATTGATCCATATCCAAAGCTGCGTACATGTAGTAGCAGCTGGCATTGAAATCGGTATCGCCCATCATGCCGGCGCCGGCATCATCGTCGCTTGCTCCACTCACCAAGTCATCCACAGCGGTGTAGAAATCACTCTCTTGGTTGACCGAATGAGTAGAGATGGCATGAGCGACCTGCATAGCTGCTTCGACATCCGCAAAAGCATCCGAGGTAACCATGCGGCCAAAGAGTGCCATATCCAGGGTAATTGGACGGGTCATAACGTTCTCCATCTTCTTCTGCCAATCCTTGACGTTCATCTTCTGAAACTTGTCCAGACTCCCTGCTTCCCTAATAGCCTGCTCCACCCGCTCTGCCACCGCCAGAATATCTTCCCTAGAGAAGAACATGATTTGGGCAGTGATTCCATCCTTATTCTCGGTCCCCTTCCTGTTGCCAAAGCCGGTCACCTTGAGAGCCGCCGCTTGGACATACTCCTCATCGATGCCACGCTTGCGAAGCTCCTCCGAAACCAGGTCTGGCAGTTTCCTGGTACGGATACCAAGCTGGTCAACCGCCGCTTTGAACACCGGAGATTGCCGCCAACTGCGCTTCAGGCACTGGCTAGAGATCCGGGCCCGCTGCACGCCCCCGAAGAAACAGGACTTCGGGCTCCCGGTGTCGTCACGGTTGAGGTTGGTCGGCGGGAAATTCTTAATCATGTGGAACTCAAACAGCATGGTTCTCTTCCTCCCTGCTTTCGTTTGTTGTTGAGGCGAGCCTTCCTCTCGCCGTAGTACGCCCTGGCCCAGCGCCTCTGAACTCTCCGTTGCGGATCGTTCCAGCCTACCAAATCTAGCAGTAATCCTCTAAAGTCCGGAAGCAGGTCTTTCTGCCGCATCTGCTTGCTAATCCGGCAAAGCTTAGTCTGCAAGTAGCCGTCGTTGTCATCCCAATGACAATCCAGTAGCGAATTTACTCTTTTATCAAAACTCTCGTACCCATCCGCCCTAATCTGCCTTGAGGCATTCCTGATAGGGTCTCTTGTTTCCCGCGAGTTGCGCACTCTTCCAGAGACAGCTGGTGCAAGCGACAGCGAAGAACCTGCCTTCGAGGCCCGCGCTTACCCCATTCGGAAGAGCTCGGTAAAACGCCACTAACGCGTTGCCACTTGCGAAGGACAACGTCTTGCCTACATCCCGCTTCAGCGCTGCCCGTTCACCAGCAGACAAAAGCTCTAGTGCGTCGACGAAGCTGCTCGCCTGTTTGAACAAGTCAGTCCCGGCCATCTAGTCAACCCTCCCCAATGTCTTGCTAAGACTTCTCCTAAACAGCAACTCGGCCCGCGCGCTTTGTTCCAAACGTCTTGCCGCACCGCCCAAGCGCTCAGCTCCCGCCAAATACGAGCTTAGTGCAAAGCTCCTCAGCTTGGTTCTCCACAAGTTGTTCAACTTGCTGGCCCATCCTTCTTCCATCCTGTTGGCAACGGCAGCAGCCGGGCACAATTCTTCAAAGAATGCTTCCCGCGCCAAGGAGTAGAACAGACCAATGATTTGGTCTACAAGATCGCGCTGCTTATTTCCTCCTAGAGCGTCCTGCATATACTTCTGCAAATCAGCCGCAATGTCTTCGGTTAACCTTATCGCCTGCTCAATAAATCTGGACAAATCTTCACTCTGCATAATCCGTTGGTCTAGACCTAGTTCCCCTTGCATCCAACTGCCGTATTGAGCCTGATTAGTAACCAGACCAAATATTTGCAGTGACGCAGGAGTCTCTATCATGTCGATGCCCTCGCGAACATCGCGGTAGTGGCTGACGATAATCGGCTCAATATGCTGTCCTTCGCGATCGCCCTTTAGCATGAGGGACGCAATATCTCTCCATGGGGCCCGACCCTCTTGTGGCTTCAAAGAGGACAGGCTGCCGTCTTTCCGCCTCAGGTATGCCACATGAGGATCTTGCCAGATGCCATGTCCTGTAAACTTCAAGCCTTTTTGGAAGTACATGCGTCTTACTACAACCGGGCATTCCTCCCCTGTTTGGCTACATGTTCCCCCGGCCTCATCAGGAATCAGGAGCACACGACGTGCCTGCCAGGTCAAGCCGTACAACACGGAAGTTGTGGGCACTTCCCTACCTGGCTCCACCTCGTGATGGTCACACCAAGCTATCGGTGGATCGTCAAAAGGTATGCCCTCGTACTCTCGCACAGCCATCATGCTCCCCGTTAAGGTTTCAAACAACGTTTTTCCTTTGTGCAGCACGTAGAGGGGTGGGGCCCCATTGATGGATGAAGGACCTTGCAGCCCAGCTGTACAGAAAACGTTGACTGCGCACAACGCCCGAGCGCAGGCGGCCGGGGAAAGGGCAATCTCGGCCTCCAGCCGGTGATCGAAGTGGATGTGATTGTTCCCGCCGGGAACTTCATGAATGAGCAGCGCCACGGGCCTGATTTTCTTGTCGTTATCCCACCTAGTGTCAAATGCGGACTGGTAAAAGGGCTTCTCTGGGTCAAACAAATCGAAGCAGTTGGCTTCATTCTGGCAAAGTGAGAAATACTGCTCCACCGTGTGCTCGCTATAAAATCCTGCATCCATCAGATCGGCCAAGTCCTCTATCAGCCGAGGGCGATAGGCATCCATCAGCAGCGCTACCAACATCCGTTGGATGCCATATGTGATCAGTGGCGAGGGGGCGTTAACCTTTCTTAACTTGTGAGCAAATAGCAGGACCTCTCTAATGCCAAGTGATTGCCGTGTTCCATCCAAAGTCTCCACTGGAATCCAAGGTTCGCTCAGCAGATCATAAACTGCCAATATCTTTCCTCCCTTCAAATAGAATTCCAAGCTCTGCGTCTTCAGTGAGTACACCAGTGCCTTGGTCTGACTCAAATACGTACCGGTGATTGACCATTTTCAGCAGCACTACCCCCTTAAGCAACCCATCCCCTTCATAAGGTGCATCGAAGCCGGCTGCCCCGCAATCACCGATCAATCTTGATGGCACAGACAATGACCGGAGCAAAACCTGCTTGGCCAATTGAGCCGAGGGATTCGGCACCATAGCCTGCTTGAACAAGGTTTCGTCTAGCAGGGCAATCCGTGTACTGCTTTCGCCCAATCGGGTCTTGAGACTAGCCACTTTGCTGATCGCATCGTCATCGTTAAACAGAGTCCCCTCCTGTGCACCCCCTCCTCCGCGGTTCTGGGTCCCAAAAAAGCTATCCGGAGTTGGCGGCGGCAATTCACTGGCTCTTGCCAGCCCAGCGTTCAGTTGGTCATTGTAGACCATTTCGTACCACTCTTTGTACCCTTCACTTGTCTCAGGCTCTTCGGCACTGTAAACCGCTTCGATCGCCAACCGCATGTCTTCTGGCACCGATAATGAGTTCTTATCTGCAAGGAAATGTTCGGTCTTACGTAGTATCCATGGGGCATACACAAAGCCTGTCCCACCATATTCCCCCGGTTTGGTTGGAGTGAACACTGTTAACCTGGCTGTCCTCATGCCTGCTGGCCTACTGCGGCCGTCGTGCCGATGCAGCCTACCAGCGCGCTGAAGGAGTAGATCGATGGGGGCTAATGCAGACGCCATTTCATCAAAATCCAGGTCAAGGCTCTGTTCTACCACTTGGGTAGCCACCAAAAGAGCCCTAGGGGGACGGTTATACTTGGGATTACCAGGTTCCCTGAGGTTCCCCTTTCCAAATCGGTCAAGACACTCCTGCTCGATCTGTTGGCGCCGGTCTGCAGGGAAGCGAGCATGGAACAGGCGCAACCAGAGGTCATCATCGTCAATTGCAGCCCGTTTGATCTGCTGATACAGTTCTTGAGCATCGGGGACTGTGTTGACAATGACACAGACGCATCCTCCATCAGCGACCTTGCTGTATAGCATTGCTGCCAGCTCCGACCAGCAACCCAACATTGGTAAAACGTCGATAGCAATCGTTCGTTTGATGAACGTGTCTCTTACTGCCAAGCTGTTAATCTGGCCATTACTAAGGCAGGTGATCGTCGGATAACTTGTATCCACTTGCGAGCTTTGTTCTGCGCCATAGGCGCGCAAGAAAGGCCTCTCGTTTCTTGGTGGGCAGAGTTGCCGACAACAGAGACGACTGGCACCCTCAGCGCCGCACACCAGCTGAGCAAGCGTTCGATAATCTGGCTCATATATGCGTCGTACGCATGCACCTCATCCAGGACCAGCACCTTATGTTGGCGACACCCAACAAGCCGCAAGAGGCCGTACTTCACCGGCATTACCGCAAGCATGGCTTGGTCTATTGTGCCAACCGCGTATGGGGCCAGCAGACCTCTCCGTAACGGGGCCATCCAGCGTGCTGCCTCAGTGCCATCCTCGGCGCCAACAGCAGCGCGGGAGTTAACCGCTGTCTCTTGGTCGATCGCCCAAGCCATGCCGTGCAGCAGGCGCACTCCCTCCATGGCATGGCTGCTGCAGCAGGGTCGCTAATACGGCCGTGCATCTGATTACTGGTGGCCGCGGTAGGCAGCGCAATGTACATCCCTTCCTTGCAGTAGGTTTTCATCAAATGGGCAGCGATGTAGACAGCTGCCTCTGTCTTCCCCTCGCCCATAGGTGCTTCCACAATCACCAGTCCAGAGCCAGGATAGGCGCGGCAGGCTTCCACACATGCCAGCTGTAACGGTCTCACCCCGGCTGCTGGTATCTCCTTCCATAGATCACAGAAGGCCCCGGTCACCGGCAATGCCTTGCTCCTGCCCAGCCCACAGGCTGCAACCACTTCCAGCGCTACAATTCTAGCGCGGTTTGTATAAGCTTGCAGGTTTCGCGCTTCTCCAAGACGAAGGAATCGCTCGTTCCCTGACGCTAGCCAATCCGCGAGGATGATTATGGCGCTAATGATTACTCCAGCGCAATCGAAATGTCTACACTTGGACACTATCGAAAGTTCCGCCGGAAACACTTCCCGTACGGAGTTCATTAGGTTTTCCTGCATTGCATGCCAAGCCGACCGAATCCTCTCTTCAGGTTCATCCCCTTCTCCAAGTTTGCCTTGGTGATGTAGCCGCAGAGTAGCGGCTATCATCCTGGCTGCATGGCGGCTCAGCCGACTGCCTTTGGCCAAGCGCCTAAATATGCGCTCCGAGTACTTCTCGTGCCTGAATTTCATCCGGATGTCATCTTGCAGCCACCCCAGTGACTTGAGAGTCTCTGTGATTCTCAGGCCCTTCCCCATCCCCTGAAAGAGGGGATGGCACTTGCCCTGGTCGTGCAGTGCAGCTATGAAACCTACTAGCGAGAGAACCTGTTCTTCACTGGCTTGAAATAGGTCCATTAGGGTGAGGGCAATCGGTGCCATGCAGCCATTGGTTAGCAATGACTGAGCCACTACGCCTACATCAATCATGTGTGCTAATAAGGACTTGTAAGGGGTGGTCTTGCCCCACAAAAGGAAATGTAGATTCTCATGGTTCCTTTCGAGCTCAGGGCTCCTTGCCTCAGTTATCTCCGCAATAGGGTCAAATGCATCGTCGCATTCTTTGTCATCACTTATAGGGTGTTCCATTGTCCTTGCTGGGTTCTCTTCCTCTGCTGCCTTCGGACGGCGAACAAGGAATAGTCCTTCCCAGTCTTCGATCACCCGCTTGGTATCCCCGCAGGTACGGATGCTATAGCCCTGCTCGTTAGCGGCAGAATGTATTAATGTGCAATTGCCAGCTGCTGCCTGCTGACAAGCCGTCTCCCACAGCAACTCCCGAACTGCAGCCGATACATTGCCAACGAAAACCCCGGCCTGCGGCTCTAGCAGCCATTTACTCAATTGCCCGCGCAGCGAAGGAGGCACCGACTCTACAATCAGGACAATCATCTCTGCTTTCTCCCAGAGTAGTTGTGACCACCGGATACATTTCCTTCAGGGTCCCAAATTTGGCCCGGAAACGCCTTTTCTAGGTCGACATCTGGTGCTTCATCACGATGCTCCAGATCGAACAGGGAGTCTAGGTCATTAACTATGCGCTGCAACAACCTGATTTCAACAAACAGGTCTCTGCAGCAGCGCCTCACCCGACTTTCCAAGTCTACCTCGCCCCTACCGGTCTCCAGAAACGCTGCCGGGATCACTGTTTCGGTCTTGTATAGATCCGCTACGTCATAAACAAAACTCAACATTTTCCCTGTGTGTATAAAACCCAGGGCGGGTGAATAACCCGATGCAACCACAGCGGCATGAACCACGCCATAAAGGCAAGCGTTTGCTGCCGATATGGCCCTGTTAATTGGATCGGAACGGTCCCAGTCCTTGCGATCATAGTTGCGGCCAAACCAAGGCACACCATAGGTCCTGCTTGCTTTGGCATACGCATCGCGAACCCGTGCGCCTTCTTTTCCTCGGATCTGTCTGAGCGTAAGGTTAGGCTCCAGCCTTTCAGGAAAACGCATTTCGTACATTCGTCGTACTACCATCAGTCGCTTTCCCTCATCAGCCCATAAGGCTGCTTGTCGGAGGAGATTGGCTGAGCTACGCGTCTCACCCAATCCTTGAGCATAGAAGCGAATCCCTTGTTCACCACACCAGGCAATCAAGCAACCTGCTTCCGACGTAGTCATTACTGCAGCGTGTGTAATAGATGTGCCCGGGCCCAGCATCAAGAGTGAAAGAGAGGCGCAAGGAACGTGAACCCGGCCACGCGCATCATGCAGGCAAATACCCATATCCTCCTGATCGATCCGGGCATGCTCAACATAAAGGTAGCTCCAACTGTCTCGGACCTTAGGCAGTATCCGATAATTGCGCATGAATTCCCCCTCCCCCTCAACATTGTAAAATACCCACCCTGTCAAATACTGTCCTACTGCTTGAACTTTCTGTGTCTTGCAGCAGCCCAGATAAGCTCACATGACTAACATTACGGCAAGCAGAGCCAAGTGCGATGACTCTCAATTGCCTATCCAACCCTATCCAAAGCTCCTCAGTTGTCTACAACGTTCGCCAACCAACTATGATTTTCCTTTACACAATTCGCCATTATGAGACAAGAAAGCCCTAGACCGTAGCATCCCAAAATGAGAAGTAGGATTCATGGGCTTGATCTTGTTCTATGAGTTAACAGGGAATACACTCCAAGCCTACTGTTTACCCTCGCATGTGGGGGGGCAGGTTCCTTTAGCATCTTCCAACAACCTAGTTCTCTGAGTTCCCTTATCCTACCGCAGATAGGCCATCCCACCATTCTGTCCACTCTCCCTCCGACCCGTCCAGTATACCGAATGGTTGGTAGGGAGTGGGTAATCTTATCCATTGGAAATGGCCGAAATCTGTCCATTAAATATTACCGTTCACATCGCCACGGTTCACCCCCACGTGCGTGGGGCAGATTTCTGCGGTGCATAGATGCGATCCAAGTTGCTCGGTTCATCCCCACGTGCGTGGGGCAGATATGCTGACAGCAGCACACAGGGCAAGTGCAGGCGGTTCACCCCCACGTGCGTGGGGCAGATAGGACGAAACCTGCCCGTGCTGCGGACAGGCCCGGTTCACCCCCACGTGCGTGGGGCAGATGCCTTGGTATCCAACCGGGTGCTGCTCACGGTCGGTTCACCCCCACGTGCGTGGGGCAGATGTCCGGGTCTCGCCGTTCGGTGAGGTTGTCGGGGGTTCACCCCCACGTGCGTGGGGCAGATGTCTGTGTGGTCATGTGGTTGGCTCCTCTCGATGGTTCACCCCCACGTGCGTGGGGCAGATACATTGATAGTTGCAGGGACATACAAAGTGATCGGTTCACCCCCACGTGCGTGGGGCAGATAACACCCGTAATCGCTATATGCGAAAAGGCTACGGTTCACCCCCACGTGCGTGGGGCAGATGCCACGCAGCTAGACATGGTCCAGATGCCCAGCGGTTCACCCCCACGTGCGTGGGGCAGATGGGTGGGTCCGGCGCTAGAGCAGTCCTTCTGCCGGTTCACCCCCACGTGCGTGGGGCAGATATCAATAAGGAGGTAATCAAAAACTCCTCCTGCGGTTCACCCCCACGTGCGTGGGGCAGATATCAATAAGGAGGTAATCAAAAACTCCTCCTGCGGTTCACCCCCACGTGCGTGGGGCAGACCTAAATCCAACGCTGTTTGTACAGCTGTGTCACGGTTCACCCCCACGTGCGTGGGGCAGATGGCACCAAAGACACAAGCATCAGCAAGACACCCGGTTCACCCCCACGTGCGTGGGGCATATGACAACACGAATCAACTGGCCAAGTTGTACTGCGGTTCACCCCCACGTGCGTGGGGCAGATTCATTTGTCCTGCTCCTTCCTGCCCTGGTGGGCGGTTCACCCCCACGTGCGTGGGGCAGATATGATGGCGGCGGCGCTGCAGAGGATCGCGTACGGTTCACCCCCACGTGCGTGGGGCAGATGTTGCCTATCGTTACATAACAGGGCAATACAACGGTTCACCCCCACGTGCGTGGGGCAGATGCCCCGCGTCCCTCTGCCACTGCAGAGTCTGCGGTTCACCCCCACGTGCGTGGGGCAGATCATCCTGTGCAATGCTCAATTAACCTCTCCAACGGTTCACCCCCACGTGCGTGGGGCAGATCTTGTCGAGGATGTGCCGGGGGGACTGGATGACGGTTCACCCCCACGTGCGTGGGGCAGATTACAACCGGGCGTTGATAGGTCTGGAGACAAACGGTTCACCCCCACGTGCGTGGGGCAGATGCCAGGGAGGTATAACAGGAAATGGAAGAAAAACGGTTCACCCCCACGTGCGTGGGGCAGATGAGTATTTCGCCAATATCGCTATAGACAGGCACGGTTCACCCCCACGTGCGTGGGGCAGATGTGGTCAACTAATGCCTGACACCGGCTTCCGCCGGTTCACCCCCACGTGCGTGGGGCAGATATGCATGGAGAGGCGAAGAAAGCAGGCACTCGCGGTTCACCCCCACGTGCGTGGGGCAGATGTGCCAGGGAGCCGCTGCCTTGAGCTCGTCCGCGGTTCACCCCCACGTGCGTGGGGCAGATGTGCCAGGGAGCCGCTGCCTTGAGCTCGTCCGCGGTTCACCCCCACGTGCGTGGGGCAGATATCTCGTCTTTCTCAATCTGTGTGTCTAGCGCCGGTTCACCCCCACGTGCGTGGGGCAGATTACATACTACATACTACTAACTAATATCTAAACGGTTCACCCCCACGTGCGTGGGGGCAGATAGGCACTTGGCGTATCTCGTCCCGGGCAGCGTCGGTTCACCCCCACGTGCGTGGGGCAGATCTTCCATTGTTAGCGGCAAAATTGCAAACGATCGGTTCACCCCCACGTGCGTGGGGCAGATAGCCGGCCAGCGACGACAATCTTGCCCATCGCCGGTTCACCCCCACGTGCGTGGGGCAGATGTAGCTGGCGGGCTATGCGGTCTGTTTAATTACGGTTCACCCCCACGTGCGTGGGGCAGATAGGGATTCGCAAAGATCGATCACTTGATCGATCGGTTCACCCCCACGTGCGTGGGGCAGATGCAGGGACGTAAAGTGTAATCTTTGAAGAAAGCGGTTCACCCCCACGTGCGTGGGGCAGATGATGACCTCGATGTACGACGGCAAGTGCGTCGAGGTTCACCCCCACGTGCGTGGGGCAGATTCAAACGGCACATAGATTGGCTCACTCTCTGCCGGTTCACCCCCACGTGCGTGGGGCAGATCGCACCACCGATCCGCCCAGGTTGCGCCGATACGGTTCACCCCCACGTGCGTGGGGCAGATGGCTAGCAATGCTTTTAGGGCTTCGATCCCATGGGTTCACCCCCACGTGCGTGGGGCAGATTTGGTCACTTCGTTGCTGCTCTTGAAACCAAACGGTTCACCCCCACGTGCGTGGGGCAGATATCCGGACCAGCTCCTGGTAGACCTTGTAAACCGGTTCACCCCCACGTGCGTGGGGCAGATTCCTCCTTTCACTTAATACAACTCGCCTTTTACGGTTCACCCCCACGTGCGTGGGGCAGATTCCTCCTTTCACTTAATACAACTCGCCTTTTACGGTTCACCCCCACGTGCGTGGGGCAGATGTGGGTCAGTGCGTCTAGAGCAGTCCCCGCTCGGTTCACCCCCACGTGCGTGGGGCAGATAATGTTTTGGCGGATCGACATCAACCCCTGCGCGGTTCACCCCCACGTGCGTGGGGCAGATGCTATAATGCCGGGCGTAATGCAGCCGGCGGCCGGTTCACCCCCACGTGCGTGGGGCAGATACATGTTTCTGTAAATCCTGCGTTCACCACTGCGGTTCACCCCCACGTGCGTGGGGCAGATCAGAGCATTATCAGATACAGGTGCAGCACTACCGGTTCACCCCCACGTGCGTGGGGCAGATGATCAAGAACAGACTGTAGTTTCTGCAGAGCCGGTTCACCCCCACGTGCGTGGGGCAGATTCATACATGCGAAAATATTTTTTCATGCCCCACGGTTCACCCCCACGTGCGTGGGGCAGATTATCGCCTTCATCAAGCAAGCACTCCGTGGAGCGGTTCACCCCCACGTGCGTGGGGCAGATCCTAGCCAATAACAGTAACAGGCAATACATCCCGGTTCACCCCCACGTGCGTGGGGCAGATGAAAAACGCGTTCAAACTCTCTTCAAAAGTCACGGTTCACCCCCACGTGCGTGGGGCAGATTTTCTGCGGCAGGCTGTCGTAGGGGAATTTCGCGGTTCACCCCCACGTGCGTGGGGCAGATCTGCGCCCAATCAGCGAGTTAGCCACATCGTACGGTTCACCCCCACGTGCGTGGGGCAGATGGTGATCAGCGAAGTAAACCCCTGCTGCCGGCCGGTTCACCCCCACGTGCGTGGGGCAGATGGACAATCAGCCATATTAACATAACCGTTACCCGGTTCACCCCCACGTGCGTGGGGCAGATGCCTAACACCTGAGCCATCTCACGCACTTCTTCCGGTTCACCCCCACGTGCGTGGGGCAGATCGCTTTTGCCTTCGCTTTCGCAATTTTCGCCGCGGTTCACCCCCACGTGCGTGGGGCAGATTAGATTCGACACTGCATGAGCATGTCCTTCTGCGGTTCACCCCCACGTGCGTGGGGCAGATTACCGCTTCGATGGTCTTCTGCTTGCAGCTTGCGGTTCACCCCCACGTGCGTGGGGCAGATTGCAGAAAAGGTATAGCCATCTACTATCACCCCGGTTCACCCCCACGTGCGTGGGGCAGATGACGCTGCCAGCTAGCGCTCGGGCAGCGTCGCCGGTTCACCCCCACGTGCGTGGGGCAGATAACGCGACTTATTGTGCTTATTACCTCTAATACGGTTCACCCCCACGTGCGTGGGGCAGATTATGGGGGGGGCACATTTACACAAATAATTCCCGGTTCACCCCCACGTGCGTGGGGCAGATTTTCTCCGAATCTCAAACACTAACTAACACTCCGGTTCACCCCCACGTGCGTGGGGCAGATCCAGTTTCCCATAAACCAGCCAATAACGCCAACGGTTCACCCCCACGTGCGTGGGGCAGATGTCCACCCCAGGGAGGTTTACAAATATGCTATCGGTTCACCCCCACGTGCGTGGGGCAGATCCAGTATGACTACACAGTTATGATCGCTGTTACGGTTCACCCCCACGTGCGTGGGGCAGATGCATACCCGAAAAAGGTAGGCAAGAAAGCTGCCGGTTCACCCCCACGTGCGTGGGGCAGATATGCTCCATATCTACCGGTGGGCTACGGGGGACGGTTCACCCCCACGTGCGTGGGGCAGATGATGCAGAGGTTATGGCACTCAAGCACTGTTTCGGTTCACCCCCACGTGCGTGGGGCAGATACTACCACAGAATCTATTTTAACAGTCGAAGTCGGTTCACCCCCACGTGCGTGGGGCAGATGATTCTGCACACAGCCACATCTCTACTGCTCGCGGTTCACCCCCACGTGCGTGGGGCAGATTTTTTGGCGGCACGCTCTTTGGCTTTCCTTTCCGGTTCACCCCCACGTGCGTGGGGCAGATAAGGCGGGAGCCGGCCGCAGCCAGACGCTAAACGGTTCACCCCCACGTGCGTGGGGCAGATCCTGGTAATCTGTAACCGGAAAGGTAAGATCTCCGGTTCACCCCCACGTGCGTGGGGCAGATGATTTTTCGTGGTTCCCCACTACCTGCCAAATCGGTTCACCCCCACGTGCGTGGGGCAGATCTGAGTTCCCAATCTCAGCAGAGTATTCAACGCGGTTCACCCCCACGTGCGTGGGGCAGATTGACACAGAGGATATAACAGGCGGTTTCGGTGCGGTTCACCCCCACGTGCGTGGGGCAGATAGATATATGAAGGTCGTTTGCTCTCGTATTGGCGGTTCACCCCCACGTGCGTGGGGCAGATTCTACCATGTGGCGACGAACTACCAGATTGAGCGGTTCACCCCCACGTGCGTGGGGCAGATTGCCAGCTCTCCCATCTCCAGCAGCCAGGCACCGGTTCACCCCCACGTGCGTGGGGCAGATGATTGTGGGCGATGATGATGGCTGCAGCAGAGCGGTTCACCCCCACGTGCGTGGGGCAGATCTAGGCGGCGATACCAAGGGCGAGGGGTCGGACGGTTCACCCCCACGTGCGTGGGGCAGATGCGGATTTCATCAAATTCATAGCCTGGTTCCTCGGTTCACCCCCACGTGCGTGGGGCAGATGGAACAGTAGGCAAACACGATGGTAGTTTTTTCGGTTCACCCCCACGTGCGTGGGGCAGATTTGCGCCCGATGACCGACGTCGCGATACTGTGCGGTTCACCCCCACGTGCGTGGGGCAGATAATTGGAGTCCCGGCCCAGTTGTCACCAAATTCGGTTCACCCCCACGTGCGTGGGGCAGATTTCGCCCGTTGTGCCATACATTACAACGATGTAGGTTCACCCCCACGTGCGTGGGGCAGATCTAAGATGTTTTCCGTACGGCCTGTTTAATTACGGTTCACCCCCCACGTGCGTGGGGCAGATTCGTAACTCTAGATTGTTGATACTTGTCCCAGCGGTTCACCCCCACGTGCGTGGGGCAGATGGGTTTCTGAGCGATTCGCCAAGGATTCGCAACGGTTCACCCCCACGTGCGTGGGGCAGATGGGTTTCTGAGCGATTCGCCAAGGATTCGCAACGGTTCACCCCCACGTGCGTGGGGCAGATTTTTTGGCGGCACGCTCTTTGGCCTTCCTTTCCGGTTCACCCCCACGTGCGTGGGGCAGATGTTCACTTGCTTTCCTCCTTCGCCTTCTTCGCCGGTTCACCCCCACGTGCGTGGGGCAGATAATTGGAGTCCCGGCCCAGTTGTCACCAAATTCGGTTCACCCCCACGTGCGTGGGGCAGATATAACTAGCGTCTCCATCGTACCTCTAGACTGCGGTTCACCCCCACGTGCGTGGGGCAGATTACTCAGGTATCAGCGATGTGGATTGTGATGGCGGTTCACCCCCACGTGCGTGGGGCAGATTTCCCTTCTTCTGGAAACACAGGGACATAAGCCCGGTTCACCCCCACGTGCGTGGGGCAGATATGTCAGATATTGTCGGCTCGGTTTGGAAAAACGGTTCACCCCCACGTGCGTGGGGCAGATATGTCAGATATTGTCGGCTCGGTTTGGAAAAACGGTTCACCCCCACGTGCGTGGGGCAGATTTGGGCAGCGCCTTGGCGATCTCCGGCCCCATCGGTTCACCCCCACGTGCGTGGGGCAGATTTCACCTGTCCGCGAACGGTGAGACGGGACATAGGTTCACCCCCACGTGCGTGGGGCAGATGAATTCTCCAGGAATTCCCAAATGCCCTATGACGGTTCACCCCCACGTGCGTGGGGCAGATCTCAGGAGCAAACCCTCAGAAATTACCAAGGGCGGTTCACCCCCACGTGCGTGGGGCAGATGGGGAGTCCCCCAACGTCGTAAGAGGATCTTCCGGTTCACCCCCACGTGCGTGGGGCAGATGTTGCCTACCGATACATAACTGGGCGATATAACGGTTCACCCCCACGTGCGTGGGGCAGATCGGGGTCGCGCTCGGAGGTCGGAACAAGCAGCCGGTTCACCCCCACGTGCGTGGGGCAGATTGTGGAAGGATATGTTATCTCACCTATTTTCGCGGTTCACCCCCACGTGCGTGGGGCAGATATGGTACGCACATTTCCAATGAGCCGCTTTTACGGTTCACCCCCACGTGCGTGGGGCAGATACTACCACAGGATCTATTTTAACAGCCGAAGCCGGTTCACCCCCACGTGCGTGGGGCAGATTGTCAGCAAGAAGCTTGTAGCGGGTGCCCGTTCGGTTCACCCCCACGTGCGTGGGGCAGATGGATTCTCCAGGAATTCCCAAATGCCCTACGACGGTTCACCCCCACGTGCGTGGGGCAGATTCCCCAAAAAAAATTTCACAAATCCTCGAAAACGGTTCACCCCCACGTGCGTGGGGCAGATTTCCTCCCTTTTTTTGGTATGATGCCACAATTCGGTTCACCCCCACGTGCGTGGGGCAGATGTACTTCTTCCAAAAGTTGGATTGGTATAGGGGCGGTTCACCCCCACGTGCGTGGGGCAGATTACTGTCAACCAGGGGATATTCTGGTAGATGACGGTTCACCCCCACGTGCGTGGGGCAGATTACTGTCAACCAGGGGATATTCTGGTAGATGACGGTTCACCCCCACGTGCGTGGGGCAGATCTGGTCATCTGCAACCGGAAAGGTCAGATCTCCGGTTCACCCCCACGTGCGTGGGGCAGATATCCCGGCACAGTTGTCACCAAATCTTCCAGACGGTTCACCCCCACGTGCGTGGGGCAGATATTTGGCACCTGATAACGCAGACGCTCAGCGACGGTTCACCCCCACGTGCGTGGGGCAGATGGTTTTGTTAACTATGGCTGTTTCTCCTTTGACGGTTCACCCCCACGTGCGTGGGGCAGATGCCGAAAATGATTGATTCGATGATGTGGGATTCGGTTCACCCCCACGTGCGTGGGGCAGATTGCGCGTGTGCGCTGTCGTCCGGTTAACTCATCGGTTCACCCCCACGTGCGTGGGGCAGATATCGGAAAATTCGACAACACCAACCGCCCCTGCGGTTCACCCCCACGTGCGTGGGGCAGATTTGGCTAAGCCCCTGCGGGAACTGGGTACCTACGGTTCACCCCCACGTGCGTGGGGGCAGATTATAACATTTATTATTAGTCACTTTTCCGGTGCGGTTCACCCCCACGTGCGTGGGGCAGATGTCTAAAATCGTCTGTTGTCATGCAGTTTTTAACGGTTCACCCCCACGTGCGTGGGGCAGATTTTAGTGGCTAAGTACGTCGAAGGCGAACACACGGTTCACCCCCACGTGCGTGGGGCAGATTTTGGTAACCATTATGAGCATTGTTTCACCTCCGGTTCACCCCCACGTGCGTGGGGCAGATAAGCATTTATGCCGCGACCCTTGACGCGCCGACGGTTCACCCCCACGTGCGTGGGGCAGATGTACTTGGCGGCGCTGTCGTAATCCCAAAATCCGGTTCACCCCCACGTGCGTGGGGCAGATACGTACACCGGCAAGCATCAGGACAGGTATGGCGGTTCACCCCCACGTGCGTGGGGCAGATGAATTTTAGGATTCAATATTTGCAGGAGCTAACGGTTCACCCCCACGTGCGTGGGGCAGATCCGGACGACAGCGCACACGCGCAGGCGTATCGCGGTTCACCCCCACGTGCGTGGGGCAGATTACAAAATTGGATAGCGCAGGCACCATTTCCACGGTTCACCCCCACGTGCGTGGGGCAGATGGTCTTCGCCCAGAACTTAGGCACGTGCTTAAGGTTCACCCCCACGTGCGTGGGGCAGATGCAATCAAGGTTATGGCACTCAAGCACTGTTTCGGTTCACCCCCACGTGCGTGGGGCAGATCTGAAGAAGTCATGCGCCCAGTAACACCGGGGCGGTTCACCCCCACGTGCGTGGGGCAGATATGGGCGGCGATACAGCAGGCGACGGCAGCGACGGTTCACCCCCACGTGCGTGGGGCAGATATTACAAAACTGGCAATATCTCCCATGCCACGCGGTTCACCCCCACGTGCGTGGGGCAGATACCTACTACCAATTATTTCCTGTCCTCTCTCCCGGTTCACCCCCACGTGCGTGGGGCAGATGCCTCGACATGCTCCTGTATGCGCTGCACTATCGGTTCACCCCCACGTGCGTGGGGCAGATGCGAAAGAGGCAAGCCAGAGGCGGCGCAGGGCGGTTCACCCCCACGTGCGTGGGGCAGATAGTAACTTGATGCTTTACCAGTATTTGGTTAACGGTTCACCCCCACGTGCGTGGGGCAGATAATTGGAGTCCCGGCGCAGTTGCTACCAAATTCGGTTCACCCCCACGTGCGTGGGGCAGATCTGCTCTACCCACCGATAGGA
The DNA here is from genome assembly GCA_050949055.1 of Bacillota bacterium. Taxonomy (GTDB): domain Bacteria; phylum Bacillota; class UBA994; order UBA5500; family UBA5500; genus JAEZJZ01. Next base: position 4,374 of record JBMNFA010000001.1, on the reverse strand, counting down.
GAGGATGCGGCCGGTTCACCCCCACGTGCGTGGGGCAGATACCTCTTAGATGGTTTCAGTATGTACTTAAGACGGTTCACCCCCACGTGCGTGGGGCAGATGGTCGGCAAGCTGCCGTTTTTCGCTGGGCCTCCGGTTCACCCCCACGTGCGTGGGGCAGATGCGTGCCTCCTCCAACTGCCAGGCCGGGATGGCGGTTCACCCCCACGTGCGTGGGGCAGATGGTCGAAGGGTGAGGAATATACTGACCGCTGTCGGTTCACCCCCACGTGCGTGGGGCAGATTCCTTTTTCAGGGATTCGCAAAAGTCAACAACCGGTTCACCCCCACGTGCGTGGGGCAGATCTGCTAATCGTCGTGCGGCCCCTGATCATCGGCGGTTCACCCCCACGTGCGTGGGGCAGATGCCCCCTCTCATCGGTATCGGCCCGCGCGACCGGTTCACCCCCACGTGCGTGGGGCAGATCCGCGCTCTATCGCCCTGGCGATCACATCAAACGGTTCACCCCCACGTGCGTGGGGCAGATTCTACCCTGCGCCAGTTCTCTGGGTCGCCGTACGGTTCACCCCCACGTGCGTGGGGCAGATGGCACAATTGGACGACTGACGATATGGCAAATCGGTTCACCCCCACGTGCGTGGGGCAGATATTTGCAGCACTTTGCTGGCCGTTGGGTCGCTCGGTTCACCCCCACGTGCGTGGGGCAGATCTCTGGGCCCAGCTAAGGCCGGACGAGCAGCTCGGTTCACCCCCACGTGCGTGGGGCAGATAACTATACAATTCTACATTACGCGGACATTTCCGGTTCACCCCCACGTGCGTGGGGCAGATATTACAAAACTGGCAACATATCCCACGCAACTCGGTTCACCCCCACGTGCGTGGGGCAGATTTTTTCTATCCCATGCGTTAGCATGGGTTCCTCGGTTCACCCCCACGTGCGTGGGGCAGATATACATTTCGCCATTAATTTCCAGGGCTATGGCGGTTCACCCCCACGTGCGTGGGGCAGATACTTACGAAACGCGATGATAGCGAGGTCGCTTTCGAAAAAGGCCTCGCAAGTATCGTTTAGGCATAGCTAGGTTTGAGTGGCTACGCTGCTAAATTCCCGGTCTCACGTGTTGTTCTTGCCCCCTATCATCATACAACAAGACACGGACACCGGTTGTCATTAAGCAAGAGTGTTGTAGAAGTCCAAAGAAGAGAACAGCTCAGACCGCACCCTCTCAGCGAAGTGGTCTGGGCTCAAAACGGTGGCAGAGGACCCAAATGAAAGCACCCAACGTAGAGTCTCCAGATTATCCGCGAGGTGGAACTCGTAGACAGCACCTGAGTCATCTGAGGTTAGCAGCCTTTGGCTGCTATGGTAGACCTGTTCATCCAGATATCGCGCCTGTTCAGGAGTAAATCGTATTTGGAGTTTTATCAACTCGCCCCTCATCACTCCTAACGACCCTCGGAAGTATCCCTGTACATCAAAATCCGTGGTTGGGCTAAAACGTTCTTCAGTAAGCCTCATCCGTTTGATCCTGTTGACCGCAAACGTGCGTAGTTGCTCCCGCAACCGGCAATACGCGACGCAATAGCAGCAATTGCTGGTCAGATATAGTAACTTTGGTTCTATCTGTCGGACCGTTGTCTCGTTGCTAGCCGGCGAGTAGTATTCTATCTCCGCTACAACTCCCTTCTGAGCAGCGGTTTCCAGCTGGCGGTAGAATTGCTCACTGCCAGGTACGGCCACAGTGCTGCTACTGGCAACACTGATTATGCTCTCCCATTCTTCCAGTGATTGGCCAAGACCTCCCAGATGAATAGAGAGTTTGCTCCACGCACGGCGCATCGCCGTCTCATAGGGAGTTCCCTTGGTATTGCACAGCCACTGGTGAGCGACCCACACTGCCTCCAGCTCTTCCGCTGTGAGATGTATGGTGGGCAGGTCATATTCCTCAGTGTAACAATATCCTTGTCTGGATCTGTTATAGGCTAATGGGGCACCAAGTCGGTCGCGCATCAACTCTAGGTCCCGCCGTACCGTTCTAGAGCTGCACTCCAGCTGTTCCGCTAGAATGGGCACATTTGGGTATCTCTTAGCGGCAATCTGCGAATGTATCTGGTAGATTCTAGCCATCGCAGTTCGATTACCCATCACCATCCCTCCAACACTTGCCATTCATCTTCACTATTCGCCAAGGCCAAGGAATAGTCCTTCACATGCTGGCAGGCCTCCCTATTCTGAATATGCTTGTTTGATGCACCATTGAACCCAACGACCAATAGTTCGACATTTCTTGTATCAAAGAAGTCGAGAAAACATGCGGCACCTCTGCTATGATCGGATTCGAGAGGAGGAAAATCATGCTACGGCAACTAAACCATGTGGTCGATTACATCGAGCAACACCTGACAGAGGATCTGTCTTTGGAGACTATCGCCAGCTACGCCGGGGTTTCCGACTATCACTTCCGGACGGTCTTCTTTCATCTCTCCGGGATGACGCTCAGCGAATACATCAAGCAGAGAAGGTTGTCCGAGGCCGGTAAGGATCTGCTGCAGGGCGAGAAGGTCACCGATGTAGCTCTTAAGTATGGGTACCAGTCGATGGATGGGTTTTCGCGGGCATTCAAGCAGTGGAGTGGGGTTTTGCCTTCGGAGGTAGCGAAGACAGGCAGGTGCAAGTCGTTTCCCATGCTGTCCTTTGTGATTACTGTTCGAGGAGGAGTTGCAATGGAGTTTAGAATTGAAGAAAAGCCGGCGTTCAATTTGGTGGGTGTGAGCAGGCGGGTGGCGATGCAATTTGAGGGCGTGAACCAAGAGATTGTAAAGCTAGCCCAAAGCATCACAGCTGAGCAACGGGCGGCCATGCATGCGCTGCAGAACATCGAGCCGTATGAGGTGGTCAACGCCTCCTATGATGCAGACGCCAAGTTCATGAAGGAAGAAGGCGAGCTGACCCATTTGATCGGCGTCCTGACCACAGAGGAGCAGGTAAGCGATACGTTGGACAAGGTGTCGGTGGCGGCGGGCACCTGGGCGGTATTCCCCAATGAAGGGCCATTCCCTTATACGCTGCAGAACACGATGGCCAGGGTGTATTCCGAATGGCTGCCTTCTTCGGATTACGAGGTGATCGATGTCCCTAGCTTCTGCTTCACCAAGATGGACACCGAGAAGAAGGATTACGCCTACAGCGAAGTCTGGGTTCCCGTTAGGAAGAGATAGAGGGGGTTGTCCTCGCTGCAGGCCGGATCGAGACTGCCACGATGCGGAAGTAGCCACCACCAATGAAGCCTGGGTTGGGAGACCCTGAGCGCCAGCAAAGGAATTAGGTTCCCCGCGGAGTCTCTACTGAGCTTGTGGCAGTACTGGGAGTGACAACATAAGTCCCGAAATGAAGCTTTGAAGGAAGAAGCACGGCAACCGGGCTGGTCGGCCTGACTGCCGTGCTTCGTTATATTTGTCTATCCCCCCACGTAGATATATGGGTCCTGCGGTTCGTCAACGGCAAGCAGGTCGCTCACCGCTATCACCCCCACGGGCTGCGCCTGATACTCCCCCATCCCGAGCGTGCCGCTGACAGTAACCCAGCCGCTCGCCGGAGGCTTGTCGCCCGCTGGGCAGTGACAAAGGCAGCTAACCACCACGGCATCGGCGGTGCAGCAAGAGATCTGATAGCGACCCAGCATGAACTGTCCAGGCAGCAGTCCCTCGTTGTAGTAGACAAAGCCTGTCAGCTGCACCGACCGACCAATCACCCCTTGGGGCCTGCTCCAGAGCAAGGTGGCCAAGTGGCGAAACTGCTGGGCCGAGATGCGCTCCTGCTCGCTGCTGCTGACCAGCAACGCCTCCAACTCCCCCACCGCCCGCTCGTCATCCTCAGCATGGAGGTGCGAGGTAAGGTTACCCCTCTGCTCCGCTAACCGGCCGTCCAGGCTGGTGGCTGGCAGCAGCAGGCCGCAACATAAGGGGAGGATGACTATGATGTAGGAGATCACCTTAGCCCGCGGCATCAGCTGCCATCCCTGCCAGCGGAACCCCATTAGGGTGGCCAACTGGTGCAAGGCCAACAGCGCCAAGCACAGGGCGGCCAACAAGACAGGTGTGCCGAAGCGGGGATGCACGTAGTAGCGCAAGTTGCCGCAAGCTGCCAGCTGGTATAGCCAATATGACCACCCCGCCAATATGACCAACCGCAGGGGGACCTCCTCGCTCAAAGCACGCTCTAGCTTACTCACTTTCGCTAATCCCTCCTCGCTATGGCTAAATCGGCAGGATGATACCCATCAGGTAGCTGTAGGCGGTGACGACCGCAATAATCAGTGGAATCAGCAGCAGCACAAAACGGGTGCGGAAGTTGCCCAGCAACATCAGGG